>NZ_CM129994.1:4390000-4447769 GCF_053295075.1 Stenotrophomonas maltophilia group sp. P373 | reverse complement strand
CAGCAATAATCGTCCGGTGGCCGGGGCATGGACGCGACAAGGCGCCCAAACACAGGCCGGAAAGGGGGGAAATGGATGGCTCAGACTACCACCGAGCGCCCGCCTTCGGAATGCTTGTCCCCTACTTATTCACAAAAACATCCACAGCTATTGCACAGCCCGGTGAATTCGCGTAGTCCCCAGGGGTTGACGTGAGGGGGGAGACCTCTCTAGAATTTCCGGTTCTTTCCGTCCCATTCATACGAGAGGCCCCCAATGGCCACGAAGCGCACCTACCAGCCCAGCAACCTCAAGCGTAAGCGCGACCACGGCTTCCGTGCCCGTATGAAGACCGCTGACGGCCGCAAGATCCTGTCGCGTCGCCGCGCCAAGGGCCGCAAAGTCCTGAGCGCCTGATTGCCATGCCGCACCCTGCGGCAGACGCAATCCCTTCGACAGTGAATACTGCAGACCCGCGCAAGCGATTCCCTCGCTCTGCGCGGGTTCGCACGCGTGCCGAATACTCAACGGTCTTCAACGGCGCCCGCCGTGTGTCCGATCCGCTGATGACCCTGCACTGGCTGCCGGCTGACCGGCCGGCCAGGCTGGGTCTGGCGGTTTCCCGCAAGGTCGATCCGAACGCCGTTGGGCGTAACCGGATCAAGCGCGTCCTGCGCGACATCCTGCGTCAGACACGTACCGATATCCAGCCAGGCGACTTCGTCGTCGTGGCCCGTAGTGCTGCGCGTTCCGCCAGCAACGACGAGATCCGCCAGGCCTTCCTGCGCCTGCTGCGTCGCCTGCGTGCATTGCCCGCGCCGGGCGTGGACGGCACAATGCCGCCGCCTGATGGCATCGCAACTCCTTCTTTGACCGAGCCGGCATCGCGTCCCGGCCCCGCCGAGCCTGTCCGCTGATGAACCAGACCCGCGTATTCCTCATTTTTGCCTGGCTGATGGTGGCCGTGCTGCTGTGGATGGAGTGGAGCCGTGAAAAGGCTGCTCCGACCCCGCCACCGACGACCACGTCGGCCCCGGCTGCCGTACAGAGTGTTCCGGGCGCTGCCTCGGGCAGCATTCCCAGTGCACAGGTCCCGGGCGCCCCGGGCCAGGCCGCTGTGCAGGCGCAGGCCAGTGCCACCCCGGCCAGCCAGCGCGTGACCGTCACCACCGACGTGCTGCGCCTGGTGCTTGATGGTGGCCGCGTGCTCGACGCCGAGCTGCTGCAGTTCCCGCAGACCAAGGACGAAGGCAGCCCGCCGGTTCGCCTGCTGACCGAAGACCCCGCGCATCCGTACAGCGCGATCAGTGGCTGGGCCAGCGAAGACAAGAACACCCCGGTTCCCGGCGCCGACGGCTTCAAGCTGGTCGGTGACACCAAGGACTTCGTGCTGGCCAAGGGCCAGAACGAGCTGCAGATCCCGTTCGTGTGGACTGCCGACAACGGCGTGACCATCAAGCGCACCCTGACTGTCTCGCGCAACGAGTACGCCGTGCGCTTCAAGGACGAAGTCAGCAATGCCGGCGCCGCGCCGTGGAACGGCTACGTCTACCGCACCCTGGACCGCACCCCGACCATCCTGTCGCGGAGCATGACCAACCCGGACTCCTTCAGCTTCAACGGTGCCACCTGGTACGACAACGACAAGAAGTACCAGCGTCGTGCGTTCAAGGACTACCTGGAAGACGGCACGCTCAACCAGAACATCACCGGCGGCTGGCTGGCGATGCTGCAGCACCACTTCTTCACCGCCTGGATCCCGCAGAAGGACCAGACCGCACACTACGTACTGTCGCAGGTGGCCGGTCGTGACCTGATCGAAGCGCGTGGCCCGGCCTTCACCGTGGCCCCGGGCCAGTCCACCAGCACCGAAGCCCGCCTGTGGGTCGGCCCGAAGCTGGTCAACCTGATTGCCAAGGAAGACGTGCCGGGCCTGGACCGCGTGGTCGACTACAGCCGCTTCTCGATGATGGCGGTGATCGGCCAGGGCCTGTTCTGGGTGCTGAACCAGGTACACAAGCTGGTCGGCAACTGGGGCTGGGCGATCGTCGGCCTGGTGGTGCTGCTGAAGCTGGTGCTGTACCCGCTGTCGGCGACCCAGTACAAGAGCGGTGCCAAGATGCGTCGCTTCCAGCCGCGCATCGCGCAGCTGAAGGAACGCTATGGCGATGACCGCCAGAAGTTCCAGACCGCGATGATGGAGCTGTACAAGAAGGAAAAGATCAATCCGATGGGCGGCTGCCTGCCGATCCTCATCCAGATGCCGATCTTCTTCGCCCTGTACTGGGTGCTGGTGGAATCGGTCGAACTGCGCCAGGCGCCCTGGTTCGGCTGGATCCAGGACCTCACTGCACGCGACCCGTACTTCATCCTGCCGGTGATCAACGTGGCGGTGATGTGGTTCACCCAGAAGCTGACCCCGGCACCGGGCATGGACCCGATGCAGCAGAAGATGATGCAGTTCATGCCGCTGGTGTTCGGCGTCATGATGGCCTTCATGCCGTCCGGCCTGGTCCTGTACTGGGTGGTCAACGGCGGCCTGGGCCTGCTGCAGCAGTGGTGGATGACCAAGCGCCATGGCGGCGAGCCGGTCCCGGCCACCACCGCTCCGGCCCCGGTCAAAAAGAAGTAATCGGTAGAGCCGGCCGCTGGCCGGCTGACCCCAGCAGAAGCCCGCCGCAAGGCGGGCTTTTCGCATGCGGCGTTAGAATCGCCTGCACACCGTTCCTCCCATCTTCGAGTCCGCCATGCGTGCGTCGTCGTTCCGACTGTTCCTGCCTTCGCTGTTGTTGACCCTGGTTGTTGCCGGCTGCGGCGACAAGGACGCGAAGGTGCCGGCGACCACCGTCACCCAGGCGAGCGCGCAGGCTGCGGCCGCCGCCGATCCTGCCGCTGCGCCGTTGCTGGCGGCGCTGCAGAAGCAGCTCGATGGCTACCGCCGGATCATCGTGCTGCTGGCCGACGAGGAGCAGCAGTCGACCGCCGACCGCGGCACCTCCACGCGTGTGGGACAGCAGCTGTTCCACGATGGCCTGGAACAGCGCACGACCATCGCCGCGCAGTTCGACACCCTGCTGCGCGGTTCCAGCCCGCAGCGCTTTGCCACTCTCGGCACGGTGCTGGACTACATCGAGTCTGCGCCGGAACTGTTCGACGCCGATCGCCTGGCCTTCCGTGAAGTGCTGCGTGACCTGCATGAGCGGGTCGGCACCGATTCCTCGCTGCCGGCGGTGAAGCTGCACCAGCGCATCGGTGAGGATCTGGAAGCGCTCGATGAGATCGAGCGCAACTACAACCAGGAACTGACCCGCATCTTCAGCCGCTTCGAGCGCACCCGCGCCATCGAACTGAAGCGCGAGAAGTGGGACGACTACATCGCCCACCTGCACAAGGACTACAGCCGTGAAGCGATCCTGCGCGACTACGGGGTGATCGAGCCGTATCCGATGTCGATGAAGGACAGTGACCGCGAGATCTTCGGCCGAGACCTGCCGGCCAAGACCGTGGTGCTGACCTTCGACGACGGTCCGCACAAGGCCTACACCGATGAAGTGGTGGCCATCCTCAAGCGTTACGACGTGCCGGGCGTGTTCTTCGAAGTGGGCCGCAACCTGGGCAAGGTCGAGGCCGATGGCAAGGTCAGCCTCGGCCCGATGGCGAAGATCAGCCGCAACCTGATGGAACAGGGCTATGCGGTCGGCAACCACAGCCTGACCCACGCCCAGCTGTCGCGCACCACCGGCGACGCCCTGCGCCAGCAGGTGCTGGACACCGACACGCTGCTGAAGGATGTCGACAGCAAGCGCGCGCCGCTGTTCCGCTTCCCGTACGGCGCGCGCAATGCCGAAGGCCTGCAGCTGCTCAACGAAGCCGGGCTGAAGTCGATCATGTGGAACATCGACTCGATGGACTGGGCCGACCCGGTGCCGGAATCGATCGTGCAGCGCGTACTCGACCAGGTGAACAAGGAGCAGCGCGGCATCATCCTGTTCCATGACATCCACGATCGCGCAGTGAAGGCGCTGCCGCAGATCCTCGACCGGCTGATCGCCGAGGGTTACCAGTTTGCCGGCTGGAACGGCCGCGACTTCACCGTGGCCCGTGCGCGCAAGGGTGATGCCGCTGCCGCCACCGTCACCACCGGCTACGAGAAGTCGTGGGCGATCGTGGTCGGCATCGACAACTACGCCAAGTGGCCGAAGCTGGAATACGCCAGCCATGATGCGCAGGCGGTGGCCGATACCCTGACCGGGCAGTTCGGCTTCCCGTCCTCGCAGGTGATCGTGCTGAAGAACGAGCAGGCCACGCGCAACAACATCCTCGCGGCCTTCCACGACCGCCTGGCTGACGATCGCACCGGGAAGAACGACCGCGTGTTCGTATTCTTCGCTGGCCACGGCGCGACCCGCCAGCTCGCCTCCGGGCGCGACCTCGGCTACATCATCCCGGTCGATTCGGATCCGAAGGAATTCGCCACCGACGCGATTGCGATGACCGACATCCAGAACATCGCCGAAAGCATGCAGGCCAAGCATGTGATGTTCGTGATGGATGCCTGCTACAGCGGCCTGGGCCTGACCCGTGGCGGCCCGTCGTCGTCGTCGTTCCTGCGCGAGAACGCGCGTCGCAGCGCGCGGCAGATGCTGACCGCCGGTGGTGCCGACCAGCAGGTGGCCGATGCCGGCCCCAACGGCCACTCGGTGTTCACCTGGGTGCTGCTGCAGGCGCTGGCCGGCAAGGGTGACCTCAACGGCGACGGCCTGATCACCGGTACCGAGCTGGCCGCCTACGTGGCGCCGGCCGTATCGGCGGTCTCGCACCAGACCCCGGCCTTCGGCAGCCTGCCCGGTTCGCAGGGCGGCGAGTTCGTGTTCCAGGTGCCGGACAGCCAGGAATTCCTCAATGCCGATACGCGCCAGCTGACCGCCGATGCGATCGCGCTGAACAACAAGGTGGAGGCCGCCAGCGAGGCCAAGGGCAGCCAGGCACCGGTGACGGTGGCTGACCTGCAGGGCGGCAAGGCCAAGCTGGTAGTGCCCTCCGCCGGACCGGCGTCCGACCGCCAGCGCGCGCAGCAGGCCAACGACCGTGGCCTGCAGCTGTACCGCGAGAAGCAGTACGACGAGGCAGCCGCGCAGTTCACCGAAGCGCTGAAGCTGCGTCCGGACTTTGCCCAGGCCGCCAACAACCTCGGCTTCGTCTACTACCGTCAGCAGCGCTACGCTGAAGCCGCACGCTGGCTGGAGAACACGCTGAAGATCGATCCGTCGCGTGCGGTGGCCTATCTCAACCTGGGCGATGCCTACTTCAACGCCGGCGACAAGGCCAAAGCGAAGCAGGCCTACACGACCTACCTGGCGCTGCAGCCGCAGGGCAGTGGTGCCGCGCAGGCACGCGCGCAGCTGGAGAAACTCTGAACCATGAACGACGCGGTCCGTACCGACACCATCGTGGCCATCGCCAGCGCTCCGGGCGCTGGCGGTGTCGGCCTTCTGCGCCTGTCCGGTTCGCGCGCTGCGGCGATCGCCCGCGCGCTGGGTGCGCCTGCACTGCGCCCGCGCCATGCACACTATGCGCGCCTGCGCGACGCCGATGGCGACGTCATCGACGATGGCATCGTGCTGTGGTTCCCGGCGCCGAACAGCTTCACAGGCGAAGAGGTGGTGGAACTGCAGGGGCACGGCAGCCCGGTACTGCTGCAGCAACTGGTCGCGCGCTGCATTGCGCTCGGTGCGCGCCAGGCGCGGCCGGGTGAGTTCAGCGAACGCGCGTTCCTCAACGGCAAGCTCGATCTGGCCCAGGCCGAGGCCATCGCCGACCTGATCGCGGCCGGCGACAACCGCGCCGCACGCGCCGCGCGACGTTCGCTGGATGGTGTGTTCTCGCGGCGCATCGACGCCGTGGTCGAGCAGTTGGTGCTGTTGCGCATCCACGTGGAAGCAGCCATCGACTTCGCCGACGAACCGCTGGATACCCTCGGCGGTGCGCAGGTGCGGCGTGGGCTGGAGCAGGCGCGCAGTGATCTGGCCCTGCTGCGCCGCGACGCCGAACGCGGCCGTCGCCTGCGCGATGGCCTGCACGCGGTGCTGATCGGTCCGCCGAACGCCGGCAAGAGTTCACTGCTCAATGCGCTGGCCGGCAGCGAGCGCGCCATCGTTACCGACATCGCCGGCACCACCCGCGACACGCTGCGCGAGACCATCCGCCTGGATGGCCTGGAGCTGACCCTGGTCGACACCGCCGGCCTGCGCGACGGTGGCGATGCCATCGAACGCGAAGGCATGCGCCGCGCGCACGTGGAAATCGAGCGCACCGACCTGGCGCTGATCGTGCTCGACGCGCGCGATCCGGCGGCGGGTGAAGCCGCGCTGGGCGAGGCCGTGGCAGCGGTGCCGCACAAGATCTACATCCACAACAAGTCGGACCTGCTCGGTGTGCTGCCGGCGCTGGACGACCCGGACCGCGTGTTCGTTTCGGCAGCCACCGGCGCCGGGCTGGACGACCTGCATGCGCGCCTGCGTTCGATTGCCTCGGCCGGGGCAGGGGAGCAGGTGGACGGCGAGTTCTCCGCGCGCACGCGCCATGTGCATGCCATCGAGCGAGCGCAGGAACACGCGCAGCGCGCCGATGGCGAGCTGGCGAATGAGCACCTGGAACTGGCCGCCGAGGAACTGCGGCTGGCCCATGACGCACTGGGCGAGATCACCGGGCAGATGAGTGCCGATGATCTGCTGGGGAGGATCTTCTCCAGTTTCTGCATCGGCAAGTAACACGGGGTCACATCCCCGAAGACGCTCTGATCGTCTAGCTTACCCATGACTGGCGGCAATGGGTTTCAAACCTGTGCGCGACACCTCCTTGATATCATCCCGCCATGAACCCGATTACCGACAGTGACGTGCGATCAGCTCTGCTGGGCAAGGTCATTGCTGAGCATGTCGCAAATCCAAACACGCTTGTGGTGGAGGAAATGGGGCTTGCGCGCGGCGCCTGCCGTGTCGATGTATGTGTCATCAATGGCCACCTGCACGGCTACGAGATCAAGAGTGATGTCGACACGCTGCGGAGACTCCCGTTGCAGCAGCAGTTCTACTCCGATGTCCTCGACAAGGCGACGATCGTGGTGGGTCAGCGCCACCTGGACCATGCATTGGAGACGTTGCCTGCTTGGTGGGGGGTCAGGCTGGCATCACGTGGAGCGCGCAACGCAGTGAGGCTAGAACTAGTGCGGCCTGCAAAACTCAATCCATCAGTGAGCGCGACGGCCGTCGCAGCACTCCTATGGCGCGATGAACTTTCTGCTCTGATCGGTGGGCGGACGCCGGAAAGATCAGCGCTGCGCGGCAACCGCGCAACGCTATGCGAACGACTGTCGGAGCTCTACAGTCTTGCGGAAATCCGTGCGCTGGTCAGGGAACAGTTGAAGCGCCGGTCAGACTGGCGAGGTCGCGAACAACCTTAGTCATATGGTGGTTGGTCGCCACCGTTGGCCAGGTCGAGCTTCCCCCGGTACTGGTGACACTGTTTGCGCAGTCTTCGATGTACGCATCGCCCCAGCTGTAGCCGCGCCCCATGAAGACCACCGGCAGATCGGAGACCAGGTGCCTGCACAGATCACGGTACTGGTCGCGGCCATTGCGCTTGATCTGGGTACCCACAACAATCCGCCACTGATCATCGATCGTGTACTTGATCTTGGCGTTGGGGTCGAACAGGCGCGGATCCATCAGTTCCGTCTGCGGGGAAGCGCAGCCATAGTCACCAAACCACGGCATCCGTCCAGAATGCATGCCGGCTAGCCGCGTGTACGCGCGCCATTCCCGGCGATTCACATCGCCATGTGGGCGATAGCTCGAAGAGGGACTCAGACTGGCAGGAAAACTGCCTCCTACGATGGTGATTGATCTCCAGTCGGCCAGATCCGGAACCGCCGCAATCCATGCCTGCCAAGTCGATGCCTGCAGCGTGGGTGAGTCGGCGACGTCGGCCGAGCTGTCGAGGATCAGATCCACCTGACCAGATACCACTCCCAACAGTCTCAGCAGCCCGGAGATCCGAGCAAGGCGTCCTCCTTCAAGATCATCCGGTACGAGCCGCAATCCGCAGCCACGATCATCGCGTGCGACAATGCGTGCCACCGCCTGTTGGTAGTCGACGTGCCGGTCAATGCCGGTAACGGGAATGGCCTCGCATCCCGCGGTGCGAATGAGGTCGAAGATCCGCTCCAGATGATGCTGGCCGTCCGCCATGGTGTCGTCCCCAGCAAGATACGGCGAATCAAACAGGCAGCGGCGCGACTTCCAGTTACTGCTCAGACGTCTGCCCACATTCTTCAGGTGGTCATCGAGTGACTTGGCCGGCGCATCGTTCTCGAAGTCCCACTGCTCGATAGGGATCTCGAACAGAGGATAGATCCCATCCTTGATTCCTTCGTTGGTACGACCCACCGCGAGATACTCACCCTGTCGCCATTTGAGGATCGGCATGTACATCGGTTGTTCCATGATCTGCCCCTGACAACCCGCTTTTGGTCATTCGAGGCTAGTCGCGGGCCTTACAGCGCTTCAATCAGAATTGTTTGAAGAGTGGCGGCGGTCAGATCGGAGCCCCTGCCGGCATCCGCTCCCCCCCTTCCCCCACCTGTCACATTGCCGCCGCATACTGACAGCCATCACATACCGCTTGAGGAAGTCGCAGTGAAGTCGTGGGGTTGTGCGTTGCTGTTGTCGCTGGCCGTGGCACCATCGGTAGCCATGAGTGCTGAATCCTCCACCCCGGCCGCACCCAAGGTGTCGGTCTACGGCCATCGCGGGGCAAGCGCACTGCTGCCCGAGCACACCCTGGCGTCGTACGCGCAGGCGATCGCCGATGGCGCCGACTACATCGAACCGGACCTGGTGATGACCAGGGACGGGGTGATGGTGGCCCGCCACGAGAACGAGATCGGTGGCACCACCGACGTCGCCTCGCATCCGGAGTTCGCCAGCCGCCGCACCAGCAAGGTGATCGACGGGCAGAAGGTCGACGGCTGGTTCACCGAAGACTTCACCCTGGCCGAGCTGAAGACCCTGTACGCACGTGAGCGCCTGCCGGAACTGCGCAGCACCGCCTACGACGGCCAGTTCCGCATCGCCAGCCTGGACGAGATCCTGGCCTTCCTGGTGCAGCAGGCCGGGCGCGCCAACCGCGGCATCGGCCTGGTGCCGGAGATCAAGCACCCGACCTACTTCCAGTCCATCGGCCTGCCGATGGAGGACAAGCTGCTGACCGCGCTGCGTGGCAACGCGTACACCAACGTCGGGCCGGTCACCATCCAGTCGTTCGAGACCGCCAACCTGCGCTACCTGCGCGGCAGGATCGGCCGGGGCAGCAACATCCGCCTGCTGCAGCTGCTGTGGAAGGGCGATACCCAGCCGGCCGACATCGCCAAGGCCGGCGGCACGCTGACCTACGCACAGATGATGACCCCGGCCGGCCTGAAGGACATCGCCGGCTACGCCGATGGCATCGGCCCCGAGCTGCGCTCGATCATTCCGCTGGATGCCAAGGGCGCGCTGGGTACGCCGACCTCGTTGGTGCATGACGCGCACGCGGCCGGCCTGATGGTGATTCCGTACACCTTCCGCCCGGAGAACCACTTCCAGCCCAGCAACCTGCGGAAGGGTGCCGACAGCGCGCGCAATGCCGAGGGATCGATCGCCGAGATGCGGGCTTACCTGGCGACGGGCATCGATGCGTTCTTCACCGATGACCCGGCGCTCGGCCGGCAAGCGGTGGATGGCATGGGCGTGGCGGGGAACTGAGCGATCAACGCGCCGGGCATGGCCCGGCGCTACCCGGGGGCCGGTGTGCTTTGGTCGGTGCCAACCTTGGTTGGCACACAACAACCGCGCCGACCAAGGTCGGCCACTACCGATTCATGAGGTTGCCGGCCAGCGGCCGGCACCACCCTCACCTCAACCGCGCGGTTCGTCCGGGCGGCGGAACGGGATCACCACGTAGTCCTGGCCCTCGCGCGGCTGCCACAGTACCGGCACGCGCTGCGGTGACGGCGGCTCCAGCTCGTCGTCGGACAGCGGCTCGGCCTCGTCTTCTTCGTCTTCCCAGCTGTAGCGCTGGCGCGGTGGCAGTGGGTCGGCGTTGCGGAACAGCAGCGCGGCGATGATGCCGGCGAAGGCGCCGCCCATGTGCGACTGCCAGGACACACCATCGGCGTGCGGCAGGATGGTCATCAGCATGCCGCCGTAGAACAGCATGCCGATCAGACCGGTGGCGATCGCCGCACGGTCGCGGCGCAGCAGGCCGAGGCTGGCCAGCAGGAACATCAGGCCGTGGGTCACGCCACTGGCGCCCAGGTGCACGCTGCCCGGATTGCCCAGCATCCACGCGCCGAGGCCCGAACCCAGCCACAGCAGGGGCAGCGCGCGTACGGTGGCCTTCGGATACACGCTGCCGGCCAGCGTGCCGAGGATCAGGATGGCGATGCTGTTGGCGGCGATATGCTCGACCGAGGCATGCAGCATCGGGCCGCCGATCAGGCCGAGCAGGCCCTTGGCTTCCAGCGGTGCGACCGCCCACGGTCGCCAGTCGAACGTGCCCTGCAGGGCGAACACGGCCACCAGCACCAGCACGGCGGCCAGGCTGACATTGAACGCCCGCAGGATGCGCGAGCGATCATTGCGGGGGGGCGGCACGTCGCCGGCGGGCAGGGGCGCGTTGTTATCCATACCTCAGCAATGGCGGTGACTGGCGCGAAACCAAGGCCACCGTAACGGGAGAGTGGAGGCGGCCGGCGGGACAATCCCACCGGCCGCGCCGTTCAATGGATCAGGCTCAGGCCTGGCCTTCGCCTTCCTTCGGCGGGTACTTCAGGCTCAGCACCACGGTGGCGGCGATGATCACCGCGACCACGCCCAGCGACACCGGGGTCGGGATCTTGAACAGGTCGATGATCATCATCTTGATGCCGATGAAGGCCAACACCAGCGCCAGGCCGTACGGCAGCAGGTGGAAGCGGTCGGCCATGCCGGCCAGCAGGAAGAACATCGCACGCAGGCCCAGCACCGCGAACACGTTGGAGGTGAGCACGATGAACGGGTCGGTGGTGATCGCGAAGATCGCCGGGATGCTGTCCACGGCGAAGATCACGTCGGTGACCGCAATCAGGATCAGCACCGCGAACAGCGGGGTGAACCAGCGCACGCCATCGCGCTTCACGCTCAGCGCATTGCCGGCGTAGTCCGGCAGCAGGCGCAGGTGCTTGCGCATCCAGCGCAGGGCGGGGTTGGTTTCCAGATCCGGTTCCTGGCCGGCGGCGAACCACATCTTCCAGCCGGTGAACAGCAGGAAGGCACCGAACACGTAGAGCAGCCAATGGAACTGGCTGATCAGCACGCTGCCGGCGAAGATCATGATCGTACGCAGCACGATCGCACCCAGGATGCCGATGATCAGCACCTTCTGGCGCTGCTCCTCCGGTACTGCGAAGTAGCTCATGATCATCAGGAACACAAAGATGTTGTCGACCGCCAGCGCCTTCTCGACCAGGTAGCCGGTCAGGAATTCGAGGCCGACCTTGTTGGCCACCACCTGGCCGGCGGTCTCATTCAGGTAGTACCAGAGGCCGGCGTTGAACAACAGGGCCAGCGCGACCCAGCCGATGGACCACCACAGGGCCTCCTTGAAGGTGACCTTGTGCGGTCCACCATGGCGCATCAACACGAGGTCGACCAGCAGGGCGATGACCACCACCGCTGCGAAGCCGCCCCACAACCACACGTTACCGATCGTCTGCATTGGGAATGTCCGTTGGAAAGATGAATGCCAGGCCGGACGGCGAGGATCTGCAACGGAGGATCGGGAGGGGATCCAGGGACAGAGCTTCGCCAGTACGGCGAAGGTCTCGCTCGCAGTTCCAGTCGGCTGGAACTGCCGTTGCACCGGAGCCTGCGGGCTCGAAATGACGGCGACAACGTCTGGGAGCTACTCCCCTTCTGGGGCCGATTCTGCCGCCTGGCCGGGCCGCCGTCAAATGCCCCTGCACTGGGGTCGGAGCCCCTGCGGGGATCTGACCCCGGCGCCCGGTTTACAATGGGTGGATGAATACCCCCCTTCCCGTTGTCCGCCTCAAGAATGCGTGGCGCTCCAGCCACCCGTGGATCTTCCAGAAACTGGTCGAGAAGCCGACCGTCCGGCCCAAGCCCGGTTCCATCGTCGACGTGGTCGGCATCGATGGCGAGTTCATTGGCCGCGGGTTCTACAACGGGCACTCGCGCATTGCCGTGCGCATCCTTGAAACCGACCAGAACGTACCGGTGGATGCCGGCTGGTTCTCGCGCAAGATCGCCCAGGCAGTGTCGCTGCGCCGTGAGGTGCTCAAGCTCGACGCGGTGTCCGACGCCTGGCGTGTCGTGCACAGCGAAGGTGACGGCCTGTCCGGCCTGGTGGTGGACCGCTACGGCGACCTGGTGGTGGTCGAGTTCTTCGCCGCCGGCATGTTCCGCCACCGCGAATGGATCTACGATGCGCTGCGCGAGCAGTTCCCCGGCTGCCGCTTCCACAGCTTCGCCGACGAGCACGTGCAGAAGCAGGAAAGCTTCGACTTCCACGGCAACACCACCACCGAAGCGTCGGTGATCACCGAGTACGGCATCAAGTTCCGCGCCGACCCGGCCGGTGCGCACAAGACCGGTTTCTTCGCCGACCAGCGCGAGAACCGTGAGTGGCTGAGCCAGCAGGTGGAAGGCAAGAGCGTGCTCGACCTGTGCTGCAACACCGGCGGTTTTGCCGTGTACGCGGCGGCGCGTGGTGCTTCGGAAGTGATCGGCATCGACATCGACGAGGACGTGATCCAGATCGCCAAGGGCAATTCGCGCCTGAACAACGTGCGCCCGAAGTTCATCCAGTCCGACATCTTCCCGTGGCTGCGCGACGCCGCCAACCGTGGCGAGCAGTACGACGTGGTGATCCTGGACCCGGCGAAGATGACCCGCGACCGCGACCAGGTCATCACCGCGCTGAAGAAGTACCTGGACATGAACAAGCTGGCGCTGGGCGTGGTCAAGCCGGGCGGCCTGTTCGCCACGTTCTCCTGCACCGGCCTGGTGGCCGAGGACCAGTTCCTCGACATGCTGCGCCGCGCGGCCTATTTCTCCGGCCGCACGATCCAGATCCTGAAGGTGGCCGGCGCCGGTCCGGACCATCCGTTCATGGCCCACGTGCAGGAATCGCGTTACCTCAAGGCCGTGTTCTGCCGCGTGGTGGACTGACCGCAGGACGCTGTAGAGCCGAGCCCATGCTCGGCTGATCTGCCTGACAGCCTCAAGATCCGCCGGGCGTGGCCCGGCGCTACCCAATGCGCGGCCACGGCGCTATGGTCGGGCTCTTCCCAATGCCGGTGAGAGCCCATGCCATCGTTGCGTCGTCTGTCCGTTGTGCTTGCCCTGGCGCTGAGCGCGCCGCTGTCGGCCCATGCCATCGAGTTCAGTGCGCAGGAACTGGCCCGCGCCAAATCCCTGCAGCAACGCCTGGTCACGCTCGACAGCCACCTGGATACGCCGGCCAACTTTGGTCGCAGCGGTTTCGACATCGAGCAACGCCACGACCGCAACGCCCTTTCGCAGGTCGACTACCCGCGCATGGTCGAAGGCGCGCTGGACGGCGGTTTCTGGGCGATCTACACCGACCAGGGCGACCGCACCGCTACCGCCCATCTGGCCGAGCGTGACCACGGCCTGCAGCGACTGATGGAAATCCGTGAGATGCTGGCGGCCAATCCCGAGCGCTTCGCGCTGGCACTGACCGCCGATGACGCAGCGCGGATCAAGGCTGCCGGCAAGCGCGTGGTCTACATCAGCATGGAAAATGCCAGCCCGCTGGTGGCTGACCCCAGCCTGCTGTCGTTCTACCACCGCGCCGGCCTGCGCCTGCTCAGCACGGTGCACTTCGCCAACAATGAGTTCGCCGATTCGGCCACCGATCCCAAGGGGGCCGAGTGGAAGGGCCTGAGCCCGGCCGGCAAGGAACTGGTACGGGAGGCGGTGAAGCTGGGCATCGTGATCGACCAGTCGCACGCCTCGGACGCGGTGTTCGACGACCTGCTGGCGATGATGCCGGTGCCGTTCGTGCTGTCGCACAGCTCGGCCAAGGCGGTCTATGACCATCCGCGCAATCTCGACGATGCGCGCCTGCGCAAACTGGCCAAGGCCGGTGGCGTGATCCAGGTGAACGCCTATGGCGGCTACCTGATCGATACGGCGAAGACGCCCGAGCGCAAGCAGGCCGAGGAAGCGCTGAGCAAGCAGCTGGGCGGCTGGGAAGGCATGGGCATCGAACAGGGCGTTGCCCTGCTGAAGGCCGAACAGGCGCTGGACCATGAGCATCCGGTGCGCCACGCCAGCCTGGACGACTTCTTCGCCCACTTCGACCACATCCTCACGGTGGTCGGCCCGGAACATGTGGGCATCGGCCTGGACTGGGATGGTGGTGGCGGACTGAGTGACCTGCCCGATGTCAGCCAGCTGCCGAAGATCACCGCGTGGCTGCTGCGCAAGGGCTATACCGAGAAGCAGATTGCCGGCATCTGGGGCGGCAACCTGCTGCGGGTGATGCGCCAGGCGCAGGATTACGCCGCAAAGCAGGGCGGTTGAAACGCCCTGCGGTAGTGCCGGCCGCTGGCCGGCATTGCCCCTATCAAGAGGATGCGGGTCGCCGGCCAGCGGCCGACACTACCGGCGAGCCGGTTACTTCGCGATCAGTGCGTGGCGGCGGCTGTACAGGAAGTACAACACCAGGCCGACCACGTTCCACAGCAGGAAGTACAGCTGAGTGGTGTGCGGCAGGCTGATGAACAGGTAGATGCAGCCCAGTGCGGCCAGCGGGCCGACCACGAAAGCCACCGGCGTGCGGAAGGTGCGCTCGCGGTTCGGCTCGCGCAGGCGCAGCACCACCAGACAGATGCCCACCGCAGTGAACGCGGCCAGGGTACCG
Organism: Stenotrophomonas maltophilia group sp. P373; assembly: GCF_053295075.1. Lineage (NCBI taxonomy): Bacteria > Pseudomonadati > Pseudomonadota > Gammaproteobacteria > Lysobacterales > Lysobacteraceae > Stenotrophomonas > Stenotrophomonas maltophilia group sp. P373. Next base: position 4,432,802 of record NZ_CM129994.1, on the reverse strand, counting down.
GCATTGGCCAGCGCCGCGATCTCGTCCAGGCGCGCCACACCAGCCAGCGCCGACACCACCACCGCAGTGAACAACGTGGTCGCCACCGGCGTGCCGGTGCGTGCGTTGACCTTGGACAGGCCACGCGGCAGCAGGCCATCGCGGCTCATCACAAAGAAGATGCGGCTCTGGCCGTACAGGAAGGCCAGCAGCACCGTCGGCAGGGCGATGATCGCGATCACGCCGATCACCATTGCCGCGGTCGGATGGCCCAGCTGGCGCATGATCAGCGCCAGCGGCTCGGCGCTGTGGCCGAACACCGCGTAGCTCATCGCACCGACGGCCGCCAGCGCCACCAGCACGTAGACGATGGTGCAGCCGATCATCGAACCGATGATGCCGATCGACAGGTCGCGGCCCGGGTTCTTGGTCTCCTCGGCGGCGGTGGAGATCGCATCGAAGCCGTAGAAGGCGAAGAAGATGATGGCTGCCGCCGCCATCACGCCGTGCTCGACGCCATCGGGGCCCATCGACTTGGCAAAGCCGTACGGCATGAACGGCTGCAGGTTGGCGCTGTCGAAGGCGGGCAGGGCCACGGCGACGAAGATCGCCAGCGCGATCAGCTTGAACACCACCAGGATCGCATTGAGCGTGGCGCTTTCCTTGGTGCCGGCCATCAGCATGCCGGCCACCAGCCAGGTGATGATGATCGCCGGCAGGTTGATCATGCCGCCTTCCACATGCGGGCCGGCTGCCAGCCAGGCCGGCAGGTGTACGTTCCAGCCGAACTGGGTGTGGACCCATTCGAGGAAGCCGACGAAGTAGCCGGACCAGCCCACCGCCACCGTACTCACCACCAGCGAGTACTCCAGGATCAGGCTCCAGCCCACCACCCAGGCAAACACCTCGCCCAGCGCGCTGTAGCTGTAGGTGTAGGCACTGCCGGCGGCCGGCATCATCGTCGACAGCTCAGCGTAGGACAGCGCCGCACAGGCGCAGACCGCACCGGCGATGGCGAAGGAGATCAGCACGGCCGGGCCGGCCAGGTTGGCACCCACGCCGATCAGCGTGTAGATGCCGGTACCGACGATGGCACCGATGCCCAGCGCGATCAGGTGCGGCCAGCTGAGCGTCGGGATCAGACGCCTGCCGGCTTCGTGGACGGTGACGGAATCTAGGGACTTGCGCCGGAACAGGGACATGCAGGCCTCGGAAGGGGTGACTAAGAACGACAAGTTCCCGAGTGTGACCGAACGCAGCGCAGCATTACCACTGACGCGGGTCATACCCGACGCGCCGCGCGCTGCACCGCGATCAGGCTGCCGGAATCGGCATAAAGCAGGCCGGACCCCCGCGCCGGGCGACGTCAGGGCATGGCGGGCCAGTGGCAGCCGTCTTCCTGCCAGGCCTCGACGTCGTCGTGAAAAGAGCTCCTGCGCCCGTCACGGGCACGCTCATAGCGCAGGTCCAGCACCAGCGCGCCCTGGGTACTCAACAGGTAGCGGCCGTTGAGGCGGCCATCGATGCGCTCTTCCCAGACGCTGTCGAACTGGTACGGGCGATCTTCGGCCAGCACCGTGCTTTGCATCGAGATCCGGCGCAGGGGCAGGCACTTGCGCTGGCCGGCGTAGCGCACGTCGGACTGTCCGTCCTCCAGCCAGCGCCATTCCAGGTGGATGCTGCCGTTGCGACCGCCGGTCAGGCAGCGATGGTCCTGCACGGTGGCGCCAGAGGCGGTGCCGGCGAACAGCAGGGCCAGGCCGAGCAGCGGCAGCCGCCCGTTCATCCGTTCAGCCCCAACCGGATGCCAAACCCCACCAGGAACAGGCCGGCCACGCGGCGCAGCGCGTCGCTGATCCGCGGGTGCTGGATCAGCCGGCGACGGGCCAGGTTGCCCGCGCCGATCAGCATCGAGCAGTAGGCGATGCTGACCACCAGGATGATGCCGGCCAGCGCCGCGAAGGTGGCGATGCCCTGGTGTGCCTTGGGATCGATGAACAACGGCAGGAAGGCCATGTAGAACAGGATCGCCTTCGGGTTGAGCAGGCTGACCAGGATCGCCTGCTGGAAGTAGCGGCCCGGCTGCATGCGGATCGGGCCGGCATCACCGCCCTCGTGCTTCGGTGTGCGCAGCAGGCCGATGCCGACCCACACCAGGTAGCCCGCACCCAGGTACTGCACGGCGTGGAACACCAGCGGGTTGGCCTTGAGCAACGCGGCCACGCCGGCCAGCGCCAGCCACATCAGGATCTGGTCGCCGACCAGCAGGCCGGCCAGTGCGGTGTAGCCGCCGCGCACACCGCCACGGCCGGTGGCGGTCAGCAGGGTGAAGGTACCGGGACCGGGCAGGGCGAGAAACACCAGCACGGCGACCAGAAACGTCCACAGGTCCTGGATGCCCATCCACGGCATGGCGGTGTTCTCTCTTACGGGGGGCCGCCATTTTCGGCCAGCGCCGGGACTGGCGACAGGGGGCCGGCAGGATCTTCGGGCATGCCAGACAGCAGAGGTTGCAGGTGCTGGCGCAGCTGCGCATGCAGCTGCCGCACCGCCGGCGAGAACTGCTTGCGGTGCGGGCAGACCAGCTGCAACGGTATGTGGCTGCCGATGCCGTCGAGCAGCAGCTGCAGGCGCCCTGCGAGCACATCCTCGCGCAGGTCCAGCCAGGATTTGTAGGTGATGCCTTCGCCGGCCACCGCCCAGCGCCGCACCACATCGGCGTCATCGCAGACCAGCGGGCCGCGCACCGGAATCACGCTGCGGCGCCCGTCGACCACGAACGACCAGCGATCATAGGCGCGGCCACTGAGCTCGTAGACCAGGCAATCATGCTCGCGCAGATCTTCCAGGCGCGTGGGCGTGCCGCGCCGCTGCAGATAGTCCGGCGACGCCGCGAGTACGCGCCGATTGCCTTCCAGCAGGGGCAGGGCCACGTAGTTGGCGTCGTCGAAGTGGCCGATGCGGATGGCCACGTCGACCGGGTCGCGGAACACGTCGGCCACTTCGTCGGACAGGCGCAGGTGCAGGCGCAGCCGGGGGTGCGCGGCGCGAAAAGCGCTCAGCCAGGGCAGCAGCAGATTTCGACCGAAGTCCGACGGCGCCGACAGCTGCAGGGTGCCGTGCAGTTCGGCGTCTTCGCCCTGCACGCGCGCCTGGCCCTCGCGCAGGGTGGCCAGCACCTCCTGCGCATACGGCAGGTACAGCGCCCCCTCGCCGGTCAGGCGCAGGCTGCGCGTGGTGCGCACGAACAGTCGCAGGTCCAGCTCGCGTTCCAGCCGCGCCACCGCCGCAGCAACCTGCCCCGGCAGCAGGTCGGCTTCGCGGGCCGCCTGCGAGAAGCTGCCCAGTGCGGCAGTACGGACGAACAGCTGCAGATCGTCGAAGCGGATCATCTTCATCGCCAGAGTGAAAGTGCTGCCCGATTCTGCGCCTTTCCGAGGGACCGCGCGCGGCGCAACCTGTCGCCTCCTTCCCCACTGGACCGCTGCCATGCGCGCCATTGCCTACACCCAAGCCGGCCTGCCGATCGATGATGCCCAGGCCCTGATCGACATTGAACTGGAACTGCCGCAGCCCGGCCCGCGTGACCTGCGCGTGGCGGTACGCGCGGTGGCGGTGAACCCGGTCGACACCAAGGTCCGCCGCGGCGTGGCCACCGATGGCCCGCGCGTGCTGGGCTGGGATGCGGTCGGCATCGTCGACGCGGTGGGCAGCGAGGTGACTCTGTTCCAGCCCGGCGACGCGGTCTACTACGCCGGCGTCATCGACCGCCCGGGCAGCAATGCGCAGTACCAGCTGGTGGATGAGCGCAGCGTAGGCCGCAAGCCGGCCAGTCTCGACGATGCCGCCGCCGCGGCGCTGCCACTGACTGCAATCACCGCCTGGGAGCTGCTGTTCGACCGCCTGCGCATCCCGGAGGGTGGTGGCGAAGGCCAGACCCTGCTGGTGATCGGTGCTGCCGGTGGTGTCGGTTCGATCCTGGTGCAGCTGGCACGGAAGCTGACCAAGCTGACCGTGATCGGCACCGCCTCGCGCCCGGATACCCAGGACTGGGCGTACGCAATGGGGGCACACCACGTGATCGACCACAGCCTGCCGCTGGCCGAGGGACTGGCGCGGCTCGGCATCAGCGAGGTGCAGCATGTCGCCAGCCTGACCCACTCCGACCAGTACTACGCGCAGATCGTGGAACTGCTGGCACCGCAGGGCCAACTGGGGCTGATCGATGATCCTGGCCAGGTGGACGTGATGGCGCTCAAGCGCAAGGCGTTGTCACTGCACTGGGAGTCGATGTTCACCCGGCCGCTGTACCGCACTGCGGACATGCAGCGCCAGCATGACCTGTTGAACCGTGTGGCCGAGCTGATCGACACGGGCGTGCTGCACACCACCCTGGGCGAGCACTTCGGGCGCATCGACGCGGCCAACCTGCGGCGCGCCCACGCGCTGCTGGAAAGCCAGCGTGCCAAGGGCAAGATCGTGCTGGAAGGCTGGTAACACCGGTGGTTCCCGCGCGCCCTTGGGGTCAGATCCCTTTCCCCCCAGGGAAAGGGATCTGACCCCTGCCTCAGGCCACGCCGTTGTCGACGTGGGTGGCGAAACCGGGCTGCTCGCGCAGCCGTTCGAACCACGCCGAGAGGTGTGGCAGCACGGGCTTGTTGCCAGGTGTGCTGCGCCAGCGCTGGGCCGACAGCCCGAGCACGATGTCGGCCAGAGTGAAGGCGTTGCCCGTCACGTGGCAGTGGCCACCGGCCAACTGTGTGTCGAGTACGCCCATCAAGTGGTTCCACTGCGCCAGGCTGGCCTCGGCGCGGGCATCGTCCGGGTAGTCCGGATGCCGGCGCACGCGCGCCATGAACACGTGCCGCCAGGCGCTGTTGAGGTCGCTGGCCTGCCAGTCCATCCACTGCTCGACCCGGGCGCGGCCCTGCGCCGTACCGGGCAGCAGGTCATCACGGCCAGCACGTACGGCCAGGTAGCGGCAGATGCTGTTGGATTCCCACAGCACGAAGTCGCCATCGCGCAGGACCGGCACCTGCCGGTTGGGATTCAACGTGGCCAGCAGGTCCGCCGGTGGTTCTGGCTCGTGTTGGAGTGGCAGGTCGAGGCCGGCGCACAGCCACAGCACCTTGCGCACGTTGATGGAGGTGGGCTTTCCGTACAGAGCGAGCATGGGGGCCTCCGGGGTAGACCGACCCAGCCTAGCGCAGCGGGGCTAAACTGATCGCATGAATATCGAAGTCCTCATGATCCTCGCGGTGGTCCTGCTGCTGGCGACGCTGGTCGCGCTGTTGCTGCTGTGGCGTCGCACCCCTGGCAACGCAGCGTCCGATGATCTGCAGCGGCAGCTGGACAGCGAACGCGAACAGCATCGCCTCGCGCTGGTCGATGCCGGCCAGCTGCGCGGCCGCCTCGACGCGCTGGGCGCGGAACTGGAAAACGAGCGGGCCCGCAGCCAGCAGCACGCACAGGCGGTCACCACCCTGACCGCCCGGGTGGAGCGCGAAGCGGCGCTGTCGGCCAGTCGCGAAGCACAACTGGCCGAACGCGAAGCGGCCTTGGCGCAGGCACGCGCTGCCCTTGCCGATATCAGCAGCGAGCTGCAGCAGGCGCACCAGCGCTACCAGCAGTTGCACGGCGAACATGCCCGCGCGGTGGCCAATCTGCAGCACTCCGAACGGGCCAGCGCCGAACTGCGCAGCTATCTCGATACCGCCAAGGAAAAGCTGTCCGGTGCCTTCGCCGAACTGGCGGGCAAGGTGTTCGACGAACGCGGACAGCAGTTCGAGAAGAACGTGCGACAGGCGACGGTGCAGTCGCGCGCGGATATCGAGGGGCTGCTCAAGCCGTTCGCCGACAAGCTGGGTGATTTCCGTACCCGCGTCGATACCCTGTACGGTGAGGAGGCGCGCCAGCGCGCCAGCCTGCTGGGTGCGGTGGGTGAATTGAAGACGCTCAACCAGGACATGGCCGCGCAGGCATCGGCGCTGACCAATGCGCTGAAGGGCAATGCCAAGGTCCGCGGTGACTGGGGCGAGCTGATGCTCGACAACGTACTGCGCGGATCGGGCCTGGAAGAGGGCGTGCACTACCAGCGGCAGAAGCATGCCGTGGATGACGAAGGTGCGCGCCTGCGACCGGACGTAGTGGTGCGGTTCCCCGACGAACGCAGCGTGGTGATCGACAGCAAGGTGAACCTGATCGCCTGGCAGGAGGCGATGAATGCCGCCACCCCGGAGCAGTCAGAGGATGCGCTGCGCCGGCACGCGGTTGCGCTGCGCCAGCACGTGAAGGACCTGGGCGAGAAGAACTATCCCAAGGCACTGGGCAGCGAGACGCTGGACATCACCATTGCCTTTGTTCCCATCGAGGGTGCCTTGTCGGCCGCTCTGGGCGCCGATGGCAGCCTGCAGGCATTCGCGTTCGACAACCGCGTGGTGTTCGCCTCGCCCAACACCCTGATGGCGCTGCTGCGCGTCGCCGAGCGCCTGTGGACCCGCGACAAGGTGCAGAAGCAGGCGCTGAAGATCAGTGAGGCCGGCGGTCTGGTGCTGGACGCATTGACCGGGTTCCTGAAGGACTTCAACGCTGTGGGCAGCAAGCTGGACGACGCCGCCAAGGTCTACGCCGATGCGCGCAATCGCCTGATCGACTCGCCGCAGTCGGCCATCAGCCGCGCCCGCCGGCTTGCGGAGCTGGGCAGCAAGGCCAAGCGCGCGCTGCCGCCGGAGTTGACGCCCGACCCGATGCAGCAGCTGGGCGCATCGGAGGACGACGAGGATGCCAATGCGGGCTGACACGTCCCGTGCACCTGTGCCTGGCTATGCTGGGCGCCCTGTGTCCGTGGCGGGTATCGACATGCGCTTGCGCTCCTGTGCCGTTCTTGTCCTGGCTGCGTTGCTGGCCGCATGCAGCAGCGCGCCGCCGATCGCTGATGCGGCCGCCCCCACGCCCGAAGCCGTCGAGGCCTACCGCGAAGCACGCGACGTCGACTGCCAGGCCGCCGGTGGCACCCTGCTGCGGCTCGGCCGGCTGCAGCGCGAGCAATGCGTGATTCCCTATGCCGACGCCGGCAAGGCCTGCAGCCGCAAAAGCGACTGCACGGGCCAGTGCCTGGCCGCAGGCGAGGCAATGGCCGGTGATGTGGCGTCCGGTACCTGCCAGCGTGATGCCAGCCAGAACTTCGGTTGCCGCCAGCGCATCGATGACGGCAAGGCGCAGGGTACGATCTGCGTGGATTGAGGATGCCTGTAGAGCCGAGCCCATGCTCGGCTCTACAACAGCGCGCGCGGCGCTATGCTGGTGGGCCATTCCCGCCGTAGCCGGAGCCCCGCGTGAGCACCCCGATCCAGGACATTCCCCTCACCACCATCGACGGCCAGCCGTCCTCGCTTGCCGACTACCAGGGCAAGGTGCTGCTGCTGGTCAACGTCGCCTCCAAGTGCGGCCTGACCCCGCAGTACGAAGGCCTGCAGGCGCTGTATGCGGAAAAGCACGCGCAGGGCCTGGAAGTGCTGGGCTTCCCCGCCAACAACTTCCTCGGCCAGGAGCCGGGCAGCGAGGCCGAGATCCAGCAGTTCTGCCAGCTTACCTACGACGTCAGTTTCCCGATGTTCTCCAAGATCAGCGTGGCTGGCGAGGACACCCACCCGCTGTACCGGCAGCTGACCGCCGCGCAGCCGCAGTCGATCGGCGAAGGCCCGCTGCGCGAGCGCCTGGCCAGCAAGGAGATCCCGATCCATCCGGCACCGGCGGTGCTGTGGAACTTCGAGAAGTTCCTGGTCGGCCGTGATGGCAAGGTGGTTGCACGCTTTGCCCCGGACGTGGCGGCCGATGACGTGCGCCTGCGTGATGCCATCGAGGCCGCGCTGGCGGCCTGAGGAAAGCGTGCCAACCGAGGTTGGCACCTACCGGAAAAGAAAAACCCCGCCGAGGCGGGGTTTTTTCATGCACGGGCTGCAGCGATCAGTTGCTCCAGTTCGGCATCGGCATGGCATCGACCGGGATCGGCGAATTGGCATCATCATGGCCGCGGTCGCGCTTGCTGCGCAGGTCGTTCTCGATCTGGTAGTTGCGGCGCTGCATCCACGCATCGCGCACCAGCGAGTACTCGTCCACGGCGGTGTCGCGCAGATCATCGATCGCCAGCAGCTGTGCGCGGGTGTCGACCAGCTGCAGGCCCTGCAGGCCGATGCGGACCTTGTCTTCCTCGATGCGGCGGATCGGCGACAACGGGATGTCACCGGCCAGGCCGAACACATCGCGCACGGTACGCGGGCCGAAGAACGGCAGTTCCACGTAGCGCGAACGACGCCAGCCCCAGGCTCCCAGGGTCTGGCCGAAATCTTCATTGCGACGCGGCACCATCGCCTTGCTGGCCGGATCGAACAGGCCACCGATGCCCAGCGTGCTGTTCATCAGGAAGCGGCCGAGGCTGTCCCACGCATCGGCACCGCGGCCCTGCAGCAGCTGGTTGGTGATGGTCACCGGCGCACGCAGGTTGCTGAAGAAGTTGCTGACGCCGGTACGCGCGAAACGTGGCACCACGTGGGTATAGGCGGTGGCCAGCGGGCGGGCCACACCGCGGTCGACCGCATTGTTGAACTTGTGGACCTTGCGGTTGAACGGTTCCCACGGATCGTAAGCCGCGGCATTGCCGGTGTTGCCGGTGCCACCATACAGGGCGTCGAAATCATCGTCGCTGGCGGCGGTGGATGCTGCGGTCTTTGGTGGGCTGGCCTCTGCGCCCTGCGGCGCAGTTGTCGGCACCGCAGCGGCAGGCGTTGCCGGGTTGGCCACGGGAGCGACCGGAGCAGTACCGACCACCCCGGTATCGGCCGTTGCGGCCGTCGCTTCGGCAGCAGGGCCGGGCGCGACCACGGTGCTGGCGACCGGTGCGTCGCTGCGCGCGGGCTTGCCGGCACAGGCGGTCAGGGCGGTGGCCAGGAGGATCAGGGGGAAAGTGCGTACGACGTTCATGTCAGCTCGCAGCAGAAGTAGCGTTGAAGTCCAGGTCGGGCGACAGCCGGTAGGCTGCGCTCAGCTCGTTGAAGCCGGCCGGCGCGCCGGAAATGGCCAGCGCATGGCCCGCCTTGCGTGCCCGGGCGGCCAGTTCGGCCAGCAGGGCCAGGCCGGCGCTGTCCACGCGCTCGACCTCGCCCAGCTCCAGCCGCGCCAGCTGGGCTGGCAGGGCCTGCAGTTGCGGCCACAGTGCAATCACCGCGGCACGGTCGAGCACCCCGCGCAGGCGCAGGGTGTCGCCTTCCAGCAGCGCCAGTGCGTTACTTGCCATTGCCCGCCGGCCCGGCCTGCAGGCTGCCGCTGTGCAGCTCGCTGGCCACCTGCTTGATGCCCTTCTGGCGCAAGGGCGTATCGAACTGGTTGCGGAAGGTCTGCACGTAGGAAATGCCTTCGATGTTGACGTCGAAGATCTTCCACTGGCCGTTCACGTTGCGCATCCAGTACTCGACCGGGGTCGGTTCGTTGCCGGCGCGCACCAGTTCGGTGCTGACGCGCACGCCACGGTTGCCCGGCAGCGGGCTTTCACCCTTCAGGCGGAAGCTCGGTTTGCCCTGGATGTTGAGCAGGGTCGAACCGTAGCGCTGCATCAGGCTGTCGGCCATCGCATCGGCGAACAGCTTGATGTCGGCGTCGGAGGCGCCGCGGGCGTGCGGGCCCAGCACCAGGCGTGCCGCATAGTCGCGGTCAAAGGTGCGGTTCAGTTCGCTGTCGATGTAGCTGCGCAGGCTGGCCGGGTTGCTGCTGAACTCGCTGCGGCGCTGCTGCAGCGTGGTGAGAATGCGCGTGCTGGCATCGATCACCACCTTGCCGGCCTGGCCCTGCGCTGCGGCAGCGGCGGGGGCGGCCGCCTGGGCCTGGGCGAGGAACGGGGTGGCCATCAGCAGCGCCGAGGCGAGCAGGGCGGGAATCAGTTTCATTTTCATGGTTGCGGTTCCGTTGCAGGCGCCTGCGCGCCATCGTTGGGCTTCTGGGCAGCGCCGCCACCGGCGCCGCCACTGAACATGTACTTGCCGACCAGCTGGATCAGGTCCACCGCCGGCTGGGTGAAGACGATCTCGTCACCGGCCTTCAGCACGTCCGGGTCACCGCCCGGCTGCAGACCGATATAGCTCTCGCCGAGCAAACCACTGGTGAAGATGCCCGCCGAGGTGTCCGCCGGCAGGTCCTTGACCTTGCTGTCCATGCGCAGGGTCACGATGGATTCGAACTTCACCGGATCCAGGTCGATGGAGGCGACCTGGCCGACGGTGACGCCGCCGATCTTCACCGGCGCCTGCCTGCGCAGCTGGCCGACCTGGGAGAAGCGCGCCTTCAGCTCGTAGCCCTGGCTGCCCCAGCTCCAGCGCTGGTTGGTCGAGGCCACGGCCAGCACCATCAGCGAGGCCAGGGCCAGCAGCAGGAATGCGCCGACAGAGAATTCGAGTCTGGGACCGCGGATGGCCATGTGGATTACCTGATCGAGTCGTGGTGGCCGCGCGCGCATGCGCACCGCCGGTGGAGGGGTTAGGTGAACAACATTGCCGACAGCACGAAGTTGAACATCAGCACCAGCAGCGAGGCATTGACCACCGCACGGGTGGTCGCCACCGAGGTGCCCTCGATGGTCGGCTCGGCGTGGAAACCAACATAGGCGGCGACCAGCGCTGCGGTGCCGCCGAAGATCGCCGACTTCAGCATCGCCACGCCGAAGTCGTCCCAGAAATCGACGCTGTTGCGCAGTGCCGACCAGAACACGCCATTGTCCAGGCCCAGCACATGCACCGCTTCGAAGTAGCTGGCGCTGATCGCCAGCGAGCAGAAGATGCCGGTCAGCAGCGGCACGGTCAGCACCGCCGCCCAGAAGCGCGGCGCGACGGCCTTGGCCACCGGGTCGATCGCCATCAGCTCCAGTGCCTTGATCTGGTCGGTGGCGCGCATCAGGCCCAGTTCGGCGGCGATCGAGCTGCCGGCGCGGCCGATGAACAACAGCGCGGTCAGCACCGGCGCCAGTTCCCGGTACAGCGACAGGCCGAGCAGGGTCGACAGCGCGTCGGCCGCACCGAAGGTGGTCAGCGTGCGGTAGCCCTGCAGGGTCAGCACCAGGCCGACGAAGGCACCACCGACGGCGATGATCGGCAGCGAGCGTGCGCCGATCTTGTAGATCTCGCGGGTCAGCTCGGCCAGGAAATCACGGGTCGGCAGCGAACCACGCAGCACGGTCAGCGAGAACAGGCCGGCGCGACCCAGCGAGCGGGTGGCTTGGACGAACGGCATCAGGCGACCCTCGCGCGCGGCGCGGCATCGAACGGAATGGGGCCATCGGGCTGGCCGTGCAGGAACTGCCGAAGCAGCGGGTCCTGACTGGACTGCAGCGCCTCGGGCGTGCCCTGGAACACGATGCCGCCATTGGCGATGGCGATCACCTGGTCGCAGATCGGCAGGGTCTCGTGCACGTGGTGGCTGACAATGATGCTGGTCAGGCCCAGGCTGTGGTTGAGGCGCTGGATCAGGCTCATGATCACGCCGGAGGCGATCGGGTCCAACCCGGTCAGCGGCTCGTCGTAGATCATCAGTGGCGGATCCAGTGCCAGCGCGCGGGCCAGCGCGACCCGGCGCGCCATGCCACCTGACAGTTCGCGCGGCCAGGCATCGGCAGCGGCCAGCAGACCCACGGCATGCAGCTTCATTTCCACCAGGCGGCGCAGCACGGCGGTCGGCAGGCGGGTATGCGTGCGCAGTGGCAGCGCGACGTTTTCGGCGACGGTCAGATCGGTCAGCAGGCCGTTGCCCTGCAGCAGCACACCCACGCTCTTGCGCATCTCCAGCAGCGCGCCGCTGTCATGCGGAATCGGCCTGCCGAACAGGGTGACCTCGCCGGCGACCGGACGCAGTTCGCCGGTCAGTGCCGCCAGCAGGGTCGACTTGCCACTGCCGGACGGGCCCAGCACGGCCGTGATGCTGCCCTTGGGCACCTGCAGCGACACGTCACGCAGGATCGTGCGCCCGCTCCGGTCGATGCGGACGTTGGATAACTGCACCAGACTGGAGGTGGAGGCCGACATGGGCACCATTAACGTTTTTTAGACATCGAAGGATCGGGCCCATCGGCTGAACATAAGCAGACTGGACGGTCCAGTATTGTGGCACGGCATGACCCTTGCCAGGCCGGGACAATCGGCCGGCAGCGCGGAACAATCCGTACCGGCGATGGGCGGGCCATTGAATACTGCCTGCCGTGCTGCACACTGTGCATGATGAGTGACCCGGGCAGCGATTTCCGCCTCTACCATTCCAACTCCCTGGACGTGCTGGCTGCGCTGCTGGCGCGCAACGTGCGTGTGCCGGTTCCGGGCCAGCCGTTGCTCGCGCCGGAGGTGGTGCTGATCCCGCAGGTGGCGATGCGGCGTTGGCTGCAAGCGACACTCGCTGCCGAATATGGCGTGGCCGCCAACCTCGAGTTCCTGACCCCGGGCGAATTCGTTGCCCGTGCACTCAATGCCAATGTGCCGGGCGAACGCGACGACCTGGACGCCGCGGGCCTGCACTGGAAGCTCTACCAGGCATTGCGCGACCCGGCGCTGCTGGCGCAGCCACCGATGCGCGCGCTGCAGTCCTATCTTGCCGGCGGCGACGCCCTGAAGCCGTGGGCACTGGCCGGTGAGCTGGCGTCGGTGTTCGAGAAGTACCAGGCCTGGCGCCGCGACTGGTTGCTGCGCTGGGAGGCCGGCGCCGACCCGGCCGACCCGCAGGCGATCCTCTGGCGCACCATCGCCCATGGCCGCGACTACCGCGCGCGCCGCATCCAGGCGTACCTGGATCGCTTCGAGGGCGCCGGCCAGCCGCTGCCGCAGGGCCTGCCACCGCGGATGTCCGCGTTCGCGACGCTCAACATCTCGCCCGACGTGCTGCGGGTGATGGCCACCCAGGCGCGGGTGGGCGAGCTGCACTTCTATATGCCCACTCCGGTGCAGTCGTACTGGGGTGACCTGCAGACGCTGGCCGAGCGCCTGCGCAGCGGCGCGCCCGATCCCTTCGGTGAAGCGGCCGGTGAGAACCGCCTGCTGGAGGCCTGGGGTGCGGCAGGCCGCGACTTCATGGCGGTGCTGGGCAGCTACGAGGTGGTGCACCCGGCCGGCGAGATTGCCGCGTATTCGGATCCGGAAGAAGACACCCGGCCGACCCTTGACGAAGGCGGCCTGTCCGACAGCCTGCTGCATCGCCTGCAGCGCGATCTTTTCCATCGCCGCGCGTTGCCCTCGGGCGAGCTGCGCGATGGGCTGCGCAGCGACGACCCCAGCCTGCAGGTGCATGCCTGCCACACCCGGCTGCGCGAGCTTCAGGTGCTGCACGACCAGCTGCGCAGCCTGCTGCAGGACCCGCGCTTCGACCCGCCGCTGCAGGCGCGCGAGATTGCGGTGCTGGCGCCGGACATCGATCCCTATGTGCCGTACCTGGAGGCGGTGTTCGGCGGCCGCGGGGGGGAGGACGAGCACATTCCCTACGCGCTGGCCGACAGCAGTCCGCTCGCGGGCGAGCCGCTGGCCGATGTGTTCGTGCACCTGCTGGGCCTGCCGGTCTCGCGTTTCGGCCTGAACGAAGTGCTGGACCTGCTGGCCAGCGCGCCGCTGGCCGAAGCGGCCGGACTGGAGGCGGTGGACTTCGATCGCCTGCACGGCTGGCTGCAGCAGGCCGGCGCACGCTGGGGCCTGGATGCGAAGCACCGCAACCAGCACCAGGCGCCGGCCGACGACGCCTACACCTGGCAGTTCGCATTGGACCGCCTGGTGCTCGGTCACGCCACCGGCAGCGAGGCGGACCTGGCCGGCGTGGCGCCGTGGATCGAACTGGAAGGCGGCGCGCTGGAAGCACTGGACCGGCTGCTGCGGCTGCTGCGCGTGCTGGCGGTCTACCAGCGTCGCCTCGGCGAGCTGCTGACCCCGGCGCAGTGGCGGCAACGGCTGCTGTCGCTGCTGGACGCGCTGCTGCCGACTGCGCCCAGTTCACCCAACAGCCAGCGCGCCCTGGAGCGGCTGCGCAAGCTGCTGAACCAGTTCGCCGACGATGCCGCCAAGGCCGGTTTCGAAGACGGCGTGCCGCCTGAGGTGGTGCGTTCGCACTTCGCCGGTGTACTGGGCGAGGCCGATACGCGCGCGCCGCTGCTGACCGGTGGCATCAGTTTCGGCCGCATGGTGCCGATGCGCCTGCTGCCGTTCCGGGTGATCTGCGTGCTCGGTCTCAACGATGGCGATTTCCCGCGTCGCGACCCAGCTGCCGGTCTCAACCAGCTCACCGCCGAGCTGGACACGCCACGCCGCCGCCCGGGCGATCGCTCCACCCGCGAAGACGACCGCTTCCTGTTCCTGCAGCTGTTCGCCGCCGCGCAGGAGGTGTTCTACCTCAGCTACCTCGGCGCCGATCCACGCGATGGCAGCGTGCGTGAGCCGTCGGTGCTGGTCAGTGAACTGATCGATGCCGCCGCCGCGTATCACCTCGATCCGCCTGCGGCGGTCCGCGACTTTACCGTGCGCCATGCACTGCAGCCGTTCTCACCGGCGGCGTTCGGAGAGGGTGATCCACGCCGCTTCAGCTATCGGCGGCAATGGCATCCCGCTGCCGGCCGCCTCACCGGCCAGCGTGGTGGCCTGCAGCCGTGGTTCGATGCCCCGCTGCCGCCGCCGCCCGACGATGCCGTGGAAGACGAGCTCGCGCTCGACACCCTGCGCCGCTTCCTGTGCGACCCGGCCGGGCAGTTCCTCGCACAGTCGCTGGGTCTGCGCCTGACCGACGATGCCGGGGAAGTTGATGACCTGGAACCGCTGGTGCTGTCATCGCGCGGCCCGGAAAAGCGCAGCGTGCAGGCGGCGGTGGTGCGCGCCACGCTCAGCGGTGATACCGAGCCGTTGTACCCGCGGCTGCGCGCGCGTGGCCTGTTGCCGTCCGGTCCATTGGGCCAGCGCCAGTTCGAGGTGGAGCAGCTGAAGACGCGTCCGTATGCCAGTGCGCTGCTGGGCTGGATGCAGGGCAAACCATTGGAAAGCCGTCGCTACGAAGTGGACATCGATGGCGTGCGCCTGCACGGCCGCGTGGCCGATCGGCATCCCGAAGGCCTGGTGCGGCTGCGCGCCGGCACGCTCAATGGCAATGCAGTGATCCGCCAGGGCCTGGACTGGCTGCTGGCCAACGCCGCCGGCGACGCACTGCCCCTTGTGCAGTTCCACGATGGCGGCGACGCCGGTCCCGGCCCGCATGTACTGCCGGCACTGAGCGCGCCTGCTGCACGCGCGGCGCTGCGCGCGCTGCTGCAGTTGCGCCAGCGCGGCCTGCGTGAGCCGCTGCGCTTTGCCCCGTATACCGGCTGGGTGCTGTACAACGCGCCGGCAGAGAAACAGCGCAGCGAGGGCTGGAAGCAGTGGCATGGCAGCGACCGCAGCTGGGGTGAATCCAGCAGCGACGCCTGGCAGCTGCTGCTGCGGGGTGCCGACCCGTTCGCCTCCGATGCCAGCTATGCCGACCTGCTGCGCAACAGCCAGGTGGTCTTCAGCGCGGTGCGCGAAGGCCGCACCCTCGGCGCCGAAACGCGCCAGGAGGGCAGCGCATGAGCCCCGCCTTCATCGATGAGCTAGCCCAGTGCATGGCGGTCGATCCCTATCTGGTCCTGCCGCTGGATGGCATCCGCCTGATCGAAGCCAGTGCCGGTACCGGCAAGACCTTCACCCTGGCTACGCTGTTTACCCGCCTGGTGGTGGAACAGGGCCTGCGCATCGGACAGATCCTGGCGGTGACCTTCACCGATGCGGCTACCCAGGAACTGCGCAAGCGCATCCGCGAGCGCCTGGCGCTGGCGGCGCGACTGGTCGATCTGGAACCGGTCGAAGGCGAAGCGCCGGACGTGCGGCTGACCCGCGAGGTGCTGCTGCGGCATCTGCAGGGAGGTACCGAGCGCGCCGCCGCACTGAAGCGCCGCCTGCAGGTCGCCGCCGATGAGATCGACCTCGCGTCCATCTTCACCATCCACGGCTTCTGCACCCGCGTGCTGCGCGAGCACGCGCTGGAAAGCGGCCACACGTTCGATCCACCGGAGCTGCTGGCCAGCGACCGTGAGTTGCTGGAAGCGCTCGCGGCCGACCTGTGGCGGGTACATGCCAATGACCCGGCCACGCTGGAACCGCTGACCTGGCTGTGGTCCACCCCGGACGCGCTGGCCGCCGATCTGCGCGCGCTGCTGGCCGCGCCGCCGCTGCACCCGTTGCCACAGGCGGTGGCGCTGCCCGATCCGCAGGCCGCCCTGCAGAGTGTTGCCGAAGAGCTGTCCGCAAGCGTGCGCGAGCATGGCGAGCAGTTCTTCATCGACCTCTGCGATGCGGTCGACAACAAATGGATCAACGGCGTGTCCTACAAGCTGGGCTGGCTGCACCCGCTGGGCCGGCAACTGCTGGGCTGGGCCGAGCGCGCCGACGCGCGCGAGCTGCTGACCAGCGAGCGCCTGCCGGCACTGCTGCCGGAGGCGCTGGCAGCCAAGACCAACAAGAAATTCGCCGAGCGCACGCCATCGTCGCCATTGCAGGCGCCGTTGGCCCGCTATGTCGCGCTTCTGGCCGAACGCGATGCCTGGCTGCGTGCCACCGCGTTGAACTTCCTGCACGTGCTTCGCGACGAAGCCAGACAGCGCCTGCAGGCGCTGAAGCGCACCCGCCGGGTGCAGACCTACGACGATCTGATCG
Source organism: Stenotrophomonas maltophilia group sp. P373 (assembly GCF_053295075.1). Classification (NCBI taxonomy): domain Bacteria; kingdom Pseudomonadati; phylum Pseudomonadota; class Gammaproteobacteria; order Lysobacterales; family Lysobacteraceae; genus Stenotrophomonas; species Stenotrophomonas maltophilia group sp. P373. The sequence continues at coordinate 4,416,102 of NZ_CM129994.1, read as the reverse complement.
ATGGCGTGGCACTGGCCCTGGAAGGCCCGCAGCGGCTGGCACTGATCAAGCAGCTGCGCGCGCAGTACCGCATCGCGCTGGTCGATGAGTTCCAGGATACCGACGACCGTCAGTGGGGCATTTTCCACACCGTGTTCGGCGATTCACCGGAGGTGCGCGAGCTCGGCCTGGCACCGGCGCTGTTCCTGATCGGCGATCCCAAGCAGGCGATCTACGGTTTCCGCGGCGGTGATATCCACACTTACCTGAAGGCCAAGCGGGTAGCGCAACAGGCGCCGGTGCTTGACCAGAACTTCCGCTCGCGACCGGCCGTGCTGCGCGCGCTGCAGGCGCTGTACGACAACGGTGGCGAAGACGCCTTCCTCGAGCGTGGCATCCAGTTCGAGCCGGTGCGGCCCGGTGGCGTGCGCAGCGATGCGGACTACCAGCGCGATGGCCATGCCGCCCCGGCACTCACCCTGCGCGTGCTGCGCAGTGGCGGTGACAAGGCGATGAGTGCCGATGCCTCGCGCGGAGCAGCGACCCAGGCCTGTGTGGCGGCGATCCACCAGATCCTGGTCGCGGCACGTGCAGGCAGTGCTGTTCTGCGTGGGCGCCCGGTACAGCCGGGTGACATCGCGGTGCTGGTGCGCTCGCATCGCGAGGCCACGCTGGTGCAGCGCACGCTGGCCGCGGTCGGCATTCCTGCCGTGGCAGCGGGCAAGCAGAGCCTGTTCGCCACCAGCGAAGCGCGTGATCTGCGTGCACTGCTGCTGGCGCTGCTGCAGCCGGCTGACGAAGGTCGCCTGCGCGCAGCGCTGGCCACGGTACTGCTCGGCCAGCGCGCCAGTGCGATCGCGGCGATGGAGCGCGAGGGCGACCTGCAACGCGGGTTCCAGGCGCAGCTGCTGCATTGGCGCGAGCGCTGGCAGCGCGGCGGCCCGTTCGCGGTGATCGCCGACGTCTGCGCCGCACAGGGCGAACGCCTGCTGGCGCTGATCGATGGCGAGCGCCGCCTGACCAACTACCTGCAGCTGGGCGAACTGCTGCAGGAAGCCTCGGCGCAGGCGCTGGGCATGCACGGCCTGCTGGACTGGCTGCAGGGCCAGATGGCCAGCGCCGACCAGGATGACGAGCAGCAGTTGCTGCGCCTGGAATCGGATGCGCGCCGCGTGCAGATCATCACCCTGCACAAGAGCAAGGGCCTGGAGTACCCGCTGGTGTTCCTGCCCTTCGTGGGCATCGACGGCTGTGCGCCCAACACCGCCTCGCACTGCACGGTGCATGTGGGCGGCCAGCGCCAGCTGCATTGGAAGCTGGGCAAGGACGAGGCCTGGGAAGCGGCCACTGCGCAGCGCGAGCGCGAGCAGCGCGCCGAGGATGCGCGCTTGCTGTATGTCGGCCTGACCCGCGCCGAGCACGCGCTGTGGATCGCCGTGGGTGATCTGGCCGGGCTCGGCAGGACGCGGCTGGCACCGCTGCTGGGTGACCTGCAGGCGCTGCGCGCGCATGCCGATGTGCGCATCGATGACAGTGAGGTACCGGCTGCGCTGCCGCAGCTGGCGGCCGAAGTGGAAGGGGATCTTCCGGCGGTGCGTGCACTGACCCGGCGCGTTCCGCACGACTGGTGGGTGTACAGCTTCACCCAGCTGGCCCACGCCGATGCCGGCGCGGGCAGTGACATCGAAGCCGCTGCCACCGCGCTGCCGGCGCCGGCAGCCGACGAACCCACCGGCCCGGAGCTGCCGCTGGAACCGGCACTGCCGGAAGCCGCCGCGGAGGCCGAGGACAGCGCGCCGCTCGACCCGCGTTTCATGGGCAGCCGCTTCGGCAACGTGCTGCACGAGGCAATGGAAAACGTCGACTTCGCCGCATGGGCTGACTGGCAACCAGGCCGGGAAGCTCCCGAGGGCCAGGCCGAGGTGCTGCGCAAGGCGCTGCACGATGAGGGCTATGCCGACGTCGATCTGGACGATGGCGTGGCGGTGCTGGTGCCGCTGGTGGGCCACACGCTGACCGTACCGCTGCCCGAAGGCGGTGCGCTGCACAGCCTCGGTGAAGGCGAGCGCCGCGCCGAAATCGACTTCCATTTCGCCATCGAGGCGACCACCGTGCCGGCGCTGCTGCAGGTGCTGCATGCGCATGGTGTTTCCAGTGGCCGCCGCGGCTTCGGCCAGCGCCGCCGCCTGGAGGGGCTGATGACCGGCATGATCGACCTGACCTACGTGCGTGATGGCCGGTGGTACGTGCTCGACTACAAGTCCAACCGCCTGCCCGGCTACAGCCCGGACCTGCTGGCCATTGCCATGCGCCACAGCGAATACGATCTGCAGGCGCTGATCTACACCGTGGCCCTGCATCGCTGGCTGCGCTTCCGCTTGGGCGCCGCCTACGACTACGAGCGCGACATGGGCGGCATCCGTTACCTGTTCTGCCGCGGCCTGGATGGCAAGGGCAACGGCGTGCACGTGGATCGTTTCCCGTTCGCGCTGGTGGATGCACTCGACGCGCTGTTCGCCGGCGGCGAGCAGGCCCAGGCCCAGCTCGCCGCGCGTGCCCGTGGAGCCAGCGCATGAGCCTGCTGAAGGAACTTCATCAGAAGGGCCTGCTGCGTACCCTCGACCACGCATTGGCGACCAGCCTGCAGCGGCTGCGCGACGACACGCCCGACAGTGTGGCACTGGCGGCGGCGCTGGCTTCGCTGGCGGTGTCCCAGGGCCACGCCGCGTTCGATCCGGCACAACCGCAGCGGTTGCTGGAAGGCGTGCCCGAGTGGCCCGCCGCGCAGGCCTGGCTGGCGCAGCTGCGGGCATCGCCATGGGTGGCCACACCGGAGCAGGCTGACGCCATCGCCGGGGATGCCCCCTTGGTGCTGGAGAACGGGCTGCTGTACCTGCGCCGCTACCGCGAGTACGAGCGCCAGTTGGCCACCGGTCTGCAGCGCATCGGCCGGCATCCGCTGCCGGCGCCGGACATGGCAGCGTTGGCGCCATTGTTCGCGCAGCTGTTCCCGCACGCATCGCACGGCGAAGATCACCAGGCACGCGCAGCCGGCGTGACGCTGCGCCATCCGCTGGCGCTGGTCACCGGCGGCCCCGGCACAGGCAAGACCACCACCATCGCACGCCTCTTGCTGCTGCTGGCCGCGCAGGCCCGGCACGCCGGCCAGCCGCTGCCCGAGGTGGCGCTGGCCGCGCCCACCGGTCGCGCCGCCGAGCGGATGGCCGAGAGCCTGCGCATGGCCGTGCAACGCCTGCAGGAACAGGGACTGGATCCGACGCTGTGCGCGGCACTGCCCAGCAGCGGCACCACCCTGCATCGACTGCTCGGCGTGATTCCCGACTCACCACGCTTCCGCCACCACACCGACAATCCGCTGGCGGTGGACGTGGTGGTGGTCGACGAAGCCTCGATGATCGATCTGCCGATGATGGCCAAGCTGGTCGATGCAGTTGCCAGCGGCACCCGCCTGATCCTGCTCGGCGACCCCGATCAGTTGCCGTCGGTCGAAGCCGGTGATGTGCTCAGCGCGATCCTGCGCGCCAGCGGCGATGGCATCGGCACCCGCGCCGACGATGCGCTGGCGCTGCATGGCCTGCTGGCACCGGCCACCTTGCAGCCGCAGGCCGCACCACGCGCCTTCGCCGGCCGTCGCGTGCAGCTGCAACGCGGCTACCGGCAGAGTGATGCGCTGGACCTGGCACCGCTGGCGCATGCCGTGCGTGAAGGTGACAGCCGCACTGCATTGCAGCTGCTGCGCGGCGGGTCTCTGGCGGGCGTGCATTTCCACGAAGGCGAAGCCGATCCATTGCGTGGCCAACGCGAGCATCTGCTCGGCCACTGGCGCGCGCTGGCCGAGGCCGCTGATCCGGTAAGTGCCCTGCAGCAGGCCGGGCGCCTGCGCGTGCTGACCGCATTGCGCGAAGGCCCGCAGGGCGCGCGCGGGCTCAACAGCCGTATCGAACAGCTGCTGGCAGGCAACACCCCTGGCTACTTCCAGGGCCGCCTTCTGCTGGTCACCGAGAACAGCTACCGGCACCGCCTGTTCAACGGCGACATCGGTATCTGCCTGCGCGACGACAGCGGCGCGATCGTGGCCTGGTTCCCCGGCGACACCGTCGAGCAGCCACGCGCCTTCCACCCGGCCGCACTGCCCGCGCACGAAAGCGCCTTTGCGATGACCGTGCACAAGGCACAGGGCTCGGAGTTCGATGAAGTGTGGCTGCAGCTGCCACGCCAGGACAGCCGCGTGCTGTCACGCGAACTGGTCTACACCGGCCTGACCCGCGCCCGCCAGGTACTGCATGTGGCCAGCAGCGCCGACGTGCTGCAGGCCGCACTGAAGCGCCACGCCAGCCGGTTGGGCGGCCTGGCCTGGCGGTTGGGTGCGGAAGACGTGGTTGAAGCACCAACGCGTGTCGAACAGCCCACGGTGCAGGGCACCTTGTTCTGAATCGGGGTCGGATCCCGTTCCCATCGGGAACGGGCTCTGACCCCATCGCCCCGATGTCGCATTTGCCCTTTGATGACGCCGCCGGCGCTACCTATCCTGCGTTGCTACCCCACGACACAGGAACCAGCACATGGCGCTTATTGCCCTGGATGACCCACGCTGGGCCGAACTGCAGCACGCATACGGTGCAGCGGATGACATTCCGGAGCTGCTCGCCAATCTGAGTATTCCGAAGGGTGAAAGATCGGAAGACGATTCGATTGAAGACACCTGGGAGGAATTGTGGAGCAGCTTGTGCCATCAAGGGGATGTCTACAGCGCTTCGTTTGCAGCGGTGCCGCATATTGTTGACGTGCTTCTGCAGCAGCCAGAGCTCTTGATGTTTGACTTTGTTGGGCTGCCGGTCAAGATCGAAGTCGAGCGGAGGGAGGCTGGAATCTCAATTCCTGAATCCGTGGAGCCTCAGTACTCAGAAGCGCTCCAGAACCTTGCATGCTTCGCCGCAAGCGTAATCCTCGATAAACATGACAAGAGTATGAGTTCAGCGTTGCTGACAGCGCTTGCCCTGGCCCATGAGAACACGGGGGTCGCGCGGATGCTTGGGCAGATAACTGCTTACGAGGCTGATGAAGCGGTTGATCTGTTCCTGAATCGCTAGCCAATATCAGTCGAGCATGGCTCGACTCTACAACAGCGTACTTCGATCATTTCGGCGTTCATCCACGCATGGCGTGGTTCTACGTGTCGACCAAGGTCGACACCTACCAAGAGCAGGCCATGCCATCCAGACAGATTGCGGAGATCTGTCGAAGGCGGGGTGGGTCCGGTTGAGGGGGTGTGAGCGGCATGGATGCCGCGACCAAGCCCCCATGGATGGGTTTACGGCGTCCCCCTCAACCGGACCTACCCCGCCATCCCACGGAATGCCAGCCTTTGACGTTGCCGTTGAAGTTGATTAGGCAGGTGCAGGGCGCAGCCCCGCCGCCGCCTTCATTCCGCGATCAGCACCAGCCCATCCGGATACACGATCGCCGCTTCATCCGCACTCACGTCGAAGAAGCCCACGCCGTGCTTCTCGGCCAGATCCTGCACCCGCCCGTGCGCGCGCTCGGCCACCGAGTAGGCGAACGCGCCGTAGATCACCTGCCGGCCGATGCTGTACTCGGTCACCTCGGCGCGGTCGTCATCGTCGTTGCTCAGTGGTCCGTTCAACGGCGGGAATTCCTGCGCCATCTCCGTAAACCACGCTTGCAGCGCCGGGCTGCTGACGGCCGGGTCGTCGTACTCGTGGCGCTCGTTCCACTGCGTCTGCTTTTCGAACCAGGCGATGAAGGCTGCCGCCTCGCGTGGGGCGGTGCTGGCCTCGAACACCATCATGTCGTAACTCATTGGAGCTTCCTGTGCAGAGCAGGGGTCAGAGCCTTCGCCCGCGGCGAAGGATCCGACCCCGGCAACGGGGTCTGTGGACGCACAGGGTAGCGCGCTACGGCTGCGTCGCCGTGTCCATGGCCAGGCCCGGCGCCAACGCCTTGGCCTCCGGGAACAGCGCGAAGCGCAGGCCGACCAGGCCCATCAGCGCCTCGTCGCGGGCCTTGCACGCCGCCACGCTGCCAACTCGGCCCAGCGAGGTATCCAGCCGCTCGCGCAGCGCCTGGTCTGCAGCAATCGGCTTGCGCGCCGCGATCTGCCGCCGGTAGTGCCCAGCGATCTCTTCCAGGATGTGCTCGACGGCTTCGCGGCTGCGCTCGGGCAGTTCCAGCCGTGCACGACGCAGCTGCAGGATGTTCAGGCCGATGCGCGCCTCGTTGAGCATGTCCACCGAGGCAATGTCGCTGCCCTCCGGCGTCGCTGCCAGGCGCGGTGCGAGCAGGCCCAGCAGGTCGAGCATGCGTGCGGCAAAGCGCTGCCGATCCTGCTGGCCACGTCCTTCGGCGGCTTCGGCCAGCGTGGTCCAGCCCTGCCGCACCAGCCGGCGCGCGGTCCACTCGGCACCTACCGAACGGAACAGGCGGGTCATCACCACTGCAAAGCCAATGCCGATGAACATCGCGATCGACGAATTGAGGAAGGTCTGGATGTTGGCGCTGTAGGTGTTCTGAAGGCTCAGCAACGCAGCCAGATTGACTGTCAGCGGCAGCGCGAACAGCGCACTCTTGGGATGATGAAGCAGCAGTCCCAGCGGCAGGAAGGCCACCGCCAGCACAAGCGCCAGCAGGCCGAAGTCGTGCACGGCTGGGAACACGCCGAACAGGTACACGCCCGCCACCACCGAGGCGACCATCGCCCACACCAGGAACTGCACCATGCTGGGGGCCGGATCGTCCTGTGCGGCGAAAAATGCGGCCGTCACCGCCGCCATCATCGCGCCGTTGCCGCCGCCTTCCCAGCCCAGCGCGATCCACAGCACGCAGTAGCTCATCAGCGCTACGCCGGCACTGAGCGCGGAGAACAGCGCCATGCCGTAGTCGACGTGCTTGTCGGCGGCCACGCGTTCGGTGCGGATGCGGTAGTGCGCGCGATCCAACGGCGCCGTGCCCTGGTCGATCGCGTGCTGCAGGGTGCGGCAGTCCTGCCACAGGTCCACCAGTTCTTCCAGGCGCAGCAGCAGGCTGGCCAGCTGCAGGTGCTGCAGGTCGCGGTCCACCTGCGGCTTCAGCGCGCTGATGCGCGCGCGCAGCCGCGCGTACTCGCTGGCGTTGGTCGGGCCATCCAGCCACTCGCGGATGTCGTCGACCAGCGCCGGCAGCCCATCCGGCAGGGCCTGCCCATCGCTGCGCAGCGCGCTCAGGCGATCGGCGATCGACGACAACACCGGCAACAGCAACAGCATGCGCTCGCGCAGCCGCTCCATCGACACCGCAGACCCGGCATGGCGTGGATCGTCGCGGCGCAGGAACTCGATCAGTGCCTCGAACTGCACCAGGTCGGCAGCCAGCCGGTTGCGCGGCGCATGCGCGCGGCCACGCTCAAGGATCTGCCGGCACCACTGCGCAGCGTCCTCCATCCAGTTGCCGATCCGGGCGCGCAGCATCGGCCGCACCGAGGCCGGGAACAACAGCGAGGCGAACAGCACGGCCACCACCGTGCCGAGGATGATCTCCTCGCTGCGCGCCACCACGGTGTCGAAGATGGTCTCCGGCGAAGTTACCGCCGGGAAGCCGATGAAGGCGGTGGTGTAGCCGGCCAGCAGGAACGCGTAGCCGCGAGGGCCGCGATTGAGCAGGGCCATGAACAGGCAACCGGCCAGCCAGATCGACATCGCCGCACTCAGCACCAGCGGGGTTTCCACCAGCGCCGGCAGTACCAGCAGCGTGGCCAGCCCGGCCACCAGGGTGCCGACAATGCGGTACACGCCCTTGGCGCGGGTCGGGCCCAGCAGCGGCTGGCTGACGATGTACACCGTGCCCATCGCCCAGTATGGGCGCGACAGGTTGCCGGCCATGGCGATGTACAGCGCGGCCACCGCGGCCAGGTAGGTCTTGATCGAGAACAGCCAGGCCTGGCGATCGGTCAGCGCGTTCATGGCTTACTTCGCCGTGGCCTGTGCGGTGGACGGTGCAGCCGGGGCAACCGATGCCTGCCAGCCGCCACCCAGCACCAGGAACAGGTGGATCTGGTCGCGCGAGACCTGTGCTTCGGCAGCGGCCAGGGTGGCATCGCTGCTGGCCAGGCTGCGGTCGGCATCCAGGCTGGACAGGTACGGCGTGCGGCCACCCTGGTACAGCCGGCGGTTCTGCTCGGCGGCCAGCGCGGCCTGCTCCTGCGCCACGCGCAGCGATTGCAGCCGGCGCAGGTCCTGCGCATAGCGGTCCAGCGCGGTCTGGGTCTCGCGCAGTGCCTGCAGCACGGTGTGGTCGAACTCGGCCAGGGCCGCGTCGGCACCGGCTTCGGCGGCGTGGATGCGGGCATGCGTGCCCGAAGAGGGCAGTGTCCACGAGATCAGCGGGCCGATCGACCACTGCTGGGTCATCGGCGTGCCGAAGTCTTCCAGCAGGCCGGCGGCACCGAGCGAGGCACCCAGACGGATGTCCGGATACAGCTCGGCGGTGGCCACGCCAATCCGCGCCGTGGCCGAGGCCAGCTTGCGTTCGGCCTGGCGCACGTCCGGGCGGCGCTGCAGCAGCGCACGGCCATCACCGACCGGCAGCGGCTGCGCCAGGCCGGGCGCGTGCGCGCAGTCGATCACCCCGGCCGGCAGCTGGCCCGGGGTCTGGCCCAGCAGTGCGGCCAGCGAATAGGCCGCGGCCGAACGCTGAGCGCGCAGCGGCGGCAGTGCCGCCTCCAGCAGCGCCACCTGCGCATTGGCCCGGGCCAGTTCCGGCGGTGTGCCGCGGCCGGCGGCGATCAGGCGCTCGGTAACGGTGCGGCTGCGCTGCTGCAGCTGCAGCGAATGCTCGGCCACGTGCAGCTCGTGGTTGGCGTGGCAGATCTCCAGGTAGCTGTCGGCCACCTGCGCGACCACGCTGACCTGGGCCAGGTCACGTGCTGCGGCAACCGACTGTTCGTCGGCTCGCGCCGCTTCGGCGCCGCGCTTGAGCTTGCCGAACAGGTCGAACTGGTAGCTGACCGCGAACTTGCCATCGGCCAGGTTGATCACCGGCAGCTCGTGCTCCTGCAGGAACGATTCGGCCGACAACTGCGCGCGGCTGACGCCGGCCTCGGCCTCGTACTCGAAGCCGCCCGCGTCCAGCGCCTGTTCGTACACGGCGGCAGCGCGGCGCAGGTGCGCATCGGCGGCCTTCAGTTCCACGTTGTCACGCAGTGCCTGGGTGATCAGCCCGTCCAGCACCGGGTCGTTGTACAGCGACCACCAGCGGTCGGGCAGCGCCTGGTTGGCGGCAATCTGCGGGTTCTGCGTATCGATGAAGGCCGCATTGGCCTGCGGGCGCTTGAACGCCGAGCCTTCCGGCAGTGCATAGTCCGGGCCGACGGTTTTGCACGCGGCCAGGCTGGCCAGTGCGACGATCAGGCCGAGACGGGGCAGGGCGGCGTTCACAGGCCCGCCTGTGTCGGCGAAGTGCCGGCCTTGCCGTTGTGCGGATGGTGGCCGGTGTCCACGGTCACCGTGGCGGTGCGCCCGGCGATCAGTTCCACGCCCTTGGGCACTTCGTCGATGGCGATGCGCACCGGGATGCGCTGCGCCAGCCGCACCCAGTCGAAGGCCGGGGTCACGTTCGGCAGCAGGGTGCTGCCGTTGCTGCGGTAGCGGTCCTCGATACCGGCGGCGATGCTCTCGACATGGCCGTGCAGCGGTGCCGATTCGCCCATCAGGCGGATGTCCACGCGCTGCCCCGGCGCCACGCCGCGCAGCCGGGTCTCCTCGAAATAGCCATCGATGCGGAACGAGCCGGTATCCAGCAGCGCCAGCACCGGCTTGCCGGCCACCACGTAATCGCCCACGCGCATCGTGCGGTCACTGACCCGGCCATCGGCTGAGGCGCGCACCTCGGTGCGGCCGAGGTTGAGCTCGGCCAGGTCGACCGCAGCCTGTGCGGTGGCCAGCGCCGCCTGTGCGGCCTGCAGCTTGGCGCGGCGCACCTCGGCGTCCTCGGCGGCGACCAGGTCCTGCAGGCTGCGGTCGCGGCCGATCTCGCGGCGCAGCTGTGCCACCGAGGCCTGGCGCTCGGCCAGGCTGGCCTTGGCCTGCTCCAGCGCGATGCGGTAGCGGGCGCGATCGACGACGAACAGCAGGTCGCCCTTCTTCACCGACTGGTTGTCGGCCACGTTCACCGTTTCCACCAGCCCGGACACGTCCGGCGCCACCTGCACCACGTCGGCGCCGACGTGGGCGTCGCGGGTCCAGGGTTCATCCATGTAGTAGACCCACAGCTGGCGCAGCACCAGCAGGGCGACGATCACGGCTGCGCTGGTGAGCAGCACCGGCAGGGTCTTCTTCACGATCTTGTTCACGATTGCATCCAACGCAGGAGGTGGAACAGCAGGCCAAGCACGATCCCGTACAGCGCCAGGTTGAACAGCGCCGGGTGCCATACATGGCGGTAGGCGCCGGCACGCTGCAGCAGCGCGTGCAGGCCGCTGTTGACCAGATAGGCCAACACCATCAACCCAAGCAGGGTCGGGACGAACACTCCGTGGAGACTGAATTCACCGGGCATCGGTAGGGGGCGGGGACGAGGTGGGGGAGGGGAGGGACAACGAAACAACAGCAACGGGCAAAAGCCGCTGGCGTGTGCACGGCAGCGGCGGTGTTCGGGGGCAGCGCTCTTACGTGATGCGGTCGGCGGCCTCGGCCAGCAGGCGCCATGCCTTCAGCACGGCGTGCAGTTCATCCATGGAAAGCTCGCCGAACACGTCCTGGCGCAGGCCGATCAACTGATCTTCCAGTTCGCTGACCAGCGCATGGCCCTCGTCGGTCAGCCACAACAGATTGGCGCGGCGGTCGCTGGCGTCGCTCTCGCGGCGGACCAGGCCACTGGCACACAGCTTGTCCAGCAGGCGTACCAGGGAAGGACCCTCCATGCCCAGCTGCTGGGCCAGCGCCACCTGGCGGATGCCACCGCCGGAGCGGCCGATCATCAGCAACGGCATGGTGCAGGCGGTGGAGATGCCATAGCTGCCGAGCCGGCTGTCGGCCAGGCGCTGCCACTGCCGCCCTGCATAAAGCAGGCCGGAGCTGAGCTGCATCTGCAGCACGGTGCGCTCGTCGAGGGGTCGGTCCATAAGAGATAGATAGGATACTACTAATTTCATTCCTATCAATAGGTTTTTCTGAATGGGTGGGTGTGTTGAGGAAAGCGTTGCGCCTGCTGGCTATCGGTTGGGGTGGCGGAGGGCCGGACGGGGCAGGGCACGCTGCAAGTACGTCCATGTAAGCTCGATCGGCGCATCCATGCGCCTCACGGCCCTGTCCCGCCCGGCCCTCCGCCACCCACCCCACATCCCGCGAGCGCGGTGGGTTGGCTCTAAGGGCAAAAGCAGTGCGGACCAAGGTCCGCACCCACCAGGGCGGCACACCGCTTCCGAAGCCATGAACCCCCGCTTTTGACCCCGCTTTCGGGCGGTCCGGCCGCGCCCGCAGGAAACCGTCAGGGAGCGGGAAGGGCGGCAGGGCAGGACCGTGAGGCGCATGGATGCGCCGACCGAGCCCCCAGGGACGGGTTTACGGCGTGTCCTGCCCTGCCGCCCTTCCCGCTCCAAACCGGTAGCAGTCCGGCGCCGCGCGTCACCCCCGATGAACCGTCCCTACAGGACGACCCACCCCCCGGTCGGGTACGATGCTCGCCCCCCGTTCGGGACGCTGTACGCAATGAGCAAGAACAACGAAAAGGCCGCCCCGCAGGGCGACGTGACCCAGGACCAGGCCGAGGATGCCGTGCGCACCCTGCTGCGCTGGGCCGGTGAGGACCCGTCCCGCGAAGGCCTGCTGGATACCCCCCGCCGTGTCGCCGAAGCCTATGGCGACTGGTTCAGCGGTTACCGCGATGACCCGCGCGCCTACATGGAGCGCACCTTCGAGGAAGTGGCAGGCTATGACGAACTCATCGTCCTGCGCGACATCGAGTACGAAAGCCACTGCGAACACCACATGGCGCCGATCATCGGCCGCGTGCATGTCGGCTACCTGCCGGCCGGCAAGGTGGTGGGCATCAGCAAGCTGGCCCGCGTCGTCGAAGCCTACGCCCGCCGTTTCCAGGTACAGGAGAAGATGACCGCGCAGATCGCCCAGTGCATCCAGGATGTGCTGCAGCCGATCGGCGTCGGCGTGGTCGTCGAGGGCGCCCATGAATGCATGACCACGCGCGGCATCCACAAGCGCGGCGTCAGCATGGTCACCTCCAAGATGCTGGGCAGCTTCCGCGACGACGCGCGTACCCGCGCCGAGTTCCTGCGCTTCATCGAAGTGGGCGGCAAGCGCTGAGCCGCTTGACCGCACTCCGCCGGCCTCTGCGGGCCGGCATGCCCACGGCTGCCCACGCGGCCGCCGCGGGCGGCTGCTCGTCCCCCGCCAGCCCTCATGACTCCTTTCGCTGCATGAAGCACCGCGAACGCATCTCCCGTTACCGCCATCTGCGCGAACAGCCCCAGTGGAAGCTGCTTGCTGCCGACCACGCCCCGGAAATCATCGGCCTGCTGCAGGGGCTGCTGATGGACGGCGAGCGCACGCTGCCGTCGTCGGTGATCAACGAGCGCCTGCAGCGTGCGCTGGATCAGCTCAACGGCGACGAACTGTCGCGCGAGCTGCCGCGTACCGCGCAGGCCTATATCGCACACTGGCTGGCCCAGGGCTGGCTGGAACGCCGCCTGCCCGAGGGCGCCGACCAGGAGCAGTACGAGCTGTCGACCGCGGCGCTTCAGGCGATCCGCTTTGCCGACGGCCTCGAGCAGGCCCGTGTGGCCGCCACCGAGAGCCGGCTGGCGCTGGTCATCGAACAGCTCTCGCAGCTGGCCGCGCAGACCGAATCCGATCCGGACGCCCGCCTGTCGGCGCTGCGCGACGAGCGCGACCGGATCGACGCCGAGATCGCCCGTGTCGGCGCCGGCCGTGTGATCGCGCTGGACGGCAAGCGCGCGCTGGAACGTGCGCGCCAGATCATCGGCCTGGCCGACGAGCTGACCGAGGACTTCCGCCGCGTGCGCGACGACTTCGAGCAGCTCAACCGCGAGTTCCGCGAACGCATCATCGACGACGAGGGCGAGCGCGGCGATGTGCTGTCGCAGCTGTTCGAAGGCGTGGACGTGATTGGCGAAAGTGATGCCGGGCGTAGCTTCCAGGCCTTCTGGCGCCTGCTCAACGACGCCGAGCAGAGCGCCCAGCTCGATGCCGCGCTGGAAGCGGTGCTGGCGCGTGGCTTCGCCCGCCGCCTGGACCGCAACGAACGCAACTTCCTGCGCGGCTTCACCAGCACCATGCTCGAGCGCGGTGGCCAGGTGCACGATGTGCTGCAGAACTTCGCGCGCAGCCTGCGCGGCTTCGTGCAGAGCCGTGGCTATCTGGAACAGCGTCGCCTCAACCAGCTGCTCAAGCAGGCGCAGTCCGAAGCGCTCGCTCTGCGCGACGAGTTCCCCGCACAACGCGGCATCGGCCGCGACCTGCAGCTGACCACCAGCCGCCTGCGCTCGTGGTCGCAATGGAAACTGCACGATCCGCGCAGCGCCCAGGTCGATGGCAACGTCGAATACAACGACGCAGCCGCGATCAGCCTGGAAAGCGTTGGCGATCTGGTCGCTTCGTCCGAAATCGACTTCCGTACCCTGCGCCGCGACCTGCACGATCTGCTCGATGCGCAGCCGCGGCTCAGCATCGCCCAGGCCCTTTCGCAGCGCGAAGCGCCGCAGGGTCTTGGCAGCGTCATCGGCTACCTGTCGCTGGGCACGCGCTTCGGCAACGTGATCGCCGGCGAGCAGGAGCTTGCGCAATGGCGTGGTGGCGACGGCCAGATCCGTCGCGCCCGCATCCCGCTGGTTTGGTTCACCCAGGAGAGACGCCATGAGCTGGCATGAAGATCCCATCGACGCACCGCAGGCCGACGTGGCGGAAGACGCCTACGAGGCCGAGCCGGTGGCGGCCGTGGCGCAGCCCCGCCGTGGCAACGACGTGTACTACCTCGGCGATACCGGGCGCCTGCCGCTGGATGCGCGCCGTGCGCTGTGCCAGCTGCTGATCGGCCCCAGCATCGACCAGCTGCGCCACGCCAAGCTGTGGCCGGCGCTGATCCGCAGCGAGGCGGCCATCCGCTCGTCGCTGGCCGACCTGTTCCTGGAACTGGTGCTCGACCGCGACAGTGGCGTGGCGTTCACCCGCCAGGCCGATACCGAAGACGTCGATGCGCCGGTGCTGCTGCGCACCTCGCCGCTGACCTTCATCGACTCGGTGCTGCTGCTGTACCTGCGCCAGCAGCTGGCCGAGGCCGATGCGCGCGGCAACCGCGCGGTGGTCGCCGACGCCGAGATGGCCGAAGCGCTGGCCATCTACGAAAAGAACCTGTCCACCGACCGCGCCGGCTTCAACCGTCGCGTCGCATCGGCGGTGCAGAAGATGAAGGACAACCACATCCTGACCCGCCTCAGCGGCCAGGAAGACCGCCACGAAGTCTCGCCGGCGCTGAAGCTGCTGTTCTCCGCCGAAGACGTGTCCCAGCTTTCGGCGGTCTACCGCCAGCTGCGTGAAACCCCGGCCGCCGAGGCCTGAGAGACCCGACCATCGCATGGCTATCTCCAAGCACACTCCCGCCCTGTTCAACGAAGGCCTGCCGGACCCGCGCCTGCAGCAGTTCCGCATGCGCCGCCTGCAGGTGCACAACTGGGGCACCTTCAACGGCCTGACCGAAGTACCGATCGCCGAGCGCGGCTTCCTGTTCGTCGGCCGCTCCGGCTCGGGCAAGTCGACCCTGCTCGATGCCATGTCCGCGCTGCTGACGCCACCGGCCATCGTCGACTTCAACGCCGCTGCACGTGAAGCCGAGCGCAGTGGCCGCGACCGCAACCTGGTGTCGTACGTGCGCGGCGCGTGGGCCGACCAGCAGGACAGCGGCACCGGCGAAATCGCCACCCAGTACCTGCGCAAGGGCGCGACCTGGACCGCGCTGGTGCTGGAATACCGCGCCGGCGATGGCCGCGTGGTCAGCCTGGTGCGCCTGCTGTGGATCTCCGGCAACGGCACCTCGGCCGGCGATGTGCGCAAGCACTACATGATCGCCGAGCGCCCGTTCGACATCGCCAAGGACCTCGGCGGCTTCGACCTGGACCTGCGCAAGCTGAAGCAGAAGCTGCCCGACCTGCACCACTTCGACACGTTCTCCGGCTACGCCGAGCGTTTCCGCGACCTGCTCGGCATCGACAACGAGATGGCGCTGCGCCTGCTGCACAAGACGCAGTCGGCGAAGAACCTGGGCGACCTCAACGTCTTCCTGCGCGACTTCATGCTCGACACGCCGAAGACCTTCGACGCCGCCGAGCGCCTGGTCAGCGACTTCGCCGAGCTTGATGGCGCGCACCAGGCGGTGGTCACTGCCCGCCGTCAGGTGGAAACCCTGTTGCCGGCGCGCGCCTACTACAACGATCTGAAGGAAATGCACCGCCGTCGTGGCGACGACGAAGCGCTGAAGCTCGGTGTTGACAGCTTCCGCGAAAGCCGGCGCCAGGCGCTGATCGAGGCGCGCCTGCGCGAGATGGACGTGCGTGACCGCGGCCTGCTTGGCGAAGAAGCCCAGCGCCGTGCCGCACTGGACAATCACACCGAGCGCCTGGCCGAACTGGAGCTGCAGCGCCGCCAGCAGGGCGGTGAGCGCATCGAGGAACTGGAACGCGAGCAGGGTCGTGCCGAAGCTGAGCGCGACCGCCGTCAGGCCAAGCGCGAGCAGGCACGCCAGGCGGCGCAGCAGCTGGGGGCCGAACTGCCGGACGACGCCCATGGCTTCGCCGAACTGGTCGAGCGCGCACAGAACGAGCTGCAGGACCGCCAGCGTGCCTCCTCGGCACTGGACGACGCGATCAGTGACCGCCTGGGCGGCAAGCGCGATGACGAGCGCCGCTTCGGCGAGGTCCGTGCCGAACTTGAAGCGATGCAGCGCACGCCCTCCAACATCCCGGCGCCGATGCAGAAGCTGCGCGCGCGCCTGGCCGAGGAAACCGGCATCGCCGAGGCGGCACTGCCCTTCGTCGGCGAACTGATCCAGGTCCGCTCGGAAGAGCAGGGCTGGCAGGGTGCCATCGAGCGCGTGCTGGGTGGCTTCGCGCTGTCGCTGCTGGTCGACGACAAGCATTACAACGACGTCGCCGAATGGGTGAACCGTACCCACCTTGGCATGCGCTTCACCTACTACCGCGTGCGCCGCAACGATGATGCATTCGCCCGTGAGCCGTCGGCGAAGTCGCTGCTGCACAAGCTTGAACTGCGCGAGCATGTATTCGAAAGCTGGCTGCGCCGCGAGCTGGGCAAGCGCTTCGACTACGAATGCGTGGATGCCAAGCAGCTGCGCAACGTCGACCGCGGCATCACCCGCGAAGGCCAGGTCAAGCATCCCGGCGACCGTTTCGAGAAGGACGACCGCAGTGCGGTGGGCGACCGCCGTCGCTGGATCCTCGGCTTCAACAACCACGACAAGGTGGGCGCCTTCGAGCGCGAAGCACAGGAACTGGCCAAGCGCATCGCCAGCTGCGAGACCGACATCGCGCGCCTGCGCGGGCAGCGTGACCGCGACAACGAACGCCGCCTGGCCTGCCACGAGCTGGTCAGCATCAGCTGGAACGAGATCGACATCGCCGCTCCGCAGCAGCGCCTGAGCGATATCGAAGCCACCCTGCGCGACCTGCGCGAAGGCAACGCCGATCTCGCCAAGCTGGCCAAGCAGATCGACGCCGTGCGCGCCGACATCGAGCAGTCCCGCCGCACCTATGAAGACGTCCGCGTCGAGCGCGGCCAGCTGGTCAAGGAACGTGATCGCCTTGACCGCGCACGCCAGCAGAGCCGCGCACTGGTGCTGCCGAGCCTGGCCCAGGAGCAGGAAGCCGGCCTCGCCGAGCGCCTGCAGGAACAGGGGCCGCTCAGCCTGGAAACGCTCGAAGCGCACATGCGCCAGGTCAGCAACGCGCTGAACGAGCAGTTGTCGTCCTCGCAGCAGGACCTCAACCGCATCGAGAACCAGCTGATCGGCTGCTTCCGTCGCTTCATCCAGCAGTGGCCGGAGGAGTCGGGCGACTTCACCGTGTCGGTGGCCTCGGCCGAGGACTTCCTCGCACGCCTCGAACGGCTGGAACGCGACGGCCTGCCACAGCACGAAGAGCGCTTCTTCGACCTGCTGCAGAACCAGAGCAAGAACAACCTGCTGGCCCTGCAGCGCCACAGCGCAGAGGCCCGCAAGTCGATCGGCCAGCGCCTGGACGAGGTGAACGCCAGCCTGGAGCAGGTGCCGTTCAACCGTGGCACGCTGCTGACTATCGAACTGAGCGATCGCCGCCTGCCGGAGGTCGCTGAGTTCCACCTGCAGCTGCGCGAGGTGCTGTCGCAGCAGCAGACCGAGCAGCGCGAGCTGGCCGAGTCGCAGTTCACCGTGCTGCGCCAGCTGGTCAACCGCCTCGGCTCGCAGGAAGGCGAGGACAAGCGCTGGCGCGAGCTGGTGCTGGACGTGCGCATGCACGTGGAGTTCATCGGCGTCGAGCTGGATGCGGAAACGCGCCAGCAGGTCGAGATCTACCGCAGCGGCGCCGGCAAGTCCGGTGGCCAGCGCCAGAAGCTGGCCACTACCTGCCTGGCGGCTGCGCTGCGCTACCAGCTCGGCGGCGCCGACAGCCAGCTGCCCAGCTACGCCGCGGTCGTGCTCGACGAGGCCTTCGACAAGGCCGACAACGAGTTCACCGCACTGGCAATGAACATCTTCGACAACTTCGGCTTCCAGATGGTGGTTGCCACCCCGCTGAAGTCGGTGATGACGCTGGAACCGTTCATCGGCGGCGCCTGCTTCGTCGAAATCAGCGGCCGCCACGACTCCGGCGTGCTGCTGATCGAGTACGACGAAGAGGGCAAGCGCCTGAAGCTGCCCGAGCGCAGCCGCCAGCAGGCCAACGAACCGGAAGAAGCCGAGGCCTGACCCGGCCGATTGAAGGGGAATGCCGGCCAGCGGCCGGCACTACCCATGGGCGGGGTTCGGTAGTGCCGGCCGCTGGCCGGCAACCGCATTCACGAACCGCGGAACGTATCCCACGCCATCCGCGCGATCAGCACCACCACCAGCCCCACGAACAGCTTGCGGATGAACGGCGTGCCGCCCTTCAGCGCCAGGCGCGTGCCCACCACCGAGCCGATGATGTTGGCTGTGGCCATCGGCAGCGCAAACAACCACAGGATGTTGCCGGTCGGCACGAAGAACGAGATAGCCGCCACGTTGGTCGCCAGGTTCACCACCTTCGACGCCGCCGAGGCGCGCAGGAAATCCAGGCCGAAGAAGCGCACGAACAGGAAGATCAGGAAGCTGCCGGTGCCCGGCCCGAAGAAGCCGTCGTAGAAGCCGATCGCCGCACCGATCGCCAGCGCGATCACCAGTTCACGGCGGCCGATCTCCTGGGGCCGGTGCAACGCGCCGAAGTCCTTCTTCCACAGCGTGTAGGCCAGCATCGCGATCAGCAGCACCAGCACCAGTGGGCGCACCGCGTCCTTGGGCAGCAGGCTTACCGCAGTGGCCCCGGCGAAGGAGAAGATGAAGGCCGTGCCGGCCGCGAACAGTACCGGTTTCCACGGGAAGCGCACATTGCGCGCATAGCGCCAGGCAGCCGCACCGGTACCGAACATCGAACTGAACTTGTTGGTACCAAACAGCATCGCCGGCGTCTGCTGCGGCAGCACCGTGAACAGGCCGGGCAGCTGCACCAGGCCACCGCCACCCACGGCGGCATCCACAAGACCGGCGATGAAGGCGATCACCACCAGCCACCACAACTCAGGGGGAACCAGATCCAGCACGGCGATCAATCAAGGTGGGGGCGCGACAGCATACGCCTGTCCTGCTCCAGGTGACTCCCGCCGCGCGTGGATCAATCCCCGCAACCCGGCGACAATGCCGGCATGAGCCGAAAACCCGCTGAGCCCTGCCCCTGTGGCCTTCCCGCCGACTATGCCGCCTGCTGTGGTCGTTTTCATGCCGGTGAAGCCGCGCCCGATGCCGAGCACCTGATGCGTTCGCGCTACAGCGCGTATGTGCGGGGCCTGGCCGACTACCTGCGCCACACCTGGCATCCGGATACGCGTCCGGCCGAGTTGTCGCTGGACGATGCGCCAGGCCAGCGCACCCATTGGCTGGGCCTGACCGTGCACGACCACGCGGTCACCGGCGCAGACAGTGCTGAAGTGCGCTTCACCGCGCGCTACCGCATCGGCGGCGGCAGCGCGGTGAGAATGACCGAGCACAGCCGATTCCGGCGCATCGACGGCCGCTGGTATTACCTCGACGCGGTCTGAGCCCTACGCACTGGATGCAGCCAGCAGGCGCTGGCCGCCGTGCGCGCGGACCTGGTTGCGACCTCCGTCCTTGGCCATGTACAGCGCCTGGTCGGCGGCCTTGAGCACTGCCGTCGGTCGCGGATCCACGCGGCTGTCGGCCAGCCCGATACTGACCGTCACCTGCACCACCTGGCCGGTGCCGCCGCGTCCGCGCTGCTGACGGCCGGCTTCGTCGTCACGGCTGCGGGTACTGCGGTCGCGCAGCTGCATGCGGGTGTCCTCGATGCTCTGCCGCAGTGCTTCGACGGCCTCGATGCAGGCCGTCGCCGGGCGGTCCAGGAACACCACCGCGAATTCCTCGCCGCCATAGCGGAACGCTCGGCCACCGTCGC
Source organism: Stenotrophomonas maltophilia group sp. P373 (assembly GCF_053295075.1). Classification (NCBI taxonomy): domain Bacteria; kingdom Pseudomonadati; phylum Pseudomonadota; class Gammaproteobacteria; order Lysobacterales; family Lysobacteraceae; genus Stenotrophomonas; species Stenotrophomonas maltophilia group sp. P373. The sequence goes on along the minus strand of NZ_CM129994.1, from coordinate 4,396,385 downwards.
CGACACGCGCCAGCCGCGACCCCACCAGGCGCAGCACGTCATCGCCGGTATCGTGGCCGTGGGTGTCGTTGAATGACTTGAAGTGGTCCACGTCCACCATCGCGATGCTGTAGGTGCCGCGCGCCCGCTGCAGGGTCTCGTTGAACGCCCGTCGCCCGGGCAGGCCGGTCAGCTCATCGCGGAAGGCCATGTGGAAGGATTCCTGCAGCATCGCGCCCAGCATCAGCAGCAGGGCGGCGCTGCTCAGCGCCGGCAGTAGTACCGGCTGCAGGAAGATCCGCGGCAGCATCCACCACAGGCACAGCAGGGCCAGCAGCATCGCCGTGTGCAGTGGCCGCGGATGCCGCCACGCCTGCCAGCCCAGCGCTGCGCTCGCCAGCAGGAACAGCAGCGCCGGCAGCTGCGCCAGCGCATTCCAGTCGGCGGGAATCCAGGCCCAGTGACGGCTCGACAGCAGATCGTGCATGCCCTGCGGCTGTTGTGCCGCAAGCAGCAGGAAGATCACCAGGGCCGCGCCGCAGACCACGCTGCGCAGCAGCAGGTCCTGGCGTCGGCGTCCGCGTTCCGGCCACACTGCCAGCCCGGCAAACAGCAGCGGCACCCAGGCCGAGATTGCGTGGAAGCGCAACGGAGTCCAGGCGTCGACATGGCCGCTGCGCAGGTAGCCCCCGACGTCCCGGTGCAGCAGGGCGAACACCACCGCCACGACCAGCAGCAGGCACAACGTGCGTATCTGGTGGTAGAGCAGGGCCAGGCCCGCGCCGAGGCAGGCCAGCAGCCAGGGCAGGATGCGTTGGGCCGGGCTGGCCACATCCTCGGTGCCCAGTGCCATCCACAGCACCAGGACGACCAGCACGGCGGGCAGCACGAACAGGTAATGCGCAGGCTGGCGGAGTGGATGCAGGGGCACGCAGGAAGTCCAGTGCGGTGACGATGCGGCCGCAACACTGCCGTTAGCGGCGTCCTCACCCGCTTCTTGAACACGCGCTTTTTGAAAAGGTACGCCCGCAACCATGTGAATGGGGCAGTGTGCCGCCATGACGTCGCACTCACCGCACTGCGCCGATGCTGTAGGCATGGACAGCGTACCCACCGCCGTCGCTGCCCCGCAGCACGACCTCGCCCACCACTTCGCACATGTGCGTGCCCGCAGCCTGCAGTTGGCCGCACCGCTCAGTGCAGAGGACGCCATGCTGCAGAGCATGGCCGACGCCAGTCCCAGCAAGTGGCACCTGGCCCATACCACCTGGTTCTTCGAACGCTTCGTGCTGGCAGGATTCGCCAGCGCGCCGGCGCATGATCCAGCCTGGGACTATCTTTTCAACAGCTACTACAAAAGCATCGGTCCGGCGCACGCGCGGCCGCAACGCGGTCTGTTGTCGCGGCCCTCGCTGCAGCAGGTGCACGACTACCGCCAGCAGGTCGATGCACAGGTGCAATCGCGACTGGCGGCAGGCGACCTTGATGAGCAGGCGCTGCAGCACCTGCAGTTGGGCCTGCAGCACGAACAGCAGCACCAGGAACTGCTGTTGACCGACATCAAGCATGCGTTCTGGTGCAATCCGTTGCAGCCGGCCTACCGTGAGGACCTGCAGCCTGCCACCAGCGCTGCCAGTGCGCAGGGCTGGATCGAATCACCCGAACGCATCATTACCATTGGCGCCGCAGCCTGGCCGCAGCACACCGCCTTCGCCTACGACAACGAATCGCCGCCGCACCGCGTGCTGCTGGCTGCACACGCACTGGCAGAGCGTCCCGTCAGCAATGGCGAGTACCTCGCCTTCATCGAGGCTGGCGGCTACCGCGAGCCGCGCTGGTGGCTCAGCGAAGGCTGGGCGTTGCGCGAAGCCGAGGGCTGGCAGCACCCGCTGTACTGGGACGATGCCCTGCAGCGCGAGTACACCCTCGGCGGTTGGCGAGAACTGGACCCGCATGCGCCGGTCTGCCACCTCAGCTATTACGAGGCCGATGCCTGCGCCCGCTGGGCGGGTGCGCGCCTGCCCAGCGAGTTCGAGTGGGAAGCCGCCGCTGCGTCGCAGCCCCTGCGTGGCCATTTTGCCGACGACGATCAGCTGCACCCTCGGGCGGGGCAGGGCAGTGGGCTGCGGCAGCTGTTCGGCGATGTATGGGAATGGACCCACAGCGCGTATGGCGCCTATCCGGGCTTTCGCCCTTTCGCCGGCAACCTCGGTGAATACAACGGCAAGTTCATGTGCGGGCAATGGGTGCTGCGCGGTGGCAGCTGCGCCACGCCGCGTGGCCACGTGCGTGCCAGCTACCGCAACTTCTTCATGCCCCCGGCGCGTTGGCAGTTCTCCGGGCTGCGCCTGGCCAGGGATCTCGCATGAGTACGGTGCAGGACGCGCTGCAGGCGCTGACCGATCTCACTCCCGGCCGCCAGCAGATCCTTGCCGACGTGGTGGCCGGGCTGTTGCGCACGCCCCGCCAGCTGCCGTCCAAGTACTTCTACGATGCACGCGGCTCGCGCCTGTTCGAGCAGATCACGCATACTCCCGAGTACTACCCCACGCGTACCGAGCTGGCCCTGCTTTCACGGGTACTGCCGGACATCGCCCGAAGCGTCGGGCCGCACCTGCACGTGGTGGAGCTGGGCAGCGGCAGTGGCCGCAAGACCGCGTTGCTGCTGGCCGCCCTGCACGACCCGGTGGCCTACACGCCGATTGAAATCTCGCGTGCCGCGCTGCTGTCCAGCATCGACCATCTGGCCCCGGCGCTGCCCGAGGTGGAGATGCTGCCGGTCTGTGCCGACTTTACCCGTCCCGTCGCCGTACCCATGCCCGAACGCGAACCCGCGCGACGGCTGCTGTTCTTCCCGGGTTCCACGCTGGGCAACTTTGAAGGCGAGGACGCGGTCGCGCTGCTGCGCGCGATGCGCCAGACCATGGGGCGTGATGGCCTGGCCCTGGTCGGCATCGACCTGCACAAGGACCCGGCGTTGATCGAGGCGGCCTACAACGATGCGCAGGGCGTCACCGCCGCATTCACCCTCAACCTGCTGGCCCGCCTGAACCGCGAGATCGGCAGCGACTTCGATCTCGATGGCTTCCGTCATCGTGCACGCTACAGCTCTGCGCGGTTGCGCATCGAGACCGATCTGGTCAGCCAGCGGGCACAGGACGTCCACCTGGATGGCCGCATTTTCCACTTCGCCGCCGGTGAACCCATCCGCGTCGAGTACAGCCACAAGTACACCGATGACAGCTTCGACGCGCTGTTGCGGCAGGCGGGCCTGCAGGTGGCGCAGCGATGGGATGCCGAGAGCCCCGCCTATGGCCTGCGCTTGCTGCGCCGCGCCTGAGGTGGTGGCCAGCCGGTGCCCCTTCAGGTTCGGCGGCATCGCTACCCCTAAGATGGCCGTGCAACGGCAACACGGAGGACGCCATGCCTGTTCTGACCACGCTCGGCCTGGCGGCCGCCCTTGCGTCGACCCCGACGCTGCCTGCGGCTTCGGCCGCCAGCACCGATCCGGCGTTCAGCCGCTGCTTGGCGGGCCTGCAGGCCACCGCCGCGACCCAGGGCATCGGCGCCGACCGCTTCAACGAGATCACCGCCGGGCTCACCCCGGACCCCAGCGTGCTCGGCCTGCTCGATGCACAGCCCGAATTCACCACGCCGATCTGGGACTATCTGGCCGCGCTGGTTGATCGCCAGCGCGTCGCTGATGGTCGCGTCCTGCTGCAGCAGCACCGCGACCTGCTCGATCGTGTGTCGGCCCAGTATGGCGTCGATCCGGCCACCATCGTCGCGGTCTGGGGCGTGGAGAGCGACTACGGCCGCGTGTTCGGCAAGCGCCCGCTGCTGCAGTCATTGGCCACGCTGTCGTGCGCCGGCCGCCGCCAACCTTTCTTCCGCGGTGAGCTGCTGGCGCTGCTCACGCTGATCGACCGCGGCGACCTGCAGGCACAGGGGCTCACCGGCTCCTGGGCCGGTGCCTTCGGGCACACCCAGTTCATGCCCAGCACCTATGCACGCATCGCCGTGGACGGTGATGGCGATGGCCGCCGCGATCTGGTCGGCAGCATTCCCGATGCACTGGCCTCCACCGCCAACTATCTCAAGCGTGCCGGTTGGCGCAGTGGCGAACCATGGGGCATGGAGGTGCGTGTGCCCGCCGGCTTCAACGCCAGCCAGGCCGGCCGCACCCAGCGTCGCGCCCTGGCCGACTGGCGCGCGCAGGGCGTGACCGCGCTGGATGGCAGCGCGTTGGCTCCGGCCAACCTGCCGGCGGATGCGCGCGCGGCCCTGCTGCTGCCGGCCGGCAACAACGGCCCGGCGCTGCTGGTGTTCCGCAACTACGACGCGATCTACAGCTACAACGCTGCCGAAAGCTATGCGCTGGCGATCGCGACGCTTGCTGACCAGCTGCGTGGCGGCACCGGGTTGGCTACCGCCTGGCCGACCGACGATCCAGGCCTGGGCCGCGATGAGCGCCGCCAGCTGCAGACCCTGCTGCTGGCCCGCGGCCACGACATCGGTGCTGCCGACGGCATGATCGGTACCGCCACGCGCCGCGCGATCCAGGCCGAGCAGCAGCGCCTGGGCTGGGCCAACGCAGATGGGCGCGCGGGACAGCGTATCCTTCGCACTCTGCAGAACACGCCGCGCACTGCGCCGGTGCCCACGCGTTTCATGCTTCCCAGCAACTACAGTGCCGTGCAATCGCCGGCCATACGGAGTCGATCCCACGTGCAGCAGATCCAGGGTGTACGCAGCGGGCAGTACCAAGGGCTCGATGCCTGGCTGGTGGAAACCGCCGACGCCAGCGCGGCCGTCAGTGTGTTTGGCGGCCAGCTGCTTTCCTTCGTGCCCAAGGGCCAGCCGGATCTGATGTGGCTGTCCCCCCGGCGCGCCGAACTGCCCACGCCGATCCGCGGAGGCAGCCCCGTCTGCTGGCCGTACTTCGGCCGCCAGGGCCAGGGCAACGACGTGCCCGCCCACGGTTTCGTGCGTACCGTGCCGTGGGAACTGCAACAGGCCCGTCGCCTGGACGACGGCAGCATCGAGCTCACGCTGGCACCCCCGGTGCTGCAGAGCCTGGACCTGCGGCTGCGGATGACTGTGCGCGTAGGCCGCCAGTTGACCCAGCGACTGATCACCGAGAACGTCGGCAGTTCCCATGCCAGCATCACCCAGGCGCTGCACAACTATTTCCGCGTGGGTGATGCCAGCGCGGTGGAGGTGGACGGCGTGGACGGGCTGGACTATCTGGACAAGTTCGAGAACTATGCGACGCCGCGTCGGCAGCAGGGCGCCTGGACGTTGCGCGATCCCCGTGATCCCGGGCGCAGCGATCGCATCTACACGCAGGCCAAGGGTCACTATGTCCTGCGCGATCCGGTGCTGAAACGCCGCATCGACATCCGTACGGAAGGAAGTCGCTCGCTGGTGGCGTGGAATCCCGGTGCCGAGGCTGCAGCGAAGATGGCAGATGTGGGTGAGGGCTGGCGCGACTACGTCTGCCTGGAAGCGGCCAACGCCGGGCCCGACGTGGTGACCCTGCCGCCGGGTGGCAGCCATGTGCTGTCTCAGACATTGTCAGCGGCACCGTGGACACCGGTCACCCGGTAACGAATCAACGCAGCAAGGACGTTTTCATGCAGGAAGCACAGTGGTGGTACGCCAACAGCAGGCAGAGCGAAGGACCGGTGGACCTGGCCGCCCTGCGTCGCCTGCAGCAGGACGGCACGGTGACGGCACGCACGCTGCTGTGGCGCGAAGGCATGCCCTCGTGGCGCCCCTTGGCGGAGCTGGAACAGGATTCAACGCCCATCGAGATGGCGCCGGCTCCGGATATCGACACAGCCCCACCGGTTGAGGTCGTTGCGCCAAGTGTCGGCGATCCGTCCGATCCGTATCGAGTGCCCGCCGCTGCACCGGATACCGCTGCCGCCGCGGGGCTGGAGGGCGAGATGGCCTTGTACGCCAGCGTGGTCGGCGGCAACTTCCCGATCTATCGCCAGCGCTGGCGGCTGGATCAGGGCATTGCCACGGCCAGTGGCACTTGGCACTGGCCGGCCTTCCTGCTCGGCCCGATCTGGATGATGTACCGCAGGATGTACCGCCTGGCGGCAATGTGGGTCGGCCTGCTACTGCTGATCAGCGTGGTGGAAACCTTGCTGGATGTGCCCGAAGGCGTGTCGCTGGTCATCACCATCGCGCTCAGCGTCACCACCGGCACCTTTGGCAACACCTGGTACCTGGCACACTGCCAGCGCCTGATCGCCCAGGCCCGTGCCGTCAGCGGCGGCGATGACGCACGGCTGCGCAGCGAACTGACCGCACGCGGCGGCACCAGCGTGGTCGCCACACTCGTCGCCATCGTCATCTCGGTAGTGTTGAGCACCGTCGGCGCCGCAGTGGCGGG
>NZ_CM129994.1:4382500-4385000 GCF_053295075.1 Stenotrophomonas maltophilia group sp. P373 | reverse complement strand
GGGGAAGATTTAACGGGGCTAAGCACAGAACCGAAGCTTGGGGTGCATAACTTTGTTATGCGCGGTAGAGGAGCGTTCCGTAAGCCGTTGAAGGTGGATTGAGAAGTCTGCTGGAGGTATCGGAAGTGCGAATGCTGACATGAGTAACGATAATGCGGGTGAAAAACCCGCACGCCGAAAGCCCAAGGTTTCCTTGCGCAACGTTAATCGGCGCAGGGTGAGTCGGCCCCTAAGGCGAGGACGAAAGTCGTAGTCGATGGGAAGCAGGTTAATATTCCTGCACCTCGCGTAAGTGCGATGGAGGGACGGAGAAGGTTAGGTGTACCAGGCGTTGGTTGTCCTGGGGAAAGGCGGTAGGTTTGGATCTTTGGCAAATCCGGGATCCTCTAAGACCGAGCACCGAGACGAGCCTTTATGGCAAAGTCACTGATACCACGCTTCCAGGAAAAGCTCCTAAGCTTCAGCTTACGCAGACCGTACCGTAAACCGACACAGGTGGGTAGGATGAGAATTCTCAGGCGCTTGAGAGAACTCGGGTGAAGGAACTAGGCAACATGGCACCGTAACTTCGGGAGAAGGTGCACCCTTTTTGGTGGCTCGTGCGAGCTATAGCTGAAGAGGGTCGCAGTAACCAGGCCGCTGCGACTGTTTATCAAAAACACAGCACTCTGCAAACACGAAAGTGGACGTATAGGGTGTGACGCCTGCCCGGTGCTGGAAGGTTAATTGATGGGGTCAGCCGCAAGGCGAAGCTCTTGATCGAAGCCCCAGTAAACGGCGGCCGTAACTATAACGGTCCTAAGGTAGCGAAATTCCTTGTCGGGTAAGTTCCGACCTGCACGAATGGCGTAACGACAGCGGCGCTGTCTCCACCCGAGACTCAGTGAAATTGAAATCGCTGTGAAGATGCAGCGTTCCCGTGGCAAGACGGAAAGACCCCGTGAACCTTTACTATAGCTTTACACTGAACGTTGAGTTCGTCTGTGTAGGATAGGTGGGAGGCTATGAAACCATGGCGCTAGCTGTGGCGGAGCCATCCTTGAAATACCACCCTGTCGTGCTTGACGTTCTAACCTGGGCCCATTATCTGGGTCGGGGACCGTGTATGGTGGGTAGTTTGACTGGGGCGGTCTCCTCCTAAAGAGTAACGGAGGAGCTCGAAGGTACGCTCAGCGCGGTCGGACATCGCGCACTGTGTGCAAAGGCATAAGCGTGCTTGACTGCAAGATCGACGGATCAAGCAGGTAGGAAACTAGGACTTAGTGATCCGGTGGTTCTGTATGGAAGGGCCATCGCTCAACGGATAAAAGGTACTCCGGGGATAACAGGCTGATACCGCCCAAGAGTTCATATCGACGGCGGTGTTTGGCACCTCGATGTCGGCTCATCACATCCTGGGGCTGTAGTCGGTCCCAAGGGTATGGCTGTTCGCCATTTAAAGTGGTACGCGAGCTGGGTTCAGAACGTCGTGAGACAGTTCGGTCCCTATCTGCCATGGGCGTTGGAGATTTGAGAGGGGCTGCTCCTAGTACGAGAGGACCGGAGTGGACGAACCTCTGGTGTTCCGGTTGTCACGCCAGTGGCATTGCCGGGTAGCTATGTTCGGAAGCGATAACCGCTGAAAGCATCTAAGCGGGAAGCGCGCCTCAAGATGAGATCTCCCGGGGCACAAGCCCCCTGAAGGAACCATGTAGACTACGTGGTTGATAGGTCAGGTGTGTAAGTACAGCAATGTATTGAGCTAACTGATACTAATGATCCGTGCGGCTTGACCATATAACCTCAAGTTGCCTTGGCTTTACGACAGCGTCGTAAGAGCATCCAAGTGCACGCTACGTCACAAGAACTATGCGAGGCTGGCGCCTTGTCCCCCAGGGACGAGTGCGACTCTCCAAAAGCCTCCCTGGTGAAATTAGCGCTGTGGAACCACCCGATCCCATCCCGAACTCGGAAGTGAAACGCAGCTGCGCCGATGGTAGTGTGGCTCAAGCCATGCGAGAGTAGGTCATCGCCAGGGTTTACACCCGAGAACCCCGCTGCATGCGCAGCGGGGTTTTCCTTTTTTTGCAGGCACCTGGTTTCAACCTGGACTTGCAACAACAACTTCACGAAGAGCTTCAAGTTCCTCAAACAAGTTGTTGACAAAGCTGAAAGGCCTGCCATAATAGGCGGCTCGCAACGACGAAAGGCCCTCGGGCCCAACGACGAAGCAGCATCGGCAACAACGTCCACTCCGGTGAGACGACCTTGAAAAAAGGTGTTGACGAAGCAGAAAAGCCGGCTATAATGGGCGGCTCGCTACGAAGGAAACTTCGCAGCACACGGGAACGGCGCTGAGGCCACTTCCCCGGATCTTTGAAAGTATGCGCAGGTATCTTGTGAAGGCGCCTGCAGGAAGGATGATTGTCCATCTTGCAGACGTTTGATCAAGCAACTATTAATTGTTTTAAAGCAAGCGATACGTTGCCAGAATCACTCATCTGCAGCTTTAAATTTTGAT
>NZ_CM129994.1:377500-4380000 GCF_053295075.1 Stenotrophomonas maltophilia group sp. P373 | reverse complement strand
ACCGTGAGGGAAAGGCGAAAAGAACCCCGGAGAGGGGAGTGAAATAGAACCTGAAACCGTGTGCGTACAAGCAGTAGGAGCTCCGCAAGGAGTGACTGCGTACCTTTTGTATAATGGGTCAGCGACTTACTGTTCGTGGCAAGCTTAACCGTATAGGGGAGGCGAAGGGAAACCGAGTCTGATAAGGGCGCATAGTCGCGGGCAGTAGACCCGAAACCGGGTGATCTAGTCATGCCCAGGGTGAAGGTGCGGTAACACGCACTGGAGGCCCGAACCCACTCCCGTTGCAAAGGTAGGGGATGAGGTGTGATTAGGAGTGAAAAGCTAATCGAACCCGGAGATAGCTGGTTCTCCTCGAAAGCTATTTAGGTAGCGCCTCATATGTATCCTCTCGGGGGTAGAGCACTGTTATGGCTAGGGGGTCATCGCGACTTACCAAACCATTGCAAACTCCGAATACCGAGACGGACTGTATGGGAGACACACGGCGGGTGCTAACGTCCGTCGTGAAAAGGGAAACAACCCAGACCCACAGCTAAGGTCCCAAATTTTGTGCTAAGTGGAAAACCATGTGGAAAGGCACAGACAGCCAGGAGGTTGGCTTAGAAGCAGCCACCCTTTAAAGAAAGCGTAATAGCTCACTGGTCGAGTCGGTCTGCGGGGAAGATTTAACGGGGCTAAGCACAGAACCGAAGCTTGGGGTGCATAACTTTGTTATGCGCGGTAGAGGAGCGTTCCGTAAGCCGTTGAAGGTGGATTGAGAAGTCTGCTGGAGGTATCGGAAGTGCGAATGCTGACATGAGTAACGATAATGCGGGTGAAAAACCCGCACGCCGAAAGCCCAAGGTTTCCTTGCGCAACGTTAATCGGCGCAGGGTGAGTCGGCCCCTAAGGCGAGGACGAAAGTCGTAGTCGATGGGAAGCAGGTTAATATTCCTGCACCTCGCGTAAGTGCGATGGAGGGACGGAGAAGGTTAGGTGTACCAGGCGTTGGTTGTCCTGGGGAAAGGCGGTAGGTTTGGATCTTTGGCAAATCCGGGATCCTTTAAGACCGAGCACCGAGACGAGCCTTTATGGCAAAGTCACTGATACCACGCTTCCAGGAAAAGCTCCTAAGCTTCAGCTTACGCAGACCGTACCGTAAACCGACACAGGTGGGTAGGATGAGAATTCTCAGGCGCTTGAGAGAACTCGGGTGAAGGAACTAGGCAACATGGCACCGTAACTTCGGGAGAAGGTGCACCCTTTTTGGTGGCTCGTGCGAGCTATAGCTGAAGAGGGTCGCAGTAACCAGGCCGCTGCGACTGTTTATCAAAAACACAGCACTCTGCAAACACGAAAGTGGACGTATAGGGTGTGACGCCTGCCCGGTGCTGGAAGGTTAATTGATGGGGTCAGCCGCAAGGCGAAGCTCTTGATCGAAGCCCCAGTAAACGGCGGCCGTAACTATAACGGTCCTAAGGTAGCGAAATTCCTTGTCGGGTAAGTTCCGACCTGCACGAATGGCGTAACGACAGCGGCGCTGTCTCCACCCGAGACTCAGTGAAATTGAAATCGCTGTGAAGATGCAGCGTTCCCGTGGCAAGACGGAAAGACCCCGTGAACCTTTACTATAGCTTTACACTGAACGTTGAGTTCGTCTGTGTAGGATAGGTGGGAGGCTATGAAACCATGGCGCTAGCTGTGGCGGAGCCATCCTTGAAATACCACCCTGTCGTGCTTGACGTTCTAACCTGGGCCCATTATCTGGGTCGGGGACCGTGTATGGTGGGTAGTTTGACTGGGGCGGTCTCCTCCTAAAGAGTAACGGAGGAGCTCGAAGGTACGCTCAGCGCGGTCGGACATCGCGCACTGTGTGCAAAGGCATAAGCGTGCTTGACTGCAAGATCGACGGATCAAGCAGGTAGGAAACTAGGACTTAGTGATCCGGTGGTTCTGTATGGAAGGGCCATCGCTCAACGGATAAAAGGTACTCCGGGGATAACAGGCTGATACCGCCCAAGAGTTCATATCGACGGCGGTGTTTGGCACCTCGATGTCGGCTCATCACATCCTGGGGCTGTAGTCGGTCCCAAGGGTATGGCTGTTCGCCATTTAAAGTGGTACGCGAGCTGGGTTCAGAACGTCGTGAGACAGTTCGGTCCCTATCTGCCATGGGCGTTGGAGATTTGAGAGGGGCTGCTCCTAGTACGAGAGGACCGGAGTGGACGAACCTCTGGTGTTCCGGTTGTCACGCCAGTGGCATTGCCGGGTAGCTATGTTCGGAAGCGATAACCGCTGAAAGCATCTAAGCGGGAAGCGCGCCTCAAGATGAGATCTCCCGGGGCACAAGCCCCCTGAAGGAACCATGTAGACTACGTGGTTGATAGGTCAGGTGTGTAAGTACAGCAATGTATTGAGCTAACTGATACTAATGATCCGTGCGGCTTGACCATATAACCTCAAGTTGCCTTGGCTTTACGACAGCGTCGTAAGAGCATCCAAGTGCACGCTACGTCACAAGAACTATGCGAGGCTGGCGCCTTGTCCCCCGGGACGAGTGCGACACTCCAAAAGCCTCCCTGGTGAAATTAGCGCTGTGGAACCACCCGATCCCATCCCGAACTCGGAAGTGAAACGCAGCTGCGCCGATGGTAGTGTGGCTCAAGCCATGCGAGAGTAGGTCATCGCCAGGGTTTACACCCAAAACCCCGCTGCTGACGCAGCGGGGTTTTTCTTTGTGCGCAGGAAATGCGGGTGGTGCCGGCCGCTGGCCGGCACCGCCATGGCTGCACACCGGCCGGTAGATCCACGCGATGCGTGGATATTCTCTGCGGGCAGCCACAGCGCCAGCCAAGGTTGGCCGCTACCGGCGGGAGGTCAGACAGTGGGCGAGGCCGTAATTGCCAGCCAGCGGCCGGCATTACCGGTAGACCCACGCCGTGTGTGGATGCGGCGCCAAACAGGGTTGGCCGCTCCTCACGGCAGGTCCGGAAGCGGACTTTTCCTGACCCATCACGCAAATGCAGGCAAAAAAACGGCGCCCTGCGGGCGCCGTCTTGATCAGGATCGCATTGCAGGCCCGGATCAGGCGGCCCGCGGGACCTCGTGCGGTTCCTGCTGGCGGAACACCGATACTGCCTCGGTAAGCGTCCCCGCCTGCGTCTGCAGCTCGCGTGCGGCCGCGGTGGCTTCTTCCACCAGCGCCGCGTTCTGCTGCGTGGCCTGATCCATCTGCACCACGGTCTGGTTGATCTGCTCGATGCCGATCGACTGCTCCTGCGAGGCCGCCGAGATCTCACGCATCAGATGGCTGACATTCTCCACGCCGCCGACAATGCCCTGCATCCGCTGGCCGGCGTCGGCCACCAGCTGGGCACCTTCGCCCACCTGTCGGCCTGCCTCATCGATCAGCTTTTTGATTTCCTGTGCGGCGGCGGCGGAGCGCTGCGCCAACACGCGCACCTCGCTGGCCACCACGGCGAAGCCACGGCCCTGCTCACCGGCACGTGCGGCTTCCACCGCCGCATTGAGCGCGAGGATATTGGTCTGGAAGGCGATGCCATCGATCACGCCGGTGATGTCGCCGATCCGCTTTGAGGCGCCTTCAATCGCCTGCATGGTGTCGACAACCCGCTGCATCGCGGTGTTGCCATCACTGGCGGCGTTCTGCGTGGACGCAGCCAGCTCACTGGCCTCGCGCGCATGCGCAGCGTTCTGGCGCACGGTGGCGGTCAGCTCCTCCATCGAGGCTGCGGTTTCCTGCAGGTGCGCCGCCTGGCGCTCGCTGCGCTCGGACAGCGCACCATTGCCTGCAGCGATCTCGCTGGCGGCGGTACTGATCGAGGCCGCGCACTGCTGGATGCGGCCCACCATGCGCGCCAGCTGGCCGGCGGTGGCGTTGGCATCACGCTGGATCGCGGCGAAGGCACCGTGGTACTCACCGTGCATGCGCCGATCGAGATCGCCGTTGGCCAGCGCCGAAAGCATCTGCCGCACGTCGTTGACGGTGCTGCCCAGCGTATCGAGCAGCTGGTTGATGCCACCGGTCAGGCCATCGAGGAAGCTGGCGCCTTCGGTTGCCTGCAGGCGCTGGCCGAGATCGCCGGCAGCGGCAGCAGCGACGATGCCGGCCACGGCGTTCTCCAGCGCCAGCTCCTGGGTACGGTCATGCCATTCGACGGCGAAACCGAGGCGCATGCCCTGTGCATCGAACACCGGGGTGACCACCTGGGCGAAGTGCACCGGGCCGATCTGTACCTTGCCGTTGTGGCTGGCCTGCAGGCCATTGAGGATGGCGCGGATGCGGTCCGGGTTGGCATGGAAGCGATGGATGCTGCTGCCGACCAGGCGTTCGGCATCGAAGTCAGGGAAGGCCTGGCGCAGTGTCGCCTGCTGGTTGCGCAGCAGAGCCACCACCGAGCGGTTGACATAGCGGATCACGTGATCATTGTCGGCGATCATCATCGCGGTGCGCGAGGCATCCAGCGCCTGACGGATCTGCGCATTCTCGGCATGCGCCTCAGCCTCACGCCCACGTTGGGCCTGGACGTGGCGCGCGGTATCGGCCAGCGCATGGGCCAACGAGCCGGGTGCATAGGATGCGGTGTCGGCATGTGCGCCCAGGTCGGTGCCCGTGGCGATGTCGCGGGCCAGCGCAGCCAGCCGGCGCGGGCCGTGGCCAAGCGCCTCGGTCTGCTGGCGCAGGCGCAGCGCGATCTGGCCGAGGAATGCCGTCAGCCCGGCGAACAGGCCCGCCTGCAGCAACGTAGGTCCCACTGCTGCGCCCTGCAGCAGCGGCGCCAACAGCGCGAGCGTGCCGATGCCGCCGGCCAGCCATACCGGCAGGCGATCACGATGGCTCAACAGCACGCCCAGCAGCAGTGCAATCGGCAACGCCGGTGACAAGCCCGCGATCGCGCACAGCCCTGCCAGCTGCAGCGACAACAACAGCGCCAGGCCATTGCGGGTGGCGCTATGGCCCGCTTTGGGACCGGCCAGCCAGATGGCAGGCAGCACAGCGGCCGCAACCAGCGAGGCGGTCAGGACATGAGGCCCGCGCAGGGCCAGCACCAGGCCGGCCACCGCCAGTGCCGCATTGCCGATCAGCAATCGGCGGTCAGCGCGGTGGGCGAGCCGCTGCAGATGCGGCAGGCGGGCGGTATCGGGGGGGCGAGTGGATGCAGCGGACATCGGCGACTCCTGGATCAGCAGACGACAACGGCCACACGGTGACGCACGCACGAGTGCGTGGCCAGGGCATGGACCGGGAATTCGGGGAATGCGACGCAATCAACGTCGCGCAGACGGGGCGCCGTGACCACATCCTGTGGGTGACGGAGCAATGGAGCGGGCATGCGGACTTCCTTGCAGGACCAGACACACGCCGCAGGCCCGACCGGGCCCACGTGCTGCGGACGCAGTGGCCCGCAACTGATGTATCGGCCGGAAGTGCGCAGAATGAAGTGCAGCGGACGCTGCGACTCAGCCGGCGTTGTCGTTGCCGAGGAAGCGCAGGATCACCTCGGCGATGCGTGCCGGGTCTTCCATATGCAGGTGGTGGTTGCCGGGAAACACGGCCAGCCGTCCATCACGCAGGTGCTGCAGGCGATCACTGCGCATCGGCTCGGGATAGTAGGACTGCGCCGGCGTGGCATAGATCACCTGCGTCGGGCAGGTGATGGCCTGCAGCAGGTTGTCGATCTGGCCTTCGCTGAGGCGGATCGCAGTGGGCAGCATCAGGCGCGGGTCGCTGCACCAGCGGTAGCCACCTTCGACCGGTTCCACGCCGCGCTCGACCAGCAGCCGTGCGCAGGGTTCGCTGAGCTGGTTGGTCATCATCCGCGCGCGGATCGGCGCTGCCAGATCGGGGAACACGCGCAGCTGCTTGCGTGCCAACGCGCGCGTGGCGTTCACATGCTCGCGCAGGCGATGCGCCGTTTCTTCCTCGGGACCGCGCAGGCCGCCGAGTGCTTCGATCGCCACCAGCCGATCAACACGGTCGCTGACCGAGGCGGTAAGGCTGGCGATGCCGGCACCCATCGAATGGCCGAGCAGGCTGAATCGGTCCCAGCCCAGCGCGTCGGCGACATCGAGTACGTGGCAGATCGCGGCGGCCGTGGTGTAGCTGGCACCCATCGGCAGGTGCGCGCTGTGACCGTGGCCGGGCAGATCGATGGCAACCAGCTGCAACGCCGACAGGTGCGGCGCCAGCGGAACGAAGCTGGCGGCGTTGTCGAGCCAGCCATGCAGGGCCAGCACGCGTGGGCCGCCGCCGTGGTTGCGCAGGCCGGCGACGCGTGCGCCACCGACCTGGAGTTCAAACGGTTGCAGGCTCATGCCAGCGAGGACACGGCCAGCCGTGCCAGGGCGCGTGCATGCTCCGGCTCGGCGTTGAGGCAGGGGATGTAGCGCATCGTCGCACCGCGCTCGGCCAGTGTTTCGGTGAAGCCCAGCGCAACCTCTTCCAGCGTCTCCAGGCAGTCGGTGGCGAATCCGGGGCAGACCACGTCGATCTGCTTCACGCCGGATTCGGCCAGCGCCCACAGGCTGGGCTCGGCATACGGCTGCAACCAGCGCTCCCGGCCGAAGCGCGACTGGTAACCCATCTGCCAGTCGTCCTTGACCAGGCCCAGTGCATTGGCGATGGCCTGCGCACTGGCCTCGCAGCGCTGCGGATACGGGTCGCCCGCGTCGGCCAGGCGCTGCGGGATACCATGGAAGGAGAACATCAGTTTCTGACCGCGACCGTGCTGTTCCCAGTAGCGGCGGATCGATCCGGCTATGGCCTCGACCCAGCCGGGATCGACCGAGTAATCCCGCACCAGGCTCACGGTCACGCCCGGGTTGCGGCGCTGCCACGCATCGACCCGGTCTTCGACCGAGGCGGTGGTGGTGG
This sequence comes from Stenotrophomonas maltophilia group sp. P373, assembly GCF_053295075.1. Classification (NCBI taxonomy): domain Bacteria; kingdom Pseudomonadati; phylum Pseudomonadota; class Gammaproteobacteria; order Lysobacterales; family Lysobacteraceae; genus Stenotrophomonas; species Stenotrophomonas maltophilia group sp. P373. The sequence goes on along the minus strand of NZ_CM129994.1, from coordinate 4,373,123 downwards.
TGGAGTACTGCGGGTACAGCGGCAACACCACGATCCGGCGCGCGCCGTCGGCGGCAAGACGGTCGAGCTCGCCGGCCAGCGCCGGTTCACCGTAACGCATCGCATGGCGTACCGTCAGGGTCGGCAGCAGGGCCTGCATGGCCTGCGCCAGCTGGCGCGTATATACCATCAGCGGTGAGCCGTCGGGCAGCCAGACCTGGGCGTACTTGGCCGCCGACCGGCCGCTTCGCAGCGGCAGGATCAGCCCGCGCAGCAGCGGCTGCCAGAGCAGTGCCGGAATCGCGACCACGCGCGGGTCGGACAGGAATTCGGCCAGGTAACGGCGTACGGCGGGGGCCGTCGGCGTCTCGGGCGTGCCTAGGTTGACCGCCAGCACGGCGGTATCGGGTGCGTCGAGCATGGGCGGTATTGTCGCCTATCCGGCGCCGCACCGGGATGCAGGGTTCGGATTGCAGGCATAGCGCGCATCAATGCGGGCAGGGAACGCTCATTGGGGATTCATGACAACACCACTAATTTCAGTCACTTGCTATATCTTCCTATGGACTGACTTCTGGAGCCTGCCATGCGTCGCCCGATCCAAGCCCTGCTGATCGCCGCCAGCCTGCTGTCCAGCCAGGCCATGGCCGGACCGCAGGAAGACCAGCGCGCCCGCAACGCCGTGCGCGTGCTGGCCGAAATCCAGGAAATTCCTGAACAGGGCATTCCGGATAAATTGCTCGACGAAGGCCGCGCGGTCATCGTCATTCCCGACACGATCAAGGCCGGTCTTGTCATTGGCGGTCGTCGTGGCCACGGCCTGATGTCGGTGCGCATGCCCAATGGCGCATGGTCCAACCCGGTGTTCGTGAAGCTCACCGGTGGCAGCATCGGCTTCCAGGCCGGCGTGCAATCTTCGGATGTGGTGCTGGTGTTCCGCAACGACCGCAGCCTGGACAACCTGGTCAACGGCAAGTTCACGCTCGGCGCCGATGCCGGCGTTGCCGCCGGTCCGGTCGGCCGCAATGCCGCCGCCGCCACCGACGGCCAGCTGAAGGCCGAGATCTGGTCCTGGTCGCGTGCCCGTGGGCTGTTCGCGGGCGTCGCGCTGGATGGTGCGGTGCTGCAGATCGACGATGCCGCCAACCTTGACGCCTACGGCAGCAACACCACGCCGCGCATGATCTTCGAAGGTCGCGCCGCCGGTTCGCCGTCGATGGACGTGGTCGCCTTCCGTGATCGTCTGGAAGAGGCCACCTACGCCGCCCGCAACAATCGCAACGGCAACGGTGGCAGTGCACCGCGTCCGGCGGCGACCCCGGCGGTTGCGCCGGCGCCTGTTCAGGCAGCGCCGGCCGCCCCAACCGAAGCCACCACCGCGCCGCTGCAGAACGTGCCGCAGAACCCGCCGCCGCAGCAGCAGGGCTTCCAGCCGGTCAACGACGGCGAAATCCGCACGGAAACGCTGGGCGGAAACTGACTTTCGTCACGCGCGCCGGCTGACACCCGGTGCGCTATGCTCGACAGCCTGATCACTAACGTAACGAGCGTCTTTATGGGCAGTTTCAGCATCTGGCATTGGTTGGTCGTGCTGGCCATCGTCCTGCTGGTGTTCGGCACCAAGCGCCTGACCAGTGGCGCCAAGGACCTCGGCTCGGCGGTCAAGGAATTCAAGAAGGGCATGCGCGACGAAGACAAGCCGAACGCGCAGCTGGGCGATGAGTCGCGCAGCCAGGACGCCTCGCGCACCGCGCAGGACGAGCACGACCGTAACGCTCGCTGATCCGGAGCGGTTGCGGTGTTTGATATCGGCTTCAGCGAACTGCTGGTGATCGCGGTGGTCGCCCTGGTGGTGCTCGGTCCCGAGCGCCTGCCCAAGGCGGCCCGCTTCGCTGGCCTGTGGGTGCGCCGTGCCCGCAATCAGTGGGATTCGGTGAAACAGGAACTGGAACGCGAACTGCAGGCCGAGGACATCAAGCGGCAAATGCAGGAGGTGCGCCAGGGCATGCAGGACACCGAGAACCAGCTGCGCGCCAGCGGCGAGGCGATCCGTCGCCAAGCGCAGCAGCAGGGCGATGCGCTGGCGCAGGAAGTACGCGCGCCGGCGCCTGCGGATCCGCCGCCGCATATGGGCGGCCTGCCGCCTGCCGATGCACCGGTACAGGAGGGCATTGCGCCAGAGCCGATGCCGGCGACACCCCCTGAAGCCGGTGCTCCGACGCCGCAGCGCACGGAGCGCCAGCCATGAGTGAACAGGATTTCGGCGAAAGCTCGCTGGTCGAACATCTGGTGGAACTGCGCGGCCGCCTGGTGCGCGCATTGCTGGGCCTGGGCGTGGTGCTGCTGGCGCTGCTGCCGTTTACCCAGAAGCTGTACAACGCGCTGGCCGAACCGCTGGTCTCGCAGCTGCCCAACGGGCAGACGATGATCGCGACCAATCCGGCCGGCGCCTTCTTCGCGCCGTTGAAGCTGACCTTCTTCGTTGCCCTGTTCGTGGCGGTGCCGTGGCTGCTGTACCAGCTGTGGGCCTTCGTCGCCCCGGGGCTTTACGCGCGTGAGAAGCGCCTGGCGGTGCCGCTGCTGGTGTCTTCGGTACTGCTGTTCTACACCGGCTGTGCCTTCGCCTACTTCCTGGTGCTGCCGGCGGTGTTCCATTTCCTGACCACCTTCAGCCCGGACGTGATCGCGATCACCCCGGATGCGAATGCCTACCTGGATTTCGTGCTGGCGATCTTCTTCGCCTTCGGTGGCAGTTTCGAACTGCCGGTGGCGATGGTGATCCTGGTCCTGCTGGGCTGGGTGACGCCGCAGCAGTTCAAGGAAGGACGTGGTTACGCGATCGTCGGCATCTTCGTGCTGGCGGCGGTGCTGACCCCGCCGGACGTGGTTTCGCAGCTGATGCTGGCGATCCCGATGTGCCTGCTCTACGAGCTGGGCATCCACGCCGCACGCTGGCTGGTGCCGTCGTCGGCCGTGAAGAAACCCGCCGCCTGAAAAAAACAAAAGGGGACGGAGGGGATTAAGTCGTTATCGGCACAGTGGCACAAACGACTTAATCCCCTCCGTCCCCTTTTTCGTCAGGCGTGGAAGATGTCGCTTGAGGTCGGGGTGGTCGGGACCGGCGGTGCGGCGCGACTGCCACGGTGCACGAACATCTGCTTCCACGCGGCATAGACCGCGCCGACATACAGCGGCATCAGCACCGTGGTCAGCACCAGCTGGGCGATGAAGGCGGCGGCCAGCGGGCCACCGATCAGCATCGCGATCTGGATCACGATCACGAACAGGATGTAGATGCAGAACGCGGCGATCAGGCCGAGCACGGCGAACACGATCATCGCGCCGATGTTCTCGATGCAGCCCTGCAGGCTCAGGCGCAGCGCGTGCATGCCGCTCTGCTTGTCGAACACCACCAGCGCCGGCTGGGTGAACATTGCCAGCGACAGTGCGACCGCGCTCAGGAACACCAGCAGCATCCACAGCGCGATGCGCTTGGCCGGCAGGTTGGCCACCAGCGCCGCGGCATCGTCCGGCTTGATCTGCTGGCCACTGCGGCTGATCTCTTCCATCTTGGTCATGACCTCGCTGAAGGCGGTGAAGCCTTCGCGGCCGATCATCATGAACAGCAACGCGCCCAGCAGCAGCACCGCCAGCACCTGGATCGCCAGCGGCACCAGCAGGTGGCTGACGCGGTGGTCGCGGATCGGCTGCAGCAGGTGCGAGGACAGGCCCGGGCGGCCTTCGTCGATCTCACCCACGGCGTAGAGCATGCCGCCGAACATGATCGGCGAGATGGCCAGGGTCATCAGCTGCACGGCCATGCCGGCGGCGCCGGGAATCAGCGTCGACAACAGGGTGACCACCCAGCTCACCAGCAGCCAGGCCAGGCCGATCCGGGCCAGCTGCAGCGGCGCACGCCGATACAGCGAGAACGTATCCAGCAACCACTGGGCGCCCGCCGAGGCCGGCAGCTTGCGAATCTCTTTCATGGACATCCGGGAAGGACAGGAGGGGACGGGCGGTTGCCCGTGCCGCTGATTATCCCTGTTTTGCCGCCGGCTGGGCTGAAGACAGCCACGCCTGTCGGACGAAGCGGCGCAGCAGCTGGCGGGCCAGCGGTGCGGCGCTGACTGCGCGCTCGATGCTGCGCGCACAGCCGCCGTGGCGGCCGATGCAGTCGGCGCGGGCGCGCACGTAGCCGCGCATGTGGTGGGTGGCGAATTCGGGGTGGAACTGCACGCCCCAGGCCTGGCGCCCCCAGCGGAACGCGTGGCAGCCATCCAGCGGCGAGCGTGCCAGCACCTCGGCACCGTCGGGCGCGCGCAGCACGGTCTGCAGGTGGGTGGCGTGGGCGGCAAAGTGCCGCGGCAGGCCCTGGAACAGCGGATCCTGTGCCGCCTGTGGCTGCAGCTCCAGTTCGATCGTGCCGGACTCGCGCCCGGCCGGGTTGTAGGCCACCTCACCGCCCAGCGCATGCGCCAGCAGCTGGTGGCCGTAGCAGATGCCGAACACCGGCAGGTCAGCGTGGGCGGTCTGGCGCAGCCACGCCGCGCTGCGCTCGCTCCAGTCGGCGTGGTCAGTAACGAAGGCGGCCGAACCGGTCACCAGTACCCCGGCAAAACCGTGCGGATCGGGCAGGGCGCCACCGTGTTCGACATCGACCACCACCGTCTCATGTTCCTCCAGCCCGGCGGCGACGCGGATCCAGTGCGGAAAGCGCCCGTAGCGGCGCAGCGACGGTACCGGGCGGCCGGTTTCAAGGATCAGGAAGGGGGCTGGGTTCATCCGGGGGCGGCAGCACTGACAGGACTTCCTCGATTGTAGTCAGCCCCTGCGCCACCTTTTCAAGCCCGGCCTGGCGCAGGGTTCGCAGCCCTTCAGCGCGCGCGGCACGGGTGAAACCGGCCAGATCCATGTCGGCGCGGATCTGCCCGCGCAGCCGCGAGCCCAATGGCAGCAACTCATACAGGCCGATGCGGCCGAGGAATCCGGTGCGCCGGCACTCCAGGCAACCGACCGGTCGACAGGGCGTGGCGGCATCTGGATATGCAGCCTGGCTATCAGCGAGCACCGCCCAGTCGGCAGCACCAAGGGTGTGCGGCTGCTTGCAGTGCGGGCACAGGGTACGCACCAGGCGCTGGGCGAGGATGCCGTTGAGGGTGCTGGCCAGCAGGTAGTGCGGCACGCCCAGGTCGAGCAGGCGGGTGACCGCCGACGGTGCATCGTTGGTGTGCAGGGTGGACAGCACCAGATGGCCGGTCAGCGAGGCCTGCACCGCCATCTGCGCGGTTTCCAGGTCGCGGATCTCGCCGATCATGATGATGTCCGGGTCCTGCCGCAGCAGGGTGCGCACGCCGCTGGCGAAGTCCAGGTCGATGTTGGCCTGCACCTGCATCTGGTTGAACTCGGGCGCGATCATCTCGATCGGGTCCTCCACCGTGCACACGTTCACGTCCGGCGTGGCCAGCCGCTTCAGCGTGGAATACAGGGTGGTGGTCTTGCCCGAGCCGGTCGGGCCGGTGACCAGCACGATGCCGTGCGGGCGCTCGACCAGTGCATTCCAGCCAGCGGCCTCCTGCGGGCTGAAGCCGAGCTGGTCGATGCTCTTGAAGGCGGCATCGGGGTCGAAGATGCGCATCACGCACTTCTCACCGAAGGCGGTGGGCATGGTAGACAGGCGCATCTCGACCTCGCGGCCACCCGGCGAGCGGGTCTTGATGCGGCCGTCCTGCGGGCGCCTGCGCTCGGCCAGGTCCATGCGGCCGAGTACCTTGATGCGGCTGACCACCGCGGTCATCACTGCCGGCGGCACCTCGAACACCTTGTGCAGCACACCATCGATGCGGAAGCGCATGCGTCCCATCTCGCGGCGCGGTTCCAGGTGGATGTCCGAGGCGCGCTGCTCATAGGCGTACTGCAGCAGCCAGTCGACGATGTGCACGATGTGCTGGTCGTCGGCATTGACGTCGCCGGTGCGGCCCAGCTCGACCAGCTGCTCGAAGCTGGGCAGGGTGGTGTTGGCCTCGCCGCGGACGTCGCCGCGCGCGCCACGCACCGAACGGGTCACCCCGTAGAACTCCATGGTGTAGCGGTGCAGGTCGAGCGGATTGACCACCGCCAGCTCGATGCGGCGGCGGGTCAGGTGCTGCAGGTCGCGGCGCCATTCCTGCACCAGCGGCTCGCTGGTGGCCACCAGCACCCGTTCGGCATCCACTGCCAGCGGCAGGAAGCGGTGGCGACGGGCATAGGCGTGGGAGACCAGCGCGGTGACCGCAGCGACGTCGACCCGGGTCGGATCGATGCGCAGGTAGCGGTTGCCGGTGCGTTGGGCCAGCCATTCGGTCAGGCGTTCCAGGGTCAGTTCGCCGCCGTCGCGGGTGGCCAGCTTGAGGTTGGACAGCAGCACCAGCGGGTGCACTTCACTGGCATTGCGCGCGCCCTGTGCGGAAAACCGCATGCGCTCGCCCTCGTGCTCGGCGACCAGGCCGTCGGCCAGCAGCGCCGCACCCACCTGCTCGAAATGCAGGCGGCCCCACGGCAGCGGGACGCCGCCTGGCTCGCCGGGCGTGCCCACCGGCAGCCGATGTTCCATCTGCCTGCTCCTCCCGGGTACGGAATGCCCCGCAGGTCGGCCGTTATACTAGCGCACCCCCTTGCCGGCCAAGACTCGTACGCATGTCCGCGACCCCGACCGTTCCGATCACCTTCCAGGGCCTGATCCAGACCCTGAACCAGTTCTGGGCCCAGCAGGGCTGCGTGCTCATCCAGCCGCTCGACCTGGAGGTGGGCGCCGGTACCTTCCACCCGGCCACCTTCCTGCGGGCGATCGGGCCGGAAAGCTGGAACGCGGCCTACGTGCAGCCGTCGCGCCGCCCGACCGACGGCCGCTACGGCGAGAACCCGAACCGCCTGCAGCGCTACTACCAGTACCAGGTGGCGATGAAGCCGGCGCCGGACAACATCCAGCAGCTGTACCTGGATTCGCTGAAGGCACTGGGCATCGATCCGCTGGTGCACGACCTGCGCTTCGTCGAGGACAACTGGGAATCGCCGACGCTGGGCGCGTGGGGCCTGGGCTGGGAAGTCTGGCTCAACGGCATGGAAGTGACCCAGTTCACCTACTTCCAGCAGGCCGGTGGCCTGGAGTGCCGCCCGGTGCTGGGCGAGATCACCTACGGTCTCGAGCGCCTGTGCATGTACCTGCAGAACTGCGACAACGTCTATGACCTGGTCTGGACCTACGGCCCGGACGGCCAGCCGGTGACCTACGGCGACGTCTACCACCAGAACGAGGTGGAGCAGAGCACCTACAACTTCGAATACGCCGACGTGGACGAAATGTTCCACCGCTTCGATGCCTGCGAGCGTGAAGCGCAGAAGCTGGTGGAAGTGGGCCTGCCGCTGCCGGCCTACGAGCAGGTGATGAAGGCCAGCCACACCTTCAACCTGCTCGATGCGCGCCGCGCGATCAGCGTGACCGAGCGCCAGCGCTACATCCTGCGCGTGCGCGCGCTGGCCCAGGCGGTGGCCAAGGCGTATTACGAGCAGCGCGAGAAGCTGGGCTTCCCGGGTGCGAAGAAGGCCTGACCGCCTTCCTGCACCGTCCCGCTTTTCATCAACTACCCGGGGCGCCGGACGCGTTGCGCGCTGCGCCCCCACCACAGGATCGAACCGATGAGCCAACTGTCCCCCCTGCTGATCGAACTGGGCACCGAGGAGCTGCCGGTCAAGGCGCTGCCGGGCCTGGCCCAGGCGTTCTTCGACGGTGTTGTCGAAGGCCTGCGCAAGCGTGGCGTCGCGCTGGAGCTGGGCGATGCCCGCCCGCTGTCGACCCCGCGCCGGCTGGCCGTGCTGCTGCCGGGCGTCGGCCTGGAACAGCCGGAACAGCACAGCGAAGTGCTGGGCCCGTATCTGAACATCGCGCTGGACGCCGAAGGCCAGCCGACCAAGGCCCTGCAGGGCTTCGCCGCCAAGGCCGGGATCGACTGGACCGCGCTGGAGAAGACCACCGACAACAAGGGCGAGCGCTTCGTGCACCGCGCGGTGACCCCGGGCGCGAGCACCGCCAGCCTGTTGCCGGACATCCTGCGCGAGGCGATCGCGGCGATGCCGATTCCCAAGCCGATGCGCTGGGGCGACCACGCCTGGGGCTTCGCCCGCCCGGCGCATTGGCTGGTGCTGCTGCACGGCGCCAACGTGGTCGAGGCCGAACTGTTCGGCCTGCAGGCCGGCCGCGCCAGCCGTGGCCATCGTTTCCACCACGACCAGGCCGTGTCGCTGGCGCAGCCGCAGGACTACGTTGAAGCGCTGCGCGCCGCGTTCGTGCTGGTCGACCCGAGCGAGCGCCGCGCGCGCATCGTCACCGAGGTCGAGGCCGCTGCGGCCAAGGCCGGTGGCAGCGCCCGCATCACCGAAGACAACCTGGAGCAGGTGGTGAACCTGGTCGAATGGCCGTCGGCGGTGCTGTGCAGCTTCGAACGCGCGTTCCTGGCGGTGCCGCAGGAAGCGCTGATCGAGACGATGGAGATCAACCAGAAGTTCTTCCCGGTGCTGGATGCCGCCGGCACGCTGACCGAGAAGTTCATCGGCATTGCCAACATCGAATCGAAGGACGTGGCCGAAGTGGCCAAGGGCTACGAGCGGGTGATCCGCCCGCGCTTCGCCGATGCCAAATTCTTCTTCGACGAGGACCTGAAGCAGGGCCTGGTGTCGATGGGCGACGGCCTGAAGACGGTGACCTACCAGGCCAAGCTGGGCAGCGTGGCCGACAAGGTGGCGCGCGTGGCCGCACTGGCCGAAGTGATCGCAGCCCAGGTCGGTGCCGATCCGGCGCAGGCCAAGCGGGCTGCCGAGCTGGCCAAGAACGACCTGCAGTCGCGCATGGTCAACGAATTCCCGGAATTGCAGGGCATCGCCGGCCGCCACTACGCCGTGGCCGGTGGCGAATCGGCCGACGTGGCGCTGGCCATCGACGAGGCCTACCAGCCACGCTTCGGTGGTGACGACATCGCGCTGTCGCCGCTGGGCAAGGTGCTGGCCATCGCCGAACGCGTGGATACGCTGGCCGGTGGTTTCGCTGCAGGCCTGAAGCCGACCGGCAACAAGGACCCGTTCGCGCTGCGCCGCAACGCGCTGGGCCTGGCCCGCACGATCATCGAAAGCGGCTTCGAACTGGACCTGCGCGCGCTGATGGCCAGCGCCAATGCCGGCCTGGCCGCGCGCAACGTGCAGGCCGATATCGGCGAGCTGTACGACTTCATCCTCGACCGCCTGAAGGGCTACTACGGCGACAAGGGCGTGCCGGCCACGCACTTCAACGCGGTGGCCGAGTTGAAGCCGGCCTCGCTGTACGACTTCGATCGCCGCCTGGATGCGATCGGCACCTTCGCCGCGCTGCCGGAGGCAGAGGCGCTGGCTGCGGCCAACAAGCGCATCCGCAACATCCTGCGCAAGGCCGAGGGCGAGATTCCGGCGCAGATCGACGCGGCACTGCTGCAGGAAGATGCCGAGCGCGCGCTGGCCGAAGCGGTCACCGCCGCCATCGATGACACCGGCGCCAGCCTGCACCAGAAGGACTATGTGGCGGTGCTGGCACGCCTGGCGCGCCTGCGTCCGCAGGTCGACGCGTTCTTCGATGGCGTGATGGTCAACGCGGAAGATCCGGCACTGCGTGGCAACCGCCTGGCGCTGCTGACGATGCTGGGCGAGCGCCTGGGCAAGGTGGCGGCGATCGAGCATCTGTCGAGCTGACGCCCGTATCGGTAGTGCCGGCCGCTGGCCGGCATTGCCCCCGATCTGTGGGGTGCCGGCCAGCGGCCGGCACTACCGGAACATCGCCGGCGTTGTCTATCGGGGTCATTGCCGACATCGTGGACGATGCCGGCATCCTGATTGGTCGGTTGCGACAATCGACACTTTGCGGTGTATTTTGACCGCCACTTAACAACCGATCCGCAATGACGTGATGCATTTCGCATCGTCACCTCCGGTCGGTATGCTGTGCCGCATGCAGCCAAAGAAATACGCCCTGCCGCTGATGGTCCTGTCGCTGGCCGCCACTTCCGTGGTCCATGCGCGCGGCACCATCGACAAGGTGGACATCAAGGGATTGGACAAGGGCGACGACGCCGCAATCATCGAGAACATCCAGGAATCGCTGTCGCTGTACGACACGATCGGCAAGGAGCAGGGCGAATCGCGCCTGGAGTACCTGCTGTCGCAGGCCGAGCGGCAGACCCGCCAGGCGCTGGAGCCGTTCGGGTACTACAACCCGGTGATCAAGGTCGAGGCGCCGCGTGAGGACGAGCACGTGCGCGTGCTGATCCATGTCGACAAGGGCGCCCCGGTGACCGTGCGCCGCGAGCACATCGACATCACCGGCCCGGCGATGTACGACCAGTACCTGCAGGACGACCTGGCCGCCTTCAAGCCCCGCAAGGGCCAGCGCTTCGAGCACACCCAGTACGAAGCCAGCAAGATCACCATCACCCGGCGCCTGGCCGAGCGCGGCTACTTCGATGCCGACTACACCCAGCGCCAGGTGCAGATCACCCGCGCCGACAACGCCGCCGACATCGACCTGACCTGGGACAGCGGCCGCCGCTACAACATGGGCCCGGTGCGCTTCGAGCAGGATTACTTCGTCGACAAGCTGTTCGATCCACTGGTGTACTGGGACGAGGGCAGCTACTACCACGAGGGCAAGCTGGACCGGCTGCGCGAGTCGCTGACCAAGCTGGACTACTTCAGCGTGATCGACATCCAGCCGCGCCCGGACCAGGCCGACGAGAACGGCGAAGTGCCGGTGGACGTGAAGCTGACCCGGGCCAAGCGCACCATCTACACCGCAGGCCTGAGCTACGGCAGCGAGAGCGGCCCGGGTGTGCGCGGTGGCATCGAGCGGCGGTTCCTGAACAACCGCGGCCACAAGATGAACACGCAGCTGGACTATGCGCAGAAGCGCAAGAGCCTGGTTACCAGTTACCGCATTCCGGCCTTCAACTGGCTTGATGGCTGGTACACCTTCGCTGCCAGCGCGTATGACGAGCAGACCGACTACATCGACCTGCGCAACTTCAAGCTGATCGCCAGCCGCAGCGGCGAGATCAACGAACACTGGACCGCGATCGCCTCGATCAACGCGCTGCGCGAGCGCTGGCGCTATGCCTCCGGCACCGAATTCACCGACGCCGTCTACAACACCTCGACGCTGGTGTACCCGCAGATGGTTGCCGACTACGTCAACGTCGACGACGAGATGTTCCCGCGCAAGGGCATCAGCGGCGCTGCGACGGTGCGTGCCGGCGTGGAAGGCGCCGGCTCGGATACCAGCTTCGTGCAGGCCAACGCCGTGTTGCGCTGGTACATCCCGGTGGGTGAAAGCAATCGCCTGATCCTGCGCGGCGAGGGCGGCACCACCTGGACCAGCGATCTGGTGGCGATGCCGCCGAGCCTGCGCTACTTCGCCGGTGGTGACCGCAGCATCCGCGGCTACGCCTACCGTGAGGTCGGCCCGCGTACGCCGAAGCCGGACAAGTACGCGCTGGGTGCCAAGAACCTGGTGATCGGCTCGGCCGAGTACGAGCACTACTTCAACGGTGGCCCCTGGGGTGCGGCGGTGTTCGTCGATACCGGCAGTGCCTTCGACAACACCATCGACCTGCATACCGGCGTCGGCTTCGGCGTACGCTGGAAATCGCCGGTGGGCCCGGTGCGCATCGACGTGGCGCACGGCCTGAACAACCCGGATTCGCAGTTCCAGCTGTACCTGAACATCGGAGCGGACCTGTGAGCGCGTCCGCACCGACCCCGAACACCCCGCCGCCACGCGTGCGCTTCTATCGCCGTCGCCGCTTCTGGGCATGGTCGGGTGTGGGCGTGCTGGGCCTGGTGCTGCTTGCCCTGCTGGCGGTCTACTGGCTGCTACAGACCGTGGCTGGCCGTGACGTACTGCTGGCGCAGGTGGTGGCGCGGCTGCCGGTGGGCGCCAGCTTCACCTGGGACAAGGTGGACGGCCCGGTGGCCGGACCGCTGACCCTGTACAACGTCGACTTCCGCTATGACGACATCCATTTCCACGCCGAGCGTGCCCACCTGGAGCCGGACCTGCGCCCGCTGTTGGGCCGCAAGCTGCTGCTGGACAAGCTGGAGCTGACCAACGCGACGTTGAACCTGGCCAAGAGCGATGAGCCGTTCAAGCTGCCGTCGTGGCCCGATTCCCTGCCGCAGATCGAGATGCCGCTGGCGATCCAGGCCGATGCCATCGCCATCGATGGCTTCCGCATCAGCCAGGCCAACGAACCGGTGATCGACATCAGCCGCGTGCGCGGCGGCATCGAGATCGCCAACGGCGAGTTCCAGGCGCACAAGCTGGTGGTGGACAGTGACATGGGCAACTTCACTGCCCAGGGCCGTTACATCCCGGCCAAGGACTACGACACCGACGTGACGGTGACGGCGGTGTTGCCGGCACCGCGTGGGCGCACAGCCGCTACCGTCGGCCTGGTCGCCCGCGGTGACCTGTCGCACATGGAAGTGGCGGTGGCCGGGCGTGCACCGAAGCCGCTGCACGCGATGCTGGTGTTCGATGGCCGCACCGACCCGACGTGGAACGCCAGCGTGCGCAGCGACGAGCTGGATCTGGCGTTGCTGTCGCCGGCCTTGGCCAGCTCGGCGATCACGCCGTTGTCGCTGGATTTCACCGCTGCTGGCAAGGGCGGCAATGCCAACCTGCGTGGCAGGGTGAAGCAGGGCGAGCAGGAACTGGAACTTGCACCGTCCATGGTGTCATTGCAGGACCAGGTACTGAAGGTCTCGCCGCTGCTGCTGAAGGGCCTCGGTGGCGAAGCCCGCCTGGAGGGCACCGCCGATTTCAGCCAGGAAAACCAGCAGAAGCTCAACTTCTCGGTGGTCGCGCGGGACCTGACCTATGTACCGGCGCCTGATCCGAACACCGCCGGCAGCGCACCGGTGCCGGTCACTCTGAAGGAAGCACGCTTCGGCCTGGCCGGTACCCTGAAGGCCTGGGCGGCGATCGGCCGCGCCGAGGTCGAACGCGAAAAGCAGAAGGCGCAGCTGCACTTCGATGTGCGTGGCAACGATCAGGCCGCGTCGATCCACCAGCTGCAGGCGCAGACGCCCGGTGGCCAGCTGCAGGTGGAAGGCCAGGTGGCGTGGGCGCCGCAGCTGGACTGGGACGCCAAGGCCACGCTGAAGGACTTCGACCCCGGCTATTTCGTGCCGGGCTGGAACGGCCGCCTGTCCGGCAACCTGGCCTCCAAGGGCCGCCAGCTGCCGCCGCCGGCCAATGCCGCACCTGGCACCGCCGGTACGCTGGAAGCCACGGTGGACCTGCCCTCGCTGAAGGGCATGCTGCGCCAGCGCAATCTCGACGCACAGGGCAAGTTCGCGCTGCAGGGCGCGCAGGGCCAAGGTGACCTGAAACTGGCGTTGGGCAGCAGCCGGGTGACCGCGTCGGGCAAGGTCGGCGACCGCCTCGACATCGATGCGCGTTTCGAGCCATTGCAGTTGAGCGACCTGCTGCCGGGCGCAGACGGTGGCCTGCGTGGCCAGGTACAGGTGAAGGGCCCGCGCGATGCGCCGGACATCACCGCCGACCTGGTCGGCAACAACCTCAACTGGGACGGCTACGGCGCCGAGAGCGTGAGCATCAAGGGCCGCCTGCCGTGGCGCGGCGACAGCGGCACGCTGGCCGTGCAGGGCCAGCAGGTCAACGCGGGCATGTTGCTGGAGCGGCTGAACATCGACGCACAGGGCAGTGTGTCCAACCTGCGCCTGGCCGCGCAGACCCGCAACGAGATGGGTGCGGTCGAGCTGCAGGGCAGCGTGCGCCAGCAGGGCACGCAGTGGCGTGGCGAGCTGGCGTCGCTGCGCATCGCACCGGTGAAGGGCGATGCCTGGGCGCTGCGTGCACCGGCGGCGTTCGCGATCAACGGCAGCACCTACACGCTGTCCGAAGCCTGCCTGGCCGCGGCCAGCAGCGGCGCGCTGTGCGCACAGGCCAACTGGCCGCGCGAAGGCCTGGTGGTGCGCAGCGACGCGCTGCCACTGGCGCTGGTGCAGCCGTGGTTGCCGCCGCAGTCCGGCCGCCGCATCTACCTTCGCGGCGATGTCAGCCTGGACGCGCAGATCCGCCCGCGCGGCAACGCCTGGGAAGGCCATGTGGAAGTGCGCTCGAAGGAAGGCGGCGTGCGCCTGGGCGAGAACCGCAACACCGTGGGCGATACCACCCGCGGCGAGCTGGTGCGCTATGACCAGTTCTCGCTGAAGCTCGACATGACCCCGGCCAGCATCAAGGGCTACCTGGGCATGGGCTTCCAGGGCAATGGCTTCGTCGACGCCAAGATGCAGACCGGCTGGGAAGCCAGTGCGCCGCTTAATGGTGAGCTCTACCTCAACATGTCGCGGCTGTACTGGCTGGAGCTGTTCTCGCCGGACATCGTGCGCCCGACCGGCCTGATCGAAGGCCACGTCAGCCTGCGCGGGACGCGAGGCCAGCCGTCGCTGGGCGGTGACGCACAGCTGAGCAACTTCAAGGGCGAATTCCCCGCGCTGGGCCTGACTTTCGACCAGGGCAAGGGCAGCTTCGTGGCCCAGCCCGATGGTTCGGCCAAGATCACCGCGCAGGCCAACTCGGGCCAGGGCACGCTGTACGTGGACGGTGGCCTGTCGTGGTTCGGCGATGCGCAGCCGCTGCAGCTGAAGATCCATGGCGAGAACGTGCTGCTGTCCAACACCAGCGAACTGCGCATCGTCGCCAACCCCAACCTCGACTTCACCCTGGCCAAGGCGGCGATGGAGCTGCGCGGCACCGTGCACGTGCCCGAGGCCGACATCGATCTGGAACGCCTGGACCGCGGCACCTCGGTGTCCGAAGACGTGGTGGTGCTCGACCCGGCCGATCCGGAAGAGTCGCGCACCTCGCCGCTGGACATGGACCTGACGGTCAGCCTGGGCGACAAGGTGAAGATGACCGGGTTCGGCCTGAAGGGCGCGCTGACCGGCAAGATGCAGGTCTGGGCCAAGCCCGGCCGCGAAATGACCGCCAATGGCGGCCTGGAAGTGAGCGGCCGCTACAAGGCGTATGGGCAGGACCTGACCATCACCCGTGGCAACCTCAACTGGAACTACAACGCGGTGTCCGACCCGCGCATCAACATCCGCGCCGAGCGCCGCATCGGTGATGTCACCGCCGGCATCGACGTGACCGGGCGTGCCCAGCAACCGCGTGCCGACGTGTGGTCCGATCCGGCGATGTCGCAGTCCGAGGCACTGGCCTATCTGGTGTTGGGACGCAGCCTGACCGGCGCCAGCAGCGACCAGGCGCAGCAGGTCAACGCGGCCTCGGCGGCGCTCTCGGCTGGCAGTGGCCTGCTCGCCTCGCAGCTGGGTGCCAAGCTGGGCCTGGATGATGCAGGCGTGAGCCAGTCGCGCGCGCTGGGTGGTTCGGTGATCGGCGTCGGCAAGTACATCTCGCCCAAGCTTTACGTGGGTTACGGCGTGTCGCTGGTGGGCGCCGGTTCGGTGATCACGCTGAAGTACCTGCTGCGCCGCGGGTTTGATGTGGAAGTGGAATCGAGCACGGTGGAAAACCGTGGTTCGATCAACTGGCGGCGGGAGAAATGACCGGGTCGGGGGCGGCGCCCTTTCGTTGAAAGGGTCCGACCCCCGGCTTCTTCAGCTGCGGCGCAGCCGCTGGCGGTGCCCGGACAGGTCCATGCTCCACAGCAGCAGCGCACCCAGCAGCGCCGGCAGCACGCTGAGCACGGACAGCATCATCAGGAATGACACTGGCAATTCCATGCGGACGGGCTTGCCCCGGCGCAGCTGGTAGCGGATCCATGCCGTGGCCAGCACGGTCCAGGCCAGCAGCCAGCACAGCGGTGCCAACCACAGCGAAGGCGAGGGCACCCACAGGTAGACGGCGGTACCGACCACTGCGATGGCTGCGCAGGCGACCGGCAGGGCCAGCCAACGCAGCCGGGAAGGCGGCACGGACGGGTCTTCAGGGGCGCTCTGCCAGACGAACAGATGACGCAGGCCAATGGCCAGCAGCGTGCCGAGCAGTGGCGCCAGCGCTGCCGTGCCCAGCACGATCGCCCTGCGCTGCTCTTCCGACTGGTAGGGCAGCAGCGTGTTGGCGATCTGGGTGGTGGCCAACGCGATGAAGGCCATCAACGTCAGCGCCACGCTTGCCAGCAGTGCACGCAGCAATGACAACTGTGCTGCGGTGAGGCGGGTGACATCGCTGGCGCCGGCCCAGAAGCGGGCTTGGCCCGCATCGATGCCGGGCGGCAGAGGACGGTCCTCCTGGCAGCCCAGTACGTCCATCAACGCTGCGGCCTGGCGCGGCACGCGCAGCGGCAGCGCGGACATCAGGTTGCGCAGGTGCGAACGCGGTTCGCGCAGCTGCTGAAGGCGGCTGGCAGCGTCATCGTGGCTGGTCCAGCGTCCGCCACGCGCCTCCATCTGCTGGGCCAGCAGATCGGTCTGCGCGGGCAGTTGCAGCCAGTCCTGCCAGGCGTGTTCGGCCAGCTCGCGCAGTTCGCCTGGTGCCAGGCCGCAGCCCGCGTCGTCCCAGCCGAAGGCCTGGTAAAGCGCCGCGGCTTCGGACAGGTTCATGGGCGCCTGCCGCGCGCGCAGCGCCTGCAGCACCCTAGCACTGGCTTCAGCGCGCTCGTCCAGGGACCACTGGCTGCGCAGACCCTGCAGGTACACCGCGAAAGGTTGCGGGTCGGTGGATTTGGCGCGCTCCAGCAGGTCCATCCAGTTGCTCATGGGTTTGCCTCGTGTGGGGGCTGCAGGCTTGAACGATCACTGTCTGCATTGCCGGGGGAGCTGGAAAATGCCCCGCGGAGGATTGCGATGGCGGCCAGCAGGGCGCACGTCAGAAGCAGTGCCAAAGCGACCGTTCGCCGCGTGAAGCGTCTGCGTGACGGCACGGAATGGTGCAGGGCGTCGCATGCGGCCGCCCAGAACATGACCTGCCTGCGCTGCAATGGCGGTGGGAGCGCCACGTGCGCCATCACAGGCACGCCGACAAGGTAATGCAGCGTTTCACGCATTTCGTGCCGCGTGCGCGCGGACAGCGCCTGGATGCGCGCGCGCAGTGGGTGCCAGGGGCCACTGAGCCGGGCGACACGGGTGCGGGCCTGCACCACCGAGACCGGCGCATTCTCAAGACGCATGTAACGGGCGAGCGCGGTCTCGTTGCCTGGCACCAGCAACCAGCACAGGTGCATGCTGTGGCCGAGGGCGGCCATGTCGTAGCACTCGCGGATACTGTCCCGGTCATACCACTGGAAGCGGTCGGCCAGCTGCTCGAAGTTCGCTTGCGGGAACGGCGTAGTGCCCTGGACTGCTGCAGCCAGGCTGCGAAGTCTGCCGGATCGCGTTGCTGACCGTTGCGGACGATGCGGTCGGCAAGCGCCTCGGCGGCAGATGGCCCTGTCGAATGCGTGGTGCCCAGATCGATTCCTGCGATCATCGGTCCTTCCCTAGTATCCGTGCCTGATTCTAGCCAGCATCGGTGCCCCCAACCATCAGCCGTTGCCCCATGCGGCCCCAGCGGCTATGGTCCCGGGCTGTTCTGTCGTACCGGATTGCCTCATGTCACCACGCAAAGCCCTTCCCACCGCCCTGGCCCTGGGCCTGACTCTCGCCGCCGGTGCCCACGCCGATGAAGGCATGTGGATGCCGACGCAGCTGCCGGAGCTGGCCAAGCCGCTGCAGGCCGCAGGTTTCAAGGGCAATCCGGCCGACCTGGCCAATGTCACCGCGCCGCCGCTGAGCGCGGTGGTGCGCGCGGGCGGCGGCACCGGCTCGTTCGTGTCCAGCGACGGCCTGCTGCTGACCAATCACCACGTGGCGATGGGCGTGATCCAGTACAACAGCTCGCCCGAGCACGACCTGATCACTGGTGGCTTCATCGCCAACGGCCGTGCCGACGAGCGCCCGGCCAACCCGGACTTCCGCGTGCTGGTCACCGTCGGCTTCGACAAGGTGACCGACCAGGTGCTGGCGCAGGCCCGCGGCAAGACCGGCCGTGCCTACTTCGATGCCGTCGATGCCGCCAGCAAGCAGATCGTGGCCGAGTGCGAGAAGGACGGCAGCGTGCGCTGCTCGGTGGCCAACATGTACTACGGCACCGACTTCTACCGCATCGCCCAGCTGGAACTCAGCGACGTGCGCCTGGTGTACGCGCCGCCGCGTGCGATCGGCAACTATGGCGATGAGATCGACAATTTCATGTGGCCGCGCCACACCGGCGACTTCACCCTGCTGCGCGCCTATGTGGGCAAGGACGGCAAGCCGGCCGCCTACAGCAAGGACAACGTGCCCTACCAGGCGCCGGCACACCTGCAGATGTCGGTGGAGGGCCCGAAGGAGGGCGACTACGCGATGCTGGCCGGTTATCCGGGCATCACCTACCGCCACCGTACCGCGGCAGAATTCGCCGGCCAGATCGACACCGTGCTGCCGCGCCGCGTTTCGGTGTTCCAGCAGATGATCGACACCATCGAGGCGGCAACCGCCAAGGACGCGCAGGCACGTACCCGTTACGCCTCGCAGCTGCAGTCGCTGAAGAACAACCGCAAGCGCGCCGCCGGTGAGCTGGAAGGTCTGCTGCGCAGCGACGCCAAGGCCCAGCGTGCCGCCGACGAGACGGCGATGCTGGCCGCCACCGACCGCAGGTACCAGAGCGACATCAAGGCGCTGCTGGCCAACGTGTCACAGGGCGCGGCGGTGGGCGAGCGTGACCTGCTGCTGGACCAGATGGCCGCACAGAGCCAGTTGCTGCGCTCGGCGCTGCTGCTGGAGCGCCTGCGCATCGAATCGGCCAAACCGGACGCGCAGCGCGAGAGCGGTTACCAGCAGCGCGACCAGGCGATGATCGAAGGCGTGCTCAAGCAGGTCCAGCGCCGCTACGCACCGGAGGTCGAGAAGGCCCTGCTGACCACCCTGCTGACCCGTTACCAGCAGCTGCCGGACGCGCAGCGCGTGGCCGAGTTCGACGCCGCCTTCGGCCGTACCCCGCAGCAGCTGGCCAAGGCACTGGACACCCTGTACGCCGGCACCCAGCTGGGTGACGAGGCGCAGCGCCTGTCGCGCTTCGCGGCTGCGCGCGAAGGCAAGGCCCTGGCCGCCGATCCGCTGATCGCCGTGGCCGGCCCGCTGGTGGCCGCGCAGCTGCGCATCGAGAACGAAAGCAAGACCCGCGAGGGCGAGCAGCTGCGCCTGCGCCCGGCCTACATGCAGGCGCTGTTCGCCTGGCGTGCCAAGCAGGGCCGCGCTGTGTACCCGGATGCCAACCGCACCCTGCGCATCAGCTACGGCAAGGTCGAGGCGCTGCACCCGCGCGATGGCGTGACCTACTCGCCGGTGACCACCGTGGCCGGCATCGTCGAGAAGAACACCAACGCCTATCCGTTCGACGCACCCAAGCCGCTGCTGGCAGCGATCGCCAAGGGTGACTTCGGCAGCACCGCCGATCCGGCACTGAAGACCCAGACGGTCAACTTCCTGACCAACCTGGACACCACCGGCGGCAACTCCGGCTCGCCGGTGCTCAATGCCAAGGGCGAACTGATCGGCCTGAACTTTGACAGCAACTGGGAGTCGGTCAGCGCCAGCTGGTGGTTCGACCCGCGCTACAAGCGTGCCGTGCACGTGGACATGCGCTACCTGCGCTGGCTGCTGGCCAAGGTCTACCCGGCGCCGGAACTGCTGAAGGAAATGGGCGTGCCGGCCCAGTAAGAAGCCGGCCACGACCCACGGTCGTGGCCCGCACCGCGTAAGCCCCCACACTGGTGGGGGCGGTTGCCCCCAACGAGCCCGTACACCCGGCCGCGCCTGGCCTACACTGCGGGTTCCTCCGACGGAAACACACGCGTGGTCTCCAGTTGGGTCCTGCTGCTGGTCTCGGTTGCCTATGCCGCGCTGCTGTTCGGCGTGGCGTGGTGGGGCGACCGTCGGCCGATGTACCCCGACCGGCCGTGGCTGCGGCCGGTCGTCTACAGCCTGGCGCTGGCGGTGTACTGCTCGTCGTGGACCTTCTACGGCGCGGTCGGCACTGCCGTGCGCAATGGCGTGGGCTACCTGCCGATCTACATCGGCCCGCTGCTGCTGCTGTTGTTCGGCTGGCGCATCATCGAGCGCCTGGCGCTGATCGCACGCAGCCAGAACGTGGTCTCCATCGCCGATTTCATCTCCTCGCGCTTCGGTCGCTCGCGGCGGCTGGCGGCGCTGGTGGCGATCATCGCGCTGATCGGCATCATTCCGTACCTGGCGTTGCAGTACAAAGCGGTGGCGATGAGCCTGCAGGTGCTGACCGGCAACACCGGCCCGACCGGGTTCTTCACCGACCCGGCGCTATACGTGGCATTGCTGATGGCGCTGTTCGCCACCCTGTTCGGTACCCGCCAGGTCGATGCCACCGAGCACCACCACGGCATGATGCTGGCGATTGCCTTTGAATCGGTGATCAAGCTGCTGGCGATGCTGGCGGTGGGTGTGTTCGCCTACCTGTGGCTGAGCAACCGCACCGACGCGGTGGTCGAGTCGGTGCATACGCTGTTCACCGGCCTGCCGCCGGTCGGCTTCATCTCGCAGACCCTGCTCAGCTTCCTCGCCATCATCTGCCTGCCGCGCCAGTTCCACGTGGCGGTGGTCGAGTGCGGTGACGTGCGCGACGTGCGCCGCGCGCGCTGGATGTTCGGCGGTTACCTGGTGCTGATCTCGGGCATGGTGCTGCCGATCGCCACCGCCGGCGTGACCCTGTTCGGCACCGGCGGCAGCGTCGCCGACGACTCGATGGTGCTGGCGCTGCCGTTGGCCGAAGGCCGCAATGCGCTGGCGCTGATCGCCTACGTGGGCGGCTTCTCGGCGGCCACCGGCATGGTCATCGTCTCGTCCATCGCGCTGGCGACCATGGTCAGCAATGATCTGGTGATGCCGGTACTGCTGCGTCGGAGCGGTGACCACCAGGAAGCCGCTGACGTCGCCTCGCGCGTGTTGTGGATCCGCCGCCTGGCGATCCTGCTGCTGGCGCTGATGGCCTACAGCTACTACCGCACCAGCAGCAACGACAGCACGCTGGCCTCGTACGGCCTGATGGCGTTCGCAGCGGTGGCGCAATTCGCGCCCGGCCTGATCGGCGGCCTGTACTGGCGCGGTGCCAGCCGGCGCGGCGTCGAAGTGGGCATGCTGCTGGGCTTTGCCACCTGGCTGTACACCCTGCTGCTGCCGGCGATGACCATGGCCGGCTGGGTCGACGCCGCCTGGGTACAGCACGGCCCGTTCGGCATCGAGTGGCTGCGTCCGCAGCAGCTGTTCGGCATGTCCGGCTGGGACCCGCTGACCCACGGCACGTTCTGGTCGCTGCTGGTCAATGCGGCCACGATGATGCTGGTTTCCGCACGCTGGCGGCCCGGCGTCGACGAGCGCCTGCGTGCGGCACCGTTCCTCGACCCGTATGCCGAGCGCCCGTCGGTGGCCGGCGGCTGGCCCGGGCATGTGCATGTGGGCGACCTGCTGGCGCTGGCTTCGCGCGTGGTCGGCGAACGCCATGCACGGCGTTCGTTCTTCGAGCAGGCGCAGTCGCTGGGCCGTGAGCTGCAATCCTCGGCACCGGCTGACCGGCCGTGGGTGCAGTTCACCGAGCGCCTGCTGGCCGCCTCGATCGGTGCGGCATCGGCGCGCCTGCTGCTGACCAGCCTGCTGCGTGGCTCGGGCATGGACCTGGGGGAAGTGGTGGCGGTGCTGGACGAAGCCGGGCAGGAACTGCGCTTCAACCGCGAGATCCTGTCGACCACGCTGGAGAACATCAGCGCCGGGGTCAGCGTGGTCGATCCGGACATGCGCCTGACCGCGTGGAACCGCCGCTACCAGGACATGTTCGGTTACCCCGACGGCATGCTCTACGTGGGCCGCCCGGTGGCCGACCTGATCCGCTACAACGCCGAGCGCGGCGAGCTGGGCGAGGGCGATATCGAAGTGCAGATCAACCGCCGCATCGGTTACATGCGCGCCGGCTCGCCGCACGTGTTCGAGCGCACCCGCAGCGACGGCAAGGTGATCGAGATGCGTGGCCAGGCGCTGCCCGGCGGCGGTTACGTGACCAGCTACAACGACATCACCGACTACAAGCACGCTGAAAGGGCGCTGCTTGAAGCCAACGAGACGCTGGAACAGCGCGTGGCCGAGCGCTCGCATGAGGCCGAGGTTGCGCAGCAGTCGAAGACGCGCTTCCTGGCGGCGATCAGCCACGACGTGCTGCAGCCGCTGAACGCAGCACGCCTGTTCGCTTCGGCACTGCGCGACAGTGATCACGTCAGCGACGAGCAGAAGCATCTGGCCGAGCGCGTGGACGCGTCGCTGCGCGCTGCCGAAGAACTGCTTGATGGCCTGCTGGACGTGTCGCGGCTGGATGCCGGTGGCCTGCACCCGGTGATCGGCGAGTTCGATGTGAGTGCGTTGATGCGCGAGCTGGCCGCGCAGTACACGCCGGTCGCCGCAGGCCGTGGCCTGCGCCTGGACCTGTTCGCGCGCGCGGCCTGGGTACGCAGCGATCGCCGCCTGCTGCGCCGCGTACTGCAGAACTTCCTGGCCAATGCGCTGCGCTACACACGCCAGGGGCGCATCGTGCTGGCCGTGCGCCAGCGCGGCGACGAGGTGGAACTGCAGGTGTGGGATACCGGCCCTGGCATTCCCGAACACCACATGCGGCAGATCTTCGACGAGTTCCACCGCTACCAGCAGCCGTTCGACTGGGGCGAGCAGGGGTTGGGCCTGGGCCTGTCGATCTGTCAGCGCATCTCGCGCCTGCTCGACCATCGCCTCAATGCACGCAGCCGCGTTGGCAGTGGCTCGATGTTCTCGATCATCCTGCCGCGGGTTGCGCCCTTGCCCGGCTACACCGAGCCTGCCAAGGCGACCCAGGCCGTGGCCACACCGGTGCGCAGCGATTCGCTGGCGGGCCTGCGGGTGCTGTGCGTGGACAACGACGAGGAAATCCTCGACGGCATGCGCGCACTGCTCGGCCGCTGGCAGGTGCAGGTGATCACCGCCGCCACCGTCGACCAGGCACTGGAGAAGATCGCCGAGCGACCGCAGGTGATGCTGGTGGACTACCACCTGCACGATCGCATGGATGGCCTGGATGCGCTGGTGGCGCTGCGCGAGGCGGCCGGCTACCCGTTGCCCGGTGCGCTGCTGACCGCCGACGGACGTGACGAGCTGAAGCGGATGGCACGCGAGCGTGGCTACCGCGTGCTGACCAAGCCGATCAAGCCGGCCTCGCTGCGCGCCTTCCTGGGCGCGCTGCGGGATGCGCAATAGATCCGCGCCATGCGTGGATGCGACGCCAGGTAGTGCCGGCCGCTGGCCGGCAACCACGCAATCGCTCGCTTCCGATGCGTTACCCCAAGCCGTGCAGGTGTTCGTACAGGATGGTCGCGCCGATGATCACCAGGATCACGCCACCGATGATCTCCGCACGCTTGCCGACCATGCTGCCCAGCACGCGGCCGAGCATGATGCCGGCGGTCACCATGGTCAGTGTGCACAGGCCGATGACCGCGGCCATCACGCCGATATGCACGTCCATGAAGGCCAGGCCGATACCCACCGCCATCGCGTCGATGCTGGTGGCGAAGCCGGTCAGCGCCAGCTTCCAGAAGCCGTGGTGCTGCGAGGGATCCTCGTCATCCACGGCGCTGTCCGGGCGCAGGCCGTTGTAGATCATGTGGATGCCCAGCGCACCGAGCAGGCCGAACGCGATCCAGTGGTCGAAGGCTTCGACGTACTGCAGCGCGGCGTGGCCGAGCAGCCAGCCGATGATCGGCGTGATCGCCTCGATGACGCCGAAGATGATGCCGGCACGCAGTGCATCGCGAAACACCGGCTTGCGCATGGCCGCACCCTTGCCGATTGCGGCGGCAAAGGCATCGGTGGACATGGCAAAGCCGATCAGGAGGATCGAAATGGGGGACATGGACAGCGGCTGAGGTCGGGCAAGGACGGACGCACGGCTCGCGCTCGCGCCCAACCTGACGTTGCGCGCGCGGGCCGCTGGTCTCGCCAACCATCATGGTTGTCCACGCCACGGCGCACTGGCCGAGTATGTTGACGTGGACGATTCCTGCGAAGGAATCCGGCTACTCCCCAAGGGGACGCGAAGCTTAGCATTGCGATCCGCGCGTGGCGCATTTACAGGCAAACGCGCAGGCAGGGCTGGTTTGTATAGCGATGGCTATATCGTGAGCGCAGCGGTGCCTGGTAGTGCCGGCCGCTGGCCGGCAGGAATGCGGACGCGACCGGCTACATCACATGGATGCTGTACAGCGTGGGGCCGCCGAACACCACGCTTTCACGATCAAGGTCGAAGGTGGCGGTCAGATCACACATCTCGCCATCGGCGAACAGGTCCAGTTCCACCTGGGCACCCGATGGGCGCTTGTATATTCGCGCTTGGGTGCGGATGTACTCATCGCTGGGAACATCAATCCGGAAGTGATTGGCAGGATCGGGCGGATCGGAGAAGTACTCGAGCGCCGCACGCCGAAAATCCTCCTCGCGATCATTGGGGAAGCCTGGTGGGCTGGGGCCATCCGGACAGCCTTCGCGGACGAAGGCAACCAGCATGCGGATGGCGTCCCGTTCTTCCGGTCGAAGCTGCGACGCATCTCTGGGTGTGTCGAGCAGAGTGTTCATTTTCGAGCCCAAGTCGCCATGCAGCGGCAGTATGCAATTGCAGTAGTGGCAGCCATAGAGCCAAATGCGTCGTCTTGGATAGCAGAGAGATGCGAAACACATCGGTCGCACCGCCATACGCTTGGAACCAATTGCCGGGCATTGGCCATGATTCATGCGCCGGCGGTTGCCGCGGATACACCTAGCCAAGCAAGCTTGGCACCTACCAGGGCGGTTTCAGACGTTCCAGGCGAATGCCGGCCAGCGGCCGGCACTACCGTCAGTCTTCTTCGGGCGGCAGTACGATGGCGTCGTCGTCGATGGCCAGCTTGCCGGCCATCAGCACGGCCTGGGTGCGGTTGGTCACGCCGAGCTTGCGCAGGATGGCGGTGACGTGGGCCTTGATCGTCGCTTCGGAGACGTTGAGGTCGTAGGCGATCTGCTTGTTCAAGCGGCCAGCGCCGAGCATCTGCAGGACACGGAACTGCTGCGGGGTCAGCTCGCGCAGGCGCTGGCCGACTTCGCGTTCTTCGCTGCCGGTGGGCGGCACGTTGTGCGCTTCCGGCGGTGCCCAGGTCTCGCCATCGAGGATGGTGCCCAGCGCATGGCCGATGGTGTCCGAATCCGCAGACTTCGGGATGAAGCCCAGCGCACCGTGGTCGAGCGCGCGGCGCATCACCGTGGCTTCTTCGCGCGCGGACACCACCACCACTGGCAGCTGGGGGTGCAGTGAGCGCATGTGCACCAGTGCGTTGAAGCCCTGCGCACCGGGCATGTTGAGATCCATCAGGACCAGGTCGGCGTCGTTGTGCTGGTCGGCCAGCGCGTACAGCGCTTCCACGCTGTCGGCCTCGAACAGCTGCACGCCGGGGATGACCCGCTGCACGGCTCCACGCAGGGCTTCGCGGAACAGCGGGTGGTCATCGGCAATCAGGAGGGTGGTCATGGTCGGGGGGAACCGTGGGGGAAACCAGATGGGGTCAGAGCCCTTTCCTGGTGGAAAGGGATCCGACCCCGGGTTCTGCATCAGCGCACCTTGCGCTCGTCCACCAGCGACGCCACCACCGACGGATCGGCCAGGGTCGAGGTGTCGCCGAGCTGGTCCGGCGCGTTTTCGGCAATCTTGCGCAGGATGCGGCGCATGATCTTGCCCGAGCGGGTCTTCGGCAGGCCCGGTGCCCACTGCAGGTGGTCCGGTGTGGCGATCGGCCCGATCTCCTTGCGCACCCAGGCGATCAGCTCCTTGTGCAGTTCATCGCTCGGGGCCTCTTCGGCCACCAGGGTGACGTAGGCGTAGATGCCCTGGCCCTTGACGTCGTGCGGGAAGCCCACGACCGCCGCTTCGGCCACCTTCGGATGCGAGACCAGCGCGCTTTCCACTTCGGCGGTGCCGATGCGATGGCCGGACACATTGATCACGTCGTCGACGCGGCCGGTGATCCAGTAATAGCCGTCTTCGTCGCGGCGGCAACCGTCACCGGTGAAGTAGCTGCCCGGGTAGGTGCGGAAGTAGGTATCGATGAAGCGCTGGTGGTCGCCGTACACCGTGCGCATCTGGCCCGGCCAGGAGTCACGGATGATCAGGTTGCCCTCGGTCGGGCCGTCCTGGATCTCGCCATCGGCATTGACCAGCGCCGGCTGCACGCCGAAGAAGGGCAGGGTGGCCGACCCCGGCTTGAGGTCCATCGCGCCGGCCAGCGGCGAGATCAGGATGCCGCCGGTTTCGGTCTGCCACCAGGTATCGACGATCGGGCAGCGGCTGTCGCCGACCACTTCGTAGTACCAGCGCCAAGCTTCCGGATTGATCGGCTCGCCGACGCTGCCGAGCAGGCGCAGCGACGCGCGCGAGGTCTTCTTCACCGGCTCCTCGCCTTCGCGCATCAGCGCACGGATGGCGGTCGGGGCGGTGTAGAAGATGCTCACCTTGTGCTTGTCGATGACGTTCCAGAAGCGCGAGGTGTCCGGATAGTTTGGCACGCCTTCGAACATCAGCGAGGTCGCACCGTTGGCCAGTGGCCCGTACACGATGTAGCTGTGGCCGGTGACCCAGCCGACGTCGGCGGTGCACCAGTAGATGTCGTCCTCGCGCAGGTCGAACACCGCTTCATGGGTGTAGGCCGCGTACAGCAGATAGCCGCCGGTGGTGTGCAGCACGCCCTTCGGCTTGCCGGTGGAGCCGGAGGTGTAGAGGATGAACAGCGGGTCTTCCGCGTTCATGCGTTCCGGCTCGCAGGTGGACGGCTGGCTGTCCACCACATCGTGGAACCAGCGGTCGCGCGGGGCCTGCATGTCCACCGCGCCGCCGGTGTGGCGCACCACCAGCACGGTTTCAACCGTGTTCGTGCCCGGCAGCTTCAGCGCGGCATCGACGTTGGCCTTCAGCGGAATCCTGCGGCCACCGCGCAAGCCTTCGTCGGCGGTGATGATCAGCTTGCTCTGGCAGTCGCTGACGCGGTCGGCGATCGAGTTCGGCGCGAAGCCACCGAACACCACCGAGTGGATTGCACCGATGCGCGCGCAGGCCAGCATGGCTACTGCGGCGTCGACGATCATCGGCAGGTAGATGGTGACGCGGTCGCCTTTCTTGACCCCAAGGTTGCGCAGCGCATTGCCGAGGCGGCAGGTGCGCTCATACAGTTCGCGATAGGTCACGTGCTGGGCCGGTGCATCCGGGCCGTCCGGCTCGAACAGCAGGGCGGTCTTGTCGCCGCGCGTCTCGAGCTGGCGATCCAGGCAGTTCACGCTGGCATTGAGCTCGCCATCCTCGAACCACTTGATGTGGAAGTCGGACAGGTCGTAGCTGACGTTTTTGATCTTCGTCGGCTTGCGCATCCATTGCAGGCGCTCGGCGGCCTTGCCCCAGAATCCATCCGGGTCGGTCACCGACGCCTGGTACTGCTGTTCATAGGTCTTCTTGTCGATGCGTGCCTTGGCGGCGAACTGCGGATCGACGGGGTAGATATCAGCCATGGCACCCTCACTTGCACGTTGACTTTGTATGTGCGGTCGCAGCATCGCAACGACCGATCCCCCTCAGTTTGCCCCATCCACCCCCGGCCGCGTCACCACCCTGGTTAGACCATGGTCGAAAGTGAGCGCCCTGCAGGGCCGGGTTCGACCAATGGCGAATAGCCGCTATACATAATCGCCCCGCAGTCTCGGCTCGACCGTGCCCCACGCGCGGCATCACCTTGCCACTTGGGAGAGAGGGCAACATGAGCCACCGTACGTTGAAAGCCGTGCGCACACCTTTGGCGGCCTGCCTGCTGGTCGCCCTGGTCGCACCGGGCATGGCGTTCGCAGAGACCGCCAAAGAGAAGGCACTGGAAGCACGCGTTGCCGAACTGGAACGCCAGGTCCAGCTGCTGCTGTCTTCGCAGCAACAACAACAGACCCAGATCAGCCAGACCCAGCAGGCGGTAACCGAAGTGCGCACGGTGCAGGCCGAGCAGAAGCCGGTTGCACAGGTGCCGGCCGGCAAGCAGCCGATCCAGGTCACCACCATCACCCCGGGCGCGGCACCGGGCACCACGGTCAAGATCGGCGGCTTCATCAAGGCCGACTTCCTGGCCACCCAGACCAGCGATGGCCAGCTGGCCGACGACGCCACCGGCCGTTCGCTGTACCTGCCGGGCCAGACCCCGGTGGAAGGCGCCGGCGGCAGCGGCAAGCGCTCAGGCACCGATTTCAACGCCCATGCCAAGTTCTCGCGCTTCAACCTGGGCATCGACAACGTCAGCGAATCGGGCAACAAGGCCGGTGCGTTCTTCGAGATGGACTTCTTCGGCAACTCACTGGGCAACCAGACCGCCACCAATACCTACGGCGTGACCCTGCGCCACGCCTACATGTACTGGAACAACTGGCTGGCCGGCCAGACCTGGTCCAACTTCATGGACGCGGCCGCACTGCCCGAAGCGGTCGACTTCGTCGGCCCCACCGACGGCGTGATCTTCGTGCGCCAAGCGCAGGTGCGCTACACCCAGGGCGGCTTCAGTGTCGCACTGGAAAACCCGGAAACCACCACCCTCACCGGCACCCGCAACCCGGTCACCGGCGCCTGGACCAACGCCAGCGCCAACTCCGACCGTGGCAGCCTGCCCGATCTGACCCTGCGCTATGGCTGGAAGGGCGACTGGGGCACCTTCGGTGTCGGCGGCATCGTCCGCCAGTTGAAGGTCGACAACCAGGCGACCGGCGCGAAGGCCGACAAGGTGGCCGGCGGCCTGACCCTGGGCGGCAAGTGGGTGATGGGTGACAGCGATTCGCTGCATTACCAGCTGACCGGTGGCGAAGGCATCGCCCGCTACATCGGCCTGGGCATCACTGCCGACAGTGCCTATGACGTGGCCCGCGACGAACTCAACCCGACCGGCGTGCTGGCCGGCTATGTCGGCTGGCGGCATGCGTTCTCGCCGAAGCTGCGCACCAACCTGATCTACGCGCGCAGCGACTACGACAACGACAGCATCCTCGGCCCGCTGGTGACCAAGAGCGTGCAGAGCATCCGCGGCAACATCTTCTATTCGCCGCTGCCCAAGGTCGATATCGGCGCCGAGCTGATGTATGGCCGTCGCGAAGTGGAGAACGGCAACAAGGGTGACATCACCCGGTTGCAGTTCACTACGAAGTACAGCTTCTAAGAGCGTGCCGGCCGGCGGCCGGCACCTACCGAGATGGGGTGCCGGCCAAGGTCGGCATCTACCGAATTGAGTGCCGACCAACGGTCGGCACCCACCAACAACGATTGCTTCGGAGGGGAAGCGTCCCATGTCCAGTACACCCAGCACCGCACATAAAGCGGGCACCCTGACCAAGGGCCACAAGAAGGTCATCTTCGCATCGAGCCTCGGCACGGTGTTCGAGTGGTATGACTTCTTCCTGTACGGCTCGCTCGCGGCCATCATCGCCAAGCAGTTCTTCAGTGGCGTCAATGAAACCACGGGCATGATCTTCGCCCTGCTGGCGTTCGCCGCCGGCTTCTTCGTACGCCCGTTCGGCGCGGCCTTCTTCGGCAGCCTCGGCGACCGCATCGGCCGCAAGTACACCTTCCTGGTCACCATCCTGATCATGGGCATCTCGACCTTCCTGGTCGGCGTGCTGCCCAACTACGCCTCGATCGGTTTCGCCGCACCGGTGATCCTGATCATCCTGCGCCTGGCCCAGGGCCTGGCGATGGGCGGCGAGTACGGCGGTGCCGCCACCTACGTGGCCGAGCACGCGCCGGACGACAAGCGCGGCCTGTACACCAGCTTCATCCAGTGCACCGCCACGCTCGGCCTGTTCCTGTCGCTGCTGATCATCCTGGCCTGCCGCATGACGCTGGGCAACGAGGCCTTCGAGGCCTGGGGCTGGCGCATTCCGTTCCTGGTGTCGATCCTGCTGCTGGGCATTTCGGTATGGATCCGCCTGCAGCTGAGCGAATCGCCGCTGTTCCAGCAGATGAAGGCTGAAGGCAAGGGCTCCAAGACCCCGTTCCGCGACAGCCTGAAGGGCGGCAACCTGAAGCTGATGTTGCTGGTCCTGCTCGGTGCAGCGGCTGGCCAGGCCGTGGTCTGGTACGGCGGACAGTTCTACGCGCTGTTCTTCCTCAGCAGCATGCTGAAGGTCGATGCCACCACCTCCTACCTGCTGATCGCCGCAGCGCTGGCACTGGGCACGCCGTTCTTCATCTTCTTCGGCTGGCTGTCCGACCGCATCGGCCGCAAGAAGATCATCCTGGCCGGCTGCCTGCTGGCGGCCATCACCTACATCCCGATCTTCAAGGGCCTGACCCACTTCGCCAACCCGGCCATCGAAGAAGCGCGCAGCAGCTCCCCGGCACTGGTCGTCGCCGACCCGGCCACCTGCTCGTTCCAGTTCGATCCGGTGGGCCTGCGCAAGTTCACCAGCTCCTGCGACGTGGCGACCGCCGCGTTGACCAAGGCCGGTGTGCCGTACGACGTGCAGCCCGCCGCCGCCGGTTCGCTGGCGATGGTGAACGTGGGCAGTGCCAGCGTCACCTCGTATGAGGCCGCCGGCCTGACCAAGGAAGAAGGCAAGGCCAAGGCCGATGCGTTCGGCGCGGAACTGAAGACCGCCCTGACCTCTGCCGGCTACCCGGCCAAGGCCGATGGCGCACGCATCAACATCGCCGGCACCATCTTCATGCTGTGGCTGCTGGTGCTGTACGTGACCATGGTCTACGGCCCGATCGCCGCCTACCTGGTCGAACTGTTCCCGACCCGTATCCGCTACACCTCGATGTCGCTGCCGTACCACATCGGCAACGGCTGGTTCGGTGGCTTCCTGCCGGCGATCTCGTTCGCGCTGGTGGCCGGTACCGGCAACCTGTACTACGGCCTGTGGTACCCGATTGCGATCGCACTGATGTCGGTGGTGATCGGCGGCCTGTTCCTGCGCGAAACCAAGAACGTGGATATCACCAAATAACCGGCGTGCCGACCAACGGTCGGCACCCACCGGGTTTCAGGGGCCGTGGTGCAGACCGCGGCCTTTTCGTTACCCTGTAGCGCCGAGCCATGCTCGGCGACTGCGCAACGTGCGGCACAAAACTCCGCAGACGCGAAAAGGCAGCGCACAATGTCGAAATCGCGGTTGAAATGCATCCGAAGCCACAGCCCGTATCGCGCCCGGGGTCGGAACCCTTTCGCATGCGAAAGGGCTCTGACCCAATCGCGGTAGGCAGTGCACGTTAGAGCCTGGTGCAGTCGATCAACAGTCGGCTCTACCCGCCGTACAGCGCCTTTCTCTGCGAAGGAGTGACTTCAAAGATCCCCGCATCGATCAGCTTCCTGTAGTGGTCTCTGTTGCTTGGACCTGGCGGGTCGCAGTGAAGCAGATTATCGATGGAACCATCGGGCGCATCCGAGGGGCTCAGGCGGCCTGAGGCATAGTCTTCTGCGGTAGGGAGCTCCTCAGAAATGGTCAGGTTGGGAAGGGCCGGAGATACCCAGGCTCCAGCGTCGTTGAACTGCCCCCCACAGAATTGCCCGGTCTGACGCGCGAACAGGCAGCCGCTTCGTGTGTCGGTGAAACCGCAGTACTGCCTTTCATGCAGAGAACCGCGCCCATCCGGCATGCCAACCTCTCCGGATTCCACATCAGAGACGAGCACATACCGGCCATCAGGGGACGTCGCCGGGATCGGGGGCGTGCTCGAATAGGGAGTAAGAGCGCTCGCCCAGTGCCATGCGGCGCACCAACTTGCCCTGCTTCATTACTGACACGTTCCGGTAGCGACCGTTCTGCTCACCGTCGTATCGGAGTGAGATGTTGCTGCCAGCGGTTACCGATCTTCCGCCGTCAGCCTTCGTATCCTCTGTTGGAACCAGTGTTGCGAGCACGGCGAAGATCAAGCTAAACAAGTTCATTCTCCAGGAAACCGTCACTTGCGGGCGCGAGCATGCGATGGGTATCAGGGGCCTGTGGCGGCCATTTCGGGGCACTCACCTTTCTCCGCCAGCCTTCGCCTCGAGAACTCCTTGAGGCAGAACAAGCGCTGTTCACTCTCATCGCCTGCCTGCTCGATCTTTCTGCGCAACTGGTCGGCTCCCGGGCAGCGCGCAGCGCGATCGGCAACGAGGTTGCACACAGGAACGAACGGGAAGTGCACGTCAGGGCGTGGCATGTCCAGTCTCACGTCCCAGGCCTCGAACGGGAATAGCACATGTAACAAGCCATCTACCGCCTCATCCTCGCTTGGTCGAGTGATGACGACATCCGCCGCATCCTTGAGCAATGTCGCATAAGCGTCGAGGAAGCGACGGCCGTGCCGATCATGTTCCGCCGGTGTTTCTGCCTGCCGCAGGTCTGCGTAGTAGGGAAATATGCGCTCTGCATCAGGTACGTTGCAGGTGACTTCGCGTGGCTGCGACTGAGTATCGTCTGGGTCTGCTGGTTTGCATGAGATGCGATTCAGCCGCTCCTCCAACGTGGCCAGCACCCGCTCGATGGAGGCGCCAGAGATGGACTCGCCGTCAAGCTCGCCCACAAGTGACGCCAAGCTGTCGCCCGCCACCGGGACATGCTCGCGCTCTGCATCCAGCGCGAAATGGGCATTGGGCGGCAGACGTGCATTCGACGCTGAAGACAGAGACAGCACTGCGACCATCGCTAGCGCCACCATCATCGGTTGCATACCAGATCGCCAATGGAATCAGGCTGCAGGACGAAGGAGCACCACCTGACCGCCTTGCGCCCCCTTCGTGAGGGAATGAATTCGACTTCCACGTGAAGACGGTCATTGTGGAAGCCAAGTGTCTTGAAATCGACCAATGCGAAGTCACGATCAAATCGGGCACCGCCGAGTGAGCAGATGGACTTTTCCTGGTGGTACTCGCGAGGATGGCCGAGTCTGAAGGACTGAATTGTCAGGCATGGATCGTCGGCGATTACGAGATACCTGAAGTAGCGCTCTTTGATAATTTCTCCATCGGCTTTCGTGACTTTTGAGTAGTCGATGTGCCGCTCCGTGGCGTTGGCGGGGCTGCTCGACAGAGATGACGCAGCGCAAAGAACAACCCATGGCGTGGTCAGTAGTACACGCTTCCATACTCGAGTGAGCATTCCAGATCTCCGATAGACCTTTTTCCGATTTCAATTGAACACGGTCTCACCTCATGGCCGCTGCCGCGAAGTCTGATGAATTCGATCTCCAGCGATAGCCGATCTGACTCAAAGTTGACCCTCCACACGTCAACAAACGCGAAGTCGCTGTGGAAATGCTTCTTCCCAAGCGAACAGATTTCCTTCTGGCGAACGAGGCCTTCCATGTTCGCGGCTTTGAAGATCTGAACCGTGATGCAAGCCGAGTCCTCCCTGAGCACGATGTAACGCACCCACTGGCCCTTCACTCTTTGGACACCGACCATTCCAACATTCTCGTAGTCAATAGGCGGGGTCGAGGCTCCGGCAGAGAAGGCCATCAGCATCAAGCCAGCTAGAACTGCGGATAGCCCGCGCATCTCCTAATGCTCCTTGGCACGGAAGACGCATACATTGGTGGAGATGAAGCCGCTCGACCATGAAAGAAGTACGAATTTGCACATCTTCCTACAACCCTGGGACGAGATGACGTATTTGGCCGCGCCATGGAGCGGGGCTTCCGGCTAGAACTGACAATCAATGTCGCGTAAGGCCACTGGCTCTTGCGCCAGCGTCTTCCGTAAAATGGAATGCCCATGAATCGGCATGGATCATGCACAGCCTTCTTCTTGCAGCGGCTATCGCGGCAGCAGCGCCGGCCGCCAATGCATCAACACATGTAATCACCGGCGTGGTTCCTGGCGTCCGAGATGGATTGGACTACGCGCAGGTGCGCACGATACTTCCAAATGAGCCTCGGATAGTGAAGAAGCTCATCGCCGAGAATCGACAAGGTCGCGTCCAGATAGAGGGAAGATCACCCGCGATCAAAGAAGCATGCGAGACGGAGAAAGTCTGGTTGTCCTGGAACAACGCCGTACCCGATGCCGCGTTAGTAACCTGCGACTGTAGTTGCACCTCGCATGACAATTCCGGCTGGCTGGTCGAAACAGGATTGGATGGCGATGTGTCTCGGGTACGTCGCGTCGCTCTGGGCAAGGTGTCCAGCGTCGAGGAGCTCGAGCGCTATGGGGAGCGCGTTCCGGACACATTTTCGTCGCATCCATGGTGCTCAGGTGCCAAGCCGAAGGCGCCGACGAATGCTGTGTTTGCGACGTTGATGAAGCAACCCAGTCAAATGGGAGATACTCCCTACTGCTTTACACCCCACTTCATCATTGATGACCGGAGCGCGCTGCTTCGGATGACTCCTATGGCCGGTGAAGCCGTCTCAGACGCCCCGGCAGCAGAAGCGGCGATGATCGCGCGGGAGGTCGAGTTCCTGCGTGATTGGCGGCTGGAGTTTGCGCCTGAGTAGCGCATTCGTTCCCTCGGACAAAGTATGAGGGCTATACATTATGGGGCTTCAATGATGTTTGTTTTGAAGCGCGTGGCGCTGGCATGTCTTGCTGGCCCACCGCTGCTCCTATTTGCCTACGCTGTGGATGCCAGTGCGATCTACGGCGTCAACCACACCCATTGGGCGATCAACCGTTTCAGTGTCGATGGCCGTTCGGCCGTTGACAGCATTGGCCCGTATCAAGGCGGCGGTGGAGGGTGCTGTTACACGGTTCCAGATCAGTGGCGGCCAGGGATGATGGTACGAGTCGATTGGGAAACCGGGGTAGGAGGCTCAAAAGGATTTCCTGGATTTGCAGATGAGTCGAAATACGACGTCTGGCTGCAACAAATCGAGGCACAAAAGAGAACGCACAGCAAAGTCGTCCCCGTCCCGGATTACACCGATCAGAGCGTCTGCGGCGTCACCGTGCACTTCCTGCCCTGTGATGACATTCAGGTCACCACCTCCTGTTACGCCTACGGCAGCCCCGAATACCCGATCAAGATTCCGCTTGAGTTGCCAGAACCCCAGTCATGCCCGGCACAACGTACCGACCAGCAGAAGACGTAGTGATGGACGGGTTTGCATGCGAGGGTGAACGCATGCAAGGCGGTCGGGAGGTGTCCGAATGAGACCCCGTGCCACGGCGTGAAGGTTGGCATGCGAGCCGGGCACGGCTCGACCCTACAATCGGCCCATGACCACCACCGCCCCAGCCGACCTTCCCGTCCTTCTCCACACCCTGCGCAGCGCCTGGCAGTCGCAGCGGCCCACGCTCGACCAGCGCGAAGCCGACCTGCGTCGCCTGCGCGAGGCGCTGAAGGTGCGGCTGGATGAAATGGCCCAGGCCATCGCCGCGGACTTCGGCCATCGCGCCCACGTTGAATCGAAACTGGCCGATGGCATGAGCGTGCTGTCGGCCATCGACCACCTGCGCCGCCACCTGCGGCGCTGGTCGAAGCCGCAGCGCGTACGGGCCGGCTGGAAGCTGTGGCCGGCGCGCGCGCAGCTGCGGCCGACGCCACTGGGTGTGGTCGGGGTGATCTCACCGTGGAATTACCCGGTCACGCTGGCACTCGTGCCGCTGGCCACCGCCATCGCCGCTGGCAACCACGTGCTGTTGAAGCCCTCCGAACACACGCCGCGCACCAGTGCGTTCCTGGCTGATCTGCTGGCCAGCGTGTTCCCGCCCGATCGGGTGGCGGTGGTGCAGGGCGGGGCGGATGTGGCCGCGGCGGTGTCCTCGCTGCCGCTGGACCATCTGCTGTTCACCGGCTCGACGGCCGTTGGCCGCAAGGTGATGGCCGCCGCCGCCGAGCATCTGGTGCCGGTCACGCTGGAACTGGGCGGCAAGTCGCCGGCCATCGTCTGCCGCGATTTTCCGCTGGGCAAAGCCGCCGCGCGGCTGGCCACCGGCAAGTGGTTCAACGCGGGCCAGACCTGCATCGCGCCGGATTATGTGCTGATCGATACGGTCCGCCAGCGCGAGTTCGTACAGGCGCTGCAGCAGCAGGTGCGCGAACGCTATGGCGACTTCAGCGATGCCGACGATTACACCCGCATCATCAATGAAGGCCAGTACCGGCGCCTGCAGGGCTATCTGGCACAGGCGCGGCAACGCGGCGTGCCGGTGATTCCGCTGGCGCAGGTGGATGAGGCGCGCGCCGACCGCGAGCGCCTGCTGGTGCCGACCGTGGTGCTGGACCCGCCGGACGACCTGGAGCTGATGCGCGAGGAGATCTTCGGGCCGATCCTGCCGGTGCGGGCCTATCCGGATCTGGAGGCGGCGCTGGCCGATGTGCTGTCCCGCGACC
Source organism: Stenotrophomonas maltophilia group sp. P373 (assembly GCF_053295075.1). Lineage (NCBI taxonomy): Bacteria > Pseudomonadati > Pseudomonadota > Gammaproteobacteria > Lysobacterales > Lysobacteraceae > Stenotrophomonas > Stenotrophomonas maltophilia group sp. P373. The sequence continues at coordinate 4,336,691 of NZ_CM129994.1, read as the reverse complement.
GGCCGCTGGCGCTGTATCCCTTCAGCCACGACCGCGCGACGGTGGAGCGCATCCTCGGCCAGGTGGTGGCCGGTGGGGTGACGGTGAATGACACGCTGCTGCACTTCGCCGCCGATGGCCTGCCGTTTGGCGGGGTGGGGGCCAGCGGCATGGGCGCCTACCACGGCCGGGCCGGGTTCGATGCGATGAGCAAGCGGCTGCCGGTGCTGTGGCAGTCGCGCTGGGCGGCCAGCGACCGGCTGCGGCCGCCGTATTCGAAGATTGCGGGTTTGTTGAAGCTGCTGCTGCGGTAGTGCCGGCCGCTGGCCGGCAAATGCGGGGTCCTGCCGACGGTTCATGGGGTTGCCGGCCAGCGGCCGGCACTACCGGTGGGTGCAAACCTTGGTTGGCACGGGCGCGGCCATGCGCCAACCCAGGTTGGCGTCTACCAAAGCCCACCCGGGTAGAATGCCCGCATGAAAATCGCCTCGTGGAACGTCAATTCGCTCAATGTCCGCCTGCCGCACCTGGAACAGTGGCTCAAGGAGTTCGGCCCGGACATCGTCGGTATCCAGGAAACCAAGCTGGAGGACCACAAGTTCCCCGATTCGGCGCTGATCGCTGCCGGCTACCGCAGCGTGTTCGCCGGCCAGAAGACCTACAACGGCGTGGCGCTGCTGTCGCGTGAGCCTGCGCAGGACGTGCAGATCGGCATTCCCGGCTTCGAGGACGAGCAGAAGCGCGTCATCGCCGGTACCTTCGGCGACCTGCGGGTAATCAACCTGTACGTGGTCAACGGCCAGGACATCGGTACCGACAAGTACGAGTACAAGTTACGCTGGCTTGAGGCGGTGCATGCCTGGATCGCCGAAGAACTGCAGCGCCACCCGAAGCTGATCGTGATGGGGGACTTCAACATTGCCCCGGACGCACGCGACGTGCACGACCCGGAGGTGTGGAACGACAACCACATCCTGACCTCCACCGCCGAGCGCGGCGCATTGAACAAGCTGCTGCAGCTGGGCCTGCACGATGGCTTCCGCCTGCACAACGACGAGGCGGGCACCTTCAGCTGGTGGGATTACCGCGCCGCCGGCTTCCGTCGCAACCTGGGCCTGCGCATCGACCTGACCCTGGTCTCCGATGCGCTGAAGAGCGGTGCGGTGGCTTCGGGCATCGACCGCGAGCCGCGCACCTGGGAACGTCCGAGCGACCATGCGCCGGCGTGGGTACAGATCGGTTGAATGAACAAGGCCCGGCGATTGCCGGGCCCGTTCTGAAAGGCCCGCCGGCCAGCGGCCGGCGCTACCGCCGTGTCAGCGTATGCTCTTGCGGGTGAACAGATTGACGATCGCCAGCAGGATCACTGCACCGATCAGCGAGAACAGGAAGGTTCGAATGGTGATCGCTTCGTTGATGCCGCCGCCGAACAGCCAGCCGGAAATCAGCGCGCCGACGATGCCGACCACGATGTTGAGGATGATGCCCTGCTGGGCATCGCGCTTCATGATGATGCTGGCCAGCCAGCCTACGATGCCGCCGACGATCAGCCAGATGATGATGCCCATGATCGAACCTCCGGTGGGGAACGGTGACCAGTTGACGCGCACGGCCGTGAACCCGTCGTGCAATCGTGTGACGGGCGCGTGCGGATGAGCCTGCCAGCCACCCTCGACGGCCCGTGGCGCTTTGGTCCGGTGACGGTCTGGCGGCGCCCGCACGTGCCCGGCCATCGCGGCGAACCGCAGGCACGCCAGGTGCTGGCGAAGGCCCTCGGGGCCGATCCGGAGACGCTGCCGCTGGTCCGTGATGACAAGGGCCGGCCGGAACTGAGCGGCGCATTGGCCCACTACGGCACCGGCTGGAGCCACAGCGGTGAGGTGCTGCTGGTGGCGCTGGGCGAAGGCGTGCGGCTGGGCGTGGACCTGGAACTGCTGCGGCCGCGCGCCCGCCTGCTGGAGATCGTGCAGCGCTTCTTCCACCCGGAGGAGGTGGCGTGGCTGGAAAGCCTGGACCAGGCCGACCGCGAACACTGGTTCTTCCGCGTGTGGTGCGCCAAGGAAGCGATGCTGAAGGCGCACGGCCAGGGTATCTCGTTCGGCCTGCACCGCCTGCAGCTGGCGCCGGGGGCCGATGGCGCCCTGCACCTGCGCTGGTGCGACCCGGAACTGGGCGAGGCCGCGCGCTGGCACCTGCACGAATGGCAGGCCACCGGTCAGTTCCGGGCGGCGTTGGCCTGGTATCCGCACTGAGGCGGGGAATCAGCGCGCAAAACCGGCGATAATGCCGGCATGAGCGAACACCCACTTCCCGCCAGCGTGGCTGCCACGCTGGAACAGGGCCTGGCCAGCATGGGCCTGGATGCCGCGCTGGCGCCGCCGCTGCTGCGCTACCTGGCCCTGCTGCACCGCTGGAACGGCACCTACAACCTCACCGCCATCCGCGACCCGCAGGAGATGGTCACCCGCCACCTGCTCGACTCGCTGGCGATGCAGCCGTTCGTGGCCGATGGCAGCCTGGCCGACCTCGGCACCGGCCCCGGGCTGCCGGGCATCCCGCTGGCCATCGCCTGCCCGGGCCTGCAGGTGACCCTGGTCGAGAGCAATGGCAAGAAGGCGCGCTTCATGCGCGAGGCCGTGCGCCAACTCGGCCTGGGCAATGCCCGCGTGGCCGAATCGCGCGCCGAGGCGCTGGACGAGGCCGGTCGTTACGACCAGTTGACCGCCCGTGCCATGGATACCCTGGCCGGCATCGTCCGCGTCGGTGGCCACCTGCTGCGGCCGGGGGGCGTGCTGCTGGCCATGAAGGGCGTCTACCCGCATGAGGAGATCGCGGACTTGCCGGCTGGCTGGCAGGTGCGCGAGGTGACCCCGCTGAGCGTGCCCGGCCTGGCCGGCGAACGCCACCTGGTCACTGTTACAGGCCCTTGATTCCCGCCGCCAGCCCCTTGTGCAACAACGGGTTGGCGATCCACGATTTCCGCAAGGGGCCGGTTGTACGCATAATGACCGGTCCCAGCACACGTCGACGAGGCACACCCGCATGGCCCGCATCATCGCCATCGCCAACCAGAAGGGTGGCGTCGGCAAGACCACGACCGCCGTCAACCTGGCCGCTTCCCTGGCCAACGCACCCAAGCGCGTGCTGCTGGTCGACCTCGATTCGCAGGGCAACGCGACCATGGGCAGTGGCGTGGACAAGCGTGAGCTGGCCGCCTCCACCTACGATCTGCTGCTGGGCGAGTCCAGCGCCGCCGATGTACGCGTGCAGACCGCCGAAGGCTACGACCTGCTTCCCGGCAACATCGACCTGACCGCCGCCGAGATCCAGCTGATGGCGCAGAGCGAGCGCGAGCAGCGGCTGAAGCGCGCGCTGGCACCGATCCGCGACGAGTACGACTACATCCTGATCGACTGCCCGCCGGCGCTGTCGCTGCTGACGCTCAATGCGCTGGCCGCTGCCGATTCGGTGATCGTGCCGATGCAGTGCGAGTACTACGCCCTGGAAGGCCTGAGCGCGCTGGTGGAAACCATCGAAGCGCTGCGTGCCAACCTCAATCCGGCGCTGGAGATCGAAGGCGTGCTGCGCACCATGTTCGACGTGCGCAACAACCTGGCCAACGCGGTCTCGGCCGAGCTCACCGAGCACTTCGGCGATCGCGTGTTCCGCACCATCGTGCCGCGCAACGTTCGCCTGGCCGAGGCACCCAGCCATGGCCAGAGCATCGTCGGCTACGACCGCGCCTCGCGCGGTGGCGTGGCCTACCTGGGCCTGGCTGGCGAGATCATCCGCCGCAACAACGAACGCAACAAGGCCACCAAGGCCGTGGAGACCGTCTGATGACCAGCAGCAAGCCGGCAGCCAAGAAGCGAGGCCTCGGCCGTGGCCTGGACGCGCTGCTGGGCCCGAAGGGCGCGGTCAGCCAGGTGCAGGCCACCACGGCGGTGATCGAGCCGCTGCCGGGGGAAGTGCTGCGCAAGTTGCCGGTCGGCCAGCTGCAGCCGGGCAAGTACCAGCCGCGCCGCGAGATGGACGAGGGCAAGCTGTCCGAGCTGGCAGACTCGATCAAGTCGCAGGGCGTGATCCAGCCGATCCTGGTGCGCCAGCTGCCGGCGGGCAACTACGAAATCGTCGCCGGTGAGCGCCGCTGGCGCGCATCGCAGCTGGCCGGGCTGGACGAAGTGCCGGTGGTGGTGCGCGAGCTGGAAGACCGCACCGTCATCGCGATGGCGCTGATCGAGAACATCCAGCGCGAAGACCTCAACCCGCTGGAAGAAGCCGAAGCGCTGCAGCGCCTGATCAGCGAGTTCACCCTCACCCATGCCGAGGCCGCCGAGGCCGTCGGCCGCTCGCGCGCGGCGGTGTCCAACCTGCTGCGCCTGCTGGAACTGCCGGTGGCGATCCGCCTGCTGCTGGAAACCCGCCGCCTGGAAATGGGGCATGCCCGTGCGCTGCTGACCCTGGCCCCCGAACTGGCCGGCAAGCTGGCCCAGGAAGCGGCCGACGAAGGCTGGTCGGTACGCGAGGTCGAGCGGCGCGCGCAGGCTTTCGCCGCCGGCAAGGTGCCGAGCAGCCGTCCGGTGGCCACGCCGAAGGTGCAGCAGGCCGACATCGCCTCGCTGGAAACCGAGCTGTCCGAAGCGCTCGGCGCCAAGGTGGCGATCAGCCACGGCCGTGGCGGCAAGGGCAAGCTGATCATCCACTACACCGACCTGGACACCCTGGACGGCGTGCTGGAAAAACTGCGCACGCGCCAGGGCTGAGCCCTGCGCCGCGTCGGGGGGCGGCCTGTTCCTGCCGCGCCCGGCGAATGACAGGGAACGCACCGCCACGCGCACCGGGAATGCACTGACCTCCGGCCGTGGCCTCATCCAGGGAGCAGGACATGAGCAACGACTACGAGGACGTCAGCCCGGACGGCACCCAGATACTGGTACATCGCCGTGAGAAGGACTTTGTGCTCGCCATCGGCGAAGAACGGCACATCGAGGCGATCAGCGCCCACATCGAACGCCACCTGGGCCCGGTGTCCGGTGTCTTCCATGAAATCATCTCCGACCTGGTGCACATCGACGTGCACGTGGTGCCGGCCAATGACCACTGCCCGTACCTGCGCCTGGTCACCTCCGGCATGAGCGACCTGCCGATGACCGTGCCCGCCGAGGTGGATGCGGACGTGCCGCGCTACATGGAACTGATGGTGACCCTGCCGGCCGACTGGCCGATGTCCCAGGACGCCTTCGAGGATGAGCGCAACTACTGGCCGGTGCGCCTGCTGAAGGGCATGGCGCGGTTGCCGCACGAGTACGACACGTGGCTGGGCTTCGGCCACACCATTCCCAACGGCCATCCCAGCGAGCCCTATGCGCCGGGCGTGGGTTTCGACGGTGCCATCGTGCTGCCGCCGGTGACCGCCCCGGAGGACTTCGCCACGCTGGAGCTGGAGGATGGCAATACCATCAGCTTCATGAGCCTGGTTCCGCTGTACCCCGAAGAGATGGACCTGAAGCTGAAGAAGGGCGCCGACGCCCTGCTCGACCGCTTCGATGCGAAACAGATCAACGATGTGATCGAGCCCGGCCGCACCAACGTGGCGAAGAAGCGTTTCGGTTTGTTCTGAGACCGGTAACATCAGGGGCCTGAACTTCGTTCCCACGCCCCTGCCATGACCATCCTGCTCACCGGCGCTGCCGGCTTCATCGGTGCCTACACCGCCCGCGCGCTGCTGGAGGCCGGCCAGGCCGTGGTCGGCCTGGACAACTTCAACGATTACTACGACCCGCAGATCAAGCGTGACCGCGTGGCCGCGCTGTGTCCGGCGCTGGACCTGCGCACCCTGGACCTGACCGACCAGCAGGGCCTGGCCGCACTGTTCGACGAGGTGCGGCCGACCGCGGTGATCCACCTGGCCGCGCAGGCCGGCGTGCGCTATTCGCTGGAAAACCCGCATGCCTACGTCGACAGCAACCTGGTCGGCTTCGTCAACATGCTCGAGTTGTGCCGCCACCGTGGCGTGCAGCACCTGGTGTATGCCTCCAGCAGTTCGGTCTACGGCGATTCGGCCACGCCGCCGTTCTCCGAAGACCAGCGCGTGGACCAGCCGCGCTCGCTGTACGCGGCGACCAAGGCGGCCAACGAGCTGATGGCCTACACCTACGCGCAGCTGTACGGCCTGCATGCCACCGGGCTGCGCTTCTTCACCGTGTATGGCCCGTGGGGCCGGCCGGACATGGCACCGCTGCTGTTCTCGCGCGCGGTGCTGGCCGGTCGGCCGATCGACGTGTTCAACGAAGGCCGCATGCAGCGCGATTTCACACATGTCTCCGACATCGTATCCGGTATCCTCGGCGCCCTCGCGCATCCGGCCGACGGTCCGGTGCCGCACCGGGTGTTCAACCTCGGCAACCATACACCGGTCGAGCTGGAGCGCTTCATCAGCGTGATCGAGCAGGCCGCCGGCCGCCCTGCGCAGAAGGTCTACAAGCCCATGCAGCCCGGCGACATGGTGCGCACGATGGCCGATACCCGGCGCGCACATGACGCTTTCGGCTTCGATGCGGTGACCCCGATCGAACAAGGCCTGCCGCCTGTGGTGCAGTGGTGCCGCGAGTATTTTGGTGATCGCGCCTGAGAATGGATCCTCACGCCGCCGGGTTCATCTTCGGATAACCTCGGTTTCGGAGAATGCGCGGTCTTTGTCCCCCCTTTGGCCGAGTGCCTTATGAGCCAACCCGAGCTTTCCGTTGTCGTCCCGGTGTTCAACGAGCGCGACAATGTTGCCCCGCTGGTCGCCGAAATCACCGCTGCGCTGCGTGGCCGGCTGCCGTTCGAGATCGTCTACATCGACGACCACTCGCGTGATGACACCCTGGCGGTGCTGCAGGGATTGAAGGCAACCACCCCGGAACTGCGCGTGCTGCACCATGTGAACCAGAGCGGGCAGAGCACGGCGGTGCGCACCGGCGTCAAGCACGCGCGCGCGCCGTGGATCGCCACCCTGGATGGCGATGGCCAGAACGATCCGGCCGATATTCCCAAGCTGCTTGCCGCACGCGACGCCGCCGAGGCGCAGGTGAAGCTGTTCGCCGGCTGGCGCGTCAACCGCCAGGACAGCGGCAGCAAGCGCTGGGCCAGCAAATGGGCCAACGCCATCCGTGCGCGCATGCTGCGCGATGACACGCCCGACACCGGTTGCGGCATCAAGCTGTTCGAACGCAGCGCGTTCCTCGACCTGCCGTACTTCGACCACATGCACCGTTACCTGCCAGCGCTGATGCAGCGTGCCGGCTGGAAGACCACCAGCGTGCCGGTCAATCACCGCCACCGTACCGCCGGCGTGTCCAAGTACAACAACCTCGGCCGCGCGCTGGTCGGCATCCGCGACCTGCGTGGCGTAGCCTGGCTGATCACCCGAAGCAAGCGCACCGCGGTGGAGGAGCGCTGATGGATCTGGAGCTGCACTGGCTGGATCAGCCCCTGACCTGGCTGTACTGGACCGGCCTGCATGTGACCGGCTGGAAGCTGATCGGCTACACCGGCGCACTGATGTTCGGCGGCCGCTGGCTGGTCCAGTTCATCGCCTCCAAGCGCGCCGGCAAACCCGTCATCCCGCGCCTGTTCTGGTACATGAGCGTGCTCGGCAGCCTGATGACCCTGAGCTACTTCCTGTTCTCGGCCAAGCAGGACTCGGTGGGTGTATTGCAGAACCTGTTCCCGGCGTTCACCGCGCTGTACAGCCTGCACCTGGACATCAAGCACCGCGGCTGGAAGCGCGACAGGGCCAGCCACTGAGGGCGCGGGGTCGGATTCCTTTCCGCAGGAAAGGGCTCTGACCCCCTGTCAGGATCCCCGGCGCATCCTCGCATGGCGTGGATCTACTGCATGTTCAGCGGCGGTGCCCTGGTAGATGCCGACCTTGGTCGGCGCTGGGTTTCCCCGTGTGCCAACCAAGGTTGGCATCTACCAGAGCGGCCGGTTCCCGGTCCTGCCTGCGCTGCAGGCAGGACCTTCGTCCCATGCCATGGGCCGTGGGCGGTGCCATGATCGGGGCCTGCCTTCCCGGGAACCTGTGCTCGTGAAAACCCGTCTTGCCGTTGCCCTGTTGATCGCCCTGTCCGCCCCCACCGTGGCCGTGGCCACACCCGCCGCCACCGCCGCCGCCGCGCCCGCCAGCGTGGCCACCGAATCGCCCGCGGATGCCGCCTTCCGCGCGCTGTACGAGAAGGAATGGAAGTGGCGCCAGCAGGGAGGTGGTGAAGCCAGCGAGGACGAAGACGCCCCGGCCAACGCCACCCGCATGCCTGACGTCGGCCCGGCCGCGCAGCAGGCGCGTCTGAAGGTGTGGGACGAGACCCTGGCCGCACTGAAGAAGATCGACCCGAAGACCCTGTCGCCGGACAACCAGGTCAACTACGCGATCTATCGCGACCAGGTGTTCAACCTGGCCGAAGAGACGCGCCTGCGCGGCTACGAAATGCCGTTCAACGCCGATTCCTCGTTCTGGTCCAACCTGTCCTTCATGGCCCGGCGCGAGATGAAGACCGTGCAGGACTACCAGAACTACATCGCACGGCTGAACGATGTGCCGCGTTACTTCGGCCAGCAGACCGAGAACATGCGCGCCGGCCTGAAGCGCGGCTTCAGCGTGCCGCGCGCGGTGCTGGATGGCCGCGAAGTGTCCATCGCCACCGTCGCCGAGCTGAAGGACCCGACCGAATCGCCGCTGTACGCGCCGTTCAAGAAGCTGCCCAACGCCATCCCGGCCGCCGAACAGGCCAGGCTGCAGGCGCAGGCGCGTGAAGCGATCAGCGGCAAGGTGGTGCCGGCGTTCCAGCAGCTGCGCACCTTCTTCGTCAACGAGTACGTGCCGCAGGCGCGCACCACCCTGGCCGCCGAAGCGATGCCCGATGGCAAGGCCTACTACAGGCAGCAGATCCACGAGTACACCACGCTGGACCTGTCGCCGGACGAGATCCACCGCATCGGCCTGGAGGAAGTCGCACGCATCCAGGGCGAGATGAACGCCATCATCAAGCAGGTGAAGTTCAAGGGCAGCTTCGCCGAGTTCCTGACCTTCCTGCGTACCGATCCGCAGTTCTATGCGAAGACGCCGGAAGAGCTGCTGTCGCGCGCCGCGTGGATTTCCAAGCGCGCCGATGGGCAGCTGGGCAAGTACATGACCCTGCCGCGCGCCCGCTTCACCATCGTGCCGGTGCCGCCGGACATCGCACCGTTCTGGACGGCCGGCCGCGGTGGCATGGGTACCTACTGGCTCAACACCTACAACCTGCCGTCGCGCCCGCTGTACAACCTGCCGGCACTGACCCTGCATGAATCCGATCCGGGCCATTCGCTGCAGGGCGCGATCGCCGCCGAGCAGAAGAACCTGCCCGAGTTCCGCCGCAACGCCTACATCTCCGCCTATGGCGAAGGCTGGGCGCTGTATTGCGAGAAGCTGGGCGTGGAGATGGGCATCTACGAAACCCCGTACGAGGATTTCGGCCGCCTGACCTACGAGATGTGGCGCGCCGCGCGCCTGGTGATCGACACCGGTGTGCACAGCAAGGGCTGGACCCGCGAGCAGGCGTTGGCCTACCTGCGTGACCACACCGCGCTGAGCGAGCATGAAGTGACCACTGAAGTGGACCGCTACATTTCCTGGCCGGGCCAGGCGCTGAGCTACAAGCTGGGCGAGATCGCCATCGTGCGCCTGCGTGCGCAGGCCGAGAAGGAGCTGGGCGACAAGTTCGACATCAAGGGCTTCCACGACACCCTGCTCAAGCAGGGCTCGGTGCCGCTGCCGGTGCTGGAACAGCAGATCCAGGCCTACATCGCCGAGCGCAAGAAGGCCTGACCGGTACCGGGTAGTGCCGGCCGCTGGCCGGCAATCCGACCCGGTCACGGGGTCGGATCCCTTTCCCGTGGAAAGGGCTCCGACCCCCCTCTCACCTCACCCCACCGCCCGCGGCTTGGCCACGCGTGCCGCAAACGTCGGCAGCACCAGCAGGGTCAGCACGGTGGCGGTGATCAGGCCACCGATCACCACCGTCGCCAGCGGTTTCTGCACTTCCGCGCCGGAACCGCTGGCGATCGCCATCGGAATGAAGCCGACGATCGCCACAAGCGCCGTGGTCAGCACCGCGCGGATGCGGCTGGAGGCACCGTTGATCGCCGCCTGCAGCGGCAGGTCGCCGGCATCCAGGCGTTCGCGGATCGCCTGCATCAGCACCAGGCCATTCAAGGTCGCCACGCCGGACACGGCGATGAAGCCGACCGCTGCCGATACCGAGAACGGCATGCCCCGCAGCAGCAGCGCGAGGATGCCGCCGACCAACGCCAACGGCACGCAGCTGAACACCAGAATGGCTCCCTTGCCGCTGCGCAGGGCCATGAACAGCAGGCTGCCGATCAGCAGGAACACTACCGGTACCACCGTCGCCAGCCGCTTTTCCGCGCGCTGCAGGTTCTCGAACTGGCCACCCCAGGTCAGGTAGGCACCCGGCGGCAGTGCCACGTCGGCTACCGCGGCCTGCGCTTCGCCGACGAAGCCGCCCAGGTCGCGGCCACGCACGTTGGCCTGCACCACCACGCGGCGGCTGCCGTTGTTGCGGCTGATCTGGTTCGGCCCTTCGCTCACGGTAATGCGCGCCACCGACGACAACGGAATCACCAGCCCCGATGGCGTGGCGATCGGCAGCGATGCCAGCTGGTCCGGATCGTTGCGCGCGGCATCGTCCAGGCGCACCACCACGTTGAAGCGGCGGTCGCCTTCGAAGATCTTGCCCGCCGCAGTACCGCCGATGCCGGTGGACAGTGCATCACTCACATCCGCCGCAGTCAGCCCATACTGCGCCGCCGCCACATGATCGATCGCCACCTTCAGCGTGGGCAGGCCGGAGATCTGTTCCACCCGCACGTCGGCCGCGCCACCCACCGCACGCAGCTTCAGCGCCACCTGGTCGGCCACCTTCTGCAGCTGGCTGAAGTCATCGCCGAAGATCATTACGGCCAGGTCGGTACGCACGCCGGAAATCAGCTCGTTGAAGCGCAGCTCGATCGGCTGGCTGAACTCGAAACTGTTGCCCAGCTGCTGCCCGGCCAGCTTTTCGAAACGGGCCACCAGCGCGTCCTTGGCCAACTTCGGATCGGGCCAGTCCTTGCGTGGCTTCAGCACGATCACGCTGTCGGAGATGTTGGTCGGCATCGGATCGATCGCCGCCTCGGCGGTACCGGTACGCGAGAACACGGTCTCCACTTCCGGCTGCTTGGCAATCACCTTTTCCAACGCCAGTTGCATGGCCAGTGACTGCTCCAGCGACGTCGACGGCACGCGCAACGCCTGCATCGCCACGTTGCCTTCGTCCAGCGTCGGCATGAACTCGCGGCCCAGCATCGAGAACGAGCCGATGCCCACCACCACCATCATCACCGCACTGGCCACTACCGTGCGCGGATGCGCCACGGCCTTGCGGATCACCGGCTCGATGCGCGCGCGCAGCACGCGTATCAGCCTGGTCTCGTGCTCGCCGTCGTCCGCATGTGCATCTGCGTCCTTCGGCTTCGGCTCGCGCACCAGCAGCGCCGTCATCGCCGGCACGAAGGTGAAGGAGAACAGGAAGGCACCGACCAGGGCCAGCATGAAGGTCGCCGCCATCGGGTGGAACGTCTTGCCCTCCACACCTTCCAGGGTGAGGATCGGCGCGAACACCAGCAGGATGATCAGCTGGCCGAACGCCGCCGGGCGCGCCATCTTCAGCGCGGAATCGGCGGCCACGCGCAGCCGTTCCATCGCGGTCAGCGCCCGGCCCAGTTCGGCGCGGCGCTGGCCCAGCATCAGCAGCGTCGACTCGACCACGATCACCGCACCGTCCACCAGGATGCCGAAGTCCAGTGCACCCAGGCTCATCAGGTTGCCGCTGATGCCGAAGCGGTTCATGCCGATCACCGCGAACAGGAACGACAGCGGAATCACCAGCGCGGTGATGGTGGCCGCGCGCAGGTTGCCCAGCAGCAGGAACAGCACCACCACCACCAGCAGCGCGCCCTCGGTGAGGTTCCGGGCCACGGTCTTGATGGTGGAATTGACCAGCACACTGCGGTCCAGCACCGGTGCGGCCACGATGTCGGCCGGCAGCGAGGTGTTCACCTGTTCCAGACGCGCGGCCGCGGCCTGCGCCACCGTGCGGCTGTTGCCACCGGCAATCATCAGCGCGGTGCCCAGCACAGCCTCGTGGCCGTTGCGGCTGGCTGCACCCAGGCGCGGCGCGCGGCTCAGTTCCACGGTGGCCACATCGGCCACGCGTACCACCACGCCATTGCGGGTGGCCACCGGCGCCTGGGCAAGATCCTCGGTGGTCAGCGCCAGGCCATCGGCACGCACCACCAGGCCTTCGCCGGCACGCTGCACGAAGCCGGCGCCGGCCTGCACGTTGGAACGCTGCAGGGCAGTGACCAGGTCGGCCAGGCCGAGGCCATGCGCGGCCAGTTTGGCGCTGTCCGGATGCACGCCGTATTCCTTGACGTAGCCGCCGACCGTATCGACACCGGCCAGCCCCGGGCTGGAGCGCATCTGCGGCGCGATGATCCAGTCCTGCACGGTGCGCAGGTAGGTCGCGCGCTCTTCCGGCGTGCGCAGCAGGTTGCCTTCCGGCGTGCGGTAGACCTCGCCGGCCTGCCAGCCGGCTTCACCGGGCTTGGCCAGCCTGGCCGGATTGAACGCGGTGAAGTCCACCGTCCACATCAGCACCTCGCCAAGGCCGGTGGTGACCGGCGACAGCATCGGCGATGCACCATCGGGCAGGTCTTCCGATGCCTCGCGCATGCGTTCGGCCACCTGCTGGCGGGCGAAGTAGATGTCGGTGGCATCGGTGAAGATCGCGGTGACCTGCGAGAAGCCATTGCGCGACAGCGAACGCGTGGTGGTCAGGCCGGGAATGCCGGCCAGCGCGGTTTCCAGCGGATAGGTCACCTGCCGTTCGATCTGCTCCGGGGTCAGCGCCGGGGCCACCGTGTTGATCTGCACCTGGCGGTTGGTGATGTCCGGCACGGCGTCGATCGGCAGCTTGCCCAGCTGGAACAGGCCCACGGCGGCGATCAGCGCCGCCATGAACACCACCAGCCAGCGGTGGCGCACCGCTGTTTCAATGATCAGCTTGAACATGATCGCCTCCTCAGTGGCCGTGCTCGGCTTCGCCCTTGGCCAGCTCGGCCTTGAGCAGGAAGGCGTTGGCACCGACGATGCGCTCGTTGCCGCTCAGGCCACCGAGGATCTCGATGCGGTCACCGGCACGGCGCCCGGCCAGTACCGGCTGCGCCTTGAAGCCACCTTCGACGGCGACGAACACCGCGCTGCTGCCATCAACGTTCTGCACTGCATCGGCGGGCACGCTGAGCGAGCCGTCCTGGCCTTCGGTGACCACCACGGCCGATACCGGCGAACCGGCTGGCGGCAGCGACGCATCCACCGGCGTGGCGCGGATCACTGCGACGCCGCCCTGCTGCCGTACATCGGCGGCCGAACCGGTGACGGTAGCGGTGAAGCTGCCACCCGGCACGCTCACTTCCAGCGTCATGCCGGGCATGACCTGCGCCGCCAGCGCTGGCGGTGCGGTGAACACCAGCTCGTTCATCGACGGGTCGGCGACGTCGGCCACCGCACTGCCGGCGGCGACCACACCGCCCGGCGTGACCTGCACGTTGCCGACGATGCCGGCCACCGGGCTGGTGATGCGCACGCGTCCACTGGCATCGGGCGCACCATTGGCGGCGGCCTGTGCCTGTGCGGCAGCGGCCTGGGCCTGTGCCGCCAGCGAACGCGCACGCGAGGCTTCCAGCTCCTGGCGGGCGACCACGCCCTGGTCGACCAGGGCCTTGTCGCGGCCATAGGCCAGGCGTGCGGCCTCGGCTTCGGCGGATGCGGCCAGCGCATTGGCGCGGAACACCGCTGCCTCGCCACTGACCACGATGGCCAGCGCCTGGTTCTGTTTCACCGCCGTGCCCGGCGCGACCAGTACGCGCTCGACGCGGCCGGTCACGGTCGAGGCCACCGAGGCACGGGCACCGACCGAGGGTTCCACCCGACCGGCGAGGCGGGTGGAACCGCCACCGCCGCGACCGACGGCAACCACTTCGATACCGGACGCCTTGATCTGCTCAGGGGTCAGCGGTACCACGCCTTCATCGGTGTCTGCCGGCGTCTTCGCGGATTCGGCTTTGGCTTCCTTGCTGCCGGGCGCGTGGCCATGGCTGTCGTCGGTGCCGGCCTTGGTCGCAGCGGGGTCTTCATTGGCAGGTGTCTGCGCGTTGCCGGCGCAGCCGGCCAGCAGCACAGTCAGCAGCATGCCGCCGATCAGCGGAAAAGTACGGGAGAGAGTCATGGGGCCTCCACAAAGGGTGCGCGCCCTTCAAGGCGGGCAAGATCGATTTCCGCGCCGACGCGCGACAGGCGCGCATCCACGGCGGCGGCGCGGGCGGCGATAAGAGCGCTGCGCGTGCTGCGCAGTTCCAGCTGCGAGATGCGTCCGGCGTCGAAGCCGATGCGGGCCAGGCGATACGCCTCTTCGGCGGCGACCACGCTTTCATCGGCGGCGCGGGTTCGGCTGCCGGCGGCCTTCAAACCGGCCACGGCGGAGAGGCGTGCCGCCTCGCTGTCGCGGCGCTGCTGGTCCAGGCGCGCTTCGGCCGCGCGCTGGTCGGCATTGGCGGCGCGGATGCCACCGCGGTTGCGGTCAAACAGCGGGATGCTGAGGCTGAGCCCGAGGTTGTAGGCACGCTCGCCGCCCTCTCGGAAGCGGGTCTGCGCGGCGGTGACGCTGAGGTCGGGCAGGGCGCGCTTGCGCTCCACCTCGACCAGTTTGCCCGCCGCATCGGCTTCGGCTTCAGCGATGCGCACCGCCAGTGCGGTATCGGTGGCGCCACGTGGCAGCGGCGGCGCACGGTCGAGCAGGCTGTCGCCGATCGACTGCACCGGCGCATCCAGCAGTGCAGCACCGGCCAGGCGGGCCAGCGCGGCATCGCGGAAGGCCTGCGCTTCATCCAGCGCGGCGTTGGCGTTGGCCACTTCGCTCTGCGCCTGCACCGCGCGCAGTTGCGGTTCGCGGCCCTGCTTGACCATCGCGTTGACGGCGTTGGCGTCATCGCGGGTGAGGCTCAGTGCCTCTTCGGCCAGGGTGTAGCGGCGCAGTGCACTTTCCGCCTGTGCGTAGACCACCGCCAGCTGGCTGGCCACATCGCTGCGGCTCTGCGTGCCACGCAGGTTGGCCGCCTGTGCCTCGGCGCGGGCCGCACGGACGCGCGCGCCGCGCTGGCCCCAGACCTCCAATGGCTGGGACAGGGTAAGCACGCTGTCGGCCTTGCCCATGCCGCCATAGGAGCCGGTGCCCCAGGCGTTCTCGGCCGACCAGGACAGGGAAGGGTTGGGCAGTGCGCGGGCCTGGTCGGCGCGCGCGTCGGCGGCCTCGGCCAGCGCCGCACCGACGCGGGTGCCGGGCAGCTGGTCCAGGCGTTCAAGCAGGGTGTCGTAGGAAGGGGCGGCTTGCGCCATCACCGATGCCGCCGGGGCCAGGCCCAGCAACACGGCGACGACCCGCCCGGCCGCACGCAGCGACCGAGGTGTCAGGATCGACATAGGGGGATTCCGGTTGTGAGTGAAACGGGAGCCCGCAATCGCGGGACGCGCTCAACTCACGCCCGGGGGGGACGCGTCAATTCATCCTGGGCGACCGCATAGGTCGCTGCGTCGCCGGCATTCATCCAGCGCGCCGGCAGCGGCGCACCGAAGGCGGCGAGGGTGCTGGCCGGCAGGCTCAGGTTGGAGTGGTGGCAGTGGTTGTGGCTGCAGGCACCGGCGTGCTTGCTGTCACTGTCACCCTCGGCATCGTTGGCGTTGCTTTCCACGTGCACCGCAGTGGTGTCGTGCGGTTCGACCGCGCAGGCCAGCACGTCGGCCACCGGCACGACCACGAACGCCGCCATCAGCAGCATCATCAGGTACGTACGCAGTTGGCGGGTGATCCGGCGCATGGAAGGGAGGCTAGCAAGCGGTTTTCGCCGGATACAATATCAATGGCCGCCTCGGGAATTCGTCGGAATCTCCCGTTCAGGTGGACCGGGCGCGGGGTCGGATCCCTTTCCTCCGGAAAGGGCTCTGACCCCACCGCGTTGCCGGCCAGCGGCCGGCACTACCCGTATCACGGCAGCTTCGCGATCACCTTGATCTCGAACTGGAACCCATACAGCCAGGTCACACCGATACCGGTCAGGGTCGGGTGCGGCGCCTCGCCCCAGTACTCGGACACGATCGCCCAGGCCTTCTCGAAGTTCTTCTCCGGATCGACCAGGAACACGGTCACGTCGATCACGTCATCGAACGTGCAGCCTGCGGCAGCCAACACCGCATTGAGATTCTCGAAGGCGCGGCGCACTTGCATTTCGAAGTCCGGCTCGGGCGAGCCGTCCTCGCGGCTGCCGACCTGGCCGGAGACGAACAGGAAACCGTTGGATCGGATCGCTGGCGAGTAGCGGTTGCGCTCGTACAGCGCTTGGCGGCCGGCGGGGAAAACGACATCACGCTGTGACATGGGGAAGATCCCGTGGGAGAGGACGCCATCCTCCCCGCCAGCGGTGTCTGGATAAACCGCGATGATCGGCCTAGATTGATTGCCAATTCCAAACAATCATGGCCCGCCATGGACCGTTTCGAGGCGATGCGGGCCTTTGCCCGCGTGGTGGAAACCGGCAGCTTCACCCGCGCCGCGCAGACCCTGCAGATCAGCCGCACCACGGTCACCCAGCTGGTGCAGCAGCTGGAGGCACACCTGCGGCTGCGCCTGCTCAACCGCACCACGCGCCGGGTCAGCGTCACCGCCGACGGTGCGGCCTACTACCCGCGCATCGCCCGCCTGCTGGCCGAGCTGGAAGAGGTGGAGGGCGGGCTGGGTGACGCAGCCAGCCAGCCGCGCGGCCGCCTGCGGGTGGATGTGCCGGGGCCTTACGCGCGGCTGCGGCTGGTACCGGCGCTGCCGGATTTCCAGGCGCGCTACCCGGAGATCCAGCTGGATATCGGCGTCAGTGACCGCGAGGTCGACGTCATCGCCGACAACGTCGACTGCGTGATCCGCGGCGGCACCCCGGCCGACCCGGCACTGGTGGCGCGGCCGCTGGGGGCGCTGCCGATCGGTTTCCACGCCAGCCCCGGCTATGTGAAGCGTTTCGGCGTGCCGACCGACCCGCGCGCGCTGGAAGGGCCGGACCACCACATGGTCGGCTTCCTCAGCCCGCGCAGTGGTCGCGCACGCGTGTTCAGCGCGCAACGTGGCGATGAGCGCATCGAGGTGCAGGGCCGCTACACGGTCGGTTTCGACGACGGCAACGCCTATCTGGCGGCGGCGCTGGCGGGGCTGGGCGTGGTCGCGCTGCCCAGCTACATGGCCGCGCCGCACGTGGCGCGCGGCGAATTGCTGCCGCTGCTGCAGGACTGGCGGCTTCCACCCATGCCGATGCATGTGATGTTCCCGCCGAACCGGCACATGAGCCAGCGGCTGCGGGTGTTCATCGATTGGGTGGTGGAAGCGTTGGGGTGATGCACACGCACCTGTAGAGCCGAGCCCACGCTCGGCTGCTTCTCGCTCCAACGCTCAAGGCCCGCGCTTCGCGCGTGAGCCGAGCACGGGTTCGGCTACAGGGAGGGCTTCCTGCTGCAGGCATGCGAAAATCATCGCGGCACGCAACAGGAACCATCGCCACGCATGAATCGCATCGTCGCACTGGACACCGAAACCACCGGCATCTCCCACCGCCTGGGGCACCGCGTGATCGAAATCGGTGCCGTCGAACTGATCGACGGCCAGCTCAGCGGCCGCCAGTTCCACACCTACCTGCAGCCGCAGCGCAAGGTGGACTGGGGCGCACAGCGCGTGCATGGCATCAGCGATGCGATGCTGGTGGGCAAACCGCTGTTCTCCAGCAAGGCCGCCGAACTGCTGGACTTCCTGCGCGGCAGCGAGATGGTCGCGCACAACGCCACCTTCGACGTGGGCTTCCTGGACAACGAGCTGCGCCTGGCCGGCATTCCCGGCACGCTGGCCCAGCACTGCCGCATCACCTGCAGCCTGAAGCTGGCGCGCGGGCGCTGGCCCGGCCAGGGCAACAAGTTGGACGATGTGCTGCAGCGCCTGCGCATCCCCGGCAACCGGGGCCTGCACGGTGCGCTAAAGGATGCCCATCTGCTGGCCCAGGTGATTCCGCACCTGCGCTGAGGCTTGCCCGCTGTTACATCGGCCGTAACCAGCGCTCGATCATCGCCACGCCACAGGCCACCCCGTCTTCATCGCTCATCGCCACGCCCAGGGCCGCCGCGCGCGCGCGTACTGCGTCGGCTTCTGCGAAGGTGATGGCTGCTGCCAGCGTTGCTGCATCCAGTCGCTTCGGTGACAACGGTGCCGGTGCCACGCCCAACCGACACAGGCGATCGGCCCAGAAGAACTGATCCGCAGCGAACGGCATCACCAGCGAGGGAATGCCGGCCCGGCAGGCCGAATGCGTGGTGCCGCTGCCACCGTGGTGGATGGCGAGTGCGCAACGCGGGAACAGCGCTTCGTGTGGGGTCGGCCCCAGTACGAAGACCGAATCGGGCAAGCGCATCGCAGGCAGTCCCACCCAGCCAGGAAACAGCAGTACCCGGCGTGGCGCCAGCGCCTGCAGCAAGGCCGGCAGCACGCGTTCGCGATCAAAGCCGGTCATGCTGCCGAAGCCCAGGTAGACCGGCGGCGGGCCGGCATCAAGGAAGGCCCGCAGATCGGCCGGGGGCGCCCAGGGCGCATCAGGAAGCCGCCATTGGCCACAGACGATGTGGTCGGCCGGCCAGTCCGCCGGTGGCGGCAGCAGCTGCGGTGAGATGCCATAGAGCATCGGCAGGCCGGACCACAGCGCGCGGCGCGGCGATTGCCCCAACTGCTGGCGTGCCGCGTTGATGGGCCGGCGGAACTGGCGCCAGATCAGGCCGTTGACCCACCCGTAGCTGGCCCGGTTCAACCAGCCCGGCGAGCGTCCGGGCGGCAGGAACGGGGAGCGGAAGGCGCGCGTCGGGGTCAGCGGAATCATGCCGCTGCCGATGACGGGAATCCTGCGGCGTTCGCCCACGCTCATGCCGACGAAGGCCGCCAGGCCACCGGTCAGAATCGCATCGCAGCCTTCGGCGGCGGCATCGGCCTGGCGCATCCAGCCGCTGACATGCTGCAGCGCCATCCGTGCCAGGCCGGTACTGGCGGCGGCAACGCCGTTGCCACGCGAGACCAGTGCGACCACGTCGTCATGGATGTCACCTTCAAGGGCCGCGTGGGGCACATCCAGTGCCTGCGCGCTGCCCAGGGTGCCGCCATCGGCCAGCAGTGTCACCGCGTGGCCTGCGCCGATCAGCCCATGGCAGAGCATGGCCAGGGGACGTGTGTCGCCTTCGGTTCCGTAGGTCAGGGCCAGCAGCCGCATGGCAAGCTCCGCAGTGGTCCGGGCCAGTATGCCGGTTGGCGGAGTGCCCCCGGCCCTGCCGGTTCAGTCCCCGCCTGTGGGTAACTTGCGCAAGTGCTTGAACCGGTGCATAATGCGCGGCTCGCTGTGTCCGGTTTTCTACCGGGCGGCGTCCCCGGGAGCACGTCCCCGGCCGCCCAACGCCAGCGTAACCCTTTGATTCTCTTGACGTGTGGTGGGCAACCATCGAGGCCGCCGTCTCCCGGGCTACGGGCTGACAACTACTACTATCGAGGTGCGCAATGTCCCGCGTATGCCAGGTTTCCGGCAAGCGAGTGCAGACGGGTAACAACGTCTCGCACGCCAACAACAAGACCCGTCGTCGTTTCCTGCCGAATCTGCACGAGCGCCGTTTCTGGGTGGCCAGCGAGAACCGCTGGGTCAAGCTTCGTGTTTCCGCGCATGCACTGCGCACCATCGACAAGAACGGCATTGATTCCGTTCTGGCTGAGCTGCGTGCGCGCGGCGAAAAGGTCTGAGGAGTAAAGCATCATGGCAGGCAAGCGCGATAAGGTCCGTATGATTTCCTCGGCCGGTACCGGCCACTTCTACACCACGGACAAGAACAAGAAGAACACCCCGGGGAAGATGGAATTCCTGAAGTACGATCCGGTCGTGCGCAAGCACGTCCTGTACAAGGAAGGCAAGATCAAGTAATCCGCACGGATTGCTGATCCCCGCGAAGAAACCCGCCCTTGTGGCGGGTTTTTTCATGTCTGGCACTTCCCCCTGGTGGGTGCCGACCCTGGTCGGCACTGCCGCACTCCCTGCGCACGCTGTCGCCAATGACGCCCTGCGCGGAATGATGGGCCGAATGCGATAAGTGATTGTGTATACCGGTTCCGGCTCTTCGTGCGCTCCAAATCAATTGGAATCACAGGCGTGGCCGTGCCCAAGATGGCAAGCCGCTGCAGTTGCAGCGGTCGGGCTTGCAATCCCGTGAAGTCAATCAATCAGTAGACTCGCCCGCCGTCGCCGGAGATCCCTCCGGCGACGGTTGGTGACCTATCCGCCTCTATGGCGGACGGTGCGAGGGGGCCTTGCGCCCGCCGGTTCGTTTGCTGATTGATTGCTTCCCGGTATTGCAACCACGCATCGTCCGCCACCTTCACGGTGGCCAGATCCGTTGAAGGAGGTTGCATGAACACCCCATCACACCGCCAGGACCTGGAACTGGGCTGGCTGCGCCTGCAGCGCATGTTGCAAGGCATCGAGGGCATGGCGCTGCTGCTGTGCGATCACCACCTGGCACTGGCCAACGGCGCACCGTCGCCGCTTCCAGAGGCACAGCTGGAGCGGGCCGCACAGGCCATTGCCTGCATGGCGCTCAACGGCCGCCGCCATGCCGATTCGGTACGCCAGCTGTGCGAGGTGCCGGTGCGGCACTGAGCCATTCTGTAGAGCCGAGCCCACGCTCGGCTGCTCTGCGGTCGGAACGAAAGGCAGTCGAGCATGGCTCGACTCTACAAAGGCCGCTGGGCAGAATGGCCCATCACCTCCCGACGGGCGACACGATGCTGTTCGAGTGGTTGCTGGGTTCCTACCTGCTGCTGATCGACTGGCTGATCCGGCTGGTCGCGCTGTGCTGGATTCCCACCCGCACCACGCCGGGTGCGGCGCGCAGCTGGCTGCTGCTGGTCGGCTTCGTGCCGCTGCTGGGCCTGCCGCTGTATCTGCTGTTTGGCCACCCGTGGCTGTCACGCGAACGCATCCGCCGCCAGGCCGAGGCCTCGCAGGTCATCCGCGAGGAACAGGCGCTGCAGCACCGCCTGCGCTGGACCCCGCAGCCGGATACCGCAAGCGCCGAGATCGTGCCGCTGGTGCAGCGCCAGGGCGACTTCATGCCGGTGCACGGCAATGCGGTCGATCTGCTGACCGACTACGACGAATCGCTGCACACGCTGATCACCGACATCGACCAGGCCGAAGACCGCGTGCACCTGCTGTACTACCTGATGTTCGACGACGCGGTGGGCGAGGCGATCGTCGAGGCGCTGCAGCGTGCGGCTGCACGTGGCGTGCAATGCCGCGTGCTGCTCGACGCAGTAGGCGCCAAGCGCGGCCTGCGCGCCTATCGCAAGCGCCTGGAAGCGCGCGACATCGAAGTGCGCGCGATGCTGCCCGGTGGCCTGCGCTGGCGCCGCAGCGGGCGCATGGACCTGCGCAATCACCGCAAGATAGCGGTGATCGACAACGAAGTGGCCTATGTCGGTTCGCAGAACCTGGCCGGTCCGCAGTTCGTGCCCGGCCACCCGAACCGCGAGCTGGTGGCGCGCGTGCGTGGCCCGGCCGTGGCGCATCTGGAAGCGGTGTTCGCCAGCGACTGGTACATGGAAACCGGCCAGCGCCTGGACGTGATCGCCGATGTGCCCGAGTGCAGCGACGACATCGCCACCCAGCTGCTGCCCAGCGGTCCCGCCTATCCCTACAGCAACGCACGCGATGCAGTGGCGGCGCTGATCCACCTGGCGCGGCGCCGGCTGGTGATGGTCACCCCGTATTTCGTGCCCGACGAAGCCACGCTGAGCGCCTTGCGCATTGCGGCCTTGTCCGGCGTGCAGGTGCAGCTGATCCTCTCGGCCAGCAACAACCAGCGGCTGACCTCGTGGGCGCAGGAGGCGTACTACGACGAGCTGCTGCGCTGTGGCGTGCGCATCGCGCTGTACGAGCCGCAGTTCCTGCACGCCAAGCACATGAGCGTGGACGAGGACATCGCCGTGCTCGGCTCGATCAACATGGACATCCGCTCATTCGCGCTGAATGCCGAAATCGGCCTGGTCTGCTACGACCGCGCGCTGGTGCAGCAGCTGTGCGCGATCGAGGATGGCTACCTGCGCGAGTCGCGGCAGCTGGACCTGCAGCAGTGGCGCAGCCGCCCCACGTGGCGGCGCAGCCGCGAAGGGATTGCACGGCTGGCCGATGCGTTGATGTGAGGCGGCGGCAATCGCCCGCTTCGGCAACCCGGCCCGTCATCGCCGATGGCCTACAATCGGCGCATGACTGATTCACCGCGTAATGGCGAACTGGACCTGGCAATCATCGGTGGTGGTGCGGCCGGGGTGCTGGTGGCGATCCAGGTACTGCGCCAAGCCAAGGCGCCACTGGCGTTGGCCATTCTCGAACCGGCTTCGCAGCTGGCCCAGGGCATCGCCTATGCCACGCCGTGGCCGGAGCACCTGCTGAACGTGCCGGCGGCGAAGATGAGTGCGTTTGCCGACCAGCCCGGCGATTTCCTCGACTACCTGATGGCCGCCAACGCCTACCCGGGCGAGGCGCGCGAGGTGCTGGGCGAGCGTTACGTATGCCGCCACTACTTTGCGGCCTACCTGCAGCAGCGCCTGCAGGAGGCCGCTGCGGCCAGCCCGGCGCAGCTGCAGGTGATCGCGCAGCCGGTGCTGGGCCTGCAGCCGGATGACCATGGCTACCGGCTGACACTTGGCGATGCCCAGACGCTGCACGCCGTGCAGGCGGTGCTCGCCACCGGCAACAGCATGCGGCCGCTGCCGGTCGCCGGTGCCGAGGCACTGCCCGCCGATGATGTGATCGAGGCCTGGGACTACGACGGCGTGCGTACCCTGGCCGGTGAGCAGGCCGTGGCTATCGTCGGCTCCGGCCTGAGCATGGCCGACACCGTGCTGGCGCTGGTCGCCGCCGGCCACACCGGCCCGCTGCACGTGATCTCGCGCCATGGCCTGCTGCCGCTACCGCATGCGCATGGCGGCCTGCCCACGTTCGACCCGGCCACGCTGCTGCAGATGAACCTGCGCCAGCGCCTGCGCGCGTTGCGCGGGTTCGCTCGCCAGGCGCAGGCCGACGGGCTGCCGTGGCAGGGCGTGATGGACCGCATCCGTCCGCATGGACAGGCGCTGTGGTGCAGCCTCGACGCGGCCGACCAGCGCCGCTTCCTGCGCCATGTGGTGCGCTACTGGGACGTGCATCGCCACCGCATCGCCGAAGAGGTCGACGCACAGCTGCAGGCGCTGATCGAAAGCGGCCAACTGCGCATTCACCGGTCCCGCCTGCAACGCGTCGGCCGCGAAGGCGATGCCCTGCGGCTGTCGGGTCGCGATGCCAACGGCAATGAACAGCACTGGACGATCGGCGGCGTGGTCAACGCCACCGGCGTGGAAACCCGCGCCAGTGCGCTGCGCAATCCGTTGCTGCAGCAGCTGCAGGCCGAGGGCCTGGCACGCCCCGGCCCGCATGGGCTGGGCCTGGACAGCACGGTGCCGGGCGACCGCCTGCGTGCTGCCGGTGGCCAGCCGCAGGCACGGCTGGGCGTGCTCGGCAGCCTGCGCATCGGCAGCCTGTGGGAAAGCCTGGCGGTGCCTGAACTGCGCCAGCAGGCGCAGGCACTGGCCAGCCAGGTGGTCGCAGGAGCCGCGACGGCGATGCCGTAAAATGGAGGCATGGATGTCTCCCACCTGCTTGATGGCCTGAACCCGGCCCAGCGCGAAGCCGTCTCCGCTCCCCCCGGCCACCACCTGGTGCTGGCCGGTGCCGGTTCCGGCAAGACCCGCGTACTCACCCACCGCATCGCCTGGCTGCATGAAGTCGATGGCGTGCCGACCCACGGCATTTTCGCGGTGACCTTCACCAACAAGGCGGCCGGCGAAATGCGCCACCGCATCGACGCCCAGCTGCCTCATGGCAGCCGTGGCATGTGGATCGGTACCTTCCACGGCCTGGCCAACCGCCTGCTGCGCCTGCACTGGCAGGACGCCAAGCTGCCCGAAGGCTTCCAGGTGATGGATTCGGACGACCAGCTGCGGCTGGTCAAGCGCGTGGTGCAGGCGCTGGAGCTGGACGACGGCAAGTACCCGCCCAAGCAGATCGCGTGGTGGATCAACGCGCAGAAGGACGAGGGCCGCCGCCCGCAGCACATCCAGCCCGAACCGCACGACGCGTGGCTGGAAACCATGCGCCAGGCCTACATCGAATACCAGGCACGCTGCGACCGCGCCGGCCTGGTCGACTTCGCCGAGCTGCTGCTGCGCGCGCATGAACTGCTGCGCGACAACCCGGCCCTGCTGGCGCATTACCGCGCGCGCTTCCGCGAAATCCTGGTGGACGAGTTCCAGGACACCAACGCCATCCAGTACGCCTTCGTGCGCGTGCTGGCCGGCGATTCCGGCCACGTGTTCGTGGTCGGCGACGATGACCAGGCCATCTACGGCTGGCGCGGCGCCAAGGTCGAGAACGTGCAGGGCTTCCTGCGCGATTTCCCGGGCGCGCAGACCATCCGCCTGGAGCAGAACTACCGCTCCACCGCCAACATCCTCGGCGCCGCCAACGCGGTGATCGCGCACAACCCGGACCGCATCGGCAAGCAGCTGTGGACCGACAGCGGCGACGGCGAGCCGATCGACCTGTATGCGGCGTACAACGAGATGGACGAGGCGCGCTACATCGTCGAGCGTGCCCGCCAGTGGGTGCGCGACGGTGGCAGCTACACCGAAGTGGCCGTGCTCTACCGCAGCAACGCACAGTCGCGCGCGCTTGAAGAGGCGCTGCTGAGCGAACAGGTGCCCTATCGCGTGTACGGCGGCATGCGCTTCTTCGAACGTGCCGAAATCAAGGACGCGCTGGCTTACCTGCGCCTGCTGTCCAACCGCAACGATGACGCCGCCTTCGAGCGCGCGGTCAACACGCCTACCCGGGGCATCGGCGACCGCACGCTGGACGAAGTGCGCCGCGAGGCGCGCGCCCAGGGCATCTCGCTGTGGGAAGCAACGATGCTGGTCACCCAGGGCAACGCGCTGGCCGCACGCGCGCGCAATGCACTGGCCGGCTTCCTGGGGCTGGTCAACGAGCTGCAGGCGCAGACCGTGCACATGACCCTGGCCGAGCGCGTGGACCACGTGCTGGCCCGCTCGCAGCTGCGCGAGCACTGGAGCAAGGAAAGCCGCAATTCGCTGGATTCGGAATCGCGCACCGACAACCTCGACGAACTGGTCTCGGTCGCTTCGCGCTTCGTGCGCCGCGCCGACGACATCGAGGAAGTGGGCGAGGACATGGACGAGCTGGTCGCGTTCCTGGCTTACGCCGCGCTGGAGGCCGGTGAAGGCCAGGCGCAGGCGGGCGAGGACGGCGTGCAGCTGATGACCCTGCACTCGGCCAAGGGCCTGGAATTCCCGCTGGTGTTCCTGGCCGGCCTGGAGGAAGGCCTGTTCCCCAGCGCACGTTCGCTGGAGGAAAGTGGGCGTCTGGAAGAAGAGCGTCGGCTGGCCTACGTGGGCATTACCCGCGCGCGCCAGAAACTGGTGCTGAGCTATGCCGAATCGCGCCGCATCCACGGCCAGGACAACTACAGCCTGCCATCGCGCTTCCTGCGCGAGATTCCGCGCGAGCTGCTGCACGAAGTGCGCCCGAAGGTGCAGGTCTCGCGTCCGGCCTCGCTGGGCAGCAGCCGGGTGATGGGCCATGCCTCCATCGAGTTGCCACCGATCAAGCTCGGCGCACTGGTCACCCATCCCAAGTTCGGCGAAGGCATGGTGACCGACTACGAAGGCAACGGCGCCCACGCCCGCGTGCAGGTCGAGTTTGCCGACGCCGGCAGCAAGTGGCTGGTGATGGCCTACGCCAACCTGACGGTGATCTGATCACCGTCGAGGAACGGGATACCTGTAGAGCCGAGCCTATGCTCGGCTGCTTGTACCGGGAAAACCCAGCCGAGCTTGGGCTCGGCTCTACAAACGCGGTCGGTCGTCAGCCGGTGGTGAACGTCTCTACGGCTGCCACCAACCGCGCTCGGTCCATCGCTTCTTCGTCCTGGCGGTTGCGGATCAATACGTAGTGACCTTCCTCCGGCGACAACACCTCGATCACCTCATTGCGATAGTTGGTGATCTCGATGAAGCCGCTGCTCACTCCGTTGAGGTTGTCGATCTCGGCCATTAACGTCTCCAGGCTCACGATGGCGCCGTCCTTGTCCGTTCCGCCGCCAGTGCGAGGATTGTCGAGGTACACGCTTATCTTCGGCTGCCTGGTCCTATGCCAGTTGTTGACGTCAACGATGTGATGTGTGGACCACTTGAAGTCCTCTGCTGATTCGTTGCCGTTGAACTCACACCGGAAGATCGGCAGGCATAGGAACAGCCCCGTGCGCTTCTCGATCCGATTCAGAAGTCCGTGATAGGTGCTGGGAACCGCCATCGCATGAGTGAACCCATAGGCGTTGGAAGGAATCTCGAAGATCGTTGGCCCATCATGTGAAAGATGGTGCGGTGCGTTCAGTACAACGCTGGCGGCGAATTCCGGATCATCGACATTCTTGGACGCGATCGCGAGGTCATGTCCCTTGGCGTTCCTCACGCAGCAGTAGAGTACGTACGTCGCGACTACGTACTTGCTGAAGTAGCAGCCGTGGACTTCGACCACCTCTCCGAACGACGTTAACAGGTCATCCTTGGTGATCATGGGCATCTGGACGGTGGCAAAAGCACATGGTGGCCCCTTGAACGGTCATCCGACCATGCAACTTGTCTGAAAGCACCCTGTTGGGGTCAGAGCCCTTTTCCGTTGGAAAAGGGATCCGACCCCGATTAGGCTGCGGCCATGACCCGCAACGTGCTCTTCCTCTGCAGCCAGAACCGCCTGCGCAGCCCCACCGCCGAGCGGGTATTTGCCGATTGGCCGGGCATCGAGACCGCCTCGGCCGGGCTGCTGGCCGACGCCGAGGAGGTGCTCAGCCCCGAGCTGCTGCAGTGGGCCGACCTGGTGTTCGTGATGGAGAAGGCGCATCGCAACCGGTTGTCCAGCCGCTACAAGGCCTGGTTGAACGGCAAGCGGGTGATCTGCCTGGATATTCCCGACGACTACGACTACATGGACCCGGTGCTGGTCGAGCTGCTCAAGCGCAAGGTGGCGCCGTTCCTGCGCTGACGGGCTGTTGTAGAGCCGAGCCCACGCTCGGCTGCTTCTGGCTGGAAGAACAGCCGAGCATGGGCTCGGCTCTACAGGGGTGCGCAAAGGGCAGTCGAGCAAGCTATGCCGGTCGTCCTGACCGGCACCCTTCAGGCCGTCGCAAGCGACGTTGGCAGCGGCTCCTGCCGCTACCTTCGGCTCTACAATAGGCGGCACTTCTTCCAGGAACGCCCCCATGACCGAACCCGCGCTGCACGTCACCGTGACCTTGAATGCCCGGCTGCAGCCCGAACATCGCCACGAGCTGTTCGAAGATCCGCTCGATGCGCTGCTGCAGGCGGCCAATGTCGGCGAGATCACCGGTGGCGGCACCGCGATGTCCGACGACGGCGAGGTCGAATACGGCGATATCGAAGTGGCACTGGTCGACGTGGCCGGGGTGCCCAAGCTGATCGACCTGCTGGAGCAGCTGGGTGCACCGAAGGGCTCGAAGATCCAGGGCGCGGGTGAAGCCGATCGCAGCTTCGGCGTGACCGAGGGCCTGGGCATCTACCTGGATGGCCTGAACCTGCCGGACGAGGTCTACGAACAGTGCGATTCCAACCACGTGTTCGAGCAGCTGTCCGAGCGCATTGATGGCCTTGGCGAGATCTGCAGCTGGTGGCAGGGCCCGAGCGAGACCGCGCTGTACATGTACGGCCAATCGTTCGAGGCGATGCGTGATGCGATTGCCGAATTCGTGTCCAGTTATCCGCTGTGCCAGAACGCACGCGTGGTGCAGATCGCCTGAGCGACATTGTTGTGGAGCCGAGCATGGGCTCGGCTCTACAGAAGGGGGGCGGGCAAGCGGGTGGCGCGCACGGGCCGCTCCACGGCGCCGGATTGATCCTGCTCAAGGCGCGGCCTGCACATCCGGTGTGCAATGGTGGCGTTCCCATCTGGCAGACCGCCACGGAGCCCCACCATGTACAAGCGCATCCTGATTGCCACCGACGGGTCCGAGCTGGCCGACAAGGGCCTGGCCAAGGGCCTGGAGCTGGCCAAGGACCTCAACGCCGAGGTCGATATCGTGACTGTCTCCGAGCCGTGGGCCGTCGGCATGTACGACGCCATGGGCTGGAGCGTGGGCTACATGAACAGCCCGGAATACAAGGCCGACCGCGAGGAGGGCGCGCAGAAGGTGCTGCAGCCGGCGCTGGCCAAGGCCGCCGAGCAGGGCATCACGGCCAACCCGGTGCACGTGCTGGACCGCTACGCGGCCGACGGCATCATCGAGACGGCGGCCGAGCGCAACAGCGACCTGATCGTGATGACCTCGCACGGCCGCCGTGGCGTGACCCGCGTGCTGCTGGGCAGCCAGACTGCCGAGGTGCTGGCACGCAGCACGCTGCCGGTACTGGTCATCCGCTGATCCATACCCGCAGATTCAAGCGTTCCCGGGGAGGGACCCGACGCCGGTGCGCAGGATGCGCGCCGGCGTTGTTTTTTTGTGGGGGGATCGGCGGCCGTGCCGATGGCTTCGAGGGGGTCAGAGCCCTTTCCTGTGGAAAGGGATCCGACCCCGGTCACAACCCCGGTCACCTCACCAGCTGTACAGCTTCCAGTAGACCGGCGAGACACCGTCCTTGTCGTTGTCCATGCGGCCGTCGCCGTTCTTGTCATACATGTAGAACGGGGCACCGCGCGACGGGGTCACCTTGACCATGCGCAGCTGGCCGGACACACGGTATTCCTCGATGGTGTCACCGTTGTCCATGGTGCGCCTGGACACATCCGCGCCCTTGACGTCCACCGGGGGAGCACCCGCGCCACCCATGCTGGCGCAGCCAGCGAGCAGGAGCAGGGAAGCCAGCATCAGGGTCTTCATCGGCGGGGGCCTTTGCCTGGAAAGAGCCCTGATTATGCCCCATCGCGGTGTGCGCGCCGTGTCGCCGCGGTGCAGGCACGGGCGCGTAGAATCGGCGCATGAGCAGATTAGTCCTGATCGACGGGTCCAGTTACCTGTACCGCGCGTTCCACGCGCTGCCGCCCCTGTCCAATGCACAGGGTGAACCCACCGGCGCGCTGTTCGGCGTGGTCAACATGCTGCGTTCGACGCTGAAGGAGCGCCCGGCCTACGTCGCGTTCGTGGTCGATGCGCCCGGCAAGACCTTCCGTGATGACCTGTACGACCAGTACAAGGCCAACCGCCCGCCGATGCCCGATGAACTGCGCAGCCAGGTCGAGCCGATGTGCCGCATCGTCGAAGCGCTGGGCATCAGCATCCTGCGCATCCCCGGCGTGGAAGCCGACGATGTGATCGGCACGCTTGCGCTGCAGGGCCTGGCGCAGGACCTGAAGGTGACCATTTCCACCGGTGACAAGGACTTTGCCCAGCTGGTGCGGCCGGGCATCGAACTGGTCAACACCATGACCGGCAGCCGCATGGATTCCGACGCGGCGGTGATGGACAAGTTCGGCGTGCGCGCCGATCAGATCATCGACCTGCTGGCGCTGATGGGCGACGCGGTCGACAACGTGCCGGGCGTGGAGAAGTGCGGGCCGAAGACCGCTGCCAAGTGGCTGGCCGAGTACCAGCACCTGGACGGGGTGATGGCGGCCGCGCCGACCATGAAGGGCAAGATCGGCGAGAACCTGCGCGCTGCGCTGGAACGCCTGCCGCTGAACCGCGAGTTGGTGACGATCCGCACCGATGTGGAACTGGAGGCCAGCCCGACCACGCTGGCGCTGCGCGAGCAGGATGTGCCGGCGCTGACCGAGCTGTATACGCGCTATGGTTTCACCCAGGCGCTGAAGGAGCTGGGCGCGCCTGTGCCGGCACCGGTGGCCGCCAGCGAGGCGACCCCGAGCTTGCGCGGCACTGCGGCCGGCTTCGCGCGTGGCAGCGTCGAGGCGCCCGCCGCCGGCACGCTGGATCCGGCACTGTCCGCGCCGGGTGAATACGAGACCGTGCTGACCAGCGGGCAGCTGCAGGCCTGGATCGAACGCCTGCAGCAGGCCGAGCTGATCAGCTTCGACACCGAGACCGACGCACTGGATGCGATGCGCGCGCGCCTGGTCGGCATCAGCCTGGCGGTCGAGCCGGGCAGGGCGGCCTACATTCCGGTCGGCCACGATTACCCCGGCGCGCCGGCCCAGCTGCCGATGCAGCAGGTGCTGGATGCGCTGCGCCCGGTGCTGCAGGACCCGGCGAAGAAGAAGCTGGGCCAGCATGGCAAGTACGACCTGCATGTGCTGCGCCGCCACGGCGTGGAGGTGCAGGGCTACCACGACGACACCATGCTCGAGAGCTTCGTGCTCAACTCCACCGCCACCCGCCACGACATGGATTCGCTGGCCCTGCGTTACCTGGGCTACACCACCCTCAAGTTCGAGGACGTGGCCGGCAAGGGCGCCAAGCAGATTCCGTTCTCGCAGGTGGGCATCGACGAAGCCAGCCGCTATGCGGCCGAGGACGCCGACATTACCCTGCGCCTCCATCGCGCGCTGCAGCCGCAGCTGCTGGCCGAGCCGGCGCTGGACAGCGTGTACCGCGACATCGAGATGCCGCTGGTGCCGGTGCTGACCAGCATTGAAGCCAACGGCGTGCGGATCGACACCGACGAACTGCGCCGCCAGAGCCAGGACCTGTCCTCGCGCATGCTGGCCGCGCAGCAGAAGGCCACCGAGCTGGCCGGCCGCAGCTTCAACCTGGATTCGCCCAAGCAGCTGCAGGCGGTGCTGTTCGACGAGCTGAAGCTGCCGGCGGTGGTGAAGACCCCGAAGGGCCAGCCCAGCACCAATGAAGAGGCACTGGAGGCAATTGCCGACCAGCACGAGCTGCCACGGGTGATCCTCGACTACCGCGGGTTGGCCAAGCTGCGCAGCACCTACACCGACAAGCTGCCGGAGATGGTCAACCCGGACACCGGCCGGGTGCATACCAGTTACCACCAGTCCGGTGCCGCCACCGGCCGCCTGTCCTCATCGGACCCGAACCTGCAGAACATCCCGATCCGCACCGAGGACGGCCGCCGCATCCGCCGCGCGTTCGTGGCGCCGGAGGGCTTCCAGCTGCTGGCCGCCGACTATTCGCAGATCGAGCTGCGGATCATGGCCCACCTGTCCGAGGATCCGGGCCTGGTGCGCGCCTTCGAGCAGGGCGCCGACGTGCACCGCGCCACCGCCGCCGAGGTGTTCGGGCGCACGCTGGAGGAGGTGACCCCGAACGAGCGCCGCGCCGCCAAGGCGATCAACTTCGGCCTGATGTACGGCATGAGCGCCTTCGGCCTGGCCCGCAATCTGGGCATCGACCGTGGCCAGGCACAGGACTACGTGGCGCTGTACTTCAGCCGCTATCCGGGCGTGCGCGACTTCATGGAGCGGATGCGCCAGCAGGCCCGTGACCAGGGCTACGTGGAAACCCTGTTCGGCCGCCGCCTGTACCTGAACGACATCCACGCCCGCAACCAGGGCCTGCGTGCCGGTGCCGAGCGCGCCGCGATCAACGCGCCGATGCAGGGCACCGCCGCCGACATCATCAAGCGCGCGATGGTGGATGTGGACCAGTGGCTGCGCGACAGCGGGGCACCAGCGCGGATGATCCTGCAGGTACACGATGAACTGGTCTTCGAAACCGAAAGCAGTTTCGTTGAAGACCTGCGTTTGCAGGTGGTGGAGCGCATGTCGCAAGCGGCCAAACTGCGAGTGCCGCTGGTGGTCGATACCGGCGTCGGCAGCAACTGGGATGAGGCGCACTGACGGAATTCAGGCCGAAAACGACGTGAATGTGTTCATGAGTCGGGGGTTTCTGACTCGACCATGAATGTTGCCCCGATTGAAATTCATTAAATGGGGCCCCTTCACGAACCGTTAGTGTTCGGAGTGCTTCTATAACTCCCGACAGGCGCAATGCCTGTTGTGGATCTCTCCCATCCCCTGGAGCAGATCTCGGAACGGGGACTCCTCCCCAAGTGCCCGTTCCCCGGCCCCGTTGACCTCCCCCTGGTCAGCGGGGCTTTTTATTTGCGCCAACGGAACCTCGGATGGGGTCAGATCCCTTTGCCCGTCGGGCAAAGGGATCTGACCCCAGGTGCTAGGCTGGGCCACCGTTCCGCAGGTGAAGACCATGCCCGACCTGTTCGCCCTGGCCATGCCGTGGTGGGAATTCATCCTGCGCGCGGTGGTGGTGTATGTCGTGGTGCTGGGCATGGTCCGGCTGGGCGGCAAGCGGGCCCTGGGGCAGATCACGCCCTTCGACGTGCTGCTGATCGTGCTGCTGGGCAACGCGGTGCAGAACGCGCTGCTGGGCGCTGACACCTCGCTGGGCGGCGGCCTGCTGCTGGCGGCGACCCTGATCCTGCTGAACTACGGGGTGGGCTGGCTGACCACCCGGAACCGGCGGATGGAGCGGTTGATCGAAGGAGAGCCCACCGTAATCGCGCGCGATGGTCGCCTGTTCGAGGCGGTACTTCGCCGCGAGCTGATCAGCCGCGCCGACTTCGATGCCGCGCTGCGCCAGCAGGGCGGGCTGCAGATTGAAGACGTGCAGATTGCCCTGCTGGAGACCACCGGGCACATCACCATCATCGCGCGGAAGGGCAGCTGACCAGCGCCGAGCCCACGCCCCGCGCGACGGCACCCCTCAGAGCCAGTCGCGCGGCACCAGATAGTCGGCCAGGCGCGATTCGGGGCTGCCCGGTTCGGGCGAGAAGCCGTATTCCCAGCGCACCCGCGGTGGCAGGCTCATCAGGATGCTTTCGCTGCGGCCACCGCTCTGCAGCCCGAACAGGGTACCGCGGTCGTAGACCAGGTTGAATTCCACGTAGCGGCCGCGGCGGTACAGCTGGAACTCGCGTTCGCGCTCGCCGTAGAGGGCGTCCTTGCGCTGCTGCACGATCGGCAGGTACGCATCGAGGAAGCCATCGCCGACCGCACGCAGATAAGCGAAATCGCGCTCGAAGTCGCCGTGCAGGTCATCGAAGAACAGGCCGCCGACGCCGCGCGTTTCATTGCGGTGGCGCAGGAAGAAGTATTCGTCGCACCAGCGCTTGTGCGCGGCATAGCGTTCTTCGCCGAACGGCGTGCACAGGTCGCGTGCGACCCGGTGCCAATGCTGCACGTCCTCGTCGAACGGGTAGAACGGGGTCAGGTCGAAGCCGCCGCCGAACCAGCTGGCCACCACTTCGCCGTCGCGCTGCGCCTGGAAGAAGCGCACGTTGGCATGGGTGGTCGGCACGTACGGGTTGAGCGGGTGGAACACCAGCGACACGCCGGTGGCGCGCCAGGAGGCGCCCGCCAGTTCCGGGCGGTTGGCCGAGGCTGACGGTGGCAGGCGGCTGCCAGCCACGTCGGAGAAGCCGATGCCGGCCTGCTCGAACACCGCACCGTCGCGCAGCACGCGGGTACGCCCGCCACCGCCCTCGGCACGCTGCCACAGGTCTTCCTGGAAGCGGGCCCGGCCATCGACGGCCTCGATCGCCGCACAGATGCGGTCCTGCAGCTCGGTGAGGTAGGCGCGAACGCGCTCGAATTCGTTCATGGCGCGTACTTTACCGCAGGGCCCGGCCAACGCCGCGGACAGGCCCTGGCAGGCTCAGCGCTTGCGGTTGGTAGTGCGCGGCGCCGGAGCGTCGTCCACGGCCGCTTCATCAACCGCCTTCTGCAGGGCACCGCCCAGCATGATCAGCTCCCAGTTCTGGGTTCCGAGCACATCGCAGGCCACATGCAGGCCGCTGCGGTCGGCCTCGCACAGTTGCCCCAGGATGGCGCGTGCATCCACGTCCGCCCCATTGCCCTGCGCGGTGACCAGGTTCTCGCACCCTTCGCGGACGCCGGCGCGGCAGACCGTGGTGTAGTGCTCTGCGGCCTGCAGCCAGTGCCCGGACAGCGCCAGCCGGTTGCCGAGTATGTTGCAGCCCTGCAGCTTGCCCTGCGCACAGCAGGCGTCGGCGCCGTCCTCGTTGGCCAGCGCCAGTGGGCAGTCCTGCGGCAGCGGCAGCACCGTGTAGTGTTTCGGCGGGCTGCAGGTGCTCGCGCCCTCGCCGGTCGGCACGAACACCTGGAAGCGTGTCCACGTGTCCAGGCCCAGCAGCTGGCCCCCGGGCAACGGCCGCAGCACGAAGTCGCCGCCTTTGTCGTGGCGGATGCGGATGTCGCCCTCTTCGACACGGGCACGCAGCTGGCTGTCCCAGCCGATGCCGACCCGTCCTGCATCGCCGAAGTCCAGCGTATCCATCAGGCCACCTGCGGCGCGGAAGGTACCGCAGGGCAGCGCCGTAGCCGGCTGCGGCCGCAACGAGGCGCCCAGCGCCCGCAACGCAGGCAGGCGCTCACAGGCGGCGCTGTCCTTGCCGGGCGCGCACGCTGTGGCCAGTGCCTGCACCGCCTGCAAGGGGTCGCCGGATTCCCACGAGAGCTCGGCCACGCGGCTGCAGAAGCCGCCATGGCCGACCTGCTGGCACAACTGCAACAGCTGCTGGCGCTGCGCGGCCGGCACCACCACCGGCGTGGAGGGTGACAGCACGGAGCTCACCGCTTCGACCATCGCCGCACCCATCGCGGCCTTGACGATCTGCTCCTGCAGCGCCGGATCCGCTTCCAGCGCCGCTGCACAGGCCGGTGTCTCGTTGCTGAAGCCGCCATTCCGGCACGGCACAGGCAGTTCGATGCCGGCCAGTGCGGTATCGAGGATGGCCTGTTGCTGCGCCTCATCCGGCGTGGCCGGCGCCCTGGCCTCGTCATGCCAGCGATCGGCCAACTGCAGGCACATGCCGGGCACGCCCTCCCGGCAAGCCGCTGCCAGCACGGTCGGGGTCGCTTCGCGACGGTTGTCCAGGCACGCCGCCGCATCGGCCAGGCAGCTGCCTTCAGCCGGGGTGGCGGCTGCGGCGCATTGTGCGGGGGCCTGCAGGGTGTAGACCGTGCCATCCACCTCGACCGTGCGGCCCCGATCGCGCACTTGCAGCACGCTGGGCAGGCCGTACTCCAGGTTCACCAGCTGCAGCTTTCCGTCGATCTGCTGGAACGCGACCGGCGTCGGTGCGCTGCCGAAGTGCTTCTGCTCGCCGCGGTTGGATGAGCTGACACGCAGCGTGCTGCTGCCTTCCTCGGCCTCGAACAGGCCGCATTGCGGTGACTGTGCCGCGGCCACCGGCGTGGCCAGCAGCAACGCCCAGGCCAGCCAGTGGCGGTACGGTGCGCGTGAGAGCATGTCATCTCCTTGACGATCAAAGGCAAACGCCGGGTGCTGCCGGAGGCCCTGGCCCACGCCCGGCAGAACTCAGTGGAAGCGCGCGCGCACGTCGGGGCGCAGCAGTCGCCAGGCCAGCCAGCCCTGCAGGCCGAGAAGCACGAACGACATGCCGACCACGGTCAGCGTGATCAGCCAGCGTTTCAGCTGCAGCTCCTGCAGCAGGGCCGGGTCATCGGCCAGCAGCGGAATGAAGTCGCCCATGAACAGGTCCAGCCACCAGGCGGCTGCGAAGTTGGTCAGGGCACTCAGCAGCAGCAGTACCACGAAGCTCCACAGGCCCCAGCGACGTTCACGCAGCAGGCCCCAGCTGGACACGGTCGAGGCCAGGCACAACAGCGCGAGGACCATTGACGCGGCCACCGGGTGCGCCAGCAGCCAGACCAGGCTGTGCAGCTGCTGTTGCTGCACTTCGCTTTCCACCAGGCGCCACAGCCTGAGGTTCTGCAGCGGCCACAGCACCAGTCCCTGCAGCACGAAGTAGATCGTCAGCAGCAGTGACAGCCAGAACGAAGCCTGTGCGACCGGGCGCACCCAGGCGTGATACGCCGGGGAAAGCGGCGAGGGGATCGACGGGATCGACATTGACATCCGATGTCCTTGCAGTCGGCGCCCGCCTGCTCAGCGGGCCGTCGCCCGGGTGGCGACGGCCGGCAGGATATGGTGTTCGCTCAAGGGTGCCAAGGGCAGGCCATGCGGCGGTTGCAGCGGCACCCAGGCCAGTTCGGCAATTTCGGCGCGCGCCTGCGGCGCACCGTCCACCTGCACCCACCACGCCTGTGCCTGCACGCGGTGGCCGGGCTCGTTCACAGCCCAGTCCTCGAACGTGCCCAGCGCGATGGCGGCATCGGCGCGCAGCTGCACGCCCAGTTCCTCGTCCAGCTCGCGGGCCAGCGCCTGCAGGGGCGCCTCGCCGGGTTCGGGCTTGCCACCGGGCTGGATGAAGCGGCGCGCACCCTGCTTGCGCACCACCAGCGCCCGGCCGCGGTCATCCAGGATGACCGCAGCCACGATCCGGATCGTGGCTGCGGCATTGCTCACTTCAGGTTCTGCTCGAACAGCTTGAGGATGCGCTTGTACTGGTCCAGCCAGGAATCGGCACGCACATAGCCGTGGCGTTCCAGCGGGTACGGGGCGATCGACCAGTTGTCCTTGTGCAGTTCGATCAGGCGCTGGGTGAGGTTCACCGAGTCCTGGAAGAACACGTTGTCATCCATCATGCCGTGGGCGATCAGCAGGTTGTCCTGCAGGTTCTGCGCGTACTCGATCGGCGAGGACACGCGGTACGCCTCCGGGTCGATGTCCGGGGTGTTGAGGATGTTGCTGGTGTAGCCGTGGTTGTAGTTGTGCCAGTCCACCACCGGGCGCAGCGCGGCGCCGGCCTTGAAGGTGCCCGGCGCACGGAACAGCGCCATGAAGGTCATGAAGCCGCCATAGGAACCGCCGTAGATGCCGGCGTGGTCGCGGTCACCCTGCTGGGTGTTGACCAGCCAGTCCAGGCCGTCCTTGTAGTCTTCCAGTTCCGGGTGGCCCATGTTGCGGTAGATGGCCGTGCGCCAGTCGCGGCCGTAGCCCTCGCTGCCGCGGTAGTCCATGTCCAGCACGATGTAGCCCTTCTGCACCAGCAGGTTGTGGAACATCTGCTCGCGGAAATAGGCCGGGTAGCGCTGGTGCACGTTCTGCAGGTAGCCGGCGCCGTGCACGAACATCACGATCGGGTACTTGCGGCCCGGTTCCTTGTTCTCCGGTTCGTAGTACTTGGCCCAGACCACGCCGGCACCATGCTTGGACGGCACTGCCACCAGCTTTGGCTGGATCCACTGGCGTGCCTTGTAGTCGGCGGTGCGGGTGTCGGTCAGCACGCGCGCCTGGCCACCGGCACTGGGCAGCACCGCCAACTGCGGCGGCAGGTAGGCGCCGGAGTAACGCACCAGCAGCTGCTGGCCGTCCGGCGACAGCGAGAAGTCTTCCACCCCGTTGAGGCTGGTCAGCTCGCGCACCTGGCGGTTGCCGGTGTCGACCGCGCAGACTTCGTAATCATGCGGCGCCTGCTGGTTGCACAGGAAGTAGAAGCCCTTGCCATCGGCCGACGGCACCGGTGCCGAGGTTTCCCACTTGCCGCTGGTCAGCGCCTGCGGCTTGGCGGTGCCGGCCTGGGTGTACAGGTGCGAGAAGCCCGATTCCTCGGACAACAGCCACAGCGTGCGGCCATCGGCCATCCAGCCGAAATCGTTGAAGCCCCAGTTGATCCAGGCGTTGTCGGTCAGGCGGTGGCGGTTCTGAACGCGGCCGTCGGCGGCGTTGACGCTGATGATCCAGCGGTCCTTGTTGTCGTTGGCACGCAGCATCACCGCGGCCTGCTGGCCGTCGGCGCTCCAGCGGATGCCGCCGCCCATGAAGTCGCTCATCACCTGCACGCTGCGCTCGCCCTTCAGTGCATCCTTGCCGGCCTTGCGGCGCAGTTCGGCCAGCGGGTCGGTGCTGATGCCCGGCAGGCCGGACAGCGAGACTTTCTCGGCCTTGCCGGTGCGCACGTCCACGTACCACAGGGTGTGTGGCTCGAAGCCGTTGCGGCCGACGCGGGTGCGGGTGTCCTCGGTTTCCTCGTAGCCCGACTCGGTCACGTACAGCGGCATCTTGCTGGTGCGGCCGTCGTCGAAGTCCTTCGGCTTGGTCACCACGATCAGGTGGGTCAGGTCCGGCGACAGCACGCTGTCACCGATCTCGACGTCGGCGCCCAGGTAGACCGGGCCCGGTGCGCGGGTCGGATCCGCCTGGCGCCAGCGCTGGTCCTGGTCCTTCAATGCCTCGCGCTGCTCGCGGTCGCGGCGCAGGGTTTCCAGCGTGCGCAGCTGCTGGTCGCGGAGCACGTCGGCCTTCGGCGGCGTGCGCGGGTCCTTCTCGGCCTTCAGGCTGGCCACCTGCTGCACGCCGCTGGCGGCGGTCCAGTGGAACCAGTTCTGGCCGACGCGCCAGATCACGCCGTTGTCGGCCGCGAAGTTCACATTGCCCGCGCGCTCGTTGCTGCGGGTCAGCTGGGTCAGCGCGCCACTGCGCAGGTCGCGCACGAACACATCGCCATTGCGCACGAAGGCGCTGCGGCTGCGGCTGCGGTCGTAGACCGGATCGGCGACGTCCAGGGTACCGCGCTGGTCATCGGCCACCTGCGCGGCCACGCCGCCGGCCACCGGCTGGCGGAAGGTGTCGCGCACCGGGCTGCCGTTGCGCTTGAGCTGGTATTCCACCTGCTGGCTGTTCCACGACCACCAGGCCTTCTCGACCGGCGGACCGATCCAGTCCGGGTCGGCCATGGCCTGTTCGATGGTGATCGGCGTCGGCGCGGCATGCGCGGCCGGTGCGGCCAGCACGGCCGACAGCAGGAGGGACAGGGGCAGCACTCGGGACATGGGCGGACGGCACCAGAAGAGGAAACCGGGCAAGGGTAGCAGCCGTCCGGGCCGGGGGCAGGGGCCACAGGTCATGGCAGCGGAATCGGCAAAACGGCACCGCCCGGGTTGCTGCGACGGCGTGTGCGGCATGATGGTCATTCCGTTCGGATGGAACCGATATGTACCGCTACGACTACAGGATCTCTCTGGGCGTGCAGCACCCGACAGAGGCCGGCGCCGGAATTGCCGCCCGGCTGGATCTGGAACCGGCGTTTTCCCGTGATGTCGGGACCGGATATCGGGATCGCGACGGTACCTTGATCCGGGTTCATGCGGCGACCCGCGTGGTGTTCGTACTGCAGAGGGGAAAGGACGGTTGGCTGATGGATGCCTGGCCGGCGTTGATCGATCTCCTGCGGGCACGCGCCGACGTGATCAGGGAACTGCTGCAGGAGGGGGCCGGGATCGGCCTGCGTGTTGGCATCTTTGGAAAGACGGCATGGGCGGGTTTCGAGCTGGATCCGCAGTTGCTGCGGCTGATGGCGGACCTGCAGCTGGATTTCCAGGTGGAGACCTATTTCCCCGACCCGGCGGACACGACCGGCGCCAGCGAAACGTCGGTGGACAGCTAGTGCAACCGGTTGCCGTGGTCGCGCATCCATTCTCCTGAACCCGCATCATCCACCGAACAGGAGCCCGACCATGCAGGAACTGATCCCGATCACCCTCTTCATCTGCATCGCCTACGCGATCCACGCCATTGCCGATGCCCGCGCGCGCAGCAAGCTGGTGGCCCCGCACGTACCGGAGGAAGTGATCCGCTCGCTGGCCGTGCTGGAAGAAGAGCGCCGCCGCCAGGGCGCGCTGCGCTGGGGCATCAGCCTGGTCTGCCTGGCCTTGGCCATGGCCCTGCTGGAAGCCATCGGGGCCCGCGACCTGACCTTTGGTGCCGCTGCCGCGCTGGTCGGCAGTGCCGGCCTCGGCCAGCTGCTGGCCTGGCACTTCACCCGGCCTGCCGCGCGCAAGGGCTGAGGCAGGCATGCCACGGGCACAGGGGGCGCCCCGCGCATGAGCCTGCTGGGCGGAGCATTGGCTGCATGGCGGGGACGCCGCCGCGATGTCCGCGTGGAGCCCTCGCTGGACGCGGGCGACGACCGCGCCCTGGTCATCGCCATCATCGACGGCTCGCAACCGGCGTTCGCGCAGCTGGTGCAGGCCCATCAACGTACCTGCGCGCATCTGATCGGGCGGATGGTCGGCGACCGCGACCAGGTGGCCGACCTGCTGCAGGAAACCTTCCTGGCGGTATTCCGCCAGCTGCACCGGTTCCGCTTTGAATCCTCGCTGCGCACCTGGGTCTCAAGGGTGGCCTACACCACGGCGTTGCAGCACCTGCGCCGGCGGCGACTGGAGGCGCAGTGGATGGTGGCGGTGGAGGCGCCGGAGGAACTGGGCATCGGCGATGAAGGCCCCGGGCCCGCCGAGTTGAGCGAGGCGCTGCAGGCCGGGCGCCAGCTCAGCGCGGCACTGGAACGGCTGAGTCCGCCGCAGCGCCTGATCGTCGGCCTGCATTACCTGGAGGATTTCGATCTGGCCGAGATCGAACAGGTGACCGGGCTGGCGCGCGGTACCATCAAGAGCCACCTGCACCGCGCGCGCCAGACCCTGAAGCAGGAACTGACGCGGCATGCCACCGCCGGAGAGCTGCTGTGAACCCACCGACCGACCCTCGCGATGCGGAAGCGCGCGCGCTGGCACAGGCGTTGCGTGAGCAGGCGCAGCAGGAAGACACGCCGGATGTGAGCGAGGCGCTGCAGAAGCGCATTGCCGCTGAGTCGCGCGACGATGGCGTGGGTTATGTGGTGGTGCAGGTGCTGTTGTTTGGCGCCCTGCTGGCTGCGGCGGCCTGGTATTTCTGGCACTGAGGCACCCGCCAAGGGGCCGCTCCAATCGCGGTGGGTAGAGGCCGACCTGGGTCGGCGTTTGGGCGTGTGTGCCAACCAGGGTTGGCAGCTACCAGAACGGTTGACCCCTGCGACAAAGTGAAGCAGCGCGTCACCCGGTCGCATCCCGTCTTAACGAAATCCTCCTAAAGTGGTCCGGTATCCCACCGGTCGCAGGCAGGAGGCGTCCCTTGGACGCGTTGTTGTTGTCCCGGATCCAGTTCGGATTCGTCATCAGTTTCCACGTGCTGTTCCCCGCCTTCACCATCGGTACGGCCAGCTGGCTGGCCTTTATCGAGTGGCGCTGGCTGCGCACGAGGCTGCCCGTGTGGCGCGAGCTGTACTTCTTCTGGCAGAAGATCTTCGCGGTGTCGTTCGGCATGGGCGTGGTCAGCGGCATCGTCATGGCCTTCCAGTTCGGTACCAACTGGCCGCGGCTGAGCGAGGTGGCCGGCACGGTCATCGGCCCGCTGCTGACCTACGAGGTGCTGACCGCGTTCTTCCTGGAAGCCAGCTTCCTCGGCGTGATGATGTTCGGCTGGGGCCGGGTCTCGCCGCGCCTGCATTTCCTGTCCACCTGCATGGTTGCGCTGGGCACGCTGTTCTCCACGTTCTGGATCCTGTCGTCCAACAGCTGGCTGCACACGCCGGCCGGCTACGAGATGGTCAACGGCATCGTGCATCCGGTGGACTGGTGGCAGGTGGTGTTCAATCCCTCGTTCCCCTACCGCCTCGCGCACATGGCGCTGGGCTCGTTCATCACCACCTGTTTCGTGATTGGTGGCGTGGGTGCGTGGTACCTGCGCAGGGGCACGCACGTGGAAGCGGGCCGGCGCATGCTGATCGCCGCTGTGGCATTCGCCGCGCTGACCGTGCCGGTGCAGATCTTCGTCGGCGACATGCATGGCCTGAACACGCTCAAGCACCAGCCGATGAAGATCGCGGCGGTGGAAGCGCATTGGCATGAGACCCGGGAAGGCGAGGGTGTACCGCTGGTGGTGTTCGCGCTGCCCAACGAGAAGGAGGAGCGCAACGATTTCGAAGTGGCCATCCCGAAGCTGGGCAGCGTGATCCTGACCCACAGCCTGGACGGCACCTTCGACCCGCTGACCGCGGTACCGGCCAGCGAGCGGCCGCCGGTGACGCCGGTGTTCTTTGCCTTCCGCATCATGGTCGGGCTGGGCACGCTGATGCTGCTGCTGGCCTGGGTGTCGGCCTTCCAGCTGTGGCGCAACAAGCTGCTCGATTCGCCATGGCTGTTGCGCGGCTGGAACTGGATGCTGCCCAGCGGCTTCATCGCGCTGCTGTCGGGGTGGTTCGTCACCGAGATGGGGCGCCAGCCATGGGTGGTGTATGGCCTGCTGCGCACCGCCGATGCGGTCGGCCCGCAGAGCGCGTGGATGACCGCGCTGTCGCTGGGTGTCTACGTGGTTGGCTATGCCTTCGTGTTCGGCTGGGGCATCTGGTACCTGGTGAAGATCCTGCGCCACGGACCGCAGCCCTACGCCGAAGGGCCGTCGCTGGACCACGGCAGCCACACCCCGGCGCGCCCGCTGTCGGCAGCCGACGAACCGCTGGAGGAGCGCTGACATGGACCTGATGACCTGGCTGCCGGTGGCGTGGTTCGCGGTGATCGGCTTCGGCGTGCTGATGTACGTGGTGCTGGACGGCTTCGTGCTTGGCATCGGCATCCTCGCCCCCTTCGCCGAGGACGAGGAGCAGCTGGACCTGATGATGAACACCGCCGCGCCGATCTGGGACGGCAACGAGACCTGGCTGGTGCTGGGTGGTGCCGGCCTGCTGGCGGCCTTCCCCAGGGCCTATGCGGTGCTGTTGTCGGCGCTGTACCTGCCGGTGCTGGTGCTGGTGGTGGCGCTGGTGTTCCGTGGCGTGGCCTTTGAATTCCGCTTCAAGGCACATCGGTCACGCCGGCTGTGGAGCGTGGCGTTCGGCCTCGGTTCGCTGCTGGCGACGTTCGCCCAGGGCGTGATCCTGGGCACCCTGGTGCAGGGCATCCCGCTGGTGGACGGTGTCTATCAGGGCGGGCCGTTCGCCTGGTTCAGCCCGTTCGCGATGCTGACCGGTGCCGCGCTGGTGGCCGGCTATGCGCTGCTGGGCAGCACCTGGCTGATCCTGAAGACCGACGGGCGCGTGCAGGCGCTGGCGCGGCAGATGACCCGGCCGCTGGTGGTGGCGGTGATCGCGGCGATGGGCCTGGTCAGCAGCTGGCTGCCGTTCCTCGATTCGCGGTTGATGGCGCGCTGGTTCAGCGACGGCAACTTCTGGTGGCTGTCGCCGGTGCCGCTGTTGACCCTGGCGGTAGCCGCTGCGCTGTGGCGCAGTGCCACCCACCCGCGCCGTGACCTGCCGCCGTTCCTGCTCAGCCTGGCCCTGTTCGTACTCGGCTTCCTCGGCCTGGTGCTGGGGATGTGGCCCTACCTGCTGCCACCGTCGATGACCCTGTGGCAGGCCGCCGCGCCGGCCTCCTCGCTGGGCTTCACCCTGGTCGGGCTGGTCATTCTGCTGCCGGTCATCCTCGGCTACACGGCGTGGTCGTACCGGGTGTTCCGCGGCAAGGTGCACGCCGATACCGGTTACCACTGATCGATTGAAGCGGGGGCCGCCGGTGCCGGCTCCCGTGTTGGGGAATGTGAAACCTGCACACCCCGTGCAGGACGTGCTAGCGTGCGCTCCTTTCCGGCAGCCAGGGGGGCAGCCGGCGACGTCCTGGACGGACGCACGGCTGCAGGACTGGGGGGCCGCCGCGCGTCGCCGTAATGGCTCGTGCCTATCGTTCTCCCGTTGAAGCACCTTCGCTAAATGATCGAATTCTCCATCGTCGACTGGGCTGCCTGGGCGCCCGGCCTGAGCGAGCGTAGCCAGTGGCTGGGCTGGGCCGATGCGCCGTATCCGCCGGTTGGCGAAGACACGCCGGCGCTGGCCGAGATCCCGGCAATGCAGCGCCGCCGCATCGAGCGGCTGGGCCGGATGGCGATCCAGGCTGCCTGCTGGTGCGAGGATGGGCAGGGGGCGGAC
The DNA here is from genome assembly GCF_053295075.1 of Stenotrophomonas maltophilia group sp. P373. Lineage (NCBI taxonomy): Bacteria > Pseudomonadati > Pseudomonadota > Gammaproteobacteria > Lysobacterales > Lysobacteraceae > Stenotrophomonas > Stenotrophomonas maltophilia group sp. P373. The sequence goes on along the minus strand of NZ_CM129994.1, from coordinate 4,292,727 downwards.
AACCAGGTCCCGCTGGTGTTCGCCAGCCGCCACGGCGACGTGGCCCGTTCGATGGAGCTGCTGGGGGCGCTGGCCAGTGATCAGCCCTTGTCACCGACGGGGTTCGGCCTGTCGGTGCACAACGCGATCGCGGCGTTGTACTCGATCGCGCGCGGCCACCGTGGCAACTACCTGGCGCTGGCCGCCGGCCAGGCCACGGTCGAGACCGCCTGCCTGGAAGCGGCCGGTCTGCTCGCCGATGGCGCCGGCGAGGTGCGGGTCGTGGTGTATGAGTCGCGCCTTCCCGAGATTTACTCGACGTTCGCCGACGAACCCGACCCGTTCTTTGCCTGGTGTTGGCGTTTGACGGCGCCGATGCCGGGCCAGCCGACCCTCTCCCTGCAGTGGGAGGCGGCGCCGGAGGCCCCTGCCACCGCCCCGGGCGCGCTGCCGCACGCGCTGGACCTGCACCGCTTCCTGCTGTCCGGTGCGCCGGCGCTTGAGCACGTGGCCCAGGGCCAGCGCTGGCGCTGGGGGCGCCGTGGCTGAGGCGCTGCGCCGTCTCGATCATGCCTGGCGGGTGCTCGGCACCGGCCTGAGCTTTGCCGCATTCGGCATGGGCGGCCTGCTGCTGGGCGTGCTGGTGATGCCGGTGCTGCTGCTGATGCGCGACCCGGTGGTCCGTCGCCGTCGGGCCCGCCGCGTGGTTCAGGTTGCCTTTGCCAGCCATCTGCGCCTGATGCGCGCGCTGGGGGTGATGACCTACCAGATCGAGGGCGGTGAACGCCTGCAGCGCGACGGTTTGCTGGTGCTGGCCAATCACCCGACCCTGATCGACGTGGTCTGCCTGATCTCGCTGCTGCCCAACGCCGATTGCGTGGTGAAACGGGCTGTGGCCTGCAACCCGTTCATGCGCGGTCCGGTGCGAGCGGCCGGCTACATCTCCAATGACGATGGCGCTGGCCTGGTCGATGACTGCGTGGCGGCGGTGCACGCCGGCGGCACCCTGGTGATCTTCCCCGAAGGCACCCGCAGCGTGCCGGGCCAGCCGCCGCGGCTGCAGCGCGGGGCCGCCAACATCGCCGTCCGTGGCCGGCTGGACATCACCCCGGTGCGGATCACCTGCACCCCGCCCACGTTGACCAAGGGACAGAAGTGGTATCGTGTCCCCTCACGTCGCTTTCACGTTCGGCTGCAGATCGGCGAAGATATCCCGATCGCGCCCTTCCTGGCCGATGACGACTCGCCAAGGGGGGATGCCTTGGCAGCCCGCCGCGTCACCGAGCACCTTTCTCGTTATTTCGACCTGTCTGGAGATCCGCCCCGTGCAAGCACTTGAGCACGAGATCAAGGAATTGATCATTTCCTCCCTTTCGCTGGAGGACATCACGCCGGAGGACATCGATCCGACCGCGCCGCTGTTCGTCGAGGGCCTCGGCCTGGATTCGATCGACGCGCTGGAGCTGGGCCTGGCGCTGCAGAAGAAGTACGGTGTCAGCCTCTCGGCCGATTCGGAAGAAACCCGTCGCCATTTCTCCAGCGTGCGCGCGCTCGGCGAGTTCGTCGCCGCCCGCCAGTCGTAACGGCGCCAGGAATAGCCATGACCAAGAATGAACTGTTCGAACGCATCGTCAGCATCCTGACCGACAGCTTCGAGATTGAAACCGCCCGGATCACCCCCGAGGCCCGGCTCTACGACGACCTGGACATCGACAGCATCGATGCGGTCGACCTGATCGTGCAGCTCAAGCCACTGCTCGGCCGCAACCTGCAGCCGGAAGCGTTCAAGGCCGTGCGCACCGTGCAGGACATCGTTGATGTCGTGTATGGACTGCTGCCGGACCAGGCAGCCGCCTGACCGCAGCGCCGGCGGCTTCGCCATGGCTCGCGCACGTACCGTCGTGGTGGCAGCGATTTCGCTTGCCTACCCGCTGCTGGTGTACCTGGCGATGGGCCGCTTCGAGCCGCGCTGGCTGTCGCTGCTGCTGTTCACCCTGGCCCTGCTGCGTGCGCTGAGCACGCGCCAGCCGTTGTGGTGGGCCGCCGCCGCCGGCACCGGCCTGCTGGCGGTGCTGGCCACCGTGCTCAACCAGGCCCTGCCGCTGAAGCTGTACCCGGCGCTGGTCAATGCGGTGATGCTGGCGGTGTTCGGCACCAGCCTGCGCTTCGGGCCGCCGTTGGTGGAGCGCCTGGCGCGGCTGCAGGAGCCGGACCTGCCCCCGTTCGCGGTGGCCTATACCCGCCGCGTCACCCAGGTGTGGTGCGGCTTCTTCGTTCTCAACGGCAGCCTGGCCCTGCTGACCGCGCTGTACGCGTCGGACCGGGCCTGGATGCTCTACAACGGATTGTTGGCGTACGTGATGATGGGCGTGTTGTTCGCAGGTGAGTGGCTGGTGCGGCGGCGGGTGAAGGCGGCGCACGCGCATGGCTGAGTGGATTGCCCTGGACCGGCTGCTGCTGGAGGCGCGGCCGCAGCGCAGCGTCGGCCTGTGCGACGGAGACATGGTTGACCACGCCTGCTTCCGCCAGCGCGTACGGGGCTGGCGCGCCGCCTTTGCGGCGGCTGAAGGCCGCGACTGGGCCCTGTATTTCGATGACGCCGTGGCCTTCGCTGCGGCGCTGTTCGGCGCCTGGCATGCCGGCAAGCGGGTGTTCCTGGCCGCTGACAACCTGCCGGCCACGCTGCAGGCGCTGCAGCCGCAGGTGAGCGGTTTCGCGGGCGACGTACCGGCCGACTACCGCCCGCTGGCGGCGCTGGACGCCACACTGGACGACGAACTGCAGGCGCTGGACGAGCGCGCCTGCGAGCTGTGCGTGTTCACCTCCGGCAGCACCGGCCAGCCCAGTGCGATCGGCAAGCGCCTGGACCAGCTGGCGCGCGAGGTGGAAGCGCTGCAGGCCGCGTTCGGTGCGCAGCTGGATGGCGCGCAGGTGCACGGCACGGTGTCCCACCAGCACATCTACGGGCTGCTGTTCCGCGTGCTGTGGCCGCTGGCCGCCGGCCGCCTGATCCATCCGCGTCGGTTCTTCCACGAAGACCTGGTGGGTGCGCTGGCCGGTACCGACACGGTGCTGGTGGCGACGCCGGCCCATCTCAAGCGCCTGCCCGAGCAGCTCGACTGGGCCAGCCTGCATGGCCGCCTGCGCGCGGTGTTCTCCTCCGGTGGCCCGCTGCCGGAGGACGCGGCGCGACACGTGCGGCAGTGGTTGGGCGTGGCCCCGACCGAGGTCTATGGCAGCAGCGAGACCGGCGGTATCGCCTGGCGCCGCTGGGACACCGACCTGCCGCCGTGGCAGCCGCTGCCGGGTGTGCAGTGGCGGATCGACGACGGCTGCCTGGCGGTGGCCTCGGCGCATCTGGAAACCCCCGGCTGGTGGCGCACCCAGGACCGCGTGGAAGCCCTGGCCGATGGCCGTTTCCGGCTGCTGGGCCGCGCCGACCGCATCGTCAAGATCGAAGAGCGCCGCGTCTCGCTGGATGCGCTGGAACGCGCGCTGCGCGAAGACGCCGAAGTGGATGACGTGCGCGTGCTGGTGCTGCCCGGGCAGCGCGAGCAGCTGGCCGCCGTGGTGGTTCCGGCCGATCCGGCGCTGCTGGAGGGCGGCGACGCCGCGCGCCGTGCGCTGGGCCAACGCCTGGGCGCGCGCCTGGCGCATGCGCATGACGCGGTGACCCGGCCGCGCCGTTGGCGCCTGGTGCAGGCGTTGCCGATCAACGCGCAGGGCAAGGTGACCCAGGCGGCATTGGCGGCGCTGTTCCAGCCACTGATGCCGGTGCCGGTCTGGGACCGCCGCGACGCCGCCAGCGCCACGCTGCGCATGACCCTCGACCCGGCGCTGCGGCCGTTCCAGGGCCACTTCCCGCAGGCGGCGATCCTGCCCGGTGTGGCGCAGTTGGACTGGGCGATGCGTTTCGGCCGCCAGGCATTTGCGATGCCGCGCGCGTTCCTGCGCATGGACGCGGTGAAGTTCCAGCACGTGGCCCGCCCCGGCGATGAGTTGACCCTGCAGCTGGACTGGGATGCCGCACGCAACGTGCTGGCCTTCCGCTATACCTCCAGCCACGGTGTACATGCCAGCGGCAGGGTGGTGTTCGCCGATGCGGACTGACCCGGCCGTTGCCGGTGCCGCGTTTGCGCCACTGGTGGTGATTCCCGTCTACGACCACGAGCACGCCATCGTGGCGGTGGTCGACGGTGTGCAGGCCGCTGGCCTGCCTTGCCTGTTGGTCGACGATGGTTCGCATGAGGCGTGCGCGGCGGTGCTGCGCACGCTGGCACAGCGCCAGGGCGTTGACCTGCTGCGCCTGGACGCCAACCAGGGCAAGGGTGGGGCGATGCTGGCCGGTTTTGCTGAAGCCGGCGCGCGTGGCTACAGCCACGTGCTGCAGATCGACGCAGACGGCCAGCACGATACCGCTGACCTGCCACGCTTCATCGAGGCCGCGCGTGTGCATCCCGACGCGGTGATCTGCGGCATTCCGGCCTACGACGCCAGTGTTCCCAAGGCACGCCTGTATGGCCGCTACGCCACCCACGTCTGGGTCTGGATCAACACGCTGTCGCTGCACCTGCGCGACACCATGTGCGGCTTCCGGGTGTATCCACTGCCACCGGTGCTGCGCCTGATCGGTGAAGAGACCATCGGCCGGCGCATGGATTTCGATACTGAAGTGATGGTGCGCCTGTACTGGCGCCAGCTGCCGGTTGAGCACCTGGCCACGCGCGTGACCTATCCCGCCGATGGCGTGTCGCACTTCGATGTGTGGCGCGACAACGTGCGCATCAGCCGCATGCACACCCGCCTGTTCTTCGGCATGCTCTGGCGCGCACCGCGGCTGCTGTGGCGCCGCCTGCAGGGGCAGCGCTGAGATGGCGACCGCGCAGGATGCCCCGCACTGGGCCGATATCGGCGAATCGACGTCGGTGGCCGGCGTGCTGTTCCTGTGCTGGGTGCACCGCTGGTTCGGGCGCTGGCCATTCCGCCTGTGCGCGTGGCCGGTGGTGGCCTGCCATTGGCTGGGCAACCGTGTGGGGCGACAGGCCTCGATGCAGTACCTGCAGCGGCTGCAGGCATACAGCGGTGTGCTCGGCCGCGCGCCGACCCGGCGCGACAGCCTGTGCCACTTCTTCGCCTTCGCCGACACGATGCTGGACAAGATCCTCGGCCTGGGCGGGCGCTACCCGGCCAACCGTATTCACCTGCACCGCGACCTGGTGCTGCAGAAGATCGCGCGCCGCGAAGGCGGTCTGATCCTCACCGCGCACATCGGCTGCCTGGAACTGTGCCAGGTGCTGGCCGAACAGGTGCCGGGGTTCCGCATCACCGTGCTGGTGCATACGGCGCATGCGCAGCGCTTCAACCGCCTGCTGCAGCGGCTGGACCCGCTGGCGGCGGTGGAGCTGGTGCAGGTGACCGAAATGGGGCCGGCCACCGCGGTGATGCTGGCCGAGCGCGTGGCGGCCGGTGGCTTCGTCGCCATCGTCGGCGACCGCACGCCGGTGCAGGGCGGCCGCAGCGTCACCGCCGATTTCCTCGGCCATCGCGCGCCATTCCCGATCGGCGCCTATGTGCTGGCCGCGGCGCTGGGCTGCCCGGTCTACACCATGGCCTGCCTGCACCAGGGCGAGGGCTATCGCGTGGCATTTGAACAATTCGCCGAACGCATCGTGCTGCCGCGTGGCTCGCGCGACGCGGCACTTGCCGAACAGGCACAGCGCTTCGCGCGCTGGCTGGAACTCCAGGTCATCCAGTCCCCGTTGGACTGGTTCAATTTCTTCCCCTTCTGGGATCAGGCTCCGCATGACGACTGACGCCGTACCCGTGTGCCGCTTTGGCGATGCACCGTTGACCATCGAAGACGTGGTTGCCCTGGCCCAGCGCCAGTGCGAGGCCGCACTGAGCGACGCGCCGGCGTTCCGCGCACACATCCAGCGCGGTGCCGACTTCCTTGACCGCCTGCTGCGCGAGGATGGCGTGATCTACGGTGTGACCACCGGCTATGGCGATTCGTGCACGGTGAACATCCCGCCGGCGCTGGTGGCTGAACTGCCGCACCACCTGTACACCTACCATGGCTGCGGCCTGGGCCGCTACCTGGACCCGGTCGAGACCCGTGCGGTGCTGGCCGCGCGCCTGGCATCGCTGGTGCGCGGCATGTCCGGTGTCAGCGTGCCGCTGCTGGAAGGCCTGGCCACGCTGCTGCAGCACGATGTGCTGCCGATGATTCCGGCCGAAGGCTCGGTCGGTGCCAGCGGCGACCTGACCCCGCTGTCGTACGTGGCTGCGGTGCTGTGTGGCGAGCGCGAGGTGCTGCACGATGGCCGCGTGCAGCCGGCGGCCGAGGTGCTGGCGAAGATCGGCATGACCCCGCTGAAGCTGCGGCCGAAGGAAGGCCTGGCGATCATGAACGGCACAGCGGTGATGACCGGCCTGGCCTGCCTGGCCTGGCAGCGCGCCGACTACCTGGCGCGCATGGCCACGCGCCTGACCGCGTTCAACGTGCTGGCCAGCGACGGCAACGCGCACCACTTCGACGAAACCCTGTTCGCGGCCAAGCCGCATCCGGGCCAGGGCCGCATCGCCGCGCGTCTGCGCAGCGACCTGCACAGCGAGCGTCCGCCGCGCAATGAACAGCGCCTGCAGGACCGCTACTCGCTGCGCTGCGCGCCGCACGTGATCGGCGTGCTGGAGGACAGCCTGCCGTTCCTGCGCCAGCTGATCGAAACCGAACTGAACAGCGCCAACGACAATCCGCTGATCGATGCCGATGGCGAGCGCATCCTGCATGGCGGCCACTTCTACGGCGGCCACATCGCGCTGGCGATGGACACCCTGAAGAACACCGTAGCCAACGTGGCCGATCTGCTCGACCGCCAGTTGGCGCTGGTGGTCGATGCCCGCTACAACCATGGCCTGCCGGCCAACCTGTCGGCGGCCACGGGCCCGCGCGCGGCCATCAACCACGGCCTGAAGGCGCTGCAGATCAGCGTGTCGGCCTGGACGGCCGAAGCGCTGAAGCAGACCCTGCCGGCCAGCGTGTTTTCGCGCTCCACCGAGTGCCACAACCAGGACAAGGTCAGCATGGGCACCATCGCCGCGCGCGACTGCCTGCGCGTGATCGAGCTGACTGAACAGGTGGTGGCCGCGATGCTGATCGCCGCCCGCCAGGGCCTGGCGCTGCGCGAACGGGTTGGCCTGAACGCGCAGCTGCATGGCAGTCTGGCCGACATGTACGCCGACCTGGGGCAGCGCATCGCCCTGGTTGAAGAAGACCGCGCGCTGGATCGCGAACTGCGGGAACTGCTGGTGGAGATCCGCGCGCAACGTTGGGAGCTGTATGCCGGTGAATGAGGCCATCGAACGGGTCGGCGAGGTTGCGCTGACCCCCGCCTTCCATGACTGCGATCCGATGAACGTGGTCTGGCATGGCAACTACTTCAAGTACTTCGAGATCGCGCGCTGCGCGCTGCTCGGGCGCTATGACTACGACTACCCGCAGATGCTCGAATCGGGCTACCTGTGGCCGGTGGTCGATGCGCGGGTGAAGTACGTGCGCCCGCTGCTGTTCAACCAGGCGCTGCGCGTGGTTGCGCGCATCGTGGAATGGGAGAACCGGCTGAAGATCGAGTACGAGATCCTTGATGCGGAAAGCGGCCAGGTGCTGACCCGCGCGATGACCATCCAGGTCGCGGTGGACGCGGCCAGCAAGGAAATGCTGTACCAGTGCCCGCCGGTACTGTGGGAACGCCTGGGAGTGCCTGCGCCGTGAACATGCTTGCCCGTCTTTCCAGCGTGCTGCTGTGCGCGCTGATGTTCATTGCCGCACCGCAGGTGCAGGCCGCCGACCCCGCCATCGATGCGATCACCCAGGCGGTGGCGCGGCCGGACGTGCTGCGTGGCCAGTTCAGCCAGGAAAAGCAGGTCAGCGGCTTCAAGAACCCGCTGCGCTCGCAGGGCCAGTTCGTGGTCGCGCGCCAGCATGGCGTGATCTGGACCACGCTCAAGCCGTTCCCCTCCGAAGTGGTGGTCACCGCCGACCGCATCCTCAGCCGCCAGCGCGATGGCAGCACTCGTGTCGAGCTCGATGCACGGCAGCAGCCGGCGATGCGTTCGGTGAACGCGATCATGTTCGCGCTGATGAGTGGCGACGTGCAGGCGCTGTCCGGCCAGTTCAACGTGGCGGCCAGCCGTGAAGGGCAGGGCTGGCGGCTGCGACTGACGCCGAAGTCGGCGATGCTGGCCAAGGCGTTCCAGTCGCTGACCCTGCAAGGTGACCGCTACGTGCGCCAGGTCGAGATCGTCGAGGCCAACAAGGACCGCACGCAGATCCAGTTCAGTGCACTGAGCGAAGCGCCGGCCACGCTCACCGCCGACGAGGCACGCCGCTTTGAGTGAGGGGGCAGCATCGAACGGGCCGGACCGGTTGCGGCGCTGGTGGCACTGGCTGGGCATCGCCTGGCTGGTGCTCCTGCTGGTGTTGGGTGCGCAGCAATGGCGCCTGTGGAGCCAGCAGTCGCGGATCGACACCGACATCCTCGCCCTGCTGCCGCAGGACGCGCATGACCGCCTGTTGAGTGACGTCACCCGGCGCATCGCCGACGGCAGCTCGCGCCAGGTGGTGGTGCTGCTGGGCAGCAAGGATGGCGCCGCCGCCAAGCGCGCACAGGCGGCGTTCGCTGCGGCGATGGCGGCGGATGCCGACAGCGCGTTGCTGGTGCCCAGTGGTTCGATCGAAGGCTGGTTCGACGAGGCGCGCGCGTTCTACGCGCCGTACCGCGACCGCCTGCTGACCCCGGCCCAGCGCGAGCAGCTGCAGGGCAGCGAGCCGGGCGCGTTGGCCGAGCAGGCGTTGGCTGCGCTGTACGGTCCGATGGGCGCACCGCGCCTGACCGATTGGCGGCAAGACCCGCTCTCGCTGTGGCCGCAATGGTGGCAGCAGCAGGCGCAGGGGTCGGGGTTGCGGCTGGGCGATGATGGCCTGCTCGAAGCCGAGGGCAGGCATTGGGCCGTACTGCAGTTCGATACGCCGGGGTCGGCGTTCCAGCTTGACGGCGAGCGCCATCTCGACGGCCTGCTGGAACGTGCCGGGCTGGCCGCCAGGGCGGCGGTGCCCGAGCTGGAAATCCTGCATGCGGGTGTGCCGCTGCACGCCGAAGCGGCGGCGGTGCAGGCCAACCAGGAGATCAACACGATCGGCTGGGGCTCGCTGGCCGCAGTGCTGCTGCTTGTGTGGCTGGCGTTCCGTTCGCTGCGGCCGATCCTGCTGGTCGCCGCGTCGTTGCTGATCGGCTGCGGCGTGGCGCTGGCGGTGACCGTACTGGTGTTCGGAAAGGTGCACGTGCTCACCCTGGTGTTCGGCGCGTCGCTGGTGGGCGTGGCCGAGGACTACGGCATCCATTGGTTCGCTTCGCGCCAGGCCGAACCGGCTGATCGTCGCTGGAAGCTGCTGCGGCACCTGCTGCCCGGCCTGTGGCTGGCCCTGCTGACCAGCGCGCTGGCCTACCTGGCACTGGGCCTGGCCCCGTTCCCGGGCCTGCGCCAGATGGCATTGTTCTCGGTGGTCGGCCTGGCCGCCGCCTTCCTTACGGTGATTTTCTGGTTCCCGTGGCTGGATGGCGGTGAGATCCGCCAGACCCGTTTCTCGCAGTGGCTGGGCAACACGCTGGAGCGCTTCCCGCGGTTGCATGGCCGCCGGCCGGTGACGGTGTTCGTGGTGATCACGCTGGCGCTGTCTGCCATCGGCATTGCCCGCCTGAACAGCAACGACGACCTGCGCAGCCTGCAGTCCTCGCCGCCGGCGTTGATGGCCCAGCAGATCCGCCTGAGCCAGCTGCTGGGCATGCCCAGCCCGGCGCAGTTCTACCTGGTGCAGGGCAGTGACGCCGCACAGCTGCTGCAGCGCGAAGAAGCGCTGACCGAACGCCTGCGTGTACTGGCCAACGACAAGCGCATTGGTGGCTACCGTGCGATCAGCGACTGGCTGCCGTCGCCGTCGCGCCAGCAGGCCGATGCCGCGCTGACCGCCAAGGTGGAACCGGGCGTGCTGGACGCGGTGTCCGAGGCGGTCGGCGAACCGCTGCCGCGCCCGGATTTCGCCGCTACGCCGCTGACCGCGGAGGCGTTCCTGGCCTCGCCGGCCTCGCAGCCGTTCCGCCACCTGTGGGTGGGCGAGGTCGGCGGGCAGATGATCAGCGTGGTGATGGTCGATGACCTGTCGCGCGCCGATGCGCTGGCCACCCTGCGCGGGGCGGCCGAAGGCCTGCCGGGTGTGCGCTGGGTGGACCGCACCGCCGACTTCTCGCAGCTGCTGGGCCACTACCGCAAGCTGATGGGCGGGCTGCTGCTGGTCGGCATCGTGCTGGTGTTCGGCGCGCTGTGGCTGCGCTATCGCCGCCAGGCCTGGCGCGTGTTCGCGCCGACCCTGATTGCCGGTGCGCTGACCCTGGGCCTGCTGGGCCTGTTCGGCCAGCCACTGCAGCTGTTCAACGTGCTGGCACTGATGCTGTTGCTGGGCATGGGCATCGACTACGGCATTTTCCTGATCGAGCACCGCGGCGACGCCAGTGCCTGGCTGGCCGTGTGCGTGGGCGCGGCCAGCACCTGGCTGTCGTTCGGCCTGCTGGGCCTGTCGCAGACCCCAGCGTTGCGCGCGTTCGGCCTGACCCTGCTGTTCGGCATCGGCCTGGTCTGGCTGATCTCGCCGCTGTTCCGTCCGCCGCCGCACGATCTGCCGCCGGCCTGAACCTGTTTCCGACTTCCTTCTTTCCACTTGATCGAGCAACAAGGACGCACCGATGAACACTGCTGTGGATGCTGTCGAACGTACTGAAATCCTGATCATCGGCGCGGGCCCGGCCGGTTCGGTGGCTGCGGCGATGCTGCGCCAGCAGGGCCGCCAGGTGCTGATGCTGGAACGCCAGCAGTTCCCACGCTTCTCCATCGGCGAAAGCCTGCTGCCGCAGAGCATGGAGTACATCGAGGCGGCCGGCCTGCTGCAGGATGTGGTCGAGGCGGGCTTCCAGTACAAGAACGGTGCCGCCTTCGTGCACGGCGAAGCGCGCACTGCATTCGACTTCAGGAAGAAGTTCTCGCCGGGTTGGGGCACCACCTACCAGGTGCAGCGCGCCGACTTCGACAACGTGCTGGCACGCGGTGCCGAGCGCATGGGCACCACGCTGCGCTTCGGCGACGAAGTGCTTGCGGTCGAGCCGGGCGAGCAACCGGCGGTGACGGTGCGCCGCCCGGACGGCAGTGAATACCGCATCGAGGCCGATTTCATCCTCGATGCCTCCGGTTTCGCGCGGCTGCTGCCGCGGTTGCTGCAGCTGGAGTCGCCGTCCAACTTCCCGGTGCGCGGCGCGATCTTCTGCCACGTGCGCGACAACATTCCGGCCGAAGCGGACTTCGACCGCAACAAGATCCTGATCACCACCCACCCCGAGCACATCGACGTCTGGTACTGGACGATTCCGTTCTCCAACGGCTGCTGTTCGCTGGGCGTGGTCGCCGAGCCGTCGTTCTTCGAGCGCTACGAGGGTGACGACCTGCAGAAGCTGCAGGCTATCGTCGGCGAGGACCCCAACCTGACCGGGCTGCTGGCCAACGCCGAATGGGCGGTGCTGCCGGTGCGCCGCATCACCGGCTATTCGGCCAACGTCAGTTCGCTGTGGGGGCCCGGCTACGCGTTGCTGGGCAACGCCGGCGAGTTCCTCGATCCGGTGTTCTCCTCCGGCGTGACCATTGCCTTCAAGTCCGCGCAGCTGGCCAGTGAATGCCTCAAGCGCCGCTATGCCGGCCAGGCCGTGGACTGGGAGGCCGAGTTCTCGATCCCGCTGCGTGCCGGCGTGAAGACCTTCCGGCGCTTCGTCGAAAGCTGGTACGAGGGCGGTTTCCAGAAGATCATCTACCACCCGCAACAGCAGCCCGAAGTGCGCGACATGATCAGCTCCATCCTGGCCGGCTACGCCTGGGACACCAACAACCCTTACGTGGCCGACGACAGCGGCCGCCGCATGCGCGTGCTGGAGCAGCTGTGCGGCGCGTGATTGCCCGTACTGCGGTGCTGCTGCTGTGCCTGCTGCTGGCCGCCTGTGCCGGCCGCATGCCGAAACCGCAGGTGGAACTGCCGCCGCTGCGCCTGGCGCCGGCCAGCCTGCCGGCGCCGCTGGCGCTGCAGCAGCAGCTGCATTTCCGCTTCGGCACGCATGAGCGCGATCTCGACGCGCTGCTGGAAGCCGACGCCCAGCGGGTGCAGCTGGCCGTGCAGGCGATGGGCCAGACCGGCGTGCGCCTGCAATGGGACGGCCAGCAGCTGACCCAGCAGCGCGCGCCATGGCTGCCACCGCAGGTGCGCGCCGAGCGCGTGCTGGATGACCTGCAGTTCGCGCTGTGGCCGACTGCGGCCATTGCCGCCGTGCTGCCGGCGGGCTGGCAGGTCAGTGATGATGGCCATCAGCGCAGCCTGTCGCGTGAGGGCACCGTGTGGCTGCACCTGCAGCGGCTGGACGATGGCAGCGTGCAGCTGGACAACCGCGCCGAAGGCTATGCGCTGCGCATCGAATCGATCGACATGGCCGGGCCGGACCGATGAGCGCACCAATCTACCTGAACGACCTGGGTGTGGTCTGTGCACTCGGCGCTGGCCGCGCCGAAGTGACGTCGGCACTGTTCGCCGACGCGCCGGGCGGGCTCAGCGACAACGAGAGCCTGTTGCCGGGGCGCACCCTGGCGCTGGGGGAAGTACGCACGCCGCTGCCGGCGCTGGATGACCTGCCGGTGGCCCTGCGCGGGCGCAACAATGCCCTGCTGGACGTGGCATTGGCTCAGATCGCGCCGGCAGTGGCCGCGGCGATCGCCCGCCATGGCGCCGAGCGCGTAGCGGTGGTGCTGGGCACCAGCACCTCGGGCATTGGTGAATCCGAGCAGGCATTGCGCAGCCATGCCGAACAGGGCCAGTGGCCGCAGGGCTTTGATTACGCCCAGCAGGAAATGGGCACCGCCGCGCAGTTCGTGCGCCAGCGCAGTGGCGCACAGGGGCCGGCATGGACCCTGTCCACTGCCTGCTCGTCCAGTGCCAAGGCGCTGATGTCGGCCGCACGCATGCTGCGTGCCGGCATCGTCGATGCGGTGATCGCCGGTGGCGCCGATTCGCTGTGCCGCTTCACCGTGGCCGGCTTCAGCGCGCTGGAATCGGTCTCGGCCCAACGTTGCAATCCGTTCTCGCAGCATCGTACTGGTATCAACATCGGCGAAGGCGCCGCGCTGTTCCTGCTCACCCGCGAACCCGGCCCGGTATGCCTGGCGGGGTGGGGCGAGTCGGCCGACGCCCACCACATGTCCGCCCCGGACCCGCAGGGCCTGGGCGCCATCGACGCCCTGCAGCAGGCGCTGCAGCGTGCTGGCTGGGCCGCCGGCGAAGTGGACTATGTGAACCTGCATGGGACCGCGACCGGCCACAACGATGCGATGGAAAGCCTGGCCGTGTCGCAGGTGCTCGGCAGCCACGTGCCGGCCAGTTCGACCAAGCCGTTGACCGGCCATACGCTGGGTGCCTCGGGTGCCATCGAGGCGGCGCTGTGCTGGATCGTGCTGGCCGAGAACCCGCAGCAGCTGCTGCCGCCGCACTGGTGGGACGGCGTGGCCGACCCGGCACTGCCGGTGCTGCCGCTGGTCGCACCGGGCACGCGCCTTGCGCAGCCGCCACGGCGGGTGCTGAGCAATTCGTTCGCCTTCGGCGGCAGCAATGCCGTGCTGGCACTGGAGCGTCGATGAACACGCTGTACGCGATCGAAGACGTGGTGCCGCACCGCCAGGACATGTGCCTGCTGGAGCGCATCACGCAGTGGGACCAGGACGCCATCGAGGCCGAACTGGTGGTGCCCGAGGCCGGCCTGTTCGTCGAGGATGACCAGGTGCCGGCATGGGTCGGCATCGAGTACATGGCGCAGGCCATCGCGGCCTGGGCCGGTTGCCGAGCGCGTGCGGCCGGCAGGCCACCGCAGCTGGGCTTCCTGCTCGGCAGCCGCCGCTACAGCAGCGCGCGCAGTAGCTTCCCCAGCGGTTCGCGGCTGCGCGTACAGGCGCGCTGCGAGCTGTTGGGTGACAATGGATTGGGGATGTTCGCCTGCCGCATCCTGGCAGGCGAGGAAGAATGGGCGACAGCCAACGTGTCGGTGTTCGAACCGGCCGACGCGATGGCCTATCTGGAGAGTGGACAGGCATGACAGGGAATCGAAGCGTGCTGGTGACCGGCGCCAGCCGGGGCATCGGCCGGGCCATCGCGCTGCGCATCGCGCGCGATGGCTTCGACGTGGTGGTGCATTGCCGCAGCCGCGTGGATGAAGCGCAGGCGGTGGTCGCCGAGATCCAGGCACTGGGCCAGCAGGCCCGCGTGCTGGTGTTCGACGTGGCCGACCGCGCGTCTGCGCGGGCCGCTCTGGAGGCCGATGTCGAAGCGCACGGCGCTTACTACGGCGTGGTCTGCAATGCCGGCATCGCCCGCGATGGCGCCTTCCCGGCGCTGTCAGCGGACGATTGGGACCAGGTCATCCACACCAACCTGGATGGCTTCTACAACGTGCTGCATCCGCTGATCATGCCGATGGTGCGGCGGCGCAAGCCGGGCCGCATCGTCACCCTGTCGTCGGTCTCCGGACTGGCCGGCAACCGCGGGCAGGTCAACTACAGTGCCGCCAAGGCCGGCATCATCGGCGCCACCAAGGCCCTGGCGCTGGAACTGGCCAGCCGCCAGATCACCGTCAACTGCGTGGCCCCGGGCCTGATCGAGACCGAAATGCTCAACGACGAAGTGGTTGAACACGCGCTCAAGCTGATTCCCGCCGGCCGCGTTGGCCGCCCGGACGAAGTGGCGGCTACCGTGGCGTTCCTGCTGTCCGAACCGGCCGGCTACATCACCCGCCAGGTGATCTCGGTGAACGGAGGCATGCTCTGATGGCCGCCGATCGTCGCGTGGTGGTTACCGGCGCCGCTGCCATCAGTCCACTCGGCCACGACTGGCCGACCATCGAAGCGCACCTGCGCAGCTGCCGCAACGCGGTGCGTGCGATGCCCGAGTGGGATGTCTATGCCGGGCTGAACACCAAGCTGGCCGCGCCGGCGCAGGACTTCGAGCTGCCGCCGAACTACAACCGCAAGACCACCCGCTCGATGGGCAAGGTCGCGATCATGTCGGTGCGCGCCACCGAGGTGGCGCTGCGCGAGGCCGGCCTGAATGAGCATCCGGTGCTGCGCAGTGGCCGTACCGGCGTGGCCTATGGCTCCTCGTCCGGCAGCCACGAGGCCACCGGCGAATTCGGGCGCATGCTCAACGAATTCACCACCGATGGCATCAGCGCCACGACCTATCTGAAGATGATGAGCCACACCGCGCCGGTCAACATCGGCGTGTTCTTCGGCCTGTCCGGGCGCGTGTACACCACCTCCAGCGCCTGCACGTCAGGCAGCCAGGGTGTGGGCGCGGCCTATGAAGCCATCCGCAGCGGCAAGCAGACGGTGATGGTGGCCGGCGGTGCCGAGCAGCTCGATGCCACCGCTGCAGCGGTGTTCGACACGCTGTTCGCCACCAGCGTGCGCAACGACGCGCCGCAGACCACGCCTCGCCCGTTCGATGCCGTCCGCGATGGCCTGGTGCTGGGCGAGGGCGCCTGCACGCTGATCCTGGAAGACCTGGAACACGCGCAGGCGCGCGGCGCCACCATCCTTGCCGAGGTGGTCGGCTACGGCACCAACAGCGATGGCCAGCACGTCACCCAGCCCAGCGCCGACACCATGGCCCAGGCCATGCGCCTGGCATTGGAGGACGCCGGCCTGGACGCGGCGCAGATCGACTACGTCAACGCCCATGGCACCGCCACCGACCACGGCGACATCGCCGAGACCCAGGCCACCGCACAGGTGTTCGGCAGCCGCGTGCCGATCAGCTCGCTGAAGAGCTACGTCGGCCACATGCTGGGTGCCTGTGGCGCGTTCGAGGCCTGGGTGAGCATCCAGATGATGCGTGCCGGCTGGTTCGCGCCCACCCTGAACCTGGCCGCGGTCGACCCGCGCTGTGGCCAGCTCGACTTCATCACCGGGCAGGGCCGCGAACTGCAGGCCGAGTACGTGATGAGCAACAACTTCGCCTTCGGCGGCATCAACACCTCGCTGGTGTTCCGCCGCTGGAGCGAGTGATCCACTGCGCCAACACACCGTTCCCGTTACCCCCGCACCCTCGACAAGGAGATGTTCCGATGCGCCGCACTCTCATGATCGCCACGGCTACCGCGCTGCTGGCCCTGACTTCCACCGCTTCCGCCCGCGACACGCGTGTCGAACAGTCCCTGCAGGAACTGGTCAATTCGCAGGCCGCCAAGGACGCCGGCATCGACGGCAGCGTGCGTTTCTATCTGGCCGGCCAGCCGGTCAGCGTGCAGCAGCGCCTGGGCGAAGACGTGACCAACAAGAAGACCAACGCCGCCAACAAGAGCGATGCCGAGGCCTGCCGCTGGGTTGCGCTGTCGGCACTGCGCGCGCTGCAGGACGGTGCCAAGTCGCGCGGCGCCAACGCCGTGGTCGACATCGTCAGCTATTACAAGAAGAACGAGTTCAAGAGCAGCACCAACTACGAGTGCTACGCCGGTGCCATCCTCGCGGGTGTCGCGCTGAAGGGCACTTACGCCAAGGTCAAGTAAGCGCCCGTGTGGCGGCGGCGCAGCCTGAACGTCGCCGCCACATTGCTGAACCCCGCAGGCGAAACACCGCCGATCGCGCCGCCATCGTCGGCTGACGGCTTTCCCCGGTGTCGGCTTTCCGACACAATCATGGCTCTTCCCGGGTTATCGTCCCGCGGACATGCACGCCTACGTCTATAAAAGCCAACTCAAGCCGGACACCTACGTCTACGTTCCCCGACGCGATGATTTCAGCGCGCTGCCCGCGCCGCTGCTCACCTCGCTGGGGACGCTCGCCTTCGTGCTGGAGGTGGCCCTGGATGCCCAGCGCCGCCTGGCGCAGGCTGACCCGGAAAAGGTCCGCAGCGAAATGAGCGAGCGCGGGTTCTACCTGCAGGTGCCGCCGTCGGTGGCCAGCCTGATGCCGCGCCACTATGACTGACGCCTCCCGTCCGCGCATTCTGTCAATTGCCTTCGCCGCGGGCGCGGTGCTGGCGCTGGGCGCCGCCGTGGGCGGCGTTCCGGGTGCGGTCCTTGCCGCACTGGCGCAGCCCGCGTTCGCGTTGGCGATATCGTGGTGGCGCCGCAGCCGCGCGCTGCTGCCGCTGAAGGTGGTCGCACGCCAGGACCTGCCGGCGCTGCTGGCATTGTGGGCAGCCGCCCCGCTGTTGCTGGCGCTGCTGCTGGCCTGGCCGCTCGCAGCGCTGCGTGACAGCGGCAGCCTGGCGGCAGTGCTTGGCCTGAGCGTACTGGTCAGTGCCGGCCTGCTGGCGGCCTGGCGCACCTGGCCATTGTGGAACGATGTCGAACGCCTGGATGGCAGCCTGGCCCAGCACTGGCAGGCGCTGGCGGGGCGCGACCTGACTGCTTGGCGTGGCCTCGGCGTGGCCGCGCTGGTCATTGCGCTGGCCGCGCTGGTGGTGCTGCCGGCCTGGCCGGGCCTGTTGCCGGAAAGCGCGCGCTGGCCCGCCGCGCTGGCGGTCGTACTGCTGTCGCCGGTGCTGCACCTGCTGCTGCAGCGGGTCGCGCCTGCGCCGCTGGTGTCGTTGCGCTCCAGCCCGTTGGTGGCGTCCAGCGCTGAACCCGAACCGATGTTCGCAGCGGCGGCCGACGCCCTGCCGCTGGAGGCGATGGCGCCGCAGGAACTGACACCGGCGCTGTATGAAGCCGCCCGCCAGGGCCGCATCGACCGGGGCCTGCAGCTGCTGCAGGCCGGTGCCGATCCGTATGCGCTGCCGGACCCGAACTGGCGTGACCAGCGCAGCCTGGCGGTGCTGGCCGCGGTGCTGCCGGACCTGCGCCTGCTGCGCGAACTGATTGCCCGCGGCGTCGATGTGAATGCGCCGCACCGGGGCATGACCCCGCTGCTGGCGGCGACCCGCGACAGCTGGCATGGCCGCCCCGAAGCGGTGATGACCCTGCTCGCCAACGGCGCCGACTCGCGTGCCACCGACAGTGATGGCAACACCCCGTTGCACCATGCCGCACGCAGTTCCGACCCGGGGGTGGCCGCGCTGCTGCGCGATGCCGCTGCCGAAGTCGATGCGCTGAACCGTGATGGCTGGTCGCCGCTGGCGGTGGCCTGCCAGGTGGGCAACTGGCGTCTGGCCCGCTTCCTGCTCGAACGCGGTGCACGCTGCGAACCGGCCGATGGCACCCCGGTGCTGCTGGCCGCCGCCGCCACCGAGGATGACGATCCGGCGGGCGTGCAGCTGCTGCTCAAGCACAAGGCACGGGCCGACGCCCGCGATCGCCAGCGCCGCAGTGCGTTGCATGAGGCGGCCCTGGCCGGCCATGTCGAGATCATCGGCGTGCTGCTCGGCGCGGGCGCCAATCTGGAGGCGCGCGATGCACTGGGGCGTACGCCGTGGCTGGAAGCGGCCCGTGCCGGTCGCGCCGCCGTGATCGAGCACCTGCTGCCGCACAAGCCGGACCTGGTCGCGGTGGACGGCGAAGGCCGCAATGCGGTGCAGCTGGCGGCGATGGCCGAGGATGTCTCGCCGCTGCTGATCAAGCGCCTGGTCGAACTGGGCATCGCGGCCGATGCCACCGATCCGGTCGGCCGCCGTGCGGTGGACTACGCCGCCGAGGCCGGCCGCTGGGCGATCGTAGCCCTGCTGGACCCGTCCTATCCGTTGCCGGCCGCGGTCAGTGATGGCCTGGCCGATCGTGGCGAAGCAGCCAGTGCCAGCGGCCTGCTGCCGGACCGTCCGCCGCTGACCCTGCTGCGCGAGGCCCTGGGCTTCGGCAACACCGACGGCATGGCGGCGCTGGCCAGGCTGTGCCAACCGGAGGAACTGGGCGGGCTGCTGCTCGATCCGGAGTTGGCGCTGGAACCGCGTGCGGTGGACTGGCTGCTGGGCCACGGCGCCGATCCCTATGTGCGTGATGCCTGCTCCGACACGCCGATGTTCGCGCTGTTGTCGCGCGGCATCGATGCGGTGCCGGCGTTGCAGGTGATGCTGCAGCGTGGCCTGTCGCCGGCCGGCCGCGGTGGCCTGGCGCGCTTCCTTGCTGCCTGCGCACAGCACGACCAGGCCGCGCGTGGCCTGGAACAGCTGGCACTGGAACTGCTTGAGCGTGGCGCCGATCCGTTCGCCGCCTCGCCGGCGGGCGATCCGCCGCTGTCGCTGGCGGTGCGCCTGGGGTGGCTGCGGCTGCAGCAGGCCCTGCTCAAGGCCGGCGTTGATCGCGAAGCACGCGACAGCCACGGCATGACCGCACTGCACCTGGCCACCGCATTGGCCCGCGAAGGCGCGCTTAAGCTGCTGGTGCAGCATGGTGCCTCGCCGGAAGCACGTGCCGCCGACGGCCAGACACCGCTGGGCGTGGCGCTGTCGATCGGTCGCCGCGATCTGGCCGACTGGCTCGATTGGCGGGTGTGGCCGTTGCCGCGCCGCACCCTGCGCGAGGCCGATCTGCCGGCCGCCGCAATGGCCGGTGACGTCGATGCCGTGCGCCGCCTGATCGATCTGGGCTTCGCCGTCGACGCCGTCGACGCACAGGGCTGCACCGCGCTGCTGCGTGCTGCCGGTGGCGGCCACCTGGCGGTAACCGACCTGCTGCTGGCGCGCGGCGCCGATCCGCAGCACGCGGCGGCCAGTGGCGCGACGCCGCTGTCGGCGGCGGTCAGCATGCGCCAGGTGGACATCGTTTCGGCCCTGCTCGACGCTGGCGCCAAGCTGGAACACCGCCTGCCGGGTGGCGTGACGGTGCTGATGCTGGCCTCCGCGCTGGGCCTTCCGGACATCGTCGCGCGCCTGCTCACGGCGGGTGCCGACGTGCATGCCGGTGACGCGCAGCAGCTGGGTCCGCTGCACTGTGCCGCGCTGTACGGTTTCAGTGCCCGCGACCGCTCGCGCCTGCTGGCGCTGCTCGACACCCTGCTGCTGGCCGGTGCCGAACCGGACCAGGCCGCCGCTGGTTCTGTCACGCCGCTGCTGCTGCTGCTGGGCGCGCGCGCCGAGCCGGGTACCGCCTGCGACGAGCAGGTGGTGATGGCCGCAGTGGAGCGCCTGCTGGACGAGGACGTAAGCCTGGACGTACGCGACCCGCGTGGCTTCGGCCCGCTGCATCTGGCCGCGCTGCATGGCCTGCCGCTGCTGGTGCAGCGCCTGCTGCGCGCCGGTGCCGATCCTGAAGCGCGCGACAGCCTCAACCGCAGCCCGCGCGAGATCGCGGTGATGCGTGGCTTCATCGACGTGGCCGGCGAGTTCGAGCCGCGCGTGCCGGGCGTTTCCTCGATGGCGCGGTTCCTGCGCGACAACGGCTGAAAGGCCGGGGTCGGATCCCTCTCCAACGGAAAGGGCTCTGACCCCAACACCGCGCTGCCAGAATCCGCAGTGGGTAGTGCCGGCCGCTGGCCGGCAACCTCATGACACCTCCGGGATCAAGGGATTGCCGGCCAGCGGCCGGCACTACCGCAATCCGTTGGCCGGCACACCTACTCGCCGTCCCTTTCCGCGTCGGCTTCGAACAGGTGCATCAGGTCGTTGCGCGCATCACGCGAGGTCTGGATCACCGCGGCCTCGTCGTCGTACACCAGGTACTGGTCACGCAGCAGCTGCTCATCATGCTCACGGAAGCGCTGCACATGGCGTTCGGCCACGTCCGGCGCCACGCCCAATGCGGTCAGCACGCGGCCGCTCATCTCCAGGCTGGTGCCAAACACTTCGCGGAACGGCTCGGCCGACATGTCCATCAGGCGCCACGCATGCTGGCGATTGCGCGCGCGCGCCAGCACTTTCGCGTCCGGGTACAGCCGGCGCACCATGCGCACGGCGCGCAGGTTGGTCTCCGGGTCGTCCACGGTGATCACGAACACATCGATGTGCTCGCCGCCGGCGGCGCGCAGCATCTCCGGCCGGGTCGGATCGCCGTAGTAGAGCTGGTTGCCGAAGCGGCGCAGGTCGGCCACGGTGTCCGGGTTCGCCTCCAGCGCAACGAACGGCACCTTCTGCGCGGTCAGCAGGCGCGCGATCACCTGGCCGAAACGCCCCATGCCGGCGATCAGCACCTTGGGCCGGTTGTCCGGTGCCACCTTGTCGGCCTCGGCCGCCTCGCGCGGTGTGGTCTTCTCCTGGCCGAGCAGCTTGAGCAGCACGATCATCAGCAGCGGCGTGATCGCCATCGACAGGCCGACGATGGCCACCAGCCGGTCGTGGTTGGCATTGCCCAGCAGGTGCGCGCGCTGCGCTTCGTTGAACACCACGAAGGCGAACTCGCCCCCCAGCCACAGCACGCTGCCCAGCAGCAGCGACTGCCGCCGGCTGAGCCGGGCGATGCGGCCGATCACGTACAGCAGGCTGAATTTGACCACCAGCAGGATCGCGACGCCGGCCGCGATCAGCCACGGCTCGGCGGCAATGCGGTCAAGGTCGATGCCCATGCCCACGGCAATGAAGAACAGGCCCAGCAGCAGGCCCTTGAACGGCTCGATCTGCGCTTCCAGTTCATGCCGGAATTCCGAATCGGACAGCAGCACCCCGGCCAGGAACGCGCCCAGGCTGGGGCTGAGGCCCGCTTCCTGCATGAACCAGGCAGTGCCCAGCACCACCAGCAGGGCGGTGGCGGTGAACACTTCCGGGCTGCGGGTGCGCGCGATGATGCTGAACACCTTGCGCAGCACCGGTCGCCCGCACAGGATCACCACGGCCAGCGCGCCGAGGGCCACGGCGGCGTCTTCCCAGCGCAGGGTCTCGTTCTTCGCTCCGCCCAGCAGCGGGATGGCCGCCAGCAGCGGGATCGCGATCAGGTCCTGGAACAGCAGGATGGCAAAACCCAGCCGGCCATGGTCGCTGTTGATCGCCTTGTGCTCGGACAGCAGCTGCAGGCCTACCGCGGTGGATGACAGCGCCAGCGCAACACCGACCACCAGCGCACTCTTCCACTGGAAGTGGTCGAGCAGCAGCAGGCCGCCCAGCACCAGCCCGGACATCGCCACCTGCGCCGCGCCCGCGCCGAACACCGAGCGCCGCATCACCTTCAGGCGTGCCGGCGACAGCTCCAGGCCGATCACGAACAGCAGCATCACCACGCCGATCTCGGCCGCGCCGAGGATGCGGTCGGCGTCCTGCACGAAGCCCAGCCCGTCCGGGCCCAGCACCACGCCGGCCGCCAGGTAGCCCAGCACCGCGCCGAAGCCGAACTTCTTGAACACCGGCACGGCAATGACCGCCGCCAGCAGCAGCACCAGGGCCAGTTCCAGACCGCCGCTATGCATGGGAATACCTGGTCATCGGGGAAGCCCGCAGTGCGTCCGTTCGGGTGGGGAAAGCGTGGCGAGCGCCACCCGGCCATTATGCGCGCCGGTTGGTGTATGCACGAGAACAACCGGCCGGCAGGCGCCCGGCGCAGGGATGCCGGGTTGACCTGCATGGCCCGCGGGTCCAGACTGCCCGCCGCTGGCGGCGCACCGCCGGCACGCGCATTCCGGAGTCCCCAACCCATGTCCAGCGACAGTAGAAGTCGACCTCGTTCGACGCCAGCGATGGCCACCGCCTGACATCGGGACGGTTTGCCTGCGTTGGCGTTGCGCGAGGTCGCACCCCCACAAGGCAAAACCGATGAACCAGAAGCAATTGCTGCGCCCGGTGGCCGATGCCGCCGCATTGGCCGCACCGCTGGCGAACTACAACACCGCCGATGCGGTGGAATTCCTCAACACATTGGAACTGGCCCGCGCCGCGGAAACGCTGGCCGCGCTGCCGTTGCCGCGTGCAGTGAAAATGCTGGAAGCACCCGAGCTGCAGCGCAGCGGCGAGCTGGTGGCCGCGCTGCCACCGGCCCGCGCCGCCGCCCTGCTGGGGCTGATGGCCGATGACCGCGCCACCGACATCGTCCACGAGCTGGATGAGGAAGAGCGCGCACGGCTGATCCCGCTGCTGGGCAGCGACGCCCGCCAGGTCATCCAGAAGCTGCTGAGCTACCCGCCGAACACCGCCGGCGCGCTGATGACCACCGAATACGTGGCGGTGCCCGCCAGCTGGACCGTGGCGCAGACCCTGCAGCACATCCGCCAGGTCGAGCGCACGCGTGAAACGGTGTACGCGATCTACGTGCTGGACCCGGCCAGCCAGCAGCTGCAGCAGGTGGTGACCATGCGCCGGCTGATCACCGGCCTGCCGGAGGAGTCGATCCTGGACGTGGCCCAGGTCAATCCGCCGGTGACAGTGGATGCACTGATGGACCAGGAGGAAGTCGCGCGGCTGATCCGCCGCCACGACCTGCTGGCGATCCCGGTGGTCGATGCGCAGCAGCAGATGCTGGGCATCGTCACCGTGGACGACGTGCTCGACGCGCTGATCGAGGAATCCACCGAGGACGCGCACAAGTTCGGCGGCATGGAAGCCTTGGACAAGCCGTACATGCAGATCGGCTTCTTCGAGATGCTGCGCAAGCGTGCCGGCTGGCTGAGCGTGCTGTTCCTGGGCGAGATGCTGACGGCCAGTGCGATGCAGCACTACGAGGACGAACTGGCGCGCGCAGTGGTGCTGACCCTGTTCATCCCGTTGATCATGAGTTCGGGCGGAAATTCCGGCTCGCAGGCCACCTCGCTGCTGATCCGCAGCCTGGCGCTGCGCGAACTGCGCCTGCGCGACTGGTGGAAGGTGGCCATCCGCGAGATCCCGACCGGCATGGTGCTGGGTGCCATCCTCGGCTGCCTGGCGATCGTGCGCATCGTGATCTGGCAGCTGGGTGGCCTGCATGACTACGGCGAGCACTGGATCCTGCTGGCGATCACCATCGGCGCCGCGCTGGTCGGCATCGTCACCTTTGGTTCGCTGTCCGGCTCGATGCTGCCCTTCGTCCTGAAGCGCCTCGGCTTCGACCCGGCCAGCGCCTCGGCCCCGTTCGTGGCCACCCTGGTGGATGTGACCGGCCTGGTGATCTATTTCAGCATCGCCGCGCTGATCCTGCACGGCACGCTGCTGTAACAAAACGTGCACGCCGGGGTCGGATCCCTTCGCGCAGCGAAGGGCTCTGACCCCGGATATCCGCAGCAGGGGTCGGAGCCCTTTCCTGCGAAAAGGGATCCGACCCTTCCTCCGACCCCATCGCCACGGAATTTGGGTACCGTAGGCGCATGAGTACCTACCACCTGCAGTCCGTATTCCGTCCGCAGTCGGTCGCGGTGATCGGCGGCAGCCCGCGTGAGCGTTCGGCCGGCCGCGCAGTGATGCGCAACCTGCGCGGCACCGGCTTCCCCGGCAAGGTGGCGTGGATCAACCCGCGGCACGCCGAGATCGACGGCATCCGCACGGTCAAGCGCTTGAAGGACCTGGACTGGGTGCCCGACCTGGTGGTGATCACCGCGCCGGCGGCGATCGTGCCGCAGGTGGTGCGTACAGCTGCAGAGCGTGGCGTGCAGGCGGCGATCATCCTCACCGCGCACCTGGGCGAAGGCCCGGGTTCGTTGTCCGCACAGGTAGAGGCGGTGGCGCGCAAGCATGGCCTGCGCATCCTCGGGCCGCATTGCCTGGGCGTCATCGCGCCGCACGCGCGACTCAATGCCAGCATCGCCGCGCACTTCCCGCAGGCCGGCGACCTCGCGCTGATCTCCGAATCCTCGGCCATTGCCGCCGCGCTGGTGGAGTGGGGCGTGGCGCGCTCGGTGGGCTTCTCCGCCGTGGTTTCGCTGGGCGACACGATGGACGTCGACTTCGGCGACCTGCTCGACTACTTCGCCACGGACTACCGCACCCGCGCCATCCTGCTGTATGTCGAGCAGATCAAGGACGCGCGCAAGTTCATGTCGGCCGCGCGTGCCGCCGCCCGCGCCAAGCCGGTGGTGGTGGTGAAGTCCGGTCGCGCCGAGCGCGTGCAGCCGGGCAGCCGCGATACCCATGTGCAGGCCCTGGCGCGTGCCGATGATGTGTATGGTGCGGCCTTCAATCGTGCCGGCCTGCTGCGCGTGGGTGCGCTGGACGAACTGTTCACTGCTGCCGAATCGCTGGGGCGGCTGGGCACCTTTCCCGGTCGCCGCCTGGCCATTCTCAGCAATGGCGGCGGTGTCGGCCGCCTGGCCGTGGACCAACTGATCGCGCTGCGTGGCACGCTGGCCACCCTTTCCGACAGCACGGTGGAGAAGCTCGATGCGGTGCTGCCGCAGGGCTGGTCGCGCAGCAATCCGGTGGACATCGTGGTCGACGCCGATGGTGACCGCTATGCGTCGGCCATCGAAGCACTGCTGGCCGACAACGAGAACGATGCGGTGATGGTGGTCAACGTGCCAACCGCGTTTACCTCGTCCGCCGACGCGGCGCAGGCCCTCACCCGCACGCTCGGCCTGCGCCCGCGCCATCACCGCGACAAGCCGGTATTCGCGGTGTGGCTGGGCAACGACGACCAGGCCACCGCCACGCTCAACGCAGCACGAGTGCCGACCTATCCGACCGAGGCCGAAGCAGTACGGGGCTTCCAGCACCTGGTGCGCTACCGCGAGGCACAGAACGCGTTGATGGAAACGCCGCCCAGCCTGCCGCAGGACTTCAGCGTCGACACGGCCACCGCGCGCGCACTGGTCGATGCCGCGCTGGCCAACGGCCAGCAGTGGCTGGACCCGCTGGCCACGCACGAGCTGCTCAAGGCCTACGGCATCCCGTCCGCGCCGGTGATGCATGCGCGCGATGCGCATGAGGCGATGGACCTGGCGCAGCCACTGCTGGAACGCGGTGCGTCCGTAGCGCTGAAGATCCTGTCGCCGGACATTCCGCACAAGTCCGAAGTGGACGGCGTGCGCCTGAATCTGTCCACGCTGCCGGCGGTGCAGAGCGCGGCCAACGCGATCCTGTCGCGTGCGCGCCAGCTGCGGCCGGATGCGCGCATCGATGGCCTGCTGGTACAGCCGACCATCGTCCGCCCGAAGGCGCGCGAACTGATTGTCGGCATCGCCGATGACGCGACGTTCGGCCCGGTGATCGTGGTCGGACGTGGCGGAACCGCCGTCGAAGTGATCAACGACAAGGCGCTGGCCCTGCCGCCGTTGGACCTGCGCCTGGCCCACGAGCTGATCGGCCAGACCCGCGCTTCGCGCATCCTCAAGGCCTACGGCGATGTGCCCGCCGCCGACGAGCGCGCACTGGCGCTGGCACTGGTCAAGCTGGCACAGCTGGCCGCCGACATTCCCGAAGTGCGTACGCTGGACATCAACCCGCTGCTGGTCGACGGCAAGGGCATCCTCGCCCTCGACGCGCGCGTGGCAGTGGCACCGTCGCGCATCCTGCACAAGGGCCGCGGGCATCCGCGCTTCTCGGTGTTCCCGTACCCGAAGGAGTGGGAGCGCACCATCGAACTGTCCGATGGCGGCCGCGCGTTCGTCCGCCCGGTGCGACCGGAAGACGATGCGCTGTTCCGCGCGTTCTTCGCCCGCGTCAGCGACGAAGACCTGCGCCTGCGCTTCTTCCAGTCGGTGAAGCACTTCAGCCACGAATTCATCGCGCGCCTGACCCAGCTCGACTACGCGCGCTCGATCGCGCTGGTAGCGATCGAACCGCGCAGCGGCGAGATGCTGGGCGCAGTGCGCCTGCACGCCGATGCCGATTACCACCGTGGCGAGTACGGCATCCTGATCCGCTCGGACCTGAAGGGCCACGGCATCGGCTGGCGGCTGATGGCGATCATGATCGAGTATGCGAAGTGGCTGGGCCTGGACGTGGTCGAAGGCCAGGTGCTGCGCGAAAACAGCACCATGCTGGCGATGTGCCAGAGCCTGGGATTCAAGACCAGGCTGGACCCGGACGACCCGACGGTGATGATGGTGACCTTGCCGGTGCAGCAGGTCGAGGTGCCCGACGTGCCGCCGGTGGCGTAATTCCTGTAGAGCCGAGCCTACGCTCGGCTGCTTGTGCGTACGCTTGGCGGCTGCATCACCGCACCGGCTCTACCACCACCGCCGTGCCATAGCACAGCACTTCGGTCAGCCCGGTCATCACATCGGTGGCGTCGTAACGCATGCCGATGATCGCGTTGGCACCCAGCTGCCGCGCGTGCTTGACCATGTCGCGGTAGGTTTCCTCGCGAGCCTGTTCGCACAGCTCGGTGTAGATGGTGATGTTGCCACCGAAGAGCGTCTGGATACCGCCCAGGAAGTTGCCGACGATCGAACGCGAGCGCACGGTGATGCCGCGCACCACGCCGAGGTTGCGCACGACGCGATGGCCGGGCAGCTCGAAGGCGGTGGTGACCAGCGCATCGTCGAAGCGCAGCGCGGGTGGGGTGGGGGTGCCGCTGTTGTAGGGGTCTGCCATGGTCGCGTCCGTGTCGCTGCCTTCTGTAGAGTCGAGCCATGCTCGACGGGCTGTACTGCAGTCGAGCATGGCGCGACTCTACAACGCAATCGCCCGTTGCGGCATGGTTCCGTCACCGTGCTGGCGCGACAATATCCCCATGACCGACCGTATCCCCCTGTTGCTGCTGCCCGGCCTGCTCAACGATGCCGAGCTGTGGCGCGCGCAGCTGGCCGACCTGGCCGATATCGCCGACTGCACCGTGGGCGACCAGACCGGTGGTGAGACCCTGCAGGCGGTGGCCGAAGACGTGCTGGCGCAGGCACCGGAGCGCTTTGCGCTGGCCGGGTTCTCGCTGGGCGGCTTCGTGGCCCAGCAGATCCTGCGCATTACGCCGGAGCGGGTGCTGCAGCTGGCGCTGATCGATACCTCGATCCACGCCGACTCACCGGAGCGGGCCGAGCAGCGGCGCAGCCAGCGCGCCAGCGTGCGCCTGCCGGGGAAGTTCCACGGCTTCGGCGATGTGCTGATGCGCAGCTACATCGATGCCTCGCGGCTGGACGACTACGTGCTGGTGCAGCGCGTGCGCGACATGACCACCCGCCTGGGCGCGGAGGTGTTCCTGCGCCAGAGCGCGCTGGAACGCCGTGATGGTCATGATGTGCTGGCCGGTTACCGTGATCCGCTGCTGATCGTGTGCGGCGCGAACGACCGCATTACGCCACTCGCGGTGAGCGAGGAAATGCACGCGATGGTGCCGCACTCGCAGCTGGTGGTGGTGCCCGATTGCGGGCACCTGGCACCGATGGAAAAACCGGACGAGGTCAATGCGGCGATGCGTGGGTGGTTGTTGCAGGGCAGGGGATGATCCCCGCGTTCCGGTAGGTGCCGACCTTGGTCGGCACGGTGTTTCATCGATCGGTCAGACGTCTGCGCCGACCAGGGTCGGCGTCTACCAGAGCGGTTGCGCGCCGTCGTTGGAATCAATCCCAGGCTGGGGCGATGCCTTCCGGGTTGGCCAGGCGATGGCCGCGGTCGAGCTTGGCGATCTGTGCCATGTCTTCGTCGGTCAGGCGGATCGCTGCTGCCTCCAGGTTGCTGGCCAGGTTCTCGCGCCTGGTCGAGGACGGAATGACCGAGAAGCCCTGCTGCAGCGCCCAGGCCAGCGCGATCTGCGCCGGCGTGGCCTGGTGGCGGCCGGCAATGGCCTGGATCACCGGGTCCTTGATTACCTCGCCATAGGCCAGGCTCATGTAGGCGGTGATGTGGATGCCGTTGTCCTGCAGGAATTTCACCAGCAGGCGGTTCTGCAGGTACGGGTGGATCTCGATCTGGTTGGTGGCGATGGCGCCGGCACCCAGGATGCCGATCGCCTTGCGGGTCTGCGCGATGGTGAAGTTGGAGATGCCGATCTCCTTCGTCAGGCCCTGTGCCTTGGCCTCGGCCAGTGCGGTCAGGTACTCCTCCATCGGCACGTCGACCTTGCCGTTCGGCGATGGCCAGTGGATCAGTGTCAGGTCGACATGGTCGGTGCGCAGCTTTTCCAGGCTGGTACGCAGGCTGGCCAGCAGCGCTTCGCGCTTGAACGCGGTGATCCAGACCTTGGTGGTCAGGTAGATCTCATCGCGCGGCACGCCGGAATCGGCGATGGCCTGGCCGACTTCGGCTTCGTTGCCGTAGATCTGCGCGGTATCGATGGCGCGGTAGCCGGCATCCAGCGCGTTGCGCACGGAGTCGATCACGGTCTGGTCTTTCAGGCGGAAGGTGCCAAGACCGAAGGCGGGGACTGTCATGAGGGGCTCCAGCAGGGGGGAGGGAGACGGGAATATCCACGAAAGGGTAGGCCAGCGCCCGTGTGCATGCCGGCAACGGTGCATTGCACCGACGTGTACGACGGCAGGTGGTGGTGGGTGCGGACCGTTGGTCCGCACTGTTCATGCCGCCACCCATGCAGCGTTGGACGCTGCCGGCCAGCGGCCGGCACTCCCCCTGTCAGCGCTCCACGGTAGTGCCGGCCGCTGGCCGGCAACCGGATCACTCAGGCCGCGCGCGCCAACGCGTCCTTCGCTGTCGCCGTGGCCGACAGGTCGAACACATCCACCGCATCGATCAACCGGTTCGCCTGCTGTTCCAGGCTGCGCGCCGCGGCGCTGGCTTCTTCCACCAGCGCGGCGTTCTGCTGGGTGGTGCCGTCCATCTGGATCACCGTCTGGCTGACCTGTTCGATGCCTGCGCTCTGCTCCTGCGACGCCGCGAAGATCTCGGCCATGATGTCGGTCACGCGCTGCACCGAGGCGACGATCTCGGCCATGGTGTCACCGGCCTCGCGCACGCGCTGCGCACCCTCACCGACCTGTTCCACCGACGCCTCGATCAGCGATTTGATCTCCTTTGCCGCCGCCGCAGAGCGCTGCGCCAGGGTGCGCACTTCGCTGGCGACAACCGCGAATCCGCGGCCCTGCTCACCGGCGCGTGCCGCTTCCACCGCAGCGTTCAGCGCCAGGATGTTGGTCTGGAAGGCGATGCCATCGATCACGCTGATGATCTCGGCGATCTGCCGCGACGACGTTTCGATCGCACCCATGGTCGCCACCACCTGCCCGACCACGCTGCCACCGTGTGAGGCGACACTCTGTGCACCGATCGCCAGTTGGTTGGCCTGGCGCGCGTGCTCGGCATTCTGGCGCACGGTGGAGGTCAGCTCTTCCATGGATGCCGCGGTCTCTTCCAGATTGGCGGCCTGCTGTTCGGTGCGGCGCGACAGATCATTGTTGCCGGCGGCAATCTCTGCGGCAGCGGTATGGATGTTGCCGGAGGCATGCTTGATGTCGGTGACGATGGTTGCCAGCTGCGCGGCAGTGGTGTTGGCATCGCCGGCGATGCGCGCGAACACGCCCTGGAAATCGCCGTGCATGCGCGCGCCGAGGCGGCCGCCGGCGATGGCACGCAGCATGCTGGAGACCTCGCCCAGGTTCAGCTCGGTAGTCTGCATCAGGCGGTTGAGGCCCTCGACCATCGCATGGAAATCATGCTCGAAGCGCGCACTGTCGCCGCGCTGGCTGAAGTCACCGGCGGCCGCCGCTTCGGCCAGGCGGCGGATTTCGCCGTTGATCGCACCGAGGTTGTGCTTGACCGCATCCAGCGCTTCGGTGATCACTGCCTTCTCGCCGGGCAGGCGTTCCATGTCCTGGCTGAGGTCGCCGACGGCGTAGCGGCCCATGATCGAGATCGCGCGCATCTTCACCCGGATGTGTGCGTCGACCAGCGTGTTGCAGTCGGCCACCATGGTGCCGAACGCGCCGGGGAAGGCAGCGGCGTCCATGCGATGGCTGATGGTGCCGGCCTCGTGCGCCTGGGCCATCGCGGCCTGCGCATCCAGCACGCCGCGCAGCGTGGACTGCAACGCCTGCATCGCCTGGGCGAGGCGTCCGATCTCGTCGCGGCTGCGCACCTGCACCACGTGCTGCAGATCGCCGGCAGCCACTGCGCGTGCAGCGGCTTCCACCGCCAGTACCGGCTGCACCACGGCGCGCCGCAGCCACCAGGCCAGGCCGATCAGCAACAGCACCGCGGCCAGCACCGTCAGTGACGCGCACAGCAGCAGGGTCTGCCGCGCCTGCTGCGCACGTGCCGCCAGCGCCGCTTCGGCCACCTGCGTGGCATGCGCGCTCAGTGCATCCAGAGCGGTCGCCACCGCGCGATCCTTGCCGCGCACCAGGTTGTCGCCGGCGGCCGGATCGTAGCCGGCCGCGGCAAATGCCTGCAGCGCCGCGTGATAGTCCTGCTGCAGCTGCGCGTGCAGGCCAACGAACGCCTGCGCCAGTTCACGCGTGCGCGCGTCCGGGCTGGTCACCAGGCCCTTGGCCAGCCGTTCGACCAGGCGGCCTTCGTTGTCGAAAGCGTCCAGGTGGCGCTGACGCAACGCGTCGTCGTGGCCGCGGAGCAGCACGTTCTTCCATTCCTGCACCTGGCCGCGGAACTCACGCTGCAGGCGTTCGGCGTCGCGGCTGTGCGTGACTTCGGGCGGAACCTCGGTGGACAACTTGAACCAGGCGGAGGCCAGGCCGGCCAGCGCGCACAGCAGGACCACGGCCAAGCCAACAGACACCGCGCCGAGCAGCTTGGACTGCAGGCGCGGAGCACGGACAGACGCATTCATGGGGAAGCACTCTCGGGAAGGGGCATTGCGGTATCGACCCGCCAAGCTCCCGCTGAAGTGCGACGTAAAGCACATTAGCGTTTCGTTTAGTGATGTGAAGGAACTGTTTCATAGGACAAATGTGTCCGTATGGAACAAATGTGGACCCTGGACAGGGGATATAAATGTAACTAATGTAGTTACATGAAATCCGCGAACCCGCTCTCTGACGCTCTGCACGTGATGGCGCACCTGGTCGGCCAGGATGGCCCGCGCACCTCCGAGCAGCTGGCGTCCTGCCTGCCGACCCATCCGGTGGTGATCCGCCGCCTGCTGGCGCAGCTGCACAGGGCGGGCCTGGTTCGCAGCGCCCGTGGCCATGGCGGTGGCAGCCACCTGGCCCGTGATGCTGCAGCGATCACCCTGCATGACATCTATCTGGCCGTGGGCGCACCACCGCTGGTGCAGGTCGGCGCCCGCGATTCCGGCGGCGGCTGCCCGATCCAGCAGCTGGTCAACAGCGCTTTGCTGGAGGGTGCACGCGAAGCACAGCGCCTGCTCGAACAGCGCCTGCGGGCGACCACACTGGACAAGCTCGGCGCCGACTTCGCCCGCCACCTCGCCCATCACCGCTCCCTGGAAGGTCACCATGAATCCTGATGTGCTCATCGTCGGCGGCAGTTATGCCGGCATTGCTGCGGGCCTGATCCTGGCCCGTGCCCGCCGCCCGGTCACCGTCATCGACGCCGGTTTGCCGCGCAATCGTTTCGCCAGCCATTCGCACGGGGTGCTGGGGCTGGATGGCATCAGCGGTGCCGAGCTGCTGAAGGCCGCGCGCCAGCAGCTGCTGGACTACCCCAGCGTGCGCTGGGTGCATGCCGAGGCAGTGCAGGCCACCGCCGGCGCAGAGGGTGTGGAAGTGCGAACCGCCGATGGGCAGGTGCTCGCCGCGCGCAAGCTGCTGCTGGCAAGCGGTATCGCCGACCAGCTGCCGGAGCTGCCCGGGCTGGCCGAGCGCTGGGGCAGCACCGTGCTGCACTGCCCCTATTGCCACGGTTACGAAGTGGGCGGTGGCGCCATCGGGCTGCTTGGTGGGCATCCGATGTCCGCCAGCAAGGCGCCGCTCTTTGCCGACTGGGGCAATGTCACCTTCTTCAGCCAGGGCCTGCCGATCACCGATGAGGAACGGGCTGCCATGCAGCAGCGTGGCGTGCGGATCGAGACGTCGCCGGTGCTGGGCGTGCAGGGCGACCAGCCGACCTGGCTGGAAGTGGAGCTGGCCGATGGCCGCCGCATCGCCCAGCGTGCGCTGTTCGTGCCGGCCACCCAGGCGATGGCCACGCCGCTGGTGCAGCAGCTCGGCTGCGTGCTGGCCGAGAGCCCGTTGGGCGTGCTGATCGAGGTCGATGCGATGAAGCAGACCTCGGTGCCGAACGTGTATGCCGCAGGCGATGCGACCACGGTCGGCAACATCACGTTGGCCGCTGCCGAGGGCGTGCGGGCAGGTATCGGCGTGCACCACGCGCTGGTGGCCGAGGACAGCATGCCGAGCTGAAAGCGCGTGTTCCGGTAGATGCCGACCTTGGTCGGCGCCGTTCCATCCACGCATGGCGTGGCTCGACTGCAGCGCGGTCGAGCATGATTGATGCGCGGTGGGTGCCGGCCTTGGCCGGCACCGCTCCATTACCCCTTCACGCACAACACCTGGCGCAGCGTGTGCACCACGTCGACCAGGTCCAGCTGCGCGGCCATCACATCGTCGATCGACTTGTACGCGGCCGGTGACTCGTCCAGCACGCCGCTGTCCTTGCGGCATTCCACATGCGCGGTGGCCTCGCGATGCTGGGCCAGCGTGATCTGCTGGCGCGCGGCGCCACGGCTCATCACCCGGCCGGCACCGTGGCTGCAGCTGTGGAAGCTGTCCGCGTTGCCCTTGCCACGCACGATGTAACTGCGCGTGCCCATGCTGCCGGGAATGATGCCCAGCTCACCCTCGCGGGCACTGACGGCCCCCTTGCGCGTCACCAGCAGCTCCTGTCCGTGGTGCGTTTCCTTCTGCACGTAGTTGTGGTGGCAGTTCACTGCCATCGCCGCCAGCTGGAACTTCGGCAACCGGTGGCGCATCTCGGCCAGCACGCGCGACATCATCGCCTCGCGGTTCTGCCGGGCGTAGTCCTGTGCCCACGACACGGCTTCGACGTAGTCATCGAAAAGCGGCTCGCCTTCCATGAAGAACGCCAGGTCCTTGTCCGGCAGGTGGAAGCCCAGCACGCGCCGGGCCAGTTCCTCGCGCGCCTTCTCGATGAAGTAGGTACCGATCAGGTTGCCGGTACCGCGCGACCCGCTGTGCAGCATCACCCACACCGTATCCGTCTCGTCCAGGCACAGTTCGATGAAGTGGTTGCCGCCACCCAGCGTACCGAGCTGGCGGTCGAGCTTGTCGGTGCGGATCCTGCGGTGCCTGTCCTTGATCTTCTCCAGGCCGGCGGCCAGCCCGGACTGCACCAGCCGGGTGTGGATGCTGTCGGGCATGCGCTGATGCTCGCCGCCGCGCCCGTTGCCGACCGGGATGCTGCGCTCGATGCTGTTGCGCAGCTGCCGCAGGTCATCGGGCAGGTCGTTGGCGCGCAGCGTGGTGCGCACGGCCGCCATGCCGCAGCCGATGTCGACGCCGACCGCCGCCGGGATGATTGCACCGCGGGTCGGGATCACCGAGCCGACGGTCGCGCCCTTGCCCAGGTGCACGTCCGGCATCACCGCCACCCACGGCCCGACGAACGGGATCGCGGCGATGTTGCGCAGCTGCTCATGCGCCTGCGCCTCCAGTGGCACGCCGTTGACCCAGCCCTTGATCGGCGTGCTGCCCTCGGCATGCAGCCATTGATAATTGTATTGAGTGTCCATGTCTTCGTGTATGTCCTTGATGGGCCGGCGGCGCGTCCCTGCGCCACCGCGAGCCCCTACCTGATCGTCACCAGCTGCTTCAGCACGCCGTCCAGGCCGCCGAACACGGTGAGCTTGTCGATCTTCTCGGTGACCTTCTCCAGCGCCTCCAGCTCCTTCAGGCGCATCAACACCGGGTTGTCCTCGATCAGCTTTGCGGTGTTGAGCTGCGAACGGGTGGCATTGGCCTCCTCGCGGCGGCGGATCACGCTGGCCTGGGCCTGCTTCTCGGCCAGCACCACGCCGTTGAGAATCTCCTTCATCTCGCCCGGCAGGATCACGTCCTTGATGCCCACGCCAAGCAGACGTACACCGTGGCCCTCGATCGCGGCCTGCACATGGGCGGCGATCTCACCGTCCAGTGCCGCCTTGTCACCCAGCAGCTCGTCCAGGCTGCGCGCGGCAATCGCCTGGCGCAGGCCGAACTGCAGCTGACGATAGATGAACTCATCAGCATTGCTGAGCGAGCGGTGTGCGCGCACCGGGTCGACCACCTGCACGGTCGCGGCCAGGTTCACCCGCAGGGTCACCTTGTCGCGGCTGAGCAGCTCCTGGCCGGATACGTCCAGCGAACGCGCACGCAGCTCCACACGCTCCACCGACACGTTGCCGTTGAAGTTCCAGAACGCGTGCAGGCCGGCGTCCAGGGTCTGCCGCAGCGTGCCATCGATGAACAGCAGGCCCACCGACTCGCTCGGCACGGTGCTGATCACCGCCACACGCGGCAGCACGCCCAGCTGGCCCAGCCGCTGCTGCACGTCCGCCGGGACGCGCGGCTCGTCACCCAGTGCCATCACGCGCACCTGGGTGTCGACAGAACCGCGCCAGTACAGGCGGTGGCTGCCCGGCGGCAGCACTTCATCGATGCGGCCGTTGCGCAGCAACAGGCCGACCTCGCTGGCGCCGACGTTGGCCAGCACGAAGTGCGTGTCCAACCGCGCGCCCAGTGCCTCGATCAGGCTGTCCTGGTCGCTGCCGGTGTAGGCCGTGCCCTTCGATGCAGTGTGGATGTCCACGTGCGGGCGGCCGCCGAACGGCGACAGGCGGTGCACGCCCGGCAGCAGGATCTGCTGGAAACGACGGTTGCGATACACCAGGCCGCGCTCGCCGTCGCCGATCACGACCTTGATGGTCCAGAACATGGGAGTCTCTCCTTGTATGGCTCTGGTGGTTCGACCCGTTGCAGATGAATCGCCATGACCCGGGTCGATCAGGTCGTGGCGAGGCCGCCTGCACACCACGTGCAGGCAGCGGAAGAGGGCGGCCATCGGCGGACGGTCCGCGCGCGGAGCCTTCGGTGCACCGGCAGTGCTGCCATCGTCGTTCCCGGCAGGCAGCACCGGGGCGGAACGTGGCTGGCAGTGACGGCGGGCCGAGGCCCGGCGTGCGGTCCGTTGCCTTCCACGCCCCGCCCGAGGGCAGTGACCGTGGACGGCGACGATGGCCGCTGGGGCTTGCGCCCCGGGTGTTGCTTCAAGTCATGACGTGACAGGTCATGTGGTTGGAGTGGGAGTCGAACCCACGACAGACGGAATCAGGATCCGTTGCTCTACCCGACTGAGCTATCCAGTGGTGAACCGCGCGGAATCGAACCGCGTGCCGGCGAACCGGCGCCTGCCTCCAGCAGGCGATCCAGGCGATGGCATGTCCGCGACCTCCGGCATACGCCACGGCAACGCCGCGCGCACCAGCCCGTAGTTGAAACGGGACCGTTGGTAGTCGAGGGTGCAGGCCACCGACATTATCGGCGAGCGATAATGTTTGGTTGCGATGCAGATAATGTCCAGGCGTTGCCATGCACGCGGAGAAAATCCTCCGGCACGGCAGAAAAACCTGGATCAGTGAGCGGCGGGTCGCCGCGCGGGGTGCAGTTCTGGCATCGCGGGTCCTTGTGCCGACGCAAACGAAAACGCCCCCGGGACTTGCGTTCCGAGGGCGTCGTCAGGCCTCGGAGATCGGGGTGGCCGATCTCCGCAGGGCGGGCATCAGGCCGTTGTCAGCTGGTCTTCCTTGCCGAACGCACACGCCGGCCGGTCCATGCGCAGGCATGGCAGCAGTTTGGCGATGGCGACGGAATGCGCGTTCAAGGGAAGTTTCCAGTGGGTGTTGAAACGAGGTGCGCACGATAAACCACGATTTAGTCGCGCGCAACCATTTTGTTGAATTATTTCCTTCTTTACCGCGCGATGCCGGCCAGCGACCGGCACTACCTGACTGTGTCATGCCGGCCAGCGGCCGGCACAACCGGGTCTCATGATTCGGCGCTGGCGGCATCCAGCTGCGCGACATCCTGCACGCTCAGCGATACGTTCGCTGCGGCCAGCAGGTCGTGCAGCTGTTCGACGCTGGTGGCGCTGACGATCGGCGCGGTGATCGACGGCCGCGCGATCTGCCAGGCCAGTGCGATCTGCGCGGCGCTGGCGCTGTGTTTGCTGGCTACGTCATCCAGCGCTTGCAGGATGCGCAGGCCGCGCGGGTTCAGATAGCGCTTCACTACCGTCTCGCCACGTGCCGGACTCTTGGCCGCATCGGCCGGCGTGCGGTACTTGCCGCTGAGGAAGCCACTGGCCAGCGCGTAGTAGCCGATCACGCCGATCTGCTCGCGCTGCACCAGCGGTTCCAGTTCCTTTTCGTAGCCGGCGCGGTCGTACAGGTTGTACTCCGGCTGCAGGGTTTCGTAACGCGGCAACTTGTAGTCGGTGGACACCTTCAGCGCATCGGCCAGGCGCGTGGCGCTGTAGTTGGAAGCACCGATCGCACGCACCTTGCCGGCCTCGATCAGGCGGCCGAACGTGGCCAGCGTGGCTTCCAGCGGCGTCGACTCGTCATCCTCGTGGGCCTGGTACAGATCGATCACGTCGGTCTGCAGCCGGCGCAGCGAATCCTCGACCGCCGCATTGATGTTGTCCGGGGTCAGGCCGGGGCGTTCGGCCCACTTGGCCACCTTGGTTGCCAGCACCACCTTGTCGCGCTTGCCGCTGCGGGCAAACCACTTGCCGATCAGCGTCTCCGATTCGCCGCCGACATTGCCCGGCACCCAGGCCGAGTAAACGTCGGCGGTGTCGACCAGGTTGAAGCCGGCATCGACGAAGGCGTCGAGCAGGGCGAAGCTGGCCTTCTCATCGGCGCTCCAGCCGAACACGTTGCCACCGAAGGCGAGCGGACGTACATGCAGGCCGGAACGGCCCAGTTCGCGGGTTGCCGTCATGGGCACGGACTCCTTGGGGGAAGTGTTCCAGAATAGAACGCGATGTGTGACCGTGCTGCGGCGACGACCACAAAACAGTGTTCCGCGACGCGCTCGCCGCTAACGTTTTGTGAACACCTGGGACGCTGCGACTGCTAGTCTCGCCGCATCTTCCGCTGGAGTCGTCCCGATGATGCCTGCTTCGTCCCTGCGTGGTTGCCGCCTGCTGCTTGCTTCGGCCCTGCTTGCTGCTGTTCCTGCGTTCGCCGCACCGGCCACGGTGGCACCGGCGAAGATCCAGGTCTTGCCGGCCATCGATGCGGCGGTAAAGGCGCCCACCCGCGATGCCAACAACGTCAAGCGCGATGGCTTCCGCCATCCGGCACAGACGCTGTCGTTCTTCAAGGTGGCACCGGAAAAGACCGTCATCGAGATCACCCCCGGCAACGGCTGGTACTCGGAGATCCTGGCGCCGCTGCTGCATGACAAGGGCCACTATGTGGCTGCCGTGGTCGATCCGATGGCGGTGCCCGAGGGGCGCGGCCGCGACTACCAGCAGCGCAGCCGCGACAGCCTGGAAAAGAAGTACGC
This sequence comes from Stenotrophomonas maltophilia group sp. P373, assembly GCF_053295075.1. Taxonomy (NCBI): domain Bacteria; kingdom Pseudomonadati; phylum Pseudomonadota; class Gammaproteobacteria; order Lysobacterales; family Lysobacteraceae; genus Stenotrophomonas; species Stenotrophomonas maltophilia group sp. P373. The sequence goes on along the minus strand of NZ_CM129994.1, from coordinate 4,254,492 downwards.
CGGTGCACCCGCGCAGTTCGGCAGGACCGCCGTGGTCGCCTACGATCCGGCCAAGCCGGTGTTCGGCCCGGCCAACTCAGCCGACGTGGTGCTGACCTTCCGCAACGTGCACAACTGGCGCAAGGCCGGCCAGGCGCAGGGCATGTTCCAGGGCTTCTTCAACGTGCTCAAGCCGGGTGGCGTGCTGGGTGTGGTCGAGCATCGCGCCAAGGCCGACGTGGCCGACGACGATGACACCGGCTATGTCGGCCAGCAGCAGGTGATCGCAATGGCCGAGGCCGCCGGCTTCAAGCTGGACGCGCGCAGCGAGGTCAACGCCAACCCGCGCGACACCAAGGACCACCCCAATGGCGTGTGGACGCTGCCGCCGACCAACCAGCACGACAAGGCCGATGATGCGAAGTACCAGGCGATCGGTGAAAGCGACCGCATGACCCTGCGCTTCATCAAGCCGTAAGCCGGCACGCCGTAGCGCCAGCGCGGAGTGCCCCGTAGAGCCGAGCCGATGCTCGGCTCATCGCGCGCGGCGCGACGGAGCACAACAGCAGCCGAGCGTGGGCAATGCCGGCCGTCCTGACCGGCACCCTTCGGACCGTCGCACGCGACGTTGGCAGCGGCTCCTGCCGCTGCCTCCGGTTCTACAGTCGCCTGGCGCGAGGCGTGGGACAATGCCTTACCCGCCGCCCGCCATGCCTGCAATGCTGATCGCCTTCAACAAGCCCTTCAACGTGCTCTGCCAGTTCACCGACCGCAGCGTGCCGCCGCGGCCGACCCTGGCCGGGTTCGGCCTGCCGCCGCGCGTGTATGCCGCCGGCCGCCTGGACCATGACAGCGAGGGCCTGCTGCTGCTGACCGACAACGGCACGCTGGCGCACAAGCTCACCGACCCCAGGCACAAGGCCGACAAGACCTACTGGGTGCAGGTGGAAGGCACGCCCGGTGACGAGCAGCTGCAACAGCTGCGCGATGGCGTTGTGCTCAACGATGGACCGACCCTGCCGGCGAAGATCGAGCGCCTCGACCCGGCGCCGACGCTGTGGACGCGCGATCCGCCGGTACGTTTCCGCAAGACCGTGCCGGACAGCTGGCTGGCGATCACGATCCGCGAGGGCCGCAACCGCCAGGTGCGGCGGATGACTGCAGCGGTGAACCTGCCGACGTTGCGACTGGTGCGGGTGTCGATGGGACCGTACCGGCTGGAGGACCTGCAGCCCGGGCAGTGGCGGCAGATCGGTTGAAACAGAAAGGGCCGGATACCTCGCGGCATCCGGCCCTGGCTCGGGGTCAGATCCCTTCCGCAGGAAGGGCTCTGACCCGGTCGGTCACACTCACGCGTCGCTGCCGATATCGCTGTGCTCGTCCACGACGGTGTCGTTGCGGCGGTCACGCGCGCTGATGCGCTGCGCCTGCCCATTCACCACGTGGCCATTGGCGGCCTTCTTCTTCTGCTGCTTGCGGTACAGCGCATAGCCGAGCAGGCCAACACCCACCGCAGCAGCGGCCACGGCCACGGCCGGATTGCGGCGCACGAACTTGGTCGCGGCCTTGCCGCCGGTCTTCACTGCGCCGATGGCGGCGCCGGTCTTGATCCAGTCCGCATTGCGCAGGCTGCCACCGGCGCTCTTCAGGCCATCGCCGGCGGTGTGGGCCAGCTCCAGGGCGCGCTCCAGGGCGCGGTCGGTGATTACGGTCAGCTTGCTCATGCGGGGGTCCTTTGCCTCGGGTCGAAGTCCAGTGTCGCGCGTTGCCCGTAAACGGTATGTCAGCCGGGGACGCACGTGGCGTGACTCTACCGCAGCCATTCAGGATCAGGCAGGGTGGGGCGGATCCCTTTCTTTTGGGAAAGGGCTCTGACCCCGGCGCGGTGTATGGGGTCAGAGCCCATTGCGATGCAATGGGATCCGCCCCCGCCCTCAGGTTCCGCGCGGCTTTGCCCGGTGCGTGGCCGTGGCTGTCCACGGATCATCCGGCCATGGATGGCGCGGGTAACGGCCCTTCATTTCCTTTTTCACTTCGGCGTAGGTGTTTTCCCAGAAGTTGCGCAGGTCCTGGGTGACCTGCAGCGGGCGGCCGCCGGGGGAGAGCAGGTGCAGGGTCAGCGGCACGCGGCCATCGGCGATGCGCGGCGTGTCGGCCAGGCCGAACAGTTCCTGCAGTTTCACCGCCAGCACCGGCGGCAGCGGATCACCACTCTCGCTGTTCAACGCGTAGGTGATCGGCCGCTCCAGCCCGGACGGCACGGTGATGCGGGTCGGCGCATTGCGCTCGACCAGCTGCCGTTGTGACCATTCCAGCGGCGACTTCAGTGCCTCGCCGAAACTGGCCTCATCCAGCGCGTCCAGGCGGCTCTTGCCGGCGAACGCGGGTTGCAGCCACTGCGTGAGGTTGGCCAGCAGGGCCGCGTCGCTGCAGTCGGGCAGGTCCAGCTCCGGCATCCAGCGCCGCAGTGACTCGACGCGCGCCTGCCACTGGCGCAGGCCCTCGGTCCACGGCAGCGCCTGCAGACCGAGTTCAGCCACCGCGCCGGTCAGTGCCTGCGCGGCGTGCTGCGGATCGACCCGCCCGGCCGAGCGGCTGTCCAGCACGATGCGGTCGAAACGGGTCTCGCGCAGTGCCACCAGGGCGCGTCGCTCGCTGTCCCAGCGCACTACGTCTTCGGTGACGAAGCGATCCGGCCACGCCTTGCGCAGCCGATCCTCGTCCACCGGCGCGGCACGCAGCAGCAGTGCATCGCGCGCCTCGAAGCGCAGTTCGCTGGCCACCAGCCACGGCTCACCGCGCAGGTCGCTCAGCTCGTGCAGGCGCGCGCTGCGGCCATTGGCCAGCAGGTAGCGCAGAGGATCGCTGGGATGCTGGAAGCCAATTCGATCGGGAAAGGCATGAGCGAGCAGGTCGCCCAGCTCATGGGCCTCGATGCTGGCCGGCGGCGTGGCTTCGCAGCGCAGGCGGCGACGCCACTGCTTGGCGGCGGCATCGATCGCGGCCAGCCCGCTGCGGTTGGCATCGCCCGGTGTGCGGCCATTGCGGAACGCGGCCAGTGCGCGCCAGCGGGCCGCCAGGGCGTCGCCGCCCTGGCGCAACGGGTCGCGCGCCTCCAGCAGCGCGGCCAGGTCGGCAGCCAGCGCCTGGGCGCGGGCATCGGGCGCTGCCAGCAGCATCGCCGCCATCCGTGGATGCGTGCCCAGCGCCAGCACACGCCGGCCCAGTTCGGTGATCGCGCCACTGCTGGACAGGGCGCCGAGCCGCTGCAGCAGTTCGCGCGCCGCGCCCATCGGACCCGCCGGGGGCGGATCGAGGAAGCGCAGATCGCTGCTGCCCCAGGCCGCCAGTTCCAGTGCCAGTCCGGCCAGTTCCACCTGGTCGATTTCGGCGCGGCGCTGCGGTTCCAGCCGCTGCGACTGTGGCCACAGCCGCCAGGCCACGCCCTCGGCGACGCGGCCGGCGCGGCCCGCGCGCTGGTCGGCCGATGCCTGCGCGATGGCCACCACGTCCAGCCGGGTGAAACCACTGTTGGGGTCGTAGCGCGGTTCGCGTGCCTGGCCGCTGTCGATCACCACGCGCACGCCGGGCAACGTCACCGACGACTCGGCGACGTTGGTCGCCAGCACCACGCGCCGGCGGCCATCGCTGGCCACCTGAAGTACGCGCGCCTGTTGTTCCACGGGCAGTTCACCGTGCAGCGCCAGGACCTCGACATCGCCATTGAGCGATTCCTGCAGGCCCGCCTGCACCCGCGCGATCTCGCGCTGGCCGGGCAGGAACACCAGCAGGTCACCGGGGTGCTCGGCCAGGGCCTGCTGCACCGCGCGGCGCACCTGCAGTTCCAGCGCCTCATCGCGGCGCGCCGGGAAGTGGCTGATCGCCACCGGGTAGCTGCGGCCCTCGCTGCTCAGCCGCGGCGCATCGAGAAAACGTGCCAGCCGCTCGCCGTCCAGCGTGGCCGACATCACCACCAGGCGCAGGTCATCGCGCAGCTGCGCCTGCACATCCAGCGCCAGCGCCAGGCCGAGGTCGCCGCTGAGATGGCGCTCGTGGAATTCGTCGAACAGGATCGCACCGACCTCTTCCAGCATCGGGTCGTCCTGCAGCATGCGGGTCAGGATGCCTTCGGTGACGACCTCGATGCGCGTGCGCGCCGAAACCTTGTTTTCGAAGCGGATGCGGTAGCCGACCGTGCCACCGACCTCCTCGCCCAGCTGCCGCGCCATGAACAGCGCGGCGCTGCGGGCGGCGACCCGCCGTGGTTCCAGCAGGATGATCTTGCGGCCCTGCAGCCACGGTGCGTCGAGCAGTGCCAGTGGCACCTGGGTGGTCTTGCCGGCACCGGGCGGGGCCTCCAGCACCAGTCGCTGCTGCGCGGCCAGGTGTTGCTGGATCTGCGGCAGCAGCGGGGAAATCGGGAAGAGCGAGGCGTTCATGGGCAAAGGATAAGGGGGCACGGCGGGCGCAGGTACAATGCGCGGGCACTTTTCCCCCGCGATGACCATGCACCTGATCGATATCGGCGCCAACCTGACCCACGACTCCTTCGACCGCGACCGCGATGCCGTGCTGGACCGCGCGCGCCAGGCCGGCGTGGTGCAGATGGTCATCACCGGCGCCAGCCGCGAGCACTCGCCGTTGGCGTTGCAGCTGGCCCAGCAGCACCCCGGCTTCCTGTACGCCACCGCCGGCGTGCACCCGCACCACGCGGTGGAATACACCGAGGAATGCGATGCCGAGATGCGCGCGCTGCACGCGCATCCGGAAGTGGTGGCGGTGGGGGAGTGCGGGCTGGACTACTTCCGTGACTTCTCGCCGCGCCCGGCGCAGCACCGTGCTTTCGAGCGCCAGCTGCAGCTGGCCGCGGAAAACGGCAAGCCGCTGTTCCTGCACCAGCGTGATGCGCATGCCGACTTCATGGCACAGATGAAGAACTTCGAAGGCCGCATCGGCCCGGCGGTGGTGCATTGCTTCACCGGCGAACGCGATGAGCTGTTCGATTACCTGGACCAGGATTGGTACATCGGGATCACCGGTTGGCTGTGCGACGAACGCCGTGGCGCGCACCTGCGCGAACTGGTGAAGAGCATCCCGGCCAACCGCCTGATGATCGAGACCGACGCGCCGTACCTGCTGCCGCGCACGTTGAAGCCGATGCCGAAGGACCGGCGCAACGAGCCGATGTTCTTGTCGCACATCGTGGAAGAGCTGGCACGTGACCGTGGCGAGGACGTTGCGGTGACCGCGGCCAATGCCACGGCGGCCGCCCGCGCGTTCTTCCGCCTGCCCGACGCGGGTTGATGGTAGTGCCGGCCGCTGGCCGGCAGCACATCTTGATTGCCGGCCAGCGGCCGGCACTACCGGAGCAGGTCGCGCAGGCCCTCACGGTAGCTGGGGAACCTCGGCTCCCAGCCCAATGCTTCACGCGTGCCACGGCTGTCGATGCGCTTGTTGCTCTCGTAGAAGCGCCGCAGCGTCGGGCTCAGTGCCGGGTCATCCCAGGCCACGGCGGGCGGCAGCGCAAACCCGCCCAGCTTCGCGGCGAAGGCCAGCACATCCTGCGGCGGTGCAGGCTCGTCGTCGCTGGGCAGGTAGAGACCCTGCCGGGCCGGGCGCCGCATTGCGGCGATGATGACGGTTGCCAGGTCATCCACGTGCAGTCGGTTGAACACCTGGCCCGGGCGAACCACGTGGCGCGCACGCCCCTGCGCCAACTGCACCAGCGCATTGCGACCCGGCCCGTACAGGCCGGGCAGGCGGAACACCGCCGAGGCGATGCTGCGTTGTCCGGCCAGTGCACGCCACTGTGCTTCCGCGAGCAGGCGCTGCACACCAGCCGCTTCAGTGGCGTCGGCCGCGCTGCGCTCGTCGATCCAACCGCCGGCGCGGTCGGCATACACCGAGGTCGACGACAGATAGCCGACCCAGCGCAATGCCGGGCTGGCCTGCAGCGCGGGCAGCAGCAGGCGCAGTGCCGGGTCGCCCTCCGCGTCGGGCGGCACGCTGCACAGCACGGCATCGGCCTGCGCGATCTCATCGAGCAGGGCAGGCGACGGTGGCGTGTCGGCGTGCAGCTGATGCCGTGGCAGGCCATCGTCCGGCGCGAACGAGGGATCGCGCACCGTGCCGGCCACGCCTACGCCGTGCGCCTGCAGCTGCGCGGCCAGCACGCGTCCGCTCCAGCCCAGCCCGAGAATCAGTACCCGCGCGGGCAATGGGCTGGCCTGCAAGGCGGGACTCACGCGACCCGCAGTGCCTGGTAGGCCTGCAGGCTGCTGTAGGCAACCTGCAGCAGCAGGGCTTCCTGATCAGCCCTGCGCGCACGCACCAGCATGTCGCCAACAATCTGTTCGGCCTCCACCTGCTGGCCGGCCTCCAGATCACGCAGCATCGAGGCCTTCAACGCCGAGCCGGCCTGGGTCAGCGTGCCGCGCGCAGTGTCCTTCGCTGCCTCCGGAACCGGTTCACCGGCGGCTTCGGCGACGGCCAGGCACTCGTCGTAAAGGCCACGTACGATCGCCTCGCCATCATCGGTGGCGACGATGGTGCCGATATCCGCACGCAGCAGGCAGGTGGCTGCGGCCAGCGCGGTCAGGAAGGTGTACTTGATCCACTGTTCCTGGCCGATGCGCTCGCTGGCCAGGTGATCAAGGTTGGCCTTCGCGCAGACCGCAGCGAAGGCGCGCACGCGCGCGGAGATCGCGCCGCCGTCGCGCTCGCCGAAGGTGAGCTTGGCCGGCTTGCCCAGATGCAGCACCGCGCCATCGGGCGCCTTGGTGGCGCTGATGAAGCACAGGCCGCCGAGCACGGCGTCGCGGCCAAAGCGCAGATCCAGTGCGTTGTAGTGGTGCAGGCCGTTGAGGATCGGCAGCACGGTGGTGTTCGCGCCGACTGCCGGGGCGATGGCATCGATCGAACTGTCCAGGTCGTAGGCCTTGCAGCTGAGGATGACCAGGTCGAAGGGCTTCTGCGCGGCCAGTGCGGGCAGTGCATCAGCAGTGACGTGCTGAACCGGGAAACGCGCATCACCCAGTGGGCTGCGGATGACCAGGCCATCATGGTCCAGCTGCGCGGCGCGCGCGGGGCGCACGAGGAAGGTCACGTCCACGCCGGCCTGGGCCAGGCGGCCACCGAAGTAACCGCCGGTACCGCCGGCGCCGAGGATCAGGATGCGCATTGCACGTTCACCGTTTTCTGGGGGGAATCAGTACTGCGATTGTGCCGGAGATTGCAGGCAAAAAAGAGCCGAGCATAGGCTCGGCTCTACAGACTGCTGCATCCACGCATGGCGTGGATCTGGTGTTGCCGGCCAGCGGCCGGCACTACCACGCAGGTCTCAGCTGCGCATACCCACGCCACGGCGCAGCAGCCACAGGGCCAGCGCCGTCAGCACCACCACGAAACCGATCATCAGGCCGTAGGCCACCGGCAGCGGCACATCGCTGCTACCCAGCAGGCCATAGCGGAACGCGTTGACCATGTAGAAGATCGGGTTCGCGTGCGTGGCCGCTTCGGCCCAGCCCGGCAGCAGCTTCACCGAATAGAACACGCCACCCAGGTAGGTCAGCGGGGTCAGGATGAAGGTCGGCACGATCGCCACGTCATCGAACTTCTTCGCATACACCGCATTGATGAATCCGGCCAGCGAGAAGATCGTCGCGCCGAGGATCACCGTGGTCAGCATCACGATCGGATGCGGGATTCGCACCGGGGTGAAGAACATCGCGATGATCAGCACGATCACGCCGACCATCAGGCCGCGCAGCACGGCACCGGCCACGTAGCCCCACAGGATCACCCAGTTCGGCATCGGGCTGACCAGCAGTTCTTCGACGTGGCGGCCGAACTTGGCACCGAAGAACGAGGAACTGATGTTGCCGTAGCTGTTCTGGATCACGCTCATCATCACCAGGCCCGGCACGATGAACTGCATGTAGGTGTAGCCGCCCATGTCACCCACGCGCGACCCGATCAGGTTGCCGAAGATCAGGAAGTACAGGGTCATGGTGATCGCCGGCGGCACCAGGGTCTGGCCCCAGATGCGCATGATGCGGGCGACTTCGCGGCGCACGATGGTCATCAGCGCGATGCGGTTGCGCTGGCCGTCGGTCAGCTCGGTGGTGCTCATGCAGGCTTCTCCATGTTGCCGGTGAGGCGCACGAACAGCTCCTCCAGGCGGTTGCTCTTGGTACGCATCGAACGCACGCGGATGCCGGACTCGTTCAGCGTAGCGAACACGCGGTTGAGGTCCATCGCGCGTGGCATGTCGATGTCCAGCGTGTGCGGGTCCGGCGCGGTCAGCGTCGTGCCCTCGATCACCGGCAGCTGCGCCGGCAGGTCACCGTCGATGTCCAGCAGGAAGCCTTCCACGTCCAGCTTGGCCAGCAGGGTGCGCATCGGCCCCTGCTCGACGATCTGGCCATGGTTGATGATCGCCAGGTGGCGGCACAGGTACTCGGCTTCTTCCAGGTAGTGCGTGGTGAGGATGATCGTGGTGCCGGCAGCGTTGATCTCCTTCAGCACGCGCCACATGTCGCGGCGGATCTCGATGTCCACGCCGGCGGTCGGCTCATCCAGGATCAGCAGGCGCGGGCGGGTCATCATCGCGCGGGCGATCATCAGCCGGCGCTTCATGCCGCCGGACAGCGTGCGGCTCATCACCTGCGCCTTTTCCCACAGGTGCGCGCGCTTCAGCTCTTCCTCGGCGCGCTGCTCGGCTTCCTCGCGCGGCACGCCGTAGAACCCGGCGTAGTTCACCAGGATGTCGAAGGGCTTTTCGAACAGGTTGAAATTGATCTCCTGCGGCACCAGCCCGATCAGGCGCATGGTGGCGCTGCGGTTGCGCACCAGGTCGCTGCCGAACACCTCCACCTGGCCCTCGCTGAGGTTGACCAGGGAGCTGATGATGCCGATCAGGGTCGACTTGCCCGCCCCGTTGGGGCCGAGCAGGGCGAAGAAGTCGCCCGGGGCCACTTCCAGGGAAACGCCCTTCAGGGCCTGGGTGCCGTTGTCATAGGTCTTGCGCAGGTCGCGCACGCGCAGGGCGGGCGCCGTATCGTTCTGGAATGCCAAGCTCGAAGCCTTCGCGCCCATGGGCTGGCGCTGGAGAGGGGCGGGGAGGGGCTATTATAGAAGACCCCGAGGGCTTGCCCCGGCTACACACTGTCCCGAAAAGTCGTGCCTGTTCAATTCCCCCTCAAGCTGGTCGGCTGCCGCATGCTGGCCCCGACCGTCGGCCACTACCAGTTCGTGCGTGACGATGGGCAGCCGCTGGATTTCCAGCCCGGCCAGTTCATCCAGGTCCATTTCAGCTACGCCGACGGCACCGAAACCAAGCGCAGCTACTCGCTGGCGACCATCCACGACCATGCGCTGGGCCCGGGCGAGGCGGTGGACATCGCGGTCAGTTTCGTGCCCGGTGGCGCCGCCACGGCCCTGTTCGAGGCGCTGGAGCAGGGCAGCCAGATCAGTGCGTCCGGCCCCTATGGCCGGTTCTGCCTGAATCCCGGTGACCACAACGCCCGTTACCTGCTGATCGCCACCGGTACCGGTGTTACCCCGTACCGCTCCATGCTGCCGCTGCTGGAGAAGGCCATGGCCGAACGCGGCGTGCAGATCGTGCTGCTGCAGGGCGCGCGCAGCCCGGGCGAGCTGCTGTACAGCGAAGATTTCTACAGCTTCGCCGAAAAGCACGCGAACTTCCGCTATGTTCCGTGCCTGTCGCGTGAACTCCCGGCTGATCCGCACCCGGACGTACAGCACGGCTACGTGCAGCAGGCGCTGGCCGGCTTCACGCCGGACCCGGCCACCGACATCGCCTACCTGTGCGGCAACCCGGACATGGTCGATGCCTGCGCCGAGCTGCTGAAGGCCGCCGGCCTGGGCAACCCGCAGATCCGCCGCGAGAAGTACGTCAGCAGCAAGTAGGCCCGGGTGGTGCCGGCCGTTGGCCGGCAACCCCATGAACCCCGGTAGTGCCGGCCGCTGGCCGGCACCCCCCCGCAAACCGGAGGCGGCACCACGCCGCCCCCGGTGCCCGGCCTCAGTACGCGATCCAGGCGTCACGCCAGGCAGAGCCGGTGCCCGGGCGGTAGGGTTCGGCATTGACGTTGCACCACGCGCCCTCCGGGAACGGGCGGCAGGCGTAGAATTTGCCGTCGGCGCCCTTGACCACGGTTTCGCCCGGCGTGTAGCTGCCGATACCGTCCGGATACACGAAGTCATAGTCGCCCGGTGGCGGATCGACCGGATCCGGCAGCTGCGTGTCGAGCTGGAAGCGATGGCCCGGCTTCAGGTAGACGCGGTTCTCGGTGGCCGAGGCGATGGGAGTGATGATTCCGTTCTTCAGCACGCCCACCCGGGCATGCTGGGCAGAAGCGTTGACCTGGTGGGCCAGCGCCAGCGGCCATTGCGTGGCGGAGGTCTGCCCGGTGGCGAGGGTGATCTTCGGGCTTTCCAGGTCATTGCCGTTGGCGTTGAACACGCGCAGGGTCAGGGTGGTACCGGTCTCCAGGTCACCCCGCGCGGTGATGGCCCCAGCGTCCTCCCACTCTGGTGGCGGAATGATGTCACCGCCTTCGAAACGTACGTCGGCACAGGTATAGAACGCTTCCTTCGAATCCGAGCGTTGCCAGGTGTTGTAGATGATGTGCTGGCCAGTACGCTTGGGCAGTGGGCAATCGAGTCGGTAGATGCCGTTGGCATCCTCGTCCACGTGACCCAGCGAGCAGAACTGCTCCAGATCGTCCCAACGCAGCGGGCTGCCCGGTTGCCAACCTTCGCGGGTTACATAGAAGACCCAGTCTCGGGTCTTGTGCGGAGCCGATGCGAGGTACTCAAAGGTGTAGCGACCGCGGGCATCGGCGCGGATCGGGCTGGTCGACCAGTCCGTGCGATTGAGGTTCATGCCGCGGTACTTTGCATTGCCGCCGCTGCACAGTTCGCCATCAGGCACGACCTGGCGATGGTTGCCGTCAGCCTCGGCCTGGTTGATGCCGGCCCAGTCGTAGAAGGGCTGCGCGCCACCGATGGCCTTGGCTGCCGCACAGGCCGCATTGGTCGGATTCTCGGGGTTGGCCTGACGGCAGGCGTAGATGCGGCTGATCGGCTTGGAAAGGGTGCCGTGGGCCTGGGCCTCCTGTGAGGCGAAGAGAGCTGCGCACAGGGAGGCAGCAACTGCTGCAAGTAGGTGGGCTTGCATCGATGACGTCCTTTGACGCGTGGAAGACCCGCCGAGTTTCCACGCAGCATAGAGCGTCCTCCATTCAACGGTTCCTAAAAAAACGAGGCTGGGAACCCATCGCCTTTTTCCATGCGACCGCCATCGCAAGAAGCGTCATGCAGGAGGGGTGGCACCGAAGTGCCACCCCCGTCGAGTTCAGTACGCGATCCAGGCATCACGCCAGGCAAAGCCGGTGCCCGGGCGATAGGCATCGGCGTTGATGTTGCACCACGCACCTTCCGGGAACGGACGGCAGGCGTACAGCTTGCCGTCGGTGCCCTTCACCACGGTCTCGCCAGGCTTGTAGCTGCCGAGGCCGGCCGGATACACGAAGTCGAAATCGCCACCCGGCGGATCGACCGGATCAACCGGGCCCGGAATCTGGGTTTCCAGTTCAAAGCGGTTGCCTGGCTTCAGGTAGACGCGGTTCTCGGTGGCGGACGCCACCGGCGTGATCACGCCGTTCTTCATCACGCCGACGCGGGCGTGCTGGGCACTGCCGTTGACCTTGCGGGCCAGCGCCATCGGCCACTGTGCCGGAGCGGTCTGGCCAGCAGCCAGGGTGATTTCCGGGCGCTCCAGATCGTTGCCGTTGGCATTGAACACGCGCAGGGTCAGCGTGGTGCCTGCCTCCAGCGCACCGCGGGCGGTGACCGGGCCGGCATCCTGCCACTGCGGCGGCGGAATCACGCCATTGCCGCCTTCGAATCGCACGTCCATGCAGGTGTAGAACGCTTCACCCGAATCCGAACGCTGCCAGGTGTTGTAGATGATGTGCTGGCCACTGCGCTTGGGCAGCGGGCAATCCAGCTTGTAGGTCTTGCCATCCACCGGCACGTTGCCCAGGGTGCAGAACTCCTGCAGGTCGGCCCAGCGCAGCGGGCTGCCCGGCTGCCAGCCCTCACGGGTGACATAGAACTTCCACTCGCGGGTGGCATGCGGGGCCGGGGCATAGAATTCGAAGGTGTAGCGGCCACGCGCGTCGGCGCGGATCGGCGTGGTCGGCCAGTCCGTGCGGTTCAGGTCGAGGCCGCGGTACTTGGGAATGCTGGCACTGCACAGCTCGCCGTCGCGCACCAGTTCACGATGGTTGCCATTGGCATTGCCGTGCGCAATCGCGCTCCAGTCGTAGAACGGCTGCGCGCCGCCAATTGCCTTGGCGGCGGCGCAGGCCGGGTTGGTCGGGTTTTCCGGATTGCCCTCGTGGCACTGCTTCACGCGGCTGAGCGGCTTGGTCATGGTGCCGTGGGCGAAGGCGCTGCCGGACAGGGCCAGGCCGGCAACGACGGACAGTGCGAGGACTGCCCGATGGGACAGGTGCATGCAGAGACTCCTTTGCGAGGTATGGGAAACCCCATGAAGTCTTCACATGCAGACAGGCCGGCAATATCGGACAAGTTTGATTTCAGTGGCTGTCGTGCCTGATCTGCAGCACGCTGCTCAAAGCACTGCGGCTCAGGCAGAAGGCGGCGCGATGCGCACCGCCTTCTACAACGGGTCAGTAGGGCACCCAAGCATCGCGCCATGCACTGCCCATACCGGGGCGATATGCCTCGGCATTGACGTTGCACCACGCCCCTTCCGGGAACGGGCGGCAGGCGTACAGCTTGCCGTCGGTGCCCTTTACCACGGTCTGGCCGGGGACGTAGCTGCCAATGCCTGCGGGGTACACGTGGTCGAAATCACCGCCCGGCGACGGCGTGCCCGCGTCGGGCACCCGGGTGTCGAGCTGGAAGCGGTTGCCGTCCTTCAGGTACACCCGGTTGTCGGTGGCCGAGGCCGCCGGCGTGATCACGCCGTTGCTGAGCACGCCCACGCGTGCGTGCTGCGCACTGGCATTGACCTTGCGTGCCAGCACCAGCGGCCACTGTGCGGCGGCAGTCTGGCCGCTGGCCAGCGTGGCTTCCACGCGTTCGACATCATTGCCGTTGGCATTGAACACGCGCAGCGCCAACGTGGTGCCGACCGGCAGCTCGCCGCGCGCGGTGACCGGGCCGGCATCCTGCCACTGTGTTGCCGGTGCCGTTCCGCCGCCGCCCTGGAAGCGCACATCCATGCAGGTATAGAACGCCTCGGTCGAATCCGAGCGCTGCCAGGTGTTGTAGATCACATGCTGGCCGCTGCGCTGCGGCAATGTGCATTGCAGCTTGTAGGTGCCATCGGCCGACAGCGGTGTATTGCCCAGGGTGCAGAACTCCTGCAGGTCGGCCCAGCGCAGCGGGCTGCCCGGCTGCCAGCCTTCGCGGGTGACGAAGAAGCGCCAGTCACGGGTGGCGTGCGGTGCGGTCGCCTTGAACACGAAGGTGAACCTGCCATTGGCATCGGGCTGGATCGGCGTGGTCTGCCAGTCACTGCGGTTCACGTCCAGGCCGCGGAAGGTCGGGTTGTTGCCGCTGCACAGCTTGCCGTCGGGCACCACGGCCTGGTGGTTGCCGTTGGCATTGGCCTGGTTGATGCCGTTCCAGTCGTAGAACGCCTGCGAACCGCCGATGGCCTTGGCGGCGGCACAGGCCGGGTTGGTCGGGTTCTCGGGGTTGCCCTGGAAACAGGCGTAGACGCGGCTGACCGGCGTGGTCATGGTGCCGTGGGCGAACGCGTTGCCGGCCAGGGACAGGCCCGCAGCCACGAACGAGGTAGCCAGCAGCAGCGGTGTGGATCGGAATGACATGGCGCATCCTTGTGGTCGTCGAAAGGGAACGGTGACCGCAGGCGCTGCGCTGCGCAGTGGACTTCCGGCGGCACCACGGCGAGTATCGAGTCGCGATGCAGGCGACGGAACCATCGCAGTGCCGATCCGTGACTGCGCATGTGAAGCCCTTCCCGCAGGCTTCACGCAGGGCTGAACGGATGCGCTGGACGTCACGTGACCGGCGTGGCATCGATCACGTCATGGGGATCACGCTACGCAGTCACGGTACCCACCCGATCTGCCTGGCACGAGAAACAGCCATGCGCCGCGTTGTGCAGCTGGACGAACGCCACCGACGGGTCGGCAAACAGTGCATCCAGGTGGTCGGCCACCTCGGTGCCCGCACAGACCTGGGCACCGCACATCAGCGCGGCGTGGTCATAGGCACGCATCGATATCATCCGGCGCTGCACATACGGGGGCACCTCGCCTGGCGGCAGGACGCAACGGGTCACGCCGCGCTGCACGAAGATCGGGCCGGCGGCGCGATACGGTGAATGCAGCGGCAGGTGGACGTGGGACAGCAGGAGCAGCTCGCTGCCAGGCGCGGGATCGCTCAGGCTGATCCGGCAGGGATGGCCGCCGTTGGCGCCGGCCCAGCGACGCTGGATGCCGAGCGCGGCGAGCGCGCTGTCACTCATCTCGAACAGGTGCAGGAAGGGGCGATGGTCGATGCCACCGAGGTACCACGTGTGCATGAGCGTCTCCTGGGTCTGCGGCGGATTCTGCGCGTGCGCCGGCGGCCGTGCTCGCCGTTTTCAGACCCCGCATTGCCGCCGGGCCGGTGCACTGGCCCATGGGGCGCTGCGGGCCGCCGCCGATGCCGCCCTGTGCCGGCCAAGGCCGAGAGGCGGGACCGCCTGGTCTGCGCGCCGTTGGCTGCGGATTCGTCATTGCCCATCGCCGTCGGCGCGCTGCCCGTGTAAGTTGGGTCACATCTTCCGCGGCAGCCCGTCGTGGTCGACAGGAACGTCCTCCAGGGGAAACGAGCACGATGCAAAGACACCACCTCGCGCTGGCCGGGATGCTGGCCAGCCTGATGCTTGCCGGGTGCAGCCAGCCGACGCCGGCCGACGCCGGAAGCGCCAGCGATGCACCCAGCCGCCGCTTCGGCACGATCGACTTCCAGCCCTGCACACTGTCCACCGAAGGTGCCAGCGCCAACGTGGAGGCGCAGTGCGCCACCCTGCAGGTGCCGGAGGACCGGGCCCAGCCTGACGGTCGCCGGATCGGCCTGCGTGTCGCCTGGCTGGAATCGGGCAGCAGCGGCGCCAGCCAGCCCGACCCGGTGTTCTTCCTGGCCGGCGGCCCCGGCCAAGCGGCCAGCGAGGTGGCGGTCATCGTCGATACTGCACTGCGCCAGGTGCGCAAGCAGCGCGACGTGTTCCTGATCGACCAGCGCGGCACCGGCGGCTCCAACCCGCTCAGCTGCCTGGGCGCGGACGGCAAGCCGCTGCAGGTGGACGAGGATGCCGCGCCTTCCGAGGCATCGCTGCGCGATTACGCCCAGCGCTGCGCCGCATCGCTGCAGGGGCGTGCCGATGCGCGCTTCTACACCACCACCGAGGCGATCGCCGATCTGGATGCGGTGCGTGCGGCGCTCGGTGTGGACCAGCTCAACCTGGTTGGCGGCTCCTACGGTACCCGCGTGGCCCAGCGCTATGCCGGGGCCTATCCGCAGCACACCCGCAGCATCGTCATCGATGGCGTGGTACCGAACGAGCTGGTGGTCGGTGGCGACTTCGCGACCACCTTCGAGGATGCGATCGCCCTGCAGTCGGCGCAGTGCCGCAAGGATGCTGCGTGCAGCAAGCGTTTCCCGACCGATACCCGCGCGCAGCTGCGCAGCGTGGTCGACACCCTGCGCCGTGCACCGGTCTCGGTCGAGTATCGCGACCCGGGCACCAACGCACCCCGGCAGGATGTCCTGACCCCGGACAGCGTGGTCGGCCTTGCCTTCGCCTTCTCCTACGTGCCGCAGTATTCCTCGCTGCTGCCACTGGTGCTGGATGAAGCCGCACACGGGCGCTATGCCCCATTGGCATCGCTGGCGCGCGGCGCGAACCGCAGCATGGATTTCCAGATCAACCGCGGCATGCAGTGGTCGGTGATCTGCAGCGAGGATGCGCCGCGCTACCACGCGCCGGCCGAGGATCCCGAGCGGCTGTTCGGCAACGAAGTGGCCAGTGCGTTCTTCGCGGCCTGCCCGGTGTGGCCGCACCGTCCGGCGCCGGCAACCGATGCCGTGCCGCTGCGCAGCGACGTGCCGGCACTGCTGCTGTCTGGTGAGCTGGACCCGGTGACGCCGCCGCGTTACGCCGCACAGGTGCTCAAGGGCCTGCCCAACGGCCGTGCGCTGGTCGCCCGTGGCCAGGGCCATGGCACGTTGACCGCCGGCTGCATGCCGCGGCTGCTCGGCCAGTTCATCGACAAGACCGATGCCAAGGCGCTGGATGCCGGCTGCCTGGATACGCTGAGCTACGTGCCGGCGTTCACCTCGTTCAATGGATGGGAACCATGATCGTCGCCGACAACCTGCACAAGGCCTTCGATACCCGCACGGGCCGCATCCAGGCGGTCGCCAACGTCGGCTTCCGCGCCGGGGATGGGCTGATCACCGGCCTGCTCGGCCCCAACGGTGCCGGCAAGACCACCACCATGCGCATGCTGTACACACTGATGACGCCCGACCAGGGCAGCATCACTGTCGACGGCATCGATGCGGCGCGCAATCCGGTGGAGGTACGTCGCCACCTTGGCGTGCTGCCCGATGCGCGTGGCGTCTACAAGCGCCTGACCGCGCGCGAGAACATCGCCTACTTCGGCGAACTGCATGGCCTGTCGGCCGAGCGCATCCGCGAACGCATCGAGGTGCTGTCGCACGCGCTGGACATGGGTGACATCCTCGACCGGCAGACCGATGGTTTCTCGCAGGGCCAGCGCACCAAGACCGCGATTGCCCGCGCGCTGGTGCACGACCCGCGCAACGTCATCCTCGACGAACCGACCAACGGCCTGGATGTGATGACCACGCGCGCGCTGCGCCGCTTCCTGCTGGGCCTGCGCGAAGAGGGGCGCTGCGTGATCCTGTCCAGCCACATCATGCAGGAGGTGGGCGCGTTGTGTGACCACATCGTGATCATCGCCAAGGGCACGGTGATGGCTGCCGGCAGCGCCGACGAGCTGCGTGCGCAGGCCGGCGAAGCCAATCTTGAGGACGCGTTCGTGAAACTGATCGGCAGCGAAGAGGGCCTGCACGCATGAGCATGATGTCGACCCTGATGACGGTGATGCGCAAGGAACTGCGCGACCTGTCGCGTGACCGCCGCACGCTGCTGCTGACCCTGCTGTTCGGGCCGCTGCTGTACCCGGTGCTGCTGCTGGGCATGGGCAAGCTGGCCGAGAGCCGGGTACGCACCCAGATCGAAGAGCCGTTGCAGATCCCGACCATCGGCGCCGGGAACGCGCCGAACCTGGTGCGCTTCCTCGCCGCACAGGGCCTCAATGCCGCACCGGCACCGAAGGACCTGGCCGAGGCCATCCGCACCCAGGACATCGATGTGGCGCTGCGCATCAGCGATGACTTCGGCAAGGACTGGGCCGAGGGCAAGCCGGCGCTGGTGGAGGTGATCAAGGACAGCACGCGTCGCGCGGCTGAAGTACCCAGTGCGCGCCTGGAGGCGGCGCTGGCCACCTACAACGGCCAGGTCGGTGCACTGCGCCTGATGGCGCGTGGCATCGACGCACAGGTGGCACGCCCGCTGGACGTGGCGCGCCAGGACCTGGCCAGTGCCGAGGCCAAGCGCGGCATGATCCTGTCGATGCTGCTGCCGGTATTGCTGACGCTGACCTCGTTCATCGGGGGCGCCTACCTGGTGATGGACGCCACCGCCGGCGAGCGCGAGCGGCAGTCGCTGGAACCCCTGCTGGCCACGCCGGGCTCGCGCAGCGCGATCGTCAGCGGCAAGATCGCCGCCGCCTGCGTGGTCGGTTTCGTGTCGCTGCTGCTGACCCTGGTCGCGTTCAAGGTGAGCGCGCAGATCGCACCCGGCAACATCGGCCGCCAGTTCAACATGAACGTCGGCTCGATGCTGCAGATGTTGCTGGTGATGCTGCCGATGCTGCTGATCGGCACCTCGCTTCTGACCTTCCTGTCGGCCGCAGCCAAGAGCATGAAGGAAGCGCAAAGCCACATGACCTGGCTGATGCTGCTGCCGATGCTGCCTGGCTATGCACTGGTAGCCTATCCGCTGAAGAGCGAGCTGTGGCAGTACGCCGTGCCGTTCCTGTCGCAGAACCAGATGCTGCTGAAGGTGATCCGCCACGAGATCATCACCCCGGCGGTCTGGGCGATCTACCTCGGCGCCAGCCTCGGCCTCGCCGCCGTGCTGTGGTTCGCCGCCGTGCGCCGCTATCACAACGAGCGCCTGGCCATCTCTGGCTGACTGCAGCTGGTAGCGCCAGGCCATGCCTGGCGGATGGGGAACGAGGCCCGGTCATTCCGGGCCTCGTTGTTCTCAGGTTCGCGTTGCCTGCCAAGCGGCGAAGCGCTGGGCGATCACCGGTGCCAGTCGGTCGAAGTTTTCCCAGGTATCGGCGACGTGGTACAGCGAAAGGACCTCGGCCCCCAACTGTTCCTCATAGTCTTCGAGATACTGGCCATTCTCGAGGTCGTAGTACGAAGCAGTGAACGTGTTGGCTTCATCACTGACCAGGTCATCGACGAATTTGCCGTCGCTGCATTGAAGCAGGAACAGGCCCGGCGTCGTTCTACGTTCCCGCAGCGCCTGCAGGTCTTCTTCTGCGTCCTCGGCGAGCTCTTCGCTTGCCATGCCCTGTAGCAGCAGCCATGCCAGGTACATGCCGATGTGAGTGGCGCCGGCCTCAGCCGGAAGATCCGAAGGGAAGTCACCCCCGGAATGCCAGCTGGCGTCGTCGTACTTCATCTGTTCTCCTCCTGATTCTAGAAAATAGCTTAGGTCGCGAGGGTAGACAGCGGGAGCGTCGAATGCGTCAGCCGCTGGAATACCGCGCAGGCGTCACCCCCATCTCGCGCTTGAACACGGTGATGAACGCGCTCGGGGTGTCGTAGCCCATCGACAGCGCAACGCTGATCACCGGCTCGCCGGCCAGCAGGCGTGGCAGCGACAGCAACACGCGCAGGCGTTGCCGCCAATGGCCCAGGGTCATGCCTGTTTCGGCCTGCCACCGGCGGGCGAGGCTGCGGCTGGACAGTCCGTTGGCGGCTGCCCACGCTTCGACGCTGCGAAGGTCGTCCGGCGACCGTGCCAGCGCCGCCGCGATCCGCCGCAACCGTCGATCCTGCGGTTGTGGCAAGGCAAGCGGCAAAGGCGTGCTGGCGGCGATCTCATCGGTGATCACGCCGGCCAGGCGTGCCTGCGCGGCGTCCAGCGCCTGATGTGGCCAACTCAGTGCGCGCATCATCGCCGCCTGCAACAGCACGTTCGGCTGGAAAATGCGCGGCACGGCGGGCAGCTCCAGACAGGCTTCGGCGTTGAAGTACAGGCTCCAGCCATCGAATGCCTCTGCCCCTACCAGGGCGTGGGGCAGCAAGGGCGGTATCCAGGCAACGTGCCCCGCCGGCAGCAACCAGTGCAGATCGCCGGCCTCGATCCGCAGCAGGCCGTGGTGGGCACCCAGCACTTGGCCGCGCACGTGCTGGTGGCGCGCGGTGCGGCGCCGTCCGGGCACCCGCAGCTGCGAGGCCAGGACGAGTGGACCGCCTTCGGCGTTCGCCAAAGCGGGGTCAATCAACATGGGTGATGTCTGATCTGCCATATCCAATGGCAGTTATACGGCAGAAGTGCCGCTGGCTGGGCGGCACACTGGGTTTCCGATCCCACCGGAGCATCACCCATGCAGCCACACGACATCCTTCCCGACCATCAGAACGAGGTGCAGGTGAACGGCCTCACCGTGCGCAAGGGCAGCGTCGGCGCCTTCCTCGCCAGCGTCCGTGACTGGCAGGCCCCCGCCGGCGATGACGCCACCCGCGCCACCGCCGAAGCCGACCTGCGTGCGCTGCTGCCGGGCCTGCATGCGCTGGGCCTGTTCCAGGTGTTGGCCGCGCGTGATCCGGCACTGCAGCGCCTGATCGACAGCCTCGCCTGAAACGAACACGGCCCGGACATGCCGGGCCGTGTGGTCATTGCGGGGCGGAAACGACTTAATCCCCTCCGTCCCCTTTTCGCGGTCAGCTGCCGCCCGGGGCGAACACCAGGGTGCGGCGGGTGGTGACCGGTGCGCTGACCGGCTCGAAGCGCCAACGCTTGACCGCGTTCATGGCCTCGCGATCGAAGACGCGCGATGGCGTTGCGCGCAGCACACGGGCGTTGGTCACCGAACCGTCGGTGCCGACGGTGATTTCCACCAGCACTTCGCCGGAGGTGCCTGCGCGCAGCGCCTCGGACGGATAGCGCGGCGCCGGGGTGCTGACCGGGCGCAGGTTCGGCGCCGCAGCGGCCGCCGGAGCTGCGGCCTGGCGTGCGGCGCTGGCCTGCTGGGCGGCAGCCTGCTGCTGCTTCTGCTCGGCTTCGCGGCGGGCCGCAGCCTGGCGCTCGGCTTCCTGGCGCTCGTTGTCGCGGCGGGCGGCGTCCTGCTGGGCAGCGATCTGCTTGGCTGCGTCGGCTTCCTTGGCACGCTGCTCGGCCAGGCGCTGCTGTTCGGTCTGCTGCTTGCTGCGGTCCTCGGCGTCCTTCTTCGCCTTCTCGGCTTCGGCCTCGGTGCGCTTGGCCGCGTTCTGCACGCCCTTGGCCAGGCCGTCCTTCAGGCGCGGCAACGCCGGCGCAGAGGCGTCCACCTTCTCGATCAGTGCCACCAGGCGCTGCGCTTCGGTGTAGTCCTCGCGGCCCAGGTGCTGTTCGGCGGCGATCAGGGTGTAGGGCAGCAGGTCGGTCAGCGCGCTCTTCACCGAGGCGTCGTCCGGCGTCTTGTCGCGCAGGGCGAGGTAGTACTCGATGGCGTTGTCGCCAGCCGGCGCGTACATGCGGTTCTCGCGCAGGGCCTGGCTGGCCGACTCACGCAGCTGCTCGGTGCCCATCGACTGCACCTTGGCGGCGACCACCGGTGCGGCCGGTGCAGCGGCGGTGGGTGCGGCGGCCGGGGCCGGTGCGGCGGTTTCCTCCTTGCCCGAGCAGGCAGCCAGTGCCAGTGCCAGGGCAACCGGCAGCCACCGGCGCGCGGCGGTGATCGTTGAGACGTGCGACATCCTGCTCCCCTCTAGAAGACGACGTGACGTAAATCATTGATATGCATGGCCGGGACCTGCGGTCCGGGCGCGGCAGGGTGACGTTTCCCGACGCCACCGCCGGCAACGGCGAGGGTGCAATCTAGCATCCCGGCCGCCGCCGCGTACAAGAGCAGTGGCCGGGATGGGCAACGGCGGCCGTGCCGTTGCCGGCGCCGACATCAGTGGTCGTGCGCCTTGTCGTGCGACTTGCTGTGGCCGTTGGACATCAGCTTGTCGGTCCAGGCGATGCCGATCGCCGACAGGATGAACACGCAGTGGATGATGGTCTGCCACAGCACGCCTTCCTGAGTCAGCATCGAGCAGCGGGCGACACCGATGTTGGCGGCGGCCACGCTCATCTGCTCCGGCGTGCACAGCGGGATGCCATTCAGTGCGCCACTGGCGATGAAGGTCTTCAGCAGGTGGATCGAGGAGATGCCGATGATCGCCATCGCCAGCTTCACTTTCAGCACGCTGGCATTGACGTGGCTCAGCCATTCCGGCTGGTCCGGGTGGCCTTCCAGGCGCAGGCGCGAGACGAAGGTCTCATAGCCGCCGACGATCACCATCACCAGCAGGTTGGAGATCATCACCACGTCGATCAGGCCCAGCACGATCAGCATGATCTGCTGTTCACCCATCGAGGCGGAATGCGAGATCAGGTGCCACAGTTCCTTGCCGAACAGGAACACGTAGACGCACTGCGCCACGATCAGGCCCAGGTACAGCGGCAGCTGCAGCCAGCGCGAGGCGAAGATCAGCGTGGACAACGGGGAGAGCGGCGGGCGGTTTGCACTCATGCGGGGGATGCTGCGTTTCGGGGGAGAGGCGAGGTTACCGGCCCGCCATGACGGTGCCAACCCAACTCACGCACTAGACTTCAGGTTCCTTTCCGCACCCCGAGCCGACGCCATGATCGACCTGTATTACTGGCCCACCCCGAACGGCCATAAAGTGACCCTGCTGTTGGAGGAAACCGGCCTGGAGTACCGCATCCACCCGGTCAACATCGGCTCGGGCGACCAGTTCAAGCCGGAATTCCTCGCCATTTCGCCCAACAACAAGATGCCGGCCATCGTCGACCACGCCCCAGTCGATGGCGGCGCCCCGCAGAGCGTGTTCGAGTCCGGCGCGATCCTGCTGTACCTGGCCGAGAAGACCGGCCGCTTCCTGCCCAGCGACCCGCGCGGCCGCGTCACCACCCTGGAATGGCTGTTCTGGCAGATGGCGGGCCTGGGCCCGATGAGCGGCCAGATGGGGCATTTCAATGTGTATGCCCCGGAAAAGATCCCGTATGCGATCGAGCGCTATGACAACGAAGTGCGCCGCCTGCACGGGGTGATGGACAAGCGCCTGGCCCAGCAGGCCTTCCTGGCCGGCGACGCGTACACCATCGCCGACATGGCCAGCTACCCGTGGATCGGCGCCTACGACAAGCTGCCGGTGGACTTCGCCGCGTTCCCGAACCTCAAGCGCTGGCACGAGACCATCGCCGCGCGCCCGGCCACCCAGCGCGCCTATGCGCTGCGCCAGCAGGTGAACCCGAACGCCGGCAAGCCGCTCAGCGACGAAGAGCGCAAGCATCTGTTCGGCCAGCGCTGACCCCGGCATCTGAAGGTGGGTGCCGACCGTTGGTCGGCACTCGTCCGCACTGCTTATGGGCAGAAGGTCATGCTGCCTTCCCGCACGGGCTTGGTTAGGATGGGGGACGACCGTCCCGCGCCCCGCGTGGAGGCGGACCTGCCGTTTGCCGGGATCCTCCATGCGCCACCTGTTCGCTTCGCTTGCCCTCATGCTCGCCACCAGTACCGCCGCCCACGCCGAAAAGCTGACCCTGGAAGCCATCACCGGCCCCCTGCCGTTGTCCGGCCCGACCCTGATGAAGCCCAAGGTGGCGCCGGACGGTTCGCAGGTCAGCTTCCTGCGCGGCAAGGACAGCGACCGCAACCAGCTGGACCTGTGGACCTACGACATCGGCAGCGGCCAGACCCGCCTGCTGGTTGATTCCAAGGTCGTGCTGCCCGGCACCGAGACCCTCAGCGATGAGGAAAAGGCCCGACGCGAGCGCCAGCGCATCGCCGCGATGACCGGCATCGTCGATTACCAGTGGTCGCCGGACGCGCAGCGCCTGCTGTTCCCGTTGGGCGGCGAACTCTACCTGTACGACCTCAAGCAGCATGGCCAGGCGGCCGTGCGCCAGCTGACCCACGGTGAAGGCTTCGCCACCGACGCCAAGCTGTCGCCCCAAGGCGGCTTCGTCAGCTTCATCCGTGGCCGCAACCTGTGGGTGATCGACCTGGCCAGTGGCAAGCAGCTGCAGCTGACCCGCGACGGCAGCACCACCATCGGCAACGGCGTGGCCGAGTTCGTCGCCGATGAGGAAATGGATCGCCACACCGGTTACTGGTGGGCGCCGGATGATTCGGCCATCGCCTTCGCCCGCATCGACGAGGCGCCGGTGCCGGTGCAGAAGCGCTACGAGGTCTATGCCGACCGCACCGACGTGATCGAACAGCGTTACCCGGCCGCCGGCGACGCCAACGTGCGCGTGCAGCTGGGCGTGATCGCACCGGCCGCCGATGCGCAGCCGCGCTGGATCGACCTGGGCAAGGAACAGGACATCTACCTGGCCCGCGTCGATTGGCGCGATGCGCAGCACCTGAGTTTCCAGCGCCAGTCGCGTGACCAGAAGCAGCTGGACCTGGTCGAAGTGGCGCTCGACTCCAACCGCCAGCGCGTGCTCGCCCACGAGACCAGCCCGACCTGGGTGCCGCTGCACAACAGCCTGCGCTTCCTTGAAGATGGCAGCGTGCTGTGGTCGTCCGAGCGCACCGGCTTCCAGCACCTGTACCGCATCGATGACAAGGGCAAGGCCACTGCGCTGACCCATGGCAACTGGCCGGTGGACGAACTGCTGGCGGTCGATGAGAAGGCCGGCAAGGCCTACTTCCGTGCTGGCATCGAGACCTCGCGCGAAAGCCAGATCTACGCGGTGTCGCTGCAGGGCGGTGAGCCGCAGCGCCTGTCGAAGGCGCCGGGCATGCACAGCGCCAGCTTCGCCCGCAATGCCAGCGTCTACGTGGACAGCTGGTCCAACAGCACCACGCCGCCGCAGATCGAACTGTTCCGCGCCAACGGCGAGAAGATCGCCACGCTGGTCGAGAACGACCTGACCGATCCCAAGCACCCGTATGCGCGCTACCGCGATGCGCAGCGCCCGGTCGAGTTCGGCACGTTGATGGCTGCCGACGGCAAGACCCCGTTGAACTACAGCCTGATCAAGCCGGCCGGCTTCGATCCGTCCAAGCGCTACCCGGTGGCGGTGTACGTCTACGGCGGCCCGGCCAGCCAGACCGTCACCGACAGCTGGCCCGGCCGCGGCGACCATCTGTTCAACCAGTACCTGGCCCAGCAGGGCTACGTGGTGTTCTCGCTGGACAACCGCGGCACTCCGCGCCGTGGCCGCGACTTCGGTGGTGCGCTGTACGGGAAGCAGGGCACGGTGGAAGTGACCGACCAGCTGCGCGGCGTGGCCTGGCTGAAGCAGCAGCCGTGGGTGGACCCGGCGCGCATCGGCGTGCAGGGCTGGTCCAACGGCGGTTACATGACTCTGATGCTGCTGGCCAAGGCATCGAACCAGTACGCCTGTGGCGTGGCCGGCGCACCGGTCACCGATTGGGGCCTGTATGACAGCCACTACACCGAACGCTACATGGACCTGCCGGCGCGCAACGAAGCGGGGTACCGCGAAGCGCGCGTGCTGACCCATATCGAAGGCCTGCGTTCGCCGTTGCTGCTGATTCACGGCATGGCCGATGACAACGTGCTGTTCACCAACTCGACCAGCCTGATGAGCGCGCTGCAGAAGCGCGGCCAGCCGTTCGAGCTGATGACCTATCCGGGTGCCAAGCATGGCCTGTCCGGCGCCGATGCCCTGCATCGCTACCGTGTGGCCGAAGCCTTCCTGGGACGCTGCCTGAAGCCCTGATGCACAAACGGGAAGGAGCCCGCCGATGACACTGCCGCCGCCGATTCCCACCCATGGCGCGAAGCCTGCCGGCTGGTGGTCCCGTCACTGGCGCTGGGCGATGCCGCTGGCCGTGCTGCTGGTGTTGGCCGGTGCCGGTGGCGTGGTGGCCTGGAGCGTGCTGCGCTGGAGCGAGGCGGCACGCGAGAGCCCGCCGATGCGCGAGGCGATGCGCCGCGCTGGATGCAGCATCGAACTGGTGGAAGCCTTCGGCGAGCCGCTGCGTGCCGAGTCGATGCCGCTGGGCAGCATGCAGACCGCGATCAACGGCCAGCGTGACGTCGGCCTGACCGTGGCCCTGGAAGGCCCGCGCGCGCGCGGCCGGCTGTTCGTGAAGGGCACCCGCAGCGACGACGTCTGGGACTATCCGGTGATGTATGTGCTGGGCGAGAACAAGCAGACGTTCGACCTGACCGCGCTGGATGATGACGAGGCCGCGCAGGAATGCGAGCTGCAGGCCTGCCGCGAACGCGGCGAATGCCCGCTGGCCGCGGCGTTGTGACCTCCGGCCGATTGTCGCCACAGCGCTGAGCGCGTAGGGTGCGGGCAACCCTGTCCTGGAGTGCACCATGAAGCCGATCGCGTTGGCCGTTGCCCTGGCCCTGACTGCCGCCCCGCTGATGTCCGCACCGCCGGCGCTGGCGGCACCCGCCGCCAAGGCCGCTACTCCGGCCAGCCCGGCCTGGGTGGCCCGCAGCAACGCACTGGCGCAGATCCTGCTTGATGCGCAGGGCCCGTTCCAGCCGGAAGAAACCGGCTTCTTCGGCGTGCCCGGCTATGACGACAAGGTGGCCGACCTCGGTGCGGACAATGGCAAGCGCTACCGCGCCGCGATGGCCAAGGCCCGCGATGAACTGAAAGCCAAGCTGGCCACCGAGCAGGATCCCAACGTCCGCCAGGACCTGGAGATCATGATCCACGCCGCCAACCAGAACATCGAAGGCAGCGAGCTCAACGAGAAGTACCTGCTGCCATGGAGTGACGCGCCGCAGACCATCTTCAGCGGCCTCAACCTGCTGCTGTCCGACCAGGTGCCGGCCGAGCGCCGGGCCAAGGCGATCGACCGCCTCAAGGCCTACGCCGGGCTGCAGCCGGGTGGCACCGCGTTCACCACGCTGGCCCGCCAGCGTTACGAAGAGCGCTTGAAGGACGGCAGCCTGCTGCAGCCGACGAAGATCGAAGTGCAGCAATCGCTGGACAATGTCGAGACGTACATCACCGGCATCGAGTCGCTGCTGAAGAAGTACCAGATCGCCGGCGCCGATGAGGCGATGAAGGCCCTGGCCGGGCAGATGAAGGACTACGCCGCCTGGACCCGCAAGGACGTGCTGCCGAAGGCACGCACCGATGCGCGCCTGCCGGCGCCGCTGTACGCCTACCAGCTCAAGCAGGTCGGTATCGATATCGATCCGAAGCTGCTGATGCAGCGCGCGCAGCTGGAGTTCATGGAAACCCGCTCGGCGATGCAGCAGCTGGCGCCGCTGGTGGTGAAGGACAAGGGTCTGAAGGTGGCCGACCCGAGTGACCCGGTGGCGGTGATCCGCGCGCTGAAGGCCGACAAGATCGCCGACGACCATCTGGAAGGGCACTACCGCAAGGTGATCGATGCGATCGATCCGCTGATCCGCGAGCATGCCATCGTCGACGTGCCCAAGCGCGCCATGCAGATGCGCCTGGGTTCGGCCGCCGAGAGCGCGGCCAGCCCGGCCCCGCATTTCCTGCCGGCGCCGCTGGTCAACAACACCGGGCAGCAGGGCACCTTCGTGCTGCCGCTGGGCAACCCGGCGGCGGGCCCGGGCGCACAATACGACGATTTCAACTTCGGTGCGGCGGCATGGACGCTGAGCGCGCATGAAGGCCGCCCCGGCCACGAGCTGCAGTTCACCGCGATGGTCGAGCGTGGTGTCTCGCTGGCACGCACCATGTTCGCGTTCAATTCGGTGAATGTTGAAGGCTGGGCGCTGTATGCCGAGGCCGAGATGGTGCCGTACGAGCCGCTGGACGGGCAGATGATCGCCCTGCAGTTCCGCCTGCTGCGGGCCGCACGCGCAATGCTTGACCCGATGCTCAACCTCGGCCTGACCGACCGCGCCAACGGCGAACGTGTGCTGATGGAGCAGGTCGGCCTGTCCAAGGCGATGGCCACCCAGGAACTGGACCGTTACATGGTGCGCATGCCGGGCCAGGCGGGCAGCTACTTCTATGGCTACACCCGCATCCTCGAACTGCGCATGCAGACCGAGCTGGCACTGGGCGCGAAGTTCGACCGCCTGGCGTTCAACAACTTCCTGCTCGACCAGGGCCTGCTGCCGCCGGACCAGCTGGCCGATGCGGTGAACAAGGTGTTCGTGCCGAAGTACAAGTGATGCCCGCGCCGGGGTCGGATCCCTTTCCGCAGGAAAGGGCTCTGACCCCGTGCGTCAATGTCCATCCACGCATGGCGTGGATCTACTGCATCACCGCTGCGGCGTGATCACCTGGGTCGGCAACCGTGCCGGCGGTTCCGGATTGGGTACCCAGATCGCCACGCCGGCGGCGCGCTTCTGCGTGGTCGGAATACCGATGCCGACGCCACCCCCCACATGCGAGCCGAAGGTGCCGGCACCCACCGACATGCCCACCGGTGAGCCGCTGCTGCCCACGCCCATCAGCACCACGCCATTGGCGCCCAGTGCCGCCGCTTCACGCTTCAGGCGTGCCACCGCGGCATCGGTCTGGCCCTGCGTGCCGAAGCCCACGGCAGATGCCGATTCCAGCTGCGCGATTTCCTGCGAGCCGGCCGGTGGCGTGGAATAGATCTGCACCAGTGCCGGATCGATCGGCGCGCGGGCGCGCCCCAGCATGACCTTGGAGGTGCTGGCACAACCGGCGGCGACCAGCAGGATGGCCGCCAGCGCGGCCCAACGGATGTTCATGGCACGACCCCTGTAGGACTGGTTGCGATCTTCGGTGGGCCACTCTGAATCGGCGCCAACACCCGGGCCCGGGCACCCACGGCAGCACGCTAGCACGCGTCGGGTGACAGCCCCGCCAACGGCAGTAGGCGGCGACCGCGTGAACGACTATGGTGGACAGACAGGAACCAACTGCGGGAGAGCGGAATGGGCGTGATCAGTCTGTTGTGGGGCGTACTTGCGCTGTTGTGGATGATCCTGGCGCTGATTCCGCTGCTTGGCTGGGGCAACTGGTTCCTGATCCCGTTCGCCGCCGTCGGCGCGGTGATCGCCGCGCTGGGCATCCTGTTTACCCACCCGACCAAGCGCGGTCGGGCCTGGGCCGGGCTGGTGCTGAACGGCATCGTGGTGGTGGTCGGCATCCTGCGCCTGGGCCTGGGCGGCGGCGTGATCTGAATCCCGGCACCCGGTGCGACCGGGCGTCGCAGATACACGGCTGCTGGCCGGGCAGGGGCGTACAATGAGCGGCTGCGCGAGCCCCCCGCGTGCCTGTGATTCCGCGCCTGGCGCGGCTGCCCGATGATCATCCGACCCCGTCCCCACGGCTGGCAACTGCTGTACATCCTGCGCGGCTCGATCGTCAAAGCGATCGCGCCGAAGGTGCTGGCCATCCTGATCCTGTCCATTGCCGTGGCGGCCGTGGTGGAACTGGCCCCGCCGACCGGCATCGAACGCGTGTCGGTCACGCCGTTCACCCTGCTCGGCCTGGTCCTGTCGATCTTCCTCAGCTTCCGCAACAGCGCCTGCTATGACCGCTGGTGGGAAGGCCGCAAGCTGTGGGGCCAGCTGGTCTACGAATCACGTTCGCTGGCCCGCCAGGTGCACCTGCTGCTGGCCGATGACGGCGGCCGCCGTCGCCGCATCGCGTACCTCACCACCGCGTTCGCCCATGCGCTGGCCGCGCGCCTGCGTGGACGCATCGTGGCCCTGGCTGCCTTGCCATGGCTGGACAAGCCGCAACGCGAGCAGCTGGGCCAGCGCGAGAACGTGCCGGATGCATTGCTGTCGATGATCGCTGCCGAGCTGGCCCAGGCGCTGCGCGCCGGCGAGCTCGATCCGATTCTCTACACCCAGCTGGAGGAGCGCCTGCACGCGATGTCGTCGATCCAGGCCGGCTGCGAGCGCATCCTCACCACGCCGCTGCCGTTCGCCTACACCCTGCTGCTGCATCGCTGCGCGTGGATGTTCTGCGTGCTGCTGCCGTTCGGCCTGGCCAGTTCGCTGGGCTGGGGCACGCCGGTGCTGTCGGCGGTGCTGGCCTATGCCTTCTTCGGCCTGGACCAGCTGGGCGAAGAAATGGAAGACCCGTTCGGCTTGGAGCCGAACGACCTGCCGCTGGACGCGCTGGTGCGCACGATCGAGATCGACCAGCTCGACGCGCTCGGCGAACGCCCCTTGCCCGAACCCCTGCTGCCGCAGGGTTACCTGTTGCAATAGCCACTCCTCGGAGCCTGCCATGTCCCATCCGCTTTACCGCCCGCGCCGCATGCGCCACGACGAGTTCTCGCGCCGCCTGATGCGCGAGAACACGCTGACCACCGACGACCTGATCTACCCGGTGTTCGTGCACGAACTGGCGGGCCGCACCGCAGTGCCGTCGATGCCGGGCGTGGAGCGGCTGTCGATCGAAGAGCTGCTGAAGGTGGCCGAAGAAGCGCTGGAACTGGGCATTCCGGTGATCGACCTGTTCCCGGTGATCGACCCGTCGCTGAAGTCGCTGGACGCGTCGGCGGCGTGGGCCGAGGACGGCCTGGCGCAGCGTGCGATCCGCGCGCTGAAGTCGCGCTTCCCGGAACTGGGCGTGATGACCGACGTGGCGCTGGACCCGTACACCACCCACGGCCAGGACGGCATCATCGACGACAAGGGCTATGTGCTGAACGACATCACGGTCGAAGCGCTGGTCAAGCAGTCGGTGTCGCACGCCGAGGCCGGTGTGGACATCGTCTCGCCGTCGGACATGATGGACGGCCGCATTGGCGCGATCCGCCGTGCGCTGGATGCCGACAACCACATCAACGTGCGCATCATGGCCTACTCGGCCAAGTACGCCTCGGCGTTCTACGGCCCGTTCCGTGATGCGGTGGGCAGCGCGGCCAGCCTCGGCAAGGCCGACAAGAAGACCTACCAGATGGACCCGGCCAACGGCGACGAGGCTCTGCGCGAGATCGCGCTGGACCTGGAAGAGGGCGCCGACATGGTGATGGTCAAGCCGGGCATGCCGTACCTGGACCTGGTGCGCAGGGTGAAGGACACGTTCGGCGTGCCGACCTTCGCCTACCAGGTCAGTGGCGAGTACGCGATGATGAAGGCCGCCTTCGCCAACGGCTGGCTGGACGAGCGTGCCTGCGTGCTGGAGTCGCTGCTGGGCTTCAAGCGGGCCGGTGCCGATGGCGTGCTGACCTATTTCGCGCCGCAGGTGGCGCGATGGCTGCGCGAGCGCTGACAATAGCGCCACGATAGACGGAGGACTGCGCGATGGGACCCGAACTGGGATGGATGCAATGGCTGATCTGGGGCACCGGTGTCCTGGTGTTCGGTGCCATCATCGTCGCTGTCTTCATCGCCGCCTGGCGGGCGGGCAAGCGCCCGCCGGAGCAGCTTTCCGCCGCCCGCCACGTAGCCCGTGAGCAGGCCCTGCCGGACAGCGTGCAGGCCGAGCTGGCTGCGTTGAACCAGCGCAAGGACAACGGCCAGCTGAGCGAGATGGAGTACGAGCAGTTGCGCGCCAAGGTGCTGTCGCGCTGACGGGCAATCCCCGGGGTCGGATCCCTTTCCGCAGGAAAGGGCTCTGACCCCTTCGCGGGCGCCATCCACGCATGGCGTGGATCTACCGCACGCACCCGGCCACCGCCGCCACCCTGGGCACCGCCAACCGGTACACGTCCACGCCACCGGCGCGCGGCGCCTTTGCCGCGCTGCTGGCCACCATCATCTCGCCGGGCCTGGCGTTGTCGATCACCGGCGTGCCGGTCCAGCCGCCGGCCTGGTTGAACGATAGTCCCAGCGGCTGCAGCGCCACACCGCTCCACGCACAGCCGCTGCTCCAGACCTGCGCGGTACTGCCGTGGCCGCGGCTGAACACCACGGCGCCGTCATGGCCCAGCCAGTCGCCGTCGGTCTCGTCGTCGGCGCTGTTCAGCGCGCTCAGTGCGGTGGCCGGGCCACGCAGGCCCTGCGCATCCAGCGTCGCTACGAACAGGTCCCAGCCGGCGCCATGGCCCTGCTGGCGGGCAAACAACAGCTGCTTGCCATCCGCGCTCAGGGCCGGTCCGCGCTCTTCCCGGCGCCCGCCGTCACCGCCCAGCGGCTGCGCTGGGACCAGCCGGCCATCGGTGGCCAGCGCAGCGCGGTACAGCGCCAGCGCGCCCTCGCGGCCGGCCGCGAACAGCAGCCAGCGGCCATCACGGCTGAAGTAGGGATCGCGGGCTTCACCGGCCACGCCGACCGGCAGTGCCTGTGCCTGCTGCCAACGACCGTCGACCACGCGTGCCTCCCACAGGCCCCAGCCGGCTTCGCCGCGGCGGGCGAAAACGATGCGCTGGCCATCGGCGCTGATCGTGGCGCGACCCTCGTCGGCGCGGGTCGAGACCACGCCCATGCCTTCGATGCCGTACTCGTTCAACGCCATCGCCACGGGGGCAGAGAGTAGACTGGCGGCAAGCACCAGCAGGGGCGGGGTGATGCGCATCATCCGGTTCCATGCACGAACAGAGCATCAGTCTAGCCAGCTTGAGGATTCCATGACCGACCGTTACGCCGTCTTCGGACACCCCGTCGCCCATTCGAAGTCGCCGCAGATCCATGCGTCGTTCGGTCGCCAGGAAGGCATCGCCATCGACTATCGCGCGATCGACCTGGCCCCGGAGGCGTTCCTGGCCGGCCTGGAGGCCTTCGCTGCCGAGGGCGGTGTCGGTGCCAATGTCACCCTGCCGCACAAGGAAACCGCGTTCTCGGTGTGCACCACGCTGACCGCACGGGCGCGCCGCGCCGGATCGGTCAACACGCTGCTGCGCAAGGGCGACCGTTGGCACGGCGACACCACCGATGGCATCGGCCTGGTGCGCGACCTGACCGACCGCCACGGCCTGGACCTGCGCGGCCGTCGCGTGCTGATGATCGGTGCCGGTGGCTCGGCGCGCAGCGTCGCCCCGGCGCTGCTCGATGCCGGCATCACCGAACTGGTGGTGGTCAACCGCACGCCGGAACGTGCCGACGAGCTGATCGATGCCATGGGCGAACCGGGCCGCGCGATCAGCCGCTACTGGGAGGACCTGCGCGACCTGGGCGACTTTGAACTGATCGTCAACGCCACCTCGGCGGGCCGCGACCGCGATGTCGAGTTCAAGCTGCCGCTGTCGCTGGTCAACTCGATGACCACCGCCGTCGACCTGAACTATGGCGAGGCGGCGATCGCCTTCCTGGCATGGGCACGCGCGGCGAACTGCCGCAACACCGTGGATGGCCTGGGCATGCTGGTCGAACAGGCCGCAGAGAGCTTCCTGCAGTGGCACGGCGTACGCCCGCAGACCGACGAGGTCTACCAGGCGCTGCGCCAGGGCCCGGCTGTGTTGGCCGGCGAGGACTGATCGATGGACGGCACGACCTTGATGGTGACCGTGCTGAGCATGGTCGGTGTGCGCCTGCCGGTGCTGATCGCGCTGTGCGTCGGCCTGGTCTGGGTGGTCGGTGCGCCGCGCGATGCGACCCGCACCGGCGCCCTGGTCGGCCTGCTGCTGTTGCTGTTGACCAGCCTCGGTGGGATGGCGGCGGGCATCCTGCCGATGTGGATGGTCCGCAGTGGTGATTTCAGTGCCGTGTCGAGCCTGAGCGCCATCCTCGGCGTGCTGCATTTCGCGCTGGCAATGGTCGAGGCCATCGGCGTGGTGCTGCTGGTGTGGGCGCTGGTGCGCCTGCTGCGGCTGCGCGGCAACGCGGTGCAGTGACACCGCGGTGACGGCCCAGGGCCGTCGCCAGCAGCGTCCGGCGTGTTCATCCAGCCGCCGGGCGTCGCCGCTGCCCCGTTCAGGCAGCCAGCGGCGGCGGACATGGCCGGCCATGCGACAATGACCGGCCCGATCCAGCCACGGTAATTCCCGGCGTGACCGAAACCGTCGCCGCTCCGCGCACGCTCGATGACCCCTTGAAGGACGCGATCCGCAAGGCGTACACGACGCTGCAGGCCAATACTCCCGGCTTCTCCACCCGCCGCTCGCAGAGCCAGATGATCGGCGTGGTGTCACGCGCGCTGTCGAAGAGCGGCGGCGTTGGCGTGGTCGAGGCGCCGACCGGCGTCGGCAAGAGCCTGGGTTACCTCACTGCGGGCGTACCGATTGCGCTGGCCAGCAAGAAGAAGCTGGTGATCAGCACCGGCACCGTGGCGCTGCAGTCGCAGCTGGTCGAGCGCGATATCCCGAATTTCCTCAAGGCCACCGGCCTGGAAGCAACCGTGGCGCTGGCCAAGGGCCGTACCCGCTACCTGTGCACGCGTAACGCCGCCGAAGCACAGGGCGAGGGCTCGCAGGGCGGCATGTTCGAGGATGATGCACCACTGTTCGACCGGCCGCTGGCGCCGATCGAGATGGACATCGCCAAGCGCCTGACCGATGCCTTCACCGGCGGCAGCTGGGACGGCGATATCGACAATGCGCCGGAGACCATCAGTCCCGGCCTGCGCAGCCGCATCACCACGCCGGCCTCGGGCTGCGCCGGGCGCCGTTGTGCGTATTCGGCGCAGTGCGCGGTGCTGCGTTCACGCAACACCGTGCGCGATGCGCAGATCGTGGTCACCAACCACGCGCTGCTGCTGTCGGCGCTGTCGATCGGCGACAGCGACAACGGCCAGCCGTTGATCGCGCCGCCGTCGGACATGCTGCTGGTGCTGGACGAAGGCCATCACATCGGCAACGTGGCGATCGACCAGGGCGCGGCCAGCCTGGCGCTGGATGAAATGGCCAAGCGCACCGGGCGCCTGCAGATCCTGATTGCCGGTGCCTACCGCGCGGTCGACAAGGACCGCCTCGGCAACCTGCTGCCGAACGAAGCGATCGAGGTCGCCAGCAACGTCGCCAAGCAGCTGCGCGCGTTCCGCGATCACATCGAGCGGGTGTGGATGCCGGCGCCAGCGGACGAGGAGCCGATGTGGCGCGCGGCCAACGGCCGTTTGCCGGAGGCCTGGCGCGAGCCGATCGAGGCACTGGCCGACGAGACCCGCAGCCTCTACAACTGGGCGCATGCCGCTACCGCGCAGGTGGCCAAGGGCAAGCCGGACGACGCCGCGCGCGAGCGCCTG
The DNA here is from genome assembly GCF_053295075.1 of Stenotrophomonas maltophilia group sp. P373. NCBI lineage: Bacteria > Pseudomonadati > Pseudomonadota > Gammaproteobacteria > Lysobacterales > Lysobacteraceae > Stenotrophomonas > Stenotrophomonas maltophilia group sp. P373. The sequence goes on along the minus strand of NZ_CM129994.1, from coordinate 4,220,078 downwards.
CAGCGCAACCTGGGCATGGCGCTGGAAATGATCGAGCAACAGTACAACCTGTGGCAGGCCTGGCGCCGCGAGGACAAGGACGGCGCGCCGCCGATGGCGCGCTGGGTCACCGCCACCCGCGACGGCGACCTGGTGCTGCACGGCTCGCCGGTATCGGCCGCGCACGTGCTGCGCAAGCTGCTGTGGGATGAGGTGGACTCGGTGGTGATGACCTCGGCGACGCTGACCGGCGGTGGCGATTTCCAGTCGCTGGCGATCGACAACGGCATTCCGGAAGAGGCCGAGATGGTCTCGCTGTCGTCGCCGTTCGACCTGCCCAACCAGGCCGAGCTGATCGTGCCCAGGTTCCCGGTCACCCCCGACGACCGCGAAGGCCATCCCCGCGAGGTGGCGCGCTACCTCGACACCGAGCTGGATTGGGCCAAGGGCTCGATGGTGCTGTTCACCTCGCGCTGGAAGATGGAAAAGGTGGCCGGGCTGATGCCGGCCGCGCGGCGCAAGCAGGTGCTGGTACAGGGCGAGATGTCCAAGACCCGGCTGATCGAAGAACACCTGCGCCGCGTCGAAGCGGGTGAGGGTTCGGTGCTGTTCGGCCTGAACTCGTTCGGTGAAGGCCTCGACCTGCCCGGTGAAGCGTGCACCACGGTGGTGATCACCCAGGTGCCGTTCGCGGTGCCGACCGATCCGCAGACTGCCACCCTCAGCGAATGGTTCGAGGGCCGCGGGCTCAATGCGTTCAACCTGATCGCCATTCCGCACGCGCTGCGCACGTTGACCCAGTTCGCCGGTCGCCTGATCCGCACCTCCACCGACACCGGCCGCGTGATCATCCTCGATTCGCGGCTGCTGACCCGCCGCTACGGCAAGCGCATCATCGACGCGCTGCCGCCGTTCAAGCGCGTGATCGGCTGAAAAAAGGGGACGGAGGGGATTAAGTCGTTTGTGCCTCAAACGACTTAATCCCCTCCGTCCCTTTTTTTAAGATGCCGGCCAGCGGCCGGCACTACCGGATCGGCATCAATCGCCGAGCAGGGCGGTGTTGCGTACGGCGCCCTTGTCGGCACTGGTGGCGAGCAGGGCGTAGGCCTTCAACGCGCTGGTGACCTTGCGCGGGCGCGGCGCACGCGGTTTCCAGCCGCGTGCATCGGCCTCGCTGCGGCGCTGGACCAGCGTGGCCTCATCCAGCAACAGGTCGATGCGGCGGGCCGGGATGTCGATGCGGATGCGGTCACCGTCTTCCACAAGCCCGATCGCGCCGCCACTGGCCGCTTCCGGCGAAACGTGGCCGATCGACAACCCCGAGGTGCCACCGGAGAAGCGGCCATCGGTGAGCAGCGCGCACTGCTTGCCCAGTCCCTTCGACTTCAGGTAGCTGGTCGGGTACAGCATCTCCTGCATGCCCGGGCCGCCCTTCGGCCCTTCGTAGCGGATCACCACCACCTCGCCCGGCTGCACCTCGTCGGCGAGGATGCCGGCGACGGCGGCGTCCTGGCTTTCGTAGACGCGTGCGGGGCCTTCGAACACATGGATCGATTCATCCACGCCGGCGGTTTTCACCACGCAGCCATCGACGGCCAGATTGCCGCGCAGCACAGCCAGGCCACCTTCCAGCGAATACGCATGTTGCAGCGAGCGGATGCAGCCCTCGGCGCGGTCCAGGTCCAGCGCGGGCCAGCGCGTGGCCTGGCTGAAGGCCTCCTGGGTGGGGATGCCGGCCGGGCCGGCCTTGAAGAAGGTATGCAGGGTGTCGTTGTCGCTGCGCACCACGTCCCAGCGTTCCAGCGCTTCGGCCAGGCTGGCGCTGTGCACGGTCGGCACTGTGGTATCGAGCAGGCCGGCGCGATCCAGTTCACCGAGGATGCCGAACACGCCGCCGGCGCGGTGCACGTCCTCGATGTGGTACTTCGGTGTGTTCGGCGCCACCTTGCACAGCTGCGGGACGCGTCGCGACAGCGCGTCGATGTGGGTCAGGTCGAAGTCGACCTCCGCTTCCTGCGCTGCGGCCAGCAGATGCAGGATGGTGTTGGTGGAGCCGCCCATGGCGATGTCCAGGGTCATCGCGTTGGCGAACGCGGCCTGGGTGGCGATCCCGCGCGGCAGCGCGCTCGGGTCTTCGCCGCCGTACCAGCGATGGCAGAGCTCGACGATCAGGCGGCCGGCGCGACGGAACAGCGCCTCGCGGTCGGCATGGGTGGCCAGCGTAGTGCCGTTGCCGGGCAGCGACAGGCCCAGCGCTTCGGTCAGGCAGTTCATCGAGTTGGCGGTGAACATGCCCGAGCAGGAGCCGCAGGTGGGGCAGGCGCTGCGTTCAAAGGCCGCGACCTTCTCGTCGGAGGCGCTGTCATCGGCGGCCACCACCATCGCGTCGACCAGGTCCAGCTTGTGCTCGGACAGCTTTGTCTTGCCCGCTTCCATCGGCCCGCCGGAGACGAACACCACCGGGATGTCCAGGCGCAGCGCAGCCATCAGCATGCCGGGGGTGATCTTGTCGCAGTTGCTGATGCACACCAGCGCGTCGGCGCAGTGCGCGTTGACCATGTACTCCACGGCGTCGGCGATGATCTCGCGGCTGGGCAGCGAATACAGCATCCCGTCGTGGCCCATCGCGATGCCGTCGTCCACGGCGATGGTGTTGAATTCCTTGGCGACGCCACCGACCTGTTCGATTTCGCGTGCGACCAGCTGGCCGAGGTCCTTCAGGTGCACGTGGCCGGGCACGAACTGGGTGAAGGAGTTGGCGATGGCAATGATCGGCTTGTGGAAGTCGCCGTCTTTCATGCCGGTGGCACGCCACAGGGCGCGGGCGCCGGCCATGTTGCGGCCGGCGGTGGAGGTGCGGGAACGGTATTCGGGCATGGCTGGCGGAACGGGCGGGCCGTACGACGTGGGGGTCAGCCGATCATGGCCAATTTTTTCGGTTGCTGCTGCAACCACCTTCACCGCTTGCAGCGGCTTGGTGGTCCGCGCATTTCCCCTTATCCCCGCGCCTGCGGCGCGCCCCCTTGAACAACAAGGGGGCTTCTCGCCGGAGACTTGGCTGCGCGCGCCGGGCATAGCGCGGCGCCGCGGGGCGTGTGCCAACCAAGGTTGGCACCTACCAGTGCGGTGTGCCGCCCGGGGTCGGATCCCATCGCAGCGCGATGGGCTCTGACCCCAATGCCGACGAAAATGAAAGGCCGTTCATCTTTCCCACTTTGCCGATTCCGGTTGCTGGCCCGGATTTGGCATCATTGGGGCATTGATCCGTATACAGGGCATGAGGCCATGAAACGTTCACGCACCACCGCGCTGCTGCTGATGAGCGCTGCGCCGCTGCTGTTCACCGCCTGCCAGAAGGAGCCGGAGGTGAAGGTGCAGGAAGGCCTGTACACCTCGGTCGAGGCCTGCACCGAGGCCACCGGTGATCCGTCGTCGTGCCGCAATGCCTTTGCCGAAGCGCAGAAGCAGGCCGCCGATGCGGCGCCGAAGTACGCCAGCAAGGAAGCCTGCGAGAAGGATTACAAGCCGGAGCAGTGCGTGCAGCAGCACACCTCGGCCGGCACCTCGTTCATCGGCCCGATGATGATGGGTTTCTTCATGTCGCAGATGCTGAGCAACCGCGGCGGCCTCGCCCCGCAGGCGCCGGCGTCGGCACCGGCATACCAGGACAAGAACGCTGGCTGGGCGCGCCCGGCACCGGGCGGCACCGGTGGCCTGAACACCGCCAGCGGCATCGGCGCCGGCAAGGCCGGTCTGGCACCGGTCACCAGCGAACCGAACCGTGCGGTCACTGCCAGCCGTGGTGGCTTCGGCAACACCAGCGCACGCCGCAGCACCAGCGGCAGCTACGGCGGCTGATCGACCCATGCAGCGCATCCGGATTGCCGCGCGTGCCCAGTGGCGGGCACGCGCGGAGGAAGCGGGTTTCCGTTTCCATACCATCGATGGCCAGCCCTACTGGGATGAAAGCGCGTACTACGCGTTCACCCTGCGCCAGATCGAACAGGACATCGAAGACCCCAGTGCCGAGCTGCACCAGATGGCGCTGGATCTGGTCGGTGATGTCATCGGCAGCGAGCGGTTGATGGACCAGCTGGCGATTCCGTCGCATTACCGCGACTGGATCGCCGACAGCTGGCGCCAGCGCCAGCCGCACCTTTACGGCCGCCTGGACCTGGCCTACGACGGCACCGGTCCGGCCAAGCTGTACGAGCTGAACTACGACACGCCGACCTCGCTGTTCGAGGCCAGCTTCTTCCAGTGGCAGTGGCTGGAAGACCAGCGCAACGCCGGCCGCCTGCCGCAGCATGCCGACCAGTTCAATGCGATCCATGAGGCACTGGTCGAGCGCTTCGGCGAACTGGCCACGCAGCTGCCGCCGCCGCTGTACTTCAGCGCGGTGGGAAGCTCGGAAGAAGACCGTGGCACGGTCGAGTACCTGCGCGACTGCGCGTCGCAGGCCGGCCTGCATGGCCAGGCCATCGCGATCGAGGACATCGGCCTGTCCGAGGACGGCCGCTTCACCGCGCTGGATGATTCGGTGATCGGCACGCTGTTCAAGCTGTACCCGCTGGAAGACCTGATGGCCGAAGAGTTCGGCCGCGCGCTGCCCGGTTCGGGCGTGCAGTTGCTGGAACCGGCGTGGAAGGCAGTGCTGAGCAACAAGGGCATCCTGCCGTTGCTGTGGCAGCGCAACGTAGGCCATCCGAACCTGCTGGAGGCGCACTTCGATGACGGCAGCACGCTGGCCCCGGGCTGGGTGCGCAAGCCGCTGTTCTCGCGCGAAGGTGCCAACATCGAGATGCACCTGGCCGATGGCAGCACCCAGCGCAGCGACGGTCCCTACGACGGCCCGGCGATCATCCAGCGCGCCCATCCGCTGACCCGCTTCGAAGGTGGCTACCCGCTGATCGGCAGCTGGGTGGTGGGTGACCACGCCTGCGGCATCGGCATCCGCGAGGACGACAGCGCGATCACCCGCGACAGTGCGCGGTTCCTGCCGCACGCGATCGTCGACGAGGCGCCGACGCGGATCTACGTCTGATGACGGTGCGGCGTTGGCCTGGCCGGCATGGGCGTGCCACGCCCGCGCCGGGCCGGCATTTCGATGACGGGCGCAGCCTGCAGGCCTTCGCGGACCGCGTCGCGGTGCGTTGCCACCGCTGCGATGCCCCCGGTTGGGTGATCGCCCGCTGGGAACCCTATCGATGGACCGCGCGTTTCCGCTGCACCGCTTGCAGCGCTGCATTGGACAGCGGCGACTGGGTGGGTGCGGTCCGCATTCTGGGCCGCCAGCCCTGTGGATTCTGCGGGCATCAGTGGCTGCATGTGTGTCGGCCGATTCCCGCCGGCATCCCCGCGCCTGCATCCTTCCCCGCCCGATGCGCACAGTGCGATCGCAGCACCGAGGTCACGGTGTTGACGCGTCCCCTGCGTGACGCCGAGCCTGCCGATCCGCATTTCGGTCTGCCGCTGCGCCTGGTCGAATCGACCCGCGCGGGCCTGCTGTGGGCCTACAACGCCGAACATCTGCAGGCACTGCACGAATACGCGGGCGCGACGCTGCGCGAGGGCCGCGGCCATCATCGATCCATGTTCTCGCGCCTGCCGCAGTGGATGAAGCTGGCCCGCAACCGGGCGCTGCTGCAGCGTGCGGTGGAGCGGTTGCAGCGTCGCTTGCTGCAGGGGTAGGTAGTGCCGGCCGCTGGCCGGCAGCCGAGCATGGGCTCGGCGCTACAGACAACCCGATTCGTGTAGAGCCGAGCCCACGCTCGGCTCAAAGCAACCCTTCGCGCTTCACCGCCAGGTAGCGCTCCACCAGCGCGCCCGGCAGGGCGTCGGCGGTGACGTCCAGCACCATCACCTTCTCGCTGCGCAGCGCTTCGTGCGCCTTCGCGCGCTGCTGCAGGTACAGCGCCGCGGCACCGGCCTGGGTGGCGTCCTCCAGCGTCTGCACGTCCCCCTCCAGTACGCCGTCCAGCTCGCGCTCGCGCAGGCTGGCCACGCACACCAGGTGGCGCCGTTGCAGCAGGCGCACCGCCGCCAGCAGGTCTTCGATGTCCTCGTCGCGCACGTTGCTGACCAGCATCACCAGTGCTCGCCGGCGCTGGCGCAGCGACACCTCGGTGGCAGCGGCCAGGTAATCGGTGGCCACCGCGCGTGGCTGCAGGTCGTAGCTGGCGCGCAGCAGGTGCTCGACCGTGCCCATGCCGCGCTGCGGCGCGACCCAGCGGCGTTCGCCACCGGCAGCGAACAGGCCGGCGGCATCGCCCTGGCGCAGCGCCAGGTAGGCCACCACCAGCGAGGCATTCAAGGCATGGTCGAAGTGCGAGAGACCGCCTTCGCTGGCCAGCATGCGCCGGCCACTGTCGAGCATCAGCAGCAACTGCTGGTTCTTCTCGTCCTGGTACTCGCGCGAGATCAGCTTGCGCGCACGCGCGGTGGCCTTCCAGTCCAGCTGGCGCAGGCTGTCGCCGACGCGGTACTCGCGCATCTGGTGGAAGTCGGTGCCTTCACCACGGCGGCGCTTCACGTGTGCACCGACCAGCCGCGAGGCCTGGTCGGCACTGAACAACGCAAAGCGCGTGAGCGGCACGAAATTCGGATAGACCCGCACGTCCAGTGCGGGCGGCAGCGTGCGTTGCTGCCACCACAGCCGCCACGGCGAGCGCATGCGCAGGTGCACGCCTTCGAAGCGGAAGTGCCCACGCTGCAGCGGCTGCAGGTGGTAGTGCAGCGTGGAGGCGCTACTGGCCCGCAGGCGCACGCGCTGTGGCAGCGATTCCAGCGGCCAGCCGCCGGGGACCAGGTCGAACACCTGCACCGTCATCGATTGCTCGGCCTGCAGCCGCAGCGCCGCCTCGCGGCGCACGCCCAGCGCCAGCGCTTCGGGCAGTTCGCGCTGTACCTGCGGCGACGGGCGCTGCGACTGGCGCCACAGGTCGAACAGCGCAGGCAGCGCGATGGCTACGGCGGCCAGCGCCCAGCTCCAGCGCGGCAGCAACCCGCCCAGCACCAGGCCGCCCAGGGCGGCCCAGGCCAGCAGCAGCGCCAGCAGCAGCGGGGCAGGCCTCATCGGCGCGGTGCTTCCACCTTGGCCAGCAGTGCGCCCAGCACGTCGTCGGCGTCCTGGCCTTCGATCTGCAGCTCCGGGGCCAGTGCAATGCGGTGGCGCAGTGCCGGGCGAGCAATGTCGCGCACGTCGTCCGGCGTGACGAAGTCGCGGCCGGCCAGCACCGCCTGCGCACGCGAGGCACGCACCAGCGCGATGCTGCCGCGTGGGCCGGCGCCGACCGCGATGCCCGGCCACTGCCGGGTCGCCGCGACGATGCGTACTGCGTAGTCGATCACTTCGTCATCGACGGTGATCGCCGCGGTGGCGCGCTGCAGTTCCAGCAGTTCGCCGGCACCGAGTACGCGTGGCACCTGGCTCAGGTCGAAATCGCTGGCGGCGCGGCCACTGGTGATCGCGGTCACCATGCGCTTCTCGTCCTCCAGCTGCGGGTAGTCGATCAGCACCTTCAGCAGGAAGCGGTCGAGCTGTGCCTCCGGCAGCGGGTAGGTGCCTTCCTGCTCCAGCGGGTTCTGCGTGGCCAGCGCCATGAACGGCGGCGCCAGGGTGAACGCCTTGCCTTCGATGGTCACCTGGCCTTCCTGCATCACTTCCAGCAGTGCCGACTGGGTCTTGGCGGGCGCACGGTTGATCTCGTCGGCCAACAGCAGGTGGGTGAACACCGGGCCACGGCGGATCTTGAAGCTCTCGCTCTTCGGGTCGTACACCGCATGGCCACTGACGTCGCTGGGCATCAGGTCGGGGGTGAACTGCACGCGGCCGTAATCCAGTTCCAGGGCCTGTGCCAGTGCGCGCACCAGCAGGGTCTTGCCCAGCCCGGGCACGCCCTCGATCAGCACGTGGCCACCGGCCAGCAGCGCCACCAGGATCTGGTCCAGTACATCGGCCTGGCCAATGAAGGCGTGGCCGACGGCATCGCGGATGGCATCGACGCGTTCGATCAGGCGGGCGTTGGCGGCCGCCGGCAGCTCGGGGACTTCGGTCATAGCAGGGATCTCATCTGGAGCAGCAAGCGGATGCGCTCGCGCAGGGCGGAGGAATCGTGCGGCGGAGGGGGCGTGAGCGCGCTGGCAACGCGGCCTTGCGGCCAGGACAGCAGTTCGGCGATGGCCTGTTCGCGCGGCGCGCCGTCCAGTGCGGCGGCCACCGGTGCGCGCAGGCGCAGGCGATGCAGGAACAGGGCGAGCACGGCGTCATACAGGCGCGCGCCTTGGCCGAAGCGCAGCAGCAGCTCGCCGCTGGCACGCACGTGTTCCAGCAGCGAGCGGCGTTCCAGCACCGGCGACGGCAGGCGGCTGCCGAAGCGTTGCGAACGGCCCCACAGCCAGCCCAGCAGGGCCAGCAGCAGCGGCGCCCACACCGGCCAGCCCTGGTAGAACAGGCGCGCCCACAGCGACGGCGGGCGGCTGGCGTAGACCAGCCAGAAAGTGCCCTTGCCGTAGTTCGGATCGAGCAGATAGCGGGTCAGGTCGCGGTGCGAGAGATCGTGCAGGCCGTCGCTGGCCTTGCCCGCAGCCGACGCCAGGCGTGCTGCCGGCGAATCCACCTCGCCGCGCATGAACTCCATGTCGGCCAGCACGCTCACCTTGCCCTGCCCGTGGCGCAGTCGCGCGAACACCAGGTTGCGCTCGTTGCCCCAACGCCGTTCGGTGTGTGTACGGGCGGCAAAGCCCAGCGTGAAGCGACGACCACCGCAGAACTCCACATGGCTGGGATCGTCGATGACGTGGAACGGCTGGCAGTCGCTCTGCTGGTACAGGCTGTCCACGCCCAGCTGGTCCAGCAGCGGTCCCTGCGTACTGCTGGCGTCGTCCTCTGCGGGTGGCGGCGTGCGCACCAGCAGATGGCCACCACCATCGACCCAGGCCAGCAGGGCCCTGGCCACCGGTGCCGGCAGTTCGCTGCTGTCCTGCAGCAGCACCACCGTGTCGCGCGGACCCAGCGCCATCTGCTGCAGGTCCAGCCGCGGCCGCGAGTGCACGTCGATGCCATCGGCACGCAGGGCCTGTCCAAGCACGTACAGCGGGTTGTAGCCAGCTTCGCCCTGCGGCGGCAGCTGCACGGTCTCGGTCACCCGCTCATGCGTGCGCAGGTAGAGGATCGTCAGCGGTACGCCGAGCAGCACCAGCCCGCCCAGCAACAGCGACCAGAACAGGCGCGGGCTCATGCCAGCCACCGGTACTGCTGGCGCAGAGTGTCGGCCAGTGCATCGAAATCGGCGCGGCTGGGCAGGCGGCCACCGTAGGCGGCGTACTGCCACATGCGCACGATGCGCGCGAACAGGTCACGGTCGGTGGCATCGGGCATGCGCCGCGAGGCGCGAAGGCATTGCGCTTCGGTGGCACCGGGCGGAAGCGCGATGCCGCTGCGCTCGCCCACCGTGCGCACGCTGGCGCGGTACAGCAGGGCCAGCGCCTGACGCGGCCGGCCCTGGTCCCACAGCAGGCCGGCCTGGGTGGCCACGTCCGGCGGCAGCACGACCGGCAGCTCCACCTGTTCCTCCACCACCTGCGGTACAGCGTCGGCCTTGCGCCGGCCACTGCCGCGCAGCCACGGCAGCCACAGCCGTGCGGTCAGCAGCAGCACCAGCAGCAGGACGCCCAGCAGGGCCCACAGGCCCCACTCGGCCAGGCGCGCCAGCCAGGCAATGCCGGCCTTGCGGTTGCTGCGCTCGCCCTTGCTGCTGCCGTCGCTCTGCAGCGCCTTGTCTTCCTTCTTTTTTTCCTCGGCCTGTTCGATCGGCTTCCAGCGCGTGACCTGGCGGGTCGGGCGCTGCAGCGGATCTTCATAGGCGCGGTTCACCGCCTGGCGGAAACCGGCGGTGTCCACCGGCGCCGCACCGAAGATCATCGCCGGCGTATTGGCCGGGTCGTTGGCCGCAGTGGCGGGTTCTTCTGCGCTGTCCTCGTCCCCTTCGGCATCGCCGGCCTGCCCAGCGACCGTCTGCGCGTCCTGCGCATGCACTGGCGCGAAGGCCAGCGGCAGGGCAAGGCACAGCAGCAGCGCCAGCGTCGATGCTGCCGGCAGCAGCCGCTCGCGCAGGCGGCGCAGCGCGATCTCCACGTCCCACGCTTCCATCTGCGTACGCCGGTTCAAGTACAGGCCGAAGCCGGCGCCGACATAGAACGGTCCGATCAGCACCGATGCCAGCCAGCACGCCAGGTTGAAGCCCAGTTGCGCCCAGGCAGGCGTGTCCTGGCCGATCATGTCCCATGCGGCACGCCATGATTCGGACATCAGCTCCAGTGGCATGAACATGAACACCGCGCCGATCGCACCGGACACCAGCACCCCTTCAAAGGCCATGCAGGCCACGGTCAGCACGACGGCGGCGCCCGCGGCACCGGCCGCCACGGCGCGGCGGCGTGCACCGCGCTGGGCCGGCGCGTTGCCTTCCAGCAGGTTCACCGGCAGGCACAGGCTGCGCAGCACGCTGAAGCGGCGCCAGCCCAGGTAGCCCCAGAAGCCCGCATTGCCCCAGCTGCGCTGCGCGCGCAGCGCTGCCAGCGCGCCCACCGGCTCACCGAAGATGCCGCGCGACAGGACGTACAGTGGCGCTCGCTCGAACAGTGGCTTGCACCACCACATCGCCAGCCAGGCCCAGCCGAACGCATCCAGCCACCAGCCCAGCGCGTTGAAGATCACGAACAACGGTGCACTGGCCAGCAGCCAGCTGCCCCATACCGCACGCGCGTGGCGGCGCGACAGGGCGCTGCCCAGCTCCATTGCTTCCCAGCCACTGCGCGCGCGCAGCGCCACGTCCAGGCGGTCAATGCGCATTGCCGCCTCCGCGCCCGCCGCGCCACAGCCACAGCAGCACGCCGGCCCACAGCACGCCGGCCAGGCTGAACTTGCCCCACGCCGGCACTTCGGCAATCGACGACCAGAACGCTTCGATGAACGCGGCCACCAGCAGCATGAACGCCACGCCCAGGCACAGCCGGGCCCCGATGCGGCCGCCTTCGACCAGCGCATCCAGGCGGCTGCGCCGGCCGGGGGCCAGCAGTTTCATGCCCAGCTGCAGGCCGGCACCGCCGGCGATCACTATCGCGGTCAGCTCGAACGCACCATGGCCCGCGACGAAGCGCCAGAACGGATCGCCATGGCCGATGTGCTGCAGGTGGCCGGCCACCGAACCGATGATCACGCCGTTGAACAGCAGCACCAGCAGCGTGCCCAGGCCGGCCAGCAGACCACTGGCGAAGGTACGCAGGGCGATGCTGATGTTGTTCAGGATGTAGTGGCCGAACATCATCCAGTCCGTGCCGCTGTCACGCCCGAGGCGCTCGGCCGCTGGATCGTACATGCGCTCCATCTCGGCGATCTGGCGGTTGTCCATCACCATGTGGATCAGGTCCGGGTAGAGCTGCGCCAGCACGAAGCAGGCCACCGCCGGCAGCGCGAACATCGCCAGTGCCACCCACATGCTGCGCGCCTGGCTGCGCACCAGCAGCGGGAAGTCGGCCACCAGGAATTCAAGTGCACCGCGCCAGCGCGTCGGCGGCGTGCGGTACAGCACGCTGTGGCCCTGCTGCATCAACTGCTGCAGGCGCTGCACCAGCTGCGGGCTGTAGCCGCGCTCGCGGGCCAGTGCCAGCTGCTGGCACAGGCGCCGGTAGCGCTGCGGGAAGGCGGCGTCGTCCACTGCCAGCGCGCTGGCCTTGCGCCGCGTGCGGCGCGCAGCACCAGCACGCAGCAGCAGCCAGTGTTCCAGGTCCTGCCATTCCTGCTGGTAGCGGGCGACGAACTGCTCCTGCTTCATCGTCGCCCCAACAGCCAGTTGGCCATGGCATACAAGCGCAGTACGCCGACCTGGCCGTGGGTGCCGGTCAGCGGTTCGGCGATGCCGGCCAGTTCCTGCTGGCGGGCCGCCGACAGCCGTGGCGCGCGCTCGGCGAAGGCCATCAGCGCGGCCTGCTCTTCCGGTCGCAGCGGCTGCGGCGGGGCCAGCACGCTGTCGATGGTGGGCGGAGGCGGCAGGTACAGCACGGGCGCATGCACCACCACGGTGCCGGCCACCAGATCGCCCAGGCGACGGCCATGGGGATCGAACAGGCTGCTGATCAGGCCCAGTGCATAGCCGAACGGCAGCATGTCCACGGTGCGCAGCAGGTTGCGGGTGATGGCAGGCATCCAGCCTACCGGCGCGCCATCGCGCGCAAGCACGCGCAGGCCCAGCGCGCGCTTGCCGAGGGTACGGCCCCACAGCGCTTCGCAGACGATCGGGTAGGCCCAGTACACCAGGAACATCAGCACCAGGCCGAGCCCGGAGCCGAACGAATCCAGCAGTGCCAGTGGAATCGACATCACCACCAGTACCGCGATGCGCACGCCCAGATCCACCAGCCACGCCATCGCCCGTGGCACCGGGCCGGCTGCCGGCAGCTGCAGCGGCACACCCTCCGGCGTCACCACCTCGCGGTAGGTATCGAGCATCGGTGCGGCCATCAGTGCGATGGCCTTCGTTGTGGGCGCCGGAGTCCTCTCCGGCAGGCAGCCACAGGCATGGGGGTCTCGACAGGTCCTGGTCGGGCCCAGACTTTAGCAGAGCCGCATGGCGGCGTTGGCTGCTCAGCCCAGGTATTCGTCCTTCAGCCGCACGTAGTGGTCGGCCGAGTAGTGCAGCGACTCGATCTCCTTGTCGCTCAGCGTGCGCGCCGGGCGGGCCGGATTGCCCACCCACAGCTCGCCTTCGCCAACCACCTTGCCCGGGCCGACCACCGCACCGGCGCCGACGAAGCCATGGCGCTCGACGCGCGCACCGTCGAGGATGCAGGCGCCCATGCCGATCAGGCTGTAGTCGCCGATCGTGCAGGCATGGATGATGCAGCCGTGGCCGACGGTCACGCCTTCGCCGATCAGGGTCGGGTAGCCGGCCTTGTTGTAGGGGCTGTGGTGGCTGACGTGGATGATCGTGCCGTCCTGCACATTGGTGCGCGCCCCGATGCGCACGTAATTGACATCACCGCGGATGACCGTGCCGGGCCACACTGATACGTCCTCGGCCAGCTCCACGTCACCGATGACGGTGCAGGCCGGGTCGATGTACACGCGCTCGCCGAGGATGGGCATCTTGTCGCGGAAGGGGCGCAGCGGGTTCATCGGTGTCTCCGGAAATCAGGGCGTTCGCGACGATGATACGCGTGCGTCCGCTGGGGAAGGTACCGCCCTGGGGCCGCGCGGATACACAGTAGATCCACGCCATGCGTGGATGGTGATCTCGGTGCCGACCAAGGTCGTCAGCTACCAGAAACGGGTGCAACCGCTCAGGACGGCGCGTGCTCGGCCAGCATCCGCCGGAACAGCACGTCCATCCAGGCGCTGTCGCCCTGTCCGGCCGGCAGCTGCGGGGCCTGCGCCGCGCGAACGGCCATCGCATGGTCAATGTACTCGCTGATGAGCGCGATGCGCGGACGAGCGCTGACCTCGGCGCTGGCGCGCTTGACCACCAGCAATGCGTCGATGGCGTGGCGCACCGGGCCGTCCGGCAGCAACCGGTCCAGCAGATCCTCGAAGGCCATCGGCGGCGGCGTGGGCTCGCTCTCGATCCACTGGCAGGCAAGCAGGGCGCGCAGCACATACAGGTACTTCTTGGTGCTGATGGTGGGCTCACCCAGGTGGCGGCTGTGTGGTCCTGGCCATGCTCATGTAGTGCCACCAGCTGCCCAAGGGTGAGTAGAAGCGTTGGGCCGCTTCCCACAGCAGTGCCACCGCAGCGTCATCCTGCCGGTACACGATCGGCGAACGCAGCCATTCGATCAGTGTCGGATTGGATTTTGAGACCAGCCGCAGTGCCTTGCGCAGGTCCCAGCCGCTGACGTCGAGCTCATCGTCGATCGGCAGCTCGATCACATCGCGCTGCGCTTCGCCGGGACCGGTGCTCTCGTTGACGCTGAGATACCACGGCTGGCGATGCACGTAGATGAAGCGTGCATCGTAGTCGCTGTCCGGCGAAGAGAAGCCCCAGCCACGGCTGCCGGATTCGCAGGCCAGCAGCACACGCACATTGTGGCGCTGTTCGATGTCGGCGAGGCTGGAAAGAATGGCGGCGCGCTTGTCCGGCGCGATCGGGTGGATGTCGTCCATGCAGTTGTGTTCTTAATGTCGAGCGCTCTCGACTGTAGCGCAGGTCTGCATCGCTGCGCTCGCCGGGCATGGCCCGGCGCTACCAGAGGGTGACGTTCGTCGACGAGGCATGACGGGGTAGCGCCGGGCCAAGCCCGGCGAACGCGATCACGGCTCGTAGCTGTAGCCCATGCCATACACCGAACGGATCGGTTCGCCTTCCATGCCGGCGTCAGCCAGCTTGCGGCGCAGGTTGCGCACGTGGCTGTCGACGGTGCGGTCGACCACCACGCGGTGGTCCAGATAGAGGCGGTCGAGCAGCTCGTCGCGCGCCCAGATCCGGCCCGGCGTGGCCAGCAGCGTGCGCAGCAGGCGGTATTCGACCGGGGTCAGGTCCAGGCCCTTGCCGTTCCAGGTAGCGCGGGCTGCCGGTTCGTCGATATGCAGCCCGCTGTTGGCACGCGCAACGGGGTCCGGGCGGTAGCGGCGCAGCACCGCCATCACCCGTGCGACCACTTCGCGCGGACTGAACGGCTTGCAGATGTAGTCGTCGGCACCGATGTCCAGGCCCAGCAGGCGGTCGATCTCTTCCACCCGTGCGGTGACCATGATCACCGGTACATCGCTGCTGGCGCGCAGTTCGCGGCACAGGTCCACGCCATCGCGCTGTGGCAGCATCAGATCCAGCAGCACCAGGTCGGGCTGGTAGCGCGCGAATGCGTCGATCACCTGGCCGCCATCGTCCACCCATTCGCTGGTCATGCCGGCGGCGGCCAGGTAGTCGCGCAGCACCGAGGCCAGGCGTGGCTCATCCTCGACGATCAGGATCTTCGAGGACGCGGCGGTGGACAGGCTCATGCAGGCTCCGGCAGGGTAATGACCACGCGCAGCCCGCCCAGCGGCGATGGCTCGGCGTGGATGAGGCCGTGGTGGGCGAGGATGATGTTGTGGCTGATGGCCAGGCCCAGCCCGCTGCCGCCGCTGGCCCGGTTGCGCGAGCTCTCCACCCGGTAGAAGCGCTCGAACAGCAGCGCGCATTTGTCCGCCGGCACGCCTGGCGCGGTGTCTTCCACGGTCAGCTGCACACCGGCAGGCACGCGCGCTGCCTGCACACGTACGCGGCCCCCGGCGTGGGTGTAGCGCAATGCGTTTTCCAGCAGATTGGCCAGCACCTGCTGCAGGCGTCGTTCGTCACCGGATACCTGCAGCGGTGTGGCGGGCAGGTTCTCCTCCAGTGCCAGCCCCGCCGTGGAGAAGCGCACGCGCATGCCATTGAGCTCGCTGCGCAGCAGCGCCGCCAGGTCCAGCGGTGCGAAGCGGTAGGCCAGGCCGCCGGACTGGGTCATCGACAGGTCGTGCAGGTCGTCGATCAACTTGCCCAGTTGGCGGATCTCGCCCTGCAGGGCACCGAGGTTGGCGCGGTCCAGCGGGCGGATGCCGTCCTCGATGGCTTCCAGTTCGGCACGAACCACCGCCAGCGGCGTGCGCAGTTCGTGCGAGATATCGGCGATGAAGGCACGGCGGTTGCGCTCGGTGTCGTCCAGCGCCTGCGCCATCCGGTTGAAGTCGTTGACCAGTGCATCCAGCTCGTCGTCGCTGGTGCGCTCGATGCGGGTGGCGTAGTCGCCAGCGGCGAGCCGGTGGGTGGCCGCCGCCAGTTTGGCAAGGCGCTGGCGCAGCGCGCGCGATACCAGCCAGGCCAGCAGCACCGTCACCAGCAGCAGCGCGATGCCGATCACCCACCACGCACGCATCTGGGTGTTGTAGAAGTTCAGGTCGTTGGTGGCGATGACGGTCTGGAACGGCACCATGCCCAGCCAGCCGACCGTGTGCCCGTCCACCTGCACGGCGTGCGGCTCGTCGTCGCTGGTGGCGTCCGGGTTGCCGGCTACGAACCGATGCTGTGCATCGAACAGGCCCAGGCGAGAGGGAACGCCGGTCTGGTCGGACAGCGGTGGCACGGGCCCCTCGTGCCCATGGGCCAGATCCGGGCGCAGCAGCCGCGCCCAGCGGTCACTGTCGCCGCGCAGGTGCTCCCAGCCGCCGTGCGCACTGTACTCGCGCTGCAGGTGCGGCATCACGCGCTGCATGCGCAGGTCGCCCTGGTCATTGAGGTAGTCCAGGAAGCCGGTCTGGAACGCCACGCGGCTGGCAATACCGTTCACTGCCAGCACCAGCAGGCAGGCGGTGAAGATCGCGAGGAAGGTCTTCGCGGTCAGGCCGAATTTGAGTCGAATCTTCGCCATCGCGGGGCCATTAGCGGCGCATGCGGCGCCGAAAGCAAGCGCCCGCTGAGCCGGTCGCACAATCTCCATATTCTCTGCACAGTTCCACGGCAGCGTGCACGGGTCAACGCAAGGCCCCCACGCCCCCCATGTCACTCCTGCGCCCGCTGTCCCGCTCCCCCCTTCCGCTGTTGCTGCCCCTGCTGCTGGCCCTGGCGGCCTGCTCGGCGGGCAGGCCCGAGGCCCCGGCCACCCCTGAAGTGGGCGTCATCACTGCCAGCGTGCAGCCGCTGGCCCTGCAACAGACCCTGCCCGGTCGCGCCGTACCGTTCGAGGTGTCCGAGGTGCGCCCGCAGGTCGCTGGGCTGATCCGCCAGCGGTTGTTCACCGAAGGCCAGCAGGTCAAGGCCGGCCAGCTGCTTTACCAGATCGATCCGGCGCCGTACCAGGCCGCCTTCGATACC
The DNA here is from genome assembly GCF_053295075.1 of Stenotrophomonas maltophilia group sp. P373. Taxonomy (NCBI): domain Bacteria; kingdom Pseudomonadati; phylum Pseudomonadota; class Gammaproteobacteria; order Lysobacterales; family Lysobacteraceae; genus Stenotrophomonas; species Stenotrophomonas maltophilia group sp. P373. The sequence continues at coordinate 4,203,273 of NZ_CM129994.1, read as the reverse complement.
GCGCGTGGCCAGCTGGCGCAGGCCGAGGCCACCGTGTTGTCGGCGCAGCCGAAGGCCGAGCGCACCCGCACGCTGCTGGGCATGGATGCGGCCAGCAAGCAGGACGCCGACGATGCCACCTCGGCACTGAAGCAGGCCCAGGCCAATGTGATCGCCGCGCGCGCTGCGCTGCAGGCGGCCCGCATCAACCTCGACTACACCCGGGTCACTGCACCGATCGATGGCCGCATCGGCACGTCCAGCGTCACCGCTGGCGCGCTGGTCGCCGCCGGCCAGGACGCGGCGCTGGCAACCATCCAGCGGTTGGACCCGGTCTATCTGGATGTCACCCAGTCCAGCACGCAGATGCTGGCGCTGCGCAAGCAGCTCGATGCCGGCCGGGTGAAAGCCATCGACGGCAAGGCACAGGTGAAGGTGCTGCTGGAGGACGGCAGCACGTACGCGCATGAAGGCACCCTGGAGTTTGTCGGCAGCGCAGTCGACCCGGGCACCGGCAACGTGGTGCTGCGCGCGGTCATTCCGAACCCGGAGGGCCTGCTGCTGCCGGGCATGTACCTGAGGGCGGTGCTGCCGATGGCCACCGATGCGCGCGCCCTGCTGGTGCCGCAGAAGGCGGTGCTGCGCAATGAACGTGGCGAGCCGCTGCTGCGCCTGCTCGACGCAAAGGACCGCGTGGTCGAGCGCCGGGTCAGCACCGGCCAGGTAGTGGGCAACCAGTGGCAGATCACGCAGGGGCTGAAGGCTGGCGATCGGGTGATCGTCAGCAACGGCAGCGCGGTAGCGCTTGGCCAGCAGGTGCAGGCGGTGGCGGCCACCACCGCGCAGCTGGCCGCAATGCCGGCGATCGACCCGACCGGCAACACCGACGAAACGTCGCACTGAGGCCTGCCGCGCATGGTTCGTTTCTTCATCGACCGGCCGATCTTCGCCTGGGTGATCGCCATCGCGGTCAGCCTGCTCGGCCTGCTCGCGATCCTGATCCTGCCGGTGGACCGCTACCCGCAGATCGCCCCACCCACCATCACCATCCGCGCCACCTACACCGGCGCCTCGTCGCAGACCGTGGAAAACGCGGTCACCCAGGTCATCGAGCAGTCCCAGCAGAGCCTGGACCACCTGATGTACATGACCTCCACCAGCGCCTCCGATGGCTCGGCGCAGGTCAACCTGGTGTTTGCCACCGGCACCAATCCGGACACCGCGCAGGTGCAGGTACAGAACCAGCTGCAGGCGGCGATGGCGACGCTGCCGCAGGCGGTGCAGCAGAACGGCCTGACCATCACCAAGTCCAGTGGTTCGATCTTCGAGGTGCTGTCGTTCACCAGCGAAGACGGCAGCATGGACAACTTCGATGTCGCCAACTTCATGGAAGCGCGCATCGACGACCAGATCAGCCGCGTCAGTGGTGTCGGCAACATCCAGCCGATCGGCCAGGAATACGCCATGCGCATCTGGCTGGACCCGGAGAAGATGCGCCAGTACGCGCTGATGCCGTCGGACATCGAGACCGCACTGCAGGCGCAGAACACCGACGTCTCGGCCGGTGAGCTGGGTGGCCAGCCGGCACTGAAGGGCCAGCAGCTGGACGCCACGGTCACCGCGCGCAGCCGCCTGCACACGCCCGAACAGTTCGCGCGGGTGGTGCTGAAGGCCGATGCCAACGGCAGCGTAGTGCACCTGGGCGACGTGGCGACGATCGGCCTGGGGCCGGAGAGCTACGACAGCATCAGCACCTTCAACGGCAAGCCGTCGGCGTCGCTGGGCATCGAGCTCAACGCCGGCGCCAATGCCATCGCCGTGTCCAAGGCCATCGAGACCCGCCTGCAGCAGTTGCAGAAGTACTGGCCGCACGACTACACCTACCACGTGGCGTTCACCACCACGCCGTTCGTGACCATCTCGCTGAAGGAAGTGGTGATCACCCTGATCGAGGCGATCATCCTGGTGGTGCTGGTGATGTACCTGTTCCTGCAGAACTGGCGCGCCACCCTGATCCCGACCATCGCGGTGCCGGTGGTGCTGCTGGGCACCTTCGGCGTGCTGGCGGCATTTGGCTATTCGATCAATACCCTGACCATGTTCGCACTGGTGCTGGCCATCGGCCTGCTGGTGGACGATGCCATCGTGGTGGTGGAGAACGTGGAGCGGGTGATGACCTTCGAAGGGCTGGCGCCGAAGCCGGCCACGCTGAAGGCGATGGGCCAGATCACCGGCGCGCTGGTGGGCATCGTGCTGGTGCTGACCGCCGTGTTCCTGCCGATGGCGTTCTTCAGCGGTGTCACCGGCGTGATCTATCGCCAGTTCTCGGTGACGATTGCCGCTGCGATGATCCTGTCGGTGCTGGTGGCGATGACCATCACCCCGGCCCTGTGCGGCAGCATCCTGCACCAGATTCCCAAGGGCGGCCATCCGCATGGCGACCACGGCGGTGAGCCGAGCCTGCTGGGCAAGTGCTTCATCTGGTTCAACCACCGTTTCGAGCGCACCTCCAACGGCCTGCGTCGCCGGGTGGATGGCTTCCTTGGCCGGCGCACGCTGGGCGTGGGGTTCTACCTGGTGCTGAGCGTGGCCACCGGCCTGCTGCTGTGGCACCTGCCGGGCGCGTTCCTGCCCGACGAGGACCAGGGCATGCTCAACGCGCTGGTGAAGCTGCCGGCCGGTGCCACCCTGGAGCAGACCCGCGCGGTGATGGATCGCCTGAGTGCCGCCGCGGTGAAGGACGACGGCGTGCTGTCGATCCAGGCCACCGCCGGTTTCAGTGTCACCGGCAGCGGCCAGAACGTCGGCCAGGCCTTCATCCGCCTGAAGGACTGGGATGACCGCAAGGATGACGCCGACACCATTGCCGCACGGTTGACCGCGGCCATGGCCAGCGTGCCCGATGCGCAGGTGTTCATCACCTCGCCACCGGCCATCCTGGGCCTGGGCGATGCGGGCGGTTTCACCCTGGAACTGCAGGACGAAGGCGGCGCCGGCCATGCCGCCGCCGTGGCCGCGCGCAACACGCTGCTGAAGGAGGCCGCCAGGGATCCGAAGCTGGTCAACGTGCGCTACGCCAGCCTGGAAGACGCGCCGGTGTATGCGGTGAAGGTGGATGACGCCAAGGCGCAGGCCATGGGCGTGAATCCGCAGGACATCAATGACACCTTGAATGCGGCCTTGGGCGGCGACTTCGTCAACAACTTCATCTACAAGGGCCGCATCAAGAAGGTGTTCATCCAGGGCACCGCCGAAGCGCGCATGCAGCCGCAGGACATCGAGCGCTGGAGCGTGCGCAACCAGGCCGGCCAGATGGTGCCGCTGTCGTCGCTGGTCAGCGCGCACTGGACCAGCGCGCCGGCCGCGCTGCAGCGCTACAACGGCGTGTCTGCGATGGAGATCACCGGCCAGCCCGCGCCGGGCGTCAGTTCCGGCGAGGCGATGGCCGAGATCGCGCGCCTGGCCGACGCGCTGCCGGAAGGCTTCAGCCATGCCTGGTCGGACATGGCCTACCAGGAACAGCTGTCGGGCAACCAGGCGCCGATGCTGTACGCCATCTCGCTGCTGTTCGTGTTCCTGTGCCTGGCCGCGCTGTATGAAAGCTGGGCGGTGCCGTTCGCGGTGATGCTGGCGGTGCCGGTGGGCGTGTTCGGCGCCGTGCTGTTGATGAACCTGCGTGGCCTCAACAACGACGTGTACTTCCAGGTCGGCCTGCTGACCACGATTGGCCTGGCGGCCAAGAACGGCATCCTGATCGTCGAGTTCGCGCGCATCCTTGAACAGCAGGGCAGGAGCACCCGCGAGGCGATCCTGCAGGCCGTCTATCTGCGCCTGCGGCCGATCGTGATGACCTCGCTGGCGTTCCTGATGGGTGTGCTGCCGCTGGTGTTCGCCACCGGCGCCGGCTCGGCCGCGCGCCGCTCGCTGGGTACCGGCGTGGCCGGCGGCACGGTCGCCTCGATGGTGCTGGGCATGTTCTTCGTGCCGTTGTTCTACCTGCTCGTGCGCCGCCTGTTCCCGGGCCGCGCGCCTGCCGAAGCCACTGCCCCGGAGGCAAGCCCATGAAGCCGACGCTGCTGCGCGCCATTGCGGCCGCAACGATGACCACCGTGCTGGGTGGCTGCGTGAGCATGGCGCCGCATTACCAGAGGCCCGAGGCGCCGGTGCCGGCACAATTCGGCAATGCCGCCACGGCCGAGGCCGAGCCAGCACTGGCGGTGCCAGCCTGGCGCGAAGTCTTCCTCGAGCCGCACCTGCAGCAGGTGATCGCGCTGGCGCTGCAGAACAACCGCGACCTGCGCGTGGCCATGCTGCAGGTGGAGAAGGAACGCGCGCAGTACCGCATCCAGCGCGCGGCGCTGCTGCCGTCGGTGGATGCCAGCGGCAGTGTCACCCGCTCGCGGGTAAGTGATGCCAACAGCGAGACCGGTGCCACCCAGGTAACCGAATCTGATGCCGTGCAGGTGGGTATCAGCAGTTGGGAACTGGATCTGTTCGGACGCATCCGCAGCCTGAAGAACGAGGCCCTGCAGAACTGGCTGGCCAGCGCCGAGAACCAGCGCGCCGCGCGCACCAGCCTGGTGGCCGAAGTGGCCACGGCGTGGCTGGCGTTGGCAGCGGACGAGCAGTCACTGGCGTTCACCCGGCAGACCCTGGACAGCCAGCAGCAGACCCTGCAGCGCACCGAGGCCCGCCACGCCCAAGGCCTGGCCTCGGGCCTGGACCTGTCGCAGGTACAGACCAGCGTCGAAGCCGCGCGCGGTGCGCTCGCCAAGCTGCAGACGCAGCAGGCGCAGGATCGCGATGCATTGCAGTTGCTGGTAGGGGCGCCGCTGGATCCGGCCTTGCTGCCAACCGCGCAGGCGCTGGATGGCAGCGTGGCACTGGCGCCGCTGCCGGCCAACCTGCCGTCCAGCGTGCTGCTGCAGCGCCCGGACGTGTTGTCCGCCGAACACGCACTACAGGCGGCCAATGCCGATATCGGTGCCGCGCGCGCTGCATTCTTCCCGACGCTGACATTGACCGCCAATTACGGCCACAGCTCCACCGCGTTGTCGACGCTGTTCTCGGCCGGCACCCGTGGCTGGTCGTTCGCGCCCAGCATCACCGCGCCGATCTTCCACGCCGGTGCGCTGAAGGCCTCGCTGGATGCCTCGAAGATCGGCAAGGACATCGGCATTGCGCAGTACGAGAAAGCGATCCAGCAGGCCTTCAGTGAAGTAGCCGATGCGCTGGCCACGCGCGATCACTTGACCGTGCAGATGGACGCACAGCGCGCGCGGGTGGCCGCCAACCAGCGCAGCTACACGCTGGCCGATGCGCGTTACCGCACCGGGCTGGACGGCTATCTGCAAGCACTGGATGCGCAACGCAGCCTGTTTGCCGCGCAGCAGGACCTGATCGCGCTGCAGCAGCAGGAGGCGGGCAACCGGGTGACGTTGTTCAAGGTGCTGGGCGGCGGGGCCGACGCACGCTAGCGCGTTCGCCAATGTGGGTGCGTCTTCCGCTCCGGTGCGTGCCGACCTTGGCCGGTACCCACCAGAAGCGGACGGTCCCGCGTTACGCCACGCGGCCGCGGCGCGCGCGCTCCAGGTGCACCAGCAGCAGTGAGATCGCTGCCGGGGTCATGCCCGGAATACGCTGCGCCTGGCCGATGGTCTGCGGGCGCACCCGCTCCAGCTTCTGCAGTGCTTCGGCCGACAGCCCGCGCACGGTCGCATAGTCGAACGCCTCGGCGATCGGCGTGGCCTCATGCCGCTGCTGGCGCTCGATCTCCTCGCGCTGGCGGTCCAGGTAGCCGGCGTACTTCACGCCGATCTCCACCTGCTCGGCCACCTTGGCGTCGGCCACGGCCGGCCCCAGCGATGGCACCTGCATCAGCTGCGCGTAATCCAGCTCGGGGCGCTTGATCAGGTCCAGCACGTTGGTCTCGCGGCTGACCGCCACGCCCAGCGTGTCCTGCACTTCGCGGCCCAGCGCATTGGCCGGGGTTGCCCACAGCGCGCCCAGGCGTGCGCGCTCGGCAGCAACAGCGGCCTGCTTGGTCTCGAACGCACCCCAGCGACGATCATCCACCAGGCCCATCTCGCGGCCGGTCGGGGTCAGGCGCTGGTCCGCATTGTCCTCGCGCAGCTGCAGCCGGTACTCGGCGCGGCTGGTGAACATGCGGTACGGCTCGTTGGTGCCGTGGGTGATCAGGTCATCCACCAGCACGCCCAGGTACGCCTCGTCGCGGCGCGGGCACCAACCGTCCAGCCCACGCACCTGGCGTGCGGCGTTGAGGCCGGCCAGCAGGCCCTGCGCGGCGGCCTCCTCATAGCCGGTGGTGCCGTTGATCTGGCCGGCGAAGAACAGGCCGTTGACCAGCTTGGTTTCCAGCGACGCCTTCAGCCCGCGCGGATCGAAGAAGTCGTACTCGATGGCGTAGCCGGGGCGGGTGATGTGCGCGTTCTCGAAGCCACGGATGCTGCGCACCATCTCCAGCTGCACGTCGAAGGGCAGCGAGGTGGAAATGCCGTTGGGGTAGATCTCGACGATGCCCAGGCCTTCCGGTTCGACGAAGATCTGGTGGCTGGCCTTTTCGGCGAAGCGCACCACCTTGTCCTCGATGGACGGGCAGTAGCGCGGGCCGATGCCTTCGATCTGGCCGCTGTACAGCGGCGAGCGGTGCAGCGCGTCGCGGATGATCTGGTGGGTCTGCTCGGTGGTGTGGGTGATCCAGCAGCTGACCTGCTGCGGATGCTCGTCCACCGAGCCGAGGAAGGACATCACCGGCCGCGGCGAATCGCCCGGCTGCTCGTCCATCACGCTGTAGTCCAGCGAGCGGCCATCGATGCGCGGCGGCGTGCCGGTCTTCAGGCGGTCCACCTGGAAAGGACGCTCGCGCAGGCGCGCCGCCAGCGTGGTGGCCGGCGGGTCGCCCATGCGGCCGGCGGCGTACTGGGTCGGGCCGACATGGATCTTGCCGGCCAGGAAGGTGCCGGCGGTCAGCACCACGGCACCGGCGTCGAAGCGCAGGCCGGTCTGGGTCATGACCCCGCGCACGGCGTCGCCTTCAATGACCAGGTCATCGACGGCGGCCTGGAACACGGTCAGGTTGGCCTGGCCTTCGACGATGGCGCGGATCGCCATGCGATACAGGTTGCGGTCGGCCTGGCAGCGGGTCGCGCGCACGGCCGGGCCCTTGGAGGCGTTGAGCGTGCGCCACTGGATGCCGGCGCGGTCGGCGGCATGCGCCATCGCACCGCCCAGGGCGTCGATTTCCTTGACCAGGTGGCCCTTGCCGATGCCGCCGATGGCCGGGTTGCAGCTCATCGCGCCCACTGTTTCGATGTTGTGGGTCAGCAGCAGGGTGCGCACGCCGGTACGGGCCGCGGCCAGCGCGGCTTCGGTGCCGGCGTGGCCACCGCCGATGACGATGACGTCGTAACGATGGAAGGACGGGTTCATGGGGCTGTTCAGCTGGGGGCGGGCGCGGCCGGGGCGGCACCGGGGTGGCGATTTTAGCGCCATTCGGGGCCGCGACGTCGGCGCCGGCCGGCTCCCGTCGAAATCAGCCCTAAAGTTGGCAGGATTTTTGCAGATAACCCAATAGCACCCACCGTGGCTGGCGCCGCAGGCGCCCGTGACCGGAATTGGAACAGGGGCCGGTACAGGCGCACGGTGGGGGAGCAGGGGGCCGGCAGTCGGGGGACTGCCCGGCCCTGTTTTTTGGCGCTATCGGGAGGCCGCCATCCACGCATGGCGTGGATCTACGGAAGCTGCGGCCGCCGGTTGACGACCCCGCAAAACAAACGGCCCCGCACTGCGGGGCCGTCTGCTTTCAGAGGTGCCGACATCCGACAGGGCCGGAACAGGGGGGATCCAGATGTTCCTGTCGGATATCGACGTAGAGATTTTTGCGGCGGCCCGTGTCGTTTTTGTCACTTTGTGACGCGGACCGTCACTGGCCCCGTAGAGTGCGGCTTGGACCGTGTGAAATGCAAGACGGTTCAGCGCTCAACTGTGCGCTGCGTCCCACGATCCATGTTGCGCCAGGGGGAACCGTTCATTCTTGGCGCACTCGGCGCCGGAGCCGGACGGGCCGGCGGCGGAGGCGCAGAGGGCTGGATGTTCGATTGCGGCGGCCGGCGCATCGAGTCCATGTTCCGCCACGGCGAACCGCCGTTGTACGACGGCCGCGACGGCGGTGGCGGGCGGTTCTCGCCGCCGTTGCCGGGTGGGCGCGGTGGCGGGCGGTGGTTGTGCGGCGGGCGGTAGATCGGGCGCGAGTAATACGGATTGCCATAGCCGCCGTAGTAGCCGCCATAGCCGCCGTAGTACGGGTAGCCGTAGCTGTAGGGATAGCCGGCGGGGTAGCGGTACTCCACCGACGGCGCACCGTGGTAGTAGCTGCCGCTGCGGCCACCGCCGACATAGTCGTAGGTGGTGCAGCCGGTCAGGGCCAGCATCAGGCCACCGGCAAGCATCAGGCGCGTTTTCATGGTGGGTCCCCCCAGAGGACGGGTTGTACAGTGAGCTTCATGCGCAGGCGTTGAATCGGCCCTTAACTTCACTGTCCAGGATGAATGGAGGTGAAGGCTGCCATGCTTGCATGACCTGTGCCGGGGTCGCCAGCAGGGAGCCATACGTTAATCTTGCGTCATGAGCGATTCACTGTTGCCCCGTGCCGATGATGTCCTGGCTGCCGCTGCGCGGATCGCGCCGCACGCCAGCGTGACCCCGGTGCTGCGCTCGCGCACGCTCGATGCGCTGGCCGGCGCGCAGCTGGCGTTCAAGGCCGAGCATCTGCAGCGCGGCGGCGCATTCAAGTTCCGCGGCGCGTGCAATGCGGTGTGGTCGCTGGATGCCGATCGCGCCAGCGCCGGCGTGGTCACCCATTCCTCCGGCAACCACGGCGCCGCCCTGGCCCTGGCCGCGCGCACCCGTGGCATTCCCTGCCACGTGGTGGTGCCCGAAGGTGCAGTGGCGGCCAAGCTGGCCAACATCGCCCGCCATGGCGCCACGCTCTGGCGCTGCCCGCCGACCGTCGCTGACCGAGAGGCCACCTGCGCCAAAGTACAGGCTGATACCGGCGCGACCCTGGTCCATCCCTATGCGGACCCGGCGGTGATGGCCGGGCAGGGCACCGCAGCACTGGAGCTGCTGCACAGCGACGGCCCGTTCGACGTGCTGGTGGTGCCGGTGGGCGGCGGTGGCCTGGCCAGCGGTACCGCGCGGGCCCTGCAGCTCGCCAGCCCGCAGACCCGGCTGGTGCTGGCCGAGCCGGCCGGCGCGGACGACACCGCTCGCTCGTTGGCCGCTGGCGAGCGCCAGGGGCCGTTCACCCCGGACACGATCTGCGACGGTCTGCGCACCCTGATCGGCGCGCCCAACTTCGAGCTGCTGCGCGCGGCCAACGCCGAGGTGATCGTGGTCGATGACGCGGCGACGATGGCGGCGATGCGCTTGCTGTGGGAGGTCCTCAAGCAGGTGGTCGAGCCGTCATCGGCGACCGTGCTCGCCGCGGTGCTGGCGCAGCCTCAGCGTTTTGCCGGCCTGCGCGTGGGCCTGGTGCTGTCCGGCGGCAACGTCGACCTGCCCGCACTGCGCTGGGGCGCGCCGTGAGCCGCGACCGGCACCGGCATCGCACTGGCCTGCTGGGCTGGCTGTGGCGGTTGTTTGTCCTGCTGGTGATCTGGCTGCTGGGCGTGACTGCCTGGATCGTCTGGGTCGGCGAGCGTGACCAGGCGGCCAAGGCCGACGCCATCATCGTGCTCGGTGCGGCGGCCTATGACGCCAAGCCGTCGCCGGTATTCGAAGAACGCATCCGTCATGGGCTGGATCTCTATGAGGCCCAGTTCGCGCCGCTGCTGATCTTCACCGGCGGCTATGGTGGTACCGGCGCGCGCTTTTCCGAGTCACAGGTGGCGCGGCGCTATGCGCTCAAGCACGGCGTGCCGGACGATGCGATCCTGATCGAGACTGCCTCGCGCAACACCGTGCAGAACCTGGTGGAAGCCAAGCGGCTGATGGACCAGCGCAACCTGCACCGGGTGATCATCGTCAGCGATCCGCTGCACATGGCGCGCGCGCTGCGCCTGAGCAGGGCGCTGGGCATCGATGCACTGGCCTCGTCCACGCCCAGCACGCGCTTCCGCAGCTTCCACACCAGCTGGCGCTTCCTGGTGCAGGAAATCTATTTCTTCCACCGCGACCTGGTGCGGCCGCCGCTGAGTTCGCCGGCCAACACCTGAGGCGGAAACCTGATTTGGGCGGGTGCCATGCGGTAGTGCCGGCTGCTGGCCGGCAGACGCCCACCATGGAATCGTGAGGTTGCCGGCACTGTGCCGACCAAGGTCGGCACCCACCAGAGCGATTCGCGTATGGCGTCGCATTTGGTAGTGCCGGCCGCTGGCCGGCAGATGCCCACCATGGAATCGTGAGGTTGCCGGCCAGCGGCCGGCACTACCAGACGATCAGGTCTGCTTGCGCCGGATCGGAATCGCCGAAACCGGCACTGAGGCCACGTCATGCCCGCCTTCGCGGATCGGTGCGCCCGGGTCCGGTGCCCAGGCATGGGCATAGATCACTTCCCAGCTGCTGGGCAGCTTGCCGTCGGCGCGCCGCATCGGTTCATACGCCGCTGCCGCCGCAGCGAAACGGCCACGCCCGGTCAGCGTGTGGCGGCGATCCACCCGCGCATTGGTCGCGCCCATCGCGCGCAGCTCGCGCATCAACGAGGGCAGGTCGTCGTAGGTCAGGGTGAACAGATCGCGGTCCAGCACCGGGTCGCGGAAGCCGGCCATCATCAGCGCATCGCCGAACTGGGCGATCTGCGCGAAGCGGCTCACGTGCGGGCGGTCATCGGCGGCCGCGAAGGCCTCGTTGAGTTCGATCAGGGTTTCCGGGCCGAAGGTGGAACACAGCAGCAGGCCACCGGGCTTGAGCACGCGACGGAAGCCTGCGAACACCGCCGGCAGGTCGTCCACCCACTGCAGGCACAGGTTGCTGAAGATCACGTCCACGCTGTTGTCGGCCAGCGGCAGCGCGGCGGCGTCGCCGCACAGGCGTTGGAACGGCTTCCACCAGCCGGCCTGGCGCTTGGCCTGGTCCAGCATCGGCAGTGCCACATCCAGCGCGATCACCTGCGCCTTCGGCCAACGCTTCTTCATCAACGCGCTGGCGTGGCCGGTACCCGCGCCGATGTCCAGCACCACCTCGGGCTTGCGTGCCTCCAGGTAGTCCAACGATTCGATCAGCCGCGACTGCACCTCGCGCTGCAGGGCGGCGGCAGCGTCGTAACTGGTGGCGGCACGCGCGAATGCGCGGCGGACATGGCGGGCATCGAAGTGGGACGGCATTGCGAAAGTCTCTTAGAACGTACCGGGGTATGCGCCGCCGTCGATCAGCAGGTTCTGCCCGGTGAGGTAACCGGTGTGTGCGCTGCACAGGAAGGCGCAGGCGGCGCCGAACTCGTCCGCTGTGCCGAAGCGGCCAGCGGGAATCTGCTGGCGGCGGCGTTCGGCCACTTCGCCGGCATCGCCGTCCTTGCCCGCAGTGTGGGCGAAGTTGGCGCGCAGGCGGTCGGTGTCGAACTGGCCGGGCAGCAGGTTGTTGATCGTGACGTTGTGCGCGACGGTGCGGCGCGACAGGCCGGCGACGAAACCGGTCAGGCCGCTGCGTGCACCGTTGGACAGCGCCAGGATGTCGATCGGCGCTTTCACCGCCGACGAGGTGATGTTGACGATGCGGCCGAAGCCACGCGCAATCATCGCGTCCACGGTGGCGCGGATCAGCGCGATCGGCGCCAGCATGTTGGCGTCGAGCGCGGCGATCCAGTCGTCGCGCTCGAAAGTGCGGAAGTCGCCTGGCGGCGGGCCACCGGCATTGGTGACCAGGATGTCCACCTGCGGGCACGCGGCCAGCGCCGCGGCACGACCGGCGTCGGTGGTGATGTCGGCGGCGACCGCGCGCACCTCAGCGGCACCGGGCAGTGCACGCAGCTCTTCGGCAGCGACCTGCAGTGCAGCCTCGCCACGGGCCACGATCACCACGTTGACGCCCTCGCGCACCAGCGCACGCGCGCAGCCCAGGCCCAAGCCCTTGCTTGCGCCGCAGACCAGTGCCCAGCGGCCGTTGATACCTAGATCCATGCGTCAATCCCGTGGAATGAGGAAGGCGCTCATTGTCCGCCATCGGCCGGTGACAGGCCGGCAACGAAGTGTTGCAGGGCGCTGGCCACCTCGTCGGCATGGCCGAGGAAGGGCGCGTGGCCGCCATGGGCGATGGTCAGCGCCTGCGCACCCGGGGCCAATGCCGCAGCGGCCTGCATCGCCGCCGGAGACACCAGCCGGTCGCGCTGGCCGGCGATCCACAGGCTGGGTTTACCCAGTGTTGGCAATGCGCCGCGCAGGTCGGTGCTTTCCAGCAGGCGCAGGCCTTCCAGCAGGGCCCGTTCGGTGGGCGCGCCGCGCTCAACCAGGCGTTGGCGCAGCGTGCGCAGCTCCTCGCGGGCGTGCGCCGAGCCCATCACATCCAGCGCCAGGAAGCGTTCCAGGGTGCCACCGAAATCGGTCGCCAGCTCGCGCCCGAACTGCTCGAACACCGCCGGCTCCACCGCATGCGGCCAGTCGTGGCCGCGCACGAAGCGCGGCGTGGCCGCGATCATCGCCAGCCCGCGCACTTTCGGAAGCGTTGCGGTGGCGTGCAGTGCGAACAGGCCGCCCAGTGACCAGCCGCACCACACCGCCGGCGGCGTGGCCGCGGCAATGGCGTTCACCACGAACGGCAGGCGCAACGGCGTGGTGTCTTCGCGGCTGTGGCCATGGCCCGGCAGATCAACCAAATGCAGGGTGAACCGGTCGGCCAGGCGCTGCACCAACGGTGCGAACACACCGCCCTGCAGGGCCCAGCCATGGATCAGTACCAGGTCCGGCCCCTGGCCGGTGACGTCGATATGCATGGGAAAACGACAGCAGGCTCAGGCAAAGACAGGCAATGGCGGTGGCGCGGCGTCACGTACCGCCAGATCCACGCGATCGCGCGCGCTGGCGATCGCGGCCACCAGGCCACGCACCTGTTCCGGCGTGTGCAGGGCGGACAGGGTCACACGCAGGCGCGCCTTGCCTTCGGGCACCGTGGGCGGACGGATCGCGCCGACCAGCCAACCAGCCTGCTCCAGTGCCTTGGACATCGCCACGGCGCGGTGATCGTCACCACACAGCAGCGGCTGGATCGGCGTTTCCGAAGCCATCAGGTCCAGGCCATGGCGGCGTGCCTCGCTGCGGAACAGCGCGATCAGGTCGGTCAGTTTCGAGCGGCGCCAGTTGTCACGGCGTGCCAGGCGCACCGCTTCCAGTGCAGCGGCGGCCAGCGGTGGCGGCATCGCCGTGGTGTAGATGTAGGGGCGTGCGGTTCCAGCCAGGTGCTCGACCAGATCGTCGCGGCCCAGCACCAGCGCGCCGGAACCGCCCAGTGCCTTGCCCAGCGTGACCAGCTGCAGCGGCACATCGTCCACGCCCAGCCCGGCGGCGGCCACGGCACCACGGCCGTCACCGACCACGCCTACGCCGTGCGCATCGTCCACATAGAACAGGGCTTGCTGCAGGCGTGCCACAAGCGACAATGCACGCAGCGGTGCGATGTCGCCATCCATGCTGAAGACACCATCGGTGGCCAGCATCGCCGCGCCGTCGGGCGCGTGCTTGAGCTGGCGCATCGCGCCTTCGGCATCAAGGTGCGGATAACGGCGCAGGCGCGCACCGGCCAGCCGCGTCGCATCCAAGAGGCTGGCGTGGTTGAGCTTGTCCTGCACGCAGACATCACTCTCTTCGCTCAGCAGTGCCTGCTGCACGGCCAGGTTGGCGGCGAAGCCACTACCGAACAGCAGCGCGCGCGGGTAGCCCAGCCACTCCGCCACTTCGCGCTCCAGCGCGTCATGCAGGGCGTGGTGGCCGCAGACCAGATGCGATGCACCGGCGCCGGCGCCTTCGCGTGCAGCGGCATCCTGCAGCGCGTTGACCACGCTGAACTGCTGGGCCAGGCCCAGGTAATCATTGCTGCAGAAGCCGGTCAGCCACTGGCCGTCCACTTCCAGGCGGACGCCATCACGACGGTTGACCGTGCGCCGCGTGCGGCGACGGCCTTGGGCATCGCGCAGGGCGCGCTGGGCGTGGAGGCGGGCGGTCAGGTCGGGGCGGGCCATGGCGGCTGAATGCGGCGACGGGGCGGCTAGGGTAGCGCGTTGCCGCGACGCCTGCTTGTACCCCGTCTCAGGCCGCGTGAGCGCAGCCGCAGCCGGGCGCATCGGCGCTGATGTCGGCGTGCACTGTACCGCCGTGATCGTGGCCCTCGGCATCCACCTGCACCGCCATCGGTTGCAGTCCCAGCCGGGCAAACAGGGCCAGGTCGCGCTCACTCTCCGGGTTGCCGGTGGTCAGCAGCTTGTCGCCGTAGAAGATCGAATTGGCACCGGCCAGGAAGCACAGCGCCTGCAGTTCGTCACTCATGGCTTCGCGCCCGGCCGACAGCCGCACCATCGAGCGCGGCATGGCGATGCGTGCCACCGCGATCATGCGCACGAACTCGAACGGGTCCAGCTCGGCACTGCCATGCAGCGGGGTGCCCGCCACCTGCACCAGCCTGTTGATCGGCACCGAATCGGGATGCGCCGGCAGCGTGGCCAGCGCCAGCAGCAGGCCAACGCGCTGCGCGCGCGTCTCGCCCATGCCGACAATGCCGCCGCAGCAGGTCTTCAGGCCGGCCTCGCGCACGTGCTCCAGCGTGTCCAGGCGGTCCTGGTACTGGCGCGTGTGGATGATCGAATCGTAGTAGTCCGGTGCGGTGTCGAGGTTGTGGTTGTAGTAGTCCAGGCCGGCGTCCTTCAGCGCGCGTGCCTGTTCGCCACTGAGCATGCCCAGCGTGGCGCAGGTCTCCAGGCCCAGCGCCTTCACCCCGGCGATCATCGCCGCTACCTTCGGGATGTCGCGGTCCTTCGGTGATCGCCACGCGGCACCCATGCAGAAACGCGACGCACCGGCGGCCTTGGCCTGGCGGGCCTTGGCCAGCACCGCATCGGTGTCCATCAGCTTCTGCGCGTTCACCCCGGTGCTGTAGCGCTGCGCCTGAGGGCAGTACGCGCAGTCTTCCGGGCAGCCTCCGGTCTTCACCGACAGCAGCGTGGAGACCTGCACCTGCGCCGGGTCGAAGTGCTCACGGTGGACCGCCGCGGCGCGGAACAGCAGCTCGGGCAACGGCAGGTCGAACAGGGCCTGCAGTTCGTCGTGTTGCCAGTCGTGGCGGATGGCAGCAGCCATGGCGGACCTTGGGTACGAGTGGAGCGAGGGCGGCAGTGTGGGTGGGTGGGTGAGTGCTGTCAACCAGATTCTATATAGAAAAGTTTACATTGAGCGGCCGCCATGAATGGGCGCTACGGTGTAAGTTCATTGCTGCATACGGACGCGCGAGTACATGCCATGAACAGCTACCAGTCCTATCCGATCCGCCGCGACGCGGTGCTGTGCAGCCTGGCCGCACTTCCTGACGGCGGCCTGCGCGTGGTGCTGGATGATCTGCGTCAGGCCGATGCGCCGGGGCAGTGGAAGAATCACACCTTCGTAACCTTCAAGGACTACGCGGCGGGGGAGCTCGATCCGGCGATGCTGCCGAAGGAGGAACTTGAAGCATTCGGTCACTATGTCTTGGTTCGCTTGTTGGCGATAAACGGTTGCCTGCGTGATACGGACGAAGGTCCTGACAGCGATGTCCCTCTCACCGACCAGTAGCGGCAAAGCACCGCCGCGCTGACCGATGGAGGCATCGCCCGGATCGATGCGCAACTGCGTTTCCACTGCGATGGACAGTTCCGAACATCGCCTGCATCGTGGGGAACGCGATGTCGCTGGACCCGCAGCGCCACCCCGGCATTGCCGATGTCTTCTACGCCCAGCGTGTGCGCGAACGGGTTGCGCGCGGTGTACTGGAAGCGCGGGGTGAAAAAGCGCCGGTGGCGGGAGCGCCTGCCCGTCTGGCGGTGTGCGCATTGGGCAGGTTGTCGGGACGGCCCGTGTCCAGGCATTTCACCGCATCCTGCAAGGCCTTCGGCCACAGTAGCCGCTGTCCGCTCGCACCCGCCGCATCCAGACTGTCCTGCATGACCGATCTCAATCGCCGCCGCGGCCGCATCACCGCGCTGGTCCTAAGCGAGGCCTGGCGCCGCCGTGCCGCGCTCTGGGGCGGTGCTGTGGCCGTAGCGCTGGTGGCCATCCTGTTTGCCAAGGCCAGCGACGCGGCCTTCCATCTGTTCCAGCGCATCACCGCGCACTCGCCGTGGTGGGCCCTGCTGCTCACGCCCGGCATCTTCGCGTTGCTGGCCTGGCTGACCGCGGGTGCGCTCAAACCCACCCGCGGCAGTGGCATTCCGCAGGTCATTGCCGCACTGGACAGGCCGGACGAGTCCTTCCGCAAGACCAACCTGTCGCCCGCGGTCTCGGCGGGCAAGCTGCTGCTGACCTCGCTGTCCCTGCTCGGTGGCGCGTCCGTTGGTCGCGAGGGCCCGACCGTGCATGTGGGCGCGAGCCTGATGTACCTGTTCGGCCGCTGGTTCGGCTTCAAGGACCCGCGCGAACTCTCGCACTTCCTGCTGGCCGGGGGCGCGGCCGGCATCGCGGCGGCGTTCAACACACCGCTGGCCGGCATCGTCTTCGCCATCGAGGAGCTCAGCGGCCGCTTCGAGCATCGCTTCTCCGGCACCCTGCTGACCGCAGTGATCGTCGGTGGCGTGGTCTCGCTGGGCCTGCTCGGCAACTACACCTACTTCGGCCATGTGAGTGCGCGCCTGCCGCTCGGCCAGGGCTGGCTGGCGATCCTGCTGTGCGGCGCAGTGGCCGGATTGCTGGGCGGATTGTTCGCGCGCGCGGTGTTGGCCAGTGCGGCGGGCCGCCCCCGTTGGCTCGGGCAACTGCGGCAGCGGCATCCCGTGTTGCTGGCCGCAGGCTGCGGGCTGGTGGTGGTGCTGCTGGCCCTGGCGTTCGGAGAAGGCGCATTCGGCACCGGCTACGAACAGGCGCGCAGCCTGGTGCAGGGGCAGGCGATGGTGGGCCACGAGTTCGGTCTGATGAAGCTGCTGGCGAATCTGGCGTCCTACGTGGCGGGCATCCCCGGCGGCCTGTTCTCGCCGGCGCTGGCGGTCGGTGCCGGTCTTGGGCATAACCTGGCGATGTTGATGCCGGGCGTGGATCCGCGTGCGTTCGTGCTGCTGGGCATGTGTGCCTACCTGACCGGCGTCACCCAGGCCCCGCTGACCTCGGCGGTGATCTCGCTGGAGCTGACCGACAGTGGTGATCTGCTCCTGCCGATCCTGGCCACGGTGCTGATCGCGCGCGGCGTGTCCGGGCTGGTGTGCCGCGTGCCGATCTACCGTGGGTTGGCGGAGCTGTTGATGGTGCCGAAAGCAGAGCCAGCTGACAGGCCTCACTGATTGCCTTGATCAACAGGACCAATCATCTCGAATCTTCACTCCTGTAGTGAAGCTGATTCCGCGCTGCACCGTCTACCCGATGCCGCGTGCGCCGCAGAAGATGCGTCCACGCCGGGGCTGCACCCGGACCCGCATCGAGAGCAACATGATCAACTGTCGTATCCGCAGCCTGGCGGCTGCCGTCCTGGCCCTGGCCAGTTCCCCCGCGCTGGCGATGTCCGGCGCGCCCATGCTGCCCAGCGAGCGCAGCATCGGTACCCTCGAACCGGTGGCGCGTTTCGAGGGTGCCATGCCCACCAGCGTGGCGGTATCTG
Organism: Stenotrophomonas maltophilia group sp. P373; assembly: GCF_053295075.1. NCBI lineage: Bacteria > Pseudomonadati > Pseudomonadota > Gammaproteobacteria > Lysobacterales > Lysobacteraceae > Stenotrophomonas > Stenotrophomonas maltophilia group sp. P373. Next base: position 4,185,522 of record NZ_CM129994.1, on the reverse strand, counting down.
AAACCGGGCGCATCTTCGTCAACTTCCCGCGCTGGGGCGATGACGTGAGCTGCAGCGTGGCCGAATGGCGCGACGGCCGCGCCGTACCCTATCCGGATGCGCGCATCAACAGCGCGGACGGAGCCGACCCGGCTGCACACTTCATCAGCGTGCAGAGCGTGGTGGCCGATGGCCAGGGCCGGCTGTGGGTGTTGGACACTGCAGCGCCCGCATTCTCCGCACCGCAGGCCGGTGGCGCCAAGCTGGTGGCGATCGATCTGGCTACCAATACCGTGGCCAGGACACTGGTGTTCCCGGCCAACGTCATCGACGCGCGCACCTACGTCAACGATGTGCGCTTCGACTTCCGGGTCGGCCGCGAGGGCGTGGCCTACGTGACCGACTCGTCGCTGAGCGGTATCGGCGGCATCATCGTGATCGACCTCGCTACCGGTAGCGCCACCAAGCGCCTGATCGGGCATGTGTCCACGTCAGCCGACCCGACCTTCGTACCGATCGTGGAAGGGCAGCAGATGCGGCTGCGAAACGCGGATGGTTCGACGCAGCCGTTCACCGTGGCCGCCGATGGCATCGCCCTGTCGCCCGATGGCGCCACGCTGTTCTACACGCCCTTGTCCAGCCGTCATCTGTACAGCGTGCCGACCGCGCTGCTGCGCGATCCGAAGGTGAGTGAAGCGGAACTGGCGGCCGCGGTGGTCGACCACGGCGACAAGGGCGCCTCCGATGGCATGGAGATGGACGCCAACGGGCGGTTGTATGCCAGCGACTACGAGCACAACGCGATCCATGCCCGCGACGCGCAGGGGCGATGGACGACCGTGGTTCACGACCCGCGCATCCTGTGGCCGGATACGTTGTCGATGGGGCCGGACGGCTATCTGTACTTCACCGCCAACCAGCTGCACCGCCAAGCCGGATTCAATGGCGGCGTTGATCGGCGGCAGGCGCCGTACATGGTGTACCGCACGCGGGTGGATGCCGCGCCGGCGCCCACGAGATGAAGTGATCCGGTAGAGCGGTGAAAGTTCCTACGGCCCACTGGGAACACAGCCGATGGCATCGCGCCATCGAGGTGCTCACGCTGCAACGTATGCCTGCCTTTACCCCCGCCGCCTGGAGCCTGCAGGCCGTGCTTCGCCTGCTGCTGCCATTGCGCTGCCTGGTCTGTGACGACCCAGGCCATGATGGCCTTGACCTATGCCGCGCCTGCCTCACCGAACTACCCTGGGCCGGCCGCGCCTGCCTGCGTTGCGCGCTGCCGCTGCCGGACGCCGCCCTGATCGTCTGCGGCAGCTGCCGCGAGGAAGCGCCACCGCAGACGGCCACCCATGCCAGCCTGTTGTACCTGCCGCCAGTGGACCAACTGTTGGTGCGCTACAAGTTCCATCAGGACCTGGCGGCTGGCCGCCTGCTGGCGCAGTTGATGCAGCGGGCACCGCCCGCCTGGTCATGCCCACCACTGGCGCCGGTACCCCTGCACCGCCGCCGCCTGCGCCAACGCGGCTACAACCAGGCCGCCGAGCTGTGCCGGCTGCTGCCGTTGCCGGTCTGGCATGGGCTGTACCGGCGGCGGCATACCGCACCGCAGTCCGAACGAACGGCCGAGCAACGCAGGGAAAACCTGTTCGATGCGTTCGATGTCGATGGGCCGGTGCCCACGCGCCTGACCGTGGTCGACGACGTGATGACTACCGGCAGCACGGTGGTGGAAATCGCCGAGACACTGCGCTGCACAGGCGCAGAAGAAGTGCGCGTGTGGGTCTGCGCGCGCGTGCCGTGATCGCTCTCTTCATCGCCGGGGGCTAGGATGAGGCCGGTACTGGACTGAAGGAGTAGCCATGAATTCCCCCTTGTCTCCCTTGTTGTCGGCGGTGGGTCGCAGCTGGTGGATCCTGCTGCTGTATGGGCTGGTTGCGCTGGGCTTCGGCATCATCGCCATCGGCTGGCCGCTGTCCGCCGCCATGGCATTGGCGTGGACGCTGGGCGTGATGGCCATCGTTGAAGGCGTCATCAGCCTGTTCGCACTGGTCAGCGGCGGCAGCGGCGCGTCGCGTGGCTGGCTGGCACTGTATGCCATCGCCTCGATGGGTTTCGGCATCCTGGCGGTCATCAATCCGCTGGCCACGGCCAGCGTGCTGGTGCTGTTCCTGGCGGCGTGGCTGCTGGTGGCAGGCATCTATCGCATCGTATTCGCGATCCGCGTGCGCAAGCAGATCCAGGGTGAGTGGCTGCTGATTCTCAGCGGCGTGCTGGCGGTGGTGCTGGGCCTGCTGTTCGCGGCCAACCCGTACGCGGGCGTGGCGGTGACCACGCTGTGGATCGGCATTGGCAGCCTGCTGTACGGCCTGCTGCAGGTGCTGGTGGCGTTCAAGCTGCGGAAGCTGAAGTGAGAACGGCGCTTGCGTTGTTGCTGGGCGCGGCACTGGCCATGGCCGGATGCACGCCAGGTGCCACGCCCGCGGTGCAGGCGGTCGAGGGACACGTACCGCGCGCGGGTGTGGATGTACGCCTGAGCGCGGTCGATGCGGACGGCAAGGGCAGGCAGGCGCAGTGGCAGGGCGAAACCCTGGCCCTGCACGAGCCACCGATCGCCGGCAGCGCCGACATTGCCGATGTGCGCTACGTGCTGGATCAGGACAAGCAACCTGGCCTGCAGATCCGCTTTCGACACGAAGCGCACCAGCGCATCCACGATGGCACCGAAGCACTGGTGGGCCAGCGAGCGGCGATCAGCGTGGATGGCCGCGTGTTGATGGTGGCGACGGTGCAGGGCCCGTTCGGGGAGTCGATGATGCTGAGCGGGCTGCCGAGCATCGCCGAGGCGCAGGCGTTGGCGAAGCACATCACCGGTCAGTGACGGGCGCGCCAACATCCCCGCGCTACGCGGAGGTCGACCAAGGTCGACCGCTACCGTGCGAACCGTGCCTCGATCTCCTCCAGTGACTTGCCCTTGGTCTCCGGCAGCCAGAATGCGGCTACCAGGAAAAATACGAAGGTGCAGGCCGCCCAGAACACGAACATGCTGGCGTAGCCGTAGTGGCCCACCGTGGGCAGGAAGATGGCGGCGATGGTGGTCGACACGAACTGGTTGATCAGCAGTGCGATGCTCATGCCGTTGGAGCGGATGCGGTTCGGCATCAGTTCCGACAGTGCCAGCCACACGCACACGCCGGGGCCGACCGCGAAGAACGCGACGAATACCAGGATGCAGGCGGCCACCGACCAGCCATGTGCAGGCGGCGGCACCGGGCCGATGCGGGCCTGTTCGACGCGCAGCGGCGCCTGCGCGGCACTGGCGGGGTCGGCGAACGGGTTCAGATGCAACTTGCGGAAGAATGCGCCGATCACGCTGTCTGGCTGTACGGTGCCGGTGCGGTCGATACGCAGTTCGCGATCAATCAGGTTGTCGCTGCGCACGGCGCGCACATTGGTGAAGTCGCCGTAGGCGTACGACACGGTCAGCTGCAGCGGCCGGCCCTCGCTGTCGATGCCAGCACCGAGGCGCTGCCACTGGGCTTCATCCAGCACCAGCTGCAGGCCATCGCCGTTGACCGCCGCCTGCAACTGCGGCTGCACATCAGCGCGACCGCGCTCGGCCTGGAAGAACAGCGTGGCCGCTGCCAGCAGGGCCACGCAGATACCACCGCTGCCGAGCATCAGCAGGAACTTGCGGCCCTTGCGGTCGACCAGCAGCAACGCGACCACGGTCATCACCGCATTGAGCAGCTTGATCGCCACGTCGGCGCCGTTGGCCACTGAACCGGACAGGCCGGCCTGGTTGAGGATGTTCACCGCGTAGGCCAGCACCGAGTTGATGCCGGTGGCCTGGGTGCAGGCCAGCACCACGCAGGCGAGCAGGAACGGCACCACGTAGCGGCGGCTGAGCAGCGGGTCGCGCTTGCTGTCGCTGCTGCTCGATTCCGGCGCCTGGATCTGCGCAAGGGTGGGCTCCACATCGGCAGCGGGCAGTACGCGCTGCAGGCTGCGGCGGGCTTCATCGATGCGGCCCCGGCGCACCAGCCAGCGTGGTGATTCGGACAGCCAGAAGATGCCGGCGCAGAACAGCAGGCCCGGCGCCAGGCAGGTCCAGAAGATGGTGCGCCAGGCGTGGTCCTTCACCGTGAACAGCTCCTGCGCCTGCTGTGCCAGCGGCAGCGAGCGCACGGTCTCGGCGGCGGCATCCACCGCATGTGCGTGGTACAGCCCGATCAGCGCGGCCAGCACCAGGCCGATGGTCAGCAGCAGCTGGAACATCGCCGCGCCGCGCCCGCGTCGCTCGGGGCTGAGCACTTCAGCCAGGTACAGCGGAATCACTACACCGATCAAACCGCCACTGATGCCCTGCAGCAGGCGGCCCAGCAGCAGCGGCGTGTAACCGGAGGCCAGTGCCATGATCGGAATCGAGGCGGTGAACAGCAGGCCGGCCAGCAGCATCGCGCCGCGGCGGCCGATCAGGTCGGCGATCATGCCGGCGAACAGCGAGGACAGCACGCTGCCCAGCAGTACCGCGGCCACCACGAAGCCGAGCTGCTGGCTGCTGAGCTGCCAGGCGTGGCTGGCGGTGGCTTCAAGATAGGGCAAGGCGCCGGCGATGATGCCGATGTCGATGCCGTACAGCAGTCCACCGAGGCCGCCGATGAAGAGCAGGTAACGTACGGGCCAGCGCGGAGCGGTGCTTGCAGTCATCGGCAGTTCCTGTGGTAGCGCCGGGCCAGGCCAGGCGGCGGTTCGTCGCAGAGTGCATTCTGTAGAGCCGAGCCATGCTCGGCTGCTTTCCGTTCCGATATCGAGGTTCCCCATGCCGCGCTTCGTGCGGTGAGCCGAGCATGGCTCGGCTCTACAGGGAGCCCGCGCGGCATCCGGGCCGCATCGCTTGCGTCAGGTCAGATCGATCACGCGCCCACCAATGACCACCTGCCGCAGGCGCAGTTCGGTGTCCAGTACCACCAGGTCGGCGCGGGCGTCGGGCGCAATGCGGCCGCGATCGCCCAGGCCCAGATAGTCGGCCGGGAAGGTGGAAACACGTTGCGAGGCGTCGGCCAGCTCCAGGCCGACGCGCACCAGGTTGCGCAGCGCCTGGTCCATGGTCAGCGCGCTGCCGGCCAGTGAACCGGTCGCCAGGCGCACGCAGCCGCCGCACTTGTGCACGCGCTGCTCGCCCAGCGCGTACTCGCCGTCGGGCATGCCGGTGGCGGCCGTCGCGTCGGTCACCGCATACAGGCGCGGGATCGCGCGCGCGGCCAGGCGGATCACGCCGGGATGGATGTGCTGCAGGTCGGGAATGATCTCGGCGTACTGTGCATGCGCCAGCGCCGCTGCGGCGATGCCGGGTCGGTAATGGTCGACACCGGTCATGCCATTGAACAGATGGGTGAAGCCGGAGGCGCCGGCCTGCAGCGCGGCTACGCCTTCCTCGTAGGTGCCGGCGCTGTGGCCGAGCTGCACGCGGATGCCCATCGCCGAAAGCGCGGGAATCAGTGCGGTGTGATCGCCGATTTCCGGTGCCAGCGTCATCACCCGGATCGGCGCCAGTGCGTGCAGTTGCTGCACCAGCGCCAGCGTCGCCTCGATCGTACGGTTGGGCTGTGCACCGAGCCGCTGCGGGCTGATGAACGGTCCTTCCAGATGCACGCCGACGATGCTGGCGGCGTCGGCATCGGGCGCCGCCATCGTCGCAGCCACGCCCTGCAGCGCGTGCTCGATCTCATCCAGGCCGGCGGTCATGGTGGTTGCCAGCAGCGTGGTGGTACCGAAGCGCAGATGGGTGCGCGCGATGGTGCGCGCCACGTCGCCGCCCTGCATCAGGTCCACCCCGGCCGCGCCGTGCACATGCAGGTCGATGAAGCCGGGCAGGATGACCGGCAGCTGCAGGTCGTCAGCACCACTGTGGTCATCCACCTGCAGCTGGCGCACGTGTGAATCGAAGTGTACCTGGCCACGCCGCCAGCCCAGCGGGGTGAGGATGCGGCCATGCAGGGAACGGATGTCGGTCATGCGGGAGGCTCGGCAATGATCACTTCGATACCCAGCCGCTGCAGCCCTTCGCGGGTTGCCTCGTCGATGCCGGCGTCGGTGATGATGGCGTGGATCTGGTCGAGGCGGGCGATGCGGTGCAGGCTGACACGGCCGAACTTGGAGGCGTCGGTCAGCACCACGATGCGGCGCGCGCGCTCGACCATGCGGTGGTTGAGGCGGGCTTCGGCCTCGTCGTGGGTGGTCAGGCCGAACTGCAGGTCCAGGCCATCCACGCCAAGGAACAGGGTGTCGAAGCTGTACGAGTTGAGGCTGGCCTCGGCCTGGCTGCCCTGCAGCGACAGCGACTGCTGGCGCAGCAGGCCACCGGTCAGCAGCACGGTGATGCCTGCGGCATTGGCCAGTTCCCAGGCGATGTTCAGGCCATTGGTCATCACCGTCACGTCGCGATGCGCGCGCAGGTGGCGGGCCAGCGTCATCGTGGTCGAGCCGGAATCGATGATGATGTTGTCGCCCGGCTGCACCAGGCGCGCAGCGCGCGCACCGATCGATTCCTTCAACGGCAGGTTCAGCGCGTCCTTCTCATGGATGTCCTGTTCCTGCGGCGGCGTGCGCACCAGGGTGGCGCCGCCGTGGGTGCGGTTGGCCAGCCCCTGCGACTCGAAGTGGGTCAGGTCGGCACGGATGGTCACCGCCGACACGCCGAAACGCTCGACCAGATCGGCCACCTGCACCGAGCCGTGCTCGATCAGCAGCTGCAGGATCTGTTGCCGGCGGGAGCGGGTGTTGCGCATGGCCATTCTCGGTTTCGCGGGGAAAGGTAGAGATTAGCCGTTCGCAGCAACTGCGGCAGCCGAACCTGCGTTCTGCGTGCGGGTTCCGGCCTGGTTGGCGCTGCAGGCGCGCGCGTACTCGCCCAGGCACAGGCCGATGCGGTGCTGCACCAGCGCGGTGGGGGTGTTGGCCAGCGTGCCCTCACGCACGGCGCGGTACTGCTCCGGCAGGTACTGGCTGAGCAGCACCAGTGGCGGCGCGTGCTGTTCCAGGTTGGCGAACAGGGTCTGCACCGCCTGCACCAGCGCGGGCTCGCCCCAGTAGTAACGGCAGCGGTCGCTGAAGGAGTAGCTGCGCAGCAGGCGCAGCGCGGCGTCATCGCCCTGGTAGTAGGACTGCCAGTACTTCGGCTGCGCCACCATCACCTCGTCCAGCACCTGCGGCAGGCGCGAGCACTGTGCCGCCGGCAGCAGTTCGGCCTCGATCGCGGCCAGCGCGAACAGCGCTTCGCGGTAGGCGAAGGTGGCCGCGGGCCCGACCTTGAGGATGGCGAAGTGGTCGCGCACCAGCGCGTGCAGGCCGCTCTCGCGCTGGTAGTCGGTGGAGTGCGCTTCGAACACGATGCGTGGCTGCTGTTCGAGGAAATCGGCCAGCGTACTGGCAGCCGCGGCGTCGTACTCGTGCACGCTGCTGTGGTCGAAGTCCACGCCCGGCTGCACCACCATCGCGATCACACGCTGCCACGCATCGCGCAGCTGCGAGGTATCGAAGGCCTGCCGGTGGATGGCCAGGGTCTGCGCGGCGGCGGCCGGCGTGGTCACCTGCAGGCCCTCGGCCAGCGAGGCTTCGCCTCCGGGAATCGGCACTTCGGTACCGATCACGTAGACCGGCGGCGGCAGGCCATGTTCGGCGGCGGTGCGCTCGGCGATTTCGGCCAGCTCGGCCGAGCGCGCGGCGACGATGGCATCGGGCAGCGGCACCGGATCATCGGCGCAGGACATGCTGCAATCCAGATGGATCTTGTGGAAACCGGCGGCGACGTAGGCCTCGATCAGCACGCGCGCGTGGGTCATCGCTTCGGCCGCCGGGCGCTTCTGCCAGGCATTCGGGCCGAGGTGGTCGCCGCCCAGGACCAGCCGCTCGCGCGGGAAGCCTTCTTCATCGGCCAGCGTACCCACGTAGTCGCGGTACTGCGGCGGGGTCATGCCGGTGTAGCCGCCGAACTGGTCGACCTGGTTGGAGGTGGCCTCGATCAGCAGCACGGTGCCATGCGCCAGGGCGACGTGCATGGCCGCGCGCAGCACCTGCTCGTTGCTGCAGCAGACGCTGTACAGGCCGACGTTGGCGCCGGCGCGGTGGGAAGCAAGCAGGGTCTGCAACGGGGACATGGTCAGGCTCCGGAGATCAGGAAAACGAGGGTTGGCAGGCGAGCAGGGCAGCGCCACGCGCGCCACCGGCATCGCCGAACCGTGGCGGCACGATCGGCGGGACCTGCACGCCATTGAACAGATGGGTGGCGATGGCGGCCGGCAGCTGCTGGTACAGCGGCGCGTACTGCGAGAGTCCGCCGCCGAGCACGATCACGTGCGGGTCCAGCGCCAGCACCAGCGCGGCCAGGCTGTGGCCGAGCAGATCACGATGGATGTCCAGCGCCTTGCGCGCGCGGGCATCGCCGGCTTCGGCCAGCGTGATCACCGCACTGGCATCGACGGCGCTGCCTCCAAGGTGGCGTTCGATCATGGCCAATCCGCTGCCGGACACATAGCGCTCCACGCAGCCCTGCAGGCCGCAGCCGCAGTCCAGCAGCGGCAGGCCATGGCGCTGCAGCAGATGGCCGGGCACGCTCCAGTGGCCCCATTCGCCGGCCAGACCGTTGAAGCCGGACAGCAGCCGGCCCTGCAGGCAGAAGCCACCGCCGGCACCGGTGCCGAGGATGGCGCCGAACATGCTGGGGTAGCCGTCGGCGGCGCCGCCGTGCGCTTCCGACAGGGCAAAGCACTGCAGATCGTTGCCGAAATGCAGCGAGCGTTGCAGCCGCGCCTGCAGATCCTGCGCCACGCATTGACCGGTCAGTGCGGGCACGTTCGCGCTGAGCTGGCGGCCACTGCGGCGGTCACGCACGCCGGGCAGGGCAATGCCGATGGCCGCATCATTCCGGCCCAGCGCGGCGTCGGCCTCGGCCACCAGCGTCACCACGGCCTGCAGGAAACCATCGTAGTCGCCCTGCGGCGTGGCCACGCGGCGGCGCCAGGTGACCTGCATCGCCGCATCGCACGCCACCAGCTCGATCTTGGTGCCGCCGATGTCGATGCCATAGCAGGCGTGGGCGATCAGCTCAGCCATGGTGGATGGTGACGCCCTTGACGACGCGGTTGACGGTGCCGTCCGGGAACGGGTTGTCCGGGGTCAGTCCCAGCGCGGCCGAGCGCTGCAGCGCGAACAGCTGCGCGAAGCCCAGCCACACCGGTGCCAGCCACGGATCGTCCAGCGCCGGTACGGTGAGGGTGTAATCGTCATCGGCGCCGATGTCCGAATGTGGACCGATCGCCAGCACCTGCCCGGCCACGCCATCGCGGCGCAGTTCTTCCAGCAGGTCCTGCTCGTAGCGGCGCGCGAGCGGCTGCACGCTGCGCAGCACTACCACCACGGTGTTGCCATCCAGCGTCGACTTGGGGCCATGGCGGAAGCCCAGCGGCGTGTTGGCCAGCGCCAGAACGCGGCCAGCGGTCAGCTCCAGCACCTTCAGTGCACACTCGCGGGCCAGCGCTTCCAGCGGCCCGCTGCCAAGGTAGATCACGCGGTTGAACGGGCGCTGCGCAAGCGTTGCCACTGGTGCGTCCCACTGCGCCTGCCCTTCGCGGGCCAGCGCGGCGATCTGCTTCAGGCGCGCCACGCGCGCATCCCACGGCGAGCGATCGAACACCGTCAGTGCCGCCAGCAGCATGCAGGTCAGGCTGCTGGTCATGGCGAAGGCACGATCGCAGCTTGCCGAGGGCATCAGCACGGTGCAGGTATCGGCACGGCCGGCGCCACGGCGGGCCAGTTCGCCATCGGCGTTGCAGGTGATATCGAGGAAGCGCGCGTCGTCCACGTCGCTGCGCACGCGCTCCACCGCTGCCACGCTTTCCGGGCTGGAGCCACTGCGGCCGAACGACACCAGCAGGGTCGGTCGGTCACGCTGCAGGTACAGCGCCGGGTGGGTCAGCAGGCTGGTGGTGTGCACCACGCGCACATCGGCTGGCCACTGCGCGTTGATCGCGTCGGCCACCATTTCGGCGATGAAGCCCGAACTGCCGGCGCCGGTGAACAGCACGCGCTGGTTGGGATCGTTGAGGCTGTTGCCAAGAAAGGCCTGCAGGCGGTCGCGGGCACGCGACAGGTCCTGGGCGAGGGCTTCCCACAGCGCGGGCTGCTGGGCGATTTCGGTAGCGGTATCGGCTCCGCCCAGGCGCTGCCAGGCGGACACATCGGAAAGCAGGGTGACGTCCATTCGGAGGTTCCAGTTGGGCCAGCGCACCATCTGCGTTTTCTTTCGAAATGTCAAATAGCGAAAGTAAAAAGAAAGAAAATGGCGTGGTGGCTTTTCCCGCCAGGGAGTGCTCGGGGAAGCGAAAGAACGGGCCGGATGCCGTATCGCACAATGCTTAACAGGCACCTGCAAGCGCTTACACAAAGTATTGCGACGCAACAACTTTCGTTTCAATGGAATATATCTTCCTTTTTCCTTTCAATTTGTTGACATCTTTCGAATCGCTGCCCTAGAGTCGGCCCAGTCGCTTTCGAAACGCCCGGTGAACGGGTTGGGAGTCCGCGTGGAAAACTGCGTACGTCGCTCGCCGCTGATGCTGGCCCTGATGCCGGCCTTGATGCTGGCGTCCATGACGGCCCGGGCCGAGCCGGTCGGCAACCTGCGGTCGGTCAGCGCCAGCGCCAGCCGCGATGGCGTGCAGGGCTGGGACCTGCAGACCGACAAGGGAGCGCGCATCCGCATTGAACTGCCGGCGACCGACATCATCCGCGTGCAGGCCGGCCGCAACGGCACGTTGACCGGGGCCGGCGACAAGGCCGCACCGATCGTGCTGCCGCAGCCCAAGGCGAACGTGCAGGCGCAGCTGGAAGAAGACGCGCAGGAAATCCGCGTGCGTACCGACGCACTGGTCCTGCATGTGCAGCGGCAACCGCTGCGCCTGCGCCTGGAACGCCTGGACAACGGCCAGCCCACCGCGCTGTGGCAGGAACTGCAGCCGCTGGACCTGGAGGCCACGCAGAGCGTGCAGGTGCTGTCCTCGCAGGCCGATGAGGGCTACTTCGGTGGCGGCCAGCAGAACGGCCGCTATCAGTTCAAGGGCCGCGAGCTGGAGGTGTCCTATTCCGGCGGCTGGGAAGAGGGCGACCGCCCCAGCCCGGCACCCATGCTGCTGAGCAGCCGTGGCTGGGGCATGCTGCGCAATACCTGGAGCGATGGCAGCTACGACCTGCGCCAGCCCGACCAGGCCACGCTGCTGCATCGCGAAGACCGCTTCGATGCCTACTACTTCGTCGGCGCGGACCTGCCCAAGCTGATCGAGCGTTACACCCAGCTGACCGGCCGCCCGAACATGGTGGCGCGCTGGGCGCTGTCCTATGGCGATGCCGACTGCTACAACGACGGCGACAACAGCAAGAAGCCCGGCACCGTGCCCGAAGGCTGGAGCGACGGCCCGACCGGCACCACGCCGGATGTGATCGACAGCGTGGCCAAGCAGTACCGCGCCCACGACATGCCCGGTGGCTGGATCCTGCCCAATGATGGCTACGGCTGCGGCTACAAGCAGTTGCCGGAAACGGTGAAGGGGCTCGCCGGCTACGGCTTCCGCACCGGCCTGTGGACCGAGAACGGCGTCGACAAGATCGCCTGGGAAGTCGGCAAGGCCGGCAGCCGCGTGCAGAAGCTGGACGTGGCCTGGACCGGCAAGGGCTACCAGTTCGCGATGGATGCCAACCGCCAGGCGTTCAACGGCATCCTCGACAACTCCGATTCGCGCCCGTTCCTGTGGACGGTGATGGGCTGGGCCGGTATCCAGCGCTACGCCGTAGCGTGGACCGGCGACCAGAGCAGCAGCTGGGATTACATCCGCTGGCACGTGCCGACCCTGGTCGGTTCGGGCCTGTCCGGCATGGCCTACGCCAGTGGCGACGTTGATGCAATCTTCGGCGGCAGCGCCGAGACCTTCACCCGCGACCTGCAGTGGAAGGCGTTCACCCCGGTGCTGATGGGCATGAGCGGCTGGTCGTCGAACGCGCGCAAGCACCCGTGGTGGTACGACGAGCCGTACCGCAGCATCAACCGCGATTACCTGAAGTTGAAGATGCGCCTGACCCCGTACATGTACGGGCTGGTGCACGAGGCCGCGCAGACCGGCGCACCGCCGGTGCGGGGGCTGATGTGGGACTACCCGCACGACCCGCATGCACAGGATGAGACCTACAAGTACCAGTTCCTGCTCGGCCGCGACCTGCTGGTGGCGCCGGTGTACCGCAGCCAGGCCGCCAGCCGTGGCTGGCGCCGCGACATTCACCTGCCGGCCGGCGGCTGGATCGACTACTGGGACGGCCGCCGCGTGCAGGCCGGTGCCGACGGCCGCCAGCTGGACCGCCAGGTGGACCTGGCCACGCTGCCAGTGTTCGTGCGCGCCGGTGCGATCCTGCCGATGTACCCGTCGATGCTGTTCGACGGCGAAAAGCCGCTCGATGAAGTGACCTTCGACCTGTACCCGCAGGGCGACTCGCAGTACACGTTGTACGAAGACGATGGCAACACGCGCCGTTACCAGCAGGGTGAGTCGAGCACGCAGGTAATCCGCGTGCAGGCGCCTGCACTGGGCAGTGGCCCGGTGCAGGTGCAGATCGATGCGGTGCAGGGCCAGTACAACGGCCAGCTGGCGCAGCGTCGTTATGGCCTGCGCGTGCTCAGCCGGCAGGCGCCACGTGCAGTGCAGGCCGGTGGCCGCGCGTTGCCAGCGCTGGCCGATGCGGCGGCGTTCAACGGTGCGGCTGAAGGCTGGTACTTCGATGCCAAGGAGCGCCGTGGCACGCTGCACGTGCGTACCGCTGTCCAGGACATCCGCCAGCCGCTGCAGCTGCAGCTGGACTTCGCGGCGGCCACTGCGGCCGCCGACGATGCCTATCCGGCCGCGCCGGTACTCGGCCGCGAACTGCCCGCAGACAGCCTGCTGGTGGTCAACCGCCCGGCCGAGGAGCCCGGCCATGCGCTGGAGAACGCCTTCGATGACGATCCCAACACCTGGTTCCGCAGCGTGCGCAACCAGGCCGTGCGCACTGGCGCGCACGAGTGGGTGATCGGCTTCGGCGAGCGCAGGATGATCGATGGCATCGACATCGCGCCGCGCAACGACAAGAACTGGAAGCACGGCCAGGTGCGCGATTACGAGGTGTACCTGGGCGACAGCAATGGCGAGTGGGGCGAGCCGATCGCCCGTGGCCGCCTGCAGCTGAAGGAAGGCGTGCAACGCATCGACTTCCCGGCCCATGCCGGCCGCCTGCTGCGCTTCCGCGTACTGAGCGTGCAGAACCCCGAAGGCGACAGCGCCAGCAGCACCGACCCGATGGTGACCGCCGCCCAGGGCAGCGCCCGCGCGTTCGATGCACTGCAGCCGCGCGACGTCGGCCCGATCGCACTGTCCACCTTCCACATCCTCGAACACCAGGAACCGGAGCGACCGGCCCGGCAGCGCTATCTCTCCGAGCTGCCGGTGCCGGCCGCGCTGGCCAGCCAGCTGCGTACCGACCAGTCCTTCCGTGGCGACGCCGGCATGCGCATGAACGGCCTGCAGTTCCGCCGTGGCCTGGGAGTCGGCGCCAACAGCCGCATCGACCTGCGCCTGCAGGGCGGCTGGCACCTGCTGCGTGCCGACCTCGGCATCGACGACGCCTGCCGCAACGCCGGCGGCCTGCAGTTCCAGGTATGGGGCGACAACCGCCTGCTGTACGACAGCGGCCTGGTGAAGGCGCCCGGCGTGGTCAAGCCGGAGCTGGACATCCGTGGCCTTTCCACCCTGAGCCTGCGCACGCTGGGTGCGCAGGGCAGCCAACCCGCCCAGGTCTGTGCCAACTGGGCCAACGCCGTACTGATCGGCCAGGAGGGCGACTCCGCCAGCATCGTCGCCCCATGACCCCCACGTAACACCGCTCCTCCCCCGCCCCATCCCGACTACGGCCCTCATGGCCGTGGCCCGGGAGCGTTTTGCCCGCCGAACGCCCACGCGCTCACTCAGTTGCGCCGCACCCCTGCCAGGAGAGAACCCCGATGTTGCCCGCCCGCCACCACCGCCCCCCCTGCCGCCCGATCGCTCCGCTGACGCTGGCCATTGCCGGCGCGCTGTTCTCGCTTGCTGCTCCTGCCTTCGCCCAGGAGAGCAAGGACAACGCCACCGACCTCGCCCGTATCGAGGTCACCGGCTCCAACATTCGTCGCACCGACGTTGAAACCGCCTCGCCGGTGCAGGTGATCAGCAAGCAGGACATCCAGAACATGGGTGCGCGCACGCTGCTGCAGGTGCTCGACAACCTGCCGGCCGCGCGCCCCGCGCAGCAGGATGCGCGCTCGCTGTTCACCGGTTCCGATGGTGCCTCGCAGGCCAACCTGCGCGGGTTGGGCGCACAGGGCACACTGGTGCTGCTGAACGGTCGCCGCCTGTCGTACTACGGCGCACCGGCCGGGTTCCAGACCCAGTTCGTCAACATCGATGCGATCCCGGCGGCGGCCATCGAGCGCATGGAAGTACTGACCGACGGCGCCTCGGCGGTGTACGGTACCGACGCGGTGGCCGGCGTGATCAACGTGATCACCAAGCGCAACTTCCAGGGTGCCGAGATCAGCTTCACCAACGACACCTCCTCGCGCATCGATTCCTACGGTGAGCGCCAGGCCAGCATCACCGCCGGCTTCGGTGACCTGGCCGAGAACCGCTTCAATATCTATGGCGCGGTCAACATGTACCGTCGCGACGCGATTCCGCTGAGCGATTTCTACGACAAGCGTCCGGACCAGTACTACGTCAACAACCCGAACTACCTCAACAACCTGCGCCTGGGCGTGGGCAGCAGGCCGGGCGAGTTCAACCCGGGCACCTACTTCGCCTTCGATCCGGTCACCGGCCGCCGCGTGCAGGAAGCTGCGCCGGGCTGCAAGAACGTGTTGACCAGTGAAGCGGCTGGCCCGCGTTGCGTCTGGGAAACCTGGATGAACAACGAGATCGATGCCGGCGCCAAGTCCGAGCGCAACACCGCCTACCTCAACGGCACCTTCCTGGTCGGTGACAACACCGAGATCTTCGCCGAGGCGACCTACACCGACATCGACCTGCGCGCCAACGGCGGCACGCCGCGCACCTATGGCACCACGACTGGCAACCCGACCAGCTGGTTCTCGCGCAACACCGGCAACACCGTCAACCAGTTCCTGTACCCGTTCCTGGGCCCGAACAACGAGTACAACCACGCCAGCCCGCAGTTAAAGGCCATGATGGGCGGCGTGGTCGGCCTGAACTACCTGCTGCAGGATGCCGGCCCGAACTACTTCGGCCAGCGCAATACCGACAAGAGCTACCGCGTGCTGGCCGGTGCGCGTGGCAACCGGGGCGACTGGAACTGGGAAACCGCCTTCGCCAGCGCCGGTACCCACTCCACCACCTACCAGACGATCAACGTCAACACCAAGGGCTTCGAGAAGGCGTTCGGGCCGTACACGATCGATCCTGGTACCGGTCGGGTGATCATCTCCGACCACCCGGCGTACAAGTTCGGCGAGATCAGCGAAGCCAACGCCGCGTTGATCCGTGAAGCGTTCCCGACCTTCGACATCCAGTCGTGGACCCGCCTGCATACCCTGGACGGCAAGATCGAAGGACCGCTGTTCCAGCTGCCGGCAGGCGAGATGCGCGCCGCGTTCGGCTTCAACGCCAGCCGTGAGACCTTCTACACCCCGGGCAATGCCGATGCGGCCAATGGCCTGATCACCCAGCAGGGCGGCTCGTGGTTCGACGGCAAGCGCAACACCTACGCGCTGTTTGCCGAGACCGTGGCACCGATCACCGACAAGCTGGAACTGGATGCGGCGGTGCGCGTGGACAAGTACCCGAACTTCAGCGCCAACATCGCGCCGAAGATCGGCTTCAAGTACCAGGCGTTCGATCAGCTGATGTTGCGCGGCACCTATTCCACCGGCTTCCGCGCACCGAGCCTGGCCGAGTCCGGCAACGGCGGCGTATTCGCACAGCTCGGTGGCTTCCGTGACGAACTGCGCTGCGGCGAGACCAACGCCATCGCCAACCTGCTGCTGAAGTCGCAGCGGCCGGGTGACGTCGACCTCGGCAAGACCCTGCTGAACGTCGACTGCAGCCGCACCGTGGCGCGCATGACCCAGCCGAACAAGGACCTGAAGCCGGAAAAGGCCAAGATCGCCACCCTCGGCTTCGTCTACGAGCCGGCAACCTGGCTGTCGGTGTCGGCCGACTACTGGTTCATCTACCGTGACAACGAAATCGTCGCGCCGGACTATCGCCGCATGGAAGACATCATCTCGATGTCGCGCTCGCCGATCACCGACAGCGACCGTGCCAACCTGGCGCAGCTGGCGGCAATGTGCGCCGATCCGGCCAGCGGCGTGAGCTGCCCGGCCACCCTGCCGGGCTACTCCGCCGGCAACGTGGCCAGCGTGGTCGGCCAGTACAAGAACCGCGGCAAGACGCTGATCGACGGCTTCGACATCGACGCGCGCAGCCGCTTCTCGCTGGGCGACTGGGGCAGCCTGAACATCGGCCTGGCCGCCACCATCGCCAACCGCAACCGCTTCTATATGGACGCGGAGAACGGCTGGTACTACGGCGACGTGGTGGGCTACTACAACAACCCGCGCCTGCGTGCCACGCTCAATGCAGACTGGACCTACAAGCAGGTGACCACCAGCATGTTCGTCAACTACGTGGGTGGCACCAAGTGGGCTACCGACCAGATCGACGAAGAGAGCAACAACAAGGAAACCTGCACCGGCGGCTACCTGGCCCTGCAGAAGAGCAAGTGCGATGGTGCACCGTCGTGGTGGACCGCCAACATGAGCGTCACCTGGCGCCCGGATGATGCGTGGAACCTGAGCTTCACGGTCAAGAACCTGTTCAACCGCCTGCCGTTCTACGATCCGAACAGCTTCCTGGGTGACTCCAGTGACTACGCAACCATCTTCGGCCGTGGTTACAGTGTGACCATCGGCTACCGGTTCAAGTAATTCCGTTTGCGTGACCTGGCGTGCCGGCTGCGGCCGGCACGCTGCCAAGAGGAGAGATGTCTGTCATGAAGCGTAGGGAATTCATCGCGGCCAGTGCCGCTGTTGCCGCCAGCAGCCTGCTGCCACAGACCCCGGCATGGGCACGCGGGCGCAAGGTGCGCCTGGCCATGATCGGTACCGGCATGCGCGGGCTGGTGCTGCTGAAGGAGCTGGTGCGTCGCGACGACGTCGAAGTGGTTGCCCTGTGCGACATCGAGCCGATCATGCTGGGCCGTGCCACAGAGATGGTGGCGAAGGCCGGCAAGCCCGCGCCGAAGACCTATGGCCAGGATCGTGATACCAACGCGTGGAAGCGCCTGCTGGAACAGAAGGGCATCGATGGCGTGATCATCGCCACGCCGTGGGAGTACCACGCACCGATGGCGATAGCCGCGATGCAGGCCGGCGTGGCCGTCGGCTGTGAAGTGGTGGCCGGCATCACCCTGCAGGACCACTGGAACGTGCTGAAGACCCAGCTCAGCACCGGCACCCCGTACATGCTGCTGGAGAACGTCTGCTATCGCCGCGACGTGATGGCCGCGTTGCAGATGGTGCGCCAGGGCCTGTTCGGCGAACTGGTGCATCTGCAGGCCGGTTACCAGCACGACCTGCGTGGCGTGAAGTTCAATTCCGGCGATCCCAACCAGCCGTACGACAGCGGCGTGGAGTTCGGTCCCAAGGGCTGGAGCGAAGCACGCTGGCGCACCGAGCATTCGGTGCAGCGCAACGGCGAGCTGTATCCCAGCCACGGTATCGGCCCTTGCGCGATGTATACCGGCATCAACCGTGGTAACCGCTTCACCCACATCAACGCCTTCGCGACCAAGGCACGCGGCCTGCACGAATACACCGTGGCCAAGAGTGGTGGCACCACCCACCCCAGCACCCAGGTGAAGTTCAAGCTGGGCGATATCGTCACCACCACGCTGGCTTGCGAGAACGGCGAGACCATCCTGCTGCAGCACGACACCTCGCTGCCGCGCCCGTATTCAATGGGCTTCCGTGTGCAGGGCACCAAGGGCCTGTGGATGGACGTGAACCATTCGATCCACATCGAAGGCCGCAGCCCGCCGCACCAGTGGGAAGAGTTCAAGAAGTACCAGGACGCGTACGAGCACCCGCTGTGGAAACAGAATGCCGACACCGCCGCCAGCGCCGGCCACGGCGGCATGGACTGGTTCGTCATCCATGCATTTGTTGAAGCGCTCAAAGCCAAGGCACCGATGCCGATCGACATCTACGACGCGGTGACCTGGAGTGCGATCACCCCGTTGAGCGAGCAGTCGATCGCCAACGGTTTCCAGACGCTGGAGTTCCCGGACTTTACTGCTGGTGCGTGGAAGACGCGCAAGCCGATCTTCGCGTTCGACGGTAAATACTGAGATTCATCCCTTCCATGCTGTGACGGAAATGCCGGGCGATGCCCGGCGTTTCTGTTTCTGGAGGCATTCGCCTTGTAGAGCCGAGCCCACGCTCGGCTGCTTGTTCGGTCGGCCGCTCGCTTTATCAGAAAACTCTGAAATCCGACCCACTCCACAGTTTCTGACTTGAATGTGTAAACGACATCGGAGATAACGTCCCCCATGCGGTCAGACCGCATTCCGGACCAGGGACGATCCGAAGCATGACGTGGTGAGGCAACCGCCCCACGTTCTCGTTCCTGCCGGTGCTGTGTTTGTCCAGGAAGGAGAACAGGGATGTTGGAACGACTGAAGACCATTTCGTGTGCCGCACTGGCGATGATCGCGCTGGGGAGCTTGGCTCCTTGGGCTGCGCAGGCGCAGGAGGTGCAGAAGAAATGGGAGAGCTACCTGTCGATGGGCCAGCCGCGAGCTACCGAAGCGGCGGTGCAGAAGGACATCAAGTCGCTCTTTTCCCAGTACGAAAAGGACAAACCCTTCAATTGGCATGTCAAACGCCAACGCGTCCTTGGAAAGAAGGTCATCTACGATTACCGGGTGAGACCCGAGAAGATCGTTACTACCGACTGGGTCTACATCCACTCAGGGCAGGAGTACTCATCCGAAGATCAGATTCGTAGCGTGATCCTCGCTACCCGCGTCAGCGACCCGCAGTGCCCGGCGACTTCACTCACGGAGGATCCTTGGGTGGAGCTCCTTGGACTTGGCAGGGGCGACGACGGTAGCGTCACCAACGAGGAGAAGAATTTCCATTACACCTTGAACTTCTATCATCAGAGCACTCAAGAATGCTCGTCGATAGTGGGGTGGGAGCATGTGCGCCGGGCCAGAACGGCGCTTTGTCCGAATCGACCGTCCCTGACGTGGAATGAGGCCCTGCAGATGTGCTCTCTGGTCCAGCAGGACGAGCCGCACATGTCGCCCATGCTCTCCTACACAAGCGGGCCGCTGCCGCCGCAGCAGTGTCCTGTTGGTAACCCGTGTGATCCGACCACTGGCGATAAATCCCAGCCTGAGCCGGATTTCAACCTTGGATGGGTGAGCTTCCAACGCCACTATCACTCCCTGACGAGCACGGCGGGCGGCGCGTTGGGTACGGGCTGGACCCATTCCCACAATCTGCGGCTTACCGCAGGCGTAGACGATTCCACCTTCCCTCCCAGCTCCGAACTGAAAGTTGGGCTGATCGGCGCCGATGGCGGGCAGATCGCATTCCAGAAAGTGGGGGCAAGCTACGAAGCCATGGACGGAAGCGGCGATCGCGCGGTCCAGCAGGGCACCAACTGGCAACTTTCACGTGCCGGAGAGCGCATTTATTTTGATGCTGATGGCTTGATGCAGCGCCGTGATTTCGAAGACGGTACTTCGCTGACCTATGCACACGACAGCCGCGGCCGCCTGCTCAGCATCACCCATTCAACCGGTCGGCGCGTGGATGTCCAGTACCTCGCGCCGGGCGACGATTCACTGATCTCGGCCCTGGTGATCGCCGGCCAGCCTGTGGTGAGCTACGCCTATTCTCCGGCCGGGGAACTGATCACCGCGACCTATGCCGACGGTGCCAGCCGTACGTATCACTATGAGGACGCCCGCTTCCCGGGCTACCTAACCGGCGTGACCGCCGAAGACAACCAGCGCTACAGCTGGTACGGCTATGACACGCAAGGGCGAGTCACCTGCAGCCGCCATTCCGGCGATTGCAGCCAAGCCGACGTGGGCATTGATGGCGTGCGCCTGGAGTACACCCCGGCAGGCACCACCATCGTCACCGACGCACTGGGCAAGCAGAGCACCTACGCCTTGACCGCCAGCGGTACCAGCGGCCTTCCGCGCAAGGTCAATGGCATCACCGAGAGCAACGGCAGCATCAGTCGCACCTATCTGCCTGAGGGCACCGATTTCCGGCGTCGGCTTCAGTCGGTGACCGATCGCCGTGGCGTTGTTACCAACTACGCCTATGCGGAGGCCAGCGACGCTGTCGCAGGTGCTGTCAGTGTGACCACCACCACCGAAGCGGCCGGTACTCCGGACCAGCGCATCAGCGAAACGCGCGTGGCCATGGACAGCAATCGGCTGGTGCAGCAGACCGTCGGTAACCGTGAGGTCCGCGTCGCACGCAATGTGCGCCTCCAGCCAACCACCATCACCGTGCGCGACAGGGTGACCGGTGATACCCGCATCACCACGCAGACCTACTGTGAGGCCGAAGGGCCGGAGTGCCCGCTGGTGGGACTGCTGCGTAGCGTGGATGGCCCACGCAGTGATGTGGCGGATGTCTCCACCTATGCCTACTACACCGCGGACGACGCGGGATGCGCGGCCAATGGTGCCTGCAGTTATCGCAAGGGCGACCTGCGCAGCGTGACCAATGCGCTGGGCCAGACGGTCGAGACCTTGGCCTACGACGCGTTCGGGCGGCCGTTGTCGGTCAAGGATGCCAACGGCGTGGTCACCGATTACACTTACCATGCGCGCGGCTGGCCGACCTCGGTCACCGTGCGCGGTGCCACCACAGCCGAGGACCGGGTGACCCAGATCAGCTACTGGCCGACCGGCCAGGTGCAACAGATCACCGAGCCTGACGGCAGCAGCGTTACCTATGTCTATGACGCCGCCCAGCGGCTGACGGACATCGCGGACAGTGCGGGCAACACCATTCACTATGCGCTGGACAACGCCGGCAACCGCCTCAAGGAAGACACGCTGGATGCAGGCGGCACCCTGCGCCGTACTCTGGCGCGGACGTTCAACACGCTTGGCCAGCTGACCGCGCTGAAGGATGCGGGCAACCACGCCACCGGCTTTGCCTACGATGCCAACGGCAACCCGCAGACGATCACCGACGCCCTGCAGCGCGTGACCAGCCAGCAGTACGACCCGCTGAACCGCCTGGCGCAGACTCTGCAGGACGTCGGCGGCGTGGCGGCGGAGATCCGCAGCCAGTACAACGCGCTGGATCAGGTCACCCAGGTCACCGACCCGAAAGGTCTGCACACCACTTATGCCTATAACGGTTTCGGTGATCTGACCGGGCAAGTCAGCCCGGACAGTGGCGCCAGCAGCTTCACCGTGGACGCCGCCGGCAATCGCAAGACGGCTACCGATGCGCGTGGCGTCACCGCCACCTATCACTACGATGCACTCAACCGCCTGATCGGTATCGCCTATCCGGACCCCAATCTGGACGTGGGCTACAGCTATGACGTGGCGCCGGCCGCCTGTGCTGCCGACGAGCGCTTCGCCAAGGGACGGCTGAGGCAGGTGCTGCATGCCAATGGCAGCACCCAGTACTGCCATGACCGCTTCGGCCAGGTCACCCGCAAGGTGCAGACCGTCAACGGCGTTGCCAGTACGCTGCGCTATGCGTACAGCAAGTCGGGTCGCCTGACGGCATTGACGTATCCCGATGGCAGCGTCGCCGACTACGTGCGCGATACTCAGGGGCGCATCAGCCAGATCGGCCTGACCCGGCCCGGCCAAGCCCGCCAGATCGTGGTGAACAACGTGACCTACGCGGCTTTCGGCCCGGCGACCGGTTGGGCCTACGGCAACGGCCGCCAGCTGCAGCGTCCGTTAGACCTGGATTATCGCCCTCAGGCGGTGCATGACCCGGCTGCAGGCGGCCTGTCGCTGGGCTATGGCTACGATCCCGTCGGTTCGATCACCGAGCTGAAGAACGGCGCAGGCTCGTCGGTGCTGGCCAAGTACGCCTACGACGCGCTGGGTCGCCTGACCCAGACCCAGGACGGGACGACAGGCACGCCGATTGAAACCTATGCCTACGACGCCACCGGCAATCGCACCGCGCTGACCACCTCGGCAGGCACCGCCAGCTACACCTATCCCGCAACCAGCCACCGGCTGACCGCCGTGGACGGCGAAGCGCGCAACCATGACGCAGCGGGGAATACCACCAGCATCGGCAGCAAGACGTTCATCTATAACGATGCCAACCGCATGAACGCGGTGAAGCAGGGCAATTCCGTACTGGAAAGCTACGCCTACAATCATCGCGGCGAGCGCGTGCTGCGTACCCCGGCTGGTGGCGCAGCACAGATCACGTTGTACGACGAAGCTGGGCAGTGGCTGGGGAACTACTCGGCCACGGGCCAGGCGCAACAGCAGGCCATCTGGCTGGACAACTACCCGGTGGCGCTGATCAACGTGCCGGGCACCGGCGTGCCGGAACTTGCCTACGTCCAACCAGATCATCTGGGCACGCCGCGCGTGGTGATCGATCCGGTACGGAATGTCTCGATCTGGGAGTGGAGCAACAAGAGCGAAGTGTTCGGCAACCAGATTCCGAGGGCTGACCCGGATGGCGATGGTGTGGCGTTTGGGCTTGCGCTGCGCTTCCCGGGCCAGCAGGCCACGGATGCGAGTGGGTTGTTCTACAACTACCAGCGTGAGTATGAACCAATGGTGGGGCGGTACTCGCAGAGTGATCCGATTGGTTTGGTTGGAGGCATCAGTACTTATTCATATGTGAGTGGGAACCCTGCGTCTGCTTTGGATCGTCTTGGCTTACAGTCCGGTGCAGCTCGGGCTATGCGATTGCCACCTCCAGCGTATCGGCCTGGAAGTGGTTACCAGCAGTGGAATCCTGACCTCCCGGGCTATGGGGAAGGGCAAGCTCCTGCGCCATACATTGATATGAGTCCGATCCACTCGCCAATCGATGCTTTCATTGGTGCGACGGTAAGTTTGCCAGTAATCGTGGATGCTCTCGCCAACCTCTACTTCAGCAAGAAAAAGGACGGTGCGCGATCCAAGCCTACGAACTGTCCAGTAGGAACACTCCCTATAGACACGGCCAAAAAATCCTTCGGGCTTGATCATGGTGCCGTTGAAACCATTAAGGAAGGTTCCGCTGCTAGCCCGACGCACTGGACTGGTATAGCCCCAAATGGCGATATTTGGGTTGGGACGCAGGACGGCAAAGGTAGAATAGAGGGGAATATTAGTGATTATGGTTTTGGGAGGTGATGCGTGAGTGGTCTTTTGGTGAATATTTCACTTAGGTTTTTCCATCCCTCTGTTTCTGCTGAATCCATTAGGGAGGAAATTGGTTTGGAGTCCCGCTTTGCCCGCAGTGCAGGCGAGCCTAGACCAGCTCGGCAGGGTGAGGATCAGCAGCTCTATGAATTTACCTATCTATCTATTCCTCTCGCGAGGAAGGTGAATGTCGAGTTGGATGAGGAGATCTCCCGTTGGTGCGATTTTCTGATAAACAAGCGTGAGTTCATTGGCCACATCACAGATACGGGAGGGAGGGCAGAATTCTATATCAGCATCTTTGTGGGCGGACTTGGCGGATTTGAACTGGATCGTGCAGTTCTCACCAGAGTCACAACTTTGGGCCTCGGTTTGGCGGTGGAAATTTACCCGCCTTCGGGCGACGAGACGTAGAGCGCCTCGGGTGCGCGGTCGAATCGGCTGCATCGGGAATGTGGTCGGCAGAGGGGATGTCATCTATCTATCCCTGGATCCAGATGCGGTACTGGAGGAGGACGTCTGGGAACTGGTCGCATTGTTCAGGAGGTATCGGATTCCACTGGCCCAGCTGCGAACGCTGGAGGCAGGCAGGTACTCTCGAGCGCTGCGCGATGCCTTGCGCGAGTAGGGTGCCAAGCGGGAGGCAAGGTGCATGAGCTCCCGCACTCCTCCACAAAAGAACGCGATCGGGCTGCACGCCCTCGGAGAGGTACAAGATGAAAGCCAGGCAGATTCTTCGGTACGGGCTGGCCTACGCGGTGTCGTGTGGAGCACTCTGGCTGTTCCTGCACTTTGTGGGCAGGGCGCTTTACGCCTTCGACTCACATCAGGTTTTCTTCTGGCTGTATGCCGTCAGCCTTTTGTTGCTGGGAATCTGCGCACGGGTTCCCGCCGCGGGCCGCCTTACGATCAGGCGGCTTGCCAAGGGGGCTGGCTTGGGGCTGCTCGCGGGCCTTCTGGCCCAGGTCGTGGTGCTTGTACTGGAAGCCTATAGATTCAGCGGATTCAGCCCATCGCTGCTCTGGCAGGTACCGGTTTCGCTGACGGTGATGAGCGTCGTGCTGCTCACGCCGCTCTGGGGCGTAGTGCTGGTTGCCCTCACTGCCGAACACCGCCGCGACAACCACCCACGTCAGGCCTCGAAGCCATGAAGCACCTGAACGCCTTTTGCCTCGTGGTTGCACTGACATCCTGTGCGGCGCATCCGAACCGCACCACGAAGTGTCCGCCGGCCCATTTCACCTACGTCGGCACCGAGAGCGTCGACGGACTGACCTACGGGCGCTTCCAGGTCACCCACAATGCTGATCAGCCGCTTCAGCTGTGGGTGGATGAGAGACGCAGGTTGAACCCAAGGACCGCTCGCGCAGAGATGAGGCGCACAGGCGAGGATGCCTGGCGGCCTTACAACGTGATCCTTGAGGAAATCACACCGGGAGCGATCGGGCTGTCGATCGGGCAGGATGAACAGCAGAGCGTTCTGTTCGATGGTGATGGCCTGTTCCTGGCCGGCGCATCCAGCGCGGGCGCGAATTACTCCATCGTGGTACAGGACGCTGCCGGTTGCGAGCATCGCTCGGCAACGTTCATTCCCTGACATTTCTGGCGGCGCGCCGGCCAGGCAACGAAGGAAAAATGGCGCGCCCGGAGGGATTCGAACCCCCGACCAATGGCTTCGGAAGCCACTACTCTATCCGGCTGAGCTACGGGCGCGTTGTAGAACCGCCGCGCCGTCGGCCAGTGCCGGGGCGGGCATCGCAGCGCCATGAGGCGGTGCGGGACCGGCATTCTATCCAGTTTCGTCGAACAAATCTCCCCCCACCGGCAAAGCCCTGCCAGAGGGGCAGGAGTATCCTATCGCCATGGCTGATACCCCCCTCACTTCGCCGCAGTCGCCGGCGACGCCGCGTTGGCGGCATTACTGGAGTCTGATGCGCGCTGATCGCCCGATCGGCACGTTGCTGCTGCTGTGGCCCACGTGGTGGGCGTTATGGCTGGCTG
The DNA here is from genome assembly GCF_053295075.1 of Stenotrophomonas maltophilia group sp. P373. Classification (NCBI taxonomy): domain Bacteria; kingdom Pseudomonadati; phylum Pseudomonadota; class Gammaproteobacteria; order Lysobacterales; family Lysobacteraceae; genus Stenotrophomonas; species Stenotrophomonas maltophilia group sp. P373. Next base: position 4,160,037 of record NZ_CM129994.1, on the reverse strand, counting down.
CCGGCGGCCTGCCGCCGCTGTGGACGCTGTTCGTGTTCACCGCCGGCGTGTGGCTGACCCGCTCGGCCGGTTGCGTCATCAACGACTACGCTGACCGCTGGCTCGACCCGCATGTGGAGCGCACCAAGGCGCGGCCGCTGGCCACCGGCGCGATCAGCGGTCGCGCCGCGCTGGCGCTGTTCGCCGTACTGATGCTGGTGGCCTTCGGCCTGGTGCTGACCCTGAACGGGCTGACCATCGGCCTGAGCTTCATCGGCGTGTTCCTGGCCGCCAGCTATCCGTACCTGAAGCGCTACACCCATCTGCCGCAGGTCTACCTGGGCATGTCGTTCGGCTGGGGCATCCCGATGGCGTTCGCCGCCGTGCAGGGCGAGGTGCCGATGCTGGGCTGGCTGCTGTATGCCGGCAACATCCTGTGGTCCACCGCCTACGACACCTGGTATGCCATGGTCGACCGCGAGGACGACCTGAAGATGGGCTCGCACTCCACCGCGATCCTGTTCGGTGATCTCGATCTGGTCATCCAGGGCGTGCTGTACGCGCTGTTCCTGGCCACCATGGCGCTGGTTGGCGTGCGCGGCGGGCTGGGTGGCTACTACCTGGCCGGCGTGGCCGTGGCCACCGCGCTGGTGGTGTACGAATTCTGGATCTGCCGCAACCGCGAGCGCGGCCCATGTTTCAAGGCGTTCCTGCACAACAACTGGGTCGGCGCCGCGCTGTTTGCCGGTATCGCCGTGGACCTGGCGCTGCGTTGACCCCAGGGGTTGGTAGAGCCGGCCGCTGGCCGGCTGCACCCGTGCGCGATCCCGAGTTTGCCGGCCAGCGGCCGGCACTACCGCCACCTACGACCAATAGGTGGCAGACAGCCCACACCCCACCGCCCAGAATCGGTCCATCGAACCTGGGAGGGTAGGCGATGGCCTCGACGGCAGCAGTACAGGACGGCTGGATGGCGCGCGCAGCGCTGCGCTCGGCCGCCTGGGCGGAAAAGTGGTTCCCCGATGCGTATGTGTTCGCGGTGCTGGGCGTGGTCATTGTCGCGCTGGCCGCGATGGGCTTCGGTTCGACCCCTCAGGCCACCGCCAGCGCCTTTGGTGACGGCTTCTGGAGCCTGATCCCCTTCACCATGCAGATGGCCTTCGTGGTCATCGGCGGCTACGCCGTGGCGACCGCGCCGGTGGTCGCACGCTTCATCGATTTCCTGGCCCGGGTGCCGCGCACCGGTCGCGGTGCGGTGGTGTACGTGGGCCTGGTCAGCATGCTCGCCTCGCTGCTCAGCTGGGGCTTCTCGCTGGTGTTCGGTGGCCTGCTGGTCCGCGCGCTGGCCCGTCGCACCGAACTGCGCATGGACTACCGCGCCGCCGGTGCGTCGGCCTATCTCGGCCTGGGCGCAGTGTGGGCGATGGGGCTGAGCTCGTCGGCCGCACAGTTGCAGGCCAACCCGGCCAGCATGCCGCCGGGCCTGGTGGAGATCACCGGCGTATTGCCGTTCACCGAAACCATCTTTCTGTGGCAGTCGATCGCCCTGACCGCAGTGCTGATCCTTGTCTCGCTGCTGATCGCCTGGCTGACCGCGCCTGCGGCCGGCAGTGCGCGTACTGCCGAGGAATTTCCCGGCGCTGCGCAGGCCGAGCCGGAACCGCTGCAGCGACGCACGCGCCCGGGCGAATGGCTGGAATACAGCCCGCTGCTGACCGTGCTGCTCTCGCTGCTGGCGTTCGGCTGGCTGTTCAACGAGTTCGCCAACAAGCCGGTGCTCACTGCCATCGCCAACCTCAACACCTACAACTTCCTTTTCATTTCGCTGGGCCTGCTGCTGCACTGGCGCCCGCGCAGCTTCCTCAACGCGGTGGCCAAGGCGGTGCCGAGCACCACCGGCGTGCTGATCCAGTTCCCGCTGTACGGCGGTATCGCGATGATCCTCACCCACGCCGCCGGTGGTGACGGGCAGACCCTGGCGCACCGGCTGTCGAGCCTGTTCGTGCACGTGGCCAGCACCGATAGCTTCGCGCTGGTGATGGGCATCTACTCGGCGGTGCTGGGCTTCTTCGTGCCGTCCGGTGGCGGCAAGTGGATCATCGAGGCGCCGTACGTGATGCAGGCCGCCAACGAGCTGAAGGCGCACCTGGGCTGGGCAGTGCAGGTCTACAACGCGGCCGAAGCGCTGCCGAACCTGATCAACCCGTTCTGGATGCTGCCATTGCTGGGCGTGCTGGGGCTGAAGGCACGCGACATCGTGGGCTTCACCTTCATCCAGTTGCTGGTGCACATCCCGCTGGTGCTGGGCCTGTTGTGGCTGCTGGGCATGACCCTGGCGTATGTGCCGCCGGTGATGCCGTGAGTGCAGGGCTGGCGTCCGTGCGCGAGCAGGACGCCAGCTCCGTTCAGCGCGTGTTTCCAGCAGAGCACGCCATGAATGCGCGCAGTCGCGCTGACGGCATGAGCACATGCCGAACCCATATGAATCCTTCATCGGCTTGTGCCGCAAGGGGCTTTGCCCGTTCATTCACGCGCGTACACACCAATGTAGCCGCCCACCAACGCGCGATTAACTCTTCGCTGCAGACGATGGTCCCGTCCACCGCATTCCGCGTGTGGCTTTGGAGATCGGACATGGCACAGCAGAACCAGAACCCGAACCAGAAGCAGCAGGGCCAGCAGAACCAGCAGGATCAGCAGCAGGGGCGTGGCCGCGACCAGCAGCAGCAACAGCAGCAGGAACAGCAGCAGCGCAACCAGCGCAACCAGCAACAGGGTGGGCAGGACGAGGAGGAGTGACTTCGGTACCCACTTCCTGTGATGCGCGAAGCCCCGCCCCGTGCGGGGCTTCGCTTATTCCAGCACGCCAATGCGTTGCAGCACCGGCGCTGCTGACATGTCGTTCGGGTTGGTGCCCGGCTGATCCTGCGGCACCTCCATGCCCATGGCGCGGTAGAGATCGACCCAGTGTCGTGCGATCTGCCCGGTCTTCGGGTTGCGGAAGTTCATCGGCTGCAGTGCGAACACATGGTGCGCACGGAACGCACGTTCGATGAAATCCGAACAGTAGTAGCTGTCCTCATTCAACACATACGACGTGTTGTAGGGCTTGCCCAGCATCATGCGTGCGGTCGCGATCGCATCCTTGATGGCAGCCTGCTGCGATGCGCGCAGCCGATAGACCACGACCTGCCGCTGCTTGCCTCGGGCGTCCTCGCGGAACTGATCCAGCGTCTGCCGGCGCGAGCCTTTCTCATCCGCATGCAGTACCTCCCAGCCGTCTGGCGCCGCAGCGACCAGGGCCACGTGATCGAAGCTGGGTGCGCCCTGCTTGCCGGTGGCATCGTCGATGGCCGCGCTCAGGCCGGCATGGCCGGCGGTGACGAACAGCAGATCGCCTTCCCGGACCTCCAGCGCGGCCGCACCACCAGGCCACAGCGTTGGCAGCAGCAGGGAGAGGGCAAGCAGGAATGCGCGCATGGGGCCAGGGTCGAAGCGTGTGCGGCGTAGTCTAACGGCTGCTGCGATGACGTTGATTTCAGTATTAGTGTGATATTAGTCACAATTCGGCATGTCGGGATATTCCTGACAGCGGATGTTGAAACTGAATTGACCGAGGCATGGCTATCCTTGCCTCCCTACCGCGCCGGAACCGCGCGCGACCGCCCGGAATCAGGAGGATCCCGTGAACCAGCTCCGCCCCGTTGCCCTGCTTGCGCTTGCCCTGGGGCTTGCGCTGTCCGGCTGCAAGCCTGCGCCCCAGGCAGCCCCCGCTGACGCCGCCGTACCGGCTCCGACCAGCACGGCCACCGCCACGACGCCGGCCACGCCGGTTGCCGCGGCCCCGGCAGAGGCTTCTGCCAGCTGCCCCCATCCGGTCTTCGACGACTTCCTCAAGCATTTCGGCAACGAGATCGCGCTGCAGGAAACGTCCACTGCCGATCCGCTGCTGGACAGCCACATCGACAGCGAAGCCGAGCCGGAGCCACGCAAGGTGGAGGAGAAGGTGCCGCTTGCCAAGGTCGAATGGCCGGTGATGCCGGACCCGGCCACGCTGCAGCGCCAGGGCCGCGAGATGCAGGTCACCCGCCTGCCCGATGGCCAGGTACAGGTGCAGATGCGCACTCCCGATACCAGTGACCAGCAGATCTACACCTTTGCCCAGAAGCCGTGCTGGCAACTGGTCAAGCGTGAGGACGAATCGATCTGATCCCTGAGCGACCGCCTGCGAGCGGTCGTGTGATTCACCCAAGGAGCCCCGCATGCGTCTGTCTCCCGTTGCCCCCGTACTGGCCCTGATGCTTGCTGCCTGCAGCGGCCCTGACGCGGCTGCACCGGCGGCCCCTGCTTCCACTGACCCGGCAGCGACGCCGGCCGCGCCTGCGGCTGCCGTTGCGGACCATCCCACCTCTCTTACGCGCGACGAGACCGGCATGCATATCGATTGCCAAGGCACCCGCCTGCACCTGGCGGCCCAGCCCACCCAAGACACGGACGCTTCCCGGCTGACCACGCTGGAAATCGAAAAGGACGGCGCACGCCAGGCCATTGCTGCGCCCAAGGAGATGGACGGCTATACCGCCGTTGGCCTGGCCTGCGTGCAGGACCGCAGCGGTACGCCGTACTTCGTCGTGCAGTACGGTGAACTGCCGTTCGGCTGCAGCTTCTGCGAGTGGTACTACCTGTACGACGCCAGTGGCCGCCAGTTGACCCACAGCACACCGCCGCTGCGCGGCGCGGAAGGCGAGGAGCAGGAGCCCAACAACGACGAGTACGAGAAGTTGATCGACTCGCTCGGCATCAAGCACCCGGAGGTGAACTACATCGAAGACTGAGCGCAGCGGCAGGACGTCGCACGCGCGCTGTGAACGCAGCACTGCAGTACCGCAGTACCAGAAGTACCAGGAGCAGTACCCCTTAAGGAAATTCCCTTTTTCATAGAATGGATAGCACAGACATGGCAGACATCTACCAGGACATGGTCCAGCCCCGCGGGGCGGCCTACAGCAGTGACCGCATCAAATCGTGGAGCCACTACCGCGAGCCGATCGACCAGAGCGACGGCCGCCTGCATGGCAACTCCCGCCGGTGGGGCGATGCGCCCCCGGAAGTACAGTCACGGGTGATCGACACGATCATCGAGTCGGCGCGCGAGAAGGGACTGACCCCACGCGAAACGGCGCACGTACTGGCCATCGCCCGCGTTGAATCGGGTTTCAACCCCGATGCCGCCGCTGGCACCACCTCGGCCTCGGGCCTGGGCCAGTTCATCGACAAGACCGGCAACCACTACCACCTCAACAACCGCAACCGCTTCGACGTCGGCGCACAGTCCGATGCACTGGTTGACCATTACATCGATAACCGCACGCTGGCGCACAAGCGCGGCCAGGGTGAGGAGTACATCTACAAGTACCATCACGACGGCCCGACCCGCGATTACGGCGGCCTCACCCTGTCTGAAAGGAAGGTGATGCCGTACGTGGACAAGTACGAGCGGTTCGTGGAGCAGCGTCTGGGACTGACCCACGGCCAGTCCCAGGGCAGCCACGCGGCCCCCGCCGTAGCTGCGGCCACGCACGCGCAGGCCAAGCCGGCAGCGGCGCATGCCGAAGGCCAGACCCGCAACTTCGAGCAGACGATGCAGGTGATGCTGCCCCCGCAGAACGGGGTCAAGCCGCACATTACCGGTGAGTTCGGCGAACACCGCGCGCACAAGCCGCACGGTGGCACCGACTTCAACTATGTCGGCGGCCAGCACGGCCGTAATCTGCAGCACCCGACCGTCAACGCGCCGATCTCCGGAACGGTGACGTTCGTCGGTGGCGACTACGGTACGGTGAAGATCAGGGATGCACAGGGCAACTCGCACGAGATCCTGCACCTGCAGTCGACCCAGGTGAAGGAAGGCCAGCCGATCAAGGCGGGTGAGCCGATCGGTACCATGGGCGGCCGTGGCCCGGGCGGTGCGGGTCAGTATGCCCAGCACGTGCATTACCAGTTGAAGGATCCGCACGGTAAGCTGATCAGCCCGCAGGACTTCTGGGACCACGGCAAGCTGAAGGAAACCGGCAAGGGTGGCCATTCGCATGACGCCGACCACAACGGTGTGCTGCGCCAGGGGGCCAAGGGCGAGGAAGTGACTGCGCTGCAGAAGGAACTCAACCGCCTGGGCGTGCGCGACGGCCAAGGCAATCCGCTGAGCGAGGACGGCAAGTTCGGTGCCAATACCAGGGACGCACTGATCGCCTACCAGAAGCAGCACGGGCTCTCCGCCGACGGCGTGGCGGGTCCGGCGACGCTGGGCAAGCTGGCCGAAGGCCGCAGCCATGCCGAGGCGGCGCCGAAGGGGCCGCAGCTGGGCGACAAGGCGCATCCGGATACGCCGCTGCACAATGCGATCCGTGGCCACATGCCGGGCATGATCTCCAACGAGATGAGCGCGCATGTGACCGCCCAGGCCAAGGCCGCCGGCATCGATTCGCCGGAAAAGCTGCAGGGCGTCACCGTGCAGGATGGCAAGGCCTTCGTCGTGGGCACCGTTCCCGGCTTCCGTACTGCGGTGGACATGACCCAGGCGGCACCGAGCCTGCAGGAGACCAGCGCTGCAATGCTGGCCAAGCATGAGCCTTCGCAGCAACACGTGCAGGACGAGCAGCAGCGGGTGGCCATGGGCCGTTGACCGCTGCGTGTGAAGAAGTGTGTGGTAAAGGAGGCCGGCCGGGGTAATCCGGCCGGCTTTTCCGTTCATGGGGCAAGGACATACACGGATGCCGTTTCGCATGATGCACAGCACCGCCATTGCAAGGCACGGCGTCCACATGAGCCGGGTGCTGCCGTGGCGCAACGCATGGCAGTGGGTAGGGCTGGCACTGCTGCTCTGCCTGCTGCCGCTGCCAGTGCTGGCGGCGGCCCCGATTCCGGCACTGGACGACCCGGTGGTGGACACCGCCAACGCACTGTCCGCCAGCACCCGCGCCACGCTGCGCGAGCAGGCATTGCAGCTGCAGGCACGCAAAGGCGCGCAACTGCAGGTGCTGGTGGTGCCCAGTGTTGGCGATGACGGCATCGAAGCCTATGCACAGCGTGTCTTCGACCAGTGGCAGCTGGGCCGCGCCGGTGTCGATGACGGGGTGTTGCTGCTGGTGGCGGTGCAGGACAGGCGCGTACGCATCCAGACCGGCTATGGCCTGGAAGGCACCATTCCCGATGCCTATGCCGCGCGCATCATCGACAAGGCGATCGTGCCGCGCCTGCGCGAAGGAGACCTGGACCAGGGCGTGCTGGACGGCAGCAGGGTGCTGGTGGCGCTGATCGATGGCGAGCCGCTGCCGCCCGAGCAGGATTCATCCGCACGCAACCTGTTGCCAGCGGATTGGCGTACAGGGGATTCGGTCGTTGCCCTGACGTTGCTGGTGGGGTTCCTGGCCGGTCTGTGGCGATCACCGCCACGCCTGCTGGCCACCAGGACCGAGGCCGAGTTCAGCGGTAAGCGCCGTGAGCGGCGGCGCAAGGCACTGGCAGCCAATGCGGCAATGCCCAGGCCGAATTGGCCGACATTGCCTGCCTGGGGCAGACCGTTGCTGGTAACGGCAGTGATGGCCGCTGGGTTGGTTTCGGCGACGCTGCTGCTGCCGCGGCATGTGCTGCCTGCGCTGTTCTTCGTGCTGTTACCGGCCGTACCGGTGGCGGCGCTGCTGGGGTGGTGCTGGCGTCGCAGCCGTGGTGTGCGCATCGTGCTGTCCGGCATGTTGGCCGTCAGTATCGGTTTCTTCATGGTGATGCTGGTCCGTGGTCAGTTGCCGCCCAGCCTTGCCCTGCACACGTTGCTGAACCTGGCGGTCGCCATTGCCGCCATGCTGGTGTTCTTCCTGGTGCAGGCCGGCCGCGCGCGCTGGCGGAAGAACCGCAACAGCTTCGCCGTGCGCCTGGTGGTGCTGGTGCTGTTGACCGGCGGCTATGCGCTGGGCGCGCTGCTGGCCATCGACCAGGCCAGCGACGAGAACGCACGCGTGTTGGCGACGATCGTGTCCTGCGCAAGCACGCTGTTCCTGTACTTCATCTGGGTGTTCACCCTGCTGCCCGGCGAAAAAGCACGCAGCGGACAAAGGTCGTCCCAAGGCTACCGTTCCTCGTCCAGCACCTCGTCGTCGAGTTCGTCCTCGAGCAGTTCCGGCGGCTGGTCCGGTGGCGGTGGTCGCAGCGGCGGCGGCGGCGCTTCGGGCAGCTGGTAGCTCAGGCCGCCCACACCCGCCAGCCCAGCGCCGCATCGCGCAGCTCGCCGCTGCCGCTCACATCACCCATCTGCAGCTGCACGCCCTGCGCATTGGGCAGGTCTTTCTGCTCGGGGAACCAACGACGGTCGGCGGCGACGATGATCAGCAGGCCCTCGTCGTCGCCCACCGGTGCGAACTGCGGCGAAGGCGGGCTGATCGGCTGCAGGCCGAAGCGCTGGCTGCACTGTTCGCGCACCGCATCGACATCGTGGCTGGGCAGGCCAACCTCGCTCAGGCAGGTCAGCTCGCTGCCATGGAAAGCGCCTGCGCGCGTGCTGACTGGCAGACGGCGCCGGCCGATCAACTCGAGGATCAGGCCGTCGGGACCGGTGAAGTACACCGACTGCGACTGCCAGCTGCTCTCCAGCGCAAAGTAATCCAGGCCCTCAGGATTACGTTGCAGCGGGGTACGTTCGCGCAACCAGGCCATCGCCTCGCTGAAGCGGTTGTCCGGTACGTTGAAGGCCAGGTGCACGCCACCGATGGGGTGATCACCCGCCGCCTGCAGTTCGATCGTGCTCCAGCCGATGTGCACATGGTTGCCGACCACGCGCTGCTGCAGCACATCGTGGAAATACGCGGCGACGGTGGCGACGTCGGACACCGGCAGGGTGAGGTGAAGCAGGCGCATGACCGATTCTCCATGGACGCGCTCACTGTAACGCTGGGGCCTGCCCGGCGGCCACTAGCGCAGTGAATGGTTGAAGAATCGTATTGCTGCGTCCACTGCCTGCGCGTGGGTCTGCGCCTTCGGCACCGACGTCCTGCACAGGTCCTGCAGCCGCCGCTGTCCGGTCGGGGTGCATGCGGCGAGGAAATCGTAATGGCCGACACCGGGCAGCGCCTGCAGTGCAGCGCCCGCAATCACCGCACGCGCAGCCTCGCCATTGCTCTGCGGTGGCGCAACCGTGTCAGCCTCGCCCAGTACGATCGACACGGGCTGTTCCAGCGAGGAGAGCTGCTCGGGCGCAAAGGCCTGCACGATTGCCGGTGCCAGCAGGAACACCGCGCGCACGCCGGGAATGGCGCGCGCGTCGTTGGCGTGGGACATCCACGGCGACAGCTCGGGCGACGCCGCAGCGGCAACACGCGCCTCCATCGTGTGCGTGGCCGCTTCCTGCTGGGGCCGGCAGACGCCGTCATCCGGATGCGCCGTGCAGAAGGCCAGCAGTCGCTGCAGGTCCGGTCGCGCACCGGCCGCCACCAGTGCGGTGTAGCCGCCGGCCGAGAATCCGGCGACCCCCAGGCGCTCAGGATCGACATGCGGGCCCAGCACCGGATCGGCCTGCACAGCCGCCAGTGCGGCACGCAGGTCATCGGCGCGCAGCCAGGTCAGTACGCTGCCGGGCAGGGTCATGCTGTCAACGCCGTTGTTGCCTGGATGATCCACCGCAATCACCAGATATCCGGCCCGCGCCAGCGCCGTGCCCAGCCAACCCATCATGCGCGCGCTGCCGCCGTTGCCATGGGAGAGCAGCAAGGTCGGCAGGCGATCACCGGCGACCGGCGCATCCTTGGACGACCGGCCGACCTCGAACAGCGGCGCGTCGGGTGGACCGATGGTCAGCACGGTCTCCCGGCTGCCTGCAGGTGCCGGATACCAGACCGTGTAGCGCAAGGCGTCGCGGCGCTCTGCGTCGCGCACGGCGGCGCTGGCCAGCGTCGTTGTGCCGTGGCGCTCGCCGGCCACCCCGCTTTCGCGAGCGGCGCCGGTGCTTGTGAACGCCATCAGCATCGCTCCCAGCACAGCAGCGGTCATGTGCATCTTCAACTCCTTGTCAGTGGGGACGGTCGTCGACGGGCAGCCAGATTTCCACGCCGCCCTGGCCGGTGTGCTCGTCGAACCGGGCGTCGTAGCGCTCCAGATCCGGCGCATCGGCGAGGCTCAGGTTGGAAGCAGGAAGATAATGATCCAGCAACCAGAACCAGGTCGAGCGGATGGCCGAGATGTGCCCGCTGTGCCAGGCCACCAGGTAGCGGCGCGCCGGGATGTCCACGCGTTGCCAGTGCGCAGGCACGCTCGGCACCGTGCTTGCCGGCAGTGCCGCGATGTAATCGAAGCCACCCTTGTCATCACTGTTGCAGCACACGCCGAAGCTGATCGGCGCCGGCATCGGCCATTCGCGGTTGAGTTGCGCCCACTGGCCGGGAATCGCGCCGCCACTGTCGCGGGTATGCCGCACGCCGATGCCGGCCACCTGGAACGCGGGCGTCTCGAGCAGGCGGGGGGCTTCAATGCAGGCGGACGGGGCCTCGTCCATGCGGATCGCCTGCACCAGCGCCAGCCCATCGGTGCCCTGTTCGCGTACGCGCTCCGGCGTCTGTCCGAACTGTTCGCTGAAGACACGCGTGAAGGCGGCATGGGTGGTATAGCCGGCACCCAGCGCCACCTGCAGGATGTCGCCGGCGCCGTTGGCCAACTGCTGCGCGGCAGCGCTCAGGCGGCGCCCGCGCAGGTAGCGCACCACCGAGGTGCCGGTGCGGGCCTGGAACAGGCGCGACAGATGGAATGGCGACAGGCCCGCCGCAGCGGCAATGTCGGCCAGCGCCAGTGGCCGGTCCGCGTGGGTTTCGATGTACCACAACGCCTTGCCTGTCGCGCTCATCCTGCCGTTCCTTGAATCCAATGCTGGGCACAGTAGCGGATCGGCAGGCGCGGCGTTTAGCAGTTCTTGCGCCTGTGCGGACTCAAGCTGTCGCAGTGACGTCATGCCTCCTTCACACATCGCGCCGAGACTGCGCGCCTTGTCCAGGCCTGTTGTGTGTGCACAGGTGCTGGCCCTGTCGCGTCCTCCCGGAGCCCTGCCGTGCATCGTTCGAAGCTTTCGCGTTCCATCCTCCTTGCCCTTTGCATGGCCAGCGCAGGAGGCGCGATCGCAGCGGAGGCCGATGCGGTAGATGCCGCCGGCGGCAGCCGCGCCGCGCCCACCCAGCTCGACGCGATGCTGGTCACCGGTACGCGCGCGTCCAACCGCACCCAGTTCGAAACGCTGGCGCCGGTGGATGTGTTCAGCAAGGAAGACATCAGGTCCGTTGAATCCACCGACCTGAAGGACGTGCTGGCGCAGCTGGTGCCATCGTTCGTGGTGCAGCGCCTGCCGATGGCGGACGGCCAGGTGTTCGTGCGTCCGGCCACGCTGCGTGGCCTGTCGCCGGACCAGACCCTGGTGCTGGTCAACGGTCGCCGCTTCCATCGCAGCGCGCTGCTCGGCAACCGCGGTGCGCAGGCCGCTGATCTGGCACAGATTCCCACCAGTGCGATCAAGCGCATCGAGGTGCTGCGTGATGGTGCGTCGGCGCAGTACGGCTCGGACGCCATCGCCGGTGTCATCAACATCATCCTCGAGGATGGCCCGGGTAGCGAGATCACCGCCGGCTATTCGCAGTACGCGCAGGGCGACGGTGCCTCGCGCGACTTCAGTGCGCGCACCGGCTGGTCGCTGGGCGACTATGGCAGCCTGGTGCTGTTCGCCGAATCGTCCAACTCCGACGCTACCTCGCGCACGCGCCAGCGCCCGGACGCGATCGCCTTCCAGGCTGCACATCCGGAACTGGACGTGCCCAATCCGGTGCAGCGCTGGGGCCAGCCGGAGCTGGAAAGCCGCCGCGTCGGCTTCAACGTGAAGGCCAATGCCAGCGAGACGCTGGAGTTCTATGCCTTCGGCCTGTACAGCCACAGCGATGGCGTCAGTGATTTCAACTGGCGCAATCCGGACACTACCACCGGTGCGTACCGCACCACCGCCATCTTCCCGGGCTGGAACCTGCGCTCGCTGTATCCGGTCGGCTTCAGCCCGCAGTACGGCAACGTCCAGAACGACCTGCAGCTGGTCGGTGGCCTGCGCGGCGAGATCACGCCCAAGCTGCGCTGGGATGTCAGCGCCTCGTATGGCCGCAACGCCATCGACTACAGCTTGAAGAACTCGATCAATGCCTCGCTCGGCCCGGCCAGCCCGACCGCGTTCGATCTTGGCCGCCTGACCCAGACCGAGAAGAACGCCAACGCAGACTTCAACTACGAGTGGGACGTGGCCGCGCTGTCCCAGCCGGTCAACGTCGCCTTCGGTGGCGAGTTCCGCCAGGAGACCTACCAGGTGCGTGCCGGCGACCCGGCCTCGTACGCGGTGGGTCCGGGCGCTGCGGCGGGCCTGGAGGCCAATTCCAATGGCGCGCCCGGCTTCTCGGCCAGCCAGGCCGGGCAGTGGAGCCAGCGCAGCAAGGCCGCCTACGTGGACATGGAACTACCGCTGGGCGAGCGCTGGAGCATCGGTGCAGCCGGCCGCTACGAGGACTTCTCCAGCTTCGGCAGCACGCTGGACGGCAAGCTCTCGGCGCGCTTCGCGATCACCCCGGACGTAGCCCTGCGCGGTACCGTGTCCAGCGGCTTCCGTGCGCCGACGCCGGCGCAGCTCAATACCACCAGCACCACCCAGGGGTTGGATACGCGCACGCTGCAGATCTTCACCAGTGGCCGTCTGTCGCCGAACGATCCGCTGGCGCAGCTGCTCGGCGCCAGGCCGCTGAAGCCGGAACAATCGCGTACCGCGTCGCTGGGCCTGACCTGGCGCACCGACCTGGGCCTGTCCGGCTCGGTGGATGTCTACCAGATCAAGCTCAGCGACCGCTTCAGCCAGTCGGCCAGTTTCGCCATTCCGGCCGGTACGCCCAATCCGCTGGGCTATACCTCGGTGAACTATTTCACCAACGACTTCGATACCACCACTACCGGCGTGGACGTGGTCGGCAACTACCTGCGCGATCTCGGCGCAGGCCGCATGACGCTGACCCTGGCCTACAACTACAACCGCACCCGCGTGGACAACGGCAGCACCTCGGTGGCCACCAACGAGACCCAGCGCGTGCTGTTCGAGGATCGCCTGCCCGAGCACAAGGGCAGCCTGACCGGAAGCTGGGACATCGGCGCCTGGTCGCTGATGGCACGCATGCGCTACTACGGCGCCTGGACCGATTCCAGCGGCAATGCAGTGGGCGATATCTACCAGCGCTTCGGCGCGATGAGCTTCCTCGACCTGGCCGTCGGCTATCGCATCAACGAACATCACAGCCTGCGTGTGGGTGCCGACAACGTATTCGACCGCTATCCGGACGAAGCCACCTTCCAGGCCAGTCGCGGCCTGGTCTACTCGCGCAACGCGCCGTACGACACCGACGGCGCCAACCTGTACGCACAGTACCGGCTGAGCTTCTGATGGACCCGGCCCGCCGCTCCCTGTTGCGTGCCGGCACCTTGCTGCCGGCCGCAGCCGCACTTTCTTCACTGCCGGCCATGGCTGCCACGCGTTACGCTGCGTCCATGCAGATTCCCGCAACGACCGTGGCGCCGGACGTGCTGGCCCGCGATGAAAACTACTGGGCCGCCGTGGCCAGCCACTTCGATGTCACCGACGAAGTGAACCATCTGGAGAACGGCTACTGGGGCGCGATGGGCCGCCAGACGCTGGCCAGCTACCAGCGCCACACCGCGGAAGTGAACCGAGGCAATGCCTGGTATGGCCGCCGTGAGTTCCCGGCGCAGTACATGGCGGTGCAGCGGCAGGTGGCCGAACTGCTGGGCGTGGGCGCCGACGAGATCGCACTGACCCGCGGTGCCACCGAGGCGATGCTGGCGCTGATCGGCGGCTACAACCGCCTGCAGCCCGGCGACCAGGTGCTGTACGCCGATATCGACTACGACAGCATGATCGGCGCGATGCGCTGGCTGCAGCAGCGCCGCGGCGTGCAGGCCGAGCGCATCGCGCTGCCGGCAGTGCCCGACCATACGCAGATCCTGCAGGCCTACGAGGCCACGTTCGCGCGGCTGCCTCGCCTGAAACTGGTGCTGCTGACCCAGGTCAGCCATCGCCATGGACTGGTGCTGCCGGTGGCCGAAATCGCCGAACGTGCGCGCGCACGCGGCATCGACGTGATCGTTGATGCCGCACACGGGTTTGGCCAGATCGACTACGCGGTGCCGCAGCTCAAGGCCGATTTCGTTGGCATCAACCTGCACAAGTGGATCGGTGCGCCGGTCGGCGTCGGCGCGATGTATGTGCGCAAGGGCCGCGTTGCGGACCTGGACCCGTACATGGGCGAGACCGACGATGGCCGCGTGGGCAGCCGTGTGCACACCGGCACGGTCAACTTCGCCGCTTACCTGGCGCTGCCGGAAGCGATCGCGCTGCACCAGCGCATCGGCGCGGCCAACAAGCAGGCGCGCCTGCGCTACCTGCGCGAGCGCTGGACCGTCCCTGCGCGGCAGATGGCGCATGTCGAAGTGCTGTCGTCGCCTGATCCGGCGCTGGCCAGCGCATTGGCCAGCTTCCGCCTGCGCGGGCGCACCAGCGTGGCTGACAACATCGCGCTTCAGAAGCGCCTGCTGGACGAGCATCGCGTGTTCACCACGCATCGTGACGGGTTGGACTCCGGCGCCTGCGTGCGGGTGACGCCCTCGGTGTTCACCCGGCCAGCGCAGATGGATGTGCTGGTACAGGCGCTGGTGGCATTGGGGTAGTGCCGGCCGCTGGCCGGCAACCTCATGATCCGTGCACGCCGTTGCCGGCCAGCGGCCGGCACTACCAGGGCTACCGCTCGATCGCCGGCAGCGCGTCCGACAACAACAACCGGTCAATCCGCCGCAACGCGCTCTCCAGCTGCCGTCGGTCCGCCGCCAGCCCCAACGACAGCCGCACGCCGTGCTGATGCTGCACCCCGGGCGGACAGAACGCCGACGAAGGAGCGATGGCCAGCCCCTGCAGCTGTGCGGTACGCACCAGGGTGGCGTCGGTCCACGGCGCTGGTACCCGGCACCAGGCATGCAGGCCTTCCGCGCGCTGCAGCAGCGATGGCGCCAGCAGGTAGCGCGCCATGCGCATGCGCTCGCGTGCCTCGGTGCGCACCTGGGCCAGCAGTGACTGCGCCGAACCATCCAGCAGCAGCTGGCTGGCCAACGCCGAGACCAGCGGATGACCCATCAACCGCGTCGCTCGCAATGCAGCCGTCATCGACTCGGCGTGCGCAGCGCTTGGGCACTGCACGAACGCAGTGCGCAGGCCGGGGCTGATCACCTTCGACAGCGTCGCCACGTAGAACACATGGCGCGGTGCCAGCGCCGCCAGCGGTGTCGGTGCATCCTCGGCGAGGTGCCAGTAAGGATCGTCTTCGATCGCCAGCAGGCCTTCCCTCTCCAGAACACGCGCCAGCGCTTCGCGCCGCTGCAGCGGCAGGGTCAGCGCGGTCGGGTTCTGGCAGGTGGGGTTGAGATAGACCAACCGCGCGCCGCTTTCGCGTGCCAGCCGGGCCAGCGCATCGGGGCACATGCCGTGTTCGTCGCAGTCCACCGGCAACAGCCGCCGGCCAAGCGCCGCTGCGGCCTGCAGCAGGCCCGGATAGACCAGCGCATCGCAGAGGATCGCATCACCGTCGCGGCCCTGGCTGACCAGGATCGCGGCAAGCGCCACCTGCGCGCCTTCGGTCAGCAACAGGCTGGCATCCTCCACCGCGCCCAGCATCGGTTGCAGCCAGCGCGCTGCCGCGTGGCGGTCGGTCGGGTTGCCGCCGCCCAGGTGGTAGGTCATCAGGTTCGGCGCATTGCTGCGCGCAAGCACGGCGGCGGCACCGCGGCGCAGGGTTTCGGCCAGCGCATCGGCATCGGGCACCGGCGGCACGTTCATGCTCAGGTCCACCACCTGGTCGAAGCCGGCCTTGGGTGGTGCGATGAAACTGCCTTGTGGCCCGCGCGCCTCGATCAGGCCGCGCTTGCGCGCTTCATCGAATGCCCGCGTTACCGTGGTCAGGTCGACGCCGAGCTGCTGCGCCAACGCGCGCTGCGAGGGCAGGCGTTGCCCCGGTGCAAGACCACCGCGACGCACCGTGCGTTCCAGCGAATTGACGATGCGCAGGTAGATCGGCCCGTTGTGCGCGAGCACGTCCTGCACCCATTCGCGGGCTGCGACATCCGGTCGCGGCATGTACGGAGCATGTCGGGGCGTATCGTTGCTTCCAACGGCGGGAGCCTGTCCATAACCATCGGTCGGTTCGGACAGGTGACCGCCGTTGTTGTTTGCGGCGGCCACGCCACCCAGAGCCAGTGATGTCATTGCGCTCCTCAGCGCTTGGCCTGCCACGGGCAGTAACAGCCCACGGCAAGCAGTCCTTTCGGGCGCACGGATTCGCCGCGCACCAGTCTGTCCAGCAGCGGTTCGACGAAACTGTTGGCCGAGTTGCAGACCATGCCGATGCTGTACGGCCCGGCGTAGGCCAGATGGCCCTGCCGGTCCCAGATCGCCACGGCAGGGCTGGCCGGAATGTGCTCGATGCCATCGATGGTCGGCAGGTTGATCACCTTGTTGCGCAGCGGCTCGGGCAGTTCGCCCTGCGTGCCAGGGCGACGGATCGCGTAGAAGTCGATGCCGGCGCGGCGGTACATGCTGATCAGGTAGCTCAGGTGCGCACCGGTCTCGCGGTTGCACACGCCGCAGGCCGGGTCCCAGAAATGCACCACGCGGATGCGGCCGGTATTACCGGCCAGATCGGCCGGCAGGCGCAGCTGCGAGTCGTCGAAGACGATGGCCTGTTCGGTGAACGTGGACTGCGCGCTGTAGCCGAAGTACTGCCACAGCGCCGCCGCCACGCCGGCCATGAACAGGCAGGCGAGGGCGATCATCGTCGGCAGCAACCAGCGGCGACGCGGCGCGGCTGCGCCCATCAGGACGCGTCCCCGCCGAACTTGTGTACGTACTGCTTGCGCATCTCGCGGCAGGAATCGGCCTGCGCCCGGCGCTGGATCTCGCTACGCGACGGATCCTCGCTGCGCTGCACGCATTGCTCGATGGCGTGGCGTTCGGCGGCCTGCACATCCACGGTCTGCGGCTGCAGGCAGACCCAGGCCAGCGCGGCCAGCATCAGCACCACAAAGCCACCGCAGCCGGCCATCACCAGGTGGAATTTCAGTTTCTCCGCGCGCATCGAGGCACGTCCCTTCATCCATACATTGCATACAAAATATCATCTTGTATGGATATGGCACCATGCGTCCGGTTCAGACGATGGCGTTGTGCCGGGCCTCGGGGGCTTCAGACAGGATTTCATTCAGCTTGGCCAGCGCCCCGGCGAGCGCACCCTGGTCAACCGCGCCGCCCAGTGACAGGCGGATCGCGTTGCCCGGAGGCGGTTCTTCCACGCTGAAGGCGTCGGAACTGGCGATGCCCAGCCCCTGTTCCTGCGCGGCCTGGATCAGCCGGTACTGGTCCAGCCGTGGCGGCAGCGGCAGCCACACATGCAGGCCGGCCGGATGGGCCTGGGCACGGGACGGCAAGTACTGCGCAGCAATCGCCTGGCGCTCGCGCAGCTCCTGCTGGAAGCGCTGCACCATGTCCTGGGCCTTGCCGCTGCGGATCCACTGCGAGGCCACCGCCACCATCGACTGGGTCGGCATCAGCGCGATCGCACGCAGGGCGTCCAGCACCGGTTCCATCGGTTCGCCGGCCGGCACCACCAGGTAGGCGGTGCGCAGGCCCGGTGCCAGGCACTTGGACAGGGTGGAGATGTAATACACCGGGCAGCCAGCGTCGCGGTGGGCGGCCAGCGGCGGTGCGGCGTCCCCGGCCAGCAACCAGTAGGGATCGTCTTCGATCACGGTCAGAGCGTGGCGCTTGGCGACCGCCAACAGGGCCTGCCGGCGTTGTGCCGACATCGTTGCCGAGGTCGGGTTCTGGATGGTCGGTACCAGGTACAGCAGGCGCGGGCGGCGCAGCTGGCAGGCTTCTTCCAGCGCATCGGGCAGCATGCCTTCGGCGTCCATCGCCACCGGCACCACACCCCGTTGCAGCACGCGCGCGGCGGCCAGCAGGCCCGGGTAGGTCAGCTGCTCGGCGGCGATCAGCTCGCCCGGCTGGGTGCAGGCCAGGATCAGTGCACACAGCGCGGTCTGCGCACCGGGACAGATCACCACCTGGTCGGCGCCCACCGTGCCCAGCATCGGCGCCAGCCACTGCACCGCGGCGGCGCGGTCCTCGCGGGTACCGGCGCCGACGTGGTAGCTCATCAGTTCGCCCTGGCCCAGCTGCTGGCCCACGTGCTGGAAACCGGCCTCCATGCCCTGCGCGAACGGCGCACTGCCCAGCAGCGGCGGGATGTTCATGCTCAGGTCCACCGAGGTGCTGCGGTTGCCTGCCGACAGCGCGATGAAGGTGCCGCCGGCGCCCTGCGCGTCGAGCAGGCCGGCCTGGCGCAGCTCGGCGAACGCCCGGGTAACCGTGGTCAGGTCCACGCCCACCTGCTGGGCCAGGTCGCGCTGCGGCGGCAGGCGGTCGCCCGGGCGCAGCACGCCGTCATCCACCGCCTCGCGCACCTGCTGGGCAATCTGCAGGTACAGCGGGCCGGCGCCCTCGCGGAAGGGGCGAACCCAGGTGCGATTGGGGTGTTTCAGGCGGCGGCCGGCGGCAGGTGGCGTCATCGGTCAGGTTTTTCCATACGTGCAGGTGCACAAGTCCATACAATGATGTATTTTGTATGGGCTTGATTGGAGTTGTTCGCCTTCTTGTAGGCAACCTCGTACCCACAGTGTAGCCGCTCCACGCCCGGGCGCTGCGCGCAGGCGAGCCGGTCAAGCGCGCTTCTTCAACAGGGTTGACCTCCAATGAATATCTGCTGGAACCGCATCCGCCTGGCGCTGGTCGCCCTGGCCTGCGTCGGCCTGTCGGGCTGTGACTGGGTGCTGCTGGATTCGAAGGGCATGGTCGGGCTCGCCCAGCGCGACCTGATCCTGATCTGCATCGGCCTGATGCTGATCGTGGTGATACCGGCCATTGTGCTGACCTTCGTATTCGCCTGGCGCTTCCGCGCCGGCAACACCCAAGCGAAATACACGCCGGACTGGTCGCACTCCACCAAGGTGGAAATCGTGGTCTGGGGCGTGCCGCTGCTGATCATTGCCGGCCTGGCAGTGATCGTGTGGAAGTCGACCCACGAACTGGACCCGTACAAGCCGCTGGACGTGGCCGGTGAACCGCTGCACGTGGACGTGATCGCCACGGACTGGAAGTGGGTGTTCGTATACCCGGACCTGGGCATCGCCACGGTCAACCAGCTCAACTTCCCGGCCAACCGCCCGCTGGCGTTCAACATCACTTCCAACTCGACGATGAATACCTTCTTCATCCCGCAGCTGGGCGGGCAGATCTACGCGATGGCGGGCATGCGCACGCAGCTGCACCTGATCGCCAACGAGCCTGGCCAGTTCCGTGGCATGTCCGGCAACTACAGCGGGCATGGCTTCTCGAACATGAAGTTCATCGCCACCGCCAGCAGCAACGAAGAATTCGATCGCTGGGTAGCTGAGGTGCGCAGCGCGCCGGACGCGCTCAGCTTCGCACAGTTCAAGGCGCTGGCCGCGCCGTCGAAGAACGCACCGGTGCGGCACTTCTCCAGTGTTGAACCGTTGCTGTTCAAGAAGGTCATCGACCAGTTCATCGGCGTCGGTGAGAACACCGCTGCGGCTACCCCGGCGGGCGCTGCCGGCGGTGCCCAGGTTTCCCAGGAGTAACGAACATGTTGGGTAAATTGACGTGGGAGGCCGTGCCGCTGCACGAGCCGATCGTCGTGGTCACCTTGGTGGCGATGGTGCTGGGTGGCCTCGCGCTGCTTGGCGCAGTGACGTACTTCAAGCTGTGGGGCCCGCTGTGGCGTGACTGGTTCACCACCGTGGACCACAAGAAGATCGGCATCATGTACGTGGTGGTGGCGCTGGTCATGCTGGTGCGTGGCTTCGCCGACGCGCTGATGATGCGCGCGCAGCTGGCCGCGGCCGGGCCGGGCAGTGACGGCTTCCTGCCACCGGAGCACTACGACCAGATCTTCACCGCACACGGCGTGATCATGATCTTCTTCGTGGCCACCCCGTTCGTGGTTGGCCTGATGAACATCATCGTGCCGCTGCAGATCGGCGCACGCGACATGGCGTTCCCGTTCCTCAACGCCTTCAGCTTCTGGATCTTCGTGGTCGGCGCCGCGCTGATGATGATCTCGCTCGGCGTTGGCGAGTTCGCCATGACCGGCTGGGTCGCCTATCCGCCGCTGTCGGGCATCGAGTTCAGTCCAGGCGTCGGTGTCGACTACTACATCTGGGCGTTGCAGGCTTCGGGGATCGGCACCTTGCTGACCGGCGTCAACCTGTTCATCACCATCCTGCGCATGCGTGCGCCGGGCATGACCCTGATGAAGATGCCGGTGTTCACCTGGACCGTGCTGGTCACCAGCGTGATCATCATCGCCGCCTTCCCGATCCTGACCGTCGCGCTGGGCGCGCTCACCCTGGACCGCTACCTGGACTTCAACTTCTACACCAACACGCTGGGTGGCAACCCGATGATGTACGTGAACCTGGTGTGGGCCTGGGGCCATCCGGAGGTGTACATCCTGGTGCTGCCGGCGTTCGGCATCTTCTCTGAAGTCACCGCCACGTTCGCGCGCAAGAAGCTGTTCGGCTACAAGTCGATGGTCGGTGCAACGCTGGCGATCGGAATCCTGTCGTTCATCGTCTGGTTGCACCACTTCTTCACCATGGGTTCCGGTGCCAGCGTCAACGCCTTCTTCGGCATCATGACGATGATCATCGCCATTCCCACCGGCGTGAAGATCTTTACCTGGCTGTTCACCATGTACGGTGGCCGCGTTGAGTTCAGTGTGCCGATGCTGTGGACCATTGCCTTCCTGGTCACCTTCACCATCGGTGGCATGACCGGCGTGCTGCTGGCCATTCCGGGCGCGGACTTCCTGCTGCACAACAGCCTGTTCCTGGTCGCGCACTTCCACAACACCATCATCGGTGGTGCGCTGTTCGGCTACCTGGCCGGCTTCGCCTACTGGTTCCCGAAGGTGTTCGGCTTCACCCTCAACGAGCGCCTGGGCAAATGGTCGTTCGCCTGCTGGGTGATCGGCTTCTACCTGGCCTTCATGCCGCTGTACATGCTGGGCTTCATGGGCATGACCCGCCGCATGAACCAGTACGACAACCCGGCGTGGACGCCGTACCTGATCGCCGCCTTCATCGGGGCGCTGTTCGTGTTCGCGGGCATCATCCTGATGCTGGTGCAGATCTACGTGAGTGTGCGCGACCGCAAGCGCAACCTGGACCTGACCGGCGACCCGTGGAACGCACGCACGCTGGAATGGGCCACGCCGTCGCCGCCGCCGTTCTACAACTTCGCCGTGGTGCCCAAGGCCGACGAGCTGGACGCCTTCCATGAAGCGAAGAAGCGCGGCCTGCCGCCGCCGCCGAAGAAGTACGCACCGATCCACATGCCGAAGAACACCGGCGTACCGGTGATCCTCAACATCTGGATCCTGGTGCTGTGCTTCGCCCTGGTCTGGCACATCTGGTGGATGGCCGCGGCCAGCTTCATCGCGATGATCGTCACCCTGATCGTGCGGTCCTACGACGAGGACGTGGACTACTACGTCAGTTCCGAAGAGGTGGCGCGCACTGAAGCGGCCAACCTTGCCAAGCTGAAGGAGGTACGCGCATGAACCTGTTGACCCGCCCCGAGCTGGCCAGCGACACGCAGGCGCACGAGGACCACCACGAGCACGACCACAGCCACGAGCAGGGCGGCATGAAGGTGTTCGGCATGTGGGTCTACCTCATGTCCGACCTGGTGCTGTTCGGTTCGCTGTTCGCCTCGTATGCGGTGCTCAGCACCGCCTATGCCGGCGGCCCCACCGGCAAGGAGCTGTTCTCGTTGCCGTTCGTGATGGCCGAGACCTTCCTGCTGCTGGTGTCCAGCATCACCTACGGCCAGGCCGTGCTGGCGATGCATCGCCACGATGCGTCGGCGGTGCTGCGCTGGCTGGGCGTGACCTTCGTGCTCGGTGCCTCGTTCATCGGCATGGAAATCTACGAGTTCTCGCACCTGATCCACGAAGGCGCAGGCCCGAGCACCAGTGCCTACCTGTCGGCGTTCTTTGCGCTGGTCGCCACCCACGGCCTGCACGTCGCCAGCGGCCTGATCTGGATGGCGGTGGTCATGCACCAGGTCTACCGCCGTGGCCTGACCCCGACCAACATCACCCGCGTTTCGTGCCTGAGCCTGTTCTGGCACTTCCTGGACCTGGTGTGGATCTGCGTCTTCACCTTCGTCTACCTGATCGGAGCCTTCTGACATGGCCCACGTCGAAACCTCGCGCGCCGGCAATGCGCACGGCTCCACCAAGTCCTACCTGATCGGTTTCGTGCTGTGCGCGCTGCTGACCGTGGTGCCGTTCGCGCTGGTGATGAACCCGGTGCTGTCGCGGCCGCTCACGCTGTTCCTGCTGGTCGGCTTGGCGGTGGCACAGATCCTGGTGCAGCTGGTCTATTTCCTGCACATGGACCGCAAGTCCGAAGGCGGGTGGAACCTGGCCAGCTTCGTGTTCACCCTGGTGATCCTGTTCATCGTCGTCGCGCTGTCGGTCTGGATCATCTGGAGCATGCACTACCACATGATGATCAACTGAGCCTGCGAACCGTGAAAGGCATTACGTTCCCCCATCGTGGCCTGCGGCTGGCCGCAGGCCTGCTGCTCGGCCTGCTGGCCGGCTGCAGTGCGCAGTCGCGCATGGACTTCTATTCCAAGGACATTGCCTGCGAAGAACTTGGCCAACAGTGGTCGATGCCCGACAGCCACGGCACCGTGCGTGGCCCGAAGGACCTGCAGGGCCAGGTGACCTATCTGTTCTTCGGCTTCACCAGCTGCCCGGACGTGTGCCCGACCACCATGGTCGAGCTGAGCCAGGTCAAGCACCTGATGGGCAGGGATGCCGACCAGCTGCAGGTGGTGTTCGTCAGCGTCGACCCGGCGCGTGATACGCCGGAGGTTGCGCGCACCTATGTGGAAGCCTTCGATCCCAAGGCAATCGCGCTGGTCGGCAACGAAGCACAGCTGGCGGCGATGGCCAGTGACTTCAAGGCGTTCTACGAAAAAGAGCCCGGCCAGGTGCCGGAGACCTACACCATGAGCCACATCGCCGGTGGCTACGTGTTCGACCGCAAGGGCCGCCTGCGCCTGTTCGCGCCGTACGGCATGCCGGTGGACAAGCTGTTCTCCGACGTGCAGCGCCTGCTGCTCGAACCCGGCCACCCGGCCGCCGGCAACGACGCACTGGCCAGCTGCCACCTCAAGCACAGCGGCACACTCGCCGCCCGCTGACGCCACCTCTACCGCGGTGGGTGCCGACCTTGGTCGACACGTGATGCATGAGTCCGGTGGGTGCCGACCGTTGGTCGGCACACCCTGACATCAATCCCCCGGCCGGCCAGGAGAGCCAACCGGCCAGGGGCACCACTCAACGCCTTACTTGGTCTCTTCCCACTGCACCACGTCCGGCTCGGTCGCGCGGATACCGGCGGTGGACAGCAGCCTGGTGGTCGCATCCAGCGCCGCGTTCACCGACGGGTACTCCACGATGGCCTGGCCTGAAGCCTTGGAGACCTTCACCACGGTACCGCCAGTGGCGGCGGCTGCGCGCTGGGCCGAGGCTGCATCGGTGAAGAACACCTTGACCCGCGACGTCGCCACCACCGGCGCGCCGTCACGGGAGACCGCCGCCGCGAACTTGCCGGCACCGGCATCAGCAGGTGCCGCCGCTGCGCCATCCAGCGAACGCCTGGTACGCGGGCTGGTGGTCGCCGCCGCCTGCGGGGTGATCGTGAACTGGCCGCCGCTGGCCTGCTTCACCGTGGCCGAGGGGGACAGCTGGAAACGCGTGCCGCCTACATCGAACGCGCGGCCGGTAGCGGACGCCTTCAGTTCCTGCACATCCACGGTCGACAGGGTCCTGGCCGGAGGAGTCTGCCCCGAGCTCTGTGCCCAGGCAGGGGAGGTCATCGCCGCGAGGGCGAGCGTGCTCAACAGAATGGTGGTCTTCATCATCAGTGCCCCAGAACGCGGATCTTGAAGAATTCGAGGTTGCCGCGCGAAGCTGCGGTCGCGGCCTGCCCCATGTCGGTCACTTCCAGCGTCCAGGTGCCGCTGGCATTCTCATCCAGGAAGGCATTGCTGGACAGCAGGTCCCAGCTGGTGAAATTGCTCTGCGCGCCACCCGTGCCCGAACCGATCGCGGTGAACGCCGGTTGCACCACGCTGCGGGTGCCGCTGGGCGACACCAGCACGAACTGCAGCTGGCGCGTGTTGCGGTGGTTGACCCGGAATCCCAGCTGCACGCTTTCGATGTTGCGCGCGCCGTTGGCCAACTGGAAGGTCAGGCGTGCGGCGGCGGCCGAGGTATTGCCGATGGCCACGGTACGCGTGGTGGTGCGCCAGCCGCTGTCGACCAGCGCACCGAGCGACTGGAAGTTCTCGGCCACCTGCACTGCACGTGCAGCGTTGACCACGCCGAAGCCATACCAGTTGCTGTAGGCACGGCCGGCGGCATTCACCGTCCAGCCCGGCACCAGCGTGCGCCCGTCGGCCAGCGTCACCGCCGGCTGGTTCGGGTGGTTGCGCGTGGCGGTGGTGGCCAGGATGTACTTCACATCGCGATAGGACAGGTTCGGATTGGCTTCCAGCACCAGTGCCGCCACGCCCGATACCATCGGCGCCGACGCCGAGGTGCCGTTCATCTTGGCGGTGTAGTTGCAGGTGCTGTCGATGGCCGACAGGTTGCTGTCCAGGGTGTTCTGGCGGTTGGTGTTCTTGTTGCTGCCCTGCGCGCACCCGGTCACGTCGGTGGTGACGATGGCCGGGTCGTACGCGCGTGCCACCAGGCCGGGCGCGTACTGCGCCTGCAGGCCGTACTCACCACCAAAGGCCGAAACCCACAGGGCCGAGCCGGTGGAGGAGTAAGACGAGCGCACGCCATCGGCGCGCACCGCGCCCACGGTGATCACGTTGAACAGGTTGTTGCGCGGATCACGGCCGGCCGGCACGCAGCCGGTGTTGCGGTTCTTGGTGTCGGTGGTGCAGACATCCTGGGTCTGGCTGATGGAGGCATTGTTGAAGTTGTTGCCGGCCGACTTCACGTAGATGCCGCCGCGGCCACCGCGCGTGCCCGACAGTGCCTGCTCGTACGAACGAATCGTGTTTTCGCTGTACGCCAGCGGCAGGTTCGGATTGCCCGGGCCGGCGCCCCAGCTGTTGTTGAACACCTGCACGTCGACCGATTCCGCGCCGTCCCACCAGGCGTACTCAATGTTGCTCTGCTGGTTGCCCAGGGCCGAGCGCGAAATCGGGTTGAAGCCCTTCAACGTCGCCGCCGGGGCTACGCCGCGCACGCCCAGGTTGTTGGCGCCCACCGCACCGGCGATACCGCCGACCATGGTGCCGTGGTTGTCGACATCGGGATTGGTCGGGGTGGGGTTGTTCGAGCCATTGGTGAAGTTCTTGCCGGCTACAGCGGCCACGTTGGCCGCCAGGTCCGGGTGCGCGATCTGCAGGCCGTCGTCGACGATGGCGATGGTGACGCCCTGGCCACGGATGCCATTGCGGAACAGGCCATCCACGTTCAGGTCGTTGCCTGCCACCGGCAGTGTGTCAGCCGGGACCGTCTGCCCGGTGTTGAGCAGGTGCCACTGTATCCCCGCCAGTGGATCGGCCTGTTGGGCCTGGGCGGTGACGGCCAGGCTGCCCAGTGCCAAGGCAGTGGCGAGAGCCAGGCGCGCGGAGCGCGGTGGCGCGGTGCGTTGCGTGTGTCGCTTCATACACGAATCCTTCTGTTGTGAATCGGCATGGCAGGACGGCGGGGCGGAACTGCCCCATCGCAACGAGCCAAACGCGACACAACGAAGAACCCCCTACCTCTTCACACCCGCAATGTGCGAATGTGCCAATTGCGTCACAAACGCTTAGTACGTCAAGTTATGACAGGTCACGCGAATACCTTCACGCCATCTTCGCGCGCTTGCTTCGAGGTACGGGAAACGTGGGTAATCACATACAAGTGAAGTCACACATGAAGAACGCACGCCAGCGTGCCCGTGCGCGCGCGGACCAGACTCCGCTCTCGGTTGCCGCCATCCGCAAGGTGGTGCTGTCCGTGCATACGCGCAGCCACGACTATGGCGACGATGCCGATATTGCCGAGTTGCTGCCCGAGCTGGCAGCCTTCGGCATCACCACGGTGAAACCGCTGCGCCTGTTGATGAAGAAGCATCGTCGCGCGCTGCTGCAGGAGGAACGGATCGTCATGCGTCGCGCAGAGACGCTGCATCTGCGCACCGAGTGGCGGCCCGGTGGCATAGACGTGCATGCCAACACCAGCCGCTACGCCATCGGCGGCCTGGTCCGCACCAGCATGGAACACGAATTCGGCTTCGAGACGATGCTGCCCTTCCACGAGGTGCGCGAGGACGAATCCACTTAGCGCGGTGCCTGCGCGGAGGGTGTGGCAGCCCCGCCGGGGCATCATCGCGCGTCCTCACATCGCGCTGTGCTACTACAGCCCGTGCACCCTTCCGCACGGAGCACGATGATGGTCAATCCGCTCGCCCAGGCCCATCGCGGCCTCGGCACCACGCTGTTCAGCCTGTTGAACCCGATACCTTTCGGCTTCTTCGTCGGCGCACTGATCTTCGACGCGATCTATCTCAACAGCGCCGAGGTGATGTGGGGCAAGGCCGCTGCCTGGCTGATCACCTTCGGCCTGCTGATCGCCATCGTGCCGCGCCTGATCAACCTCTTCGCGGTCTGGCGCCGCAACGGTACCGCCACCCGCATCGACCGCATCGACTTCTTCCTCAACCTGGTCGCGGTGGTGCTGGCCATCTGGAACGCCTTCGTGCACAGCCGCGACGCGTACGCCGTTGCGGTGCCGGGCGCGATCCTGTCGGCGTTGACCGTGGCCCTGATTGCCCTGGGCCTGATCCTGCTGTCACTGCAGCCGCCGGTGCTGCAGGGAGGTCGTCATGGCTAAGCACATCCTGCCCACCGTGGGCGCCCTGGCGCTGGCCGTGATGCTGTCGGCCTGCGCCGGCAAGGCTGAATACCATCCCGCCGACCAGTCGGGCCCGCAGCCGCCGCTGCCCAAGCCGGCCAACTTCCTGATGCCGCCGATGCAGGTGCCCAAGGGCGTCGGCTGGGCTGATGGGCAGACCCCCACGGTGGCCGAGGGCCTGAAGATCGAGCGCATCGCCGCCAACCTGCAGCATCCGCGGCGCCTGCTGACCCTGCCCAATGGCGATGTACTGGTGGTGGAAGGCAACGGCCCCGGCGAAGAACCGGTCACCACGCCCAAGCAGTGGATTGCCGGCAAGGTCAAAGCGCGCTCGGGCAAGGCCGGCAAGGGCGGGAACCGGGTCACCCTGCTGCGCCGCACGCCGGGAACGAACACGTGGACCCAGCATGTCTACATCGAGGGCCTGCATTCGCCGTTCGGCATCCAGCTGATCGGCGACACGCTGTACGTGGCCAACACCGGCAACATCATGCAGTACCACTACGTGCCCGGCGAAACCCGCATGTCGGACAAGGGCCGCGAGTTCACCGACCTGCCCAGCACCATCAACCACCACTGGACCAAGGAACTGCTGGCCAGCCGCGATGGCAGCAAGCTGTACGTGGGCGTCGGCTCCAACAGCAACATTACTGAAAATGGCCTGGCCGTCGAATACCGCCGCGCGGTCGTGCTGGAGGTGGACGTAGCCACCCGTGGCAGCCGCATCTTTGCGTCGGGCATCCGCAACCCGACCGGGCTGGACTGGGAGCCGAGCACTGGCCAGCTGTGGGCCGTGGCCAACGAGCGTGATGAGATCGGTGCCGATCTGGTGCCGGATTACCTCACCTCGGTGAAGGAAGATGGCTTCTACGGGTGGCCCTACAGCTACTATGGGCAGCACGTGGACGAGCGCGTGCAGCCGCAGCGGCCGGACCTGGTGGCCAAGGCAATCGTGCCGGACTACGCCATCGGCTCCCACGTGGCACCGCTGGGCCTGCTGTTCTACACCGGCCAGGCGCTGCCGGCGCAGTACCACGGCGGTGCCTTCATCGGCGAGCACGGCAGCTGGGACCGTTCACCGCTGAGCGGCTACGAAGTGGTCTACGTACCGTTCAAGGACGGCAAGCCGACCGGGCGCCCGCAGACCGTGGTGAGCGGCTTTGCCTCAAAGGACGAGAAGACCCTGATGGGCGCACCGGTGGGCATGGCCATGGACGCCGAAGGCGCGCTGCTGGTGGCCGACGACGTGGGCGACGTGGTGTGGCGGGTGTCGGCCAGGTAGTTCTGTAGAGCCGAGCCATGCTCGGCTTACGCGCGCAGCGCGGGGTTTCGCGTACAGGTCGAAGAGCAGCCGAGCATGGGCTCGGCTCTACAGCTCCGCAGTACTGCTGCGGAACCCGCTGAACACCGATTCCGCAGCAAACCCCACGCCGCCCAGCAGCACGCCGAAATACACCACTGTGGCCACCACGAAGCCATAACCGGCCGCCACCGCCGCGCCATCGCGCTGGATGAAACCGATGGCGAAGGACATCAGCGCCAGCGCCGGCAGCGTGTTGCTGAAGGGTATCGGCCCGGCCGGCGCCATCAACAGCAGGGTCGCGAACACCAGCATCAGGTTGTTCAGGCGCATCATCTTCTTCGAGCGCACCATCACCGCCAGCCGCATCGGCCGCGACAGCCGCTCCATGCGGTGCACCCATTTCAGCGCACGGCCGAGGTTGGCCTTCAGCTTGTCGGTGGCGATCTCGCGGCGGGCCAGCTTCTGTGGCACCCACAGCGGGCGGTTGCGCACCCGGCTCAGGCCGATCAGCAGGATCGAGGCGCCAAACACCGTACTCAGCCCGGGAATCGACACCGGAATGATGAAGATGGCCGAGAGCAGGATCACGATCAGCAGCAGGCCCTCATCGCCCAGCGCGCTGAGCAGGGTGCCGACGCTCACCTGGTCGCCGGGCAGCTCGTCGATCATCTGCTCGATCTGCTGGGCCAGGGGCGCGCTGTCATTGGTTTCAGGGGCACGGTAGGTCATGCGTCGCAAGGTTCTCCAGGGAAGGGCGGTCAAGGGGCCGTCCTGCGGTGGGGGACGCACAGGCTCCCGCAGTATCCCGGCCAACGTGGGCAAAGAGGTGAACCGGGCATGAGGGGGTAAACTGGCGTGCCCCGCACGAGTTGAACGCAATGGACATGGGCCGCCGGCAATCGACCATCGAACTGGTCGCCATCGACATGGATGGCACGCTGCTGGACACGTCGCACCAGCTCACCGCACGCGCTCGGCAGGCCATCGCGCAGGCGCGCGCACTGGGCGTGCACATCGTGCTGACCAGTGGCCGCCCGGTCCCCGGCCTGGCGCCGTACCTGCACGAGCTCGGCATCAACGGCAACGACGACTACTGCATCGCCTGCAATGGCGGCCTGGTGCAGCGCATCGGCACGCGCGAAACCGTGGTCGAGTATCCGCTCAGCTTCGACGACTTCCTGTTCTGCGAGCAGGTCGCCCGCGACCTGGGCGTGCACTTCCAGGCGCTGGACAGCCGGCGCATGTACACGCCCAACCAGGACATCAGCTACTACACCGTGGCCGACTCGCATCTCTCGCGGATGCCGCTGTCGTACCGCCGCGTGGAGGACATGGATCCATCGATGTCCTTCATCAAGCTGATGATGATCGACGCGCCGGACGTGCTGGATGCCGCCATCGCGCGCCTGCCCAGCGAACTGACCGAGCGCTTCGCGGTACTGAAGAGTGCACCGTTCTTCCTGGAAGTGTTCGACCACCGCGCCGGCAAGGGACCGAGCCTGCAGAAGCTGGCCGAGCACCTGGGCATCGACCGTGCCAACGTGATGGCCATCGGCGACCAGGAGAACGACCTGACCATGCTGCAGTACGCCGGCACCAGCGTGGCGATGGGCAATGCCATCGACGCAGTGAAGGCGGTCGCGCGGTTCGGGACCACCAGCAATGCCGACGAAGGCGTGGCACGTGCCATTGAGCGCTTCGTCCTGCAATGATCGGACGCACATCATGAGCTGGACTTTGATGATGTTTGCTCAGTCCTTCGCCAACGAGCGGTTGTCGGCGCAAGTTTTCTCCGAGTCCTACATCGAGCTATGGAAGATCGAGCGGGATCTCGACTTGCCGGCTTTGGATGACGTAGCGCTTTCAACGTGCCTGTCCAGCATCTTCTGTGCTGCTGACATGTATTGCGACGAAGATGTAGATCGCCATGCGTATGAGCTTGATGCCGCCCAGCTGCATGCTGCCGTTGTGGCTCTGATCGATGAGTGGAAGCAGTCCACGACTGCTCGCTAGCCTGGCTTGGATGTATACCTGCGTATAGCCCATACATCCCCATCACCATCTGCGCTGTACCACGGTGCAATGGCGGATGCGCCAGTGCGATGCAAGAATTTCGCACGTCGAAATCACGCCATCGAATCCTGCGGCAGATGATCGTCTTCGTCTGCTGACCGGCGCGCACCGCGCCGTCACCCTCTCAACGCAATCGCACCGCCAGCCAGGGCGCCGACACCGGTGCTGCAACGCGCTGGGCGTGCGCCTGCGCCGCTCTCTCCCTGCACCTGGATCTGCCCATGAACACCCCACCCACGACGCGCCTCGCCCTGGCCATCATCGCCGCCATCACCGCGCCAGCGCATGCCGCAGAAACGCACGCCACCGCGCTCGACACGCCCACCACGCTCAATGCCCTGCAGGTTATCGCCACACCGCGCGGTGCGGCCGTGGCACCGACCCAGGTGGTCGGCCCCAACCGCTACATCATCAAGGCCGAAGACCTGGACGCGATGGTCACCGGCAACAACGGCCTGGCGATGCTGAGGCAGGTACCGGGCGCCAGCTACACCGCCACCGACGGGCTGGGCCTGGATATCTCGGCCACCAGCCTGTTCGTGCGCGGCTTCCGCATGAATGAAATGGGCATCACCTTCGAGGGCGTGCCGCTGAACGACAACGGCTTCCTCTCGCTTACCGGCACCAGCGTGGTGAACGTGGGCGTGCCCGATGGCATCGGCGCGATCACGGTCAGCCCCGGTGGCGCACCGGTCAGCGTGTTCTCCAGCAGCGTCAACGGCGGCAGCCTGGAGTACCGCCTGCGTGACCTGCAGGACACGCCCAGCCTGCGTTTGAAGCAGGGCGTGGGCAGCAACAGCACGTTGGTCACCACCGTATCCGGGCAGAGCGGCCAGCTCGGCGAGCAGGGCCCGAAAGTACTGGTCGACCTGCAGCGCGTGTCTGCCGACAAGTACCAGGGCGAGGGCACGCAGAACTTCCTGCGCGGCGACCTGAAGCTGCAGCAGGACGTCGCCTGGGGCGATGTCACCGTGTTCCTGTCCGACAGCAAGGCCAAGGTCTGGGGCTACAACAACATCTCCTTCGACATGATCCGCAAACTGGGCTGGAAGGCCGACATCTTCTATCCCGATTATGC
This sequence comes from Stenotrophomonas maltophilia group sp. P373, assembly GCF_053295075.1. NCBI lineage: Bacteria > Pseudomonadati > Pseudomonadota > Gammaproteobacteria > Lysobacterales > Lysobacteraceae > Stenotrophomonas > Stenotrophomonas maltophilia group sp. P373. The sequence goes on along the minus strand of NZ_CM129994.1, from coordinate 4,128,425 downwards.
GTGGGCGTGGTACGTGGCCTCGCCGGAGAATGCAGACAAGTCCTGCGGCGCCTACACTTGCGGCGAGCTTTCCGAACTGATTCCGTACGACACCGGCCAGATCACCCGCGACCGCGTGTCATCGATCAACCATCGCTTCCAGATCACCCCGGCGCTGAGTGGCAACGTGCAGCTGTACAACGCCAACAGCCACACCCAGGCTACGCTGACCGACCCGACCGTACCGTCACCCAACGGCGCACCGTTCTCCGAACAGGTGCAGACACCACGCCTCAACCGGCTGGGTGGCATGGTCAACCTGCAGTTCGAGACCGGCGCGCACACCTTCACCGCCGGCTTCTGGCAGGAGAAGAGCAAGGCCGCCGCCAAGACCGAGTGGTACCAGCAGCCACTGCTGGGCGAGGGCCCGCCATTGAAGGCCACCGGCCCGTTCGATGTGTACGGCCCCGCGTTCAAGACCGACAACGCATCGAGCTGGGTGACCCGCTTGCGCCAGTTCTACCTGCAGGACGACATCGTGCTGAACGACACGCTGAAGCTGGGTGTCGGCTTCAAGGCCGTGGACTTCCGCACCCGCGGCGGCGGCCTCGGCGATGCCAAGGACCGGCCGGTGAACGGCACGCTGCGCGCGAAGAGCAACTTCCTGCCGCATGTCTCGCTGTTCTGGAGCCCGACCGAATCCACCGATGCCTTCATCGACCTGGCCAATACCATGAACGGCTATCGCGTCGCTCAGCGCGGCAACATCGGTTACACCGCCTCGGCGTGGACCATCACCGACCAGGAAGAGTTCGACCGCGTAGCGGGTACCCTGCGTCCGGAAAAGAACTGGAACCTCACCGTGGGTGCATCGCATCGCTTCGACCGGCTGACGATCACCGGCGACGTGTTCTACAACGACATCCGCAACCGCCTGCTGTCGGCTGCCATCGGCACCCAGTTCGCACAGATCAACACCGTGCGGTTGATGCCGAAGATGCACGTGATCGGTGCCGACCTCGGCATCACCGCCGACCTGACCGACCACCTGCAGTTCTACCAGGGCGTGGCCGTGGCCCGTTCGTACTACGACAGCGATTTCGTGGTGGGTGACACGGTGTACCCGATCAAGGGCAACGCCCAGCCGGGCTACCCGCAGATCTCGCTGGTCAGCGACCTGTCCGCCCACTTCGGTGACTGGCGCTTTGGTGCCACCAGCACCTCCTACCTGCGCCAGCCCTTCACCTACGAGAACGACATCCGCGTGCCGACCTTCTGGCAGGTCAACACCTACGCCGCTTACCGCTTCGGTGCGGACAGCGCCGTGCCCGGCCTGGAGCTGCGGCTGGACGTGAGCAACCTGTTCAACCGCCACAACATCGGCACCGCCACCATCGCCGGCTCGTCGTTCTCGGGGGATTACCAGACCCTGCAGCGCAGCGCGCCACGGCAGCTGATGTTCAGTACCTCGATGGCGTTCTGAGGCGACGAGGGCGGGGGTCAGAGCCCTTTGCTGCGCAAAGGGATCCGACCCCGCAGCCATCCCGTGATCGGGGGTCAGATCCCTTTGCACGGCAAAGGGCTCTGACCCCGAAGCCCGCCCTGAAGCCCGCCTTGCGCAATCAACAGGGATTTTCTGGCGGCGACGCAAGGTTCCCACAATGTTGCTGGGTCATCCTGTGCGCATGGCACAGCAGACCCCGCCAACCCGGTTGTTCGGCATCCGAGGCCCAGGACGGCCCCGGCAGGCGCCGTCCGTGGCACCTGTGATCGACCTGCAGGCCGAGTACCAGTTCTGGCACGTCTACGAACGCGTGGTCCGCCCGCTGCCCGGCGGTGGGCTGCGCCGGGCCTGGCTTGTGTGCCAGAAGGTGTACCGGGACCGGTGGCAGCACCCGCACGACAGCGACGCGGCGGGGCTGTCGCGGGTGCTGTTCGGCGACAACATGACGGCTGGCCGGGCGTCGGAGCTGGCGGAGCTGCACGCGCTGGTCAGCCGTCGGGTGGCGTTGCTGGCGAAGCGGGGACGGTTGCATTCGGCAGCCTGATGCCTGCCCTTGGTGGGGTCGACTGTTAGTCGACCGCTCTTCGCATCTACCTCTCAGAAGGCCGCGCTTCGCGCGAGAGTCGACCAACGGTCGACTCTACCAATAGCCAACCCGACCGGCATTTCTAAGGCTTTCCCCGGTCCAACTGCCGGTAGCCGATCGCCTCAGCCAGGTGCGCGGTCTGGATACCCTCGCAACCCGCCAGATCGGCAATCGTGCGCGCCACGCGCAGAATCCGGTGCATCGCACGTGCGGATAGTTGCAGGCGTTCAATTGCCTGCTCCAGTAAGTCCTGATCGGCCTCGCTCAGCTTCGTGCACGCCCGCAGCAGCGCCGGTGGCAGATGCGCATTGAGGCCGCCGCGCGCCTGCTGCCGGGCATGGGCGGCTTCCACCCGTGCACGCACCGCAGCACTGGGCTCACCCAGTGGCGTGCTCTCCCGCAGCTCCACGGCATCCATGCGCGTCACGCTGATATGCAGGTCGATGCGGTCCAGCAGCGGGCCGGACACGCGTGCGCGGTAGCGGTTGATGCGCTCATCACTGCACAGGCAGCGGTTGCTGCGGTCACCGGCCCAGCCGCAGGGGCAGGGATTCATCGCCGCCACGAGCTGGAATCGCGCCGGATACTGCACGCTGCGTGCCGCGCGGGCGATGCGGATGTGGCCGGACTCCAGCGGCTCACGCAGGGTTTCCAGCGCACTGCGGTTCCACTCTGGAAGCTCATCCAGGAACAGCACGCCGTGATGGGCCAGCGAGATCTCGCCGGGACAGGGTGGATTGCCGCCACCCACCAGCGCCGCCGCGCTCGCACTGTGATGGGGCGCTCTAAAGGGCCGCTGCCGCCAACGTCTTGGGTCCAGCCCTTCGCCACTCACCGAGGCAATCGCGGCCAGCTGCAGCGCTTCATCCTCCTCTGTATTCGGCAACAAACTGGGAAGGCGCGAGGCCAACAGTGTCTTGCCGCAACCAGGGCTACCGATCAGCAGAAGATGGTGACCACCCGCTGCAGCCACCTCCAACGCGCGCCGAGCGTGCGCCTGCCCGCGCACGTCGGCCAGATCGGGCAGTGGCAACGGTGTCGTGTCCACGCGCTCCACGGACGGCAATAGACGCGGATTGCCCAACCCGGCGCAGCACTCCAGCAGCGTCCGCGCCACACGCACATCAGCGTGCTCCGCCAATGCTGCTTCTGCGGCATTCCCCGGCGGCACCACCAGAATGCGCCCGGCGTCAGCCGCTGCAATCGCCGCCGGCAGCGCGCCGGCCACCGGCCTCAGCTCGCCGGTCAGGCCCAGCTCGCCCAGGAACTCGTACTGCAGCAGCGACTGCGGATCGACCTGGCCACTGGCCGCCAGAATGCCCAGCGCGATGGCCAGGTCGTAACGCCCGCCTTCCTTGGGCAGGTCGGCGGGCGCGAGGTTCAAGGTGATGCGCCGCTGCGGAAAGTCGAAGCGGGCGCAAAGAAGGGCCGCACGTACGCGCTCACGGGACTCACGGACGCTGGTCTCGGCCAGTCCGACAATCTGGGTGGCAGGCAGGCCGCCAGAGAGGTGCACTTCCACCCGCACCAGTGGGGCATCGACCCCGGCGCGGGCACGGCTATGGACCAGCGCCAGGCTCATGTGTGGATTCCTACAGAAAGACGCTTGATGGTGCGGCAGGTAATCTGCGTGGGACTATCGGGGATTGCCGGCAATGCGTCTCGGGGTACTTCTGCCTGCAAAGGGTGCAGCATTCGGATCAAGGGCAGATGTTTCTGTGCAGTGCGGCTCTGCGATGGCGGTTTCGGAGGCCTTGCGTCAGAAGAGGCGTACAACAGGGCAGTACAAGGAAAGGAGCGAGCTGAAATGCAGTGCATTCGAGTACTGATGGCCCTCTCGCTCGCCATGGGCCTGCCGGGGTGCCGGGATGAGGTGGAGAGTTCAACGTATCCCATTGGTCAGACGGGAGAGACGTGCACTGCCTACAAGGGCTTTGACCGCCACCCTCCAGAAGTAGTTGTGGCCGAGCTTGCCAAGCGAGGGTTGGATAGCCGCCGATTGGTGCATAGGACAGTCTGCGGCCCGATCACCAGTTGGGACATTCTGCCCGCAGGGGCGTCGATCGATCGGATACCTCCGCCAGACGCATATGTAAACGTCCACCTGCTGGAAGACGGCTCGGTTTCCATCAGTACAGACCGCCCCTGACGTTGGCGCCGCCCTTGATGATCGAGCATCGGGCGGCCCATTGCTGTGCAGATGCAGCGCCACTATAGGCGTCAGGCTACGAAGCCACGTCAGCGCTGAAGTCGTTGCTGGGATCGGGCTGGCGGATGCCTGGGGTCCCAGACAGACACCGCTGCTCATCCAGCACCAGCCCATTGAAGCGCCCAAACCGCGCCTCAACCCACGAAGGCCCCGCGCTTTCCACCAGCAATCGCCCCTGGCTCTGGTGCAGATCCAGCCAACGCTCGAAGCTGACACGCAGCCGTTCGATATCCGGCGCCCGCCAGCGTGCATCGGCAGGCATGCGGATCAGTACGCGCGAGGGCACATTCTCCACGTCCATCACCAGCACGCCCTTGCACCGGATCTCGAAGGACGTTGCGCTGGCATGGCGCGCGTGCAGTTCAAATCCCTCGTGGGCTTTCGCGCTCACGAAGCCGAGCGCATCACTGTGCAGCAGGCGGTAATCGGCCGGCTGCAGCTTCTGGTAGGCCCACACCTGATCGCCAGTGGGCTCGGGCCACTCCACCCACATCGCGCCGATCACCGCGATGCACACCAACGCAGCGGCAAGGCCGTGCATCTTCATTCGTCACCCCGCACACAGGCAAAAAACTCCGCGCCATAAGCGCGCTCAGTCCTTGGGTCGCATCCGCTCGTGGATGAAGGCGGTCAGCGCGAGATCGGCCATCACCAGCCCCTCCATCACCCGGTCGCCCACGTACTGCTCCGGCTCGCCGTTCTGGCGCGTGCGCTCGGCCGCCAGCAGGATCTCCTGCACGATGCGTTGGCCGGTGAGTGCGCAGTCGGCGTCGGACAACTGCATCTGCCGGCTGCGTAGATGGTGCCGCTCGGGCCAGGGCTGACCGTCGGCCGCAGCGCCCGCACCGATGGCGTGCAGGATGGCGATGAGGCTGTTGGGGGCCAGCGCGGGTGCGGGTGACGGCGCTTCCTGGATCGGGCGCGGGGGCGGGGAGTGCGGTGTGGTCATGGCGGGCTCCGTGCAAGCAGGCGGACGCCGCCACCGATAAAGGTGGCGGGCAGAGCGTGGCTCGAAAACCGGTTGCTAGACAAAGCCGGCGGGCACGAGGCCCCCACGCCCCGCCCGCCATAGCCGGCAGACGGATTGCCAGCCGGCACCACGCGCGGTGGTGCCGGCTGGCAAGCGCAAACTTACGTCTAGCAATCCGGGTTTTCGAGTCCCGACCACCGATGCACGGTGGCGCAGTAACGATTACCTGCTGTTGTTCGGAATGCCAACGGGTAGGGGTCAATGCCGCCAAAACCCGAGACGTTTTTGGCATTGTCGCATAGCGAGGAAAGCGGCGAGAGCCTTGGCGTGCTTGGCGCAGCGGCACTTCTGGGACGGAGTCGTCAGAACCTACTGTAAGAGACGCAGGGAGCGGCAAATGCGACAGCACTCGCCCATCGGATATGCGTGATCGCTCATGCAACCTAACCGCTGCGAGACCCGCTAGATGGTTTAAATGACCTCCTTCCTATTGAACCCACCGAGTGCCGCGCGCAATCTGGCTACTGCTGCAGTGACTCAAGATCGTCCTGCCCGCAGCAGGAGGGTTCGGCAGCGTTCAACTGGATTCCACGCACTGGCGCAGGCCAAACAAGGACCACTGCACGTGTCACGCCGCAGCCGACTGCTTCTCTGCGCGGGTCTGGTCCCGCTTCCGTGGTTCCTGTTCTGGACCAGCGTTGCCGCCGTGTTTGCGCCGGGCTACAGCCCGCTTGCACAGCACGCCAGCGAGTTGCTGCAGGCGCCAACGCTTGCAAGCATCTGCGGCAGGATCGCGGCTATCGGCTCCGGTATGGGCTTCGTGGCGTTCTCCATCGGGGTATGGCGAGAGTCCGGTCGCCGGATTGCAGTAGGTGCAATCTGCTGGTTAGTTTTTGGCATTTCCATGCTGACCAATGGGCTCTGGCCCATGGGTCATCCGATGCATGGCTTCTACGCCATCGGTATCGCAAACATCATTGCACCGGCGATGTCGCACATCGAACTGAGCGCGTGGTCTGCCAACCGAAGGGCGTACGCCGTGACTGCTATGGTGAGCATCGCGAGCATCGTCTATCTCTGGTTGAACGTGGTGGGGGCGGATCCGGAAGGCTTCCGGGGGCTGACACAGCGCCTGTTCTCGTCGATCAACTCGCTGTGGCCGTTCCTGGTTGCACTGTATCTGCTGCGAAGGGGTTCAAGCGCGTTGAAGGCGGAGCCTGCGCATTGATGCTGGCACCTTGGTGGCAAGAGCGGAAGGGGCGCGCGCCTTCTGCTATAAGTAGCGCAACCGCGCCCAGAGAGCCTTCAGGAAGATTGTGGAATCATGGAGTTGTACTGGCGCTTGTTCACCAATTGCACAACGCAGCAGGCGGCTCTCAAGGTCGCGGCGCGGATGTTTGAGCAAGCAGGTCTTGAAGTCAGCAATCTCCACGCCGAGCCATATCACAAGGGCGGCTTCGTGGTGAGTGCCTGCTCCCGTCATGCCGCGCAATCGTGGCCTGAATTTGTGGTTCTTGCCCTGGCTTCGGCTCAGTACACCGGCCGCGGATGGCTCTTGAGTGGCTCAATTGCAGAAGAGCTGGATGCTTGGTCCAATCATTCCTTGGCTTCCGGTGTTTCGTCTATCCATATCCAGGCGGAAAGGCGGGAGTGACGAATTGCTGGAGTAGACCAAGGCCAATAGCTGCAATCATCTTGCAGTAGCGTGGCAAGAGTCGAGCTTGAGAATCGCGCATCGCGCATCTAGCCGGCCTGATGGAGCTCAGACTCTCGCGCCTGTGTTCCGCGATAAGGAAGACTCTTGCGATTGATGTCCGCTCCTGGCCGGAAGCGGACGCCCGGTGAGAGAGTGCAGGTACAATAGTCATCCAGGCTGAACTCGCTCCGCAGTACCGCTTATGTCACTCGTCGAATCCCGGAACATGCTCACCTTGCGCATCGAAGAAATCGTTGAGGAGGCTACGAAGCGCTACTTGGCGATCTTCTCCGGTCACCTTCGCTCAGCTGAAGGCAAGCCGCTTTATGCCGCGGATCTTGTCATGTTTGGAATTCTCAATAGGAACCTGGGGCTGCTTCGAGCAATGCCGGCACTAGTCAATGAGCGCAACATTCATACACTTGCTCCACTTCTTCGCGTTCAACTTGACGGACTTCTCAGGCTACATGCGTACCGAATCGTGGAGTCGATCGACGATCTCGCACTTCACGTTGTTGGCGGCAACAGCCTCCGCAAGTTCAAAGATCGAAACGGAACTGCACTAACCGACCGTCACCTAGTAGACTCGCTTAAAGCGGAGATTGATTGGGTAGAGCCTGTTTACGAGACACTCTCTGGATGGGTCCATCTGTCGGAGAGCCACATTTTCTCAGCCGTCGGTCCTGGTCAAAAAGAGGGTGCCATTGTTGTGGCTGTTGGAAGCCAGGAGGAAATCCCGGAGCAGTTGTTCGAAGAAGCAGTCGGTGCCATCGAAGCAATACATTCTTCAACCGCCGAGATGCTAGAAGGATACTTCGGTCGCCTAGCTGGGGCCTAACATTTCGAAGCTAGCCCTGGGGGATGACGCCTTTGGCCTAGGCTCTCGGGCTACTGTCGCAGGTCATGTTGTCTTGAGATCATGCGTGCTGCACGTTGATGCTTTGCGATTGCAATGGACGCCATGCTGTACTTTCGTCAATGATCCTTACGGGCCTACTACCACCCGCGCGAAGCATGTATCAACCGCACCGGTGGCAGTTCGGGCTGGGCCTGCGATGAAGGACTGCTTCTGGCCTGAAGCGGACAAAGTGGATTGGTGGACTGGCGAACGCGCATCTTTGATCGCGAGGAAGTGGCTCGAACCTAGGAAGCCCAGTCTTGGGGCTATGTTCTCGAGATCACAATCCGCCCCCCACACTGGGGAAGATGAGCTGCTATTGTTTTGATTCATTGCTATAGCCTGCCTTAGATTGGTGATAATCGAATGATAGAAGTCGTGAAGTGGGACCCGCACGAGATGGCGAATTACGATGAAGTGTTGGAAGCTGGATGTGCGGCGGAGCTGCAAGGGCTGTTGGAAGCGAGCTCCCAAGAACGACTGGAGTTCATCACTGATCCTAGGACAGTTCACGAAAGGCTCTATGCCAAGTTGACGCCGCTGCAGTGCCCCGAGTACGCAGGCACCTATCGCGGGACAAATGGTACAACTCTGGCGAATCGTCGTAGTGGCGTTACTCGCGATGATGACGGAACATTCCAGGAGTTTGTTGCACCAGAAGGTGTAGCGAGTAATTTGGATCGGATTGCAGTTCAGGCAGGTAAAGTATTCAGCCTCAGTCCTGGCACAGACGTTGCAACGATATTGCGCGAGATAGCCATCCTGTTTTACATCTTTGGCCTGGTTCACCCCTTTCTTGATGGGAACGGGCATGTTCAACGTTTGATATTCGCCGCATGTGTTATTGAGCGAAATGAAATTGAACTAAGTGAAGCTTGGACGATACATCCCCGCCCGTACGATGTTGAGATCAAACATGCTTTCGAAGCGGCAACAACCGCAAAGCGCATCATTTCTCTAATAGGGGTCTTGAAGGCGTACGTCAGAGTTCGTGACCAGTAGCGTCTGCTACTGGCCGGAAGCAGACATTGGCTCGCGCAGGGCATTTCCTGTGGATCAGTGATCTGCCAGCGACCCGTAGCGGACATGCCCGTGGTGTCTTGAACGTGGATTTGTCGGGGCTTCTGATCCTATGCCTGAGTCTGGCCATGCGCCGGCTTGATGGCCAAACCCAGCCGCCCTAGGATCGCGCTGTATCAGGGGAAAGCACGCCACATGTTGCTTTGTGGGTAGGTCGTATGACCGGATCCAAGGGTCCATACATCAGGGAGTCAGGTGCCATGGGAAACATGACAGCGCTCCTACTCGTGCTTGCGCTTGCCAGTCCAGCTGCAGTTGCGGCGGATCGCCCTTCGGCACAGGCCGTGCTCAATCGCATTGCCAACGAAGGGGGGCGCAAGGTGCTTTGGGACCTGTGGCAGCACGAGCGGGAGTTTGGGCAGGTCACCTCTGGCATCGAGTCAGGTGATCCAGCATGGCTTGAGGTTGCGGCTGCGCTAAAGCCGTTTTCAGATGCGGGCGCTTCGCTATCCATCAATTACGCGGTAGCCCATGCATTGCCCAAAGCGCCTGAGCGGGTCTTGGCATTGATCGCACGGGGATTCAAGGTCGAAGATATCTGCACATCGCCTTTCATAGAGCCAGATCCGGGCGTCGCGGAGGCGTATGAACGACGTACGCTTGCGGCACTTTCACGGATGAAGGGCGCAGCGCTTGGGTCCGTTGCGGCAGAATGCGCGGCGCAGGTCCGGCTTCCGGATGGGGCTTGATGAATTGCACGGCTGGGCTTTTGGGGGACGATGCGGGGAATGAGGATATTTCGCCGGCAATTGTTCTACGTTCAAGTGCACCAGGATCACTTCATCGCCCGCTTGGTCGGTGGTGACAGAACCATTCGCCGCCAGTGCCACGCCCTTGGCAATCGCGCGGGGCCGGTCAGGGACTTCTCCACCATCCGGCCTAAGCTGAAGGAACTCTTCTCGGAACTCACGTTCGGGTTCTCACTCCTCAAGCCGTGGGCGCTCCTGCACTTTGATCCGGTCGAGTATCCGATCACGAAGGAAGAGCTCGCGGCGTTCCAGAGGGTTGCCATGCGCAGTGGGGTCAGCTTTTGCTTTCTCTCCACGTGGGAGCAGCGGCATGAAGACAAGGACCTGTTGGATATGTTCAAGTAGGGTCCGGCCAGCTCTCCGTTTGAGCGCATGCCGATTCCCGCGCTTCGGCCTATTCTGAAGCTGCTGTCATCCGGTTCCGGCCGTAATCTGACATCAACGATGCCTACGCACTGGATTCCAATGGCCGCATTCGATCATTCCCTGGTAACCCTCCGATTCTTCGGGGACGACCTCCTGCCCGAAGAAGTCAGTGCCTTGCTCGGGGCGACCCCGACCGCTTCGCATCACAAGGGCCAGGAACTCAGAGGCAACCAATCAGGCACCGTGCGTATCGCCAGGACTGGCAGCTGGCAACTTGATGCGGAGCGTCGTGAGCCTGAAGATCTGGACGCTCAGATCTTCGAGATCCTCGATCAGCTCACCGGCGATCTCGCCGTATGGCAGTCTCTGGCACGCTTCCGACCTGATCTGTTCTGCGGTCTTTTCATGGGCAGCAGCAACGGTGGTGTCTCGCTTTCGCCTCGCGCGCTGCTCGCCTTGGGTGAGCGCGGCATCGAGCTCGGGCTGGACATCTATGAAGCCGAAGAAGAAGTGCGCAACGCCCAGCGCCAGCAGGCCATCAATTGATGATCTCCCCACTCCCCGAAGCAACAAACGCCTTCAACTGCCGAATGAACTCCGCGTCGTAGAGCTCCCACTCCACAATCTCTCCCACAACCCGCAACGGCTGCGCACTCCGATACGACCGCGTCGGGTTCCCGGGAAACTTCTTGTTGGTCACATTCGGATCGTCTTCAAACGGTCCAGTCGGCTCTACCACATACACGCGCGGTCGCCCTTCGCCCCGGGCCATCTCCGCAGCCAGCCCGGCGCCCTTGGCAATCGTGGTGAAGTAGATGTGGTTCATCACCACACTGTCGCGATAGTTGGAGCGGAAGCCCGCACTCAGCAACTCGCCCATCGCCAGATCAGCGCGGGTGCCGTGATAGAACGGCCCGGCGACCTGGTCGCAGGTGTCATGCGAAACGGGTGTCCATTCGGTGTCCTGCGCCATCGGCACTGCCCCTGCGTGTCCTGCCGGATCGACAGGCCGGCGAGTCTAGGGCGCCCGGTGGGCCTTGCTGCAAGGCCCCATCCGGGAAATAATCTGTAAACGGGAGGCGCGGTGCGCCTCCTTTTTTTTCATTCTGCGGCGCCGCGCCCTTCCAGCTCGCGCACGGCGGTTTCCAGTGCGTCCAGCTTCTGTCGGGTCTTCAGCAGCACGGCGCGCTGCACTTCGAACTCTTCGCGGGTGACCAGGTCCAGCTTGGCCAGGCCGGCCTGCAGTGCGCTCTTGAAGGTGGCCTGCAGTTCCTCGCGCGATTCGCGCAGGCCCGGCGGCACCAGGTCGCTGAGGCGACGGGCGAGGTCATCGATTTGATTCAGGTCGATCATGAGGTGCTCCGTGGGGGGGGCCGTGCATCCGGCGCGGGCAGGCCATTCGGGCACAAGGATACTGCTGGCACCCACTGCCCGGACAGGCCGCAGCGGCTTCGCACGGGCAGCGTTCAGGCGCTATCCTCCACGCCGGAAGACAGGAGATAGACGATGAAGATGGTCATGGCGGTGATCAAGCCGTTCAAGCTCGACGACGTGCGCGAAGCGCTGGCCGAGCGTGGGGTTACCGGCATCACGGTGACGGAAGTGAAGGGCTTTGGTCGCCAGAAGGGCCATACCGAGCTGTACCGCGGCGCGGAGTATGTGGTCGATTTCCTGCCGAAGGTGAAGCTGGAAGTGGCGGTGACCGATGACCAGGTGGAGGCGGTGGTTGAGGCCATCGTGAAGGCCGCCGGCACCGGCAAGATCGGTGACGGCAAGGTGTTCGTGTACGACCTGGGCAGCGTGGTGCGTATTCGTACCGGTGAACTGGACGCGGACGCGTTGTAAGTAGGGGTGGGGGCGGCCGACTGCAGCGCGGGGGGGGGGGGCTGGACCGCTGCGCAGTCTGGGCGACGGGATGCTTGACCCCTTTGTTGTTGAGTCGAGCAAGCTCGAGTCTACAGCCGGGATCGGGCGGCGCGAACACCCGTATGCGATGAAGAGCCCTCCCGGTGTGATCAGCCCGCCGGAATGAGGGGTGACGACCGCCACTCCGGCAGACCGAGCGCACGGCGGGTGCGCGTCACGATGGCGGCGATCTCTGCCTCGAAGCCGCCATCAGGTTGCAGCAGCGGCATGAGTTCGGCACAGCGTTGCTTCAGCACATCGACCCATGGCGCTGGGTGGGTCTCCGTAGCGGCCAGTGCGAAGTGCCTGCGACCCTCGTCGTAAGCGCCCGCCAGCCCGGCGGTGATGCCGGCATGGATGTGTTCGCGGATGCCCGGATTGGGGTGACGGCTCATTAATGTACGCACGTGCCCCGGGGTGGGAAAGCGATCACGCAGGGCCAGTACCTCGGCTGCGGCCTGCTTGGCCAGTGCCTGCGCGACCGAGGCAAAGCTCACGGCATCGGTGAAGCGCTCGAATCCGGCGACGCGGCCGCCCTCATCGAAGGACAGGTAGTCCTTTTCTTCCCAGAGCCAGCAGGCGCCGACATTGAGATAGCTGCCCCTGTCCCATGCCGAAGGCTGGAATTCGACCACCCCGACCCACCAGCCCTGGTCGTCAAGCCAAGTGCGCGAACGGCCTTTCTGCACGCAGCCCAAGGGCCGCAGTATGGATCTTGCGGCTGCAGTCAGCAGGTGGGTGTGTTCAGGTGTCGGCATCCCCAGCGTCCTTGCGAGTGGCGTGCCGACGAGTATCGCAGAGCACATCGGGCGTGTGGCCCGGGGCAAATGCAGGGGCAAACAGAAGTCGCGCAAGCAATGCAGGGCGAACAGCGCTTACCGGCGCTTCGCCCACTTGTAGAACCGCTTCCAGCCCTGCCGCACCGCGGCCACCCAGCCCGGGTCGGCCACCAGCGCAGCCTGCGCGGCACTCGGAGCCTGGCCGGTTACGCGCTGGCGGATCTTCAGCAGGTTCTTCATGTCGCTGCGGCGCATCTGCCGGCTCAGTGGATTGCGGCGCAGCCAGCGCGGGGCGCGCCAGGCCGAGGTGAAATCCAGCAGCACCGGCACGCCGCCGCTGACCACCACGTTGGTACCATGCAGGTCGTTGTGGGTGATGCCGGCGGCGTGCAGGCGGCTGAGCGCGTGCTGCAGCTGCTCGAACACTTCATTGCCCACGGCCTGCGCGGTGCTCAGGGTCTGGCCCGGGATGAACTCCATGCCCAGTGCCAGGCCACCGAGGGTGCCGAGCAGCGCGGGGGCATGCTTCCAGCCGCCGAGGCGCTGCAGCATGCGGGCTTCCCGGCGCACCATCAGTCGCGCGATCAGCGAAACGGGAGTGCCGCGGTAGCGGGAGTAGTCCTTGATGACCGCCTCGCGCCCGTCCAGGCAGGTGCGGTAGACGTCGGGGGCCAGGAAACGTTCGCCGCGCTTGAGCAGCAGCGGGGAGGCGGCGTCATCGCCGCAGGAGGAGGGGGGCAGGGCAGGAAGATGCATGTCGGGGTCTCGGACGACCCGGTGGGTGGCGCAAAGCGTCAAGCGAACCGGTGTTACAGGGAGTTACTAAGTTTTCGTTAATTTTAGTACTCGCCAGTTCGCTATTCCACGATTTGTCGGAGAAATGTCGGGGCCGTGGCTGGAACAGTTCGTCGCGCAGAATCGGACAATTCTGTCTCACTTATTCCAGTTGGCCTTTAGTATCAACCGCTTGCGCGCTCAGCCCTGCGCCTCGTCCACAACCGGCTGAACGCGGCGCACGGGCAACTTGACCCCGGCGCACGGCCTGCCGACCATAAGCTGTTAACCCGCGACATCGGCGGCCGCCCCCCTCCGGCACGTCCCCGTCCCCTGCCGCGTTCCCCATCGGTGCTGGCCGCCTGGCCGTGCATCGCCCCGTTTCCCGTTCCGGCCGCGGCTGGAGGAAAGTGCTTTGATCATCAAAATCGTCATTGCAGCGCTGTTCGTAGCCTGCGTGCTGTACATCCACTTCCGTGGCAAGGTCCGCGCGCGCTGGTCGCGCCAGCTGCTGGACCACTCCAGTTTCATGGCCCCGATCAACGTGGTCATGTACATGTTCTCGAAGGTGCCGACCACGCCGTTCCTGGACCCGGGCAAGGAGTTCCCGCAGCTGGAGCCGCTGCGCCAGAACTGGCAGATGATCCGCGACGAGGCGCTGGCGCTGCGCGACGCGCAGAAGATCGCCGCCTCCAGCACGTTCAACGATGCCGGCTTCAATTCGTTCTTCCGTCGTGGCTGGAAGCGCTTCTACCTGAAGTGGTACGGCCCGTCGCACCCGTCGGCGAAGACGCTGTGCCCGAAGACCACGGCGCTGATCGAGTCGATCCCGGATGTGCGTGCGGCGATGTTCGCGCAGCTGCCGCCGGGCAGTGAGCTGCGCCCGCACCGCGACCCGTTCGCCGGCTCGCTGCGCCTGCACCTGGGTCTGAGCACGCCCAACGACGATGCCTGCTACATCGAAGTGGACGGCATCAAGAAGAGCTGGCGCGACGGCGAGTGGATGATGTTCGACGAGACCTACATCCACCATGCACACAACGAGACGCAGCAGGACCGCGTGATCCTGTTCTGCGACATCGCCCGCCCGCTGCGCTTCGGCTTGCCGGGGCTGTTCAACCGCGCGGTGGCGGCCACGCTGCTGGCCGGCGGCGCCTCGCCGAACCTGCCGGGTGACCCGACCGGTGGCGTCAACAAGGCATTCGGCAGCGTCTACAAGGTGCGCCTGAAGGCCAAGGCACTGCGCGAGCGCAGCGTGGTGGCCTACCAGCTGATCAAGTGGGGCCTGGTGGTGGCGGTGATCGCCGGTATCTGGGCGCTTTGATCGTTACATGAGGTTGCCGGCCAGCGGCCGGCACTACCGGAACATGAAAAAAACCGCGCTGTCGCCAGCGCGGGTTTTTCTTTTGCCTTGGTGGGTGCCGACCGTTGGTCGGCACGCCTTACTTCAGTGCAGCCTGCACGAACGGCGGGGTCACCAGCACGCCGGTGTGCAGCGCGGCGGTGTAGTACAGGGTGTTGAAGGTCTTGGCGGCCGAGTCGGCCTGGCGGAAGTCGAAGCTGCTGTCGCCCTTGCGCGCCATGGTCACGCTCCACCAGCCGGTGGGGTAGCACGGCTGCGGGAACGGCAGGGTCTTGAACGAACCGAAGCCGGCCTTGCCCATCTCGGTGCGCATTTCGTTGATCAGCTCCAGCTGCATCAGCGGCGACTCGGACTGCTGCACCAGGATGCCGTCATCCTTCAGGGCCTTGAAGCAGCTCTCGTAGAAGGCCTTGTTGAACAGGCCTTCACCCGGGCCGACCGGGTCGGTCGAGTCCACGATCACCACGTCCACGCTGCCGGCCGGGCAGTTGGCCATGTAGGCCACGCCGTCGTCGAACAGCAGCTCGGCACGGGCGTCGTCGTTGGAGTCGCACAGTTCCGGGAAGTGCTTGCGCGCCATCACGGTGACCTGCTCGTCGATATCGCACTGGGTCACGCTCTCAACGCTGGTGTGCTTGAGCACTTCGCGCAGGGTGCCGCAGTCGCCGCCACCGATGATCACCACGCGCTTGGGCGCGGCGTGGGTGAACAGCACCGGGTGGCTGATCATCTCGTGGTAGAAGAAGTTGTCCTTGCTGGTCAGCATGATGGCCCCGTCGATGGTCATCAGGTTGCCCCAGTCGGTGGTCTGGAAGATCTCGATCTTCTGGAACGGCGACTGCACCTCGTCCAGCTTGCCGGTGATGCGGTAGCCGATGGCCGAGCCGGTGCGCTCGAAGTGTTCGATGTACCAGTTGTTGCTGTCAGTCATTGGAAAACAGTCCTGTTCGGAGGGGTGGAGCCGGGCTGGCGGGCGGGGCCGCGTGGCACAGATGCCACATCCGGACGGATCGGCCCGTTCAGGTTGGAACCTGTCACGGGCGCGGGCGCGCATGATAACGAACCTGTGGGCACATAGGCGTTATCATGCCCCCCCTTTTATTGCCAACAAGGCCGACTGAAATGACCGATTGGTCCCTCGACCAAGCCCGCAAGACCTACTCGATCCCGCATTGGGCGGACGGTTACTTCGACGTGGATCAGGCCGGGCACATGGTGGTGAGACCGACCGGGGCGGACGGCCCGGTGGTGTCGCTGCCCAAGGTGGTCGATGCGGCGCGCGCGGCGGGCGCCAAGCTGCCGCTGCTGGTGCGCTTCCCGGACATCCTCGGCCAGCGCCTGGGCAAGCTGCAGGCGGCCTTCGCCCAGGCCCAGCAGGACTGGGAGTACAGCGGCGGCTACACCGCCGTGTACCCGATCAAGGTCAACCAGACCCGCGGCGTGGCCGGCACCCTGGCCAGCCACCACGGCGAGGGCTTCGGCCTGGAAGCGGGCAGCAAGCCCGAGCTGATGGCCGTGCTGGCGCTGTCGCGCCCGGGCGGGCTGATCGTCTGCAACGGCTACAAGGACCGCGAGTACATCCGCCTGGCCCTGATCGGCCGCAAGCTGGGCCTGCAGACCTTCATCGTCATCGAGAAGCCGTCCGAGCTGAAGCTGGTGCTGGAAGAGTCCAAGGCGCTGGACGTGAAGCCGGGCCTGGGCGTGCGCATGCGCCTGGCCTCGCTGGGCGCCGGCAAGTGGCAGAACAGCGGTGGCGACAAGGCCAAGTTCGGCCTGTCGCCGCGCCAGCTGCTGGACCTGTGGAAGTCGCTGCGTGACACCGAGTACGCCGACTGCCTGAACCTGCTGCACTTCCACATGGGCTCGCAGATCTCCAACGTGCGCGACATCGCCAACGGCATGCGCGAAGCCACCCGCTACTTCGTGGAGCTGTCGCGCCTGGGCGCGAAGATCACCCACGTCGATGTGGGCGGTGGCCTGGGCGTGGACTATGAAGGCACCCGTTCGCGCAGCTTCTGCTCGATCAACTACGGCCTGCATTCCTACGCCAGCAACATCGTGCAGCCGCTGGCCAATGCCTGCGAAGAGTTCGGCCTGACCCCGCCGCGCATCGTCACCGAGTGCGGCCGCGCGATGACCGCGCACCACGCGGTACTGATCGCCAATGTGTCGGAAGTAGAAGAAGCGCAGGAAGGCCGCGTGCCGGACCAGCACGATGACGAGCCGGCAGCGATCCGCCACCTGCGCGAAATCCACGACGAGCTGGACGTGCGCCCGGCGGTGGAACTGTTCCAGGAAGCGCAGCATTTCCATGCCGAAGGCCTGGCCAGTTACGCGCTGGGCCAGATCGACCTGCCGCAGCGTGCGCGCATCGACGATCTGTTCTACGCCATCGCCCACGGCGTGCGTGCGCGCCTGAGCTATGACGAGAAGAGCCACCGCCCGGTACTGGACGAACTGAACGAGCGCCTGGTCGACAAGTACTTCGTCAACTTCAGCGTGTTCGAATCGATCCCGGACGTGTGGGCGATCGACCAGGTGTTCCCGATCGTGCCGATCGAGCGCCTGGATGAAACCCCGGACCGCCGCGGCATCATCGCCGACATGACCTGCGACTCGGACGGCATGGTGGAAACCTATGTCGAGAACGAGAGCCTGGACAGCTCGCTGCCGCTGCACAAGATGAAGCCGGGCGAGAGCTACCGCATCGGCTTCTTCATGGTCGGCGCGTACCAGGAAATCCTGGGCGACATCCATAACCTGTTCGGCGATACCGACGCGGTGGAAGTGCTGGCCGATGCCGATGGCTATGCCATTACCCAGCAGCGCCGCGGCGACACCACCGACGTGATGCTGGATTACGTGGGTTACCGCCTGGACGAACTGCGGGCGACCTATGCGCAGCGCGTGGCTGCAGCGCAGCTGTCGCCGGAACGCGCGCAGGAACTGTCGGACGCGCTGGAAGCCGGCCTGACCGGTTATACCTACCTCTCCGACGAGCCGTTGGTCTGAGGTAAACGGGAATGCCGGGCACAGGCCCGGCGCTACCGGCCCCGATGAGCGCGCGCGCGATCTTCCACCTGTTCCTGCATGCCGCCGTGCCAGCGTTGCTGGCATGGTTGTTCTGGCGCAAGCGCTTCGCCTCGGCGTGGTTGTTGATGCTGCTGGGCTGGATCATCGACCTGGACCATCTGCTGGCCGACCCGATCTATGCACCGAACCGCTGCAGCATTGGTTTCCATCCGCTGCACACCGCACCGGCCATTGCGGTCTATGCCGGGCTGTGCGTGCCGAAGAAAACGCGGTTGTTCGGCATCGGTCTGATCATCCACATCATGCTGGACGCAATTGATTGCTGGTGGATGCACCACCGTTGATGCTTGCTGCGTGTCGACCAAGGTCGACACCTACGGGAGCACGGCGACCGGCCGGATTGACGCTCGGTAGAGCCAGCCACTGGCCGGCTTCCGCAGGGAATTCCCGGTGCCTACGTGGTTGCCGGCCAGCGGCCGGCACTACCCACCGTCAGGTTGGTCGCTTCACGCCACCGGCAACCACACCGTCGCGCGCAGGCCCGGCTGCACATTCTCCAGCGCCAGGCGCCCGCCATAGCTGGCGGCGATATCGCCCACGATCGCCAGTCCCAACCCGCTGCTGCCTTCGCGCTCATCCAGCCGCACGCCACGCTGGGTGACCCGTTCCAGCGCGTCTGCGGCCAGGCCGGGGCCATCGTCGCGCACTTCGATGCGTAGCTGCCCTTCGCTGGTTTCCGCTTCGACAGTGACCTGCTGTTGCGCCCAGCGCCCGGCATTGTCCAGCAGGTTGCCCAGCATCTCCTCCAGATCCGCGCTGGCACCGGCGAACTGCAGCGTCGGATCGATGCCCGCCGCCGTGAACGCGATGCCACGTTCGCCATGCACGCGTGCCATCAGCCGGCACATCGCCTGTGCGACGGCCGCCACGTCGGTGCGCTGGCGATGGTCGGCGGCCAGTCCTGCAGCCAGGTAACGGTCGACACTGGCCTGCATGCGCGCACTCTGCTCGCGCAAGGTCGCCCGCCAGTCCGCGCCGTCGCCGTCAGCTTCGGTGGCCAGCACGCTCAGCGGGGTTTTCATCGCATGCGCCAGATCCTGTGCACTGGTGCGCGCACGCGCGACCATGCGTTGCTGGTGGTCCAGCAGTGCATTGAGTTCTTCCCCCAGCGGTGCGACCTCCGCGCCCAGCTCCTGCGTGTCGATGCGCTGCACATCACCGCGGCGTACCCGTTCCAGCTGCGCACCGAGGCGATGCAGTGGGCGCAGGCCGAAGTGCACCTGGCTGGCCAGCACCGCCAGCCACGCCGCAACCAGTACGCCCAGGGCGATGGCGGTGCGGTTGCGGAACGCGGCGACATCCGCATCCAGTGTGCTGCGATCGGTGGCGACCACGGCTACGAACGGTTCGCTGGCGCGTGGCAGGCGCACCTGCTGCACGCGTGCGCGCAGGGATTGCTGCAGCGGCCCGGCCAGGTTGCGGGTGGCCGGCCCGGCAACCGGCGCCGGCAGGGTTTCATCCCACAGCGAGCGCGACTGCAGCAACACGCGGCCATCGGCCCCTGCGATCTGCCAGTAGGCACCGGAGAACACGCGCTGGAAGCGCGCATCATTGGGTTCCTGGCGCAGGCGCAGCTGTCCGTCCGCATCCACTTCGGCCTGCGCCAGCAGGGTCAGCATGTCCTGCTGCAGTTCGTGGTCGAGGCGGTCACGCGCACTGCGCTTGAACAGCTCGCCCAGCAGCGCGCTGGCCAGCAGCGAGACCAGCAGCAGGCCGACGCCGCCGGCCAGCAGCAGGCGCCGTCGCAGCGATGGTTGCCGGCTCACGGCGCGGCCAGCCGCCAGCCCTGGCCGCGCACGGTCTGGATCAGGTCGATGCCGAGCTTGCGGCGCACGCGTCCGAGCAGCACGTCCAGTGCGTTGGAGTCTGGGTCGTGGCCACCGTCGAACACCTGCTCGCCCAGCCGGTCGCGGCCGATCACCTGTCCGCTGTGATGGATGAAGTAGCTGAGCAGGCGGAACTCCTGCGGGCTGAGGGCCAGCGCCTGCCCATCCAGCTCGAAGCGGCCGGCGTTGACGTCCAGCTGCAGCGGGCCGCAGTGCAGGCGCGGGCTGGCGTGGCCATGGCTGCGGCGGATCAGTGCGCGCAGCCGCAGCACCAGTTCGTCGGCCTGGAACGGTTTGGTCAGGTAGTCGTCGGCACCGGCATCGAAGCCAGCCAGCTTGTCGTGCCAGCGCCCGCGCGCGGTCAGCACCAGCACCGGAAAGCTGCGGCCATTGCCGCGCCAGCGCTCGATCACGCTCAGGCCATCCAGCCCGGGCAGGCCGAGGTCGACGATGGCGGCCTGCAGGTCTTCGATCTGGCCAATTTCTTCGGCCTCGCGGCCGTCAGCGACCACCGCCACCACATAACCGGCCTGTTCCAGCAGGGGCACCAGGCGCTGTGCCAGCGCGGCATCGTCTTCGGCCAACAGGATGCGCATCAGTCGTCGAGCTCCGTCTTCAGCAGCTTTCCGCTGCGCGCATCATAGTCCAGCTCCACCACCACGCCGTCGCCGCGCAGGATCTCCACTTCGTAGACGCCGTCGTCCAGCTCCACTTCCAGCAGCTGGCCGGGGTAGCGCTTGAGTGCATCGCGCACCACGCTTTCCAGCGGCACGTAGCGGCCCTGCTGCACGGCGCGACGCGCGACCTGCTGCGCCGGGTCCTGTACGTGCGCGGCGGCGATCGGGGCGTTGGCCAGGGCCAGCAGCAGGGGCAGGGTGGCGAGCATGCGGGTGCAGAAAGAATGAGGGGTTCAGGCGCGAGTGTGCCGGGAATGACTAACAGCCGGCTAACAGCCACGGCTAAGGCGCTGTTAACCGGGCCATACATCGTGGCGTTGCCGGGATGGTCCGGCCACGAACAGGAGAACCCCCATGTTGAAGTCGCTCACCCTCGCCACTGTTGCCCTGCTTGCCGTCGCGCCGGCCGTACAGGCCGCGCCGCTGGGCATGGCCCAGGTTGAACAGACCCTGCGCAAGGCCGGCTACACCCAGATCCACGAGATCGAACGCGATGATGGCCTGTGGGAGGCCGACGTGAGCCGCGCCGATGGCCGCTTCAGCGAGGTCTACGTGGACCCGAAGACCGGCGAGATCTTCGACGAGCACAGCGGCCGCGCGCTGCTGACTACCGAGCAGGTGCTGGCACGGGCGCAGTCGCATGGCCTGCGCGAGATCCATTCGCTGGAACGCGATGGTGCGACCTGGTCGCTGGAAGCCCGCAATGCCCGCAACCAGAAGGTAGAGGTGCGCCTGAGCGGCTATGACGGCCGCATCCTGCACAGCGAGCGCGATGGCTGGCTGGATTGATTCGCGTGCCGGTAGGTGCCGGCCGCTGGCCGGCTCACGGGGAGAAAGCGTGTCGACCAAGGTCGACACCTACCAAGCGTACGCAGCGGTAGCGGCCGACCTGGGTCGGCCCGGGCCCGGCGCGGAGCTTACCAGCCGTACGGCGGCGGGTAGTCCCAATAGCCCGGGCCGCGGCCGTAATAGCCGCCATACGGACCGAAGAAGCCCGGTCCCTTGCCTTCGCTCACGTGGATGTTGACGTTGACCCCGTGGGTCTTGCCCTCATCGGTGGTGTAGTTCTTGCTCAGGTTCAGCGTGGCCGCGTTGTAGTGGCTGTTGCCACCGTTCTTGGAATAGCCGATGCCGGTGGTGAAGCTGCCCGACACCTTGACCTTGTCGTCGGTGACGTCGGCGATCTTCGCGTCGTCGTGCACGCGCGGGCCGCTCTTGTCACCGTAATAGGTGCCGGGCGGGTCCTGCTGCAGGGCCGGGTCGTTGAGATAGCGCATCGGCGCCTGCGGCAGCGTCAGGTCCAGGCCGGCAGCCTGCGGCGCGGTGGCGCCGGCGGCGGACTGGGCCAGCACGGTTCCCGGCAGGGCCAGGCACAGCAGCAGGGTCAGGGGGCGGATCATGACGGCGCTCCAGCGGACAGGTGGCCACGCAACACGCGGCGGTACAGGCCGACGCTAGCAGGGGTTGCTTGAATGATGCCTGTCGGCGCCGGACTGGGGTAGAGCCGGCCACTGCCGGCTGCAGGTCACAGCCGCCCGAACCCGAACAGCCCTTCCAGCGCATGCCTGCGCCGCTCGATCCGGGCGCGCAGCAGTTGGGCGCCGATCATTGAATAAGTGATGCCGTTGCCGCCGTAGGCCATGGCGAAATGGACCCGCGGCCCCCACTGCGCGTGCGGGCCGAAGAAGGGCAGGCCGTCGGCGGTTTCGGCGAAGGTGCCGGCCCAGGAAAAGGCGGGCACCGGGTCCAGCTGCGGGAACCAGTGCAGCAGCTGATCCATCAGCTTTTCGGCCTTGCGCTGCACGCGCCGGTCGCGCCGCGCCGGGATATCGATGGCGTCGTCCAGCCCACCCACCAGCAGGCGGCGGTCGCCGGTGGCGCGCAGGTACAGGTACGGGCGTGCGCTCTCCCACACCATCGTGCGCTGCAGCCGGCCCAGCGTGTCCGCATCGATCGGGTCGGTGATGAAGGCGTAGCTGCTGCGGTTGCGCGCGACCCGCTGTTCAAGCCAACGCTGGTTGGCGTAGCCCATGGCCAGGACCACGTGGCGGGCACGGACCGTGGCGCCGGCCTCGGTCATCGCGGTTACGCCCTGCGCGCCAGGCCTGAGCGTGTGCAGCACGGTGCGGTCGTGCACATGGCCGCCGCGACGGCGCACTCGTTTGAGCAGGCCGTAGGTGAGGCAGTAGGGATCGACCCGCGCCGCCTGGCGGGTCAACAGGGCGCCGCCGGCATCCACGTCGAAGCGTTCGCGCAGGGCTTCGCGGTCCAGCCAACGCGCGTCCAGTCCAATATCGCGGCGTGCAGCTCCTTCGGCCATCAGGCGCGGCACGTCGCGCCGCCGGCTGGCCAGGTACAGGCTGTCCATCTGCCGGAAGTCCACCTCCTTCAGCCCGCGTGCCACTTCAGCCAGTGCCGGAATCGCGTCGGCACAGGCAAGGTAGGCCAGGGCGGCGGCATCCTTGCCATAGCGCTCGGCCAGTTCCAGCAGATGGGTATCGATCTCGTACTGCAACAGCGCGGTGCTGGCCGCCGTGCTGCCCCAGCCGATGTCGCGCTGCTCGATCACCGCCACCTCGTGGCCGTGGGCGGACAGTTCGTCGGCGATCAGCGCACCGGTGATGCCGCCACCGACCACCAGCACGTCGCAGCGCAGATCCTGCTCCAGCGGGGGAAAGGCCTGCAGCAGTCCGTTGCGCACTGCCCACCAGGGGTAGCCACTTTTCAGGTCCATGCGTGGTCGTGCTCAGGCGGTGGGGTGGCCGGTATGCGGGGTCTGGATCAGTTCGGACAGATCGAAGCCCTGCAGGCGGGCCGCGGCCAGATAATGGTCCTGCACGGTCGCGTCCAGGCGTGGCTCGCGCGCCAGCAGCCACAGGTACTTGCGATCCGGGCTGCCGACCAGCGAGACGCTGTAGTCCGGGGCGACCTGGATCACCCAATAGTCGCCCTTGGCGAACGGCAGCCAGCGCAGGCCCTTGGGCAGGAAACTGACCTCCAGGCGCGCGCTGTCGTTGTCGACGGCGCAGGCCTCGCCGGTGGCCTCTTCGATCTCGCCGTCCATGCGGCAGCGGTTGGTGACGCCGACATTGCCGTTGTCGAGCAGGGTGTAGTGCGCCGACACATCGGTGCAGCCTTCCGGCTCGTGGCGCATCGGTAGGCGCGCGATCTCGTACCAGGTGCCCAGGTAGCGCGGCAGCTTGAGGTCGGCGACGGTCTTCAGCGGCGGGTGCTCGGTCATCGGTCATCGTGGCAGGGGCGGGCCTCCACGATGCCGATGGGCTCGCCATGGGCGGGTGAAGCCGGGGCGATGGCCGTGTCCAGAACGATCCGTCGCCGCTGCGACGTGCCTGTTGTCACCGGCATGGCGGTATCCTGCCGCCAGCGCCGTGTTTTCCTGATCCAACCAAGGTGGAGGTGCCGATGTACCAGGTGATCCTGTTGAAGAGTGAATCCGCGTTCGCACGCGAACAGTGGCCGCAGGTCGATGATCTGGTCGACTACGAGGGCGTCAGCTACAGCCTGCGGGCCGGCCCGCGCCAGCCACTGCCGACCGACCACGAGTGGCACCCGGTGGCGGTATATGCGCCCGATGAGATCACCGAGGAAGAGTTCCAGGACTGGTACGCGCTGCAGCAGCCGACCGTGGAAGAGCTGCGCCTGAAGTACTGATACTGCTGCGCGTCCCCCATCCGTCCTTTACCGCCTCTGCCGTATAGTCGCGCGCAGGCGCGGTGGTCCGCGCGAACCGGTGTGGCTGCGTGTCTTCTTTCCTGCGATCGATCCGTGCACGAGGGCCCTGGTGGGCCCTGCTGCTGTGCACTGCCTTCCTGCTGTCCGCGCCGGTGCTGGCGCAGGAGGAGGACCCCACGCCCAAGCAACAGCTGGCGGACATCGATTCGCGGTTGAAGGATGTCGAGCGCAAACGTGGCGATGCGGAAGCCACCGAGACGCTGGCGATGCTGTCCGAGAATGCCTCGCAGGCACGGCGTGACGCCGAGGCACTGGAAAAGGCACTGCAGCCCCAGCTGGATCGCATCAACGAGCAGCTGGCGCAGCTGGGGACGCCTGCCGAGGGCACCACGGAGCCGCCGGAGCTGGCAGCGCAGCGACGGGCCATAACCAGGCAGCGCGACGGCCTGGCCGCGTCGGTAGCGCAGGCCAAGGCCAGTGCCGTGCGTGCACAGCAGCTGGCGGCGGACATCGAGCAGCAGCGCACCGCACAACGTACGGAAGAACTGGGCCAGAAGGTCGCCTCGCCGCTGTCGCCTGCGTTGTGGAGCAAGGTGGCCGAGCGCCTGCCGATCGATATCGCGCGCGTTGCGCCGTTGGCCGAGCAGGGGCGTGACGCGCTGGTGGCCGGCATCCGCACCCATGGCTGGGGCAGGCCGTTGCTGGGCCTGCTGGCCGCGCTGGTGATGATGTTCCCGCTGCGGTTGTGGCTGCGCAGGCTGGGGCGGCAGTTCGCCGCGTCCGAGCGCGCGCCTGATGGACGACTGCGCCGGTCTGGCCTGGCGATGTGGCTGCTGCTGGTGGGCACGCTGCTGCCCGGTTATGCCGTGGTGGTACTGATGGCGGCGCTGGATGCGATCGATGCCATCGCGCCGCGCTTGCAGGTCGTGGCCGACGGCCTGGAGACCGCCACCTTCCGTGCGGCGTTCATTGCCGCGCTCAGCGCCTGCCTGCTGGTGCCCAAGCGCCCGTCATGGCGGCTGTTGAACCTGGACGACACCGCCGCGCTGAAGCTGCGCAAATATGCCTGGGGCGCGGCGGCGCTGGCCTGGCTGAGCACGGTGCTGGTGGCCCTCGACCAGGCTACGCGCACCAGCGACGTCACCACGGTGGCGTTGGACGGCCTGATTGCCCTGACTTACCTCGGCCTGATCATGGCCATGCTGGTGACCCTGGCGCGCCTGCATCGCCGGCAGACCGCCGAGGCCGAGGCCAAGCTGGAAGCACAGGCCGATGGCGTGGGGGCAACCACGCCCGTGCGCCGCAGCAGCTGGCTGGTGCTGGCCCGGGTAGCGGGCAATATCGCGGTGGTGGCGGCCATCGTTGCCACGTTGCTGGGCTACCTAAACTTCGCCAAGTTCGTGAACCAGCAGCTGATCGGCGGCAGCATCGTCGTGCTGGCCGCAACCCTGCTGTTCAAGTTCGTCGATGACCTGAGCACCTGGATGCTCAACGCCGACAGCAAGGTCGGCCAGACCATCCTGCTCAGCACCGGCCTGAGCGTATCGCGGCTGGAACAGGCGGGCGTGCTGCTGTCGGCGGCGTTGCGCACCATCGTCGTACTGATCGCGCTGCTGGCGCTGGTGGCACCGTTCGGCAACATCGGCGCGGTGGTGGACCGCTTCTCCTCGCTGTTCACCTCTGGATTCGACATTGGCGGAACCAAGCTGGAGCCGGTGCGCATCGTGCTGGCGGTGCTGGTGCTGCTGGCTGGCCTGGCCGTTACCCAGCTGGTACAGCGCTGGCTGACCGACACCTACCTGCCCAAGACCGAGCTGGATCTGGGCGCGCGCAATTCGGTGAGTACCGTTGCCCGCTATGTGGGCATCATCATCGCGGTGATCTGGGCGCTGTCGGCGATGGGCCTGCAGCTGAGCAAGCTGGCATTGCTGGTCAGCGCGCTGTCGGTGGGTATCGGTTTCGGCCTGCAGGTGATCACCCAGAACTTTGTTTCCGGCCTGATCCTGCTGGCCGAGCGGCCGGTGAAGATCGGCGACTGGGTGAAGCTGGGCGACCAGGAGGGCGACATCCGCCGCATCAGCCTGCGATCGACCGAGATCCAGGTGGGCGACAAGTCGACGTTGATCGTGCCCAACTCCGAGCTGGTCACCAAGACCGTGCGCAACATGACGATGGGCAACAACCAGGGCCGCATCCAGATCCAGTTCGCGGTGCCGCCCAGCACGGATGTCGGCAATCTGCGGCAGGCGCTGCTGGATGCGTACGCCGCGCACACCAACGTGCTGAAACAGCCGGCACCGACGGTCTACATCGACAGCATTGCCGGTGGCCAGATCACCATCAACAGCTTCGCTTACGTGGCCAGCCCGCGGCAGGTGTACGCCACCCGCAGCGACCTGTACTTCAGCCTGTTGCAGATCCTGGCCGAGCGGAACATTCCGCTGTCGACCCCGACCGACATCCACATCATCCGCGATCCGCAGGAGTAGGGGGTTCTTTGCAGGGCTGCGCCCTGCACCCGCGGTAGTGCCGGCCGCTGGCCGGCAACTTCAACAGCAACAGCAAAAGCTGGCTTCCTGAGGGATGGCGGGGTGGGTCCGGTTGCGGGAGACGCCGTAAACCCGTCCATGGGGGCTTGGCCGCGGCATCCATGCCGCGGACACTCCCGCAACCGGACCCACCCCGCCTTCGCCAGTTTTCCGCGATCTTTTGGAATTGCTTTTGGGGTCAGATCCGTTTTCCGGAGGAAAACGGATCTGACCCCAGATTGATTTCGATATCTGACAAAAGTGTCGACCAAGGTCGACACCTACCGACAGCCGCAGGACTCTGTCAGAGGTGGGGCGGTGTCGGAGTGCGGGGTGTCAGCCGCATGGATGCGGCTGCCAAGCCTCCAGGGACGGATTTACGGCGTCCCCGCACTCCGACACCGCCCCGCCCAACCACGGAATGCACGCTGTCGCTGTTGCCGTTGCTCCGGTTTGTAGCGGGTGCAGGGCGCAGCCCTGCAAATAGCCCTACCCCCGCGGTCGGCTGCGCGAGGGCACCAGTGCGAACGTATCCACCGCCAGCTTCTCGGCGTGGTTCAACCACGCGCGGATCTCCAGATCGTCCACTTCGTGATCCAACCCGAACGACACGTTGATCTTGCCGTTGGCATCGGGCTGTACCCACTGCTGGGCCAGTACCACCTTGCGCTGCGAGGACACCGCTTCGATCCAGAAACCGCGGTCCGGGCGCGTGCTCGCCACCAGTTGCAGCATGTATTGGCCGGCACGCGTACGGCGTCCCTTCTGGGTGATCATGTGTGCCTGGCGCACGCTCGGGCGCGGGCCCTGGAGCGTATCCAGCGGTGCATCCACCGCGATGCCACCGCGCAGGTCGTTGTCGCGGTACAGCTTGAAGCCGTTGTCGCGGTTGACGAGCAGGGCGCACCAGTCACCATCGGCCGAGCCGTCCTCGAACGCGGTGCAACGGTCGACGTAGGCCAGGGTGTTGTCCGGGTTGGCATCATCGAACTGGCGCGAGGTGTTTTCCAGGTACACCGACTTCAAGCCCCACTCCTTGTCGTACTCCAGCAGCACCGGCGGCTGCACGTGCTGCAGGCCAACGACCACCTGGTCATCGCCATCGATCTTCAGTTCGCGGGTCGGCTGGCCCAGCCACAGCGAACGGGCGAAGGCCAGGTACTGCGGGTAGTCGCGGCCATCATCGCGCCGCGCGGCCACGCTGGCACTGGGCGCGCGCTGCGGGTCGATCAGCGAGCGGCCAAAGCCCATCGTCTTCAGGTTCGGGTCCAGCAGGCTGAGCAGGGTCGCACCGGAATCCAGGGTGGTGCCAGCGTCGGCACTGAGCTGCTGCGGGGCAATGCCGTCGCCGAGGAACAGCAGCAGGTTCTCGCGCTTCTGCTTGGCCAGCACGTGGCTGAGGTCGTTGGGCATCGCCAGGTGGTCGGAGGCGATCACGATCAGCGTGTCCTTCCCATACGGGCTGGCCTGGATACGCTCGACCAGCTGTGAGATCAGGCGGTCGGTGCACTTGAGTGCATTGAGCAGGCCGATGTTGCCGTACCCGCTCCGGTAGCGCTCGCCCTTGCACGACACCGGCAGGTGGCCCGCCGGGTGGTGGGTGTCCATGGTCAGCGTGGTCAGCATGAACGGTGAACCGGCGCGTGAGAGCTGCTCGAAGCGCTGGTAGGCGGTGTCCAGCAGCACGTCGTCGTGCACGCCCCAGGCCGAGTAGTGGATGCGGCCGATCTTCTTCTGCTGCTTGAACCATGCCAGGTCATGCACTTCGTCAAAGCCATGGCTGGCCAGGAACTGGCCCTTGCCGGCGAACTGGCCGTTGGCGCCGCCCAGGTAATGGTTGGTGTAGCCCTGCTGCTTCAGGTAGTCGCCCAGGCACACCGCCTTGGGCAGGAAACTGCCCATGCGGTCCATGCTGTTCTCGTCGCCCTGCGAGGTGGTCAGCGGCACGCCACACATTGACGACACCAGGCCGGCGATGGTCCAACCGCTGCCTTCGGCCGAGGCCAGGCCACGCACGTCCAGCGACTCGGACGCCAGGCGGTTGAGGTTGGGCATCAGGCCGGGAAACACGGCCTCGTCCAGATAGGTGCGTTCCAGGCTCTCGCCGTAGATCCATACGATGTTGCGCGGGCGCTGCAACGGCTGCGTCGGCACCTGGTACTCGGGGGCGATGCGGGCGAAATCGACCGGGCGCAGCTGCTGGTAGAGGCGTTGGCCGTCACGGGCCAGCGGACTGATCAGGATCGTGGCCACCCACACGGTCGCGAAACCGGCGAACAGCGCACCACCGTGGCCGGGCCGGCGCCAGCGCTTCACCCGCGTGGCAAACAGCGGCAGCAGCGAGACCAGCGCCAGCACGATGAAGCCGGCGATGTAGCCCTTGAAGTCGGAGACACCAGCGCCTTCCATGTCGGCGCCGAGGTGATAAAGCGTGGCGGCGTTGAGCCCATCCCCGGACAGTTTGTCGATCAGCCACCACGCGCTGAGCATCAGCAGTAGCAGCGAGAATGCACCGGCCTTCCACCACACCCACTTGTCGGACGCGAGGAACAGCCAGCACAGCAGCAACAACGACAGCAGCAGTATCCAGAGCATAGGCAGCTTCGGCAGTGACGGGGTGGTGGTGATGGACGTCGTACCGACGCGTGTCCATCCGACCGGCGCTGCTGCAAGCACATCCACATGACAGGCCGATGACCCGATAGTGCATGCACGAACCTGACTGAAATGTTTGTTGGAATGACGCGCGCGCAATCACGCCGCGAAGGTAAAACGAGCGTGAAAGGCTTCGTTGGATTGCATTAAAAACCGCATGAATACGCGGCTTTTCGCCAATGCATCAGCGGTGCCCGCGTTCCTCGCGCGCCCGCGCGCGACGATCGAACAGCAATGCACTGGTAACGATGCCCAGCCCCAGCACCACGCCGATCAACAGCAGTATCAGTGCGATCAGGGGATAGCCGAACAGGTGCCAGTCGGTGTCGATCTTCATCATCATTGCCGCAGCCATGATCAACGCGGCGCTGATGATGCCGGCCGCCACGCGGTTGGCGATCTTCTGCAGGTTCTCCATCAATCGCGATTCTTCCAGCCCGGTCACCTTCATCTGCAGGCGGTTCTCGGCCAGCAGCGCCATGATGTCCGACAGCTTGCGCGGCCCATCGCGCAGCAGCTGCTGCAGCTCCATCGCCTCGCTGGCGATGTTGGCCGCCGACAGGGATTTCTTCAGGCGCGCGCGCATCACGTGCTGCAGCTGGCGCTCGACGATGCGGCGCGTGTCCAGCTCCGGTGCCAGCAGCCGGCACACGGTTTCCAGGTTGAGCAGGGCCTTGCCCAGCAGGCTCAGTTCCGGCGGCGTGCGCAGGCCGCAGGCGGTGGCGATGCGCACCATGTCCAGCACCACGCGGCCTTCGGAGAAGCTGCCACTGGCGGCGTAGCGCGCGATCAGCTGGCCGGTCTCGCGCAGGTAGCGCTCTTCGTCGAAGGCCTCCAGCCGCGTGCTGATGCTGATCAGATCGTCGGCCACTTCTTCGCCGCGGCCATCGACGGCGGCGAACAGGATCTTCAGCAGCCGCTCGCGCAGGCGCGGCGGCATGTGCGCGACCATGCCCAGGTCGAAGATCGCCAGCCGGCCATCGGGCATCACCCGCAGGTTGCCCGGGTGCGGGTCGGCATGGATCTCGCCATGCACGAAGATCTGGTCCAGATAGCCGCGGATCAGCGCCGCTGCCAGCGGATCCATGTCCTGCTCGGTGCGGCGCACGCCAGAGATCGCATCCACGCGCACGCCGGTGGCGAGCTCCATGGTCAGCACGCGC
The DNA here is from genome assembly GCF_053295075.1 of Stenotrophomonas maltophilia group sp. P373. Lineage (NCBI taxonomy): Bacteria > Pseudomonadati > Pseudomonadota > Gammaproteobacteria > Lysobacterales > Lysobacteraceae > Stenotrophomonas > Stenotrophomonas maltophilia group sp. P373. Next base: position 4,097,932 of record NZ_CM129994.1, on the reverse strand, counting down.
TGGCTGCTGTAGTCCCAGATCGGCTGCGGTACCCACAGGCGGCGGAAGGGCCGCAGATGCCGTCCGAAGCGTGCCAGGTTCTCGGCCTCGGCGTGGTAGTCCAGCTCCTGCATCAGGGTCTTTGCGAACTCGTTGAGCCAGTCGCGCAGGCGCACGCGGCGGCCCACCTGGGTCAGGTGATCGGCGGCCAGCGCAAAGCTGCGCAGCGCTTCCAGGTCCGAGCGCAGCTGCGCGGCCACTTCGGGCTTCTGCACTTTCACTGCCACCTGGCGGCCATCGTGCAGCACCGCGCGATGTACCTGCGCGATCGACGCACAACCCAACGGCTCGGGATCGAACGAGGCAAACAGCTTGTTCACCCCCACCCCCAGCTCCTGCTCGATGATGGCGTGGATGCGCTCTACCGGGATCGGCGCCACCTTCTCCTGCATGCGCTCCAGGGCGGTGGCGAACTCCACCGGCACCATGTCCGGGCGGGTGGACAGCATCTGGCCCAGCTTGACGAAGGTCGGCCCCAGGGCCTCCAGGTCACTGACGAACTGTTCCGGGTTGCCATCGGCGGGCACGTCGGCCTGGTTGCTGGCGGCGTCCAGGTTCATGCCGGAGAACACGCCCGAATGGCGGTAGCGCATCAGCAGGCGCAGGATCTGGCTGCGCCGGTTCATGCCTTTGACCAGCGGGGGATTGCCATTGGCGGTGGGCGGATTGCTCAAGCGGAACTCCCATGCGGCAAGGACGGTAGTGCCGGCCGCTGGCCGGCAATGTCCGGATTCGGCAGTGTCGCCGGGGGAAGGTGGGCATGCGGTGAACCCCGCGGCTATCGCAGAGACCGGCGGATCGGTCAGAATCGGCGCATTCCCTCTCTTGGACGCCCCATGGCCGGTGCCAGCCTGTTCGCCCTGCTCGACGATATCGCCTCCCTGCTCGACGATGTCTCGGTGCTCACCAAGGTCGCCGCGAAGAAGACCGCCGGTGTGCTGGGCGACGACCTGGCGCTGAACGCGCAGCAGGTGACCGGGGTCAACGCCAACCGCGAGCTGCCAGTGGTGTGGGCGGTGGCCAAGGGCTCGCTGGTCAACAAGGTGATCCTGGTGCCGGCGGCCCTGGCGATCAGTGCGTTGGAAGCCTGGCTGCGCAGCCGCGGCTGGAACGTGCCGCTGATCGTGCCGCTGATGATGATCGGCGGTGCCTTCCTGTGCTTCGAAGGCGTGGAGAAGCTGGCGCACCGCTTCCTGCATTCCTCCGACGACGATGCCGAGCGCCAGGCCGAACGCCGCAAGGCGCTGGCTGACGCGCAGGTGGACATGGTCGCGTGGGAGAAGGACAAGGTGAAGGGCGCCATCCGCACCGACTTCATCCTTTCGGCCGAGATCATCGTGCTCACCCTGGGCGTGGTCGCCACTGCGTCGTTCACCAACCAGATCCTCACCCTGAGCGTGGTCGCGCTGGCGATGACCGTGTTCGTCTACGGACTGGTGGCGGGCATCGTCAAGCTCGATGACGTTGGGCTGTACCTTTCGCGCAAGGGCGGTGCCATTGCCGCCTTCGGTCGAGGCCTGGTGGCGTCGGCGCCGTGGCTGATGAAGTTCCTGTCGGTGGCCGGCACCATCGCCATGTTCCTGGTCGGCGGCGGCATCCTGGTGCACAACGTGCCGGCCCTGCACCACGCGGTGCAGGCGCTGGGCGGCGAAGGGCAGTGGGGCTGGCTGGTGAGCGCGGTGGGCAACATGGTGGTCGGCATCATCGCCGGCGCCATCGTGCTGGCGGCGGTGACCGGGTTGCAGAAGCTGCGCGGTAAATAAGCCCGTAGACCCTCGGGGTCAGATCCCTTTTCCCGTTGGAAAGGGATCTGACCCCATTCCACGATCACCCCGCCTGCACCCGGTTCTTGCCCTGCCGCTTGGCGGCATACAGCGCGTCATCGGCGCGCCGCAGCAGGGTCTCGGTATCGTCGCCGGGCTGCCACTGCGCCAGCCCGGCGCTGAAATGTACCGGCACGCGTCGGTCCTGCACGGTCAGCACGCGGTGCGCCAGTGAACGTTGCAGGCGCTGCACGGTGGCCATGCTGTCGGCGCCCTGGGTTTCCGGCAGCACCAGCACGAACTCGTCGCCGCCCAGCCGTGCGATACCGTCGGTGGCGCGCAGCAGCAGCTTGCAGACGGCCACCAGGTGCTGCAGCAAAGCATCGCCACCGGCGTGACCGTGCGCCTCGTTGGTCAGGTGGAAATCATCCAGGTCGATCACCGCCACGCCCAGCGGCGAGTTGTTGCGCATGGCACGCGCCAGCTCACGCTGCAGCAGTTCGTCCAGGCCGCGGCGGTTCAGTGCCTGGGTCAGCGGATCGATACGCGCCAGGTCACCGGCAGCACGCAGTTCCTGCTCCAGCTCGGCAATGCGCTGCTCTGCGCGTTCCACTTCCTGCCGCGCGCTGGCCAGATGATCGCGGGCCTGCGCGGCCTGCTGCTGCACCTTGCCGGTGTCGCGCATCACCTCCTGCAGCAGCTGGTTGAGGTCGGCGATGCTGCGCGCCTCACGCAGCTGCAGCGCGTAGCTGCCGATGCGGTCGTGGTACTCACCGGTGCTGGTGGCCATGCCATCCATGCGCTCGATGAACTCGCCCATCAACCCGCGCATCGCCGCCTTCGAATCGTCGATGCCCTGGCGCAGCAGTCCCTGCTTGTAGATCACTTCGCGCAGTTCGGCGCGGGTGCGCTCGACCGCCTCAGCTTCCAGCGGCCCGTCCAGCAGCTGGCGCACCGCCGCGATCTGGCCTTGCAGCCAGCTGCGGTCATCCAGCAGCTCGCTCACGTTCTCCAGCAACAGGGCGAACAGCTCCAGCAGCAGCGCCTGCTGCTCCTGCCAGCTCTCGGCGCGCACGCCAACCTGGTGGCCGAGCTCGCGCACGCCCTGTTCGATGGGTTCCAGCGCGGTGCCCGGCTGCCACTGGCGCAGGCGCGTGGCCAGGGCCTGCGCTTGTTCGCGCAGATCCGGGTCGTGCTGCAGCAGGGCCACCACCGCGCCGCCCAGCAGCAGCCGCAGCTGCTCGGACAGGCGCAGGCTTTCCGGCTGGCCGTCCGGCGAATGCTGTTCGATGGTGCGGATGTACTTGTCGATCAACTGCCGCATCGCGCGCCCGTAGCGCGGCCAATCGGCACTGGCCTGCGCCGATTGCAGGCGGTCACCCATGTCACCCAGTTCGCCGGGCAGGGTGGCCATGCCGTTGGCGAACGCCGCCAGCAGCGGCTCGGGTGCGTCGGCGCCGGCGAACAGCTGCTGCAGCGCCACGCCGCCGCCGCCCTGCAGCACCACGCGGTCACCCCGCCCATCGTCCACCACCGCGCGCACGCGTGCCGGCGGCCCAAGGGCGGTACCGGGGGCTGGGCGGTGGTCGGGCTGGTCCGTCATGGAGCGAATCCTGGGGCTGGCAGGGACTGGTTCCAGCATATCGGCGCGGCCGCCGACGGCTTGAACGGCTAGGATGGGCGACAGGATGCCGCAGTGGAGGTGGTGATGCGCGTGATGTTGCTGGGGGCGACCGGCCTGGTCGGCGGGCTGACCCTGCGCAGGCTGCTGGACGACCCGCGCTGCAGCGCCGTGGTTGCCCCGACCCGCCGCCCCCTGGCGTTGACTCACGGGAAGCTGGAGAACCCGGTGCTGGCATTCGACGCGTTGCCCACTTCGCCAGAATGGGCGCGCGTTGACGCGGTCATCTGCGCGCTGGGCAGCACCATCGCCCAGGCCGGCAGCCGCGAGGCCTTCCACCGTATCGACCACGACTATCCGCTGGCGTTCGCCCGCCTGGCGCAGGCGCAGGGTGCGCAGGCCTTTGTGCTGAACTCCGCAGCCGGCGCCAATCCACAGTCGTCGATCTTCTACAGCCGGGTGAAGGGTGAGCTGGAGCGCGATATGCGCGCGCTGGGCTTCCACTCGTTGACCCTGGTTCGCCCAGGGCTGATCGGGGGCGAGCGCAACGAGGTGCGTCGCGGCGAACGCCTGGCGCTGACGGTGCTGGGTGCTTTGGGGCCGGTGTTGCCGCGTGCGTGGCGGATCAATCCGGCCACCGAGATTGCCAGGGCGCTGGTCGAGGCTGCGTTGGCCCCGCAGCCGGGCGAGCACGTGGTGGCATCGAGCACGCTGGTCGGCTGATGTCGCGAGCGCTGCGCCTGACCCAGCTGCTGCAGCTGCTGCGCCGTCATCGACGGCCGGTGGCCGGGCAGGCGCTGGCCGAAGCGCTGGGCATCAGCCTGCGCACGCTGTACCGCGATATCGAGACCCTGCGCGAGCAGGGCGCCGACCTGCGTGGCGAGGCCGGCGTCGGCTACCAGCTGGCACCCAGCGATACCTTGCCTCCCATGACCCTGCCACCGGCCGAGATCGACGCGCTGGTGCTGGGCCTGCGCTGGGTCGCCGCGCGCACCGAGCCGGCGCTGGCCGAGGCCGCACGTGATGCCCTGGCGCGTATCGCCCATGTGTTGCCTGCGGCACGCCGCGAGGCATTGCGTGACAGTGGCCTGCGCGTGGGACCTTCGCGTGCTGCGGCCAAGGTGCCGGCAGCACGCCTGCAGGCCGTGCGCGAAGCCGTGGGATCGCAGCAGCGCCTGAAGTTCGCTTACGAGGATGCGCACGGCCAGCGCAGCGCGCGCGTCGTCTGGCCGTTCGCGCTGGGCTACTTCGATGAGGTGCCGATGCTGGCGGCGTGGTGCGAGCGCCGCGAGGATTTCCGCCATTTCCGGCTGGATCGCATCCGCCAGGTGCGTGTGCTGGAGGACTGCTACCGCGTGCCGCGCGCCACCCTGCTGCGGCGCTGGCAGAAGGCCCAGGGCATCGCGCCGGACTGGTTGGACAGCTCGTAACCACATCGAGGAATGGCGCTGTGCGTCAACGCGGTGGGCTTACACAGCTGGTGGGCTATGTGCCGGGGGAGGCCGGGGTGGTACAGGTAATCGTCGACTCTATGGCCTGGGTTACGAGGCCCGACGCATCTTCCAAGAATGTCCTGACTCTCGAAACTTGAGGTTCACCAGGTTTACTTGGTGTACAACCCCAAGTGAAGGTGATGGGGGATGGGATGTTCCTGTCGACTTTGGCGCGGCCACCGCTGCAGATCCATCCGGCAGGACAAGTCAAGATCTCGAGGTTGATATATACCGGAAACCTCGGATACCCACTGAAGTTCATCGTGGCAGTAACACTGGCGCCTGTTCCAGACACGTTCGGAACGCTGTCCAGCTGAAATGGCTTCGTCAAGGTAGCCACGCCCAGGGTGGACATCCTCTCTATGGGCATGAAGAAAAGGTCATTCGCCCAAGGAGAGCCGTCGTTTCCCCTGCCATGAACAAGGCCGTAGGCCGAGTTGCCGGCATAGACGGGGCCACCACTATCGCCGCCTTTGTTCATCACGGTTCCATCAAGGCTGACGACTTGGACGTAGGTGCCGGCTTCCCCATTCCAGTTGGCTGCGAACTCTGCGTCTTTGATGGATCCGCATGTGCGACCGGTCGTTACGCCGAACTTGCAGACCGTTGTGCCTGGTGTCATGTCGGCAAGTGATGCCTCATCGGTTATCGTCAGTTTTTCCCCATCGACAATGATTTCGTTCGACTGGGAGAAGATGACGCCGCCACGCTGCTGTGCACCCCACTGAACGTCGTAAGATCCTTTGTTGCGTTCACTCTTGAACAGAATGCGAGCGGTTGGATTGCGCTGATAATTGTCATTGTCACAGTGACCGGCAGTGGCCAAGCCTAGTTCGCGAGTTGCAGTTTCGACCACGTTGAAGCCGGCTGTGCAGAGCTGCTGCTGGTAGCCTTCCAGTCGCCGCCCGCCCGCTACGGTGTTTGTTGGCTCTATGAAACCTGTGGTCTCTTTTATGTGGATGAAGTCGGCGACAGAGAGAAGTTTGGAAAGTCTGGCGCGTACGGCATCGGGATCACGTACATATACCTCTACGATAGAGATCTTCGTGTTTACCGTGGCTGCAAACTCAATGCCGGCCTTGACGAGCTGATCGGACACCTCCTCTTGGGTGGCGCGGAGAAGCTCGAGAGAACGTGGCGCGGTTTCTGCGACGTAGAGGCGGTCCTTGGTGTAAGCAGAAAGTTGGCGTGAGGCATCGCCGGTGAACCTCACCACGATCCTGAATTCAGGGGAGTGCTCGATGTAAAGGCCGGCGAACGTCTCCGGCTTCTCCCTCTGAAGCCGTGCGCTGAGTTTACCTGCGGCCCGTTCCGCATCCATTCGTTGCGCGGCTTCGAACGTGCCTATGTGCATGGTTTCCGCGTAGTGCTGTATTGCTACATCCTTGGGGGCGTCGTCCGCAAGGGCGGGAGAGGCGGTGAGGATGGCTGCCAACAACGGGAGATAACTGCGTATTGTGGTCATGAACTTTCCTTTTCATGTGTATTACGTGAAGTGGCGTTCCATCTGCATTTGACTCTAAATCACTTCTGTCTGTTGCAACTGGTAACTGCGTCTCCCTTTGATTGGTCCGAGCGAAGGTTCATCGCCGACGACAGCTCCCATCATGACTTGGCTTTGCGATATATCGCGAGATCACAGCGGGTCGCCTGTTTTTCCATCCGATGGCGGAAGTGCCCGAAATACGCGAGATGTTCGAACGACGATCGGCTCTACCCGATCGATTTCATCCGCTTGATCTACTGACAGAGTATGTCAGCAGGCGTGTTCCACCATGAACGCTCCCAACAACGGAGGTTCCCCATGTTCATACCCAGCACCCTGCTGCAGTACGTGCGCGACGTCGCCACCAGCGCCACGTTCTACAGCGGCATTCTCGGCAAACCACCGGTCGAGCAGTCGCCCGGCTTTGCCCTGTTCCTGCTCGGCGATGGCGCCGCACTCGGCCTGTGGCAGCGCGATGACGTGCAGCCGCCGGTGTCCGCGCAGGCCGGCGCCGCGGAACTGGCGATGGTGGTGGCCAACCCGGAGGCTGTGCAGCAGATGCACGATGCGTGGCGCGCACTCGGCGTGCAGATCCTGCAGGCGCCGGTGACGCTGGAGTTCGGCCACACCTTCGTCGGTGCCGATCCGGATGGGCACCGCCTGCGCGTGTACGGCCGCGCCGAGGGCTTGGTCGCGCGCGATTGATTCAGGGAGGGAGCCGGTATGTTCCGGCTCCTGGACCTAGCCATGCTTCTGTGCGGCTTCGATGACGATTGAAAATTTCTCGTCGTCTTCCGAATTCCATGCAATGGCCAGCTGGGCCAGTTCTCCGACCACATCGCGCTCGGGGTTGCACCGCCTGAGCTCCTTGATGAACTGCCGGACCTGACGTGGCGTCAATTCACAACCTGGATAATTGAAGAGATTGAGCGCGGCATCTGAAGAGACGTCCAAGAGGTCAGGCGCGAGGATGGAGTAGGCTTTGATGTAGCGGGAGAACGGAATATCCGACAGGAAGTTCTCAGCTGAGCTCATGATCGACGCATCATGTGGCGGGTTCCGAAGGAACTCCCTCATGACCGCCAGGATGACTTCTACTGACGCTGGTTTCGTCAGAGCCCTGTAGAAGTGGTCGGCGTATGCACAGCAAGCTTCGTGAGTGACCGCAGCATCCGATAGCGTTGCCAGCGTTGAGATCCAGACGTCAGCATCCAGCGGCGTAGCCGGTTTGGCATGTCCTTGTTGATCAGCATTGGGGATGACCGCGCGGACGATTGGCTCGCCGTTGCGCCATGACCGCAGGCGGGCGTCGATAATTGCGTACACCTGCTCCTGTTTGTCCCACATGGCGTCCGGAGAAGGCATGGCGTCTTCGGGGAACAACGAGAAGAAGTCCGAAAAGTAGGGAGCGGCCATGCAGAAGTAGCGAACGGTGAACTCCAGCAATTCCGGGTCGAACGCAGCGCCGGGGATTTCGTCCTGGAAGGCGCCTTCGATGCATGCCAAGGCATCTGCTGGCGAGGGGGCGGCTGCCACCGTAGAGCCGACCGATGCGTCAAGGAAAGCGTGATTTCGGGCGAGCCAGCGCAGGAAGATGATGCCAAGGACCCAGTTCGTGTCTGACGGATCCTCATCCCTCGTCAACCGTAGGAAGAATGGAGAGGCGCGGAAAAAATCATTGCCCGCCTTCATGAATTCTTCGAGTGTGGGTGGTGTCTCAATCACGGAAGTTCGACGTCTGCAGAGAGGCTCAATGCTATTGAGCTGCTCTTGGGAATCCATGCAACTATTCTCAAAATGCTCCGTTGGGCTTTCAACCGACGGTCGGATAGCCCAGTAGATCCCCGCCATGCGTGGATGGAGCGCGACGGAGCGGGCACAAAAAAACGCCGGGCTGTGCCCGGCGTTTTTCCAGTTCATGTGCCAACCAACGGTTGGCACCTACCGGTCAGGTGGCCGATCAGCTGGCCAGCGCCAGGTCGTCCATCATCGCGCGCAGGAAGCGGGCGGCTTCACCACCCGTAGCCGCGCGGTGGTCGAAGGTGACCGACAGCGGGATTACCTTGTGCGCTTCCACGCCGCCCATCACCGGGGTCATCTGGTGGCGGGCACGGCCGGCACCGACGATGGCCACGCACGGCGGCACCACGACCGGGGTCGCGTAGCGGCCGGCGAACATGCCGAAGTTGGACAGCGAGATGGTGTAGCCGCTCAGTTCCGAGGCGGCGATCGAACGCGATTCCACCTGCTCGCGCAGGCGATTGACGCCTTCGCGGATGCCGCGTGCATCGAGCATGTCGGCATTGCGCAGGGCCGGCACGAACAGGCCGTCGTCGGTGTCCACGGCGATGCCGATGTCCACCTGGGCGTGCAGGGTGCGGGTCAGCGCTTCACCGTCGAACCAGGCGTTCATGGCCGGCACCTTCTGTGCGGCAACGACGATGGCGCGAACCAGGCGGGCGGTGACGTCGTTGCCCGGCAGCCAGGCGTGGATGTCGGCGTCGTCGTTCAGCGTGGTCGGCACGACCTTGCTGTGCGCGTCGGCCATGACGCGGGCCATGTTGCGGCGCACGCCCTTCAGCGGTTCCGGCTGGCCCTTGGCGACCACGCCCGGCGGCTGGGTGCGCATCGGCTTGCCGGCGGCGGACAGCGGAGTGCGGGCTTCGCTCTGCACCGGGGCAGGTACCTGCGCCGGGGCCGGCGCGGCATACGCGGCGGCAACCGGTGCCGGGGCGGCGCCGAGTTTGGCGGTGCCGTTGGCGGCGGCCTGCTTGACGTCGGCCATGGTCACCGCGCCATCGGTGCCGGTAGCGGCCACGCGGCTCAGGTCCACGCCCAGCTTGCGCGCCATCGCACGCACGGCCGGCACGGCCTTGACGCCACCGACGGCCAGCGCCTGCTCGGCGTGCACGGCATTGGAGCTCTGCATCGCGCCGACCACGGTACCGGCGTCATCGCGCTCGGCTGCGGCGGGCTTGGCGTCCTCGGCGGCAACCGGAGCGGCCGCAGCCGGCAGCGGCGGCGGGGTCGGTGCGGCAGCCGGCGCCGCCGGTGCGGCGTGACCATGGCTGTGGCCGGTGTCCTGGCCATCGGCGCGCTGCGGCAGGTTCGGGTCCAGTTCGAAGCTGGCCAGCACCGAACCGGTCGGGATGATGTCGCCGGCAGCGCCGGACAGCTTCAGCACCTTGCCGGAGAACGGCGAGGGCACTTCCACCACGGCCTTGGCGGTCTCCATCGACACCAGCGGCTCGTCCAGCTTGATCACATCGCCTTCCTTGACGAACCACTCGACGATGGTCGCGTCCGGCAGGCCTTCGCCCAGGTCGGGCAGGTTGAAGTTCTTGGTCTGGCTCATTTGCAGTTCTCTTCCAGCAGTTCCAGTTCGCGGGCCGGCAGCCAACCCGTCGCGCCATTGGCGCGCTCGGACCACCACCACCCGCCGTGTTCGTGATGAAGCTTCACCATCTCGCCGCTTTCCACATCCAGCTCGCGGGCGTCGTAGTCGCACAGGGCTTCGGCGCGACCCTCGTCCAGCAGCTGCAACCAGGCGATGGGCGCCCATCCAGCGCGCCCATCGTTGGTGCGTACCCAGGCAAACGCCGGCCATTCCTCGTCACGTACACCTACTTCGACGATCTGGCCGGTGTGGAACCGGAGCGGGTTGGGATACTGGCTGCGGTAAGCCCCCAGAAGGCGGGCCCGCATGTCAGCCGGCCGCCACCGCGCGCTTGGCCGCCGCCACGATCCGCTCAACGCTCGGCAGGTACTTCATTTCCAGGCGGAACAGCGGAATGTGGGTGTCGTAGCCAGTGACGCGCTCGACCGGGGCCAGCAGGTCGTAGATCGATTCCTCGGCCAGGCGCGCGGCGATCTCGGCGCCGAAGCCCGCGGTCTTCGGGGCCTCCTGCACGATCACGCAGCGGCCGGTCTTGGCCACCGATTCGGCGATGGTGGCGAAGTCCAGCGGGCGCAGCGTGGCCACGTCGATGACTTCGGCACTGATGCCTTCCCCGGCCAGCTTGTCGGCCGCTTCCAGGGCTTCCTTCACCTGCGCGCCCCAGGTCACCAGGGTCACGTCGGTGCCGTCGCGCAGCACGAAGCAGACGTCCAGCGGCAACGCTTCGCCGTCGTTGACGACCACTTCCTTGTACTGGCGGTAGATGCGCTTGGGCTCCATGTAGATCACCGGATCCGGCTCGCGGATCGCGGCCAGCAGCAGGCCGTAGGCACGCTGCGGCGACGACGGCAGCACCACGCGCAGGCCCGGCACGTTGGTGAAGATCGCCTCGTTGGCTTCGCTGTGGTGTTCCGGCGCGCGGATGCCACCGCCCCACGGCACGCGCAGCACCATCGGGCAGTGCAGGCGGCCGCGCGTGCGGTAACGCAGGCGTGCGGCGTGGCAGACGATATGGTCGACCATCGGGTACATGAAGCCATCGAACTGGGCTTCGGCCACCGGCTTCATGCCTTGTGCGGCCAGGCCGATGGTCAGGCCGGCGATGGTGGTTTCGTCCAGCGGGGTGTCGAGGATGCGGTCCGAGCCGAAGCGCTGCTGCAGGCCGGCAGTGGCGCGGAACACGCCGCCGTTGACGCCCACGTCCTCGCCCAACACAAGCACCGACGGATCGTGTTCCAGCTCCCAGGCCAGCGCCTGGGTGATGGCTTCAATGAGGGTGATCGGGGTGGTGGTCATGCTGTCATCTCCGCGCGCGACTGCAGCGCTGTCGGCGGCGTTGGTGTGCGCGCCGGGCGCGCCGTTCTTGATCTCATCCATGGCGCTTCTCCAGGGCGATCGCCTGGGCACGCTGGGCCAGCAGGTCCGGCGGCGGATCGGCATACAGGAAGTCGAACATCGCCTCGACCGGCTGCACCGGCGTGTTGAGGTACAGGTTCACTTCCTCGTCCACGCGCGCGCCGCACTCGGCGGTCCAGGCGGCTTCTTCTTCCTCGCTCCACACCCCGGCGTTGATCAGGTACTTGCGCAGGCGCAGCATCGGCTCGCGCTGCCAGGCATCCTTCACTTCGGCATCGTCGCGGTAGCGGCGCGCGTCATCAGCGGTGGTGTGGTCGGACAGGCGGTAGGTCATCAGTTCCAGCACGGTGCCACCGTCGCCGGCCAGCGCACGTTCGCGCGCCTGTTCCATTGCCGCCAGCACCGCGATCAGGTCGTTGCCGTCCACCTGCAGGCAGTGCAGGCCGCCCGCCAGGCCCTTCTGCGCCAGCGTTTCGGCACCGGTCTGGGCCGAACGCGGCACCGAGATGGCCCAGCCGTTGTTGACGATGCACAGGATCAGCGGCAGCTTGTAGGCGCCGGCCGAGTTCAGTGCCGCGTAGAAGTCGGTCTTGGAGCTGCCACCGTCGCCGCACACGGCCACGGCGATCTGCGGTTCCTTGTTGAGCTTGAACTTCAGCGCGGCACCTGCCGCATGCAGGCACTGGGTGGAAATCGGCACGCAGAACGGGAAGTCCTTGGCCGCGTTGCCGCCGTAATCGTTGCCGCGTTCGTCGCCGCCCCAGTACATCAGCACGTCGTGCGGGCGCACGCCACGCATGAACATCGCGCCATACTCGCGGTACGAAGGCGCGAACACGTCGTCCTTCTGCATCGCCGCGCCGATACCCACGTGCGCGGCTTCATGGCCCAGGCAGGCGGCATACGTGCCGAGCTTGCCGGTGCGCTGCAGCGCGATGGATTTGCTGTCGAACGTGCGTACGAACAGCATCTGCTTGAACAGCGGTACCAGGACCTTGGGGTCGCGCAGCGACACGGGCAGGTCGTCACGGACGAGCGTGCCGTCCGTGTCCAGGTACTGCAGGTATTCGATCTTGAATTCAGCGGCAACCGTCATTGCGTACTGCACCTTCGACAGAGAAGTTACAAATGATATGAATCGCCATGTTAAGGAACGCGTACGGAATAGCCTTCCTGCGCCGCAACACGGAGATTCCCCGTTTTACCCCTGCCGGCGGGTGGGGGGCCAATAACAACAACGTATTCAGTCGTTGCTGCAAAGCATCAGAATACGCCTCTGGCTGACTGCCGGTACAACGGCGCGGACGGTTCCACGCGCAGGCCGGTGGTCGGCCGATGCTCCACGGCCAGCCGCACGCCCCGGTATGGACCGGGCGGCTGCCAGCGCGGCGGCAACGCGCTACCCTTGCCGCCCCCGATCTGGTCCCGCCCATGTCCGTCGACAACAACCAACGCGATCTCGAAGCCGGCATCCACACCGACCTGCAGGGACGCCTGACCTACGGCGGCTACCTGCGGCTGGACCAGCTGCTCAGCGCGCAGCAGCCGCTGTCCAGCCCGCCGCACCATGACGAGATGCTCTTCATCATCCAGCACCAGACCTCGGAGCTGTGGCTGAAGCTGCTGGGCCATGAGCTGCGTGCCGCAATCGGCTTCCTGCAGCGCGATGAAGTCTGGCAGTGCCGCAAGGTGCTGGCGCGCAGCAAGCAGGTGCTGCGCCAGCTGACCGAGCAATGGTCGGTGCTGGAAACGCTGACCCCGTCCGAGTACATGGGCTTCCGCGACGTGCTGGGCCCGTCGTCGGGCTTCCAGTCGCTGCAGTACCGCTACATCGAGTTCCTGCTGGGCAACAAGAACGCGCAGATGCTGCAGGTGTTCGAGCATGACCCGGCCGGGCAGGCGCAGCTGCGCACCGTGCTGGAGGCGCCCAGCCTGTACGAGGAATTCCTGAAGTACCTGGCCCGCTTCGGCCATGCCGTGCCGGCGGTCTACGAGGCCCACGACTGGACCCAGCCACACGTGGCCGACGACGCATTGCAGCCGGTCTTCGAGCGCATCTACCAGGACACCGACCGCTACTGGCGCGAGTATGCGCTGTGCGAGGACCTGGTGGACCTGGAGACGGCTTTCCAGCTGTGGCGATTCCGACACATGCGCACCGTGATGCGGGTGATCGGCTTCAAGCGTGGCACCGGCGGTTCGTCCGGCGTGGGCTTCCTGGCCAAGGCGCTGGAACTGACCTTCTTCCCCGAGCTGTTCCAGGTGCGCACCAGCCTGCAGGCCGCGCCCCCGGCAGCGCTGGGCTGATCCCCATTCAGCTTGGTTCCCGGCCTGCGGCTGGATCGTTTCAGATGCAAGTTCAGGGAGCAGGCTGCCACCTGCCTCAAACGGCGTGTATTTGACGTGAACGCCAGAAGTCGGTGATCCTCGCGCGTTGCTCCAACTGCACAGCGGACGTGCTCGTCATCCACCGAACCAGGAAATCCGCATGAGCGTAAACGCCACTGCGAACACCCCAGAGCCGGCACTGCCGGACTTCAAGACCACGCTGGGCCACCCGCGCCCGTTGTGGATGCTGTTCATGACCGAGTTCTGGGAACGCTTTGCGTTCTACGGCATCCGCTGGGCGTTGGTGCTCTACATCGTTGCCCAGTTCTACAACGGCAGCGCTGCCGGTGAAGGCGACGCCAGCCGCATCTATGGCGCCTACCTGGCCCTGGTGTACGCCGCGGCCATCTTCGGCGGCTACGTGGCCGACCGGGTACTGGGCTACCAGCGCTCGATCCTGACCGGCGCGATCATCATGGCCGCCGGCCTGTTCATGATCTCGCTTCCGCAGGAGCACATCTTCAAGCTCGGCCTGGCCACGATCATCGTCGGCAACGGTCTGTTCAAGCCCAACATCTCGACCATGGTCGGCAAGCTGTACGGCCTGAAGGACGAGCGCCGCGATTCGGGCTTCACCATCTTCTACATGGGCATCAACATCGGCGCGATGATCGCCCCGGTGCTGACCGAGTACCTGGCCCGCAAGGTGTTCGGTACCGATGCGATGCCGTCCTACAAGGTCGTGTTCATCGCCTCGGGCGTGGGCATGCTGATCTCGCTGGTGTGGTTCTACATCGGTCGTGCCGGCCTGAAGGGCATCGGCGCACCGCCGGCCGGCGCGGAAGGTTTCGGCCGCATCATCATGGTGCTGGCCGGTGCCGTGGTCGCCATCCCGGTCGCGTACTTCCTGCTGGCCACCGGCGCCACCGCGCTGGCCTGGATCCTGGGCGCGATGTTCACCGCGCTGGCCGTACTGCTGCTGGTCGAGGGCATCCGCGAAGGCAAGGTGCAGCGCGACCGCGTGATCGCCATGCTGATCATCTTCGCCTTCAACGTGATGTTCTGGATGTTCTTCGAACAGGCCGGCAGCTCGTTCACCTTCCTGGCCGAGAACATCGTCAACCGCCAGTTCGGCAGCTGGACCTTCCCGACCGCGTGGTTCCAGTCGGTCAACTCGGTGGCGATCATCACCCTGGCCCCGGTCATCGCCTGGATCTGGGTGGCGATGGGCCGCGCCAATCCGTCCATCCCGCGCAAGTTCGGCCTGGGCCTGCTGTTCAACGGCGCCGCCTTCGCGCTGCTGATGTTCGCCCTGTCGCAGATGGTGGTGGACGGCAAGATCCCGTTCTGGACCCTGTTCATGGTCTACGTCATCCAGTCGGTGGGTGAGCTGTGCCTGTCGCCTATCGGCCTGTCGATGGTGACCAAGCTGGCCCCGGTGCGCCTGGTCGGCTTCGGCATGGGCGGCTGGTTCCTGTCCACCGGCATCGGCAACAACCTGTCGGGCATCTTCGCTGGTGTGGTCAGTGGTGAAGGCGGCATGACGGTCGAGTCGGCCCTGAAGGGGTATACCTTCGGGTTCTGGGCCCTGATCGGCTCCGGCGTGGTGCTGTTCCTGATCGCCCCGCTGATCAACAAGCTGATGCACGGCGTCAAGTAATGAAGCGAGGGTAGAAGGCATGCGCAGCAAGCTCGGTGGTGCAATGGTGGTGGTCTGTGCGGCGCTGATCGGCGCCTGTTCCCAACCGCAACCGCCTGCCACCGCCGAGCCCACGCAGCCCCTGGATACCCGGCCCACCGAGCCACCGGTCGCTGACCCCAGCGAACCGGTGGCCTCGGGCAACACCCCGGTGGCGGCGGACATTGCCGCCATCGCCGGGCTCGGCGCGCAGTTCGACCCGGCCCGCGACCCCGCCGATGACCTGGCCACCGCCAAGGTGGAAGCCCAGCGCGGCAAGAAGCGCATCCTGCTCGAGATCGGCAACGCCGCCTGCGATCGCTGCCGGGCGCTGGACGAAATGGTCGAGGGCAACGGCGACCTGCGCCGCTTCCGCGACGCCCACTACGTGTGGGTGAAGGTCAACGCCAGCGACGAACAACCCAACACCGCCTTCTTCGCCCAGTTCCCGGTGATGGAGCGCGACTACCCGCACCTGCTGGTACTGGACGCCGATGGCAGCCTGCTGGTCTCGCAGGCCACCGGCGAACTGCGCAGGGGCGAAGCCTTCCAGCCTGCGCGGGTGAGCGCGTTCCTCAAGCAGTGGGCACCTGATAAACCGGAGTAGGGTAGTGCCGGCCGCTGGCCGGCAGCTGTGGTGGGGGCCGACCGCTGGCCGCCTACCCCGGTGGGTGCCGACCGTTGGTCGGCACTGACATCGGGTCGCATCCACGCCTTGCGCGGATCTACTGCGCGCCCCGTCACACTCTCTGAATCCGTGTCTCAACTTCACCGTGAGCACGCCGTTACCGGCAAGGACTTCAGTCGACGCCCCGTCGACGCAACCTACCGGAACGCCCATGCACAGCGACCACGCCGAACGATTGCCCGAACCTGCCAGCCACCTGGCCGAGGGTGGGGCAGGCGAAGGCGTGACCCTGCCGGCGCAGGAAACCCTGTTGGACGACGCCGGCACCGGCGAGGAAACCGTCGAACTGGCACCACCACGCCACCGCCTGCCGCAGATCGCGCTGCCCGACAACGTGGTGCTGAAGGGCGCGGTGCAGAATCTGGTCGAGCAGAAGGCGCGGCTTGATGCGCTGGCGGCCGAGGGCCAGCTGGCCGGGCTGCTGCCGCCGGAATGGCAGGGCCATGGCGCGCGCGCGATCGAGCTGTCCACCTTCATCCAGGGCGTGCTGCCGTTCCTGCAGACCGGGGAGCGTGGCGAAACTGCGCCTGCCCGCCTGCCGGTGCGGCACGTGCTGGGGGATGACAGCCGATGGGGCCTGGAGGATGTCGCCGAGCCGAAGTCGTTGGCGTGGTACCTGGCCTGTGATGAGCGCGCCACTGCGGGCAGCAAGGACGTGGCGGAGGCGTACCTGGTGGGTGCGCTGGGCCTGGCGTGGATGCAGGAAGGGCGCAGCCGCCCGGGCTTCCTGCGTGCGATGGGCCAGGACAGTCTGGCGGCGCGGGTGACCATGCTGGGTTATCCGCCCGCCAACGAACTGGCGCTGTACAACGTCAGCGCGCATGGACAGCCGCAGATCTGGTGCGTGCATGGCCGCCGCCGCATGCGCCCGCTGGTGGCGCCGTGGCTGAGCGTGCCGCTGCTGACCGCTTACGGCGTGCCGGCCCCGGTGGCGTGGCCGTCCAGCTTCCCAACGGTGGAGGCCGTGGCCGAACTGCTGGCGACCGTCCGCCCGGGGCGCGCGCTGCCGGAAGTGGATCTGGGCAAGGTAGTGGCGAAGATCGCCGAGGATGCCGCGTCCGACGCCTGGCAACCGGTCAGCCTGCTGCAGCTCAATACATGGTCACCGCGCTGGCATTTCTTCCTGGGCACCTTCGTCGGCCTGCCGTCGCTGCTGCTGGTGGCTGCGGCGCTGGCGCTGCCCGGGGCCGTCGAAGCCGCCACGGTTGCCGCCTCGCTGGGCTTCGCCGGCGGCGCCATCGCAGCACTGGCCGTGCCGTGGATCCACGCACGGCGCAAGCACCTGAGCTGAAAAAAGGGGACGGAGGGGATTAAGTCGTTTCAGGCACACCTGTGCTCATTACGACTTAATCCCCTCCGTCCCCTTTTTCTTTCAGACCCCTTCGCCCATCCGCTCCAGGCCTTCGCCGGCCAGGCGCAGGATCAGCTTTTCCAGCACCTGCTCTTCCTCCTCGCTCAGCACCGACATCAGCTTGCGGGTGATCTCGATCACCATCGGCGCGATGGTCTCGTACACCTCGAAACCGGCGGCCGACAGCGCCAGTACCGAGCGGCGGCGGTCGTCGCCATGCGTCTCGCGCTTGATGAAGCCGCGCTCCAGCAGGCGGGCCACGGCGCGGCTGACCGCCACCTTGTCCATCGCCGTGCGGTCGGAGACCTCGCTGGCCGAGGAGCCCGGGTACAGCGCCAGGATGGTGATCACCCGCCACTCGGGGATCGCCAGACCGTAACGATCGCCGTACAGCTTGGCGATGTTGCCGCTGACCCGGTTTGACAGCACGCTCAGCCGATACGGCAGGAACTGTTCCAGGTCGAGCAGGACGTGCGAGGCACGCAGGCGGGTCGAGGCGGGATCGGGGCTCATGTTGCGGTGCACCTTGCTGGTGGTTTCAAGTGTAACTATAAGGGGTAGGTCCAGACCCTGCATTCTCGCCGGGTCCCTACCTGCCCGCACCTGGTTTGTACCGATGCGGTACCGATTCGGAGCCACGCCATGAATACCGCAGTCCCGACCGCCTCGCACCCCAACCCCGGCATGCAGGTCACCACCTTCGAGAACCCGATGGGCATCGACGGTTTCGAGTTCGTCGAATTCGCCGCCCCGGCCGGCCGCGGCCAGGAGCTGCACGAGTACTTCCGGAAGATGGGCTTCAGCGCGGTGCTCAAGCACAAGCAGCGTCCGATTACCGTCTATCGCCAGGGCGACGTCAACTTCCTGGTCAATGAAGACCCCGATTCGTTCGCCGCCGACTTCGCCGAAAAGCACGGTCCGTGCGCCTGCGGCTTCGCCATCCGCTTCAAGAAGCCGGGCCAGGAGGTCTACCAGGCCGCGCTGGGCAACGGCGCCGAAGCCATCGCCTTCAAGCCGGACAGCAAGGCGGTCAGCGCGCCGGTCATCAAGGGCATCGGCGACTGCATGCTGTACCTGGTCGACCGCTACGGCGCGGCCGGCAGCGTCTACGACGGCGACTACGAGCCGATCGCCGGTGCCGACCTGCACCCGGTGGGCTTCGGCCTGACCTTCATCGACCACCTGACCCACAACCTGTACTTCGGCAACATGCAGCAGTGGTCGGACTACTACGAGCGCCTGTTCAACTTCCGCGAGATCCGCTACTTCGACATCAAGGGCCTCAAGACCGGCCTGGTGTCCAAGGCGATGACCGCGCCGGACGGCATCGTGCGCATCCCGCTGAACGAATCGTCCGACCCGAAGAGCCAGATCAACGAGTACCTGGACGCGTACAAGGGCGAGGGCATCCAGCATATCGCCTGCTTCACCGAGAACATCTATGAGACCGTTGAAGCGATGCGCGCGCAGGGCGTGGACTTCCTCGACACGCCGGAGACCTACTTCGACGTGATCGACCAGCGCGTGCCGAACCACGGTGAAGACGTACCGCGCCTGGCCAAGAACAAGATCCTGATCGATGCCGATCCGGAAACCCACCAGCGCAAGCTGCTGCAGATCTTCACCCAGAACTGCATCGGCCCGATCTTCTTCGAGATCATCCAGCGCAAGGGCAACGAGGGCTTCGGCGAAGGCAACTTCACCGCGCTGTTCGAGAGCATCGAGCGCGACCAGATCCGCCGCGGCGTGCTGTAAGGTCTGCAGGCAATGTCGGCTTCCGGTTGACATTGCCTGTCCGAATGGTAGTGCCGGCCGCTGGCCGGCCATCTCTGGAGTTCCCATGTCCCCCGCCATCATCGCCCGCGGCTACCAGTCCGGCTTCGGCAACGAATTCGCCACCGAGGCCGTCGCCGGCGCGCTGCCGGTCGGGCAGAACTCGCCGCAGAAGGTGGCCCACGGCCTGTACGCCGAACAGTTGACCGGCACCGCCTTCACCGCGCCGCGTGGCAGCAATCGCCGCAGCTGGCTATACCGGATCCGCCCGGCGGTGACCCATGGCGAGTTCACTCCGTTCGCGCAGTCGCAGCTGCAGTGTGATTTCGGCGCACAGCCGCCTTCACCGAACCAGCTGCGCTGGAGCCCGCTGCCGCTGCCGGAGCTGCCGACCGACTTTGTCGAAGGCCTGTACACGATGGGTGGCAACGGCTCGCCCGACGCGCATGCCGGCGTGGGCATCCACCTTTACGCTGCCAACCGCGACATGGTCGGCCGCTACTTCTACGACGCCGACGGTGAACTGCTGATCGTGCCGCAGCTGGGCGCACTGCGCCTGCTGACCGAGCTGGGCGTGATCGAGATCGAGCCGCAGCAGATCGCAGTGATTCCGCGCGGCGTGCGCTTCCGCGTCGAGCTGCCGGACGGCCCCAGTCGCGGCTACATCTGCGAGAACTACGGTGCGCTGCTGAAGTTACCCGACCTGGGCCCGATCGGTTCCAACGGACTGGCCAATCCGCGCGACTTCGAGACCCCGCACGCAGCGTTCGAGGACATCGACGGTGACTTCGAGCTGATCGCCAAGTTCGAGGGCCGCCTGTGGCGTGCGCCGATCGACCATTCGCCGCTGGACGTGGTGGCCTGGCACGGCAATTACGCGCCGTACCGCTACGACCTGCGCCGCTTCAACACCCTCGGTTCGATCAGCTACGACCACCCGGATCCGTCGATCTTCCTGGTGCTGCATTCGCCCAGCGACACGCCGGGGACCAGCAACATGGACTTCGCGATCTTCCCGCCGCGCTGGCTGGTGGCGCAGAACACCTTCCGCCCGCCGTGGTTCCACCGCAACATCGCCAGCGAGTTCATGGGCCTGGTGCATGGCGCCTACGATGCCAAGGCCGAAGGCTTCGTGCCGGGTGGCGCGTCGCTGCACAACTGCATGAGCGGCCACGGCCCGGACGCGCCGACCTTCGACAAGGCGTCCAATGCCGATCTGTCCAAGGCGGACGTGATCAAGGACACGATGGCCTTCATGTTCGAGACCCGCGCGGTGATCCGCCCGACCGCACAGGCGCTGGCCGCCGGCCACCGCCAGGGCGACTACCAGCAGTGCTGGAACGGCCTGCGCAACAACTTCCGCTGACCCGAAAAAGGGGACGGAGGGGATTAAGCCGCAATCAGCACACGTGTGCTTGAAACGACTTAATCCCCTCCGTCCCCTTGTTCTTCAGGCCACCTCGGCGAACGCGTCGCAGTGCTCCAACGGCAGCGCTTCCAGCAGGCGTTGGCGTACACGCTGGCAATAGCCTTCCGAAGTCAGCCCGGGCAGCACCCGCATCGCCGAGTGCAGCACCTGCAGTACTTCACTTTCGGCGCGTGCCTGCTGCAGGTCGCGGAACAGCGCCGCCGCCTGCGGGTGGCGCTGCATTTCCAGGATGCCCAGCACATAGATGCGCGCGGACACCAGCGAGCGGCGGCGTTCGACCGCTGTGGCAGCAGCTGCGGCAGGTGTCGCGGGCTGCGGCTCTACCGTGGCTGCCGGCGGCGGTGGCGGGGCTGCGGCACCGGTGCCGGTGCTCAGGTAGCCGGCCTGCACCAGCTGGATGACCATCGCGGGCGCATCCTGGCCGAGCAGACCGGTCAGGTCGGTGATGCTGCGTTGGCCGTCGCACAGGATCAGCAACCGGCGCTGGCGCATGTCCAGCGGCGCGCGATGGGCCTGCAGCGCGGTTCGGGCGAGTTCGGTCTTGCGCGGTAGCATGGAAGGGACAGCCAGGTCGGTGCATGCCGAGCCTGAACGAGGGCGATGAAACCGCGATGACAATGCAGCGCCTGCACGCGCGCTGCGCTAGCGTGCAGCTACCTTCGTGCCAGGGAACCGCACCGATGAAGCACCTCCCGATTGCTGGTCTGTTGCTCCTTTCGCTCGCCGCCTGCAGTGGCGGCCCCGACAAGCAGGGGGCGGCCGGCAGCGGTAGCGACACTCCGGCGGAAACCGCCTCGGCGACCGGCCCCGCCCAGTCGACGGATCCTGATCTGGCGGCCCGCCCGGCGAACGACCTTCGCAAGGACAGTCCCGCCCGCCTGGACGGCTTCGCGGGTGCGAAGCTGGGGGCGGGCATCGCCGACGTGCGCGCCGGCTTCGGTACGCCGCTGCAGGGTCTGGGCACCGATGCGGCGGGCAAGCCGCTGCCGGCTGACGACAGCAGCGACGGCTGCTACTTCCTGCGCCCGCAGGATGCCGAAGATCCGCGCCTGATGATCGAAGGCCGCAAGCTGGTGCGCTACGACGTGCGCAGCGCCGCCATTACCGCCCCGGGCGGCGGCAAGGTCGGCATGACCCTGGGCGAGCTGCAGGTGCTGTATCCCGAGCGCGCTGACGTCGGTCCCGACAAGTACGACGAGAAGGCCCAGCACCTGCGCGTGCGGCCGGCGCAGGAGGGCGGGGCAGTGATCGACTTCGCGCTCGGTGCCGATGGCCGGGTGGGGGCCTGGCGGGTCGGGCAGACCCCGCAGGTCGACTATGCGGAAGGCTGTGGCTGATCCTTGATCCATCGCCCAGCCATGCGCTTGGGCCAAGCGTAGAATCGCGCCACCACTGCTGGGGAGTGCTCGATGATCGCCATTGCCATTGCCTGGTTCCTGCTCGGCCTGCTGCTGCTGGCACTGGGCGGGGACTCCATCGTCAAGGCCGTCTCTGGCCTGGCCCAGCGCTTCGGGGCCAGCCCGTTCACTGCCGGGCTGCTGCTGCTCGGGGTGACCACCTCGTTGCCGGAACTGGCGGTCAACGCACGTGCGCTGGCGGTCGGCCAACCGGAGCTGGCACTGGGCAATGCAGTGGGCAGCAGCATCGTCAATCTGGGCTTGACCCTGGCGGTGGCCGCCGTCGCCGCCCCCCTGCTGCTGCGCGCGCGCCTGCAGGCGGTGCTGTGGTGGTCGCTGCTGGCGGCCGCCGTGCTGCTGATCCTGTTCGGCCTGGATGGTCACCTGGTGCGCTGGGAAGGCGGCGTGCTGGTGGCGGGCTTCATCGTCGTGCAGGTGCTGCTGCTGCGCCGCGGCCGCGTCGAGAGCGCCGAGGTGCAGGCCGCCATCGCCGAATCCGCGCTGAGCCGCACCAGCCTGCCGTTGAACGTGCTGCGCGTGTTGATCGCCGCACTGACCCTGTACTGGGGCGCGCGCCTGGTGGTGGGGGCTGCCGCCGACTTCGGTGCCGCACTGGGCTGGACGCCGTTGCTGGTCGGCCTGCTGCCGGTGGCGATCGGCACCGCACTGCCCGAGGTGGCCACCGCCATTGCCGCCTCGCGTCGCGGGCATGGCGACATGGTGCTCGGCCACGTGCTGGGTTCCAGCGTGGTCAACCTGCTGCTGGTGATCGGCGCGATGGCGATGTTGCAGCCGTTGGCCTTGCCGGCCTCGTTCGTGCGCCTGGAACTGCCTGCGCTGTTGGCGTTCGCGCTGGTGCTGTACCCGATGCTGCGCGGCGACCTGAAGATCAGTCGTGGCGAAGGCGGGATCCTGCTGGTCGCGTTCGTAGGCTGGTTCGTGCTGGAGCTGCTGCTGGTCGGCGCACCGGCGTTGTAGATCCACGCCATGCGTGGATGCAGTCGATTTCGTGCCGACCAACGGTCGGCACCCACCACCGATCACCCGGTGGGTGCCAACCTTGGTTGGCGCTCGCGCAAACAATGCGCCGACCAAGGTCGGCCGCTACCGGATTTACCGGCTCTGCGTGGTCTCTTCTTCCCGCACCGGTTCCGGCGGCGGCAGCTGCTCCTCGGCGGCCGGCTCGTTGCCCGGCAGGCTGGGGCGGGTTTCCATCAGCAGCGACAACGCCGCCTTGGCCATCATGTGCGCGCTGATCGGTGCGGTGATGAACAGGAACACGGTGATCAGCAGCTCGCGTGGCTGCGGGTCCTGGCCGAGGAAGATGTGGTAGCACACCGAGCACACCAGCACGCAGCCCACGCCCAGCGTGCTGGCCTTGGTCGGTGCGTGCAGGCGCTTGAAGAAGGTGGACAGCTTCACCAGGCCCAGTGCGCCGACCAGGATGAAGAAGCAGCCGAACAGCAGCAGGATCGACAGGACGATCTGGATCGCGGTGATCATTCGACGATGTCCCGGCGCAGCACGAACTTGCTCAGCACCACGGTGCTGCCGAAGCCGAGCATGGCGATGATCAGCGCCGCCTCGAAGTAGATCGGCGAGTTGAGGTACATGCCGAACAGCATCAGCTCAGCGATCGCGGTCACCGACAGCGTGTCCAGCGCGAGGATGCGGTCGGGCACGGTCGGCCCGCGCAACAGCCGCCAGGTGGCCAGCAGCATCGCCAGGCCGACCACGTGCATGCACACCACCAGGGTGGTCTGGATGACTTCAAAACCGGTCATGGGAAGATCTCCATCAACGGCGCCTCGTAACGGCGCTTGATCGTATCGATCAGGTCCTGCGGGTCCTCCAGGTGCAGCACGTGCACCAGCAGGTACTTGCGGTCGTCGCTGAGCGCGGCCGAGACCGTGCCCGGGGTCAGCGTGATCATGCTGGTCAGCGCAGCGATGCCATGGATGTTGGCAATGTCCAGCGGCAGCCAGATGAAACCGGGGTGGATGTTCTTCTCCGGCCCCAGTACCTGCAGGGCGACACGGATGTTGGACATCAGGATGTCCCACAGGGTCACGCACAGCAGTTTCGGCAACGGGCGCAGGGTGCCGATGCGGGCGAACTCGCGGTCCAGGCGTGCGGCGAACAGCGGCACCACCACGCCCAGCAGCAGGCCCAGCACGATCTGGCCAAGGGTGAAGCTGTCGGACATCAGCAGCCAGAACGCCACCACCATGATGCTCAGCATCGGCGACGGAATCAGGCGACGGAACAGGGAGCGCTGGGCGGTCATGGCTGGCGGATCTCCGGTGCAGTCGCACGCAGCTGCTGCACGTACTCGCTGGGGTGCAGCAGCTGCGCGGCGGTGGCGTCGGTGTAGCGCATCAGCGGTGCTGCGGCCAGGGTCATGCCGATGCCGTAGGCCAGCAGGATGCAGGCCGCGTACAGCTCGACCCGGCGCAGCCGCGCCTTGCGCGGTACCGGCGCTTCCGGATCGACCGGTGGCACGCGCCAGAACAGGCGGATGCCCCCCCGGGTCAGGCCCATGATCACCAGCAGGCTGCTGACCAGAACGGCGGTCCAGACCGGGCCGGTGTACTGCGCCGGCATGCCGGCCAGCAGCGCAGCCTTGGCCAGGAAGCCGGACAGCGGCGGCAGGCCGGCCACCGACACCGCGCCGATCAGGAACAACACGGCGGGCGTCTCCTTGCCTGGCATCGGCGCGACCACTTCCTTGCGGTCGCTGGCGCCACCGCGACGGCGGCGGATCAGGTCGGCAACCAGGAACAGCGCGGCAGCGACGAAGCTGCTGTGTGGCAGGTAGTACAGGCCAGCCGAGAGCACCTGTGGCGTGCCCACCGAGAAGGCGATGAACAGCGTAGCCGCCGACACGATCACCAGGTAGGAGATCAGTACGCGCAGGCGGGTCGCGGCCAGCGCGCCGAGGCCGCCCAGCACCAGCGTCGCGACGCCGGCCCACAGCAACCAGTCGCGGCCATAGCCGGCCATCGCGCCGGCATCGTCGCCGAACCACAGCATCTGGATGCGCAGCACCGAGTACAGGCCGACCTTGGTCATGATCGCGAACAGTGCG
Organism: Stenotrophomonas maltophilia group sp. P373; assembly: GCF_053295075.1. Lineage (NCBI taxonomy): Bacteria > Pseudomonadati > Pseudomonadota > Gammaproteobacteria > Lysobacterales > Lysobacteraceae > Stenotrophomonas > Stenotrophomonas maltophilia group sp. P373. The sequence continues at coordinate 4,073,045 of NZ_CM129994.1, read as the reverse complement.
GCCACGGCGGCCGGCGCGCGCGAATAGGCTTCCGGCAGCCACAGGTACAGCGGCATCAACGCGGCCTTGGCGCAGAACACCAGCAGCAACAGGCCCATCGTCGCCTTCACCAGGGTCAGCTGTGCCGGCGGTACCTCGGCGATGCGCTGCGACAGCTCGGCCATGTTCAATGAGCCCAGCGAGGCATACAGCAGGCCCAGCGCGACCAGGAACAGGGTCGAGGCGGTGACGTTGAACACCACGTAGTGCAGGCCGATGCGCATGCGGAGGCCGCGGCCACCACTGAGCAGCAGGCCGTAGGAGGCGATCAGCATCACTTCGAAGAACACGAACAGGTTGAAGATGTCGCCAGTCAGGAACGCACCGTTGAGACCGACCAGCTGGAACTGGAACAGCGCATGGAAGTGCGGCGCGCGGCGGTCCCAGCCCGAGCAGGCGTGCAGCAGGCAGGGAATGGCCAGCAGCAGGGTGGTCAGCAGCATCCACGCCGACAGCCGGTCGGCCACCAGCGCGATGCCCAGCCGCGACGGCCAGTCGCCAAGCAGGTAGACGTTGATTTCACCACTGGCCGTGGTGGCAAACAGCAACCCGACCGCCAGCGCCAGCGCCGACAGCGCGGTCCAGGCCACCGCCCGCTGCACCCTGGGGCCATAGCGGCGGTGTTCGACGAACAGCGACAGCGCCGCACCCAGCAGCGGAATCAGGATCGGCAGGATCACCAGGTGGTTCATGCGCGGTCCTCGCCCTGGCGCGGCGGCACGCGCTCATCCTGCAGGTCGTCATCCGGCTCGTGGGCATCCACGTGGTCGCTGTGGTTGTCGCTGCGGCTGCGCATGGCCAGCACAATGCTCACCGCGGTCATCGCAAAGGCGATCACGATCGCGGTCAGCACCAGCGCCTGTGGCAGCGGGTCGGTGTAGTTGCCCAGGTGGCTGTCCACGCCTTCCTGCAGCACCGGCGCCTTGCCCAGCACCACGCGGCCGCCGGCGAAGATCAGCAGGTTGGTGGCGTAGGACAGGAAGGTCATGCCGAGGATCACATCGAAGCTGCGCGCACGCAGCAGCAGGTAGATGCCGATGGCGGTCAGCACGCCGATCGCGGTAGCCAGGGCCAGTTCCATCAGTGCATCTCCCCGGTGCGTGCCGAGCGGCGTTGCAGGTCGATCTCACCCTTGCGGGCGGTGCGGGTTCGCGACGGCTTGATCGTGCCCATCATCGACAGCATCAGCATGGCGCCGCCGAACACCACCAGATAGACGCCGATGTCGAAGCCGATTGCGCTGGCCAGCGGTACGTCGCCGATCAGCGGCAGGTGCAGGTCGAGATGGCCGCTGGTCAGGAACGGCACGCCGAACAGCATCGAGGCGCTGCCGCTGAGCAGGGCGATCAGCAGGCCCATGCCGATGCAGCGGATGTAGTCGAAGCCGAAGCGCGACTCCACCGATGCAGTGCCTTGGATCACGTACTGGATCAGCAGCGGCACTGCCAACACCAGGCCGGCGATGAAGCCGCCACCCGGTGCGTTGTGCCCGCGCAGGAACAGGAAAATCGACACGGTCAGGGTCAGCGGGAACATGATCTGCGCCAGGTCGGCCGGCACCGGCAGCTTGATCGGCGGGCCGGGCATGATCTGCTCCGGTGCCATCCGCGTACGCCGCAGCAGCGCATGCACCACCAGCGCGGCGATGCCGAACACGGTGATCTCGCCGAAGGTATCGAAGCCGCGGAAGTCGACCAGGATCACGTTGACCACGTTCTGGCCGTAGGCCTCGGGCAACGCGCGGGCGAGCAGCTCGCCGGCCATGGTGTTCGGCGGCAGGGTCATCGCCGAATAGGCCAGCGCGCCAAGCCCGGCACCGGCGATGATCGCGATCACCGCATCGCGGCGCTTGCGCCAGCGCGGCCGCTCCGGGCCGGACTGCGCAGGCAGGTAGTTCATGCCCAGCAGCATCAGCACCAGCGTCACCATCTCCACCAGCAGCTGGGTGAGGGCCAGGTCGGGCGCGGACAGGAACACGAAGGTCAGCGCCACCATCAGGCCGACGCCGCCGACCAGCAGCACCGCCAGCAGGCGCTGCTTGTAGATGCGCAGGGTGGCGACCGCGCAGGCCATCATCACCAGCCACAGGGCCCAGCCCAGCAGCGGAATCGGCTGCGGCGCGGTCCAGTTCGGCGAGGCTGGGTTGGCCACGAACGGCGCAGCGGCAACCACGATCGCCACCAGCACCAGGCCCAGCAGCATGCGCTGCAGGCTGCCATTGGCGATGCCATTGGTCAGGCGCATCGCCAGCGCGGACACGGCGTCCAGCTGGGCGTGGAACACATTGCGGCCCGTGCTGACATTGGTCACGGCATGCAGGTTGATCAGCCTGCGCAGGCCGAAGTACAGCGCCACGCCACCGACCACGCCGATCGCGCTCATCGCCAGCGGCAGGTTGAAGCCGTGCCACACCGCCAGGCTGTATTCGGGCATGGCGGTGCCGAGGATCGAGGCCGCAGCGGCGTGCAGCACCGGCGCGACGGTCAGTGCCGGTGCCACGCCCACCGCCACACAGATCACCACCAGCAGCTCCACCGGCACCTTCATCCAGCGCGGCGGCTCGTGGGGCACGCGGTCCAGGTCGTGCGGGCCAGCGCCGAAGAAGGTGTCGTGCACGAAGCGCAGGCTGTACGCCACGCCGAACACGCCTGCCAGCAACGCCGCGATCGACACCGCCGTGCGCATGATGCCCGGGCCGCCGGCCGTAATCGCTTCGGCGAACAGCATTTCCTTGGACAGGAAGCCGTTGAGCAGCGGAATCCCGGCCATCGCCAGCGAGGCGATGATCGCCAGCGCGCTGGTGAACGGCATCAGCCTGCGCAGCCCCCCCAGCTTGCGCATGTCGCGGGTGCCGGTTTCGTGATCGATGATGCCGGCGGCCATGAACAGCGAGGCCTTGAAGGTGGCGTGGTTGAGGATGTGGAACACGCCGGCGACCACCGCCATCGGCGTGGACAGGCCGAACAGCAGGGTGATCAGGCCCAGGTGGGAAATGGTCGAGTACGCCAGCAGGCCTTTCAGGTCGTGCTGGAAGATCGCGTTCCAGGCACCGATCAGCAGGGTCAGCGCGCCGATGCCGCTGACCGTATAGAAGAACAGGTCGCTGCCGGCCAGCGCCGGATGCAGCCGCGCCAGCAGGAACACGCCGGCCTTCACCATGGTGGCCGAGTGCAGGTAGGCCGAGACCGGGGTCGGCGCTGCCATCGCGTGCGGCAGCCAGAAGTGGAACGGGAACTGCGCGCTCTTGGTGAAGATGCCGGCCAGCACCAGGAACAGGGCGTACGGGTACAGCGTGCTGGCGCGGATCTGCTCGCCGGCGGCCAGCACCACATCCAGGTCGAAGCTGCCGACGATGCGGCCGATCAGCAGCACGCCACCGAGCAGGGCCAGGCCGCCGCCGCCGGTGATCACCAACGCCATGCGCGCGCCTTCGCGTGCGTCCTGGCGGTGCGACCAGAAGCCGATCAGCAGGAACGAGCTGATGCTGGTCATTTCCCAGAAGATCATCAGCAACAGCAGGTTGCCCGACAGCACCATCCCCAGCATGGCGCCCATGAACAGCAGCAGGTAGCAGTAGAAGCGGTGCGCGTTGTCCTGCTGGCTCAGGTAGTAGCGCGCATACAGCACCACCAGGGCGCCGATGCCGAGCACCAGCCCGGCGAACATCCAGGCCAGCCCGTCCAGGCGCAGGGTGAAGTCCAGCCCGATCTGTGGAAGCCAGGGGACCAGGGTGCGGACCACCTGGCCATCGAGTACTGCCGGGGTCAGCCAGCCGAGGATGGCCAGCCCGCCCAACGGCGCAAGTGCCGCCAGCCAGGCAGCAGTCGAGCGCGAACTACGGGGGAAGGCCGCAACAGCCGCTGCCATCAGGAACGGCAGGGCCAGCAGCAGGGGCAGGCTGGGGAGCATGCAGGGAATCCATGATTCACGAGCAGGTCAGGGAGAATAACAGGCTGCGAAATGTCGCCGAAACCCATCGAACAGCGATCAATTGCATGTAACGTTCGCTGATTCATTTTTTCTGCGGCGCAACATCACGTTCCTGCGGTCCCTCCCGGGTTGCTCTCGGGGGACACCCTACGCCCACGCAGGGAGACCGCAGGCCCTGTCGCACAGGGGCTGCCGTCAACGGACGGGAAGCGGGGAGCGGGTCACCGGCGCAGGCTGGCAGGGCCGCCGTGGAGTGTGGGTGATGGAATTCGCCCGTTCAGGAAACGACGGCCGCTGTCGGCCGCCCGCGATCAGTAGCGCCAGTCGAGCTTGCGATAGAACTTGGCCATCACCCAGGCCGGGCCGATCAGCAGGTAGGTCAGGTCGGTCAGGAAGCTGGGCTTGCGACCCTCGAACGTGTGGCCGATGAACTGCGCGATCCAGGCCACCACGAACACGCCCACCGCCAGCCAGCGCAGCGCATGCAGGCCGATCTCGGCCTCCAGCAGGCGGCACAGGCAGCCGAACACGAAGAACTGGACGAGCATGCCGATGCCCAGGGGGCGCGACAGCTTGTTGTAGAAGCACCAGGCGCTGAACATCGCGAACGCCGACCAGATGCCGTACTGGAACCAGGTGATCAGCGGCGGCAGGCACCACAGCAGGGCCACCACCGACCACAGGATCGCCGGCACCGCCACCACGTGGATGCGCTGGTTGATCACGTTGCGGTGGTCGTCGGAGTAGCTGGCGAAATAGCGGTCGATCGGCCGCGCAAGCTCGGTGGATGTCTGCATGCGGCCAGCATACTCCCGCCGGGCCCGTCAGTAGAGCCAGGCCATGCCTGGCTGCAGGTGTTCGTCGACGTTGCCGGCCAGCGGCCGGCACTACCGAACGCGCCCCCAGCCTTTCCGGCCGGGGGCGCAGGCGGATCAGTCGACGCTGATCCCGGCCAGGCGCTGCAGCGCCTCAGCGTACTTGGCGCGGGTGCGCTCGATGATGTCGGCCGGGATGTTCGGACCCGGGGCGGTCTTGCCCCAGTCCAGCGTCTCCAGGTAATCGCGCACGAACTGCTTGTCGTAGCTCGGCGGGCTGGTGCCCACTTCGTACTCGTCGGCCGGCCAGTAACGCGAGGAATCCGGCGTCAGCATCTCGTCCATGATGTACAGCCGGCCATCGGCGTCGGTACCGAACTCGAACTTGGTGTCGGCCAGGATGATGCCGCGCTCGCGGGCGTAATCGGCGGCGAACTTGTAGATGCGCAAGGTGGCGTCGCGCACCCGCTCGGCCAGTTCCGCACCGACCTGCTTCACCATCGCGTCGAAATCGATGTTCTCGTCATGGTCGCCGACCGCGGCCTTGGTCGAGGGCGTGAAGATCGGCTCGGGCAGCTGTTCGGCCTGGCGCAGGCCATCGGGCAGGTCGATGCCGCTGACCTTGCCGGTGCGCTGGTAATCCTTCCAGCCGCTGCCGATCAGGTAGCCGCGGGCGATCGCTTCCACCGGCACCGGCTTCAGCTTGCGGGTGACCACCGCGCGCTTGGCGTACAGTGCCGGGTCCACGCCTTCGGGCAGCACGCTGGCCACGTCGATGCCGGTCAGGTGGTTGGGCATCAGGTGCGCAGTCTTGGCGAACCAGAAGTTGGAGACCTGGCAGAGCATCTCGCCCTTGCCCGGGATCGGGTCGGGCAGGACCACGTCGAACGCCGACAGGCGATCGGTGGCCACCATCAGCAGGTAGTCGCCCGGCGGGGTCCCTGCGGGCAGCCGCTCGCGCGGGATATCGAACACATCACGCACCTTGCCGCGGTGGCGCAAGGGCAGGCCGGGGAGATCGGATTGCAACAGCGTGGTTGGCACGGGCACTCCTGGGGCGTTGTCGATACGGCTGCCCAACGGACCCGGCGGGCCCGCTGACCAGCGGGCGGCCTAGTGTAAAGCCCTCCGGGCCCGCTGTGACGTAAAATGAGCGTCCATTTCGTCGGTCGACCCCGGAGCGCCATGCGCTGGTACGGAAAACTGCTCGGATTCATCGCCGGCGCCCTGCTGTTCCGGCCCAATCCGCTGTTCGGCGCGGTGGTCGGCCTGCTGATCGGCCATGCCTTTGATTCGGACTGGTTCCGCCTGAACAAGGAGAACCCGTACCGGGAGCTGGGGCTGACTTCCGAAGCCACCGATGCCGAGATCGAACGCGCCTACCGCAAGCTGATCTCGCAGTACCACCCCGACAAGCTTGGCGGCGCCGCCCCCGAGCTGCAGCAGCAGGCCGAGCAGAAGTCGCGGCGGATCAATGCCGCCTACGACCGCATCAAGTCCCTGCGCAAGCGCTGACCCACTTTCCCCTCGTTGCAAGGCCCGGCCATGTCCCACTGCCTCATCGCCCCCTCCATCCTGTCCGCCAACTTCGCCCGCCTCGGCGAGGAAGTCGACAACGTCCTCGCTGCCGGTGCGGACTGGGTCCACTTCGACGTGATGGACAACCACTACGTGCCGAACCTGACCATCGGCCCGATGGTCTGCCAGGCCCTGCGCAAGCACGGCGTCACCGCGCCGATCGACGTGCACCTGATGGTCGAGCCGGTGGACCGCATCATCCCGGACTTCGCCGAGGCCGGTGCCACCTACATCAGCTTCCACCCGGAGGCGAGCCGGCACGTGCACCGCACCATCCAGCTGATCCGCTCGCTGGGCTGCAAGCCGGGCATCGTGCTCAATCCGGCCACCCCGGTGGACATCCTCGACTGGGTGCTGGATGACCTGGACCTGGTGCTGCTGATGTCGGTCAACCCGGGCTTCGGCGGCCAGGCCTTCATCCCCTCGGCGCTGGACAAGCTGCGCGTGGTGCGCAAGATGATCGATGCCAGCGGCAAGGACATCCGCCTGGAGATCGACGGTGGCGTGAAGGCCGACAACATCGGTGAGATCGCTGCCGCCGGCGCCGATACCTTCGTCGCCGGCTCGGCCATCTTCAACGCCAGGACCAGCTACCAGGACGTGATCGCGCAGATGCGCGCGAACGTCGCTGCGGCACGGGGCTGAGCCATGAGTACGGTGGCCGTGTTGAACATCCGCCCGGCCACCATGGCCGATGCTGGCCTGATCCTGCATTTCATCCGCGAGCTGGCCATCTACGAGAAGGCCGAGCATTCGGTGCAGACCGATGAGATCGGCATCGCCGAAAGCCTGTTCGGACCCGATGCCACTGCACGTGCACTGATCTGCGAAGCCGGTGGTGAAGCGATCGGCTATGCGGTGTATTTCTACAACTACTCCACCTGGCTGGGCCGCAAGGGCATCTACCTGGAAGACCTCTATGTCAGCCAGGAAAAGCGTGGCGCGGGCGCCGGCAAGGCGCTGCTGAAGTACATCGCACGCCAGGCCGTGGCCGAAGGCTGCGGCCGTTTCGAATGGTCGGTGCTGGACTGGAACACTCCGGCCATCGAGTTCTACACCGCCGCCGGCGCCAAACCGCAGGACGAGTGGACCGTGTACCGGCTGCAGGGCCAGGCATTGCACGATTTCGCCAACGGGTGAGGCGTGTGGTGGGTGCGAACCTTGGTTCGCACTCCCTGGGTACCCGCCCCCCAAAAAAAAGCCACGCCAATCACTGGCGTGGCCTCGCTGCATGCGTGGGAGGCTGATCCTGCCTCCATCCGTCGTCCCTGCTATGGCCTTCCATTCTCCAGCAGCTGAATGACACCTGCGTGACATTCACTGCGGGCAAACAGTGCATTGCTAGCCTGTGCCGCCCTGACCTGGAAGTACCGCATGACCACCCCGCGCTGGCGCCTGATCCTCAACGGCAAATCGGCTGGCAACGATGAACTGCGCGACGCCGTGGGCCATTGGCGCGGGCAGGGCGTGCAGCTGGAGGTGCGGGTGACCTGGGAAGACGGTGACGCCGAACGCTACGTTGCCGAGGCCATCAATCATGGCGTGGACGTGATCGTGGCGGCCGGTGGCGATGGCACGCTCAGCGCGGTGGCCGAGACGCTGGCCCATCGTGAGGAACCGGCGGAAGCGCTGCCTTCGCTGGCGTTGATTCCGATGGGGACCGCCAACGACTTCGCCACGTCGGCAGGCATTCCCACCGAGCCCGGCGATGCCCTCGCGCTGATCGGCCAGGTGCCGGCACGGTCCATCGACCTGTTGCGCGTGGATGCCGATGGCACGCCCTGGTGGTGCGCCAACCTCGCCAGCGGTGGCTTCGGTACGCAGGTGACGGTGGAGACCGATGCCGGATTGAAGAAGATGCTCGGTGGGCTGGCCTACGTGATCACCGGCATCGCCAAGCTGGGCCGCATCGAGCCGATCGCCGCGCGGCTGTCCGGCCCGGATTTCGCGTGGGAAGGTGACTTCATCGCGCTCGGCATCGGCAATGGCCGGCAGGCCGGCGGTGGCCAGCAGCTGTGCCCGCAGGCACTGATCGATGATGGACTGCTGGATGTGACCGTGCTTCCGGAACTGGAAGGGGAGGTCGCCGCCACCCTCGGCCAGATGCTGAAGTCCGGTACCCAGGCCGCACTGGAACAGCTGGCCACACGGGCGCGGCTGTCGTGGCTGCAGATCGATGCGCCCAAGGCGCTGACCCTGAATCTGGACGGCGAACCGGTGCAGGCCCGTCGCTTTCGCGTCGAGTGCGTGCCGGGCAGGGTGCGGATGCATCTGCCGACCGGATGCCCGTTGCTGGAGGGGCAGGGGTAGAGTCATCGGTCCCCGTGGCCACTGCGGGCGTCCGGTGGTTCAGTTTCCCAGGGTTCCCCTGCCGCGCAAGCTGCGATACAGTCAAGGGGTGTCCAGCCTGACGACCCCGCATACTCTTTCTTCCGCACGCCGTTGGTGGCGATGGTGGCCCGTTGCCGTCGTCCGCCCCCATAACGCTGTGTCCCGGAAGGAAAGTCGTCTTGAACTCGCACGCTCAGTTTCAGCAGCAGGCCGCTGAAGGCCACACCCACATTCCCGTCGTCCGCGAAGTGCTGTCCGACCTGGACACGCCGCTTTCGGTCTATCTGAAGCTCGCCGACGGCCCCAATACCTACCTGTTTGAATCCGTCGAAGGCGGCGAGCGCTTTGGTCGTTACTCGATCATCGGCCTGCCGGCGCGCCGCGTGTATGCCTTCCACGGCCATACGCTGACCGTGCGCGAAGACGGCCAGGTGGTGGACACCCGCGAGGTAGCCGATCCCTTCGCCGAAGTCGAGGCGCTGCGCAGCGCCCACTCGGTGCCCAAGCTGGAAGGCCTGCCGGGCTTCACCGGCGGCCTGGTCGGCTGGTTCGGCTTCGAATGCATCGGCTACATCGAGCCGCGCCTGGCCCCGCCGGCTGGCCGTGATGAGCTGGGCACGCCGGACATCCTGCTGCTGGACTCCAACGAGCTGGCGGTATTCGACAATCTCAAGGGCCGGCTGTACCTGATCGTGCACGCCGACCCGCGTGTCGACGGTGCCTTCGAGCAGGCGCAGGCGCGACTGGATGCCCTGACTGCGAAGCTGCGTGCGCCGGGTGCCGGCTATCCGGCGCCGCTCAACAGCGACGTGCTGGACGAATCGGATTTCGTCTCCGGCTTCACCCGCGAAGGCTTCGTCGATGCGGTTCAGCGCAGCAAGGAATACATCCGCGCCGGTGACATCTTCCAGGTGGTGCTCAGCCAGCGCCTGAGCGTGCCGTTCAAGGCGCGCCCGGTGGATGTGTACCGCGCGCTGCGCGCGTTGAATCCCTCGCCGTACATGTATTTCCTCGATGTCGGCGACCTGCAGGTGGTTGGTTCCTCGCCGGAAATCCTGGTGCGTTTGCAGGATGGCGAAGTGACCGTGCGCCCGATCGCCGGCACCCGCCCGCGTGGCGCCACGCCCGAGCTGGACCTGGCACTGGAAGCCGAGCTGCTGGCCGATCCGAAGGAACGTGCCGAGCACCTGATGCTGATCGACCTCGGCCGCAACGATGCCGGGCGCGTCTCCAGGGCCGGTACCGTGGAAGTGGGCGAGCAGTTCGTGATCGAACGCTACAGCCATGTCATGCACATCGTCAGCGAAGTGACCGGCCAACTGCAGCCGGGCCTGAGCTATGCCGACGTGCTGCGCGCCACGTTCCCGGCCGGCACGGTCAGCGGCGCGCCAAAGATCCGCGCGCTGGAAGTGATCCGCGAACTGGAACCGATCAAGCGCAACGTCTACGCCGGCAGCATCGGCTACATCGGCTGGCACGGCGATGCCGATACCGCGATCGCGATCCGCACTGCGGTCATCAAGGATGGCCGCCTGTACGTGCAGGCCGGCGCCGGCATCGTCTACGACTCGGACCCGGACAAGGAATGGGACGAGACGATGAACAAGGGCCGTGCGCTGTTCCGCGCCGTCGCCCAGGCCGCCAAGGGCCTGTGAGTTTCCCCGTGCCGTGGCCTGCGCCACGGCATCTTCCGCTGTTCCCATTCAAGACAAGGAGTACCGCATGAAGCTGCTGAGCGCATTGCTGTGGTCGTCGCTGCTGGCCACGATGGCCCCGTCTGCGTGGGCGCAGGCCAACACCATCCCCTCGCAGCCGCACCTGCTGGTGAAGGGGCAGGGCACCCGCACTGTGATGCCCGACCGCTTCGGCCTGCAGTTGAACATCGAAGAGACCGACATGGATGCCGACGCCGCGCGCCGCCGCGTGCAGGGCAACGTGGCCCGCGTGCTGGCGCTGTTCAAGCAGCACAAGGCGGTGGAGGGCAGCGTGCGTGCGGACAACCTGCGGATCGGCCCGGCGACGCGCTATGAGCAGAACCGGCAGGTCTTCATCGGTACCCGCGTGTCGCGCCAGCTGCGCGCCAGCTTCGCCAGCGTGAAGGCGATGCAGGACGTGCTGGGTGCGTTGAAGGCCAACGAGAACGTGCAGGTCAGCAGCATGGCGCCGACCTACTCGGGCGAAGCGGCGTTGCGGCGCGAACTCAAGGGCGAGGCCGCAGCCCAGACCCGCCAGTCCGCGCAGGGCCTGGCCAAGGCCTACGGCACCCGGCTGCGCGGCCTGTACAGCATTTCCGACGTAGCGCCGAACTTTGCTTATGGCATCCAGGCCGGCAGTTGGCCGAGCAGTGGGGATCTGGTGACGCCGCCTTCGCCGCCCGCGCCCGAGGCACCGATGAACAGCATCGAGACCACGGGCTCCCGCCTGCCCGAGTCGGTCGAAGCCGGCCCCATCACCTACACCGAAAACGTGTACGCCATTTTCCTGATAAGCGACGGAACCTGACCATGTTGTGGATGATCGACAACTACGACAGCTTCACCTACAACCTCGTGCAGTACCTGCAGACGCTGGGCGCCGAGGTGAAGGTGGTGCGCAACGATGCGATGAGCGTGGACGAGATCGCCGCGCAGAAACCCGAGCGAATCGTCATCTCGCCCGGCCCGTGCACGCCCAACGAAGCGGGCGTGTCGCTGGAGCTGGTCCAGCGGCTGGGCCCGACCACGCCGATCCTCGGCGTGTGCCTGGGCCACCAGGGCATCGGCCAGGTCTACGGCGGCACCGTGATCCGCGCCGGCAACATCATGCATGGCAAGACCTCGCCGATCCGCCACGAAGGCAAGGGCGTGTTCGCCGGCCTGCCGGACCGCTACCAGGCCACCCGCTACCACTCGCTGGTGGTGGACAAGAACAGTCTGCCGGACTGCCTGGAAGTGACCGCCTGGACCGAGAACGAGGACGGCTCGATCGAAGAGATCATGGGCCTGCGCCACCGCCAGTTCCCGGTGGAAGGCGTGCAGTTCCACCCCGAATCCATCCTCACCGAACACGGCCACGCCCTGCTGCGCAATTTCCTGCAGCGCCCGGCGGCCTGATCCAAGGAGCATTCCCATGAGCTTCTCCCCCCAGGAAGCCCTGCAACGCACCATCGAGCACCGCGAGATCTTCTTCGACGAGATGGTCGACCTGATGCGGCAGATCATGCGCGGCGACGTGTCGCCGATGATGACCGCCGCCATCCTCACCGGCCTGCGGGTGAAGAAGGAAACCATCGACGAGATCGCCGCCGCCGCCACGGTCATGCGCGAATTCGCGCTGGCGGTGCCGGTGGCCGACAGCACCCACCTGGTCGACATCGTCGGCACCGGTGGCGATGGCTCGCACACCTTCAACATCTCCACCTGCGCGATGTTCGTGGCGGCTGCGGCCGGTGCGCGCGTGGCCAAGCACGGCAACCGCAGCGTGTCGTCCAAGTCCGGCAGCGCCGATGCGGTGGAAGCACTGGGCGCGGCCATCGAGCTGCAGCCAGCGCAGGTGGCCGCTGCCATCGAGCAGACCGGCATCGGCTTCATGTTCGCGCCGATCCATCATCCGTCGATGAAGGTCGTCGCGCCGGTCCGCCGCGAGATGGGCGTGCGCACCATCTTCAACATCCTTGGTCCGCTGACCAACCCCGCCAGCGCGCCGTCGGTGCTGATGGGCGTGTTCCATCCTGATCTGGTGGGTATCCAGGCGCGCGTGCTGCGCGAGCTGGGCACCGAGCGCGCCATGGTGGTCTGGGGCCGCGACAACATGGATGAGATCTCGCTCGGCGCCGGCACCCTGGTGGGCGAGTTGCGCGACGGCAAGGTGCGCGAGTACGAGATCCACCCGGAGGACTTCGGCATCGCCATGTCGGCCAGCCGCAACCTGCGCGTGGACAGCCCGGAGCAGTCCATCCAGGTGCTGCGCGCGGTGCTGGACAACGAGCCCGGCCCGGCGCTGGACATCGTCGCGCTCAATGCCGGCGCCGCGCTGTACGTGGCCGGCGTGGCCAGCGACATCGGTGATGGCCTGGCCCGCGCCCGTGCCGCCATCGCCAATGGCAGCGCCCGCCAGCGCCTGCAGCAGTATGTGGAGACCACCCGCGCGCTGGTTGCCTGAGCGCGCGGTTCAGCCTGACCCCGTCGATGGCCGATAATGGCGGTCCTCAGCGCCCCCGCACCGAATCGAAGACGATGAGCGACATCCTGCAGACGATCCTGGCCCGCAAGGCCGAAGAAGTAGCCCAGCGCCGCGCCCAGCGCCCGCTCGAGGAGCTGCAGGCCGCCGTGGCCAGCGCCCCGCCGGTACGTGGCTTCGTGCGCGCGTTGCAGGCGGCCGTGGCCAACGGCGACCCGGCGGTGATTGCCGAGGTGAAGAAGGCCAGCCCGTCCAAGGGCGTCATCCGCCCCGACTTCCGGCCGGCTGACATCGCGGTCAGCTACGAGTTCGGTGGTGCCAGCTGCCTTTCGGTGCTGACCGACGTGGACTTCTTCCAGGGCGCCGATACCTACCTGCAGCAGGCCCGTGAAGCCTGCACGCTGCCGGTGCTGCGCAAGGACTTCGTGATCGACGCCTACCAGGTGTACGAGGCACGCGTGCTGGGCGCCGACTGCATCCTGCTGATCGTCGCCGCGCTGGACGACACCCAGCTGGCCACGCTGTCGGAACTGGCGCTGTCGCTGGGCATGGACGTGCTGGTGGAAGTGCACGACATCGACGAACTGGAGCGCGCACTGCAGGTGCCGGCGCCGATGATCGGCATCAACAACCGCAACCTGCGCACCTTCGAGGTGTCGCTGCAGACCACGCTGGATATGCAGCAGGCGGTGCCGCGTGACCGCCTGCTGGTCACCGAAAGCGGCATCCTCGGCCCGCAGGACGTGGCGCTGATGCGCGACGCCGGCATCCATGCCTTCCTGGTCGGCGAGGCCTTCATGCGCGTGGAAGAGCCGGGCGAGGGCCTGCGTCAGCTATTCTTCGCAACATGACAACGCACTATCCGACGCCGCGCGAGGATGCGCCGCTGGTGGTCTTCGACTTCGACCACACCCTCTACGACGGCGATTCGGGTACCCACCTGTTCGCCTCGCTGATCAAGCGCAACCCGCTGCGCATGCTGGCGGCGCTGCTGGTCACGCCGATCGCCGGGCCGATGGTGGCGATGCTGCCGACCCGTCGCGCGGGCATCTCGGTCTATGTGTGGATCGGCAGCTTCGGCCTGCACCGTGCGCGCGATTTCAACAAGGTGATCGACGCCTACGTGCTGCGCAACCAGGCGCAGATGCGCGCCAAGCTGCTGCCGCAGGCGCTGGAAGTGTTCGCCGCGCACCGCGCCAAAGGCGATCGCGTGGTGGTTGCCACCGGCGCGCCGCCGGAGCTGGCCCGCGCGATCCTGGCCTTCGTGGCCCATCAGGATGTGCCGGTGATCGGCACCGAGGTCGGCCCGCGGCTGGGCGGCGTCGGTCCCACCCGTCACTGCCACAACGAAGAGAAGATGCGCATGCTGCGCGAGCGCGGCTATGGCGACATCGATATCGCCTATTCCGACAGCACCGCCGACCTGCCGCTGCTGCTGGCGGCCAAGGCGCCGGTGGTGGTGAACCCGAAGCCGGGGCGGGTGGCGTTCTTCCGCCGCGTGCTGCCGGCCGGCACCCGCATCCTCAACTGGGGATGCGTGGATCGCGGCGGCGACAAGGCGTAGCCCGGGGCCAGATCCCATGGGGGTTCTGACCCCATCGCACGATGACGGATCTGCCGGCCAGCGGCCGGCGCTACCCTTCTCCGTCGCGGTTGTGCCGACCCTTCTCCGTTCCGGTAGTGCCGGCCGCTGGCCGGCAAGCGCTCAGCGCCCCAGGTACCCGTACACCGCATGCCCGATCTGGAACAGGCTGATGCCCAGTACCAGCACGCCCACGGCCACCAGCACCCAGCGCTCCTTCACCCGCTTGACCAGGATTGCTGCCACCGGAGCGGCCATCATGCCGCCGATCAGCAGGCCGGCAACGATCTGCAGGTGCTGCACGCCCATCGACAACAGGAAGGTCGCTGACACCGTCAACGTGACCACGAACTCGGCTGCGTTGACTGTTCCGATGGTGGTGCGCGCCTGGCCACCCCGGGCGAGCAGGGTGGACGTGGCGATCGGCCCCCAGCCGCCGCCACCGCTGGCGTCGAGCAGGCCGGCGAAGAAGCCCAGCACCGGTACCCGGCGGATCTCGCCCTTGGGCATCCAGCGTCCGGCCGCGCGGGCGAGGATGATGATCGCCAGCACCAGCAGGTACAGGTAGATCAGTGGCCGGATGATCTCGCCCGGGATCTGCGTGAGCACGTACGCGCCCACGGCACCGCCCACCGCGCCAGGCAGGGCCAGGCGCAGGAACAGGCGCTTATCGACATTTCCGGCTGCGAGGTGCGACACACCCGAGGCGCCCGTGGTGAACACTTCAGCGGTGTGGATGCTGGCGCTGACCTGTGCCGGGGGCAGGCCCATGCTCAGCATCACCGACGAAGACACCAGGCCGAACGCCATGCCCAGCGCGCCGTCGACCAGCTGTGCGCCCAGGCCGATGAGGATGAACCACCAGAATTCGCTGCTCAGTTCCATGCCCCGAGCCTAGCCCAGCAGGCCGCGCAGGGGCCGTGTAGAGCTGAACCCATGCGCGGCTGCCTTCGACGGACAGCAGCCGAGCGTCGGCTCGGCTCTACAGGATGGCTCGGCAGCCTTGGGTTGCCTTGCAATCAACGGGTGCCGTACAGCACCACGGTCTTGCCGCGGGCATGCAGCAGGCCGTCGGTCTGCAGCTTCTTCAGCACGCGGCCGGCCATTTCGCGCGAGCAGCCGACCAGTCGCGCCAGTTCCTGTCGCGATACGCGCAGTTGGCTGCCCTGCGGGTGGCTCATCGCCTCCGGTTCCTGCGCCAGGTCGTGCAGGGTGCGCACGATCCGGTCGGTCACGTCCAGGAATGCCAGGCGGCTGGCCTTGCGGCTGGTGTCGAGCAGGCGCTTGGAAATCTGCTGGCCCAGCGCGTACAGCAGGCGCGGGGCATCGGCCGACAGCGGGCCGAGGAACAGCTGATGCAGGCGCTCGTAGCTGATTTCAGCCAGCTCGCAGGCGGTACGGGTCCGCAGGATCACCTCCCGGCGGTCCGATTCGACGAACAGGCCCATCTCGCCGACGAACTCGCCGGCACCGAAGTAGCCCAGCACAAGCTCGCGATCGTCATCTTCCTCGGCCATGATCGAAACCGAGCCGCTGATGACGTAATACAGGGTTCCCGCCGGGTCTCCGGGCCGGAAGACGTCGGTACGGGTGGGATATCGCCGCCTGTGGCTGTGCGCCAGGAAACGATCGATTGTGGCGATATCCAGGGCCAGTGGACTGCTAGCTAGGCGCACGGTTGACACGATAGGAGCGCTCCCTCTGCGCATGAACGGATTCACGGGGTCGATAGCGGAGCTTAACCAGCGCAATTGTTAAGGGCAAACAGTGTGCCAGAACTCTTGCGTCTTCACGTTCCCCCCGGGGGCAGTTTGCCCCATAATTCCCCCTTTCCCTTCTTACACAGGAATCGACCGCCGTGGTCAAGCCGTTGCCTCGCCTGAGGCTGCAGGGTTTCAACAACCTCACCAAGGCGCTGAGCTTCAACATCTATGACGTGTGTTACGCGCGCACCGAAGAGGAGCGTCAGCGTTACATTGAATACATCGATGAAGAGTACAACGCCGACAGGCTGACTCAGATCTTGACCGATGTCGCCGAGATCATCGGCGCCAACATCCTGAACGTGGCCCGCCAGGACTACGATCCGCAGGGTGCCTCGGTGACCATCCTGATCTCCGAAGAACCGGTGATCGACAAGAAGCTGGCCGGCAAGGAGCTGATCTCCGACGCCGTGGTCGCGCACATGGACAAGAGCCACATCACGGTCCATACCTACCCGGAAACCCATCCGCAGGAAGGTATCGCCACGTTCCGCGCGGACATCGACGTGGCCACCTGTGGCGTCATTTCCCCGCTGAAGGCCCTGAACTACCTGATCGAGAGCCTCGAGTCGGACATCGTGATCATGGACTACCGCGTCCGTGGCTTCACCCGCGATGTGAAGGGCAAGAAGCACTTCATCGACCACAAGATCAACTCGATCCAGAACTTCCTGGCCAAGAACATCAAGTCGCGTTACGAGATGTTCGACGTCAACGTCTACCAGGAGAACATCTTCCACACGAAGATGCACCTGAAGGACTTCGACCTGGACCAGTACCTGTTCGAGGAAAAGGCCAAGAACCTGTCGTTCAAGGAACGCATGAAGATCGAAGCGCTGCTCAAGCGCGAGATCGAAGAGCTGTTCCACGGCCGGAACCTGTCCGAGTAAGCCCCATGTGCGATGCCCGCAGGCATCGCCACCCAGGCGGGACGACCCGCCCCGTGGAACCAGTGCCCCGCACGCGTTACAGTTCCACGGTGATGTACCGACCCACGGCCCGGTGTGAAAACACCGGGCCGTTTCGTTTTTCTCAAAAAAGGTAAGGAGCCCCCACCCATGCCCTGGATCTACCTGCTGCTGGCCGGCCTGTTCGAGATCGGTTTCGCCCTCGGAATGAAGTACTCCGACGGCTTCAGCAAACCCCTGCCCACCGTTGCCACGGTGGTATCGGCCCTGATCAGCCTGTACCTGATGAGCCAGGCGATGAAGAGCATCCCGGTCGGTACGGCCTACGCGATCTGGACCGGCATCGGTGCCATGGGCGTGGCTGTGCTCGGCATCTACCTGTTCAATGACAGTGCGTCGCCGGCCCGCCTGGCCTGCGTGGGCCTGATCGTGGCCGGCGTGATCGGCTTGAAGCTGGTCTCGCCCAACTGATTGATGGCCCGACCAACGGTCGGGCCCCCACCGTCGCCCCCCGCACCTCCTGGTAGGCCCGCACCGTTGGTGCGGGCGACCCTTCAGATGCGGTAGGCGATGGTCTTCATCACCCTGGAGGCCAGCGCCATCACGCCCGGGATCGGGAACGGCAGGCGGCGTGCGCCGGCCTGCTCGGCGTGCTCCGCATGGCGGGCTTCGTCTTCCTTCATCACCTCGATGACCGCACGGCTGCGCAGGTCGCCGGCCGGCAGATCGACCAGGTGTTCGTCCAGATGGGCTTCCACCTGGCGCTCGGTTTCGACCACGAAGCCGAGGTTCCAGCCGTCGCCGCGCAGCCCGGCCAGGGTGCCGATGGTGTAGCTGCCGGCGTACCACAGCGGGTTGAACAGGCTCGGGCGGCTGTCCAGCTCGCCCAGCCGGGTGGCACACCACGCCAGGTGGTCGGTCTCCTCCTGGGCCGCTTCCAGCAGGTGTTCACGCGTGGCAGGGTCGCGGGCCACGGCGGCCTGCCCGAAATACAGGCCCTGTGCGCAGACTTCGCCGACGTGGTTGATCCGCATCAGCCCGGCCGCGTGGCGGCGTTCAGCGTTGTCCATGCCCGGCTCGCTGGTGTCCGCGGCCGGGTAGGGGCGGGCTGCCGGCGGGTTGCCGAACACCGTGTCCAAGGCGCGCTGCGCTTCGGTCAGCAGATGGTCCAGCGGTGTGGTCTGGCGGAGCACGGTCATGGCGGTACGCGGTGGGACGGAAGACCCCTCGATTCTCCCCCGGCTCCGGCCCCCTGCCAACCCGGGACATGGCCGGCTTGCACCGGGGGCTCGACCTGCGTACAATCCCGCCTCTTACGCTTCACCTTTCACAACGCGTGGCAGAGTTCCGGCGAGCCGTTCGCCGCAATGAGCCCGACCTAACATAGAGTTCTTCATGAGCACTTTCACTGCCAAGAACGAGACCGTCCAGCGCGACTGGTACCTCGTCGACGCCGAGGGCAAGACCCTGGGCCGTCTCGCCACCGAGCTGGCCCGCCGTCTGCGTGGCAAGCACAAGCCGGTCTACACCCCGCACGTTGATACCGGCGACTACCTGGTCGTCATCAATGCAGAAAAGATTGCCGTCACCGGCAAGAAGCTGCAGGACAAGATGTATCACCGTTTCACCGGTTACATCGGCAACCTGAAGACCGAGTCCCTGGCCCAGGCGCTGGAGCGCCACCCGGAGCGCGTGATCGAGATCGCCGTCAAGGGCATGTTGCCGAAGGGCCCGCTGGGTCGCCAGATGTACCGCAAGCTCAAGGTCTACGCCGGCACTGAGCATCCGCACGCCGCACAGCAGCCGCAGGTTCTGGATATCTAATCATGGCTATCACTCAAAACTACGGCACTGGCCGCCGCAAGTCCTCCACCGCTCGCGTGTTCCTGCGCAAGGGTTCGGGCAACATCACCGTCAACGGTCGTCCGCTGGACGAGTTCTTTGGTCGTGAGACCGCGCGCATGATCGTGCGCCAGCCGCTCGAGCTGACCAAGAACACCGAAAGCTTTGACATCCTGGTCACCGCCGCTGGCGGCGGCACCACCGGCCAGGCCGGTGCGATCCGTCTGGGCATCGCCCGTGCTCTGGTCGAGTACGACGAAACCCTGAAGTCCGAGCTGCGCAAGGCTGGCTTCATGACCCGTGACGCCCGTGAAGTCGAGCGTAAGAAGGTTGGTCTGCACAAGGCCCGCCGCGCCACCCAGTTCTCCAAGCGCTGATCTACCGCGCCTGGTTGGGCTCCTTCGGGAGCCCGCTGGATGGGAAAGCAAAAGCCCGGCTTCGGCCGGGCTTTTGTCGTTCTGGGGCTGTGCATTTCGAGGTTGCCGGCCAGTGGCCGGCGATGGGGTGGGGTCAGAGCCTTTTCCTTTGGAAAAGGATCCGACCCCGGATCCCTCTCTGGAGGAGAGCCCCCTTGATGTTCAAGGGGGCGCGCCGACAGGCGCGGGGATAAGGTGGGGATGCGCGACCAAAACAAAAAAGAAAAAAGCCTGATCGAAAGATCAGGCTTTTTTCTTTTTTGTTTGGCTGCCCCGGATGGATTCGAACCACCGAATGCCTGAGTCAGAGTCAGGTGCCTTACCGCTTGGCGACGGGGCAAAACGTGCAACTATTTTCTCACTTTTCACACTGAAAAACAACTTGATTTTCAATGTGGTGGCTATGGGTGGACTCGAACCACCGACCCCAGCATTATGAGTGCTGTGCTCTAACCGGCTGAGCTACATAGCCTTGGTGAGCCCGCTATTCTGCGGATGTGTATCGGCCCTGTCAACACTTTTGTGCCGTGCTTGTGGGCCGACAGAGGGCATGGGATAGTCCCGACCAGTAGATTTTCTTAGGAGTCCGCATCGTGATCGATCCGGACGGCTATCGACCGAACGTCGGCATCGTGCTGATGCGGCAGGACGGCCAGGTGTTCTGGGCACGACGCGTGCGCCGGGACGGCTGGCAGTTCCCGCAGGGCGGCATGAACACCGACGAGACGCCTGTCGAGGCCATGTATCGTGAACTGCAGGAAGAGACCGGCCTGCTGCCTGAGCACGTGGAAGTGCTCGGGGCGACGCCCGGCTGGCTGCGCTACAAGCTGCCGGCGCGGGCCATCCGCCGCAATGAACGGCAGGTCTGCATCGGGCAGAAGCAGGTCTGGTTCCTGCTGCGCCTGACCGGCGATGAATCGCATGTGCAGCTGGACCATACCGACTCGCCCGAGTTCGACCACTGGCGGTGGGTGGACTTCTGGTACCCGGTGGAGCACGTAGTGATGTTCAAGCGTGGCGTCTATGCGCGCGCGCTGCGACACCTGGCGCCGTTGGCGCGTGGGGTGGCCGGGCAGGGCGTCAGCGCCATGCCCAAGAGTGCCGCCGAGGCCTGGATGCCGGGCCACGCGGCCGGCCACGACAGGCCCCGGAAGCGCACGCCCAAGCGCGGCGGCTACTGGCCGCGCAAGGCCAAGGGGGAGTCCGGGGCGGTTTGAATGGGAGCCCACGCAGGCTGCGGGCCGATCCGTCACAACGCGTCCCCGCCGGCTGTTTCCAGCAGGACCGGGCTGTCCGGCGGGCCGGTCAATCCGACTGTGAACGGTATCGAGAATGGTTCAGGTCTCTGATTGACAACCATTCTCGTTTCCATTGGAATAGGCAACAGGCCGCTTCTGGCCTGCCAGCCCGGTTCCCGCCTGTGTACGTCTGCATCTGCAACGGAGTCACCGACCACCAGATCCGCGAAGCCGCCCACCATGGTGTCAGCACGGTGGCCGAACTGACCATGCGGACCGGTTGCGGTGCCACCTGCGGTTCCTGCCTGGACATGGCCGGCGACCTGCTGGCCAAGGCACGCGCGACGCACGATCTGCCGCTGCCGGTATTGGGCCTGGCCCAGGTTGCCTGATCGTTTCCTCGCGGCGTGTTGACGCCGCGCTTTCGCGTCCTTCACCTGCAGTCGCGCAGGCCAATGCGCACGATTCGCGTTCCTTCACCACCGCACGCAAGGCGGTACAGTGCCTGCGTTTTCAGCGTGCAGGAGCATCCCCATGAAGGGCGACACCAAGGTCATCGAATTCCTCAACAAGGTCCTCTACAACGAGCTGACCGCGATCAACCAGTACTTCCTGCACGCCAAGATGCTGAAGAACTGGGGCATCAAGGAACTGGCCGAACACGAGTACAAGGAATCGATCGACGAGATGAAGCATGCCGACATGCTCGCCGACCGCATCCTGTTCCTCGAAGGCCTGCCGAACTTCCAGGCGCTGGGCAAGCTGCGCATCGGCGAGAACCCGACTGAAATCCTGCAGTGCGACCTGTCGCTGGAACGCGATGGCGTGGTCACCCTGCGCGAGGCGGTGGCCTATTCCGATTCGGTTGGCGACTATGTCAGCCGCCAGCTGTTCGTGAAGATCCTCGACTCGGAGGAAGAACACATCGACTGGCTGGAAACCCAGCTCGACCTGATCGAGCGTATCGGCGAGCCGAAGTACCTGCTGAGCAAGCTGGAAGAGTGAATCAGCGGGCCTGGCCGGCGCGATGCTGTGCCAGGTAGCCCGTCAGTGCAACGCGCGCCCGGGCGAATTCCGCAACCAGCAGCGCTACCGCCACTGCGGGGCGCTGCAGGCTGCCACTACGGGTCTCGTGCTCGATCCGCTGCGCGATCGCCGACAGCGACAACGCCCCCACGTTCGCGCTTGATGATTTCAGGCTGTGCGCGACGGCCTGCATGCGCGGTTCATCGCTGTTCCGCGCGGCCAGCTGCAACTGCTGCACCATCGCCGGCGCATCTTCAAGAAATACCGTGACGATCTGGGTGGCAGCATCGCCGATCACCGCGTGCAGTTCATCCAGCACATCGCGGTCGAGCACCGGTTGTGGTGCTGGCGCCACCTGCTTTTCCGGATTCGGTAGAGCCGAGCCATGCTCGGCTAATGGCGTGCGACTGCAATTGGCCGTCAGCCGGGCATGGCCCGGCTCTACAGAAGGCCGTGCAGATGCTGCAGCTTTACCGCCACCCCAGCGCTGCAGCAGCGCATGCAGCGTGGCGCGTGCGATCGGCTTGGACAGGTAATCGTCCATGCCGGCCTGCAGGCAGCGCTCGCGGTCGCCGGCCATCGCATTGGCGGTCATCGCGATGATCGGCAATCGCGCATGCCCGGTTTCCGCTTCTTCGGCGCGCCAGCGGCGCGTGGCGGCGTAGCCGTCCAGCACTGGCATCTGGCAATCCATCAGCACGATGTCCAGCCCGCCTTCGCGGAGGGCGGCCAGGGCCTGTTCGCCATCGGCGGCGTTGCGCACCTCGCACTGGAACACCCGCAGCAGCTGCTCGGCCACCATCCTGTTCACCGTATTGTCCTCCACCACCAGCACGCGCAGATGCAGCGGCGGCAGCGTGGCAGCCGGTTGCTCGTGTTCCGCGCTGGCCAGCAGCGCAGCGGGGCGGGCAGAGGCGACCGGTGCCGCCAGCAGTGCATGCAGGGCGGCGTCGTCGAAGTGGGAGGGCAGCTGGCGCTGGCGGGGGCGTTGCGCAATCGCATCCTCCTGCAGCCACAGTACCTGCAGTGCATCGTCGTCGCCGCGTTCCCCCAGTGCGAGCTGCAGCGTGGCCTCGCCGTTGCGGCGTGCGCGCGCATCGACCAGCAGCCAGGCGGGTGCCGGTTTTCCGGGCCGCGCGGGAGCGCGCAGGCGCTCGACCACGTTGTCCAGTTGCGCCAGCACCTGCACCTGCAGTCCATGGTGGGCAGCGATGCGCTCGATGCGTGCCTGCAGCGATGCATCGGCACTGAACAGCAGCAGCGGTGCCGGCGCGCGCGTCATCGCCGGCAGGTCGCCAGGAACCTTCAGCAGCGGGATCTCGAACCAGAACGTAGCACCCTGGCCGGGCGTGGACTGCACACCAATACGCCCATGCATCAGGTCGATGATGCGCTTGCAGATGGCCAGGCCCAGGCCGGTGCCGCCGTAGATGCGCGTGGTGGATGCGTCGGCCTGGCTGAAAGACTGGAACAGGCGTGCCTGCAGCGCGTCGTCGATGCCGATGCCGGTATCGATGATCTCGAAGCGCAGCTGGTGCTGCGCGGCACCTTCGCCCAGGCGCAGCACGCGCAGCTGCACCTGGCCGCGGGCGGTGAACTTGATCGCATTGGCCAGCAGGTTGCTCAGCACCTGGCGCAGGCGCACCGGGTCGCCGCGCACCGGCAGGCGCACCGATGGATCCAGCTGCAGGCCCAGTGCCAGGCCCTTGGCGTCGGCGGCGCGCTGCATCAGCTGCACCACGCCATCGAGCAGATCGCGCAGGTTGAAGCTGGTGATTTCCAGCTCCAGCGCCTGTGCTTCCAGCCGGGAGTAGTCGAGGATGTCGTCGACGATGCGCAGCAGCTGCTGCGAGCTGGCCGAGGCGGTGGCCAGCATCTGCCGCTGGTCCTCGCTCAGTGGCCCGCGTGCGATCAGCTCCAGCATCGGCAGGATGCCATTGAGCGGGGTGCGGATCTCATGGCTCATCGTGGCCAGGAACTCGCCCTTGGCCAGCACGGCCGCCTCGGCGGCCTGCTTGGCCTGCAGCAGCTGTTGTTCCAGCTGGCCCTGGCGTTCAGTGGTATGGCGTAGCTGGTCCCGTTCAGCGGCCAGCGCTCCGTGCGTGCGCTGCAGCTGCGCCAGCGCACGGTCGCGCGCGCGAAGCCGCAGGCCCAGCACCATCAGCGCGATGGTGGCCGCGGCGAGGGCAACCAGCAGCACGCCCCACAGCGGCACGTCAGAGCACCGCGTTGTGGAAGTCGAAGTTCAGGTCGCTGCCGGCCGACTGCACCATGTTGCCCTGGATGTAGTCGACGCCGCCGACCCACATCGCCGCCGCAGCCTGCGGATCCTCGATCTGCTGGCCGATGATCTGCAGCCCGGCGGCATGGGCCTGATCGATCGCCTTGCGCAGCTCCTCGCGCGTGGCCGGATTGGCGTGGCTGCTGGAAAAGCGCGCAGCCATGCGCACGAACGACAGCGGCAGCTGGTTCAGCAGGGCATCGGCCTCGCCGCTGGGTTCGAACTGGCTCAGGCAGAAGCGCACCCCGGCACTGGCCATGCGCTGGCAGAACTGCTGCAGCGGCACGGTGTGGATCAGTGCGTCCGGCAGGCGCACGTCGATCACCAGTGCACTGCCCGGCAGGTCGCGCTGCTGCAGTGATTCCAGCAGCCAGTCGGCGAAGGCGTCGCGCTGCAGGGTGCGCAGCGACTGCGAGACGAACAGGTTCAGTGGCTGCGTCGCGTGGCGGTACAGGTCCAGCAGCCCCAGCGCGTGGTCCATCACCTGCTGGTCGAGATCGGCGATGCGGCCCGCGGCTTCCGCGGCCGGGATCACCTGCCCGGCCGCCAGGACGGTGCCGTCGGCCTGGCGAAGGCGCAACAGCAACTGGTACTGCGCGGTGTTGCCGCCGGCAACAGCGACGATCGGCTGATAGGCCAGTTCCAGCTGTCCTTCCAGCAGCGCCAGGTGTTCCTGTTCGGTGACTGCCTGGCGGTGCACATGGCCGGCCACCCCGGCGCTGAGCAGGCGCGCCTGCAGGGTGGTGCGCTCGACGGCTTCCAACGCACTGTTGGCATCCTCGAAGCCCGGTGACAGCGGTGCATAGCCAACTACGCCGCGCAGGTGCACGGATTCGTCGTCGCGGATCACGAAGGCACGTGCCGACAGCTGCTCGCGCAGGCTGGCAGCGATGCTTTCAAGGGCGTCCTCGTCGGCGCTGCGGGCCAGCAGCAGGAAGCTGTTGTCGTTCAGGCGTGCCAGCAGGTGCGGATGGCCGGCTTCGGCCAGGCGCTGCCCGGCCTGCACCATCAGCCGTTCAAACGCGGCATAGCCATAGCGTTCGCGCAGGCCCAGCGCGCTGGCCACTTCGATGAAGAACACGCCGCCCTGATCGCGGTGGGCGAGTGCGGTGTTGAGCTGCTGCAGCACGTGGTGGCGCGTCGGCAGGCCGGTTTCCGGATTGCTGGTGGCCGGTGCGCCGGTGGCGCCGGGCAGGGTCGCGGCCTGGGCTCGTGCGCGGCGGATGCGGTTGGCCACCGCTGCGATCAGGTGGCGGGGCCGGATCGGTTTGCTCAGGTAGTCGTCCGCGCCGCTGTCGAGGACTTCGAACTGGCGCTCCGGATCCGGATCACCGCTGAGGAACACGATCGGAAGCAGCTGCAGGCCGGGCTGCTGGCGGATCAGCGCGGTCAGGCGCATGCCGTCCAGGCCGGGAAGGTGAAGATCCATCAGGATCAGGTCGGGGCGATGCTCCTTGATGGCCTGCAGCGCGGCATCGGCATCGTTGTGGACGATCGCCTGCATGCCGGCGCCGTGCAGCACGCTCTGCGCGAACAGGGCCTGCGCCCGATCGTCTTCAACGATCAGCACGCGGTAGGGCGAGTCCGATGGCGACGGGGCCAGATCGTTGTTGCCGGCGTCGGCCAGTGCGATCGGGCCGGGCAGCGGCGGCGGCGCGCTGTTGGCCGGCGTGGACGCATCGGCCGCGACAGGGGATGGGGTCGCCGCCATCGGTGGGTCCACGGCCGGAGGTGCCGTCTCGGGGGCCCAGCGTTGCCAATGGTCGGCCGGAGGGGTTTCAGCGCGTCCCGGGCGGGCGCCCGCGGGGGATTCGTTTGCGGCCATCGGTGCTCCTGGTGTTCGCGTCCATTATGCGACAAGCCCGGTGCTCAGCCGGTACCGCTGTGCCCTGGCGGTGCTGCCGATGCACCGCGCGCCAGCCAGCGCACGCCCTTCCACAGGGCGCGCCAGACCAGCCACACCAGCAGCGCACCGGCCAGGCTGCAGGCCAGTACCACGATCAGCGCGATCCACGGGTGTGCCAGGGCGAGGGCCAGGCCACCGATCACGACGGTGTCTTCGGCCGCAGAGGCGACCCAGTTGCTGGCCGGTTCCGGCGAGGTGTTGAGCAGGGCGCGGGTACCGGCCTTCAGGCCATGGCTGGCCAGGGCGACGCCGGCGCCGGCGGCGAGCGCACCGGTGCCCAGCTGGCCATCCGGCGACAGCGTGGCCGCCGCAAGGAATGCGCCGGCCGGTACGCGCGCGAGCGTCTGCACCAGGTCCCACACCGAATCCACGCCAGGGATCTTGTCGGCGAAGAATTCGGCCACCGCCAGCGCCGCCGAGGTGCCCAGCACCCACCAGGATTCGGTGGCCTGCAGGGCGGGGGGGAGGTCGACCCAGCCAAGCAGCCCGGCCAGGCCGACACCGAACACGGTGAGGTAGACGCGGATACCGGCCAGCCAGGCCAGCAGGATGCCGATCACGAACAGGTGGGCTTCGGTCATGGCGGTGCTCCGGCGACGGAACTGTGCAGGGGGCCACACTATCGACGATGGCGTGCCTGAACGCCACCGACCGTGGCCGGCCACTGCGCAGGAAACCCACCCGTCCTGTCATACACTAGCCCGTCGTTTGCCACAGGGGCCGTACCGGTGTCGCCCTTGCGATACCCCGGAAACCACCCATGACCAACCGTCCTCCCATGCGCGTGCAGGTCCGCCTGCCCGGCGCGCCGCAACCGCCTGCCGACCGTCGCCGCCTGCTGGTGATCGGCGGCATCTGGCTGCTCAGCCTGGTGCTGGCGGTGCTTGGCGGCTGCTGGATGGCCACCCCGCGCGATGCCCAGGGCCAGCGCCTGCAGGCCGCCGAAAAGCGTGCCGAGGCGCTGCAGGCACAGCTGACCGAGCTGCGCCAGAAGCAGGCCACGCTGGAAGCCTCCGACCGCATCAGCCGTGCCGCCAATACCGAGGTGCAGTCCTCGTTGGCCGAGCGCGATGAGGAAATCGCCGGGCTGCGCGCCGATGTTGCCTTCTATGAGCGGCTGGTCGGCTCGACCAGCCAGCGCAAGGGCCTGAACACCCATTCGATCGAGTTCAGCCCGGAAGCGGCCGGCACCTGGCAGTACACCGCCGTGCTGACCCAGAACCTCAACCGCGGGGCCATCAGCCAGGGGCAGATGCGCTTCACCGTGGAAGGCGTGAAGAACGGCAAGCTGGCCACGATCAGCTGGGATGATCTGCACCAGCGCAGCAAGGTGCCGGGACAGGACTACTCGTTCCGGTACTTCCAGCAGCTCACCGGCAGCGTGATGCTGCCGGCTGACTTCACCCCGCAACGCGTGCGGGTGACATTGGGGAGTGGTACGGGGGGTACCACCCAGGTATTCGACTGGAAACAGGCCGGTGCGCCGGCCAGCAAAGGGGAGTAGGCAGATGTTCGGAAGCAGCAAATCCAACCGTGAAGGCCAGCTGGTGGTGGATGCCCTGATCGGCAACCAGGTGGTGATCCGCGGGGATGTGGAATTCAGTGGTGGCCTGTATGTGGAAGGCCGCATCCACGGCAAGGTGATCGCCGCCGAAGGCGCCAGTGGTGCGACCCTGACGGTTGCCGAGCACGGCGTGATCGAAGGTGAGATCCGGGCCCAGGTGGTGGTCATCAGCGGCCGCCTGGACGGCGATGTACACGCCACCGAGAAGGTCGAGTTGACCCCGAGCGCACGGGTCAATGGCAACGTCCACTACCAGGTGGTGGAGATGAACGCGGGCGCGCAGCTGAACGGCCGCCTGATCCATGCCAGCGCCCCGATCGCAGCCTTGCCGGCGCCGGAAGGCGAAGACGCCCATGATGGCAAGGGCGATACCGCCGCGCGTCGCAAGCTGGCCGAGGCGATGGCTTGAAAGCCGTCGTCGGCACCCCCATGCTGGCAGCATGAGCACGCTAGTCTCCCTGCCCGGCGCCACCCCGGTTGCCGCGCCCGATTACCAATCGCTGGAGCGCCCGCTGAACTTCACCGAGTCGGCGGCCGCCAAGGTCAAATCCCTGATCCAGGAAGAGGGCAACCCCGACCTGGCCCTGCGTGTGTACATCGAGGGAGGCGGCTGTTCGGGCTTCCAGTACGGGTTCGAGTTCGACGAGAACCGTGCCGAGGATGACCTGGCGGTACAGACCAGCGGGGTGACCCTGCTGGTCGACCCGCTGAGCCTGCAGTACCTGATGGGCGCGGAGGTGGATTACACCGAGAGCCTGACGGGTGCCCAGTTCGTGATCCGCAACCCGAACGCAAAGACCACCTGCGGCTGCGGCAGCAGTTTCAGCATGTAAGCAGGGCGCGGGGCCTGTGTCCCGCGCGACAAGGTGTGTGGAGCAAGCTCCACACCCACAGGCGGTTTCCGCAAAGCCTGCGGCTTGCCACCTGCATCGATTGGCGGCACGCTTGGCGGATGCCCAATACTCCTTCGCCGCTTTCCGGTTTTGCCTTCGTTGGCGAACCGTTGGAGCGCGCCGATGCCCTGCGCGAAGATGCCGATGCACTGGCGCGCCTGTGGCCGGGCGCGCGCATCCTCGTCCTCGATCACGATGGCAGCGCCTTCACCGGCGATGACGACCAGCCGCTGGCGCTGACCGGCGCCGACGTCGGCGGTGGCCCGGGCGCCGCAGTTTTCCTGGGGCTTCGCGGTGATCAGGCATGGTTCTCGGTCGAAGCCACCAATGTCACCGTGAGCGCGCCACGCCGACTGGATCTGCGCCAGGCTGCGTTGTTGTGGCCGATGGCCGATGCCACCGCTTTCAGCTATGCCCGTGGCATGTCCTACTGGCACTCGCGCACCCGCTTCTGCGGCGTATGCGGCGGCGCGGTGGCGTTTGCCCGTGGCGGCTTCGTCGGCCGTTGCGCGCAGTGTTCCACCGAACACTATCCGCGCGTCGATCCGGCGGTGATCGTCGCCGTGGAAAACCAGGGCCGGCTGCTGCTGGGCCGACAGTCGAACTGGGCCCCGCGCCGTTACTCGGTGCTGGCCGGCTTCGTCGAACCTGGCGAGACCTTCGAGCAGACCGTGGTGCGCGAAGTCCATGAGGAGAGCAAGGTGCGGGTGACCGCCTGCCAGTACCTCGGTTCGCAGCCGTGGCCGTTCCCCGGCGCGCTGATGGTCGGCTTCCGTGCACAGGCGCAAGACGACCTGCCGACCGTGGATGGCGAGCTGGAAGACGCGCGCTGGTTCAGTGCCGACGAGGTCGGCGCCGCGTTGGCGCGCGATGTGGAGGACGACGGCCATGGCATCCGCCTGTCGCCACCGATCTCGATTTCGCGGAGCCTGATCGAACACTGGTACCGCCAGCAGCGAGGCTGAGCCGGCGTTTCGGCCGGGCCGATCGTGGCAGCTGTATTGCCGCCACCTGAACACGGCCCGGGTTAAAGTCCGGTTCACCCGCGAGGGCACCGCTGCGACAGGTAAGGTAGCGGCGCCGAGCGTTCTGTTTCGTAGGGAGACCTGCCATGTTCACCACTCTGGCCGCCGTGCTGGTGGCGCTGGCCCTGGGCCACGTTGCCCCGGCCGCTGCCGCCTCGATGCGCCGTTTCGACGGCTTCCGGCGCTGGCTGGGCTGGCTGGATGCGCGTGGTGGCAAGGCCTGGCAGGGACCGGCTGGAGTGGCGCTGGCGCTGCTGCCGCCGCTGCTGCTGATGGGGCTGCTGGCGTGGCTGCTGCGCGGAGTGCTGTTCGGCCTGCCGTCGCTGCTGCTGGGTGTGGCCGTGCTGGCCTGGTGCTGGGGGCCGCGCGACCTGGATCGTGATATCGAAGCGATCATTGATGCGGACGACGCCGCGACGCGGCAGGCAGCCGTGCGCAACCTGCAGGCCGCCGGTGGCAGCCTGCGCGAAGACGTGCCGTCGCTGGTCGAGGCGACCGTGCTCAATGCGCTGCGTCGCTGGTTCGCGGTGCTGTTCTGGTTCCTGCTGCTGGGCCCGGCCGGTGCGCTGGGCTACCGCTTGCTGGCGTTGATGGCGGAAAGCCCGATGCGTGCACGCGTGCCGGTGGAGCCGCTGGCGCTGGCGCAGCGCCTGCTGGGCTGGATCGAGTGGCCGGTAGCGCAGCTGATGGCGTTCTCGATGGCGCTGGTCGGCAACTTCGATACGGCGTGGAAGGCCTGGCGCCAGGCCCATGGCGAACGCCTGGCCGGCTCCATCGGGTTCCTGGGCGCGGTGGCGCGGGCCAGCGTCAACGCCGAGCTGCGCGAGGACGCGCACGATTACACCGAGGCGGGGCTGTTGCCGGTGTGGCAGCGGCTGCCGGACCTGCGTGATGCGATGAGCCTGGTGTGGCGGATGCTGCTGCTGTGGCTGGCGATCCTCGCGTTGCTGGTGATTGCAGGCTGGGTGACGTAGTTGTTGTGCAGGGCTTGCAGCCCTGCACCTGCAGAGGCCAACGCCAAAGCCAAAGCGGCTCTGGGTTGCTGAGGGTTGGGCGGGGCGGTGTGGGGCTGCAGGACACGCCGTAAACCCCCAAACCGGCCCAGCCGCTGGCGGCTGTGCGTTCGGGCGCTTGCGAAGCAGTGCTTCGCAAGCAAAGCGCCCTCACCCCTGGGGGCTCGATGGCGCCATCCATGGCGCCAACGGTCCTGCGGCCCCACACCGCCCCACCCCCGACAGTTTCCGGCGGCTGTTGGTAGGTGTCGACCTTGGTCGACACGGTAGATCCACGCCATGCGTGGATGCAGAGCGAAGCGATCCGCTTCCGCTTTTGATCTTCTCTTTCTTTTCCGTGGTGGACGCACACGGAAACTGTCCGTGGCCGGGCGGGTGGGCTGCGCAGGGGCGTGAGCCGCATGGATGCGGCGACCGAGCTTACATGGACGTACTTGCAGCGCCCCCTGCGCAGTCCACCCGCCCGGCCAATCCCATGACCGACAAACGCCGCCCACCACGAGGGGCTGCGCCGTTGGCTGGAAACTAGACCGGTGCCAGCGCCGTGAACGGTGCCCACGGCAGGTTACGCAGCAGCGCATACCCAGGCAGTACCCAGAGCCAGAACGTGGGATTGGCCAGCACCCGCATCAGCGGGTCCAGCAGGCGCGGACGGATGCCGGCGACGTTCAGCAGCATCAGCAGCAGGAAGGGCAGGCTGATGACCAGCAGCGGGTTCATCGCCATCGCGCCGGGCAGGTCGAAATGGACCAGCGAATACAGGCAGCGGGTGCTGCCACAGCCCGGGCAGTACAGGCCGGTCAGCGCGTACAGCGGGCAGCTCGGCAAGGGATTGCCGGCGACATACGGATTGACGTTGCGCAGCACCAGCGCGGCACCGGCGGCCAGGCCGGTGGCGGCCAGCAGCGGTGCCCAGCGGGCCAGTCGGGATCGGGTGGGCAGTGCGGACATGCAGCAACGGATCCGGCGCAGGCGCCGGATCCGTCCACGCGGATCAGTAGCCGCTGTTGCTCATCGCACCCATGCCGCCGAGAGCGACGATCAGGATGCCGTACAGCACGCCGACCACGACGGCGGCAATGGCCGACCAGATGGCCCACTTCTTGGCCTTGGCCGAGGATTCCTGGGCACCGGCGATGTCGCCAGCGGCCAGCTTGCCGTTGACCTGGGCGGCGTAGACGATCGACACGATGCCGGCCGGCAGGCAGCAGAACAGGGTGCTCAGGATGGCCCAGACCAGATTGTTCGGGACCTGCGGAGTGGCGGTATTCATGGGTTCAAGCTCCTTGATGGGTGGTGGTGGTGAATCATTGGTCGGAAAGAGCGCCCAGTACGGCCAAGCCGCCGAACAGCCCGAACCACAACAGCAACAGGACCGGCAGGGCCACGGCCGAAGCCACCGCCCACCAGCCCGCCTTGCGCGACGCGCTGTAGGCCCCCGGCAGGTCGCCGGCCGCGCGGCGGCCATCGACCTGGGAGGCATAGACGATCGACACCACGCCCAACGGCAGGCAGCAGAACAGCGTCGTCAGGATCGCCCAGACCAGATGGTTGGGGATGTAGACGGGGCGGCTGAGCGGTGGCGGTTGATTCAAAGCAAGACTCCATTCCTTGGTGGCCGGCCTTGGTGCATTGGCCGAACCTCCCCCCTGTGGGTGCGTAATCTACCTCAACCTGCGCTGCATGTATGCGTTTACAGTCAGATGGTGGCGTGTATGGCCCTTGACTGGGCGCTATTTGACGGGCCTCTGTCATGAGACAGAGGCCGTCATTCCGGGGATTGGGGCTATCGCCTGGAAGCGCTACCGACGGCCGCCGGGCCGATCAGGCGTGATCGCCACGCAGGGCCCGCACCTGCGCCTCCAGCACCGGGGCGCGGGTGGCGTGGCCATCAACGGCCGGTGCCGCCACCACCTCGACCGTGGCGCGGAAACGGCGCGGCACCCGCATGCGGCCGAGGCGGCTGTCGCGGCGACTCCACATGCTCGACCACATGCCGCGCAGCGCCATCGGCACCACCGGCACCGGCCGCCGCTCGAGGATCTTCTCGACGCCGGACTTGAACGGCGCCATCTCGCCGTCGCGGGTCAGCGCACCCTCGGGGAAGATGCAGACCAGTTCGCCTTCGGCCAGCGCAGCGTCGATCTCGTCGAACGCCCGCTGCATCAGTGCCGGGTCTTCGCGCGCACCGGCGATCGGGATTGCCTTGGCGGTCCGGAAGATCCAGCGCATTACCGGGATGTTGAAGATCCTGTAGTACATGACGAAGCGCACCGGACGCGGAATCGTCGCCGACAGGATCAGCGCGTCCATGTAGCTGACGTGGTTGCAGACCAGCAGCGCGGCGCCTTCGTCGGGCACGTTGGCCTCGATGCCGTGCGGGCGCAGCCGGTACAGGGTGCGCACCATCAGCCAGCTGAGGAAGCGCATCAGGAATTCAGGGACGATGGTGAAGATGTAGATCGCCACCAGCGCGTTGGCGATGGCCAGCGCCAGGAACTGCTGCGGAATGGTCCAGTGCAGCAGCGTGTGCGCGGCCAGCGACAGCAACGCCGCAGCGACGATGAAGCCCGAGTTCTGGATGTTCAGTGCGGCGAACACGCGCGACATCTGCGCCTTCGGCGTGCGGCTCTGGATCAGTGCGAACAGTGGCACCACGAAGATGCCGGTGAACAGGCCGATGCCGACCAGGTCGATGACGATGCGGATGCTGCCGGGCTGCTGCAGGAACGGCGCGATGGTCAGTCCGTGCACCGTCGCTTCGCCGCTGCGGGCGAAGTACAGGTCGAGCAGGAACGCGGTCATGCCGAACGCCCCCAGCGGTACCAGGCCGATTTCCACCGTGCGTGCCGACAGCTTCTCGCACAGCAGCGAGCCGACGCCGGTGCCGACCGAGAAAAGGGCCAGCGCAAAGATGTACAGGGTCGGCTCGCCGCCCAGGTTGGTCACCGCGTAGGCCGGTAGCTGCGAGGTCAGCACGGTGCCAACGAACCAGAACCAGGACACGCCCAGGATCGAGTTGCGCACGGCCTTCTGCTGGCGCGCCATGCGCAGTACCGCCAGCGATTCCGGCAACGGGTTCCAGTTGATCTTCAGGGTCGGGTCGCCTGCATCGACCCTGGGAATCAGGCGCGCGGCGATGTTGCCGCAGATCGCCAGGGCGATGATCGCGCACGCAGCCACCACCGTACCGTGGCTGCCGGCCACGGTGAACACCAGGCCGCCAACGATCATGCCGGAGAGAATCGACATTGAAGTGCCCATCTCGACCAGGCCGTTGCCGCCGGTCAGTTCCTCGGGCCTGAGCACCGACGGCAGCACCGAATACTTCACCGGGCCGAACAGGGTGGACTGCATGCCGGTACAGAACAGCGCGACCAGCAGCACCGGCAGGCTCTGGGTGAGGAAGCCGGTGGCCGCCAGCGACATGATCACGATCTCCATGGTGGTGGTGATCACGATCAGCCGCGATTTTTCCAGTTTGTCGGCGATCTGCCCGGCCAGCGCCGAGAACAGGAAATACGGCAGGATGAAGATGGCCGGTGCCAGGGTGGCGTACAACCCCAGTTCTTCCTCCGGCACGGCCATGAACAGCAACATGCTGATGATCGCCTGCCGGTACACGTTGTCGTTGAACGCACCGAGCGCCTGTACGACGAAGAACGGCAGGAAACGGCGCTGGCGCAGCAGGGCGAATTGGTTGTGACCGGACATGGAGCCTCCTTGACCGGCGCAGCCTAGCATTCCTGCCCATCCGCTGTGGGTGCGGACCTGTGGGTGCGGACCGCTGGTCCGCACACCTGCCAGCACCCTCAGACGATATCGTCGACCACGCCGCCGTCCACGCGCAGCGCTGCCCCGGAAGTCGCCGAGGCCTGTGGCGAGGCCAGGTACACCACCATGTTGGCCACTTCCTCGACCGTAGCGGTGCGCTGGATCACCGAAGACGGCCGGTGCGCCATCACGAACTCGCGGCCGATCTGTTCCAGCGGCTTGCCGCTGCGCTGGCGTTCATCCTCGAACATCGCGGCGAAGCCATCGGACAGGGTCGGGCCAGGCAGCACTGCGTTGACGGTGACGCCACTGCCGGCCACGCGCTTGGCCAGGCCGCGTGACAGTGACAGCTGCGCGGTCTTGCTGACCCCGTAATGGATCATGTCGGCCGGAATGTTGCGCGCCGATTCGGACGAGATGAACAGCACGCGGCCCCAGCCGGCATCGACCATCGCTGGCAGCAGCGCACGCGACAGGCGTACGCCGGACATCACGTTGGTCTGCCAGTAGCGCTCCCAGGTGGCGTCATCGGTCTCGAAGAAGTCCTGCGGGCCGAAGATGCCAGCGTTGTTGACCAGGATGTCGACCCTCGGCAGCCCAGCCAGCAGCGTATCGACACCGGCCGCATCGGAGAGGTCGGCGGCGACACCCAATACGTCGGCTACCGGCACGGCCGCGAGCAGATGCTGGCGGGCGCGCTCGACGCTGCTGGTGCTGCGGCCATTGACAATGACCCGCGCACCAGAGCTGGCCAGGCCTTGGGCGATGGCCAGGCCGATGCCGGCGGTGGAGGCGGTGACCAGCGCTGTGCGACCACTGAGTTCGATTTTCATGGTGATGATCCAGAGCGGGCGATTGCCCAGTATCCGCGTGGCGGCGTGATCGAACTGCATCGCCCGGTGCAACGCGCCGTTGCACGCGGCGCAGCAGATCCACGCCATGCGTGGATGGGATGCCCGATCAGCGATGAGGGATCAGGTCAGGTTGGTCGCCGCCTCATTGGCCGCGGCACGCACCTTCGGCAGCATGCGCAGTACCAGCGCCATCTGGGTACGGATCAACTGCAGTTTCGGTGGCATCGCCTCGTCGATCTGCTCCAGCTCGGCGGCCACCGCGCGGTCGGCGTCGTTGTCATCGTCCGCGACGGGTTGCCGCGCGGTCAGCGCCGTCGCCAGCTCCTGAAGTGCCTTGCGCACGCGATCGCCCGCGGCCAGCGCCAGTGGATCGCCTGCGTAGCTGTCCACCTGGTCGCGGTGCGCACCCAGCGCCGACAGATGCCCCAGCAGCGTGTTGGATAGCGCCAGGAAGCGGAAGCCGGCATCCAGGTTGCGGCGCACGTGGCCGGGTTCGCGCAGCATGTTCGACAGTGCGGTGGACAGCGCGGCGTCGGCGTTGTGCATGTCGCGGCGGGCGATGCGGTAGGCCAGGTCGTCGCGCATGCCGCTGCGGTACTGGCCCAGCACCGAATCCAGGTAGCGAGCCGCAGTGTCCAGCACGCGTGCCAGGACGAGATGCAGCTGCCGGCCCTGCCAGTCAGGCAGGATCAGGAATGCTGCCGCTGCTGCGATCGCGCAGCCCAGCAGCGTATCGACCATGCGCGGTACGATCAGCACGAAGCCATCGCCGATCAGGTTGAAGCAGGTCAGTGCCATCACGGTGATCGCGGCTGATGCCACCAGGTAGCGGTCGGTGCGGGTGAAGAAGAACAGCAGCGCAGAGAGCAGGGCGATCAGCAACTGCACGTGCAGCTGCGGGAACAGCTGCAGCAGTGCCCAGGTCAGCACCAGTCCGGCGACGGTGCCGACGATGCGCTGTGCCAGGCGCTGGCGGGTGGCACCGAAGTTGGGCCGGCACACGAACACGATCGTCAGCAGTACCCATGAACCGTTCTGTGCATTGAACAGCCGGATCGCTGCAAAGCCGGCGATCAGCGCCAGTGCCATGCGCAGGCCATGGCGGAACAGCACCGAGCCGGGCGTGAACTGCTGGCGGACGCGCACGCCCATCTCGCGCAGAGTATGTGGGTTGCTGTCGCGCAGGCGGGTGTCGACGTTGTCCAGGCTGGCTTCGGAACGTTCGGCATCCAGCAGGCGGCGCTCGATGCTGCGCAGGTTGTGAACCAGCAGGTCCAGCGAGCCGAGCAGGCGCTGCCACTGCGGGCGCTGCTGGTCACGCAGGTAGGCCAGCGCGTCTGCCAGGTCGCGCCCGGCCTGCTGGTTGCTTTCACCGTATACGAACGGACGACGCAGCCGGATCGCCTCGCCCAGGCGGGCACAGGCCTGGCCCTGCAGGTCGAGCAGGCGCTGGCAGCGGTAAAGCACATCGCTGTGGAAGAAGGCGTCCACCAGCGCGCCATACGGGTAGTGCGAGGAACTGGCGCGCTCGTGGAAATCCTGCGCCATGTAGTACAGGCGCAGGTACAGGCCGGAGTTCACCCCGGGCCGGCCGGAGCGGCCGAAGCGGGCAAGGATCGCTGTCTTGGCCTCGTTCAGTGCACCCACCACACGGCGGTTCTGTTCGGCCAGGTCGAGCTGGCGACGTTGCAGGTCGGCTTCGCGCACCGGCTCGAACAGCGCAGCCTTCAGCTGCAGGTAGCGGCCCAGCTCAAGGTACAGCCGCGCCACGCGTTCGCGCACCGGCCGGTTGGCGAACAACGCGGCCCACAGGATCGACAACAGCCCGTACCAGACCGCACCGGCCAGCAGATGGCTGACCGCTTCCAGTGCGCTGTGCAGGTCGCTGGCACCATGTTGTTCCAAGCCGATCATCGTGTAGATCGCCAGCGTCACCGTGGCCTGGGCAATGGATGCGTAGCGCTCGCCGAGCGCGCCAAGCAGGGTCAGGCCGAAGGTGGACAGTGCCAGCGCGCCGATGAAGATCCACGGCCACGGGAACAGCCAGATCACCGAAGCCGCCGCAATGCAGAAGCACAACAGGGACAACACCACGGCCTTGGTCCGGCCCCACCAGTTGTCGTCGGTTTCTGCGATGGCGCTTGCGATGATGCCGAGGAACACGCCGGGCAGGGCGGTCAGCGCCTCGAACTGCCAGCACACGGCCACGGCCGCGGTCAGCGCGATGAACACGCGCAGGCCGTAGCTGGCCTTTTCGTGGGCCCACAGTC
Source organism: Stenotrophomonas maltophilia group sp. P373 (assembly GCF_053295075.1). NCBI lineage: Bacteria > Pseudomonadati > Pseudomonadota > Gammaproteobacteria > Lysobacterales > Lysobacteraceae > Stenotrophomonas > Stenotrophomonas maltophilia group sp. P373. Next base: position 4,035,839 of record NZ_CM129994.1, on the reverse strand, counting down.
GGCTGAGGCGGGATTGGCGGGCGGACATGCAGGCTCGGTGGAAGGGTCTTCCACCATTATTGCGGGCTGCGCGTGAAATATGGAGTGCGGACCAACGGTCCGCACCCACGGTGCTGCCGGGCCCTACATGTCGAACCGCACGCTCACAGCGAACGTGCGTGGCAGGCCTGTGCCGGCGTTGGACCAGTACTTCCGGTTGGCCAGGTTCTCGACGCTGGCGCGCACGGTCAGCGGATGACCGGAGGCGAGCAGGCGGTAGCCGATGCCTGCATTGACCAGCGTGTAATCGGGCAGCTTCAGGGTGTTGTCGGCGTCGTACCAGACATCGCCGTAGTAGCGCACCGCGGCGTATGTTTCCAGGCCATCCACCCACGGCAGCTGGTAGGTGGCGTGCACGACCCCGCTCCAGCGCGCCGCACCGGCGGTACGGTTGCCCTCCTGTGCAGCGCTGGCCGGGGACAGCCTGTCGTAGGTCGGGTCCAGCCAGGTGACGCCTCCGCCAATCGTGAGGACATCGCTGAGGTGCAGGTCGGCACTGGCCTCGATGCCTTCGTACAGCGTGATGCCGTCCTGCACCAGGCGCTTGCCGGCCGGTGTGAGTTCATCGATGTTGGCGCCACGTTCCAGCCGGAACGCCGCCACGTTCGCGTTCCAGCGCGCGGCCTCGGCCTTCGCGCCGATCTCGTACTGCTTGCTGAGGGTCGGGTCGAGCACATCACCGGCGTTGACGTAGTTGTTGCCTACGCGGCTGCCCGCTTCCAGCGATTCGATGTAGCTGGCGTAGAGGGTGACCGCCTCGCTGGGCTTGAACATCACGGCATAGGTCGGTGTGACCGGATAGGTGTGGTAGCGGCCCTTGGTCTCGTAATCGTTGTAGCGCCAGCCCGCCAGCACCGACCAGCCGCTGCCGAGATCGACGGTATCGCTTGCGAACACGGCCTGCTGCACGGTCTCGTCGCCGCGGGTCATCACCCGTGAACCGACGGCGTCATGGCGGATGGCATGGCGCTGGTACAGGTTGGCGCGGCCGATCAGGCTCCATTCGTAGGGACGGTCCCAGCCCAGCCCGGTCTGGTGACTGATGCCTGCCACCACCTGATGCTGCAGCGGACCGGTGCGGAAGCTGCCCTGCAGCATCGCCTGGGCCAGCCTCCACTCGCTCTTGCCACCCAGTTCATAGACGTTGACGTCATAGTCGCCATTGGGCGAATCGATGTAGGCGAAGATCTTGTTGACGTCATTCCACGAGGTGGTGACGCCGTAACTCAGGCTGGTTCTCCAGTCGCTGTTGATCTGCCAGTCCAAGCGGGTCAACAACAGGCTGGAACGAGTGTCGTAGTAGGTGCCGGGGACACTGTTGCCGGTATTCCCGGCGATCGGTCGCGGCAACGAGGTCAGTCCGCGGAAGTAGTACTGCGGCGATTCCTCGCGCAGGTCGCGTGACTGGAACACGCCGTCGAAGGTCCAGATCAGTGCGTCGCTCAGGCGCGCGTCCAGCGACAGTGCGCCCACCTTGCGATCGACGTGGCCACCATTGAAGGTCTCACCCTTTTCCTCGAAAGCATTGAAGCGATAACCGAACATCTGCGCGTTGCCGAAGCGGCCGCCGACGTCCATCCCGGCACTGACGATGCCCTGCTCGCGCCAGCCCAGCTGGGCGGAGAAGGTGGGCGTATCGGTCGGCTTCTTGGTGATGTAGTTGACGATGCCACCGGGGGCACCGAAACCATAAAGGAATCCACCCGGGCCTTTCAGCAGATCGACCTGTTCCATCACTTCCAGCGGCCACTCGGTACCCCACGAGGAAACCTGCAGGCCATTGACGCGATAGCTGTCGAAGTTCAGGTCGATGCCACGGTTGCGGATCGGCGAACTCCAGCCACTGGCATAGGCGCTGACCTGGGTGCTGACCGAAGGGTCGAGCAGGAACGCTTCGCCCAGCGAGACCACTTGGCGCTGCTCGATCTGCTCGCGGCCCACGGCGGTGATCGCGAACGGGGTATCACGCAGCACGCGATCACCAAGGGCGCCGGTATCGGCGTGGGTGCGTTCGGCGGTGACCTTCACCGCATCCAGATCGGTGGCACTGCGGTTCCGATTGGTGCGCTCGGGTACGGACTGGGCATGCGCGGCACAGGCCAGTGACAGGGAAACGGCAAGCAGGGCCGGGCGGCAGAGTGGGTGCAGGAGCATGGTTCAGTCATCCTCGGCGAACGGCCACGCGCCATCCGCCCGCATGGGGGGAAAGGTTGATGGCTGGGATCACGCAGGCTTGCCGGAGAGGGCAGCGGGGCGCCGCGAAGGGGCGCAGGACCATGGCTGGAGGGGAATTGTTCTCTTTTCGTTACAGCACGTCAAACCGGGAGGCGTGCGGACCAACGGTCCGCACCCACCCTCCGCGCCGGTGGTAGTGCCGGCCGCTGGCCAGCAGATTCGCAGTACCGAGAACTAGATCCACGCCATGCGTGGATGGGCTCTACTACGCCCGCTGCGCGCGCTTGAGCAGCTTCGCTTCGCGCCTGCGCGCGCGACGGGCGCGCCAGCGCTCGGCCAGGCAGGAGAAGATCACGTACAGTGCCGGCGTACTGAGCAGGGTCAGGCTCTGCGAGAACAGCAGGCCGCCGATCATCGCGATGCCCAGCGGGCGGCGCAGCTCGGACCCTTCACCCAGGCCGATCGCCAGCGGCACTGCGGCCAGGATCGCGACCATCGTGGTCATCATGATCGGGCGGAAGCGCACGATGCTGGCCTCGCGTGCGGCATCGCGCGGCGCCAGCCCATGCTCGCGCTGCGCCACCAGTGCGAAGTCGATCATCATGATCGCGTTCTTCTTGACGATGCCGATCAGCAGCACCAGCGCGATCATCGAGATCACCGACAGCTCGGTGTTGGTGCCGAACAGGGCCAGCAGCGCACCGACACCCGCCGCCGGCAGCGTGGACAGGATGGTGACCGGGTGGATCAGGCTCTCGTAGAGCATGCCCAGTACCAGGTACACGGTCAGGATTGCGGCGAACACCAGGATCAGCATGTCGCTGGGATCTGAGTTGAAGCCGAAGCCCGCATCGTCGGCCAGGCGGATGTCGCCGGGCATGCGCATGCCGGCCACGGTCGCGTCGATGATCGCCTTGGCCTCGCCCATGCTCACGTTGGGAGCCAGGTTGTAGCTGAGGTCCATCGTCGTGTACTGGTTCTCGTGGGTGATCTGCGATGGGGCCAGGCCAGGCATCTGCGTGGCCACCGCGGTGATCGGCACCATGTCGCCGTTGCGCGCACGCACGTACACCTCATCCAGCGCCGCCGGGGTGGCTGTCTGCGAGGGCAGGGCATTGACCACCACGCTGTACTGGTTGATGTCCGAATAGATGGTGGAGATCTGGCGCTGGCCGAACGCACCATACAGCGCGCCGTCGATGGCGCCCACTGTGATGCCCAGGCGCGCGGCCTTTGCGCGGTCGATCTGGATGTTCTGGCGCAGGCCGGCATTGTCCACGTCGGTCCCGACGTCGCGCAGCTTCGGGTTCTTCTTCAGTTCCGCCTGCAGCTTGGGCAGCCATTCCTGCAGTGCGGCCAGGTCGTTGCCCTGCAGCGAAATGCGGTACTGCACGCCCTGGCTGGAACCGCCGCCATCGTTGCTGGGCAGGTCCTGGATCGCGCGCAGGCGCAGCTGCAGGTCGGGATAGCGATCGGCCTTGGCGCTGAGGCGCGCCAACGCATGCGCGGTGGTTTCGCGGCGGCCGTCACTGCGAGATTTCAGCTCGATGTTGAACTGTGCACTGGAGCCCTGGCGGCCGCTGCCCAGGCGTACACCCACCGTCTTCACCGCCGGGTCGGCCATCAGCATGTCGGTGATGCGGCGCTGGCGCGCGACCATGTCCTCGAACGACACGGTGGCACTGGAGTTGGCGCGGCCCCAGATCAGGCCCGTGTCCTGCGGCGGGAACGCGCCCTTCTTCACCGCGCCGAACAGAAAGATGGTGACGCCGATCAGGATCAGCGGCGTCAGCGACAGCAGCAGCGCGTGGCGCAGCGAGAAGTCGAGGAATACGGTGTAGATGCGCAGCATGCGCTCGTGGCCGGCGTCCAGCCAGCGGCCGAAACGCGACGGCGGCGCGCTGTGGTCGTGCGCGCTGAGGAAGCGGCTGCACAGCGCCGGGGTCAACGTCAGCGAGACGATCATCGAAACCACGATGGCCGCCACCAGGGTGACGGTGAACTCGCGGAAGAACGCGCCCATCATGCCACTGGCGAACAGCAGCGGGATGAACACCGCCACCAGCGAGGCGGTGATCGAGACGATGGTGAAGCCGATCTCGCGCGCACCGGTCAACGCCGCCTGCATGCGCGGCATGCCTTCGTCGAGGTGGCGCATGATGTTCTCGATCACCACGATCGCATCGTCGACCACGAAGCCGATCGCGATCACCAGCGCCAGCAGGCTCAGGTTGTTCAGGGTGAAGCCCATCACGTACATCACCAGCGCGGCGCCGGCCAGCGACAGCGGCACGGTCACCGCCGCGATCAGGGTGGGGGCCAGCCGGCGCAGGAACAGCGCCATGGTCAGCACCACCATCGCCAGGCTGATCAGCAGGGTGACCTGCACTTCATGCAGCGACGAACGGATGGTCGGCGTACGGTCGAAGTACGGCGTCATCGTGGTGCCCGGCTGCAGGTAGTCGCGCAGGGTGGGGATCTGCGCCTTGACCCGATCCACGGTCTCCACGATGTTGGCGCCGGCGCGGGTGAACACGTACATCACCACCGCCGGCTTGTGGTCGAACCACGCCGCCTGGTAGGCATCCTGCTGGCCGTCGTAGACGTTGGCGATGTCCTTCAGGCGGATCACCCGGCCGTCGCCCTGGGTCTTGACCACCAGGTCGGCGAAGTCGGCGGCGCGTGCCACCGAGTCGTTGGCGATGATCGCCGTGGTGGTGTTGCCATCGCTGAGGAAGCCGGTGGGCGAGGTTACGTTGGCCGCGCGCACCGCGTTGCGCAGGTCATCGGCGGTCAGGCCCAACGCGTTCATCAGGCGCAGGTTGACATCCACGCGCACCGCCGGCGTCGACGCGCCAGCGATGTCGACCGAGGCGACGCCGCTGATCTGGCGGATGCGCTGCGCCAGCAGCGAGTCGGCCACGTTGTAGAGCTCGTCGGCCGACTGCGTCTGCGAGGTCAGCGCGATGGCGATCACCGGGTCGTCGTTCGGATTCGCCTTCTGGTACATCGGCGAGCCCATGCCCGAGGGCAGGTCGGCCTGAGCCGAGTTGATCGCCGTTTGTACATCCAGTGCCGCCGAATCGATGTTGTGGCCGCTCTGGAAGATCATGAACACCAGCGAGCTGCCTTCCGAGCTCGACGAGCGCATGCGATCGATGCCCGGCAGCTGGCCGAGATGGCGTTCCAGCGGCGCGGTGACCGTCGAGGCCATGGTCGCCGCGTCGGCGCCGGACTGGCTGGCATGCACGAAGATCACCGGGATCTCGATGTTCGGCAGCGCCGATACGCCCAGGCGCAGGTAGCAGATCAGGCCGACCATGAACAAGCCGATGGCCAGCAGTGCGGTGCCGATCGGGCGGCGGATGAAGGGGCCGGACAGGTTCATCGTGCGGCCCCCCACGGCAGCGGGGCGTGGATCATGCCTGCGGCTCCTGCAGCGAACCGTCGCGCAGCGCACGCTGTTCGCGGCGGCGCGCCAGCCACTCGGAGAAGCGCTCCATGTACAGGTAGATCACCGGCGTGGTGTACAGGGTCACCAACTGCGACAGCAGCAGGCCGCCAACGATGGCGATACCCAGCGGGCGGCGCAGCTCCGAACCGATGCCGGTGCCCAGCGCCAGCGGCAGCGCGCCAAGCATGGCCGCGGCGGTGGTCATCATGATCGGGCGGAAGCGCAGCAGGCAGGCGCGGCGGATCGCCTCGTGCGCGTTGGCGCCGGCGCGGCGGGCTTCGATGGCGAAGTCGACCATCATGATGCCGTTCTTCTTGACGATGCCGATAAGCAGCACGATGCCGACGATGCCATCCACCGACAGGCTCAGCCCGCACAGCATCAGCGCCAGCAGCGCGCCGACACCGGCCGGCGGCAGGGTGGAGATGATCGTGATCGGGTGGATGTAGCTCTCGTAGAGCACGCCCAGCACGATGTAGATCACCACCAGCGAGGCCAGCAGCAGCCACACCACATCGGTCTGGCTGCCGGTGAATTCAGCGGCCTTGCCGATGAACTCGGCATGCAGGTGGGTGGGCATGTCCAGGCTGTCCTTGGTCTCCTGGATCGCTCGCACCGCTTCGGACAGCGAATAGCCCGGCGCCACGTTGAACGACACGGTCACCGCCGGCAGCTGCTGCTGGTGGCTGACCACCAGCGGGGCGCTGCTGACCTTGCCTTCGGCCAGCGCCGACAGCGGGATGATGTTGCCGGCGCCGACGGTGATGCCGGTGTTCTGCGCGCCGATGCCGGTGGCGGTGGACGAGTTGGAGGAGGTGACCTGGCCGAAGCTGGTGGCATTGGTGCCGGTCAATGCGCCGGCGCCGTTGGAGGCGACGGCCAGCTGTTCCATCAGCGCTGTGCTGGTGCGGAACTCCGGTGCCACTTCCAGCACCACGCGATACTGGTTGAGCTCGGTGAAGATGGTCGAAATCTGGCGCTGGCCGAACGCATCGTAGAGCGTGTCGTCGATGGTCTGCATCGGCACGCCCAGCACGCTGGCCTTGTCGCGGTCGATGTTCAGCTCCAGGGCGCGGCCCTGGTTGGACAGGTTGTTGTCGACGTCGGCCAGTTCCGGGCGCTTGCGCAGCGCTTCGGTCAGGCGCGTGGCCTGGGTCGCCACCGTCGCCGAATCCACGTCCGACAGCGAGTACTGGTACTCGGTGGCGGCCACGCGGGTATCGAGGGTTACGTCCTGCACCGGCTTCAGGTACAGCGCCACGCCCGGAATGCCGGCCACTGCCTTCTGCAGGCGCGGCAGGATCTCCTCCAGCCCATCGCGCTGGCTGCGCTCCTTCAGCACGATCGACAGCTGGCCCTGGTTGAGGGTGGGGTTCATGCTGCCGGCGCCGATGAAGGCCGACACGCCGGTCACGTCTGGATCCTGGCGCAGCGCTTCGGCCACCTGCCTGGTGCGCTGCTCCATCTGCGGGAAGGCGATGTTCTGGTCGGCCTGCACCACGCCGGTGATCAGGCCGGTGTCCTGTTCGGGCAGCAGGCCCTTGGGAATCAGCACGTACAGCAGCACGGTCAGCACCAGCGCGCCACCGGCCACGGCCAGGGTCAGCCGCTGGTGGCCAAGCACCCAGTCCAGGCTGTGCTCGTAGAGGCCGACGGTGCGCGTCCACAGGTTCTGCTTGCCGGCCGCCGCCGCGCGCTCATGCGCGTCCTCGCCCTCGGGCAGGGCATCGGGCTTGAGCAGGTAGGCGCACATCATCGGGGTCAGCGTCAGCGAGATCAGCATCGACAGCACCACGGCGATGCTCAGCACCCACGCGAACTCGTGGAACAGGCGGCCGGTGACGCCGGGCATCAGCAGCAGCGGCAGGAACACCGCCACCAGCGAGACCGTCAGCGACAGCACGGTGAAGCCGATCTGGCGTGCGCCGATCTCGGCCGCTTCCTTGCCACTCTTGCCCTGCTCGATGTAGCGCACGATGTTCTCGATCATCACGATCGCATCGTCGACCACGAAGCCGGTGGCCACCACCAGCGCCATCAGCGAGAGATTGTCCAGCGACATGCCGGCGAAGGCCATCACCGCGAAGGTACCGGCCAGCGAGAGCGGTACTGCCACCGACGGGATGATCGTGGCCCACAGGCGGCGCAGGAACACGAAGATCACCGCCACCACCAGGCCGATGGTGAGGATCAGGGTGAACTGCACCTCATGCACCGAGGCGCGGATGGTCTCGGTGCGATCGTTGAAGATTTCCAGGTGCACGTCGGCCGGCAGCACGCCCTGCAGCTGCGGCAGGATCGCGCGGATGCGCTCGACGGTCTGCACGATGTTGGCGCCCGGCTGGCGGCGCACTTCCAGCAGCACCGCCGGCTTGCCATCGGCCCAGGCGGCCAACTGGTCGTTCTCCACGCCATCGATCACCTCGGCCACGTCCGACAGCCGCACCGGGCGGCCGTTCTTGTAGCTGATGATGGTGTCGCGGTACTCGGCGGCGCTGGCCAGCTGGTCGTTGGTGCCGATGCTGTAGGACTGGGTCTTGCCGTTCAACGAACCCTTCGGCGCGTTGACGTTGGCCTGGGTCAGCGCGCTGCGCAGCTGTTCCAGGGTCAGCCCCATGTTCGACAGCTGCGCCGGATTGACCTGGATGCGCACGGCCGGGCGCACATTGCCGGCGATCGAGACCAGGCCCACGCCCTGCACCTGCGACAGGCGCTGGGCCAGGATGGAATCGGCGTAATTGTTGACGTCGCGCAGCGGGCGCGTGTCAGAGGTCAGCTTCAGGGTGACGATGGCCGCGTCGGCCGGATTCACCCGGTTGTAGACCGGCTGGTAGGGCAGCGATGAGGGCAGGGTGGCTTGACGGATCGCCGCCTGCACGTCCTGCGCGGCGATGTCGATGTCGCGGTCCATCGAGAACTGCAGGATGATCGTCGACAACCCGGCCGACGAGTCGGAGGTCATCAGCTCCAGCCCGGAAATCTGCCCGAACTGGCGCTCCAGCGGGGTGGTGACCAGCGAGGCCATGGTGGTGGCGTTCGCACCGGGGTACTGGGTGGTGACCACAAGGCTGGGCGCATCGATTTCCGGCAGCGCCGACACCGGCAGCTTGCGGTAACCGAGGATGCCCAGCAGCAACAGGCCCGCCATCAACAGCGAGGTGGCGATCGGGCGGCGGATGAAGATCGTCGAAAAGCCCACGGACTGATCCTTGCTGGCACTTCAATGTCGGCGCCGGCAGGTCCGCCGGCGCGAGGGAGAACCGTGGCCTGCGCTCAGCGCGGGCCACCACCGCGACGGCCACCGCCGCCTGCGTTCTTCTGCTCGGCTGCCTTCAGTTCGGCCTCGGTCGGTGCGGCCGGGGTCTCGCCCGGCTTCAGTGCGGTGACCTTGCTGCCCGGCTTCAGGCGGAACTGGCCTTCACTGACCACCCGCTCGCCGCCCTTCAGGCCTTCGGCGATCTGCACCTGGCTGTCGCCCACTTCCACGCCGCTGCGCACGGTCTGCATCTTCACCGTGTTGTCGCCCTGCACGACATAGACGTACTCGCCGTCCGGGCCACGCAGTACCGCCTGGGTGGGGATCACCACGCCGCCGGCAATCGTGCGCAGCTGCATGCGCACGTTGACGAACTGGCCCGGCCACAGGCCGTTGTCGGTGTTGTCGAACAGGGCGCGCGCCTTGAACGTGCCGCTGTCGGCACTGATCAGGTTGTCGACCACATCGAGCTTGCCGTCGCCGGACAGCACGTGCGAATCGGCGCGGTCCAGCGCCGCCACCGGTACCGTGCCGGCGGCCTGCGCCTGGCGCACATCGCCGAGCTGGCGCTCGGGCAGGTTGAACAGCACGTGGATCGGATGGATCTGGGTCAGCGTGACCAGCGCGGTACCGGCGCTGACCACGTTGCCGGCGTCGACCGCACGGATGCCGGCGATGCCTGAGATCGGCGCGGTGACCCGGGTGTACTGCAGCTGCACCTGCGCCGAGCGCATGCTGGCCTCGTTGGCGGCCACGGCGCTTTCGTACTGTGCCACTTGGTTTCGCTGTGTATCCAGATCGGTCTTGGCGACGTACTGGCGATACTCCGGCGCGTTCGAGCGCTGGTAGTTGGAGCGCGCGGTGGCCAGCAGGGCCTCGTTCTGGCGCTTGGCTGCAGCGGCCTGGTCGTAGCTGGCCTGGGCGGTGCGCGGGTCGATCACCGCCAGCACATCACCCTGCTTCACTTCCTGGCCTTCACGGAAATTCAGGCTCATCAGCTGGCCGCCGACCTGCGGGCTGACGGTGACGGTGTTCATCGCGGTCACCGTACCCAGCGCGCTGGCATACACCGGCACGTCCTGGCGCGTGGCCTCCACCACGGTCACCGGCACTGGACCGGCATTCGGATCTTCGCCGCCCTGGCGCGCGCCCGCAGCAGGTTTTCCAGCCTTGTCCTTGCCCCCGCCAATGACGCGCAGGCCGACCACGGCCAGCACCAGGATCGCCACGACCAGCAGCACGATCTTCCAAACACGTGACATTACGAGGACTCCGAGAGGGCTGGACCGGACGGGACGCCGGGACAATGCGCAAAGCATACCTGTGCCACATCACGTTTCCTGCATGACGGATGGGACGGGCGCTAAGACCGGATGCGGCACCGGAGGTTCCCGTGGCGCCGGTGTTGCCCTACATTCAGCTGGAACCCTCTTGCTGTGGAGATTGCGATGCGCCGTTCGCTGCTGCTGTCCGCCCTGCTGCTGGCCCTGCCGGCGCTTGCCCATGCCCAGGACGGGCAACGCCCCGAAGTGACCGCCGCCGCGCAGCGGCTGCAGGCCCAGGTGGTCGAATGGCGTCGTGACTTCCACCAGCACCCGGAGCTGTCCAACCGCGAGGCGCGCACCTCGGCCGAGGTCGCCAAGCGCCTGCGTGCGATGGGCCTGAAGCCGAAAACCGGCATCGCCCACCACGGCGTGGTGGCGATCATCGAAGGCGGCAAGCCAGGCCCGAAGATCGCGTTGCGCGCGGACATGGACGCGTTGCCGGTGACCGAGCAGACCGGTCTGCCGTTCGCCTCCAAGGCCACCGACCAGTACCGCGGGCAGACCGTGGGCGTGATGCATGCCTGTGGCCACGACGCGCATACCGCCACCCTGCTCGGCGTGGCCGAAGCGCTGGTATCAATGAAGAAGGACCTGCCGGGCCAGGTGATGCTGATCTTCCAGCCGGCCGAGGAAGGCGCGCCGCCGCCGGAAGAGGGCGGTGCCGCACTCATGCTGAAGGAAGGGCTGTTCGCCGATTTCAAGCCGGAGGCCGTGTTCGGCCTGCATGTGTTCTCCAGCGTGCAGGCCGGCCAGATCGCTGTGCGCGGCGGCCCATTGATGGCCGCCTCGGATCGCTTCGGGATCAAGGTGATCGGTCGCCAGACGCATGGCTCGGCACCGTGGAACGGTGTTGACCCGATCGTCGCCACCGCCGATCTGGTCGGCACCGCGCAGACCATCGTCAGCCGCCGCGCCAACCTGTCCAAGCAACCGGCGGTGCTGACCTTCGGCGCGATCAACGGCGGCATCCGCTACAACATCATTCCCGATGAAGTGGAGATGGTCGGCACCATCCGCACCTTTGACGAAGGCATGCGCCAGCAGATCTTTGCCGACCTGCGCAACGTGGCCGAGCACGCGGCCGCCGCGCACGGTGCGAAGGCGGTGACCGACATCTACGAGTCGGAGGGCAACCCGGCCACGGTGAACGACCCGGCGCTGACCGCGAAGATGCTGCCGAGCCTGCAGGCGGTGGTGGGCAAGGACAACGTGTACGAGCCGCCGCTGCAGATGGGCGCGGAGGATTTCTCGCTGTACGCGAAGGAAGTGCCGGGCATGTTCTTCTTCGTCGGCTCCACCAGCGTGGGCATCGACCCGGCGACGGCGCCGGCGAATCATTCGCCGAAGTTCCTGCTGGATGAGAAGGCGCTGGATGTGGGATTGAGGGCGTTGCTGCAGGTGAGCCTGGATTACCTGCACGGTGCCGGCACCCCGGCGGGGTGAGGGTTGCCGGCAGGGCTTGCAGCCCTGGGTACGCGACATCGCATGCGCGCTGTCGCTCCCACAGTTCGCTGCGCGAACGGTGGGCCCCCCTTACCAGCTTCCAGACCCCTGCCGCTTCGCGGCCGCCCCCTGACTCAGGGGGCTTTCCTCCAGACCCGATCCCGTGGCTTGCCGGTAGATCCACGCCATGCGTGGATGGCAGACATCGAAAATGTCCGAAGGATCGGATTTTGATTTTCTGATCTTTCCCGTGGTGGATCGGCGGCAGAAATGTGTCGGGGGGCCGGGCGGGTGGGGCTGGCGGGGTATCCGCGCCATGGATGGCGCGGCTAAGCCTCCAGGGACGGATTCACGGCGTCCCCGCCAGCCCCATCCGCCCGGCCCACTCCCGGGAATCCAGGCTTTCGACGACCCAACACCCCACCACGGAGGGGCTCCGCCGTTGGCCGGCCAGGCCGAAGGCCCTCCCTCCGCGCGATACAATGCGTCCCATGAACACCCCACAGGATTCCAGCCTCGGTCGCGAGGTCAGTTACCCGTCGCAGTACGATCCCGGCCTGCTGTTCCCGATCCCCCGTAGCGGTGCCCGCGTCGAGATCGGCCTCGATGACGCCGCGCTGCCGTTCGTCGGCCACGACCGCTGGCATGCCTTCGAGCTGAGCTGGCTCGATCCGCGCGGCAAGCCGCAGGTGGCCGTCGCCACCGTGCAGGTGCCGTGCACCTCGCCGCAGTTGATCGAATCGAAGTCGTTCAAGCTGTACCTCAACTCCCTCAACAGCACCCGCATCGACAGCGCCGAGGCACTGCGCGCGCGCATCGTGGCGGATCTGTCGGATTGCGCCGGTGCGCCGGTCCAGGTCGAGTTCGGCCTGCCGGGCCTGCGCGAGACGCCGCTCGGCGAGTCCATCGACGGGCTGGAACTGGAGATCGACTGCTACGGCCCGCCGCAGGCGGACTTCCTCGCCGCCGATGCGGGTGAGGTGGTGGAAGAGACCCTGGTCTCGTCGCTGCTGAAGTCCAACTGCCCGGTCACCGGCCAGCCGGACTGGGCCACGGTCAGCCTGCGTTACCGCGGGCCGAAGATCGATCGTGCTGGCCTGCTGCGCTATCTGGTCAGCTACCGCGAGCACGCCGAGTTCCACGAGCAGTGCGTTGAGCGGATCTTCAGCGAGGTGACTTCGCGCTGCCAGCCGCAGTGGCTGGAAGTGGAGGCCCGCTATACCCGCCGTGGTGGCCTGGATATCAATCCCTGGCGCGCCAGTCCCGGCATCGCCGCCCCGGCTGCGACCTACCGCGAGCTGCGGCAGTAACCGGTAGTGCCGGCTCCCCCGATTGTTCAGCCGCCCCGGGGGGCGGCTTCACATCTGCACCATCCCCATTTAACAACCGCCATGGCACCGTGCCAGTCACGTAGTCATGCAGACGGGAGTTGTGGATGAGTACCGAGAAGAAAGCCGATTTCTCCGGCGTCAGTGGCAGTGTCGACAGTACCGCCGAGCAGGTGCCGAAGGCGGACTTCTCCGGCGTCAGCGCTTCGGTGGACAGCACCGCGGACGTTGTCAGCGGCGGCACCTATACCGTGCAGAAGGGTGACTCGCTGTCGAAGATCGCCAAGCAGCATCTGGGCGACGCCAATGCCTGGAAGAAGATCTTCGAAGCCAACCGCGATGTGCTTGATGACCCGGACAAGATTTTCCCGGGCCAGACCCTGAAACTGCCGCCGAAGTAAGCCGGCCAGAACGCCGTCCGACAATCCCTGGGAGGAACCCCGAATGATCAAGACCACCCCGCTCCAGACCGCCCTGATCGCCGCCCTGCTGGGCAGCGTCGCCCTGGTCGGTTGCAAGAAGAAAGAAGAGTCGACCGACAACAATGCCGCTCCGGCAGCGACTGCTCCGGCCGAACCGGCGGCACCGGCCCCGATGACCGGCGCGCCGCCGCCGATGGCCGAAGCCGCCGCCGTCAGCGTCTCGTCGGTCACGGTCGGCAAGACCGCAGCCGCCGACAAGTCGGTTGCGACGGCGGCTTTGTTCGCGCCGAAGGACGACATCATCGTCTCGGTCAAGACCGACGGCGCCGCCAACAACGTCACCGTTGGCGCGAAGCTGACCTACCAGGACGGCCAGGTGGCCGGCGAACAGAATGCCACGCTGAACACCAGCGGTGCCGAAACCACCAACGTCACGTTCAAGAATGCAAAGGGCTGGCCGGCCGGCAAGTACCGCGCCGAAGTCACCGTCGATGGCAAGGCGGCCGGAACGCCGCAGGAGTTCGAGGTCAAGTAAGTCCAGCCGACTCTCTCCCGGCAGGGCTCACGATGGACGCAGCCGCGAGGCTGCGTCCTTTTTTGTTGTGCGATGGTCGGCTTCATCCACGCAGTGCGTGGATCCACTGATGCTGTGGGCGGGCTTCATCCAGGCGTGGATGGATCACAGCGTTGCCGGCATGCAGTACCGTCGCGTATGGCGTGGCTTTGCCCCGCGCGGCTGAAAACGCGACAATGCAGGGGTTTCCCCGCCGCGCGCCCACCCTGACGGCGACGGGGAAAGCGTGGGGCTCCGCCCCGCGCGCGACACGGTTGCACGTGGCCCGGCGCTGGCGCCGGCCTTCCCCTGAGCATTGCTACAGAGTCCAAGTCCCCCATGTCCAAGATTCTCTACACGCTGACCGACGAAGCACCGTTCCTGGCCACCCAGTCGCTGCTGCCGATCGTTGACGCCTACACCGCCACTGCCGGCATCGTGGTGGAAACCCGTGACATCTCGCTGTCCGGCCGCATCCTGTCGCAGTTCCCGGAACTGCTGTCCGACGCGCAGAAGGTCAGCGACGACCTGGCCGAGCTGGGCCAGCTGGCGACCACCCCGGACGCCAACATCATCAAGCTGCCGAACATTTCCGCCTCGGTGCCGCAGCTGAAGGCGGCCATCAAGGAACTGCAGGACCAGGGCTACCCGCTGCCGGATTACCCGGAAACCCCGGCCGACGACCAGCAGCGCGACTACAAGGCGCGCTACGACAAGGTCAAGGGCAGCGCGGTGAACCCGGTGCTGCGCGAAGGCAACTCCGACCGCCGTGCACCGCTGTCGGTGAAGAACTACGCGCGCAAGCACCCGCACCGCATGGGCGCCTGGTCGGCCGATTCGAAGTCGCACGTCGCGCACATGGCCGCCGGTGATTTCTACGGCAGCGAGAAGTCGGCCACCCTGGGCAACGCCGGTTCGCTGAAGATCACCTTCCATGGCAACGACGGCAGCACCGTCGTGCTGAAGGAAAAGACCGCGGTCAAGGCCGGCGAGATCGTCGACGTTGCCGTGATGAGCCGCAAGGCGCTGGCCGCGTTCCTCGGTGAGCAGATCGCCGATGCCAAGGCCCAGGGCGTGCTGTTCTCGCTGCACCTGAAGGCGACCATGATGAAGGTCTCCGACCCGATCATGTTCGGCGTGGCGGTCAATGAGTTCTACAAGGACGTGCTGGCCAAGCATGCCGACGTGCTCAAGCAGGCCGGTTTCGACGCCAACAACGGCATTGGTGACCTGGCTGCGCGCCTGCCGTCGCTGCCGGAAGCCACCCGTGCCGCGATCGAAGCCGACCTGGCTGCCGAGTACGCACAGCGCCCGGGCGTGGCCATGGTCAACTCGGACAAGGGCATCACCAACCTGCACGTGCCGAGCGACGTCATCGTCGACGCCTCGATGCCGGCGATGATCCGCGACTCCGGCAAGATGTGGAACGCCGAAGGCAAGCTGCAGGACACCAAGGCGGTCATTCCGGACCGCTGCTATGCCGGCGTGTACCAGGCCGTCATCGACGACTGCAAGGCGCGCGGCGCCTTCGACCCGGCCACCATGGGCTCGGTGCCCAACGTCGGCCTGATGGCACAGAAGGCCGAAGAGTACGGCTCGCACGACAAGACCTTCCAGATCGCTGCCGATGGCGTGGTCAAGGTCACCGACGACGCCGGCAACCTGGTGTTCGAGCACACTGTGGAAGCCGGTGACATCTGGCGCATGTGCCAGACCAAGGACGCGCCGATCCAGGACTGGGTCAAGCTGGCCGTCGAGCGTGCCCGCCTGAGCAGCACCCCGGCCGTGTTCTGGCTGGATGCCGCCCGCGCCCACGACGCGCAGGTCATCGCCAAGGTCGAGCAGTATCTGAAGGACCACGACACCAACGGCCTGGACATCCGCATCCTGCCGCCGGTGGAAGCCACCGCGTTCTCGCTGGACCGCATCCGCAAGGGCGAGGACACCATCTCGGTGACCGGCAACGTGCTGCGCGACTACCTGACCGATCTGTTCCCGATCATGGAGCTGGGCACCAGCGCCAAGATGCTGTCGATCGTGCCGCTGATGGCCGGTGGTGGCCTGTTCGAGACCGGCGCCGGTGGTTCGGCCCCGAAGCACGTGCAGCAGTTCGTCGAAGAGGACTACCTGCGCTGGGATTCGCTGGGTGAGTTCCTGGCCCTGGCCGCGTCGCTGGAACACCTGGGCAACCGCTATGACAACGCCGCCGCCCGCGTGCTGGCCAAGGCGCTGGACGAAGCCAACGGCCAGTTCCTGGACAACGACAAGTCGCCGTCGCGCAAGCTGGGTGGCATCGACAACCGTGGCAGCCACTTCTACATCGCCCTGTACTGGGCGCAGGCGCTGGCCGCGCAGGACGAGGATGCCGCGCTGAAGGCACGCTTCGCCCCGCTGGCCAAGGCGCTGACCGACAACGAGCAGAAGATCGTCGACGAGCTGATCGCGGTGCAGGGCAAGGCCGTGGACATCGGTGGCTACTACCGCCCGGACCTGGCCAAGGCCAGCAAGGCGATGCGCCCGAGCGCGACCTTCAACGCCGCGCTGGAGCAGCTGCGCGGCTGATCCTGCGCCGTTCGGTGTTGACACTGGAACCCGCGCTTCGGCGCGGGTTTCTTTTTTGGCTCCGGGGTCAGATCCCTTTTGCATGGCAAAAGGGATCTGACCCCAGGCGATGAAACCGTGACATCCGTCAGCTGTCGGACCGCCGTCAACGGGGCATGAAACTTGCCCGCGATGGCTGTCGCAGAACCGACAGAAGGGGGCGTGCAACCGCCTTCAATCTGAGCAGTCGATCACGACGGTCTTCGTCGGCAATATCCTAGCCTTGGCGACGCGAGACCACCGGGGAGGTGGTCGCTCGGGGAACACAGATGGCACGCGTGCTGGTAGTGGGAACCGATATCCAGGGCGAGCAGGCCCTGCTGCAACGGCTGCGCCTGGCGTCGGCACTGCCGGACGGCCAGGTCCGCCGCAGCCGGGACCTGGACGATTGCGACCTGCTGGTCATCCGCGATACCCCGGCACTGCGTAACACGGCCCAGCGCATGCGCCAGCAACGACCGCGCCTGCAATGCTGGATAGAGGACAACGGCGGCCAACTGCGCGACGGCGACGGACAGCAGGATGTGCTCGACGACGGTGCCATCGGCCGCGCGCTGCGTCGCATGCAGTTGGCACCGGAGCCCCTGGCCATGCCCGCACCCGCACTGATACGTCTGGCCGATGGCGCACACGCCATCACCCGCCTGCTGCGCGAGCGGTTGCCGCTGCGCCATGGCCAGGCACTGTTGAGTGATGCGGGCGAACCTTTGCTGTTGATGGATCTGGAGCACGACCAGGCCGTGCTGTTGCAGGAACCCGCGAGCGCGCTGGTGGAGCGCCTGGCCGATGCTTTCGAACGCCTGCAGCTGGATGCACTGACGCCAGCGCGCCTGCAGGCGCTGGCTGGTGAGCGACCACGCCAGCCGCTGCGGCCGCTGTTGTGGCAATGGGCGCAACGCAGCCGCCACTGGCAGGCATTGGACGAACGCCTGCGCGGCGCTTCGGTGAAGCTGCTGCGCTGGCCGGATTTCCGCGTACTGGGGCACGACCACGATGGTTTCCGCCTGTGCTCGTTGCTGCTCAAGCGCGCCTGTACGGTTGAAGAATGCGCGATGCTGCTTGAGCTGCCGGCGGCGGCCGTTCGCGATTTCATCCACGCGGCCTACCTGTGTGGCTACGCGCAGCTGCAGGCCGCCCCCGCGGCGGCGATGATGGCGACCGGTGGCACCCGCACCGACAACGGATTGCTTGCCCGCCTGTGGCGGCATCTGCGCGGGAGTGAGCGCAATGCGTGAGCACAAGGTGGTGGTGCTGGGCGGCATGGGCAGCGGAAAGTCGACGCTGGTGCGCAGCATTGCTGCGGGCGCAGTGATCGATACTGATGTGGCCAACAGTGATCGTTTCGGGGCCGACAAGGCCTCCACCACCGTCGCGCTGGACTATGCGGACATCGGCCTGCCCAACGGAGAACGCCTGCGTCTGTACGGAACGCCCGGCCAGCAGCGTTTCGATTTCCTGTGGCCGATCCTGCTGCAGGGTGCACGGGGCGCGGTGCTGCTGCTGGACGCACGTCGCGCCGGCATTGCCAGCGAGCTGCAGGACTACCTGCAGGTGCTGCAGCCGTTCGCATCATCCCTGGCACTGGTCGTGGCCGTCACCCACCTGGACCAGGCACCACAGGCGGCGCTGGATGACTGGGCCACGCACGCCTGCCTCGACGACCAGCCGCTGCCGTTGCTGGCCGTCGATGCCCGTGACCGCGAACAGGGACTGCTGCTGATGGATGTACTGATGAGCGAAATGGAAGCGCACGCATTGGTGGCCGCGTATGGGTGACGGGCAGATGGCGGTACTGCCCGATGCGGGCCAGCGTGAGCGCCTGCAGCCGCTGCTGCAGGACCTGCAGCAGCGGGTGGAAGGCGTCCGCACGGTGGTGCTGGCCAGCGTCGATGGTTTTGCCCTGGTCAGCGCCGGTGCCGAAGGGCGCGGCGAACGGCTGGCGGCGATGACCAGCGCGATGCTGGCGTTGGCCGCAGCGGTGGGGCGCGAACTGCTGCTGGGCGATCTGCAGACGCTGATGCTGGAAGCGATGGGCGGGAAGGTCCTGATGCTGGCGATCCAGGCCGAGGGAGGTGCACCGCTGCTGCTGATGGCGGCCTGCGACCAGCGCAGCGTGATCGGCCAGGTGCTGTGGCAGAGCAGGGAATGTGGCCAGGCGATCCTGGCCGAACTCGGCGGATCGTGAGCCCGGCCGCAGGGGAACGAGGGGCTCGAACCAACATCGACAAGGGGTGCGACGTGGCTGGATTGAATGAATCGTTGAACGCACTGATGGGCATCGACGGCGCGCAGGCAGTGGCGCTGGTCGACTACGAAAGCGGCATGCTGCTGGGCGAAGCCGGTGCCGGCATGGACATGGAGGTGGCCGCCGCCGGCAACACCGAAGTGATCCGGGCCAAGATGAAGACCGCTGCCTCGTTGAACCTCAATGACAGCATCGAGGATATCCTGATCTCGCTGGGCAAGGCGTACCACATCATGCGACCGGTCGCGAAGAAGAAGGGACTGTTCTTCTACATCGTGCTGGACCGGACCAAGTCCAACCTTGCACTGGCCAGACGCAAGGTGCAGGACGTGGAGGCCGAACTGGCGATCTGAGCCGGTAGTGCCGGCCGCTGGCCGGCGTCTGCATCGATCCATCGACGGTCCAGGTGCTGCCGGCCAGCGGCCGGCACTACCTTCGCACTCGACGCCATTGCACACGCCAGCGTATGGTGAAGCCGGTCCTCCCGGATGAGTCCTGCATGTCCGAGCCTGATATCGATGACGAGCTGGCGTCGCGCATCGCTGGCGCCATCCACGCTGGCTTCGAGCAGTACCACGCCCGCTTTGCGGCGATCACCGCTCGTGCGCGGCAGCGTTTCGAGCAGCGCGACTGGGCGGCTGCGCGCCAGGATGCAGTCGAGCGCATCGCGCTGTACGACCTGTGCATAGCCGAACAGATGGATGCACTGCGGCGCCTTGCCGGCGAAGCAATCGGGGAGCGCGCATTGTGGCTGCAGGTGCATGCACGCTACAGCGCATTGCTGCGGGGGCTGATCGATGCCGAACTGTACAAGACCTTCTACAACACGCTGTCGCGGCGCTTGTTCTCCACCCGTGGCGTGGACCCGGCGCTGGAGTTCATCGCCTTTGACGTCGAGCCGTCCGATGCGATCACCCATCCGGTTGCGCGGCATACCTACGCGGTTTCACCCACGCGGCCGGTGGGGGCCCTGCAGCGCGTGTTGGCCGATTACCGCTTCGACATTCCGTATGCGCACCAGCTGCGCTGCGCGGCGGCCATCGCCGTGCGCCTGCAGGACGATCTGGCCCACTGGGGCGATACGCCGGTGCGCAGCATCGAGCTGCTCGACACCGTGTTCTATCGCGAGCGCCGCGCCTATCTGGTGGGCCGCGTGTTCGGCGAGCACCGCTTCTCACCCTGCGTGATCGCACTGGTCAACGATGAGCGTGGACTGCGTGCCGACGCGGTGCTGACCCGGCGCCGCGACGTCGCCCATCTGTTCGGCGTGTCTCGCAGCTATTTCCAGGCCGACCTAGCCACGGTGGGCGATGCGGTGGTGTTCCTGCGCAGCCTGCTGCCGGGCAAGCCCATCGATGAGATCTACACCGTGCTGGGCCGTGCCAAGCAAGGCAAGACCGAGCGCTACCGCACCTTCTTCCGCCACTTCAACGAACATCCGCAGGAGCGGCTGGTGCCCGCCGAAGGCACGCCGGGCATGGTCATGGCGGTGTTCACCCTGCCCAGCTATCCGCTGGTGTTCAAGCTGATCCGCGACCGCTTCGCCTGGCCCAAGGCGATGTCGCGGCGGCAGGTGGAAGAGAAGTACGCGCTGGTGTTCAACCTCGACCGTGTCGGCCGCCTGCTCGATGCGCAGCCGTATCGCCACCTGCGCTTCCCGCGCGATCGCTTCGCACCGGCCTTGCTGGAGGAGTTGCTGCAGCAATGCGCGCAGACCGTGCGGGTCGATGGCGACCATGTGGAAGTCGCACTGTGCTACGTGCAGCGCCGTTTCCGGCCATTGAATCTGTACCTGCGCGAGCAGGGGGGCGAGGCGGTGCGCGCAGCGGTACTCGACTATGCGCAGGCGATCACCGACATGGCGCGCAACAACATCTTCCCCGGCGACATGCTGCCGAAGAACTTCGGCGTATCGCGGCATGGCCGGGCCGTGTTCTACGACTACGACGAGCTGTGCCTGGTCAGCGACTGCGTGTTCCGCGCATGGCCGCAGCCGCGTACGCCGGAGGAAGCCATGGCCGATGAACCCTGGTTCCATGTCGGTCCACGCGACGTGTTTCCCGAGCGCTTCGGCCCGTTCATGGGCCTGCCCGCCAGCGAACTGGCGGCGGTGAGGGAGCACTACCGGCACCTGTTCGATCCGGCGTGGTGGCAGGACCTGCAGGCGCGCTTCGCCGAGGGGAACTATCCGGATACGCCGCCCTACGCGGCGGCCCATCGCCTGGCCTGAACGGCGTGGCGTGAAGCACGTGCCGGTCCGGTCAGGACTGCGGTACGCTCGGTGCTCACTTCATCACCACGGATCCGGCAATGATGCGTTCCCCCCTGTTCCTTGCGCTGGCCCTGGCGTTCTCCGCAGGTGCCCCGCTGCTGCCATCCGAGGCCGTCGCCCAGAACGCGCGCGCCGTGCGCGCCACCGCCGAGATGAGCATGGCGCTGTCGGGCAGTATCGATGTGGCGGCCGACGGCTCGGTCAGCGCGCTGGTCCTGGACCAGCAGGCGATGCTCGCACCGGGTATTGCATCGTTCGTGGAGGGCACCATCCGTGGATGGCAGTTCGAGCCGACGCTGCGCGATGGCAAGCCGGTGGCGGTCCACGCACCACTGCGGGTGCGCCTGCGTGGCAAGCAGCAGGACGACGGCAGCTACCAGGTCAGCATGACCAGTGTCGACTTCAGTGAGTATGACCCGAAGGCTACCGATTCGGTGACCCGGAAGAACATGCCGCCACCGCGCTACCCCGAGGATGTCTTCCGCAGTGGCGGGCAGGGTGATGTGCTGCTGCTGGTCAAAGTGGCCCGCGACGGGACCGTGGCCGACGTCATTGCCGAACAGGTGAACATGACCGTGGTCGCGCCGGAGCGGACCCTGGCCAAGATGCGCGACCTGCTCGCCAAGGCCAGCATCAGCGGCGCGCGCAAGTGGACCTTCGTCCCGCCCACGACCGGCGAGAACAGCACGCGCGACTTCTGGACCGTACGCGTGCCGGTGAACTTCGCCCTGAACAGCGACACCGGCAGCAACGGCAATGCCCAGCCGGAGCGCTATGGCCGCTGGCGTGCCTACATCCCCGGCCCGCGCCAGGCCGCACCGTGGCGCAAGCCGGATGCCGTCGAACAGGTGGGCAGTGATCTGCTGCCTGCCGGGGGCGTGTACATGGTCGATGGCACCCAGCGCGGCCTGCGCCTGCTGACACCGTTGGCGCAGCGCTGAGCCCGGCGCGGTGAAGCGGTCGGCCAGGCCGGCCGCTTTTCAGTCCGCGTACGGGTAGACCACCACCCGGTTGCGGCCCTGTTCCTTGGCCATGTACAGGGCCTTGTCGGCCAGCCGCAGTGCCTGCTCGGCATCGACGTGGAAGCTGGGGAAGTGGGCCACGCCCAGTGACACGGTGATGGTGCCGACCGGCTCGAACGGATGATCGGCGATGTGCTGGCGCAGGCGCTCGCCGGCCTGGCGCGCAGAGTCGGTGCTGATGCCCGGCAACAGCAGCAGGAATTCCTCGCCGCCGGCACGGCAGAGGATGTCGCTGTCGCGCGAGTAGCGGCGCATCTGGTCGGCGATATGGACGATGGCCGCGTCGCCGACGTCATGGCCATGGCTGTCGTTGATCGATTTGAAGCGATCGATGTCCAGCGCCAGGATCGCGAACGGAATGCCCTGCACCTGCAGCGCATCCAGCGCCTGCTGCAGGCCGCGGCGATTGAGCAGGCCGGTCAGCGGATCGGTACGGTTGGCGCGGCTGAGCGTGCCGATGCGGTCCTGCAGCGCGTTGAAGCTGTGCAGCACGGCCTGCTTGAGCTGGGCCACCTCGAAGTACCAGGCGCGGATGCCGCTGACGTGGCTGATCGCGTTGCCGGTGTCCTCGCCACCCTGCACGTTTCGCGCCAGCTGCCACAGCGGCATCGAGATGCGACGGGCGAACCACCAGGTGACCAGCAGTGACAGCAGGCCGAGCGGGATCGCATTCCAGATCACCGCGGTCATCAACCGTGACAATGGCTGCAGCGTGGCCTCGGTCGGCCGCTGGGCGATGATGCCCCAGCCGGTGGCCGGCACCGGTGCATAGCCGGCCAGCATCGACACGCCCAGGTTGTTGCGGACCTGCTGCGCACCGCGTTCACCGCGCACGACTGCCTTCACCGCCGGGTTGCCGACCACGTAGTCGCCGACCCGCTTGCCATCGGCGTGGTACAGCAGGCGGCCATTGCGGTCCACCACGTACAGGTACGAGCCGTCGCGGTAGTAGTGCTTGCCCAGCAGCGTGTGCAGCGCACTGCGCTGGCGCAGGTAGAGGGTGCCGCTGACGTAGCCGCGATAGCGGCCCTGGCGATCGAAGATCGGGTGCGACAGCGAGACCAGCAGCTTGCCGGTGGTCGACTGGTAGGGATCGCTGATCATCGGCTGGCGCGCGGCCAGTGCGGCGTTGTTGCCGGCACTGTGAAGGATCTCGCCCTGCAGCTGCAGGGTCTGCGGCGATGTGGCGATCACCAGGCCGTCGGCGTCGACCACCAGCGAGGAGTTGAAGCTGTTGGTCTGCAGCTGCAGTCGGCTGGCTTCATCCTGGGCCTGTGCCGGATCGAGATCATTCTGGCCGAGCCGGGTGGCGGCGTAGGCCAGCTCCTGCTGCGCGGCCAGCAGGAAATTCTGGGTGGTCTCGGCCAGCTTGGTGGCATAGACGCGGTTGGCTTCCAGGGTGTTGCCGACCAGTTGGTCGCGCTGCACGCGGTAACTGGCCAGCAGGGTATTGGCCAGGGCGATGATGGCGCTGAGCAGGGCCAGGGCGAGGATCAGCTTGCCCAGGTTGAGGCGGGGAGACAGCGTTCGCATGCGTCGACGGATCCGGCAGGAGGCTGGACCCGACCGGTTCTCCGGAAGGGGCGACAGCGGGAATCGGTGGCCACGCCCTTGGGGCCGGGCAGGGTATGGGGCGAATTATCGCCAAAAGTCAGCGGCGGCAAAGTGAAACAGGTCGCCCTGCAGCCAAAAAAAAACCTGCCGCAGCGGGCGGCAGGTTCTCTTCAATGCAATAGCGTGGATCAGCGCTTCATCGAACCGAAGAACTCGTCGTTGGACTTGGTGTTCTTCATCTTGTCCAGCAGGAATTCCATCGCGGCCATCTCATCCATCGGATGCAGCAGCTTGCGCAGGATCCAGATCTTCTGCAGCAGCTCCGGTTCGATCAGCAGGTCTTCGCGGCGGGTACCGGAACGGTTGATGTCGATGGCCGGGAACACGCGCTTTTCAGCGATACGACGGCTCAGGTGCACTTCGCTGTTGCCGGTGCCCTTGAACTCTTCGTAGATCACTTCGTCCATCTTCGAGCCGGTGTCGACCAGCGCGGTGGCGATGATGGTCAGGCTGCCGCCTTCTTCCACGTTGCGCGCGGCACCGAAGAAGCGCTTCGGCCGGTGCAGGGCGTTGGCGTCCACACCACCGGTCAGCACCTTGCCCGAGCTCGGCACCACGTTGTTGTAGGCGCGGGCCAGGCGGGTGATCGAGTCGAGCAGGATCACCACATCCTTCTTGTGTTCGACCAGGCGCTTGGCGCGCTCGATGACCATTTCGGCCACCTGCACGTGGCGCGCGGCCGGCTCGTCGAAGGTCGAGCTGATGACCTCGCCGCGCACGGTGCGCTGCATTTCGGTCACTTCTTCCGGGCGCTCGTCGATCAGCAGCACGATCAGGTGCACGTCCGGATGGTTGGTGGTAATGGCGGTGGCGACCTGCTGCATCATCATCGTCTTGCCGGCCTTCGGCTGCGACACGATGAGCGAGCGCTGGCCCTTGCCCTGCGGCGCCATCAGATCGAGGATGCGGCCGGTGATGTCTTCCGACGAACCGTTGCCACGCTCAAGGGTGAAGCGGCGGCGCGGGAACAGTGCGGTCAGGTTCTCGAACAGCACCTTGTTCTTCGACGCTTCGATCGGCTCGCCGTTGATGGTGTCGACGATGTTCAGCGCGAAGTAGCGCTCGCCGTCCTTCGGGAAGCGGATGCGGCCGGAGATGTGGTCGCCGGTGCGCAGGTTGAAGCGGCGGATCTGGCTGGGCGAGATGTAGGTGTCGTCAGGGCCGGCCAGGTAGCTGGCTTCGGCCGCGCGCAGGAAACCGAAGCCATCCGGCAGGATTTCCAGCACACCATCGGCGGCGACGCCGTCACCGTGGCGGGTCAGCACCTTCAGCAGGGCGAAGATCACGTCCTGCTTGCGGGCACGGGCCACGCCTTCGGAGATCTGCAGCTGCTCGGCGATTTCCAGCAGCTTCTGTGCCGGCATGCGCTTGAGGTCGCTCAGCGAGTACACCGGGAAGCCCTCGGGCACGTTGGCGTGCGGGCGCGGCACGAACGGCTGCTGCTCGCCGCCGTCATTGGACATGCCGTCGTCGCGGAAGCGATTGTTGCGGTCACGGTCGCGGCGGTTGCGGAAGCGGTCGCGTCGGTTGCCCTGACCTTGCCCCTGGCCCTGCTGGCCGTTCTGGTTGTACGGGTTCTGGCCCTGGTTCTGGCCACCCCCCTGGTGATTCTGCTGCCGCGGCTGGCCGGATTCGCGGCCCTCGCCACCCTCGCCACCGCCACTGCTGGCAGGGGCCTCGGCGGCGGGCGCGCTCGGCGCAGGTGCTGCGGCCGGCGCCGGTGCTTCGGGCGCGGCGGCCAGCGGCAGGGTCGGCTGCGCCGGAGCGGCGCTGGTTTCTGCGGCTGCCGGGGCGGCGGCCTTGCTCACGCGGGGCTTGCGCACGCGCTTTTCGGCGGGCGCATCAGCGCTGCCGGTTTCGGAAGTGTTATCGGACAAGAGCGTTATTCCTCGCTTGACGGTGCGAGCGCCCGGCTGGGGCGGCGAACGTTGGGAATGGGTCTGGAAGAAACTGCGTCCAGAGGGTGCGGCACGCGAACGCGGCCGGATATGCCGACACTATCATCGGCCTGCGGCGCCATGCAAGGGTCGCCGGGAACAGCATTCATCATGGGCGTGGTGCGCCCGCCGGCAGCCGCGCTCGGCGGCTGCCGGAGACCGGCAGGATCAGGCCAGGGCCTTGTCCAGCAGGCCGGCCAGCTGGGCCTTGCCCACTGCACCGATCTGCTCGCCGACCTTTTCGCCATCCTTGAACACGACCAGGTACGGAATCGAACGCACGTGGTACTTCGCGGCCAGCGCACGGTTGTGGTCAACGTTGACCTTGGCGATCTTGGCGCGGCCCTGGTAGGCATCGGCCAGCTCGTCCAGCGCCGGGGCGATCATCTTGCAGGGGCCACACCACTCGGCCCAGAAATCGACCAGCACCGGTTCCTTGGAATTCAGTACTGCGCTATCAAAGTCGGCGTCGCCGACATGTACAACCTTGTCGCTCATCTTGGTTTCTCGTCTTGGATTGCACCCGGCCATGCCGGAGGTGGGTGAACTGGGCCTTGCCCGGTGGCGCGACCCTCGTCGTTGCCTCGCGGCGCACTGCCGCGGTGCGTTCGGCGGGATGCCTGGACGCTCACGGCCGGCAGTGTACCCCTATCGCGGGGCAGGGACAGGCGCCGTCTGGAACCCAGCGTATCGTGATCGCTTCGATGCCCGGTATGTGTCGGATTTCACTGTCCTCCTGTACATGGGGCTGGCAGTGCGCGACACCAGCGCCCCAGACCGGGCCGTTCAAGTCCAGTGTGGCTGGGTGAAGGTGGCGTCTCCGGGTGCCGTGAGACACCGCATTCCGGTTTGCCTGCCCGAGTGCGTTAAACTGGGACATTGTGCGGCGCACGGACCGAGGGGTCCCGGCCTGCCAACCCGCCGCAGGGGCCGCAGTTTGCGACGGTTCCCCTAGACGCTGAAGTGCCAGCCGCCCCAAGGGCCGGCGGCCATACCAAGACGGACTCATGAGCGACAAACCGCTGACCGATTTGACCTTTTCCTCCTTCGAGCTGCATCCGGCCCTGCAGGCCGGCCTTGAAGGAGCCGGATTCACCCGCTGCACCCCGATCCAGGCGCTGACCCTGCCGGTCGCGCTGCCCGGTGGTGATGTTGCCGGCCAGGCCCAGACCGGTACCGGCAAGACCCTGGCCTTCCTGGTCGCTGTCGTGAACCGCCTGCTGACCCGTCCGGCGCTGGCCGACCGCAAGCCGGAAGACCCCCGCGCCCTGATCCTCGCCCCGACCCGCGAACTGGCCATCCAGATCCACAAGGATGCGGTGAAGTTCGGTTCCGACCTGGGCCTGCGTTTCGCGCTGGTCTACGGTGGCGTGGATTACGACAAGCAGCGCGAGCTGCTGCAGCAGGGCGTGGACGTGATCATCGCCACCCCAGGCCGCCTGATCGACTACGTCAAGCAGCACAAGGTGGTTTCGCTGCATGCCTGCGAGATCTGCGTGCTGGACGAAGCCGACCGCATGTTCGATCTGGGCTTCATCAAGGACATCCGCTTCCTGCTGCGCCGCATGCCGGAACGCACCATCCGCCAGACCCTGCTGTTCAGCGCCACCCTCAGCCATCGCGTGCTGGAGCTGGCCTACGAGCACATGAACGAGCCGCAGAAGCTGGTGGTCGAAGCCGAGACCATCACCGCTGCCCGCGTGCGCCAGCGCATCTACTTCCCGGCCGACGACGAGAAGATCCCGCTGCTGCTGGGCCTGCTGTCGCGCAGCGAAGGCGCGCGGACCATGGTGTTCGTCAACACCAAGGTGTTCGTCGAGCGCGTCGCCCGCTCGCTGGAGAAGGCCGGCTATCGTGTCGGCGTGCTGTCCGGCGATGTGCCGCAGAAGAAGCGCGAAAGCCTGCTCAACCGCTTCCAGAAGGGCCAGCTGGAAATCCTGGTGGCCACCGACGTCGCCGCGCGCGGCCTGCACATCGATGGCATCAAGTACGTCTACAACTACGACCTGCCGTTCGATGCCGAAGACTACGTGCACCGCATCGGCCGTACCGCGCGCCTGGGTGAAGAAGGTGATGCGATCAGCTTCGCCTGCGAACGCTACGCGATGGGCCTGCCGGACATCGAGGCCTACATCGAGCAGAAGATTCCCTCCGAGCCGGTCACCAAGGAACTGCTGACCCCGCTGCCGCGCCCGGAACGCCCGGCCCCGGCTGCAGGCGAGGAAGGCGAGGACAACGAAAGCGTCGGCCAGATCTTCCGTGAAGCGCGCGAAGCCCGCGCCGCCGAGGAAGAGCGTCGGGGTGGTGGCCGCAGTGGCGGTCGTTCCGGCAGTGGTGGTGGTCGTGGTGGCCGTGACGGCGAGCGCAGCGGCGAACGCCGTTCGCGCGGCCCGCGCAAGCCGCGCGTGGAAGGTGAGCAGGGCGCTGCCGCCCCGGTCGCGGGTGCTGAAGGTGCCGCTGCCCAGGCCCCGCGCCCGCCGCGCGCCGAAGGCGCACCGGAAGGTGCCGTGGATGGTGAGCACAAGCCGCGCAAGCGCCGTCGTCGTCGCCATGGCCGTCCGGTCGAGGGTGCCGAGGGCGTGCAGGCCAACGCCGGCAACGGCGCGAGCCCGGTGACCCCGGTGCAGGTGGTGGCCAAGCCGGTGCGTACCGCCGCCGATACCGGCGATTCGTTCCTGACCCGCATCGGCCGCAAGATCCGCCGGATGCTGTCGGGCAACTGATCCTGTAGCACCCGACCGTTGGTCGGGTGGCTTCATGGGCGTGCCGGCCAGCGGCCGGCACTACCGATCCCGTGACCATCTCCACGCCGTCGCGCCGGTCCTGCATAATCGGGGCATGAGTGTCCTGCGCTTCGACAATGTCAGCAAACAGTACGCCGGTGGCCACGAGGCACTGACCGATGTCAGCTTCGAGGTCGCGCCGGGCGAGATGCTGTTCGTCACCGGCCATTCCGGTGCGGGCAAAAGTACGCTGCTCAAGTTGATCCACCTCGACGAGCGGCCCAGCCGTGGCGCGGTGGTGTTCGACGAGCGCAACCTGCTGAAGGTGCGCGGCGGCGACGTGCCGCGCCACCGACGCGCGGTGGGGGCGGTCTACCAGGACCACCGCCTGCTGATGGACCGCTCGATTGCCGAGAACGTGGCGCTGCCGCTGATCCTGCGTGGTACCCGCCGTGGCGACATCAACAAGCGCGTGCGTTCAGTGCTCGAGCGCATGGGCCTGGGCCATCGTGAGAAGGCACTGCCCTCGCAGTTGTCGGCCGGCGAGCAGCAGCGCGTCGGCATCGCCCGTGCCATCGTCGGCGAGCCCAAGCTGCTGGTGGCCGATGAGCCGACCGGCAATCTCGACCCGACCCTGGCAGCGGAGATCATGGCCCTGTTCGCCGAGCTGCCCTCGCGCGGCACCAGCGTGCTGGTGGTCAGCCACGACCTGCCGCTGCTGCGCCGCATGCGCAAGCGCGTATTGATCCTCGACCACGGCCGGCTGGTGGATGACATCTCGCCGCAGGACCTGGCGGAGTAACCGATGGCGAAGAACGAAAACAGCGAAGCCGCCGCCCCGTCGCGCGTGGGCGTCTGGTTCCAGCACCACGTGCACAGCGTGGTGTTCAGCCTGGGCCGCGCCTGCCGCAAGCCGTGGGCGACCCTGCTGACCGTGATGGTCATGGCGCTGGCCCTGGCGTTGCCGCTGGGGCTGTCGATCGCGCTGGACAACCTCAAGCAGTTCGCCGGCAGCGTGCAGCAGTCGCGCGACATCAACGTGTTCCTGAAGGGCAACATCGATGGTCCCGGTGCGCTTCGCCTGGCCGGCCAGCTGCGCGACCGCGATGACGTGGCCGAAGTGAATGTGCGCACACCCGAGCAGGGCCTGCAGGAACTGCGCGATGCCGGCCTCGGTGAGGCGATCGATGCGCTCAACGACAATCCGTTGCCCTCGCTGCTGGTGATCACCCCGGGCCAGGGCAAGGACGACGCACGCCTGGCACGCGCGCTGGAAAGCCTGCCCGAGGCCGACCTGGTGCAGCACGATGCGCTGTGGCGCCAGCGCCTGGACGCCTGGCTGGCGTTCGGTGCACGGCTGGTGCAGGTGCTGTCGGTGCTGCTCGGCGTGGGCGCCGCGCTGGTGGTCGGCAACACGGTGCGCCTTGACATCCAGGCCCGTCGCGAAGAGATCGGCGTGCTGCAGCTGCTCGGCGCGAGCGATGGCTTCATCCGCCGCCCGTTCCTGTACCTGGGCGCGTGGTACGGTCTGGGCGCCGGCGCGGTAGCGCTGGCCCTGATCGGCGCCGCCGGTGCCGCCCTGCGCGTGCCGCTGGCCGAACTCTCGCGCAGCTACGGCAGCCCGTTCGTGCTGCATGGCCTGGACCTGCTGCACGGCGGCCTGGTCCTGGTCGGCACGCTGCTGCTGGGCTGGCTGGGCGCCTGGCTGGTGACCGGCCACTTCCTCCGCCAGACCCGCCCGACCGACACCTGAGACCGGCATGCAACCGCAAGCGCTGAAGCACCTTGAAGGGCCCGCGACGCGGGTGATGGTGGTCGATGGTTCGAAGCTGGTCCGCAAGCTGATCGCCGATGTCCTGCAGCGTGACCTGCCGGGCGTGGAGGTGATCGGCTGCGACAGCATCGAGGATGCGCAGCAGGCGCTGGCGCAAGGCCCGGTGGACCTGGTGACGACCTCGCTGACCCTGCGCGATGGCGACGGCCTGGCGCTGGCGCGGATGGTGCGCGAAGCCGCCGGCCAGGCCTATGTGCCGGTGATCGTTGTGTCCGGCGATGCCCAGCAGCACCTGGAGCAGCGTCGCTTCACCGAGTACGTCACCGACTATTTCGACAAGGCGCTGGGCCATGAGGCACTGGCGACCTTCATCCGTGGCTATGTGCAGCCGCAGACCATCCCCGGCGCCACCATCCTCTACATCGAGGACAGCCGCGTGGTGGCCGAGGCCACCAAGCGCATGCTTGAGCGGCAGCAGCTGAACGTACTGCACGTGGTCAGCGCCGAAGAGGCATTCACCCTGCTCACTGCCGAGTCGCTGGGCCGCAGCCGCCACCGCATCGACCTGGTACTGACCGATGTCACCCTGAAGGGCGAACTGAGCGGGCGCGACGTGGTGCAGCGCGTGCGCGTGGACTTCGGTTACGGCAAGCGCCGCCTGCCGGTGCTGGTGATGACCGGTGACGGCAACCCGCACAACCAGACCGGGCTGCTGCAGTCCGGTGCCAATGACCTGGTGCTCAAGCCGATCGAAGAGCGGCTGCTGGTCACCAAGGTGCTGTTCCAGCTGCGCCTGGCCCGATTGAACGATGGACCCCTGATTCGATGATGGATGAAGTAGCCGACACCCCGACGATCCAGCTGGAACCGAGCTGGAAGCAGCATGTCGGCGATTACCTGCTGCAGCCGCAGATGCGCGAGCTGTCCAGCTTCCTGCGCCAGCGCAAGGCCAGTGGCGCGGCGGTGTTCCCGCCCGGCCCGCAGATCTTCGCCGCGTTCGACGCCACGCCGTTCGAGCAGGTGAAGGTGGTGATCCTCGGGCAGGACCCGTATCACGGCCGCGGCCAGGCGCATGGCCTGAGTTTCTCGGTGCCGCCGGGCGTGCCGGTGCCGCCGTCGCTGCTGAACATCTACAAGGAGATCGAGAGCGATCTCGGCATCCCGCGCCCGGACCACGGCTGCCTGATTCCGTGGGCGCAACGTGGGGTGCTGCTGCTCAATGCCGTGCTGACGGTGGAAGAGGGCAAGGCTGGTGCCCACCAGGGACGTGGCTGGGAGGGCTTCACCGATCACGTGGTGGATGTGCTCAACCGCGAACGCGAAGGCCTGGTGTTCATGCTGTGGGGCGCCTATGCGCAGCAGAAGGGCAAGGTCATCGACACCCGTCGCCATCGCGTGCTGAAGTCGCCGCACCCGTCGCCGCTGTCGGCCCATCGTGGCTTCCTCGGCTGCCGGCATTTCTCGATGGCCAACGAGTACCTGCAGCGCCGCGGCCAGGCCCCGATCGACTGGTCGCTGCCGCCGCGTTCGGCGCTCTGAGCACCGTCGGGCTGCTGGGCCTGAACACCGGGCAACGTCTCCGGGCCTGAATGGGTCTGCAGAACGGCCCGTTCAGCTCCGCTTGACTGAAATCGGCCGGGTTCTGCCAGGTAATTGCTTGAATTCCAAGGGATTGTGAATCCCGAAAAGCATGCTCGCCACTGTCATCAAATCGCGCTACGGTAGGGCTCTGTTTGGGACCAGTGTTGCATCAATAGGATGCTGGAACTTTTTCCTCCTTTAGCAGTCCAAATCCCGGACTGCTAAGATGGGTGCCTATGAGCCAGAACACCTCTACTGCCCTTGTGGCAAACAATCTCCCGATTCCCAGTGCGCTCGGTTCGCTGGACGCCTACATCGGTGCCGTGCACCAGATCCCGGTGCTGTCGGTCGATGACGAACAGGACCTGGCCCGTCGCTTCCGCGACGGCAACGATCTGGACGCCGCCCGCGAGCTGGTGCATTCGCACCTGCGCTTCGTGGTGCACGTGGCCCGCGGCTACAACGGCTACGGCCTCGCGCTGGGCGACCTGATCCAGGAAGGCAACATCGGCCTGATGAAGGCGGTCAAGCGCTTCGACCCGGACATGGGCGTGCGCCTGGTCTCCTTCGCCGTGCACTGGATCCGTGCCGAAATGCACGAGTTCATCCTGAAGAACTGGCGCATCGTGAAGGTCGCCACCACCAAGGCGCAGCGCAAGCTGTTCTTCAACCTGCGCAAGTCGAAGACGCGCCTGGGCTGGATGAACGCGGCTGAAGTCAGCGCGGTGGCCAAGGACCTGAACGTGTCCGAGCGCGAGGTCATGGAAATGGAGTCGCGCCTGTCCGGTCGCGATATCGGTTTCGATGCGCCGACCGACGAGGACAACGAGCACGCCCCGCCGTCGCCGGCTGCGTTCCTGGTTGCCGATGACGAAGACCCGTCGATGGCCTACGAGCGCGAGGACAGCGAAGACAACCAGATGCAGCTGCTGCGCGAAGGCCTGGCCGAACTGGATGCGCGTTCGCGCGACATCATCCGTCGTCGCTGGCTGGATGCCGACAGCAAGGTGACGCTGCAGGAGCTGGCCGACGAGTACGGCGTGTCGGCCGAGCGCATCCGCCAGGTCGAGGCGAACGCGCTGAAGAAGATGAAGGCGCTGTTCACCGCGTAAGGCGGGATGGCGTTGAAGCTAGGAAAAGGCCCGGCATTGCCGGGCCTTTTCTTTTCGGTGGCGTTCTCATCCACGCATGGCGTGGATCTACCCAGTGTCAGTAGAGCCACGCCATGCGTGGCTGCGGCGCGGCCTCAGCCCTCGCGTGCGATCGCGCGCCAGCCGATGTCGGTGCGGTGGAACGCGTTGGCCCAGGTCACCTTGGCCACGCCGGCATAGGCATTGGCCTGTGCGTCGCGCACGCTGTCGCCCAGTGCGGCCACGCACAGCACGCGGCCACCGGCACTGACCACCTGGCCCTGCGCATCCAGTGCCGTACCGGCATGGAACACCTTGGCGCTGGCCGGCACGTCGCCCAGGCCGGAAATCACATCACCGGTGATCGGCGATTCCGGATACGGCCGGGCGGCCATCACTACGCCCAGCGACGGGCGCGGGTCCCAGTGCGCCTGCACCTGTTCCAGCCGGCCGTCGATGGCCGCTTCCATCAGCTCGACCAGGTCCGACTGCAGGCGCAGCATCACCGGCTGGGTTTCCGGATCGCCGAAGCGCACGTTGAATTCAATTACCTTCGGCGCGCCGCTGGCATCGATCATCAGGCCGGCGTAGAGGAAACCGGTGAACGGGATGCCGTCGGCGATCATGCCCTGCACGGTCGGGTTCACCACTTCGCGCATCACGCGTGCATGCACCTCCGGGGTGACCACCGGGGCCGGCGAGTACGCGCCCATGCCACCCGTGTTGGGGCCGGTGTCGCCGTCGCCGACGCGCTTGTGGTCCTGCGAGGTGGCCATCGGCAGCGCATGCACGCCGTCCACCATCGAAATGAAGCTGGCTTCCTCGCCATCGAGGAATTCCTCGATCACCACGCGGGCGCCGGCATCGCCGAACGCGTTGCCGGAGAGCATGTCACGCACTGCGTCTTCGGCTTCGGCCAACGTCATTGCGACGATCACGCCCTTGCCGGCGGCCAGGCCATCGGCCTTGACCACGATCGGTGCGCCCTTCTCGCGGATGTAGGCCAGGGCAGCGTCCACGTCGGTGTGCACGGCATAGAACGCGGTGGGGATGTTGTGGCGGGCCAGGAAGTCCTTGGCGTAGGCCTTGCTGCCTTCCAGCTGCGCGGCGGCGGCGGTCGGCCCGAAGATGCGCAGGCCGGCGGCGCGGAAGCGGTCGACCACGCCGGCCACCAGCGGTATTTCCGGGCCGACCACGGTCAACGCCACGCCTTCGGCCTGGGCCAGCGCCAGCAGGCCGTCGATATCGGTCACCTTCACCGCCACGTTGCGGCACTTGTCTTCGCTGGCGGTACCGGCGTTGCCGGGCGCCACGATCACGTCGGTGACACGGGAGGACTGAGCCAGCTTCCATGCCAGGGCGTGTTCGCGGCCGCCGGAGCCGATGACGAGGATCTTCATGGGACAGGGTTCTCGGATACGGAAAAGAAAAGCCGGGCAGG
Source organism: Stenotrophomonas maltophilia group sp. P373 (assembly GCF_053295075.1). Taxonomy (NCBI): domain Bacteria; kingdom Pseudomonadati; phylum Pseudomonadota; class Gammaproteobacteria; order Lysobacterales; family Lysobacteraceae; genus Stenotrophomonas; species Stenotrophomonas maltophilia group sp. P373. The sequence goes on along the minus strand of NZ_CM129994.1, from coordinate 4,001,504 downwards.
GCCCGGCTTGGTGATGCGGATCAGTGGCGGAAGTGGCGCACGCCGGTGAACACCATGGCCAGGCCATGTTCGTCGGCGGCGGCGATCACTTCGGCATCGCGCATCGAACCGCCCGGCTGGATGACCGCCTTGATGCCGGCGGCAGCGGCGGCATCGATGCCGTCGCGGAACGGGAAGAACGCATCGGAGGCCATCACCGAACCCTCGACCACCAGGTTCGCGTCGGCGGCCTTGATGCCGGCGATGCGGGCCGAGTACACGCGGCTCATCTGGCCGGCGCCGACACCGATGGTGCGGTTGTCCTTGGCATAGACGATCGCGTTGGACTTCACGAACTTGGCCACCTTCCAGGCAAACAGCAGGTCGCTGAACTGCTTGTCGGTCGGCGCCAGCTTGCTGACCACCTTCAGCTCGTCGCGGGTCATGCCGCGGTTGTCCGACGACTGCAGCAGCAGGCCCGAGCCGACGCGCTTGCTGTCGAAGTTGTTCAGGCCGTCGCCATGCGGGATGCGCAGCACGCGTACGTTGGCCTTCTTCTGCGCGTATTCCAGCGCGGCCGGCTCGTAGTCCGGGGCAATCAGCACTTCCACGAACTGGCGGTCCAGGATCACCTTGGCGGTGGCGGCGTCCAGCGGCTTGTTGAAGGCGATGATGCCGCCGAAGGCGCTGGTCGGGTCGGTGGCGTAGGCCAGCTCGTAGGCATCGCCGTTGCCGGCGCCGACGGCCACGCCGCACGGGTTGGCGTGCTTGACGATGACGCAGGCCGGCGCATCGAACTGGCGCACGCATTCCCACGCCGCATCGGCATCGGCCAGGTTGTTGTAGCTCAGCTCTTTGCCCTGTAGCTGCTGGAAGGTGGCCAGCGTGCCCGGCACCGGGTACAGGTCGCGGTAGAACGCGCCGCTCTGGTGCGGGTTCTCGCCGTAGCGCAGGTCCATCACCTTCACGAAGGTGGAGTTCATCTGCGCCGGGTATTCGGCACGGGCCGGCACGGCGGCGTCGGTGGCGGTGACCGCTGACAGGTAGTTGCTGATCGCCGCATCGTACTGGGCGACGCGGTTGAACGCGGCCACCGAGAACGCGAAGCGGGTGGCAGCCGTCAGCTGGCCGTTGTTGGCCTCCAGCGAGGCCAGCAGCTCGGGGTACTGCGACGGGTCGGTGGCCACTGCCACGCGGGCGAAGTTCTTGGCCGCCGAACGCAGCATGGCCGGGCCGCCGATGTCGATGTTCTCGACCGCGTCGGCCAGGGTGCAGTCGGCCTTGGCGGTGACCGATTCGAACGGGTACAGGTTCAGCACCAGCAGGTCGATGGCGCCGATGCCGTGCTCGGCCATCACCGCGTCATCCAGGCCGGAGCGGCCCAGCAGGCCGCCGTGCACCATCGGGTGCAGGGTCTTGACCCGGCCGTCCATCATTTCCGGGAAACCGGTGACCTCGGCCACGTCCTTCACTGCCAGGCCCGCCTCGCGGATCGCCTTGGCGGTGCCGCCGGTGGACAGCAGCTCCACGCCGCGTGCCGCCAGCGCAGTGGCCAGCTCGACCAGACCGGTCTTGTCGGAAACGGAGAGGAGGGCCCGGCGGACGGGCAACAGATCAGCAGTCATGGGACAGAATCGGCAGCGGAGCGGGGCCGATATTGTAGGCGGTGGCGGCCGGTGGCGGGCGCTGGTGGTGGCAATCAACCCGCACCGATGGCCTGTGGCCGCCTTCAGCACCGTCTGGTCGGGGGCGGTCCGCAATCAATTCCATGGGGCACGCTGCCCCAATCGGGTAGGCTGTGCGGGAACTGCCAAGGATCAGCGGGTTCGGATCGTGTCGATCTATGCATTGAAAGGACGTTTTCAGGACCTCCTGCGTCCGGCCGTACGCGGCCTGTACCGCATGGGGATCACCGCCAATGCGGTGACCGTGGCCGCTGCCGTGGTTTCGCTGCTGGTGGCCGGCGCCGTCTGGTGCTGCGCGCCGGCTCAGCCATGGCTGTACCTGCTGCTGCCGCTGTGGATGCTGCTGCGCATGGCGCTCAACGCGGTGGACGGCATGCTGGCCCGCGAATTCGGCCAGCAGTCGCGGCTGGGTGCCTATCTGAACGAATTGTGCGATGTGATCGCCGATGCGGCGCTGTACCTGAGCCTGCTCAGCGTGCCGGGCGTGCGCCCGGAGCCGCTGTGGCTGCTGGCCTGGACCGCGGCGCTGAGCGAATACGCTGGCGTGCTGGGGCTGATGGTCGGCGCCAGCCGCCGCTATGACGGCCCGATGGGCAAGAGCGACCGCGCCTTCGTGATCGGTGCGCTGGGCCTGCTGCTGGCGTTTGAGTGGGTTGGCGCGTTGACGGTCACGGGCGTGGCCGCGGCCATGGCGGTGCTGTGCGTGCTGACGATGATCAACCGGGTCCGTCGCGGACTGCGGGAAACCGCAGTTTCGCCAAATTAATCAAGCAGATAGAAAAAGACAATCAGGAGATTGCATGCGTCAGGCGCAGGAACGGGAATTCCACAGCTTCGACCAGGTACCGCTGTTCTACCGGTACTGGGCGGGCACCACCGCAGCGCCGGCCACCAAGGCCATCGTGCTGCTGCACCGCGGCCATGAACACTCCGGCCGGGTCACCCACCTGGTCGATGAGCTGGACCTGCCTGACACCGCCTTCTTCGCCTGGGATGCGCGCGGCAATGGCCGTTCGCCGGGCGCGCGTGGCGATGCACCGGGCTTTCCGGCGCTGGTGCGCGACCTGGACAGCTTCATCGCCCACATCGGCGCCGAGCATGGGATCGCGGTGGAAGACATCGTGGTGATCGCGCAGAGCGTGGGTGCCGTGGTCGCCGCCACCTGGGTGCACGACTACGCGCCACGCCTGCGCGCGCTGGTGATGGCCTCCCCGGCGTTCAAGGTGAAGCTGTACGTGCCGTTCGCACGCCCGGGCCTGGCCTTGATGCAGAAGCTGCGCGGCAACTTCTTCGTCAACAGCTACGTCAAGCCGCAATGGTTGACCCACGATCCGGCGCGGGTGGAAAGCTACCGCACCGATCCACTGATCACCCGGCCAATCTCGGTGCGGGTGCTGCTGGGCCTGTACGAGGCGGCCGATCGCATCGTCGCCGATGCGCAGGCCATCAGCGTGCCGGTGCAGCTGCTGGTGTCCGGCTCGGACTTCGTCGTGCACCGTGGCCCGCAGGACCGCTTCTACGAGCGCTTGTCCAGCCCGATCAAGGAGCGCGTGCATCTGCCGGGCTTCTTCCACGACACGCTGGGCGAGCGTGATCGGGCACCGGCACTGGCACGTATCCGCAGCTTCATCCAGGCGCGATTCGCCGAACCTTTGCGCGAGTTGTCGCGGCGCGATGCGCACCGCCATGGGCCGACATTTGAGGAGTCTGAAATCCTGGCCTGGCCGCCCGAGCGCAACAGCCTGGCCGACCTGCGCTGGCGCGTGGTGCGCGGTGGCCTGCGCTTTGGCGGCAGACTGTCCGAAGGCATTGCACTGGGCCTGCAGACCGGTTTCGATTCGGGCAGCACGCTGGACTACATCTATCGCGACGAAGCACGCGGCAAGGGCCCGTTGGGTCGCCTGGTCGACCGCAACTACCTGGATGCGATCGGCTGGCGCGGCATCCGCATTCGCGGTCGGCACCTGCAGGAACTGCTGCGCGATGCCGCCCAGCGCCTGCATGGGCAGGGCATGCCGGTGCGCGTGCTGGACGTGGCCGCTGGCCATGGCCGTTATGTACTGGAAGCGCTGGGCCAGGGCGAGCAACGCGCCGAGCGCATCGTGCTGCGCGACTTCAGCGGTCTGAACGTGACCCAAGGCCAGGCGTTGATCGAGCGCCTCGGTGCGTCCGACATCGCCCGTTTCGAACAGGGCGATGCGTTCGATCCGGTGCAGCTGGCGCAGGTCGATCCGGCGCCGACGCTGGCGGTGGTATCGGGCCTGTACGAACTGTTCCCCGACAACGACGCCGTGCTGCGCTCGCTGCAGGGCATCGCCGCAACGGTGCCGATGGGTGGCTACCTGGCCTACACCGGCCAGCCCTGGCACCCGCAGCTGGAGTTCATCGCCCGCGCGCTGACCAGTCATCGTGGTGGCGCTGCTTGGGTGATGCGCCGCCGCACCCAGCAGGAAATGGATGAACTGGTGCGCCTGGCCGGGTTCGAGAAAGTGGCGCAGCGCATCGATGACTTCGGCATCTTCACTGTGTCGCTGGCACGCCGGACCGCGTGATGGCGACGCTGGCTGCAACTCCGCTTGCCACGGCGGGGCGCCCTTGGCGGCGCGCGCTGCTGTGGCTGGCCCTGCTGGGCCCGTTCTTCTTTGCCAGCTACGGCTTCGCCAACTGGATGGCCGGCCGCCACGCCGAACTGCCGGTGATGGCGTTCGGCTGGGAAACGCAGATTCCGTTCGTGCCATGGACGATCGTGCCGTACTGGTCGATCGACCTGTTCTACGCGGTCTCGTTCTTCCTGTGCCGGCAGCGCCTCGAACTGGACCGGCACGCATTGCGGCTGTTCAGTGCACAGCTGATCGCGGTGACCTGTTTCCTGCTGTGGCCGCTGCGCTTCAGTTTCGAGCGGCCGGAGATCGGCGGCGTGTTCGGCTGGCTGTTCGATGTGCTGCTGGGTTTCGACAAGCCGTTCAACCAGGCGCCATCGCTGCACATCGTGCTGCTGATCGTGCTGTGGGTGAAGTTCGCGCAGTACCTGCACGGTGCCTGGCGCTGGGTACTGCATGTGTGGGCGCTGCTGATCGGTGTCTCGGTGCTGACCACGTTCCAGCATCATTTCATCGACATCCCGACCGGCCTGCTGGCCGGCTGGCTGTGCGTGTGGCTGTGGCCGGAGCAGGGCACGCCACCGCTGCATGCCTGGCGCATCGCACGGCATGCCAAGCGGTGGCGATTGGCTGCGCTGTACCTGCTGGGGGCCGCTGTGCTGCTGGTGCCGGTGGTCCTGCTGCGGGGTACGGCGTTGTGGCTGCTGTGGCCGGTGGTGTCGCTGATGCTGGTGGCGCTGGCCTATGCCGGGCCGGGTACGGCGGTGTTCCAGAAGCGCGCCGATGGTCGCCTGACCATGGCGGCACGCTGGCTGCTGGCACCGTACCTGGGCGCCGCCTGGGTCAACTCGCGGCTGTGGACACGGCGTGCGCCGCAGCCGGTGCCGGTGCTGGACGGCGTGTGGCTGGGCCGGATTCCCTGCACGGTATTGCCGGCACCTTTGGTGGGCGTGGTCGATGCCTGCGCCGAGCTGTCCTGCCGCGCGCCGGGCGCGGCGTATGCCAGCGTGCCGATGCTGGATCTGGTGGTGCCCACGCCGCACCAGTTGCGCGAGGCGGCCGAGGCCATCGAACGGCTGCGGGTACAGGGGCCGCTGCTGGTGTGCTGCGCATTGGGTTACTCACGCAGTGCCGCCAGCGTGGCGACGTGGCTGCTGCGCACGGGCCGTGCCGCGGAAGTCGGAGCGGCGGTCGCCATCGTGCGTGCGGCACGCCCCGGCATCGTGCTGGGCCCGGAGCATCTGCAAGCCATCACCGCAGCGGCTGGAGTGCGCGCATGAGTGCCGTTCCCGATCTGGCGACCATGCAACTGCTGCTGCGCCAGGGACGCTGGCCCGCGCTGCTGTCGCTGGGGCTGCTGCTGGTGGCGCTGCTGCTGCTGGGCATCGAAGCGGGGTTGGCGATGATCGCCGCCGGGCTGTTGCTGCTCAGTGTGGGCGCTGGGCTCATGCAGGCCTACCATGCATGGCGGGTCGGGCTGGACGCGAGCCTGCTGCAGCTGTTGCGCGATGAAGGCCTGGAAGGCGAAGCCGCTGCACGCCGTACCGACCAGCTGCTGCAGGACAGTGGCCTGCGCCGCACACCGGCCGATGCGCCGCTGCGCGGCTGGGACGTGCGTTGGGCCGGCATGCGCCGGCTGCTGCTGCGCCAGTACCTGCTGACGGCAGTGCAGGCCGCACTACTGGTACTGGCCGTAGTGTGGCCGCAGACGTGAACGGGAGGGACCGATGTTCGCCGAACTGATTGCACGCGCCTGCAGTGGCGCGATCCACGTGGTGACGGGCGCCCGTGCGCTGTGGATCGGCTGTGCGCCGTCCAGCGAGCGCCGCGTGTACTACGGCAACCACGCCAGCCATGGCGACTTCGTGCTGATCTGGTCGTCGATGCCGCCCGCGCTGCGGCGACAGGTACGCCCGGTGGCCGCCGCCGAATACTGGCAGCGCGACGGCCTGCGCCGCTACCTGATCGATGCGGTATTCAACGGTGTACTGGTAGAGCGTGAGGCCGGGCATCGCCAGCAGGACCCGTTGCAGGTGCTGCGCGATGCGGTGGACGAAGAGTGCTCGCTGATCCTGTTCCCGGAAGGCACGCGCAATGTGGGCGATGAGCCGCTGCTGCCGTTCAAGAGCGGCATCTACCACCTGGCGCGGCAACGGCCGGAGCTGGAGTTCGTGCCGGTGTGGATCGACAACCTGAAGCGGGTGATGCCGAAGGGCCGGTTCCTGCCGCTGCCGCTGCTGTGCACGGCTACGTTCGGCACGCCGCTGCGGCTGCAGGCCGACGAGGACAAGGCCGCATTCCTGGCCCGCAGCCGGCAGGCGCTGCTGGACCTGGCGCCGAATGGAGGGCGCGGATGAGCTATCTGATGGACGTGTCCGGTGACCTGGCCGCGCGCAGCGTGGGCCAGCAGACCGGCCTGCTGTTTGCCGGCGTCGGCGCGGTGCTGGTGCTGGCCACGCTGGTGGCCGAGACCCTGCGCTGGCGGCAGCGTGGGCAGCCCAGTGCAGTGATCGCCAACCTGGTGTCGCGCATCCGCGCCTGGTGGGTGATGGCGATCGTGGTCGGGCTGGCGCTGTTCTTTGGTCGCGCGGGGGTGATCGTACTGTTTGCGATCATCTCGCTGTTCGCGCTGCGCGAGTTCATCACTCTGGCACCGACCCGCTCGGGCGACTACTACGCGCTGCTGGCCGCGTTCTACATCGTGCTGCCGTGGCAGTACTACCTGGTGTGGATCGACTGGTACGGCATGTACACGCTGCTGATTCCGGTCTATGCATTCCTGTTCCTGCCGATCCTGTCGACCATCGGTGGTGATACCACGCACTACCTGGAGCGCACCGCGAAGGTGCAGTGGGGGCTGATGATCTGCGTGTTCTGCATCTCGCATGTGCCGCTGCTGCTCAACCTGCATGTGCCCGGGCATGACCCGGCGCGCAACGTGCTGCTGTTTGCCTTCCTGGTGATCGTGGTGCAGTCCTCGGACGTGCTGCAGTACATCTGGGGCAAGCTGCTGGGCAGGCACCTGGTCGCGCCGAAGCTGTCGCCGTCGAAGACGGTGGAGGGCTTCGTGGGCGGCGTGCTGAGTGCCAGTGCGCTGGGTGCGGCACTGTGGTGGATCACCCCGTTCACGCCGTTGCAGGCGTTCGGCCTGTCGCTGCTGATCAACCTGATGGGGTTCTGGGGCGGCCTGGTGATGTCGGCGATCAAGCGCGACCGTGGCATCAAGGACTGGGGCCACATGATCGAGGGCCATGGCGGCATGCTCGACCGGCTGGATTCGGTGTGCTTCGCCGCGCCCGTGTTCTTCCATGTAGTGCGGTATTACTGGAAGGCGGGCGGGGGCGGGTGATCCTACCGGGCCTTCATCCACGCATGGCGTGGATCTACTGACGGGCGGGGGCGGTTGACTTTGCCGGGCTTCCATCCACGCATGGCGTGGATCCACCGGTAGTGCCGGCCGCTGGCCGGCAACTGCAACTTCCTGCCATCGTTCATGGGGTTGCCGGCCAGCGGCCGGCACGACCCACGCGCGCTTACGCGCTGATGCCGTATTCCTTCAGCTTCTTGCGCAGGGTGGCGCGGTGGATGCCCAGCATCGCCGCGGCGCGGCTCTGGTTGCCTTCGCAGTGGTTGAGCACTTCCACGAACAGCGGGATTTCCATCTCGCGCAGCACGATCTCGTAGACATCGTCCGCGTCGCAGCCATCAAGGTCACGCAGGTAGCGGCGCACGGACTGGGCGACGTGTTCACGCAGCGGTGGCCGGGGAGCGCCACGACTGTTGTCAGGACGAGAGAGGACAGCGTTCAAGGGGATTCCCGATTCGGTTGGCCCGTGCGCGCGGAGCGCGCGGCCGGACGAGGTGGTGGCGGCCAGTCTAGCGCGAGCGTGCCCGACCTGCCACGGCTGGTCGCCTCTATCCTGCTCAGAGGAAGTCGAAGGTGAATGCGACGGTGGATGCGGCGGGTTCCTGCACGCGGAACGCAATGCGTGCACTCTGGCCAGGTTCCAGCACGGCCGCGCCGGGGTTCTCGCCGAGGTACTGCGCCGGTGCGAACACGCCGCTGCCGATCACCCGGCCATCGGCATCGGACAGCGACAGGCGCAGATCCGGCCAGGCCTGTGCCCAGCGCGCATCGTTGCGGATGCTGGCCTGCACCTGCAGTACGCCGGCCTGGCCCGGCACGGGGCGGATCTCGCGGCTGGTCATGGTGAACGCGGTGGGTTCATGCCAGGCCGGCAGGCTGCAGCGCAATACGCCGCACAGTGCGCCCAGCCAGGCGCGGTTGCCGGCGTCGGCGGCCAGTCGCGCACGATCGGCCAGAACGCTCTGCAGGACCAGCAGCAGTGCCAGTCCGGCGACCAGCCCCCAGTGCCAGCGTGGCGTCGGCAGTGCGCGTGGCCGCGAGGTGCCCAGGAAACTGGGTGCATCTCCGGCCACGGCCTGCGGGGCCGGAGCGGCAAGGACGGGTTCGATCACGGCCGCTTCGTCGGGGTTGACGATGTCATCGCACTGTAGCGTTTCCGCCATCGGTGGCAGCGCCGCTTCGAGGGGGGCGCGGGCTTGGGCTGGCGGGATGTCATCCATCGCCGGGTCGGGGGTGCGTGAATCGGTCGCAGGTGCAGCCTCGCCTTCCGACGCGGGGCGCAGGAAGGTGGCCAACGGTCGGCGCGGCGGGTTCGGCTCGGACATGCTCAGGGTGCGGGCTCGGATCCAGCGGTCATTCAATCACGATCAGGCGCGGCGTATGCCGGTGATGCGCATCCAGTCGCCATCCTGGGTCGCATGCAGGTCGTCGAACCACGCGGCGTAGCGCTGCAGCAGTTCGCCTTCCTGGCCATGCAGGATGCCGGACAGGGCGATGCGGCCGCCGGCAGCGACGCGCGCGGCCAGCAGCTCGGCCAACGCGTCCAGTGCCGAGGCAAGGATGTTGGCGACCACGATCGGGTAGGTGGCGACCGGTTCGTCCTGCGGCAGGTACACGTGCATGCGCGCCTGCTCGCCGTTGCGCTCGGCATTGTCGGCGGTGGCGACCAGCGCCTGTGGATCGTTGTCCACGCCGACCGCTTGGGCGGCACCCAGCTTCAGCGCGGCCAGGGCGAGGATGCCCGAGCCGCAGCCGAAGTCGAGCACGCGCTGGCCCTGCAACTGGCCGTCCACGGCCAGCTGGTCCAGCCAGCGCAGGCACAGGGCGGTGGTCGGGTGGGTGCCCGAGCCGAAGGCCAGACCCGGGTCCAGCCGCACCACGGCGGCATCGGCGGCCTGCGCGGCGTCCGGCAGTTCATGGTTCCAAGGCACGATCCAGGTACGGCTGCCGAAATCCATCGGCTGGAACTGGTCCAGCCAGGCGCGTTCCCAGTCTTCATCCTCGACGGCGCGGAAGCTGCCGTTGCTCCAGTCCAGTTCCGGATCGAACGATTCCAGCGCGGCCAGCAGCAACAGTGCATTGCTGTCGGCGGGGAACAGTGCGCTCAGCACCAGGGTGTCCCACAGCGGCGTTTCACCCACGCCGGGTTCGAGGATGGCCTGTTCGTTGCTGGTGTCGGCTTCGGCATCGAGCAGGGTCACGGCCAGTGCGCCGACGTCCTCCAGCGCATTTTCATAGCGGGGCTGGGTGGCTTCGGTGCAGCGCAGGGTCAGTTCCAGGAACGGCATGGCGGTGGGGGCAATCACGGGAAAGGGGGCCATGCTAGACCATCGGAGCGTCTCCGTATCGCGTGAGATGCCACCTTGAGATGAACGGGGGCAGTTCAGACAGGCCTGCCGGGCCTTGCTAAACTCGTCACTTTCCTGTGCGCCGTGAACGCTCACCGCCGCCGATGGCCTTCGCCCCGACCCTGAAAACCTGGTTGCTCGTGCTGCCGGCGGTGGCCGTGCTGGGCGTGGCCGGGTACCGGGCCAGCGGCCATGCGGCGGGCGTGGCATCACCGTCGCCGGACCTGCCGACCGTCGTGGCCAGCCGCGACAGCGGAGCGGCGTTGCCGGTGGTGCCGGAAGCCCTGGCGCGCCGGCTGGCCACCGTCGAGCGCGGCAACACGCTGCCGTCGGGCCTGCCGCTGGACCTCCGCGCCGACATCGAAGACGCCAGCGATCTGTACGCCTACGCCCAGCGACTGCGCGTGCAGGCCGATACAGGTAACCATGAAGCGCGCTGGATGCTCAGCCGCGTGTACGACTATTGCGCGCAGTACGCACTCGATCCGGGTGGCTACCGCTTGGACAACAACGTGTTGAGCGGGTTGGGCCTGACCGCGGCGCCGGCGATGATCGAGGCCCGCGAGCGCGTGGCGCAGCGGTGTGGCGGCTTCGTTCCGGGCGACAAGCTGGGCGCTGCGCTGGTGCTGGCCGAACGCCGCAAGGCGGCCGCGCAGGGCAACCTGGCCGCAGAAGCATCGTTGTTCGCCGAGGGTGAGCCGTTGCATGACAGTGCCGAGTACCGCCGCGACCTGGTCGAGCGCGTGCGCACTTCGCGTGACCCGGAGGCCTATATGGCGATCGCGCCGGGCATGGGCGTGCGTGCCGCCGGTGACAGCGCACTCGACGGCCTGGTGGCGGGCGAACAGCTCAGTGAGCTTGCATGGCGGCTTGCGGCCTGCGAACTCGGTCTACCGTGTGGAGCGGACAGCGTGCTGGTCAACAGTTTTTGTGCGAACGGAGGGATCTGTTCGCAGGATGGAGCGCAGGATTTCCGGGATTTCGTGTATGACGCTGCGGTATCGCGGCAAGGTGCTGGGAAAATGAAGGAATGGATCAAGCGATTGATTGGAAAGAGGGACGGGCGATGAATTACCGTCGATTCCTGCATGGGGCCAAGTTCTGGTTCTGGGTGGCGCTGTTCGTGGCCTACTCTGCCGGTGCGGTCGGCCTGCTGATGATCGATACCTACGAGGATCGGTACCGGCATCTGTCGAAGGTGGAACTGACCACGGTGAAGGCGCAGGAAGACGTGCGCCGCGCCGGCGCCAGCCAGGTCGCTGCGGTCTATCGCGCGCAGACGGGCATGCCGTTCGCTTCACTGCCGGCTGGCAGCACTTTCCAGGTAGTGTGGCCGGATGGCTCGACCGAGACCATGGTGATCGTCGATCCGACCTCGCCCAATGGCGTGCGGCCGCTGGCCAATTCGCAGATTCCGGCGACCGCGGCGGACGCGCGCTGAGGCCGCATCAGTAGAGCCGAGCCATGCTCGGCTGCACTCGCCCGCAAGCCGGGAACGGCTCGGCGCTGCCGGAAGGAAAACAGAAAAGGGCGGGGATATCCCCGCCCTTTCCTTGTCCAGCATCGGCTGACGATCAGGTCAGCGCGATCGGCTTGTTCTTGCGCTCGGCAAGGCGCTTTTCCAGGTAGTGGATGTTCTGTCCACCGGCCTGGAAGCCCTTGTCGCGCATGATCCGCTGCTGCAGGGCGATGTTGGTCTTGATGCCATCGACCACCATCTCGCTCAGCGCCACCCGCATGCGGGCGATGGCGGTTTCGCGGTCCGGGCCGTGCACGATCAGCTTGCCGATCATCGAGTCGTAGTTGGACGGCACGCGATAGCCACTGTAGATATGGGTATCCACGCGCACGCCGGGACCCCCCGGCGGATGGAAGCCGGTGATGGTGCCCGGGCTCGGCACGAAGGTCTCAGCGTCTTCGGCGTTGATGCGGCATTCGATGGCATGGCCGGTCAGCACCACGTCGCTCTGCTTGATCGACAGCTTCTGGCCAGCGGCGATCTTCAGCTGCTCGGCCACCAGGTCGATGCCGGTGACCATTTCGGTGACCGGATGCTCCACCTGGATGCGGGTGTTCATTTCGATGAAGTAGAAGCGGCCGTCCTCGTACAGGAACTCGAAGGTGCCGGCGCCGCGATAACCGATGCGGATGCAGGCTTCCACGCACACCTTGCCGATCTGCTCGCGCTGTTCGGCGGTGATGCCCGGTGCCGGTGCTTCTTCCACCACCTTCTGGTGGCGGCGCTGCATCGAGCAATCGCGTTCGCCGAGGTGGATGGCGTTGCCCTGGCCGTCGGCCAGCACCTGGATCTCCACGTGGCGCGGGTTCTCCAGGAACTTCTCCATGTAGACCTCGCCATTGCCGAACGCGGCCTTGGCCTCGCTCTTGGTGGTTTCGATCGAGGTCTTCAGCGAGGCTTCGGCGTGCACGACGCGCATGCCACGGCCACCGCCACCGCCGGCCGCCTTGATGATGACCGGATAACCGATCTCACGGGCGATCTTGGTGTTGGCGACGATGTCATCGCCCAGCGGGCCGCCCGAACCGGGCACGCACGGCACGCCGGCGGCCTTCATCGCGCGGATGGCTTCGACCTTGTCACCCATCATGCGGATGGTGTCAGCCTTGGGGCCGATGAAGATGAAGCCCGACTCTTCCACGCGCTCGGCGAAGTCGGCGTTCTCCGACAGGAAGCCGTAGCCCGGGTGGATGGCCTGGGCGTCGGTGACTTCAGCAGCGGCGATCAGTGCCGGGATGTTGAGGTAGCTCTGCGGCGACGGCGCCGGACCGATGCAGACCGACTCGTCGGCCATGGCCACGTGCTTGAGGTTGCGGTCGACCGTGGAATGCACGGCCACCGTGCGGATGCCGAGGGTGTGGCACGCGCGCAGGATGCGCAGCGCGATCTCCCCTCGGTTGGCGATGACGACTTTGTCGAGCATGGCGCGCCCCTCAGCCGATCACGAACAGCGGCTGGTCGAACTCCACCGGCTGGCCGTTCTCGCCGAGGATGGCGACGATGGTGCCGGACGTGTCGGCTTCGATCGGGTTGAACATCTTCATCGCTTCGATGATGGCCAGGGTTTCGCCTTCCTTGACCTGCTGGCCCACGGTGACGAAGGCCGGCTTGTCCGGGGCGGACGAGGCATAGAAGGTGCCGACCATCGGCGAGCGCAGCACGTGGCCTTCCGGCAGCGCCGGGCCCGGCTTGGCGGTGCCGCCGGTGGAGGCTTCGGTCGGCGACTGCATCGGCATCGCCTGCGCCGCCGGCGCCGCCGGGGCGGCGTACACCGGAGCAGCGACCGGTGCGGCATAACCAGCGACCGGAGCGCGCGACAGGCGCACCGACTCTTCGCCTTCCTTGATTTCGATTTCAGCCAGGTTCGACTCTTCCAGCAGGTCGATCAGCTTCTTGATTTTGCGCAGATCCATGAGGGCCTCTTTGGTTTCTATCTAGGTGAGGAGAGCGCCGTGGGCGCCCGGGTCGACAATCAGGTGGCGGATACGCGCAGCAGCGCCGCGTCCATCGCGTAGCGGTAGCTGTCGGCACCGAAGCCGCACACCACGCCCACCGCCTTGTCACTGAAGTAGCTGTGCTGGCGGAAGGGTTCGCGGGTATGCGGGTTGGACAGGTGGATCTCGATGAACGGCACCGCCACCGCTGCCAGCGCATCGCGCAGGGCCACCGAGGTGTGGGTGAAGGCGGCGGGGTTGATCAGGATGAAAGCGGTTCCGTCGTTGCGCGCAGCCTGCACGCGGTCGACCAGCACATGCTCGGCGTTGGACTGCAGGCTCTCCACGGCGTGCCCGGCAGCCGATGCCTGCGCGGCCAGGGCCTGGTCGATGTCGGCCAGCGTGGTGTGGCCGTACACCTCCGGCTCGCGGGTGCCGAGCAGGTTGAGGTTGGGGCCGTGCAGGACCAGCAGCTTCGCCATGGGATCCGGAAGACGGGAAAGGGCGGCAGTCTGGCGGAACCGGTGGATGCTGTCCAGTTCGGCGAAGTTTGCAGCGTTTCAATCGTATGTTTGAAACGTGCCGGAGGGCCTGTGGCTGTATGGCGGACGCCGGATCAAGGCGCGCTGAACGTCGTGCAGGCGGTGGATGCGAGCACATAGGCCGACGATCACGGCAGGGCCGGGCGAGGGGCGATGCCGCAACGGCCCATGATGCGGTAGATCCACGCCATGCGTGGATGAAGGAAGTGCGGTGCGCAGCAAGCTACGCAGCCACCGAGGGGGCTGCCCAAGGTGCGCTGCACACCCCCAGCGCCCCAATCGGACATCCGCTCAGGTTTCCAGCGGCACCGTCGGCACCACGTTCGGGAATACCTCCTCCAACGGCTCCTGTTCCCCCGGTTGTGGCGCCGGCCAGTTGTAGGCGTTCACCGGCTGCGCGCGGTTCACCCACAAGGCGTAATACAGGTGATCGGCGCGACCGTCGCCGGTATTGGGGTGGATCAGGATGGTCAGCCCCAGGCTGTTGAGCTGCAGCCACGGCACCAGCACCGGCAGCAGGTCGTTGGTGAAGCCGAAGTAGAAAGAGGGCGTGACGTGCGGGCCACGCGGCTCCAGGTTCCAGTTGCCCAGCTCCACCGGGAAGCGCTCGGCGGCCCAGCGCCGCAGCAGGGCTGCCTTCTCGAAGCTGTCCTCGTTGAAATAGATATGGGCGTGGTAGCTCTTGATGTCGGTGTAGGCGCGCGGGGCGGTGGGCAACGTGGCCTCGCCGGGGCGCACGCTGGCCGGGCGCGGGGTCGGTTCGCTGGCCGTGGCCTGGCCCCAGGGGCTGCGGCCCTTGGGCGCTGGCGGAACGATGGCGCGGAAGCCAGGTCGCCCGGGTTCGGTGGTGTTCACGGCGCTGCCGACGCGCGCGGCGGCGGTGGCGGTGGACGCGCTGGCCAGGCCGCCGGCGGCCTGGCCGGCCGACGCGATCAGGCGCCGGCGGGCGGGCGAGAGCAGGTCGGCCCAGTGGGCGTCATCGTCGCCCGCGTCGATGAGGGGCTGCGGGTCCGGGTGCATGAGGGGCTCCGTGGCGGCATTGTGGGGGCAGGCGTCCACGCTCGGGCAGGGCTGCCGGTGGCGTCCAATAAGCAGCCGGCATCACTTCATGCGCGGCTGCCTTCGTCGCCTTGAGCGCGACCGAACGGCGGGCTAGGGTGCAGGTCTGCCGCCCCGGAGCCCGCCATGGCCTCGCCTGATGCCGACACCCTGCGCAAGCGCGCCAGCTTCCGCCAGTTGCATGCAGCAGGATGCTTCGTGCTGCCCAATCCGTGGGACGTGGGCAGTGCGCGCTATCTGCAACGGCAGGGCTTCCAGGCCCTGGCCACGACCAGTGCCGGCTGCGCCTGGAGTGAGGGGCGGCCGGACGGCGCGGTATCGCTGCAGGCCACGCTGGAGCACCTGCGATTGATGGCGGCGGCGACCCCGTTGCCGTTGAATGCCGACTTCGGTGATGGTTTCGGCGCTACGCCACAGGCGGTGGAGGAGGCGGTGGCCGCAGCGCTCGATACCGGCATTGCGGCGTTGTCGATCGAGGACGCCAGCGGCCTGGCCGATGCACCACTGAGGCCCATCGAGCAGGCGGTCGAGCGATTGCGCGCGGCGCGTGCGGCCATCGACCGCGCGGGCGGCGACGTGCTGCTGGTCGGGCGAGCGGAGAACTTCTTCGTGGGCGCACCGGATCTGCAGGACACCCTGCGGCGCCTGCGTGCCTATGCCGAGGCCGGAGCCGATGTGCTGTACGCACCGGGCATCAGTACGCGCGAGCAGATCAGTGCGGTGGTCGCCGCCGCGGGCTCCAAGCCGGTGAACCTGCTGGTCGCTGGCCCCACAGCACTGAGCCTGCAGGACATCGCCGCACTTGGCGTTCGCCGGGTCAGCCTGGGCGGTGCGCTGGCGCGTGCCGCGTGGGCTGGACTGATGCAGGCGACCCAGCCGATCGTGCAGGACGGACGCTTCGATGGCCTGCAGCAGGCGGCGTCCGGGGCTGCCTTGAACGCGTTGTTCCAGTAGCCCCGCGCCCTGCATGACGGGAAGGGCCGGCGACTACAACGCCTCGATCTCCCGCTTGGGCAGGATCACGCCGGGTTCCAGCGCTGGCAGCAGTTGGCGAAGCAGGCGCGGATTGTCCTGCAGCCCCGTGCCGTCCAGATACGTCCACCCGGAACCGCCAATGCGGCGCACGGCCACCATGAACGTGGTGCTGCGCATCGGGGCTTCACGCACCCGTACCAGGGATTGGCGTGGCACGAAGCAGACTTCTTCCTCCCCGGCCGCATAGGTCCGGGTCGGCACACCGACGTCTTCGCTGATGACCACCACGCCGCCGCTGTGCTGCTTCTTCAACGCATCGCGGGTGATCGCCTGGAAGGCCTCATCGCCGCCGGCCAGCCGCTTGAGGCTGGGATGCGTGCGCTCGATGAGGAAGTCCGCGTCGCCGCGGGCGTAGGCAGTCATCAGGGCGCGCACATCTTCGCGCAGGGCCTTCGCGTCACTGGGACTGAGGTCACCCGCGAAGGCGGATGGCAGCAACAGCGACAGCAGCAGCGTCAGTATCGTCAGGGGCAGGCGTCGATCCATGTCCGGATGTCCCACAGGGCATCGTTGCACTATACGTTGGACGCGAAAACAGCGTCCCACCGGTGGCGCTGGTTTCCCAGGAATCGCTACTTACCATTAGTAGGTATCGATTCCTGGAGATCCCCATGCACAGCCTCATTGTCATCGCCCACCCTGAGCCCGGTTCGCTGACCCACGCGATGGCGCGTCGCATCGGTGATGCCATTGTCGCGGCCGACACCGGCAACACCGTGGCCTATGCCGACCTGATGGCCGAAGGCTTCGATCCGCGCTTCAACCCGCAGGACCAGGCCTTGTTCCGCAGCACCGGCGCGGTACCGGCCGATGTCGCTGCCGAGCACGCGCGGCTGGATGCCACCGATACGCTGGTGCTGGTGTTCCCGTTGTACTGGTGGTCGTTCCCGGCGCTGCTGAAAGGCTGGATCGACCGTGTGTTCACCAACGACTGGGCCTACGCACAGGATGCGCAGGGCAGGCTGGTGAAGAAGCTGCAGCGCCTGAATGTGCATCTGGTCGGCTTGGGCGGCGCCGACGCAGCCATGGTCGAACGTCGTGGCTACGACGCGGCAATGAGGACGCAGATCGACATGGGCATCTTCGACTATTGCGGCGCACGCGTGCTGTCGTCCCACCTGCTGCTGGACGCCGATACCGGTGGCGCTGACGCGCATCTGCAGACCGCGCTGGCGATCGGCCGTAAAATTGGTGTTCCAATGCGCTGATCGCCGTGCTCCGCCGATGCCCGCCAACGCCACCCCCACGCGCCGCCGAATGACCCGGGAGCAACGCACCCGCCAGTTGCTGGATGTGGCCTGGGCACTGGTCCGCGGAGAAGGTACCGGAGCGTTGACGCTGGGGCGGCTGGCCGAGGCGGCGGGCGTGACCAAGCCTGTGGCCTACGATCACTTCGTGACCCGCAATGGCTTGCTGGCGGCGCTCTACGATGACTATGACGGACGCCAGACCGTGGTCTTCCACGAGCGCATCGGCCGCGCCCGGGCGCAACTGGTCGATCGGGCGGCGGCCATCGCCTCCGGCTACATCGACTGCGTCCTCAGCCAGGGCAGTGAAGTGCAAGGCATCCTCGCCGCGCTGGTGGGGGCGCCGGAACTGCATGAGGTGCGACGGCGCTACCAGCAGGATTTCATCGACAACTGCCAGGTCTGGCTGGGTCCGTTCGCCGCCGACGGCACGGTGTCGCTGGCGGGGCGCTGGGCCATTCTCGGTGCGGCTGAAGCCCTTTCAGAGGGCGTGGCTGCCGGCGCGCTGGACAAGGCCGGTGCCGTGGCCGAGCTGCAGCGGCTGATCGTGGCGACGGTCAAGCGGCGCTGAGCCGCACGAGCGGTCAGCCGCCGGCCAGGGCGGCGAATCCCGCGGCCAGCTGGTCGTGCACCAGTGCGTCGCGCGCGTCGCGGCTTGCAGAGCCCAGCACCACGGTGATCAGCCGTACCGGCTGGTCCCGCCCGGATACTGGCCGGCACGCGGTGGCGGCCAGGCAGAAGCCTGCGGCCTGGGTGTAGCCGGTCTTCAAGCCGTCCACGCCGTCTTCGCCGAGCAGGGCGTTCTGGTTGCTGCGGTTGAAGCTGCCATGGGCGAACGCGCGCTGCGCGGTGATCGCCAGGATCTGCGGATGGTCGTTCAACAGGCGGGCGGCCAGCACCGCCATGTCGCGCGCGCTGGAGACATGGTGCGGTGTGGTGATGCCGGACACGCTGGCAAACCAGGTGCTGCGCAGCCCGAGCTGGCGTGCGTGACGGTTCATGCGTTCCAGGAATGCGGCCTGCGATCCGTCCAGGTGGCGCGCGATCGCCAATGCAGCGTCATTGCCGGACACCACCATCAACCCTTCCAGCAGGCGCGCCAGGGTGATTGTCTCGCCGGGCACCAGGCCCATGCGCGTTTCATCATCGGCCACGGCATGCACATCGTCGGCGGCGATGGTGACCGGGTCGTCCCACGAGCGTCCGTTCTCTTCGACGCACGCATAGGCGGCGTAGGCGGTCATCAGCTTGGTCAGCGATGCCGGTTGCCGCGCGGCTTCAGCGTTGTGCTGGTGGATCACCGCGGAGGTTGCCGCTTCCAGGGTGATGGACGAAATCGGTAGGGGGGCGGGCGCAGCAGACGGCATGGCGGGCGGAGATGGCAGCGACGGTCAGCAAGAATAGTTCGTGCCGGCTGCACGAAGCCGCACTGCCGGAGCGCTGCAGCGTCCACGGCAACGCCCGGTTGCGCCCGGGCTGAGGTCGAGGCAGCCTGCGCACATGCAATCGGATATCCGCATCGACGGTCGTGTCTTCACCTACGTCTTCCCGTGTGCGTGGGAGGACTACGCGAAGATCGGCTTTTCACGTGATCCGCTCGGACGCATCAGCGCATTGCATCGGCGATGGTTCGAGTTCTTCGATCTCGATGCCGGTGCGCTGGTGGAAGCGGAGGGCGAGCGCGATGCACGTGATCTGGAGCTGCAGCTGCGTTCGCCGTTCAAGGCGCACCGCGCACCGGCACCGATGACGATCCAGCACAAGGCTGGGGGGCGTACTGAATGGGTACGTGGTGCCAACCAGGCCTTGTCGCTGGCAATTGCTGCGTTGGGTGAACAAGGCTATCGCTGTTACCCGCTGAAGGCATGGCTGCAGGCGGCGCTGCGCCTGCGCATGGACCGGCTGCACGACTGGGCTGTGGTGCAGCTTCCGGAAGAAGAAGGCCTGCGGATTCCCGGTGGCCCCGGTGAGGGCGTGCTGCGTGACACGCTCGACGGTTGCCGGGCACTGGATATCGATCCAATGCCCTGGCTGCCTGAATACGTCCAACGCTGGTACACAGGTTGAGCCGCGTTCAACGGGTCCTCGGCTGCTGAACCGGCGCGGCCGGTTGCGCCGCGCACGCAGGGGAGGCGGTGGACGGGCTGGCCAGCTGGCGTGCCAGCTCGGCGTTGGCCACATGGCCGTGCAGGAACAACAGGCTGCCGAAGATGTTCATGAGCGTGCCTCCACTTGAGTGGATTGCACGATACGGGCAGCATGGAAGCGCAAAAAGCGACATTTCCGCAAGCATGCCTTGAGAGGAATTCAAGCCTGATGTCCCGTCCGCCCCTTCATGCCCTGCAGGGATTCGTGGCCGCCGCGCGGCTGGGCAACCTGTCACGGGCAGCGGCGTCGATGAATCTGACCGTCAGTGCGCTCAGCCATCAGATGCGCCAGCTGGAAGAGCGGCTCGGGCAGCCACTGCTGGTCCGCCAACCGCGTGGCGTCGCCCTCACCCTGGAGGGGCAGCGCCTGCTCGACCAGGTCGGCCCGCATCTGGATGCGATCAACGAAGCTTTCCAGCCCTATGCGGCCCGCGCCGAGCACGTGCTGACGATCAGTGCGGTGCCGTCGATGGCGTCGGCGTGGCTGGTGCCGCGCTTGGGTCACTTCGTGGCTGAGCACCCACAGATCGAGATCAACCTGCAGTCGAGTGAGCGCCTGATTGATTTCGAGCGGCAGCGCCAGTTCGACGCCGCGCTGCGGCTGGGCAGCGGGCAGTGGCCGGGCCTGGTGATTGAGCCGCTGTTCGACGAGTGGCTGCTGCCGATGGCGAGCCCGGCGCTGATCGAACGCATGGGAGGGATCGACCGGGTGCCACTGAACCAGTGGCCACTGCTGGGGGACCCCGATGGTGCGTGGGGGGCCTGGTTCGCGTTGAGCGGGCAGACCCCGCCGTCGCGCTTCGTAGCGGTGCTGGATGATTCGGAGGCACACCACCGTGCGGCGCTGGACGGGGTGGGCGTGGCGCTGGGGCGGGTGACGCGGGCGCGCTTGTTGCTGGATTCCGGCCAACTGGTTGCGCTGTCCAACCTGCGCCTGAAAACCGCCTGGCCGCATTGGCTGGTCTACCCTCAGCGTTCGGCCCGCCACCGCGGCTTTCTTGCCTTCCGCGACTGGCTGCACGCGCAGGCTGCCGAACACGTGCGGCACATGGCGGACGCTACACTCATCGCACCAGCGTGACCGCCTGCCCGCCACGCGCGAACGCCTCCTCCAGCAGCGAGCCGGCCTTGATCGCCTGCACTTCCTTGAACAGCGCCTGCAGCGCGTCGGCGGGGCGCGATGCCGGCGCCGCCACCGCCTGCTGGATCGCGGTGAAACGGTCGGCCAGCACGCGGTGGCCGGGATGCGCCCGCGCCCATGCTTGCAGCGGCTGGCGCACGCCGGCGGCGGCATCCAGGCGCTGCAGATCGAACAGGGTGATCGCAGCCGCCGACGTCTCGGCCCGTTCGATCGTGGCGTGGCGCAGTTCGCGGCTGAGAAACAGGTCGTAGGCTGCACCGCGGCCCACCGCGATGCGCAGCCCCTCGCGGTCGAGGTCGGTCACCTGCTGCGCGGGACTGTCCTCGCGCACCAGATAGGTGCCTTCGATCTCCACGTACGGAGCACTGAAGGCGATGCGGTCGGCGCGTGCCGGATCGATGGCCAGGAAGGCCAGATCCCAGCTGTCTTCGCCTGCCGCAGCGACCACCGAGGCTGCGGCATCGTGACAGGTGAAGCGTGCCTGCACACCCAGGCGCTGCGCCAATGTCGTGGCCAGCTCCACCGACGGTCCGCGCGGTGAGTGCGCATCGCCCTGCGCCAGCACCGGGTTGCCCAGGTTGATCGCCACGCGCAGGAAACCCTGCGGTGCCAGCGCACTTTGGTGATCGGCCAGGGACATGCAGGACTCCGCGAGGAAAGGGGCACCCAGCATGCCAGCACTGCCCTGCAAGGGGCGTCATGCTGCACGACTGCAGGATGGCCTACCTTCCGTTTGCCGACGAGGCCGCAGGTGTGGGCATGGACTTGGAGGTGAGCCTGGAGCGTGCACTGCGAGCGGGAGCTGAGCTGCGCTTCGGACCGTTCGACGCGGGCAACTGGCGCGTGGCCGAGTCCACGCTCGGCTGCTGTTGGCCCAGCCGCCCAAGCTCAGCCGAGCATGGGCTCGGCTCTACAAGGTCGCGGCGCGTGAGCGCTGCAGCCAGTCGTTGATCGCCGGATCGAGCCGCGGGTCGTCCGGCAGCTGCATGCCGAAGCCTTGCTGCAGCACGTCGCGCACGTCGGCAACATCGTGCAGCGGACGCTTGTCCGGTGCCTGGCCGGGGCGGTACTCGGTGTAGTTGCCGCTGCCGATGGTGCGTCGCCAGTCCGGCCCGGTCAGCGACGCGCGCAGCTGGCCAGGGAAGCTGGAGTCGGGATGGGTGCACACGTACCAGTTGCCCACCACGTTGTCGATCGGTGCCGGCACGTGCAGGTCGAAACGGTACATCGCCCGCCAGCCGTCACCGGATTCGGCGGACAGCACGAAATCCCCCTCGCCGGGCAGCCGCTGCAGCAGATAGCGTTCGTGCGGCGTGGCCTGCGGCTGCGGATCATGCAGCCGCAGCGGCACGGTCGGGGTCAGGCTGCCGAAACCGGCATCCACCAGCCAGTCATCGCCGTCCACCTGCACGCGCAGCAGCAGGTGGGTCCGTGCGGTCAGTTCGCCGTCCTGGGCAGCCAGCAGCACGCGCGCGCTCAATGGCTGTGCATCGAAGCCCAGCGCCTGCAGCAGCGCCAGCAGGCCGCCGTTGAGTTCGAAGCAGTAGCCGCCACGACGGTCGTCGAGCAGCTTGCGCTGCACGCTGTCCAGGTCGATCGGTACCGCATCGCGCAGCAGGCAGCTGAGGGTCTCGAACGGCAGCACTGCGTTGTGGCGCTGCTGCAGCAGGGTCAGGCCGGCCAGCGTCAGCGGTGGCGGGGCATCCAGCTGCAGGCGCTGCAGGTAGCGGGGGACATCGAGCGTCGTCATGGCGGCACCGGGCGGGAGGGGAGGTCCACTGTGCTCCCCCAACCGGGGTTGAGGTCAAGGGCGCTGGTCGTGTCACGCCAGCGTCGCCTGCACCCGGTACAAAGGCCGCGTCTGCCCGTCACCGCTGGGCCAGGACGACGAAAGTTCTAAAGTTGCCTTGAATCCGGCCGATACAGGTGCGTCCTTCTGCCTGGAGTCTGTCATGTCGGCCGTTGTCCCCCACCTCCGGTCCCTGCGCACGCGGCTTGCGGCGCTGCGCCCGGCGTCCTCCGGCCTGCTGCTGTGGCTGCAACCGCATCGGCTGAGCGTAGCCAACAAGCTCAAGGCGACCTTGTGGGTCTGTGGCCTGGGACTGGTCGCAATCGCAGCCGTCTATGCCTGGACCGGGCATGCCAGCACGCAGGCTGCGCGCAGCCAGGCCAGCTACCAGCGCGGCAGTGATCTGGCCGCGCGCCTGGCCACGCGGGTGGCCGAAGCGCGCCGCCTGCAGATCCAGTATGCACGCAGTTTCGATGATGCCGACCGCGCGCAGCTGCTGGCCACGCAAAAGGCGCTGCAGGACGATCTGCAGGCCCTGCGCACGATGCCGATGGATGCCGGCCGGCGCAAGGCCCTGCAGGCGCTGACCGAAGCTGCAGACGCGTTCTCGCAGGGTGTTGCCGCCCTGTTCGAACGGGTCGACGAGATGGGCCGTGGTGAGGCCGGCCTCGCCGCGCAGCTGCAACAGGCTGCAGACACGCTGCAGGGGCAGGTGGATGCGCAGCAGCGGGATGCGCTGGCGTTGTCCCTGCAGAAGATGCGGCGGCAGGAGGCCCTGCTGCTGCTCGACGGTGATTCCACCCACGCCGACCGCGCCAGCGAAGAAAAGCTGCCATTCGATCTCGCGCTGGCGGGCCTGCCCGCGGATGCGCAGGTCACCCTGCGCACCGGGATGGATGCGTATCAGGCCGCATTGCTGGGGTATACCGCGGCCCGCGTCGGCCTGGATGTGGAAGCGCAGTCGCTGCTGGATACCGCCGCGGGCGTAGCGCCTGCGCTGGCCGCATTCCAGCAGGCACAGGTGGCGGCGCTGGCCGGGGCGCAGGCACGCCAGCAGGCCGGCGCGCGCACCATGAGCGTGCTGTTCGCACTGACCCTGCTGCTGGTGGCCGGCGTGCTGATCACCAGCCTGGTCCTGGTGCTGCGTGCGGTGCGCCAGCCGATCCAGGACACCCTGCGCTTCGCCAGCGACATCGCTGACGACCGCTTGGACACCACCCTGCGCGTCTACAACGCCAACGACGAGATCGGCCAGCTGGCGCAGCGCCTGGTCGACATGCAGCAGCGCCTGCGCGCGCGTATCGAGACCGAGCGTGCCGTGGCGCGCGGCAACACCCGGGTGCGCCAGGCATTGGACAGTGCACAGACCGGTTTGATGGTGATCGATGCGGAAGGGCAGGTCGCCTACGCCAACCCGGCATTGCTGCAGCTGCTTGACCTGCGGAACGAAGCGCTGGTGGGCAGCGACGCGGTACGCCTGCATCCGGCGTTGGCCAGCCTGGCCGGCGTGCGCCAGCGCGAAGAGCGCGAGATCGGCCATGCCGGCACGCGTTACCAGCTGATTGCCAACCCCGTCATCGATGAAGGGCAATTCCTCGGCGTAGCGGTGGAATGGCGCAGTCGTGCGCTGGAGACCCTGCTGGAAACCGAGGTCGCTGCCCTGGTCGATGCTGCAGCACACGGCGACCTGCACGGTCGCATCGCGCTGGAGGGCAAGCAGGGCTTCGTGCGCACGTTGTCGACCAGCATCAACCGCCTGCTGGCGACGTTTGAAACCAACCTCGGCGACCTGCAGGCATTGCTGGCTGCGCTGGCCCGTGGTGACCTCAGCGTGCGCATGGAGGGTGAGCTGCAGGGCGTGTTCGCGCGCATGCGCGATGATGCCAACGCGACGGTCGCGCAGCTGGGCCGCATCGTCACCCGCATCCAGCACGCCACCTCCAGTCTCGATACCGGCGTTGGCGAGATCGTTGCCGGCCATCATGATCTGTCTCAGCGCACCGAGCAGCAGGCCGCCAACCTGGAAGAGGCCGCCGCTTCCATGCACGAACTGACCGATACGGTCGGTCGCAATGCTGATGCCGCAGGCCGTGCCGACGCGCTGGTCAAGGGTGCGGCTGCGGTGGCGCAGCGCGGCGGCGAGGCTGTCAGCCAGGTGGTGGCGACCATGCAGGGCATCAGCGAGGCATCGCGGCGGGTCGGCGACATTACCCAGCTGATCGACGGCATCGCCTTCCAGACCAACATCCTGGCGCTGAATGCGGCGGTGGAAGCGGCGCGTGCCGGTGAGCAGGGCCGCAGTTTCGCCGTGGTAGCCGCGGAAGTGCGCCTGCTTGCACAACGCAGCGCAGAGGCGGCCAAGCAGATCAAGGGCCTGATCGAGGATTCGGTGGCGCGTGTGGGAGAGGGCAACCAGCAGGCCGAACAGGCCGGCACCACGATGGGCGAGATCGTCGGCAGCGTGCAGCAGCTGGCCGAGCTGCTGGCGGGTATCCGCAGTGCGTCGCAGGACCAGCATGCCGGCATCGCACAGGTGAACCAGACCATCGTGCAGATGGAAGCCAGTACCCAACGCAACGCCAGCCTGGTGGAAGAGGCCGGTGCCTCCACGGCGCAGATGCAGGTCCAGGTGCGTGCCCTGGCCGACGCGGTGGGCGCGTTCCGGTTGCAGTCGATGCCGCAGGCGCGCGCCGCCGCGGCCTAGTCAGCCGAGCGTAGGCTCGGCGCTACATCGGCTGCAGGAACACTGTAGAGCCGAGCCCATGCTCGGCTCACACCAGCGTTCGGCGGCAGGAATCAATACACGTCGCGGCGGTAGCGCCCGTTTTCCAGCAGCATTTCCACCGCTTCATCGCCCAGCGCCGTTCGCAGCACCCGGTCCACGCCTTCGGCCATGCCCTGCAACGACCCACAGACATGGATCACCGCACCGCGCCGCATCCAGTCGCGCAGCGTTCCGGTGGCCGCCTGCAGGCGATCCTGCACATAACCGCCGTCGCCATCGCGCGAGAACGCCAGGTCCACCCGCGCGAGATGGCCATCGGCCTGCCACGCTTCGATCTCGTCGGCGAACAGGAAATCGTGTGCACGCTGGCGCTCGCCGAACAACAGCCAGTGCCCGTGTTCGCCTGCACGGGCGGCTTCGCGCAACAGGCTGCGCAGGCCGGCGATGCCGGTGCCGTTGCCGATCAGCACCATCGGCGCGCCAATGACACGATGGAAACCGGGGTTGCGATGCACGCGGGCGACGATGCAGGCACCGATCGGCGCATGCAACGACAGCCAGCCCGAGCCCAGCCCGGCTCGACCGGAGGCGTCATGCACCAGCCGCACCACCAGCTCCACCACGCCATCATCCGTGCAGGAGGCGATCGAATACTCGCGGCTGGGCAGCAGCGGCAGCCCGGCCAGCCACAGGCAGGCATCCTGCACTGCCAGCGCGGCATCGGCCTCGGGCAGCTCGCGTTCGCTGGCCAGCGCCAGCAGCGTGCGCGGATGGCCATCGACCAGCAAGGGCTGCAGCGGATCCAGCCCATGCGCCTTCAACACGGCACCGGCATGCTGCGCATTGTGGCGGGGCGCGATGTGCAGGATGTCACCCGCCTGCCACTGCACGTCGGCCGGTGCGGCAAGACGGATACGCCAGATCGCTCCGCCGACGCTGCCAGGGTTGAGGCGGTCGCGACCGAGCAGGCGCCACTCATGCATCTGCGTAGCCGCAGGCAGCACGCTGTCATCGGTGACGATGCCGGTGAGCGCACCCAGCTCCTGCTGCCACCGGCGCAGCGCGGGGACCGAGGCGGCATCGACGTCGACGCGCTCGAACAGTGCACGCGCGCCGTTTCCGATCAACCAGCCATCGACCCGGCGGCCGAAGCCGCAGTAGTGCGGGTACTGGCGGTCACCCAGCGCGAGCAGGCCGAACTGCAGGCCCGAAAGGTCCAGCGCTTGTGCAAGCAACTGCCGCGCTGCGCGCCGTGCGGCGTCGGGCGGCTCGCCGTCGCCGAAGGTGCTCAGCACGAACAGCGCGCTCGATGCACGCAGCAGGAGCGCGGCATCGATGCGCGCCAGCGGCAGCACCTGCACCGCATGGCCGGCCGCCTGCAGCTGGGCCGCCGCGCGCCACGCCAGCTGTTCGCCCAGTCCGCTCTGGCTGGCATGCACCACCAGCCACGCTGCGTTGCCGGCGTCGCTGGCCCGCATCGGTAGCGCCTGGCGCAGCCCGCGCGCGGCACGCTGGCTGCGGCGGCGGTCCAGGTACAGCATCCAGCCGGTGATGAAGAACAGGCTCATGCCCAGGCTGCTGAGCATCACCACCACGCGCCCGGGTACACCGAAGTAGCTGCCCGAATGCAGCGCGAACACGCTGGTGGCCAGCTGTCCGCCCGCGCCCTGGCGTGCGTACGGGCGGGCATCGAGAACCGCACCGCTGGCCGGATCGAGCTGCAGCAGGTCATGCGCACGATCATGGTGGCCGCCGCGCTGCGACGGATCACCGGCCATCACCCGCACGTTCAGCGCCTGCCCGGGCTTCTCCGGCAGGCGCAGGTCAATGAAGCCGGCGCGCACGCCCGGCAGCGCGTACAGCGTGGCTTCAATGCGGTGCAGGTCCAGCGATGCATCGGTGGCAACCTGGTGCTTGGCCGCCGGTGGGACGCCCAGCAGCGTGCTGGCCGCGCTGCGATACCCGTCGAACGACCACCACAGGCCGGTCAGCGCACTCATCAGGTAGATCAGCAGCACCCAGGTGCCGACTACCGAGTGCAGGCTCCACAGGAAGCCGCGCCCGCTGCGTTTCCACTCCACTGCCAGCCAGCTGCGCCAGTGCCACCAGCGTCGTGGCCAGCGCAGGTAGAGGCCGGACAGGGTGAAGAACAGCAGGGCGATGGCACAGCTGCCGGTGATCCACTTGCCGCGTTCGCCCGCGGCAAGGTGGCGATGCAGGTCCTCGACGAAGTCGAAGAACGCCTGGCCGCGCAGGGCGCTGAAGCGCTCACCGCTGTACGGGTCGAAGTACACCCAGTGGTCCTTGCCGCCGGCAAAGCGCGCGACCGACGGCCGCTGTCCGGTGGCATCGATACGCAGGCGTTGCAGGGGGCGTTCGCTGCCGGCCTGGAGCAGCGGCACCAGTTCACTGAGTGCAAGGGGATGCTGTCCGTCGGCATGGTGCTCGGCGATCTCGGCAAAGCCGGGATTGGCGGCGCGCAGCAGCTCGTCCTCGAAGGACAGCACGGCGCCGCTGAGGCCCATCACGGCCAGGACGGCACCGGCGGTAATGCCCAGCAGCCAATGCAGTTGGAACAGGACGTTCTTGAACATCGAAGGAGAGGGGCCCGGGAGGCTGCCGCCCGCATCCTGCGCAACAGCAAATGAGAATTAGTCGCGGAATTCTCCGTGGCGGACGGGCTACGGTCAAGGAGGGTTTTGTTGCAGGGCTTTGCAGCCCTGCACCCGCTGCAAGCCGGAGCAACGTCAACCTCAAAAGCTGGCTTTCCGTGGGTTGGCGGGGCGGGTCCGGCTGAGAGGGACGCTGCAAGTACGTCCATGTAGCTCGGTCGCCGCCTGCTCGTGTGCGCTGTCCTGCGCACACGGCAAGACCGGGGTTGGGTGTCCTGCCCAACCCGCCCGAGGCATGCCTCGGGCCCATGCGGCTCGCGTCTCCTCAACCGGACCCACCCCGCCTTCGACAGATTCTCGCGACCTGCCGTAGATCCACGCCATGCGTGGATGCTTTTCGTTCAATTTTCGAAATGTTTGATTTCGATGGAGATTCATACCCAACAGCCGCCGGAATCTGTCGGAGGCGGGGCGGTGTGGCTGGGCAGGACCGTTGGCGCCATGGATGGCGCCATCGAGCCCCCATGGATGGGTTTACGGCGTGTCCTGCCCAGCCGCACCGCCCCGCCATCCCACGGAAATCCGCTTTGGCTCTGGCCGTTGCGGTGGCCTCGGCAGGTGCAGGGCGCAGCCCTGCCGAACCCTCACTTCACCCAGCCGTCGATCTCGCCGTGGGCAAACGGCCCCAGCTTCGCCTTCACCAGCCGCCCCTGCGCATCGAACAGCACGCTGTAGGGCAGCAGCCCCTGTGTATTGCCCAGCTGCACGCTGGCATCGCGCGGGCCCGGTGTCTCGATCACGATCGGGTAGTCCACCGGCACCTGCTGCAGGAAACCGCGCACGTCGTCCGTGGTGTCCAGCGCCAGGCCCAGCAGCTGCACACCGTTGTCGCCCTGGGCATCGGCGAAGCGCGCCAGTTCGGGCATCTCTTCCACGCAGGGCGCACACCAGCTGGCCCAGACGTTGATCAGCAGCGGCCGGCCGGCGAAGTGATCGCGCAGGA
Source organism: Stenotrophomonas maltophilia group sp. P373 (assembly GCF_053295075.1). Lineage (NCBI taxonomy): Bacteria > Pseudomonadati > Pseudomonadota > Gammaproteobacteria > Lysobacterales > Lysobacteraceae > Stenotrophomonas > Stenotrophomonas maltophilia group sp. P373. The sequence continues at coordinate 3,972,772 of NZ_CM129994.1, read as the reverse complement.
CCAATGGCTGACCCGCCAGGTCCGGCAGTGTCAGCGCGGGCAACTGATCGCCCACCTGCAGCGTGGGCTTCACGGCCGTCGCCCTGGAAGCCGTTGCTGGCGCGGCAGGTGCTGATGTGCCGGGTGACAGACGATGCCCGGCCCACAGGCCGAGGCCGGCGGCCATCACCGCTGTCCACAGCAGCGCTGGCCGTTGCCACTTCATCGTGCGGTGCGCAGCAGCGCTTCCTCGACCACCGCCTGGGTCAGCAGGGTCGGCAGCACGGTCGGCGGCGCGCCGGGGCCGTACACCACGTACAGTGGAACGCCAACCGCCTTGTGCTCTTCCAGGAACGTGGTGATCTGCGGGTCGACATTGGTGTAGTCACCGCGCATGTACACCGCATTGGTGCGCTTGAGCAGTTCCTTGAACTCCGGCCGTGACAGCACCGCACGTTCGTTGGCCTTGCAGCTCACGCACCAGTCGGCGGTCATGTTGACGAACACCACGCGGTTGTCGGCGCGCAGGCGGTCCAGCAGCTGCGGCGAATACTCGACCACGTTGTCGCTGGCGGCCTGTGCTGCCCTCGCCGGCGCTGCAAGCTGGGTCACGCCCCAGGCCGGAACCAGCGCACCGATCGCCAGCAGCACGCCGAGCAGGGTCACCGCACGCGAGCCGGTCCAGCGGTTGCGTTCAAACAGCCACAGGCCGAACGCGAACAGCAGCAGGCCACCCAGCACCAGCGCCATGCCGTCCACGCCGCGCTGCTTGCCCAGCACCCACAGCAGCCACAGCGCAGTGGCGTACATCGGGAAGGCCAGCACGTGCTTGAGCGTTTCCATCCACGGGCCGGGCTTGGGCAGGCGGCGTGCCAGCGCTGGCACGAAGCCGATCAGCAGGAACGGCAGCGCCAGGCCCAGGCCAAGGAACAGGAACACGGTCATCGCCTTCAGCGGCGGGGCAATGAAGGCGTAGGCGATCGCACCGCCCATGAACGGGCCGACGCAGGCACTGCCGACCACGCAGGCCAGCGCACCGGTGAAGAAGTCACCGGCCGGGCCGCTGCGGCTGGCCAGCGACTGGCCAAGATTGCCGATGCCGCCGCCGAGGGTGAATACGCCGGACAGGCTCAGGCCCACCGCGAACATGATGTAGGCCAGCGCCGCCACCACGCCCGGGTGCTGCAGCTGGAAGCCGATGCCGACGGCGTTGCCGATCGCACGCAGGCCTACCATCAGCGCGCCGATCCCCGCGAACGCGACCAGCACGCCCAGCGTGTACCAGAGGGCATGACTGCGCGCGCGCTCGGGGCTCTCGCCACTCTGTGCCAGGCTCAGCACCTTCAGCGACAGGATCGGCAGCACGCAGGGCATCAGGTTCAGTACCAGGCCACCGGCCAGCGCCAGCAGCAGCACCCAGACGAATGATCGGTCCGGGTTCGGGGTGGTCGCCGGCGGACGCGTGCGCAGGGCGTTGCCATCGCGCGCATCGGCGGCGAACTCATTGCGCGCGCCCTCACTGCCGCTGGCGGCGGGAGCGGCGTTGCCGTCGTTGGGTACGGTCGGCAGCAGGCGCAGCGGTACGCCATTGGCGGATTCACGCGGCGCACCGGCAGCGCCCAGCGCATTGACGGCTTCCTCGCGCACTGGCGCCTGGCCGGCGCCGGCGTTGAGCTTGCCGGCCGGAATCGACAGCTTCACCCGACGGGTCATCGGCGGGTAGCAGATACCATCGGTCTGGCAGCCCTGGAAAGTCACCACCAGGGTGCTGTCGACCGCATCAGTAACAGTGCGGCGCAGCGGCAGCGGCACTTCCACCTGGTTGAAGTACACCGAGACATCGCCGAAGTGCTCGTCGCGATGCGACTGCGCGGCCGGCCAGCGCGGCTTGTCGGCGAGCACGCCGGCGCTGCCTTCCAGCTTCAGCGAAGTGCGGTCGCGGTACAGATAGTAGCCGGGTGCCGGGCTGAAGCGCAGCAGCAGGGTGTTCCCGTCGCTGGCGATGGCATCGAAGCCGAACGCCTGTTCCGACGGCAGCGGCAGCGCCTGGCTGTTGTTGGCCGCGCCCGGCAGGCGCAGGCCACCGCTGTTGCCGGCACCGGCCAGCGGGTTGTTGAACGGACTGGCGGCACCGGTACGCGCGGCAGGCACCGCAGCCGCCGCACCGGCACCCGGCAGGGTGACCTGCACCACGCGCTTCTGCGGCGGGTAGCAGACGCCGGCATCGGCGCAGCCCTGGTAGCGGACTTCCAGGCTGATGGTGCCGGCAGCGTCGGTCGGCGTGCCGGGCAGGGTGGCCTGCAGGCGCTCGCGATAGGTTTCGACCTCGCCGAAGAAATCATCGTGGTGCCTGTCACCCTTGGGCATCTGCAGCGTGCCGGCATTGAAGGCCGGATCCGCCTTGACGCTGGTGCGGTGGCGATACAGGTAGTAGCCCGGTGCGATCTTGAACTGCAGTTGCACCTGGCCCCGTTCGGGGGCAGTGGCGGTCAGCGCGAACGCCTGGTCCACCGGCAGCAGGTCCTTCTCATCCAGGGCCAAGGCGGGCAGCGAGAGCCACAACAGGGCGCACAAGGCAGCGCCACGCGCAAACAGAGTCTTCAATCAGTGTCCTCCCGGGTCTGTGCCCGGATCCAGTCCAGATATGCCGGCAGGCCGGCCCGGGTTTCGACCGCGATGCACTCCGGGAGTTCATACGGATGCAGTTCGACGATCCGGGCGATTGCGTCATCGACGCGGCTCGCGGTGGTCTTTACCAGCAGCTGCAGCTCGGCATCGGTGGTCACCTCGCCCTGCCAGCGGTAGGTGGACTGCGCGCCATCAAGGCGGGTCACGCACGCGGCCAGGCGCTCGCCGACCAGCGCGTGCGCGATGCGCTCGGCACTGGCCCGGTCCGGGCAGGTGGTCAACAGCAGCAGGACGGGATCGACGGTCGGCATGACCGTCGAGTATAGGGCCGCCGCCGGGTCTGGGCCCGGCGGCGGCAGTGGACCGCAGCGTTGCGCGGTCAGTTGGCCAGCTGGCAGGTGGCTGGCTTGGCCGAGGTGAACAGGGCCGGGGTGGCCCACTCGGGGTGATCGATGAACGGGTTGCGATTGCCCTGGAAGCTGTAGACCACGTCATTGCGGGCACGCTCGGCATCATCCGGCGGATCGGACAGGTGCCAGTCGATCAGCGTCGACAGCAGGCCCATGTAGGCCGGCGAACTGCTGGTCTTGACGATCTTGCTGCGGTCGTCGGTCAGCTCCAGGTCCGGCTCGGACTGACCGGTGGCCGCATCCTTGCCACCCTCATAGCGGATCGCCATGTACATCACCGCACGCGCCATGTCGCCCTTGCGCTTGCCCCACACCTCGAAGGTGCCGGTGTTGCCGTCCGGCGTGCGCACCCAGTTGGAATTGCCCGGGTAGCCACCGCTGCCGCCGCCCTGCCCATTGTTGGCTTCGGTGGCACGCTCGCCGCAGCTGGCATCGCACTTGGCGAACGGCTTGTTGCCACGGTCGGCGTTCCACTGCGCGTCGGTCAGGTACAGCATGTGGGTGTCGGTGTACGGCGCGTAGGGCAGGCCCTTGTCACCCGTGGTGGTGGCAAAGCCCAGCGAGTTCGGCCAAGTGTGCTCGCGGTTGTAGGTCAGGCCGCTGCCGGTGCCCGCACGATCACTGACCTTGGCGTAGCTGCGGTTGCGGTAGGCATCGAGGATGCGGTCCGGGTTGTTCGGATCCTCGTCGGCGATTTCCAGGATGGTCCAGGTGCTGGTGCCCGAGCCGCTGTACGGGTAGGCGGTGTGGCCCTTGATGGTGGCGTGCAGCGAGCAGCGCAGCTGGCTGGGGCTGCTGGTGTTGACCCTGGAGTAGTAGCCGGCCGGCACGCCCGGGTTGCCCGGGTCCGGATTGCCGCCGGTGCTGGCCACGGTGAAGGCGATGCGGCTGTCGGCGGCCGGATGCGCGCCCTGCAGGTCGGTGATGCGCGCGGCGCGGATGTCGAAGCGGCAGGCTTCACCGGCCACCAGCGCGGTATTGGTGGACAGCTTCACGCTGCGGCCGTTGGCCGGGAAGGTCAGCGGCACGCTGCCGGAGGTGCCGCAGCTCAGGGCGAAGGCGCCACTGGCCAGGTTCACCGTCTCGCTGAACACCACTTCCAGGTCGGCGGCAGCGGGGAAGGTGCTGCTGCCCTGCGCCGGGGTGGTGGTGGAGACTGACGGCGGCGTGTTGGGGCCTGGCGTGCCACCGCCGCTGAAGGTCTGGCCGTTGTTGCAGCTGCCGAACGTCTGGCCGGCAGATTCGGCCCAGGTGAAGTGGGCGTACTGGCTGCCGCTGCCGGTCAGCTGCAGCGAGGTGCCCGGCGCGGTGCTGTTGCTTTCGGCCACCGGGATGTTCTGGCTGGTCATGCCGGCAGCAGGGCCACCGGAGGCGGTGATGGCACCCTCGTAGCTGAGGAACTGGACCACCTTGCCGCTGGCATCGACCAGCGCGATGCCGTCGTTCGGACCATTCTGGAGGCCGTTGGTCGGATAGTTGACCACAGCGATACTGGCGCTGCCGCAGCCGGCGGCGGTGCCGGCCGGGACCGGGGTGTTGGCATAGACGGTGGCGGCCGACGGATTGCTGCCGTTGTAGAGGTACAGGCGGTAGCCGGACAGGTCCTCACCGGCAGTGGCTACGACCTCGATCGCTTCGCCGACGTCACCGGCGGCGGTGCTGTCGTCGTAGTGCAGTTCATTGATGAAGACCTCGGCCTGGGCCGGCGCGGCGGCCAGCGCCAGCAGGCAGGCGGCGGCAAGCGGGGACAGCAATCGCATCGACTACTCCTTGTGATTGGGAATGCCTGACCGAGCCTAAGGCCGATCCAGTGACACTTTGTCGTAAATGAACGTCAGATATCTGACAGTGCGACGCTTGTCACCGAAATTGTCCAGGACCGACGCGTTGGCCGACGCGCGCGGGCGGAAAAATTTTTTTCATTCCGCCCTTGAAAGGGGACGGCGGGGCTCCATCTCTGCCCTGCTCCCGACGTTGTCGGGTTTCTTCACGTGCGGTTCTGGCACTCGCCCGGGGTGAGTGCTAACATCGCCGGACTTTTTTAGACCAATCAATCACTTAAGAGGTCTCCTATGAGCATCAAGCCGCTGCACGACCGCGTTGTGGTCAAGCCGATCGAAGCCGACGAAATCTCCGCCGGTGGCATCGTCATCCCCGACTCGGCCAAGGAAAAGTCCACCAAGGGTGAGGTCGTGGCCGTCGGCCCGGGCAAGCCGCTGGACAACGGCAACGTGCGCGCGCCGTCGCTGAAGGTCGGCGACAAGGTCATCTACGGCCAGTACGCCGGCAGCTCGTACAAGAGCGAAGGCGTCGAATACAAGGTCCTGCGCGAAGACGATGTGCTCGCCGTCATCGGCTGAGCCTCGGCGCGACCTGTTTCAACCTGATCCCAAACTCCCAGCCGCCGGGCATCGTCCGGCGCTACCAATGAGGTAAATGCAATGGCTGCCAAGGATATTCGTTTCGGTGAAGACGCCCGTTCGCGCATGGTGCGCGGCGTCAATGTTCTCGCCAATGCCGTCAAGGCCACCCTGGGCCCGAAGGGCCGCAACGTCGTGCTGGAAAAGAGCTTCGGCGCCCCGACCATCACCAAGGACGGCGTCTCCGTCGCCAAGGAAATCGAACTGGCTGACAAGTTCGAGAACATGGGCGCGCAGATGGTGAAGGAAGTTGCGTCGCGCACCAACGACGATGCCGGCGACGGCACCACCACCGCCACCGTGCTGGCCCAGGCCCTGATCCGCGAAGGCGCCAAGGCCGTTGCCGCCGGCATGAACCCGATGGACCTCAAGCGCGGTATCGACAAGGCCGTTTCGGCTGCCGTCGCCGAGCTGAAGAACATCTCCAAGCCGACCGCCGACGACAAGGCGATTGCCCAGGTCGGTACCATCTCGGCCAACTCGGATGAGTCGATCGGCCAGATCATTGCTGACGCGATGAAGGAAGTCGGCAAGGAAGGCGTCATCACCGTTGAAGAAGGCTCGGGCCTGGACAACGAGCTGGACGTGGTCAAGGGCATGCAGTTCGACCGCGGCTACCTGTCGCCGTACTTCATCAACAACCAGCAGTCGCAGACCGCTGACCTGGATGACCCGTTCATCCTGCTGCACGACAAGAAGATCTCCAACGTCCGTGACCTGCTGCCGGTGCTGGAAGGCGTCGCCAAGGCCGGCAAGCCGCTGCTGATCGTGGCCGAGGAAGTTGAAGGCGAAGCGCTGGCGACCCTGGTGGTCAACACCATCCGTGGCATCGTCAAGGTCGTGGCCGTCAAGGCCCCGGGCTTCGGCGACCGTCGCAAGGCGATGCTGGAAGACATGGCCGTGCTGACCGGCGGCACCGTGATCTCCGAAGAAGTCGGCCTGTCGCTGGAAAAGGCCACCATCAAGGACCTGGGCCGCGCCAAGAAGGTGCAGGTCTCCAAGGAGAACACCACCATCATCGACGGCGTCGGCGACAAGGCCAACGTTGATGCACGCGTGGCGCAGATCAAGACCCAGATCCAGGACACCTCCTCGGATTACGATCGCGAGAAGCTGCAGGAACGCGTGGCCAAGCTGGCCGGCGGCGTTGCGGTGATCAAGGTCGGCGCCTCGACCGAAATCGAAATGAAGGAAAAGAAGGATCGCGTCGACGACGCCCTGCACGCCACCCGTGCAGCCGTTGAAGAAGGCGTGGTCCCGGGCGGCGGCGTTGCCCTGGTCCGCGCGATCACCGCGCTGGCCGGCCTGAAGGGTGCCAACGAAGACCAGAACCACGGCATCCAGATTGCCCTGCGTGCGATGGAAGCCCCGCTGCGCGAGATCGTGGCCAACGCCGGCGACGAGCCGTCGGTCATCATCAACAAGGTCAAGGAAGGCACCGGCAGCTTCGGCTACAACGCGGCCACCGGCGAGTTCGGCGACATGCTGCAGTTCGGCATCCTGGACCCGACCAAGGTGACCCGTTCGGCCCTGCAGAACGCGGCCTCGATCGCCGGCCTGATGATCACCACCGAAGCCATGGTTGCCGAAGCTCCGAAGAAGGACGAGCCGGCCATGGGCGGCGCTGGTGGCATGGGTGGCATGGGCGGCATGGGCGGCATGGACTTCTAAGTCCACGCCTCCGGCGGTCGTTGCCGGCCTCGGTCGGCACGCCTTCCCGATGTGATGTTAAAGAAGAACCCCGCCGCAAGGCGGGGTTTTTCGTTGCCCGGTTGCCGTCGCCGCAGTGCATCGCTACGCTCGGTGACCATGCCTACCTCGTTCATCGTCGTTGACGACTTCCTTTCTCCCGCCGATGCGCAGGGGTTGCGCCAGGCGGCACTGGGCCTGGACTATCCCGTCCAGGAGGGCGCATTCCCCGGCCGCAATTCACAGCAGCGGCTGGAGCTGGATGGCCTGTCCGGCGCGGTCTCGCGACTGGTCAACGAACCGCTGCGGCCGGTCAACCCGCTGCAGTCGCACGGCAAGTTCCGCCTTACCCTTGCCGGCGACATCGGCCGCGCCAAGGTACACGCCGACCACTCGCACTGGTCGGGCATTCTCTACCTGAGTGCACCGGAGCACTGCGAGGGCGGCACCGAGTTCTTCCGCCATCGCCGTACCGGCACCGAGCGCATGGCCCTGGACGCGGCGGAGCTGGCCGCATTGGGCTACGCCAACGGCGGCGACATGCATCGCGACATCATCGAGCGCGACAGCAACGACGACAGCCAGTGGGAAATGACCATGCGCATTCCGATGCGCTTCAACCGGCTGGTGCTGCTGCGGCCCTGGTTCTGGCACACCGCCGGGCCAGCGTTCGGTGATCGACCGGAGAATGGCCGGCTGGTGTACCTGATGTTCTTCGAGCAGGCGCGCTGAGGAGTGCCATCCACGCATGGCGTGGATGCTCCCCCTGGCCGCGTTCGCCATGCAGGCGTCATCGCACCCTCATTCGACGAATACCTTCGCCGCGCCATACTCCCACTGCCACGGCACGCCGGTATCGCCCAGTACGAATGCCACCAGTGCCGGGAACGCAGCTTCCGCCCGTACATCGTTGCCCAGGATCACCACGCAGCGTCTGTACCGTTCGATGCACACCAGCGTGTTGCCGACCGCATCGTCGTGGCCACCCTTGTAGAAGCCTGCGCCCTGCGGGCCGCGGAACGTCACCACGCCCAGGCCTGAGGCCAGATCCTTGCGTTGCTGCGCCACGGGCAGCTCCGGCTGCAACGTGGGGAACTGGCTGGCGGTGGTGATCGGCAGCTGCGGCCGCACCAGTTCCCTGCGCATTGCAGGCGACAGCCCATCGCCGCGGACATAGCCGGCAGCGAAGCGCGCCATGTCGGCGATGGTGGTATCCATCGAACCGGCCGCACGCACGCGGCTGCGTTCATCGTGCGGCTCGGCCGTGCCTTCCGCCGTCCAGCCATCGGCCAGGTTGGCGGCGAAATCCTCACGCCACATCATGCTGGTGCGGACCATGCCGAAGCGGTCGAATACCTGCCGCTGCATCAATGCACCCACGTCCTGGCCAAGCCGTCCACGCTCGATCACGAACTGCAACAGGATCAGCCCTTCGCCGGAATACCCATAACGACTGCCCGGATCGAAGTGGAACTTCAGGCGGCCATCGGGTTCCAGGAACCCGAAGTTGGCAAAGCCACTGGAATGGTTGAGCAGCAGGCGCGGAGTGAGCTGGCGCCAGCGCGCATCATCGGCCAGTACGCTGTAGTCGGCGTACTTCTTCGGCTCCGGCGGGTAGTCCGGCAGCGGCTTGTCCAGCGCCGTGGCGATGCTGGCGTCCAGCTCGATCCGTGCGTCCTGGGCAAGCTGTGCGACCAGGTGGCCGAACGCCATCTTGGTCAGCGAGGCGGCGTACATCACGGTATCGGTGCGCAGCGGCTCGCCTGCGGCGTTGCGTTCGCCGTAGGCGGCCACGTGTACCACCTTGCCGCCATCGATCACCGCCAGCGCCATCCCGCGCGCATGCGCCGCCTGCATCAGCCGCTGTGCTTCGGCATCGATGCGCGCGGGCGAGGGTAGCGGCGGCGCGGCCAGCGCGGCCGGCGGCAGCAGCGTCAGCAACAGCAGGACAGCACGGCGCATGCGTGGAACTCCTGGCGGGACGTGGCGCGATGCTACGCCTGCCAGCTCCCGCCGTCATGCGCCGGACGTCAGCCGGGTCGGCGCAGGCAGATCCGCGCGGCACCCGCACCGATGTCCACCTGGCCACCGCGCATCGCGTCGGCACCGAGGATCAAGGCCGGTCGCGCCTCCAGGCCGATCGCCCTGAACACCGGCAGTTCGCTGATCCGGACCTCCATCGGCGGGTGCTGCCAGTTGCCGCCGGTCATGCCGGGCAGGGTGTACAGCCAGGTTGCCTGTGCACCGCCACCCAGCCCCTCGGTGCCCTCTTCACGTGCACGCACCCGAGCATCGCTGCCGTCGGTGCGCAGGCCCAGTGCGCGGGCTGCTTCGGCGTTGAGGACGGTCTGCGCGGCACCAGTGTCGACCACGGCGATGGCGTCCACGCCGGGCGTACCCAAGGCAAGCGTGATGAAGCCGAACTGGCGCAGGCCGTCATCGCGGCCGGGCAGCGCATTGGGTTGGCAACCCGGCCCTTCCAGGTCCAAGCCGCCGGGTGTCCACAGCGCCAGTTGATTGCGGCCGAAGTCCCAACGGGTGTCCCAGCGCCCGGTCAGGTCGTTGCCGATCAGGCCGTCAATGGCCGGATCATCGCCCTTCGCCAGCGATGACAGGTCGACCTGCATGCCGCTGGCCTTCAATTGCCAGCTGCCCAGCTGCCACGCTGTGCTGCGCATGCGCTGCAACCGCGCCGCCTTCGCGCTCGCGCCCTGGGCCTGCGACACTGCCGCTTCCGCATCCTGCAAACCGTAGCGCCGCACTACGCGTGCATCGACCAGGGTTGCCCCGGCGGCACTGTCGACCACGAAGCGCAGCGGCTCTGAACGCCCGTCCAGCGAGACGGCCACTGCCGGATGACCGCCCTGCATCCACATCGGCAGGACGTGCTCGGCGGCATCGGAGGCGAGCGCCGGCAAGGGGATGGCGAACAGGGGCAGCAGGAACAGGCGCAAGGGGAGACTCCGCAGTGATCGTGGGCGACCATTGGCGCGCAGCGGCGTATCACCGCGATATCGGCATTGATACCGTCCTGATACACAGGTGCGGGATACTGGGGCAATGAACACTCCCATCCGCGTCATCGTCGTCGATGACGATGCCAGCATTCGTGACGCCATCGCCGACCACCTGCTGCTGCACGGCTACCAGGTGCGTGTGGCGGCGGATGCAACAGCGCTGGACGTGTTGCTGCAGGTTGAACGACCTGACCTGATCATCCTCGACTGGATGATGCCTGGTGAGGATGGCCTGTCGGTATGCCGCCGGCTGCAGGCGCGGGCGATCCCGATCCTGATGCTGTCGGCGATGGGGGCGGCGCCGGATCGCGTGATCGGCCTGGAGATGGGCGCGGACGACTACCTGGCCAAGCCGTTTGACCCGCGCGAGCTGTTGGCGCGGGTACGCGCGCTGCTGCGCAGGCAGGACAAGCTGCGCGCACAGGTGGCCAGCGAGCTGCGGTTTGATGGCTGGCGATTGCTGCCTGACCAGCGTCGCCTGTTCGCGCCGGATGGTGCCGAACTGGCGCTGAGCCGCGGTGAATTCTCCCTGCTGCTGGCACTGGCTGAACGTCCCGGGCGGGTGCTGGCGCGCGAGCAGCTGCTGCAGTTGAGTCGCGGAGAAGCCAGTGACAGCGTGGACCGTGCCGTCGACCTTGCGATCAGCCGCCTGCGCCGCAAGCTCGGGCAGGCCGCGTCCGGCGCTGAAGCCCTTGTGCAGACACTGCGCGGTGAAGGGTACCGCTTCAACGCGGAGGTAGGGGTGTTGTGAGCAGCCGGTGGTCGACCACCCGCTGGATCGCGATGCTGGCCTTGGCCAGCCTGCTGCTGGCAACCCTGGTCAGCGTTGCGGTAGTGGGGTGGATGCCCCGGCCCGCGCCGCCACCGATGCGGCTGGACCATGCGATGCAGGTGCTGCGTGGGGAACAGGCGCCGGCGCCACTGGGATTGCATATGTCGACGCAGGACGCGCCACCCCGGGGCAGCGCCAGTGACTGGCTCACCCAGTTGGCGGCGGTGCAGATGGACCTGCCGGCCAGGAATGTACGCCTGGTGTGGACGGGGCAGGGCAGGGCGCCCGATGTGCAGGTCATCGAGGGTGGCGCGGTACTGGACGCCTCCGCTCGTGCTGGCGTGCTGAAATCGCAGGCCGCGTTGCTGACCGCCATGCAGTGGCCGCCATTCGAACTGGGGATGCGGCAGGCCGATGGCCGATGGCGGGTGGTCGGCAGCGACCACAGTGACCTGGCGGCCTGGCGCCGCCAGGTGATGCTCGCCCTGCTGGGCGGTGCGATCCTGCTGGCACCTCTGGCGGCGTGGGCGGCGATCCGGTTGGGGCGCCCGCTGCGACGCCTGGCTGAAGCCAGCGCACGGGTCGACCTGCAGGCTGAAACGCCATTGCCTGATGACGGTCCACGCGAAGTGCAGGTACTGGCCACAGCGATCAGCACCGGTCGCGAACGTCTGCGCGCCCAGGCAAGGGACATGACGCATATGCTGGCGGCCGTGGCGCATGACCTGCGCACGCCCCTGACCGGCCTGCGCCTGCGCGCGGAGTTCGCTCCCGCTCCACAGGCCGCCAGGATGGTGGCGGACATCGAGCGCATGGATACGATGATCGAGCAGGTGCTCGACTACGCACGCGGTGAGCTGCAGCCGTTGCAGATGCGCATGCTGGATCTTTCAGCGCTGCTGGAGGAATGCGTGCAGGCGGCGCTGCTGCGCGGGGTCGATATTTCCCTTCAGGGCCCGGATACGTTGCCGTGGCATGGCGATGCGCTGCTGCTCCGGCGCGCGGTCGACAATCTCATCGACAACGCCGAGCGCTACGCGGGTGCCGTGGAGCTGTGGGTCGCCATGGCGGGTGACGGGGTTCAGCTGGACGTGATGGACCGCGGCCCTGGCATCGCCGAGATCGATCGCGCACGCCTGCTGCAACCGTTCCAGCGTAGCGAGGGCTCGCGTAGCCGCGCCACCGGGGGCGCCGGACTTGGACTGGCCGTGGCTGCCAACGTGGCAAAGCGCCACGCAGGCGAACTCCAGCTGCTGCACCGCGAGGGCGGGGGACTGATCGCGCGGCTGCTGCTGGGACGCACTTCCTGAGTCAACTCCGATTTGCTTCCACTCGCTACTCCTCCATATGATTAGGTGCCTAATCATGCTGTGAGGAAAGGATGATCGAAGCCAAGCATCAGGCGTTGCTGGAGGAGGCGCAGCGGCGCGGCCACGCCAATATCGCGCAGCTGCGCCTGTGCTTCCAGCTGCTCTCGTTGTCCTCGTCGATCGATCGCGACTGCGCTGCACGGTTGGCACCGCACGGGCTCAGCGAGGGTCGCTTCATCGTGCTGTTCCTGCTGCACGGGGCCGGCGGCGCACTGGCGCCGCACGCGCTGGCCGAGCGCGCTGGCGTGACCCGGGCCACCATCAGCGGCCTGCTCGATGCCCTTCAGCGCGAAGGCCTGCTGCAGCGTCGCAGCGATGGCGAGGATGGCCGTCGTCTGCAGATCGTGTTGACCGCACCGGGCAAGCGTTTGGCCGAATCGCTGTTCGAGCAGCACACACAATGGATCAGCGGCCTGTTCAACGGCCTGGATGCTGATGAACGGCAGCAGCTGTCACAGCTGCTGCGCAAGGTCTGGCAGCACACGGACACCGGGTGGGAAGCCTCCGCATGAGCACGCCCATTCCCGCGGAACGGCTGCGTGCACTCAACAGCGGTGATGCCGCTGCCACGCATCTGGCCGAATGCCTGGCAGTGGATTTCGCCGCACTGCTACAGGGGGTGGCACCTGTGCTCGAGCAGGAAGCGCTGCAACGTATGCGCAACGCCTCCGGCAAGGGCATCACCCAGCGCATGGCGCTGGCGGCGCGGTTGCTGCGCGAAGCCGGGCAGGGTGATCCCTCGCGCTGGCAGGCACACGCATCAGACACCGTGCGTGGCTGGGCCTGTTACCTGATTGGCAGCGATGCCGGCGCGGCGCTGCCGGCCAAGCTGCGGGCGATGCGTTCGCTGGCTGACGACCCGCACTTCGGCGTGCGCGAATGGGCATGGCTGGCGCTGCGCAGCGACATCGTTGCCGCACCGTTGCAGGCGCTTGAGTACCTGCAAGTGTGGGCGCAGGAAGCATCGCCTTACCTGCGCCGCTTCGCCTGCGAAGCGCTGCGCCCACGAGGCGTGTGGTCCACGCATATCGTGCTGTTCAAGCAGCATCCAGAACTCGCATTGCCGATGCTGGAAGCAATGGCCAACGACCCGGCGCGCTACGTGCAGGACTCGGTCGGGAACTGGCTCAACGATGCCGGCAAGACTCAACCGCAGTGGCTGCGTGAGCTGTGCGCGCGGTGGCAACAGCAGCACCCTGGCGATGCCAATGCCTACATCCGCAAACGCGCCCTGCGCTCGTTGCGGTAGTACCGGCTGCCGGCCGGCAATCTCATCAACCTCAAGGAAGACCTTCCATGTCCTACACCCTCATCGAGCTCTACACCGCCACCCCGGCCTGGACCGCTCTCCCGCCTGACCAACGCACCGCCTTCTTCACCCGCATCGGCGCAGGCATGCAGCAGTTCGATCCGGTTCGCATCGCACCGGTGGCGATGGGTCGTGTCGCGGAGGGCGCAGCGCACGGTGGCAGCGAGCAGTTCTACGCTGTATGGAGGTGCGCGAGCCGGGAAGACGCCGACGCCCTGCTGGAAGGCATTGCCGCCACCGGTTGGCATCAGTACTTCGCCACCACCAATGCCGTCGGCGCAGACGATGGGATGGGGCAGCACCTTGCCGACCTGGCCGCCTTGTAGCAGCGCCTCCGGACGCGCATGGCACATGCGCCTGTCACCCGGACGCGGTAAACAGGACATTGCCCATGTCCATCCGCAGGCAAGTTGATCATGCAGAGCACGCTCCAGGTAACGCTGTACGGCCCGCAGGGCGATACGCCGGCACTGCAGCTGCCGCAGATGGAAGGGCCCTCGGTGGCCATCCCGGAAGCGGTACTGCGCCGGCTGGTGTCCGATCTCTACACCACCCGTTCCCTGCTCAATCCCGAGCAGCTGGACGAGGCCCGGCAGGAGCTGGACCGCGTGCTGGAGCGCTGGGCCGACATCCACGAAGGCCTGCTGCTGGACGTGGAAGTGCATGGCAGATGAGCGACGTTGCACAGCGGCCACCGCCTGCGCTGCGCAGTCAGGCGCATCACTGAACCGCGCCCCCAGTTGCGGATGAAACATTTTGCACTGCGCAAAAGCTGTGCTATCAATAGATCCCATGAACGCAGCCGCTACCCGCTTTTACTGGTATTACTTTCCGAAGCCACTGGCGGAGGAAGGACTGCGCTCACCCTGAAGAAAGCTTCAGACGCATTCCCGAAAGCCGCCAGCGAACCTGGCGGCTTTTTTCATGCCGCCACGCTGGGGACCCCCAACGTTCCGGAGATCTCCTGCAATGCCCCCGCACACCGACGACCTGCGTATCCGCACCATCGAACCGCTGACACCGCCTGCCCAGCTGCTGGCGATGCTGCCCTGTGACGATGAAGCTTCCGACACCGTCAGCGCCTCGCGCGCGGCCCTGCACCAGATCCTGCACGGCCGTGACGACCGCCTGGCGGTGGTGGTGGGCCCGTGCTCGATCCACGACCCGAAGGCCGCCATCGAGTACGCCCAGCGCCTGAAGCCGCTGCGCGACGCGCTGGCTGGCGAGCTGGAAATCGTCATGCGCGTGTACTTCGAGAAGCCGCGCACCACGGTGGGCTGGAAGGGCCTGATCAACGACCCGGACCTGGACGGCAGCTTCAGGATCGACAAGGGCCTGCGCATCGCCCGTGGCCTCCTGCGCGACATCAACAAGCTCGGCCTGCCGGCCGGTGTTGAATTTCTCGATGTGATCTCGCCGCAGTACATCGCCGACCTGGTGGCATGGGGCGCGATCGGCGCACGCACCACCGAAAGCCAGGTGCATCGCGAGCTGGCTTCGGGGCTGTCGTGCCCCGTCGGCTTCAAGAACGGCACCGATGGCAACGTGAAGATCGCCGCCGACGCGGTGGGTGCGGCATCCAACCCGCATCATTTCCTGTCGGTCACCAAGCAGGGTGGCACTGCCATCGTGTCGACCACCGGCAACCCGGATTGCCATGTGATCCTGCGCGGTGGCAAGCAACCGAACTACGACGCTGGCAGCGTGGCTGAGGCCTGCCAGGTGCTGGCCAAGGCCAAGCTGCCGGCGCGCCTGATGATCGATGCCAGCCATGCCAACAGCCTGAAGAACCCCGAGAACCAGCCGAAGGTGATCGACGACATCGCCGCTCAGATGGAAGACGGCGAACAGCGCATCGTGGGCGTGATGATCGAGAGCCATCTGGTCGGGGGCCGCCAGGAACTGGTGGAAGGCCAGCCGCTGGTCTACGGGCAGAGCATCACCGATGGCTGCATCGACTGGGACACCACCGTGACGGTGCTGGAGCGACTGGCTGCGGCCGTGCGCGCCCGTCGCGACGTGAAGGTGTCTGAAGCCGCCTGAGTGCGGCACGTGTGTGGATGGCGGCCAGCGCCTGCGGGGGTGCGGCCGCGATCAGGGCCGGCCGGAGTTGGAGACCGGCCCATCTGCACCGGCGATGCGCCTGGCGCTGCGCATGAGCGACAGCGCCAGGTACATCGCCGGGGTGGTGTGGATCCCGACGAACGCGTTGGACTTGATGGATAGATCCACGCTATGCGTGGATTCCACAGTAGATCCACGCCATGCGTGGATATTGGCAAACCAGGCGACACGATTTCGGAAGAGTTGCATGGAGTCTTCCTGCAGCTTCATTCGAAGATTGCAGCCCTTGTCTGGTTGGACCCCGCCAATGCATGTTTTCCCGAACGACAGCTCTCTGGATTCAGCGTGCCGGTCGACTTCCAGTGAAGCTGCCAAGGCGCTCTTACGCTTGAAAGGCGGCCGGATTGCCGATGACGCGATCTCCGTCATCGAGGACTGGATCGAACCATCGTCTCCTGTGGCGACGGCGAGCCTGCTGGCTGAACTCGATGAAAGAATCGAGATCCATCGCAGCAATGGTGATCAGACGCTTCTGCGCACCACGCTGAAAGCGCGAGCGATGATCGCCGCGTCCACCGACGAAGAGCCTGGTGAAGATGCGCGGGAATCATCGTTCAGGATAGTACCCGCAGCATCCCTCATCGGAGACTGGCACTCGGACGTCGAAACGAGTTGCCTGATCGTTGATGGAGATCTGAGCGTCGAAGGCGTGCTGGCGCTCAATGACCTGGGCGAGACGTTGTGTGTAATCGTTCTGGGTAACCTCAGCGCCCGTAATCTTGACTGCGGCGGTTGGGTCTTTGTGCGCGACGATCTCGCATGTGAGCATCTCCATGCGTGCTCGCTCAACGACGGAGTTCTGGCCGTGGGCGGAAGTATGAGCGTGCAGACGTATCTCGAGATAGGCACATACACGCAGGTCGGTCTTGATCTTCGCGCCAGGTTCCTTTCCACCGTCCAGAACGAAATCGTCGTTGAGGGGGCGGTTCACTGCCCGGATTTCAGTAGACGATCCGATCCTGACTACCTGTCTGAATGGGTAGATCCCGAGCTTCTTGAGCGGGTCGAATCTGACAGCGATGGCTGTGAGAGCCCGTGGACCTTCTATCCTTCGGAGGCCTACCGGCAGCGCATCATCGCGAGCAGGAGCCCCATGAGTCCCAAGCTGCGCGATTGAGCCGGGCGCGTGCCCCGCCGTGCGAACCTCAATGCACTTCGTCGTGGTACACGAACTTCGGCATTTCCCAGCGATAGTGGATCGCCAGCAGGCGCAGCGCGAAGCCGCCGCCCAGGCAGCACAGGATCGCGGTGGCGTCGGCCACGCCCCAGTGCAGCAGCAACAGATACGCCGCGCCGGTCAGCAGCGCGATGATCGCGTACAGCTCCTTCTGGAAGATCAGCGGCACCTCGTTGCAGAGGATGTCGCGCAGCACGCCGCCGAACGCGCCGGTCAGCATGCCGGCGATCAGCACGATCGGCATCGCATGGCCGGCCTCGCGCGCGATCGAGCAGCCGATCAGGGTGAAGGCGATCAGACCCAGGCCATCGAGCACCAGGAAGGTGCGCCGGAAGTGGTGCATCCAGCGCGCCACCCAGGTGGCGATCAGCGCCGCGCATACGGTGAACCCCAGGTACTCGGGATGCTTCACCCAGCCCAGCGGATAGTGGCCGAGCAGGATGTCGCGCAGTGATCCACCACCGAGGGCAGTGACACAGGCGATCATGACCACACCGAACAGGTCCATGCGGCGGCGGCCGGCAGACAGTGCGCCGGTCATGGCTTCGGCGGAAATGGCAACCAGGTAGATGATGGACAGCAGCATGGAACAGGCTCCGGGCGCGGTGGGGCCGGCCATGCGCAACTGCCACCACTGCCTGCGCAATGACGGGATGACGATGACCGGTGCCGCTCCCGCTGTCCTTTTGCCTGAGAGTTCAGCGGCATGGGCCGCGTGCCCCTTCGGCGGATCGTCCCGGGCGTGCCCGGTGACCTCTCTCCAGCTCGGCGAGTCGAATGCATGGTTGGTGGGATTCCAGCCCACCGGCCTGAGCGATCATGGGAGCCTGCGCCTTCGGCGGGCGCCAGCGCGGCGCCTCTCTCCTGCATTCGGCCGCCAGTATATCCGCTGCAGTGCAGCACGGCATAATCCGGGCATGGCCCCGTCCCTCCGCCCCTGGTTCCTGTACCTGCTCGAATGCCGCGATGGCAGCTATTACGCCGGCATCAGCACCGACGTGGATGCGCGTTTCGCCGCCCACCAGGCCGGCAAGGGCGCGCGCTACACCCGGGCCCGGCCACCGCTGCGAGTGCTGGCCGTGCGCGAATACCCGGACCGGGCCGCCGCCTCACGCGCCGAGTGGCAACTCAAGCAGCAGCCCCGCGAACGCAAGCTGGCCTGGCTGCAGGCGCCGGTCCTGTAGATCCACGCCACGCGTGGATGGGCTACCCGGCCCATGCGATGATCGCCCCGCGCCCAGAGCTGGAGACCCGGATGTCCACGATCGCCCTGCTGTTCGCTCTTTCCGCAGCAACGAGCCCTGCCCCCGACCCGGCCACCATCGCGGCCATCGAAGCCACCTGCCACGACTACGTCGATGGCCAGCTGGAGGCCGACCCGCAGCGCGTCGCCCGCTCCCTGCATCCGGACCTGGCCAAGCGCGCTGTGCTCGGCGATACACCCGACGAACGCCTGGGCCTGCGCCGGATGTCGAAGGAAGAACTGGTCTCGCTGACGAAGCAGGGCGCGTTGAAGACCCCGAAGGATCAATGGGATCGTCGCTGCACGGTGCTGGACGTGACCGGCAACGCGGCCTCGGTGCGGCTGGAGACCCCGTGGTTCGTCGATTACTTCCACATGGGGCGCTTCGACCAGCGCTGGGTCATCGTCAACGCGTTGTGGTATCCAAAGCCGAAGGCACAGTGAGCGATGCGTGCCGCCGGCAAAGCATGGATCTCCGTCGTCGTGCTGGTCGCCGGCATCGCGCTGCTGCCTGGCCTGCTGTACCTGCTCGGGCTGGCATTGGCAGGCGGTCGGCCGACGCCGGCCGAACGCGCGCCCAGTGGTGTGGCAGCGTGCAGCAGTGAACCACGCGCGGGATACCAGCCGATGAATCCCTGGCGTTTCGCCGCGCAGTTCTTCGACAAGGACGTGATGAAGAAGAAGGTGCCGGAAGTGGAGCGGGAGGCCTTCTGGATTGCCCGACGCCACCTGTGGCGGCAACCACAGCGCGGCATGCCGCGCTGGCATCTCAGCAGTACCGCATTGACGATCTGGATCACCCGGCATTGGAGTACTGCGCAGATTGCCGACACCGCGAGGAAGGAGGACTTCTGCCGGACCTGGTCGAAACGGCGGGTGCCCGGTGGCCCGATGAACCAGTAGATCCACGCCATGCGTGGAGGGTGTTGACCGGGTCAGAGTCCTTTCCTGCGGAAAGGGATCCGACCCCGCTGCGTGCAGCCCTACCGCTTCGGCCGCCGGTCGTCGCGGTCATCACCGAAGATGATGCGCGCACTGCGCTGGTAGCTCCAGTACGCGACCGCCCAGTTCAGCAGCACCACGATGCGGTTGCGGAAGCCGATCAGGAAGAACACGTGCGCGGCCAGCCAGAACCACCAGGCCAGCACGCCGGAAAGCTGCAGCCGGCCCAGGTGCACGATCGCGGCCATGCGGCCGATGGTGGCCAGGTTGCCGTAGTCGGCGTACTTGAACGGGCCGGGCTCGGGCTTGCCGTGCAGGCGCGCGCGGATCACCTCGGCCACGTATTTGCCCATCTGCTTGGCGGCCGGTGCCACCCCGGGGACCGGCTTGCCGTCGGCCTGGCTCAGTGCGGCCAGGTCGCCGGCCACGAACAGCTCCGGGTGACCGGGCAGGGTCAGGTCCGGTTGCACCGGCACGCGTCCGGCGCGGTCCAGTGGCACGTCCAGCGTGCGCGCCAGCGGTGAAGCGGCTACGCCGGCGGCCCAGACCACGGTGCGCGCCGGTACGAACTGTTCGCCGAGCTTGAAGCCCTGGCTGTCGATGTCGCTCACCGGGGTACCGGTCAGCACTTCCACGCCCAGCTTTTCCAGTTGGCGGCGCGCCTTCAGCGAAAGCACATCCGGGAACGAGGACAGCACGCGCGGCCCAGCCTCGACCAGCCGCACCCTGGCGCTGGCCGGGTCGATGTGGCGGAATTCGTTGCGCAGCGTGTGGCGCGCGATCTCGGCCAGGGTGCCGGCCAGTTCGACGCCGGTGGGACCACCACCGACGATGGCGAAACTCAGCCACGCCGCCTTTTTCGCCGGGTCCGGTTCGGCCTCGGCGCGTTCGAACGCCAGCAGCAGCTTGCGGCGCAGCGCGATGGCATCGTCCAGCGTCTTCAGGCCGGGCGCATCATCGGCCCATTGATCGTTGCCGAAGTAGGCGTGGGTGGCGCCGGTGGCCAGCAGCAGGCTGTCGTAATCCAGCGTGCTGCCATCGGCCATGCGGATCTGCCGCGCCCGCTTGTCGATGGCCACCACTTCGCCGAGGCGGACTTCCACATTGCGCTGGTGGCCGAGGATGTGGCGCAGCGGTGCGGCGATATCCGGCGCGGACAGGCCGGCGGTGGCCACCTGGTACAGCAGCGGCTGGAACAGGTGATGGTTGCGGCGATCGACCAGGGTGATGCGTATGCGCTCGCGGGCCAGGGCACGGGTGGCCCAGAGACCGGCAAAACCGCCGCCGACAACGACCAGGTGGGGAACGCGCTCGCGACTCATCGACTCACTCCAGTGGGGGCATCGGGGGAAGCGCCTGGCATCTTCGCACGGCGGCCACCTGTCACGTCAGCGCCTGCCCGGATCGGCGATACTCGGGTTCAGGCAACGGCCCGTGAGGAGCCCATGAGCGAACCGGAAAAGCGCATCGCCCTGTTGATCGACGCCGACAATGCGCCGGCCTCGAAGATCGACGAGGTCCTGGCGGAAGTCGCCCGCTACGGCGTGGCCAACGTGCGCCGTGCCTACGGCAACTGGAAGAGCCCGCGACTGAAGGGGTGGGAAGCGGTGCTGCATGAGTATGCGATCCGCCCGATCCAGCAGTTCGCCTACAGCAAGGGCAAGAACGCTTCGGACATGGCGATGGTGATCGATGCCATGGACCTGCTGTACGCGCGCAACCTTGATGGCTTCGCCATCGTTTCCAGCGATGCGGACTTCACCCCGATGGTGATGCGCCTTCTGACCGATGGCGTGAAGGTATATGGCTTCGGCGAGAAGAAGACGCCCGAGCCATTCGTCAATGCGTGCTCGAAGTTCACCTACCTGGAGGCACTGGGCCAGACCCATGCCAGCGTGCCCGATGCCGAACAGGCGTCCAGCGAGCAGGCCTCGAACGAGCCGGTGACCAACGACGATGCGCGTCCGCGCAAGAGCGGTGCGGAAATGCGCAGTGACACCCGGCTGGTGAAGATGCTGCGCCGTGCGGTGTCCGCGGCCGAGGGTGAGGATGGCTGGTCGCACCTCGGACCGGTCGGCAGCCAGATCGGCAACCAGGCCTCGTTCGATCCGCGCAACTATGGCTACGGCAAGCTCAGCGATCTGCTGGCGGCGATCGGTCTGTTCGAACTGAAGAAGGATGGCAAGTCGTCCTACGTGCGCGCGCTGCCAAAAAAGAATAGGTAGTGCCTGCCGCTGGCCGGCAATGCCCGGATGCCAGATCCCGCATCCGGCACGGACATCTCCGCCCGATCAGGCGTATCGTTGCCGCTCGCATTGCCAGCAAGGAAAACCCGCATGTTGAAGATCTGGGGCCGCCGCAATTCCAGCAACGTCCGCAAGGTACTGTGGTGCGCCGAGGAAATCGGCCTGCCGTACGAATCCATCGAAGTCGGTGGCAGCCATGGTGGTACGCAGACGCCGGAGTACCAGGCGATGAATCCCAACGGCCTGGTGCCGGTGATCGAAGACCACGGCTTGCCGCTGTGGGAATCGAACACCATCGTGCGCTACCTGAGCGCCCGCTATGCACTGGGCACCCTGTACGCTGAGGACCCGATGGAACGCGCCCAGGCCGAGAAGTGGATGGACTGGAGCACGTCGCGGATGGCGCCGCTGTACAGCGACCTGGTCTGGGGCATCATGCGCACCGCGCCGGCCGACCGCGATGAAGCGCGGATCAATGCCGCCATCGTGCGCGCCGGAGACTACCTGGCGATGGCCGACGCTACCCTGGCCAGGCAGCCGTGGCTGTCGGGCGAGAAGTTCGCGATGGGCGACATCCCGCTGGGCTCGCTGGTCTACGCCTGGTACGAGCTGCCGATCCAGCGACCGGAGCTGCCGCATCTGGCTGACTGGTATGCGCGGCTGCGTGAGCGCCCGGCCTACCAGCGCGGCGTGATGTCGCCGCTGACGTAAGCGAAGGCGTCCGGGGTCAGAGCCCTTTTCTGCGAAAAGGGATCCGACCCCTGGGCATCGGGGTCGGATCCCACCCGACGGGTGGGCTCTGACCCCTCAATACAGGTCCGTTGGATCCACATCCAGCGACCAGCGCACCTTGCGTGCTTCCGGCAGCGCATACAGCTGCGGAACCAGCTGCGCGAGCACGCCATGCAAGGGTGGCCGCTGCGGCGCCGACAGCAGCAGCTGTGTGCGCTGGTAGCCCGCGCGCCGCGGCATCGGCGCCGGCATCGGGCCGTACGCCTCCACCACGTTCTGCTCGCCCAGCAACTGCCGCGCAGCCAGCAGGAACGCATTGGCGTGCTCGACCTGCTGCGCTTCGGCGCGCATCAGCGCCAGGTGCGCGAACGGGGGGAACCCTGCGGCTTGCCGCTGGTTCAACTCGGCCTGCGCGAACGGGTGGTAGCCACCGCTCACCAGGGTTTCCAGCAGCGGGTGACCAGGGTGATGGGTCTGCAGCCAGACCTCGCCGGGGTCACGCGCACGTCCTGCACGACCGGCCACCTGGATCAGCTGCTGCGCCAGCTTCTCGCTGGCGCGGAAGTCGGCGGAGAACAGGCCTTCGTCGATGCCGACCACCACCACCAGGGTCAGCTTCGGCAGGTCGTGGCCCTTGGCCAGGATCTGCGTGCCGACCAGGATGCCGGGCTGGTCGCCCAGTTTCGCCAGCTGCTGCTCCAGCGCATCGCGGCGTGAGGTGGTGCCACGGTCGATGCGCACCACCGGGAAATCGGCGAAGGCGGCGGTGAGGTGTTCTTCCAGGCGTTCGGTGCCGATGCCCTGCGGCTGCAGCGCCAGGCTGCCGCAGGCCGGGCATGCCAACGGCGCCGGTTGGCGCGCGCCACAGTGGTGGCACTGCAGGCGTCGGCCGCCGCCATGCACGGTCATCGGCGCATCGCAGCGCTGGCAAGGCGCGGTCCACCCGCAGTCGTGGCACAGCAGCACCGGTGCGTAGCCACGGCGGTTCTTGAACACCAGCACCTGCTGGCCACGCTGCAGGTGTTCGCCGATGCCGGCCAGCACATCGGCCGAGAGGCCATCGTGCAGCGGCCGCTTGCGTACATCGAGGATGCGCACGCGCGGTGGCCGCGCATCGCCGGCGCGCTGCTTCAGGCGCAGGTGCGTGTAGCGCCCGGCGTAGGCGTTGTGCAGCGTTTCCAGTGAAGGGGTGGCGCTGCCGAGCAGCACCGGAATGCCCAGCGCCTTGGCGCGCACCAGAGCGAAATCGCGCGCGTGGTAACGGATGCCGTCCTGCTGCTTGTAGCTGCCGTCGTGTTCCTCGTCGACGATCAGCAGGCCGGCCTGCGGCAATGGCGTGAAAACCGCCGAGCGGGTGCCGACGATGACCCGCGCTTCGCCTCGGGAGGCGGCCGCCCAGACGCGCGCGCGCTCGTTGTCGTTCAACCCCGAATGCAAGGCGTGCACGGCGATGCCCAGGCGGCCGCGGAAACGTGCCAGGGTCTGCGGGGTCAGGCCGATTTCCGGTACCAGCACCAGCGCCTGCCTGCCCTGCGCCAGGCAATGGATGATCGCCTGCAGGTAGACCTCGGTCTTGCCGCTGCCGGTCACGCCGTCCAGCAGGAACGGCTGGAAGCCGTCGGCAGCGTTGATCGCAGCCACCGCCCCGGCCTGGTCCGGGTTGAGCGTGGGGCCGGGCAGCGGCTGCGCATGCTGCGGTGCCACCGTCATCGCCACGCGCTCGGCCAGCTCGCGCTTGGCCAGGCTGCGTGCAGCGGTGCGCCAGTCGGCCATGCGTTCGCCGAGCACGTCCTCATCCACGATCGCTCCTGCCAGCAGCTCGGCCAGCTGCCGCGGACGGCTTCCGGCGCGCAGCTTTTCGCGCTGGGCGTGGCCTTCGGTGGTCAGCTGCCAACCCCAGTGGTGGGTGTCGGGCAGGGCCTCGCCATGGCGCAGCGGGCCGGGCAGGGCGGTGCTCAGCACCTCGCCCAGTGGCGCATGGGTGTAGCGCGCCAGCCACTGCAGGCTCTGCCAGAGTTCGCCCTGCAGCAGCGGCTGCCGGTCGCACCAGGCCAGCGCCTGGCGCAGTCCCTGGCCGTCGTCGGTCTGGCCGTGGCCGGCCACCACGCCGACCAGCTCGCGGTTGCCGAACGGCACCTTCAGGCGGCAGCCGACCGCGGCCGTGGGGCCATCGCCCTCCGGCGACAGGTAGTCGAACAGGCGGGGCAGGGGGACGGGCAGGGCGACCTGCAGGGTCGGAATGGGTGAAAGCATCGGGCCAGTGTAACGGGCCATGCACGCGCGAATGGCAGGGGGCAGACGTGCCCGGGCGACGACCGTTGAATCATAAATGTCACCTAAATATCGGTGTCCATTGGAGATTCAGTCTTATCCACACGTTCTGTGGATAACGTTGTGCGTTACCGGTCGACGGGAACGCAGGAGGCCGATGGCGACGAGCTCACCCTTGGGTTGGTCAAAAAATCGCCACACTTGAAAGGCATTCAAAATCAACAACTTGAGTGTGAAACATTGCTGAAACAGAGTGAATTCAGCGGCATGCCGCAATTTCCCGCGCGGGGAGCGTGGTGCTGTGCACAACCTGCAGCACGAAGTGCCTGTGGGCGCAAGTCCTACGGGTGCCGATGGGCTGCCGCTATCATGCCGGCAGACCTTTGGAGTGACCGATGACGGCTGTGCCCGCCCCTGTTTCCTCGACCGCGGCCGGCGCGCTGTCGGCGTTCCTGCGTGGCGTCGAACGCCGCGCCCTGGTGGTGGCTGAACTGCAGTGCGGCGATGCCGCGCGTGCCGAGCAGACCCTGGTGGCAGTGATGCGCGCGTTTGCAGCGGTCGCCAGCGACCTGCCGATGGCGCAATGGCCGACCCGCTTCTGGACCCTGCTGGGCCAGCGCCAGGCGCTGCGCGAGCCGGCGGGCGGGCAGTGGGCGCCGTCGTTGGCCGCGTTGGGCGCGATGCCGCCACTTCCACGACTGGCGCTGCTGCTGCGGGTGGGCGGCAGCCTGGACGAGGGCATCGCCATGCGCGTGCTCGACCAGGACGAGGCCGGATACCAGCACCTGCTGGCCGATGCCTGCCCGCGGGATGCCCATGGCCAGCCAGACGCCGCAGCCTGGCGCCAGCTGGCCGAGCAGGTGCAGGCGCGTATCCGTGAACTGCCGGCCACGCGCCTGCAGCAGCTCCAGCAGCCGGCCGCACCCGCCGCCCTCAATGAAGCACCGGCCTCCAGCTGGCGCGCACCGCAGCGGGACGAGCGTGCGGCCGCCAACGGCAAGCGCCGCCGCGCGAATGCCAGGCCGCGCTGGCGCGGTCCGCTGATCCTGCTGGTGACGGTGGCGGTACTGCTGGCCGCCGCGCTGGGGTGGCGCCACCTGCAGGGACATTCGTTCGGCAGCGATGCACCCTTGCCGGAGGGCGTAGTGGGCGAAGCCGGTCCGGTGACCGTGGAAGCCCTGCCACCGAGCAAGGTGGACGCCACACCGGACGCGGGCCAGGCGCAAGCCAATGATGACGCAGCGATGCTGGCAGACCGCGACTACCCGCTGGTCGCCGATGCCGACCTGTACGCGTGGACTGCCGCGGGCGGCCCGCTGCCGGTGGATGAATCGCAAGCCAAGCCGAGCCGGCCGGAGCCGGCCAGTGCCACGCTGGAAACGGCTGCCGCCGATGAATAAGTACGTGCTCGCCAGCCTGCTGCTGGCCCTGCCGCTGTCGCTGTCCGCCGCACCGCAGCCGTTGAGCGTGCCGTTGCCGCCACCGGTTCCGGGCAGTTCGCCGGCCACGCCGGCGTCGGCCGCTGCAACAGCACCTGCCGAATTCGTCCAGCTGGATGCGCAGCAGCAGCGACAGCGCCGTGCCGACTACGCCGCCTGGCGCGCATTGCCGGAAGCAGAGCGCGAGCGCATCCGTCAGGCGGCTGCGCGCTTCAATTCGCTGCCGGCCGATCAACAGCAGCGCATGCGGCAGCAATTCCAGGCGCAGGATCAGGCGTTCCGCGCCGGATGGCGGCTGGGCCCGCAGCTGGGCCTGGAATTCCCCAAGCTGCACGGACTGTTCGGATTCGTGCCACCGGAGCAACGCGAGACCGCGCTGGCCGTGCTGCGCCAGCTCAACCCGGCGCAGCTGGCCCAGCTGGCCCTGGTCGCGCAGCGCACGCCGCCGCAGGAACGCGACACGGTACGCAGCGCCTTCCTCGCCGTGCCCGCCGCCGAGCGCGACAGCTGGCTAAAGCGCCAGGCCGGCCAGTAGAAAAGGGGACGGAGGGGATTAAGTCGTATCAGGCCAGTCAGTGCCGAATGCGACTTAATCCCCTCCGTCCCCTTTTTGCTTGGGGCGGCTGAAACCCAGCATTCACGCCATGTCATGGGAATGCAGGCGCCGCCCGCGTAAGATGGGCGCCCGCAACCCGGTGCCTGTGCCCTTCGCGCGCAACCGCAGTTCGCGTCAAGCACCTTATGTCTACTGCAACCTCCACGCCGCGCTTCAGCAAGGAAGTCGGCGCCACCGGTCTGCTCGCCCTGCCGCTCGTGCTGGGCCATGTGTCCACCGGTCTGATCTCCTTCGTCGACAACGTGATTGCCGGCCACCACGCTACGGCGACCCTTGCCGCAGTCACCATCGGTACGGCGCTGTTGTGGCTGCCGATGCTGATTCCGATCGGCACCCTGATCTCGCTCACCGCCTCGGTGTCGCAGCTGCATGGCGCCGGCCGCGAGCGCGAGATCGGCCCGCTGTTCCGCCAGGCACTGTGGCTGGCGCTGGGGCTGGGGCTGATCATGTTCACCTTCCTCACCGTGGTGCCGCCGCTGCTGCCGGCCTTCGGCATCGCGCCGGACATCGTGCCCGGGGCGACCGCGTTCCTGCATGCGGTGCGCTGGGGTGGCCCGGCGCTGACCCTGTACTTCTGCATGCGTTATCTAAGCGAGGGCATGCACTGGACGCTGCCGACCATGCTGCTCGGCTTCGGTGGCCTGCTGGTGCTGGCACCGATGGGCTACGTGCTGGCCAATGGCAAGCTCGGCTTCCCGGAGTTGGGGGCCGAGGGCCTCGGCATCGCTTCGGCGGTGATGATGTGGCTGCAGGCGACCGCATTCGCCCTGTATCTGTGGCGGACCAAGCGCTTCGCCCATCTGCAGCTGTTCTCGCACTTCGAGGGACCGCGCTGGAAGGCGATCTGGGAGCTGCTGCGCACCGGCCTGCCGATCGGCATCACCGTGCTGATGGAAGGCGGCCTGTTCATCGTCACCGCCTTGCTGATCGGCCGCCTGGGTGCCAATGAAGCGGCGGCACACCAGATCGCGATCAACGTCGCGCAGCTGTGCTTCATGATCCCGATGGGCGTGGCCGAGGCCACCACCGTGCGCGTCGGCCATGCGGTCGGCCGTGGTGACGGCTTCGGCGTGCGGCGTGCGGCGTGGGCCGGTTACGCGATCATCATGGGCACGCAGACGTTGTCAGCGGCGGTGCTGCTGTTCGGCCACGATGCCATCGTCGGTGTGTACACCAACGACCTGGCAGTGGCCGGCCTGGCCTCGACCCTGCTGCTGTACGCGGCCACCTTCCAGTTCCCGGACGGCATCCAGGTGCTGTCGGCGGGTGCGCTGCGCGGCCTCAAGGACACCCGCGTGCCGATGTTCATCGCCATGTTCGCGTACTGGGGCCTGGGCATGCCGCTCGGCGCCGGGCTCGGCCTGGGGCTGGGCATGGGCCCGCAGGGCATGTGGATCGGCCTGATCGTCGGCCTGACCGCCGCTGCCATCCTGATGGGCTGGCGCCTGCGCCGCAGCAGCCAGCGCATCGGGCAGTCCGCGCTGTCCTGATCTTTCTGCCCGCCATGCCGACCCATGGCGGGCGATCCCCTGACTTGTGTCCGATGCCGCATCACGCGGCACCGGCTATGCTGGTACCACGGCAAGAAGCCATCCGGAGCGTTCCATGAATCAACCCGTGCCCCCGCTGCCCCCGGCGCGTCGCAACCCCGTCGCCAGTTTCTTCATCGGGCTGTGGGACGTCATGAACTTCACCCGCCGGTTGATTCTCAACCTGGTGTTCTTCGGCCTGCTGTTCCTGCTGCTGGTGATGTTCGTCATCGCCGCCGGCATGGGCGCCGGTGCCAGCAAGTCACTGCAGGACCGCACCACCCTGGTGATCGCGCCGGAGGGCCGCCTGGTCGAGCAGTTCAGTGCCGATCCGGTCAGCCGCGCACTCGCCAAGGCGGTGGGTGACAACGGTGCCGAAGAGATCCAGCTGCGCGATCTGCTGCGGGTGATCGAGTCGGCCAAGGACGACAAGAAGATCGAGCGCGTGGTGCTGGAGCTGGACAAGCTGCAGCCGTCCGGCTTCGCTTCGCTGCGCGAAGTGGCCGCCGCGCTGCAGGATCTGCGTGCCTCCGGCAAGCAGCTGGTGGCCTACAGCGAGAGCATGGGCCAGTCGCAGTACCTGCTGGCCGCGCAGGCCGACGAGGTCTACCTGGACCCGATGGGTTCGGTCGTGCTCGAAGGCCTCGGCCGCTACCGCCAGTACTTCCGCACCGGCCTGCAGGACAAGCTGGGCGTGGACGTGCACCTGTTCAAGGTGGGCGAGTACAAGTCCGCGGCCGAACCGTACGTGCTCGACGCCGCGTCGCCGGCCTCCAAGGAAGCCGACCTGTTCTGGATGAACGATGTGTGGCAGCGCTATCTGGGCGACATCGCCAAGGCGCGCCGCCTGGATCCGGCGCAGCTGGCTGCCGGCATCGACACGCTGCCGGAAGGCATCGCCGCCGCCGGTGGTGACCTGGCCAAGTTCGCCCTGCAGCAGAAGCTGGTGACCGCGCTGAAGACCCGCGAGGAATTCGAGGATCTGATGATCGAGCGCGGCGTGGCCGACGAAGACGCCGACGGTGGTTTCCGCAACGTCGACTTCGGCCGTTACCTGGCCCTGCTCGACGCCCGCCGCAACCCGGTGGACTCGCGTCCGCAGGTGGCCGTGGTGGTGGCTGCCGGCGAGATCAGCGGTGGCGACCTGCCGGCCGGCCGCATCGGCGGCGAGTCGACCTCAGCGCTGTTGCGCGCCGCGCGCGACGACGACAACGTGAAGGCCGTGGTGCTGCGCGTCGATTCGCCCGGCGGTGAGGTGTTCGCCTCCGAGCAGATCCGCCGTGAAGTGGTGGCGCTGCAGGCCGCTGGCAAGCCGGTGGTGGTGTCGATGGGCGACCTGGCTGCCTCCGGTGGCTACTGGATCAGCATGAATGCCGATCGCATCTACGCCGATCCGTCGACCATCACCGGTTCGATCGGCATCTTCGGCATGGTACCGAACTTCAGCCGCGCGCTGGACAAGATCGGCGTGCACACTGACGGTGTCGGCACCACCCGTTTTGCGGGTGCATTCGATGTCACCCGCCCGATGGATCCGGCCGTGGGACAGGTCATCCAGTCGGTGATCAACAAAGGCTACGCCGACTTCACCGGTCGCGTCGCCGACGCGCGCAAGAAGCCGGTCGAGGCCGTGGACGAGGTGGCCCGCGGCCGCGTGTGGAGCGGTGCACAGGCCAAGGAACGCGGCCTGGTCGATGCCTTCGGTGGCCTGAAGGATGCGGTGGCCGATGCGGCCAGCCGCGCCAAGCTGGGCAAGTCCGATGCCTATCGCGTGCGCTACATCGAGAAGGCAGCCACGCCGTTCGCGCAGTTCGTCAGCGGTTTCGCTGGCAGTCGTGCCGGTGCCTGGATGCTGTCCGATTCGGGCATGGCGCGGATGATGCTGGCACGCACGATGCCGGAAGTGGACACGCAGCTGCGCTTCGTCGAGAACGCGGCCCGCGAAAAGGGCAACGGGGCACCGGTGAAGGCGCTTGCTTACTGCTTCTGCGGGTTCTGACGGAAGCCATCCACGCAGGGCGTGGAACTACTGGACAGCGAAACGCCCGGCCTTGGCCGGGCGTTCTCGTTCATGGGGTCTGATCCCTTGGCTTCGCAAAGGGCTCTGACCCCATAGGCCACTCGTCATCGCGCCGCGTCGGCCTCGGCCTTGCGCTCGCGTGCGGCGGCTTCATCCACGGCCTTCTGCGCGCCCTTGGCGCGGTCCAGCGGCTCCTGCATCGCATGCGACATCGCTTTGGGTACCGGTGGCTTCTCCGGGTTCGGCGTCGGCGGACGCTGGCAGGCAACCAGCTGCACGATGGCCAGCAGGGACAAGAACAGGATCAGGATGCGCATGGCGGTACTCCGCGGTGGGCGTTCGCGCAGTGTCGCATCTCCGGCAACGCGCTGCCGTGAGCGCGTATCCTTGCGGCATCGAAATGCAGTGGGCGCGGCCCCGGAGGACACATGACCCAGCAACGGTGGCGCCTGGACGGCCAGACGGCCCTGATCACCGGCGCCAGCGCCGGCATCGGCCTGGCCATCGCGCATGAACTGGCGGGGCTCGGCGCCGATCTGATGATCGTCGGCCGCGATATCGACATGCTGGAGACCGCGCGCGACGAACTGCTGGATGTGTATCCGCAGCACCAGGTGCATGCGCTGGCCGCGGACGTCTCCGATGACGAGGACCGCCGCCAGATCCTGGACTGGGTGGAAGACCACAGTGATGGCCTGCACATCCTGGTCAACAACGCTGGTGGCAACGTCACCAAGGCAGCCACGGAGTATTCCGAGGACGAGTGGCGCAAGATCTTCGAGACCAACCTGTTCTCGGCCTTCGAGCTGTCGCGCTACGCGCATCCGCTGCTGGCCCGGCACGCGTCGTCGTCGATCGTCAATGTCGGCAGCGTGTCCGGGCTGACCCACGTGCGCAGTGGCGTGGTCTACGGCATGACCAAGGCCGCGATGCACCAGATGACCCGCAACCTGGCCGTCGAGTGGGCCGAGGATGGCATCCGGGTCAACGCGGTGGCGCCCTGGTACATCCGCACGCGGCGCACGTCCGGTCCATTGTCGGACCCGGACTACTACGAGGAAGTGGTCAACCGCACGCCGATGCGCCGCATCGGTGAACCGGAGGAAGTGGCCGCAGCCGTGGGCTTCCTGTGCCTGCCGGCGGCCAGCTATGTCACCGGCGAATGCATCGCAGTGGATGGCGGTTTCCTGCGCTACGGCTTCTGATCATGCGGTGGTAGTGCCGGCCGCTGGCCGGCAACCACGGGATCTTCAGGTGATTGCAGTTGCCGGCCAGCGGCCGGAACTACCGCATGGCAGTCACCCCGGTACCGGGCAGTTGCTGGCCTCCAGCACGCCCTGCAACCGTTCGCGTTCCCCGCGGGCCTTGTCGCGGTTCTCCGGCGAGGCGAACCGCTCGCGGCCACGTGCGTCGCGGAAGCGTTGCTGCCAGCTGCTGCAGCGCTGCGCTTCCGGCAGTTCCTCGCAGCGGTCGCGCACCACTTCGCAGCCTGCAGCATTGACCGGTGTGGCGCCGCCCAGGCCCTGCACGGTCATCAGTTCGCAGCGGCCGGGGGCAGCTTCGTATTCGTGCAGGTAGCCACCGCCCTGGCTGTCGGTGCACTGGAAGATGGGCGGCAGCGGCGGCTTCGGCGGCGCATTGCTGTCCGGCGCGGCATCAGCCTGGCGTGGCAGCGATGCACTGTCGAGTATCAGATCGCCGCCTTCGCGTTCGACCATGCCGGCTTCCATGATCGTGCGTCCTTCGCCGGGGCGGCGGGGGCTGGGCGCGGAAGCCGGCGGCATACCCGCCGCCGCCGGTTCGGGTGGCGACGGCACAGGGGTCGGCGTGGGCGGCGCACTGGCAGCGGCCGGAATCCGCACCACCTGCTGCTTGCTGCCGGCAGGGCAGGGCGTACGTTGCAGGGTGGGCACATCGCTGTTGCTGGAGGTGCAGCGGTAGATCACCCCGTCGTCGGCCACTGCGTTGCCGGCGAACAGGCCCAGGGCCAGCCAGATCAGGTTCTTCATGCGCACAGCGTACATGCCACGGCAGGTGCTGCGCTCAGCGGTCGCAGTCCCGCGACAGGCGTGCGTCGATGCCACGCTGTTCGTTGCTGATGGCAGTACGCTCGCTCTGCAGCGCACTGTTGTAGCGGCGGTCCAGTTCCCAGCGGCGGTCGCGCAGGCGCGCGCAGACTTCCTGCGGCGGCAGCGCATGGCAGCTGTCGCGGACCAGCACGCTGCCGGCCGGAACCTGCACACCGACACCCACCGCGGGCGGCCGGTAGCCGGTTCCTTCACCGATGGGGGTGCCGACCGGCGTGCCGAAGGCCGGGCGTGGGCCGGGATGGACCGGGCCGTGGTGCCCGTGCGGAAGCCAGACGCTGGTCCACAACGGTACCCAGCGCGGATTGCCCTCGTTGTTGTCGCTGGTATAGCGGCGACCGTCGTCGCTCACGCATTCGTACAACGGCTGTGGCGGCTGGATGTAGACGTGGCGGACTTCGCGATCGCGCATCACCGGAACCTCGTCGGGAGGCGCGGGCGTCGCATCGCTGCGCACCACCCGTGGCGTCGGGTCGCGCGGGCGCTGCAGGTCGCGCACTTCCTGCCGGCCGCTGCTGCAGGGCCTGTCCTGCAGGGCCACGGCGCCATTGCTGGCGACGCAGCGATAGACGCGCACGTCCTCTGCGGCCGGTGCGGTCCATGGCAGCAGCAGGCACAGGCCCAAGGCGGTGCGCAGCAGGTTCATGGCGGCAGGGTGCGTGATTGTGCGTGGCAGTGCAATCGTCCGCTCAGGAGCGCAGCACGTTGCCGCTGAGCGCGTCGCGGATCGGGGTTGGCTGGGCCAGGCCGCCGGTCTCGCCATCGAGGAGGCCATCGAGCAGGCGCAGCAGGCGCGGATCGAGCTCGGCACGGCTGCGGGCCGGTGGTTCACCGGCCAGGTTGGCGCTGGTGGAGACCAGCGGGCCACCCCAGGCGCGGCACAGGGCGGCGACCAGCGGGTGGGCGCTGATGCGCACCGCGATACCGCTGTGTTCGCCGGTGACCCAGGGCTGCGCGTGCGGACCGGCCGGCAGGATCCAGGTGTTGGCGCCCGGCCAGCTGGCCAGCACCGCGCGCTGGCGGGCGTCGGGCAATGCCTGCAGGCGGACCCAGCCCTCCAGCTGCGACAGTTCGGCGGCGACCAGGATCATGCCCTTTTCGATCGGGCGCTGCTTCAGCCGCAGCACCGCGTGCACCGCGGCTTCATGTGACGGATCGCAGCCCAGGCCCCAGACCGCCTCGGTCGGATAGGCAATCACGCCACCGGCGCGGAGCGTGGCGACAGCAGAGTTCAGGTTGAGTTCTTTCATGACGGCGACCGGCCCGGCGTGGGCCTCCATTATCCCCCCGCTGCGTGCAGAAGGGGTGGAACGCACCCACTCGGTAGTGCCGGCCGCTGGCCGGCATCCGACGCTTCCAGGGGTTGCCGGCCAGCGGCCGGCACTGCCCCTCATCCGCGCATGGCGTGGATCTACTTCTTTGCGGCGGTCTTCTTGACGGCCTTCTTCGCCGGTGCCTTCTTTGCGGCAGCTTTCTTCACCGCCTTTTTGGCCGGCGCTTTCTTGGCCGCGGCCTTCTTCGGCGCTGCTTCCTTCTTCACCGCAGCCTTCTTGGCCGGTGCCTTCTTCGCAGCGGCCTTCTTGGCGCCGAAGCCCTTGCGCACCGGCTTGCCGGTTTCTTCCATCAACTGCTGCACTTCAGCCAGGGTCAGCGATGACGGCTCGCGATCCTTGGGGATCTTGCCGTTCATCCTGCCATCGCTGATGTACGGGCCGAAGCGGCCGTTCAGCACCTGGATGTCGCTGCCCTCGAACTCCTTGATGATCCGGTTGCGCGCGATCTCTTCCTTCTCTTCGATCAGGAATACGGCGCGGGCCAGGTCGATGGTGTACGGGTCGTCTTCCTTCTTCAGCGAGGCGTAGGTGCTGCCGCGCTTGGCGAACGGGCCGAAGCGGCCGATGCCGACGCTGACCGGCTCACCATTGTCCTCGCCCAGTGCGCGCGGCATCAGGAACAGTTCCAGCGCGTCTTCCAACGAGATGGTGTGCATCGACTGGCCGGGGCGCAATGAGGCGAACTTCGGCTTTTCCTCGGCGTCCTCGGCGGTGCTGCCGATGGCGGCATACGGCCCGAAGCGACCCAGCCGCACGCTGACCGGCTTGCCGGTCTTGGGGTCGGTGCCGAGCTCGCGCGCGCCACTGGCCTCGGCG
Organism: Stenotrophomonas maltophilia group sp. P373; assembly: GCF_053295075.1. Lineage (NCBI taxonomy): Bacteria > Pseudomonadati > Pseudomonadota > Gammaproteobacteria > Lysobacterales > Lysobacteraceae > Stenotrophomonas > Stenotrophomonas maltophilia group sp. P373. The sequence goes on along the minus strand of NZ_CM129994.1, from coordinate 3,938,602 downwards.
CGGTCGACCGATTCCTTCTTGTCTTCGACCAGTTCCTTGAACGGCTCCCAGAAACGGGCCATCAGCGGGATCCATTCTTCCTCACCGCGCGAGACGGCATCGAGCTCGTCCTCAAGCCTGGCGGTGAAGTCGTAATCCACGTACTGGGTGAAGTGGCTGGACAGGAACTTGGACACCGCGCGACCCACGTCGGATGGGCGGAAGCTGCGGCCTTCCATTTCCACATACTTGCGGAACAGCAGGGTCTGGATGATCGAGGCGTAGGTCGAGGGACGGCCGATGCCGTACTCTTCCAGCGCCTTCACCAGCGCCGCTTCGGTGTAGCGCGGCGGTGGCTGGGTGAAATGCTGTTCGGCCAGGATGCGTTCCAGCGGGATGCGGTCGCCCGGCTTCATCGCGGGCAGCTTGCGGCCCTCATCCTCGTCCTCGGCGCTCTTGTTGTCCTTGCCTTCCTCGTACACGGCCAGGAAGCCGGGCACGACCACGGTGGTGCCGCTGGCGCGGAACACGTGTTCGCTGCCGGCCGACAGGTCGACGCTGACCGTGTTGAGCGTGGCCGGGATCATCTGGCAGGCCACCGCACGCTTCCAGATCAGCTCGTACAGGCGCCGCTCGTCGTCGGTAAGGAACCGGGCGACCTGCGACGGGGTGCGCAGGGCCGAGGTCGGGCGTACGGCTTCGTGCGCTTCCTGGGCGTTCTTCGACTTGGTCTGGTAGGTGTTGGGCTGGTCCGGCAGCGAGGCGATGCCGTAGTCGCGGGCGATCACGTCGCGGATTTCCGCCAGCGCGTCCTGCGACAGGTTCACCGAGTCGGTACGCATGTACGAAATCAGGCCGACGGTGCCTTCGTCGCCGATGGCCACGCCTTCATACAGCTTCTGCGCCACCTGCATGGTCTTGCGGGTGGTGAAGCCGAGCTTGCGCGAGGCTTCCTGCTGCAGGGTGGAGGTGGTGAACGGCGGCGCCGGGCGGCGCTTGCGCTCCTTGCTGGCCACGTCGGTGACGTGCAGCGAACCCTGCGCGGCCTGCTGGATGCGCATGCGCGCCGCTTCAGCGGTGTCGCCATCGGTGACGGTGAACTGCTCGAACTTCTGCCCGTCCAGCTTGACCAGCTTGGCATTGAAGTGCTGGGACGGGTGCGCGCACTCGGCAGCGATCGACCAGTACTCGCGGGCGATGAAGGCTTCGATCTCTTCCTCGCGCTCGACGATCATGCGCAGCGCCGGGCTCTGCACGCGGCCGGCGGACAGGCCGCGCTGCACCTTGCGCCACAGCACCGGCGACAGGTTGAAGCCGACCAGGTAGTCAAGTGCGCGGCGGGCCTGCTGGGCGTCGACGAGGTCGCTGGCGATCGCACGCGGCTGGCTGATCGCTTCCTTGATGGCGCGCGGGGTGATCTCGGTGAACACCACGCGCTGCATCGGCTTGTCCTTGACCAGCCCGCGTTCCTTCAGGATCTCGGCGATATGCCAGCTGATCGCTTCACCCTCGCGATCCGGGTCGGTTGCCAGCAGGATGTCGTCGGCGCCCTTGGCGGCCTTGGCGATCGCATCGACATGCTTTTCGTTCTTGTCGATCACGTCGTAGTGCATGGCGAACCCGTTGTCCGGGTCGACCGCGCCTTCCTTCGGAATCAGGTCACGCACATGCCCATACGAGGCCAGGACGGTGTAGTCCTTGCCGAGGTATTTGTTGATCGTCTTGGCCTTGGCCGGCGATTCGACGATGAGCAGGTGCTTGGGCATGGCAGCAGTGTCTGTGGGGCGAGCCGCAGGGAAGGGGCCGCTAGGGTGGAGCAAACGGCCGCATTAGTGAAGCGGCCACGGACAAATCAATACGCTGAACGCCCGGTAGTGTGCCGGGCGTTCAGGTTTCACCTTATTAGAGGAATCACGCCCGGCCAGCCCCTGTCAAGCAGCCAGACGTGAGGATGGCCGTTCATGAGGCCATCTTGGCGATGAAGCCGACCGCAGCCACCAGCAGCACCAGGCCCGCGACCGTCAGCAGGCCGGTCAGTACCAGGATCACGATGGTGACCGTACCCAGCTCATGGCGCTGCAGCTGCGGCTGGTCGGTGTAGGCCCAGCGGTCGACCACCAGGGTGTCGCAGATCATGTCGTGCAGGCCCTGCTTGCGCTCGGTGAAGGCGGCCATCAGGAAGCCGATCCCCAGGGTGAAGCTGCTCAGCAGCATGGCCCAGTAGCGACCGAAGGCGCGGCCACGGGTCAGGCGGTCACCGTTGCTGCGCACGACCTTGATGCCGACCGCCATCTTGCCCAGCGTGGCGCCGCCCTGCGAGGAATGGAACCAGGTGTAGTAGGCCACGCCGATGGCCATGTTGATCAGCGCGCTGGCCAGCTGCGCGACGATTTCGATGGAGGTTTCGCCACTGCCCACCGCGCCCATGCTGGCGCCAAGCACCACGCCGATGATGGCGCCGATGATGCCGCCCGGCACGGCCAGCACGAAGTAGTCGATCATGTAGGCCGCGACGCGCTTCCAGAAGCCGGCGTAGACCACCTCGCCGCCGATCACCGGCCGCGCGCCACCGGCAGCGGCGGCGGCCGGGGCGTTGTAGGGCGAGCTGCTGAGCGCGCCCGTGCCAGGCAGCGGCGCAGTGCCGTTGTCGATGGCGGCGTAGTCGCTGCGCAGGTCGAAGCCGCCACTGGCAGTGGCGGTGCTGGCGTCGGCCAGCGTCTGCAGGCCCAGTTCATCGACCACCTGGCGCAGTGCAGCCCACTGGGCCATGCCTTCGCGCCAGACCAGGGTGTCCAGGTTCAGTTCGCCGCGCTGGAAGCGCTGGCGGATCTCCTGGACCGACAGCGGGCCCTGGCGTTGCTGTCCTACGGCGTAGTACCACTCAGTCATTGCATGTTCCCTGTTGGATCGTCCTTGGAGGTGCTGCCGTGCGCGTGGCTCAGCCGCGGCACGACGTCGGCAGGTACTTGTCGTCGCTTTCACCGCTGCATTCCCAGCGGCCGCTGTCCCGATCATATTCCAGCCACAGCAGGTCGCCATCGAGGCTCTTGCCGGGCACGGCCAGCGTTGCTTCGATGCCACAGTGACCGTTGTTGAAGCGGCCGATGTTCACCGCCGACAGGCCGGCCTGGGTGAAGTCACCCGGGGCCGGGAAACCGGCATCGTTGGCGCCGGGGCAGCGGCCTTCATCGTCGGCGAAGTGCTGCACCTGCTGTTTCAGCGGCTGCAGGGCATTGACCGCGGTCGCGATCCTGGCACGCACGGTGTAGTCGTTGTATGCGGGCAGGGCGATCGCCGCGAGGATGGCCATGATCGGTACCAGTACCAGCAGCAGGCCGCCGCCGATGATCGCGGTCAGGGCGCAACCGGAGAGCTTCTTCTTCGGCGGTGGCAGAACCCCGGCTGCCGCTTGGGTGGCATAGGGCGTGGACGGCGGCAGCACAGGCGGCTGCGGCGGAGGGGGGGCCACCGGTTCCGGTTCCGGCTCGGGTTGCTGGGCCGGCGCAGCAACGTCCAGTGCCGGCACGATCAGGCCCAGCTCGTCGACCACGGTACGCAACGGCTGCCATTGCGGCAGGCCGTCGCGCCAGACCAGGGTGTCCAGGGAGATCTGGTTGTTTCGGAACAACTCGACCAACTGTTCCGCCGGCAGCGGGCCTTGCTGCCGGTTGCCTTCTGCATGGAACCACTCGCTCACGGGGACGCTCCTGAATGCGCTATGCCCCCAAGTGTACGGTCAGTGAAGGGGTTCTGGCTCGTCCATGAACATCTGCGTCTCCATCCAGGCATAGGCCGCTTCGGAGCCGGGCTGGTTGAACAGCACCATCAGCACGACCCATTTCAGGTCGTCCAGGTCCAGTTCGTCCTGGTCCAGGGCCATCGCCCGGTCCAGCACCAGCTCGCGCTGGTCGGCGTCGAGGATGCCGTGCTGTTCCAGGTACAGCAGGAAGCCGCGGCATTCCACATCCAGCTTGTCCAGCTCGGGGCCATGGTAGATGCGCACGGGGCCGTCGACCCGCGCCTGGGCCACGCTCGGCCGCTGCGCGGCCAGGGCATCGAGCCAGTCGAACGCCTTGTTGATCTCGGTGGGGCTGAAACCGGCCTGGATCAGGCCGTTCTGCAGCGAATCGCGGTCACGGATCAGGTCCGCATCTTCGCTGAAATAGTGTTCAAACAGGTACAGCAGTACATCCAGGATGCTCTCTTTCATTGCCCCTCGGCCTGCGTCGCGCGACGCTGTGGAGGTGAAGAAACTAGGGAGTTCGACAGTAACGGCCGTGTACGCACACCACGATTCCCGCCAGTTCCATGGCCAGCAGCATGGAGGACACCTGGGGCGCCGTCAATCCACAGCGCGTGATCAGTGAATCCATACCGCTTGGGTTGTGGTCCAGGGCTCGCCACAAGCACTGGTAGTCAGGGTCGTCGGCCCAGCGCGCCGGCAGGAGGGCCGGCAGTGCCTGTTCAGTGGGGGTGACCAGCCGCGATTGCAAGCCCGGCAGCTGCTGGCGAAGGGCGGGGGCGAGCAGTTCCAGAACCTCCTCGGGGCGCTCGACCAGCGCCGCGCCCTCGCGGATCAGGCGGTGGCAGCCCGCCGCGCGCGGGTTGAGCACCGACCCGGGCAGGGCACAGACCTCGCGGCCTGCCTCGGCGGCCAGGCGCGCGGTGATCAGCGCGCCCGAACGCTGCGCGGCCTCGACCACCACGGTGGCCAGCGCCAGCCCGGCCACCAGCCGGTTGCGCGCGGGGAAGTGACCTGGGCGGGCCGCCGTACCCGGCAGGTACTCGCTGAGCACCACGCCCTCGGCGGCGATGCGCGCCTGCAGCTGGGCGTGGCTGTCCGGATAGGCGCGGTCAGGGCCCGTGCCGATCACCGCCACGGTGCAGCCACCGGCCTCGAGCGTGGCCTGGTGCGCAGCCGCATCGATGCCTGCGGCCAGGCCGCTGGTCACCGCCAGGCCCGCCTCGACGAAACAGCCGGCAAAACGCGCGGCCAGTGCGCGCCCGCCCGGGGTGGGGGAACGGCTGCCGACCAGCGCCACCGACGGGCGCCAGGCCAGGCTGGGGTCTCCGGCGACGAACAGCGCCAGCGGCGGGTTGGGCACCTCCAGCAACGAGGGCGGAAAGGCCGGATCGGTGCAGGGCAGCAGGTGATGGTTGTCCTGTTCCAGCCAGCGCAGGGCGGATGCACACGCCCGGGCGTCGGGACGTTCCAGCGCGGCGCATTGCTCCGGCGTGCAGCCGTGCGCGCGCCAGTTCGCCGGGCCTTGCGCGATGGCGGCTTGCGCACCGCCCGCGGCCTGCAGCAGGGCCCGTCGTGGCGCCAGTGCGCCTCCCGCCATCAACAGGCGCAGCAGCGCCTCATATGCATGCGTGGTCATCCCCCACTATCGGCCGCACGCAACAAAGGCGCCCTAGGGCGCCTTCGCATGTGATCGTCAGGTTTTCCCGCAGACGCCTGCCGGGCAGCGGCCGGCACGCCCGGCAACGGTTACTTTGCGTCCGGGTGCAGCGCATTGTAACCGACCTGCACCGGCTTCACGCCCTGCATCACCAGCGCGTAGCTGACGTTGTCGAAGGTACGGAACACCATCGCGTGCGCGGCATACTCGTCCGGCAGCGAGACCCGGCCCGCGCCGGTGCTGAGCGAGTCGTCCATGCGCGAGGAGCCCGGGTACTTCATGCGGTGCGCCACATGGCGGCCCGGGCGCCACAGCGAGAACACGGTACCGTTGTCCACGCCCTGGGCACGGCCGGCCGAGATCGCGATCACGTCGCGCGGGCCACCGGCATTGAACATGTCGGTGACGGCCAGCACGCGCACGTCCACACCCTCGACACCGGCAGCGGGTACATGAGGGATGAACTGCAGGTCGTACGGCTTGGCTTCGACCGGCACCAGGCGGTCACCGGCGCGCACTTCGCGGCCGCCGTCGTTCTTGTCCAGCACCAGCGTGGAGGCCTCGACCTTGCCGCCGGCAATCTGGGTGATGGTGCCGGTAGCGACCTGGGCCAGCTCGTAGCCGAGCACGCCACGGCGGGCGTTGGGCGCGTTGTAGGCCTTCCACAGGTTGCCGCTGCCCGGGGTCACGTCGCCATTGGCGGTCAGGTCTTCGGTCGGCTTGGGCTGGGCGTACCGCACGGTCGGGCGTACCACGGCCCAGCGCTGGCCCACCTGGGCATCGGCCAGGCGCACGTAGACGGTGTCACCGCCGGACACGCGCAGGCGGCTGTCCTCCAGGCCGACCACGTAGGGCAGCTGCTTGATGCTGTCGACAACGCTCAGCTGCTTCAGGAACGGCTCGACCTGGGCCAGCGGAATGGCGTCGATCGGGGCCTCCTGGCGCGGGCCGGCCTGGGACACGGTCACCCGGTCCAGGTAGGCAAGGCTCAGCACGTCACCTGGATAGATCAGGTGCGGGTTGGCGATCTGCGGATTGGCTTGCCAGATCTCCGGCCACAGCCAAGGCTTCTGCAGGAAACGTGCGGCGATATCCCACAACGTATCCCCTTTTCGGACCACATAGGTGTCCGGGTGCCCGCCATTCACTTCCACGGCGGTAGCATAGGCAGCCACGGTCAGCATCGCCGCGGCGACGACCGTACGAAAACGAAGCAACATAGGTGTGAAGCCCTGATTCCCCAACAGGTCCACGCACTATAGTCCAGAAACCGGGGCGCAAGGCAAGCGTTGGAGCTAGAATCTGCGACGTATGCCGGCGTGCCGGCCCCCTATCCGGAAACAGCCATGGCCCTTCTCCCCATTCTCGAGTTCCCCGATCCGCGCCTGCGTACCAAGGCTGCGTTGATCGACGCCGCCGAAGTCACCACGCCGGCCTTCCAGGAACTGATCGACAACATGTTCCAGACCATGTACGACGCCCCGGGCATCGGCCTGGCGGCCACCCAGGTGGACGTGCACAAGCGCTTCATGGTCATCGATGTCAGCGAAGAAAAGAATGAACCGCATGTGTTCATCAACCCGGAAATCGTCGCCAGGGACGGGGGCCGGGTGTACCAGGAGGGCTGCCTGTCGGTCCCGGGCATCTTCGCCGACGTCACCCGCGCCGACACCATCACCGTGAAGTACCTGGACCGCAACGGCCAGGAACAGCAGCTGGAGGCGGGTGAAGTACTGGCCACCTGCATCCAGCACGAGATGGACCACCTGGACGGCAAGCTGTTCATCGACTACCTGTCGCCGCTCAAGCGCGAGATGGTCCGCAAGAAGCTGGCCAAGCAGCGCAAGCACGTGGCGTGATCGCCCATCCGGGCCGCCCTTCGGGTGGCCCGTGCCTGCGCGACGCGCGCGGGCTGCACGGCGCCGGCCGACGGCGCCGTTTTCTTTCCTGCACGAATCCATCCTGCAAGTGGGGTAGCCATGAGGATTGTCTTTGCCGGTACGCCGGAATTCGCGGTGTCGTCGCTGCGCGCCGCGGCGCGCCACCACGAGGTCGTGGCCGTCTATACCCAGCCTGACCGGCCGGCCGGGCGTGGCCGTGGCCTGGCACCGTCGCCGGTCAAGCTCGAGGCCGTGGCCCGTGGCATTCCGGTCTACCAGCCCGAATCACTGAAGGACGAGGCTGCACAGCAGCAGCTGCGCGACCTGCAGCCGGACCTGATGGTGGTGGTGGCCTACGGCCTGATCCTGCCCAAGGCGGTACTGGCGATCCCGACCCACGGCTGCTGGAACGTGCATGCCTCGCTGCTGCCACGCTGGCGCGGTGCTGCGCCGATCCAGCGCGCGATCCAGGCCGGTGACGCAAAGACCGGTGTGTGCCTGATGCAGATGGAAGCGGGCCTGGATACCGGCCCGGTGCTGCTGCACCAGGAACTGCCGATCGCTGCCACCGATACCGGTGGCCAGCTGCATGACAAGCTGGCCGAGCTGGGTGCACAGGTCCTGTCCGACGGCCTGGGCCTGCTGCGGGCCGGCATCAAGCCGATCGCGCGGCCGCAGCCGGAGCAGGGCGTGACCTATGCGCACAAGCTGGACAAGGCCGAAGCCCGTCTGGACTGGGCGCAGGGCGCCGATGTGCTGGCGCGTACCGTGCGTGCCTTCAATCCGTGGCCGATCGCCGAAGCGACGCTGGCTGGCGAACGCGTGCGCATCCATGGCGCGGTGGCGCTGGATGAGGCCCACAGCCAAGCGCCGGGCACGGTGCTGGCGGCCAGCCGCGATGGCATCGACATCGCCTGTGGCCAGGGTGCACTGCGCTTGCGTACGCTGCAGCGCGAAGGCGGCAAGGCGATCACCGCCGCCGACTACCTCAACGCCCGCCGTGATCTGCGCGTGGGAGCATAAGCGGTGTCGAAGCAGAACGATTTCTCCGTGGCCAAGGCGGCGCCGGGCGCGGCCACGCGCATGCTGGCCGCGCGTGTGCTGGCACAGGTGTTCACCCGTGGCCGTTCATTGAAGGCCGAACTGGCCTGGGCGCTGCCGAAGCTGGCCGACAGCCGCGATCGTGCCTTGCTGGAAGCGCTGTGCTTTGCGGTGCTGCGTCGCCGCAGTACCTATGACGCTGCCTTGCAGTCGTGGATGCAGAAGCCGCTGTCGGCGCGCGACGCCGACCTGCGCACCCTGTTGATGGTGGGCTTCGCCCAGCTGGACGTGCTGGAACTGCCGGCGCATGCGGCGCTGTCGGCCACGGTCGATGCCGCGCGTGCGCTGGGCCGTGAGCGCCAGGCCGGCCTGGTCAATGCGATCCTGCGCCGCGCGCAACGCGAGGGTTTCCCGGAGCAGCCGGCGCGCGATGCCTTCCCGGAATGGCTGGCCGATGCGGTGGAACGCGATTGGCCGGTACAGGCCGACGCGATCTTCAGCGCCAGCCTGCAACCGGCACCGTTGTGGCTGCGTGCCAACCGCCAGCACGGCGGCCGTGACAAGGCACTGGCGGCACTGGCCGAGGCGGGCATTGCCGCCGAACCCAGCGCGCTCTGCGCCGATGCACTGCGCCTGGCGGCCCCCGTTGCGGTGAACCAGCTGCCGGGTTTTGCCGACGGTGCACTGTCGGTACAGGACCTGTCGGCGCAATGCGCAGCCGACGCGCTGGCGCCCGCGACCGGCGCCCGCGTGCTGGACGCCTGTGCGGCACCCGGTGGCAAGTCGGCGCACCTGCTGGAACGTGACCCCAGTCTGCGCCTGCTGGCGCTCGATATCGATGCGCGTCGACTCGCGCGCGCCCGCGATACCTACACCCGCACCGGTGTGGGTGAGGGCGCGCAGACCCGGGTGGCCGATGCCAGCGATCCCGGGGCCTGGTGGGATGGCACGCCGTTCGACGCCATCCTGCTGGATGCCCCGTGCTCGGCCACCGGCGTGATCCGCCGCCAGCCGGACGTGATGTTCCACCGCCGCGCCGAGGACATCGATGCGCTGGTCGGCGTGCAGGCCCGCCTGCTGGAGGCCTGCTGGTCGATGCTGCGCCCGGGAGGCGTGCTGCTGTACGCCACCTGTTCGATCCTGCGCGCCGAGAACGTCGATCAGGTGCGAGCCTTCCTGAAGTGGCATCCGGACGCAGCGGCACAGCCTCTGGATGACACATTCGGCCTCGATTGCGAGGGGATTGCGCGCCAGCGCCTGCCGGGTGACAACGATGCTGACGGTTTCTTTTACGCGCGTCTGCTAAAAACAGCCTGACCCCGCTGACGTTCCGAGTCCCATGCTGAAATCCCGCGCGTCGCGCGAGACGTGGTTGTTCGTGGTGATGGCCCTGCTGGTGCTGGGGGCCGGGCTGGGCCTTCGTGATCCGTGGCCGTCGGACGAACCGCGCTTCGCGCTGGTGGCCAAGCAGATGTTCGACAGCGGGCAGTGGCTGTTCCCGCATCGCGGCACCGAGCTGTACTCGGACAAGCCGCCGATGCTGATGTGGTGGCAGGCCACGCTGTACAGCCTGGTCGGGCAGTGGCGCGTGGCCTTCCTGCTGCCGTCGCTGCTGGCGGCCCTGGGCACGCTGTGGTGCGTGGTCGACCTGGGGCGACGCCTGTGGACGCGGCGGGTGGGGCTGTACGCCGGCTGGGCGCTGCTGTTCGCGCTGCAGTTCACCTTCCAGGCGAAGAAGGCGCAGATCGACCCACTGCTGCTGCTGTTCATCACCCTGGCCAACTACGGCCTGCTGCGCCACCTTTTGCTGGGACCAAGCTGGCGCTGGTGGTGGCTGGGCTGGTTCTTTGCTGGCATCGGCGTGATCACCAAGGGCGTGGGGATGCTGGCGCTGCTGATGCTCGTGCCTGCGGCCATCGCCGCGGCGTTGCAGTGGCCACGGGTGGGACTGCATGCGCGCGACGCGCGTTTCTGGCTGGCGCCGCTGGCCTTCCTGCTGGCGGTGTCGTTGTGGCTGGCGCCGATGCTGCTGGCCGGCTTTGCCACCGGCTCGGACGAGTACCTGGCCTACATGGACGACATCCTGTTCCAGCAGACGGCGCGGCGCTACGCCCATTCCTGGGACCATCACCAGCCCGCCTGGTACTTCCTGGCGACGATGCCGCTGATGTGGATCCCGGCGTTCCTGGCCCTGCCCTGGGCGATTCCGGCGTGGCGCCGCCGGTTGCGCCGCCGCGACCCGCGCTACCTGCTGCCGCTGGCCTGGTGGCTGATGGTGGTGCTGTTCTTCTCGATTCCCGCCGGCAAGCGCGATGTGTACATCCTGCCGGCACTGCCGATGTTCTGCCTGGTGCTGGCGCCGCTGTTGCCTGGATTGCTGAGGCGGCGCGATGTGCAGGCCGTGGTGGGGGTGTTCACCGGCCTGCTGTCACTGGGCCTGGCCCTGGCCGGTGCGATGGCGGTGCTGGGCGAGCCGGCCTTCGAGCTGCGCCTGACCCACAGCCGCGGGTTGGCGCCCGGCGCCGTCGACGCACTGGCCTGGACGATCCTGGCGATGGGCGTGTGGGGCGGATTGAGCCTGCTGGCCTGCGGCCGTCGCCGGCATCTGGCGCTGGTGTCGACCCTGGCGATGGTCTGGGTGCTGTACAGCCTGGTCGGCTATCCGCTGCTGAACGATTCCAGTTCCGCCCGCGGCCTGATGCGCACGGTTGGTGACCGTCTGGGACCGGATGCCGAATTGGGGCTGGTGGCCTGGAAGGAGCAGCATCTGCTGTTGGCCGACCGCCCCGCAGCGACCTTCGGTTTCGAGACGGACTGGGACGAGCAGCTGATTGCGGCCACGCGCTGGCAGCGGCTGGCGCCCGGACGCCGCTGGTTGCTGGTGCACGAATACGCGATGCTGTCGTGCGTCGACCGCAACCGTTCTGAACTGGCCGGCGTGGCCAACCGGCGGCGCTGGTGGCTGGTGCCGGCAGCAGCGGTGAAGGTGCCCTGCGTGGTCACTGCAGAGGAGCGCGAACGTGAACGGCGTTTGCAGGAACATGACTAGCCACCACGATTCCGGCTTGTCCAGTCTGCCCAAGCGGGCCCAAAGGCAGTAAAACAGCAGGCTGGGACGGCCTCCGTTGGTCCTTCCCGTTCTTCCCGCAGATTGCAGTGATACTTCCCGACGTGCCAGCTTCATCGGACAACCTGAACCCCATGGCCGACGACCCGCTGGGCGTTCCCGCCGGTGGGCGCCATGGGGCCGCGCATGCGCTGGCCCAGCTGGGCCTGTTCTGCCTGCCGGCACTGGTGCTGACCGTGCCGATCAACCTGCTGCCGTATGGCTTGCTGCTGCTGCTCAGCACGCTGCTTGCGCCGGAGCTGCTGTGGCGCGCGCGCGGCATGGCCGGTCAGCCGGTGAAAGTGCTGGCCTGGCTGATGCTGGCGGTGCTGGCGCTCGGTGTACTGTCGGTGGTGTTGTTCGAGCAGGGCCTGCGTGACGTCGACAACCGCTCGCGATTCGTGGTGATCCCGTGGATCGCGCTCTGGGTCTGCGCGCTGCGTCCCAACCTGCGGTGGCTCTGGTACGGATCATTGACCGGCCTGCTCGCCACCTTCGCGATGTCGCTGTGGCAGGTGCTGGGTGGCGCCCCGCGCGCAGAGTTGTTCACCAACGCCATCGTGCTGGCCGACATCGTGATGGTGTTGATGGTGCTGCTGGTGTTCTGTCGCCCGTCGCGGCGCTGGTCGCTGGTGATCCTCGGCACGGCCGCCGGCTGCGGCACCATCGTGCTGACCGGCAGCCGCGGCGTGTTCGCCGCCCTGCTGGCGCTGCTGGTGGTGCTGGCACTGAGCCTGCGCTGGCGCACCGGTGCGGCGCGCCTGTCGGTGCTGGCCGGCATGCTGGCGATCGGCGCGACCCTGGTGCTGTCGGTGCCGGAGCTGCGTCACCAGGTGCGCCTGAGCGAGCTGCACAGTGACGTGCAGCGGATGGAACTGGGCGACAGTGATTCTTCCGCCGGTGCCCGCGTGGAACGCCTGCAGGTGGCTTGGGAGACCTTCCTCGATCACCCGCTGGTGGGTGTTGGCATCGGTCATTTCGACAGCGCGATGCTGCGCGTGCCGGTCTGCCGGGAGAATCCGGAAGAGTTGCGTTGCCACCTGGGGCATGCACACAACGATGTTGCCGAATGGGCAGCGACCCAGGGCGTACCGGGCCTGCTGCTGTTGCTGGCGGTATATGGCATCCCGCTGTGGTTGTTCGTGCGCCTGCATCGCCGTAGTGGCCGGTCAACCTTCCGTGGGCCGGCCGCAGCCGGCATCATGCTGGTGATCACCTACGCGTTGTGCGGACTGACCCAGTCGATGTTCGCGCACCAGATGACCGCCAGCTTCTACGTGACCCTGGTCGGCCTGCTGACCGGCCTGTCGATCGTCGAAGGCGCGCGCTACCGGGCAGCCACCGGGGCGTGAGGCGTCGGCGCGCCGGGCAGGGCCCGGCGATCAGGGGTTCGGCGGGTCGGCCACGGCCTGGCCGTTGCCCAGCATCCACAGCATGATGGTCTTCTGGCGCACGTAGTTGGCGCGCACATAGGCGTAGACCAGGCCATGCCAGCCGTCGCGGAAGCCGCCACGGAACACGAAGCCGCGCCAGAACCGCCAGGCCGGTGCCAGCACCAGCTTGCCCAGCGTGGCCCGTTTACCGCGCGCGAACTCGTGCTCGGCCATCATCCGCGCGTACTTCTCGGTTTTGGCCAGCTGCTGCTGCAAGGAGCGGTAGGGGTAGTGGACCAGGTCGCCGCGCAGGGTACCGACACTGCCATCGACGCTGGCGGCCTCGTGGATCTCGCGCTTGCCGCGCCAGCCGCCACGGCGGCGGTCGAACAGGCGCATCACCCGGTCCGGGTAGGCATTGCCATGGCGCAGGAACTTGCCGAAGTACTCCGACAGGCGTGCGAAGCGATAGCCGGCATGGCCAGCGAAGCCACCGTCGCGGGCCTGTTCGATGGTCTCACGCAGTTCCGGGCTGATCCGCTCATCGGCGTCCAGGCACAGCACCCAGTCGTGGCGGGCCTGCTCGACGCAGTACGCCTTCTGGCTGCGGAAGCCGTCGAACGGGCGCTGCAGCACGCGGGCGCCTGCGGCCTCGGCGATGGCCACGGTGGCATCGGTGGAGTAGGAGTCCACGACGACGATCTCATCGCAGAAGGCCAGTGAGGCCAGGCAGTCGCCGATGCGGCCGGCCTCGTTGAACGCGATAATGCAGGCCGAGATGCGAGGCCGTTCGATGGGAGCGGTCGTGGAGGACATGATGGCCGGGTACCTGTTGTTTGCGACGGAGCGCTATGCGCTGCCTATTCTCGCCCCGTTGGCGCAGGCCTTGCACGCCTCCGGGCAGGAGGTGGCAGCCTGGTTCGAGGGCGGCGCGGCCGGCAGCCAGCTGCCGGGAGTGCCCAACATCGGCCTCAAGCAGGCGCTGGCAATGCGGCCGCGGGCGGTGTTCAGCGCCGCCAACTGGGTGCCGACCTTCCTTTCGGGAGCCAAGGTGCAGCTGTTCCATGGCTTCAACGTGGAGAAGCGGGACAGTGCGCGCGGCCACTTCCGGGTGCGCGGCATGTTCGACCTGTACTGCACGCAGGGGCCGGCCACCACCGGGCCGTTCCGCGAGATCGCGGCCCTGCAGGGCCACTTCGCGGTGGCCGAGACCGGCTGGCCGAAGCTGGATCCGCTGTTCCGCGACGATGGTGGCGAGAGCGACGCGCTGCGCGCCGCCGCTGGAGGACGCCCGGTGATCCTGTTCGGTTCGACCTTCACCGAACGCCTGAGCGCAGCCCCGCACCTGCATGCGCAGATTGCTGCCGACATCGCCGAGGGCAACCGCTACTGGCTGCTGACCCTGCACCCGAAGTGCCCACCGGAATTGTTCGAACGCTACCGCGCGCTGGCCGGTGCCAATGCGCGCTTCATCGAGCCGGAGCAGGTGATGGCCGCACAGCGCGCCGCCGATGTGCTGGTGTCCGATACGTCCTCGATCGTTTCGGAGTTCATCGTCCAGCACAAGCCGGTGGTGACCTTCCGCAACCGGGTGCCCAAGCCGCACATGATCGACTTCGACGACCCGGTGCAGCTGCCGGCGATGCTGCAGCGCGCGCTGCATCCCGACGCCGCGCTGCAGGCGGAGATCGTGCGCTACGCCGATGCCATCCATCCGTACCGCGATGGCCTGTCCAGCGAGCGCGTGATTGCGGCCACCGAGGATTTCCTGTCCGGCGAGATGGGCGCGCTGCGGCGCAAGCCGTTCGGGAGCTGGGTGCGCGACCTGCAGATCCGCAAGGACCTGGGGTATTGGGGGCCGTCGCAGCAGTAAGCCGAGCGTGGGCTCGGCTCAAAGTAGATCCACGCCATGCGTGGATGCGCGACCCCAGGCCGCGGTAGTGCCGGCCGCTGGCCGGCAACCTCTGGGATGTCTGCGGTTGCCGGCCAGCGGCCGGCACTACCTACCAGCGCAGCTTGCGCCGCGCCAGCGCGGCCGCCAGTTGATCCATCACCTGTTGCGCCTGCGCCTGCGGCAGGTAGTGCAGGATCAACGCCACATCACCATGCGCGCCGGCGGTATCCAGCTGCAGGCTGCTGGTGCCCAACAGCTTGTCCAGTGGCGAGCGCAGCAGGCGCAGGCTCTGCACCTTGTCCAGCTCGGCCCAGCGCCACCAGCGCTTCCACCAGCCGCCGCGCACGGCGACGTAGTGGTCATCCAGATACCAGCCCATGCGCGCCATCTGCCGATGTGCCACCAGCAGCGCCAGCGGCAACCAGGCCAGCACGATCAGGCCCCATGATCCCCAGCGCCAGCACGCGGCGGCGGCCAGCAGGGGAACCAGCAGCAGCGCGCCCAGGCACAGCCGCCACCAGCCACGCTGCGGAATGGACTGCCATTGCACCGGCGGCCACTGCAGTTGAGGCAACAGGTGCTGCACCAGCTGCTCGCAGCGCATTGCCGGGGCCAGCGGTGCCAGCTCGCGCAGGGCGCGGTCCTGGTCCCGCGAAGGGCCGCCGGCGGCGCTGTCGATGCGCAGCTGGCGCAGGCCGAACCAGCGATGCAGGGTGGTTTCGTGCAGCGTCCAGGCCTGGATGCGGCGACGCGCGACACTGCTGCGGGTTCGGCTGACCAGGCCAGCCGAGACGGTCAGCCGGCGATCCTGCTCGCTGAGAGTGAAGCCGTGATAGCGCAGCAGGGTCAGCACCACCGACAACGCCCGCAGCGCCAGCCAGCCCAGCAGCAGGGCTGCGGCCAGCAGCAGGAAGGCGCCGGCCACGCCGGGATGCAGGTGGCTTGCGTAGCCGAAGGCCTCCCTGCCACCACGCTGGATGGCCGCGTCCATCACCGGCCGCGGCACGGTCTGGAACAGCACGCCGAAGGCGGCGATCGCCAGTGCCCATCCGCGGTTGGAGAGCAGGCCCATGCGCACCACGTCCCAGCTCGACAGGCGCAGCAGCACCTGTTCGGTGTCGGTCACGGTGATCGAGGGCGTGGCGACGATGTCGGCGGGCTGCGGTGCCTGCCCACGCTGGCGCACCAGCAGTTCCAGCGCCAGCGCCTGGTCCAGCCTCAGTACCCGCATCTCGGCTTCCGGCCGCACGCCGCCGGCCGATTCCAGGCGCAGCTCGGCCACACCGAACAGCCGGTGCAGCGGGTTCTGCCGCACTTCCACGTTGTGGATGCGGGCGAACGGGATCTCGCGGCGGTTGCGCGCCAGCAGCCCGCTGCGCACGGTGATGGCATCGCTGCCGATGCGGTAGCGGTAGCTGAGGTACTGCAGCACCGAGACCAGCACCAGTGCCGCGATCGCCGACAGTGGAATCAACTGCGCCCACATCGGGTCGCGCTCGCCACGCTGGCCGAACACCAGCAGCGCGACCAGCGGCAGGAAGTAGTGACGCAGCTGCATCAGCAGTACGAACAGCCACGACCACGGGTGCAGGCGATGGTCCTCGCCACCGGCAGGCAGCGATGCGGGCAGGGGCGGCGGCAGGCTCACAGGGCGTCGGCGTCCTGGTCGAGCTGGTGCGAGAGGGTGTCGCGCAGGCGCTCGGCGTCGGCTTCATCCAGGCCGTTGACGGTGACCGCGCTCATGCGGGTACCGGCAGTGTGCACGATCAGCGTGGCCAGGCCGGCGCGGCGCTCCAACGGGCCCCGGCGCAGGTCCAGGTGTTGTACGCGCGATATGGGAATGCGGGTTTCCAGCTGCCACATCAGGTCGCGGCGCAGGCCCAGGCCCTGGTCATCCAGGCGCCAGCGGGTGCGGGTCAGTCGCCGGCGGCCGAGCCAGGCGCCGAAGAGGATGCCGATCAGCAGCCCCAGGGCGGCAGTCCACAGGCCGCCGGGCAGATCGAAGAACCAGGCAGCTGCGGCCAGTGGCAGACCCGGTACGAACAGTCCGCCGAAGGCGCCTTCCAGTGCGGCCAGGCGGGCGGCACGTTGCGGCAGCGATTGCCAGGCTTCGGTGGTCGGGGCGATAGGGGCGACGTCGGTCACGCGGGCTCCGTCAGGTGGCAGGGCGAGCGGCGGCGGTGGCCGCACCGCGCAGACGGTAGCAGGTCGGCTGCGTTACTGGGCAGCCTGGATCAGCGCATCGACATCCAGCAGGTGGCCAGCACGATCGGCCTTGGTGCGCAGGTAGTGTTCGTTTTCCGCGGTGATCTCGCCGGTGACCGGAATGCAGTCCAGCACCTCGATGCCGGCATTGCGCAGGCGCTGTGCCTTGGTCGGGTTGTTGCTGAGCAGAGCTACGCGCGAAATGCCCAGGCCATGCAGCATCGCCACCGCACTGCCGTAGCGGCGTTCGTCGGCACCGAAGCCCAGCTGTGCATCGGCGTCGATGGTATCCAGGCCGTCGTGCTGGTAGCCATAGGCGCGCATCTTGGCGGCGATACCGGTGCCGCGGCCTTCCTGGTCCAGGTACAGCAGCACGCCGCCGCCCAGTTCCTTCAGCTTGCGCAGCCCGCGCCGCAGCTGGTCGCCGCAGTCGCACTTGAGCGAGCCGAACAGGTCGCCGGTCAGGCACGAGGAGTGCACGCGTACCGGTACCACCGACGACAGGTCCGGTTCGCCGACGATGATCGCGACCTGGTCGCGCTGGGCCACGCCGCCGCGGAACACCGCGAAGGTGGTCATGCCGACGTCGCGCAGCGGTACCGGCGAACGCGCCACCAGTTCGTAGTCGTGGGCCGCATGTGCTGCGCCTTCGGCCAGGTCGCACAGGGCCACCTCGGCGGCACCGTCGAAAGTGTGGTCATCCACGTCCAGGCGCACCGCGACCATCGCCGGCAGCAGCAGGCCCAGGCGGGCCAGCTCCACCGCGCCGGCATCGAAGGCGTCGCCGGCTGCCCAGCCGTCGGGCATCGGACCGGGCTCGCGCAGGTAACCCAGCGAGGGCAGGGTATCGAAGGCAATGCCGGCCAGCGGCAGGCGCGCGCCTTCCGGCGCTTCCACGCCGAGCACGCGGGCGCGGGTGGCGGTCAGGAACAGGTAGTGGCGCTCGCGCGCGGCACCGGCGAACGTGGCGAAGCTGCTGGCAGTGGCGCTGTCCAGTGCAATCACCGCCAGGCGCTGGCCCTGGCCATCGTGGAGCAGTACCGGGCGACCGGCACGCAGTTCGGCCACCGCGCGTTCGCAGCGGATCGCGGCGGGATCGCCGAACAGGGAAGAGGCAGCAGGCATGGCAGGACCGGGGGAGGCGGACATCGCAGTCTCTATGGGGGCGACGGCGTCGTATTCAACGTGGTGCGGCCGCCGGTCGCAGGGGCCGGACGGGCCCGCGTGGTGCGACCGTCAGTGCGGATGCTCTTCGGTCGCGTACGGGTCTTCCTCGCCGCTGCCCGGTGGCCGCAGCGTATAGCGCTTGTAGGTCCATTGGTACTGCGTCGGGTCGCGGCGGGCGATGCGCTCGATGCCGGCGTTGAGCGCGGTGGCCGCCACCTGCGGGTCCGGGTCGGCCACGGCCGGGTCGGTCGGCTCGATGTGCAGGGCGAATTCCATGTCCGGCCCAACGCGCTCGCACCAGCCATACAGCACGGTGGCGCCGGTGCGCTCGGCCAGCCGGTTGACCAGGGTCATGGTCAGTGCCTGCACGCCGAAGAACGGCACGAACACGCCGTCGCCGGCCTTGGGTTGCTGGTCGGGCAGGATGCCGGTGGCACCGCCGTCCTTGAGCACCTTGAACAGCTGGCGCACGGCGGGGCCCTCGGCGCGTACCTGCTGCACGTTCTGGCCGCCCCGCACCAGCTGCAGGAAGGCGTCGCTGGCCTCGTCCTCCGGTGGCTTGTAGACGATGGCGATGTGCCCGCGCGAGGCCAGCCACTGGTTCAGCAGCTCCCAGTTGCCGAAGTGGGGTGCGGCCACGATCACGCCCTTGCCGCTGGCCAGGGCCGCGTCGTACAGGGATTCGCCGTGGCGCTGCTTCAGGTGCAGGCGCAGGTTGTCGGCCGGCCTCTGGCTCCAGAGCCGCAGCGTCTCGATGGCCTGCAGGGCGGTGGAGCGCAGCAGCTCGCGGTGCAGGCGGTCGCGCGCCGGACCGTCCAGTTCCGGGTAGGCCAGTTCCAGGTTGCGCCGGGTGACGCGGCTCTCGCGAGCGTTGAGACGGACCCACGTCCACGCCAGGGCATGCGCGAACGCCCGCAACAGTGGCCAGGGCAGGCGGGCGAACAGGGTGGTGGCGCGGTAGACCAGCCGGGCTTTGCGTTGCGGATTCATCGGCGCCAGTTTAGCCAAGGGCGCTGCTATCGTGGCCGGCCCTGTTCATTGGAAGCCCACGATGCTCGTCCTGATCCAGCGCGTCAGCCAGGCCGCCGTCCATGTCGACCAGGAAGTGGTGGGGCAGATCGGCCCCGGCCTGCTGGCCCTGGTCGGCATGGAACCGGGCGATACCGAGGCCCAGTTGCGACGGATGGCCGAGCGCCTGCTGGGCTACCGGGTGTTCGCCGACGAGGCCGGGAAGATGAACCGGTCGCTGCGCGACACCGGCGGCGGCCTGCTGCTGGTCAGCCAGTTCACCCTGGCCGCCGATACCCGTTCGGGCATGCGCCCCAGTTTCACGACCGCCGCACCGCCGGACGAGGCTGAACGCGGGTTCAATCGATTTGTCGAGATCTGTCGTGAAAATCACGCGCCCGGGGTGGAAACGGGCCGATTTGGTGCCCATATGGTCGTCAGCCTGGTCAATGACGGTCCCGTGACCTTCCTTCTCAGGCCCTGAGCCTGCGGGACCACCGCCCGGCAGGCGGGGCCCCGGGCTGGTATAATGCTACGTTCCCTATTTCTCCCTAGCCGGTGGCGCGAGCACTACATGGCCAACGAACGTCCTGCCCAATCCGAAATCAAGCAACTGATCAGCAAGGGCCTGGAACAGGGCTACCTGACCTACGCCGAAGTCAATGACCATCTGCCGGACGACATGGTCGACCCGGAACAGATCGAAGACATCATCGGCATGATCAACGGCATGGGCATCGATGTCCATGAAGTTGCGCCGGATGTGGAAACCCTGCTTCTCAACGATGGCAACACCGGCAACCGCGAAGTCGATGACACCGCGGCTGAAGAAGCTGCCGCCGCGCTGAGCGCGCTCGACACCGAAGGTGGCCGTACCACCGACCCGGTGCGCATGTACATGCGCGAAATGGGCACCGTCGAGCTGCTGACCCGCGAAGGCGAAATCGCCATCGCCAAGCGCATCGAGGAAGGCCTTTCGCAGGTCCAGGCGGCCCTGGGCCAGTTCCCGGTTTCGGTCGAGTCGCTGCTGAACGACTACGAAGCCCACAAGGAAGGCAAGAAGCGCCTGGCCGAAGTGATCGTCGGCTTCAACGACCTGGTCGACGAAGAGCCGGCACCGCCGGCGGTCGTTGCCGATGACAGCGCCGATGCGGACGCCGAAGGCGACGAGGACGAGGACGACGATGTCGACGGTGGCGATGAAGAAGCCGCACCGACCGGTCCGGATCCGGAGGAAGTCGCCGCGCGCATGCAGGCACTGAGCGATGCCTTCAACGCTTTCAAGAAGGCCGCAACCAAGGGCGACAAGAAGAACCTGCCGCGCCTGCGCGAAGAGATGTCGGCGGTGTTCGTCACCCTGAAGCTGCCGCTGCCGCTGACCGACGTGCTGACCAAGCAGCTGCGCGACACCATGGCCGACATCAAGTCGCATGAGCGCCGTGTGCTGAACCTGGCCACCGTCACCGCGCGCATGCCGCGCAAGGACTTCATCCGTTCCTGGGAAGGCAACCAGACCAACCTGGAGTGGGTGGAAGACGCACTGAAGCGCAAGCAGAAGTGGTCGTCGGCCCTGCGCGAAGTGAAGGACCAGATCATCGCCGAACAGCAGGCGACGATCGACATCGAGAAGCTGACCCAGCTGGACCTGGAAGAGCTGAAGGAAATCAGCCGTGCCATGGCCTACGGTGAAGCCAAGGCGCGCAAGGCCAAGAAGGAAATGGTCGAGGCCAACCTGCGCCTGGTGATCTCGATTGCCAAGAAGTACACCAACCGTGGCCTGCAGTTCCTCGACCTGATCCAGGAAGGCAACATCGGCCTGATGAAGGCCGTGGACAAGTTCGAGTACCGCCGCGGCTACAAGTTCTCGACCTACGCCACCTGGTGGATCCGCCAGGCGATCACCCGCTCGATCGCCGACCAGGCGCGCACCATCCGTATCCCGGTGCACATGATCGAGACGATCAACAAGTTGAACCGCATTTCCCGCCAGATGCTCCAGCAGTACGGCCGCGAGGCTACGCCGGAGGAGCTGGCCAAGGAAATGGACATGCCGGAAGACAAGATCCGCAAGGTGATGAAGATCGCCAAGGAGCCGATCTCGATGGAAACCCCGATCGGCGACGACGAGGATTCCCATCTGGGCGACTTCATCGAGGACACCAACGTGGAGTCCCCGATCGAGAACACCACCAACATCAACTTGTCCGAAACCGTTCGCGACGTGCTGGCCGGCCTCACCCCGAGGGAAGCCAAGGTGCTGCGCATGCGCTTCGGCATCGACATGAACACCGACCACACGCTGGAAGAGGTCGGCAAGCAGTTCGACGTGACCCGCGAGCGCATCCGCCAGATCGAAGCGAAGGCCCTGCGCAAGCTGCGTCACCCGAGCCGTTCGGAGCAGCTGCGCAGCTTCCTGGATATCGATTGATTTCCAGCGGCTGTTGAAGTGTTGAGAGAAACCCCGCCTGGTGCGGGGTTTTTCTTTGGTCGTTCCCGGCCATGCCGCTCGGATCCTGACGATGTCGCGTCTGCCATTTGATTACTTCCTGCGGTGGCCGCACGCTGACCGTGCAGATGCTCAACACATCGCGTAGGCAGGCCGGTCTCCATCGGCGCTGATGCAAGCGCGCAGCAGGTCACGTACATCACATGCGGCCTGCGGCACTGATTTGCCATGCATCCGGAGTAACGCCATGAATGATGTGGAGCACGACCTGTCTGATTCCCGGCAGACTGATTTTTCGTCGCTGCTTGATTGGGATGAGGTGATGCAGGATGAGCGTGAGGATCGGCTGGGGTTTGCCCGCCGCACGACGTATGCGTTGCTGACGCTGTCTGGTGCGGAACTGGTCGAGGGCTTTGACGGCGGCAACCAGAAGGCACTGGAAGAGGCCAGAAGGACGGTGGCGCTGTTCCAGGCACATCTGCGGCGGCAGATGTGGTTTGCGGACGTGGCGGAGAAGCGGTTGGGGCGTGTTGCTGAGGCTCTTGCTGCTGCCGGGTAGCCGATCGAGCGTGGCCTCCACTACACTGTGGCGCTGCGCAGGGCCTATAGCTCAACGGTTAGAGCAGGGGACTCATAATCCCTTGGTTTCAGGTTCGAATCCTGATGGGCCCACCATCGAATCAGGCACTTAGGATCATCCGCAGTGCCTTCTTCGTCAAGCCAGTACCGCTCGGTGACCGCTCGGTGACCGTTTACGCTCTGCTGCTGTCGCAGTTGGCCGCTGGCCGCCCCGCATCCTCGGGCGTCCACTGCGGGGCGCTCCTGCGTGCGCGGATCCAACGCTGGATGTCGCTCTGGTACCAGCGAGTGCCGCCGCCGACCTTGTGCCTGGGCGGGAAAGTGCCCTTCTCCATCTCGCGGTAGATGTAGCTCTTCTTCATCCCGGTCTGGGCTTCGACCTGCTCGAGCTTCAGCAGGACTTCGGGGATGTTCTCAGCTGCGCCCATCTCGGGCCTCCGCTACTTCAGTGGTGGGCGCCAACAGCAGCGCAGTGTGCGAATCCGACCGCGCCAGGGACACAAGGTTTGCGATCTGTGTCAGGTCCATGGTGGGGTCATCGAAAAGGGCGAGGCCGATCTGGGCCGTCAGCCGCTGGGTCGCCGTCTCCGCCAGCGGCGCCTGCGTGTCGATGGTGGCGAGGGCATATGCGCGCCAGGCGTCGCACGCGGCCTGCAGCTGCGGCTCACCGGCAAATGTGAAGGTCAATGCGCGGCCGCCGCCGCTGGCGGGGCGCGTGCTGGTCAGGGCGGTTTCGAGCGCTGCTGCAACCGCTATGGCCGCGCGCTGGTGGTGGATCAGTGGTGACCGCTCGCCCGCGGCGGCCTTGATGTGCTCAACGGTCAATGTGATTTCTCCTTCGTATGCTCTTCGATTGACTTACGCATCTGCGAAATCCTGAAACCCCACTCGTCCCTTTCCCGCTTGCCTTCACGCTTCAACGCTCGCTCCAGTCGGTCTAGCAGCGGGAGAACCCAGGACGGATTGAACGGCTGGGGTTTCAGCGCGATCGGCACCGGCGGCTTGGGTGGGTTGCAGTACGGATCGGCCCAATCGAAGGGGTCGTTACAGACGGTGCAGTGCGTTCGATCCGCCGACCAGATGTGATCCCGATCTTTGCCGGCCCTGCGGACCTCGTGGAGCAGCGGCTGGGTGTAAAGAGCCCGGACCTGTTCGCCAGCTGCAAGGGCTCGGTACCACTGCCTTTCATCGATCTGATACCAGAACGATCCGCCCCATTGCTCGAGCCTGACGGCCCGCTGCTGGCCGAACAGACGCATCAGCGTGGTGGCCCATCGATTCACCTGATCGGCCGGCACCGCATGACCGGCGCGGCCTGCTGCTCGCATCTCGCGCACGGCGTCACTCGCAGTCTGCGGCGGTGCTGTGCTGATGGTCGAGGCATCGCCGCTCATGCTCCGCCCTCGAGCAGCATCTTGGGATCGATGTGCCACCCTGCTTCGCGAGCAGCACGCAGCCGTAGCTCGTTCGCATCGAACTCGTCCAGCTGCAGCGTTGTGATCGCGCCCTCAACCTGATGCGGCTGCAGGGGGCGGGACGTCCGGCCGAATGCGCGCCAAACGCTGAACACCTGGCAGCCCCAGGCGGGCGCAAGGCATGCCAGCTGCTTGCCGTGCTCCCGGCAGTGACGGCGGATCATGTCCCGCGCGGTGACGTGGGCGGGAGCGGCGCCGCGCAGAGCAGCGCGGATAGATGCAGCATTGCGGCCGGGGCTCATGCGAACAGCTCCAGTTGGGCCGGCAGTGCCGGTGCGCGCGGCGCTGCCGGCAATGCTGCGGGAGCGGCCGCGCGCATGCGCGCGCGCTGTGCAGCGTTGAAGGCGAACCAGAAGCCAAGGCCGTGCCGGCGTGCCTGGCATTCGGTCAGCAGCACGCGTGCTGTGTGTTTGGCCAGGGCAGCGCCGATCATGCCGCCACCGCCATGTCGGCCGGCACCCGGTCAAGGTTGGCCTCTGCGATCGCGAACATGGGTGGCGGACTGACGCTGTTGCCGCACATGCGCACCTGGGCCGTGGTCTTCAGCACGGTGCCGTCGGCGGTGCGGTCGATGATGTAGGTCACCGGGAAGCCCTGCGCACGGAACAGCTCATGCGGTTTGAGCATGCGCAGGCCGATATCCACGATCACGTAGGGCGTGCCCTTGATGACCACAGTGACCAGCGCCAGGCGGTCCTTGGTGGTGACCGTGTCCACGGGGTCATGGAGCCCCACGGCGATGCCGCTGCCGTAGTACTTCACCAAGAAGGCGGCGACGCGCAGGGCGCCTGCTTCCTGTTCGGGGCTCAGGGTGCATTCCACTTCCGCGAAGCGCGTAGCACCGGCGAGCACGGTCGGAAGAGGCACCCGCAGATCGTTCCCCACCACGTTCTGCGCCATCGCCGTCAGGTGTGCAGCGACCAGGCGCTGCTGGCTGCCGCTGGCAGTAATGGTGCTGACCGGGTCGCGAGCATCGTTGCCGGCCCCCTCATAGAACCCGCCGTTGGCCTGTTCCAGAAATGCGGTCGCCAACCCATGGTGGTTGCCTTGGGCAGCGATGGTCGCTATCGGCTCGCACGCATCGCCACCCGCCATGTTGTTGCGCAGGGTGACCAGTGACGCAGCGGCCACGCCGAGGGCATGCGCGGCGCCTGCCGGGCGTGCGGCACCAGCACCAGAAGTGATCGTCGGCACGGGCTCGGTGGCCGCCGTGCCGATGCTGTCGCCGCGGAACTTCACCAGATGCGGCGCGGCCACAGCGTGCTTTACACCGCCCGCGACAATCGTGCCGAGCGGCTGCTGCAGGTCCAGCGCACGCGGGGCCTGGCCCTCGCGCTCGCCGTAGCCCGTCTGGACAAGCGTCGGAGACACGACAGAGAAGTGGCCCCCCTTCACCCCGGCGCATACCGTACGCAGCGGTTCGTTCGCGCGCATGGAGCCGAGGGCGTGGCTGCTGTTCGCGTGCTCGGCGATGAAGGCAGCGGCGGCGCTGCTGTTGTCGCGGCAGGTGGGCGGCACCGGCACGAGGAACGGATCAGCGGACTGCAGCACATGGCGCATTACGCCCTTCGCGACCCGCCGCATGGTCGCATCTGCCAGGTCTCGTTTGCGGCCGAAGATGGACGGGCAGGGGATGGAGAAGTCCAGGCAGTCGGCGGCGGTCACGCGCGGCTTCTGGCCCGGAGCAGAGCCGTGGCTCGGCTCTGGCCACACAATGGCCTGACCGTCGCGGCGGCCGAGCAGGAATAGGCGTTCGCGGCTGGTGCCGGCGCCGTAGTCGCTGGCCACCAACTTCCGCCACTCGACTGCGTAGCCCAGCGCCCCCAGGGCGCCCACGAACTGCCGCCAGGTGCGGCCGCTATGGCGCTTGTCCGGCACCAGCTGCTGGTTTTCGACCGGAACGCGCTCGCCGCGCGCTGCAACGGTGCCGTCCATCTTGATGACGCGGCCGGTGGTCTTGCAGCGCTTTGCCACCAGCGGGCCCCAGGTCAGGATCTGCCAGACGTTCTCCATGGAGATGATGCGCGGCGCGGTGTTGGTCCCGTAAAGCCGATCAGCACGCAGCAGCTGGCCAACCCACTTCAGCACCACCCACGACAATGCGCGGGTCTTGCGGCTGCGCGGCTGGCCGCCCTTGGCCTGGCTGAAGTGCGTGCAGTCGGGCGAGGCATGGAACCAGCCGATAGGGCGGCCGGCCACGTCCACGCGAGGGTCTGCGTGCCAGATATCCTCGCGGTGGTGCTGGGTCAGGGGGTGGTTGGCGGCGTGCATGCCGATGGCCAGCTCGTCGTGGTTGTAGGCCAGGGCGGGATCGATGCCGAGGGCCTGCTTGAGGCCCTCGCTGGCGCCGCCACCGCCGGCGAACAGATCCACAACGATCTCGCCGGGGCGCAGGCGGGAGCGCTGCGGCATGGGGAAGTTGAAAGCGTGGGAGCCGTCAGCCATGGGAGGATTCCTTGGGAGCAAAGGGGCCGGTGTGGCGGTAGTCACGGAGCGGGTCAGTGATGAATCGGCCGTGTTCCTTGCGCAGCACGCTGTACTCGGGAAAGGCGCAGTCGGGAAGGCGCTCGTACGCCTCGGCCATCAGGGCGACGAAGCGTTCCTGCCATTCCAGTGGCATGGACTGAAGCGTTCGCCGAGGAACGACCAGGTATGCGGCACGGGTCAGGCCGAAGGCATTCCACACGGGGCCATCGGAGTAGGCTGATTGGATCGGCTCCGCTTGGACCATTGCAGCGGTGAGCAGCTGGGCAGCCATGGGACGAGTCACGCAGCGCTCCTTTCGCACAGGCCGAGGTCAGAGGTACAGCCGCCGCCGGCCTGGGCTTGGAAGAACAGATCAAACTGGCGGCCGCCTCGGCTGGTGCGGCTCCATTCGACCAGCGTGTCGATCCGCGAGTAGGTGCCAGGGCGCTCCACGTCGGTGGGGTCGGTGACGGCCGGGAAGAACGTTGCGCTGCGGCGCTTGTTGGCCGAGGCGACGATTTCTTCCCACTGTCGGATGCGCTCAATGTGATCGGGGAACAGGTCCGCGATGTTCCGCAGCTCGCCCTTGCGGCAGTTGATGCAGGGCATGCAGCCGACGCGGCCCATGCCTAGGGCATAGAGCGGGTTGGGCTCAAGGCCGTGGCGACGGTGCTGGTCCCATACCTGCTGAACCGTCCAATCGAAGATTGGCCGCCACACGTAGCAGCCGGATTCATGCCGATTGAAGCGCGGCTGCTTGGCGCGGTTGGCGGATTCTTCCGCTCGGATGCCCAGCCACTGCAGCACCGGCCCAGCCTTCAGCATCGGCCCGACCACCTGGGTGGTGATCGGGATCGTCTTCAGTTCCTCGGTGCAGAACTGCGCCATCCGAGAAGGGAAGCGCCCCTTGCTGATGCAGAGATCCAGGAACGGGTTGCCTGTGGGCTCATGCAGCGCAGCGGCCTGCCGAACGATCTCATCAGGGATACCTTCGCTGGGCCAGCGTTCGAGAATGTAAGCGCGATGCTGAGCCAGCTGCCGGGTGAAGTCCGCGCGGACAGTTTCGACCTCGGGGCCGCCAGTCTTGTGCGCCAGCTCGGCAACGTAGTCGTAGACGCGCTGATCCTCGTTGCCGGTGTCGGCAAACACGGCGCGGAAGGGCCGGCCCAGCTCGATAGCACGCAGGTACACCGCCGTGCTGTCCTTGCCGCCGGAGACATTCACCAGGTGCTGTATGCGCTCAGCCATTGCCCACCGCCTGGCTGTCGATTGCAGCGAATGCGGCCTTGCAACCCGGCTTCCGACACCGCTGACGCACAGTGATGGTCTCGGCGTCCACCTCCGTCTCTTCGGTGTGGAACGGGATACCGCAAGCGGGACCACGGTCTGCCCCCCACTTGTTGCCGGGGCGGTCCACGATGGCGTGCCACTTTGGCGGGCGCGGGTTGTGCCCGTGACCACTCGGGCAGGCGTAGAACGACGCATCGCGCAGAGCGGCCTTCACGATTGCACCGCCTGGCTGTCGAGCAGGTACATTTCGTGCGCGACCCGGTTGTCTGCCTCCTTCGTGCGCTCGTCGCGGTACTTGGCGCAGTCCAGCCAAGTGTCCATATCGGCACGGCTGGGTCTGTATGCCTTGGTAAAGAAGGTGTAGCCACCGCAGCACTGATAGCCATGCCAGCCGCCTGCGTGCGGGCCAAGCCGGATAGCGAGCGAGCTACAGCCATCACCGTATCGAACCAGGTCGCCCTCGCGTGGCCATTCCTCAATGGCGGCGCCAGCATCACCCGGCAGCGGCGTCTCGAAGTGCAGGGCGTTCTTTGCCTCCTGCTTGGCACGGATATTCGCCATTACCTTGGGCTGGTTGATGCGAGCCAGCTCCGCGTCTCCTGCAGCGTGCATGTCCAGGCCCGCCACCCAGCAGTAGCCGGCCAAGGTGACCATGACGCCGCCGACTTCCTGCGCAGGCTCGCCGACCGGGCGACCGAAGACGTAGTTGACCAGGGTGGGCACGCGCGCGCTGTCGTAGCCGTTGGCCTGCAGCAGCTCCAGCACTTCCTCCAGCAGGCGGTCGCCGCGCTCGGTCATGTTGCTGTAGAGCGATGGCAGGAAGCACTGGCCCATCCATTCGGCCACGCCAGCCTGGAAGCTGCGCCCCACCGCCTGGCAGGCGGCGATAGCCTCACCGCGCTGGTGCAGCATCATGCAGAAGTTGGCTACGTCGCGCGGGTCGCCCTTCTCCACGTGGTCGCGCAGCATGCGGGTCAGGTCATCTGCGCTGCACTGCGTGGGATCCTCCCAACCGCCACGGCCCTTGGCGCGCGCTTCGGCCATCTTGGCCTTCATGGCTGCGGCAAACGCATCCACGGCCAGGTCGTCCGGGTGCTGATCGCTTACCGGCTGGCGGGCGGCATAGGAAACCACTCGCTTTCCAGCATTGACAGCGGCATCCGCTTCGTCCTGGCGCTGGGTAATCAGCCCATAGGTGCCGTGGTCAATCCACCAGCACGGCGGCGCATCCCCCTGACCACCCGGGGAGGGCTGGGCGGCCGGGGTGGTAGCCATTTGGCGGTCAGCCACAGCGCACCTCCGTAGCGCCCATCAGCACAACTTCACGCACGGCGGCGTCGGTCAGCAGGCGCGCGCGGTCGGCCATATCCCTGAACACCTCCCGTAGGTGGTGCTGCACGCCGATCGGAAGCGTGGTCAAAACTGGGCCGCTGCGGCGGCGAACCTCGTTCTGACACTGGCTCAGAAGATCAGCCAGCACCGGCTCGCGTGCTGCGGCGGCTTCACCATTCAGGGCAATGTCCAGCTGCCGCACCAGGTAGGCCTGCGCATCCTGCTCGAGCGAGAGCAGGGCGTCATGGCTGATCAGTGGCGCAGCGGCGGCGAGGCCGGCGCGGATGGCCTCGGCGTAGCCCTTCTGGGTACCGTGAATGGCGTAGGCAGCGCGGAACGCTTCAATCGCGCTATCGGGGATCGGTGTTGAAGATTTGGCGTCGCTGGGCTGAGGCTGTTTCATCGGGAGATCTCAGGCTGCGGTGGTGGCCGGCTTCTCGGCCATGGCTGCCAAGCGCTCAAGGCGTTCGGCTTCGGCGATGTAGTAGTCGTGACGGTCCTGTCGGACCTTCGCGGAGAAGAACGGATCGGTCAGTGCATGCTCGGCGGCGGCGCGGTTGGCCTTGGCCAGGCGGGCTGGGTCGTGGTCGAAGATGTCGAGCTGGTTGCGGAGGTCCATGGATGCCGCCGGCGAAGCGTCAGCGGAGTTGTGTGCGTGGCCAGAGAGCCGGCATCTGCCGTTGCCACGCTGCGTAGCCCACCTGGATGCCGTTCTTGAGCGAGCGCTGCAGGATCTGGCCGAACTGCACGCGCAGCGAGAACCAGCGGCACGGGTGGGCAGCAACTGCCGCCGCATAGCGCTGCAGCCTCTCTTCGGGCGTCGGTGTGGCCGTGCTGACGATCACCGCGTCCAGGCCGCCGCCGATCGGATGCAGGCCGTCCATCAGCGCACCAACCTGTGAAGGTTCGGCGCGACGCGCTGGCGCTGCTCTTCCGCCTCGCGCTGACGCTGCGCGCTCGCCTGGTGCGTGCAGTACACGCGGTAGGGATGCCGGCGGGGGCGCTTCGCGCGCTCCAAGGCCGCGCGCTGGTCCGACGTCAGATCGGGTGCTGGGAGCTTGATCGCAGGCGCCCTCATGCGGCACCGCCTTGTGCCCGCAACATGCGGCGAAGGTTCCTGCGCACGTCGGCAACGGCTCGGCCGGCACTGGCGCGACGCTCCAGCACTGCGCGCGCGGCAACGTCAGCGGCTGCGGCGACCAGGTTCGGTGCGAAGCCCATACCAGTGGCGGCCGTAGCGGCTGCCTTGGCGGCGACGGCCGCGCGCTGTGCGAGGGGGTAGGTGATGGCGGCGATCATGCTGCACCGGCCTGGCTGATCGTGTAGCCACGGCTGCGGGTGGCATTGATGCGGTAGCCGTGCTGGGCCAGCTTCTGGCGCAGGCGGCAGATGGTCACCTCGACGGTGTTCGACTTGCGGCCGAAGGCGCCGTAGATCTCCCGCTCGATCTGGAAGCGGCTGATCGGGGTGTCACCTGCGTTGATGATCAGCTGCAGCACCCTAGATTCGGTGGGGCTCAGGGGCAGGCGCTGTGTGCCGATCATCGCGGCGCGCGGTTCGGTAAGGAGGCCGGTGATCACGGCGCCACCTCCACGAAGGCCAGTTCGTGCATGACGCACTGCGCCCGGGCCAGCACCGGGGAGGTGCTCGGCTCTTTGCCGTCTGCGGTCGACAGGGGGACAACCGCATTGGCCCGGACGCATGCCGCCGGGGAAATCTCATAGGAGCCGCTCAGGACGGCATCTGCCGCGTCGAGGGAAAGCTGCCAGCGCGCCGGCTCGAAGTTCTGCGTCAGCGCCGCAGTGACGCCGGCTGCGCAGTCGGGCACCCGGTCTGCATCGCGGAAAGCGTTGAGGGTCGTGTTGGCGACGGTGGCACGCAGTGCCCAATCGTCCCCGGCGGCCAGTTCATACACAGCCAGGGCGGCGCAGATGCGGGGGCTGGTGATCACGAGGCCGTCTGGCGCGTCGTCGGTAGCCGCAGCGGGTGCATCGGTGGGGGTGGCCCAGGCAACCACGCCCAGGGCAGTGAAGCATGCCAGGGCGGCCAGGCCGACGCGGGCGGTGCGCTTGGTGCTGAGGGTCAGGGGCATTGCTAGGTCTCCGTTCCGGCGGCTGCCGATGACGGAACAATAGCGCTGCTATCTAACCTTTACAATAGCGATGCTGTTTACGGGTCGTGTTTGTCACAATGAATTTCTGAATCCGTTAAGAAATCAGAATTCCCAACGCTTGAGGCAGTCGCTGTATGCAGCGTCTCTAAACTCCCCCGTGACCACGTCTTTGGCGGCCTCACTGGTCAAGCGAGGAAGGTCATAGGCCTTGTGGACGAAGCCCACGTACGGCTCACCATACTTCGTTGCAGTAGCCATGACGGTAGCCATCGGTGTGCCCATCTGCCTTGCCTTCATGATGCGCTCGGCAGCAGTAGATTCGCCTTCGCACAGTTCGGCCGTTGATCCCTTGAGCGTGTCGATGGCCTCTTGAGCTTTTGTCGCAGCCTCGGCTGCCGATGCAGAAGCACGGGCAGCCGCGGCGCGCGCAGGATCGTTGCTAGGGTTGCTTGCGTTGACGCACCCACAAAGGGCGAGCACCACGATCCCAGCGGCAGAAAAATACTTCCTCATTGGTCATGCCTCTTAACCATAGCGGCTGCGGAGTAAGCCGGCATCTTCAAAGCTGACGCCGTCCCGCAGGCAATCTTCGGCGCGCTCCAAGTCCTTATGCAGCTGGATCAGGTCATCATCCGGAAGCTGTTCGATGCCCATGTAACCGAAACAAGCCTGGTCGATCAGGAGCTGCATGGGAGAGCCCCAACGTCTCTGAAAGTGCCGGATCATTCGGCAGTGGGACTCACGAAGTACGACGTCCATGCGGACCGCCGAGTGCGTGATCTTCCTGCTGACTCCATCAGGTGCTGTAGCCGGCAGCTCAGCCGGCTTTACGCTTCCGACCACCGTGAGCTTGGGCTTGTCGCCCATCTTCCGCTGCGCGCGCAGCGCGATCAGCTGAGCCAGCTTGTCCATCTCCTGATCGAGATCCATCTGTACGCTTCCCCTGTTTCCTCAAATCCGCAGCAAGTGCAACGCGCAGCGCCTGGGCAAACAGATCGGGCGATTGCTCGACATCGAATGTCTCGCCTGTGGCCAGATCTAGAGCCTTGCGCACCACAGCGATGGCGGCCACGACGATATCGGCGTTAAGTCTCGCAACCTGAGACGTGCCGAAACTGTCCATGAGACGAGCGTATTCAGCGCTTACTTCCTGGGGCTGTAGCCCGAGAACATCGGCCAAAGCCTCTGCCTTGTCCCAGGGCACTGGTCGCAAGCCAGTCGAAAACTGAGAAATGAAGCTGGGGGTGACCTCCAGTCGCTCGGCAACCAGCGCCTGGGTCAGGCCGGCGCGGGTGATGGCCTCCGCGATAGCGCGGCCTTCAGCGGTCTTGGGGTTGGCTGGCCTAGGCATATAGCGATGCTATTTGAAGGTGTTCAGGAAAACGAACAGCGATGCTATTTACATGGGTAAATAGCACTGCTATGTTTGGCGCATGAACGAGCCCAACCACCCCGTGGTACCGATCCAAAAGGCCATCGACGCGGTAGGAGGGCAGGGCGCACTAGCGCGCCTGCTCAAGGTTCACCCCGCGTTGGTTTCGCAATGGCGCACAGGCCGTCGGCCGGTTGCCGCGCACCACATCCTGTCGATCGAGGCGATGACCCAAGTCTCGAGGCATGAATTGCGGCCTGACATCTTCGGCGAACTCCCCTGCTCGGAGACCGACCCAGACGCTGACCGGATCGTGCCGGTCGACGCGGCGTAATCGCGTTCTCACCTGAGCGCTGAGCTGCGATCCGCAAGCCACCAAATCCATGAATTTCGGTCGTCCTGTCCATGGCGACCACTTTGCATCGCCTCCCGAGGTGCGTAAATGAAGCCTGATCCTCAGTACCATGAGCCGCGCTCTGCGGTGGTGTTCCGGCACACGACCGACGCCATCCGCAACAGCGGCCACACCGACAGCAGCCTTGCCCAGGCGATCGCCGAGCAGTACATGGCGGACGTAGCGCCAGCCGAGCGCATCCTGCACTTCCATGTCGGTGTAGACGCCGACAGCGCCGAAAAAGCGCTGAAGTCCAACGGCCAGCTCATTGCCCGCATCCGCAATGGCACAGTCAAGATGCCTGTTGACCTGGAAGAGTCGTGGGTTCGTGCGCTGCCGCCGCACTGGCGCGACGCCTGCTCGCGCGAGCTGGCCCAGCGCTATGGCTTTCTCGGTGCCCGAATTCCGATGATGGAGCCGCATGCCGGCGTGCTGGCTGTGGCCCGCCTGTCGGTGGAGTTCGGTCACACGCTCGAAGCGATCACCAACGTCCTGGCCGACGGCCGCATCTGCCCGAAGGACATACCTGAGCTGCGCCGCGCGCTGGACGAGATCGGTCAGCTCGAGGCGGAACTGGTGACGGCCAAGCGCTACGTGTCGGGCCACCTGCAGGATCTGGCGCCGCGAGCGGTGCAGGGTGCGCAGCGATGAGCGGCGGTGCAATGGTGAGCTGGGCAATCGCCGTGGTCAGCGAATTCGACAGTGCCGGCCGTCGCATCCCCGAGAGTGTGGTACCGCTCCTGCCCATGGTGGATGTAGTCCTCTGGGCCAAAGAGCAGCCGCAGCCGGTGCGCGTTGATGTGCTCCAGAAGCAATTCGGCCTGTCGCGCGCGACGGCATATCGCTGGCAGCTAGCGCTGCAGGACCTCAACGATCCGGCGGCCGCCAGGCGGCGGCTTCCCAGCCTGCGGCAGCTGAGCACCGCGATGGGGCGTGAAGTTCCCGTATCGGGTCATGCGGGGGCGACAGGATGAACATCAGTCCGACCCTCGGTCTGCGCTGTGGCCCTGCGCTCCGCGCCGCTCCGGCCGAGCGAGAGCCGGCCGTAGCTCCGGTAGCCACCGCGATGTCTGAAAAGAAGCCGCGGCGCAGCGCGCCGCAGCACGCTCTTGCTGGCTACAACACCACCAGGATCGTCATGGAGTTCGTGCGCTGGGCAGTCGAGCTCAGCGATTTCCCAACCGTTGAGGCCATTGTCCGGCACTTCGGCGTGAGCCGCGCCACGGCGTATCGCTGGCGCAACAGTCTGGGTGAGACATACCGGCTGGAGACGCTGCCGCCCAACGAGCATGAGCTGACCAGGATTGGCAGCTCCGGTGCTGCGGCGCGCGGCAAGCAAGGTGCCGGGGATCCCTGATGATCTACTTCGAGATGTTCCCGGGCGACTACCTCAAGGACACGACCCGACTGTCCCTGACCGACCACGGCGTCTACTTCAAGCTGATGCTGGCGTACTACTCGGAAGAGCAGGCGCTGCCAGAGAGCCTGGCCGAGCTGTACATCATCGCCGGCGCAATCACTGCGGCGGACAAGGCTGCGGTCAAGAAGGTCGCCGAGCGCTACTTCCCCGTGGCAGAAGACGGATTGCGGCACAGCAAGCGCTGCGATGAACAAATCGCCAAGGCGCAAGGCCGTATTGCCGAGGGCCAAGGTCGACGCGATGCCCGAAAGAGCAATGAAACCGAGCGCCAAGCACGCACCCGAGCACGCAGAACCATGCTGTTCGAAGACCTGCGCGCCGTCGGCGTCGTGCCGGGAGGAATGGTCACGATGGCACAGCTGAAGGCGCTCCATGTCACGCATGTCACGGGCGACGAGCGCGTGACATTCGATCAGTTGTCACGCGTGACATGTCACGCAGAGTCACGTGTGACAGGTGGTGTGAACACAGGTGTGAACACGGGTACCCAGACCCCAGACCCCATTACTACTCCAGATACATCACATCTCACTCAAGGATCTCTGGGGGGCGTGACCGACGCGGGGCGTGCGTGCCTGCTGATGCGCAAGGCCGGTTGCCATTCCACCAACCCGAGCCACCCCGACCTGCTGGCCGCCCTGAAGGAGGGCGTGACGCCGGAGACGCTGGGGCACACGGTCGCTGAAGGGCTGGCGCGATCGCCACCGGTCACGAACCCGTTCCCTTGGGCAATCAAGACCGCCCGCAACCGCCATGCGGCAGGCGCAATGCCCGCAATCCCCAATACCACCGGAGGCACCAATGCAAGCCATCAGCCAGGTTCTGCCGATCAGGTCACAGAGCAGCGGCGACAATTCGAGCAGCGCGCGGGAGTTGGCGGCTTTGGTGGAACGGGCGGCGATGTCATCGACGTCGAGTTCGAGCCCGTCCACCACTGAGCCGGACCAGCGCGCGGTGAGCATGCTGTGGACGGTGTGGGAACGGATGGCCGGCATGTTTCCCGGGAAGTGGGTGCGTGAGAACGGCTCAGCCCCGGTGAACAACGCGGGCAGCCTGACCACCGCCGGTGAATTGTGGTTCCAGGTGCTGATCGGAATCACCCCGCGACAGGTCGCCGACGGAATGGGCAACTGCCTGCGCAGTGCGCTGCAGTGGCCGCCCAACCCTGGGCAATTCCGAGCCATGTGCCTGGGCGTGCCGTCGTTGGCCGAGGTCGACGGCCAGATGCGTCCCGGCCAGGCACATAGCGGGTTCACCGTGCTGGTGCGATCGAATCTGGACCTGCACGCCTACGCAACGGCCGAGAGCGGCGCGCAGCAGCAGCGCATGTTGGCCAGCGCCTACGAGAGGGCGGTGAAGCACGTCATGGACGGCGGCGCCGTGCCCGAGGCGATGGCTGCATTGCCTGCACCCAAGCCAGAACTGCACGTGGTGCGCAACCGTGACGCCGCCCGCAGCGCCATGGCGCAGGCCGCGGCGGATCTGGGTTTCGGAGGCACGCATGGAGCCGGCTGAAATCCGCGCCTACCAGCGGCAGCTGCTGCTGTTCTGCTTGGGCATCCACGGCGAGAGCACTGCAGCGGAGGCCTTGGAGCTGATGGGCAACGCCGCGCTCGAGTCAGGCGCGCCGCGCGAGGTGATGCTGCTGAGCACGGCCGCCGTGGCCGGCCTTTTGCGAGAGCTGGACGGTGATGGCCTGGTGCGCAGGTGCGAGAACCGCGACAGCGGCCGCGATGGGCGGCCGGTGGCGACGTGGGCTGCGACTGAGGCCGGCCGCGTAGAGCGTGCGCCGGCGCCGCCCTCGGGTCAGCAGCAGTTGGCCATGCCAATGTTCGCGCCACCATCGGGGCAGCGCACGCGCGGCGGGTTGTCCATGGAACAGCTGATGGCACTGCTTAACGTCGAATTTGACTGCATGCTCGAGCAGATGGACCGCGAGCACCAGGCCGCGCAGCAACGCGCCCGGCAGGAGTTCGACGCATTCCGGCAGCGAGCAATGCGCGTGTGGAGCGCTATGGAGGCATCTGCCTGATGCCGCCGAAGAAGACATCCAGCCGTTCCCTGCGCTACGCAACCGTCCAGGACATGCCGGAAGGCATGCGCCGCCTCGTGCAGGCCAGTGCGCCGGCAGCGGGGCCTGCACCGGCCGCGCCGCGCGCCTACCGCCCGCCGTCTGCTGTTCAGCCCTCTGGCAATGGAAACGCCGCCGGCAAAGTGGCACGCGGTAGGCCGCGGCACGTGCCCGGGGAGATGAACAAGACCGAAGAAGCCTATGCCGCGCATCTGGCGCTGCAGCTGGCCGCCGGCGAGATCGCATGGTTCCGGTTCGAGTCGGTGAAGCTGAAGTTGGCCGAAAAGACCCACCTCACCATCGACTTCTTCGTGATGACGGCCGCTGGTGACCTGGAGGCCCACGAGGTGAAGGGCTTCTGGGAGGAAGACGCCCGCGTGAAGGTGAAGGTGGCCGCCGAGATGTACCCGTTTCGATTCCTGGCAGTCCAGCGCGCCCCAGGCGGCGGCTGGAAAACGGAGGTGTTCTCTTGAACACAATGATGATTGGCGGGGTCACTGTGCGCCGCGACGACGTGGGGAGGTTCTGCCTGAACGACCTGCACCAGGCATCCGGTGGTGCGAAGCGCCACCAGCCCAGCGACTGGCAGCGACTGAAGCAGACCGAGGAACTGGTGGCCGAGCTGGTCAACTCCGGTGATTCCCGGATTTACCCGGTGCACTCGGTGGCCGGCCGCTACGGCGGCAGCTACGTGGTGCGCGAGCTGGTCTATGCCTACGCCATGTGGATCAGCCCCAGCTTCAGCCTGCAGGTGATCCGCGCCTATGACGCGTTGGCGGCAGGGGTGCCTGCACCTGACCCGATGCAGGCGCTGACCGATCCGGCAACGCTGCGCGCGCTGCTTCTGTCTTACAGCGAAAAGGCCGAGATCCTTGAGGCGCGTGTGCAGTACCAGGAGCCGCAGGTCCGCGCGCTGCTGCGGCTGACCCAGGCTGACGGCGCCTTCAACATCAGCACCGCCGCCAAGATGCTGCAGGTCCAGCCGCGCCAGCTGTTCGCCTGGCTGTCCGAGCACGGCTGGATCTACCGCCGCGCGGGCAGCAAGAACTGGCTGGCGTACCAGAACCGCCTGCAGCAGGGCTTGCTGGTGCACAAGGCGTGCATCCAGCGCACCGACGGTGAGCAGGAGCGCATACACGAGCAGGTGCTGGTGACCGCGAAGGGTCTGTCACGGCTGGCCGAGAGCATCGACCGGGGGCAGATGACCTGGGCTCAGGCCGACGCGGCCACCGGTTTGCAGCTGGCTGCGGAGGTGGTCCATGGCTGACCATCCGAGCCTTGCGGACCGGGCAGTGCATGCGCTGGCCGAAGTTGCGGCAATGGATCGAGACGTGCGCAGCAATGATCCGGAATGCCTTGTCGTGTGGAACCTGAAGGATGAGGCCCAACAGATTTTGGCCGAGGCCTTCACCCGCGCGGCTCGCCTTGCCTGTCTGGCCCAAGCGACGCGCCGAGACATGCGCCAAGCAATTGAGGCCGCGCAGCGGCCGGAGGTGAGCTGATGGCCGGGGAAGTCGTCATGCGCCGGGAGGCGACGCCGGTCAAGCCGGGTACCGCCATGGAAGAGCAGCTGCAACTGAAGGGCATTGGTCGGCTGCTGGCGGGCTTCGGGTATCGCTACGGCTCTGAGGTGCAGCTGCACCAGGCTCTGTCGACCGTCCTTGACCAGGCCGGCCATGCCCACGTGCGCGAGTACCGGCTCGATGCCAGCAACCGCGCAGACTTCTGGCTCGACGGCCTGGTGATCGAGGTGAAGGTAGCGGGCTCGCTCGCCGACGCCCTGCGGCAGGTTGGGCGCTACATCAGCCTGCCGCAGGTGCGCGGTGTGCTGCTCGCCACTACCGAGCGCTGGGGTGAACGCCCGCTCGTGGCCCGGCCGGCCTGGCAGGGGAAACCCTTCAACATCATTCGCCTGAAGAGGCAGGCACTGTAATGCAGACGACCTATGGAACCCTTCTGTACAGCGCCGCCGGCAGTACCTGGCGGGTGATCTGCGAGCCACAGGTGCGCGCGCGCATGAAGCGCGTATTTCCCCGTGTGCGCCAGCACGCCGCAGACCACATCGACCTGTCGGCCACGCCGGAGAACAGCCGGGAGCTGCAATGGTTCACCCAGCGATACCCGCTGTCGATGGATGCCGACACGCAGCGCGCGCTGCAGCAGCTGGCGGACGAGCACGTGGACATGGAGCGCAGCCTGGGCGAATTGTTGGCCGGCCGCGTTCAGATTCCAGAGTTCACCTTGGCCAAGCCGCCGCGGGAGTACCAGCGGGTGGCGGGGGCGCAGCTGTCCATCCGCGGCGGGCTGCTGCTGGCCGATGATCTTGGCCTCGGCAAGACGGTCACCGGCATCTGCCCGATGGCCGCGCCGGGAAACCTGCCGGCCGTGGTGGTGTACCCGGCGGCGCTGCCGAACCACTGGCCGGAGAAGTTGGCCGAATTTGCACCGCAGTTGCGCGTGCACCACATCAGGAAGAGCTCGCCATACCCGCTCGTGCGCCAACCGAAGCAGAGGATCAAGGATCTGTGGGGCACGCTGCCGGACGTGATCTTGGTCAGCTACCACAAGCTCCGGGGCT
This sequence comes from Stenotrophomonas maltophilia group sp. P373, assembly GCF_053295075.1. Lineage (NCBI taxonomy): Bacteria > Pseudomonadati > Pseudomonadota > Gammaproteobacteria > Lysobacterales > Lysobacteraceae > Stenotrophomonas > Stenotrophomonas maltophilia group sp. P373. The sequence continues at coordinate 3,900,011 of NZ_CM129994.1, read as the reverse complement.
GGGCAGACACGCTGGGGGAGATCGCACAGTACGTGGTGTTTGAGGAATGCCAGCAGCTGCGCAGCCCGGACAGCAGCATCCACAGCGCTTGCCGCCATCTGGCCAGCCGTGCGCGGCTCCGCATGGGCCTGACCGCCACCCCGATCTACAACTACGGCTGCGAGTTCTTCCATGTGGTCGACCCGCTGCTGCCGGGCTGCCTGGGCACCTATGACGAGTTCCTCCGGGAATGGTGCATCTCCGCGCCCGGGGAGAAGGCCAAGCTGCAGGACGCAGAGCAGTTCGGCCAGTACCTGCGGCGCCAGGGGATCATGCTGCGCCGCACCCGCAAGGAAGTGGGGCGTGAGCTACCGGCGCTGTCGAAGATCCCGCACGAGGTGGAATCCGACACCAAAGCACTGGACGCCATCACCGGCGACGCTGCGGCGTTGGCGCGGATCATCCTGCGGGCCAACGAGCAGTACCGCGGCGAGAAGATGCAGGCCGCCGGCGAGTTCGACCGCCTGCTGCGGCAGGCGACCGGCGTGGCCAAGGCGCCCTACGTGGCCGAGTTCGTCAGGTTGCTGCTGGAGAGCGGCCAGAAGGTGCTGCTGTTCGGCTGGCACCGGGAGGTCTATAGCATCTGGCAGGAGAAGCTGGCTGCGTACAACCCGGTCATGTACACCGGCAGCGAGTCGCCGAGCCAGAAGCAGGCAGCGAAAGACGCATTCATCAGCGGCGATAGCCAGGTGATGCTGATCAGCCTCCGCTCGGGTGCGGGCATCGACGGGCTGCAGCACATATGCAGCACCGTGGTGTTCGGCGAACTGGACTGGTCGCCAGGTGTCCACGAGCAGTGCATCGGCCGCGTCCACCGCGACGGGCAGACCGAGCCGGTCATGGCGTACTTCCTGCTCTCCGACAGCGGCAGCGACCCGATCGTGTCGGACGTGCTCGGGGTGAAGCGGGAACAGATCGAAGGCGTCCGCAGCCCCGGGGAACACCTGGTGGAGCGCCTGGACGTAGGCGAGAACCAGTTGCGCGCGCTGGCCCAGCAGTTCCTTCAACAGCAGGGCGTGGCCCTGGAAACAACGAACGTGACAGACATGGAGACCTCGCGATGATTCCCAAATTCCTCAGCCTGGACGAGGCAAGCCACCACCTGTACCTGGAAGGAAAGGAGGGCCCAATCAGGTGCCAGGTTGACGGCAGCCTGTGGGAGGTCTGGCAGGACGGCCGGTCCCGCTGGGTCAGCAACTGCGAGGTGGCCTGATGTCAGCTGTAGCCGCGCCAGCGCCCGCGGCCGCCCTGACGCCGTGCGGCAACTGCGGCAGCGACGAAGTACGCATGCGCGCGCGGGGCAGCGCCAGCAGCCGGCGCACCGCGCAGGTTGTCTGCGCGAGCTGCAGCGCCCAGAGTGAGCTGTGCGTCGGCGCAGATGCCGAAGCTCAGGCGGCAAAGGCATGGGGCCACAAACCCCACCTGCCTCCGGCGCCACCAGCAGCGAGGGTGGTGCGCGACCGAGTGCAGGTGCCTGAACCCACCCTGCAGCGTGACCCGCTCGAGCTGATCGCACGCATGCTCGTCGGCGGCAGTTTCCGCGAGCCATCGAACGGCCGGTCGTCCATACAGCCATTGACGTCCGCCGACATCGCAGGTGCCGTCGGGCTGATGCGGGATCCGGTTGCCAAGCAGGCAGCTGTAGCGGTTGCGCTACGGGGGCAGGGCGTGCCCTTAGCCTCGCTCGGGCGGGCGCTGGCTAGGCGTGTGATGCGACAGATCCAGTGGGAGCGTCGAAATGGGGCCGAGCTCGCGCTTCGACTGGACGAGCCGGCAGACCGTTGGCGAATGCGCCTTGTGATGCAGGATGCCGTGAACGATCTGGTATGGCCCGAACGGAAGGGCACCGCGCAGGAAGCTGCGAAAGCAGTCAAGATGCGCAAGGGGGCGTACTTGCGGGTGCACGCATTGGCGACCGCAGCACTACGTCAGGCTCTGGAGGATGGCCGGCAAGAGTTCAAGGGACGACTGTTTGGAGCACCTACAAAAAAAGGCCCCACTTAGGGGCCTTTTTCGTTGATCTTTTAGGCTGGAGAAAGTTCCATGCCGAATCCTGGCGAGGTGTAACGCTTGGCTTCTCTCTTCATCACGAGCTTAAGCTTTCGCCCACTGGAGTTTGACATCACTTCACGGATAACTGCATCACTTGCCGGTAGCTTGACCGTCTGATCCGGGCTGCGCTTAAACGCGGTGCTCAAAGCAACGGATAGACGAGCAATCTTCTTGCAGGCGTACTCGATAGACAGCACCAAGGTGAGTATTCCACTCAGGATCACAGACTTCGTGATCAGCAACCTGACCATGTGCACCATAGCCTTACGCATAACCGAATCAACCAGTTTGCGTTCATCAGGCGCCAAACGTTCGAAAGCTGCGTCCCATTCCTTTGTGCTGATCTTCTGACCTCTTATCTTTGCGACAAGTTGCGTCGTGAACATCTGCATAAGGCTCATGTCGTGAGCATAGCGAATGAAGCCATTAATCATCTGCCTACATGCCCTGTAGCCAGGACTCTTGAAGTCCAGCTTTCCTTCGGCGGCCATATCGAACAGCTCATCTCGAAGTTCGAACAAGTTGTAGCGCGCTAGCGCGATAGCGGAATGAGGGTAAACGTTAAAAATCACGTGCCAGATCGCGAGAATGAGCGCGATTACGAACGCTGAACTAATTAACGTGATCATATTCTGTCCCTCTCGTGGGTCTCTCCGTCGTGCCCAAGGTTGCTGCTCGATCTGTCCGGATCCAATTCAGTCTCACGTTCCTTCGTGGTTCTAGATGCTCTTTGAACATGTCCGGCAATAACTCTACGCAGACGCTTGTTAGAACGAATGAAGACGGGCCATGCGGCGAGAGTCACTATTTGGACCCACCAAGCTGGTGCAAGTTCCTTAATGACGTCCCCCAAGCTGCCGCAAAGGTCTACCGCTGCGTTCAGGATGGTGGTCTTGCCGGCTATCTCTCGGATCGACAGCCATCCGCCTGTACACAGAGTGCCGTACTTGATTAGCTGCTTTGCGATTGCAGCCAGGTTGCTGCTAAGCCTAGACGTCTGCATCTGCTTCAGACGTTCCTTCAGTCGTTCGTTTTCCCTAACCAAGTCTTCCCGAGAAGACGGTCCGTGCTTCTTGCTCAAGTTATGGCCCCCCTGCGAGAGCGAACTTTAAGCCATCCGGATAGGTTTTTGTTAAGATTTCGTTATAGCCTGCGGGTGACACACCATGATGCGGACTGGGCTGATGTTCAGGAACATTACCGCAGTCGTCGCGAAACTTACCGCATTCGATCGAATGCGGTAAGGAACCTTACCGCAGTTGCAGCGGGAACCAGGATTGGTGTGCAATCGATACCGTGGGCGAGATTCCGATCCGTTCCACTCAACGGCCGCAGGCCTGGACTCGGGAGGTCCAGTCACCTGCGGTTCGTCGTTTCTGGGCGGGTTGCTAGATGGGGGCGCATGCAAGCACCCAAGCACCGCCGCAGTTCGCGCGTTTCGGCCCGTCCCATTGGCTTAAGCCCTGCCGCTAACCTGAGAGCGCGCGCAGTGTTCAACCGCTTCACTCGCCTCAGTGTCCCAGCCCGAACCGTTAGCGGCGGCGTGGGCGCTCAGCGGAGCGAGCTCATCTATACAACCTAGCCAGGCACCGGGTCTGGCTGTGTACCGTGCTCCGCCTACGCGGCGGGGCTGAACCTGTGCAGGAACCGAAATGACGCAGATCACTCCCCAACAGGCTGGCGGCGTGAACGTCGTGGCCTTTCTCGACATGCTGGCCTGGTCCGAAGGGACGGACAACGGCAGGCAGCCCACGAACGACCGCGGCTACGACGTGCTGGTCGGTGGTGGCTTGTTTCGCGGCTACGCCGACCATCCTTGCGTGCTGGTGGACCTGCCGAAGCTCAGGATCCAGTCAACCGCAGCCGGCCGGTACCAGCTGCTGCGCCGCTACTACGACGCGTACAAGAAGACGCTCGGCCTCAAGGACTTTTCGCCATTGAGCCAGGATCTGATTGCGCTGCAGCAGATCCGTGAGCGCCGCGCGCTGCCGCTGATCCAGGCGGGCAAGATCCGGGAAGCCATCAAGGCGGTCAGCAACATCTGGGCCAGCCTGCCGGGCGCTGGTTACGGCCAGCACGAACACAAGATTGCCGACCTGTTGGCCGTGTACCGCAAGGCCGGCGGGACGGTGGTGCCGTGACTGAGCCCGTGAGCACACTGAAAACCATCGTCGGGACGTTCACCGCGGCTGTTGTGGCGCCGGCGACAGCCGACGCGCTGCGGGAGGCAGAACGGGTGATCCTCGGCGTACCGCAGTCGGTACTGCTGGTTGCCATGGCGGGAGCGCTGATCGGTGTCCTGCTGCTGCCGGAGAAGGACGCGGAGCGGGTGGCCGCTGACGCCAGCCGCCGGCGCGGTCATCGTCTTCTGCAGACCGCCGCGCGCTGGGCCGCCCTGGCTGTGGCCGTCGTGGCCTACGCGATCGTGGCCGCTTGGGTCATCGCCGTTGCCGCGTCCATCTGGCCGGCGCTGGCGGGCGCCCCGCAGCTGCCGCTGGCCGGCCTGTCCGGCGTCCTGATCCGCCGGCTGCTGCCGGGTTACGTGCGCATGGTGGAGCGAGCCACAGGCGCCATCGGAGGCGATAAGCCATGAGCGTACTGATTCGTTTCTTTCGCGCGCTGTGGACGCTGATCGTAGGCGCCGCTGCCGACGCGCTGCAGTGGCTGAGCAAGCCCGGCAGCAAGGTCAAGCTGGTGTGCGCGGTGCTGGCCTTCGGCTGCATGGTGTCCGGGCTGACTGCCTGGGAGAAGGAGCAGAAGATCCGCGACCTCAGCGCCCAGGTGATCAAGGTCCGGGCGGACTGGCAGGCCGATGCCGCTCGACTGCAGGCCGACGTGGACAGCCGCGATCAGCGTCTGGCCGAGGTCGCCGCCGCACTGAGGGCGGAAGCCGAGAAGCTGCAAGCCCTCCGGGACGAGAGTGCTGAGGCACTGCGGGCCTTGGCGGGAAAGGTCGAGGCTTCCGAGAAGAAGGCTTCCACCTGGCGCGGTCGCTATGAGCAACGGCCCGACACCTGCAAGGCAGCACTGGAGCTGCTCGATTCCGCCTGCCCGGCACTGAAGGGGTACTGACATGCGCGTCATCGTGGTTGTTACCGCTGCCCTTCTGGCCGCGTGCCAGGCAGCACCTACCAAGCCGAACCCGCCCCCGGCAGCCGTCATCACGGTTCCGGTGGCCACCTACGTACCGATCGACGCCCAGCTGCGGAAGCGCTGTAAGTGGGTGAAGGAGGCGGCGCCTTCGGCCGTGTTCGAAGTGAGCAACGGCCGAAAGCGTTGCCTGCTGCAGTACGAGGCGCAGCTCGACGTCATCGACCAGGTACAGGGGAAGCCGGCAGCGGACGGCACGGGCGGCGGCTGACGCCGTTTCACGCGCGCGTTTCACGGCGGGCGGGGGCCCCGGGGCTTATCCACACCAACCGGGGGGAATTCGGACCCCGGTCAAAGACAGTTTTTCGGCCTCTATGGTGCTCCACCACAGGGCACGGTTGTGGCGGGTTTTCCCGGGAGAAACCCAATTTTCATAGCTGAATAGGTTGCGCATCGGGTAGCACATGGCCGACATCCACGAATTCACCAAGGGCTGGTCCGTGGCCAGGCTGGCGGATGAGTTCGGAATGGACCGCCGAACGGCCAGCAAGCGGCTGAAGGAGGCCGGCGTCCCGCCGCTGACCAAGCGCGCTGGGCACGACGTCTATCGTCTGGCCGATGCAGCACCGGCGCTGGTGAACCCGGGTGCCGCGGCGTTCGGCGCGGAGGGCGTGGTCGATCCGCGCGACCTGCCGCCGATGGAGCGCCGCGCCTACTACCAGTCGGAGAACGAGCGCCTGAAGGTCGAGTCGACCATCGGTCAGCTGGTGCCGGCCGCAGAGGTCGAGGCCGACTACGCCGAGCTGGTGAAGAAGGTCGTGCAGTTCTTCGACACGCTGCCTGACGTGCTCGAGCGTAAGGCCGGGCTCACGCCGGAGCAGGTGGTCAAGGTGCAGGACGAGTGCGATCGCGTCCGGCAATCCATGTACGAGGGCATCACCGATGACGACGTACGCGACAGCGCGTAGCGTGCGCCAAGGCGTTGCCGAGATGATCCGGCCGCCGCGCCGCATTAGGGTGAGCGAGGGAGCGCGCGTGCTGCAGGTGGCCAATGCCGCCGGCGCCGCCGGATCTTGGGATCCGGACACGACGCCCTACATGGTCGAGCCGCTGGACACGACCGGTAGCCGCCACTACGAGGCGGTGGTGTTCGTAGGGCCGGCGCGGTCTGGCAAGACCATCTCGCTGATCGATGCGCGCTTGGCCTACCTGATCACCTGCAACCCGGCCGACGCCATGGTTGTGCAGATGTCTAAGGATGCGGCCGAGGACTACAGCAAGACCCGTATCGCCCGCAGCATCGCCGCCAGCCCGGAGCTGCGCTCCCGGCTAAGCCCGCGTGCCCACGACGACAACATCCTGCTGAAGTTCTTCCGGTCGGGAATGTCGCTGCGCATGGGCTGGCCGTCGGTGTCGGTGCTGTCGGGCAAGGACATCCACGACGTCCTGATGACGGACGTGGACAACTACACCGGCGACCTGACTATCGACGAGTGCTTCGGCCTTGGCCTGAAGCGCACGCAGACCTACATGTCCGCCGGCATGGTGGTGGCCGAATCGAGCCCGGCAACCGACTACGCCGACGGTGCGTGGAAGCCTCTGCACCCACACCAAGGCCCGCCGGCGGCCGGCATCGCTGCGCTGTACACGCGCGGCGACCGCCGACGCTGGTACTGGCCATGCCCGGAGTGCGGCGAGCGGTTTCAGGCAGCGCCAGGCTATGACGGCTTCGCGTTACCGCCGATGGAGGAACTGCTCGAACGGGTCGTGCTGGACGACGTGCATAAGATGGCGCGGCACTACTCGCTGCTGCACTGTCCGCACTGCGGTGTGGGCCTGCAGCACCGGTGGAAGGACGGGATGAACCGCAGCGGCGTGTGGGCTGCGGAGGGCCAGGTCGTGCACGCCGACGGAACGGTCACCGGTGAAAGGCCGGAAGCGCGCATCGCCAGCTACTGGCTGGGTGGTGTTGCAGCCGCCTACCAGTCCTGGGAATCGCTGATCGAGCGCTACTTCCAGGCGCTGCGGACGTTCGCCACCACCGGTGAAGAGCGGCCGCTGAAGACGACGCATAACGTCGACGGCGCGATCAACTACGTGCCGATGGCAGCGCGCTCTGCCAGTGATCCGAACGAGATGCAGGAGCGGGCCGAGGTCTGGCCTGCGGGTGCTGTGCCGGCGGGCGTGCGTTTCCTGCTCGGTGAGGTCGACGTCCAGGCCAACCGGTTCGTCGTGCTGGTGCTGGGCTTCGGCATCGGGGAATCCGGGCAACTGGAGCGCTGGGTGGTTGATTCCTTCACCCTGCGCACCTCCAAGCGGGAGGACGGTTCGGGCGGCTTCCTGCCACTGGACCCTCCGAAGTACCTGGAAGACTGGGAACGCCTGGTCGAAAAGGTCATCAGCCGGCGCTACCCGCTGGACGATGCCACCGGCCGCAGCATGCCGGTGCATGCGGTGGGTATCGACTGGGGCGGCAAGTCGGGCACCTCGGTGCGCGCGCTGGAGTTCTGGCGTTCGCTCAAGGCCAGGAAGCTGCACGCCAGGGTCAGGCTGATCAAGGGCGACGCGCGCCGCGAGGGTGGGCTGTTCCGGGAGACCTTTCCGGACAGCAGCAAGCGCCGGGACCGCAAATCAGGGTCGAAGGGCGATGTGCCGCAGCTGCTGCTCAACGTGGACCGACTGAAGGACACGGTGGACGCCAACATCAAGCGGGCCGAGCCCGGGCCGGGCTACTACCACTTTCCCGACTGGCTGCCCGAGACGTTCTACGCGGAGCTGACGGCCGAATCGAGGACGGCCCGAGGCTGGGAAAACTTGGCCAAGCGCCGCAACGAAGCCTTCGACCTGTGCGGCTATGCCGAGGGCATGGCGCTGTGGCTGAAGGTTCCGGCCATCAACTGGACCGCGCCGCCGGCATGGGCCGCGCCGTGGGACGACAACCCAGACGTGAGGGCAGACGACGTCGCGCCGGCGCCAACGCCGCGCACTCGAACCCGCCGCGTCATCCGAAGCAAGTACCTGGGACGCTGATATGGCATTTACCAAAGAACAGGTCGCGAAGCTGGAGGCAGCTATCTCGGCGGGCGTCCTGAGCGTCCGCTACGCCGACCGAACTGTGACCTACCAAAGCCTGGACTCGATGCGGCGGCTGCTGAAGCAGATGCGGGACGAGATTGGCCAAGCAGCAGGCGCGCCACGGCGTCGCCGCATCGTGCGCCTCTACCAGTCGGGGACCGGAAATGTCTGATATCGCCGAAGGCCCTTACCGCGCCGCCGGCAATGGCCGACGCCTGCGCACTTTCCGGCCGACCTCGCTCGGGCCCAATGCCGCATTGACGGGCCTGTCCACATTGCTGGCCCGGGCACGGCATCTGGCCCGCAATGACCCGTGGATGGTCAGTGCGCTCAACAAGAGCGTATCCAACGGCATCGCCACGGGCATCCAGGCAAAGCCAGTTTGGGGGTCGAAGGAGCACAAGAAGAAGCTCACCAAGCTGTGGACCCGCTGGGGCAAGTACGCTGATGCAGACGGCGTGCTGGGCTGGGAGGGCCTGCAGGCGCTGTCCTGGCGCGAGTGGAACGAAGCCGGAGAGGTGTTCGCCCGGCTCCGCTACCGGCGGCCCGAGGACGGCTTGCCGGTGCCGCTGCAGGTGCAGCTGATCGAATCGGAGCAGTGCCCGCAGCACTACAACGGCGTGGCCAGCAACGGAAACGCGATTCGACAAGGCATTGAGGTCGATCGCGTCGGGCGCCGTGTGGCCTACTGGATGTACCGGGAACATCCCGGGGATCTGCAGCAGACAGTCAACGGCAACGAGTTGGTGCGTGTGCCTGCGGAGCAGGTGCTGCACCTCTTCCGGCCGAGCCGCGCCGGTGCGATGCGGGGCGTACCACGCTCCGCTCCGGCTCTGCTGCGCATGTTCAACCTGGACCGCCTCGATGACGCTGTGCTGGAACGGCAGGCGCTGGCCAACCTGTTCGCAGGCTTCATCACATCAGATGCCAGCGTTGATGGCGACGAGGGCGATGCCGTCGGAGATCTGATCACCGGTGAGGACGCCGATGGGGCGGCCATCGGTGGCCTGGAACCCGGCACGCTGCAGGAGCTGCCACCGGGTCGGAAAATCGACTTCGCCAATCCGCCCAGTGCCGGCTCTGACTATGCGGAGTTCCTGCGTGGTCACCTGCTGGCGATCTGCGCCAGCCAGGACGTGCCCTACGAGGTGCTCACCGGCGACCTGCGCAACGTCTCCGACCGCGCGCTGCGCCTGATCCTCAACGAGTTCCGCCGTGTCATCGAGCAGGACCAGTGGCTCTACATGATCCCCATGTTCTGCCAGAAGGTTCGCGACGCCTTCATTGATCAGGCGGTGCTGGCTGGTCTGTTGAAGGTGCCACGGTATGCGGCCCTTCGCGACGACGTGACCGAAACCCTGTGGGTGCCCGAGGGTTGGCCGTGGAGCCACCCGGTGCAGGACGTGACGTCCGAACTCAAGGCTGTGCGGGCGGGCTTCAAATCACGCAGCAAGGTGGTGCTGGGCGCTGGCGAGGATCCCGAACAGGTCGACGCTGAGCAGGCGCTGGACAACGAGCGCGCAGACGCGGCCGGGCTTCGCTACGACAGCGACCCGAGGCGTACGAACGCCTCCGGTGCCCGGCAGGACGACAAACCCGGCGCCCCTGGCGCCAACAACGATGAAGGGAATGACGATGACGAGTAAGCCTGGCCTCTTGGCCCGAATGCTGGGTCGTGGCAGCCGTGCGCCTGTGGTGGCCTCGCTCGCGGCCGCGGTCCTCAATCAGCCGTTGCTGGTGCAGCCGACCATCGGCGAGGCACTGGTGGGCGGCTATCTTGAAGGGAAGGTCACCAGCGACGACAGCGCGCTGAAGGCCGACCGCTTCGAAGTGTCCGGCGCCGACGGGCAGCCGGTGGGCGTCGCCCAGAAACTGATCGGTGTGATCAACCTGTCCGGTGCAATGGTCAACCGGCCGATGCCCGGCGCCAGCGGCCCAGGTCCGGTGAGCTACGCCGCGGTGCGCGACTTCTTCGATGAACTGCTCAACGATGATGCGGTGACCTCCATCATCCTGCGGCTGGACACGCCGGGCGGCATGGCGTCCGGCTGCTTTGACCTGGTCGACCACATCTTCGAGGCGCGTGGCAGGAAGCCGATGTATGCACTGGTCGATGACCACGCGTACTCCGCCGGATTCGCCCTCGCTTCGGCGTGCGACGAGATCTGGGTCAGCCGCACCGGCGGCGTCGGGTCGGTGGGCGTGGTCCGCTTCCACCATGACTGGAGTGGCAACAACGCACAGATCGGCCTGAAGGTCACCCCGCTTTTCGCAGGTGCCCGCAAGGTCGACTTCAACCCCAACTTCCCCCTCAGCGAGGAAGCGCACGCAGAGGCAATGGCGGATCTGGAGGACATGTACACGCTGTTCGTCGATACCGTCGCGCGCAACCTCGACATGGAAGCCGAAGCGGTGCGCGCCACCGAGGCGGCCTGCTACCGCGGCCAGGCCGCTGTGGCGGTGGGTTTTGCTACCCGGCTCGGCACCTGGCACGACCTGATCGCGCACCTCGGCGCGGCCGAAGCGGCACCGCCGCCCGCGCCGGGCGGCCCGGATCCGGACGACGAGCCGGAGGCAGTGGCGACGCCGCCGGTGCCCGAGGCCGCACTCGCGCCGCCGGCAGCCGTCTTGGAGAACCCGGCAGCCGCGCTGGCTGCCGCGGTCGCTTCCAGCGATCTACCGCCGGCGCTCGCTGTGGCCTTGCTGCGTCGCCCGATGCCGCAGGGTGAGCAGGCGGCAAGCGCGATCGAGTACGCGACCGCAGTCCAGGATGCATGCGCGGCTGCACTGCGTGGCGATGACACGATCGCGGCCAGCTTCATAGAGAAGAACACCGACCTCGACACGGTGCGTGCACAGCTGTTGTCGATGAAGGCGGAAGAGGGCCGGAGTACTCAGGTCGTCACCGCACACCCGGCCTCCATGGCCGATCAACGAGCCGCCGAAATGAAGGCGCAGCTGAACCCCAACAACATCTACAAGAACCGAGGTAACTGACGATGGAAATCTCTCTGGCCGGCACCCGCACCGGCGAATTCCTGCTGTCCGAAGCAGGCGGCGAGCGCAGCCGCGAACTGATCCGTCTGCCGGCCGGGCAGGGCATCCTGTCCGCCGGCACCCTGCTCAAGGCCGACAATACCGTGGCCGCCAACGGTGCCGATGCAGTGAAGGTGCTCTACGGCCCGGTGGATACCGGTGCGAACGCTGGCGAGCTGCCGGTAAAGGGCGCAGCGATCGCACGCGATGCAGAGGTCTTTGGCGAAAAGCTGGTCTGGGCTGACAGCGTTACCGACGATCAGAAGTTGCTGGCCGCGCTGAGCCTGGCCGAGTCGGGAATCATCACCCGCTGGACCCAGCAGCCGATCGCGTCGAACGCAGCCGATCACCTGGTGTTCGCGTCCGAACCGCTGACCGGCACCGCCGGGGTTGCGCTGGGCCCGATCGTGGTACACGTCAAGGACGTCTTTGGTGCCCTGGTCACCGGCAGCACCGTCAGCGCCACTCTGGCCAAGGCCAGCGGCACCGGAAACCTGGCCGGCGGCGGCGCGAAGGCAGCAGTGGGCGGCGTCATCACCTGGGATGCCGCGACGCTGAGCGCCGCGGGCGACTACACCCTCAAGGTGACGGCCACCGACCTGGGCGAAGCCATCAGCGACACCATCACCATCGCAGCCGCTGCCGGCGGCTGACCGCCGAGCAGCTCCCTCTTCACCCGTTGACCCCTGGCCCCGCTTCGGCGGGGCCTTTTCGTATCCCCTTTCAAGAGAGACAACACCATGGATCTGCAGACCCTCCTGGCGCTGGGCGTGCTGAGCTTCGATGCCCTGAACGCCTACATCAACAACCTGCCGCGCATCTCCACCCGCCTCGCCGATATGCGCCTGTTCCAGGAACAGGGCCTGGTGGGCACCACCATCGTCAAGGTGGGCAGCAACGGGACCAAGCTTGTGCTGGTTCCGAACGCTCCGCGTGGTGCGCCCGGCCAGCCCAAGGGCCTGGAGCGCGGCAAGGTGAAGCTGCTGGAAACCACCCACCTGCCGCAGAACTCGACCGTCATGGCCGACCAGCTGCTGGGTGTCTATGACCCGACCGATCCGGAAGGCAACAATGTTGCCGCCGTGGTCAATGCGCTCCAGGTGGTACACAAGCGCGACCTGGACTTCACCATCGAGTACCACCGCATGGGCGCGCTGCAGGGCAAGCTGCTCGATGCCGATGGCTCCGTGATCATCGACTTCTACGAGGAGTTTGGGGTCAAGCAAGTAGTCGTCGGCATGGAGCTGAACAAGGATGACACCAAGGTCCGCGCCAAGTGCATCGCCATCAAGCGCGCGATCGAGGCCAAGCTGGGTGGCATCCCGTACACCGGCGTCCACGTGTTCTGCAGCGCCGGCTTCTTCGATGCCCTGACCGACCACCCGGAGGTGCAGAAGGCCTACGAGCGCTGGCAGGACGGTGCCGCCCTGCGCGATGACGTCCGCAAGGGCTTCGTGTTCGGCGATATCACCTTCGAAGAGCTGCAGGGCAATACCGGCGGCGATCTGGCCCTGGCCGATGGCGAGGCGATCGCGTTCCCGCTGGGTGTGCCGGACATGTTCCTGACCCGCTTCGCGCCGGCGGACTACCTGGAAACGGTGCGCGGCATCGGCCTGCCGTACTACACCAAGACCGCCCCGATGCGCATGAACAAGGGCATCCAGCTGGAAAGCCAGTCCAACCCGCTCAACCTCAACACCCGACCGGACGCGGTGATCCGCCTGAAGGCCGGCGCGAAGTAAGCCAACAGTGCCTGGCCCGCTCGGCGGGCCAGGCAGGAGGGTGTATGGCCCAGATCAGGATCGGGGTCGACCCCGACAACGTCTTCGGGCGACAGCTGACCGCGCTGGAGCATTCCCAGCTGCCCTACGCTGCATCGCAGGCCGCCAACAAGGTGGCCTACCAGATCCGCGAGCGCTGGAAGCGCCAGGCGCCCCGGGTGTTTGACCGGCCCACGCCGCTGACCGTCAACGCAGCGATGTACCGCAAGGCCACCAAGGCCCAGCCGTACGCCGAAATCTACGTCCGGGACGAGGCCTTCAAGGGCACGCCGCCGGCGAAGTACCTGCTTGCCGAGGTGGATGGTGGTCAGCGCCGCCGGAAGGGCTTCGAGCGGCTGCTGCAGAGCCGAGGCCTGCTGTCGCCGACGCAGTTTGCGGTGATGGGACGGGGCGCTCAGGCAAACCAGTACGGCAACGTTCCGGCCGGCCAGGTGACCAAGATCCTGTCGCAGCTGGGCGCCCAGCGGGACCGGTACCAGAACGAGACCAGTGTCAGCCGGAAGCGGCGACGGGGCAAAGGCAACAACCGTGATGGCGAGTACTTCGTGATCACCAAGCGCCGCGGCGTGCTGCGCCCGGGCATCTATGAGCGAATCGGACGCGGATCGGGTGTCCGATCCATCTTCATCTTCACCAACACCGCCGCCTACACGCCGCGCTACGACATCTTCGGCATGGCCGAGGACACCTGGAAGCGGCTGATGCCGTTCTTCCTGAAGCGCGAGCTGGAAAAGGCCATGGAAACCGCGAGGCCCCTGCCTTGAACCAGAAAGCCTTCATGCAGGCCTTCGACGCAGTCGCGTTCGATGCCTTCCGCGCAGCCGGCGTCGCCGATGCTGCCCACTACAAAGAACCGGGCGGCACGGTTGAGGTGCCGTGCACAGTGCTGCTGGACGAGGCCGTGGAGCAGTTCACGCCCGACGATGTGGCGCCCATCGCGACCATCGTTGATCGGGTGACGCTCCAGTTGGCCGAAATCAGCCCTCGCGCGGGCGGTGTGGTGCGGATTGAGGGCACTGGCCGCCGGCTCAAACTGGTCCAGAAGATCCACGCCGACGAATCGACGGCGGTGTGGGAGGTGGCCAATGTCTGATCGTGCCCCCGGCCCGCGGAAGCAGCTGCTGCAGGCGATGGGCAAGACGCTGCAGCTGATCAGCACCGACAACGGCTACCTGACCGATGCCGGTGCCGGTTGGACACTGGAGCCGAAGCCCGGTGATCAGGACACGCAGACTGTGCTGACGGCCGTGATCGAGAAGCAGCAGCGGGCGGAGAGCCCCTCGAAAGTCAACACGCACCGGCTTACCACCGTCAGCGTCATCGCCAAGGTTCCCACCGACACCGAGGGATACCAGCAGGCGCTGGACGACCTGGTGACCGATATCGAGGCGGCCATGGATAGCCGGTGCGTAGCCCGCAACTTCCCCGACGGCATCCAGGTGCCGGTGTACGTCGGGATGGAACCGCTGATGCCAGAGAAGGCCAGCGCCGGCTGGGTCGGCGTGCTGATCACCTACCAGACCCACATCCCCAAGAAATAACCCGCCGCACAGCGGCAACCCAACTGGAGAGCCATCATGGCCGAAGACTACAGCTACCTGGGCGCAGGAATCGTCCTGATCCGTGAGTGGAACACCGCTGATCCGTTCTTGGAGATCGGCAATATCTCAGCCTATACCGTGGCGCCGCAGACCAATACCATCGAGCTGGCCGACTACCAGAACCCCGGCGGCGGCACGGCCAACCGTGTCGATCGCGTGACCGGCTACAACCTCAATTACACGTTCCACGACTTCAACCCGGAGAACTTCGCCCGGGCAACTCGCGGCAAGGCCAGCAGCATCGCCGCGGGTACCGTCACCGATGAGCCAGTGCTGGCCGTGCCGGGCAGCTTCGCGCCACTGTCGCGCCTGGCCACGGAGGTGACCGCCGTGAAGCCAGCAACCGGAACCACCGCCTACGAGGCCGGGAAGGACTATCGTTTCGAGCGCGGCATGCTGTTCATCCCGGTAGGATCTGCGATTGCAGCACCGTCCGCGGTCGGCACCCCGAACATCAAGGTCACCTACAAGAACGCGGACCTGGGCCACGTTGAAGCTGCGGTCACCTCGCAGAAGTTCTACGAGATGCAGTTCTACGGTGCCAACGAGGCACGCGGCGGCAAGTTGGTCCGCCTGGTAGCGCACAAGGTGGCCGGCGGCGTCATCGAGAGCATGGGCCTGATCGGCAATGAGTTCGGCGCGGGAAGCGTGCCCGGCGCGCTGCTCAAGGACTCGTCGAAGGCCACGGGCAACGACAAGTCGGCTTACTTCTACTGGCAGCAGGAGAAGTAAGCCGTGGCCGATGATGACGTGATCGCCCCGCCGACGCGCACGGTTCTTGTACGCGGCGAGAAGGTGGTTGTGGGTCCCCTGCGCCTGGAACAGATCGGTCCGTTCATCACGGCCAGCCGCACCATCATCGCCCGAGTGGCGATGATGGCCGGTGTGGTCGAGGGCGCCGATCGTGCTGGCGTCGGTGCCATCCTGCTCGACCTGCTCGAGCAGGACAGCAACGAGATCGCCGCGGCTTTGGGGGTGGCAATCGGACGCGAGGCGGGATGGGTTGCGGGGGCAACGCTGGACGAGATCGCTGACTTGCTGGAGGCGGTTGTCGGGCTCAACAGGGATTTTTTCGCCCTCCGCCTGCGGCGGCTTCTGCTGCAGGCGAAGCTTCCGGCGGAAGAGAGTACGGCCTCGCCGACCTGATCCAGTACCTCATCGCCCACGGACACTCCCGCGCGGAGGTGATGACCTACACCCTGGCACAGCTGCGAGCCTTCACCGCCGCAGCTGCGCAGGTTGAGCGCGACCGCATCGCGGAATTCGCCGTGGCCACGCGCATGGCTATGGCCGCCCCGGCTGCCGACTGGCAGATGTACCTGGCTGCTCTGAGCGGCCAGGCCCCGGCACAGCAGCGACAAGGAATATCGAACGATGGCTGATCCTTCAGCAAATCTGCGCGTCCGCATCAGCGCGGACCTGGCCGACATTCGGCAGGGCTTGGGCGTGCTCACTCGCCAGCTGCGCGAGGTACGCACGGAGGCGGCCAGGCCGCTGCCGACGAAGAACAACATCACGGAGCTGGGGGTCTCTGCAGGGCAGACGGCGCAGGCGATGCGCCAGCTACCGGCGCAGTTCACCGACATCTTCACCAGCCTGCAGGGCGGCATGCCCTTCTTCACAGTGCTGGTGCAGCAGGGTGGCCAGATCAAGGACAGCTTCGGGGGTGTGGAGCCGGCATTGAAGGGGGTCTCGTCGGCGCTGCTGGGGATGGTGAATCCGTATACCGTGGCCGCGGCGGCTGTCGGATTGGTGGTCTACGCCTGGTATGACGCCGAGCAGCAGGCCCAGGCCTACACGAAGGCACTTGCCCTGTCGCGCAATGAGGCGGCCGCGACGACCCTGACGCTCGTCACCATGGCTCAGAAGACCAGCGACGCGCTGCAGGTTGCCGCCGGCGTTGGTGCCGAGGCGGCTCAGGCCGTCGGCTCGAACGGGAAGATTGCCGCGCAGAACCTTCAGGACGTAGCCAATGCGGCCGTGGCGATGAAGGAAATCAGCGGGCAGGCGCTCGATGAAACCATCGCCATGTACGCGAAGCTGGCGGAAGACCCGGTCAAAGGAATGCAGAAGCTCAACGAGCAGGTCAACTTCATGACCCTGGCGCTCTACGAGCAGGTGAAGGCGTTGCAGGAGCAGGGCCGGAATCAGGACGCCGTGACTGTGATCACCCGTGCAGCAGCGGATGAAACCGTCATGGCGCTCGCTCGGGTCCGCGCCAGCCAGAACCCGGTGATCCGGGGATTCAAGGACCTGTGGGTCGAGGCCACGAAGGCGTGGTCGGCGATGCAGGCGAGCGTGGGCCTCGGGCCGGCGGCAGCGCAAATGCAGCAACTTTTGGCTGAAAACCAGCAGGAACTGGAGAAGCTGAACAATCTGGCTAGTGGCACCCAGCGGGGCCTGCCGTTGGCCCGTAATCCCATTGCCCTGGCTGCGATGGAGAAGTCGATCAAGGACCGGTCGGAGAAGATCAAGGCGTTGGCCGTCGACCTGATCAAAGAGCGAAAGGATGCAGAAGTAAAGGCTGCGCAGGACGCCAGCGCGGACTACGTGCAGCAGCAGGACGCGATCATCGAGGCCCAGGCCACGAAGGAGCAGAAGAAGAAGAGGGAAATTGCCCAGATCAACGGTCAGGCCGAGGTCGTCCGGCGTAAAGCTGAAGCGGCCGGGCTCGTGGACGAGGTTCGTGCCATCGAGGAACGCCGCGCCGCAGCCGTCGCCGCTATCGAGAAGAAGTATGCAGAGAAGCCGAAGGCATCCAGCGGATCGGCTTCGAGGGCGGCAGGACTGCAGGGCTACAAAGACGATCTGCTGGCAGAGCAGGCGCAGATCAATGCCGCTACCCAGATGCTGCGTGCTCAGTACTCGGCGCGAGAAATCACGGCGGGCGAGTATTACGGTCGAATGCGGGAGCTCGTTCAGAAGGGGACTGACGCGCAGGCGAAATCGTTGGAGCGGCAGATTGCCTTCCTCCAGCGACAGGCGGTGACGGGAAAAGAAGCCATCGGCGTGAACCGACAGGTCGGGGATCTAGAAGCACGGCTCGCTAAGGTCCGCACCGAGGGGGCCGGCGCTCTGCAGGTTCTGGCGACAGAGGAAGCGGCCGCAGTTAAAACGCGCCTGAATGCTATCGCGGCGTATGGAAACGCCTTGGACGCGAGCAATCAAGCACTACAGCGACAGCTCTCAACGCAGGCCCAGCGCGTTGGGATGGGTGATCGTGAGTACGAGATCCAGCAGCGCATCAATGACGCCTACGCCGACCAAGCGGACAAGCTTCGAGAACTCCAGCTGCAGTTGAACGCGGGGCAAATCGATCAGGAAACATTCGAGTCTGAGAGAGCGCAGCTGCTGTCGAAGACGCTCGATCGCCTGCAGATGATTCGAGACGGCTACGACGAGCTGCAGCAGGCCGAGGGAAGCTGGCTGGCAGGCGCCACCGCTGCCTGGGCGAACTACCAGCAGGAGGCCGGCAATGCCGCGCGGCAGATGGGCGACGTGGTCGGAAGCGCCATCGGTGGCTTCGAAGACGCGTGGGTCAAGTTCACCACGACCGGGAAGCTGAGCTTCTCCGACCTCACCAAGTCGGTCCTGGCAGATCTGGCGCGCATCGCCGCGCGGCAGGCGGCAATGGGAATCGTGAACATGTTCGCCAGTGCCTGGGGTGGCGGTGTCACCGCTGCGGGCAACCAGGCGGTCACCTCCGGCACCAGCAGCATCAATAACCAGCTGTTCCAGAACATGAGGGGCGGCTACTCCACCGGCGGATACACGGGTGACGGTGGTGTTCATCAGCCGGCCGGGGTGGTCCATAAGGGCGAGGTGGTCTGGTCGCAGAGGGATGTGGCGCGCGCGGGTGGCGTTGAGGTGGTCGAGGCGATGCGCAAAGGGCTGAAGGGCTATGACTCGGGCGGAGCTGTGGCTACTCCGGTCGGTTCCGGAATGGCCGCCGGCGCGATCAATGTTCGCGTGATGAACGCGCCAGCGGGCACCACCGCCAGCGCGTCTCGCAACAGTCAGGGCGGCTTCGACATTGAGGTTCTGCTGGGCCAGGTCGACAGCTACATCGGTGGCCAGGTCGCCAGTGGTCAGGGATCAACGTATGCAGCAATGGGGAGCCGATTCGGCTTAAAGGACTCGGTGTGATGACAGCATTACCTTCAGTGGCACGTGTCATGTTCGAAGGGCAAAAACGAACCTTCGATCCCTCAGTTCTGAGGACCGAAATGGAACGCGGTGCGCCCAAGCAGCGCTTGGAGAACAGCCAGGTGCTGATCAAGCAGGCCATGACGCTCTACTTCGCCAGCATCGCGGACGTGAACACCTTCGATGCCTGGTACTTCGGCGAGATCAAGCGCATTGGGTGGTTCACCCTTGTGCACCCCTACACGGGGGAAGTCATCACCGCGCGCTTCGAGAACGGTGCCCTCGGCGACCTGGTGCCCGAAGAAAAGCTGCCCGAGGACTACAGGATGGATGTGGTCGTGGAGTACATGCGATGAGCAGTTTCACTGAACGTAAGCAGCGCATGACCGACACCAGTGGGACGCTGCTGTTCCTGTCCATCACCTCGCCGTCGCTTCCGGGTCCGCTGCGCATCGTCAACGACACCCAGGACTGGGTAAGCCAGGGCATTCCCTACATGGGCGTGCCCTTTGGCTTCAAATTGCCCGATGACACCCGCGGTCAGTCCCCGCGTGCCCAGCTGGTGCTGGATAACGTCGGGCGCGGCATCTCCGAGGACCTAGAGGCGCTGGGGCCGAACGAGCTGATGATGGCGCGGCTGATGGTGTCGGATCGCGCAGACCCCAACCTGTACGAGCGGGATTACTACCTGCCGATCATCAGCGTGTCGGTGGCCGGCGCCACCGCCACCGCTCAATGCGGTGTCGACTACCTGATGCGGCAGCAGGCCGTACGCCTGCGCGCCAACCCGTTCACGCTACCGGGAATCTTCTGATGCGGCTGGCAGACGTAGAAGCCTTGGTGGGCGTGCCGTACTGCGAGCACACGTGCGATTGCGCCGATTTCGTGGTGCTGGTCCAACGACAACTGTTCGGGCGCGCCGTTCAGCTCCCCAACGGCCGCCCGAGAGGCGTGGTGGGCCAAGCCGCCATCGGCGAGCTGTCGAGGCCGTATGGGACCGCGGTGGCCGTGCCGACGGACGGTGACCTGGTGCTGATGGTCGAGCACGGGCAGAAGCGCGCCGGCCACGCCGGCGTCTACTTCCACCTGGCCCATGAGGGGTGGGTGCTGCATTCCAACGAAAAGAACGGCTGCAGCGTGCTGCACCGCGTTCGTGACCTGCCGGAGTTCGGCTTGAGGATTGAGGGTTACTACAGATGGGCCTGATCAAGGACGCTCCGCTGATCATCACACCGCACCCGGTGACGCTGGAGGGCCAGCGTACCCTGGCGGCGCAGTTGCAGGAGGGGGAGCGGCTGGGCGGCTTCCTGGCACGCGTGGTGCCTGACTACTCCAGCGACCTGTGGGAGGTGCGCATCAATGGGGTGGTCGTGCCGCATGAGGTCATGGACCGCGTGCGCCCGAAGGACGGAACGGTGATCGAGGTTCGAGGCGTGGTCAAGAAGACCGCGCTGATGATCGTTGCGCTGATCGCCCTGACCGTCTTCACCATGGGTGTCGGTACAGCCATCGTGGCCGCCGGCTACAGCGCAGCCGTCGCCGGCCTGGCGCAGGGCGCGATCTACGCCGCAGGGGCGCTGCTGATCCAGAAAGTGCTGGGGCCCAAGCGGCCCAAGCCCAGCGCCAGCGATGCCAGCCCGGTGTACACCATCGGCGCGGCCCGGAATCAGCCGCGCCCGTACCAGCCCCTGCCGCTGCTGCTGGGCGGGCCATTGCGCATCGCGCCGGACGTGGCCAGCAACCCCTATACCTGGTATGAGGCCGACGACCAGTACCTTGCCATGACCCTGACGGCGGGCATCAATGTGGGGCGCGTGGAGGCCCTGTACAACGGCGATGCGCTGTTGTCGTCCTTCGAGGGCGTCACGGTGTGGCACGACGGCTTTTCCGAGATGCCCAGCGAGGACATCCCGCTCTACAGCAATGCCGACACGATCAACGGCGGCGCGCTGGAGGCGGAGAAGGGCCAGGCCAGCCCGTGGGTGCAGCGCACCAGCAGCCCGAACACGATCCGCCTGAAGGTGGACGTGGACTTCATGCTGTTCGACACGACCAGCAAGGGCAAGCCGAAGGACAACCGCGAGACGATTGAGATCCAGTACCGCGCCGTCGGCATCGCCAACTGGAGCTTCTTCGGGTCCTATTCGATCGTCAGCCGGTCGCAGAAGCAGCAGCGCCGCAGCTACTCCCGAGACGTACCGGAGGGGCAGTACGAAGTGCGGGTCCGCATTGCCGGCCACAACACTGACGGCAGCGGCGCCACCAGCGACTTCACCTGGTCCACCCTGACCAGCATCCAGAAGGACACCGCCGACTACGCTGGTCTGGCCCGAATCGGCATCCGGATCAAGGCAACCGGGCAGCTCAACGGCCAGCCGGACGAGATCCGCTGCGTCGCCTACGCCGAGCCGGCACCGGTCTGGGCGGAGGCGGGGTGGGCGACGAAGGAGACCAACAACCCGGGCGCACTGATCCTGGCCTATGCCCGCGGCTTCAGGGACGAGCACGGCAAGCTGATCGCCGGCATCGGCCTGGACGACGTCCAGATCGATATCGAGGCACTGAAGGCCTTCATGCTGTTCTGCCAGGCCAACGGCTACGGCTACTCGAACTACATCAAGGACGTCCGCAACCACGACGACGTGCTCAACGCCGTCGCGCTGGCCGGGTTCGGCCAGATCACCTGGGCCGGCGGCCGCCTGTCGGTGGTGTGGGCCGGGTCGGAGCAGCCGCTGTCCGGCGTGGTCAACATGGCCACCATCAAGAAGGGGCAATTCCAGGTTGACTACACCCTGGCCAACGCCGCCGACGGGATCGAGTACAGCTACTACGACGCCACCGATTGGACGACCAAGACCCTGCGCGTGGCCGCGCCCGGCGTAACCACCATGCTTAACCCGGCCACGGTGGAGGGCGAGGGCATCACCAACGAGGCTCACGCCGCGCGGATGGCTCGCTACCACCTGGCGCAGTCCCTCTACCAGTACAAGGACATCACCTACAGCACGGACATCGAGCACCTGAGCTATCGTCGCCTGTCCCTGCTGGCCCTGCAGCACGACCTGACGCAGTGGGGCGCCGGCGGCCGGATCGTTTCGGCCACCGCGGCCAACGGCGTTGTCACGCTGCGGCTGGACGAGGCGGTCCAGGCACCGACCAACGGCAACGCCTGGATCGGCCTGCGCATCCCCGGCGAACGGGTGTACCGCGTGTTCGGCGTGCAGCCGTTCACCGGCACCAGCGACACCATCCGCCTGACCGGTTCCTGGCCAGGCGATGCGCCGCTGCCTGGCGACACACTGGATAACCCGGCTCACGACACCATCTGGATCTACGACTTCAAGCAGACGCCGGGGTACCGGGTCCGCGTGGTCGGCATCGAGCCCGAGAGCGACCTGAAAGGCGCCAAGGTGTCCGTGGTGCCCGAACCGCCGGAGTTCTGGAACTACGTGCTCACCGGCGAATACGTCCCGCCGATCAATACCAATCCGATCACCAGCCGCCCGATTGCCAGCGGCCTGGCCATCACTGAGCAGCAGGTGGTGCAGGGCGATACGGTGTTCACCGAGCTGACCGTCACCTTCGAGATCAGCGGCCCGGTCGGCAACATCGTTGTGCTGGCCGCGGGCAGCGACGGTGTGCTCTCCGAGGTGGCCCAGACCACCACCCGTACGGCCACCTGGCGCATCAGCCATGCGGACCAGTACACCGTGGTGGTCCGACCGTTCAGCCCCGACGGCCGGGCCGGCGTCGCAGCGTCGGTGACCTACATCACGGCCGGTGCGGATGTCCCGCCGCGCCTGGTGGACTTCTTCGACGTGGACGAGCTGTCCGGCGGCGTGCGCATGTACACCTGGGGCTTCCTGGCCAACAGCATCCAGTCGCCAGACTTTGCCGGCGTCGAGATCCGGTACATGCAGGGTGCGGTGCTGCGACCGGAATGGGAGCAGATGATCCCGATCGGGGGCAGCGGCTACCACGCAGTGCCCTTCGAAGCCGTTGTACCGGAGTCGGGCGACTGGACTTTCGCCTGCCGGAGTGTGAACACGTCGGGGGAGTTGTCCACCGAGGCCCGTGTCATTACCAAGAAGCTCGGCGCCAACCTCGGCCAGGTGATCGACAAGACCATTCAGGAGCTCATCGACGCGCAGCAGCGCATCGACCAGGAGAAGATCGAGCGGTTCAACGAGGATGCCCGTGTCGCGAGTGAAGCCGCGGCCGACGCAACAAAGAAGGCCAACGACGCGATGGCGGCGGCCATTGCGCACGCCGATGCCATCGGAGCGATCGTCGCGGATCTGACCGAGGCCGACGAATGGGAGGCTGGGAAGACCTACCCGGTGGGCGACTTCACCCGGCACGACGGGAAGCTGTACCGGGCGCTGCGCGAGAACACCGACGCCGAGCCTGGTGCCTCCCCGGATGATTGGCAGCTGGTGGGCAACTTCTCTGGCGTGGGCGAGGCGTTGGCTGCGTCGATCGACATGGCCTACCAGAACGCTTCGGACCTGGCGGCCGAGGTCGGCCGCATCAACGCCATCGTCGCGCGTATGCCGGCCGGTGACGGCAAGGTAGCGTCGGTCGAGGCGGTCGACGCGGTCAGCGGCCGGGTGGAGGAAACCGAAGAGGGCCTGCGCGCGGTCGGAGATCGCACATCGTCGCTGGAAGCGCAGATCACGTACAAGCACGCTGGTGACCGCGATTGGAACGCGGGTGATCGGAACGTCTACGCCGGCGTGCGCACCTGGCAGTCGGTCATCGTCCAGGGTGATCGGGCGGTGGCCAGGACCGTCGATTCGCTCAACGTCGAGCTGGGCGCCTTCAAGGCCAGTGCCACGAAGTCCATCGAACTGATCGCAACCGAGCAGGCCAGCCAAGCTGAACAGATCGAGCACGTGGGCGCAGAGCTGGAGGGCAAGGCATCATCCGACTACGTGGAGCGCATTGACGCCCGCGTGGCCGTCACCGAGAACGGCATCGAGGCCGTCACGGGCCAGCTTGCGTCGGTGAAGGCGGAGGTGTCCGGCAAGGCCAGCGCCGAAGTGGTCCAGGGCATGGAGGCCCGCGTCGTGCAGAACGAGAACGGCCTGACCCAGGTGTTGGCCCGGGCGTTCCTGAACGTCATCGCCAACAGCGGTGCCGGACCGCTGATCGGCGGCATGGTCATCGACAACAACGGCCAGGTCATCAACACCCGTTTCGCCAGCAATACGTTCGAGGTCATCTCGCCCGGGGCCAGCGAGGGCATGGAGTGGCGCGACGGCTTCCTGCGCGTCTGGAAGGGGGCCGCCCAACGCATCATCGGTACCAACTTCGGCGCTGCCGGCGACAACCTGGTTGACTACTTCGGGCCGAACGTCGGCGCCGGGGCCGCGGCGAAGTCCAACGCGGTCATGTGGATGGACGCCAACGGCAGTGCCTACTTCGGTGGCCAGCTGTCGGCGGGCATCCTGCGTAACGCGGTCCAGACGACGACCACGCAGACAGTCGGCGTGGAGCTGGTCAACGGCCCGTTCGCCACCAATGGCCGCGTGCGGAGCGTCACTGTCAGCTTCTCCCGCCGGCACATCCGGACCAAGACCACCTATGGCAGCGACGGCTTTGTCGCGGGCGCGGGCCAGAACACGGCGCGTGTGGAGGTCTACCGCCGGGTGGGGGAGGGTGCTGAATCGCTTTGGCAGGTACTGAACGTCAGCGGTTCGGTGATGATCCTCAACGAGCAGGACGGCCCGGACAACGCCACGTCCACCTGGGGTGGGTCATTCACCGTGAACGACACCAGCACCAGTGCGCAGACGATGACCTACCGCGCGGTTATCACCAGCTTCACCGAGCAGACCGTGACGCACACCTCCGGTTCCTTCCAGCAGCAGTCCATCACGCAGAGCCTGTCGATCATCTCGGTCGAGAACTGAAACCGCACAAGGCGCGGGCCGGCATGTCCGGCCCGCTTTTTGCCGTGGGCGATCAACAGCAGAGAACACACATGCCTCAGAAACTCATCGATCAAACCACCATCCAGCCGGATGGCCGCCCAGGCGACGACGCGTTCACCGCCTTTGCAACCTGCAACGACAACTTCGCGGATGCCGAGGGACGCCTTTCGGCATTGGAAGGTGGGTCATCGAACATCGGCCAGGACGTGGCCGACCTGAAAACGGGCTTGCAGCAGGAGACACTGCTGCGCACGGGCGCAGATACCGCGCTTTCGCAGGCTGTCGCAGCGGAAGTGACCGCACGCCAGAACGCCGACACTGCGCTCGGTGCACGCTTCATCGGAAAGAACCGGCTCATCAACGGTTCGATGCGCTGGTGGCAGCGCGGGACCAACTTCACTGCGCCGGGCTACTCCGTCGACCGTTGGTACTTCAACGCGGGCGGCGTGGCAACGCCGAGCTTGTCACGGAACACGGTAACGCCAGGTGCATTCGATACCGAATGTATCTATCTTGCCAAAATCACATACGGTGCTGTGACTGATGCTGCAAACCATTACGTTGTGCTTGAACAACGAATGGAGAATGTGACCACGCTCGCGGGTCGAACGGTAACCGTGAGTTTGAAGGTGTTCAACAGTGGCGCGGCAGGCCGACAGATTGCCATCGAATTTGGTCAAAGCTTCGGTGCTGGCGGAAGTGTGCAGGTTTCGGGGATCGGTGCTGCGAAGTACAGCCTCGCAGCTGGAATCAATACGGTCACTCATACCGTGCAGATTCCGTCTATCAGCGGTAAGACTGTGGGTGCCAACAGTTCTCTGATTCTGACTCTTTGGGCAACAGGCGGAAGCAACTTTAACGCTCGCAACGCATCGCTTGGTGCGCAAGCTGGTGATGTGCATTTCACGCAGGTGCAGGTCGAAGAAGGTTCTTCAGCAAGCGCTTTCGAGTACCGACCTGATGGACTGGAATTGACTCTCTGCCAGCGCTTCTATTGCAAGTCATTCCCCGTAGGCACCACCCCCGCCGTTGCGCTTGCGGCAGCGACAGCACAAGGGGCGACCGCGTGGAGCGGCTCAGATGTACGTACAGGCACAGTCCATTTCCCGGTCGAAATGCGCGCCACCCCTGCGTTGCTGCTCTACACCAGCAATGACGCAAATTCGCAGGGTAATGGCGCGGCTTTGTGGAACGGCGCAGTGTGGAATTCTAACGCCTCTTGGAGCTTTGACAGCGCTTCAAGTAGGGGGTTTGCGGTGAATGGCGTATTTGGTTCGGGTTTGACTGTAAACGGGTCATACCTGACGCGTTTCAATTGGACTGCAGACGCGGAGATTTAATCATGTACCAGCTTACCGATGATCCGGACGTCATTCGCTGCGTCGAAACCGGTGCTTTCATCCCGCGCGGGCACTACCTGTGGCCGACCGAATGGCTGGAACAGAACACACCGCTGCCGGCGTCATCGCCCGGCCTGGGCTTCGAGCTGCACACGCCCGCGCACTACCGCTACATCCGTGACCAGGCGTTCGCGTGGATGCGCGCCGAGGCGGTAGAGCGCGGTTACGACGGCATCGAGTCGTGCGCCAGTTACTACAACAGCGGCGTGGCCCGATATCGCGCGGAGGCGCGGGCGATGGTGGCCTGGCGCGATGCTGTGAACCAGGCGCTGGAGCAGCTGGTGCTGGCGCCGCCGCACGGCATCGAGACCTGGGAGCAGGTGCGCGCGCTGTTGCCGCAGCCGGAGACGTTCGCCTGGCCGGAGAAGGCGGAGCTGCCGCTGGATGGACTGGCACCGCAGCCCGTGACTTGATCCTTATGCGGCGGCAACGGCGCTTGCGGCGAGATGGCATCCATGTGCTATTCCGCCCAGATCACCCCCGCCTCCCTTAGGACGGCCATGGCCATCGTTGAATAGACCGGCTATCGAGACACGGGGGCGGGTTTGGCGTAAGGAGGTGGGCTTTGCCAGATGGTGGATCCGAGTATTGTGGAGGATACTCAAACCAACTGTGAGCAAAAGGATCAACCGTTGAGCGCTTCCATGCTTCCGAGAATTGTCGGTTTCGATGTGCCGCAGCTGCATGAGCGCGTCGATTCCTCCACTGATGAGGCCATCATTGCGTTGTTGGATCTTGCGCCAGGAGCCCGCTGGACTGAACTCTTCGTGAGGAAGTGCGAGGCGCTGGCGTCTCAGCTCTCCTTGGCAGAAGTCCGGGTTGAAGGCTCCAGGATCTATTTTTACGGGTCAATCAGCGACTCAAGAGCGCTCGCCGATGCGGTCATGTCCATCGTTCACGTGCTGAATGATCAACTCATGCGAGAAGGAAACGACGCAGCCTCGCGGGAAGAAAACTCCTAGGAGCAAGAGAGGCGCGACCAGCATTGACCTGCAATATCCGCTGCGCCAGGGTGACCACGAAGACTGGATCGGGCCGCAAGTCTGCCCTCGAGGTCGTCCAACCATTCTGCGCGTGTTCCATGCGGGTCCCTGACGTAGATGTCACATGCGATCCGGATGACGGGGTCAACCTCATGGCGAAAGCTAACAGCAGGTAGGGCACCAGAGTTGAATGCCAAATTCCAGTGGGTGAGCTCGCGTTCGACGTCAACGAAGTCCTTGTTCCTCATGCGTTCCATGTTCTGCTCCTATCGGGACTGCACTGTACACCCTTCAGAACATCGGCCTGTTCATGACACTTGTTCATAGTTGCGCCAATCCGGCACGGCTGCGTAACGCGGTGGGGAGCACTGTGGGTTGGCAGCAGATGGCTGCATCGGAGTAAGACATGAACAATTCTCCCCAGAACCAAAACGACCGTCCCAACTCGGATGGCGAGAAGAAGCAGCCAGGCCAGCAGGGTCAGGTGGACGGGAACGAGCTTGGCGGTGAAGACCTCGCCGGAAAGCAAGGCCAGCAACAGCAGCAGCCGGGAAGCAAGGAGCGTGAACAGTCGACCCACGGTCAGGACCAAAAGGGCAGTGCTGGTCGCGATAGCCGCCGTTGACGTCTAAGGAGTGGCCGCGCCCAGCGCGGCTCCTTCTGTATCAATAGGAACGTTGATATGTCGTCCCATGCTCAAGCTGTGAACTTGATGACCAAGATCATGTATCAATCGCGCCCGGCGAGCACGACGACGATGGCTCAGTGCCGAACCTGTCACGGACAGAGTCCTGGAGGGATGGAGTGCGCGCGGTGTTTGACTGAAAAGCTGGGAAGGGTGATCGCCAATCGAGGCGCTGCTCTTTGCTGGCTTGAGTCGTTCCTGAAAGTTCAGCGAGACGAAGCACACGTGTTCATATGTGCAAAGAGAGTTGATGCGTCAGCCTTGTAGCAGTCGCATTCCGGCCTGACATTGCGCAAGCGTATGCTCGTTACATCTAGGAGCAACGCTATGAATTTCCCGATATGCATCTACGATCGAACGGGTACTGGGCTCCGGCTTCCTTCCGAGTGGTGGATAGATCTGCAGTCAGATCTCCCCGCTCTAGTGAACGGTAGTGAGCGCATAGATCTGCCACGTGCCTCGAAAGATGAGCGCCCCCGCCTGGATCCTCAAGTTCTCAATGATCTATCCAGACGAATCCGGGGCTCGCAATGGCTAGATTAGATCCAGCTCAAGCGCCAGGCGTGCGTTGGCTTTTCTTCCGACTTCGCAATGGGCAGTCGATCAGCCCGGCTAGGCTAATGTCTGTCTGGCGCGAAGCTACGGAATCAACCGAGTGCGCAGTCCGCCGCGAAATCATTGACGGCGCTGGCTACGTATATGCTCTCTATGCACCAAATGGACTGCCTTCCCCCCGTCGTGTGGAGCTGCGCATGAGAGCACTTCTGGAAGAAGCCGGGTATGCCTTCACGATGGGGAGTTTGGCTGGGAGGCACCCAGCCGACGGCTGAGGTGCGACGCTGATTATGTCACCCTATTTGGCCACGAAGACTGGCCTTGGCAGCATGTGTTGCCGGGTCGTCGAGCCTTAGGATGTGGTCGAATTCGACCAAGCGCGCGTTACTGACCGCTTGCCGCTTGCCGCTTGCCGCTTCCCGCATCCTGCGCATGCGAGCAGGGTGCCTCCTGGCATGGTCTCCAAGCCAGGTGTTTTGGAATGCGTGATGTGTCGGCAGTGGTTGCAGCGGATGCTGATTGTGTTCACGCGTTCGATATTGCCTTCGTCGCGGCGCAACACATGTATATCCAGAACGTAGAAAAGGCCAGTGTCGGGCATTGCTTAGTACCGAGAACGTTCGTACATGGTGCATTTCGTTGGGCCTGCATCATGTGACGAAGTTCCGAATTCAGCAACATGCGAACCTGACGCGTTCAGGGCTCGTCCGCCACCTCGCGTTGACACGAACCTGTTGCTAGTAAGCTGGTCCCTCGTCAAGGAGGTGTGCCATGCCCATCAGGGCTGTCGTATACGTGAGCAGCGCTGGCGACGAGATCGCCGGCGACAGGCTGGGCCTGTCCAACGGAAAGCTGGATCAAGTTGTGGACGACGCGGCCCGGTTCAACCGTAATGCTGGGGTTACGGGGGTGCTCCTCTTCGATGGCGAACGGTTCCTCCAGTATCTGGAGGGACCGGAAGACGGGCTTTCGGTGTCCTATTCCCGAGTGCTGGGCGCCAGCAGCCACAACGGTGTTGTCGAGCTGCAGAGGGGCAGGGTGGGACAGCGCCGACTGCTGTTCTGGCCCATGAAGTGGCTTCCCGTGGAGCCGGAAGAGTTGCGGCGATTGGCCCACGCGGACTGGACCCGGTTCAATCAGCGCGGCAACGCGGACGACACGAACGCAACGGCGATGGATCTACTGACAGCGTTCGTGACGCCATTCGCCGTGGCAGCTTAGGAAGGCATGCTCTCGGCGCCTATCTGCTCAGTAAGAACCGTCAGAGATTGTTGGAAGGCGGCAGCGAAGAGCTCGCCGCCGTCATCTTTGTGCCTCGCAGCGATGCTGGGCAGCAGCTGGAGCCACGCTAGGTTCAACCGCTCTGGCTCTGGATGGGTGAGTACAGAAATCCGCAGCGCGTATTCCATTGCTTTCAGATAGCCACGGTGGACTTCAATCGCAACTTCACAGGAGTGGAGGCGGTCCAGAAGTTCAGAGACGGCATCGTTCATTTCGGGTCCTCGGTATCGAGTGGATGGTCGGGCGTTGGGTCGAAGAGCGCCAGTAGTCGTTCACGACGGCATTGCTCAAGCCAGTGATGCCAGATCTCTATTTCATCCATCAATCCTGTGGATCCGCAAGCTGGGCACTTCAGAGTCGTGCCCCTGACGTCCGTATGGAATCCAGCATCGTGGGCCAGTGATGACCTAAGCCCACAGTTCTTGCAGGTTGAGCGCACCTGCTCCAGGCGGATGATTGCGCCATTTGGCGCAAGCAGGGGCAGGATCGAGTGGATCCTGAAGGCATTGGGAGGATGCATAGCCGTGCCGCTGAGGGGCTGGACACGGGAGCAAGGGATATTGCACCGGAGAAGAGCCGTGAGGCTGCAGTGTGTGCCAACCAGCGTGAACTGTTCATCACAGCGAGCTGAAGCATCGACCGCCGTCGCACGATCTGCGACGGCCGGCCGTATCCTCCCGGCCATGCCGCTCCCCGCCGACTTCCATTGGACGACCAGGTCTGCCAGCCTCCCGGATGACCCGTTGACTGTGATCGCCTGCCACAGCGTGTGGGTGGTGGCAATGATCCGCCGAGTGAACGACGGCATCTGGATTGCCTCGCTGGATCGGCACCGGCATGGTCCGGGCGGTCCGTTCCGGGTGTGCAGCAGCTACGAGAAGGGCCGCGCGGGGGCCGAGCTGTGGGTGACCAGGCACGAGGCCAGGCTGCGGGAGGACGTGGCCACCATCCTGACCTGGCAGGAGAAGGTCCGCGGCAACCGGCTGGCCAAGGCAGACCTGAAACCGCCGTTCGGCTGGATTAGGTAGGCCGGGACCAGGCCACGTTCGGTAGGCGGGACGCGGTACTTCAGCAAGCGTGTGGGGCTGTCGCCGAAGGATCAACGGGTAGCAGATCGACCAACGATCGTGCGCTGGCTGGAATCAAAAGGTCGCAGTTCTCGGACATCTCTTCCTTTACCCCATGCGCGAGGGTGAAGAGGTGGAGCTGCGCGCCCTCACGTCTGGCAAACTTCATCGCCGGCACGAAATCGCTGTCTGCCGTAACCATCGCGATCACGTCTACATGCTTCTTCAGGGTCAAGGCAGCGATATCCATTCCAATTCGCATGTCTACGCCTTTCTGGCGTATCACCGGCTTCAAGTCAGTTGAGCGAACTTGAAGCGTGCTGCTTTCAGAATCAAACCTTGTAGAGGAACGCTTCAATTTCTTGAATTGGGCGCTCCAACCATCATGCGTACACTCTCCTTTGCGGAGAGCAAAGTGCGGGAGCTTCGCCACCTCTTTGAGCAGTGCCACGTTCTCGTTGAACACATCTGTACTGCCGTACTCGATGGACTCTCCCGTGAGCGGGTGATCGACTGATCTTCCTAAGGGAGCGGCGTCGTAGTAGTAGATGCGGTGAAGTTCAAATCCCGATACAGCTTCATGCTTGCGGATAGAGGCAACCAGTCGCTCAATGTTCGAGGCGGTCACTCCGCCAAGATCTCGCTTGATCTTGCGCTTCACGAACCCCGCATCCAATAACAGCGCGTACCTCTTACCCACGGTATCCCCTTCCTTTGGGCAAAAAAAAGCCGGTTGCAGGTGGAGGTCGAGCCTCTCTTATATGTCACCTGCAAACGGCCGTGTTTTCTTTGGGATGGGGCCTCTGGCCCTTCCGTGGACGAATTATTCCGATCCCGCTCAAACGTCGCAAGTCATTCTGGACCCTCGACAACTCTAAATATCCACAGGATTGTCCACAGGAATCGTCAAGATGTTGGGGTAGGGACGGGTTCTTCCCTACATGTTGTGGTTTTGGCGATAGGAAGATATCCAATATTTGTTCATTTAAGGTTCAGTAAGTGGCGTGACGGATTTCGCATTTCCCTATGTTGGACAATAACTTAGATTCAAAAGATCTCCTGCCGGGCTCTCAAAGTGGGTACTTGAACACCCGCCCCTGGCTGATCGCTGTTTTGATTGCTGACGTGCTCAAAGCCGGTCGCGTCTTCCGCGACGCTGAACCGGCAATCTGCAGCAATGGCGAACTGGCAAAAGGATCCGGCCTCATTGGAGGCCAAGGCTGCGGCCAAGCTGCAGCAGGCGTCGGACCTCGAACGAGATACCTCCGGAAGTTGGCGTTGCCGCGCGCGCCGCCGGCAGAGCGCGCAACGTCTCCGCGCTACGGCCAGCAGTCATCAACGTGCCGCAGGCCGCCTGGTAGGCCTGGATCTGCCTGAGGACCTGCCGTTCTAACGGCTCAGGCCCTTGCGCATCGGCACCACCGTCGCACCGGCGCCGGTAAGCAGTTCGTACAGGGCCTCCACCGCAGCGCGTTTCTCCGCGTCGTACTCGAAGAAGTTGTAATGCCGCTTCTGGACGCCACTCAGGCCGTGGGATTGCAGGTGGCCACGAACTTCTTCCGACAGGCCCAGCGCAGCGAGCCGAGTCTCCACCGTGCGTCGTAGATCGCCCGGCGTGAACGGCGATGTCAGCTCGCCGGCGGCCACCATGCCAGCCACCACCGGATCCATGATTCCCCGGAACTCGTCATAGGTGGCCGGCGCCTTTCCGGCGGTGAGCGAGAACAGGTGCGGCCTGGCGCCGTCGCCGCCGCCTTCACTGTCATCATCGCCGCGCAAGACGGCGAGATCCGCAGCCATCAGCGGGAGCAGTGGCACCAGGTGCACGCGAGGCACGCGGCGACGCCCCTTGATGTCGAGCAAGCGGACGGATCCGGTGCCGGTGTCCGTGTCGTGATCGTGATCAGACCACTTCAGCCGCATCAGCTGTGCAATGCGCTGCCCGCCGGTCAGCAGGTGGAAGCGCACCAGAGCGCCCTCCCTCCCGGGCATCGCCTCGATCCGGCGCCAGTAGGCACGAAGCTCGGCCACCGACAAAACCCGGTCGCGCGGCTGCCCGCTGTCGAGCGTGGCCAGGTCGCGCGCCGGGTTTCTGGATACGTTGAGCACGCGCAGAGCGTCGGGAGCTGCCGCATCCTGCTTCGCTGCGATCGCTGCTGCATACGCCGCCCGCAGATACGACCGGATCTTGCCGCCCTCGCGCAGCTTCTTGGCGCGCACCAGTCGCGACAGGATCGGAAGCAGGTCATCCAGCTCAAGCTCGGACGCCGGGCGCGCCCAGAGGGCTGGCCACGGATCCTCGATGTGGCGCTTGA
Organism: Stenotrophomonas maltophilia group sp. P373; assembly: GCF_053295075.1. NCBI lineage: Bacteria > Pseudomonadati > Pseudomonadota > Gammaproteobacteria > Lysobacterales > Lysobacteraceae > Stenotrophomonas > Stenotrophomonas maltophilia group sp. P373. The sequence continues at coordinate 3,866,969 of NZ_CM129994.1, read as the reverse complement.
TGGAAGCGCGCGTCGCGGCGGCAGAGACCTTGCCAGCGTCCTCCAAGCTCTGGACGTAGGCTGTCATCAGAGCGCCAAGCGTTGCACCAGATCGGCGTGTCGATTCGGCCAGGGCCTCAGCCTTCGCGCGGTCCACTGCCGCTGCCTCGGCCGCGATCGCGTCGCGCAGATCCCGTTCGCCGGCCTGATACCGCCGTGACAACGCCGCCGCCGCTTCGCGTGCCGCGGTCAGCGCCAGGCCGGTGCCGATCAGCAGACGGTCGCGCTGCCCGTTGGACTTCGTGTACCTGTAGTAGAACCGCAGCTGCCCGCCGGCCAGCTTGCGCACGTCCAGGCAGCCCGCGCCGCGCGGCGCCGGATCTGAGGCCCATTCGCCGGCCGGCAGTGCGGCCAGTCCCTTCGCTGTAAGCATTCCCTTTGATGCGCCCATTGGTGACCGCTCGGTGACCGTTTGTCCATGGAAAGAGGTGGACGATGATGGGCGCAGGTGGTCGCACAACCTGAGAAAATCAACGACTTAGCTTAAAGCCGGGACGTCTGTGGAAGGTTGTGGAAGCCCTATAGAGGCCTCATAATCCCTTGGTTCCAGGTTCGAATCCTGGTGGGCCCACCATAAAAAAAACAGGCACTTAGGCTTACGCCCAAGTGCCTTTTTTGTGCCGGCGGGAAAATTCGCGGGAAAACTCAACGCTTGCGAGGTGGTTTCACGACTGGCAAGTCGTGATCGTAGCGGCCCGTAGTGGTGGGCGATTGTGCCCGGCCGCATCCTGCTTGTCGCCACGGTTGCCCTCGGTGTTGGACGTGAGCCATGCGCGCCTGATGGGTGGCAGGCCCTGCGAGGACGCCATCTGGCGCCAGATCGTGACCGTGCTGGACGCGGCGGACCGTGGCTGTGACCTGTTCGATATCGAGGAACTGCGCCGTGACTACAGCGCCGAGGAGTTCGCCAACCTGCTGATGTGCGAGTTCGTGGACGACAGCGCCAGTGTGTTCCCGCTCACGATGCTGCAGCCCTGCCAGGTCGATTACAAGCCGTTTGCCGTCCGGCCCTACGGCGACCGCGCCGTGTGGATCGGCTACGACCCGGCTGAGACCGGCGACAGCGCGGGCATCGTGGTTGTGGCCCCGCCGCTGGTGCCTGGGGGCAAGTTCCGCGTGCTGGAACGCCACCAGTTCAAGGGCATGGAGTTCAAAGACCAGGCGGCGTTCATCGAGCAGATCACCAAGCGCTATTGGGTGACCTACATCGGCGTGGATGCGACCGGCATGGGCACCTGCGTTGCTCAGCTGGTGCGCCAGTTCTTCCCCGGCGTGACTGTCTTCAACTATTCGCCCGAGGTGAAAACGCGGCTGGTGCTGAAAGCCTATGACGTAATCAATGACGAACGGCAGGAATACGACGCCGGCTGGATCGACCTCACGCAGTCACTGCTGGCGATCCAGAAAACCATCACCCCGAGCGGGCGCCAGGTGACCTACACCGCCGGGCGCTCGCGTACCACCGGCCATGCTGACTTGGCTTGGGCACTCACGCACGCGCTGCAGAGCGAGCCGCTGGAAGGCGGACGGGCTGCGCGCGGCACCATGGAGATTTTCTGATGACCGACACCGACCAGAGCGCCATCGCCGCGCCGCCGGTGAGTATCGAAGCCTTCACCTTTGGCGAGGCCAGCCCTGTGCTGGAATCACGCGGCTTCCTCGACTACCTCGAATGCTGGCGCAATGGCCGCTACTTCGAGCCGCCGGTGGATCTGCAAGGGCTGTCGCGCACCACGCGCTCCAACCCGTACCTGCACAGTGGCCTGACGTTCAAACGCAACATGCTGGTGCGCACGTTCCGGCCGCACCGGCTGCTGAGCCGCGAGGCGTTCTCGCAGCTGGCGCTGGACTACACCACCTTCGGCATGGGGTATGTCGAGCGTCGCCGCGCCATGTCAGGCGCCGCGCACAGCCTGGCCGTCCCGCTGGCGCAGTACGTGCGCCGTGGCGTGCAGCCCGGTGAGTTCTTCCCGGTGCGTGCCGCACGGGTAGAGCATGAGTTTCCCGCCGGTGAGGTGTTCCAGCTGCGAGAGGCAGATGCTGATCAGGAGATCTACGGCCTGCCGGAGTGGATGCCAGCCGTACAGGCCGCGCTGCTGAACGAGTCGGCCACGCTGTTCCGCCGGAAGTATTACAACAACGGTTCGCACGCCGGCTACATTCTCTACATGACCGACCCCCAACCCGAGGGCTTGGACGTGGACGCGTTGCGCGACGCGCTGCGGCAGTCGCGCGGGCCGGGCAATTTCAAGAACCTGTTCGTGCACTCGCCCAATGGGAAGAAGGACGGCTTGCAGGTGACCCCGGTCAGTGAGGTGGCGGTCCGAGATGAGTTCACCGGGATCAAGAGTGTGACCCGCGATGACATGTTGGCGGTGCTCCGGGTGCCACCGCAGCTTCTGGGTATCGTGCCGCAGAACAGTGGCGGGTTTGGGTCGATCCGCGACGCGGCGGGCGTGTGGGCGGCGATGGAACTGGCGCCGCTGCAGGCGCGCATGGCAGCTATTAACGAGTGGCTGGGCCAGGACGTGATCCGCTTCGAACCCTTCGAACTGGAGGCGACCGCATGATGATTCGAGAGCGCCCGAGCTGCAGCGTGGGCGCTCACTTGTGGGCCAAGGCGGTGGAATGAATGGCGCCGATAGCACAGTGACGGCTTTATCTCGAGAACGATGGCCCGTCTTGCGTATGCGCCTGCTGTGCCGGTTGTTGTTCAAGGCTCGCTGCTTGTGATTGGCTCAACGCATCAGCGCGATGGAGCGATTCCGCCTCCGGTGCGCGAAGCGCATCCATCGTATTCATATGGCCTCGACGATGGGCGGGATCGTCCATTGCTCCCTCGACTATGAAGACCCTCTCACCTCGAGCTAGGTTCTCTGTCGGATTGTTCAAGACAACATGGTCAACCCGTGAAAGGCTCTGCTCCTTCGCCAGTACCAGCAAGCTTGCAGACATGCGCTGACTCGACTCGTCCCAAGGTTTCCCATGCTCTGCGTCCAGGCGTTCCACACCTGCCCTAATCTGCATGTAGAGAGAGCGGTCAGCATCGCCGAGTTCAGGGGCTGAGGAGGATGCTCGCTGCCGTGAGGGCGAGTCGTCGCTGTCCGAACCGACTCTTTCCGCAACCGCAATGCGCTCGGCGTCAAATTCTGGATCTGGCCTACGCCGCCGTTGCGTGGGTGCTATTTCCCGGTCGTAGTAGTCGCCATAGTAGAGTTCGTATGTCGCATGAGGACCAACAGACGGAGCCTCTGTCTTGAACACCTCAGCGATCTGTCCAAGTGCTTGGTTACGGTTGATCCGTCCGGCCTGGAGTTCCGCCGCAATGGTTCCGTATTGTTGTGGACGATTACCTGTGCCGGAAACGCCAATATCTGGACCGCCAGCTGCAACGATCTCACGCTGGACCTGGACATTGCTGAGAGTCGCGGCGGCTTCTCCTCGCAGCTCGCTGTTCACATAGGCTTGCTTAGAAGTTCGATTTTCGGGTTCGGTGAAGAGATGGTGCCCAACTTCGTGAGCAAGAGAACTTGCGATCCTTGAGCCTTGCCCAATCGCATTCTCGTCAATAACGATCTTGACGCCGGGTATAAGATAAGTGCCTTCACCGGCTGCCCCCCATTGGATAACGATACCTTCACGCCTCGCCTGGGTGAGGCCCGCCTGAAGTGTTGGGGATTTTGCTAGAAGCGGCGCCAAGGAGGGGTCGTCCAATGGCGATGCAGGACGCCGTGTGGCTCCTGGGCGGCCTCCCTCCTGCGGCTGCGGCAGTCCAGATTCTTCAGTACGCTCCATGCTCCGGCTCCTTCGCAATAACAGGGATCAGCGCTGACTGATCGATATGTAGGTCAGCGTCACGTTATCGGAATCGAGTCCGAGCACGACCTTTGCATCGTTCACCTGCGCAGACCAGTAAGGGCGAGAGCCAGGCGCGTCAGGCCGAGATGGATGTTTGGTCGAGTTTTCCCAGATGATTTCCTCGAGCGCAATGCTTGGTGGTGCGATCTCAAAGATCAGGTTCGCGAGCGCAGGATCGTCAGCAGCACTTCTCAGCCTGATGTTCCGGACCTCAAGGTCGCCCAACATTCCGTGTTCTGCGATCCGTTCGTCAATCACGTCCTGGCGTGTCGGCTCTCCCAGATGCGTGTGGAGCTGTTCATTTAACGCGTCGACATCATCAAAACGTACACTAGACAGGCGCTCGATGTCGTTCTTGAATCGCTCCATACCAATTTCACTCCCTGATTTGACGGACTGTCTTTGATTAGATTTATGCGATGGGGTTGGTGAGGCACCGCTCGAACACGCTGACAGTATCAACGCTGAAACGGCTATTGAGAGGCAGCGATACGCTGCAAGCCGGAGGTGACTCCGATCTCCGCGCCTTGATGAAGTAGCGCATTTGTCGAGCCATGCATCCATGAAGGTACCTCTCGCGCCAGGAACACTGTCCCGAATCTAGCACAACGTCTTGTGATGCACGGGTCGGAACCCCCACCGGATAGCGATTTTGGGAGATTTCGCGCAGTGTTAGATTATTCGTTTAGTTGGAAGGGGCGAGCACGGGGTGGGCAAGAGGAAGCAATCGCGACAACCAGGGAGGTTGCAATCAACCATTTCTTCGAAATCACTGCTTTCATCGTGCGCCATGTTGGGTGAGTAGGAAACTTCTGTTGGGTTACAAGCAGCAGGATCTGTATATGGCCTCAGACATCTCGTTGGATCGCTCTATCTGGTTGGGCTGCAGCAGTTCGGAGAGTCTCGCAATGGATGCCGCTGATTGGCTATTGGGGTGCGCGCGCTGATATGCGAGCCAGTATGCAAGGCTCTTTTCAGGGGATTTGTCGGCAATGATCCCTCGGTCATGGATGTCAGCAAGGGCTTCAATCGAGTCGACGCTTCCCTGTGATACCGACTCATTTAGATAATCAATCGCATCCCTTCGATAATTGGTTATCCGTTCCGGATCCTTGAGCGCTTCAGTCAAGTTTCCAATGATGGCTTTCGGGTCTTTGGCGAAAATCAGTCTCGCTTCGACCGACCCTTGGGCGGCAGCAAGAGAGAGCCAATTCTCATCTCCGAGTTCCGTTCGCCCTATCAGCCCTTGGCAGTGGCCAATCTCCTGGTCGATTTCCACTGATGCGTAGGCCTTGTACTCATCGGCATCACCTGAGTTAAGCGCCCGCTTGCAACTGGCAATGCGGTTATGGATCTCATAGCTCGACTGGGCATCGCCGGCCCGTGCAGCCGCGATGCGCCTGTCAATGTATTCCGAGGCGTCGCCTTCGTAGTGAGGTGTTTCGATCTTGAGCAGAAATGCCTTGCCACCCAAAGCCACTGTTGATTCGATGGATTGGTGTGGCGAACGCAAGGATTGATGAATGCTTGATTCAGATGCGATATCCGTTGACGAAGTGCTTTTTTCACTGAGAGGAACCTCATCTCCTTTGCTTTCTGACATCGGATGGTCTGCAGGCCAACCAGGAAATGGTTGCGACTACGCCGATGACGAACATTCCATATATGAGAATTCTACTGATCTTCACTTGATTCCTTTTCCCTTGTCGTCGCGGAGCTTTGCGATGGACTGACCTCGGGCCGTGGTGATAGCTGATTTCGGCGCTGATCCCCTGCCTCTCGATTCCCGGGATTTCATATTGCGGGGTGATATTCACTGTCAACCAGAAATTCGTTGCAGCGGGCTACGCTTTGCTCTTGCGTGTTCTCAGTCACGCATCGGTGGACGTAAAGCGACAAATACCCTTCCTCGGAAGGCGAGCGCATGAGTGGCAAAATGGCCATTCCGTGCCGCGGTAGCAATTGGCTTGTTCTCTCGCTAGCCCGACGGCGGCCGCCGCAGTTGCGATCTCATCGCGAAGGTTGCGCCCTCCCTCCTGGTGCGGCCGCGACGCGATCGCGTTGACCGTTGGCCTTGGTGTATCTGTAGCGGAACCTGGGCCCACCGCCGGCGAGCTTCCGCACATCCGGGCAGCCCACACCATGCGACGCTGGATCCGAGGCCCGTTGGGCGATCGGCAAGGTGGCCAGTCCGTTCTCTCCGAGCATTCCCTTCATTGCGCCCATTGGCGACCGCTCGGCGACCTTTTGTCAGCGGAAGGAGGTGCACAAAGATGAGCGAAGATGGTCGCGGGGCCTGGGAATCAGCCGCGTGGTTTACGGCTGGAAGGTCTGTGGAGGCGCGTGGAAGCGCTGTAGAGGTCCCATAATCCGTCGATTCCAGATTCGAATCGTGATGGGCCCCCACGCGACCTCGCACGACCTGTTGCAGGTCTCATTGCTCCCGCCCCCCGCGCGACCCGGAGCGTCGGTACCATCTGATCCGCACACAGGGATCGACCATGCCCAACACCGATACACCGGTGGAAGACTTCGCCACCGAAATCGAAGACAGCCGGCACCTGTTCGCCTGGTGTCTGGTCCACTATGGCCAGGTGCCCGAGGCGCAGGCACTCGAACAGGCGCGGAAGCGCTATCCCGACCAGAGCCCCGGCCGCGAATACGAACACGCGCTGATCTTCCACGACGAGCCCTGGCACTGGGCGATGCTGCACATGAAGGGCGAAGGGTATTGGCAGCAGCACCCGGAACTGGCGGAGCCGTCGCTGGACTACGAAGCCGAATCGGACGCACTGTGCCTGGCCCGCGGTGAGCAGGTGCCACTGCTGGATGAGGACGAGTACCTGGGCGCGCTCGCGCATGCACGCCACATGCGTGCATGGACGCTGGTCCATCAGGCGGGTCGTTCGCCGGATGAAGCGCGCCAGGAGGCGCTTGGTCACTACGCGTATCATCCGCGCCATCATCGCGGGCGACTTCAGGTTCACGATCCGCGTGACGGCTGGTGCCATGTGATGAGCGCATTGCATGGCAACGACTACTGGGCGCGACCAGAGCTGCGGGAACCGCCACAGGCCTATTGGAGCGAGTCCCGCGCCTTTGTTTCGGCGCAGAGAATCCGCTTGCCGGACCCTCCGGGCTGAGGCCTGCTCAGCCAGCGAAGGCGCAGCGCCATCGATCACCGCACTCTGTGCCGAATGACACATGCCCTGCCATTTCTGCTGGCGGGAAGATGGCGGCATCCTGAAGTGGAGTGATCTGATGCCTGTTACGCTCAGTCGTCGCACCTTCCTGGCCAATGCCGCGGCTGTTCCGGCGGCCACGCTCATTCCCACCGGTGTTGCCACCCCAGCGCGGCCAAGCGTCACCACCGCGAGCCTGATCGACGCGGAACGCGGCGTGATCCGCTCGGCCATGGACGGCAGCGGCATCGGTGCCGCTGCCGTCTGCCTGGTCGAAGGCGGGCAGGTGCGCTGGACTGAAGGCTTCGGTCACGTATCAGGCCAGGGCAGCGTGCCCGTAGACGCCAGCACGATGTTCAGCATCCAGTCCACCTCGAAGAACTTCGCGGCGGTGGCGGTGCTGTTGGCCGTGCAGGACGGCATCCTTGATCTGGACGCGCCCATTACCCGCTATCTGCCGTCGTTCACGGTGCGCAGCCGCTTCGAGCATGCTCCACAGGAGCGCATCAGCCTGCGCCTGCTGCTTGCCAATCGCGCGGGATTCACGCACGAGGCGCCCCTGGGCAACAACTACGAACCGGCGTCGCCGAGCTTTGATGCGCACGTCCGCAGCATCTCGCAGACATGGCTGCGCTTTCCGGTGGGTACGCGCTATCGCTACTCCAACCTGGGCTTCGACCTTGCCGGTCATGTCCTTGAGCAGGTTGCGGGCATCAGCTATCCGGCCTGGCTGCAGCGCCGGATCTTCGAGCCGCTGGGAATGCACGACAGTACGGCCGATGCGTCGGTCTACCTGGCAAGCAAGGTGCGGGCACTGGGAACCCAGGATGGCCATACGCAGGTACCGCCGGTGACGCCGCTGGTGGTGTCGGGAGGCGTGTGGACCAGTGCCGCCGACATGGCGAAGTATCTTGGCTTCCTGCTCGGTGGCGGCCGATCCGGTGCGCAGCAACTGCTTGAGCCCCGTCTCTGGGACGAGATGCATGGTTTCGGCCTGGGCGGCGACTACGGGCTCGGTGTCATGCGCAGCGAACGCCTCTACGGCAGTACACCGGTGCGGCTGCTGCACCACCGCGGCGGGGGCTTCGGATTCGGGTGCGTGTTCACCTACTGCAGGCAGGCAAACGCTGGATTTGCCGCGATGTTCAATCGCGCGACGTCTGCGGGGTACGGCATCGGCGAGCGTCTGCTCGATCAGCTGTTGTCGGCGCGTTTCGGGCCCCGTCAGCCGCGTGTGCCCCTATCAAGCCTGGCGCCGATCAGGTTGAACCAGGACCAGATGCAGCAGATGGCGGGAAGCTGGATCGGGCGCAGCGGCAAGGCGAAGATCGGGGTTGCCGGAAACGGGGAGCTGCAACTGCATCGAGGGGCGCACGCCGAGGGTACCCGCTTTGCGGCCATCGACGGCGATCAACTTTTCACTGTGGACACCGATGGAGAGGTTGCGACGTACCGTTACCATGCGGCGACGGACATGCTGCCGGCGTACCTGGAATGCAGCAACGGCGAGGATGGCCTGGACCAGAACGATCCCATCGATGGGCCCACCGGGCCGCAGGCGCCCCATTGGCAACCCTGGCTGGGACGCTATCGCGTTGACCAATGGGGCAAACCATCGATGTTCGTTGTGCTGGAGCAACGACACGGCTGGCTGTACATCGATGGCATCCGCCTGGTTGCTGAGGTGGAGCCAGGATTGTTGTTCACCAGCGATGGCGAAGCGGTGGATTTTCGCGGCTCCCAGCCGACATGGCGCAACCTGCGCCTGCGGCGCGTCGCGCCCATGGGCCAGGGGTGATGGCGGCATGCCGCGCGCTCATCCGCGCCGCCCACGCCCATCGATGCTGTAACGTCCCGCCCCGGTGCACGCCAGCAGCAGGAAGCCGCCGGCGAGGCCCAGGTTCTTCAGGAACATGATCTGCTGGGTCTGATCGGCGAAGTTGTGGTGGAAGATGAAAGCGGTGACCAGGCTGAAGCCTGCGAGCACGACCGCCACCAGCCGGGTCTGGAAGCCGAGCAGGATGCACAGGCCGCTGCCGATTTCGAAGGCGATGGTCGGCCAGAGCAGGATGCCGGGAACTCCCATTGCCTCCATGTAGCCCTGGGTACCACTGAGATCGCCGAGCTTGCCCAGCCCGGAGACCAGGAACAGGGCCATCAGCAGGATGCGTGCAAGCAGGTAGGCGAGCGAATGCGATGAAGTGCTCACGTCGAGGTCCTCGGAGATGGCCGACGCAGGCGATCGGAGCCCACCGGCGGTGAAGCCCGCGTCTACGCGCCGGGCAGGGCGCCTTGACAGCTGCCGCGCTGCAGTAGACCTTTCCCGCATGACGATCGATATTGAATCGCTCAGCCTTCGCGAGCTGGGTGCCCTGGTGGTTGCCGCTGAACAGCGGAAACAGCTGATTTCCAGCCGCCGTCCGGCCAGTGCGGTGCGGCGGATGCTGAAGGCCGCCGCCGCCGAAGCCGGCTACACCCTTGAAGAACTCTTTGGCGGCCAAGCCTCGGAAACACCTGCGCCCGCCCGAAAAGCCGTCCGCCGTAAATCCGGCAAAGTCGCGCCCAAGTATCGCGACCCGGAATACAAGCGCCTGACCTGGACCGGTCGCGGGCGCATGCCGCGCTGGTTGGCGTCCAAGGTGTCGATGGGCCACAAGGTCACCGATTTCCTGATTCCTGGCTTGGCCAGGCCGACCGCTGGCAAAACCAGCACCATCGGCAAGCGGACCGTCATCAAGAAGGGATGACGCTGCAGCACTGCTACCCTGCCCGGGTCTTTCAACCAAGGAGCACGGGATGGCACACGAGAGTGGCATGACGATCACGCCGAAAGTCCTGCACGCCGCCGCAGTGGCGGGCATGTTGGTCAGCCTGCTGGCCTGGGCGGTGGAATGGAGCGGGATGGCCTATGTCTGCCCGTACTGCCGCGTGCAGCGCACGGTCATCGGCGTGCTCGGCCTGCTGACGCTGTTCGCGCGCCCGGGGAGCCTCATCGTGCCCTGGTTGTCGTACACCGCGGGTGGCTTCGCGTTCGTGGTGGCAGCGATGCAGCACTTCAACGGTTGGAAACGCATTTCCGCAGGCGACTTCAGTTTCAATGGGCAGTGGTACATCGACCCGTGGCTGCTGTCAGGCTGCGCGATGCTGATCCTGGTGGCGCAGCTGATGCTGGTGCAGGCCGCCTGCCGGCGCAGCTTGCGCTGAGTGTTTCCACGCATGGCGTGGAACTACCCGTTCTGGAACACCGCCAGCTGCGCGGCGAAGGCGCGCTGGTAGGCGGGCCGCTGCGTCGCGCGGGCCACATAGGCGGCCACCGTCGGAGACTCGTCGAGCAGCCCGCTGCTCTTCAGGCGCAGCAGCACCGAGACCATCATCAGGTCGCCCACGCTGAAATCGCCGTCCAGCCACGGCGCCTTGGCCAGCCATGTCGACAGTTGCGCCAGTCGCGCCCGAACCCGCTCATCCAGCAGCGGCAGCCGCTGTGCGTACCACGGCTGCTCGCGCTCCAGCACCCAGGCCATGGAGCGCTCAACGATGGGGGGCTCCACCGTGTTCAGCGCAGCGAACACCCACATGATCGCGCGCATGCGGGCGTCCGGATCGCGCGGCAGCAGGCCGGGGTGCTGTTCGGCCAGATGCAGGACGATGGCGCCGGATTCGAACAGGGTCCGGTCGCCCTCCTGCCAGGTGGGAATCTGCCCGAACGGATTGCGTGCCAGGTGTACGGGCTGCTTCATCTCGGTGAAGGTGAGCAGTTGTACGTCATAGGCTACCGACAGTTCCTCCAGTGCCCAGCGCACGCGCATGTCACGGGCCAGGCCCTGGCCACGGTCGGGGGAGGTGGCGAAGGCGGTGAGGATGGGAGGCATGGGGTCCGCAATCAAGGAGGGCTTTGATGATCTGACGAGCGAGTGTGCCGGAAATCGACATGGGTGCCGGTGCTCTGCACGTCGCCTGCACGTGTCCTGCACGCACGCACCGTCGCCGATCCATCAGTCTGCCGGGGTCAACCGCAGAGACAGGTAGCAGGCATGAATACTCCCGGAAAACCGAAACCCAGTTGGCGCCAGAGAAACGTGCTGATGGGAGCGCTCGCCGCGGTCCTGGTGATCGTGCTGATCATCCTTTTCGTACCTTGGTGAGCCTGCCCGGGCTCGCTCGATGTGATCCACGCGCCACTGTGGCGTGAAGCAGTCAGTGCGGGTTGGGTGACGTGAAGTGCGTATCAATCGCTGCTCACCCGGGAACCACACGAGCATGTCCACAGTGGATACGCAGGCAGCGCAGTCGAAGCTGCTTTTCTCCCCTGAAACGAAGATACAGGAGCAACGCCATGAGCACCCAGTCCACCATCGAACATCGCCTCAACGACCTGATCGAGATCGCTCGTGACGGCAAGTCGTTCTATGAAGAAGCGGCGACCAAGGTGAAGGATGCCGAGCTGTCGGCCTTGTTCACCCGCATCGCCGGCGTCAAGGGCCGCATCGTCGCGGCGCTGAGTGGTTCGGTGGCTGCCAGCGGCGGCAAGCCGGCCGAGCATGGCACCGTGGTGGGTTCGATGCAGCAGTTCTACGGCAAGGTGCGTGCAGCCTTCGGTGACACCAACTATGGCTATGTGGCCGAGCTGGAAGAGTCGGAGGACCGCCTGCTGGGCGCGTTCAAGGACGTGCTGAAGGACAACGAGCTGCCGCCGGCGGTACGCCAGGAAGTCACCCAGCTGTTGCCGGAAGTGCAGGAATGCCACAACGTGATGCGCGCGCGCAAGCATGCGATGAAGGCGGCCTGACGATCAGCGGCGTCCCACTCCCCAGGGACGCCGCGGCCGGGGCGGCACCGCTGCCCCGGCCACCCTGAATCGGTCGCTGCTACACTCTTGCCGGTTCCGCACTGCCAACAATGAGCACCATGAACAACGGGAACGGTCCGCAGACAGTTCGCTGAGCCGCAACAACGACGCAGACGTTGTTGCGGTGAACATCCCTGCGATGCATGCGAAGTGGATGGATCACCGCCGGACTCACTCTGGGCGGAGACTCCCCATGTTCAATCGACAGGCCCCGCGTTGGGGCCATACCCTGCCATCGGCCATTGCGCTGATGGCGCCGTTCGACCTCCTGGCCTCGCTGGCCATGGATATCTATCTACCTGTGGTGCCCTTGATGCCCGGCGCCTTGGGAACATCGCCTGCGCGGGTGCAATTGACGCTGAGCATCTACCTGCTGGTGCTCGGCGTCGGTCAACTGTTGTTCGGCCCGTTGTCCGACCGGATCGGGCGCCGCCCGGTGCTGTTGCTGGGGGCGCTGCTGTTCACTGTCGCCTCGTTTGCGCTGGCGCTGTCCAGCAATAGCGGGATCTTCCTGGCCTGGCGCACAGTGCAGGCGATTGGCGCGTCGGCAGCGCTGGTAGCGACGTTTGCCACCGTCCGCGACGTGTACGCGGATGCACCGCAGGGGGCGTCCTTGTATGGACTGTTCGCTTCGATGCTGGCCTTCGTGCCGGCACTGGGGCCGATGCTGGGTGCACTGGTGGCTGCGGCAGCGGGCTGGCGTGCGATCTTCGTGCTGCTGGGTGTGCTTGGCCTGGTCGCCGGCCTGCGTGCGCAACGCCTGTGGCAGGAAACCCGACCCGCAGGGCGCAGGGACGCTGGACCGGCACTGCAGAAAATTCTTCGCAGTGGTGCCTTCTGGGTCTACACGCTGGGATTCAGTGCCGCGATGGGCACGTTCTTCGTGTTCTTCTCGATCGCACCGCGCGTGCTGGTCGAGCGCATGCAGTACTCCCAGATCACCTTCAGCCTGGCGTTCGCGACGGTGGCACTGGTGATGATCCTCATGTCGCGCATGGCGAAGACGTTCATCGCGCGCTGGGCGGTGCCTGGCACATTCGTGCGTGGCCTGTGCGTGATGGTGGCGGGTGTGTTGTTGATGGCGCTCGCTGCGGAGTTGCCACTGTCATTCGCCAGCGTCGTGCTGCCCATGTGGGGCATCGCGGTGGGGCTGGTGATGGTGGTTTCGGTGGCTGCCAACGGCGCGTTGAGTGAGTTTGCCGATGCGTCGGGTATGGCGGTGGCGCTCTACTACGCGATGCAGAGCCTGATCGTGGCCTGCTTCGGAACACTGGCTACGGTGCTGCTGCCGGGCGATACGGTATGGCCGCTGGTGGCCTATGGGCTGTTGCTGCCAGTGGCCAGCCTGGTCGCCGCGGCGATGTTGCGCGGCTGCCGCTAGCCTCGGCCGGTGATAAAAAAAGGGCGGCCATCAGGCCGCCCCAATCCTTCATGAGAACACGTGACGGGAACTAGAAGCGCACCGACCAGCGCACATTCGCACTGTGGTCGCGGCTTTCACTGCCGTACTGGCCGCTGTAGCCCAGTTCCAGCTGCTGGCGCTCGGTCAGCCAGGCCGACAGGCCCAGTTCGGCCACCACCGCGTTGTCGGCGATCGGCGCGCCGTTGACCGCAAACGTCGTGCTTCCGTTGGCGAAGGCCAGGTTGGCGACCTGGCTGCGATCACCGGAAGCGCGGCGATAGCCGACGCCACCGCGCAGGTGCAGCCAGCTCTCCTGCTGGAACGAAGCCTTCAGTCCCTTGTCGAAGCGCACGCCGGCAGTGGCAATCGTGGTTCCGGTATCGTCCACCTTGCCCTGCAGTGCCGCTGCTCCACCGTGTTCGTTGACGCGCTTGAGGTCCACTTCGACACGTGCGACCTGCAGGTAGGGCTCCAGCCCGGCTTCCGGGCCACCGAAGCGGTAGCCGGCTTCGATGAAGGCCTGGCGGGTGCGGGCGTCGTAGCGCGCGCTCAGGCTGTCGCTGAAGCCTGCGAAGGCGACATCACGCGTACTCTTCACCTCGTGCTTGCTCCACGCCACACCACCGCGCAGGCCGAAACCGCCCCAGTTGTGGCTGGCGTAGGCACCGAAGTGGGTGTTGTCGATCTTCGACTTGGCGCGACGCTCCTGCTGCTTCACGTCGGTGCGGCCCGTGCCGGCCAACACGCCGACCTGCCAGCCGGAGAACTCGCGGTCGATGCCGACCAGCAGGCCGTTGCTGTTGGCTTCGGTGCGGGCAGTGTTGACATCACCGTCCAGCTTGCTGTTGCCACCGATGGCCTGCACCCATGCACCCGTCGCGTCACCCACGTCGCTACCGGGTGCGGCGGCGCCGGCACGGCGTGACAACGCGGCATCGCGCACGTAGCGGCTGCCCTCGACCAGGGCGATGGCCGTGGCCGGATGCAGCTCGCCGCTGAGGCCGTCGAGCACGCCTCCGAGCTGCTGCGGGAACAGCTGCGTCAGCGGTTTGGGCAGACCCTGGGCGATCGGCAGCAGGTCGGCGGCCGCTGCCACTGCACGCTGGTTGGGCGTGTTGGCAGCCGTGGTCAGTGAAGCGCCACGGGCGACGTCGATGCGCGTGCCGTTGGTACCGTAGGCCAGGCTGAACTGCAGGAACGGGGAAAACGCGCTGAAGTCGGTCTTGGCGAACTGGCCGTTGACGCCTCCGTCGGCACGCAGGAAGTTGAACTGCTCGCCGAGGTAGTACACGCCCGGCTCCGGCAGCGCGACCAGCGTGCCGCCAAGGGTGGCGGTGCCGGTCACGTGCAACTGGTCACTGCGGCCACCCGGGGCCAGCTCGGCGGCATAGACGCCAGTGGCGCCCTGCACGTAGTTGCCGTTGATGGTCAGCGTGCCGATCGAGTTGCCCGGCGCGATGAGGCCGTCCACGCGGGTATTGCCGAGCGTGCCGACGCCCTTCAGCAGGCCATTGGCGCCGACCGTGGTGGTGCCGCCGGTCTGCGTGCCGTTGAAGGACACCACGCCGCCGCTGATCACCAGGTTGCTGTTGTTCAGCACGCCGCTGGCGCTGACCGTGCTCACGCCACCGGTAGTGGTCAGTGCGGTGGAGACCAGGCTGCCGTTGAGCAGCAACTGGCCACCCTGTACCTCGACTGCCGAGGTGAGGGTGTTGGTGCCGTTCAATTCCAGCGTACCGTCCTGCAGTACCGCGCCGTTGAAGCTGTTGTTGCCGCTCAGGCGCAGCCAGCCGATACCGGATTTGGTCAGCTTGCCAGGGCCACCGATGTCGTTGGTCCAGTTGTCCCAGGCATCGCCTTCCCAGACTTTCAGGCCGCCGGCTTTCTGGTTCATCACCACGTTGGTGTCCACGCGCAGCGAGCCATAGCCTTCGATGGCCTTCTTCAGATCCACCATGCCCCAGCCGTAGATCGGATCGATGCCCGCTGCACCCAGGTCGCGTGCGGTGGTCAGCAGCACGTCGCGGACCTGGGCGTTGTCCAGATAGGGGAAGCGCTCCATCAGCAGGCCGAGCGCGCCAGTGATGTGCGGCGCCGCCATCGATGTGCCCGTCTTGGTGCCATAGACATACTGGGTGTTCTCGCTGTCGATGATCAGCCGCACGTAGGCGGAGGTGTTTTCGATGCGGCCCTGGATATCCCCGGAAACGATGGTGCTGACGATGTCGGTGCCGGGTGCCGAGATGCACCAGTTGGCGGCAACGCCACAGATGCTGGAACTTCCATCGATCACGTAGTCCGTTTCGCCCGCAGCGGCGTTGGGCCGGCGGACGTTGGCCACGGCCAGCCAGTACGGTTCCAGTTCGGGCTTCCAGCGCGGCATGGCGGCCGTGATTCCGGCGACGGCGCCGCTGCCGTTGCCAGCCGACCAGACCTGGATGAGGGTGGAGCCCGGTGTATCGCCATTGCTGGCGTAGATGCTGCCGTACACGCCGTAGTCGGCACCGATGTTGGCGTACTGCTGGTCCAGCGCGGCGGCGGTCATGTTGCGCGTGGAGATGCCCCAGCTGTGGTTGATGGCACGCACGCCCTGCGCCTGGATCTGTGCATACATGTCCAGCGTGGCGGCGTCATCCGGATCGGTGCGGTACACCGCGCGCGGGCGATAGTAGTTGTCCGGATCCAGGCGCCACTCATAGTAGGTGTCGCCGAACACGCGGGCGGCGGTGAGATCCGCACCAAAGGCCACGCCATGCATGCCGGTGCCATTGCGGTTTGCGCCGATGGTGCCAAGCACATGCGTTCCGTGGTCGGCGTAGCTGAAGCCATAGGGCTGGCCGGCCGCGATCAGGCGTGCCGCGAGTGCGGCCGGAACGCCGGCACCGAGGCCATAGTAGTTGTAGCCGGGCTGTTCGCCGCGGGTCTGCCCGCAGGCACCGGTCCCCGCGACCACACCCGGCGTCGGGCAGTCGGCACCGATGGTGATGCTGGAGGTATTGCGTCCTGCAAACTCCGGATGCGCCAGTGCGGACCCCGAGTCGAACAGCGCCAGGCGCACACCCTTGCCGGTCAGGCCGCGTGCATAGGCGTAGTCCGCGCCCATCGCACCCAGGCCCCAATCGGCGTTGAACTCATCGCTGCGCCAGCTGGCCGGATCGCCCGGGTTGCCAAGAACGGCGGTGCTGCTGGCGGCAGGTGCAGCGGCCGTCGCTGCGGGTGCAGCGTTGGCAGCAGGCTGTGCCCATGCAGCCTGCATCTGGCGCTGCTGCTGCCAGGCCTCGAGTGATTCGCTGGCCATGGCCGGCAGTGCAGCGGCCAGCAGCAGCGAGCTGGCGACGGCAAGCGCCAGCGGGCGGTGCGACAGGGAGCGGGACGAACGGCCGTACAGCGGGTGATTCATCGGACAACTTCCTTGGTTGACGGACATCAAGGCCGTTAACGCAAAGGCATGGCGATATCCCCCAGTAATGTGAAGGGATTTTTATGAACGTGTTAATCTTCTGTGATCGGTGCAAGACGTGGCTCCGCCGGGCCGGGCACCGCGACCTTTCTTGCCGAGGCCTTGGGGCCGTCCATGCGTAACGCATTGCGTAAACCACAGTTGGCGATATTGGGTAGTGCCGATCCTGGCAGCGACGCGTTCGAGCGCGCAGCTGAAGCAGGGCGTTTCCTGGCCGTGCAGGGCATCACGCTGGTCAGCGGCTGTGGCAGTGCCGCTACGCGGGTAGCTGCCGAGCAGGCAGTAGCCGCCGGTGGCCAGGTGCTCAGCGTGATCCCGGAAAGCGGCATGCCGGTAGCCGATTGGCCCGCCACGGTGGTGGTGCCCTGTGGCATGGGCGATGCGCGCAACCTGATCATGGCCCTGGCCGGTGATGCCTGCATCGTGATCGGCGGGCGCGCCGGTACGATCTCGGAGGTTTGCCTGGCCTGGCTGCACAAGCGGCCGCTGCTGCCGCTTGTGGGGGCCGGTGGCTGGTCCGATGCGCTGCCGGACAACCCGCCGGACGAGCGCGGCAATTCGCCGATCCTGCCGTGGCGCAACATTGATGAGCTGGCCGGACAGCTGCGTGTGCTGGGGTTGCTGCACCGCTGAGTCGAGCGGCATCGGCCTTCACCCAGCGTCCCGTGTGCAGCGCTAAGGTGGCCCGGCCTGGGCTCACCAGGCTAATCAAGGAGCGATGTCGATGCGTACTTTCAGGAAAGTGATCGCCGGTGTTGTGTTGGCGTTGGCCTGCAGCGGCTCGGTGGCCGTGGCCGGACCGGTCCAGCCCTGCGATCTGCCCTGCTGGAAGGCTTACCAGGCATGTGTGTCCGGTGGTGGTGATGCCATGGAATGCCAGTACGAATACGATCGATGTGTCATGGAGCGCTGCGGCGCGGTGTAAGCCCAGCCATGCTCGGCTGAAGACGGGCCTCGTCCGTGGCGGGGCTCTTCTGTTCGTGCGCAAGGTCGGGCAGTCTCGACACATTCTTCCTGGTGGAGTGGAACATGGCCGTCAAGCGTGTCGTCGCCAACATCGCCACGTCCGATCCCTCACGTGCCGCTGCGTTCTATGGCGAGCTGCTCGGCATGCCGGTGGTGATGGACCATGGCTGGATCGTCACCCATGGCGGGCAGAGCAGTGCGCTGGCCCAGGTCAGCTTCGCCAGTGAAGGAGGCTCGGGCACGCCGGTGCCGGACCTGTCGATCGAAGTGGACAATCTGCAGGACGTGCTGCAGCGCATGCGCGCGGCCGGCATCGCGCTGGAATATGGCCCGGCCGACGAACCCTGGGGCGTGCGGCGCTTCTTCGTCCGCGATCCGTTCGGTCGGCTGTTGAACATCCTCGCCCACGCCTGAGCGGTGGATGGTGCCTCAGCCACGCCTGACGGTGCGCGCGGGACGATGACCGTCTAACGGCGTGCTGGCCCTGCTCGCGGCATTCGGGCTGCTCCGGTAGCACAGGCGCGCCTGAACGCGCCGCGGTCAGCTCTGCTGGCGTTGTGGACCGTCCCTCGTTGGCGTCGCTTCGGCCGCTTGCCGCTGTTGCCGTGCATTGGCGTGGCGAGCGTGCCCGCCTTCGCGGCCGATCGCTGCCATGTGCTGGCGGTTGCGGCTGATCGCCTCGCCGCCCTTGCGGCCGGCCACGCGTGCCTCGGCTGGGCTGAACTCATGTGCATTGCCGGACGCATGCGCGGCGCGTCCTCCCTTTGCGGCGATCGCGCGCTGCTTGTCCTGGTCCATCGAGGCGAAGCCACGATGGGAAGTGCCGTGGTGCTGGCCGGCCATGGGAAGGCTCCCGTTGCATGGAAGGGAAGCTCATCCTTGCCGGTGCCCGGCTAACGGAGTGTCCGCATCGGTGCGGCTGCCTTCACGTCGCACCGTACTGCTTTTCACGGCGCAGGTACGCTGCTGCGCGCGCCGCCCTGCGTGGCTAGGACGAACTGCACCCTTCACCTAGGCCGGACAGCCGGCCGCGCAGTGCGCACGCTGGAGCTGCGCCTGGGCAACGGCGGCTGGACCTTCCTCAGCGAAATCGAAATGGCCGCAGAGCAGAAGGCTTCAGGGCCGGCGGGCGTCCTGCAGGCGCTGCGCGAAGGGCCGCTGTGCGAGCGCTGCAAGGGCGTCGCGCAGCACCTGCTCCAGCGGCTGCCCCAGATCGGCATCGAGGCTGCGCGCCGCTACGGCAGTGGCCTGCCATTGCGCCTGCAGCGCAGGCATCGCGCGCTGTGCGCGGGGGCTCAACTGCAGGATGCGTTCACGTCCGTCGTCGCCGCTGGACGCGTGCAGCCAACCATCACGCACCATCGCCGCCGCGGTCTGGCTGAGCGCCGAATGGCTGAGCCCGCAGGCCGATGCCAGGTCCTTGATCCGGCAGGGGCCCTGCGCCATCAGCGTGCGCAGCACCGGCGTGTAGCGGGGCCGGTAGTCCAGTTGCAGGTCCCGGTAGGCCTGTTCGACCGCCGGGTCCAGCTGGTCGAGCAGGGCGCGCAGCAACGTACCGAGCGTGGCGTGTTGGAGATCCATGACCAGAATGATATATAAGCACTTATATATCTTCAACGCGGAGGTGGTTGATGACCGTGTCTTGGATGCTCGCTGCTTTGCTGGCAGCGGCCTGCCCGGCGCAGGACGGAGTGCTGCGCGCGGCGGCCACCGCCGTGCAGGCGCAGTACCTTGACGAGGCGGAGGGCGCCCGTATCGCCGATGCCCTGCGCACCTGGTCGGTGCAGCAGCGCTATGCGGACAGCTGTTCGGATCCGGTTGCGTTCAGCGCACGCCTGAACCAGGACCTGGACATGTTCGATGGCCACTTCCACGTTGAACGCGTGGACGCAGCGGCCGGCCAGGACGATTGGTTGATGGCCTGGCGCGCCGATGCCCGCAGCAATGGTGCCGGCGTGCGCGAGGTGCGGGTGATGGAGGGCAACATTGGTTACCTGCGCCTGAGTACCTTCTATCCGCTGGATCTGGCGCGCCCGAAGTTCGCTGCGGCCCTTGCCCTGCTGGCCGAGACCGATGGCCTGGTGCTGGATCTGCGCCAGAACGGGGGCGGCGACGATGCAAGTGCCGACCTGCTGGTACGCACGCTGCTGGACGCGAAGATCGACGCGGTGCAGCAGCTGGACCAGCGCGGCCGGCGCACGCCGGTACTGCTGCCGCCTGCCAGCCTGCCTGCGTACCTGAAACCGCTGGTGGTGCTGATCGACCGCCGCACCGGTTCGGCGGCCGAGTTCGTCGCCTATTCGCTGCAGGCACTGGGCCGCGCGCGGATTGTCGGCACGCGCAGTGGCGGTGCCGCGCATATGTTTGGTGATCCTGTGCTGCTGCCCGATGGCTATCAGATCAGTATTCCCGACCGGCAACCCATCAATCTGCGTACCGGTGGAAACTGGGAACGTACTGGCGTGAGGCCCGATGTGGCCGGCGGCGACGATCCGCTGTTCATCGCGCGGCAACTGCTGGCGCCTGCGAAGTCGTCAAGATGAACGCACGATTGCATGGCTGTCCTATCGCGGATGCGCGATTGCATGCCTAGAATCGAAGCATCCCGGTAGTTCCCGGGCGCTTCGAGTGAATGGACTCAATGAAGATTCTGTTGACCGGCAGTTCCGGCCGCATCGGGCGCGCGATCTTCGGTGCGTTGGCGGCCGCCCACGAAGTGGTGGGGCTGGACCGCAGTCCGTTTGCCACCACGCGCATCATTGCCGATGTCAGCGATCGGCAGGCCGTCGCGCGCGCGGTGCAGGGCATGGATGCAGTCATCCATACCGCGGCCCTGCATGCCCCGCATGTCGGCCTGGTGCCGGATGCGGTGTTCCAGCAGATCAACGTGG
This sequence comes from Stenotrophomonas maltophilia group sp. P373, assembly GCF_053295075.1. Lineage (NCBI taxonomy): Bacteria > Pseudomonadati > Pseudomonadota > Gammaproteobacteria > Lysobacterales > Lysobacteraceae > Stenotrophomonas > Stenotrophomonas maltophilia group sp. P373. The sequence goes on along the minus strand of NZ_CM129994.1, from coordinate 3,846,325 downwards.
AGGCCACCGCACACCTGCTGCAGGCTGCACGCGAAGCAGGAGCACGGCGCTTCGTGCTGACCAGCACCACTGCGTTGTATGGCCATGCCGTGGTGGCCGGTGGCTGCCGTTGGATCGACGAAGACACCGAGCCGCTGCCGCGCACGATCTACCACCGTACCAAGCTGCAGGCAGAGACCCTGGCCGAAGCCGCCGCCACGCCGGGCTTCAGCGTTCGCGTGCTGCGCATGGGCCGGTGTTTCCCGGAACCGCCCGAACGGATGGCGATGTTCCGCCTGCATCGCGGCATCGACGCCCGCGATGTGGCCAGCGCACATGCTGCACTGCTGCTCGACGAAGGCGCCCCGTTCGCGCGCTACCTCGCCTGTGCGCCGACGCCGTTCCGGCGCGAGGACTGCCTGGAGCTGGCCACGCACCCGCGCAGCGTGCTGGCCCGTCGCGCGCCGCAGCTGCTGGCCGAGTTCGAACGCCGTGGTTGGCCGCTGCCATTGAGCATCGACCGTGTCTACGACAGTGCCCGCCTGCGCAGCGAGCTGGGCTGGCAACCGTGCTTCGGGCCAGACGACGTGCTGCAGCAGTATGCCGTCGGCAGCATCGAGGTACTGCCGCGGGCACAGTGGATCAAGGACCGCGTGGCCGAGTGAGGGCATCGCGAGGGGGGGGGCGCTGAGCCGAGCCTGAGCGGATTCAGGAATGTGCAGGCCGCCCGCCTCAACCTCGTTGGCGGGCGGCCGCTAACCCAGTGCGCTTCCAGCGCCGGGCGCGCCCCGGCGGCCGGTGGCCTGCGCGACAGATCGCGCGCCTGCGCGGTGCCCTCGTGGTGCCGGTCGTCCTGAACTGCCTTGCGGACCCTCCCATGTCTTCTTCCCGCTCTGCCACTGCCCAACGCCCAGGCAGCATCGCCCACAAGTTGATGCTGGGCACCGCCGTGATCGCGCTGCTGTGCTTCGGCCTGACCGCCTTCCTGATCTACCGACAGGCCAGCGCCAGTCTGATCAGCGCCTCGCGCCAGACCATGACCAGCGAGGCCAACGCCGAGGCGCGCCAGGTGGCAGCTGATCTGGGCACCGCTTTCGCCAGCAATGACGCCATGGTCGAGGCCGTGCTGGCCCAGCGTGCCCGTGGTGACATACCCGACCGCGCCAGCCTGGCGGCGGTGCTCGGCGAACAGCTGCGTGCTCATCCTCAATGGCTGGGCAAGAGCACCATGTGGGAGGCCGATGCCTTCGACGGCAAGGATGCGGAGTTCGTCAATTCCGAAGCACACGATGCCACCGGCCGCTACATGAGCTACTGGGCCTGGCAAGACGGCAAACCGCAGCAGTCGGTGATGACCGACTACACCGAGACTGCCAGCGGTTCCGGTGACTGGTACATGGTGCCCAGCCGCGACAAGCTGCCCAAGGTCAGCGAACCTTACGCCTATGACATCGCCGGCCAGAAGGTGCTCATGAGCACCCTGAGCACGCCGATCATCGAGAACGGCAGATTCCTGGGCGTGTTCACCGTCGACTTCTCGCTGGCAGCGCTGCAGAAGCACCTGTCAACGCTGAAGCCGATGGGGGCTGGCCGCGTCGAACTGCTGTCGCCCAAGGGCGTGGTGCTGGCCTCGGCCAATGCCGCCGAGATCGGCAAGCCGCGCAACGATGCCCTGACCCGCAGCATGCTGGCCGACATCGCCGCCGACCGTCCGTTCGAGGCCTTCAGCCCCGACGCGGCCGGCAACGTACGCGTGTATGTGCCGCTGCGCGTGGGCGACGCCCCGCAACGCTTCGCGCTGGGCGTGGTGATGCCGCATGCGGTGATCGTGTCTGAGGCACGCCAGCTGCTGTGGCTGACCCTGCTGGTCGGCGTGATCGCCGCGCTGACCCTCAGCGCCGGCGTCTACGTGCTGCTGCGCCGCCTGGCGATCCGCCCGTTGGCCGAAGCGGTACGCGTGGCCGGTGATGTCGCCGCCGGCAAGCTGGACAGCACGCTGCCGGCGCGCAGCAACGACGAAGTGGGGCGCCTGCTGGACGCAATGCAGGGCATGCGTGGGCAGTTGCAGTCGGTGATGGCTGCGCAGGCCGAAATGGCGCGCCGGCACGATGCCGGTGAACTCAGCTATCGCATGGATGCTGCGGCCTTCCCGGGCGAGTACGGCCGCATGGTGGCCGACAGCAACCAGCTGGTGGCCTCCAGCAATGCGGTCACCCAGCGCCTGGTTGAAGTGATGCAGCGCTATGCCGTGGGCGACCTCAGCGTGGACATGGAAGTGCTGCCGGGCGAGAAGGCGGTGTTCACTGCCGCAATGGCGACCACCAAGCGCAACCTGGCCGCGATCAACGAGCAGATCCAGCAACTGGCCGCCGCCGCCGCCGCCGGTGACTTCGCCGTGCGCGGTGATGCACTGCGCTTCGAACATGATTTCCGCCGCATGGTGGAGACCCTGAACACAATGATGCAGGTCAGCGACCACAACCTGGCGGCACTGTCGACGCTGCTGCGCGCGATCGCCGCCGGTGACCTCAGTGCGCGCATGCAGGGCGACTTCCACGGCGTGTTTGCGGTGATGCGCGACGATGCCAACAGCACCGTGCAGCAGCTGACCCAGATCGTCGGCCAGATCCAGCAGTCGGCGGCCAGCATCCGCCTGGCCGCCGGTGAGATCGCCGCCGGCAACAGTGACCTGTCGCGCCGCACCGAGCAGCAGGCCGCCAACCTGGAGGAAACCGCCGCGTCGATGGAAGAACTGACCTCCACCGTGCGCCAGAACGCCGACCATGCGCTGCAGGCAAATACGCTGGCCGGTTCCGCAGCGGGCGTGGCCAGCGAAGGCGGCCAGGTGGTCAGCCAGGTGGTGCACACCATGGAGCAGATCGAGGCGTCTTCGCAGCGCATCGCCGAGATCATCTCGGTGATCGATGGCATTGCGTTCCAGACCAACATCCTGGCGTTGAACGCCGCAGTGGAAGCGGCGCGCGCCGGTGAACAGGGCCGTGGCTTCGCAGTGGTGGCCAGTGAAGTGCGGGCGCTGGCGCAGCGCTCGGCGGGTGCTGCCAAGGAGATCAAGGAGCTGATCGACGCCTCGGTGGCCCAGGTCGGTGCCGGCGCGCAGCTGGTGCACGGTGCGGGGCGCACCATGCAGGACATCGTCGGTCAGGTCGGCCGGGTCAACGAGATCATGGCCGAGATCTCGGCCGCGTCGCGCGAACAGTCTGCCGGCATCGAGCAGGTCAACCAGACCGTAGTGCAGATGGACGAAACCACCCAGCAGAACGCCGCGCTGGTGGAGGAAGCCAGTGCCGCCGCCCGTGCGATGGAGGAGCAGGCCGAGCAGCTGGCAGTGGCGGTGTCGCGCTTCCGCCTGCAGGCCGAGCCGGAGGGCATGGCCCGCCGCGTGGCCTGATGCCGGAAACGAAGACGCCCGGCGGCTGCCGGGCGTCGCATGCATCCTTGCCGCGCATCCTGCGCAGGTCTGATGGCTCAGAACATTCCTTCAAACGGATTCCAGCTGGCGCGTCCTTCCACCTTTTCCAGGTAGTAGCTGTAGTTGGTGCTGGAGGCGACCAGCAGGTTCATGGCGATGAACAGCATGCGCCCGACGACATCCGGCAGGAACATGCTGACGATGGCCAGCGCAATGTTGATGCCGATCACCACCAGTGCCTTGCGCCACATGCCGAGAATCAGCAGGTAGATGGCACCGAAGAACAACGCGAAGAAGTTCAGGTTGATCTTCAGGCGGTCACCAAAGGACAGTGCCTTCCAGGCCTGCTTGAAGCCGGGGTTCTTGGGGGCGCCGTGCTGGCGGAAGAAGTTGAAGCGGAACTGCCACTTCGGGCTGAACTGGGACAGGTCAGTGGTATTCATTGGGAAACATCCCTGTGAGAAAACGTTTTCATGATAGGACAAGTCCTATTCAGGATCCAAGCGCTAGCGTCAAGAATGTGACGCCTGCCTTGTTCGCGCGCCTGCGGCCAAGCGCCGCGCCGTCACCCGCCCGCCTTGTTTTTAGGATAGGGTGCGCAGTTCCGCTGCCGCCCCGGCTGAACCCGTGCGGCGGCGGGATGTCCATGGAGGTTGCATGACCACAGCTGCTACACCGGAAAACGCACCGGGACCGGTGCTCCTGCCGACACCTGAAGTGGTGCAGGCACAACAACTGCTCGCACGCCAGCAACTGGCGGTGGCGATGGACCGTGCGCGCACGGCCGCCACGCGGGATGCGGCACCGACCGCGCTGGAACGCGAGTAACCCGCAACACCGTCGATCGCGCTGGCATGTCGCCAGCGCGATCACGGCGCGTGCCGCCGGTCAGAACCGCGCGGTCATGCTCAGGAAGTAGCTGCGCCCGGCGACGAAGTAGTCGGTGGAGCCTTCCGCATACAGCTTCTTGTCGGCCAGGTTGCTGACGCCACCGCGCAGGGTCAGCACTTCGTTGACGTTCCATGCCGCGGTCAGGTCATACAGCGTATAGGCCTTGAGGAAGGTCGTGGCGGTGCCGGTCTGCCTGCCGGTGTACTGCGCCGACAGGCTGCCGGAAAACACCGTGCTGGGCGCCCAGTCCAGCGACGAATAGCCGGAGAACTCCGGTGTATCGATCAGGTTGCGGCCGGTGGTCAGGTTCCTGGCTTCCTTCATCCAGGTCGCCGAGGTGCGCCAGCGCCACTGCTCGCCGAAGCGGACGTTGAGGTTGCCTTCCATGCCGCGGGTGCGCGCGCGCTGTACGTTGTTCATGCGCGTCCACCAGATGCCGTTGAACCGGCCCAGCGGTGCGTACTCGATCTTGTTCCGGAAGTCGGTGTGGAAATAGGTCACGCCGACATCGATCAGGTCATTGTCGAAGCTGATGCCGATCTCGCGGTTGGTGCTGGTCTCCGGATCCAGGTCCGGGTTGCCGGCCATGTAGCACCCGCCACGGGTGTAGCCCAGCGGAATCAGCGAGGTGCAGCCGCGGCCCCCGGACTGGGTAGCGGCACTGGCCGAGTTCTCGGTCAGGCTGGGCGCACGGAAGCCCTTGGAGACGCCACCGCGGATCGTCCACTGTTCGGCAGGGTGCCAGACCAGGTACGCACGCGGGCTGACGTGGCCGCCGAACTGCTCGTGATGGTCCAGGCGCGCGCCCACGGTCAGGGCCAGGGTGCGGTGCAGTTTCAGCTCGTCCTCGGCAAACAGCGCCCAGGTGTCCACGTCCAGAGTGGAGCCGCTGACCGCGTTGCCGGCATAGTCGATCGGCGCGCGGCCGATGGTGTCGGTGTTGGTCAGCTCCTGCCGCTTCCATTGGCCGCCTACGGCGAACTGGTGTTCAACGCCGAGGGTGAACGGCGTGGTCAGGCTGCCCTCGATGATCGTATCGGTGGCTTCGGAACGGCCGGCAGCACCGATGTCGTTCCTGTACTCGGTCCAGTACGCACTGATCTTCGAATTGCCGAAGCGCCACTTGCCATTGTGGTTGAGCGCCAGCGAGCTGCGCTTGAGCTCACTGGCACCCCAGGCACCTTCGTCCTGCTTTTCCAGCGACGCATCGATGAAGGCCTGCTGCACGCCGTGCCCGGCTTCCAGCGACAGTTCCTGTGCGTCGCTCAGCTTCCACTGCAGCAACGCATCGACATTGCGGTCCTTTTCGCCCGCGTAGGCATTGCCGGAGACACCGCCGTTGGAGCGGTCCGAATCGCGGCGCATGCTGTTGGCACCGATGCGCAGGCCGAAGCGTTCGCCCAGCGGCCCGGAGAACGTGGCGCCGATCTGCTGGGTATCGCCGCGCTTGCCGTCAGCCGGGCGGGTGTAGCTGTGGGTGGCGCTGCCGTTCCATTCGTCGCCGATGCGCCGGGTGATGATGTTGATCACCCCGCCCATCGCATCGGAGCCATACAGCGACGACATCGGCCCGCGCACCACTTCGATGCGCTCGATCTGGTCCGGCGAGATCCAGTTCAGGTCCTGGCGGCCGAGGTCGGGGCGATAGTTGGTCGAGGCCGAGCTGCCCATGCGCTTGCCGTCCACCAGCACCAGCGTGTAGTTGGACGGCATGCCACGCAGCTTGATCTTGGACTGCTCGCCGACGGCGCTGAGGCCGCCGGTCACGCCCGGTACGCGGCTGAGCAGGGCGGCCAGGTCCGGTACCGGCTGGCGCTCGATGTCCTCACGAGTGATCACGCTGATGCTGGCCGGGGCATCCTTGATCCACTGCTGGCTGCCTGAAGCCGTGACCACCACGGTATCCAGGTCCTTGGTGGAGGCATCGGCGGCGGCCTCTGCGGCGGCCAGGCCGGGCAGGGCCAGCAGGCAGACGGTGGCAAGGCGGGTGCGCGGCAGGCGCGCGGAACGGGAACGGGACGACAGGGACATGACGGCTTCCATGGGAGGTGGGGTGACCCGGTGGAAGCAGCAGGCGCAGGCAGACAGCAGGCAGCCCCCCCTTCCGTGGGTCGTCGGGTGCGCGGTCTGGACCGGCGCAGCTGGGTGGGTCGCGGCCGCGCGGAAGACGGTGACCTGCCTGGTTGATTAAATGATAACCGTTCGCGTTTGTTACGATCCAGTACCGGGGGCGATGCAGTGACATCTGGCCACGCCCTGGCGTGATCGCCTGCTATTTGCTGAATGGGGACAAATCCCGGTGTAGACCTTCGCACCCGGCTTACATTCTGGGCCCTAGACTGGGCCGCATTTTCGATTCCGCCCCGTTGGAGATCGTGTGGGTTCCGGTAGTGACAGACATCGACTGTGCGGCGTGAGGCCGACACAGCCAGGACAAGTGCGGGCGCCGGGAAAGCGCGCCGGGAACCTTGGTGCATGCAGCCCGGCCGGGATGGCCGGCCGTGCCGACGGCGCGGAGTAAGCGACGATGGGGGTGCAGACCATCCATGCGGAAGCAGGAACGCCCCGGCTCGATGCCGGCTGGGCGCTGCTGCCCGCTGAATCGCCGTTGCCGATGCCCGAACAGACCCTGCGCGAAGGCGCACTGAAGGTCCGGCGGCATCGCACCTCGCCGCGCCTGATCGGCCTGCGCCGGCTGTACCTGTTTGGTGGCACGCTCGGCATGACCGCCGTGGCTACGCGGATGATGTGGCGGGTGCTGTCGGCCAATGGCATCAGCGTGCTCGAAGCCTGCCTGCTGGTGCTGTTCGTCGGCCTGTTTGCCTGGATCGCGCTCTCCTTTGCCAGCGCCCTGGCCGGCTTCCTGACCGCTGTGTTCGACCGGGGCTATCGCCTGGGCATCGACCCGGACAAGCCGTTGCCGGCCGTGCACAGCCGTACCGCGCTGTTGATGCCGACCTACAACGAAGACCCGCGCCGCCTGCTGGCGGGCCTGCAGGCGATCTACGAGTCGGTGGCGGCCACCGGCCAGCTCGACCGCTTCGACTTCTTCGTGCTCAGCGACACCCGCCGCGAGGACATCGCCGCTGCCGAGGAACAGGTGTTCGCCGAGCTGCGCGAGCGTGTGCCGGAGGGGCAGACGCGCCTGTTCTATCGTCGCCGTGGTGACAACAGCGGGCGCAAGGCCGGCAACATCGCCGACTGGGTCCGCCGCTTCGGCGGTGCCTACCCGCAGATGCTGATCCTTGACGCCGACAGCCTGATGACCGGCGACAGCATCGTGCGCCTGGTGGCCGGCATGGAACACAACGCCGACGTCGGACTGATCCAGACCCTGCCGTCGGTGATCGGCGGCCGCACCCTGTTCGCGCGCATGCAGCAGTTCGGTGGCCGCGTGTACGGGCCGGTGATCGCCCGCGGCGTGGCCTGGTGGCACGGCGCCGAGAGCAACTACTGGGGCCACAACGCCATCATTCGCACCCGCGCCTTCGCCGACCACGCCGGCCTGCCGGCGCTGCCGGGGCGCAAGCCGTTCGGCGGCCACGTGCTCAGCCACGATTTCGTCGAAGCGGCGCTGATGCGTCGTGGCGGCTGGGCCGCGCACATGGTGCCCTACCTCGGTGGCAGTTACGAGGAAGGCCCGCCGACGCTGACCGACCTGCTGGTGCGCGACCGGCGCTGGTGCCAGGGCAACCTGCAGCACGGCAAGGTGGTCGGCAGCCGCGGGCTGCACTGGATCAGCCGCACGCACATGCTGATCGGCATCGGCCACTATTTCACCGCACCGATGTGGGCGATGCTGATGCTGATCGGCATCGCCATCCCGCTGTTCCAGGAAGGCATCGATTTCAACGCCCTGCTGCACCTGTCGCCCAGCGTGTACTGGCGCGCACAGGATGAAGAGCAGGTGGTGCGCCTGTTCGCCGCCACCATGGCGGTGCTGCTGCTGCCCAAGGTGCTCGGCTACCTGGCAATGCTGCTGGACCCGGTCGACCGCCGCGGTTGTGGCGGTCCGATCCGTGCCTTCGTATCGATGCTGGTGGAAACCGTGCTCGCCGCGCTGATGGCGCCGGTGGTGATGTACGTGCAGTCACGCGGCGTGGCCGAAGTGTTGTCCGGGCGCGATTCCGGCTGGGACGCGCAGCAGCGTGACGACGGCGGCATCTCATGGATGGCGTTGATCCGTGGCTACGGTGGCCTGGGTGTGTTCGGCGCCTTCATGGGCGTGCTGGCCTGGGCGGTATCGCCGTCGCTGGCGGCCTGGATGGCGCCGGTGGTGATCGGCATGGTTCTGGCCGTTCCGGTGGTGGCGCTGACCTCCTCGCGCGGCCCCGGTGCTTTCCTGCATCGCCTCGGCCTGCTCGATATCCCCGAAGAGAACATCCCGCCACCGGTGCTGGTACGCGCCGCGCAGCTGCGGCGGGAAGCGGCCGAGCAACCGCCGCTGTACTGATTGCCCCGCGCCAGCGGCATAATGCGGCTCGAACTTGAAGGAGCCGCATCATGCTGCAAACGGTGGAACAGGAAACCGGCGCCTCGCCGCAGTGGTCGGTGATCTGGTTGCACGGCCTCGGCGCCGACGGCCATGATTTCGCGCCGATCGTGCCGGAACTGGTGCGGCCGCACTGGCCGGCGCTGCGCTTCGTGTTCCCGCACGCACCCGTGCGGCCGATCACGATCAACAACGGCGTGCCGATGCGCGGCTGGTACGACATCGTGGGCATGGACTTCCGTTCGCGCGCCGACATGGCCGGCGTGCAGGAATCGGTGGTGCAGCTGGACGCACTGATCGCGCGCGAGATCGAGCGCGGCATCGCGCCGGAGAAGATCTTCCTGGCAGGCTTCTCGCAGGGTGGGGCGATCATCCTGACGGCCGCGCTCTCGCGTACCGCACCGCTGGCCGGCCTGATCGCGCTGTCCACCTATCTGCCCGAAGCCGACAGCGCCACGCGTGTTGACGGCGCGGTGCAGGTGCCGGTGTTCATGGCCCATGGCAGTGGCGACCCGGTGATCCCTCAGGCCGTCGCAGCGCACAGCGCGCAGGCGCTGCATACGCTGGGCCTGGATGTGGCGTGGCACAGTTACCCAATGGCCCACCAGGTCTGTGCCGAGGAGATCCAGGCACTGGGTGACTGGCTGCAGGAACGCCTGGGCGCCGCCTGAGCCATGTCGCCGGCCAGCACACCGCCGTGGATGCCGGAACTGTGCCGCCTGCCACGGCTGGCGGCGATGCTCGGCCTGGCCGAGCTGGTGGTGGTGGTACTGGCGCTGGCGCCGGACGGCAGCCGTCACTGGACCTTCGGCGAACTGCTGTCGGCCAGCGGATTCGCGCTGTGGCTGGCGCTGGCGGTGACCGCCAGCCTTTGCCTGCTGCGGCAGACCCTGTCGCGGCTGCCGCCGGTGCTGGGCGCCATTGCGGCGACCGTGCTGGCAACCCTGATCGCGGTGGTCTGCGCCGGCATCGTGCACGCGCTGTACGCGGTGCTGGGCGACAGCTTCGCCAGCGGCATCAGCTTCTGGCGTTTCACCCTCGGCAGCGCGGCAACCACGGCGCTGATCGCCGCGCTGGCGCTGCGCTACTTCTACGTAAGCGATCGCTGGGCCGCGCAGGTGCAGGCCAACGCGCGCGCGCAGGCCGACGCGCTGCAGGCGCGTATCCGCCCGCATTTCCTGTTCAACAGCATGAACCTGATCGCCAGCCTGCTGCATCGTGACCCGGCAGTCGCCGAGCGCGCGGTGCTGGACCTGTCCGATCTGTTCCGTGCCGCGCTGGGGGCGGGCGAGGGCGATTCCACCCTTCGCGACGAATGCGAGCTGGCCGAGCGCTACCTGTCGATCGAATCGCTGCGCCTGGGTGAACGCCTGCAGGTGCGTTGGCAGCGCGACGAGCCGCTGCCATGGGACCTGCCCTTGCCAAGGCTGGTACTGCAGCCGCTGGTGGAAAACGCGGTGCTGCATGGCATCTCGCGCCTGCCCGACGGCGGCACCATCGAACTGCAGCTGGCGCGCGAGGGCAATGAACTGCAGATCCGCGTACGCAACCCGGCACCCGATCCGCAGGCGCCGGGGCTGGCGCTGGCACGCGGCGCCGGTCATGCCCAGCACAGCATCGGCCATCGGCTGGCCTGGCGCTTCGGCAGCACCGCGCGGATGACGGCTGGCTGGAGCGAGGGCTACTATGCCTGCCAGGTGACAGTGCCGATCCAGTGAGGGAACGATCGTGAGGGTAGTCATCGCCGACGACGAACCGCTGGCGCGCGAGCGCCTGCGCAGCCTGTTGGCGGCACAGGACGGCGTGGACGTGGTGGCCGAGGCCGGCAACGGTGAGCAGGCCCTGCACGCGTGCGCGGAGCTGCAGCCGGACCTGGTCCTGCTGGATATCGCGATGCCCGGGCTGGATGGCCTGGAAGCGGCCCGCCACCTGGCCAGCTTCGAACCTCGGCCTGCGGTGGTGTTCTGCACCGCCTACGATGCGCATGCGCTGTCGGCGTTCGAGGCTGCAGCGATCGACTACCTGATGAAGCCAGTGCGTGCCGAACGGTTGGCGGCGGCGATCGCACGTGCGCGCACGTTCCTGGCCGGCCGCGATGGCCGGCCGCAGGAGCACAGCGGGCAGCAGGCACGCAGCGTGCTGTGCGCACGCCTGCGCGGCAGCCTGCGCCTGATTCCGCTGGACGATATCCACTACCTGCAGGCCGAGGAGAAGTACGTGGTGGTGCACCACGCGCGCGGCGAGGACCTGATCGAGGAATCGCTGAAGTCGCTGGAAGAAGAGTTCGCCAGCCGTTTCATCCGCATCCATCGCAACTGCCTGGTGGCACGCCACGAGCTGGTGGAGCTGCGTCGAGGCTCGGGCGGGCAGGTGCAGGCGGTATTGCGGCATGGCAAGCAGCCGCTGGAAGTCAGCCGCCGGTGCGTGGCGACGCTGAAGCAGGAACTGCGGCACTTGTGAGAGTTCCGCGCGGCCTGCGGCCGCGACTGCTGTGAAATCAACAGCAACAGCAACAGCAACAGCGGGTTGTCGGCTCTGTGTTGTTGCGTGTTGGGTGAGGCGGGATGGGCGGGCGGGACACGCCGTAAACCCATCCATGGGGGCTCGATGGCGCCATCCATGGCGCCAACGGTCCCGCCCGCCCATCCCGCCTCACCCTCGCGAATTTCCCGGTGACGGACGGCAAAGGCATTGTTGTTATCGAGGGGGGAAGAGGGGTCAGATCCCTTTTCCTGCGGAAAAGGGATCTGACCCCGGAAGCCGCCGGCTGTTGCCTTTGTTTCTGCACTCTTTTTTTTTGATCTTCCGTGGCTGGCGCACACGGAACCTGTCAAAGGCCGGGTGGGGTGGGTTCGCGGGGGTGTCCGCGGCATGGATGCCGCGGCCAAGCCTCCACGGACGGATTCACGGCGTCCCCCGCGAACCCACCCCGCCCGGCCAAGCGCGATAGATCCAGCCGATGCACCAGCCACGAGGGGCTCCGCCGTTGGCCGTATCCGCGCCGAAGGCGCGATAATGACCGGATGGAAACTGTCCGCATCGCTACCCGCAAGAGCCCGCTCGCCCTCTGGCAGAGCGAACACGTCGCCGACCGCCTGCGCCAGGCCCACCCCGGCCTGCACGTGGAACTGGTGCCGATGAGCACCCGCGGTGACGAGGTGCTGGACCGCTCGCTGGCCGCCATCGGTGGCAAGGGCCTGTTCCTGAAGGAACTGGAGCTGGCCATGCTGCGGGGTGAGGCCGACTGCGCCGTGCACTCGCTGAAGGATGTGCCGATGGAACTGGACGCGCCCTTCGCACTGCCGGCGATGCTGACCCGGCACGACCCGGCCGATGGTTTCGTCTCCAATCTGTACGCCTCGCTGGACGCGCTGCCGATCGGCGCGCGGGTCGGCACCTCGTCGCTGCGCCGCCAGGCCCAGCTGCGCGCGCTGCGCCCGGACCTGGAGCTGCTGGACCTGCGTGGCAACGTCAACACCCGCCTGGCCAAGCTCGACAACGGTGGCTACGACGCCATCGTGCTGGCCGTGGCCGGCCTGGAGCGCCTGGGCCTGGGCGAGCGCATCGTCGCGCGCCTGCAGCCGCCACAATGGCTGCCGGCGCCGGCGCAGGGCGCGGTGGCGGTAGAGTGCGACGGAGGCAACACGCGCCTGATGGCGCTGTTCGCCACGCTTGATGACGCCGCCACGCGCGCCTGCGTGGAAGCCGAGCGGGCCATGAACCGCGCGCTGCATGGCAGCTGCCACGTGCCGGTGGCGGCGATCGCGCAGTGGCAGGGCGACGACCTGCACCTGCAGGGCCTGGTCGGCAGCGCCAGTGACGGCCGCGCCGTGCGTGCCGAAGCGGTGGGTCCGGCCCGCGATCCGGAAGCGCTGGGCCAGCAGGTGGCGAAGCTGCTGCTGGACGATGGTGCTGGCGAACTGCTGAACGTCTGAGGCACCGCAGGTAGTGCCGGCCGCTGGCCGGCAACCTCATGCCGCCGATTGAACGCTGTTGCCGGCCAGCGGCCGGCACTACCGAAATGAAGAACGGGCGCCTTGGCGCCCGTTTCTTATTTGAACTTGTAGACCACGTTCATCGTGGTCAGCGTATCGGTCTTGCGCTTGTCGACAGCGACGTCGCTGTTGTAACGCGCCTGCCAGCCGGCCTTCAGCGCCAGGTGCTCGTTCATGCTCACCGAGACACCGAAGTCGTTCTGGCCGAAGGTGTTGTACGAACCGGACTCGACCAGCAGCGTGTTCACCAGGTCGGTGTTGTCGGTCAGCGAGTACTTCAGGTCGAACAGGCCACGGCCGATCATGCCGGTACGGGTGCGGTCATCCTCGGTGCTGTGGGTACGGCGCACGCCGGGGCCGATCTGCGCGTCGAACGAAAAGCGCTCGGTGTTCCACAGTCGGGTGCCGTAACCCAGACCGAACGAGCTCTGGCGGTCGTAGGTGGCGAAGTCGTCGCGCTCGGTACGCACCGTGGCCGTCAGCTGGCGGTGCTCGCCCAGCTGCAGCGCGCTGCCCGCACTGCCGGTGTAGCGGTTGGCGGTGGTGTTGCTGCGGCGGGTGGTGGTGCCGTCGTCATTGGTCTCGGTCACCTTGGAGCTGGAGCGCAGGCCGAACAGGTCCATGCTGTGCACCCAGTCGCCGTCGGTGTAGCGCAGGCGCAGGCGGCCGTTGAAGCTCTCGGTGCTGCTGTTGCCGCGTGCCGAGGCAAAGCCGAGCTCGCCGCCGCTGCCACTCCACGGCGAGGACATCGCCGCCAGTTCGGAGGCATCCTGCGCGTATGCGAGCGGCGCACACAGCAGCAGGGGGATCAGCAGGGACACGCGCAGGGACATCGAGGCTTCTCCGGAACGGTTAACAGCCGGTGATGATACTGGAAGCGTGATGGCGGTCCGAATCGATCCAAAGCGTGCTTCAGCGAACGTTGCCGCGATCGCCTATTCAGGGCAGATCGACACGCAATGCGGGGTCGTTGAAGCGCGAATAGCGCAGGCGCAGCTGGAAGCTGCGGCCATTGCTGCTGCCGCTGCGCACGATCTGGCGTGGCAGGCCCTGGGCATCCACCCAGTACTCCAGGCGTTCGCCGGGCTGGTTGCCGCGCAGCCGGTAGTGACGGGTCTTGACCCCGTCCAGCGCCTGGCTGCCGAGATCTTCGGCCTTCAGGTCGGCGGGCAGGGCGTCGGCCGGCAGCGGGTTGCGCCACTGCTCGAGCAGGCCGGGCGGGGCCGGCACCTGGCGGATCGCACCGTCGGCCTGCAGGAACAGGGTGTCGCCGATGATGGTCTGCGGCCCGGCCGGGGTCTCCACCCGGAAACGGTCGGGTGCAACGAAGTCCATGGCGCTGCGTATCCGCTGCGGCGCGCCCAGCACTTCCAGTTCGGCGTGGAAGCTGCGCAGGGCGGCGAAACGCTGGCTGGCGCCCAGCACCGCCTGTGCCGGATCGGCGGCAGGTACCGGGGCCTCGGTGCCCGCCGGCGCCGGCGCGCGATCGCAGGCGGCCAGCAGCAGGCAGGCCAGCAGGGACAGGGCAGGCAACCGGCGCATCGGGCATTCCATGGGGTGGGGGCGACCACGATAGCCCAAACGTCCCACACAAGACCCGCGACTCGGACATAATCGGGGGTATGGACCGATACGAACGCATCACCGCCCTGCATCGTCTGCTCAAGTCCGCGCGCTATCCGGTGACGGTGGCGACCCTGCAGGACAAGCTCGGTTGTTCCCGTGCCACCGTCTACCGCGACCTGGCCTTCCTGCGCGATGCGCTGATGGCACCGATCGAGGGCGACGGCGAGGCCGGCTTCCGCTACCAGGCCGACGAGAGCGATCGCTTCGAGCTGCCCGGCCTTTGGCTCAGCTCGGAGGAGCTGCATGCCCTGCTGGCCTCGCAGCACCTGCTGGCGCGCACCGGCGGTGGCGTGCTGTCGTCGGTGCTGGCCCCGCTGCAGCAGCGCATCGAGAGCCTGTTGGCAGCCCAGGCCGGTGTCTCCAGCTGGCCGGTCGACCGCGTGCGGGTGATTCCGCACCGTGGCCGCAAGTTCGATGAAGGCAGCTTCCGCAGCGTGGCCTCGGCGGTGCTGGAGCGCCGCCAGCTGGCGTTCGAGTACCGCGCCCGCTCCACCGACGAGCCGACCAAGCGCACCGTCTCGCCGCAGCGCCTGACCCATTATCGCGACAACTGGTACCTGGATGCCTGGGACCATGACCGCGAGGCGCTGCGCAGTTTCGCGGTGGACCGCATCCACAAGGCACGGGTAATCGACAGTGCCGCCCGCGATGTCGCCGACAGCGAGCTGGACGAGCAGCTCGGCGCCAGCTATGGCATTTTTTCGGGTGCGCCGAAGGGCTGGGCGACCATCCTGTTCAGCGCCAAGGCTGCGCGCTGGGTGGCCGACGAGCACTGGCATTCCAAGCAGCAGGGTCGTTTCCTGGCCGATGGCCGCTACGAACTGAAGGTGCCGTACAGCGTCTCGCGAGAGTTGCTGATGGACGTGCTGCACTATGGTTCGGATGCCGAGATCATCGAGCCGATCATGCTGCGCGAGCAGGCCAAGGCGCTGCTTGAGCTGGCCCTGAGCAACTACGAAAAATCCTGACACTCCCCCCCCGAGAACCCCGTCCCCCATGAAGAAGACCCTGTTGCTGTCCCTGCTCGCCGCTGCGCTGGCCCTGACCGCCTGCGGCAAGTCCGGCGAGCCCTCGCAGAAGCTGGTGGTGGCCGCCACGGCCGTGCCGCATGCCGAGATCCTCGAGGTAGTCAAGCCGATCCTCAAGCAGGAAGGCGTGGACCTGGACGTGCGCGTATTCAACGACTACGTGCAGCCCAACGACCAGCTGGTGCAGAAGCAGGTGGACGCCAACTACTTCCAGACCGAGCCGTACCTGGATGCCTACAACCGCGACCGCAAGACCGACCTGGTGAAGGTGATCGGCGTGCACATCGAGCCGTTCGGTGCGTACTCGCGCAAGGTCAAGTCGCTGGCCGAGCTGCGCGACGGTGCCGACGTGGTGATCCCGAACGATCCGAGCAACAACAGCCGCGCGCTGATCCTGCTGCACAAGGCCGGCGTGATCGAGCTGAAGGACCCGGCCAACGCGCTGTCGACCCAGCGTGACATCACCGCCAACCCGAAGAACCTGAAGTTCCGCGAGCTGGACTCGGCGATGCTGCCGCGCGTGCTGGACCAGGTCGATCTGGCCCTGATCAACACCAACTATGCGCTGGACGCCGGCCTCAACCCGACCAAGGATGCGCTGGCGATCGAGAGCAAGGATTCGCCGTACGTGAACTTCCTGGTCGCGCGCCCGGACAACAAGGACGACGCCCGTGTGCAGAAGCTGGCCAAGGCCCTGACCAGCCCGCAGGTGAAGGCCTTCATCGAGAGCAAGTACAAGGGCGCGGTGCTGCCGGCGTTCTGATTGCGGCTGATCTGTTGATTTGAATGGTGGGTGTCGACCTTGGTCGACACTGCCTTTCCTGTAGAGCCGAGCCCACGCTCGGCTCTGCTGCTTCCGGCATTTCACC
Organism: Stenotrophomonas maltophilia group sp. P373; assembly: GCF_053295075.1. Classification (NCBI taxonomy): domain Bacteria; kingdom Pseudomonadati; phylum Pseudomonadota; class Gammaproteobacteria; order Lysobacterales; family Lysobacteraceae; genus Stenotrophomonas; species Stenotrophomonas maltophilia group sp. P373. The sequence goes on along the minus strand of NZ_CM129994.1, from coordinate 3,830,015 downwards.
AACGGCAGCCGAGCATCGCTCGGCTCTTCCGTGTCACTCCACGTGCCGCAGCAGGGCAGGGCATTGCAGTTTCAATCGACGTGGAAGGCGAGGGTGGCGGCAACTGCCTGCTGCCATCCCGCATACAGCTTCTCGCGCCGCGACACCTCCATCTGTGGCTCGAAGCGCCGGTCCAGGCCCCACTGTGCAGCGATCTGTTCGCGGCTTGACCAGAACCCGACGGCCAGGCCGGCCAGATAGGCCGCACCGAGCGCGGTGGTTTCGGTCAACCGCGGCCGCAGCAGCGGCACACCGAGGATGTCTGCCTGGAAGCCGGCCAGGAAGTCGTTGCCGATCGCACCGCCATCAGCGCGCAGCTCGGTCAGTGCGATGCCCGCATCGGACTGCATGGCATCGAGCACGTCGCGGGTCTGGTAGGCCATCGCTTCCAGCGCGGCGCGCACGAAATGCGCCTTGCCCGTGCCACGGGTCAAGCCAAACATCGCACCGCGCACATCACTGCGCCAATAGGGCGCACCCAGGCCGACAAACGCCGGCACCAGATAGGCGCCGCCGCTGTCGGGCACCTGCGCGGCCAGTGCCTGGCTGTCGCTGGCGCGTTCGATCATGCGCAGTCCGTCGCGCAGCCACTGCACCACCGAGCCGGCGATGAAGATCGAGCCTTCCAGCGCATACTCCACGCGCCCGTCCAGGCCCCAGGCAATGGTGGTCAGCAGGCCGTTGCGCGACCGTACCGCCTGCGCGCCGGTATGCATCAACATGAAGCAACCGGTGCCATAGGTGTTCTTGACCATGCCCGGCTGGAAACAGGCCTGGCCGAACAGTGCCGCCTGCTGGTCACCGGCGATGCCGGCGATCGGGATCGGGTGGTCGAAGAAGAACTGCGGCCGGGTGTGTGCGTACACCGCACTGGAGTCGCGCACCTGCGGCAGCATCGCGCGCGGGATGTCGAGCAGGGCCAGCAGATCGTCATCCCAGTCCAGCGTGTGGATGTTGAACAACAGCGTGCGCGCCGCGTTGCTGTAGTCGGTCACATGCGCCTGGCCGCCGCTGAGGTTCCACACCAGCCAGCTGTCGATGGTGCCAAACAGCAGCTCGCCACGTTCGGCGCGCTGCTGCGCACCTTCCACGTGGTCGAGGATCCAGCGCACCTTGGTCGCAGAAAAATAGGCATCGATCAGCAGGCCGGTCCGCTCGCGGATCAGCGCTTCATGGCCTTCGGACTTCAGTCGTTCACAGATGGCGTGGCTCTGCCGCGATTGCCAGACGATGGCGTTGTGGATCGGCTGGCCGGTGGCACGGTCCCAGACCACGGTGGTTTCGCGCTGGTTGGTGATGCCCAGTGCGGCGATATGGCGCGGGTCGATCTGCCCGCGACTGAGCAGTTCGGTCAGCGTGGCATAGACGCTGGTGAGGATCTCGCGCGGGTCATGCTCGACCCAGCCGGGTTGCGGGAAGATCTGCGCGAACTCGCGTTGCGCGCTGCCGATGATGTCGCCGGCACGGTCGAACAGGATCGCGCGCGAACTGGTGGTGCCCTGGTCGATGGCCAGCACGTAGCGGGGCGTCATGCAGCGTCTCCGGTAGAGCAGTCAGGGTAACTTACCTTTCTCTCTGTAGAGCCGAGCCATGCTCGGCTGCATTTGCACAACGCAGCCGAGCATGGCTCGGCTCTACAGCGTGGAGTGTTCGATCCACGCCTGCAGCCGTGTCACCTGCGCAGCGTCCAGCCGCAACCCCAGCTTGCTCCTTCGCCACAGCACGTCCTCGGCAGTGCGCGCCCACTCTTGCTCGCGCAGAAAGGCCACTTCCCGGGCATGCAGGCCGCCGCCAAACGCCTCGCCAAGATCGTGCAGGCCCCGTACACCCTGCAGCAGTTCCGCGCTGCGACTGCCATAGGCCCCGGCCCAGCGTCGCGCGATACCTGCGGGCAACCAGGGTGCCGATACCTGCAGATGCGCGCCCGCCTGCGCGGCGTCGCCCCAGTCGCTGCCTGGCAGCGGGTCTCCGTTTGCTGTCCACGCCGCTCCCATCTGCGGCAGGGCGGACCGCAGCAGCTCCAGCGCTTCCTCGGCCAAGACCCGGTAGGTGGTCAGCTTGCCGCCCAGCACATGCAGCGCCGGTGCCGGGTCCACCTGCAGCTGCAGGCGGTAATCGCGGCTGAGTCTTGCCGCGCGCGGATCGGGATCAGCCAGCAGCGGGCGGACACCGGCGAACTGCCAGACCACATCTTCCGGCGCGATGGGTTCATGCAGGTAGCGATTGGCCGCTTCGCACAGGTACGCCACCTCTGAAGGCAGCACGCTGCAGCGCGCCGGGTCGCCGCGATAGTCGGTGTCGGTGGTGCCAACCAGCAGGTGGTCGTGGGCGAAGGGCAACAGGAACACCACGCGTCCATCGGGTTGCTGCAGCAGGCACGCGCTGTCATCGGGCCAGGGCCGGCGCAGGACGATGTGGCTGCCTTGTACCAGCCGCAGCGCGGGGCCGCCACTGCGTGCCTCCATCCGTTCCAGCAGGCCGCCGGCCCACGGCCCTGCCGCATTGGCGACGGCGCGCGCGGTCACCTGCTGCTGGCCATCAGCGGATTCCAGCACCGCCTGCCACCGGCCCTGCAAGGGCTGCAGGTCGATGCAGCGGCTGCGCACACGCACCTGTGCGCCCCGCTGCGCGGCATCCAGGGCGTTGAGCAGCACCAGTCGCGCGTCATCGACCTGCGCGTCGGCGTAGCTGAAGGCCTGCCGCAGATCCGGGGAAAGCCAGGGGCCGAGCGGATCGCGCTGAAGGTCCAGGGCGCGCGAGGCGGGAAATGCCGGGCTGCGACGGCCCAGGTGGTCATACAGCCACAGTCCCGCGCGTAGCATCCAGCGTGGGCGCAGATGGGGTTCCCACGGCAGCACGAAGCGCAATGGATGGACCAGATGGGGCGCCTGCCGGCGTACCACCTCGCGTTCGCCCAGCGCCTTGCGCACCAGCCCGAGCTCGCCCTGTTCCAGGTAGCGCAGGCCGCCGTGGATCAGCTTGCTGCTGGCGCTGGAAGTATGCGCGGCAAGGTCGTGCTGCTCGCACAGCAGCACGCGCAGGCCGCGGCCGCTGGCGTCACGGGCGATGCCGGCACCGTTGATGCCGCCACCGATCACCAGCAGGTCGACGTCGTCCATCGTGTCTCCGCGTCCTGTGTCTGTAGAGCCGAGCCGCGCCACCATTGACCGTGGGCGCCATTGAACGTAACGCATCGCAATGCGCGCGGAGCCCGCCGCTCGACTCGGGATAGGGGGCTTGGCTCGACTCTACAAAAAGGCAGTCGAGCATGGGCTCGACTCTACAGAACGCCGGTGACGGAAACGACGACGGGCCCCGAAGGGCCCGTCGCGTTGCATCAGTGAAGCAGGTGCAGCCTGGATCAGAAGCGGGCGCCGATGCCGAAGCCGACGGTCCACGGATCCATCTTGGCTTCGCCGATCTTCTCGCCGCCAACCTTGATGTCCGGGCGGGCGCGCATGTAGCGGGCGTCAGCACGGGCGAACCAGGTGGAGTTGATGTTCATGTCGACGCCGACGGTGCCGATCACGCCCTTGGCATCCTTGAAGCGGATGTCGGTGTCAGCGCCGTTGCCCAGCTTCTCGTTGCTGAAGCTCGACTGGTAGTAGCCGACGCCCACGAACGGACGGAACACGTTGTCAGCCTGGCCGAAGTGGTACTGGCCGCTCAGCGCGACCGGCTGCTGCTCGACCGAGCCGAGGCGGGCGTTGTTCGGGCCCTTGAACTTGTTGTCGAACTTGTCGGCGGCGCCCCACAGTTCAACGGCCCAGTTGTCGTTGATGTAGTAGCTGAAGCTGACGGTCGGCGCCGGGCCACCATCGGTCTTCTTCACGCCGGAGATCGGGTCGTTCTTCGGTTCCAGCAGCGAGATGCCGCCAACAACGGCAAAATGCTTGCCCGACGCGGTGTCGGTGCTGCTGCTGTCCTGGGCGAAAGCGGCCGGCGCGAAGGCGGCGGAGGTCAGCAGGGCGAGACTCAGGATACGGATGGAGCGCATGGGGGTATCTCCTAATGTTTCTTGTTTTGGGCCCCCGGTTGCGGGGCGAGCACACCGTAGTCGCCCCAACATGAATCGAATCCGACGCACGTTAAAAAATAGTTTTCCTTGTTCAGCGACGGGTACGGAACGCCTGTATTCATGGGGTTTCTGGCGCTCGGGGACATTCATGCAGTTGGAGAAGATGTGAGCACAGCAACGTTGTGCATTGGCCTGCAAGCGCAGGTGAACCTGGAGTGCCGGGTGCTGCTGCTGGGCTCGATGCCGGGCGTGGCGTCCCTGCAGGAGCAGCGCTATTACGCCCATCCGCGCAACCGCTTCTGGCCGCTGATGGCCGACATCTGTGGTTTCGACGCGGATCTGGCCTACGCCGCGCGGCTGCAGGCATTGAATGCCGCGGGCATCGGTCTGTGGGATGTGATCGGTCGCTGCGAGCGCCGAGGCAGCCTGGACGCGGACATCGTGCGTGGCACGGAAGTGGCCAATGCACTGCCGGAACTGATCGCCACGTTGCCTGAGCTGACGCTGATCGGCTGCAATGGCGCTGCATCATGGCAGGCGTTCCAGCGCTGGGTGCTGCCGCAGCTGGAGGCCCCGCCACAGGTGGTTGCATTGCCCTCGACCAGCCCGGCCAATGCGGCGTGGTCGTTGCCGCGCCTGCGCCAGGCCTGGCAGCCGGTTGCAGACGCACTGGCGACATGAAGCGGACATCGTCCGGACAATACGCTACCGACTGGTCGCGGCCGGGACCCGTGGGCAACAGCCTGTCCCGGCTGCGTGCGTACTGAAAACACCTGTAACGGTTGGCGCTGGACCCCGCTGGCCGCACAATAGACGTTTCCCTACACCAGATTGCCGGAGTTATCCCCATGGCCGAAATCAAGGAAGCACTTGTCCCCGATATCGGTGACTACAGCGATATCCCGGTAATCGAGGTGCTTGTCGCCGTCGGCGACACGGTCAAGAAGGACCAGGGCCTGGTGACGCTGGAAAGCGACAAGGCGACGATGGAAGTGCCGTCCTCGGTGGCAGGCGTGGTCAAGGAACTGAAGGTCAAGGTGGGCGACAGCCTGTCCGAAGGCAAGGTCGTGGCGCTGATCGAAGTGGCCGAAGGCGAAGCCGCCGCGCCGGCCGCCGCCGCACCGGCACCGGCCAAGTCCGCTGCCCCGGCTGCCGCCACCCAGAGCGCGCCGGCCCCGGCCGCCGCTGCGGCGGCCGCTCCGGCCACTCCGGCCGCCAGCGGTGGCGCAGTGGAAGCGCTGGTGCCGGACATCGGCGACTACGCCGGCATCCCGGTCATCGAAGTGCTGGTCGCCGTCGGCGACACGGTCAAGAAGGACCAGGGTCTGGTCACGCTGGAAAGCGACAAGGCCACGATGGAGGTGCCGTCGTCAGTGGCCGGTGTGGTCAAGGAGATCAAGGTCAAGGTGGGCGACACCCTGTCGCAGGGTGCCGTGGTCGCCATCATCGAGGCCGAGGGTGCTGCGGCGCCGGCCCCGAGCAAGGCCGCCGCTGCTGCTGCCCCGGCTGCCGCCGAGACCGCCACCAAGGTCGAGCCGGTCGCTGTGCCGGCACAGCCGGACAAGCTGGCGGCGCGCGAGATCGCTTCGGCCGGCACCCCGTCCAGCCCGCCGGTGCAGTTCAACGCCGATGGCGTGCTGCCGGCCAAGGTGCCGTACGCCACCCCGGCGGTGCGCGTGTTCGCCCGCGAGCTGGGCGTGGACCTGCTGCAGATCAACGGCACCGAGAAGGGGGGCCGCATCACCAAGGCTGACGTGCAGAAGTTCGTCAAGGCCGCACTCAGTGGTGGTGTGCCAGCAGCTGCCGGTGGCGCCGTCGCCGCCGGTGGTGGCCTGAACCTGCTGCCGTGGCCGAAGGTCGACTTCAGCAAGTTCGGCGAGACCGAAGTCCAGCCGCTGTCGCGCATCAAGAAGATCTCCGGCGCGAACCTGGCCCGCAACTGGGCGATGATCCCGCACGTCACCCAGTTCGAACAGGCCGACATCACCGACCTGGAAGGCCTGCGCGTGGCGCTGAACAAGGAAAACGAGAAGGCCGGCATCAAGCTGACCATGCTTGCCTTCCTGATCAAGGCCAGCGCCGCGGCGCTGAAGAAGTTCCCGGAATTCAACGCCTCGCTCGACGCCAGCGGTGAGAACCTGACCCTGAAGAAGTACTTCCACATCGGCTTTGCCGCCGATACGCCGAACGGCCTGGTCGTGCCGGTCATCCGCGACGTGGACAAGAAGGGCGTGGTGCAGATCGCGCAGGAAACCGGCGAGCTGGCCAAGAAGGCGCGCGACGGCAAGCTGGGCCCGGCCGACATGAGCGGCGGCTGCTTCTCGATCAGCTCGCTGGGCGGCATTGGCGGCACCGCGTTCACTCCGATCGTCAATGCACCGGAAGTGGCCATCCTGGGCGTGTCCAAGTCCTCCATCCAGCCGGTCTGGAATGGCAAGGAGTTCGCGCCGAAGTTGATGCTGCCGCTGTCGCTGAGCTACGACCACCGCGTCATCGACGGCGCCCTGGCCGCACGCTTCACCACGTACCTGTCGCAGGTGCTGGCCGACATGCGCCGCGTGCTGCTGTAAGGCATCGCTTCGCCCCCACCGTGCGGCCGCTGCCCCTGGCGCGGCCGCGTGAACAGATGCAGTGACAGCCCGCCGGCCATGCCGGCCGGGCACAAGGAAAACCACCATGGCCACGATTGAAGTCAAGGTTCCCGACATCGGCGATTACAGCGATGTTCCGGTGATCGAAGTGTTGGTCGCCGTCGGCGACACGGTGAAGAAGGACCAGGGCCTGGTGACCCTGGAGTCGGACAAGGCCACCCTGGAAGTGCCGTCCTCGGCGGCCGGCGTGGTCAAGGAGATCAAGGTCAAGCTGGGCGATACCCTGTCCGAAGGCGCCGTGGTCGTGGTGCTGGACGCTGAAGGCGCCGCCGATGCCCCGGCCAAGGCCGCTGCGCCGGCTCCGGCTGCGGCCGCTCCGGCCAGCAAGCCGCCGGTGACCCCCTCGCACCGCGCCCCGGCCGAGCCGGTTGCACCGAAGCCGGCGCTGTCCAGTGGCAAGCCGGCCGACATCGAGTGCGAAATGGTCGTGCTGGGCTCCGGCCCGGGCGGCTACACCGCCGCCTTCCGCGCCGCCGACGTCGGCCTGGATACGGTGCTGGTCGAGCGCTACGCCAGCCTCGGCGGCGTCTGCCTCAACGTCGGTTGCATTCCGTCCAAGGCGCTGCTGCACGCTGCCGCGGTGATCGACGAAGTGGCCCACGCCGGCGATTTCGGCGTCGAGTTCGGCAAGCCGACCATCACCCTGGACAAGCTGCGCCAGTACAAGGAAAAGGTCGTCAACCAGCTGACCAAGGGCCTGGCCGGCATGGCCAAGCAGCGCAAGGTCCGCAACGTGCAGGGCGTCGGCAGGTTCCTCTCGGCCAACGAACTGGAGATCACCGCCGCAGACGGCAGCACCCAGCTGCTGCGCTTCCAGAAGTGCATCATTGCCGCTGGTTCGCAGGCGGTGAAGCTGCCGAACTTCCCGTGGGACGACAAGCGCGTGATGGATTCCACCGACGCGCTGGAGCTGGCCGAAGTGCCGGGCTCGCTGCTGGTCGTCGGCGGCGGCATCATCGGCCTGGAAATGGCCACTGTGTACAGCGCACTGGGCAGCAAGGTCACCGTGGTCGAGTTCATGGACCAGCTGATGCCGGGCGCCGACAAGGACCTGGTCAAGCCGCTGGCCGACCGCCTGAAGAAGCAGGGCATCGAAGTGCACCTGAAGACCAAGGCCTCGGGCGTCACCGCCGATGCCAAGGGCATCACCGTGACCTTCGAGGCGGCCGAGGAAGGCCAGGCACCGGCGCTGGCGCAGGGCACTTTCGACCGTGTTCTGGTGGCCGTCGGGCGTTCGCCGAACGGCAAGAAGATCGATGCCGAGAAGGCCGGTGTGCAGGTCACCGAGCGTGGCTTCATCCCGGTTGATCGCCAGATGCGCACCAACGTGCCGCACATCTTTGCCATCGGCGACATCGTCGGCAACCCGATGCTGGCGCACAAGGCAACGCACGAAGGCAAGCTGGCGGCTGAAGTGGCTGCTGGCCACAAGAAGGAGTGGGTCGCCCGTGTGATTCCGTCGGTGGCCTACACCAACCCGGAAATCGCCTGGGTGGGCGTGACCGAGACCGAAGCCAAGGCCAAGGGCCTGAAGGTCGGCGTGGCCAAGTTCCCGTGGGCCGCCAGCGGCCGCGCGATCGGCATCGGTCGCACCGAGGGCTTCACCAAGCTGATCTTCGATGAGGAGACCCACCGCATCATCGGCGGCGCGATCGTCGGCGTGCATGCCGGTGACCTGCTGGCCGAGATCGGCCTGGCGATCGAGATGGGTGCCGAAGCCGAAGACATCGGCCACACCATCCATGCGCACCCGACACTGAGCGAATCGGTGGCGATGGCCTCGGAAATCTACGACGGCACGATCACCGATCTGTACATGCCGAAGAAGAAGTAAGGCGCCTGCGCCGTTCCAAATGAAAAGCCCCGGCATTTGCCGGGGTTTTTTTGTTGAGCCTCGATCACTCTCTTTGCGAGCGTTCGGGCCGCAGCGCGGGTAGTCGAGAGCCACTGCCTGGGCCGCCTGGATGCCTGACACGCGGAGGGAGCGGGGGCTGGGTGCGAAGTAAAGGAGGAGGTGACGGCCGCAGGCCGGCGCCGGGGGACATTCGCAGCCAGCCCCCGCTCCCTCCAGCGCTCGACCACGCCTGCGTCTACGGCAACTGCCACCGTGAAGGTCTGGGCTGCTGCGCAGGTGGCAGGCGTCTGGACAAATGTCCCCCGTCGTCCGCCTGCGGTGGTCGCCTCCTCCTTTGCTTTGTCCAGACGCCGGCCACCCACGCAGCGGCTCGGCTTGCGGACAGTCCAGAGCCACTGCCTGGGCCGCCTGGATGCCTGACACGCGGGGGGCAGAGGGGCTTGCGTGCGAAGTAAAGGAGGAGGTGACGGCCGCAGGCCGGCGCCGGGGGACATTCGCACGCAAGCCCCTCTGCCCCCCGCGCTCGACCAACCCGCTTCTGCTTGACCGTGCAATCAAAAAAGCGCGGCCCCGATGTTCCGGAGGCCGCGCCAGGAGAGAGAGTGCCGTGGAAGGGGCGGGTGTCAGAACACGAAGCTGACGCCGGCCACCGGGCCCTTGAACTCCTGCTTCAGGCCGATGGTGCCGTCGCTGCCCTTCTTGTCCGCATCGAGCTTGAACCAGTCGTAGCCGGCGAACACACCGAAGTTCCTGGTGAAGCGGTAATCGACGATGGCGTTGGCGCGGCTCAGATCGCCCTTGTAGTCATCGAAGCTGCCCCAGCGCGTGTTGAGGTACTGGCCCTGCAGGGTGATCATCCACTTCTCGGACGGGGTGAAGCTCAATCGCGCACCGACCACCGGCGCCACGCCGTCGGTCTTCTCGTTGAGGAACTGGCCTTCGTACACGGTGCCGAGGTCGGCGTAGGCCTTGGTGCTGACCTTGGCGTACTCGGCACCCAGCTGCAGGCCGAGGTCGAACGTATCGGTGTCCACCACCGAGTAGTCATAGACCAGGCTGGCCACCTGGTACTTCAGTTCGCCCTTGACGAAGCTGCCGGACGGCACGTTGACGTCACCGAAGGAGATGTCCTGGCCGAGGGTCTCGCGGCGGTCCTTGTCGTACTTGAAATAGTTGAACAGCAGGCGCTGGCGGTTGCTGATGCGGAACATGCCGTCAATGCGCGGCTCCCACTCCTTGCCACCCAGCTTGAAGTCCTCGGAGAAGCCGATGTCCTGCCCGGCGACATTGGTCTTGCCGCGGAGCGTGTTGTCCGAGTCGATGTTCATCGCACCCAGGCGCAGGGCAAAGCGGTCGTCGCCTTCGGCGGCGTGGGCAGCGGTGGCGAACGAGGCGCCGGCGGCGATCAGGGAGAGAGCGAGCAGGGTGGGTACGGGGCGCATCGAAGAGTCCTTGCAGTGGTTCATCAGAATGAAGACCACTGTGCCGGACAGGCCCGTCCACCATCCGTGAACGTATGGTCCACGGCATGTGCACGGTTCAGTGCTGTCGCGACGATGCAAAAAGATGGCCCCGGAGACGGGCTTCGGGGCCATCGTGGGACCTGCGGGGTGGAGCCGACGAGGATGCTGCAGGCAGGTCGAAAGATCGGACCCGCGCATCCGGCGAAAGTTCCTCGCCTGCGACCAAAGTTCAATACTGCGGTGCAGCATCATGCGGACGTCATTGTCCCCCGGGTGGTACGCAAAAATGTAACCGTTACCGCAACTTGCGGCTTCCCGGGATGAACAGGCAGCGGTTGTCTCGCAAATTGTCCCATTGCTATAATTTGGCGGCTCGATGAGGCCCCCCTGCTGTAGCCGCCTCAGCCTTCCACTTGCAACCACGCGGGACGTCCTGTGCTGAACTCCGTTGATGCGGGTCGGCGACTGATGCTGCGCGCCGCGGTCTACCCGCTGGCCGCGGTCGCTGTCCTGGCCCTGGCCTTCCTGCTGGTCGGTCCGAAATATGCCCTCGGCGCGCTGGCGTCCGGTGTGGCCATTTCGGCCGGTGGCTGGGTGGCGGCAAGGATGGCGCTGGGGGGTGGTGCGGTGGCCGCAGGATCGGCGATGGCTCGCCTGATCATTGCGATCGTGGCCAAGTGGGTCGTGGTTTTCGGCGTCCTGCTGGTGGGGTTCCTGGTCTTCAAGCTGCCTGCATTGGCGCTGTTGGCCGGTATCGCCGTCGGCTTGATGTTCCAGGTCCTGGCGATGGCCAGGCGTTGACAGAATTCAATTAACTGAAGGTTCCGGACACATGGCGGGCGAGGCTCTAACCCCTACCAGCTACATCCAGCATCACCTGCACAACCTGACCGCGCCGGTCGGCAAGGGTGAGGGTATGTTCTGGCATATCCACGTCGATACCTTCCTCACCGCGGTCCTGATGGGCCTGGTGATCGTTGTCGCGTTCTGGCTGGGCACCCGCAAGGCCACCGCCGGCGTGCCGGGCAAGTGGCAGGCCTTCGTCGAGATCTGCCTGGAGTTCGTCGACCGCCAGGCCAAGGACACCTACCACGGCAAGAGCAAGCTGGTCACGCCGATCGCCATCACCATCTTCTTCTGGATTCTGCTGATGAATCTGCTGAAGATGATCCCGGCCGATTTCATCGCCAAGCCGCTGGAATGGGCGGGCGTGCACTACTGGAAGCCGGTCCCGACCGCTGACGTCAATGCCACCCTGGGCATGGCCATCAGCGTGTTCTTCCTGATGCTGTTCTTCGCACTGAAGTCGAAGGGCCTGGGCGGCTTCATCAAGGAATTCCTGACGGCGCCGTTCGGCAAGTGGATGATGCCGTTCAACCTGATCCTCAACATCGTCGAGTGGCTGAGCAAGCCGATCTCGCTGGCGATGCGACTGTTCGGCAACATGTTCGGCGGCGAAATCGTGTTCCTGCTGATCTGGGTGCTGGGTGGTGCCGGTTTCTTCGGTGCCATTGCCGGTGGTGTGTTCGGCCTCGGCTGGATGCTGTTCCACCTGCTGGTGATCCCGCTGCAGGCCTTCATCTTCATGATGCTGTCGATCGTGTACCTGAGCCTGTCGGAAGACGCTCACTGAGTTTCAAGCTTCAACGCGTTTCAACCTTCATCCGTTTCATCACCCTTAGCAACTTAAGTTCCTGGAGATAACCATGTACTTCGCCGTCCTGACCAACTTCGCGCAGATTCAGAGCTCCACCGCCCTTGCCGTCGGCATCATGATCGGCCTGGCCGCGCTGGGCGCCGGTCTGGGTCTGGCCATCATGGCTGGTAAGTTCCTGGAGTCGGCCGCCCGCCAGCCGGAACTGATCCCGGTCCTGCAGGTCCGCATGTTCATCACCGCCGGCCTGATCGACGCCGCGTTCATCATCTCGGTCGCCGTTGGCCTGCTGCTGGCCTTCGCCAACCCGCTGTCGGCTGCCTTCGCTGGCGCCGTCACCAAGGCTCTGGCCGGCTGATACAGCGGTTTGAGACGACCGGGTGCTGATGCACCCGGTTTCGGATGAAGGCCGGATGTGCCGCTTCGGCGGCGCGTCCACCCCGAAACCAGCGATCGAGCTAACAATGAATATCAATTTCACCCTTCTTGCGCAGGCGCTGGCCTTCGCTGGTCTGATCTGGATCATCGCGACCAAGATCTGGCCGCCGCTGATGAACGCGATCGAAGAGCGCCAGCAGAAGATTGCTGAAGGCCTCGCTGCTGCCGACCGCAGCCAGAAAGATCTGGCCCAGGCGCAGGAGAAGGTCAACGAAGCGCTGAAGGAAGCCCGCACCAAGGCCAACGAGATCATCGATCAGGCCCATGCGCGTGCCAACCAGATCGTTGATGCTGCCCGCAACGAAGCGATCACCGAAGCCACCCGTCAGAAGGAACTGGCCCAGGCTGAAATCGACGCCGCCGCCAACCGTGCCCGTGAAGATCTGCGCAAGCAGGTGTCCGCGCTGGCCGTGACCGGTGCCGAAAAGCTGCTCAAGCGCGAAATCGACGCCAACGCCCACAAGGCGCTGCTCGACGAGCTGGCCTCGGAGATCTAAGGATGAGCCAGGCCCTCACGCTTGCCCGCCCGTACGCCCGCGCCGCGTTCGCGACCGCGCGCGACGAAGGCGCGTTCGCGCCGTGGTCGGACGCCCTGGCGTTCTCCGCCCACGTCGCCGCCGACCCGCGCGTGGCGGCCCTGCTCGCCAACCCGGAGCTGGGTCGTGACGACGCCGTCGCCCTGCTGGCGCCGGTGTCCCACGGCGAGACCTACTCGCGCTTCCTGGCCATCCTGGCCGAATCGCATCGTCTGCCGCTGCTGCCGGAAATCTCCGGCATGTTCGACGCCCTGCGCGCCGAAGCCGAGCACGTGGTCAAGGCCACCGTCACCTCGGCTGCCGAGCTGTCGGCCGGCGAGCTGGACGCGATCAAGGTCGCGCTGCGCAAGCGCTTCAACCGCGAGGTCGACGTGACCACTGCGGTCGATGCTTCGCTGATCGGCGGCGCCGTGATCGACGCCGGCGACGTGGTCATCGATGGTTCGCTGAAGGGCAAGCTGGCCCGTCTGCAGACCGCGCTCGCTAACTGAATTCATTTAACGTCCGGCCCCGCTGCCGGCACTAGGACTTGACGATGGCAACCACGCTCAACCCCTCCGAAATCAGCGAACTGATCAAGAACCGCATCGAGAAGGTCAAGCTGGCCGCGGAATCGCGCAACGAAGGCACCGTGACCAGCGTGTCCGACGGCATCGTGCGCATCTTCGGTCTGGCCGACGTGATGCAGGGCGAAATGATCGAACTGCCGAACAACACCTTCGCCCTGGCCCTGAACCTGGAGCGCGACTCGGTCGGCGCCGTGGTCCTGGGTGACTACGAGCACCTGCGCGAAGGCGACGTCGCCAAGACCACCGGCCGCATCCTGGAAGTGCCGGTCGGTCCGGAACTGCTGGGCCGCGTCGTGAACGCGCTGGGCGAGCCGATCGACGGCAAGGGCCCGCTGGGCACCGACCTGACCGCTCCGGTGGAGCGCGTTGCTCCGGGCGTGATCTGGCGCAAGTCGGTCGACCAGCCGGTGCAGACCGGTTACAAGTCGGTCGACTCGATGATCCCGATCGGCCGTGGCCAGCGCGAGCTGATCATCGGTGACCGCCAGACCGGCAAGACCGCCATGGCGATCGATGCGGTGATCAACCAGAAGGGCACCGGCATCAAGTGCGTGTACGTTGCGATCGGCCAGAAGGCGTCGACCATCGCCAACATCGTGCGCAAGCTGGAAGAGAACGGCGCGCTGGCCCACACCATCGTGGTGGCCGCGACCGCTTCCGAATCGGCTGCCATGCAGTACATCAGCGCCTACTCGGGCTGCACCATGGGTGAGTACTTCATGGACCGCGGCGAAGACGCGCTGATCGTGTACGACGATCTGTCCAAGCAGGCCGTCGCCTACCGCCAGATCTCCCTGCTGCTGAAGCGCCCGCCGGGCCGCGAAGCCTACCCGGGTGACGTGTTCTACCTGCACTCCCGTCTGCTCGAGCGTGCAGCCCGCGTGTCCGAGGAATATGTCGAGAAGTTCACCGAAGGCAAGGTCACCGGCAAGACCGGTTCGCTGACCGCGCTGCCGATCATCGAAACCCAGGCCGGCGACGTGTCCGCCTTCGTTCCGACCAACGTGATCTCGATCACCGACGGCCAGATCTTCCTGGAAACCGACCTGTTCAACGCCGGCATCCGCCCGGCCGTGAACGCCGGTATCTCGGTGTCGCGCGTCGGTGGCTCGGCCCAGACCAAGATCATCAAGAAGCTGTCGGGCGGTATCCGTATCTCGCTGGCCCAGTACCGTGAGCTGGCTGCGTTCGCGCAGTTCGCCTCGGACCTGGACGAAGCGACCCGCAAGCAGCTGGAGCGTGGCCAGCGCGTCACCGAGCTGATGAAGCAGAAGCAGTACGCGCCCATGTCGATCGCCAACCAGGCGCTGTCGATCTACGCCGTCAACGAGGGCTACCTCGATGACGTGCCGGTCAACAAGCTGCTGGCGTTCGAAGAAGGCCTGCACGCCCACTTCGCCAATACCCAGGGCGAGCTGATCAGCAAGGTCAACGCTACCGGCGGTTGGGACAACGACATCGAAGGTGCCTTCAAGAAGGGCATCGCCGAGTTCAAGACCACCGGCAGCTGGTAATCGCGGTCCTGTAGAGCGGAGCCCCAGGCTCCGCTGGACCAGATGACAAACGGTTGAACAACGCGGGGCATCAGCCCCGCGCCACGGGAAACAAGAGATGGCAAGCGGACGCGAAATCAAAACCAAGATCAAGAGCGTGCAGAACACCCGCAAGGTGACGCGCGCCCTGGAAATGGTCTCGGCCTCCAAGATCCGCAAGGCGCAGGATCGGATGAAGACCTCGCGTCCGTACGCGCAGGCGATGAAGCAGGTGATCGGTCACCTGGCCCAGGCCAGCACCGACTACCAGCATCCGTTCCTGGTCGAGCGCGAGCAGGTCAAGCGGGTCGGTTTCATCGTGATCTCCTCCGATCGCGGTCTGGCCGGCGGCCTGAACAACAACCTGTTCCGCAAGATGCTGGGCGAAGCCAAGGCATGGCAGGACAAGGGTGCCGAAGTGGACCTGGTGACCATCGGCCAGAAGGCATCGACCTTCTTCCGCCGCGTGAAGGTCAACATGGTCGGCAGCGTGACCCACATCGGCGACGTGCCGAAGCTGGAATCGCTGATCGGTGTGATCAAGGTCATGCTCGACGCCTTCACCGAAGGCAAGATCGACCGCGTGTACCTGGTCTACAACCGCTTCGTGAACACCATGGTGCAGAAGGCCAGCTTCGATCAGCTGCTGCCGCTGCCGCCAGCCGAGAAGCAGGTCGCTCACCACGACTGGGATTACCTGTACGAACCCGATGCCGCGACCGTGCTCGAGCACGTGATGACGCGTTACATCGAGTCGCTGGTGTACCAGGCACTGCTGGAAAACGTCGCCTCCGAGCATGCCGCACGCATGGTCGCGATGAAGGCGGCGAGCGACAACGCCAACAAGCTGATCGGCACCCTGCAGCTCGTCTACAACAAGGCGCGCCAGGCAGCGATCACCCAGGAAATCTCCGAAATCGTCGGCGGCGCGGCAGCAGTCTGACCGCGTTCGTTCAAAGCACACATTAGAGGATGCAGCAATGAGTCAGGGCAAGATCGTTCAGATCATCGGCGCGGTCGTCGACGTCGAATTCCCGCGTGAATCGGTGCCGAAGGTGTACGACGCACTGAAGGTCGAAAACACCGAGATCACCCTCGAAGTCCAGCAGCAGCTGGGCGACGGCGTGGTGCGTACCATCGCCCTCGGTTCCACCGACGGCCTGAAGCGCAACCTGGTTGCCGTCAACACCGGCCGCGGCATCTCGGTGCCGGTCGGCGCCGGCACCCTGGGCCGCATCATGGACGTGCTGGGCCGTCCGATCGACGAAGCCGGCCCGGTCGCTGCCAGCGACAACTGGGAAATCCACCGCGCTGCGCCGTCGTATGAAGACCAGTCCCCGGCCACCGAGCTGCTGGAAACCGGCATCAAGGTCATCGACCTGATGTGCCCGTTCGCCAAGGGCGGCAAGGTCGGCCTGTTCGGCGGCGCCGGCGTCGGCAAGACCGTCAACATGATGGAGCTGATCAACAACATCGCCAAGGCGCACAGCGGCCTGTCCGTGTTCGCCGGCGTGGGTGAGCGTACCCGTGAGGGCAACGACTTCTACCACGAAATGAAGGACTCCAACGTCCTGGACAAGGTGGCGATGGTGTACGGCCAGATGAACGAGCCGCCGGGCAACCGCCTGCGCGTCGCGCTGACCGGCCTGACCATGGCCGAGTACTTCCGCGACGAGAAGGACGAAAACGGCAAGGGCAAGGACGTCCTGTTGTTCGTCGACAACATCTACCGCTACACCCTGGCCGGTACCGAAGTGTCGGCACTGCTGGGCCGTATGCCGTCCGCGGTGGGTTACCAGCCGACCCTGGCCGAGGAAATGGGCGTCCTGCAGGAGCGCATCACCTCGACCAAGAACGGCTCGATCACCTCGATCCAGGCCGTCTACGTTCCCGCGGACGACCTGACCGACCCGTCGCCGGCGACCACCTTCGCCCACCTGGACTCGACCGTCACCCTGTCGCGTTCGATCGCCTCGCTGGGTATCTACCCGGCCGTCGATCCGCTGGACTCCACCAGCCGCCAGATGGATCCGCTGGTCATCGGCCACGAGCACTACGACACCGCCCAGCGCGTCCAGCAGACCCTGCAGAAGTACAAGGAACTGAAGGACATCATCGCGATCCTGGGCATGGACGAACTGTCCGAAGAGGACAAGCAGGCCGTGTCGCGCGCCCGTAAGATCGAGCGCTTCTTCAGCCAGCCGTTCCACGTGGCCGAAGTGTTCACCGGTTCGCCGGGCAAGTACGTGCCGCTGAAGGACACCATCCGTGGCTTCAAGGCCATCGTCGATGGCGAGTACGACCACCTGCCGGAGCAGGCGTTCTACATGGTCGGCGGCATCGAAGAAGCGGTCGAGAAGGCCAAGAAGATGGCCGAGAAGGCCTGATCCGGGACGGGCGGGAGCGATCCAGCCCGACCTGACGCCGGCGCCGGGCAACCGCCCGCGCCGGTGGACCCCCACGGTGGCATTGCGCCACCGCGAACAGCGAAGAGATTTGCATGAGCACGATCCGTTGCGACATCGTCAGCGCCGAGCAGGAAATCTTCCGTGGCGAAGCGACCCTGGTCGTGGCCACCGGTGAGCTGGGTGAACTGGGCATCGCGCCCAAGCACGCGCCGCTGATCACCCGCCTGAAGCCGGGCAAGGTGGTAGTGACCACGCCGAACGGCGAGCAGCTGGATTTCGCCATCTCCGGCGGTATCCTGGAAGTGCAGCCGCAGGTGGTGACCGTGCTGGCCGACACCGCGATCCGCGCGCAGGACATCGACGAAGCCTCGGTCCGCAAGGCCAAGGAAGAAGCCGAGCGCATCCTGGCCAACCGTGGCGAAGCGATGGAAGTGGCCGAAGCCCAGCAGAAGCTGGCTGAAGCCGTCGTCCAGCTGCAGGCACTGGAACGCCTGCGCAAGAATCTCAAGCACTGAGGTTCGCGCTGCATCCACGAGAACGCCGGCCCTGTGCCGGCGTTTTTGTTTGTCTGGCGGGGCAGCGCCGACTTGCATGCCGATCCGGATCCCGCCTCGTATCAGCGATACACCACATAGCGCATCAGCAGGAACGACACGCAGGCCAGCCCGCCTTCCACCAGCGGCTTGGCCAGCCAGGTGTACTGCAGCCCGAGGGCGTGATCGACCAGGCTCACCAGCAGCGTGCTTGCCGCGGTCATCAGCAGCCAGAGCACGAAGAAGCGGGCAAAACGCTTCCAGCCCAGCCGATGGCTGCCGGCTTCGGCAAAGGTGTAGCGGCCGTTGAGCCAGAAGCCCAGCAGCATGCCGGCCAGGCGCCCGGTGATGTTGGCCGGTGCCACCGGCATGCCCAGCGCGGTGGCGAGCACGAACACCAGCCAGTCCACCAGCAGCTGCACGAGCCCGATGACGAGGTAGGCGCTTCCCTGGCGGACGAGGCTCATCGGCAGGCCGGAAGAGGAGGAGGGATGCCCATGTTAACGGCCCACGCTCTAGAATCACCGGCAACGAACTACGGACTGCTGCTCCCATGACCCAAGCCCTGCACGTCATCATCCTCGCCGCCGGCGCCGGCAAGCGCATGAAGTCGGTGCTGCCGAAGGTGCTGCAGCCGATCGCCGGCCAGCCGATGCTGGCGCACGTGATCGATACGGCCCGCGAGCTGCAGCCGGCGGCCATCCACGTGGTTTACGGCCATGGTGGCGAGGCGGTGCGTCAGTACTTCGCCGGCCAGCCCGACCTGCAGTGGGCCGAACAGGTCCAGCAGCTCGGTACCGGCCACGCAGTGGCGCAGGCAATGCCGCAGGTTCCCGACGCTGCGCAGGTGCTGGTGTTGTACGGCGATGTGCCGCTGATCCGCGCGCAGACCCTGCGCGACCTGCTGGCGCAGCCGGGCCGGCTGGCAGTGCTGGTGGCCGATGTCGATGACCCGACCGGGTACGGCCGGGTGCTGCGCGATGCAGAGGGCAAGGTGGGCTCCATCGTCGAGCAGAAGGACGCCACCGACGACCAGCTGCGCGTGCGCACGATCAACACCGGCATCATCGCCGCAGAGTCGACCGCGCTGCGCCGCTGGTTGTCGCAGCTGTCCAACAGCAATGCGCAGGGCGAGTACTACCTTACCGATGTGTTCGCGTTCGCCGCGCATGAGTACACCCCGGCCGAGATGGCCCTGGTCGCCGATGCACAGGAGGCCGAGGGGGCGAATGATCCATGGCAGCTGTCGCAGCTGGAGCGCGCCTGGCAGCGCCGTGCGGTGCGTGCACTGTGCGCTCAGGGCGCGCGCGTGCGTGACCCGGCACGACTGGATATTCGTGGCACCGTCACCGTGGGCAGCGATGTACTGATTGATGTCGACGTTGTTCTTGAAGGCAACGTCGTGCTCGGTGACGGCGTTACCGTAGGCCCGTTCAACCGGCTGAAGGACGTCAACCTGGGGCCCGGCACCGAAGTGCGCGCGCATTGCGACCTGGAAGGCGTGGTGACCGAAGGTGCCGCGCAGATCGGCCCGTTCGCACGCTTGCGGCCGGGTACCGTGCTGGCCGATGGCGTACACGTCGGCAACTTCGTCGAAACCAAGAAGGTCACCCTCGGCGTCGGCAGCAAGGCCAACCATCTCACCTACCTGGGTGACGCGGTGATCGGCAGCAGGGTGAACATCGGTGCCGGCACCATCACCTGCAACTACGATGGCGTGAACAAGTCGACCACCACCATCGGCGACAACGCCTTCATCGGCTCCAACAGCTCGCTGGTGGCACCGATCACCATCGGCGAGGGCGCGACCATCGCTGCCGGGTCGGTCATCACCCGCACCGCGCCGGACGGCAAGCTGACGCTGGCACGTGCACGACAGGAAACCATCGATGGCTGGAAGCGCCCGGTCAAGAAGTCCTGAGCCACGGGTTCCGCGCACCGATGAGCTGGGTGTGCTGCCGGCGATCGAACAACGTGCCGGCGAACTGCTGAGGGGTCACGAGGCCTATCCGGTGTTTGCCAGCCACGGCCTGGACCTGCCGACGCTGCAGGAAGGCCTTGAGCGTGGGCAGCTGTGGGTGGTGGATGGCGCCGCCGGCGGTGTTGCCGGCTACCTGCTGGCCGGCGACCTGGCAGGCGAGTTCCATGTCCTGCAGATGGATGTGGATCCAGCGCACGCGCGTCGTGGCCATGGCCGTGCATTGCTGCGGCATGCCTTGGCGCAGGCCAGGGCCACTGGCTTTGCTGCAGCGGTGCTGACCACCTTGAGCGATGTGCCGTGGAATGCAGCCTTCTACGCCAGCGAAGGGTTCGTTGAAGTGCCGGAGGCGGAGTGGAACGATGGCCTGCGCGCCGTCATGGCCGAAGAGGCTGCGCTCGGGTTTCCGATGCACCTGCGGGTGGCGATGCGGCGGGTCTGGTAGGTGTCGACCTTGGTCGGCACATCCACGCATGGCGTGGATCTACCCGATTGGCCCGCTCACCCCACCGGCAACAGGATCGACACGCACAGCCCGCCATCACCGCGGTTCTGCAGCGACACCCGCCCACCGTGTGCCTCCACGATCTCGCGGGTCAGTGCCAGTCCCAACCCGGTACCGTTGCGCTTGGTCGAATAGAACGGCATCAGCGCGTTCTGCAGCACCTGCTCGTTCATGCCCTTGCCACGGTCCAGCACATCCAGGCGCAGCCACTGCGGCAACCGCGTCAGCTGCACCTGCACGTCATCATTGGGCGGATCGGCTTCGGCACAGGCTTCATGCGCGTTCTTCAGCAGGTTCAACAGCGCCTGCCCGAACTGCGCGATGTCGATCCGGCTGCTCAGTTCCTCGTCCGGTTCACGTTCCATGCCGAACGGAATCTGCTGGCGCAGGCTGGACAGGAAGGGTGCCCAGTGCACGGTCTGCAGTTGCGGTTGCGGCAGCTTGGCGAAGCGCGCATAGCCACGGATGAAGCCTTCCAGGTGGCGCGCGCGGTCTTCGATGGTGGTGAAGATCTCCGGCAGCCGATCGAAGCGCTCGCGCTGTACCAGCACGCCGCCGGAATGGGCCAGCGAGGCGATCGGCGCCAGCGAGTTGTTGAGCTCGTGGCTGATCACCCGGATCACCTTCTTCCACGTCTGCACTTCCTGGCGGCGCAGTTCGGCGGTGAGCAGGCGTACCAGCAGCAGGTCGTGCGGGCGGCCGTTGAGCTGGAAAGATCGGCGTGAGAGGTGATAGACCTGTTCGTCGTCCTCATCGCCGTCTTCGCCTTCCGCATGCACCGCGAACAGGCTGTCGCCGCCACGGGCGATGGCATCGCGCAGCTCCACCGGCACCTGTTCCAGCACCTCTTCCAGGCGCTGGCCTTCCAGCTTCCAGCCGCCATGCAGCAGCTTGCGCGCGGCCAGGTTGGAGAACACCACGCGGGCGATGCCATCGCCGCCGGAAGCAATCAGCAGCATCGCCACCGGGGTGTTCTGTACCATGGTGTCCAGCAGCAGTTCGCGCTGCACCAGGCCTTGCCGCTGCTCGCGCAGCACGTCGCCCAGTTCGCGGTGCGCCTGCACCAGGTCACCCAGTTCGTCGTTGCCTGGCCAGTACACACCGAAGTTGTACTCACCGTCGCGGTAGCTGCTGGTGGTGCCGGCCAATGCGCGCATCAATGAACGTACCGGCGCGGTTGCACGGCGCAGGGTCCACCACATCAGCGACAGCAGGATCAGCGCCGACACCGTGGTCACCACCCAGCCATGGTCCATCCAGTAGGCCAGCAGCCACGGCAACGCGGCGGCCAGCGCCAGCACCGGCAGCAGGCGCAGGAACAGGCGGAAGGTGAACGAGCGCCGTTTCATTCGCGTGGGATGCCGTGCCGGTCCATGCGCCGGTACAGTGCCTGGCGGCTCAGGCCGAGTTCGGCGGCGGCCTGGGCGATGACGCCGTGGTTGCGCGCCAGCACATCCTCGATGCGCGCACGGTCAGGATCATTGCCGGCACTGGCTGCCGGTCGCGGTGCAGGTGCGGCACGCGGCAGGTTCAGGTCGGCCACTTCGATGCGGTTGCCGGTCGCCAGCAGCTCGGCCCGCTGGATCACGTTGCGCAGTTCGCGCACGTTGCCGGGCCAGGGGTGCCGTTGCAAGGCCGCGGTGGCGGCGCTGGAAAGTGGCTTGCCGGCGGTCAGGAAGCGCTCGGCCAGGGGCACGATGTCGCCCGGGCGCTCGGCCAATGGTGGCAGTACCAGTTCCACCGTATTGAGGCGGTAGTACAGGTCTTCGCGGAAGGTGCCGTCGCGGATCATCGCCGGCAGGTCGGCATTGGTCGCGCTGACCACGCGGACTTTGACCTGGCGCTCGCGATTGGAGCCAAGACGCTCGAAGCGCCCCGTTTCCAGCACACGCAGGAGCTTCATCTGGCCGCCCAGCGACAGGTTGCCGATCTCATCCAGGAACAGCGTGCCGCCGTCGGCGGCTTCGAACTTGCCCTCGCGTGCCTTGTTGGCGCCGGTATATGCGCCGGCTTCGGCACCGAACAGTTCGGCCTCGATCAGTTCCGAGGGCAGGGCGCCGCAGTTGACCGTGATGAACGGGCCCTTGGCCACCAGCGAGTTGGCCTGGATGATCTGCGCGATCTTCTCCTTGCCGGCACCATTGGGACCGGTGATCAGCACCGGCAGGTCGGAGCGCGCGACCTGGCAGGCCAGGGCAATGACGCGCTCGCTGGCCGGATCGGCGAAGACCGCACCACACAGCTCGTACTTTTCTTCCAGCGCATTGCGCTGGCGCAGCTCACGGCTGCGGCGGCGGTCCAGCTCGCGCCGCGCCTCGGACAGCTCGAGCAGGTTGTTGACCGTGGTCAGCAGCTTGCGGTCGTCCCAGGGCTTGGCCAGGTAGTCGGCGGCACCGGCCTTGACCAGGTCCACCGCGCTGCTCAGGTGGGTCCAGGCGGTGAGCAGGATCACCGGCAGGTCCGGGTGGCGTGCGCGGATCTGTGCGAACAGGTCTTCGCCTTCTTCGCCGGAGGTGGTGTCCTCGCTGAAATTCATGTCCTGGATCACCAGGTCGACCGGCTGCGACTCGAGCAGGGCCAGCCCTTCGGCCGGGCTCTGCGCCTGCAGGGTGTCGATGTCATGCAGGGAGAACAGCACGTCCAGCGCGGTGCGCACGCTGGCGTTGTCGTCGATGATCAGGATCGAAGGCATCAAGCAGTTCTGCAGAAAGGGATGGGCGGCGCCGATGGAGCCGTGTTCGTATCCATACGCCGGGAGAGCCCGGCGCCACCCATCAAGCATAGCCAAAGCCGTGGCGACGAGGGCGGGCTGGTTTCAGCGCCGCGCTGGTGGAGGCGGTGGTGCCGGCGGTGGCGGAGCGGCCAGCGCCAGCCGCCACGAAGTGGCGTCCACCGGGACGGTGAGCTCGCGTTCGTCGCGGCGCAGCAACAGGTACGCAGTCGGGGCACTGGAATGCCGCAGTGCATCGGCAAGATGCTCGATCCGCCGCACGGCCGTATCGTCCAAGCGCAGGATGCGGTCGCCGCTGCGCACGCCGAAGCGGGCTTCCGGACGCACGGCTTCCACCCGTACCTGGCCCTCGGTCGAACGGAGCGCCAGGCGGGCATCATCCTGGCGCCATTCCAGCGTCTGCGAGCTGCCACCGCCGGCCAGCGCCGGCAGTGGCAGCAGTGCCATCAACAGCATTCGGCAGGCACGCACCTCACGCGCCCCGCGTGGCGACTGCGGGCGGGACCGCTGCCGCGCGCCGGGCCGGCCCGAACACCGCGATCTGGCCCAGCACCCACAGCAGAAGCGCGCCCAGCGGCAGGTAGTACAGGGGCATGCGTGGCAGCTCGTAGAGGTTCATCAGTGCCAGGTTGATCGCGTAGGCTGCCAGCATGCCCAGCACGATCCCCAGCGAGGCCAGCAGGAAGTTCTCGGTCTGGAAGTAGCGCAGGATCTGGCCGCGGGTGGCGCCCAGCGCACGGCGAATGCCGATCTGCTTGCTGCGCTGCTGCACCCAGAAGCTGGCCAGGCCGATGATGCCCAGTGCCGTGACCACCAGCAGCGAGACGCTGACGGTGATCAGCAGGCCAACCATCGCGCGGTCGTTCTTGAAGAAGTCCTTGCGCTGGTCTTCATAGGTCAGCTTGTCGCGCATCAGCCGGTTGGGGTCATTGCGCTCCAGTACAGCAGCCCCCGCGTCAAGCACCTCCTGGCGGCGTTCCGGCGAAGTGCGCAGCACATAGGTGCCACCCTCGTCGAAGGTGCGCCGCATGGGCAGCAGCATGGAGTTCGTCCAGTTGTCATTCCAGCCGTTGGGCGTGCTCAGCGTGTCGACGATGCCGACCACATGCAGCGGCTGCTTGCCCATGTAGTAGGTCTTGCCCAGCGCGCTGCCGTTGGGTTCCATCTTGGCGGCGGTGGCCTGGGTGAGGATGACCGGGATGGCGTTTTCCTTGGCGCCCCCCTTGCTGGCGTCTTCGAAGTTCTGGTACTCACCGGGCAGGAAATCGCGGCCGGCGATCAGGTTGATGCCCATCGTGGCCAGCCCGTTCTCGGACAGGGTGTACATCGAGGCGTTGGTGGTCGGCCGTTCCTGGTCGATCTCCCGCGAGATGCTGCTGCTGGACGAGCCGTTGCGGAAAGGCACCTGGTTGATGATGGTGACGTTGCTGACGCCGGGAAGCGCACGCAATGACGCCAGGTCCTCACGGGTGCGGGCCATGGCATCGGTCTGCTTGCCGATGCCGCTGACGCGGAGCATCACCAGTTCGTTCTCGGCGATGCCGCTGGGCATGCTGATCTTCTCCACGCGCTGGCTGACCAGGAACAGCGCGTTGCAGACGATGGCGCAGGTCAGTGCGACTTCCAGCACGATCAGGGCAGCGGCAGTCTTGTGCCGGCGCAGCGTGCTGAGGATGGGGCGGATGTCCATGGGAGTCCTCGTTCGGGTGCTTACTGCGACTTGAGCTGGATGGCCGGAGTGACCTGCATGGCGCGCCAGGCAGGCAGGAAACCGGCGGCAAGGCTGGCGAACAGGGTCAAGCCCAGCGCAAGCAGCAGCATGTTGCCGTCCAGGTGGGCCAGCTTTGCGTACTCCACCGGTTGCTGGCGCACCGCGAACAGGCCCAGCAGGGCCAGGCCGATGCCCAGCACGCCCCCGACCACGCCGACCGCGCCGGCTTCCACCAGGCACTGCAAGAAGATCTGGCCACGGCTGGCACCGAGTGCGCGGCGCACGCCGATCTCACCACTGCGGCGCAGGAACTTGGCCAGCAGCAGGCCCACCGTGTTGACCAGGCAGACCCCCAGGAAACCCAGTGCCAGCCACAGCTGCAGGCGCACATCGCTGGGCACCGCGCCGTTGAAGTCCAGCCATTCCATCACGGTGCGCAGGCGCACGTTCGGCGGGTGCTTGAAGCGGCCGGCCTGGCGCTGCTGGCTCGAATAGTTCTCCAGGTAGCGGCGGTAGTCGGCGGCCTTGGCCGGGTCCATCTCCACCCAGTACTGCAGCCACGCGCACGGCGCATTGAGCGAGTAGCTGTTGCCGTCGGGATTTTCGCCGAAGCAGTTCATGTTGCCGTTGCTGCCCAGTTTCAGGTCGAAGGACGTGGAAATCGGCAGCAGCAGGTCCTCGTTCTTGCCGTAGCTGCCGGTGGTCAGGTCGTAGAAGTGCGGCTCCGGGCTCCACTCCTTCATCACGCCGACGATGCGGTAGCTCTGGCCTTCCATGCGCAGGTCGCGGCCTACGCTGTTGGCGCCCTGGTAAAGCTTGTCGTTGAGCGCCTTGGAGATGACCACCACGCGTGCGCGGCCTTCGTCGTCCTCGCGCGTCCACGGGCGGCCGTACTGCATGGGCACCTCGAACATCGGGAAGAAATCGGCCGAGGTCCAGCGGGTGTCGATGCTGAAGGGCTTGAGGGTGCTGTTGTCCGGTTCGATGGTGCCGCCGCCGCCGCTCATCAGCGCCTGGCGCTCGCCCTTGGCTTCGCGCAGCAGGGCTTCACCGTCGAAGCGGGTCAACTGTGTTTCCGGCTCCTCGCCCGCGACATAGGCGCCGGTCGCGGCATCGAGCTGCACATAGAACAGCCGGTCACTCTTGCCGGGGATCGGGTCGCCGGACAGCACGTGGAACACGGTCAGGGTGGTCATCGAGGCACCGATGCCGAGGGCGATGGCCACCACCATCAGCGCAGTCAGGACCTTGTTGCGGCGGAAACTGCGTACCGCCAATCGGGCGTAGTAGGCGAACATGGGAATGCCCTCACTCGTTGACGGCGACGATGTGGCGCGGCGTGGCCAGCACCGGCTCGCGCACCAGGTCGGTGACCTGGCCGTCGACGATGTGCACGTTGCGCTGCGCGCGCGCGGCCAGTTCCGGATCGTGGGTGACCATCACGATGGTGGTGCCGGCAGCGTTGATCTCCTCCAGCAGTTCCATCACGCCGCGCGCCATCTGCGTATCCAGGTTGCCGGTCGGTTCGTCGGCCAGCAGCAGGCGCGGGCTGCCGGCCAGTGCACGCGCGATCGCCGCACGCTGCTGCTGACCGCCGGACAGCTCATTCGGGTAGTGCTTCATGCGCGAGCCCAGGCCGACCTGGGTCAGCGCCTTCTCGATGCGTTCGCGGCGTTCGTTGGCGCTCATCTTCCGATAGCGCAGCGGCACGTCGACGTTGTCGAACAGGTTGAGGTCGGGGATCAGGTTGAAGCCCTGGAAGATGAAGCCGATCTTCTGGTTGCGCAGGCGGCTGCGCGCATCATCGCCCAGCGTGCTCACGTCCTGGCCGTCGAGCACGTAGGTGCCGCTGGTGAAGGTTTCCAGCAGGCCGGCGATGTTGAGGAAGGTGGTCTTGCCGGAACCGGACGGGCCGGTGACGGCGACGAACTCGCCTTCCTTGACCTGCAGTTCCAGGGAGCGCAACGCGTGGGTTTCCACCTGTTCGGTGCGGAAGACCTTGGCGACCGAACGCATTTCGAGCATGTACATGGGGTGTCCTCTCTCCAGGATTCAGGTATCAGTTGACGGAGACGCGTTCGGCGTCCTTGAACAGGTCGCTGCCGGAGACCACGATGCGGTCGCCCGGCTGCACACCCGACTTGATTTCCACTTCGCCCAGGCTGCTGACGCCCAGTTCCACCGGGCGGCGCACGGCGGTGCGGCCATCCATCACGTAGGCCATGCCGTTGCCCTGTTCGACGAACGGGCCGCGCTCGACCTTCAGCACGTTCTTGCGGGTATCGAGCAGCACGCGCACCGACATCCGCTGGCTCTGGCGCAGGCCTTCCGGCTGCGCGCTGGCGAAGCGCACGCGGGCGTTGACCTCGCCGTTGACGACTTCCGGTGATACCGCGCTGATCTCGCCCGGGAACGGCTGGCCGTTGCCGCCGGTCAGCTGGGCCGGCATGCCGATCGCCAGGTCGCGGGCGAAGCTCTCCGGCACCTTGATCTCGACCTCGAACTTGGACAGGTCGACCACGCCCAGCACCGGCGCGTTGGCGGCCAGGTTGGTGGACTGCACCGCCTGGACCTGGCCGACCTGGCCATCGAACGGGGCGCGCAGGGTCAGTGCATCGACCTGGCGTTGCACTTCGGCCACCACGGCCTTCTGGCGGTCGGCCAGCAGGCGCTTGTTGCGGGCATCCAGGTCGGCGCCCTGGCTCTGCAGGCGCGCGTCGGTGGTGGCGTTGGCCAGGGTGATGTCGGCCTTCTTCAGTGAGTCCTTCGCCTTGGCCAGGTCGATCTGCGGCACCGCACCGCCGTCGTAGCCGCGCTGGTAGCGCTGCAGGTCGCGGTCGGCGGCCTGGCGTTCGATGGTGGCCTGGTCAGTTTCCTTGCGTGACTTGGCACGGGCCAGGGTCGCGTCCAGCGCGGCGCGGCTGGCCTCGGCTTCCAGGCCGGCCAGCGTTGCCTGTTCCTGGGCCAGCTTGCTGCGCAGTTCCGGGCTGTCGATGATCGCCAGCTCCTGGCCCTTCTTGACCACGTCACCGGCGACGACCTTCAGGTCCACGGTGCCGGCCGAGATCGCGTACAGGATCGGGCTGTTGGCGGCGATCACGCGGCCGTCGGCGGCGATGTCACGGACCAGGTCGCCCCGCTTCACCTCGGCGATGCGCACGCGGCTGCTGTCGAAGGAGCGGCTGGCATTGGACCAGGCATGGACCGCCCAGCCGATGCCGGCGAGCAGCGCAATGGCGCCCAGCGCCGGCCAGCGGTAGCGATGCCAGCTTGCGCGGGTGGTGCCGGCCGGGGCGGAGGAAACGATCTGGTCCTGTGCGGAAGTGTCGCGGATCATCGGGTGCGTGCCTGACGGTGGTAGCCAATACCAAGCACGTAGCGTGCCAACTTTATTTCCTTTCAGGTCAAGGGGTTGGGGATTTCGGGGGAGTGTCCGGGTGTCCGCGGACACCTTTCCGGACACTTTCATTAAGCGGACAGGAGGGGGAAGCCAGGCAGGCGGGCTAGAATGCGCCGATCGTCTCCAAGGAATCGCGTGACATGTGTGGAATCGTGGGTGCAATCGCTGATCGCGATGTGGTGCCGGTACTGATCGAAGGCCTGAAGCGGCTCGAGTACCGTGGTTACGACTCCTCGGGCATCGCAGTGATCGACCACGCCGAGCGCCCCGAAGTCCGTCGCGTCCGTCGTACCGGTCGAGTGTCGGAAATGGCCACGGCGGCCGAGGCCGAGGGCTTCAATGCGGTGCTGGGCATCGGCCACACCCGCTGGGCCACCCACGGCGGTGTCACCGAGGCCAATGCACATCCGCACATCAGCCACGGTGTGGCCCTGGTGCACAACGGCATCATCGAGAACCACGAAGAGCAGCGCGAGAAGCTGCGCGCGCTGGGCTACACGTTTGAATCGCAGACCGACACCGAGGTCATCGCGCACCTGATCCACCATCATCTGAAGGGCGGCGACGACCTGCTGGTGGCGCTGCAGCACACGGTGAAGGAGCTGACCGGTGCCTACGCGCTGGCCGTGGTCAGCCGCGCCGAGCCGGAGCGCTTCGTCTGCGCGCGCATGGGCTGCCCGCTGCTGGTCGGCCTGGGCGAGGGAGAGAACTTCGTCGCCTCCGACGTCTCGGCCGTGATCTCGGCCACGCGCAAGGTGATCTTCCTGGAAGAGGGCGACACCGCCGAGATCCGTCGCGACGGCGTGCGCATTTTCGATGAGCACGACCAGCCGGTCGAGCGCGATGTGCATCTGTCCGACGTGTCGCTGGCATCGCTGGAGCTGGGCCCGTACCGCCACTTCATGCAGAAGGAAATCCACGAGCAGCCGCGCGCGCTGGGCGACACCATCGAGGCGGCGATCGATGCCGGTGGTTTCCCGGCCGGGCTGTTCGGCAAGAACGCCGAAGCGGTGCTGTCGGGCATCGAAGGCGTGCAGATCATCGCCTGCGGCACCAGCTACTACTCGGGCCTGACCGCGCGCTACTGGATCGAGGCCATCGCCGGCCTGCCGTGCAGCGTGGAAATCGCCAGCGAGTACCGCTATCGCGCGGCCTACGCGAACCCCAAGCATCTGATCGTGACCATCTCGCAGTCCGGCGAAACGCTGGATACGATGGAAGCGCTGAAGTACGCCAAATCGCTGGGCCACAAGCACACGCTGTCGATCTGCAACGTGCCGGAAAGTGCGATTCCGCGCGCCAGCGAACTGGTCTGCTACACCCGCGCCGGCGCCGAGATCGGCGTGGCCTCGACCAAGGCCTTCACCACCCAGCTGGCCGCGCTGTTCCAGTTGACCGTGGTGCTGGGCAAGCTGCATGGCCGCATCGACGCGGCGCAGGAAGCGGACTATCTGGAACAGCTGCGCTTCCTGCCGGGCAGCGTGCAGCACGCGCTGAACATGGAGCCACAGATCGCCGCCTGGGCCGAGCGTTTCACGCGCAAGAGCAGCGCATTGTTCCTTGGCCGCGGCCTGCATTACCCGATCGCGCTGGAGGGCGCGCTCAAGCTCAAGGAAATCTCCTACATCCACGCCGAGGCCTACCCGGCCGGTGAGCTGAAGCATGGTCCGCTGGCGCTGGTGGACGAGGACATGCCGGTGGTGGTGATCGCCCCCAACGACAGCCTGCTGGAGAAGGTGAAGTCGAACATGCAGGAAGTGCGTGCGCGTGGTGGCGAGCTGTTCGTGTTCGCCGACCAGGACAGCAACTTCAATGAGTCCGAAGGCGTACATGTGATCCGCACGCCGCGCCATGCGGGCGTGCTCAGCCCGATCGTGCACACCATCCCGGTGCAGCTGCTGGCCTACCACACCGCGCTGGCGCGCGGCACCGACGTGGACAAGCCGCGCAACCTGGCCAAGAGCGTGACGGTGGAGTAAGGCATTCCCGGAGCTGTGGGATGCTGCATGCGAAAGGGGCCTGCGAGGCCCCTTTCGTTTGTGCCGGACGCAGTGCGAAGTGGGACAGCCGCCGGGCGTTCTGTCCGTCGTCGGCAGCAGGTAGTCATTCTTTAATGCGCGAAGCCGCCTGTATTCAGCGGCGGTTTCAGCCGCGGTGCCATTCTCTGGATCGTCAGTTGGTTCCCACGACGAACTGTCCTATCGATGCCGGTAGTGACCGAGGGTCGCAGTCGTAGAATCGATCTGGCCGAGGTTCGGGTTGAGTCGTTGAACCCGCCTCGTTGGCGTTGCAGCACGTCGTCTGCCGAGCCATTCCAAGCGGCAGCCGGGTGCGCCAGACGTGCGCTGAAAGGTCTGTTCCCGGGGAGGGGGCGTATCGGAAGAGCACACTTTTTTGACTTCAGTGACCTGCACCAGGAAACAAGAATGAACGTCCGCGAACTCCTGCAATCCAAGAAAGAAGCTGTCATCACCATCGATGCCGAAGACACGATCGGTGCCGCCGCCCACAAGATGAGCGCGAACAGGATCGCTGCGCTGGTGGTGATGAAGGACGATGCCCCGGTCGGCATCATTTCCGAGAAGGACATCGTGCGCACCCTGGCCGACGACGGCCCGCAGGCCGGCCGCCGGGTGATTTCCAGCCTGCCGTCCACCGGTCTGGAGGGCATTGCGCCGGAAGCCACGCTGAAACAGGCCATGTCGTTGATGACGTACTCGCGGCGCCGTCACCTGATGGTCACTGAAGGCACTCGCCTGGTCGGCATCCTCAGCCTGGGCGATATCGTGAAGAACCTGCTGGGCGAGCTGGAACTGGAAAAGGCGGTGCTGCAGGACATCTACATGGCCGCCCACTGAGGGCCGCAGCGCTGGATGCAGAGAAGCCGGGCATTGCCCGGCTTCTTCGTTCACGGCGCCGGTGATATCAGAAAGTGACCTTCACCGAATCGGCGCTGTAGTTCGCCGGCCCGTGATAGACCACTTCGATGTTGTTGCCATCGGGGTCGAGCACGAAGGCGCCGTAGTAGCCCGGGTGGTAGGGGCGTTCGCCTGGCGCGCCATTGTCGGTACCGCCGGCGGCGATCGCGGCAGTGTGGAAGGCATCAACGGTGGCGCTGTCGCGGGCCTGGAAGGCGAGATGGTGGCGGCCGGTCAGCTGGCCGGCGGCGGCACGGCTGCTGGCACTGGAAATGAACAGCTCGTCGGCCCAGAAGAAGTCTGGCCCTTCGCCGCCCAGTGGGATGCCGATCGTATCGAACACTGCCTGGTAGAAGCGGCGGCTGGCGGCCAGGTCACGCACCACCAGCTGGATGTGGTCGATCAGGCGGCCACGGTGCAGTTCCATCGTTTCCATACGAACCTCACAGAAAAAGGGGACGGAGGGGATTAAGTCGCTTCCAGCACAATAGTGCCAGAAACGGCTTAATCCCCTCCGTCCCCTTTTCGGGGTCAGACGTTGGCGATGATCTCGACCCAGTAGCCGTCCGGGTCCTTGATGAAGGCCAGGTTCTTCATGCGGCCGTCGGTCAGTCGCTTCTGGAAGGTTACCCCGAGGTCCTCGAAGCGCTGGCAGGCCGCCTCGATGTCCGGCACCGACACGCAGATGTGGCCGAAGCCGCGCGGGTCGCTGTTGCCGTCGTGATAGACCGCACCGTCCTGGGTTTCGGTGCCGTGGTTATGGGTCAGTTCCAGCACGCCCGGCAGGCCGGCCATCCACACGCGGCGCTGGCTGTCGTCTTCCGGTACCACCACGCCGGCAGGGACGTAGGCCAGGAAGTACAGGCTGAACTGGGCCTCCGGGAAGTCGCGCTTGTCGATCAGCTGGTAGCCGAGCACGCGGGTGTAGAAGTCCAGCGAGGCGGTGATGTCCTTCACACGCAGCATGGTGTGGTTGAACACGAAGCCGGTGGTTTCGGCCGGGGCCTGGGCGGCGACGCCGGGGACATCGCGCAGGGCGGGAATGGTCATGGGGGAGGTCCTTCAGACAGGGCCGTTGCCGGCCGGATGGGGGCATTCTACCGGCCAGCACCTGACGGTACCGCGACGTACAATGGCCGGATCGCACCGTTCCGTCCTGACAACGATTGCCCGCCATGTCGCAGCGTGAATGGGTGGCCGCCGCCATCCGCAAGATTGAAGCCGATTTCAACCGCTCCGCCGATACCCACCTGATCCCGCTGGCGCTGCCCGGGTTCGAGGGCATCGATGTGTACCTGAAGGATGAGTCGAGCCATCCCACCGGCAGCCTCAAGCACCGGCTGGCGCGCTCGCTGTTCCTGTATGCGCTGGCCAATGGCTGGCTGCGCGAAGGGCGACCGGTGATCGAAGCGTCCAGCGGCTCGACGGCGGTGTCCGAAGCCTATTTCGCGCGCCTGCTCGGCCTGCCGTTCATTGCAGTGATCCCGGCCACCACCTCGCCTGAAAAGATCGCCGCGATCGAGTTCCAAGGCGGCCGCTGCCACCTGGTCGAACGTGCCTGCGACCTCAACTGTGATTCGGAAAAGCTGGCCCGTGAAACCGGTGGCCACTTCATGGACCAATTCACCTACGCTGAGCGCGCGACCGACTGGCGTGCCAACAACAACATCGCCGAGTCCATCTTCAAGCAGATGGCCGAAGAGCCCAGCCCGGTTCCGGAATGGATCGTGTGCAGCCCCGGCACCGGCGGTACCGCCGCCACCCTGGGCCGCTATGTCAGCTACCGCCGCCACGATACCCGCATCCTGTGCGCGGACCCGGAAGTGTCGGTGTTCTTCGACGGCTACCGGGCCGCTGTGGCCGGTGGACAGGACTGGCGCGACCTGACCTGCAGTGGTGGTTCGCGCGTGGAGGGCATCGGCCGGCCACGGGTGGAGCCGAGCTTCATCCCGACCAGCGTCGATGCGATGGTCAAGGTACCCGACGCGCTGAGCCTGGCCGCGATGCGCCATGTCAGCCGCCAGCTCGGCCGCCGCGTCGGTGGCTCCACCGGCACCAACTTCATCGGCGTGCTGCAGGCCGCGCAATGGATGCGCGAGGCGGGCCACCAGGGCAGCATCGTCAGCATCCTGTGCGACAGCGGCGAACGCTACGCGCAGAGCTATTACGACCCGGCGTGGTACCTGCGCCAGGGCATCGATGTCGACGGCGCCGATGCACAGCTGGCCGCTGCGGTGGCCGGGCAGGGCTTCCCCGAGCTGCCATGGTGCAGCCTGGAAGCGCTGTAGCACGGACGAAGCTCGCGCCGGGCCATGCTGGCGATGCCAGGGGGCACCGCAGAGGCGTGCGTCGATTGGTAGAGTCGACTGTTAGTCGACTGCTCTACGTTCAGGTCGCGAAAATCCCGCGCTGCGCGCGAAAGTCGACTCCACCCGGTCGCCGGGGCGTCTCAATATCCCGCCGCGGTGAAGGCATCGAGCACCGCGTCGCGAAGCGCATCAGGCAACGCCTCGATGTCCATCGCACGGTCATCCAGGTGCAGGGTGGGATCCAGGATGCTGGCGCGGCCCTGGGCCAATGCCTGCAACCACAGCAACACGCAGATCACGAACTCGCGCTCATGGCCCAGCTGCAGCTGGCTGGCGCCGCGCTCGACTACTTCGAACGGGTACCACTCCTGGCTTTCATTGAACGTGCCGCCCTGCTGCAGCACCGCCTGCAACTGCTGCAGGTGGCGCGGGGCGTCGTCGCCGGCATCGCACAGCGCGGCGATCCAGGCCAGTTCGGCCGCGCTGGCAGACAGTGCCAGCGACCGCGCCGGTGAGGCGGATGCAACTGCAGCCAGACCTTCCATGTGGGGCCTCGTTCGGTACGTGCCGCTGCGGACTCCCCCGCACCCAGAGCTTCGGGGGGCGCGCGTAAGGCCGATGTGAATGCCGTGCCCCCTTGTCAGCGATGCCTGGCAGCGCCATATCTACCGGGCTGCCCGCCTGCCGGGCCCGTACTCTGGAGACCTGCCGTGACCGTTGCCAACCCCCTGCTCGATTTTTCCGGCCTGCCGCGCTTCGAGGCGATCCGCCCCGAGCACGTGGCGCCGGCGCTGGATGTGCTGCTGGCCGAGGCCGAAGCCGCCGTCAGCGCAGCCGAGCAGGTGCAGCCGGTCACCTGGCAGACCTTCGTGACCCCGCTGGACGATGCCACCGAGCGCCTGTGGCGCGCCTGGGGCCTGGTCGGCCACCTGCAGGGCGTGGTCAACACCCCGGAGCTGCGCGAGGCCTACAACAGCAACCTGCCGCGGGTGACCCGCTTCGCCAGTGTGCTGGGGCAGAACCTGGCGCTTTACCGCCAGTACCAGGCGCTGGCCGCCAGCCCGGAGGCGGCGCATTTCGATGAAGCCCAGCGCAAGGTGCTGGACAACACCCTGCGCGACTTCCGCCTGGGAGGCGCCGAGCTGGCGCCCGAGGCGCAGCAGCGTTTTGCTGCGATCAAGGAAGAACTGTCGGCGCTGTCGGCGAAGTTCTCGCAGAACGTGCTCGACGCCACCGATGCCTGGTCGCTGATCATCGAAGACGAAGCGCGGCTGAAGGGCCTGCCTGATGATGTGAAGGCCACCGCGCATGCCGCAGCACAGAAGGACGGCAAGACCGGCTGGAAACTGACCCTGCAGATGCCGTGCTACCTGCCGGTGCAGACCTGGGGCGAGGACCGCGACCTTCGCGAGATCCTGTACCGCGCCAGCGCCCAGCGTGCGTCCGAATTCGGCGATGACGCACTGGACAACAGCGGCAACATCGACCGCATCCTTGCCCTGCGCGCCGAACTGGCTGCGTTGCTCGGCTTCGATTCGTACGGCCATTACTCGGTGGCGACCAAGATGGCGCAGGACCCGGCCGAAGTGCTCGGTTTCCTGCGTGACCTGGCTGCGCGCGCCAAGCCGTTCGCCGCCAGGGACCGCGCCGAGCTGGAGCAGTTCGCGCGCGAACAGCTCGGCATCGACAGCCTGCAGGCCTGGGACCTGGCCTTCGCCGCCGACCGTCTGAAGCAGGCGCGTTACAGCTATTCCGAGCAGGAGGTGAAGCAGTATTTCACCGAGCCGAAGGTACTGGGCGGCCTGTTCTCGGTGATCGAGCTGCTGTACGGCCTGCGCGTGCAGGAGGACAGCGCGCCGGTGTGGCACGAGGATGTGCGCTTCTTCCGGTTGGTCGATGCGCAGGGTGCGCTGGTTGGCCAGTTCTACCTGGACCTGTACGCCCGCGAGGGCAAGCGCGGCGGGGCGTGGATGGATGATTGCCGCAACCGTCGCGTGCGCACCGACGGCAGCGTGCAGACGCCGCTGGTTTACCTGGTGTGCAACTTCGGCCGCGGTGCCAACGGCAAGCCGGCCACCTTCAGCCACAACGAAGTGACCACGCTGTTCCATGAGATGGGCCACGGCCTGCACCAGCTGCTGACCCGCATCGGCGAACTGGGCGTCGCCGGCATCAACGGCGTGGAATGGGATGCGGTGGAGCTGCCCAGCCAGTTCATGGAGAACTTCTGCTGGGAATGGGATCACCTGCAGGCGATGACCGCGCACGTGGACAGTGGCGAGCCGCTGCCGCGCGCGCTGTACGAGCGCATGCTGGCCGCGCGCAACTTCCACAGCGGCATGGCCACCGTCCGCCAGCTGGAGTTCGGCCTGTTCGACATGCTGCTGCACAGCCAGTTCGAACCAGCGCAGGACAGCGTGCTGGCACTGTTGGACCGCGTGCGCGCGGAAGTGGCGGTGAACCACCCGCCGGCCTGGAACCGCTTCCCGCACCAGTTCAGCCACATCTTTGCGGGCGGTTACGCCGCGGGTTACTACAGCTACAAGTGGGCCGAGGTACTCAGCGCCGACGCCTATGCCGCTTTCGAGGAAGCGCCGCAGGCACTGGCTGAAACCGGTGCACGCTTCCGTGATGAGATCCTGTCGCGCGGTGGCAGCCGCCCGGCGGCGGACAACTTCAAGGCCTTCCGCGGCCGTGCTCCGCAGATCGATGCGCTGCTTCGCCACTCGGGCATGGCGTAAGGCGTCGGGTAGGTGCCAACCTTGGTTGGCACTTCACCGCCATCCACGCATGGCGTGGTTCTACCGGAATGCTGGACAGCGGCCGGCACTACCGGTGGCGGGTCATTCGGCGTAGATCATCTTCCGGGTCATGCCGCCGTCGACGATGAAATCCTGGCCGGTGCTGAAACCGGACAGTGATGACAGCAGGTATACGGCCAACGCACCGATGTCCTCCGGCTGGCCGACGCGGCCGACCGGGTGTTGCGCATGGTCGGTGGCCGAATACTCCGGTGCGTGTCGCCGTGAGGGTGCCTGCCACTCGCAGGTGCCGATCCAGCCGGGACTGATGCTGTTCACCCGCACCGCCGGGCCGCTGCTGATCGCCAGCGCATGGGTGAAGGCCACCAGCCCGCCCTTGGCTGCGGCATAGGCTTCGCTGTGTGCTTCGGATTGCCAGGCGCGGGTCGAGGCGATGTTGATGATCGCACCGGCGGCGCTGGCGGTCAGCGCCGGCAACGCATGCTTGCTGCACAGGAACGCGCCGTGCAGCGAAGACAGCCGGCGCTGCCACTCGTCCCAGTCCATGTCCTGCAGCAGCGTGCCGTGCGGGCTGGCAATCCCCGCGTTGTTGACCAGCCCGTCGATGCGGCCGAAACGCTGCAGGGCCACGGCGATGAAGGCGCGCACGCTGGCTTCGTCGGTGATATCCAGGCGCTGGAACACGGCATCCTCACCACGCTGCCATTCCGCCAGGCACGCCTCGCCGGCCTCCATGTCGAGGTCGCCGATCAGCACGCGGCCACCGGCGCCGAGCACGGCCTGCGCGATGCCACGGCCGATGCCGTTGGCACCGCCGGTGACCAGCACCACCTTGCCCGACAGCGGCGCGGCCGGCCAAGCGGCAATCGGCGGTACCGTGCTCACGACAGGTCTTCGCCACGCAGGCGGCGATGCCAGCCGTCCACGCCGATGCGGTCCAGGGTCTGGATGTTGCGCTCGACGATCACATCCGGATCCGGATAGACGTCCACCGCGCGCGCCACGCTGTCTTCGCGCAGCAGGTGCAGGGTGGGGAAGGGCGCGCGGTTGGTGTAGTTGCTGGCGTCGTCGGCAGCCACGCCCTCGAACTGGTAATCCGGATGGAAGCTGGCCACCTGCAGGATGCCCTGCAGGTCCAGCGCCTCGATCGCCGCGTCGGCGTTGTCGAGGAAGTCGTTGTAGTCGAGGAAATCGGTCAGCACCTGCGGATGCACGATCAGCGTGGTATCGATCTGCTCGGCCGGCGTATCACGCAGCAGGACCAGTTCCTCGGCCAGCTGCTCAACCAGGGCTTCCGTCGTGGTCGCATCGCTGAGCACGATGCGGACCTGATCCTTCACGTAGACCGCCTTGGCGAACGGGCACAGGTTCAGGCCGATGACGATGCGTTCCAGCCACAGGCGGGTGGCGGCGATCGGGTCCTCGGTGGGCAGTTGGGCGTCGGTCATGGCGGGCACGTCGGCTGGCGGGGCGGACATTGTAGGCGCGTCGCTGGCAACGCGCCGTCGTACCGCAGGTGCCGGCGCCGGGCCATGCCCGGCGGCCAGATCAATCGCGGAAATTGTTGAACTGCAGCGGCAACTCGAACTTGCCGGCCTTGAGCACGGCGATGGCGTCCTGCAGGTCGTCGCGCTTCTTGCCCTGCACGCGCAGCTTGTCGCCATTGATCTGGCTTTCAACCTTCAGCTTGGCTTCCTTCAGCGCAGCGGCGATCTTCTTGGCGATCTTCTGCTCGATGCCCTGCTTGACGGTGATCTTCTGCCGGGCCTGGGCCAGGTTGGTCTCGATGTCGCCGAACTCCAGGCTGAGCACGTCGATGCCGCGCGCGGCCAGGCGTGCACGCAGGATGTCGTTCATCTGCTTGAGCTGGAATTCGGTCGGCGCGAACTGGTTGATCACATCGCCATCGCGTTCGAACTTGGCATCCACGCCCTTGAAATCGAAGCGGGTGGCCAGTTCGCGGTTGGCCTGGTCGATGGCGTTGGTCAGTTCGTGGGTGTCGACTTCGGACACGACGTCGAAGGAAGGCATGGGCGATGCTCCGCAGGATTCAGTGGCAGCCATTCTATCGCGAGGGCCCCATGCCCGCCGTTTGTAGAACCGAGCCCACGCTCGGCTGCTTTTTGAAGAGCGGCCGAGCTCTACAGAATGCGACGACCGGGCGATAATGGGCCATGAACGTGCAACGCTCCCCCTCTCGCGCGGTGGCCTGGATGGTCGCTGCGGTCGCCTGCTTCTCGCTGATGGATGCTGGCATGAAGCAGCTGTCGGCCAGCTACCCCACCCTGGAAGTAACCTTCCTGCGCGGCGCGGCCTCGTTGCCGTTCGTGCTGGTCTGGGTGCTGGCCAGCGCCGGGCCGCGTTCGCTGGTGCCGCGCCGCTGGGGGCTGCACCTGCTGCGTGGTGCGCTGGGCATGGCGATGATCGGCTGCTTCGTGTTCGCCCTGCGCGACCTGCCGTTGTCCACTGCCTACACCATCTATTTCGTGGCCCCGCTGCTGATCGCCGCATTGTCGGTGCCGCTGCTGGGCGAGCGGGTCGGGCCACGGCGCTGGGTCGCCATCGGGATTGGCCTGGTCGGCGTGCTGGTGGTGCTGCGGCCGGGCGTCGATGGCTTCATCTCGGTGCCGGGGCTGATGGTGCTGGCCGCGGCCACCGCCTATGCCATTGCGGCGATCACGGTCAGCCTGCTGACCCGCACCGATACCTCGCAGTCGATGGTGGTCTGGTTCCTGGTGATCATGGCCATCGGTGCCGGCCTGCTGGCCCTACCCGGCTGGGTGCCGCTGCAGCTGGCACATGCGCCGCTGATCGGTGGCATGGGCCTGGCCGGGGCGCTGGGCCAGATCGCCCTGACCAGGGCCTTCCAGCTGGGCGAGGCCTCGATGATCGCGCCGTTGGAGTACAGCGGGCTGGTCTGGGTGATCGGTTGGGACCTGGCCTTCTGGGGCCAGCTGCCCGATGGCTATACCTGGGTGGGCGCGGCGATCATCGTGGCTTCGGGGCTTTACCTGCTGCACCGCGAGCGGGTCAACCGGCAGGAACCACCGAAGCCGCTGGATCATCCCTGAACTGGTTTGGCCGGGAAGCGGGGTCAGAGCCCCTGCGGGGATCCGACCCCGGAACCCGCGCCGGAGCAGGTACGTTAGAACCAAAAGGAATAACATTCTGGCCCATGGCGCGGGCGCGCGACCGCCTGCGCTGGTAGGCTGCACGCCCCCTTCCGTCACCCAGCCGGTGAGCCACGCCCGTGATCGAGTTCCAGCGCCTGCACAAATCCTATGCCGTTGCCGGCCGCGAGATCAGCGCGCTGCAACCGTTGGACCTGACCATCGAGGCCGGTGAGGTTTTCGGCATCATCGGCCATTCCGGCGCCGGCAAGTCGACCCTGATCCGCATGATCAACCGCCTGGAAGAACCCAGCGGTGGCCGGCTGCTGATCGGTGGTGAGGATGTCACCGCGCTGGACGCGGACGGCCTGCGCGCGCTGCGTCGGCGCATCGGCATGATCTTCCAGCACTTCAACCTGCTGTCGTCGCGCACGGTGGCGGGCAATGTCGCCTTCCCGCTGGAACTGGCCGGCACGCCGAAGACGGAAATCGACGCGCGCGTGGCCGAGCTGCTGCAGACCGTGGGCCTGGAAGCGCATGCGCAGAAGTATCCGGCGCAGCTGTCCGGTGGCCAGAAGCAGCGCGTCGGTATCGCCCGCGCGCTGGCGACCCGTCCACAGATCCTGCTGTGCGACGAGGCCACCAGTGCGCTCGATCCGCAGACCACCGCTTCGGTGCTGTCGCTGCTGTCAAAGATCAATCGCGAGCTCGGCCTGACCATTGTGCTGATCACCCACGAGATGGACGTGATCCGCCGTGTCTGCGACCGCGTTGCGGTGCTCGATGCCGGCCAGATGGTCGAAACCGGTCCGGTCACCCGGGTGTTCCTGCACCCGCAGCATCCGACCACCCGCCGTTTCGTCAGTGAGTCGGAGCATGTGGACGAGGGGGCGCTGCACCGTGATTTCGATGCCGTTGGCGGCCGT
Source organism: Stenotrophomonas maltophilia group sp. P373 (assembly GCF_053295075.1). Lineage (NCBI taxonomy): Bacteria > Pseudomonadati > Pseudomonadota > Gammaproteobacteria > Lysobacterales > Lysobacteraceae > Stenotrophomonas > Stenotrophomonas maltophilia group sp. P373. Next base: position 3,789,969 of record NZ_CM129994.1, on the reverse strand, counting down.
ATCGTGCGCCTGACCTTCCTCGGTGGCGACACCTACGAACCCCTGCTCGGCAGTGTCGCGCGGCAGACCGGGGTCGACTACAACATCCTGTCCGGCCGCATCGACCGGATCAAGGACACCCCGTATGGCCAGCTGGTGGTCGCCCTGGTGGGCGGCGACCAGTCCGCCGCGCAGGCCGCGTTCGTGGCCGCCGGCGTGCATGTTGAGGAACTGCGTCGATGATCATCGCTACTGCCGGCGGCTTCTTCCGCCACCTGGATGCGGGCAAGTGGGCCGACATCGGCCAGGCCACCATCGACACCCTGCTGATGCTGCTCGGTTCGCTGCCGCTGACCCTGGCCATCGGCCTGCCGCTGGGTGTGCTGCTGTACCTGTTCGGCGCACCGCAGATGAAGCGCCGGCCGTTCGCCTATGGCGTGCTGGCGCTGGTGGTGAACCTGCTGCGTTCAGTGCCTTTCATCATTCTGATGATCGTGCTGATTCCGGTCACCCTGTTCCTGATGGGGACGTCGCTGGGCGTGCGTGGTGCGATTGTGCCGCTGGTTATTGGTGCCGCACCGTTCTATGCGCGCCTGGTCGAGACCGCGTTGCGCGAGGTTGACCGCGGCGTGATCGAAGCTACCCAGGCAATGGGCGCCACTACCTGGCAGCTGGTTACCCGCGTGTTGCTGCCGGAAGCGCGCCCGGGCCTGATCGCCGGTGCGACGGTGACCACCGTCGCGCTGATCGGTTTCACCGCGATGGGCGGCGCCATCGGTTCCGGCGGCCTGGGCGATCTGGCGTTCCGCGACGGTTACCAGCGTTCGCACACCGACGTGGCCCTGGTCACCGTGGTCCTGCTGCTGGTCCTGGTGCAGCTGCTGCAGATGCTCGGCGACCGCCTGGTCGCGCATTACAGCCGCAAGTAACCGCTACGCCTGCTGGTAGCCGGCCAGCGGCCGGCTCTACCCCATTGCCTGGAAACGGTAGTGCCGGCCGCTGGCCGGCAATTCCACGTGCGGTCAACGCGCGTTCGGTACTTCGTAGCCCAGCTTGCCGACCTGTTCCGGATGCTGCGGCACGCGCTTGAGCTTGTCGGTGTTCACGCCGTACTCGTCGCGCAGGCGCTCGGCCAGCTCCTTGTACAGCGCTTTGTCCATGTCCGGCGTGCGCGAGAAGATCCAGGCCATCTCACGGCCCGGGTAGCCGATCAGTGCCCACGAATAATCCGGGGCGACGTCCAGCACCCGGGAGTGGGTCGGCACCACGCGGTAGAACCAGGTGCGCCAGCCGTGGTTGCCGCTGTCCGGGTCGACGCTGGCGCGTGCACGGATCTCCTGCAGGGGTTCGCCGAAGCCGTCGCGGTAGCGGTAGGTGATGCCGACCTTGTGCTCGTCGCGCAACTCGTACTCGTTGACGCTGGCGACGTGCCCGCGTTCGATGAAGTTCGGCACGCGGCCGATCACGTACCAGGTGCCCATGAAGCGCTTGAGGTCGATCGGGGCATCCGGATCGGCGCGCGGGACGCTGGCACGGGGTGATGGCGGCTCACCGACCGCCATGGCGGGGCCCGCCAGGGACAGGGCCAGCAACACGGCGCAGAGCGGGCGGATCGAAGTCATGCGGGAGCGGGCTCAGGAGGGCTTTGCCTGAGCATGGTCGACTGAGCGTGCGCGATCCGTCAATGGTGTCGCAATCTGTGAGAAGGGGCTTGCCCAAGCTGTGTTGCATTGTCTACCGGAGAAGGCCCATGAACACACGTTCCGTCCGTCACCCTGCAACTGAACGCATCATCGAACGCGCCGACCCGCGCCTGCTGCGTGGCGTGCGGCAACTGGCGCTGGCCGGACTGGCGCTGGTACTGGTCTGGCCAGCGGCACGTGGCAGCAGCGCGTGGTTGGGCTGGCTGCCGATGTGGCTGATCGGCATGCCGCTCGCGGCCTGGTGGGCGCTGCTGCGCTTCCCGCTGCCGCGCCTGTCGGGGCCGGCAAAGGTGCGGCGTACCGGTGGACAGGCGCGTCGCCGGCGCGGCCCGGCGGCCACGGCCTGACCTTCGACACGGGGGAGGCCGCGGCATTCCGTGCTAGCGTTCCACGGCTTATGACTGCCTGGAGCTGCAATGTCACGACTCGCTTCCGCCTGCCTGTTGGCCGGCATGATGACCGCTGCCTCGGTGGGGACCGCCGTGGCCGCTGAGGATACCGACCGCTACGCCTGGCTGGAGGACGTCACCGGCGACAAGCCGCTGTCCTGGGTCAAGGAACAGAATGCCAAGTCCGAGGCGCGCCTGGCGCAGACCCCGGCCTTCAAGCAGATGGAGACCCGCATCCGCGAGGTGCTCGACTCCGATGCCAAGATTCCGGGCGTGCAGAAGATCGGCGACTACTACTACAACTTCTGGAAGGACCAGCAGCACGAGCGCGGCCTGTGGCGGCGCACCACCCTGGCCGAGTACCGCAAGGCGTCGCCGCAGTGGGAGACCGTGCTGGACCTGGATGCACTGAACAAGGCCGAGGGTGAGAACTGGGTCTGGCACGGTGCCGATTGCCTGCGCCCGGATTACAGCCGTTGCCTGATCGCGCTGTCGCGCGGCGGCGCCGACGCCGACGTCACCCGCGAGTTCGACCTGGCCAACAAGACCTGGATCAAGGACGGCTTCTTCCGCCCGGAGTCGAAGGGGGGCCTCAACTGGGTCGATCGCGACACCGTGTTCGTCTACACCGACTTCGGTGCCGGCACGATGACCACGTCCGGCTATCCGCGCGTGGCCAAGCTGTGGAAGCGCGGCACGCCGATGGCCTCGGCCACGACGGTGTACGAAGGCAAGCCGGAAGACATGTACATCGCGGCGATGCACGATGACACCCCGGGCTTCGAGCGCAACCTGGTCAGTCGCACGCTGGCGTTCTACAACAACGAGCTCTACCTGCGTGGCGACGACGGCACACTGACCAAGATCGACGCGCCGAACTCGGCCGAGAAGGGCCTGCACAAGCAGTGGCTGACCCTGGAACTGCGCGATCCGTGGACCGTGGGCGGCAAGACCTATGCGTCCGGTTCGCTGCTGGCGACGAAGCTGGACGACTTCCTGGCCGGCAAGCGCGACTTCGAGGTGCTGTTCACCCCGACCGCGACCACCTCGCTGGCCAGCGCCACCTGGACCAAAAGCCACTTGGTGCTGAACGTGCTGGACGACGTCAAGAACCGCCTGTCGGTGCTGACCCCGGGCGCCAACGGCTGGCAGACGAGCCGCTTCGTCGGCGCACCTGCCTTCGGCACGCTGGGCGTGGCTGCAGTGGACAGCAATGACAGCGACGCGGTGTGGCTAACCGCCACCGACTACCTGACCCCGACCACGCTGGCGCTGGCCGAGATCGGCCAGGCCCCGGAAACACTGAAGACCATGCCGGCCTTCTTCGACGCCAAGGGCAAGGTGATCGAGCAGCACTTCGCCACCAGCAAGGACGGCACCCGCGTGCCGTACTTCGTGGTGCACGACAGGGCGATGAAGCTCGATGGCTCCAATCCGACGCTGCTGTACGGCTACGGTGGCTTCGAGATCTCGCTGACCCCGAGCTATTCCGGTGGCATGGGCCGCGCCTGGCTGGAGAAGGGCGGCGTGTACGTGGTGGCCAACATCCGTGGTGGCGGCGAGTACGGCCCGCGCTGGCACCAGGCGGCGCTGAAGCAGAACCGCCACAAGGCCTACGAAGACATGGCCGCGGTGGCGCGGGACCTGGTCAAGCGCAAGATCACCAGCGCCAAGCACCTGGGCGTGCAGGGCGGCAGCAACGGTGGCCTGCTGACCGGCAACATGCTGACCCAGTACCCGGAGCTGTTCGGTGCGGTGGTGGTGCAGGTGCCGTTGCTGGACATGAAGCGCTACAGCCACCTGTTGGCGGGTGCCTCGTGGATGGCCGAGTACGGCAACCCGGATACCAGTGACTGGGAGTTCATCAAGACCTTCTCGCCGTACCACCTGTTCAACGCGAAGAAGAACTACCCGCCGGTGCTGTTCACCACCTCGACCCGCGACGACCGCGTGCACCCGGGCCATGCCCGCAAGATGGCGGCGAAGATGATCGACGCCGGCAAGGACGTGACCTACTACGAGAACATCGAAGGGGGTCACGGCGGCGCCGCCAACAACGCGCAGGCCGCGCACATGTCGGCACTGGCCTACAGCTTCCTGTGGGAGCGGTTGGGCGGCAAGTAAGCAGAACGGAAAACGCCGCCCCAGGGCGGCGTTTTTCCTTATCCGGTAGGGCCAACGGCCGGCACTACCGTCAACGTGGTCCCTGCCAACGCTTCAATCCGCGCGCAATCCGCGCCACCGCCTCCTGCAATCGCGGTACCTCCTGGGTATAGGCCAGGCGCACGTGCTGGTTGGCACGATGGAAGCCGAAATCCAGGCCCGGGGTGAACGCCACGTGCTCGGTTTCCAGGAAATGCGCGCAGAATGCCTGCGCGTCGTCGGTGAACGCGCTGACGTCGGCGTACAGGTAGAACGCGCCCTGTGGCTCGACTTCGATACGGAAGCCCAGCTCACGCAGTGCGGGCAGCAGGAAGTCGCGACGCTGGCGGAACGCGTCGCGGCGCTGTTCGAAGATCGCCATCGATTCCTCGCTGAAACAGGCGAGGGCGGCATGCTGGGCGATGCTCGAGGCGCTGATGTACAGGTTCTGCGCCAGCTTCTCCAGATCCGGTACTGCGGACGGCGGCGCCACCAGCCAGCCCAGCCGCCAGCCGGTCATGCCGAAATACTTGGAGAAGCTGTTCAGCACGAACGCGCTGTCATCCACCTGCAGCACGCTGGGCGCATCCAGGCCATAGGTCAGGCCGTGGTAGATCTCGTCCACCACCAGGTGACCACCGCGCGCGTGCAGGGTCTTCGACAATGCCGCCAGCTCGGCGGCGGAAAGCACGGTGCCGGTCGGGTTGGCCGGCGAGGCGACCAGCGCGCCGACGCTGTCGGCATTCCAGTGCTGTTCCACCAGCGACGGGGTCAGCTGATAGGTGGTCTCCGGCCCGACCGGTACCAGTTGCGCACCGCCTTCCACCAGGCGCAGGAAGTGGCGGTTGCAGGGGTAGCCGGGGTCGGCCAGCAGCCAGTGGCGGCCGGGATCGACCAGCAGGCTGCTGGCCAGCAGCAGCGCACCGGACCCACCCGGGGTGACCAGGATGCGTTCAGGATCGATGTCCAGACCGTAGTGGCTGCGATAGAAACCGCTGATCGCCTGGCGCAGGGCCGGCAGGCCACGTGCGGCGGTGTAGCGGGTATGGCCGGCGGCCAGTGCGGCCTGGCCGGCCCGCACGACCGGTTCGGCCGTAGTGAAGTCCGGTTCGCCGATTTCCAGGTGGATCACATCGTGGCCGGCCTGTTCCAGTGCCTGCGCGCGGGCCAGCAGGGACATCACATGGAACGGGGCGATTTCATGGCTGCGCCGGCTGTAGCCCGGCGTGTGGGGCAGGGTACTCATGTGCCCATGGTACGCCGGCCGGCATGGCCCATGACGATCCGCAGGGTTGCCGCATTGCGGGGATTGGGGTCAGATCGCTTTTCGGGAAAAGGGATCTGACCCCGCCGAAGACCATTGCATTGATGCGCCAGGAACCCTACTTCATGAAGTCCACCCTCTGCCTGTTGCTCGCCAGCCTGATGACCACGACTGCTACCGCCGCCACTCCGCCCGTTCCGCCGGACGCCGCCAGGCATCCGCACGTGGTCAAGGCGCCGTTCGGCGCGACCCGCAACGATGACTATTACTGGCTGCGCGACGACAAGCGCGAGAACAAGGACATGCTGGCCTACCTGCAGGCCGAGAATGCCTACGCCGACCAGCTGCTGGCACCGCTGAAGCCACTGGAAGACACCCTGTACAAGGAGATCGTCGGCCGCATCAAGCAGGACGATTCCAGCGTGCCTGCGCGCGAGCGTGGCTACTGGTACTACAGCCGTTTCGAGACCGGCCAGGACTACCCCATCCACGCACGCCGCAAGGGCAGCATGGAGGCCGCCGAGGAAATCCTGCTGGACGTCAATACGATGGCTGCCGGCAAGGGCTACTTCAGCGTCGGCTCGATGGAGGTCAGCCAGGACAACCAGTTGCTGGCCTGGGCCGATGATGATGTCGGCCGCCGCCAGTACACGATCCGCTTCAAGGATCTGACCACCGGCAAGGTGCTGCCCGATGTGATCACCGGCAGCTCCGGCGACCTGGTCTGGGCCGACGACAACCGCACCGTGCTGTATGTCGAGAACGATCCGGAAACGCTGCTCACCGTGCGCGTGAAGAGGCACGTGCTGGGCACTCCAGCCAGCGCCGACACCGTCGTCTACGAAGAGAAGGACGACAGCTTCTACATGGGCATCGGCCGCACCCGCGACGATCGCTTCATCACCATCGGCGTGCACAGCACCGTGTCCTCGGAAGAGCGCTACGCACCGGCCAGCGATCCGACCACCTTCACCGTGCTGGCCCCGCGCCAGCGTGACGTCGAGTACGACGCCGACCACTACGACGGCCGCTGGGTGATCCGCACCAACGACGGTGCGAAGAATTTCAAGCTGGTCACCGCACCGACCGATGCCACCTCGCGTGCGCAGTGGAAGGACTGGATTGCGCATGACGATGCGGTGTTCATCGAAGGCTTCGAGCTGTTCGACAGCTACACCGCCATCGCCGAACGTTCCGAGGGCCTGGAGCGCATCCGCCTGCTGTACAAGGACGGCCGCAGCGACTACGTGAAGGCTGATGAGCCGGCGTACTCGATGGGCCTGGGCGACAACACCGAGGCCGATACGCCGTGGCTGCGCTACGTCTACACCTCGATGACCACCCCGACCACCGTGTTCGAACTGAACACCGCCACCGGTGAGCGCCGCCAACTGAAGGTGCAGCCGGTGATCGGCTATGACGCCTCGAAGTACGAAACCGACCGCGTCTGGATCACCGCGCGCGATGGGGTGAAGGTGCCGGTGTCGCTGGTCTACCGCAAGGGCTACCAGAAGGATGGAAAGGGCGCACTGTTCCAGTACGCCTATGGCAGCTACGGGATGTCGATGGACCCGTACTTCAACCAGACCGCGGTGAGCCTGCTCGACCGCGGCGTGGTGTATGCCATTGCCCATATCCGCGGTGGCCAGGAAATGGGCCGCGACTGGTACGAGAACGGCAAGCTGCTGCACAAGCAGAACACCTTCAACGACTTCATCGACGTCACCCGCGGCCTGGTCGCACAGGGCTGGGCGGCGAAGGATCGCGTCGCTGCGTCCGGCGGCAGCGCCGGTGGCCTGCTGATGGGCGCGGTGGCCAATCAGGCCCCGCAGGATTACCGGGTGATGGTGGCGCAGGTCCCGTTCGTCGACGTGGTCACCACCATGCTCGACCCGACCATTCCGCTGACCACCAACGAATACGATGAGTGGGGCAACCCGGAGCAGAAGCCGTATTACGACTACATGCTGTCCTACTCGCCCTACGACAATGTGAAGCAGCAGGCGTACCCGGCGCTGTTCGTGGGTACCGGCCTGTGGGATTCGCAGGTGCAGTACTGGGAGCCGGCCAAGTGGGTGGCCAAGCTGCGTGATCACAACACCGGCCCCTACCCGATCCTGTTCCGCACCAACATGGAAGCCGGCCACGGCGGCAAGTCGGGGCGCTTCCAGCGCTACCGCGAGCTGTCCGAGTCGTACGCGTTCGTGCTGCAGCAGCTGGGCATCGCCCAGCCGTAACGGCGAAGGGGGGCCGGGCGTTGCCGGGCACCCCGAACCGTTATCCTTGCGGCCATGAGCCTGCCCGAGCCCTCCGCATCCCGCGATACCGCCACGCCACCGCGCGTGGTGCGTTTCCGCTGGGCGTGGTGGCTGCTGGCCTATGTCAGCCTGGGCACCGGCATCGTCGGCATCTTCGTGCCGGGCCTTCCGACCACCGTATTCATCCTGATCTCGGCGTGGGCTGCATCACGTGGGTCCGAACGCCTGCACACCTGGCTGCTGCAGCACCCGCGCTTCGGCCCGGCCATCGCCAACTGGCAGGCACACGGGGCGGTCAGCCGCTATGGCAAGTGGATGGCCACGATCACCATGGCGGTGTGCGCCGCCATCATGCTGTGGTGCGTGCCGATCGCCTGGGTGAAGTGGTTCTCGATCGGCAGCATGACCGTGGTCGCAATCTGGCTCTGGACGCGGCCGTTGCCGCCACCGCCCGCAGATTGAGTGCCGGCGGTAGTGCCGGCCGCTGGCCGGCAACCCGATTCCCTGCACCAACCGCTCAGCCGCCAATGGCTATACTCGGGGCATGAAGATCCCCCATCGAAACGCCATCCTGATTCCGCTGGCAGCGGCCTCGCTGCTGCTCCTCGCCGCCTGCGGCAACAAGGGCCCGCTGGTACTGCCGCAGAAGCCGGTGCCGGTGGAGGAAACCGTCGAACCCGCTGCCGAGCCCGCCACCGAGGCGACCCCGGCGGAGGCCCAGGGCGCCGTTGCCCCCACCACGACCGTCGACCCGGCTGCAACGACCACTCAGCCGGCACCCGCGCCAGCGAAGAAGGCGGGCAGCGGGAATGAGTAAGGCCGGTTCCAGGGCCTTGCGCTTCAGCAAGATGCATGGCGCGGGCAATGACTTCGTGGTGATCGACCTGCGTGACGGTACTGCGCCGCCCACGCCTGAACTGGCCGCGCGCCTGGCCGACCGCCACACCGGCGTCGGCTGCGATCAGATCCTGACCATCGAGGCGCCACGTGCGGAAGGCTCGGTGGCCTCGTACCGCATCTGGAACGCCGACGGTTCCAATTCCGAGCAGTGCGGCAATGGCGCGCGCTGCATCGCGGCCTGGCTGGTGCGCGAAGGCAGCGCGCAGGGCGATGCATTCGTCATCGACAGCCCGCTGGCCAGCCATGAGGTAAAGGTGCTGGGTGAAGGGCAGTTTGCGGTGACGATGGGCGTGCCTGCCTTCGAGCCGGCCAACGTGCCGCTGATGGGCTTCGCCCACCCGCGCGAGGAATACCTGCTGCCGCTGCAGGGCGATAGCGTCCGCTTTGCTGCGGTGTCGATGGGCAACCCGCATGCGGTGATCGAAGTGGGCTTGATCGATGCCGCTCCGGTTGAACGCGTGGGTTCGCTGCTGCAGCAGCACGCGTCGTTCCCGCGCTCGGTGAACGTGGGCTTCGCCCAGGTGATGAGCCCGGCCCACGCCCGCCTGCGCGTGTTCGAGCGCGGTGTCGGCGAGACCCTGGCCTGCGGCAGCGGCGCCTGCGCCGCCGCCGTGACCCTGATGCAGCGCGGCCGCCTGCAGCGCGATGCGCGCATCAGCCTGCCCGGAGGTGACCTGCGCATCCAGTGGCCGGGCGATGGCCAGCCGGTGGTGATGGCGGGCCCGACCGCATTCGTCTTCGAAGGGGAGTGGATGGCATGACCGAAACCGTCGACAAGCTCGGGGCCCATGAAGTCGCCGCCTGGTTGCGGCGACATCCGGGCTTCCTCAAGCAGTTCCCGGACCTGGCCCTGACCCTGGTGGTGCCGCGCGATGACGGCCCGACCGCATCGCTGGCCAGCTACCAGCTGGAAGTGCTGCGCGAGAAGAACCGCGAGCTGGCACGACGGTTGGCCGATCTGGGCGCCACCGCCCAGGTCAATGAACGCCTTGCGGTGCGCACGCACCAGCTGACCCTGGCACTGATGAAGCAGGACAACGCGGCCGATACCCTGCGCGCGATGGCCGCATCGCTGCAGGAAGACTTCGCCGGCGACCTGGTGCGGCTGGTGGTGCATGCGCCGGTGGCCGGGCTGGAACAGGCCGACTGGCTGCAGGTGATTGCTGCCGATGATCCGCAACTGGGCCCGTTCCGCGATTGCCTGAACGACGGCGAGCCGATCTGCGGCCGCCTGCAGCCGGAAAAGAATGCCGTCCTGTACGGCGTGCGCAGCGAGGAAGTGCAGACCACCGCGCTGCTGCCGTTGCCGGGCGTCGGCCTGATCGCAGTCGGCAGCCACGACCCGAACCGCTTCTACCCGGGCATGGGTACGCTGTTCCTGCGCATGATGGGCGACGCCCTGGCCACTGGCCTGAAGCGCTTCCACGACTAAGCAGGACCGGACGACGATGAGCGCGGTACAGGCCTTCCTGCAGCATCTGCAGGTGGAGCGGCGGATGTCGGCGCATACGCTTGACGCCTACCGCCGCGACCTGGACGCGCTAGCGGTCTGGGCCGAACCGCGTGGCGTAGCGGTGGAGGCGCTCGATGCCGATGCGTTGCGCCAGTTCGTCGCCGACGAGCATCGCCGCGGCCTGTCGGCCAAGAGCCTGCAACGCCGCCTGTCGGCCTGCCGCAGCTTCTATGCCTGGCTGCTCAAGCACGCGCACATCGAGGTCAGTCCGGCAGCGACGCTGAAGGCACCGCGCGCGCCACGCCGGTTGCCACAGGTCCTCGACGCCGATGAGGCGGTGCAGCTGGTCGAGCTGGAGCCGGAAGGTGAGCTCGGCCGCCGTGACCGCGCGCTGCTGGAACTGTTCTATTCCTCCGGCCTGCGTCTGAGCGAAGTCTGTGCGCTGACCTGGCGCGACCTGGATTTCGACAGCGGGCTGGTCAACGTGCTGGGCAAGGGCAACCGCCAGCGCCGCGTGCCGTTCGGGCGGCCGGCACGCGAAGCACTGCAGGCGTGGCGCGCGGAAAGTGGCGGTGGTCCGGCATCGCCGGTGTTCCCCGGTCGCAACGGGCCAATCAGCCAGCGTGCGGTGCAGATCCGCATCCGCCAGCTGGCGCAGCGCCAGGGCCTGTTCAAGCAGGTGCACCCGCACATGCTGCGGCACAGTTTCGCCAGCCACATCCTGGAATCGTCCGGCGACCTGCGTGGTGTGCAGGAGCTGCTGGGCCATGCCGACATCGCCACCACGCAGATCTATACCCACCTCGATTTCCAGCACCTGGCCAAGGTCTATGACGCCGCGCATCCGCGCGCCAAGCGTCGACGCAGCACCGAGGGCAGCGGAGAAAGCTGAACGTTGGCCCTGCGTCAGCCGGTCGCGGGTGGCTTGAAGGGCGCAGCGCAGTCCCCACCTCTGGTTCTGTCACCCCGGAGGCATCATGGACCCCAGTCAGAACCCCAACGTTTTCCACGCCACCACCATCGTCTGCGTCCGTCGCGGCGAGCACGTGGCCATTGCCGGCGACGGCCAGGTCACGCTGGGCCACACCGTGATGAAGGGCAACGCGCGCAAGGTGCGCCGCCTTGGCCGCGACGGCCAGGTGCTGGCCGGCTTTGCCGGTGCCGCCGCCGATGCCTTCACCCTGTTCGAGCTGTTCGAGGCCAAGCTGGAAAAGCACGGCCAGCTGCAGCGCGCCGCGGTCGAGCTGGCCAAGGATTGGCGCACCGAGCGCCGCCTGGGCAAGCTCGAAGCCCTGCTGGCAGTGGCTGACAAGGAAACCTCGCTGATCATCAGCGGCACCGGTGATGTGATCGAGCCGGAGGACGGCATCATCGCCATCGGCTCCGGTGGTTCGTACGCCCTTTCGGCTGCGCGGGCGCTGATGGCGCACACCGAGCTGGATGCACGCACCATCGCCAGTGAAGCGATCGGCATTGCCGGCGACATCTGCATCTACACCAACCGCAACGTGGTGGTCGAGGAGCTGTGAGGGTCGTGCCGGCTGCTGGCCGGCAACCTCATGTCCCCCGCACGCGTGCCTGGTTGCCGGCCAGCGGCCGGCACTACCGACAATGAATCCGTGAGCACAACCATGCCGAAGATCGAAGTTTCCTCCGCCACCATGACCCCGCGCGAGATCGTGCAGGAACTGGACCGGCATATCGTGGGCCAGCACGACGCCAAGCGCGCGGTGGCCATCGCCCTGCGCAACCGCTGGCGCCGCATGCAGCTGCCGGCGGAGCTGCGCAATGAAGTGATGCCGAAGAACATCCTGATGATCGGCCCGACCGGTGTCGGCAAGACCGAGATCGCGCGCCGCCTGGCCACGCTGGCCAACGCACCGTTCGTGAAGGTCGAAGCCACCCGCTTCACCGAAGTGGGCTACGTCGGCAAGGACGTCGAGCAGATCATCCGTGACCTGGCCGACACCGCGGTCAAGCTCTATCGCGAACAGGCCAAGGTGCGCGTGCGTACCCAGGCCGAAGAACGCGCCGAAGACCGCATCCTCGATGCGCTGCTGCCGCGTCGTAGCGGCGGCATCGGTTTCGATCCTGAAGTCGCCCGCAACGAACCGTCGGCGCAGGACAACGAGACCCGCATCAAGTTCCGCAAGATGCTGCGCAACGGTGAGCTGGACGAGCGTGAGATCGAGCTCGACCTGGCCGCCAACGTCAGCATGGACATCATGACCCCGCCGGGCATGGAGGAAATGGGCCAGCAGCTGAAGTCGATGTTCGCCAACCTCGGCGGCGGCGCGAAGGCGCACAAGCGCACGCTGACCATCAAGGCTGCGCGCCCGCTGCTGATCGAGGAAGAAGCTGGCAAGCTGGTCAACGAGGATGACATCCGTACCGCCGCAATCGAGGCCTGCGAGCAGCACGGCATCGTCTTCATCGACGAGATCGACAAGGTTGCCAAGCGCGGCGACAACGTGGGCGGTGGCGATGTCTCCCGCGAAGGCGTGCAGCGCGACCTGCTGCCGCTGGTGGAAGGCTCGAACGTGTCCACCAAGTACGGCACGATCAAGACCGACCATATCCTGTTCATCGCGTCGGGCGCGTTCCACCTGGCCAAGCCCAGCGACCTCATTCCGGAGCTGCAGGGCCGCTTCCCGATCCGCGTCGAACTGGGTGCGCTGAGCAAGGGTGATTTCGTGCGTATCCTGACCGAGCCGAAGGCTGCGCTGACCAAGCAGTACGAAGCGTTGCTGGCCACCGAGGGCGTCAAGGTCAGTTTCACCGCCGATGCCATCGAACGCCTGGCCGAGATCGCCTTCCAGGTGAACGAGCGCCAGGAAAACATCGGCGCGCGCCGCCTGCATACGGTGCTGGAGCGCCTGCTGGATTCGCTCAGCTACGAGGCACCGGACCGCGATGGCGAAACCCTGGCCATCGACAGCGCCTACGTCGATGCACACCTGGGTGAGCTGGTGCAGGACCCGGACCTGAGCCGCTACATCCTGTAACGCCCGATCCGGTCGGATCCCTCGCCACGGCGAGGGCCCTGACGCCATCCGCTGCAACAGAAAAGGCCGCCGAAAGGCGGCTTTTTGCGTTGGCGGTCAGCGCGATTGCCGCGTGCGGTAGGCCTGCAGTACCTGATCGATCACCGCACTGGTGCGGGCGGCGCTGATGCCGTCCGAGGGCGAGTGCCCGTTGCCGCGCAGTTCATCCACGAGAGAGGCAATCAAAGGTTGCTGGATCGACGACGGGTTGGGAATGTCGAAGGCCTGCACACCGGCTCCGGTCTCCAGCACCACCGGAACATCCTCGAAGGTCGCAAAGCGCAGCTGGCCGCGGTCGCCGGTGATCTCGACCTCATCCTGGCGGCGGAACGCGCAGAAGCTCCATTGCGCGATGCCGTGCGCGCCCGCTCCAGTGCGGAAGCACATCGAAACGCTGTCCTCGGCGGCATAAGCGCCGGCCAATGAACTGGCCAGGCCGCGCACATCGCTCAGCGGCCCCAGTAGATGATCGAGCAGGTCCAGGGTGTGCGAGCCCAGATCGACGAACAGCCCGCCGCCGGAGATTGCGGGATTGGTCCGCCAGAAGTCCGGCGATGCGGCGTTCACCGAATGCGGCCGATGCAGGGTGGCGCGAACGCTGCGCGGTGTACCGATCGCGCCGCTGTCCAGCAGCTGCTTCACCTGCGCGAATCGGGGCAGGGCGCGGCGGTAGTAGGCGACGAACACGGGCACGCCACGGCGTGCACTGGCTTCCAGGATGCGCTCGCATTCGGCGAGGTCCAGGGCCATGGGTTTCTCGATATAGACCGGCTTGCCCGCCGCAATCGCCTGCAATGCGTACTGCATGTGCGTGGAGGGCGGTGTTGCAACGTACACCGCGTTCACGTCCGGATCGCCGATCAGCGCGTCGGCATCCGTGTACCAGCGTGGCACCGCGTGGCGCCGCGCATAGTCTTCGGCCAATGCGGCATTGCGGCGCATGACCGCCGCCACCCGTGAGCCCGGTGTGCTGGCCAGGGCGGGGCCGCTCTTCTTCTCGGTGACGCTGCCGCAGCCGATGAAGCCCCACACCACGTTGTCCAGGATCATGGGTCTGTCCTCACAGTGGGGCTGCGGTGGCGGCAGTGAACCCGCTCATGCCTCGGGCAGCGGCTCGGGCACGGTGCCGGGAACGAACACGCCGTCCTTTACGTAGGCGGCCAGGGTCATGTCCAGTGCGAGCATGCCATCGCGCTTGAGGTCCATCAGTTCCGGTTCGACCATCGCACCGTGCAGTACGCCCAGCACGGTGGCGTGCAGCATGCGTGCGGCGATCTTCGGGTCTGCACCCTCGCGCAGCTGGCCCAGGTCCTTTGCCCGGCGCAGGGCACGTTCCATCCGGTCCAGTCCATCGCGGAAACCGGCCTGCTGCAGTTCGGTCAGCACCTTGGTGTCGGCCGAGGCATCGCTGCGCAGCATGATCTCCATGGTCTTGCGCAGTCGCTCGTCCTCGGACAGTTCGATGAACGAGTGGATCATCACCGCGCGCAGGTCGTGCACCGGCGTGTCGCGCTGGTCGGTCGAGGTGCGCTCCAGCTCCTGCATGAAAGGCAGATGCACGCGTTCGACGATCGCGGCCAGCACCTCGCTCTTGTTCTTGAAGTGCCAGTAGACCGCACCGCGGGTATAGCCGGCGCGGGCACCGATCATCTCCAGCGTGGTACGGGCCACGCCGTGTTCATGGAAGCAGGCTTCGGCGGCGTCAAGGATGCCTTCCCGGGTTGCCTGGGTGTCCTCTTTGGTCTTGCGGGCCATGGATGGGTACGAGTGCGGGTGAAACGTGGCTGAATTGTACCGGTTTACAAACAAACAAGCATGTATGTATATTTCGCTCCCATCATTCCCGTCGTGTGCGTGGCAGGCCGGTCCGGTTACCACTCCCCGCTGGTGAGCGTTGCCTGCTGGCGCTTTCGGCCTGTATCAGCGCGATTTGAGATTCCTTCCCCTAAGAGCCTTTCCGTCATGTTGCTGAGCCGAATCCGACCCTTTGCACTGTCGCTGGCGATCGCCGCGACCGTGGCTGCCTGCGGCGGCCAACCCCAGGCCCCCGAGCAGGGCCCGGGTGACGTCACTGTGGTCACGCTGAAGTCCGAGACCGTGGGCCTGACCCGCGAACTGCCGGGCCGTACCAACGCCTACCTGGTCGCCGAAGTGCGCCCGCAGGTCAATGGCATCGTTGCCAAGCGCCTGTTCACCGAAGGTGGCATGGTCAAGGCCGGCGAGCCGCTGTACCAGATCGAAGACGCCAGCTACCGCGCCCAGGCCAACAGTGCCCGCGCCCAGCTGGCCCGCGCCGAGGCCACCGCCAACGCCGCCCGGCTGAGCGCCAAGCGCATCACCGAGCTGGCCAAGGTCGATGCGGTCAGCCAGCAGGACCTGGAAAATGCCGTGGCCGCGCAGAAGCAGGCCGAGGCGGATGTCGGCGCCGCGAAGGCATCGTTGGATGCGGCCAACGTCACCCTGGGCTACGCCCGCATCACCGCGCCGATCAGCGGCCGCATCGGCAAGTCCAGCGTCACCCAGGGTGCGCTGGTCAGCGCCGGCCAGGCCAATGCACTGGCTACCGTGCAGCAGCTGGACCCGATCTATGTCGACCTGACCCAGTCTTCGGCCGAGCTGCTGCAGCTGCGCCGCGAACTGGCCGCCGGCCGCCTGCAGGACAACCAGACCCTGCCGGTCAGCATCCTGATGGAAGACGGCAGCACCTTCGAGCACAAGGGTACGCTGGAGTTCTCCGAAGTCAGCGTCGATCCGACCACCGGCAGCTTCGGCCTGCGCGTGAAGGTGGACAACCCGGACGGCCTGCTGATGCCGGGCATGTACGTGCGTGCGGTGATCGGCGGCGGCGTGCGCAGTGATGCAGTGCTGGTGCCGATGCAGGGCATCGCCCGCGATCCGAAGGGCGACACCACGGCGATGGTGGTCGGCAAGGACAACAAGGTCGAAGTGCGCCCGGTCAAGGTCAGTCGCACGGTCGGCGACAAGTGGCTGGTCGAGGACGGCCTGAAGGCCGGTGACAAGGTCATCATCGAAGGCCTGCAGAAGATCGGCCCCGGCATGCCAGTCAAGGCCACCGAAAAGGGCGACGCACCGGCCAAGCCGGCGGCCGATGCCCAGCCTGCCGCCCCGGCCGGCGACGCGAAGTAAGCGGAGAACCCCATGGCACGCTTTTTCATCGATCGACCCATCTTCGCGTGGGTGATCGCCATCATCATCATGCTCGCCGGCGGCCTGGCCCTGTTCAAGCTGCCGGTCTCGATGTACCCCAACGTCGCACCGCCGGCGGTGGAAATCAGCGCCACTTACCCGGGTGCATCGGCCAAGGTGGTCGAAGACTCGGTGACGCAGATCATCGAGCAGAACATGAAGGGCCTTGATGGCCTGATCTACTTCTCCTCCAACAGCTCGTCCAACGGCCAGGCCACCATCACCCTGACCTTCGAGAGCGGCACCAACCCGGACATCGCCCAGGTGCAGGTGCAGAACAAGCTGCAGCTGGCCATGCCGCTGCTGCCGCAGGAAGTGCAGCGGCAGGGCATCAACGTGGCCAAGTCCAGCTCGGGCTTCCTGAACGTCATCGCGTTCGTGTCCGAGAACGGCAGCATGGACGCCAACGACATCGCCGACTACGTCGGTTCCAATGTCGTCGACCGCCTCAGCCGCGTGCCGGGCGTGGGCAACATCCAGGTATTCGGTGGCAAGTACGCCATGCGCATCTGGCTGGACCCGAACAAGCTGCATACCTATGGCCTGTCCGTCGCGGAAGTGACTGCGGCGATCAAGGCGCAGAATGCCCAGGTGGCGATCGGCCAGCTCGGCGGTGCGCCGTCGGTGAAGGGCCAGCAGCTCAACGCCACCATCAACGCGCAGTCGCGCCTGCAGACCCCGGAACAGTTCCGCAACATCATCGTGCGCGGCGCGCAGGACGGTGCCGAGCTGCGCCTGGGGGATGTCGCCCGCGTCGAACTGGGTGCCGAGTCCTACGACTTCGTCACCCGCTACAACGGCCAGCCGGCCAGCGGCCTGGCGGTCACCCTGGCCACCGGCGCCAATGCGCTGGATACCGCTGCCGGCGTGGATGCTGCGCTGGACGACATGAAGAGCTTCTTCCCGGCCGGGCTGAAGGCCGAGATCCCGTACGACACCACGCCGTTCGTGCGCGTGTCGATCAAGGGCGTGGTGCAGACCCTGCTCGAAGCGATCGTGCTGGTGTTCGTGGTGATGTACCTGTTCCTGCAGAACTTCCGTGCCACCCTGATCCCGACCATCGCCGTGCCGGTGGTGCTGCTGGGTACCTTCGGCGTGCTGGCGATGCTGGGCTTCTCGGTGAACATGCTGACCATGTTCGCGATGGTGCTGGCGATCGGCCTGCTGGTGGACGATGCCATCGTGGTGGTGGAGAACGTCGAGCGCATCATGTCCGAGGAAGGACTGTCGCCGCTTGAAGCGACCCGCAAGTCGATGGGCCAGATCACCGGTGCGCTGGTGGGTATCGGCCTGGTGCTGTCGGCGGTGTTCGTGCCGATGGCCTTCATGAGCGGATCCACCGGCGTGATCTACCGGCAGTTCTCGGCCACGATTGTCTCTGCAATGGCGTTGTCGGTACTGGTGGCGATCGTGCTGACCCCGGCACTGTGCGCGACCATGCTCAAGCCGTTGAAGAAGGGCGAGCATCATGTTTCCCACCGCGGCCTGGCCGGTCGCTTCTTCAACGGTTTCAACCGCGGCTTCGACCGCACCAGCGAAAGTTACCAGCGTGGTGTGCGCGGCATCATCCATCGTCCGTGGCGCTTCATGGGCATCGTGGCGGCACTGTTCGTGCTGATGGGCGTGCTGTTCGTGCGCCTGCCCAGCTCGTTCCTGCCCAACGAAGACCAGGGCGTGCTGATGGCGCTGGTGCAGGCCCCGGTCGGCGCCACCCAGGAGCGCACGCTGGAATCGATCGCGGCATTGGAGAATCACTTCCTGCAGAACGAGAAGGATGCGGTGGATTCGGTGTTCTCCGTGCAGGGCTTCAGCTTCGCCGGCATGGGCCAGAACGCCGGCATGGCGTTCGTCAAGCTGAAGGACTGGAGCGAGCGTGACGCCAACAATGGCGTGATGCCGATCACCGGTCGTGCGATGGCAGCCCTGGGCCAGATCAAGGATGCTTTCATCTTCGCCTTCCCGCCGCCGGCCATTCCGGAACTGGGTACCGCCTCGGGCTACACCTTCTTCCTCAAGGACAACAGTGGCCAGGGCCACGAGGCACTGGTGGCCGCGCGCAACCAGCTGCTCGGCCTGGCAGCCGGCAGCAAGAAGCTGGCCAACGTGCGCCCGAACGGCCAGGAAGACACGCCGCAGTTCCGCATCGACATCGACGCGGCCAAGGCGACCTCGCTGGGGCTGTCGATCGACCAGATCAACGGCACGCTGGCCGCTGCCTGGGGCAGCTCGTACATCGACGATTTCGTCGATCGTGGCCGCGTCAAGCGCGTGTTCGTGCAGGCCGACCAGCCGTTCCGCATGGTCCCGGAGGACTTCGACCTCTGGTCTGTGAAGAACGACAAGGGCGAGATGGTGCCGTTCAGCGCGTTCGCCACCAAGCACTGGGATTACGGTTCGCCGCGCCTGGAGCGCTACAACGGTGTGTCGGCGATGGAAATCCAGGGCGAACCGGCCCCGGGTATTGCCTCTGGCGATGCCATGGCCGAGATCGAGCAACTGGCCAAGCAGCTGCCTGCGGGCTTCGGCATCGAGTGGACGGCGATGTCCTACCAGGAACGTCAGGCGGGCTCGCAGACGCCGTTGCTGTACACGCTGTCGCTGATGATCGTGTTCCTGTGCCTGGCCGCGATGTACGAAAGCTGGAGCGTGCCGACGGCGGTGCTGCTGGCGGCCCCGCTGGGTATCCTCGGCGCAGTGCTGGCCAATACCTTCAAGGGCCTGGAGCGCGACATCTATTTCCAGGTGGCGATGCTGACCACGGTAGGCCTGACCAGCAAGAACGCGATCCTGATCGTCGAGTTCGCCAAGGAAAACCTGGAGAAGGGCGCGGGCCTGATCGAGGCGATCATGCATGCGGTGCGCGACCGCCTGCGCCCGATCGTGATGACCTCGCTGGCCTTCGGCATGGGCGTGGTACCGCTGGCGATCTCCACCGGTGCCGGCTCCGGCGCCAAGCAGGCGATCGGCACCGGCGTGCTCGGCGGCATGATCGTCGGCACCGTGCTCGGCGTGTTCTTCGTACCGCTGTTCTTCGTAGTGGTGCAGCGCGTGTTCAAGCGCAAATCCACGACGTGATCGAAACGGTAGTGCCGGCCGCCGGCCGGCACTGCCTCCTGCCATCCGGCAGTACCGATGGAAGTCATTCCCATGAAAAGTGCATCCCTGTTCCTTTCCATTGCCGCCGCGCTCGCGCTGGCCGGCTGCTCCACTCTGGTGCCGAAGAACACCGCCGTCGCTCCGGCAATTCCGGCGCAGTGGCCGGCCGAGGCTGTACAGGGCCAGGTGGCCGATGTCGCCGCCGTCGGCTGGCGCGACTTCTTCACCGATGCGCGCCTGCAGCAGGTGATCGAGCAGTCGCTGCAGAACAACCGCGACCTGCGCGTGGCCGTGCTCAACGTTGAACGCGCGCGCGGCCAGTACCGCGTACAGCGCGCCGACCGCGTGCCCGGCGTGGCCGTCACCGGCCAGATGCAGCGCCAAGGCACCGACGCTGGCGTCACCGAGCAGTTCACCGCCGGTGTCGGCGTGGCCGAGTTCGAGCTGGACCTGTTCGGCCGCGTGCGCAACCTGAGCGAAGCGGCACTGCAGCAGTACTTTGCCGTAGCTGCCAATCGTCGCAACGCGCAGCTGAGCCTGGTGGCCGAGACAGCGACGGCGTGGCTGACCTACGGTGCCGATGCCCAGCGGCTGAAGATTGCCGAGGCCACGCTGAGGACCTACGAGGATTCGCTGCGCCTGGCCGAGGCCCGCCACGAGCGCGGTGGCAGCTCGGCACTGGAACTGACCCAGACCCGCACGCTGGTGGAAACCGCGCGTACCGACGCCGCGCGCCTGCGCGGCCAGCTGGCCCAGGACCGCAACGCGCTGGCCCTGCTGGCCGGTGGCCAGCTGGACCCGGCACTGCTGCCGGACAGCATCGAACCGCAGTTGCTGGCACTGGCGCCTCCGCCGGCCGGCCTGCCCAGCGATGTGCTGCTGCAGCGCCCGGACATCATGGCCGCCGAACACCAGCTGCTGGCCGCCAATGCCAACATCGGCGCGGCACGTGCTGCGTTCTTCCCGAGCATCTCGCTGACCGGCAGCATTGGCAGTGGCTCCAGCGAATTGTCCAGCCTGTTCGACAGCGGCACTCGCGTATGGAGTTTCCTGCCGAAGATCACCCTGCCGATCTTCCAGGGCGGCAAGCTGCGCGCCAACCTGGCCGTCGCCAACGCTGATCGTGATGTCGCACTGGCGCAGTACGAGAAGTCGATCCAGGTGGGCTTCCGCGAAACCGCCGATGCGCTGGCGTTGAATGTCAGCCTGGATGAACAGGTGAGTTCACAGCAGCGCCTGGTGGAAGCGGCCGAACAGGCCAACCGCCTGTCGCAGGCACGCTACGACGCCGGCCTGGACAGCTTCGTGACCCTGCTGGACGCACGACGTACTGCCTACAACGCGCAGCAGACCCAGTTGCAGGCGCAGTTGGCCCAGCAGGCCAACCGCATCACCCTGTACAAGGTGCTGGGTGGTGGCTGGCACGAGCGCGGCTGAGAGAAAGCCGGCCAGCGGCCGACTCTACCTGGACGATCGTTGGTAGTGCCGGCCGCTGGCCGGCATTGTCATTCCGGGGCCCGCTACACCGCTTCATCGTCGCGCCGCGCCGCATGGCAGGCGCGAACGCGCGCCAACGCATCGCCTGCTTCGCGGGCCATCTGCTCGTACTCGGCACGGATCTCTTCCAGGCGCGCTTCGTCCAGTTCTTCCAGATCCAGCAGTTCGTTGTTGGCTTCGGCCGTCGCCCGGATCAGCTCGTCCAGCTTGATCTGCATCGCGGCGGTGTCCGCGTTCTGCGTGTGCTGGATCAGGAACACCATCAGGAAGGTGATGATGGTGGTGCCGGTGTTGATCACCAGCTGCCAGGTGTCGTTGAAACCGAACACCGGACCACTGATGCCCCAGATCACCACGATCCCTACCGCGGCCAGGAAGGTCCACGGTGAGCCGGTGGCTGTCGCGGCCTTCTTGGCGATCGTATTGAACAGGTTGCGCGCTTTCATCGTCGTCGTGTTCCCACTCAGGTGACGAGGATGATCGGCAGTGACCCGTGCAGGCGCCGTGCAGCGCCGGTCAGGCGCGCATGCGCTGCAGTCGTGGCGCCTGCAGGCTGCGCACCGGGCTGCTCTGGTAGACGTGCTGCCAGCAACGGTCGACGAACTCACGGGCCTGGGCTTCGCTCAGCCGCGGCATGATCTGCAGGGCGTACTGGGTCTGGAACATCTCATCACGTTCGGCCTCGCTGGCGCGCGGCTGGGTGATCAGCGAATCACAGGCGAACTTGATCCACGGCACGTACGAGCCGAACGAGTTGTGCGGCAGTGCGCCTTCGGCATGTTGGCGGCGCCAGTGGTCAAGCTCGGCGTCTACGTTGATGACCGGAGGAATGGTGGGGACTTCAGCGTGCATGACAATCCAGTTCGGTTGAGTGGAAAGGGAGTGGGGGTTCATCGGAGTGTGGCGTATGTGGCGGTGCATGGAGCGTCAGCGGGATGTGGAGCCGGCGTGGCGATTGCCGATCAATTGCGCATGCTCGACCGCACCGAGGTCCTCGGCCATGTCGGCCATCGCATTGCACAGGCGCTCCTGGTCGAGCGGGTGGCGGCGGACCAGCTCCAGTTGCATGTGCTGATAGGCAGTCCAGAACAGCGCGCCGCGCCGGTGCAGCGCATATTGCTGCTGCAAGCGTTCGCGGATCGGATCGAGGATCGGGTCTGTCGTAGGGCGTACGGCGTGCGCGCACATGGCTGGCTCCGCCGGGGAAAGGGTGCCCCGGTGACCCCACCGTAGGCGTGTCAGCCGCGTGGGGTGTTACCGCAGCGTGTGCGCGTGACCTGGCTGACTGTGCACGGGGTCACGCCGTTGCCCGCAAAGGCCGCTGGCACAAGGGCGCACCGGCGCTGAAGCGTTCATTAAATGTGTTGCAGAGACGAGTGCGTGTGGCTCATTCGCCGATGTCCTCGTTCCAGATGTCGGGATGACGGCTGATGAAATCGCCCAGCAGGTCCACGCATTCCTGATTGTCGAGGTCGATCACGTTGACGCCGTTTTCGCGCAGCCAGTCGATGCCGCCCTGGAACGTGCGCGATTCGCCCACCACCACGGTGCCGATGTTGAACTGGCGCACCAGGCCCGAGCAGTACCAGCACGGCGCCAGGGTGGTGACCATGATGGTGTCCTGGTAGCGGCGCTGGCGGCCGGCCTTGCGGAAGGCGTCGGTTTCGCCGTGCACCGACGGGTCGCCTTCCTGCACACGGCGGTTGTGGCCGCAGCCGAGCAGGCGGCCGTCGTTGTGGTACAGCGCCGCGCCGATCGGCACGCCGCCCTCGGCCAGGCCCTGGCGGGCTTCGGCGATGGCGGTCTGCAGCAGGGCCTGGTAGTCGGGCGTGGTGATCATGCGGGGGCTCCGGTCAGTCGTGGCCCGCCATGATACGGGCAGGGGGTGCCGCTGGCCCCCGGCGGTGCGATAATCGGGGCCATGAGCGAATCCCCCTACAAAGCCGGTACCACCCATTTCGGGTTCCGCGACGTCGCCGCCAAGGACAAGCAGAAGCTGGTCGGCCAGGTGTTCACCTCGGTCGCGCGCAACTACGACCTGATGAACGACCTGATGAGCCTGGGCGTGCACCGGGCGTGGAAGCGCTACTACGTGGCGACCGCGCAGGTGAAGCCGGGCGACCGCGTGCTCGATCTGGCCGGCGGCACCGGCGACATCGCCGCCCTGCTGAAGGAACGCGTCGGCGCCGAGGGCTCGGTGGTGCTGGGCGACATCAACGCCGGCATGCTGTCGGTCGGCCGCGACCGCCTGACCAACCGCGGCCTGGTGCTTGGCCTGGACTACGTGCAGTGCAACGCCGAAGCCCTGCCGTTCCCGGACAACAGCTTCGACCTGGTCACCATTGCCTTCGGCCTGCGCAACGTGACCGACAAGGACGCCGGCCTGCGCGAGATGTACCGCGTGCTGAAGGTGGGCGGCCAGGCCCGCGTGCTGGAGTTCTCCGAAGTCACTGCCGACTGGTTCAAGCCGATCTACGACTTCCACTCGTTCAAGATCCTGCCCAGGCTGGGCAAGTTGTTCGCCAACGATTCGGACAGCTACCAGTACCTGGCCGAGAGCATCCGCAAGCATCCGCCGCAGGACGAACTGAAGGCGATGATGGGGCAGGCCGGCTTCGAGCGCTGCCACTACAAGAACCTGACCGGCGGCATCGTCTCGATCCACTCCGGCTACAAGCTGTAGGCCCGGTGTTCCGGTAGTGCCGGCCGCTGGCCGGCACCTGCGCGGGCAACCACCGGGCGACGGGGTTGCCGGCCAGCGGCCGGCACTACCGGCGCTGTGCCCGCCATTACCCCGCACCGCGCAACGCCTGCCGGGCCCGAGGGAGGTACCATTGGGGTTTGATCCCCGTAACGGTCCCGATTCATGCGTAATCCGCTGATGCTCCTTCCGCTGGCCGTGGCCCTGGCCGCCGGCTGCTCCCAGGAGGCGGCCGCACCCGCCGCCGCCCCGACTGCCGCAAAGGCCCCTGCCGCCCCCGTGAACGCCGAGAACCGCAGCCACGACGAGAGCTCGTACGCCGAGCCGGACAAGGTCGTCATCAAGGACATCGCGCTGGATCTGAAGCTGGACTTCGACCAGAAGCAGATCGGCGGTACCGCCACCTACACCCTGGAATGGAAACAGAAGGACGCCAAGCAGCTGGTGCTCGACACCCGCGAGCTGACCGTGTCCAAGGTCGAGGCCGTTGCCGCCGACGGCGCGCGCAGCCCGCTGAAGTTCGAACTGGCCCCGGCCGACAAGGTGTTCGGCAGCAAGCTGACCATCGAGGCTGCGGAGCAGCCGGCCAAGGTGGAAGTGACCTACCACACCGCACCGACCGCCTCGGGCCTGCAGTGGCTGGCGCCGTCGATGACCGAGGGCAAGAAGCTGCCCTTCATGTTCAGCCAGTCGCAGGCCATCCATGCCCGGTCCTGGGTGCCGCTCCAGGACACCCCGAGCGTGCGCTTCACCTACAGCGCGCACGTGGTCTCGCGCCCGGACGTGATGGTGCTGATGAGCGCCGACAACGATCCGAAGGCCGCGCGTGATGGTGACTACACCTTCAAGATGCCGCAGCCGATTCCGTCCTATCTGCTGGCCATCGCCGCCGGCGACCTGGTGTTCGAGCCGATCTCCGGCCGCTCCGGCGTCTGGGCCGAGCCGACCATGGTCAACAAGGCCGCCAAGGAATTCGAAGACACCGAGAAGATGATCGGTGCCGCCGAGAAGCTGTACGGCGAATACCGCTGGGGCCGCTACGACATGCTGGTGCTGCCGCCGTCGTTCCCGTTCGGTGGAATGGAGAACCCGCGCCTGACCTTCGCCACCCCGACCGTGATCGTCGGCGACAAGTCGCTGGTCTCGCTGGTCGCCCACGAACTGGCGCACAGCTGGTCGGGCAACCTGGTGACCAACGCCAGCTGGAAGGACATCTGGCTCAATGAAGGCTTCACCACCTACGTCCAGGGCCGCATCACCGAAGCTCTGTACGGCAAGGAAATGGCCGAGATGGAGAAGCAGATCGACCAGACCGACCTGCTGGCCGAAGTGAAGGACATGAGCCCGGCCGACCAGGCGCTGGCGCTGCCGCCGCTGAACGAGCGTGATCCCGACGAAGCCCTCAGCCAGGTGGCCTACGTCAAGGGTTCGTGGTTCCTGGAGTTCCTGGAACAGCGCTTCGGCCGCGAGACCTTCGATCCGTTCCTGCGTGGCTGGTTCGATGACCATGCCTTCCAGAGCGCGAACACCGACCAGTTCGTCGATTACATGAAGAAGAACCTGCTGCCGAAGAATCCGTCGGCCGTGACCGAGGCCGAACTGAAGGCATGGCTGGACGAGCCGGGTATCCCGGCGTTCGCGGCCAAGGCGCAGTCGCGCAACTTCAGCAGCGTCGATACCGCGCGCATCGCCTTCGCCAGCGCCGGCACCGTGCCGAGCAGCCAGGTCATCGCCGACTGGAGCACGCAGGAATGGGTGCGCTTCATCGATGGCCTGGGCGCGACCCAGCCGCTGGACAAGCTGGCCACGCTGGACAAGGCCTTCCACTTCACCGGCACCCCGAATGGCGAGATCGCCATGCGCTGGTACCCGCTGGCGATCCGCAGCGGCTACGAGCAGGCCAATGAAGGCGCGGCGGCATTCATCGAGCGCGTCGGCCGTCGCAAGCTGATCCTGCCGATCTACGCCGAACTGGTGAAGACCCCGAAGGGGCTGGAGCTGGCCAAGCAGGCCTTCGAAAAGGCCAAGCCGGGCTACCACCCGATCACCACTGCCTCGGTGCAGGACATGCTGGCCAAGGCTGAAGCCAAGTAAGCAGAAGCGCCGGGCATCCCCCGGCGCTTTTTTTTGTAGAGTCGAGCCATGCTCGACTGGCTTTTCAACAGCAGTCGAGCATGGCTCGACTCTACAGAAAAGCGAAAACACCAAGGACCTCCGCCATGAAACGACTGATCCTGCTCACCGCCTGCACCCTGGCGCTGGCCGCCTGCAGCAATCCCGAGGAAGAGCGCAAGGCGCAGGAAGCCGCTGCGGCTGCCGTGCAGGCGCAGAAGGAGGCCAAGGCCGAAGACGTCGCCAAGCAGTACGACATGGCCGTGGCCGCGCAGGACTGGGAACGCGCGCGCCTGCATGGTGCCTCGCTGCTGGACCAGTACAAGGACACCGCCGCCGCCGAGCGCATCGCCGCGGGCTTCGACGAGGTCAAGGCCAAGGGTGACGCCGCGCGCGACCTGCGGCGCATGCAGGCGCTGTGGCAGTACAACCAGATCCCGGTGGGCAGCAAGGGCAACCAGGTTTCGGCGCAGATCTACAGCAAGGAACGGGTGGACGTGGATGGCAGCGGCGCCAAGCCGGTGCAGCTGGTGTTCCGCGATCATCCGGAGTGGAAGCGGCATGCCTACCTGGTGCTGCAGGCCGGCGATTTCCGTTGCCCGCAGTGCACGGTGAAAGTAACCGTGGACGACGGCAAGCCGATTTCCATGGCGGCGTGGCGTCCGAAGACCGATGAAGCCATCGCCCTGTTCATCACCGATCAGAAAGCGCTGTGGAAACTGGCGCGCAAGGGCAAGTCGATCAGCATCGAGTTCCCGGTCAAGGCCGGCGGCACCCGTACGGCGGTGTTCGAGACCGGCGGCGTCGACGCCAGCCGCATGCCGCAGTGGTGGCAGTGATGGTCGCGACGGGCAGCGCGGTGCACGCGTTGTCCGCGATCCGGCACTGGGTGTTCGACATGGACGGCACGCTGACTGTGGCCGTGCATGATTTCGCCGCGATCCGCCGCGCACTGGAGATCGCCGCCGAGGAAGACATCCTCGACCATATCGCGGCGTTGCCGGATGCACCGGCGCAGGCCAAGCGTGAGTGGTTGCTGGATCACGAGCGCGCGCTGGCCGAGGACGCGCTGCCGGCGCCGGGTGCGGTGAAGCTGCTGCGCGCGCTGGCGGCGGCTGGCTGCCGGCTGGGCATCCTGACCCGCAATGATCATGCGCTGGCGAAGCTGACGCTGGAGGCGATCGGGGTCGGGGCGTTGTTCGACGATGCCGACATCATTGGTCGCGATGAAGCGGTGCCCAAGCCCTCGCCGGAGGGCCTGCAGCAGCATCTGCGGCGATGGGGCATCGGGCCTGCGCAGGCGGTGATGGTGGGTGACCACGCCTACGACCTGGAGTGCGGCCGTGCGGCCGGCACGCATACCGTGCTGGTCAACCTGCCAGAGAACCCTTGGCCGGGCCGCGCCGACTGGCATTTCGCCGATTGCCGCGCGCTGCTGGCCGCCTGGCAGGCCGCATGACCGGCGCGCGCAAGCCGAGCATGGGCTCGGCTCTACAGAGAGCAGGCAACGTGTCGGTCGGAAGTTCCGGTAGTGCCGGCCGCTGGCCGGCAGTGTCGACCAAGGTCGACACCCACCGATCAGATGCGCGGGCAGTTCGGTTTACGCGCCCAGCGCGTAACCGAACTGCTGCTTGAACTGCTCGTTGAACTCATCGAAGGTGAAACGCTGGTTCTGCGTGCCCGGATGCTCGACCTTCAGTGCGCCCATCAGGTTGCCCATGCGGCCGATGGTCAGCCAGTCGTAGCCCTTCTGGATGCCGTAGATCAGGCCTGCGCGGAAGGCGTCGCCACAGCCGGTCGGGTCGACCACGCGGCGCTCGTGCGCCGGCGGGATGTCGTAGCTCTTTTCCGGAGTGTGGATGACCGCGCCCTTCGGGCCACGGGTGGTGATGTAGGCCTTGACCCGGCTGACGATCTCCTTCTCGTCCCAGCCGGTGCGCTCCTGCAGCAGGTTCGACTCGTAGTCGTTCACCACCACGTAGTCGGCCTGCTCGATGAAGGCGCGCAGTTCCGGGCCGTTGAACAGCGGCATGGCCTGGCCCGGGTCGAAGATGAACGGGATGCCGTCTTCGTGGAATTCCTGCGCGTTCTGGATCATGCCTTCGCGGCCGTCCGGGCCGACCAGGCCCAGGGTGACGCCCGGCACCCCACGCACGTGGTTCTCGTAGGAACGCATCATCGCGCCCGGGTGGAAGGCGGTGATCTGGTTGTTGTCGTGGTCGGTGGTGATGAATGCCTGCGGGGTGAACAGCTCATCGATCACGCGCACGCGCGACAGGTCGATGCCCAGGCCTTCGAAGTATTCGCGGTACGGGCCGAAGTCCGAACCCACGGTGCCCATCGGGATCGGCTGGCCGCCCAGCAGGTGCAGGTTGTAGGCGATGTTGCCTGCGCAGCCGCCGAACTCGCGGCGCATGCGCGGCACCAGGAAGGACACGTTCAGGATGTGCACCTTGTCCGGCAGGATGTGATTCTTGAACTGGTCCGGAAACACCATGATGGTGTCGAAGGCAAGAGAACCACAGATCAGAGCGGACATCGATGTAAGCCTATGCGGTGAATTTTGGGGTGGGCCGGCCCGGTTCATCGGGCAAGCAAACGGCGCCCTTGGGCGCCCGACGGCGCAAAGGTTACCCGCTGGTGCCGCTCAGGGCCAGAACCGGGTGAGACCCGATCAGGCCGAAAGCCTGTGAAGACGCGGGTTCAGCTAGTTTTTTCCTTGCTCGGCGGCAGGCGGGTTGCTAGGCTTGTCGGCCTCGATTTCTGCCCATTTTTTCGCCATCCCGCGGCGGGCACGACACCCCTCAGGACTCCTTCCTCAGATGTTCAAGAAACTCCGTGGCATGTTCTCCAACGACCTGTCCATCGACCTGGGCACGGCCAACACCCTCATCTACGTGCGCGGGCAGGGGATCGTGCTGAACGAGCCGTCGGTCGTGGCCGTGCGCCAGGACCGTGCCATCGGTGGCACCCGTTCGGTGGCAGCCGTCGGTGCCGAAGCCAAGCAGATGCTGGGCCGTACCCCGGGCCACATCACCACCATCCGCCCGATGAAGGACGGCGTCATCGCCGACTTCACCTATACCGAGGCGATGCTCAAGCACTTCATCAAGAAGGTGCACAAGTCGCGCGTGCTGCGCCCGAGCCCGCGCGTCCTGGTCTGCGTGCCGGCCGGCTCGACCCAGGTCGAGCGCCGCGCGATCAAGGAATCGGCCGAGGAAGCCGGTGCCCGTGACGTGTTCCTGATCGAAGAACCGATGGCCGCCGCGATCGGCGCCGGCATGCCGGTCACCGAAGCCCGTGGCTCGATGGTCATCGACATCGGCGGCGGCACCACCGAAGTGGCGGTCATCTCGCTCAACGGCATCGTCTATTCGGCCTCGGTCCGCATCGGCGGCGACCGCTTCGACGAATCCATCACCAACTACGTGCGCCGCAACCACGGCATGCTGATCGGTGAAGCCACCGCCGAGCGCATCAAGGTCGAGCTGGGCTGCGCCTACCCGCAGGCGGAAGTGATCGAGATGGAAATCTCCGGCCGCAACCTCGCCGAGGGCGTGCCGAAGATGATCAAGATCAGCTCCAACGAAGTGCTCGAGGCCCTGCACGAACCGCTGTCGGGCATCGTCAGCGCGGTCAAGCTGGCGCTGGAGCAGACCCCGCCGGAACTGTGCGCCGACGTCGCCGAGCGCGGCATCGTGCTGACCGGTGGTGGCGCCCTGCTGCGCGACCTGGACCGCCTGATCTCCGAGGAGACCGGCCTGCACGTGCAGGTGGCCGACGACCCGCTGACCTGCGTGGCGCGCGGTGGCGGTCGTGCGCTGGAGCTGGTGGACATGCACGGCAACGAGTTCTTTGCGCCGGAATAAGCCGTCCCGGCCGTTCCTGCCCGCCGCGCCCTTCCGGGGTGCGGCCCGCCGTGATGGCGGGCCGGCACCGGCGGGGCGCCCGCGTGTTTCCCTTCCGCCTTCTGCCAGTTGAATCGTTGCCGTGCCGCCCTACGCCGGTCCTCCCGTCGCCTCCCGATCCGGTGATGCCGCCAGCCCCCTGCGGTTGCTGGCCTATCTCGCGTTGGCCATCACCCTGATCGTGCTCGATGACCAGGCTGGCTGGCTGGCACGCCTGCGCGAGCAGGCCAACAGCCTGGTACAGCCGGTACGGGCACTGGCTGGCCTGCCCGGCAAGCTCGGCAACCAGGTCAAGGATTCCGCCGCCAGCCATACCCAGCTGGTCACCGAAAACCGTGAACTGCGCAACCAGCTGCTGCTGGCCAACGCGCGCCTGACTCGCCTGCAGACCGCCGCGCTGGACAACGCCCAGCTGCGCGAACTGCTGAACGTGGCCGAGCGCAGTGGCCTGGACGTGCAGCTGGCGCCGATCCTGGACATCGACCTGGACCCGGTGAAGCAGCGCCTGGTGCTCGACGCAGGCAGCCGCGAGGGCGTGCACGTCGGCCAGGCGGTGATCGACGCCGGCGGCTTGATGGGGCAGGTGATCAGCGTCACCGGTGGCACCTCCACCGTGCTGCTGCTGACCGATCCCGACCACGCGGTGCCGGTCACCGTGGCCCGCAACGGCGTGCGCCTGATCGTCTATGGCCGCGGCGACACGCTGGAACTGCGCGACATCCCGCTCAGCGCCGGCGTGGAAGTGGGCGATGAGATCGTCACCTCCGGCCTCGGCGGGCGCTTCCCGGCCGGCTTCCCGGTCGGCACCATCACCGGCCTGCGCCCGGACGACACCCACGCCTTCCTGGTCGGTGAACTGAAGCCGGCGGCCCAGCTCGACCGCGGCCGCGACGTGCTGCTGCTGCGCCCGGGCGCGGCGATCCGCATTCCGCCGGAGCTGCGCCTGCAGCTGGAAGAAACCGCCCCGGGGGGCCCGGCCACCGGCGCCAGCGTGTCTGCGGGAGCCGCGCCAGCGGCAACGACGCCAGCTCCGGTCAGCTCCCCGGTAGCGCCGGTCGCTGGCCGGCAACAGCCCTCGTCGCAGACGAGGACTGTTGCCCCCGCATCCTCCCTTAACCCCGCGCCTCAACAAGAGGGGGGCTCTCCCCCAGCTGGATCCACGGTAGTGCCGGCCGCTGGTCGGCAACCGACCACGCCGGAGGCTCAGCGATGAGCCGCCTGCGCGACAACCCGTGGGTGCTGCCGGCCAGCCTGGTGGTGGCGCTGCTGCTGGGCCTGCTGCCGCTGCCGGCGCTGCTGCAGCCGCTGCGCCCGTACTGGCTGGCGCTGGTGCTGGCGTACTGGGTGATCGAAGCTCCTGAGCGCGTCGGCCTGGGCATCGCCTTTGCCAGCGGCGTGGTGGCCGACCTGCTGTACGGCGGCGTGCTGGGCGAACAGGCACTGCGGCTGGTAATGCTGGCCTTCATCCTGCAGCGCTTCCGTGCCCGCATCCGCTTCTTCCCGATGTCCCAGCAGATGCTGGCCATCGGCGGCCTGCTGTTCAACGATCGCATCGTCAGCGCGCTGGTCCACATCGTGGTGGATGAGCCGACCCTGCCCTGGTCGTACTGGTGGGCGCCTCTGCTGGGCATGGGCCTGTGGCCGCTGGTGTTCGTGCTGCTGGACGCGGTGCGCTTCGGCAAGCGCGGGCGCTGAGCCATGATCCCGCGCCGCCAGGTCAAGAACCCGCACGCCGAAGCCGAACAGTTCCGCCGCCGTGCGGCGCTGGGTTTCCTGGGCGTGCTGGTCTGCCTGCTGGGCCTGGGCGGCTGGTACTTCAAGCTGCAGGTGCTGGACCACGACGTGTACGCCACGCGCTCGGAAGCCAACCGCATCAAGCCGCGGCCGGTGGTGCCAGGGCGCGGCATGATCTACGACCGCAACGGTCGCCTGCTGGCCGAAAACGTGCCGGCCTTCCGCCTGGACGTCACTCCGGACAAGGTCGAGGACATGGATGCCACCCTGGAAGGGCTGGCGAAGATCATCAGCATCAGCCCGGAAGAGCTGGAAGCATTCAACAGGTCGCGCAAGGCGCGCCGCAAGTTCCTGCCGGTCACGCTGAAGCTGCGCATGAGCGACGAGGAGATGGCGCGCTTTGCCGTCGACCGCTGGCGTTTCCCGGGGGTCGAGCTGGAACCCTACCTGACCCGGCGCTATCCCTATGGCGATCTGTTCGCGCACATCATCGGCTACGTCGGCCGCGTTGATGACAAGGATCTGGAGATCCTCGGCGAAGGCAATGCCGCGCTGACCCACATCGGCAAGTCCGGCCTGGAACGCTATTACGAGCAGCAGCTGCGCGGCAAGGTCGGCTACGAGCAGGTCGAGACCAACGTGCAGGGTCGCGCGATCCGCACCATCGGCCGCGTCGCCGCACAGTCCGGTGCCGACCTGCGGCTGTCGATCGACGCCGACCTGCAGCGCGCGATGGTGGCCGCGTTCGGCGACCAGGAGGGTTCGGCGGTGGCGATGGATCCGCGCACTGGCGAAGTGCTGGCGATGGTCAGCCTGCCGTCCTACGACCCCAACCTGTTCGTCAACGGCATTTCCCATGCCGACTTCAAGGCCTTGAACGAAAACCCGTCGCGGCCACAGTTCAACCGCCTGGTGCTCGGTGGCGTCGCTCCCGGTTCCACGCTGAAGCCGCTGATCGGCCTGGCGGGACTGGACTCCGGCGTGCGCCGCCCGGAAGACAAGGTGCTCTCCACCGGCATGTTCTACCTGCCGGGCACCTCGCGCGGCTGGGGTGACGCCCACCGTGGCGGCCACGGCTGGACTGATCTGCGCAAGTCCATCGCCGAGTCGGTCAACACCTATTACTACAAGCTGGCGCTGGACCTGGGCATCGAGCGCTTCGACCATTACATGGAGTACTACGGCTTCGGCCAGCCGACCGGCATCGACCTCACCGGCGAGATCGGCGGCATCCTGCCGTCGCCCGCCTACAAGCGGAAGAGCCGCAAGGAAGCCTGGTATCCCGGCGATACGGTCAACATCAGCATCGGCCAGGGTGACTGGAAGGTCACCCCGCTGCAGCTGGCGCGCGGCGTCAGCGGCCTGGCCGACGGCCAGCTGCGCACCCCGCACCTGGTGATCCAGCAGCGCGAAGGCTTCGACAGCGACTGGACGGCGATGCCGCCCGGCGAGAGCAAGCCGGTCAGCCCCAATCCCAACAACGTGCAGGCCGTGCGCGAGGGCATGATGGCAACCATGCGGCCCGGCGGCAGCGGCTGGCGCGTGGCCGTCGGTGCGCCGTACGTGATGGCCGGCAAGACCGGTACCGCACAGGTCATCAGCCGCAAGGGCACCGCCGCCGTGAATCCGAAGAGCCTGCCGATGCATCTGCGTCACCGCGCACTGTTCGTCGGCTTTGCGCCGGCGGACAGCCCGGTCATCGCAATTGCGGTGGCAGTGGAAGGTGGTGGCTATGGTGGTTCGGCCGCGGCGCCGATCGCACGCAAGGTGTTCGACGCTTACCTGTTGGGCAAGATGCCCGAAGGCATGCAGCCGCTGGACAGCGAGCGCGGCACCACCGCCATCGGCGCCACCGCGTTCGACAACGAAGACGCGGGCGCGCGCCAGGCCGGTGACCTCGCCGCTGCACAGGTGGGAGAGCATCCGGTGCTGATTGGTGCACCCACGCCGGAGCCCGCGCCTGCGCCTGCGCCGCAGCCGGGTGCGCCGGCCGCCACGCTGCCAGCCACGCCGCGCCCGGCCCCTGCGGAGCCCGCACGATGAGAGTATTCCTGCGCTGGGCCGGCGACATGCTGCGCCGCTTTTTCAGCACGCTGGACTGGGTGCTGTGCCTGGCCCTGGGCGCGCTGATGGTGATTGGCCTGGCGACCCTGAAGAGCGCTGGTGGCGACAGCCTGGTGATGGCGCAGGGCGCGCGTTTCGCGGTGGGCATGGCCGCACTGTGGGGCATCTCGCGGGTGCCGATCCTGCGCATCCGCTCGGCCACGCCGATGATCTACGCGATCTCGATGATCCCGCTGCTGGCGGTGTTCGTGCTGGGCACCGGTAAATATGGCCGGCAGTGGCTGGACCTGAAATTCTTCTACCTGCAGCCGGCCGAGCTGCTGAAGGTGAGCCTGCCGATGATGGTGGCGTGGTACCTGCACAAGATGCCGCTGCCGCCGCGCTTCAATACCGTGCTCGTGGCCTTGATCATCATCGGCGTACCCACCGGCCTGGTGATGCTGCAGCCGGACTTCGGTACTGGCGTGCTGATCGCCGCCAGCGGCGTGTTCGTGCTGCTGCTGGCGGGCCTGCCGTGGTGGTGGGTTGGGCTGGGCGTGGGCGGCGTGGCTGCGGTCGCGCCGGTGGCCTGGTTCTGGTTGCTGCGGCCGTACCAGAAGGACCGCATCATGATGTTCCTGGACCCGGAGATGGACGCGCTTGGCGCCGGCTGGAACATCATCCAGTCGAAGATCGCCATCGGTTCCGGTGGCTTCGATGGCAAGGGCTGGGGCGAAGGCTCGCAGTCGCACCTGAACTTCATTCCCGAGCAGACCACCGACTTCGCGTTCTCGGTGCTGAGCGAGGAATTCGGCTGGATCGGCGTGGCCACCGTGCTGGCGCTGTACCTGGTGGTGATCGGGCGTTGCCTGTGGATCGCCAGCCAGTCACGCGATTCCTATTCGCGCCTGCTGGCGGGTGCCACCGGCCTGGCGTTCTTCGTCTACGTGCTGGTGAATGGCGGGATGATTTCCGGCCTGCTGCCGGTGGTAGGCGTGCCGATGCCGCTGATCAGCTACGGTGGTACTTCGGCGGTGTCGCTACTGGCCGGCTTCGGGCTGGTGATGGCGGTGCGCAGCCACAATCCAGTGCACGGCGGCTA
The DNA here is from genome assembly GCF_053295075.1 of Stenotrophomonas maltophilia group sp. P373. NCBI lineage: Bacteria > Pseudomonadati > Pseudomonadota > Gammaproteobacteria > Lysobacterales > Lysobacteraceae > Stenotrophomonas > Stenotrophomonas maltophilia group sp. P373. The sequence goes on along the minus strand of NZ_CM129994.1, from coordinate 3,755,437 downwards.
CGGTTGAGTCCGGCGTCGGGGTCAGATCCCTTTTTCCACAGGAAAAAGGGATCTGACCCCGCAGCTCGGCTACGGAGAGCAGGAGCACCCTGACAGCTTCACGCAAGCCCCCGTTGCTACCGTGCCCGCGTGAAATGGAAACGACTGCCTGGCGGCTGCCGTGAGGCGCTGCGCACGATCGATCTGCCGTTGCTGGGCGCGTTGTTGATCCTGATGGGCGCCGGCCTGGCGGTGCTGCACAGCGTGTCCGGCCCGGTGGCCGGGCAGGCGGCACGCTTTGCCGGTGGGCTGTTGGCGATGTGGCTGCTGTCGCGTGTTTCGCTGCTGCGATTGCGTGCGTGGACCCCTGCGATCTACGCGCTGTCGATGCTGCCGCTGATGGCGGTGTACGTCATCGGCACCGGCAAGTACGGGCAGCGCTGGCTGAACCTCGGCGTGTTCTACCTGCAGCCGTCCGAGCTGCTCAAGCTCAGCCTGCCGCTGATGATGGCGTGGTACCTGCATCGGCAACCACTGCCGCCCTCGCCGCGCACGGTATTGACCGCCGCGCTGCTGATCGGCGTGCCGGCGGTGTTGATCCTCATGCAGCCCAACCTCGGCACCGCCACGTTGGTCACTGCCAGTGGCGTGTTCGCGTTGTTGCTGGCTGGCTTGCACTGGGGCTGGTTGGCGACCGGGGCGGCAGGGCTGGCAGTGGCTGCACCCCTGGCGTGGTTCGGCTTGCTGCGGCAATACCAGAAGGATCGTGTGCTGACCTTCCTCGACCCGGCGGCCGACCCGCTTGGTACCGGCTGGAACATCCTGCAATCGCGCATCGCGATCGGTTCCGGGGGCTGGCAAGGACGTGGCTGGGGGCAGGGCACACAGGCCACGCTCGATTTCCTGCCCGAGTACACCACCGACTTTGCGTTCTCGGTGCTGGCCGAAGAGTTTGGCTGGATCGGCGTGGCGACGCTGTTCGCGCTGTACCTGTTCGTGGTGGGGCGTTGCCTGTGGATTGCGGTGCACGCGCGCGACACGCACGCGCGATTGCTGGCCGGTAGCCTGGGGCTGGCGTTCTTCGTCTACGTGCTGGTGAACGGCGGAATGATTTCCGGCCTGCTGCCGGTGGTGGGCATTCCGATGCCGCTGATCAGTTATGGCGGGACCTCGGCGGTTTCGCTGTTGGCCGGCATCGGGCTGGTGATGGCGGTACGCGGGCATCGGCCCGTGCACGGGGGATAGCGTTTCCAGCCAACGGCGCAGCCCCTCGTGGGTGGTCGCGTAACGCGGCTCATGTGTGGGGCGGGTGCGGTGGGTTCGCGGGACACGCCGTAAACCCGTCCCTGGGGGCTCGATGGCGCCATCCATGGCGCCAACGGTCCCGCGAACCCACCGCGCCCGCCCCCTGATAATTTTTGGGCGCGTCTACCCACAGAGAAGAAAGAGAAGAGCAAAAGCAAATGCAGCCTGGCGGGTCGCTTCATTGCCTTGTGTAGAGCCGAGCCGTGCTCGGCTTATGAGCAAGCGCAGCGCCGCGACCCGCTTTTGATCTTCTCTTTCTTCTCCGTGGGTAGACGCGCACGGAACCTGTCCGTGGCCGGGTAGATGGGCTGCGCAGGGGCGTGAGCCGCATGGATGCGGCGACCGAGCTTACATGGACGTACTTGCAGCGGCCCCTGCGCAGCCCATCTACCTGGCCTCACCCGTGAACTGCTTTTCGCGGCGACCCACGAGGGGCTGCGCCGTTGGCCGGAGACTACCTGGCGCTGCGCAATGCCCGTTGTGGAAGCGTTCTCACAACAATGCGACGCAACACGCTCTCCGACCAAAGTCCGCGAAAAACGTTATCTGGTTCACATTTTTACACCGCGTTGATCTTGATCAATGGACTTGTCGTAATCGGCCTGCACAATGGCGGCCCGTTCGGCACGGCGCGCCGTCAATCGATGCAGCGCGAGGGGGCGTCGGGCGGGAGCAGTACTGATCCAACGGGTACAGGGAGCGCGGGGAACTGCCACTGGGGAGCGGCAGCCGCGCAGGTACCGACCGGATCCGGTCGCCGGTTGCGTCTGCGGGGATGGGGACGCAACCGGCCACCTCTATCTGAATGGGGAAGCTCGATCACGACGTCTTCACATTTCCCGCTGAACGCGGGCAAATCGTTGTGATTCATGGTGTTAGGGGTTTTAATTCATCCATGACCTGCTAACCTGCGACGATGATTCGACGCACTCTGGCCTGCATGCTCACCCTCGGCCTGGTCGCCTGCGCGACCCAGCCGAAGTCCCCACCGTCTTCGCCCCAGGCCAGCAGTACGCCGCGCCAGCCCGCCACCAAGGCCCACGGCCCGGCCGAAGCCGCGCCCGAAGCGGCCGCTGCTACAGCGCCGCCGGTCGATCTCACTCCGGTGCCGTTCGAGGTCGCACGGGCCCGCTTTGTTGCCGATACGGCCAAGCGCTATGGGCTGAAGCCGGAGCAGATCAGCAGCGTGCTCGATCAGGCGCAGGTGCGCCAGCCGATCATCGCCGCCATGTCGCGCCCGGCCGAACGGGTCAAACCGTGGAACGAATACCGGCCGATGTTCATCAGCAAGGCACGCATCGATGGCGGCCGCGCGTTCCTGGCCCAGCATCGTGCCGAACTGGATCGCGTGCAGCAGCGCACCGGCGTGCCGGCCGAAGTGATCGTGGCGATCATCGGCGTGGAGACCAGTTACGGGAAAAATGCCGGCAACCACCGCGTGCTCGATGCGCTGTACACGCTGGCGTTCTACTACCCGCGCAGTGGCGACCCGGCCAAGCTGGAACGCGAAGTGCGCCGCGAGCTGTTCTTCCGCGATGAGCTGGCCAAGCTGTTCGAGCTGGGCCGTGAGGAAAAGCTGGACATCACCACGCTCAAGGGCAGCTATGCCGGTGCGATGGGCATGGGCCAGTTCATGCCGTCCAGCTATCTCGATTACGCCGTGGACGGTAATGGCGATGGCCGTCGCGACCTGTTCACCAGCTACGACGATGTGTTCTCGTCCATCGCCAATTATTTCGTGAAGAAGGGCGGTTGGGTCCGTGGTGGCCAGGTGGCCGTACCGGCCACGCTGGCGCCGGGTCGCGAGGAGTTCAACCCGACCGAATGGATGCCGACCTGGTCGCTGGCCGACCTGGCGCAGCGCGGCTACCAGCCCAGCGCTGCGGTGCAGCCGGGCGCCACCGCAACGCCGATCACGCTTGAGGGCAGCACCGGCAAGCAGTACTGGCTGGGCTTCCAGAATTACTACGCGATCACCCGCTACAACCTCTCGAAGATGTACGCGATGGCCGTGTTCCAGTTGTCGCAGGCCATCGCCGGACAGGAGCTGCCCCCGGCATGAACATCAGATGGCTGGTCCCGAGCTTGATCGTCCTCGCGCTGGCTGCCTGCAGCAGTGCGCCGAAGAAGCCGGCCACGACCGGCCACGGTGGCAAGCCCAGCGGCACGGTGGTGCAGGGTCGCGGCTCGCGCCCGGCGCATTGCCCGGAGGGCTCGCCCTATGCTGCGGCCAAGGAAGACCCGAACACGCGCGGCAACTACACCGCCGGGGGGCTGTACAAGCCAGGCGTGCGTGACAGCACCCCGGACTACATTCCCAACGTCGCCTGCATTCCCGAGCCGGAAGTGACCGCCGAAGAGCGTTCGGCCATCGGCAACAAGTCGCCGTACGTGGTGCTGGGCAAGTCGTACAAGGTGCTCGACGACACCCGCAACTATGTCGAGCGCGGTACGGCCTCGTACTACGGCGCCAAGTTCCACGGCCGCCTGACCTCCAACCGCGAGGTCTACGACATGTACCAGTTCACCGCCGCGCACAAGACGCTGCCGCTGCCCAGCTTCGCCCGCGTCACCAACCTGGACAACGGCGAGTCGGTGATCGTGCGCGTCAACGACCGTGGCCCGTTCCATGATGGCCGCGTGGTCGACCTCAGTTATGCCGCCGCGGTGCGGCTGGGCATCACCCAGCGCGGTACCGGCAACGTGGAAGTGCGTGCGCTGCAACCGGGCGAGAGCAACCTGCTGGCCCAAAAGCCGTCGCGCCGCGAGCGCCGTGCCGCCGAAACGGCTGTCGCGGCGGCCAGTACGCGCCCGGTAACGGCTGCGCGTGCCACCGCCGACAGCGACATTGATCGCCTGGTCAAGCGCCTGCCGGCCGACGCCATGCCTGCGCGTGGCCAGCCGGCCACCACCCAGGGCGTGGCCAGCGCCGTGCCGGACGTGGCGGTCAGCAGCCTGCCGCCGAGCGCACCGCCGGCGCGCAGCGCCCCTGTGGCACCGGTTGCCGTCGCCAGCGCCGCGCCGCGCGCGGTCACGCCGGCGCCGGCGCGTACGACGCCGGCCACACCGACCGCCCCCAGCCTGTCGCAGCAGGTGGTGGGCGCGGTGATGGTGCAGGTCGCCAGCTTCTCCAGCCGCGACAATGCCAACCGCGCAATGGGCCAGCTCAACGCCGCCGGCATCGTCGGCGCGACCATCAGCGACATCGCCGCCGGTGGCCGCACCCTGTTCCGCCTGCGCGTTCCCGCCAGCGACCATGCCAGTGCCGCGGAACTTGTCGGCCGCATTGCCGGTCTGGGCCTGGGGTCGCCTCAGATCGTCAAGGATTGACCCACCCGGGCCGGTGCTGCCGGCCCATGCTGCCCCGGCCTTACAATGGCCACTACGTTCCACCCTCCATTCCTGGCCGTCCCCTGGAGCCTGCTGTCCAATGAATTTCCGTTCCGCCGCCACCGCCCTGGCCGCCACCCTGATGGTGGGCCTGGCTTCCGCCCAGACCCCGCTGCCGACCCCGGCCACGCCGGCGCCCGCCGCCGCTGCCGCCCCGGTCACCGTTGCCACCCCGCCGGCGCCGGTGCCGAGCGTATCCAAGGCCTGGGTGCTGATGGACTACGCCACCGGCCAGGTGCTGGCCGGCGAGAACATCCACGAGCAGCTGGCCCCGGCCAGCATCACCAAGGTGATGACGTCCTACGTGATCGCCGCCGAGGTCAAGAACGGCAAGGTCCGTGCGGATGACCAGGTGATGATGAGCGAACGCGCCTGGCGCGAAGGCGGCGCGGGTACCGACGGCAGCTACAGCGGCTTCCCGGTCAACCAGACCGCACGCCTGGAAGACATGGAAAAGGGCATGGCGATCCAGTCCGGCAATGATGCCGCGATCGCCCTGGCCGAGCACGTGGCCGGCAGCGAAGAAGCCTTTGCGTCGCTGATGAACAGCTACGCCGCCAAGATCGGCATGAAGAACTCGCACTTCGTCAACGCCCACGGCCTGACCGCCGAAGGCCACCACAGCACCGCCTACGACCTGGCGCTGCTGGGCCGCGCGATGGTGCGTGATTACCCGGAAACCTACGCGTACAACAAGATCAAGGAATTCCAGGTCGGCAACATCAAGCAGCCGAACCGCAACCTGCTGTTGTGGCGCGACGGCAGCGTGGACGGCATCAAGACCGGCCACACCTCCGAAGCCGGTTACTGCCTGATGAGTTCGGCGCAACGTGGCGACCAGCGCCTGATCGCCGTGGTATTGGGCGGTGCGTCGGAAAAGCAGCGTGCCGATGACAGCCTGGCGCTGCTGAACTGGGGCTTCCGCTTCTTCGAGACCCACCGTCTGTATGAACCGGGCAAGGCCGTGGCCGAGCACAAGGTCTGGAAGGGCACCACCGACAAGGTGCAGCTGGGGGTGGCCCAGCCGATGCTGGTGAGCGTGCCGCGCGGCCGCTACAACGACCTGAAGCCGAGCATCGATGTGCCCAAGACCCTGGAAGCACCGTTCACCGCCGGCCAGCAGATCGGCACCGTGAAGGTCACCCTGGATGGCAAGGTCGTCGCCGAAGCGCCGCTGGTGGCCGTGGCCGCCGTTGAGCAGGCCGGCTTCTTCAAGCGCCTGTGGGACAGCTTCTGGATGTGGTGGGAATCGGAATGATCCACGCCCCGGCGTGGTGAACGAAAAGGCCGGCGAATGCCGGCCTTTTTCTTTGCCTGTATCGACGCTGTCGGGCCGGGTCCGGCGCGTGGAATTGGTACACGTCCGATGGGTTTGCCGGCGTGTCAGGTCGAGCATGTAAGCAACAGGACTGCCGGGCACTGCGGCTTTCCGTCCCATTCCATAGGAGTACATGCCAATGACCATTCGCACGCTGATGTCCGTGATTTCTCCAACGACGCGTTGCACTGCGCGCCGCACCCCGCTGGCATTGGCGTTGGCAGGTGCCTTGATGCTGCCAGCAGCTCTGGCTGCAGCAGCGGACAGGGGGGACTGCGCCAATGAAGCAACCGATGCGGAGCGCGAGCGCTGCACCAGTGACCAGGGGGCGACGTGGTCGAGTGTGCTTGCCACCAAGGTTGAACTGGGCGATGACGCCGTAGCGGGGGGCGCGCGCGACATTGCCATCGGCAATTCAGCAAGGACGGACAGCTCACTTTCGCCGGGCACTGATTCGCCGGACTACGCGATTGCGATCGGACCCGGTGCGCAGGTCGTGGGTGGAGGATCGCTGGCTATGGGCGGGGGCGCGAGCGTGCTCGGGGCCCCAACCACCAAGATGAAGGCAGTAGCCCTGGGCAATGCCAGTACTGTTTCGGCCGAAGGTGGCGTAGCGGTGGGCTACGATGCGACCGCCAGCCACAGTAACAGCGTCGCCTTGGGAGCCGGGGCGACCACCAATGCGGCCAACACGGTATCGGTGGGCAATGGCGTTGACAACCGCCGCATCACCAACATGGCTGACGGTGTGATCGCTGCAGGCAGTGCCGATGCCATCACCGGTGCGCAGCTGTTCTCGACCAATGAGCGCGTTGGGCGGGTGGAGAGTGACATCGACACGATCAAGGACGATGCCTCGAAGCTGGGTGCCCAGGTGGGCTCGCTGGAGAGCGGCGTTGGCGGATTGCAGACGCGCATGTCCGGCGCAGAAGGCTCGCTGAAGACGCTGAGTGATGACGTCGCGGGCCTTGCTGACGGCTCCTCCGGCATCGTCACCCATGATTCCGGTACGGGCGTGGTGAGCGTGGCTGCCGGCAAGGGCGGTACTGTGGTGGATTTCGCAGGCGGGGATGGCTACCGGCGCCTGAGCGGCGTGGCCAACGGCGTCAACGAAGATGACGTGGTGACCATCGCGCAGCTGCGGGCGGCTGGCGCGATTGATCCCGTCAGTGGCGAGACGCTGAGCGTGCTCACTTACGACGATGCAAGTCTGTCCCGGGCCTCGCTCGGCGGAACGGGTGGCACGGTGCTGGACAAGGTCGCCGCCGGCCAGATTGGCCAGTTCAGCATGGAAGCCGTCAATGGCAGCCAGCTGTGGCAGATGAATGCCAACTGGGAAGCCCAATGGCGACAGATGGACGACCGGCTGGGTTCGATCGAGCGTGGGATCGAGGATGGTTCCATTGGTGGCCCGGGGACCGGAAATCCCGGCACGGGCAATCCGGGTGTCTCCCCCGGTACCGGTGAGGGATCGGTGGCCATTGGCGAAGGGAGCGATGCTTCCGGCAAGGGCGCGATCGGCCTTGGCAATGGAAGCGCGGCGTCCGGCGTTGGTGCAGTGGCCGTGGGCGAGGGTAGTGTGGCCTCGGGTACGGGCTCGGTTGCCATGGGCGAAGGCGCCAGTGCGACGGGCAACAATTCGGTTGCTGTCGGTGCCGGATCTACGGCTGACCGCGACAGTGAGTTCTCGGTGGGCTCCCAGGGCAATGAGCGCGTCGTCAGCAATGTCGCGGCCGGCGTACGCCCGACCGATGCGGTGAACGTGCAGCAGATGGATGATCGTTTCAAGGCCGAGCGTGAGTACACCGATGGCCGCTTCAACGCGATGGACACGCGGCTTGACCGCATGGGGGCGATCAGCGCGGCCTATGCGGGCATGGCAATCAACACCGCCGGTTTGAGCGGCGACAACCGCGTGGGTGCGGGTGTCGGTTCGCAGAACGGGCGTTCGGCGTTGGCCGTGGGTTACCAGCGGATACTGGGCGAGAAGAAGAACGTCTCGGTGTCCTTGGGTGGCGCCTTCAGTGGTAGTGACCAGAGCGTTTCTGCCGGCGCGGGTTTCAGCTGGTAGGCACGCGAGGTGTCCGCCGGGCAACACCCGGCGGAACCGAGGCTGGGCCTACAGCGCACGACTGATGGTGAAGCTGCCGAACACCGGCGCCTCGCGCTGGCCGTTGAATTCGCGCGTGCTGTGGTAGCGCGCGGCAGCGAACTTCCAGCGGCCGTACATCACCGCCACGCCGTACCCGCCGTAGGCCACCACATGGCGCTTGTCCACGCTGTGACTGTTGCGGAAGGTGTTGCCATCCAGGGTGATATCGCGGATCACCCAGGCAGCGTCCGAGGTCGCGAATAGGTGCCAGGACCACCCACCGGGGCGGCCGCTGCGGGTCGGCGCCGTGTTCTCACCGGCCGGGCGCAACGGCGTGCTGCCGAAGTCGTCCGGCAGCTTCCAGCCAAAGCGCACTTCACCGCCGAAATTGGCCTTGGTTTCCAGGTTGCCGATCGACCCGCCGTAGTGGCTGATCGCGTCCCAGCCCCAACCGTCGGCATTGACGCTGGCATCGCCCGGCCACCGGCGCATGCGCTCATGGGTCAGCATGAACAGTGGTTCGTTGTGCAGCTGGTTGTCCCAACCCTTGAATTTTTCGTCGCCCAGCACGTCGTGCACGGCATTCTGCACCTGCTTGCCCTGTGCCCAAGGGCCGACCACGCCCAGTGTCAGCTGGGTGGTCTGCAGGCGGTCGCCGCTGCGCGCATTGAAACCGAAGTTCGCGATCAGCACGCCGGCGTAAGGGCGGTCGTCCTCGATCAGGTCCCTGCGAGTGAAATCGGTCGGGGTGAAGATCCCCTGGCCGATGCTGAAGATCATGTTCTGCTGTTCGAACTTGCCCGGATGCAGCCCTTCCAGGTACCGGTTCACCCAGCGCGCCATGCGCGGCAGGCAGGGGTCGTCGGTGTAATCGACCAGATTGGGGGAGACCAGGGTCAACAGCGCACCGTTGGTATAGCCCTGATCCTGGTGGCGGCCGCCGAACAGGTCGTTGTCGACGCGGAAATTGACCTGCGGCGGGTGGTCACGCATGGCGTCCGGGCCACATTGTTCGGCCGCCTGGGCGGCAAGGGGGAGGGCAGAGGCCAGCAGGCCGGCGAGCCCGAGAGCTGCGACACTACGCATGGATGGAATGCTCATGGGGAAGGGGGCGGTTTTCAGTCGTTTTCTGCAACGCTACGGTACTCGTGCCCGCGCGTCGGAACGAGCACGTCCGGATCACTTGTCTGTTCCGAAAACAACATTGTCCGGCGGGCACAATTTGTTACCCGCGCACGCGCCGCGGGCCTGGCGTGAAGGCGTTCGCGGGCCGCCCGTACGATGTTCGCGTGGGTGACGGTCAGGAGATTGCAGTCAGCTGCCGTTGGGCCTCAGGCCCGTCCCTTTGGGCCGCCTGCAACGCAGCAGACCGCCGGTGCGGTCCTGGCGTTGATGAATACTCTTGGGTTTGTTGCCCTGCGGCCCGATAATGGGGCCATGGAAATCAAGTCCGACAACCCCGACCACGGCTTCCAGTTCCCCGGCCAGTTCGAGCTCAGCGCCATGGGCCCGGCCAACCGCGGCCTGGAGCATGAGCTTCCCCGCCTGTTGCTGGCCGCCGGCATCGATGTGGTGAACGAACGCATCAGCTGGAAGCACTCCTCCAACGGCAAGTACGTGTCCGTCCGCATCGTGTTCAAGGCCGAGAGCCGCGAACAGTACGACCTGGCGCACCAGGCGCTGCGTGACCACCCGGAAGTGAAGTGGACGCTGTAGCCGACTCCTGCCCGGCCGAAGCCGCCCCGGAGGACCGTGCGCCGCGTCCGGCGCTGGTCCGTGACCTCGGCCGCCAGCCGTATGAACCGGTGTGGCGCGCCATGCAGCGCTTCACCGACCAGCGCAGCGACGCCGATGCCGACGAGCTGTGGGTGGTCGAGCACGATCCGGTGTTCACCCTGGGCCAGGCCGGCAAGGACGAGCATGTGCTGGCGCCGGGCGACATCCCCGTGCTGCACGTGGACCGCGGCGGCCAGGTGACCTATCACGGTCCCGGCCAGATCGTGATCTATCCGTTGCTGCGTCTGCCACGGCTGGGTATCGGTGTGCGCGACTACGTGTGCCGCATCGAGCAGGCGCTCATCGATACCCTGGCCGAGTGGAACATCGGCGCCGAACGCCGCGAGGGCGCCCCGGGCGTCTACGTCGGTGGTGCCAAGATTGCCGCACTCGGCATCCGCGTGCGCCGCGGCTGCACCTTCCATGGGCTGGCCTTCAACGTGGCCATGGACCTGGAACCCTTCCACCGCATCAATCCCTGTGGCTATCAGGGGTTGCAGGTGACCTCGGTGCTGGATTTGGGCGGCCCCTCCGGGATGGACGCCGTCAAGCCGGTGCTGCTGGACCACCTGGCCCGCCAGTTTGGCCTGCTGCTGCAGCACACGCCCGAACTGCCCGATCTTTCTGCGGCCGCCTGACCGCTCCCCGGAACTGCCATGACTGAAACCACCGCCCGTTCCATTCCCCTGCAGATCGTGCAGGGCGATTCTCCGTCCACCGCGCCGTTGCAGGCCGGGGTCAAGCAGCTGGGCGGTGACAAGATCAACCGTTCGCCGGTGCAGTTCGCCGACGCGCCGGTACTGCGCAAGCCGTCCTGGATCCGCGTGCGCATTCCTTCGGGCAATGCCGTGCAGAACCTGAAGGCCAAGCTGCGCGAGAACCGCCTGGTGACGGTATGCGAGGAAGCCAGCTGCCCGAACATCCACGAGTGCTTCGGTCATGGCACCGCCACCTTCATGATCCTCGGTGAGGTCTGCACCCGGCGCTGCTCGTTCTGCGACGTGGCCCATGGCCGCCCGAAGCCGCCGGATGCCAACGAGCCGGCCAGCCTCGGCCAGACCGTGGCCGACATGGGCCTGAAGTACGTGGTGGTGACCAGCGTCGACCGCGATGACCTGCGCGACGGCGGTGCCCAGCACTTCGTCGACTGCATCACCGCCATCCGCGAAAAGTCGCCGGGTACCCGCATCGAAGTGCTGACCCCGGACTTCCGCGGCAAGGGCCGCATGGAACGTGCGCTGGAGATCCTGGCGCAGAACCCGCCGGATGTGTTCAACCACAACATCGAGACCGTGCCGGACCTGTACCGCAACGTGCGCCCGGGTGCGGACTACCAGTGGTCGCTGAACCTGCTGAAGAACTTCAAGGCGCAGCACCCGGACGTGCCGACCAAGAGCGGCATCATGCTGGGCCTGGGCGAAGACTTCGAACAGATCAAGGCCACGATGCGTGACCTGCGCGCGCACGATGTGGACATGATCACCATCGGACAGTACCTGCAGCCGACCGCGCACCATCACCCGGTGCTGAAGTACTGGACCCCCGACGACTACAAGGCACTGGAAGACTACGGTTACGAGCTGGGCTTCAGCCACGTGGCGTCCGGCCCGATGGTGCGCTCGTCGTACCACGCCGACGTTCAGGCCAAGGGCGCAGGGGTTTCCTGACACCCTCCCGGTGGGTGGGAGTTGCTTCTCCCGTGGGTGCGGACCGTTGGTCCGCACACCTCTGCCTGCGGTAGAGCCGAGCCCATGCTCGGCTGCTTGCTGCCGGCCAGCCGAGCATGGGCTCGGCTCTACATGCATTCACAATTTGCTACACCGGCCCCGCTAGGCTGGTTTTCCACCGAGCGCGGCCGGGTGACAAACCCGGCAACTTTCGGCACTGTCGGGGTGTCTGAACACCCTGCAGTCTCCCCCTTGGCAAGGCGCCTTCGAGCACGTCAATGAAATTCAAAGCCCCCGCATTCCTGATGGCCCTGGCGCTGGTCGCGCCGCTGGCGCTGGCGGCCAAGGCCGACTCGCCTGCATTGCCCGCTGCGGCAACCGCCGATCAGGTGACCACCTCCAAGCTGGTGTATGGCCTGTTGTCCGACAGTCGTTACGCCTACCGCCCGCGTGCGCTGGACGAGGCCACCTCCAAGGACGTGTTCAAGCGCTATCTGGAGACGCTGGACGGCGCCAAGCAGTACTTCACCCAGGCCGACGTGGCGCGCTTCGCGCCCTTCGAAGCCAACATCTCCTCGGCCATCCGTGGCGGCGAACTGGAGCCGGCGTTCCAGGTGTTCGCGGTCTACAAGCAGCGTGTCGGCGAACGTGTGGCCTTTGCGCGCAAGCTGCTCAAGCAGGAGCCGGACTTCACCACCGACGAGCGCTTCGAATACGACCGCAAGAAGGTGCCGTGGGCGGCCAGCAGCGCCGAGCTGGATGAGCTGTGGCGCAAGTCGGTGAAGAACGACTGGCTGCGCCTGAAGCTGGCGGGCAAGAAGCCGGACGATATCCGCAAGACGCTGGACAAGCGCTACGCGACGCTGGAGAAGTCGGTCAATGAGCTGAAGGGCGAAGACGTCTTCCAGTTCTTCATGAATTCGTACACCAGCGCGGTTGATCCGCACACCGATTACTTCACCCCGCGCACGGCCGAGAACTTCAACCAGGCGATGTCGCTGTCGCTGGAAGGCATCGGTGCGCAGCTGCAGCGCCAGGACGACGTGGTGGTGATCCGCGAGATCATCGCCGGTGGCCCGGCTGCGGTGGACGGCACGCTGAAGCCGGGTGACCGCATCGTCGGCGTTGGCCAGGGCAAGTCTGGCCAGGTCGAGGACGTGATCGGCTGGCGCATCGACGATGTGGTGGCCAAGATCCGCGGCGCCAAGGACACCCAGGTCAAGCTGGAGTTCATTCCGGCTGCCGAAGGTGCCGATGGCAAGCACCACACCCTGGTGCTGACCCGGCAGAAGGTGCGCCTGGCCGAACAGGCCGCCAAGGGCGAGACCATGACCATTCCGGCCGCCAACGGCGAGCCGGCACGGAAGATTGGTGTGATCAAGCTGCCGACCTTCTACCAGGATTTCGAAGGCCGCCGCCGCAACGCCGCCGACTATGCCTCGGCCACCCGCGACGTGGCCAAGCTGCTGGCTGGTTTCAAGAACGACAAGCTGGACGGCGTGGTGCTGGACCTGCGCAACAACGGCGGCGGTTCGCTGGATGAAGCCATCGAACTGACCGGCCTGTTCATCGAGCAGGGCCCGGTGGTGCAGGTACGTGAGTCCGGTGGCCGCGTCACCGTCAACAGCGACCGCAACCAGGGTGTGGCGTGGGATGGCCCGCTGGCGGTGCTGATCAACCGCGGTTCGGCCTCGGCCTCGGAGATCTTCGCCGGTGCGATCCAGGATTATGGTCGTGGCCTGGTGATCGGTGAAACCAGCTTCGGCAAGGGCACCGTGCAGAACATCGTCGACCTCGACCGTTGGCCGAGTGGCGAGACCCAGCGCTTCGGCCAGGTCAAGCTGACCATCGCCCAGTTCTTCCGCATCAGCGGCAGCAGCACCCAGCACAAGGGCGTGGTGCCGGACCTGGCCTTCCCGGCCAGCGTCGATGCCACCGAGTTCGGCGAGAGCACCTACGATAACGCCCTGCCGTGGACCCGCATCGCCGCCGTGCCGCACACCCAGTACGGCAACTTCGCGCCGCTGCTGCCGAAGCTGGAGGCCCGCCACGACGCGCGAATCGCTACCGACAAGGAATTCCAGTGGTGGAACGAGGACGTGCAGCAGTTCCGAACCGAGGCGGCGAAGAAGTACATCTCGCTCAACGAGGCCACCCGTCGCGCCGAACGCGAGCGCCAGGACGCCCAGCGCAAGGAACGCCAGCTGCAGCGCAAGGAGCTGGGCCTGGCCCTGGACCCGCTGGCCGATGACAGCAGTGATGATGGCCTGACCGGCAACGAGCGCGACATCGTGAAGGATGCCGCCCGCGAAAAGGCCGCCGAAAAGCGTCCGGACCCGCTGCTGCGCGAGTCGGCCTCGATCCTGGCCGACGCGGTGAACCTGCTGGCCAATGACCGTCCGCTGTCGGCCCAGGTGCTGCCGCAGTCCACCGGCGCGGGGCGTTGGGCGGACTGAGCCGGAGACGGCGCGCGACATTCGCAGGGGCCGGCATTGCCGGCCCCTTCTTGTTTGGGAAGCCCATTCCCGGTCGCGCCGGGCCATGCCCGGGCCAGTGAAGTGCCGCAAACGACTTGATCCCCTCCGTCCCCTTTTACGTGCATGAACCGGGAGCAACGTGGGGGGGCATATCGACCTGCCGCACACGGGGGCGGGACTACCCTTGGTGCTTCCGTTCTCGCAGGAGTACCCATGCGGGCCTCCCGTCTTTCCAGCGCTGCCGTGGCGTGCGCCAGCGCCTTGATCCTTTCGGCCTGTGGTGGCCGCGCCGCCGACAGCACCGTGCTGCGCGAGTCTTTCGATTCCGGCGATACCTTCTCGCGCACCGTTGAGGGACGCCCCGGCGAAGCCTGCGAGGCCGCGCGCCGCACGCTGCTCAGCCAAGGCTATGCCATCGCCCGTTCCGATGATGCGCAGGTGGAGGGCAACAAGAACTTCCAGCCGCGCGAGGATGACCATGAGCAGCTGGTGCTGCGCATCTCCTGCGCCCCGCGCGGCAGCCAGACGCTGGTGTTCGTCAGTGCCGTGCAGGACCGCTACGCGCTGAAGAAGAGTCCGACCTCGGCCAGTGTCGGTGTGGGTGCGCTGGGCTCGGTGTCGCTGCCGTTCGGCAGCAACGACGACTCGCTGGTGAAGGTGGCCAGCAGCACGGTCACGGATGCCGAGTTCTATCGTCGCTTCTTCCAGCGCCTGCAGCAGTATTTGCCGGCCGCGGCGGGCACGCCATCGCCATCGCCGGCCGCGGCGCCGGAACCCGCACCGGCGGTTACGGACCAGGGCTGAGAGTGCGCGGCAGGTGGCTGATTGCAGCCCTGCTGCTGGCGCCCGCGTGGGTCGTGGCAGCGCCATCCCCGGACTGTACGCAGGGCCTGCTGCAGCGGTTGGGGTGGCGCTTCGAAGAAGCGTCCCTCACCGCGCCGCAGGTGCGCGGTGGTCCCGTATGTACGCGTGCCTCGCTGGCTGATTCACAAGCGGCCGGCGACCTGCAGGTGCGGTGGCCGGCGGCGCTGCCCGCTGCCGCTCGGCAGGCACTGCTGCAGCAGCTGCTGGATGACCCCGCCACCGTCTGCGCCTATGCCTTCCAGCTGGGGGCGGCCACGCGGCGCGCGACTTCGGCATTGCAGGGCAATCCCACGTTCCGCTTCTCCGGCCCGCAGCTGGGATGGATCGGCTTCGGATTGCAGGGCGCACCGGCACAGGGTTGGCAGCGTACACGCAGTTTCGGTCGTGGCTTCGTGCCCCGCGCGGGCAACAGCCATGCGCTGCAGGCGTTCTACAGCGGTGCCGTGCGTGCCGAATGCGGTGTCGGCCGCCAGGTCGCACAGCTGGCCACCCAGCGCGAGCTGTATGGCGATGCTGCGTTCGACACTGGGTTCGCAGCGGAGGAGCTGTCGATCGGCACCTTCCTCGCGCTGCACGACACCGACAGCATCCTGCTCGGCGCGCATGCGGGTGACTTCTTCGCCGATGGCAAGGCGGTGCGCACCTCGGCGATGGGGCGGCAGGCGTTCGTGGGCGTGCCCGGTTTCATCGAACATGTGTACGACAAAGGCACGCTGGACGACCTGAGTAACCAGGCCGAGAACTTCGTGGTGGTCGAGGTGGGCGAGGGCGCTGCGCAGGCGCTGGCACTGCACGCTGGCCTGGCCTGGTACGACCAGCGCAATGCCGAGCTCTTGAAACTGGCGCAGGACATCCCGCGCATCGGCCAGCGCTATTTCGAGCGCCTGCTGTTCGAGCGCGATCCACAGCTGCGCGCGCGCCTGGCACCGCGCTACCACGCGGCTCTGGTGCGCATGGATCAGCTGCTGGACGATCCGTTCTACCAGCAGTTCGTGATCTACGTGCATCCGCGCGGTATACGTCCTATCGGCTACCACATCGTCCGCCTGCTCGATCGCAACCCGAGAACGCCGTTTTCGATCGACCTGGCGGTGCACAATCTGCATACCACGCTCTACCGGCGTTGGCGCGAGGCGCAGCTGCGCCACTGCGCGGCTACCGGCAGGCCAGGCAGCCTGACCCTAGACCCCAACTGAAGGTGAAACAATGGATATTGCAATGATCGGCCTCGGCCGCATGGGCGCCAACATGGCCCAGCGCCTGCATCGCGGTGGCCACCGCGTGGTCGGCTACGACCCGGGCGAAAGTGCGCGCCAGCGTGCTGCAGAGGCCGGCCTGGAGGTGGTTGATTCGCTGGCCGCCGCCGTGGCCGCGCTGCCGGTGCCGCGCGTGGTGTGGCTGATGGTGCCGGCGGGTGAAACCGTCGACCAGACGCTGGGACAGCTGACCCCGCACCTGGCTGAGGGTGACATCGTCATCGACGGCGGCAACTCCAACTACCAGGACTCGATCCGTCGCGCCAAGGCGCTGGCGGAGGACGATCTGGGCTACGTCGACTGTGGCACCAGCGGCGGCGTGTGGGGCCTGCAGGAAGGCTACAGCCTGATGGTCGGTGGCGAAGCATCGGTGGTGGAGCAGATCGCACCGCTGCTGCGCACGCTGGCACCGGCTGAAGATCGTGGCTGGGCGCGTGTTGGTCCATCCGGCGCCGGCCATTTCACCAAGATGGTCCACAACGGCATCGAATACGGAATGATGCAGGCCTATGCCGAAGGCTTCGCGCTGATGGAGCGCAAGCAGGAGATGGCGCTGGACCTGGCCCAGGTAGCCGAGGTGTGGCGTCACGGCAGCGTGGTGCGCTCGTGGCTGCTGGACCTGAGCACCGAAGCACTCAAGCGCAATCCGTCGCTGGATGGCATCGCGCCATACGTGGAGGATTCCGGCGAAGGCCGCTGGACCGTGGCCGAAGCCATCGCGCTGGACGTGCCGGCACCGGTGATCACGTTGTCGCTGCTGGAACGCCTGCGTTCGCGGGAATCGAATTCGTTCACCGACCGCCTGCTGTCGGCGATGCGCAATGAATTCGGCGGCCACGCCATCAAGAAGTCGTAAGCACTGCGGTGGGGTCAGAGCCCTTCGGCGTTGCCGAAGGGATCCGACCCCGGGCAGATCAGGGTCGGATCCCTTTCCGCAGGAAAGGGTTCTGACCCCATGCAGCCAGTCGAGCATGGCTCGACTCTACAAAAGCCGTCTCCGATCGTTGCCACGTCATCCACGCATGGCGTGGATCTACTGGTCAGTGCAACGCGATCTGCCGGCCTTCGCGCGCGCTGTCCATGCCCGCCTGCAGCAGCCGCATCAACTGCAATGCCTGCATCGGGCTGACCGTCGCTTCGCCGTCGCCGTGCATCGCCGCGGCGAACTGCGCATACAACCGACGATAGTCGCCGGGCAGGTTGTCGACGGTGCTGCGCAGAACATTGTCTTCTGCATCACAGTGCACCAGTTCGCCATGCCGGGGATCGATGCCCCATCCGGGCGCACCCGGCGCTACGCCGCAGCGCAGCTGGGCCTCCTGCACATCCAGGCCGTACTTGATCCAGCTGGCCTTGCTGCCATGCACGCTGAAGTGCGGGGCAGGGGCAGCCACCAGCGAACCGGCATGCACGATGGCGCGATGCTGGGGGTAGTGCAGTACGGCGTGGAAGTAATCGATGCCGGCGCCACCTTGGCGCTGCACGGCCAGATCCGCATCGATGGCGTCGGGCCAGCCGAACAGCACCAGCATCTGGTCCAGCAGGTGCGGGCCGAGGTCGTACCACAGGCCACTGCCTGGCCCGTCCTGTTCGCGCCAACGGTCGCGCACCTGCGGCCGGTAGCGGTCGAAATGCGCATGGCATTCGGCCACCTCGCCCAGCGTGCCTTCGGACAGCAGCGCCTGCAGCGTGAGGAAGTCGGCATCGAAGCGCCGGTTCTGGAACACGGTGGCGATGCGGCCGGCGTCGCGTGCCGTGGCCAGTACCGTTTCCGCTTCGGCCACATCCAGCGCAAAGGGTTTGTCGACCAGCACGTGCTTGCCGGCGGCCAGCGCGGCCATCGCCAGCGGCGCGTGCTGTTCGTTCGGCGTGGCGATCACTACCGCATCCACCGCTGGATCGTCGAACACGTCCTGTGGCGTTGCACGCACGTGTACGTTGCTGAACGTGCGCAGCAACGTGTCGCGCTGCGAGCTGACGATGCTGTGCAGGGCCAGGCCGGGCGTGTGCTGGATCAGCGGCGCATGGAAGACGCGGCCGGCGAGGCCGTAGCCGATCAGGGCCAGGTGCAGGTCGGGGCGCATGGCAGAGCTCCGGCAGGGGGGAAGGGCAGGGTAAACGACAGATGCGGACAGCCCAAAACTGAACCGTTGCCGTTGGAAACGCTTCGATTCACGGCGGCATGACCGCGACGCCACGCCTGCTCCACGTGCGCTTGTCCAGACTGGCAGCACATCCCGAAGGAGAACGACACGATGAGCAATACCACTCGCACGCTGATTGCTTCTGCCCTGACGCTGGGCCTGGCACTGTCCTCCTCGGCCGCATTCGCCAAGGACCCGGCCGCGAAGAGCCCGCCGACCACCAGCGCACATCCGGCTACCCACGCGGATCGCCATGATTCCAACGAACCGGTGACCGACAGCTGGATCACCACCAAGGTGAAGGCGGACCTGCTGACCAGCAGCAACGTCCCGGGCACCGAGATCAAGGTGGAAACGGTGAACGGCGTGGTCAGCCTGAGCGGCACCGTGGCCACCCAGGCCGAGAAGGACAAGGCGGTCACCACCGCCAAGGGCATCAAGGGCGTGACCCGCGTCGATGCCGCCGCATTGAAGGTCAGCGCTGCCGCCAAGCGCTGAACCGGTTGGGCGCCCCGCGTGGGGCGCCCGCTGACCTGTAGACCCGAGCCATGCTCGGCTGGCACTCCAAGGCAGCCGAGCATGGGCTTGGCCCTACAGGTCTGATTGCCAACCCGTTCAGCCGACCGCGCTGGAAATTCCAGAGTTGTGACCGCCTGCGCTATATTGCCGGTTCCGCCGCAACCGGGCTCGACCCGGCCAACGCGTCGCGGCAGAGCTGACGAGGAACTATGGCGCTGGTTTTCAGTGACGACATCTGGGACCGCTGGCGGTTGCCGGCCTTGGCGCTGGCCGCCGCCGCGATCATCGTCGTGCCGTGGTTGACCCTGCGTAAACTGCAGCAGGACAGCGAACAAGCGATGGCCTGGGTCAACCACACCCAGGCCGTGGGCGTGGCACTGCAGCAACTGCAGGCCGATGTGCGCGATGTCGAATCGGCCGCGTTGACCCTGTCCAAGGGCGTGGATGCCCCCGGCCTGCGCGAACGCATGGCCCGGGCCGATGAAATTCCCGGGCGCCTGGCCGAACTGGGCCGGATGACCCGCGACAATCCCGACCAGCTGATCCGCATCGGTCGGATCGAATCGATGCTGGAAGGCCGCATGGCACTTGCCCGCGAGTTGGCCAGGTCCGAACCGAACAGCGACCAGCGCGAGCTGGTGCAGGACCTGAGTACGCGCTATCCCATCCGCGGGCTGGTGGAAGAGCTGCAGGCCAGCGAGCAGAAGCTGCTGGCGCTGCGCGCCGAGCAGGCGGCGCGCCAACGCAAGCAGACCGAACTGGTGTCGTGGAGTTCGCTGGTGATCCAGCTGGCGCTGCTCGGCCTGGTGCTGTGGCTGCTGCAGCGGCAGATCGGCCGTCGCCTGCATGCGGAGCGGCAATCGCTGCGCTCGGCTGCACGTGCGGCGTCGGTGCTGCAGACCGTGCGCGAACCGATCGTGCTGCTCGACCGCGACCTGCGCGTGCAGCTGCACAATCCAGCATTCGCTGAGCTGTACGGCCTGCAGGACGAGCGCGCCGACGGCCTGCTGCTGGAAAACGTTGGCGACAACGCATGGCAGGACCCGGTGGTCCGGCAGCGCCTGGCCGACGTACTGTCGCGCGGTCGCGAACTGTGGGACTTCGAGCACGAGCAGCGCACCGCCGACGGCATGGTGCGCTACATGCTGCTCAACGCGCGGCGCATGCCGCTGCCCGACAGCGATGACGAGGTGGTGCTGCTGACCATCAGCGACGTCACCATGCAGCGCGCAGTGCAGCTGCGCGTGGAAGAGCTGAACCGCCAGCTGGAAGGCAAGGTTGCGCAGGTGTCCGAGGTCAACCGCGAGCTGGAGGCCTTCAGCTATTCGGTCTCGCATGACCTGCGTGCACCGCTGCGCCACGTGGCAGGATTCTCCGACAAGCTGTCGCGCCACCTCGGCGACCAGGCTGATGACAAGAGCCGCCACTATCTGGACGTGATTTCCAGTTCGGCCCGGCGCATGGCAGCGTTGATCGACGACCTGCTGGTCTACTCGCGACTTGGCCGCGCGGCGATGCGGCAGCAGGCGGTGGACATGCAGTCGCTGGTGGCCGACACCCGCGCCATGCTCGATTCCAACCTGCAGGCCGAGGCCGAGAACAGCGGCCATGCGCACCAGGTGGAGTGGAGCATCGCGCCGCTGCCGATCGTGGTGGGCGACGAAAACATGATCCGCCAGGTCTGGCTCAACCTGCTCGGCAACGCAGTGAAGTACTCGGGCAACCGCGAACCGGCGAAGATCCGCGTTGACTACCAGCAGCAGCCCGACGGCGGCCATCAGTTCACGGTCAGCGACAATGGTGCAGGCTTTGACATGGCCTACGCCGGCAAGCTGTTCGGTGTGTTCCAGCGCCTGCACAAGGCCAGTGACTACCCGGGGACCGGCATCGGCCTGGCCAGCGTGCGCCGCGTTCTGACCCGCCATGGTGGCCGTATCTGGGCCGAGGCCGAACCGGACGTCGGCGCTGCTTTCCACTTCTACCTGCCCCCCGCGACCGACGCGGACAAACAAGGTCCCTCTGCATGACGACTCTGCGCACCATTCTTCTCGCCGAAGACAGCCCGGCGGATGCCGAAATGGCGATCGACGCCCTGGAAGAAGCGCGTCTGGCCAATCCCATCGTGCACGTCGAGGACGGCGTGGAAGTGATGGACTACCTGCTGCGCCGCGGCGCCTTCGCCAACCGCGAGGAAGGCTTGCCGGCGGTGCTGCTGCTGGACATCAAGATGCCGCGCATGGATGGCCTGGAAGTGCTGCGGCAGATCCGCGAGCACGAAGAACTCAAGCGCCTGCCGGTGGTGATCCTGTCGTCTTCGCGCGAGGAAAGTGACCTGGCCCGCAGCTGGGACATGGGCGTGAACGCCTACGTGGTCAAGCCGGTGGACGTGGACCAGTTCTTCGGCGCGGTGCAGACCCTGGGCAAGTTCTGGGCATTGATCAACCAGGCACCGGAACTCGAGTGAGCCCATGCCCCTGACCGGTCCCGCCCTGGGGGCGCTGCGCATCCTGCTGGTGGAAGACTCACCGGAAGATGCCGAGCTGATGTCCGAACAGATGCTCGACGCGGGCCTGGAGGCCCGCTTCGAGCGTGTGGAGAGCGAGGCGGAACTGCGCCAGGCACTGGCTGTGTTCCAGCCGGACATCGTGCTGTCCGACCTGAGCATGCCGGGGTTCTCCGGTGACGACGCGCTGCGCATCGTGCGCGAGACCTCACCGGAGGTGCCCTTCATCTTCGTCTCCGGCACGATGGGTGAGGAGAATGCGGTAGCGGCGCTGCAGAAGGGCGCCAACGACTACATCATCAAGCACCAGCCTGCGCGCCTGCCTTCGGCGGTCGCGCGTGCGATCCGCGATGCACGCAGTGCGGTCGAGCGCGCACGCGTGGAAACCGAACTGATGCGTGCGCAGCGCCTGGAAAGCCTGTCCCTGCTTGCCGCCGGGCTCAGCCACGACCTGCGCAACATCCTGCAGCCGTTGCTGATCATGCCGGACCTGCTGAAGGCCCGCACCGAGGATCCGCAGCTGCACCACCTGGCCGACGTCATCGCCGAGTGTGGCCGCCGCGGCCATGAGATGGCCGAGTCGATGCTGTCGTTCGTGCGTGGTTCGCGCAAGCCGAGCGAGCGCATCGAGATCGACGGCCTGTTCGACGCGGTGGCGCTGCTGTTGCGCAGCAACGTGCCCGATGCCGTGCGCCTGGAACTGCAGGTGCTGGACGAAGGCCTGGTGGTCGACGCCAACTACACCGAACTGCAGCAGGTAATGCTGAACCTGGCGCTCAACGCGATCCAGGCGATGCCCAACGGTGGCCGCCTGAGCCTGACCGCCAGCCATGCCGGGCAGCGCGATGGCGTGGACTGGATGCAGATCTGCGTGTCCGACGAAGGCATCGGCATGGATGCGGACACGCTGTCGCACCTGTTCAATCCCTTCTTCACCACCAAGGCCGATGGCACCGGCCTGGGTCTGATTTCCTGCAAGCGCATCGTCGAAGGCGCCGGCGGCAGCATCCATGTCAGCAGCCAGCCGGGGCAGGGCACCTGCTTCGAGCTGCGCTTGCCGATGCACGAAGCCAGCGACGGCAGCGAGCCGATCGAGCAGCTGGTGGCCCTGGGCAGTGGCCAGTCGATCCTGGTGGTCGACGGCGAAGCCACGCGCCTGTCGCTGCTCGGCAACGCGCTGTCCAGCCAGGGGTATCAGCTGCAGCTGGCCTCCGATGGCCCGGCGGCGCTGCGCTGGATGCAGCAGGAGGCGATGCCGGCGCTGGTGATTGCAGACGCCGGCTCAAAGCTGCTGCCGGCCAGCCAGCTGCTGGGCGAGATGGCTGCGCTGGGCTATCGCGGCCCGGCGCTGGTGCTGGAGGACGCGGCGGTGGCGGTGCCCGCCGATGCCTTCCCGGCCGGCGTGGACGTCCATGTACTGCGCAAGCCGCTGCAGATGCAACAGGTGTTCCGCGCAGTGGCCGAGGCGCTGGGCTGACAAAGGGTAGTGCCGGCCGCTGGCCGGCATCCCCGTGCGGTGGGATCATTGCGGTTGCCGGCCAGCGGCCGGCACTACCGGTCCAGCGTTTCCCAGGGGAACCGCGGCAGGGCGTCCACCGCCTGTTCCAGGCGCCGTGACCAGTTCTGGTGGATATCGGCGTACAGCGCTGAATCCGCGCCCAGCCGCAGTTGCTGGCCGATGCGCAGTTCACCGTCGCGCAGCAGCGCCAGGTCGATCGGCAGGCCTACCGACAGATTGGAACGGATGGTGGAGTCCAACGAGACGATCGCCGTGCGGGCGGCATCCTCCAGGCGCGTGGCGGGGCTGAGGATGCGGTCGAGGATCGGCTTGCCGTACTTGGATTCACCGATCTGCAGGTAGGGCGTCTCCGGTGAGGCGGCGATGGCGTTGCCGAGCGGGTAGATCATGTACAGCCCAGGCCGCTCACCGGCAATCTGGCCGCCGAAGATCAGCGTGGCCTGGGTATTGACCCCATCGTGGCCATGTTCACTGTGGCTGCTGTGCACCTGGCTGTCCACCAGCAACTGGCCAACGTACGCGGCGGCCTCGAAAAGGTGAGTCATGTCGCGCAGGTTGGGTGAGCGCCGTTCGTCGGCATCGCGCCCCAGGCGCGACACCAGCAACTGGGTGGTGGCCAGGTTGCCAGCCGCCATCAGCACGTAGGCTGCCTGGCCGGGATATTCGAACACGTGCAGCTTGCGATGCACGCGTACATCGTCCAGCGAGGCATTGGTCCGGGTGTCGGCAGCGAAGACCAGGCCCTCGTCCACCTCGATTCCAACGCAATAGGTCATGTCGGTGCCCTATCATGTGCGTCCCGGATTGTAGGCAGGCCGCCGTGACGACGGCATGTCCACGCCCCCCATCGCTGCCACCTGAACCGCATGACGACCGTGCTCCTGAGCCTGGGCAGCAATGTCCAGCCCCGCCGCTACCTCCACGCCGCGGTGGCGGCCCTGCGCGAGCGCTTCGGCGCGCTGCAGGTCTCGCAGGCCTACCGTACCGCCGCGGTCGGCTTCGACGGCCCGGCCTTCCTCAACAACGCGGTGGCGATCGAGACGGACTTGCCGCTGCAGGAACTGGACGACTGGCTGCATGCGCTGGAAGACGCGCACGGCCGCGACCGCAGCGGGCCGCGCTTCTCCGACCGGACCCTGGATATCGACGTGGTGTTCTACGGCGACCTGGTGGTGGAAGGTCCCGGCCACCTGCGCATTCCCCGTCCCGAACTGAAGCATGCCTTCGTGCTGAAGCCGCTGGCCGATATCGCGCCCGACTTCATCGATCCGGTCAGCGGGCTGGACCTGGCCACGCTGTGGCGCGCGCACGCGCAGTTTGGCGAGGCGTTCGAGGTGGTTGACCTTGAGTGATGGGGTCAGATCCCTTTTCCCGGCGGGAAAAGGGATCTGACCCTGTTGTGGATCCCGGCAGCGCCTCAACTTACCGTGCGCCCGCCATCCACGCGCAATGTGTGGCCGGTGACGAAGCTGGCTTCGGCCACCAGCCAGTACACCGCTTCGGCAATCTCCTCGACCGTACCGATCCGCGCCAAAGGCGTGCGCGCCAGCAGCGCCTCGCGGGCGAAATCGTCCTTGCCCTGTTCGGGCCACAGGATCGCGCCGGGCGCCACCGCATTGACCCGCACTTTCGGCGCCAGCTCCAGCGCCAACGAACGGGTGGCCATCTCCAGCGCGGCCTTGGCCATCGTGTAGGCGATGTGGTCGCGCATCGGATCGGTGCCGTGCAGGTCGGTCAGGTTGACGATGCAGCCCTGCTGGCGGCGCAGGTAGGGCGCGGCGGCCTGTGACAGCAGCAGTGGCGCGCGCGCATTGACCGCATACAGCTCGTCCATCGCCTCGGCCGTGACCTGGCCGAGCGGGGTGGCATAGAAGTTGGAGGCGTTGTTGACCAGCGCGTCCAGGCGGCCGAAGTGGGTAACGGCCTGTTCCACCAGGTCGGGCAGGGCGTCGGCGTCACGCAGGTCGGCCTGCAGCGCAAGCACGCTGCCCGGCCGCACATTGTCGAAATCGAACGCGGCCTGCTGCAGTTCGGCGCTGGAGGTGTTGGCATGCAGTACCACCGACCAGCCACAGGCGTGGAACTGGCGGGCGATGGCCGCACCGATCCGGCGCGCGCTGCCGGTGATCAGGACCACGGGGTGGGTATCGCTCATCGAGGGTCCTCCAAGGCTCGGCTATCCTGTGCACCATTGTCACCGCATTCGAAGACGCCATGCAGCCCACCTTCCCCCTGCCCGAAGCCGATGCCCTGGCCCACAGCGACCAGCTGGCGGCCGCCCTGCGTGCCGAAATCCTTGCGCAGGGCGGGGCGATGCCGTTCTCGCGCTTCATGGAGCTGTGCCTGTACACCCCCGGCTGGGGCTACTACAGCGCCGGCGCCAGCAAGTTCGGTGGCAGCGGCGACTTCACCACCGCACCCGAGCTCGGCAGCCTGTTCGCCGGCAGCGTGGCCAATGCGCTGGCGCCAGTGTTCGCCCAGCTGGGCGCGCAGGCCCGCATGCTGGAACTGGGCGGCGGTACCGGCGCCTTCGCCGAGGCCGTGCTGCTGCGCCTGGCCGAACTGGACGCGCTGCCGTCGCGCTACGCCATCCTCGAACCCAGCGCCGACCTGCGCGAGCGCCAGCAGCAGCGCCTGCAGCAGAACCTGCCGGCCGAGTTGGCCGCGCGCGTGGACTGGATCGACCGCCCGTTCGAGGAGGACTGGGAGGGCGTGGTGTTCGCCAACGAGGTGATCGACGCGCTGCCGACCCCGCGCTTCCTGATCCGGGACGGCGAGGTCTACGAGGAAACCGTCGAGCTTGATGGCGAAGGCAACTTCATCCGTGGCGCGCAGCCCGCTGACATCCTGCTCAACGGTGCGGTGCGCCACATCGAGCGTTACCTGGAAAAGCCCTTTGCCGACGGTTACCGCTCCGAGGTGCTGCCGCAGCTGCCGTACTGGCTGCAGGCAGTGGCTGGCGGCCTGCAGCGTGGTGCGATGCTGTTCGTCGATTACGGTTACAGCCGCAGCGAGTTCTACCAGCACGACCGCGACGATGGTACGGTCCGCGCGTTCTACCGCCACCACGTGCACAACGACGTGCATCGCTGGCCGGGCCTGCAGGACATCACCGCGTCGGTGGATTTCACTGCGATGGCCGAGGCGGGCATGCACGGTGGTTTCGAACTGGCGGGGTACTGCAGCCAGGCCAGTTTCCTGCTCGGCAACGGCCTGGACCAGGTGCTGCTGCTGGCCGAAGAGCGCACGGATGAGGTCGGCCGCATCCAGCTGCGTGACCAGGTGAAGAAGCTGACCCTGCCGACCGAGATGGGCGAGCGCTTCCAGGCCATCGGCCTGCAGCGTGGTGTCGATTTCGAGCCGGCGTTCGAACTGGGCGACCTGAGCTGGCGCTTGTGAGCAGTGCGTTGCCGCTGATCAAGCCGCTGCGGCGGCCGCGGCTGTGGACTGTGCTGTGGGTGCTGGCGGTACTGCTGGTGGTCGTGGTCTGCCTGATCCCACCACCGCCGATTCCGCTGCCGGAAAACAGCGACAAGGGCGAGCACTTCCTCGCCTACTTCATCCTGGCCGGCAGCGCAGTGCAGCTGTTCCGGCCGGGGCGCCCGCTGCTATGGGTGGGCGTGGGGCTGGTGCTGATGGGCGTCGGCATCGAGTTCGCGCAGGGTGCGCTGACCAGCAACCGCACTGCCGATCCGATGGATGCCATTGCCAACACGATCGGCGTGCTGGCGGGCATGGCCACGGCACTGACCCCGTTGCGCGATCTGCTGATGCGCTGGCGGGGCTGAGGTTCCTGTAGAGCCGAGCCCGTGCTCGGCTCCCTCCCGAAAGGCAGCCGAGCATGGGCTCGGCTCTACAGTAGATCCACGCCATGCGTGGATGGATTGCGCCAGGACAGGCTTGCGGTTACTTCTTCAGCGTGACCTCATCCAGCACCCACATCGCCGGGCGCGTATCGCCGGTGAAGTTGATGCACAGGTCACCCGTGCCCTGCGTGCCCTTCGGCAGCGCCGCACGCAGGGTCACGAAGCCATCGTCATCGGGCGTGGCCGGCAGCGGTACCTGAGCCAGCACCTTGCCTGTGCAATCACCGCGGCGGATCAGCATTTCGCCATGTGCGCTCCGGGCCTTTTCGAAGCGACGCTTGGGTTCATCGTGGGCCAGCTGGAAGTAGTACGGAATGCGGCCCGCGCGGACCTCCACGCTGCCGATGCCGTCCAGCTGCGCCTGCGGCCAGCGCCAGCATGGCTGGAAGATGTCGACGTTGAACACCGCACGCGTTCCCTCGCGCGGGCCGTCGTCTTCCAGGCGCAGCACCAGCCCCTTCTTGCCCACGCAGCTGAGCAGCGCATCGCTGCGGCGGCTGAGCAGCGACTGCGCGGTGAACGTGGCGATGGTCGGCTTCGCGGCCAGCATCTGGCCCTGGTAGAACGCAGCGGCCTGCACGGTGGTCGGCAGCGTCGCGGTCAGCGGCTGCTGGTACAACGGCGACTGCGCGGTCACCGGCTGGCCATCGGTGCTGTAGCGCACTTCATAACCCAGCGGGTTGGCCAGCGATAGGGTCACGGAGTTTTTCGCGCGATCATCGGTGTAGTCCACGCCCACTTCGAACGGGGTCTGCGCGTAGGCCAGGCCCCAGGCACGGTAGCGCTGCAGCTGCGCGGGCAGGCGCGCGAGGAAATCGCGGAAGTCGCGATGTTCCGGCGTACTCCAGCCGGTCTCGGCCACGGCGGCCAGGCGCGGGAACAGGTTGTGCTGCAGGCGCGCGTAGGTGCGCGTGTGCTCGGTAAACATGTTGGCCTGCAGGCCGAGAATGTGCTGGCGCTTGTCGGCCGGCAGCTCGGCCGGCACCGGCTCGAAGTTGTACAACTTGCCGAGGTTGACCTGGGCCGGGCGACCCGGCGGTTCATTCGGCGAGGCCGTCTGCAGGTAATCCAGGTACAGGTATCCCACCGGCGACATGACCACGTCATGGCCGGCACTGGCAGCGGCCAGGCCACCTTCGGTGCCCTGCCACGACATCACCGTGGCCTGTGGCGGCAACCCACCTTCGAGGATCTCATCCCAGCCGATCAGGCGCCGGTCGTGTTCCTCCAGGAACGTCTCCAGGCGCTTGATGATGTGGCTCTGCATGGCCATTTCATCCTTGATGCCCAGCGCACGCATGCGCTGCTGGACCTGCCTGGAGGCTTCCCACTGGTCCTTGACCGCCTCGTCGCCACCGACGTGCACGTACTTGGCCGGGAACAGCGCAATCACCTCTTCCAGCACGTTTTCGAGGAAGGTGACAGTGCTGTCTTCGACGTTGAACAGGTTCGGGAATACGCCCCATTCGCTGATCGGCTTCAGCGGGGTATTGATCGAACCCAGTTCCGGGTACGCGGCAATCGCTGCGGTCGCGTGCCCCGGCACATCGATTTCCGGAATCACCTGGATATGCAGCTTTGCAGCATAGGCAATCACTTCGCGGATCTGCTCCTGCGTGTAGAAGCCGCAATACGGATGCTCCTTGCCAGTGACCGGATCGATGCCACCGTCGCCGGCCGGCAGGCGGCAGCTGCCCACTTCGGTCAGCTTCGGATAGCGCTTGATCTCCATACGCCAGCCTTGGTCATCGGTCAGGTGCCAATGGAAGGTATTGAGTTTGTGCGCGGCCATGGCATCGAGCACGCGCTTGATCTCGTCCAGGCTCTGGAAATGCCGTGCCGAGTCGAGCATGAAACCGCGCCAGCTGAAGCGTGGCGCGTCCTGGATCTGCACCGCTGGCAGCACGCCGTTGCTGCCGCCGGTGGCGAGCTGGGCGAGCGTGGTCGCGCCATAGAACAGGCCGGTTTCGTTGCCGGCCTGCACCAGCACGCCCTGTGCGGTGCTTTCCAGCGTGTAGCTCTCACCGCTGTCGCGGAAGGTGGGCACGATCTGGAAGCGGATGCCACCGGTCCTGGCCGCCGTCTTGCCCTTGGCCAGCGCCAGGCGCGGGCCACCACTGCGCGCCAGCAGATCGGCGAACTGGGTGGCGACCCGCTGTGCGGCCTCGCCTTCGGCCTGCAGCGCGGTATCGGCGCGTACGGTGATGCCGCTACCCTGGCCGTGCTGCACCGTGGCCGGGGCGGGAATCAGCATCAGGCTGCCGGCACGCAGCTGCGGACCCGGTGCTTCAGCGGCCGGCGTGGGATCAGCGGCGAGTGCGGGCAGTGCCGGCAACAGGGCGAGCAGGCTGCCCAGCAGCACTGCGCTGCGCATCCGGGCGCGGGAAGGCTTGACCATCGGAACGACTCCTTGGAACGGTGCGATGAACGCTATACATGAAAAACGCCGGGCCCGGAATGACCCAGGCCCGGCGTGCGTGCACGACTCGGCGATGTTGCCGCCGCTGGATCAGTACTTGAAGCGGAAGTTGAGGTAGTACTGGCGACCGTTGCTGTAGAACGAGGTCGGGATGGCCGCGGTCTGGTAGTACTTGTAGGTCGGGTTGTTGAGGTTCAGGCCATCCAGGCTGATGCTCAGCCAATCGGTGGCCTTGTAGCTCAGCGATGCCGACAGCGTGCCGAAGTCATCCTGGTAGTACGGGTTGGTGCCCGACAGGCTGATCAGGAACGAGGAACGGCGGGTGTAGCTGACCCGGGCGCCAAAGCGCTCGTTCTCGAAGTAGGCACCCACGTTGTAGGTGTTCTTCGAAGTACCCAGCAGGTTGTGCGAACCATCCGACCAGGTGTGCGAAGTGGTGCCGTTGGCGTAGGTGTAGTTGGCATTGATGCCGAAGTACTCGCCGATCGGCTGCTCGTAGGCCACTTCCACGCCGGTGACCTTGCCGTCGGCATTGATCGGAGTGGAGATCTGGTAGGTCTCAAGCTGGTTGGTCAGTTCGCTGTACAGCTGGCGCGAGACCACGTCGAAGGCGATGTAGTCCTTCAGCTTCATGTGGTACGCGCCCACCGACAGCAGGCCACGCGGCATGAAGTACCACTCCAGGTTGGCATCCAGGTTGGTCGACAGGGTCGGCTTGAGGTTTGGATTGCCGCCACCGCCGGTGCGGTTCAGGTCCGAGCCGTACGAGGAGGCACCCAGCGCCGAGTAGTCTGGCAGGGTCTGGGTCTGCGAGGCGGCGACACGCAGCACCATCGAGTCGTCCAGGTCGAACTTGATGTTGGCGCTGGGCAGGACACGGTTGCGCTTGTTCTGGAAGGCCAGGCGCTCCCACATGCCGAACAGGCTGCTGACATCGGCATCGGCGGCCTTGCTGACGGCGTTGTAGGTGTCGATGTCCTGCTTGATGTTGACGTAGCGCAGGCCGACGTTGCCGCTCCACCAGTCGCCGCGGAAATTGGCCTGCACGTAGCCGGCGAAGTTCTTTTCCTTCACCTTCCACTCGGCGCCATAGTTGTGGCGACCGGTCGGGCCATCATTGCCGGCCAGCCAGGTGGAATTGTTGGTCACCGCGTCCTTCAGCGCGCCCGGGGTGAAGTACCAGAGGTTGCGCGGGAAGGTGCCGCCGATGTCGCCGGCAAAGCCGCTGGGATAGTTGGCCGTGGCACCGTTCTTCAGCGCGCTCCAGATGTCACCCGGGGTTGCACCTTCCGGCGACAGCGCTTCGCGCTTGTGGTCGGCGAAACGCAGGCCGAAGTCGATCGAGCTCAGTACGCCGCCATCGTTGAAGTACTGGTTGAAGTCGAGCGTTGCCCACTTCTCCTTGTCTTCGGCGGTGACCTGCTGGTTGCCCCAGGTGCCGAAGCTGGTCACGCCGTTGGGCGAGAGGTCGCCGCCGACGTTCCAGTCGATCGGCGAGCCATTGCCGTGGGTGGCCCAGCTGGCGCCGCCGCCGTTGGCAAGGGTGACCTCGGCGATGTACTGGCGCGGCGTCTCACCGGTGCCCTTGGTGCTGCCGGCCTGGAACGTGGCGGTCAGGCTGTCGCTGATCTGCCAGTCGGCATCGAAGGTGACATAGCTCGACTTGGCCTTCGACTCGCGGTAGATCATGTCGTACACCGCATAGTCGGTGCCCGGCACGCCCCTGTAGCTGGCGTTGGTCAGCACGCCGTCCTTGACCACATAGCCCGGATCCGGCGCCTGCGACTTGGCGAAGCTGTTGCCGAACATCATGAAGTTGCGGTTGTAGTTGTTGGCCTTCAGCTCGGAGCTGAAACCATTCAGGCCCAGGGTGAGGCTGTCGCTCGGCTTGAACTGCAACGAGACCAGGCCGCCCTTGCGCTCGCGGGTCTGCTCAAACAGGGTCGAACCCAGCAGGCCCGGCACATTGACGCCGATCAGGTCCGGATTGGTCTTGGCGACCGGATCGCCGGCGCCGATCTTGAAGAAGCCGCCCGGGATTTCCTGTGCTTCACGGCGCAGCTCGCGCTTCTGGCTGAAGCCCTGCACCATCACGCCGAAGGTGCCTTCCTCGTTCTTGTAGTTGAACAGTGCCGAGTACTGCGGGTCGTTCGACTTGGCCTGGTCCGAGCGCACCATGCCGATCGAGCCTTCCGCGGTGAACGGCTTGGAGAACTCCAGCGGCTTGCGGGTGATGATGTTGACGGTACCGGTGGTACCGCCGTCCTGCAGCTTGGCCTGCGAGGACTTGTTCACTTCCACCGAGCTGACCAGTTCCGACGGCAGCAGCGAGTAGCTGACGCTGCGGCCGACGTTGTTGCCCTGGCTGAGCACGAACCAGTCGGCCGAGCCGACGGTGTGGCCGTTGATCAGGGTCTGGGTCAGGCTCGGGCTGGTGCCGCGCAGGCTGACACGGTCGGCTTCATCGAAGCCACCTTCGTCGGCGCTGGACGAGCTGATGTTCACGCCGGGCAGGCGCTGCAGGGTATCGGCAACGTTGTGCGCGGGCAGCTTGCCCACGTCTTCGGCGGTGACCACTTCCACGCGCGCATTGGCTTCGCGCTTGGTGTCCAGCGACTTCTCCATCGAGCCACGGATGCCGGTAACGGTCACGGTGTCCAGATCGGTGGCGGTCGGGGCCGCCTGCTGCGCGTGCGCACTGAAGGCGATGCAGCTGACGATGGCGGCCGAAAGCAGGGTCTTGCGGGTGTTCATGATGTCTCTCCTCATCACTCGATTGGGTGCCGGCGGCGGTGTTCGGTTACGGTTGCGATGACATGCGCGGGGCGGCGGCGAAGTCCCGTGCGTTGGCGTGCCACGTACTGCGTGCTGCGATTGCGTTGAAGCCTGTTGCGGTGTCAGGCGGCCGACTGCTGCAGGTACCAGCTGGCAGCGCCAACCACGCCCAGCTGGCCGTGCTCGACGACCTTTACCGGGATGCGTGCCAGCGCTTCGCCCATCGGCCCCTTCTGCAGGTAGCGTTCGACGAAGGTGCTGGCGTGCAGGTATTCGCGGATCTGCGGCAGGATGCCGCCGGCCAGGTAGACACCACCGTGGGCGCCGTAGAACAGCGCCATGTCGCCGATGGTGCTGCCGAGCAGGCCACAGAACACATCCAGCGCCTGGCGCGCATGCGCATCGGTATCGGCCATGGCCGCAGCGGTGACTGCGTCGGGGCTTGCCAGGGTCGGCGCCTGCCCCTGCAGCACGCACACCGCACGGTACAGGTTCATCAGGCCGGGGCCGGAGATCGCATGCTCGATCGACACGTGCGCGCGGTCGCGCTGCATGTGGCGGACGATGGCCATTTCCAGTTCGGTGCTGGCCGCCAGGGTCGGCTGGCCGGCTTCGGTGGGCAGGACCACCGGGCCGTGCGCGGTGGGGATCCACAGCGCTGCACCGAGGCCGGTGCCGGGGCCGACCACCAGGGTCGGGCCACGCGCGGCGGTCTCCGGCCCGCACAGGTGCAGCACGCCACTGGCGTCCACCTGCGCGGCGGCGTAGGCCACCGCTTCGAAATCGTTGACGATGTAGACCCGCTGCAGGCCGACCTCGGCTTCCACCTGGCGCGCCGACAGCGGCCACGGCAGGTTGGCGGTGATCACCGTGCCGTCTTCGCGGGCATAGCCGGCGCTGGCGACCACGCAATGCGTGGGCCGCGGGCCTTCGCCCAGGAAGTCGGACAGGATCGCGCTGAGGCCGGCATGGTCGGCATTGCGGTACTTGCGGTACTCCAGCACCTGCACCGGATGGGTGGCGTCACCGCTGGCCTGGACCCGGGCCACGCGCACATGGGTGCCACCGACGTCGGCGGCCAGGAACGAGGGCGCGACGCGGGACAGGACATGCGACGGGGCGGGGTGGCTGGCGGTCACGCGGGCTCCTGCTGCAGGTAGGGCCGGCCCGGGGATCGGGGGCGGCATTGGGGCGGAGTCTGTAACCGCGCTGACAACGATGTCAACGAGTTCGTGACACTTTCGTTGCTGCGTCGCAACGAATGCGGTATGCAGTAAACGTTTACATGGTGTGAGTACGGGTTTCACGTGGGAACCATTGCTGCACGGGGCTCTAGGCCTGCCGCGCATTCAGCGGGGCGTACCGCGGTGGGCTTGCGCAGTGCAGCACGAGGTTTACCCAGGCGTGCATGGAAGTTGACAAACCGCCGTTGTCCATCGAAAGAATGTGACAACGTTGTTCCCAGCCACTCTCCGACGCCGCGTTCTGCGGCCGTCGCCGCAGGAGCCCTCCTGATGTCCGCCGTCCCCGCTGCAAGCGCGCGCCCGAACGTGGCCACCTCCATCGCCATCGTTGGCGTGTTGTTCTTCCTGATCGGCTTCTTCACCTGGCTCAACGGCCCGCTGATCACCTTCGTCAAGTTGGCCTTCGAACTCAGCGAGGTCGGTGCCTTCCTGGTGCTGATGGTGTTCTACCTGTCCTATTTCTTCCTGGCCCTGCCGGCGTCCTGGATCCTTCGCCGCACCGGCATGAAGAAGGGCCTGAGCCTGAGCCTGCTGGTGATGGCCGGGGGGGCCGCGCTGTTCGGTGAATTCGCCACCCAGCGCTGGTACCCGGGCGCGCTCGGCGGTCTGTTCGTGATCGGCAGCGGCCTCGCCCTGCTGCAGACCGCGATCAACCCCTACATCTCGATCCTCGGCCCGATTGAAACGGCGGCACGCCGCATCGCGCTGATGGGCATCTGCAACAAGATCGCCGGCATGCTGGCGCCGGTGCTGATCGGCACCCTGGTGCTGCACGGCATCGGCGATCTGGACAAGCAGGTGCAGGCCGCCGACGCGGTCACCAAGGTCGCGCTGCTCAACGAATTCGCCGCCAAGATCCATGCGCCGTACCTGGCGATGGCCGCGCTGCTGGTGGTGCTGGCGGTGGCCGTGCTGTTCTCGCCTCTGCCGGAGATCAAGTCCTCCGAAGCCAATGCAACGCCGTCAGGTGCACCGGGAACGGCCGAGCGCCGCAGCATCTTCCAGTTCCCGCATCTGTGGCTGGGCGTGCTGTGCCTGTTCGTGTACGTAGGCGTGGAAGTCATGGCCGGTGATGCGATCGGAACCTACGGTCACGGTTTCGGCTTGCCGCTGGACCAGACCAAGATGTTCACCTCGCTGACGCTGGGTGCGATGTTGGCCGGCTACGTGGTCGGCCTGCTGGCGATCCCCGGCCTGGTCTCGCAGTCGCGCTACCTGACCATTTCGGCAGTGATGGGCGTGGTGTTCTGCCTGGGCGCCTGGGCCACCCACGGCTACGTCTCGGTGGCCTTCGTGGCCCTGCTGGGCTTCGCCAACGCCATGATGTGGCCGGCCATCTTCCCGCTGGCGATCCGCGGCCTGGGCCGCTTCACCGAGACCGGCTCGGCCCTGCTGGTGATGGGCATCGCCGGCGGCGCGATCATTCCGCAGCTGTTCGCCGTGCTCAAGCAGCACATCGACTTCCAGCTGGTGTTCGTGCTGCTGATGGTGCCGTGCTACCTGTACATCCTGTTCTACTCGGTGATCGGCCATCGTGCCGGCCTGCCGCAGGACAAGGCCTGATCGGCGATGATGGACTGCAGCCAACCCCAGGGAAAACCCATGCGCAGAGCGACCATCAAGGACGTTGCGGAGAAGGCCAAGGTCTCGCTGAAGACGGTCTCGCGGGTGATCAACAATGAGCCCTCGGTGATGCAGGCCACCCGTGCGCGGGTGCTGCGTGCCATCGCCGAGCTCGACTACGAGCCCGATCCGTCCGCGCGCAACCTGCGCAGCGGCACTACCTTCGTGATCGGGCTGGTCTACGACAACCCGAACCCGTACCACATCATCGGCGTGCAGAACGGCGTGCTGGCCGCGTGCCGCGAGACCGGTTTCGGCCTGCAGATCCATCCCTGTGATTCGAGCTCGCCGTTGCTGGCCGATGAACTGGCCGACTGGGTGCAGCGCTCGCGGCTGGCCGGGCTGGTGTTGACCGCACCGATGTCCGAGCGCCGAGACCTGATCCAGGCGCTGACCGCGCGTGGCATCAAGCTGGTGCGCATCATCGCCGCCACCGAAGACCCGGCCGACGGCGCCTGCGTGTTCGTCGACGACCGCGAGGCGGCCTACGAGATCACCGAGCACCTGATCCAGCTCGGTCACCAGCGCATCGGTTTCCTCTGGGGCGGCAGCTCGCACCGCTCCTCGGGCGAACGCTATGCCGGCTACGAAGCGGCGCTGAAGGACTACGGCATGACCGTGGACAAGCACCTGGTGGTGCAGGGCGATTACACCTTCGACGATGGTTTCCGTGGGGCGCGCCGCCTGCTGGCGCTGCGCGAACCGCCCACCGCCATCTTCGGTTCCAACGACGAAATCGCTGCCGGCGTGCTGGCCGCCGCCAAGTCGGCCGGCATGAACGTGCCCTACGACCTGTCCATCGCCGGTTTCGAGGACAGCCCGTTCTCGCGCCAGTCGTGGCCACCGCTGACCACCGCCAAGCAGGCCACCGAGGACATCGCCCGCCACGCCGCGCGCCTGCTGATCGCACAACTGCGCAGCGACGCCTACGACGATGCGCCGGCACCGCTGCACAACCAGGGCTTCGTGCCGCAGCTGGTGGTGCGCGGCTCGACCGCGCCGATGCGCCCGGCCGGCGCACGCCCCCTTCCTTCCGATCCTGCCTGAGCCCGCCATGTCGCTGTCAGACCCCACGTCCACCCTGATGTTCGCCGAGGCCGCCGAAGCGGCCGACGTGGTTGCCCGCCAGTTCTCGCGCAACCACGCCACCCTGGAAACCCTGGCCGCCAGCCTGCGCGCGGCGCCGCCGCCGTTCGTGGTCACCTGTGCACGCGGCAGCTCCGACCATGCCGCCACCTACGGCAAGTACCTGCTGGAAACCCAGCTGGGCCTGGTGGTTGCGTCGGCCTCGCCGTCGGTGGGGTCGGTCTATGCCGCACCGCTGCAGCTGCGCGGTGCGCTGTTCATCGTCATTTCGCAGTCGGGCAAGAGCCCGGACCTGCTGCGCAACGCCGAGGCGGCCAAGGCCGCTGGCGCACGCGTGATCGCGCTGGTCAACGTCGAGGATTCGCCGCTGGCGCAGCTGGCCGACACGGTCATTCCGCTGCATGCCGGTGCCGAAAAGAGCGTGGCGGCGACCAAGAGCTACCTGGCCTCGCTGGCTGCACTGCTGCAGCTGGCCGCCTACTGGAAGCAGGACAGCAGCCTGCGCAACGCGCTGGACCTGCTGCCGGACGCGATGCGTGAAGCCTGGCAGTGCGACTGGAGTGCGGTGACCGAAGGCCTGGTCGAGGCCACCAACCTGTTCGTGCTCGGCCGTGGCCTGGGCTTGGGCGCGGCGCAGGAAGCGGCGCTGAAGTTCAAGGAAACCTGCAGCCTGCACGCCGAAGCCTACAGCTCGGCCGAAGTGAAGCATGGCCCGATGGCGCTGGTCGACCGCGGCTTCCCGGTGCTGGCCTTCGCCCAGCCCGACGAAACCGGCGCCGGCACCCGCGCGGTGGTCGAGGAATTTTCTGCACGGGGCGCGCAGGTGTGGCTGGCCGGGGCCGGCGGCAACCTGCCGGTGGCGGCCGCACCGCACCCGCTGTGCGCACCGCTGCTGACCGTGCAGAGCTTCTATCGCGCGATCAATGCGCTGGCGCTGCGTCGTGGCTTCAACCCGGATCTGCCGCCGCATCTGAACAAGGTTACGGAGACGGTGTGATGGCAACGGTGCTGCGCAACGCCCGCATTCTCGCCGGCGATGATTTCCGCGATGACCTGGCGGTGGTGATCGAAAACGGGCAGATCACCGCTCTGTTGCCCGACGCCGCACCACAGCTTGGCCATGCTGCCGAGCAGGTGGACCTGGGCGGCGGCTGGCTGCTGCCCGGCTTCATCGACGTGCAGGTCAATGGCGGTGGCGGCGCGTTGTTCAACAACACGCCCGATGTTGCCTCGCTGCGTACCATCGCGCAGGCTCACCGCCGCTTCGGTACCACCGCGATGCTGCCCACGCTGATCAGCGATGACGTGGCGGTGATGCGCGAAGCCATCGGTGCGATGCGCGAGGCGATCGCGCAGGGCGTGCCGGGCGTGATCGGCATCCATCTCGAAGGGCCCTACATCGCGCCGACGCGCAAGGGCACGCACGATGCCAGCAAGTTCCGCGTGCCGGACGAAGAAGAGATCGCGCTGGCCGCGTCGCTGGACAACGGGGTGACCCTGCTGACCCTGGCGCCGGAGCGCGTGCCGCTGGAGACCATCCGCGCGCTGGTCGAACGTGGCGTGATCGTGGCCGCCGGCCACACCGCAGGCACCTACGAAGAGATCCGCGCCGGCCTGGATGCCGGTGTGCGTGGCTTCACCCATCTGTACAACGCGATGTCGCCGCTGCAGGGCCGTGAGCCCGGCGCGGTGGGCGCTGCGCTGGAAGACCGCGACAGCTGGATCGGCATCATCGTCGATGGCGTGCACGTGCATCCGGCCAGCCTGCGGGTGGCGCTGGCGGCCAAGCCGCGCGGCCGCCTGCTGCTGGTGACCGATGCGATGCCGCCGGTCGGTGCGGATGATCCCAGCTACGTGCTGTACGGCGAAACCATCACCGCCATCGACGGCGTGGTGCGCAATGCCGCCGGTTCGCTGGCGGGCTCGGCGCTGGACATGGCCACGGCGGTGCGCAACACCGTGCAGCTGCTCGGCCAGCCGCTGGCCGAAGCCGCGCGCATGGCTTCGACCTACCCGGCGCAGTTCCTCAATGTCGACGACCGCCTGGGCCACATCGCCGAGGGCTACCAGGCCGACCTGGTGCTGCTGGATGACGCCCTGCAGGTACGTGGCACCTGGATTGCCGGACAGTACGAGGCCGCCTGATGAACAGTACGCCGCCACGCCGTCTGGGCTCGATCGATGCCCTGCGCGGCATCACCGTGGCGGCGATGCTGCTGGTCAACAATCCAGGCGACTGGAGTGCAGTGTTCGCGCCGCTGCGCCATTCGGAATGGCATGGCTGCACGCCTACCGATCTGGTGTTCCCGTTCTTCCTGTTCCTGGTGGGCGTGTCGATGGCCTTCAGCGTGGCACCGCGCGCGCTGGATGCCGCTGCGCGTCCTGCACTGGCGCGCGGTGTGCTGGAGCGCGCGCTGCGCATCCTGGTGGCCGGTGCGCTGCTGCATCTGCTGATCTGGTGGGCGCTGGATACACACCACTTCCGCATCTGGGGGGTGCTGCAACGGATCGCCGTGTGCGCGGCGCTGGTGGGTGTGCTGGCGGTGTATGCACGGCCGCGCATGCAGGCCGGCATGCTTGTTGGACTGCTGGTGGGGTACACGGTGCTGCTGCTGGGCGTCGGTGACCTGGCGCCGTGGACCAACCCGGCCAGCCGCCTGGACACCACGCTGTTCGCACCGTGGATCTATCAATGGCGTGCCGATACCCGCCTCGGCCATGACCCGGAAGGATTGCTGAGCACGCTGGGTGCACTGGGCAGTACCGTGCTCGGCCTGTTGGCCGGTGGCCTGCTGCGCAGCGGGCGTCCGACGGCACTGGCCGGGCTGGGCGTGGCGACCGCCGTGCTGGGCCTGTTGCTGGCCGGGGTGCTGCCGTTGAACAAGCAGCTGTGGACGCCCAGTTACGTGCTGTGGACCGGTGGCCTGGCCGCGCTGGCGCTGTGGCTGGGCCACGTGCTGATAGACCTGAAGGGATGGCCGGCGCTGGGCCGGCGCTTCGGGGTCAACGCGATCACTGCGTACCTGGGGGCATCGGTGATGTCGGTGGTGCTGATGGCGACCGGCGCCTGGGGCTGGATCTGGCAGCAGCTGGCCACCGCGATGCCGCAGGCGCTCGAGCTGGCATCGATGCTGCAGGCGCTGGCGTTCGTCGCACTCTGGTGGGGCGTGGCATGGTGGCTGGACCGGCGGAAAATCTACCTGAAGATCTGAGCAGCCCCGGGGTCGGACCCCTTTCCGCAGGAAAAGGGGCCGACCCAAACGCCGGAAGAATGAACGGTTTCAGTCACGTCCCCGTGGTGTGACGACGGCCGGACTTCACACCTGAAATGTGATTGTCGCCACGCAAGTTCACCTATCGGAACAATTCAGGGTGCGGCAGACTTCCGACGAAGTGACTTTGTCTGCAGTCCCAGCCATTCGCCAAGGAGTGCTATATGAGCCGTTGCGTTTCACACTCGCTGTGCCGTCACTCTCTGACCTTGGCCATTCTTCAGGCACTGACCCTGCCTGCCCTGCTTGTGCTTGAAACGCCGGTGGCTTTGGCAAACTGTGTCACCACGGCGTCATCAACGGTCTGCTCGCCAACGGCGCCGGATCCCTGGGCATCCACGGTCGGCACCGGCAACAATGCCGCTGAAGACAATCGCAGCGTGGACATACAGGCCGGCGCCAGTATCGTGGTCGGCAATGCCAATGCGATCTCCCTGCGTGACAATGCGGTGATCAGCGTTGGCAGTGGCAGTACAGTCAGCGCAACCGCCACCAGCACCGGCGGCCTGTTCGGTACCGGCGGCAATACGGTCGAAACCCGCACCAATGGCCAGATCACCGTAGCCCAAGGGGGCCAGATCCTTGCACAGGGAACGCAAGGCAGTGCCGAAGCAATCAACTTCCAGGGCGCGGGAAATACCGTCACCAACAGCGGCATCATCCGCGCAACCAACTCCGTGGCAATCTGGTCGCAGAATACTTCGGGCCTGAACACCATCATCAATACCGAAACCGGCGTCATCCAGGCACCGGGCACCGTCATCGGTGGCTCTGGAAATGGTGCGCTTGACTTCACCAATCGCGGCCAGGTGATCGGCAACATCAATCTGGCCGGTGGCAACGACATCCTGCGCATCTATACCGGCTCGACCATCACCGGCAACTTCAGCGGTGGTGCTGGAAATGACGCGATTTTCCTCAGCGGCACCGGTGATTCCACCCTGCCAGGCAATTTCGTCGGCTTCGAGTCGCTGACCAAGAACGACAGTGGCCGCTGGACCCTGTCCGGTTCGATCACTGGGGTGACCGTGGCCACGGTACAACAGGGCGTGCTGGCTTTGACCGGCAACAACGCGCAGTACACCGGTCAGGTGATCGTGGATCCGGGTGGCACGCTGGAAGCGCGGGCGCAGAGCCTGCCGCCGACGGTGACCAACAACGGCCTGGTGCGCTTCGCACAGACCGACGATGGCACCTATGGTGGCGCGGTGACTGGCAGTGGCGCGCTTGAAAAGACCGGTGCGGGGATGCTGACGCTCGCCGGCATCACCAGCGTGGCCGGTGCCACCACGCTCCGCGAAGGCACGCTGCAAGTGAACAGCCTGCTGGAAACATCGGGCATCAACATGGTTGGCGATACGGTGCTGCGCCTGGACAACACTGTGCAAGCACAGGGCGGGGGCGCGGCCAACGTTACCGGCGACTCAGGTGCGCAGCAGATCGTGGTGGGTGCCAACGGCCGCGTCACTGGCTCCGTTTCGCAGGGCGACGGTGACGACCAGCTGACCGTCAATGGCGGGACCATCGTCGGCCAAGTCCAACAGGGCAATGGCCGCGATGACCTCTTGATGACCGGCGGCACGATCGATTCGCTGTTCCAGGGCGATGGCACCGATACCTTCCGCATGAGCGGCGGCCGCATCATCGGCGCGTTCGAGGATGGCGACCGTGCATGGATGAGCGACGGTCGCATTGGCCGCGTCAACATGAAGCTTGAAAAGAACCTGTGGGACCAGTCCGGCGGCGTTGTCGATGGCAATGTGGTCACCGGCTTCGATGATGACACCATCATCATTTCCGGCACGGCCTTCATCGGTGGGAACGTGAGCGTCAGTGGTGGCCGCGACAATGTAACCATCACGGGTGGCACCGTGGCCGGGCAGTTGCTGCTGAGCACCGGCAACGACACGTTGACCTGGAACGGAGGGGGGGGGGTCAAGGGGGCCATCGACATGGGTCCGGATGACGATGTCGCCGTGCTGGCCAATCTCACTGTGGCCAACATGGGGGCCGTGCCACTGTTCAATGGCGGCACCGGCAACGACAGCCTTACGTTCGACAATACGAAAACGGCCGGCATTGCCCGCTTCCAGAACTGGGAAACCGTGGCAGCCGTGAATGGAAGCGAGCTCACCTTTGATGGCGACCTGGTACTGGGTGACAGCGCGACGGCGACGGGAACGTTCACGATAGATGGCAGCAGCGCAGTGCTTGCGGGCGGCGGCAGCCATGCAGTGAACGCATTCAACGCGGGAACATTGGCCAGTGTGATCAACGCCGGCCGTATCGAACTGACCAATGCCGGCAGCCCCGGCGATGCCTTTACGGTTGCTGGCAACTATCGCGGTGAGGGTGGCAGCGTGCTGTTGAAGACCGTGCTCGGCGCCGACAACTCCGCCAGCGACCGGTTGGTGATCGAGGGCGGTGTCGCCAGCGGCCGCACTGGCCTGGGCATCACCAACGTCGGGGGCGGGGGTGCCGAAACCCTGGTTGACGGCATCCTGGTGGTGCAGGCGCAGAACGGCGGCAGTACCCGCAACGATGCCTTCTCCCTGCTCTCGGCGGTTTCTGCCGGGGCGTACGACTACTACCTGTACAAAGGGGGGCAGTCGGCAGGTACCCGCGAGAACTGGTATCTGCGGTCGACATTGCCGGACCCGGCACCTGGCCCTGAACCGGAACCGATTCCCGCCCCGGGCCCGTCACCCCAGGGTGGCGGGTCGATCCCGATGCCGCCGCCGATCGTTCCGCCGGGGGAGGGCGTGTCACCGCCCACGCCGGGTGCAACCCCGGCCGAGCCGAATGATGAAGGCGTGGTACCGCTGTATCGTCCGGAAACGCCGACGTATGCCGTGCTGCCGCCGAGTCTGCGTGACACATCGCTGGCCAGCCTGGGCACCTTCCACGAACGCCAGGGTGAACAGCGGCTGCTGTACAACCAAGGGCCCGCACGCACTGCCTGGGGCCGCCTGGTTGGCCAGAGCAGTGAGCTGCACTGGAAGGGTGATGCTCGCCCGGGCTTCGATGGTGACGTACAAGGCCTGCAGGCTGGTCTCGATCTATGGGCAGGCA
This sequence comes from Stenotrophomonas maltophilia group sp. P373, assembly GCF_053295075.1. Lineage (NCBI taxonomy): Bacteria > Pseudomonadati > Pseudomonadota > Gammaproteobacteria > Lysobacterales > Lysobacteraceae > Stenotrophomonas > Stenotrophomonas maltophilia group sp. P373. The sequence goes on along the minus strand of NZ_CM129994.1, from coordinate 3,713,271 downwards.
ACCGCGATGACCATCGCAACCAGGTGGGTGTGTTCGTCGGGCGCACACGCGCACAGGGCAAGGCGATCGGCACGGCGGGTGGCTGGGACAATGTGCAGGTTGGCCAGACCAGACTGGATGACAAGCATGTGGGGCTGTACTGGACCCTGACAGGATCGGCCGGCGGGTACGTGGACGTGGTAGCGATGCAGAGCCACTATGACGGCCACGCCCGCTCGATGCGAGGGCTGGGCATCGAGCTGGATGGCAGTGGCACCAGTGTCTCGTTGGAGGCGGGCAAACCGCTGCTCCAGTTCGGTCAGTCCGCATGGTGGCTGGAACCGCAGGTGCAAGTGATCTGGCAACGTACATCGCTGGATGACCAGCGAGATGCGGTATCTGTGGTGTCCTTCGACAACGACAACGCCTGGACCGGCCGTGTGGGACTGCGTCTGGCGGCAGACTATCAGCTGGCCGACAACGGCTGGCAGCCGTACTTCAAGCTGAACTACTGGCACGGCCGTTCTGGCGAGGACCGCATCCGTTTTGGCAACGACGTGATCGAGAACTCGCAGCGCTACCGTGCGTTGGAGGCTGGCGTAGGCATCGCCGGCCGCTTCAACCGTACGATCAGCGCCTATGCCGTGGCCGACTACACGCGCGAAATCGGTGGTAGCGACAATGGTAAGCGCCGCGTGATCGAAGGCAACATCGGTCTGCGTGCGGACTGGTAGCGCGCGGTGTAGATGTCATGGCCCGCCCTGGTGGGTGTCGACCTTGGTCGGCACGGTGCTTTCCGCCGCCATGACCTGCTCTGGTAGGTGCCGACCTTGGTCGGCACGAATCCCACCGACGCCATGAGCACAGCGCAGCCGAGCGTAGGCTCGGCTCTACGACAACGGCGCGCACGCATCCGGCTCCACCAACGCTCCGGCATGATCGGCCAGCACCACCACCGCATGCAGCAGCCCTTCCTCCACCTGCGGTGGACACTGCGCCTGCGCACCATCCATCTCGCGCGCCGACTGCGCCGCCAGCAACACGCCCCCACACGCAGACACTGCCGCCAGGCAGCGCGTTGCCTCGGCCAGGTCCCGGCTGCGCGCCTCGCTGAGTTGCCGCTTGCCTCGGCCAGGTCCCGGCTGCGCGCCTCGCTGAGTTGCCGCTCGCGCCACGCCTGGCCGTCGGCCCCGTGGCTGTTTGCGATGCCGCGCAACCGGGCGAAGAACGCCGACGGCGGCGCCTGTTCGTTGGCTTCGGCGAGTGCATCTTCCAACGCTTCGGCTGCCGTAGTGGACAGCTGCAGGTCGGGCAATGCAGCACCGAGCAGTGCCTGCAGGCGTGGATAGGTGGGGTAGGGCGTGTTCATGGCAGCAACCTCACAAGGCAAGGCCACCTGCGGGATGCAAGGTGGCGGGCGGTGCGGGTTGGCGTGCCGGTGAAGCTCTTCACGAGGAATGACGCCGGCGGATCCGGGGATCCCCACGCACCGCCCGCCGCAGAACGACGGACGGTGCATTGTTCGGGCCGGCAACGACGTTGCAAGCCCGCTCGTGAAAAGCTTCATTCAGGACGCCAATCCCGGTCAGCGCAGGAAGCGCCGACGCGGGCCACCTTGGCGCGTTGTGCGCCGCGATGACATGGGCAAAGTTGCAATGTGGTGACTGCACGCAAGCCGCCTTGCTGCAACCAGCGACCGGGCCGGATACGACAGTTCGCGCGTGGCGCAAGCGATCATGCCCCGGTTATGCTGCGGTCCTGACTCAACGACAAGGAAGCGTCGCATGCAGGTTCGCAAGGGAGTGCGTCGCATCGGCGCGCTGATGTTCGTGTTGCTGGCGACCGGCGCCATGGCCGATACACCAAGCACGGTCGAGGTGCCCTCGCCGGAGGCCTTGGCCGAGATCCTCAGCCTGCTTGAACGCCAGGCGCTGTATCGCGATCGGGTGGACTGGCCCGCCATCCGCATCCGTCTGCAATCGGCGCAGGGCGACCCCGCGCAACGGCTGGCCGTTCTGCGCGAAGCCATTGCGCTCAGCACCGGCCACCATGGTGCATGGACCACGACCCAGCGCCAGCGTGAATCCCTTGCGCGCGCGCAGCAGGCAGGTGCCGCCGCCGTGGACCGGGCCAAGGCCGTCGATGCGGTGGATGCGCGCATCGGCTGGGTGGTCATCGAGGGCTATGCCCCTATGCCCGGCGCGACGCCGCAGGAGAAATTCCGCCAGGACATCCAGCGTGCCGCGCGGTGGCAGCAGGTCATCCGTAGCAAGGACGACGGCATGCGCTGTGGCTGGATCGTCGACCTGCGTGACAACAGCGGTGGCAACATGTGGCCGATGCTGCTGGGCATGGCACCGTTGCTGCGCACCTCGGTGGTGAACAACGAAGATGTGGGAGCGTTCGAAGCCGCACAGGGGCCGGAGCGCTGGACGTTGACCGCGACCGCTGTACAGCGTGCAGGCAAGTCGGTGCTGGACTTCGGCCAGTCCGGCTATGTGCTGCGGCAGCCCGGCGCGCCGGTGGCGGTGCTGTTCGGGCCGCGCACCGGCAGTTCGGGCGAGGCCTCGGTGCTGGCGTGGCGTGGTCGTCTGCAGACGCGGAGTTTCGGTCAGCCTACTGCGGGTGTCTCCACTGGCAATGTCGTGCACACGCTTGCCGATGGCAGTCGCCTGCTGCTGACCACCAGCGTGATGCGGGACCGCAATGATCGTGGTGATGGCTTGAAGATCGAGCCCGACCAGCGCGTGGAGGGTGACGCGGCCACCGTCGCCGCCGCCCAGGCCTGGCTGCTGGCGCAGCCCGCCTGCCAGGGCACCCGGTCATGATCCTGATCGGCCAACAGGAACGGGTGCTGATCGTCGGCCCCACCGAAGCGCACCACTGCCTGCGCTGCCAGACGGAAACCGAGTTCGCTCCGCAACTGCGCTACAAGATGGCGCGCATCGACCTGCTGTTCGGGTTCACCTACCAGCGCCGCTACGAACTGGCTTGCACCCGGTGCGAGCACGGCTGGGTGCTCGATACCGAGACCATGGACCAGCAGCTGGGCGGGGTACCGATCCCGTGGTGGCACCGCTTCGGCCTGCCGCTGATGCTGGTGGGGGTGGCCGGGTTGGCCGCGCTGGGCTGGCTGTGGCGGCATGGATTCCTCGGTTGAGGACCGGGCCTGTTAAAGTCTGCCCTGCAACCACGTACCGGAACCGACCATGGACCACGACACCCCGTTCGAACCCCTCAACGACCTCGAGGTGCGCCTGCTGCAGGCCCAGGACGGCACGCTGACCGCAGCGCAGTTCCTCGACGGCCTGCTGACTTCGACGGCGTTCGTGCTGCTGGACAAGGCCATCGGCGAAGATGGCGCCTGGGACGAGAGCATCTCGCCGTTGGTGCTGACCAGCGAGAGCGACGAGCCGATGTTCGCGGTGTTCACTGCCCCCGAGCGCGCCGGCCTGTGGCACGAGCAGCTGCCGCAGTTCGCGCATGCCATGCCGATCGCGGTGCACGCGCTGCTGGCCGGTATCGGCGACGGCGTCGGCCTGGTCCTGAACCCGGGCCTGGACGTGGGCATGGAGATGATTCCCGATGCCGTGGCCCAGCTGAAGCAGCGGGCGGCGGCGATCACCCGCGGCATGGCGCATTGAAGCCAGCGATTTAGGGGTGCCGGCCAGCGGAGCGGCCGGCACTACCAGGTGCTTCAGCGGGCGGCGGCGATGGCTTTCACCCGCGCCTTGGCCAGCGCTTCGCCGATGGCCGGGCCCTTCAGATGGGTGGTATCCAGATCCCTGGCCTGCACCGACAGCGCTGCCCGGTGCAGGCGCTTGAGCGTTTCGCCCTGCGGGTAGTCGGCATCCTCGAAACCGAGCCGGCCGCGCTTGTCGGCCTCGCAGCACAACGCGATGCGGGCCACGCGTTCCGGCCGGCGCAGCGCATCACAGCGGCCCAGCAGTTCCAGCACGGTGGCATCGCGTAGTTCGTCGATGCGGTGCACGTTCAAGTGCTCGCGGCAGACCGCTTCGGCCAGCTGCTGGTGCTCGGCGGGAATCTTCAACCGCGCACACAGTGCCTTCAGCGGCTTGATGCCGCGCTGCTCGTGCATGATGTGGCGCGGCCATTCCTCCGGCGGGGTCAGGCCCTTGCCGAGATCGTGGGTGAGCGCGGCGAAGCCGACCAGGTCATCGCCGGGGGCCAGCTTCGCGGCCATGTCGCTGACCATTTCCTGGTGGATGCCGGTATCGACTTCCGGGTGGAATTCAGCACGCTGCGGCACGCCGTACAGCGCTTCCAGTTCGGGCAGGATCGGGCCCAGGGCATGCGCATCGTGCAGTGTGCGCAGGAAGGCGGAGGGCCGCTCACTGACCAGCGCCTTGCGCAGTTCCTGCCAGACGCGCTCGGGCACCAGCGCGTCCAGCTCGCCACTGGCGGCGACCTCGCGCATCAGCGCCATGGTCTCTTCGGCGACGGTAAAGCCCAGCGGCGCAAAGCGCGCCATGAATCGGGCCGCGCGCAGCACGCGTAGCGGATCCTCAACGAAGGCCGGGCCAACGTGGCGCAGCACGCGTTGCTCGATATCGCGCACACCGCCATAGGGATCCACCAGCGTGCCGGTGTCTTCGTCACAGGCAATCGCGTTGATGGTGAAGTCGCGGCGCTGCAGGTCTTCGTCCAGCGTCACCGCCGGATCAGCATCGACCACGAAGCCGCGATAGCCGCGGCCGGATTTGCGCTCGGTGCGCGCCAGTGCGTATTCCTCGCCGGTCTTCGGGTGCAGGAACACCGGGAAATCGCGGCCAACCGCTGTGTAGCCCTGCGCTTCCATCTGCGCAGGCGTGGCGCCAACCACCACCCAGTCATGGTCGCCGGCAGGGCGCTGCAGCAGGCGGTCGCGCACGGCGCCGCCGACAAGATAGATCTTCATGGGGGAATGATCGCACGGCCGGCGCAGATGTTCCGGTAGTGCCGGCCGCTGGCCGGCAGCTTCGGAATGGCTGCGGTTGCCGGCCAGCGGCCGGCACTACCAATACAGAGGCATCACGGCAGGCCGCGCCACCCCGAAGCAGCACCCAGGCGGTGCATATTCCGATCGAGGCCAGCCGCCGGCACGACCGCTGTGCGATCAATCGCCGCCCTGCTCGGCGTTGGCGGCGCAGCTGAAGTTCTTGCGCTTGTCCACCAGGCGGCCCATCAGGCGGTCGCTCAGTGGCAGGGCATCACCATTGAGGCGCCAGTCGTAGATCACGCTGAAGGCCAGAACGCGGGCAACGTACTCGCGGGTTTCCTTGTAGCTGATGGTCTCGATCCACAGGTCCGGATCGAAGCCCGGGCGCTGGCCCTGCCAGCGTGCGGTCGGGGTCGGGCCGGCGTTGTAGGCGGCGATGGTCACGTACGGCAGACCGTCGTACTTGTTCATCAGCTGGCGCAGGTAGGCGGTGCCGATGGCAATGTTGGTGTCCGGGTCGTACAGGCTGTCGGCGCCGCCGTAGCCGGTCAGGCCGATCGACTTGGCCACGCTGGCACCGGTGGCCGGCAGCACCTGCATCAGGCCCATGGCATTGGCAGGCGAGCGCGCACGCGGAGTGAAGGTACTCTCGGCGCGGATCTCCGCGGCCACCCAGGCCGGGTCGATCGCGTTGCGTGCCGATTCGCGGCGGATGGTGGCGTCGTGATGCAGCGGGAAGCGCAGGTCGTACAGGCGCTGTTCCTGCGGCTGCTTGCCGAGCGCGAACACGGCGCGGTCGAACCAGCCATTGTCCTGCGCCACGCGCACGGCGAGGCGGCGCTGGGTGTCATCGAAGCGCGACAGCGCGCTGTTCCATTCGGCCACGGCCCAGCCGGCGCGGTCGATCTGGTGCAGCGCCATCGCGCGCTGGATGGCCGGGTCGCGCGCGATCACCGCCTGTGCCTGTGCGCTGTCGTTCGGCTTCCACGGGCACAGGGTGTAGCCCTGCTGCAGCTTGTCGGCGGCGAGGAAGCCGTGGAAGGTCGGCGCGCGCGCGGCCTCGCGGAACAGCGGCTGCGCCTGCTGGGCCTGGCCGGTCTTCTCCAGCATGCGGCCTTCGAAGTAGCGCCAGCGCGGGTCGCTGCGCTGCTTGCTGCCCATCTTGCGAATGGCGGTCAGCGCCGCCGGCCAGTCGCCGCGCGACATCGCTTCGCGCACGCGCCACTCGTGCAGGCGTTCGTCATAGGCCGACTCCGGCACCGCGTTGAGGCGGCGTGCCGAATCGGGCAGATAGGAGGCCACTGTCCACAGCGCGATCTGGTACAGCACCTGGCCCTGCTGGTCGGCACTCAGGCCGAGCGTCTGGGCGTACTGCGGCAGCTGCTGCTCGGTGGCGCCGGGGTCGGCCTTGGCCAGCTTGGCCAGGCCATCGGTGGCGATGCGCCGGCTGCGCTCGTTGCGTGGCCAGTTCAGGGCGCTGGCATTGGGCTTGTCGACAAAGGCGGCGTAATTGTTCGCCAGCGCCAGGTCGGCGGCAGGCAGGCCGCGTGCGGCGCTGCGCATCACCGCCGGTTGCTGGGCATCGGCGGCGGCATCGATGCGTTCCCAGCGCAGGGCGTCGCTCAGGCCACTCTGTGCCTGCAGCACGGCAAAAACGGCATCACAGCCGTCCGGCAGCGACTTGCCGTTCTTGCGCCACAGATCCTGCGCTTCACTGATCCACTGCGGATCGACCTTGCCCGTCACCTGGCGCGCGGTCAGCTGCGCACAGCGCAGGCCGGTGTTTTCGGTGGGCGCCCAGTTGGCCAGCAGGGTCGGCCAGTCCTGGCGGCGTGCGAGCGAGGGCAGCCACACGCTGCGGAAGGTGGTGGCCACGGCCTGGCCGTCGTAGCGCTTGAGGAAGGCCTGGGCCTGCGCGGTATCGACGGTATCGATGTTGCGGCGCAGGTTGGCGTACTCCAGCCAGCCATAGGCCGGGTGACGGCTGAGCGCAGCGGCCTGGCCAGGATCGAACTGGCCGCGTTCGGCGGCTGCGATCGCGGCTTTCAGCTGCGCGTTCTGGGCATCGAGGGACTGGGCATTGGCGCAGCCGATCAGCAGCGTGGTGGCCAAGGGCAGCAGGGACAGGGCGGTCGAAGTGCGTCGGGTCATAGCGGGCAGCATAGCGGGCAATGGCTGAATTCAGTTTCGCATTGCGTGCACGCCCGGCGTCGGCAACGACAGCTGAATGAATCCGCGCAGGCCCTGCCGCACGGCGTTGCAGGCGTCGTAACGTCGGCCTTGGGCGAACGGCCCGGCTGCAGGGAGCGGCACATGGCGTTCAGTAGCGCAGGAAGAAGCGGCCCGCTGGCGGACATCAACGTCACGCCACTGGTGGATGTGATGCTGGTGCTCTTGATCATCTTCATCGTGACCGCGCCGATCGTGGCCCGGCCGATTGCCATTCAGTTGCCACAGGCCACTGATCGCGTGGTCGATCGCCCCGAACCGCCCCCGCCGATCGAGCTGCGCCTGGATGCCTCGAACCAGCTGAGCTGGGATGGCCAGCCGATGGCCATCGACGATCTGCAGGCGCGCCTGCAGGCACAGGCCGGTGAACATGCTGGCAGCCTGCCGGAGCTGCGCATCGCCACCGATCCGTCGGCCGAGTACGAAGGCATGGCGCGGATCCTGGCCGCCGCCGAGGCCACCGGCATGGAGCGCATCGCCTTCGTGCGTTGAGTCCGGCAACGGACGGTCTGCCATCGGCGGGCCGCGCTTCCTGCCGGGGAACGTGGCATGCGATACGGGACACAGCGCGCCACTTCCTTGATGGCCACTCCCAATCTGGCACCGCTGGTGCAGGCGCAGCAGATGCCGCAGCAGCATCGCTCCCCGGTGCATCTGGCGACCGCCGACGACACCGACTATGAAGATATGGCGCGCGTGCTGCTGGCTGTCAGCCAGCATGGGCTGCGCGTCGACGCGCCCGGTCACTAGCGCCGGCATCGACAAGGCCCCTTGATGAGCTGTGGCGGATCTCGGCGCGCGCTGTCGCCACCGGCACCATAGCGAAGGGCGTTGAACAGTACCGTCCGGTTCTAAACGGCCCCCATTTGACGCAAATGGCCGTCAATTGCGTCAATTCCGCGTGAAAGGGTGTCGATCGTCACGCCGTGATTTTTACCGCTTGTTTACAAAGGAGACGCTGCCGCCATGCAGGGGGGAGCGCGGCAGTCCATGTCCCGACATTCCTTTGGAGAGAGAGCGAATGAATCACCTGCACCACCGCCCGTTGGCGGTTGCCGTCGCGCTGTGCGTGATGGCCCTGGCCCCGTTGGGTGCCGCTGCACAATCCACCACCAACCTGGACGCGGTGGAAGTGACCGGTACCCGCATCAAGCGCGCTGAAGTCGAGGGCCAGGTCCCGATCCAGACCCTGACCCGTGGCGACATCGAACGCACCGGCCTGACCTCGATCGGCGAAGTGCTGCAGCAGCTCACCGGTTCCGGCTCTGCGCTCAACGCCAAGTTCAACTCGTCCGGCAACTTCGGTTTCCCGCCCGATGGCAGTGGCGTGGGTGCCGGCTCGGCGCAGGTCGATCTGCGCCACCTCGGTGCCAAGCGCGTGCTGGTGCTGGTTGACGGCATCCGCTGGGTCAACGAGTCGTCCGCATCGGGCGTCGGTGCGGCCACCGACCTCAACACCATTCCGCTGGCCATCGTCGAACGCATCGAGGTGCTGGAAGACGGCGCGTCGTCGCTGTACGGCTCCGATGCCATCGCCGGCGTGGTCAACATCATCACCCGCCGCGACTTCGATGGCGGGCAGGTGACCCTGAACTATGGTGAGTACAGCAAGGGCGACGGCACCCAGAAGGGCGTGGACCTGGCGTGGGGCAAGAGCGGTGATCGCTTCAGCCTGTTCCTGGGCGCCAGCTGGACCAAGCAGGACCCGGTATTCGCCAAGGATCGCGAGCAGTCGCGCTTCCCGATTCCGGGCACCGGCCTGGCCTTCGGCAGCGGCGGCATTCCACAGGGCCGCTTCGCCTTCGTCGACCCCAACACCGGTGCAGAGCAGGACATCGTGCCCAACAGCGGCGTGCCCAACCCGCGCTATGACGGCAGCGCCGGCTGCAACCGCAGCGATGACTACCACTGCTTCACCAGCGCCGACCGCTTCAACTTCGCCGAGTACAACATGGTCCTCACGCCGTCCGAGCGCAAGGGCCTGTTCGGCCAGTTCCGCTTTGACATTACCGACAACGTGCAGTGGTACATCAAGGCACTGGGCAACCGCCGCGAGTCGACCAACCAGGCCGGCCCCGAGCCGCTGTTCTTCGGCCCCGATGGCGCCACCGGCAATCCGTTGGCCGACAACATCGTGGTCTCGCGCCTGAATCCGTACAACCCGTTCGGCTTCGATCTCGTCTCCGGCGACAACATGAGCCTGATCGGCCGCCGCCCGGTGGAAGGCGGTGCGCGCGTGTTCAAGCAGGAGGTCAACACCACCTACGTGGCCACCGGCCTGGTCGGCAACTTCCAGGCCGCCGACCGCAGCTGGTACTGGGACGTCAACGGCATGTACAGCAAGAACAAGGCCGAACAGACCAACTACGGCAGCTACAACATCTACAACGTCAACATGGCCCTGGGTGACCCGGCGGTGTGCGCGGCAACCCCGGGCTGCGTGCCGTTGAACATCTTCGGTGGCGTCGGTTCGATCACCCCGGACATGCTGAAGTGGATCCAGCCGGTGGTGCGCGACCGCAGCCAGAACGAGCTGAGCCTGTTCACCGCCAACCTGTCCAGCGACCTGTTTACCCTGCCGGCGGGTCCGGTATCGTTCGCCAGCGGTTACGAGTACCGCAAGTACAAGGGCTGGTACCAGCCGGATCCGCTGACCGTGATCGGCCACTACAACGGCGTACCGTCGCAGCCGACCTCCGGTTCCTACGACGTCAACGAGGCCTACCTGGAGCTGAGCGTTCCGATCTTCGCCGACTCGCCGCTGGGCAAGAAGCTGGACCTGAGCCTGGCCGGCCGCTATTCGGACTACTCCACCTTCGGTGGCGAGTTCACGCCCAAGTACGGCCTGCGCTGGCAGGTGACCGATGACTTCGTGCTGCGTACCACGTACGCCGAGGGTTTCCGCGCACCGTCCATCGGCGAACTGTACGGCTCGGCCGCACGTGCCGACCTGCAGCTGTTCGATCCATGCTCGGTGGGCCTGGGCGGTACGCCACCACGTGGCAGTGCCGCCAATTGTGCCGCGCTGGGCGTGCCGGCCGGCTTCCAGCAGGCCAACTCGCAGATCTCGGTGACCACCGGCGGCAATCGTGATCTGGAACCGGAGCGTTCGCGCAGCTTCAGCACTGGCTTCGTGTGGAGCCCGTGGTTCGGCAACAACGCGTCGTGGTCGGAGCGCTTCGATGTGGAGGTGACCTTCTACCGCCACGCCATCGATGGTGCGATCCAGGCCATCAACGCGCAGACCCAGCTGGACCTGTGCGTGGACACGCTCGACCCGGTGTACTGCGATGGCATCACCCGCGCCAGCACGGGTGCGGTGAGCAGCTTCAACAACCGCCTGACCAATCTGGGCTCGATCAAGACCGACGGCTGGGACGTGGACCTGTTCTGGACGTTGCCGCAGACCTCCTTCGGCCAGTTCAAGCTGGCCTGGAAGAACACGTTCGTCGGTCGTTACGAAGCCACCGGCGCGGCCGGGCAGAAGCAGCCGCAGAAGCCGGGCGTGGAAGTGGCCGACAGCTCCATTCCGGAGTGGACCAGCAACGCCAGCATCGCCTGGACAATGGACCGCTGGAGTGCGAACTGGACGGTGCGGCACATCTCCGAGCTGACCGAGAACTGCGGCGATGCCGTGGCATTCCCGGTGTGCAGCAACCAGGCCGACGGCACCAACACGCTCTCGGCCACCACCTTCCACGACATGCAGGTGGGCTACAAGATCGACTGGATGAAGGGGCTGCAGCTGACCGCGGGCCTGAACAATGTGTTCGACAAGGATCCGCCGATCTGCCTGTCGTGCTCGTTGAACGGGTATGACGCCTCGACCTACGACATCCCGCGTGGCCGTTACTGGTACCTGCGCGCGGACCTGCGGTTCTGATGTGAGGGGGGCAGCGCCGGTCAGTTCCGGCGCTGCCTTGCGGATGTAGCGCCGAGCCCGCGCTCGGCTGATTCTCTGAGCCGGGCATGGGATCGGCGCTACAGGTGCGGGGTGGTCGTACCCCGCGTCTGATCAGAATGCCCAGGTGAACGTCAGCGAGCCATTGCGGCCATCGCCGTAGGCACCGTAACCGGTGATCTGCGAGTAGTACTTCTTGTCCAGCAGGTTGTTGAGGTTGGCCTGCACGCTGAACTCCGGCGAGATGCGGTAGCGCACGAAGGCACTGACCAGTGCGTAACCTTCCTGCTCGAAGCGGCCGACGACCGGCGCGGCGTAATAGATGCGGTTCTGCCAGTTGGCACCGCCGCCGACGGTCAACGCCTGCAGCGACTGCGGGGTGTAGCTGGTGAACAGCTTCAGTGCGGTCTGCGGCAGGTTGGTGTTGATGTCGGCGCCGTTGATGTCCTTGGCCACGTAGCGCGAAGCGCCGAAGGTCGCGTTCCAGCCCGGTGCCAGTTCGCCGTTCACTTCGAATTCGAAGCCACGGCTGACGGTGCCGCGTGCGGCGATCGAGGCGAACTCACCCGGACGGCCGATGATCGGCTCGCTGGTGATCTGGGCGACGTTGTCCTGCTCGATGCGGAACACCGCCAGCGAGGCGTTCAGCCGGTTGTCGAACCAGGCACCCTTGACGCCCACCTCGTAGCTCTTGCCGTCGACCGGGTCGAGATAACGGTCGTTGCGGTCGCGGGCGGTCTGCGGCTGGAAGATCTCGGTGTAGCTGGCGTACGCGGAGTAGGTATCGTTGATGTCATACACTAGGCCGGCGTACGGGGTGGTCACCTTGTGTTCGCGGTCGTCGTTCTCGCCTTCGCTCTTCCAGTTGGTGTAGCGCGCACCGAGGATCAGCTTCAGCGGATCAGCCAGCGACAGACGGGTGGCGGCATAGCCGGCCTTCTGGGTGATGGTGCCCTGGCTGGCCAGCGCCAGCGGGTTCCAGTTCGGCTGGGCGATGTTGCCGGTCCAGTCGAGATAGGAGCTGAAGGGATTCCAGCCGGTGCCGGGGCCACCCATCTGGAAGTCACCGTAGTTGGCGAATTCGCGTTTGTTGTAGCTCAGGCCGGCCATGAACTGGTGCTCGCGGCCGAACAGCTGGAACGGGCCGTCGATGTAGCCATCGATGCCATCGACCTTGCGCTCGGTGTTGTAGAAGCCGGCCATCGGCGTGACGCCGGTGCCGGTGGCCTTGTCGAACGCGGTGTAGGACGGATAGAACAGCTTGTCGTCGGCGTTGGTGCGGTCGTGGGTGGCGCCGATCCTGAACTTCCAGCCGTTGCTGAAGGCGTGCTGCAGGGTGGCGAACGCACGCTTGCTGGTAGTGTCCCAGTAGGTCCAGTCCGGCGACGGATTGAACGAGGTCGGGTAGTTGGTCGGGCTGCCATCGGCGTACCACATCGGGAAGCCGCCCCAGGTCGCACCATTGGCGCGCTTCTGCTGGTAGTCGTAGCCCACGCTCAGCTGGGTGTCCGGGGTCAGGTCGGCATCGATGACGGCGTAGCCCAGCGTCTTGCGCTGGTTGTAGCGGTCCATCTGGCCATCGGTATCCAGATAGCTGCCGATCACGCGCCCGCGCACGGTGCCGCTGGCATTGAGCGCGCTGCCCACATCCACGGTGGTGCGGGTGCGGCCCCAGCTGCCCACGTTCACCGACACGCTGCCGGCCAGTTCGGCGCTGTCGGCGTGCTTGCGGATCAGGTTCACCGAGGCGGACGGATTGCCGGCACCACTGAGCAGGCCGGTGGCACCACGCACCACTTCCACGCGGTCGTACAGCGCCAGATCCAGGCCGGAATCACCGTAGCTCCAGTTCTGCACCATCTGCGTCGGCAGGCCGTCGAACTGGTAGGCATCGATGTAGAACCCGCGCGCGTAGAACTCGGTGCGCTCGCTGTCGGACTGGGTGCTGGTCACGCCGGTGGTGTTGGCCAGCACGTCGATGATGTCGTCCAGGTTCTGATCTTCGATGCGCTGGTGGCTGATGATGCTGATCGACTGAGGGATCTCGCGCGGTGCCAGGTCGAAGCGGGTGCCGGCCGAGGTACGGCGCACCGAATAGCCTTCGGCGCGTTCGCCCTTGACCACCACCTTGTCGAGGGTGGTCGGATCGGCGGCGGTGTCGGCGAAGGCGGCCGGGGCCACGGCGCAGAGAACGGCGAGCACGGCAACGGACAGCCGTTGCGGCTGCGGGGTACGGAAGGCGGAACGGGTCATGGGGGTCCTGGACGAGCACGCGCGCTCGGCCGGCATCCAGAAGGCGAGGCGCTACGGGTAGGGGGAGGGCGGGCAGGCCGTCCTGGCGCCACCGGAAACGAAAGAAATCGTAATACGAACTATTCCTATTTACAAATATTGAACGAATCGACCCGATGATCCGGGTGTGGGCTGGGTCAGCGCAGCAGCGGCAGTGGATCGCGGGCGCCGTCGGCGCCGTAGATGCCCCAGTGCAGGTGCGGCGGCGTACCCTTGGCGTTGCCGCTGTCGCCGACGTGGCCAAGCAGGTCGCCGGCCTGGACCACCTGGCCGCGCGACAGACCCTCGGCCCAGCCCTCCAGATGCGCGTAGTAGTAGCGTTCGCGCCCGGGCCCGATCACCCACACCTGGCGGCCACCGAGGCCGCGGTCGCTGACATCCACGACGACGCCGGCGGTGGCACTGCGCACCGGGGTACCGCGCTTGGCGAAGATGTCGATGCCGGCGTGGGAGCGGTCACGGCCGCGTGGGGCGCCGAAGGTATCGGCGATCTGGCGGGGCCGCACACCTTCCACCGGCACCGGAAGCTCGGTGGCCGGAGGCATCCGCGAGAGTGTCCACAGCAGTTTCGGCGCAGCGGCCCATGGGCTGTTCCACAGTGCCATGGCGGCAACGATCGCGATGACCAGCCACAGGCCGCGCAGCAGCCAGCGGCGCAGGCGACGGGCGGGGGAGGGCGATGTGTTCATGGTCTCCGACTGTAGCGCCGAGCCATGCTCGGCGGCTGTTGCTTTGCGGTCAAAGCGCAGTCGAGCATGGCTCCGCGCTACAGAACCGGGTCCAGTGGCACTTCGAAACTGCGCTTCAACGTTCCCAGTGCAACCGAGGTGCGGAAGCGCTCGATGTTGTCATCGCCACCGAACAGCCGCTCGGTGATCGCCTCGTACTCTTCCATCGACGCGGCCGACACCAGCAGCAGGAAATCGCCGTCGCCGGTGATCGAGTAGCACTGCTGCACCGCCGGGTCGTCCTGCACGCGGCGCTTGAACGGCGCCACGCGTTCGCGCTGCTCGCTGACCACGCGCACCTCGACGATGATGGTCAGCGGTCGCCCGACCTTGGCTGCGGCGACTACCGCCACGTTGGCCGCGATCACACCGCTGTCCTGCAGGCGTTTGATGCGGCGCTGCACGGCTGGGGTGGACAGGTGCACGGCCTCGGCGATCTCGCGCTGCGGCAGGGTGTTGTCCCGCTGCAGCAGGCCGAGGATGGCGCGGTCGAAGCTGTCGAGCACGGGGGCGGTAGCCATGGTGAGCAGAAGTTGCACGAACGGGCTGTCAATTGAGCCAAGTGCTCGGCGCGGGCGCAATAGACTTTGCCCATGCAGACCTCACGACTCGCGCCGATGTTGCCGGCGCTGGCGGTGCTTGGCTCGGTCACCTCGCTGGCCATCGGCACCTCCTACGCAAAACACCTGTTCCCGCTGATCGGCGCCCAGGGCACCAGCGCGCTGCGCGTGGGCTTCTCGGCGCTGTTGCTGCTGCTGTTCTGGCGGCCGTGGCGCTGGAAGACCGGCCGCGCGGATGCGATCACCCTCCTGCGCTACGGGCTCACCCTGGGCCTGATGAACCTGCTGTTCTACATGGCCCTGCGCACGATTCCCTTCGGCATCGCGGTGGCCATCGAGTTCACCGGGCCGCTGACGGTGGCGATGCTGTCATCACGGCGACCGATCGACTTCGTCTGGGTGGGCTGCGCAGTGGTGGGGTTGTTGCTGCTGCTGCCGCTGGGCGGCGGCCCGGCGCTGGATCCGGCCGGCGTGCTGTATGCGATGGGCGCAGCGGCGTGTTGGGGGCTTTACATCGTGTTCGGCAAGCGTGCCGGACACCTGCACGCCGGGCATTCGGTGTCGCTGGGGCTGCTGGCGGCTTCGCTGGTGGTGGTGCCGGTGGGCGTGGTGCATGCCGGCACCGCGCTGCTCGATCCAGAGATCCTGGCCGCCGGCCTGCTGGTGGCGCTGGTCTCCAGCGCGATCCCGATGTCGCTGGAGATGATGGCGCTCAAGCGCCTGCCAAAGGAGACCTTCGGCATCCTGATCAGCATGGAGCCGGCGGTGGCCGCGCTGTGGGCGATGCTGCTGCTGCACGAACACCTGCACGGGCTGCAGTGGCTGGCGATCGGCTGCACGGTGCTGGCTTCGGTGGGCAGCACGATGACCGCGCGGCGATTGAAGGTGCCGGTGGTCCAGGCCGGGTAGCGGCAGAGAGCGTGCGGACCAACGGTCCGCACCCACCAGAGCGGCGTGCGGACCAGCGGTCCGCACCTACCAGGGGGGCGGTTCAGCGCAGGGCGTCGGCCGGGACGTCGATCTGCATCGCCAGGGCGAGGTGATCGGAGAACGCGGCCGGCACGGCTTCCACGGTGCGGGTCTGCAGGCCACTGCTGACCAGGATGTGGTCGATGGCGCGGTCGGGGCGCCAGCTGGGGAAGGTCGGCACGATGCAGCCGGGCGGTTGCAGTCGGGTCTTCTGGTACAGCACCTGCATTTCCGGGCGTTCGGCCAGACAGTTGAAGTCGCCCATCAGCACCGCGTTGGGGTGGTCGGACAGCAGCTCGGCGATGAAGCCCAGCTGCGACATCCGCGATCCCGCGCCCAATGACAGATGGGCCACCGCCACCGCCAGGCCGTCGGCACCATCGCCGAACTTGGCCAGCAGCACGCCGCGCCCGCCGATGCGGCCGGGCAGGGCGTGGTCCTGCACTTCCACCGGTTCCAGCTTGCTCAGCAGGCCATTGGCGCTGGAGGCGACCCCGCCCATGCGCCGGTTCGGCTGGTGGCTCCAGTAGTTGAAGCCGGCGCGCTGGGCCAGGTAATGGGTCTGGTTGGTGAAGCCCGAGCGCAGGCTGCCCGGGTCGGCCTCCTGCAGGCCGACGATGTCATGTTCGCGCGCCAGGGTGGCGATCGCGTCCAGGCTGCTGCGCTTGCGACCCGCCGGCAGCGCATGTGACCAGCTGCGGGTCACATAGTCGCTGTAACGGCGGGTACTTGAGCCGGCCTGGATGTTGGCCGTCAGCAAGCGCAGGGTCCGTGTACGGGGGGAATTCACGGCCGGGAAATGCTTCTCTTGGATCAGTGAGCCTGGGCCGCGCCGCGTTCGCGGGCGATCAGGTGGTCGGCGATGCGCAGCATGTCCGGGAAGCTCTTGCCCTTAACCAGGTACTTGCCGTTGACGATGATCGACGGGGTGCCGCTGATCTGGCTGCGCTGGGCGAACTGCTTGGCCGAGTTGGTCTTGGCGTTCACCGCGAAGCTGCCCATGGTGGCCGCGAACTGCTTCGGATCGACGCCGTAGGCGGCGTAGAACTTGGCGATGTCTTCCACCGAGTCACGGCCGCGCTCGCCCTTCAGGGTCTTCTGCGAGTGGATTGCGGCGTACAGCGCTTCGTGGGTCTTCTCCTGCACGCCCAGGGTCTGCGCGGCGTAGAAGGCACGGGCGTAGTCATCCCAGGTGCCGCCGAACATGGCCGGCACGTAGACGAAGTTCACGTCGCTGGGCAGGCCGGCCTTCCACGGGCCGACCAGCGGCTGGAACGCGGCGCAGGCCGGGCAGACGTAGCCGAAGATCTCGGTCACTTCGATCTTGCCGGCGGCCGGCTGGAACGGCTGACCGTTCGGGATCACCTGGTAGTCGGCACCTTCCACCGGAGCCGGGCCGGTCAGTGCGGCGGTGGTCGGGGCCGGCGCGGCGGCCGGAGTTGCTTCGGCCGGAGTCTTCTCGCCTTCAGCGGCAGCCGGCGCGGCGCCTTCGCTGCCCGCCGCCGGTGCGGTAGCCGGTTCGGTGGTCGTGGCCGGGGTTGCTGCCGGTTCGGCGGGGGCCGCGGTGGTGTTGGTGCTGCCGTCGTCGGCCTTGCAGGCGGCCAGGATCGGCAGCAGCGCTGCGAGGGCGAGGGCGTAACGGATCTTCATGGAAACGTCTCCAGCATCTGGAAAGGTGGGGCCGGCGGCAGGCGCCGGCCAAGGGGAAATGATGACACGCGGCGGCGACAACGCCGTGTCGGTGGTGGGTGTTGGTTCAGCGGCCGCGGGCGGCGCGCGCCTGCGCGATCAGCGCCGAGGCAATGCGCAGCTGGTCGTCGAAGCTGTTGCCGCGCACCAGGTACTGGCCATTGATGATGATGGCCGGGGTGCCCGGAATCTTGGTGCGCTGGGCGAACGCGCGCGCGGCCTCGACCTTCTTCTGCACGGCATCGCCGCGCAGGGCCTGGATGTAGCGGTCCGGGGTCACGCCGTAGGCCTTGTAGAAGGTGGCGAGCTCATCGGCGGAGACGTTCTGCATCGGCAGCGAACCCTGCTCGTGCAGGGCCTTGAACACGGCGGCATGGCTGCGCTTGGCCACGCCGACTTCGTCGGCGGCGTAGTAGGCCAGTGCCCAGGCATCCCAGGCACCGCCGAAGGCCGCCGGGACCGGGGTGAAGCGCACGTCGGCCGGCAGCTTGGCCGCCCAGGCTTCCAGCTGCGGTTCGAAATGGGCGCAGTGCGGGCAGGTGTAGCCGAAGACTTCGACCACCTCGATCTTGCCGGCCAGCGGCTGGAACGGGCCCGGCTGGGCGATGCGCTCGTAGTCTTTGCCCTCGACCAGCGGGGCATTGGCGGGGGTGGCGGCGCAGGCTGCCAGCGGCAGCAGCACCAGCACGGACAACAGCAGGCGGGAAATCAACCTCATCGACACGCATCTCCGTTGAAAAAAGCAACGCCGGCGCAGCCGCCGGCGTGAAGGAAACATACCGCAGCCGTGGGCCGGCGTCGCGGCCCGGGCCGACCAGTGGTGGTCAGGGGGCGGCAGCCGGTTGTGTTGGCGTGGCCGTGGTGGCCACATCGTCGGCCTTGTTGTGCAGGCCCTGCAGGTAGCTCGACAGCGCCTGCACCTCCTGCTCGCTGAGCTTCTGCGCGACCGTGGCCATGATCTGGAAGTGTGCCTTGTCGGTCTCGTTGGTCTGGCCGGCCTGGTACTCCTGCAGGCGGCGCGCGACATAGCTGGCGTGCTGGCCACCGAGATGCGGATAGGCCGGGCCGGGATTGCCGGCACCGCTGGGGCCATGGCAGGCCATGCAGGCCGGCAGGCCACGCTTGGCATCGCCGCCGCGGTACAGCTGCTGGCCGATCTCGTAGAACTTCATGCCCTTGTAGGGGCCGTCGGCGACCGCCGTGTCATCGGCGATGCCGGCGTTGGCCTTCTGCGTGGCGAAGTAGGCGCCGATATCACGCATGTCCTGCGGGGTGAGGTTCTGCACGAACGGCACCATCGCCACCGCCGCGCCGGAACTGCGCTGGCCGTTGGCGATCAGGGCCATCTGCTGGGCCACGTAGCGTTCGCTCTGGCCGGCGATGGACGGATACATCTCGACCGTGGAATTGCCGTCGGCGCCATGGCAGGCCGCACAGGCCGAAGCCTTGGTCTGGCCAGCCTTGGCATCGCCCCAATGGGTCTTGCTGAAGTCCACCTCCAGCGAGGCGGTGTTGATCGGCCCGTTGTCGGGCAGCGGGGTCAACGTGGTCTGCGCGAACGCAGCAGCGGCAACGACTACGGCAGTGGCAAGGGCGGATACGGCAAGAACGCGAGCGTGGCGCATGCTAAAGCTCCGTATGGACCGGGCCGGGCGGTGGCCGCCGGCATCGCCCGGATTATCAACGGCGTTTCCGCGCACGGTCAACGCAGCAGTGCAGCAAAATGCCCGCCACGGCCGCCGGCACGGGCGCGCGGCGCCGCAACATGCGATCCTAGGCACATGTCATTGCTCATCGAACGCGCCCGTTACCACCTTTCGGCCCACAACGTGCGGCAGCTGCCGCCCGATGAAGGGGCCGAAGTGGCCTTTGCCGGCCGCTCCAACGCCGGCAAGTCCAGTGCGCTCAACGCGCTGACCCGCCAGAACGCGCTGGCCCGTGTCTCCAAGACGCCCGGCCGTACCCAGCAGCTGGTGTTCTTCCAGATCACCCCGGAAGCCCATCTGGTCGACCTGCCCGGTTACGGCTACGCCAAGGTGCCGCTGGACCTGCAGGCGCACTGGCAGGCCTTCATCGACCGGTATTTCCGCACCCGCGAGGCCCTGAAGGGGCTGGTGGTGGTGATGGACATCCGCCACCCGCTGAAGGACTACGATCGGCAGATGCTGTCCTATGCCGTACAGCGCGGCATGCCGGCGCACGCCCTGCTGACCAAGGCCGACAAGCTCAGCCGCAGCCAGCAGATGCAGACCCTGCAGAAGGTGCGCAAGGAACTGCACTCGGCCTACGGCGACAGCGTCAGCGTGCAGGTGTTCTCCGGCGAGGACCGCACCGGCGTGGACGAAGCCCGCGGCGTGATCGGCGGCTGGCTGGGGCTGGAATAAGGTATTGCCGGTCGCCCGGCTGGCAGCCGGGCGCTACCCGATCGGGTGGGTGCCGACCTTGGTCGGCACACCCTCACAACGGCGAATACTCCGCCGGCACCCACGCATAGGCCTGGCTCTCGCTGCGCACATGGCCCAGGCCCGGGAACGGCAGGTGCGCACCGGCCACCCACCAGCCGTTGGCGGTGGCCTGCTGCAGCAGCCCGCGACGGCTGGCGATGGCCGCCTTGCGGTCCGAATCGGCCTCGAACGCGGCCTCCGGGTGCGCGAACTGCACCGCATGGAAGTGCAGCACGTCGCCCCACACCAGCAGTGACTGGCCTTGGCTGTCGAACCGGTAGGAGACGTGGCCGGGGGTATGGCCATGGGTGTCCATCGCCACCGCGCCGCCGGGCAGGGCATCGCCGGGGTTGAACGTGCGCAGGTGGCCACTGGCCTGGTACGGCGCCACCGCGTTGCGCGCCAGCGGGAAGGCGAAGCGCACACCCTTCGGCGCGGAAGCCTCGCTGGCCGGGTTGAGCCAGTAGTCGGCATCGGCCCTGGACAGCCACACCGTGGCATTCGGGTAGGCCGGCTTGCCCTGCGCATCGAGCACCCCGCACAGGTGGTCCGGATGGGCGTGGGTCAGCAGCACCTCGTCCACCTCGGCCGGGTCCACGCCGGAGGCGCGCAGGTTGCCCAGCACCTGGCCCAGGCCGGGGCCGAAGCACTGTGCGGTGCCGGTATCGACCAGGGTCAGGTGGTTGCCCTGGCGCACCAGGAACGCGTTGATTGCGGTCTGCAGGCCCTTCTTGTCTTCCGGTACGTAGCGGCCTTCCAACAGGCGGCTGACCAGTGTCGGCGGCACGTCGACCACTTCCTGCCGGCCCAGCGCGACCACGCCGTCGAACAGGGCGGTGACCTGCAGCGCACCGACGCGCTGGTGGTAGACGCCGGGCACCTGCTGGGTGGGCGCGGGCGAGGTGGCTTCGGCCAGCGCCGCCAGTGGCAGGGCGGACAGGGCCAGCAGCAGGGCGGTGCGTAGGGGCAGTTGGCGCAGGGTCATGAGGGTTCTCGGTGGATGATGGGCGGTTCCGTTGGCCTAGCGTGCCGTGACTGGCGTGCGCACGGCGCTCAAACCACTGCGTGGAATGCTCAGGGAAGGGGGTGTTGTCTGCAGGGCTGCGCCCTGCACCCGCAGAGGCAACAGCAACAGCAACAGCGATCTATCCGTGGGATGGCGGGGTGGGTCCGGTTGCGGGAGACGCCGTAAACCCATCCATGGGGGCTTGGCCGCGGCATCCATGCCGCGGACACTCCCGCAACCGGACCCACCCCGCCTTCGACAGTTTTCCGCGAACTGTTGGAGATGCTCTTGGGGTCAGATCCGTTTTCCGCAGGAAAACGGATCTGACCCCAGATCGATTTCGATATCTGACAGAAAAATCGTGTCGACCAAGGTCGACACCTACCAACAGCAGCAGGAATCTGTCAGAGGTGGGGCGGTGTGGGTGGGCAGGACCGTTGGCGCCATGGATGGCGCCATCGAGCCCCCATGGATGGGTTTACGGCGTGTCCTGCCCACCCACACCGCTCCGCCGTCCCACGGATAGCCGCTGTTGCTGTTGCTTCGGCCGTTGCTCTGGCTCGTAGCGGGTGCAGGGCGCAGCCCTGCCGACCCCCCTCAAATGTCTGTGGGAGCCAGCCCGTACTGCTCGGCAAAGCGCTTGCTGAAACTGGCCGCAGAGCGGTAGCCCGCGCGTGCGGCCACGGTCTTCAGCGGCAGGTCGGTGGTGTAGAGCAGCTGCATGCCATGCGCCAGCCGGGCCTCGGTGAGCAGCTGGCGCAGGCTGGTGTCCTCGGCGGCGAGCCGACGGCGCAAGGTCGCGCCGCTCAGCGCGAACAGCGCTTCCACATCGCGCGATTGCCAGTCGCGAGCGGGTTCAGCGGCGATGCGGTCGCGGATCTGTTCGCCCAGGCTCGGCGCCTGCGGCAGCAGCAGGTTGCCGTGGCCCTGCCGGCACAGGGTCAGTACCAACGAGGCCAGGGCCAGCCGCGCTTCGCTGTAACGGCCGTCCTGCAGCGATTGCCGCCACTGGCGCAGCACCGCGCCATGATCGATCAACGGCAGCCGCGCCATCGCATGACCGGCGGCGGGAAGCTCCCCGCTCCACAGCGTGCGTGCGGCCGCCAGCACTTCGGCACACAGCGGCACGATGGCGCTGAGGTAGCGGCCACTGCGTGGGTCGGGGGTGTTGACCACATCGATGCGGCAGCGCTGGGTCAGCAGCAGGATGTCGCCGGGCATGAACTCCAGCGACTGGTGCGCGGTACGCACCTGCTTGCGTCCTTCCAGCAGGATCGCAAACTGTGGTTGTGGAATCTCCACCGAGCTGGCGCCATGTTCGCGCCGAGCGGTGATGCACGCATAACCTTCGGCGCGTGCGCAGCCGGCCAGGCTGGCCATCTCGGCCAGCAGTGCGGTGGCCGGTGGCAGCATGGCGGTCATGACACGTGGGCACCGAACAGGCGACCGACGCCGGCCGCCGCGGCCATCGCCAATGCGCCCCAGAACATCACCCGGATCGCGCCGCGAACCGGCGGTGCGCCGCCGGCCCTGGCCGCCACTGCGCCGGTCAGGCACAGGCCGAGCAGGGTACTGGCCGTGGTCATCAGTGCGACCCTGTCGACCGGCGCGAGCAGGGCGGTCAGCACCGGCAGCGCCGCGCCACAGGTGAACGCACCGGCCGAGGCCAGCGCTGCCTGCAGCGGGCGGGCGCGCAGGGTATCGGTGATGCCCAGTTCGTCGCGGGCGTGGGCACCCAGCGCATCATGGGCGGTGAGCTGTTCGGCCACCTGCCGTGCCAGCGCAGGCTCCAGGCCGCGGTGGCGGTAGATCGCGGCCAGCTCCTCCAGCTCGCTGTGCGGATTTTCGCGCAGCTCGCGCTTTTCCATTGCCAGGTCTGCGTCCTCGGTGTCGGCCTGGGTCTGTACCGAGACGTACTCGCCGGCGGCCATCGACATCGCGCCGGCCACGGTGCCGGCCACGCCGGTGGCGAGGATGGTGGTAGCGGAGGCGCCGCCGGCGGCCACGCCGACTACCAGGCCGGCCACCGAGACGATGCCATCATTGGCGCCCAGCACGGCGGCACGCAGCCAGCCGACGCGCTCGGAGCGGTGCAGTTCGGGATGTCGTGAATGGCGGCTCATGTCGTTGAGTGTACGAGGGTCAAGAGGGCGTCGGTAGGATGCTGAAACCCGTCACCGTCGCATGACGCAACGGGGTGCCACGCTATAGTGCGCCCTTGCGATGGAAGGCCCCGGGCCCCACATCCCCTGCCACTGTCCAGCGAGCCACCCCCTTGTCGAGCCCCAGCCACGTCGCCGATACCCCCATTACCGACCGCTCGCAGCTGGTGGAGGTGATCGCCTCCGGCGAGAAACCCCGTGCGCAGTGGCGCATTGGTACCGAGCACGAGAAGTTCGGATTCCGCCTGGATGACCTGCGGCCGCCGACCTTCGAGGGCGAGCGTGGCATCGAAGCGCTGCTCAACGGCCTGGTCCGCTTCGGCTGGGAGCCGGTGCAGGAGAACGGCAACACCATCGCCCTGCTGCGCGATGGGGCCTCGGTGACGCTGGAGCCGGCCGGTCAGCTGGAACTGTCCGGCGCGGCGCTGGAGACCATCCACCAGACCTGCGTGGAGACCGGCACCCACCTCAACGAAGTGGCGCAGGTGGCTGGCGAACTGCAGTTGGGCTTCCTCGGCATGGGCTTCCAGCCCAAGTGGAAGCGCGACGAGATGCCGTGGATGCCCAAGGGCCGCTACAAGATCATGCGTTCGTACATGCCCAAGGTCGGTTCGCTGGGCCTGGACATGATGACCCGCACCTGCACGGTGCAGGTGAACCTGGACTACGCGACCGAGGCGGACATGGTGAAGAAGTTCCGCGTGTCGCTGGCGCTGCAGCCGATTGCCACTGCGCTGTTTGCCGATTCGCCGTTCACCGAAGGCAAGCCGAACGGCTACCTGAGCTATCGCTCGCACATCTGGACCGACACCGACGTCGATCGCACCGGCATGCTCGACTTCGTGTTCGAGGACGGCTTCGGTTACGAGCGCTATGTCGATTACCTGCTCGACGTGCCGATGTATTTCTCCTACCGCGATGGCATCTACCACGATGCCAGCGGGCAGAGCTTCCGTGATTTCATGCAGGCCAGGCTGCCGGTGCTGCCGGGCGCGCTGCCGACGCTGCGCGACTGGTCGGACCACATGACCACTGCGTTCCCGGAAGTGCGCCTGAAGAAGTACCTGGAAATGCGTGGTGCCGACGGTGGCCCGTGGAGCCGCCTGTGTGCGCTGCCGGCGTTCTGGGTGGGCCTGCTGTACGACGACACCGCACTGGATGCCGCCTGGGACCTGGTGCGCGACTTCACCCTGGCCGAGCGCCATGCGCTGCGCGATGGTGTACCGAAGCATGCGATGAATCTGCCGTTCCGCAACGGCACGGTGCGCGACCTGGCCCGCGAGGCGGTGAATATTTCGGTGGAAGGCCTCAAGCGCCGTGCTGCGCGCAATGCCGATGGCCAGGACGAGAGCAAGTTCCTGGACGTGCTTCAGGAGATCGTCGAATCCGGGCTGACCCCGGCCGAGCGCAAGCTGGCGCTGTTCCATGGCCGCTGGCACGGCGATGTCGATCCGGTGTTCCGCGAGTTCGCGTACTGAGTGGATTGCGGTAGTGCCGGCCGCTGGCCGGCAGCCTGGCAGGGTCGCCGGCCAGCGGCCGGCACTACCAGAAGAAAAACCCCGGCATTGCCGGGGTTTTTCATTTCCAGATCCGTCCTGGTTCAGGCCGCGTTCTTCAACGTCGCCATGTCGATCACGAAGCGGTAGCGCACATCGTTCTTCGCCATGCGTTCCCAGGCTTCGTTGACGTTCTTGATGTCGATCATCTCCACATCGCTGACGATGCCGTGCTCGGCACAGAAGTCCATCATTTCCTGGGTTTCGGCCATGCCGCCGATCGCCGAGCCGGTCAGGTGCTTGCGGCCGAAGATCACGCTGCCACCGGTCAGCGGCGGGTCCAGCTCGGTCAGCACGCCGACCAGGCACATGGTGGCCTCGCGCTTGAGCAGGCCCATGTAGGGGTTGGTGTCATGGCCGACCGGGATGGTGTTGAGCAGGAAGTCGAAGCTGCCAGCGTGCGCCTTCATCTGCGCGGCGTCGCGCGAGACCAGCACTTCATCGGCGCCCAGGCGCTTGGCGTCGGCACCCTTTTCAGGCGTGGTGGTGATCATCACCACGTGCGCACCGAGCGCCTTGGCGAACTTCACGCCCATGTGGCCGAGGCCACCCAGGCCGATCACGCCGACCTTCTGGCCCGGGCCGACTTTCCAATGGCGCAGCGGCGACCAGGTGGTGATGCCGGCGCACAGCAGCGGCGCGGCGGCCTTCAGGTCGAGGGTGTCGGACACCTTCACCACGAAGCGCTGCTCGACCACCACGTGGTCGGAATAGCCGCCGTAGGTCGGTGCACCGCTTTCGCGTTCACGGCCGTTGTAGGTCCAGGTCGCGCCTTCGGCGCAGTACTGCTCCAGGTCGTGCTCGCAGGCATCACAGTGGCGGCAGGAATCGACCATGCAGCCGACGCCGGCGTGGTCGCCGACCTTGAAGCGGGTGACGTTGCTGCCGACTTCGGTGACGCGGCCGATGATCTCGTGGCCCGGCACCATCGGATAGATCGAGCCACCCCAGTCGTCGCGGGCCTGGTGCAGGTCGGAGTGGCAGATGCCGCTGTAGAGGATCTCGATGCGCACATCGTCAGGGCCGACCGCGCGGCGTTCGAACTCGTACGGAATCAGCGGGTCGGTATGTGAATGGGCGGCGTAACCACGGGCGAGGGACATGGGGAATCCTTGGCAGGGTTTGTCGAAAGGCGTTTTACAATACGCCCCGTTCCCAGCGGCAAGAAGCGCGGATATCGGCATGATTCATCAAGTGGAACTGCACAATCATGGCCACTGACAACCTGACCCACCTGGCCGCGTTCGCCGCGGTTGCCCGTCATCGCAGTTTCCGCCGTGCCGGTGCTGAGCTGGCCCTGTCGACCTCGGCGGTGAGCTATGCGATCCGCGCACTGGAGGAACGGCTGGGGGTCGGCCTGTTCCATCGCACCACCCGCAGCGTGGCCCTGACCGAGGCAGGGCAGCGCCTGCTGGAACGCCTGCAGCCGGCGCTGGGGCAGGTGCATGACGCGCTGGAAGAGATGAACCAGTTCCGCGCTGCGCCGGCGGGGTTGCTGCGGATCAATGCGACGCGGGCGGCGGTGGCGACCCAGCTGGGGCCGCGGCTGGCGCGCTTCCTGCACGCCCATCCGGACGTGCGGGTGGAGCTGACCGAGAACGATGGCCTGGTCGACATCGTCGCCGAGGGTTACGACGCCGGCGTGCGCCTGCATGAGTTCGTGCCCGAGGACATGGTGGCGGTGCCGATGGGGCCGCCGCTGCGCGGCTTGATCGTCGGTTCGCCCGAGTACCTGCGGCGCCGGCCGGCACCGCAGCATCCGCGTGATCTGGCGGCACACGAGTGCATCCGCTTCCGCTTCGCCAGCGGGCATCTGTACAAGTGGCAGTTCGAGCGTGCTGGGCAGGCGCTGGAAATCGACGTGCCGGGGCGGCTGACACTGGGCGAGCAGGGCACCGTGGTCGGCGCAGTGCTCGATGGCATCGGCCTGGCCTATGTGCTGGAAGACACCGCACGGCCCTACATCGAATCGGGGCAGATGGTGGCGGTGCTGGAAGACTGGAGCGAACCGTTCGCCGGCTTCGCGCTGTATTACCCGAAGCAGCGGCAGATGCCTGGTGCGCTGCGTGCGTTCGTGGATATGCTGCGGGAGTGATGTGAAAGGCGTGGAGGAGATTCTTGCTGGGATGCAATGTGCGAATCCCGAGACAGATTCACCTTGGCATTCACAAGCACGCTCTCGGCTATCGAGCGCGTTTCCGGTCGGGTCACCTGTCTGCGCGTTTGTGTTTGCGAGTGAGGGTTAGGGTTAGGTTCCAGTACTGGCCAGGACGTGTACTCGGAAGGTCACTCGAAAATATCCGCTTGAACTGAAGCAGAGTGGCTAACAAGTCCTTCGTTGTCGGAGTTGGGAATCGCTCGCAACGTAGCCCACATACGATCAAAGTGGGGCGAAGCAGGCAAGATGTATGGACGTCATCGCGCGTCATAGCTCGCGTGGTGTAAGCGGCGCTGCTGGAAATTGTTCACTTTCAAATATCAAAAGATGTATTGACTTGCCATGAGTGTCTTGATCTACTCCATACGAACCTTCGGCATGGACTGTACGAATGGCGCTTTTCAGGGACGAAGTCATTGCAGCAAAGCGAATGCAGCAGAGAGGTGCTCTGCTCGTCGCGACGCCACCTTCAGTTCGATGGATCGCCATTGCTGGTGTGGTTTTTCTTGCCGCCATCGTCGCCGTCCTTTTTTTTGCGGACTACACCAGGCGTGAGAGGGTTGGCGGTGAGCTTGCATCCTCGGATGAAGGGCAGAACGCGCTGTCGCGCGTTTCAGGCGTTGTGACGCATGTTCTTGCCCGTGAAGGGCAGGCGGTGAAAAGCGGGCAGGAAATAGCGCGTATTTCATTAGACGTCGGTGGTGATGGAGGCATCGGCGCCTATGCTGAGGTACGGCGGAAGCTGCAACAGCAGCATGAGCGCCTTAGGGCAGAAATCGACGATAAGGTCCAGCTTCAGAAAGGGGAGCAGGAAGCGTTGCGGCAGCGTGCTCGCAATATCTCTTCACGTATTGCTGCGTTCGACAGAGAAATTGAGTTGCAGCAAAGCCTTATAGCCAGTGCCAGCGCACGGTTAGAACGGTTCAAGCCGTTGGTGAAGGAAGGGTATGTATCCGGAATGCAGATGGAACAGCAGGAAGCTGCTGTCGTCCAGGCCAAGACAAGCTTGTCCTCGTTGCAGCGTGAGCGCCTTCAGTCTGGCCAGGATCTGGCCACGGTAAACAGCCAGATTCGACAGTATCCACAGCAGAGTCGTAATGATCGTAGTGAAGTCGAGCGGACATTGATTGGCCTCGAACAGGAGTTGGCCAAGAACGAAGCGCAGCGCGAAGTTGTTATTCGTGCTGCCCGGGATGGAATGGTCGTCAATTTGTTGATTGCTGATGGCGTATCGGTTGTTGCGGGGCAACCTTTGTTCCAGATTGTGCGTCCGGGCTCGCCGCTTGAGGCACGGCTGTTCGTTGAAAGTCGCGCAGTAGGTCTTCTGCAGGCAGGGCAGCGCGTTGTCATGCGCTATCCCGCATTCCCATATCAGAAGTTCGGACAGCAGTGGGGGACAATAAAATCAGTCTCGACCAAAGGGTTGCGTGCGGCCGAGTCAGCAGTGTTCACTGACAATCCCGGTCAGCGTGAGAAGATGGCTCCGCTCTATCAAGTGGTTGTTGCCCTTGATGACCAGAGCATCGCAGCAGGTGGAGGCCATCTCGCCTTGCGCTCTGGTATGCAGGTCGAAGCAGATCTGCTGATTGAACGACGGAAGATCGTGTCGTGGCTGCTTGATCCCCTGGCAGGGATGCAGAAGCGCATGGCAAATGGTAGCGAAGCGCGATGACGGTCATGCCGCCTATCGATCTGCGCCTACTGAGTCGAACACGAGGTGTTCTGCCGCAGATCATGCAATCAGAATTAGCCGAATGTGGTCTTGCATGCATCGCAATGATCGCGCGCTATCACGGGCATGACGTTGACATGCTCGCACTTCGGCGAAAATTCCCTGGATCGCTCAAGGGGGTTGATCTTGCCCGACTTGTGGAGATGGCTGCGGCGCTGGATCTTTCCGCCCGAGCACTGCGCATCGAGCTCAACGATCTGAAGCGGGTGCAGGGGCCCTGTATTCTGCACTGGGATCTTGACCATTTTGTGGTCCTCAAGCAGGCCACACGATCCGGGATTGTCATCCATGATCCAGGTTTCGGAGTCCGTTCACTGACATGGGATGAGGCGTCGCGGTCCTTTACTGGGATTGCTCTGGACGTTCAGCCATCCACGTCATTCGAGGCGATCAGTGATCGCGTACATATTTCCATCGCTGCTCTGGTGGGAAGAGTTGCGGGAATCAAGCGTGCGCTGGGATTCATCGCGCTGCTTGCATTAGTTCTTGAAGTTTGTGTGATCGCGGCGCCATTCTACGCGCAATGGGTTGTGGATCAGGTGCTTCTGAGTGCCGATAGGGACTTGCTGACGGTCCTGTTTGTTTCATTCATATTGCTTTCGCTGTTCCAGGTGGTCTTCTTTGCCGCGCGGAGCTGGGCGGTAGTCTGGTTTGGCGCCAATTTGAATCTGCAATGGAGTGGCCGCGTTTTCGGGAAGCTTCTGGAGTTGCCGTTGTCATGGTTTTCCAGGCGCCATGTCGGTGACGTCATGTCAAGATTTGCATCTATGCAGTCGATTCAGCGGACTATATCCACTCAGTTTGTCGAGGGCATTCTGGATGGAGTGATGTCGCTCGCAATCCTGGCAATCCTGATGGTGTACAGCATCAAGTTGACCGCCGTTGTTGTGGGCTTCTTTGCGATCTACTTGCTATTGCGCTATGGAATTTTCGGATGGATGAGGCGGGCGACGGAGGAGCAGGTCGTTCAAGCCGCAAGACTGCAGTCCGAGCTGATGGAAGCCGTGCGTGGAGCTCAATCAATCAAGTTGAATGGCAGTTACGCCGAAAGGCGTTCCAGATTTGCCAATGTTCTTGTAGCGACGACGAATCGTGATGTCGAGGTTCAGAAGATCGGGGTGATCTACAATTCCGTACGCCAATGGCTGATTATGGCGTCAAGAATTTTTATCATCTGGATTGCTGCGACGCAGGTTCTGGACGGCAGCTTCAGTACAGGCATGCTGGTTGCGTTTGTCGCCTACGCAGACATCTTCGCGACGCGCGTGTCGCAGCTGATTGATCGGATCATGGAATGGCGCATGCTCGGTCTGCATGCAGAGCGGGTCGCAGACGTAGTGCTCTCTGAGCCTGAGGCAGATCTGGTCACTGAGCACGCCGGTAGCATTCCAGATTTTTCGCTACAACTGCGATCAGTTGGTTTCCGTTACGCGCCCGCTGAGCCACGTGTTCTCGACGGGCTTGATCTCTATGTCGAGGAGGGGGAGTCGGTCGCGTTGGTGGGTCCTTCCGGTTGCGGCAAGTCGACGCTGGCGCGCATCATGCTTGGTTTGATTCAGCCTGAAGATGGTCAGGTTCTGCTTGGTGGGATCGATATCAGGCATATTGGCCTTCAGAAATATCGAAGCTTCGTTGGTGCGGTCATGCAGGACGATCAGCTGTTTGCTGGCTCAATTGCCGACAACATCGGATTCTTCAGTCATTCGGCAGATCCCGAGCGAGTGGAGCAGGCCGCGCGCTTGGCTGCCGTTCACGAGGACATAGTGCGCATGCCGATGGGATACGGCAGCCTGGTAGGGGATATGGGATCGGCGCTTTCCGGTGGTCAGAAGCAACGGATTCTGCTCGCGCGCGCGCTGTACCGACGTCCCAGGGTGCTGATCCTGGATGAAGCGACTAGTCACCTCGATGTTGATCGTGAGGCGGAGGTCAACCGCGCCATCGCTGGTCTGCGTATTACTCGAATTATCGTTGCGCATCGTCCGGAGACCATTCGGAGTGCTGATCGCGTAATTGAGTTTCCCGCAGGAGTTAGCTGCGGACCAAGACGATCTTCGCGGGCATGATGCCTGTGTAGACGTGCTCCCCTTGCGGATGGGGGGATTTCAATACCACCGCAACCAGAAAAGGAACTGACCATGTCTGACAAGAACGTTTCGATTAAGCCGCTGGGTCTGGAAATGGCACGCGAACTGAGCACCGAAGAGTTGATGAATGTCGGCGGTGGTGCCTTGGAGGCTGCTCCGGCATCGACTGGCAGTGCTGGCGGCAAAGTTACCAGCGGCGGCGACTGGGAAGTCAACGTCGGTATCGACTGGTAATCGCTTTCTGAGTTCTTGGTAAAAGCACTCCCCCTGCCAGATGGTGGGGGGGGGGCGGGGACACTGAGGAGCTGTAATGATGGAACCGGTTCACGTCATCATTGGAAATTCGGAGGACATCCATGCCGTGTCCGTGGCATGGGCGCTTGAACGCGCCGGTGCGCGCGTTCTGTTGTGGGATGGGATCGGCATGCATGATGAGGCTGTCATGGTCCATACGATCGGCGACTCAGGATCCATTCTAAGGATAGGTGGGGACACCGTTCGCGATGTGAAGTCGCTGTGGTTCAGGAGGCCCGTACCGTACCAGCCCTTGGCTGATCTCGATCCGGCTTCCGTAAAATTCGTGGACAATGAACTGAAAAGCGCACACGGCTCATTGGCAGCGGCGCTTCGTTTGAGATCTTCGCTCACGATAGGTGACTGGCATCCTACCGACGCCTCAACCAAAGGGCTCCAGCTTGAAGTTGCTTTATCTTGCGGCTTTCGCATTCCAGATACCTTGATCACGAACGATCCGGTAGAAGTCGCAGACTTTCGTACAAGGCAGCCTGCGGTTCTGGTGAAGCACTTCACCCCACACTTCTGGTCCAGTGATAGGGAGCGGAAAGGCTGGCAATGCGGACCCGTGATCATTCCTCGAGATCGATCGCTTGATGATGCTGGCGTTCGAGTCTGCCCGGCGATCTACCAGGCAGTGGTCGACAAAGTGTTCGATCTGCGGGTTACAGTGATTGGACGGCGCATGTTCACCGCGAGAATTGTTCGCCACGATGGTGTTTCGCCACTTGACTGGAGGCCGGGTTCAGTGAGGCCGGGTGAGTTGGTCATGGATCGGTATGAGCTGGATGAACGGACCCAGGCGGCGATCGGTTTGCTGATGGACAAATTGGATTTGCGCTATGGTTGTGTGGACTTGGCGGTTGATTCCCGGGGGGACACGTTCTTCTTCGAGATCAATACTGGTGGCCAGTTCCTGTTCATCGATGACTACATTCCCGAGATGAATCTACTAGGAGAGATGGCGGGGTTCCTCTTGGCCGGTTCCATGGAGTACGAAGCTGTACCATCGTCGGTGGCGAATCTTGCTGCTTTCGAAAGCAGTGATCGTTGCGCTGAACTTTGTTCAGCGGTGCGCCGTTTCGGGCAAAGCGACCGCATGATTACTCGTGTGGACACGAGCGCAGCAGAGGCCGCATGAGGCGGTTTGGTCTGTTGGGGTGGGTACTTGTGCTCAGCAGCAGCCCTGTCTGGGCTGTTGACCTAAGTCAGGCGATGCATGCGTGCCCCGGGGCGGCGGCTTTCATTGAAGCTCAAGTTGCTCAGCAGCGGGCCGCATTGTCTGTGGGGCCTTCTGTAGTGTCGGACAACGTTAGGCGGGAGCGGCTGCTGGCGTTGCAGGATGAGGACCAAAGACTCTATGAGAGATTGGCGTCCGGATCTATTGATGTAACTGCATTGATGCCGGTGAAGGAGCGACACCTGAGCTATCTGCGTCAGGAACTTGGTGATTCAGTGGCAATCCCATCTGTGGGGGAAGTGGGGAGGGATGGCCTCGCTGCGCTCTGGTTGCTTGTTCAGCATGCAGATGATGATCCGTCGTTGCAAGCAAAAGCGTTGGCGAATTTCGAGCCTTTGGTGAAGCGAGGTGAACTGGACGCGAGCAAGTTTGCTCTCCTCTCAGACAGAGTGCTTCTCGCTTCCGGTAAGCCCCAGCGTTTCGGAACCCAGTTACGGTCTCTGGAAACAGGCGAGCCACTGAAGTTGGATAGTCCTGCATCGGTCGAGCGTGAGCGAACTGCGCTTGGTCTGATGAGCCTGGAGGACTATCGCTGTATCAGCGATCAGCTGTACAGAAGCGCCCGTTGAAGGCAGGGAATTCAACAGTTCGCAGATGGTGCAGGATGACGGCTGGCACTGGCCGATATTTGCACTGGACTGATCGGGTCCATCAATCTGCTTGCTGAATCTCATCGGTGCTCTCCGTAACTGCTGTATCCATTGATGAAGAACGGAAGGGAGAACGAGGATGTCTAGCGGAGATAGGAAGTTGAAGCCCCTAGGCCTTGAGATGGCCGTGGAGATTGATATGAATGTGCTTTCATGTATTGGAGGTGGAAGGTCCAATTCGACTACAACGACGGTCAGTGTAGGGTTGTCAACCGAAGGCGGAGATCTTGGTGACGTCAACATCAGTTTCGATTGACGAGGCGGGGCGCGTCGCGTTCTCCGAAGCAGCGTCAGATAGCCGGCGCGCTGCGCGCGTTCATGGACATGTTGCGGGAGTGAGTTGCAGTAGATGATGCAGCGCCGCTGTCAGGCATGCGTGGATGGGTTCTGCTACGGCCCCTGCAATACCCGCGCCAACAACGCCAGGCACTCACGCAGGTGCACATCCACCGGCGTATCCTCGGCCACCACCCCGATCACGCGCTCGCGCAGCGGTTCGGCCACGGCCATTGCCAGGATCAGTCGCGCCATGCGCGCGGAATCCCCCTCACGCAGCAGCCCACGCTGCTGCTGCCGTTTCAGCCAGTCGGCCAGCAGCGCACGGCCGCGCTCGATGCCGTTGTCCAGGTAGGCCTGCAGCAGCGCCTGCTTGCCGGGAAAGTCCGTGGCCAGCAGCCGGAACACCTGCACCGCCTGCGCCGACAGCGCCTGCGCACACACCGCCTGCAGGATGTCCTGCAGCAACGGCAGCACCTCGTCGGTGTCGTGCGCATCGCGCTGCAGCTGCGGCGCGAAGCCATCGGTCCATTCGCGCACCGCCAACCCGACCAGTTCCTCGCGGTTGCTGGCGTGGCGGTACACGGTCTTCTTCGCCACCCCGGCATGCGCCGCCACCGCTTCGATGGTGGTGGCCTCGTAACCCTGTGCCAGCAGCAGCTCCAGCGTGGCCTGCAGCACGGCGTGGCGGACTTCGGCTTCCGGTCGCGCGGGACGTCCACGGCGGCGGGCGGGGGCGACTGGATCGGGCAGGGCGGTGCTGTTCATTGCACCCATCTTACCGCACCCGATCAATTGCGAAACGTTTAGCGTTTCCGTATTATCGAGTCTCCCAACCGCAGGAGACCCCCATGGATACCGCTGTGAACGCCCGTGCCTGGCTGGACCACCACGATCTGCTGGACCCGGCACCGATGCACTTGGAGACGGGTATCCAGCGTCGCGAAGACGGCACCCTGCTGGTGGCGGTGCGCACCGACCTGCACGGCTGCAAGGGCCGCATGCTGGACTGGTGGTTCACCTTCTTCGAAACCACCCAGCACATCCGCTGGTGGCATCCGGTCGATCATGTCGAGCACCGCGGCTGGGACGCGGCCTGGCAGCGAGGGCGCAGCTACCACGGCGCCAGCATCCATGCGGTGGAATCGCTGGCTGACATCCCGCCGGTGGCGGCACGCCTGAAGTTCCATGACCCGCGCACGTTGCTGGTGCCCGAGCGCCTGCAGGCGGCGCAGGATGCAGGTGACCTGTCGGCGGTGATCGCCGCGCGCATCGGCTTCGGTGACCACGTGCGCCTGGATGCAAACGGTGATCCCTGCGATGGGCAGATGCTGCACGTGGCGCGCGATACGCCGTTTGGCTGCGTGCTGCGCAGCCGCTTTGTGCTCGGCCTGGACAGCGCCGATCCGCACCGCGATGCCAGCGATGAGGTCGGCCTTGGCCTGCTCAAGCACTGCTATACGGAGTTCAGCTTCCTTTCGCGTCTGCTGCCATCGCTGTACTACGGCGAACGCGCCAATGGCGAGGCGGTGCCACTGCCATGGTGAACGACGCGCCGGTCATTCGACCAGCGCGTCGTAGCCTTCAGCACTGAACTGGATCAGGCAGAAGCCGTGGCCGAATGGATCGGCCAGCACGGCAATGCTGCCCCAGCGACGTTCGCGCACGGATTGTTCGAGCGTGGCCCCGGCCGCAACCGCACGGGCCAGTGCGGCCTGGATGTCATCCACGACCCAGTCCAGGTGCAGCGGCGTCCAGTGGCGCTCGTAGTCGCGCACGTCACCGTCCTCGGTGGCGGCGCTGCCGGCCTCGTTCTGCAGCAGATACAGCGGCGTGGGTCCACCGAGCAGTTCCACGGCGTCCGGGCCGAGGCGGCGGCCGATGCGCAGGCCGAAGGCTCGCATGTAGAAGTCTTCGGCAGCGGCGAGGTCGGGGACGTCGAGGTTGACGATGAACGCTGCGGTGGGCGTGTCCATGATCAGATCCGGTGGATGCGGGTGGGCAGTGTATGCCCCCATCCACGCATGGCGTGGATCTACTGTGCGCGTGGGTAATCGAGGTAGCCCGCCTCACCGCCACCGTAATAGGTGCTGCGGTCAGGCGTGGCCAGCGCGACGTCGTGCCGAAGGCGTTCGACCAGATCCGGGTTGGCGATGAAGGGCTGGCCGAACGCGGCCAGGTCGATGGTGCCCGCTTCGACCAGTTCAAGGGCGCGTTCGCGGGTCATGCCACCGGCCAGGATCACGGTGCCACCGTAGGCCTGCTTGAACTGCTTCAGGAACGCGCTGCCCAGCACCGATTCACCCTGCTGCAGGTTGTCGTTGAGGTGCAGGTAGGCCAGCCCGCGCTTGCCCAGTTCTTCAGCCAGGTACAGATAGGTGGCCTCGTTGTCGGGGTAGAACGGCATGTCGAAGGTGAGGTTGTTCGGCGCCAGGCGCACGCCGATGCGGTGTGCACCGATGCGTTCGGCCATCGCATCGACCGTCTCCAGGATCAGCCGCGCACGGTTGGGCAGTGAGCCGCCGTAGCGGTCGTCGCGCTGGTTGATGAGCGGGTTGAGGAACTGTTCGAACAGGTAGCCATTGGCGGCATGCAGCTCGATGCCGTCGAAGCCGGCGGCGATCGCGTTGTCGGCGCCCCGTGCGAAGTCAGCAATGATGCCGGGGATTTCGTCGGTGGCCAGCGTACGTGCCGGGGTGGGATCTGCGTGGCCGCGGCTGCCGTCTTCCAGATAGACGAACGAGGTGTTCTTCGGTGCGCTGGCCACCGGGCGCGTGCCGGCGCTGACCGGTTGCCCACCATCGGGCTGCAGCGAGGAATGCGACATGCGGCCCACGTGCCAGAGCTGGGCAAAGATCGTGCCCTGAGCGGCATGCACCGCCTCGGTGACCAGCGTCCAACCGGCCACCTGTTCGGCCGACCAGATACCCGGCACGTCGATGTAACCCTGGCCCTGCGGCGAGACCGGCGTGCCTTCGCTGATGATCAGGCCGGCGCTGGCACGTTGCCGGTAGTACTGCGCGGTGAGCTCATTGGCGACCGAACCGGGGTTGCGGGCACGGGTCATCGGGGCCATCGCGATGCGGTTGCGCAGGGCGGTGCCTGACAGGTCGAAGGGGTGGAAGAGGGCGGCGGTCATGTCGGTCATCTCGGTGCGGGGAGGCGCCAGCGGCGCGATGGACACAGGATGGCGTTGACATGCGGGTGCATAAAGCGCTTCGATTTCCCATTGAGCGGGACTATTTGTCCCCAATGGGGCGTGTAAAGATGTTGCCACTGGAATCCTTGAATGGCCTGGTGACCTTCGTCACCACGGCACGCTCGGGCAGCTTCACCGAAGCCGCCGATGCGCTGGGCATTTCGCGCTCGGCGGTGGGCAAGGCCATCGCGCGGCTCGAAGCGCGACTGGGCGTGCGCCTGTTCCATCGCACCACGCGGCGCATTGCGCTGACCAGCGATGGCGAGGCGTACTACGCCTCCTGCGCGGCGGCTCTGGAAGAGATTTCCGCGGCCGAGGCCTGCCTGGGGTCGGCCGGGCTGCCCAGCGGGCGGCTGCGCATCGACATGCCGTCCTCGTTCGGGCGGCTGGTGGTGCTGCCGGTGCTGCTGCGGCTGTGCCGGGAGTACCCGGACCTGCAGTTGACGATGACCTTCACCGATCACTTCATCGATCCGGTCGAGGAAGGCATCGACCTGCTGATCCGCTTCGGTGGGCTGCACCAGGCCGAGCATCTGGTGGCACGCCGGCTGGGGCGCCAGCGGCTGGTCACCTGTGCATCGCCAGCGTACCTGCAGGCACATGGCACCCCGCACACCGTTGAGGAACTGGCACAGCACCGCAGCATCGTCGGCTTCCGCCACGGCCAGCCGGTGGCGTGGCGGATCGGCAGTGATGATGCGGAAGGAACCTTCATTCCAAATGCGGCCTACCAGCTCAACGACGGTGACGCGGTGATCGACGCGGCCATCGCCGGGCTGGGTATCTGCCAGATGCCCATTTCACTGGTGCGCCGACATCTGGAATCCGGCGCGCTGCACTCGGTGCTGGACGCAGACATGCAGCGGCATATCGACATCCATGCGCTGTGGCCACCGACCCGCCACCTGCGGCCGAAGGTGCGCTATGTGGTGGATGAGTTGACCCGGTTGGCGGAAGAAGGTCTGTTTGATTGAGCCGAGGCATCAATAGTTGACGATCCGGAAGGACGTGTCTTCGCCTTCCTGCAGTGCTTCAAACACCTCAGCCAGAAGCACGATCAGATCGCGCCCATGTGCGGTGACGAAGTAGGTCGCCAGGCTGTCGATATCGGGAGCGATATCGTCTCCCCAAGGTGGGTGCTGGGTTCGATCCTCGAACGACCAGATGACACGGGCCGGCGGAATCTCGGCCAGCTCGCGGCGGACGATATGCAGTTCGGCCAGCGCGTCGGCAGCATCTGATTGCAGCAAGCCCCCGGCGTATAGCTGCTTCATGAGGATTG
The DNA here is from genome assembly GCF_053295075.1 of Stenotrophomonas maltophilia group sp. P373. Taxonomy (NCBI): domain Bacteria; kingdom Pseudomonadati; phylum Pseudomonadota; class Gammaproteobacteria; order Lysobacterales; family Lysobacteraceae; genus Stenotrophomonas; species Stenotrophomonas maltophilia group sp. P373. The sequence continues at coordinate 3,675,899 of NZ_CM129994.1, read as the reverse complement.
GGAAGCGACTTCCCCAGCCATCCGGTTCCAGGTTTCCGGCGATGGTCGAGAAAAAGGCATAGAGAAATGCCCCGGTACCGATCTCATCGGTGATGCGCCCGAGCTGGATGCCAATGCCCATTGCCTGGTTCCTGATTCTGCCGACCCTGGAGCTTGGCCGAGATGGCAGTGGCTGACACTGAAGAAATGTAAGTGTTTGATATCAATAGATTGAGTGCAACGCTTGCGGAAGCAAAAGGGGCCATTCCCGTCACTTTGAAGATTCTGTTTATACTATCCCCCAGTATAGTTCCGAGGTGGCTCCGCCATGCCGCACTCCCCCGAAGAGAAAAAGAAGGTCCTGGCCCGCGTGCGCCGTATCCGCGGCCAGTGCGATGCGCTGGACCGCGCGCTGGAAGCCGGTGCCGACTGTGGGCCGGTGCTGCAGCAGATCGCGGCCATCCGTGGCGCGGTCAACGGCCTGATGTCCGAGGTGATGGAGGCCCATCTGCGCGAGGAGTTCGGCCAGCCCGCGGCCTCTGATGAACAACGCGCCGAGCGCGTGCGCGACATGAGCGCGTTGATCCGCTCGTACCTGAAGTAAACGTTGGCGCAACGTAGCGCCGCGCATCCTGTTTCCCTTGTTTTCCTGGAGAATCCACCATGAAGTCCCGTGCCGCCGTCGCCTTTGGTCCCGGCCAGCCGCTGCAGATCGTCGAGATCGATGTCGCCCCGCCGAAGAAGGGCGAAGTGCTGGTCAGGATCACCCACACCGGTGTCTGCCACACCGATGCGTTCACCCTGTCCGGCGATGATCCGGAAGGCCTGTTCCCGGTGGTGCTGGGCCATGAAGGCGCCGGCATCGTGGTGGAAGTGGGCGAGGGCGTGACCAGCGTCAAGCCCGGCGACCACGTGATTCCGCTGTACACCGCCGAGTGCGGCGAGTGCCTGTTCTGCAAGAGCGGCAAGACCAACCTGTGCGTGGCCGTGCGCGCGACCCAGGGCAAGGGCGTGATGCCCGACGGCACCAGCCGCTTCAGCTACAACGGCGAGCCGCTGTACCACTACATGGGCTGCTCGACTTTCAGCGAGTACACCGTGGTGGCTGAAGTCTCGCTGGCCAAGATCAACCCGGACGCCAACCCGGAACACGTCTGCCTGCTTGGCTGCGGTGTCACCACCGGCATCGGCGCGGTGCACAACACCGCCAAGGTGCAGGAAGGCGACAGCGTGGCGGTGTTCGGCCTCGGTGGCATCGGCCTGGCCGTAATCCAGGGCGCGCGCCAGGCCAAGGCCGGCCGCATCATCGCGGTGGACACCAACCCGTCCAAGTTCGAACTGGCCCGCGAATTCGGTGCCACCGACTGCATCAACCCGAAGGACTACGACAAGCCGATCCAGCAGGTCATCGTGGAAATGACCACCTGGGGCGTGGACCACAGCTTCGAGTGCATCGGCAACGTCAACGTGATGCGCGCGGCGCTGGAATGCGCGCACCGTGGCTGGGGCCAGAGCGTGGTGATCGGCGTGGCCGGTTCGGGCCAGGAGATCTCCACCCGTCCGTTCCAGCTGGTGACCGGCCGCAAGTGGATGGGCACCGCCTTCGGTGGCGTGAAGGGCCGCAGCCAGCTGCCGGGCATGGTCGAGGATGCGATGAAGGGCGACATCGAACTGGCCCCGTTCGTCACCCACACCATGGGCCTGGACAAGATCAACGATGCCTTCGACCTGATGCATGAAGGCAAGTCGATCCGTTCGGTGGTCCATTACTGAGCCGCAGCGTGGGCTGGTTCGATGCCTTGCGCAGGCCGCGTGCGGAAGATCCGCGCGCGGCCCTGGTTGATCCGATCGAGCAGGCGTTGCGCGTGCTGGGTTGGGTCGAAGGCGTCGTGGGTCCGCCGCGCGCAGTGGACTCACCCTTCGGCATTGATGAAATGCCGTTCGAGCACTGGCTGGCGCAGGTGTTCCTGCCGCGCCTGCACGAAGCCCGCGCCGATGGCCAATGGCCACCGCGCAGTGACGTGGCGGTCGCAGCGTACCGCAACCTGGACGGCCAGCCTGGTGTCGAACCGCTGCTGCGCCTGCTGTCGCAGCTGGATGAGTTGATCAACACACGTGACGGCTGACGCCGGCACGCAGGAGAGTTCCATGGAACGTATTGAACACCGCGCCTGTTTCGGCGGTTGGCAGGATGTTTACCGCCATCGTTCGACCACGCTGGGCTGCGACATGCAGTTCGCCGTGTACCTGCCGCCGCAGGCGGAAACGCAGAAGCTGCCGGTGCTGTATTGGCTGAGCGGGCTGACCTGCACCGAGCAGAATTTCATCACCAAGGCCGGTGCGCAGCGCTATGCAGCCGAGCACGGCGTAATCATCGTCGCGCCGGATACCAGCCCGCGCGGTGATGACGTGGCCGATGCCGAGGGCTATGACCTGGGCAAGGGGGCGGGGTTCTACCTCAACGCCACCCGTGCACCGTGGGCGAAGCACTACCGCATGCATGACTATGTGGCGCAGGAACTGCCGGCGCTGATCGAGGCGAACTTCCCGGTCACCGGGGCGCGTGGCATCAGCGGCCACTCGATGGGTGGCCATGGTGCGCTGGTGATCGCGCTGCGCAACCCGGGGCGCTACCGCAGTGTGTCGGCGTTCTCGCCGATCGTCGCGCCCAGCCACGTACCGTGGGGGCAGAAGGCGTTCACGGCTTATCTGGGCGACAACCCAGCCGACTGGGCGCAGTGGGACGCGTGTGCGTTGCTGGCGACGGCCAGCGAGCGCCTGCCGTTGCTGGTCGACCAGGGCGAGGCGGACGAGTTCCTGCAGACCCAGCTGCAGCCGCAGCGCCTGCAGGAGGCCTGCGCCGCAGCCGGCCATCCGCTGACCCTGCGCCTGCAGCCGGGCTACGACCACAGCTACTATTTCATCGCCAGCTTCATCGGCGAGCACGTCGCCCACCACGCTCGCGCCCTGCACGCCTGAGGGCTTTCCGGTAGTGCCGGCCGCTGGCCGGCAATCCCAGGGGATCACAGGGCTGCGGATTGCCGGCCAGCGGCCGGCACTACCATGGTGATGCACGCGGAGTGTCGTTTTGCCGCAGTGGATCACGCCGCTGTGGCGTGCCGGCGCGCTATCGTGCGCTCAGACGGCCTTGCGGATCGGGGGGATGCATGCCGGTAGTGCTGGCGCTGCTGTACGTGCTCTGCCATGGGCTGGCCGTGGCGTTCTGGCCGAGCCCGGCGGGCGTGGGCTCTTTCCTGTTCCTGACCGGCGCACCGCTGCTGGCCGCCGCCGCGTGCCTGGTGCGGGCGCAACGTGACCGCGCCGCTCTGGGCTGGCGTTCTACCGCGATGGCACTGCTGCTGTGGGCCGGTGGCATGACGTTCAACATGGTGGATGCGCTGGGCGCCGGCCGGGCTGACTTCACCCCACGCGTCAGCCTGTTGTTGTACGTGCTGTATGGCGTGCCGCTGGTGTTCATCCTGGCCCGGGCACGCCGCGAGCGCCCGAGCATCAGCCTGATCGATGCGGCGATGGCGGCGCTGCTGGGTGTGCTGTTTTTCGTGCACACCGCATCGTTCGCCGCCCGTGTCGAGGTCGACGCCCATGCCATGTCCAACATGCAGCGCATGTTCGACATCCAGAACCTGTGTATCGCCGCGTTCGCCGTGGTGCGATGGCTGGCCGGCGACGTGCCCGAACGGCGCAGGTTCTTCCGTGCACTGGCGTTGTACGCGCTGGCCTATCTGCTGGTGGCCTACTACATCAACCACTACACCTCCGATGATGCATTCGGTGCGTTCAACGACCTGCTGATCGACGTACCTTTTCTGCTGATCGCCTGCATGGCGCTGGACACGGCGCCGGACACAGGCACCACGGCACACCCGCGGCTGGCGAGGACGGTGCAGGCCGCCGGTCCGATCATCCTGCCGTTGCTGCTGCTGGTGGTCGGCACGCTGGTGGTCGATCATGCGCGGCCGTTGGCCGTCGCGGGCTTCGTCGTAGCCACCCTTGGTTTCGGCCTGCGCAGCGTCCTGCTGCAGACCGATCTGCTGGAGCGTCAGGCGGCGCTGGATCAACTGGCGCGGCAGGATGGCCTCACCGGCGTGGCCAATCGCCGCGAGTTCGACGCGCGGCTGACCTCCGAGTGGAATCGCGCGCGGCGCAGCGGCACCGAGCTGGGCCTGCTGCTGGTGGATATCGACCACTTCAAGGCCTTCAACGACCGGCATGGCCATCCGGCCGGTGATCGTTGCCTGCAGGCGGTGGCCGGGGTGCTGAAGGGCGTCGCAGGTCGCGGCAGTGACAGCGTTGCGCGTTATGGCGGTGAAGAATTCGCTGTCATCGTGCCTGGAAGCCCACTGTCGGGCGTGCTGGCGCTGGCCGAGCGCCTGCGCGAAGCGGTCGAAGCGCTGCCATTGCCGGAAGGCCCGGTCAGCATCAGCGTCGGCGTGGGTTACCTGCATCCGCCGGCGCTGGCCAGTGCCGATCAGTTGCTGGCAGACGCCGATGCCGGCCTGTATGCCGCCAAGCGTGCCGGCCGCAACCGGGTGGTCCTGCATGCGCGCGTGCTGGATGACGAGGGCAACGCGCACGGCACCATGGACTGTTGAGCGGACCAGCCCATGGCGTGCCGCCCGTCCAGGGACATCACACTGGGTAGTGCCGGCCGGTGGCCGGCATCTCCTCGGTTGCCGGCCAGCGGCCGGCACTACCACGACGTGGCCTCAACGCACGTCGCGCAGTTCCCAGTGGTGGCCGGCCAGCAGGCGCAGGCGCTGCTTGAACACGTCACTGTCGATACGGGTGGTGGCGACCAGGTTGATGCGCAGGTCCTTCTGCTCGCCGGTCACGGTGGCGTCCGGATCGGTCACGCCCCACTGCGGTTCCACCGCATCCGGGTCGGGTTGCTTGGCTTTCCAGCGCTCGAACAGCGTGCCGCTGCGCAGGGCGTCCTGCAGCTCTTCGGCGAAACCGGCGGCGCCCTGCGAATGGAAGGACAGGTCAGGGTCGTTGCCGCGGGCCTTGGACGGATCGGGCAGGCTGATGTGGTACTGCGCAGGCATGAAGTTCTCCTTGAAGTGCGGCAAGGCTGGCACAACCACGGTGGAATCGGTGTGCAGATTCGCGCCGCGTCGGGGCATCACTCGAACCGATGTGGCCCATCGGCGAAACCCACCGTGACCGCGCCCTTGCCGACATTGACCATGCCGGTCAGGCTCATCACCGATTCGTACACGGTCACGCCATGGCCGGCGCAGACCTCCTTCATCTGTGCGTAGCCGGGCAGGCTGCGCAGCTCATCCAGCTCACCGCCGTAGCTGACGCATACCGTCGGCGTCATCAGCCCGGCACGCACGCGCTGGCTGACCACCGCGAACAGCTTCTGCACGGCACTGTCGAAGCCCTTGATCTTGGCCACCGGCCCGGTCTGGCCACGGTAGCCGTGCAGCACCGGCTTGATGTCCAGCGCGCTGCCCAGTGCGGCGCTGAGCAGGCCGACGCTGCGGTCACCCTTGTGTCGTGCACGCGCGCGCATGTAGTACAGGTCGCGGGTGATCATGTAGCCGTGCACATTGCCGGCCAGTTCTTCCAGCCGTTCGCGGATCTGCTGCACGCTGGCACCACTGTCACGCAGGCGAACCGCCTCCACTGCGGTCACGGCCTGCGCAGCGAACAGGTTCTGGGTATCGAGCACGCGCAGGGCGAACGGCGAGTTGTAGCCCGCTGCCTGCCGCACCGGCTTGTAATCGTTGAGGATGGCGAAGCTGGCCTGCAGCGCATTGTCGTGGATCGGGCTGCGGGTCTTGGTGATGGTCATGCAGAACACGTGGTCGTAATCGATCACCAGCTGCTGCAGGAACAGGTCGCGGATCTGGTTGACACTGAAGGGGATGGTCTCCGCCTCGGCACCGTGCTCGGCCACGTGTGCATGCAGGAAACTCAGCGTGGCCTGCTCATCGCGATGATCGGCCAGAACCGCTTCACCGATTCGTACGGTGATCGGCAGCAGCACGATGTTGTGCTCGGCAATGAAGTCCTGCGGCAGGTCGCAGGCCGAGTCGACGACGATTCCGATGCGCATCCGCGGCTCCCCCTCCAGGGCGGTTGTAGGTTCGGAAACGTGAAATCTATCTCAAATTCTGGCGTGGCGCGCGAGGGAAGCGCGCCAGGCCCTGTTCAGCGACTGCGCTGCACGGCCACCGGAAGTTCGGCCAGGCGCTGCCATTCGGGCTGCTGCAGCAGGGCGGGATCGGCCAGCACGGCGGCCATCAACGGATGGGCGTCGTTGCCCCAGAACAGTTCGTCATCGATGGCCAGGGTCGGTACGCCGAACACGCCGGCAGCAATGGCGGCCTCGGTGTTCCTCCGCAGCTGCTCCTTGACCGCGGGGGCCGCGGTGGCGCTGGCGACATCCTCGATCCCCAGCCGCGCAGCCGGTTCGCGCAGGGCCTCGGCGCTATCGGCGGCATTGCCGTCGCGCCAGATCCAGTCGAACAGCACGTCTACCGCCTGCACGCTGCCACCGGCGGCCAGGCACAGCCGCAGGGCAGACAACGGGTTGAACGGGTGGCCCGGCGGGAACCGCAGCGGTGTTCCTTCGGCCTGCGCAGTCCACAGCAGCTGGCGGTACATGAAGCGGCGCTTGGCCGGAATCTCGGCCGGCCCGAGGTTGCCCAGGTGATGCAGCACGGCACCGAAGGCGATCGGCACGGTCTGGATCCGTGCGAACTGGGGCAGCTGCTTCAGCTTCTGCCAGTGCAGGTAGGAATAGGGCGAGACGAAGTCGAAGTACCAGCGCAGGGTGGCCATGCGGGTTTCCTTGGATAACTGGAGGTCAGGGCTGCGCGTTGCGCTGCAGGTAGCGGTCGCGCAGTTCGGTCTGGCGCGAGCGCATCGGCATCGCCCGGCCGCCCAGCCAGACCTGTTCGGCATAGTGCGCCACGTCCAGCGGGTCGCCCTCCCACAGCACCAGGTCGGCACGCTTGCCCGGCTCGATGCTGCCGATCTGGTCGGCCACGCCGAACGCCTGCGCCGGCACCCGGGTCAGGCCGGCCAGGCCGTCGGCCCAGGGCAAACCGTTGGCCACGGCATTGCCGGCCAGCTGGCGCATCTTGCGGGCGTTGTGCGAGGCGTCGCCTCGCTGCACGAACGAGACCGCCACGCCGGAACGCTGCAGGCGTGCCGCATTTTCCAGGGTTGCACCGATCTGGTCGAAGCTCGCCGGCAGGTTGGACAGCACATCGACGAACACCGGTACCTGTGCGGCGGCCAGCTCCGGCGCCAGCTGCCAGGCTTCGCTGCCACCGGCGATGGCGATCTTCACTTTCTCGCGGGCGGCCCAGCGCAGCAGCTGGCGGATGTCCGCCGCGCGGTCCACCTCCACCACAATGCGGCCCTGGCCGGCCAGGTAGCGGCCCAGCGTGCGGCGCCCGGCCGGGGTCAGCAGCGCATGCGGCGAGTCCGCGGCGACCTGGCCGCGTGCCTCGTCCACCATCTGCTGCAGCAGCATCCATTGCGCCGCACGCGAATGCCCGGTCAGCTCCACTGCGGCCGATCCCAGGCGCAGGAACAGCGCGCGCGGCCCGAGGGGATCGGCGCTGCCGTCCAGCCGCATCACGCCACCCTGGCCTGCAACGAAGCCGCCACCGGTGGCCGCCCCCAGGGCGGTGAAGCCGATGCCGTCCAGGCGCGCCACCGGGATCAGCACCGAGGCCGGGTTGTACGCCAGGGTGACATCGAACTCGGGGCGCAACGGTTGTTCGCCGATCTTCAACGTGCTGTCGACCGTGCTCGCTTCACCGGAGACCTCTTCGATGCCGATCTCGGTGATGCCCCCGAACAGCGCCGGTGTCAGCGGACGGCCATCGGCCTCGACCACGCTGGCCCCGGCCGGGGCGGACAGCCCGCTGCCGACGGCGCGGATGATCCCGCCCTGCACCAGCACATCGGCGTGCTGCAGGCTGCCGCGCGCGCTGGCCGTGTGTACGGTCGCGTTGCGCACCAGCAGGTCCTGCGCCTGCACGGATGCGGAGAGGCAGGCCAGCACCATGACCGTAGCGCCGAGCCATGCCCGGCGACGCTTGTTCAACGCGCCCATCAGTGCACCTCCTGGCCAAGCTGGAAGTCGGAACGTGGCGTGGCCGCAGGTGCGCTGCGGTCGTACAGGCGGCGGCCGTCGATGAAGACCTGCTCGGCCAGCGCGTACGAGCTGAAGGGGTTGCCGTTCCACACCACCACGTCGGCCATCTTGCCGGCCTCCAGGGTGCCGGTCTGGCCTTCAATGCCCAGCGCTCTGGCGGCATTGGCCGTCATCCAGGTGATGGCATGTTCGGGGGGGATCTCCGGCATGCGTGCGCGGCGCGCGGCGGCGATCACCTTGGCCGCTTCCTGGTTCAGGCGCTGGATGCCTTCGGGGGAGTCGGAATGGACGATGGCGCAGCTGTTCTTCGGCCGATCGACCAGTGCGATGTTCTCCGGAATGCCGTCGAAGGCTTCCATCTTGAAGCCCCACCAGTCGGCCCACAGCGCGCCGCAGACGCCGTCGGCGGCCAGCCGGTCGGCCAGCTTGTAGGCCTCCACGCCGTGGTGGAAGGCGGCCACCTTGAAGCCGAATTCCTTGGCCAGGTCGAGCATGGTGGCCATCTCGTCGGCGCGGTAGCAGTGGATATGCACGCGGATGTCGCCCTCGATCGCACCGGCCAGCGTTTCCAGCTTGAGATCGCGCTTGCCGCCGGCATCACCGGCGCTGTCGCCCTTGTCGCTGCCGAACCAGCCCTTGCGCTTGGCCGGCTTCGGTTTGTTCTTGGCGATGTAGTCGGCGGCATCGATGAAGGCGGCGCGGTAACCGGCAACGTTGCCCATCCGCGTGGCCGGAGCGACGCCCTTGCCTCCGCCGTAGACCCGCTTCGGGTTCTCGCCGCAGGCCATTTTCAGCCCCCACGGCGCGCCGGGGAACTTCATCGCCTGGTAGGTGATGGCGGGGACGTTCTTCAGGGTCACACCACGACCACCGACCAGGTTGGCCGAGCCCGGCAGCACCTGCATGCTGGTCACGCCGCCGGCCAGTGCGGTGGCGAAACCCGGGTCCTGCGGCCACACCGAGTGCTCGGCCCAGACGTTGGCGGTGACCGGCGCGGTCATCTCGTTGCCGTCGCTGTGCGCGCCGACGCCCGGGCTGGGGTACACGCCCAGGTGCGAGTGCACGTCGATCAGGCCCGGTGTGACCCACTTGCCCTGCGCATCGATGCGGGTGACACCAGCATCGGCCTGCAACTGGCGGCCGACGGCAACGATGCGGCCCTCGCGCAGCAGCACGTCGGCGTTGTCCAGGCGCTGGCCGGTGCCGGTCAGCACGGTCGCGTTCTGGATCAGCACCGGTGCATCGGGGTGTGCCTGGTAGGTGCTGGGGTAGGGATCGGCGACGAAGCGCGAGGCGCCCACCGCCGGTGCCGTGCTCAATGAAAGCAGCGCCAGTGCCACCCCGGTGCGCAACAACGTCGATGCCATGCAGTTCCCCTCACCAGAAACATGAATCCACGGACGCTAGCCGGGGCCGATGTGGCTTGCCAAGTGACCTTGGACAGGGGCGTGGGGGGGGGGGGGGGTAGGAATTTTCTGATGGAGGATTTGTGAAGGAAATATTAACGTTGGATGAAGCGATGGGCTGATTACGTCTTGCGCTGACCCGTATCACCAGCTTACGCACCTGCTCCAACGACGGAGCCGGGCCCGTACCTCTCATGGAATCAAGGACGCAACCGATGACTGCTGCAAAGCTCCGCCGTTCGACCGTTTCGCGCCGTTCCTTCCTGCCCTCGCCGCTGGCGTCGGCCATTGTCGGTTCCTTGCTGGTGGCCACCGCACTGCCGGTCCTGGCCCAGGACAATGACGACGCCCTGGCCCGTTACCAGCTGCAGCGCAGCCTGCAGTCGGCGTTCGCCGCGCAAGGCGGAGTGAGCGCCTCCGCTCCCGCGATGATCGCTCCCTCGGTAGCGATTCCGGTGGCGGCGCTGGCTCCCAGCGTCGGTGCTTCCGCGGAGCCGGTCATGGGCAGGCCCGGCGACGCTGCGAGCTGGCGTACCAGTGAATTCGAACTCGACTGGGGCCTGGCTGCGATCAATGCCGACGTGGCCTATGCGCGCGGGCTGACCGGTGCGGGCATCCGCCTGGGCGTATTCGACAGTGGCACGGGTCTGGACCATCCGGAATTCGCCGGCAAGGACAACCGCAGCATCCGCATCGCCGATCTGATGGCTGACGGCACGCGCTGCACCAACACCACCGCAGTGCGTGGGCCGGCGGCCTGCTTCGCCAGTGATGGCGATGACGTCCAGATCAGCTATGTCGGGTACAACGCCAATGTGCCCGACAACATCCGCAGGATCATCGAGTCGGGCCCCTATGTGCAGCCGGGGATGCAGTTCGAGATCCATGGCACGCACGTTGCTGGCACCATCGCGGCGAACCGGGACGGAAGCGGCATGCACGGTGTGTCCTTCGGTTCGGACCTGACCGTTGGCCGGCTGTTCTCCGACAGCATCCGCGAGTGGCAGCGCACGGCGACTGGCTACTCGGTCGTGACACTGGGCGCGATCGGCCCGAAAGTCAGCGCCTTCCAGGACCTGTATGCCCAGATGAACGCGCAGGGCGTGCGTGCCATCAACCATAGCTGGGGCCTGGTCACGGAACCGACGACAGCGACGGACATGGACGCGATCTACAACGACCCGGACGACCGCCAGTACCTGAACACCTTTGCCGACGGATCGCGTGCGCGCGGGATGATCCAGGTGTGGGCGGCCGGCAATACCAGTTCGGTCATTCCGACGCCTGCGCAGAGCCCCATCGCCGGCCTCTACGCCACGCTGCCGCGCGCATTCGCCGACATCGAGCCGTACTGGTTGAGCGTGGTCAACGTCGGTACCAACCTGACCCTGAGCAATCGCTCCAACAAGTGCGGCCTGAGTGCCAACTGGTGCCTTGCCGCACCGGGTTCGGACATCGTATCGACCGCCTATGGTGATGATTCCAGCCTGGCCGGCAGCGTCGGCATCGACGCCAACGGCAATGTCAGCCTGGACATCCAGCAGCGCGTGCCTACCTATGGCTATGCGCTGCTGAGTGGAACCTCCATGGCCGCGCCCCACGTCACCGGCGCGCTGGGCCTGCTGTTTGAACGCTTCCCCTATCTGGACAGCGCGCAGGTGCGCGATGTGCTGCTGACCACGACCACCGATCTGGGCGCGCCCGGCATCGACGACATCTACGGTTGGGGCCTGTTGAACCTGGCCAAGGCCATCGAGGGTTACGGTTCGCTGCGCGTGGACACCAACGTGGTGATGAACCAGCGTGCCGGTGGCCTGAAAGTGTGGGAGGGCGATGCCTGGGACAACTGGACCAACGACATCGGCGGCCCCGGCAAGCTGACCAAGAGCGGCATCGGCTGGCTGCGCTTGAGCGGCGACAACAGCTTCAACGGTGCGCTGGTGCGCGAGGGCGTGCTGGAACTGGATGGCGTCAATACGCTCACCGGAGCGGTGGACGTGGCCGGCGGTAGCTTCCTGCTCAATGGCAGGTTGAAGAACACTGCGCTGAACAGTCAGGGGGGCTCCAGCCATATCAACGCACGCGGTGTGCTGGATGGCTCCGACCTGAACGTCAACGGTGGCGTGGTCATCTTCGACGGTGTGCAGCGCGGCGCCCACACCTCGGTGGCCGCGCAGGGGACGTTCGAATTGAACGGAAGGCTGGAAAACAGCGCGTTGACCAGCCTGGGCAACAGTCGTGTGAATGCAGGCGGGGTACTCGCAGGCTCCGATCTGACCGTCAACGGTGGCGTGCTGTCGTTCAACGGCACGCAGAGCGGTGGTCACACCCTCGTTGGCCCGAACGGCACGCTGAAGGGCATCGGCCAGCTGGGCGATACCACCGTGGCCGGTATCGTTGCACCGGGCAACTCGATCGGCACGCTGACCATCAACGGCGACTACGTGCAGACCGCCACCGGTGTGTACCAGGCCGAGCTGGCCCCGGGCGGGCACAGTGACCAGTTGCGCGTCACCGGTACCGCCACCCTGGGCGGCACCCTGATCGCCCTGCCGGAAGCAGGCACCTATTACCTGGGTGAGCAGTTCAACTTCATCCGTGCCGACGGCGGAATCCGTGGCCAGTTCGCCACCACCGACTTCAGTGCGTTCTCGCCGTTCCTGAAATTCGGGCTGTCCTATGGCACCGGTGGCGCGCGCATTGAAGTCACCCGTGGCAATCCGCTCGCCAGTGCCGCCAGTACCGACAACCAGCGCGCGGTGGCCACTGTGGCCGACCGGCTGGCGGTCAACCAGGGCCTGCCGCGCCCACTGACCCTGCTGTTCCCTCAACAGGTAGGCGCTGCACTGGACGGCCTCAGCGGCGAGCTGCATGCGGCCACCGCGATGGCCCTGGTCGAGGGCAGCCGCTACGTGCGTGATGCCGCACTGTCGCGCCGCGTCGGTGCACGCGCGCCGGGAGCAGACGGCGACGCCGCCACGGGGGTCTGGGTACAGGCCATCGGTGGCAGCACCACGCTGGACGGCAATGGCAACACCGCACGCACCGAAGCCAACAGCAGCGGCCTGCTGGTAGGCGTGGACCGCGAGATCAACGGCTGGCAGGTCGGCATGCTGGCCGGTACCGGCCGTACCGATGCCAAGCAGCAGGAAGGACGCCGTGCGCGTGCCAAGGTCGACAATACGCACCTGGGGGCCTATGCCAGTCACGACTGGGGCGCCTTCGGCCTGCGGGGTGGCCTGGCCTGGAGCGAGCATGAGGTGAAGAGCACCCGCGAGCTGGCCTTCTCCGGTTACAGCGATACGCTGGCGGCACGCTATGACGGCCGCACCCGCCAGGCGTTCGTCGAGGCGAGCTATCGCTTCGGCGGCCCCGAGGCGGGGCTGGAACCTTACCTGCAGCTCGCACGTGTGGAAGTGGACATGAAGCGCGTCAACGAACGCGGCGGCGCGGCTGCACTGCAGGGTGAGGTGGACGATCTCCGTATCACCGTGGCCACGGCCGGCCTGCGTCTTGACAAGGGCCTGAAGGCTTCGTTCCAGCAGGACAGCTGGCTGCACCTGCGCGGTGGCGTCGGGTACCGCCATGCCAGCGGGGATCGCGACCCGGCGGCCCGCTTCGCCTTTGCCACCGGCAGCGACAGCTTCGTGGTCAGCGGTGCCCCGATGGCTGACAGGACGGTGGTGGCCGAACTGGGGCTGTCGGCATGGTTGACCGCACGCCAGCAGCTGGAGCTGGGCTATAGCGGCCAGTATGGCGACGAAAGCCGTGACCACAGTGCCAACCTGCGCTGGTCGGTGCGCTTCTAAGCCGCCGGTTACCGCAGGGAAACCAGGAGGGCGGCCGCAGGGTCGCCCTTCTTCGTTGCCGGCCCAGGTGTGGGTTGGCCCGTGCACGCCTACAATGGCGGCCCCCACGCCGTACCGGACCGCCCATGAAGAGCAAGCAGGAAATCGTCGACAACTGGCTGCCGCGCTACACCGGCGTGCCGCTGGACCAGTTCGGCCAGCACATCCTGCTGACCAACTTCGGCGGCTACCTGCACACCTTTTCCGAGCTGACCGGTGCGCCCATCATCGGCCTGGACCGGCCGATGGCCAGCGCCACCATCGATGGCATCACCATGATCAACTTCGGCATGGGCAGCCCCAATGCCGCGATCATCATGGACCTGCTGTCGGCGGTGATGCCCAAGGCGGTGCTGTTCCTGGGCAAGTGCGGTGGCCTCAAGCGCAAGAACCAGCTGGGTGACCTGGTGCTGCCGATCGCGGCGATCCGCGGCGAGGGTACGTCGGGCGACTACCTGCCGCCGGAAGTGCCAGCCTTGCCGGCGTTTGCGCTGCAGCGTGCAGTCTCGACCATGATCCGTGACCTCGGCCACGACTACTGGACCGGCACCGTCTACACCACCAACCGCCGGGTCTGGGAGCACGACGAGGCCTTCAAGGAGCGGCTGCGGGCGATGCGCTGCATGGCCATCGACATGGAAACCGCCACCGTGTTCGCAGCCGGTTTCGCCAACCACATTCCCAGTGGCGCGCTGCTGCTGGTCTCGGACCAGCCGATGATCCCCGACGGGGTCAAGACCGAGGCCTCCGATGCCAAGGTCAGCTCCCAGTTCGTGGAAAACCATATCCAGATCGGTATCGAGGCGCTTAAGCTTATCCGGCGCAACGGCAAGTCGGTCCGCCACCTGCGCTTCGACGAATGATGATGATGGCCTGGCGCGGCGCGCCGGCCCTGGGGAGTAGGTGATGGACGTTGCCGCGCAAGTGGTGGATTTCTGGAAAGAAGCGGGCCCTGCGAAGTGGTTCGCCCGCGACGATGCGTTCGACGCGCAGTTCCGCCAGTTGTTCCTGGATGAGCATTTCGCCGCCGCTTCGCGTGGGCGTGAACACTGGCTGGGCAGTGCCGAGGGCGCACTGGCGCTGATGCTGCTGCTGGACCAGTTCCCGCGCAACTGCTTCCGCGGTACTGCCCATTCCTATGCTACCGATGGCCTGGCCCGGCACTACGCCATGCGCGCCATCGAGGAAGGCCTGGACCTGCAGCTGGTGCCGAAGCTGCGCGCCTTCATCTACCTGCCGTTCGAGCACTCCGAGGACCCGTTGGACCAGGACCGTTCGGTGGCGATGTTCGATGTGCTGGGCGACAAGGAATACCTGCAGTACGCCGAGCTGCACCGCGACATCATCCGCCGCTTCGGCCGTTTCCCGCACCGCAACGCCGTGCTGGGGCGCATTCCCTCGCCGGAGGAACTGGACTACCTGGCCGAAGGCGGATTCGCCGGCTGAAAAAAGGGGACGGAGGGGATTAAGTCGTTTATGCCACAAACGACTTAATCCCCTCCGTCCCCTTTTTTTTCGGGGGCCAGATCCGCTTCCCGCAGGAAAGGGCGCTGACCCCGCGCCGTCAATCAGTATTTCGGCACGCCGTTGTCGACGTCTTCCGACCAGGCGTTGATGCCGCCGGTCACGTTGAACACCTTGGTGAAGCCCAGGGCGCGGAACTGCTCGGCGGCCTGCGCGCTGCGGCCACCGTGGTGGCACATGAAGGCCAGTGCGGTGTCCTTCGGCAGGGCTTCCAGCGCGGCGCGGCCGTTGCCGTCGAAGGTCTTGAACGGCACGCCCACGGCGGCGATCTCACGTTCGTCGGCCGGGCGCACGTCCACCAGGGTGATGTTGCCGGCACGCACCAGGTCGTCGGCATCGCGCACGCTGATTTCCTGCACCGGCTTGGGCGCGTTCGGATTGTCGATGGCCAGGCCCTTGCCGCGGATGTCGTCCACCCAGTCGATGGTGATGCCGTTGGCGCGACGGGCGCTGGCCAGGTCGAACTGCACGCGCAGGCCATTGGACTCGGCAGCGATGGCGCCTTCGTCGTGCGGGGCCAGCTGGAAGTTCGGCTGGAAACCGGCGTCGATGGACAGCTGCAGGGCCGCGCCCGGGGCATCGGCCAGCGCGCCCTTGAGCATTTCCACGGCGGCCGGGGTGACGGTGATGCTCGGCGGGGTACGGTCCGGTGCCGGCAGCCCCAGCACGCTGCTCAGCTCGCCGCTGGCGGCCATCTGCAGCACGATGTCGCTGCCGCCGACCAGTTCGCCGTCGATGTACAGCTGCGGGATGGTCGGCCAGTCGCCATAGGCCTTGATGCCTTCACGGATTTCCTGGTCGGCCAGCACGTTGACGTGGGCGAACTCGACGCCCAGGTCCTGCAGGGCGCCCACGGCCTTGGCCGAGAAACCGCACTGCGGCATCGACGGCTGGCCCTTCATGAACAGCACGACGCGGTTGGCGTTGAGGATGGATTCGATGCGCGAACGCAGGGCAGGATCGAGGGACATGGACGTCGGGGTTCCGGGAATTCGAACCATCAATTCTACGCCTCATGGCATCATGGGGGATGAGCAACGCAGGAACATTGCATCGCATCCCGACCCGGCCCTGGCGCTGGCTGCCCTGGCTGGTGGCGTCGCAGCTGCTGGTGATCCTGGTCTGGGCCCTGGCGGGCTGGCACTGGGGGCTGCCGCTGATGGTGGCCAGCCACGCACTGTTCATGGTGCCGGTGTTCCTGCCCAACAGTCGCTTCTATGCGCCGGTGCTGAGCCGGTTGCCGGATGTCGGCAACAGCGTCTGGTTGACCATTGATGACGGTCCTGGCCCGGAAACCCGTGCCGTGCTCGACCTGCTGGACCGCCACCAGGCCCATGCCACCTTTTTCCTGGTGGGCGAGCGCGCGCTGGCGCAGCCGGAGCTGGTGCAGGAGATCCTGCACCGCGGCCACGACCTGGGCAACCACAGCCACAGCCACCCGCAGGCGCGCTTCTGGCGGCTGGGCCCGGCGGCGATGCGCGCCGAGATCGAGGGCTGCCAGCACGCGCTGCAGGCGGTAAGCGGTCGCCCGGTGCGCTGGTACCGCTCGGTGGTGGGCATGACCAATCCGTTCGTGGCGCCGGTACTGCAGCGGCTGGGCCTGGTCCGGGTCGGCTGGAGCGCGCGCGGCTTCGACGGCATCGGTTGCACGGCGCAGGGGGTGCTCGACCGCCTGCTGCCGGATCTGCGCCCGGGGGCCATCGTGCTGCTGCATGAGGGGGCCGCCCACGGCCACAACCTGGCGATCATCGAGGGCGTGCTGCAGGCACTGGACGAGCGCGGGCTGAAAGCGCGGCTGCCGGCCCCGTAACGCCGGCCCTGGTGATGTAGAGCAGCCGGGCATGGGCTCGGCTCTACAAGGGGGCGCTGCTGTAGCGCCCGAGCCGATGCTCGGGCGGCGGTGTGAAGCACCGGAAAAACGTCGCAGCGCGGCTCTACAGCGCGGGGCGTTCGGCCACCAGCAACCAGCTGTTGAATGGCGTGCGCCCATGCAGGGGACGCGGCGCCGTCACCTGCAATCCGGCCTCGGCCAGTGTCGCTTGCAGCACGTGCGGGTCGGGGTAGTGGCGCGGCCGCGTGCCCATCCAGCCGACCAGCCAGGCCAACCGGTCCGCCACCCGCGTGGTGCGGTCGCGACCATCGCCGGTGGCCAGCGGCGTGCGCAGCAGCAGGCGGCCGCCGGCGGCCACCCGCGCGCTGGCCGCACGCAGCAATGCCAGTTGTGGGCCCGCGTCCAGGTACTGCAGCACATCCAGCAACAGGACGTGTCCAGGCTGCGCCGGCAGTGGCGCCTGCACGTCCAGGCAGTCGAAGCGTACAGCGTGCAGGCCGGCGGCGGCACGCTGGGCACGGGTGATCTTGCCGGCATCCACGTCCACGCCGAGGTAGGGGTGGGTGCCGCTGCGCTGGCGCAGCACGTGGGCGAACAGGCCCAGCCCGCACCCCAGGTCCAGCAGGGGTTGCCCGTCGTCGGGCAGATGCTGCAGCACGCCGTCATACAGCGGGTCGCTGCCGAGCTTGCCGCGGGTGTAGTAGTAGTCGCGGCGGCTGCCCCAGGCCCGTGCCGGGCGGAACGCTTCGGCGATCGCGCGGGCCTGCGGGGCGGTCAGCGGTGTGCAGGGCAGGGGCGGGCCGTTCCGTGGCGTACCATCCATCGTGTCAGTCCGTGCCACCGAGCAGGTGTGCGGCGACCGGCAGCGCGCGCGCGCTCCACAGTGCGTACATCCGCGCCGACGGGTGCAGGCCGTCTTCGGCGATCATTGCCGGGTTGTCACTCTGCTCACGGCTGATGTCGGTGATGTCGACGAAGGCCACGTCCTGCTGGGTGCTGATCACCTCGGCCGCTGCGTTGAACTCGTCGGTCTCGATCTCGATGGTGGCCAGGTCGCGGCCGCTGCCGGCACCGAACGGCGTCGCGCCCCAGTCGGGGAAGGACAGCACCAGCACACGCCCGGGGCGGCCCCCGGCAAAGCCGATCGCCCGCTGCAGCAGGGCCTGGAACTGTACGCGGTACTCGTCCAGCGGACGGCCGCGGTACTGGTTGTTGACGCCGATCAGCAGGCTGACGAAATCGAACGGACCCTGGGGTGCGGCCGCATCGATGCCGGCGTCCAGCTCGTCGGTGGTCCAGCCGGTGGTGGCGATGGTCTGAGGGTCGGCCAGCGCCACATCCTGCGCACGCAGGGCGGCGGCCAGCTGGTGCGGCCAGCGGCCTTCGACGGCAACGGCTTCTCCGACGGTGTACGAGTCGCCCAGCGCCAGGTAGGACAGCGCCACCGCTCAGGCCACCGAACGGCGCGGCTTCAGCGGCACGACCTTGGTCGCGTCCTCGGCACGCCGGGCCAGCACGCGGTCGATGCGGGCGAACACATCGCGCATCACCGAGGCTTCCGGCAACAGGGTCACGCGGAAATGATGGCGGTAGGGCACGTTGAAGCTGGAACCCGGTACCACCAGCACGCCTTCGTTGTTCATCAGGTCCAGCGCGAAGTTGTGGTCGTCAAAGCCCTTGGCAGCGGCACCGACCACGGCCGGGAACGCATACAGCGCACCGGCCGGCGCGACCAGCGACAGGTGCTCGCTGGCTTCGCAGGCGTCGATCACCGCACGGCGGGTTTCATACAGGCGGCCACCCGGGGTGCACAGTTCGGAGATGGTGTCCGGGCCGTTCACTGCGGCCTCGATGGCGTACTGGCCCGGTACATTGGCGCACAGGCGCAGCGCGCCCAGCAGGTCCAGCGCGGCGCGGAAGTCGCCCAGGCGCGCGTCATCGCCGCTGAGGTGGGCCCAGCCCACGCGCCAGCCGCAGGCACGGTGCACCTTGCTCAGGCCGCTGAAGGTCAGGCACGGATGGTCGCCGGCCAGCGGCGCGACCGGCTGGAACACCGCATCGTCGTACAGGATCTGGTCGTAGATCTCATCGACCAGCAACAGCAGGTTGTGGCGTCGTGCGATCTCGACCACGCGCTCCAGCAGTTCACGCGGGTAGCTGGCGCCGCTGGGGTTGTTCGGGTTGATCAGCACGATGGCGCGGGTGCGTGACGACACCAGTGTCTCGATCTCGCTCGGGTCCGGCTGGAAGCCGTTTTCGGCGGCGCAGCGGTAGTACACCGGTCGGCCATCGTTGAGGATGGTGGAGGCCGACCACAGCGGGTAGTCCGGCGACGGCACCAGCACCTCATCGCCCGGATTGAGCAGTGCGCGCAGCGACAGGTCGATCAGCTCGCTGACACCGTTGCCGACGAACACGCGGTCCGGGTGTGCATCCGGTGCGCCGCGGCGGGCGTAGTAATCGGCGATGGCTTCACGCGCCACCGGCAGGCCCTGCTGGTGGGTGTACGGGTCGGTGCGGCCCATGTCGTCGGCGATCGCGCGCTGCAGGTGCTCGGGTGCGCGGAAACCGAAGTTGCCCGGGTTGCCGATGTTGAGCTTGATCAGCTTGCGGCCCTGCGCCTCCAGCTCCCGCGCTCGCCGGGCCAGTTCTCCGCGGATCTCGTAGCGCACTTCGGAAAGGCGCTCGCGGATGGCCAGGGGCTTGGGCGAAAGGGTGGACATGGGGGCTGGGCCGTCAAAAGGCATGGGGATTCCATCCTACCGGAATTGCTGCAGTGCATGGCAACGGCTCCGCGCCTGCCATTGCTGGGCTGGCCGGGGGCCGTCACAGGTAGAATGGCGGCGATGACCCAGACCCCCGATTTCATCGCCCTGCAGACCATCGGCTGGCCCTGGCCGGGCCCGGCGCAGCAGGCCGACTGGCAGGCCATGATGGCCGCGCACCCGCAGGCCCGCCCGGCGCGGGTGATCGAGCAGCACCGGACCCATTACGTGGTGGCCGATGGCCCGGATGCGGCGATCAAAGCGGAGTCACTGCCGGAATGGCAGCGCCCGCGCTTCCCCAGCCACGAGCGGCCTGCAGTGGGCGACTGGGTGCTGCTGGACGGCATCCGCATCGTTGCGCTGCTGCCGCGTCGCACCGCGATCAAGCGTGGCGCGGCGGGCGAGCACTACCACCAGCAGGTGATCGCAGCGAACATCGATACGGTGTTCATCGTTTGTGGCCTGGATGCCGACTTCAATCCGCGCCGCATCGAGCGCTACCTGCTGCTGGTCGGCGGTGGCGGCGCCGAACCGGTGGTGGTGCTGACCAAGGCCGACCAGACCGAGTACAGCGAGGATGCGCTGGCGGTGCTGGAAGAACTGGAGATACAGGGCATCGCGTTGCATGCGATCAACGGCCTGGATGCCGACAGTGTGGCGGTGCTGCAACCGTGGCTGGGCCCGGGCCGCACGGTGGTGCTGGTGGGCTCCTCCGGTGCCGGCAAATCCACGCTGACCAACACCCTGCTCGGCGAGCAGCGGATGAAGACCAACGCGGTGCGTGCCAACGATTCGCGCGGCCGCCACACCACCACCCATCGCGCGTTGATGCCGCTTCCGACCGGCGCCTGCCTGATCGACACCCCCGGCATGCGCGAGTTGAAGCCGACCGGCGAAGAAACGCTGTCCGAAGGTGGCTTCGCCGACATCGAAGCGCTGGCCACGCAGTGCCGTTTCAACGACTGCAAGCACCAGCAGGAACCGGGCTGTGCTGTCCGCGCAGCGATCGACGCTGGCGAGATCGAAGAGAGCCGGCTGCTGAACTATTTCAAGCTGAAGGAAGAAGTGGCCGCCGCTGCCGCCAAGCTGGCGGTGCGCCAGGCCGAGACCGCGCAGGAACGTGGCGGCAAGAAGGGCAAGGGCCAGCAGTTCCGCCCGGCCGGAAAGCCGCGTAGGCGCTGATGGGTGTTGGGGTCGGATCCCATTGCCTCGCAATGGGCTCCGACCCCTGTATTGAACCCGCGTCTGCCTGCTTCGGGTGGGTGCCAACCTTGGTTGGCACGAATCTGTCCGCAGCCCGCCGTCGGCGCATGCCAACCAAGGTTGGCACCTACCAAAGCAAGGGCAGGGCGCTATAGTCCGACCATGGAACCGACCGCGACGCTGGACCGTGAGGTGGCCCACCATGCAGCGCTCGATGCGCGCCTGGTCGAGGCCGTGGGAGGCATCCGCCTGCTGGGGCTGACCAGCTGGCCGGCCACGCTGCAGGCACCGTTCCTGGACAGCGTGGCACGTGGCCAGCCGGTGCTGCCGAAGGTGGATTACCCACGGCTGGACTTCAGCGAAGAACGTCGCGCGCTGGCTGTGATCGCCGCTGACTGCGATGACAGCCATCCGCTGGGCCACTACGTGCGGCAGTCGGCACAGAGCTGGGACCTGGCCGCGCAGCTGCTTGAGGGGCTGGGCACTGCCGCCGTCGATACCTGTTCGGTGCAGCTGTTCGGCGCGCCCGAGCAGCCGTTGCCAGGCAATGGCCCGAGCACGCGCGAAGCGGCGCGTCACTTCATCCAGATTGCTGCCGAACTCGATCACGAACTGCTGGCGCCGGAAGAGCAGGTGCCGGTCTCGGCCATTGCCCTGCAGCTGCAGCTGCAGAATGACCTGGATGCGTTCTTCGAATCGCGCATCATCCAGGTGCAGCTCGATCCAGAGCTGGTGTCCAAGGCCGCTGCCGGACCGACCCGCATCCGCCTGCGCACCAGTGCGCGCTTCAGTGCCTACGACCGCGCGCAGCTGTTCCACCACGAAGTGCTGGTGCATTCGCTGACCGCCTTGAATGGCCGCGAACAACCGGTGCTGCCCAGCCTGGCGTTGTCCTCGCCGCGGGTGACGGCCACCCAGGAAGGGCTGGCTACCTTCGCCGAACAGATCACCGGCAGCATCGACATCGAACGCCTGAAGCGAATCAGTCTGCGCACTGAAGCGATTGCGATGGCCCGCGAAGGCGCCGACTTCATCGAGGTGTTCCGCTACTTCTGCGATGCCGGGCAGAACGCCGAAGAGAGCTTTGCGTCGGCACAGCGCGTGTTCCGTGGGGTGCCGCCGAGTGGCGGCCTGGCCTTCACCAAGGACACGGTGTACCTGCGCGGCCTGGTGTCGGTGCATACCTTCTTCCGCCACATGCTGGCTGAGGACCGCCTGCAGGTCTGCCGCTGGTTGTTCGCCGGCAAGATGAGCCTGGCCGATGCGATCGCGTTCGCACCGTTGTTCGAGGCGGGGGTGCTGAAGCCACCGCGCTGGCTGCCGCATTGGGTGAGCCGGGCGAATGGGCTGGCCGGCATGCTGGCGTTTTCGCTGTTTGCCAACCGGATACGGATGGACCAGCTGGCGCCGGAATGAAATGCGTTGGCGGGATGATGCGCTGGCGCCTCGATTGATATCGCTGGGCGGCGGTGGCGCACCCTGGCCAGGACACGCCGTAAACCCCGCTTCGCGGTCCGGCCCAGCCGCTGGCGGCTGGGCGTTCGGGCGCTTGCGAAGCAGTGCTTCGCAAGCAAAGCGCCCTCACCCATGGGGGCTCGATCGGCGCATCCATGCGCCTCACGGTCCTGGCCAGGGTGCGCCACCGCCGCCAGACAGTTTCCCGCGCGGGCGGCAGCACATCACCGCGCCGAAGGGATTGCGCTTGAAAATCTGGAAAAGCAAAGAGCCGGGCAATGCCCGGCTCTTTGCTCTTGCTCTTCTTTGTCCTCCGCACCGTGGCGCGGGAAACCGTCGAGCAGGGTCGGATGGGCCGGCGCAGGACCGTTGGCGCCATGGATGGCGCCATCGAGCCCCCATGGATGGGTTTACGGCGTGTCCTGCGCCGGCCCATCCGGCCCTGCCCCGCAGCGGTAATCAAGACGCCGCGGGGCAACGCTTTCGATTTAGAACTCCGCCGCCACCGTCATGAACAGCTGCCGCGGTGCGCTCGCATGGATCGCATAGCGCGTGCCCTTCGGATCGGTCGGTGCGAACGAGCTCAGCTGGCCGGCGTAGCGCTTGTTGGTCAGGTTGGTCGCATTCAACGACACCCGAACGTTGCGCAGGCCCAGGCCCGGGCCGAAGTCGTAGCCTGCACCGGCGTCGAAGGTGGTCACGCCCGGCACCGACTGGTCGTTGGTGTAGGTGTAGTAGCGCTTGCCGGTGTACTTGGCACGCAGGCTGGCGAAGAAGCCATCGCGGTTCCAGCTGATCTCGCTGGAGGCCATGCGCTGCGGCGTATCCACCGTGATCTTGCCGGCCACCGGCACGATCGCGCCGCCCGAGGTGTAGTCATCCTCGTAGGTGGTCTTGTTCCAGGACAGCGCGTTGTACCACTGCAGGCCGTCGATCGGCTTGAGGATGAAGGTCAGTTCCGCGCCGTGGCTCTTCACCGAACCGACATTGATGAAGCGCGTTACGCACTCCGGACGCGTGCCGACTTCGATGCTGGAACACGGGTTCAGCGACAGCAGGCGGTTGTCGAACTTCACGTTGTAGGCCGCGATCGAGGCCTGGTACTTCTCGCCGAAGGTACGGAAGCCGGCTTCCAGGCTCTTGGACTTCTCCGGCTCCAGGCCGGCGCTGGCTGCGAACGATTCCGGCGACACCTGCAACGGGCCACCGCTGCCGCCACCGACGAAGGCGGCGATGTTCTCGGCGTACGAGGCGAACAGTTCATTGTTGGCGTTGAGCTTGAAGCCCAGGCCCACCTGCGGCAGCACCGACTTCTTGGCGGTCAGCGTGCCCGAAGCGATGCTGGTTTCCACGCCCGGCTGGGCGGTGGCGCGCATGCGGGTGTTCGGGCTCTTGATGCCCACGTCCACGGTCAGGCGCTGGTCGAGGAAGCGCATGCGGTCCTGCACGTAGAACTGGCGCGTGCGGATGTCGAAATCCTGGTTGAACAGCAGGCGGTCCGGGTTCTTCAGGTACAGGTCGTCCAGGAACGGGCCGCTGATGTAGTAGAAGTTGCGCGACACGTTATGGTCGTTCTGCTCGTACCACAGGCCGGCCTCCAGTTCGTGGATGCCCACCGTCCACGACAGCGCGGCGGTCACACCATCGCGGTTGATCGTGTAGTTGGTGCTGCGGATCGAAATCGGCAGCATCCTGTCGGTGCCCGGGTAGGACGGCTGGCCCGGTGCCCACCAGTGGCCTTGGCCACGGTTGTCGTGGTGGTAGGCCAGCAACTTCAGGCGACCCTGCTCGCCCAGGCGCAGGTCGGCATCGACCGAATAGAGGTTGTCGTCGCGAAGTGCACGGCTCTGGTAGTACGCATCGTCGATGCTGTTGACGCCGCCGCTGAACCTGCAGCGCGCCTTGTTGTAGGTGCCCGGCGCGCAGTACGCAGCAGCGACGGCGCGGTCCCAGTCCGGTGCGTAGATGTTCCAGTCATAGCCCAGGCCGCGGGCCAGCATGTCCTTGGACAGGTAGGCGTAGTTGGCCTGGCTGGCGCGCGAGGTCGCCACGAACGCGCCGAAACGGTGGTCGCCGATATTCCACACGGCCTTGGCGTTGAACTGGCGGGTGGTCTGGTTCTGGTACGGCGCGGCCCACATGTCCTGGTCCTGGTGCACGCCGGACACATAGGCCGAGAAGCCGTTGAGGTCGCCGGTGTCCACGCGCAGGTAGCCACGGCGCTGGTTGTTGTCGCCGACGGTGACGCTGGCGCGGCCACCGAATTCAGTGGACGGGTCCATCGAGAAATACTGGATGGTGCCGCCCAGGTTGCTGGTCGAAGCCACGCCCAGCGAACCGATGCCCTGCGACAGCTCGGCACCGGCCAGGTTCTCGGCAATGATCGCGCGGGCGATGCTCAGGCCGTTGTAGTTGCCGTAGCTGTTGTCACCCAGCGGAATGCCGTCCAGCGTATAGCCGAGGCGGCTCTTGTCGAAGCCACGCAGGCTGATGGTCTGCGATTCCTCATTGGCACCGAAGGCATCGTTGGACTGCACCGACACGCCCGGCAGGCGGTCGAGGATCTTCTGGCCACTGGTACCCGGCGGCAGCACCTGCTTGTCGACGGTGGTGATGCGCTGCACCTGGCGGGTCTCGCCCTGGCCGATCACGGAGACGGTGTCCAGCGTCTGCGCGCTCAGCGCGGCATCGGTGCTGGCGCCGGTATCGGCGGCGGTGGCGGCATGGGCGCTGGCGGCGGCGGAGAGCGCGATCGCCACGGCGATCGTCAGGTGTCGGGTCTGCATGGTGGTCCGTTGCATGGGGGGTGGTCACCGGCACGCGTGCGCGGTGCATGGCCACTATGCGAACGGAACATGAAACCTTCTTTACGAAAAACCAACGAACGACGCAGGCCCCCGTGCGTGTCCTGCTACCAGATGGAAAAAGGGGCCGGATCCCCCTCGCGAACGAAGGTTCACCGGCCCCGCGCACTCCGTGGGGGAGGGCTCAACCCATGTACAGGCCACCGTTGACCGGATAGTCGGCACCGGTCACGTACGAGGCTTCATCCGAGGCCAGCCACGCGCACAGGCCGGCCACTTCCTCGGGGCGGCCGAGGCGGCGCACCGGCACCGATGCGGCCAGCCGATCCAGGACGTCCGGCGGGAAGCTGCTGATCGCCTGGCTGGCGATGTAACCCGGCGACAGCGTGTTGACGGTAACGCCGCGCGAGGCCACTTCGGCGGCCAGTGCACGGCTGAAACCGTGCATCGCGGCCTTGGCGGTGGCGTAGTTCACCTGGCCGATCTGGCCCTTGTGGGCGCTGACCGAACCGATGTTGATGATGCGGCCCCAGCCACGCGTGGCCATCCCATCGACCACCTGCTTGGTCAGGTTGAACAGCGCATTGAGGTTGGAGGCGATCACCGCATTCCAGTCTTCCACCGTCATCTGCCGGAACAGCAGGTCGCGGCTGCCGCCGGAGTTGTTGACCAGCACGTCCACTTCACCGACTTCTGCGCGGACCTTGGCGAACGCGGCGCTGGTCGAGGCCCAGTCGGTGGCGTTGCCTTCGGAGGCGATGAAGTCGAAGCCCTGTTCGCGCTGCTCGCGCAGCCAGTTGGCCTTGCGCGGCGAGTTCGGCGCGCAGCCGGCAACCACGGTGTGGCCGCTGCGGGCCAGGCTCTGGCAGATGGCAGTGCCGACACTGCCCATTCCACTGGTGACGTAAGCGATTCGAAGCGTCATTGCAGAAGGCTCCTTGGCAAAGGGTCAGGCGGCGAGGGGGTAAAGGCCGAACAGCAGGCTGCCGATCATCAGCAGCATCGAGATGGCGATGGCCCACTTCAGGGTGAACTTCTGGTGGTCGGCGAATTCGACCTTGGCCAGGCCCACCAGCAGGTAGGTGGAGGGCACCAGCGGGCTGAGCAGGTGCACCGGCTGGCCGGCCAGCGAGGCGCGCGCCATTTCCACCGGGGTGATGCCGTAGTTGCCGGCGGCCTCGGACAGGATCGGCAGCACGCCGAAGTAGAACGCGTCGTTGGACATGAAGAAGGTGAACGGCATCGACGCCACGGCGGTGATCACCGCCAGGTACGGGCCCCACGACTCCGGAATCACCGCCAGGAAGCTGTGTGACATCGCCTCGACCATGCCGGTGTTGTTGAGGATGCCGGTGAAGATGCCCGCAGCGAAGATCAGCGACACCACCGACAGCACGTTGCCGGCATGGTTGACCACGCGGCGGCGCTGCTCGGCCAGGTTCGGGTAGTTGATCACCAGGGCGATGGCGAAGCCGACCATGAACAGCACCGGCATCGGCAGCACGCCGATGATCAGCGCGGTCATCAGCGCCACGGTCAGGGCCAGGTTGACCCACAGCAGCTTCGGACGCTTGATGTCCTCGGCGTCTTCCACGGTCGGCAGCGGATTGCTGTCATCGGACACGCTGTTGTCCATCCAGCTGCCGCCCTTGGGCAGGGTCACCACGCCGAGGCGACGGCGTTCCTTCAGGCCCAGGTACCAGGCCAGCAGCAGCACGCCGGCACAGGCGATCACCATCGACGGGATCAGCGGCACGAACACATCGGCCGGGTCCACGTGCAGCGCGGTGGCCGCGCGTGCGGTCGGGCCGCCCCACGGGGTCAGGTTCATCACGCCGCCGGCCAAGATGGTCACGCAGGTCATGTTCAGCGCGTTCATGCCGAGGCGCTGGTACAGCGGCAGCATCGCCGAGACGGTGATCATGTAGGTGGTCGAACCGTCGCCATCGAGCGAGATCAGCATCGCCAGCACCGCAGTGCCCAGCACGATCTTCATCGGGTCGCCCTTGACGAAGCGCAGGATCACCCTTACCAGCGGATCGAACAGGCCGGCGTCGATCATCACCCCGAAGTAGAGGATGGCGAACATCAGCATCACGCCGGTCGGCGCGATCTTCTTGATGCCCTCCAGCATCATCTCGTCGATGCCGGCACCGAAGCCGCCGATCAGCGCGAACAGGATGGGAATGGTGATCAGGGCCACCAGCGGCGACAACCGCTTGCTCATGATCAAGTACATGAATGTAATGACCATGCCAAAGCCGAGGATGCTCAGCATCATCTGCGGACTCCTTGCGAAAACAGGATGTGGGGGAGTGGAAGGGGGCCGGGTGGTTTGCCCGGCACAGCTGGCTTAGAAGTCGTACTGCAGGCGGCCGGTGACCGCGCGCGTGCGGTCCACCGTGACCCCGGCCAGGCGGTCGCGGTTGCGGCTTTCGATCACGTTGAGCATGAAGCGCAGGTTGTCGCGCAGGTACCAGTTGCCACCCAGCGTCCAGGCTTCGGTGCTGCCACGGCGCAGGTCCGGCGCGCCATCGAGGTGCTGCGCGCCCCACATCTGGTCGTAACGCAGCGCTACTTCGAAGGCCCCAGCCTTGTGGCGGATGTCCTTGACCCGTGCGAAGCGGCCGGTCTTGCGGTCGTAGGCACGGCTTTCGCCGGTGACGAACCAGCTGAGCATGGCGTAGGCCGCCATCACGTCGCCGCGCTGGGCGCCATCATCGAAGGTGGCGCCACTGAACTCGCCCTGCCACGACAACGGGCCGCGCACCTGCGCGTATTCCAGCGACCACTTGTTGACGTCGGTATCGCGGCCGGCGGAGAAGTCGACCAGGGTCAGGCGGCTGTTGTCGGACAGGTGGCCGGCCGGGCGCGGGCGGATACGCAGGCCGGGCACGCCGTTGGCCCCCGGGTTGTCGTAGGCCTCGCGGGCCAGCGACAGGCCCAGGTGCAGCACGTCACCGTCGCTGGGCGAGGGCGCCCAGGTGACGCGACCACCCGCCGCGCGGCCCTTCACCTGCCAGGCGTCGATGCTCTCCAGGCTGTAGAGGCTGGCCGCCCAGGTGAAATCCCCCGGATTGGCCTGCCAGGACGCACCCAGGCGGTACAGCGGCGCCAGCGTGGTGCCGGCGTTGCCGCGCTCCAGGAAGCTGCCGTAGTTGGAGCTGGTACGGTCATCCAGCGAGAAGTACTGCTTGAACTGGCCGACGGTCAGCTTGCCGGCCTCGCCGAAGCTGCGTGCCAGGTAGACATCCTTGGCCTCGACGCGGTCGCCGGAGAAGTCGGCTTCCAGCTTGTAGTCGACCACGAAGAATTTGCCGGACACGTCCAGCCAGGCGCGACGGATCTCGGTGTCGTCCTTGTTCGGGGTGCCGCGGTTGTCGTTGTCGAAGGTGGCGAAGTCCAGGTGCAGGCGGCCACCGAGGGTGGCGGTGACCGGGCGGTTGTCTTCGGCAGCGAAGGCCGGCGCCGACAGGGCAGCCAGCGCCATCATGGCGGCAGGACGCCGCCAGGCAAACGTGAATTCCACAAACCCTCCCAGGTGCGCGCCAGGCGCGCGGCAATCGTGGGCACCGGACGGTGCGCGGCCGCAGTCTGGGTCGGGCAAGCTGTCATCGTCCTGTCAGCGGTTTGTGCGGTGCAGCGAAAAGCGTGTCGCCGATCTCGCCGTGCCGTGCCCAGCAAGCGCGGCGGCGGCATGCGGTAGCATTCGGTTCCCCTCCCACCCGTGTGCCCATGCGCCTGCTGCTGGTCGAAGACAACCCGGATCTGGCCGATGCGATCATCCGCCGGATGCGCCGCAGCGGGCACGCCGTGGACTGGCAGGCCGATGGCCTGGCCGCCGCCAGCGTGCTGCGTTACCAGAGCTTCGACCTGGTGGTGCTGGACATCGGCCTGCCCAAGCTCGATGGCCTGCGCGTGCTGGCCGGCATGCGCGAGCGCGGTGACAGCACGCCGGTGCTGATGCTGACCGCGCGCGATGGCATCGAGGATCGCGTGCAGGCGCTGGATGTCGGTGCCGACGATTATCTGGGCAAGCCGTTCGATTTCCGCGAGTTCGAAGCGCGCTGCCGCGTGCTGCTGCGGCGTGCGCGTGGCCAGGCCAGCGAAGTGGTGCAGATCGGCGGCTTCCAGTTCGACAACGCTGCGCACCGGGTCAGCCTCGACGGCGAACCGATCGAACTGCCCAACCGCGAGTACCGCCTGCTGGAGATTCTGGTCGGGCGCCTCGGCCAAGTGGTCGGCAAGGATGAGATCGGCAACGGCCTGTTCGGTTTCGATGACGAAGCGGGCCCGAATGCCATCGAGTTGTATGTTGGCCGCCTGAGAAAGAAGCTGGCGGGCGCACCGCTGCGCATCACCACGGTGCGCGGTGTCGGCTATCTGCTGGAGGCCAGCGATACCCATGCCGACGCCGATGGCTGACGCGCGCGCTGCGACTGCGGCGCCGGGTTCGCTGCGGCGCACGCTGCTGCTCTATCTCGGCGTGCTGCTGGCGGTGTTCGCGGTGGCCCTGCTGTTCGCCGCACGCGATTACGGCCAGCGTGCCGCCAACCGTTCCTACGATCACCTGCTGGTGTCCTCGGCGCTGTCCATCGCCGATTCGGTGGCGCTGGTCGATGGGCAGTGGCAGGTCGATCTGCCGTATGCGGCGCTGGACCTGCTGGCGATGGCGCCGGAGGACCGCGTGTTCTATCGCGTGGCCGACAGCCGCGGCACGCTGATCACCGGCTACGATGACCTGCCGGCAGCGCCGCGCCGGCCCGGTACCCAGCCGCAGCTGTTCGATGCCACCTACAGCGGCGAGACCGTGCGCTTCGTGGTGGTCGGCCGCAGCTTCGCCGCTGCCTCGGCGCAGGGCGAGGTGCAGGTCCAGGTCGGCCAGACCCGGCGTGCGCGTGAAGCGGTCGCGCAGGACATGGTCAATCGCGCGTTGCTGGCGATCGGCGTGCTGTCCGGGCTGCTGCTGGCACTGGTGGCGTTCGGCGTGCATCGCGCATTCCGGCCGCTGGTGCGGGTGGAGCGCGAGCTGTCGCGACGGGAGCCGTCCGACCTGAAGCCGCTGGATGCCCGCGTTCCGCGCGAGATGGACCAGATGGTGGCGGCGCTGAACCGCTTCATGGAACGCCTGTCCAGCAGCAACGAGACACTGCGCGCGTTCATGGCCGAGGCTGCGCACCAGATGCGCACGCCGCTGGCGGCATTGCGCGCACAGGCACAGCTGGCGCTGGATGATGACGATCCGGAGGACATGCGACGCAGCCTGCAGGCGATCGAGCGCAACGCCACGCATATGAGCCGGCTGCTCAACCAGCTGCTCAGCGACGCCAGCGTGATCCATCGTTCGCACCTGCAGCGCTTTGCGGCGGTGGACCTGGCCGAGACCGTGCACCAGGCCCTGCATGAAGCGCTGCCGCAGGCCGGTCCGGCGCCGCGCGTGCAGTTGGCGATGACCGCCGAACCGGCATTGGTGCACGGCGATGCGCTGCTGCTGCGCGAGGCGATCAAGAACCTGGTCGACAACGCACTGAAGTACGGCGGTGACGGCGACTTGCAGATTGCCCTTACCGTGGAAGGCGAGCAGGCCGTGCTGACCATCGCCGACCACGGCGCGGGCATCGCCCCGGCCGATGCCGAGCGCGTATTCGAGCGTTTCGCCCGTGGCGAAGGCGCGCCCTCAGGTGGTGCCGGGCTGGGCCTGGCCATCGTCAAGCGCGTGGTCGACAGCCATGGCGGCCGCATTGACCTGAGCAACCGCCCGCAGGGCGGGCTGGTCGCCACCATCCGCCTGCCCCGGAGCAGTCCATGATCCGCTTGTTCGCCACGACTGTTGCGCTGCTGCTGGCCCTGCCGGTGTTGGCTGCGCCCGGCGATGTGCGCCGTTTTCCCGCACAGGGAGCGGCCACCGCTCAGCTGCGCATCCACGGCACCACCGACATCGAAGTGTTCGCGGTGGTCATCGCCGACTACCAGCGCCTGCACCCCGGCACCGAGGTGGTGTACGAGGACATCATCACCCAGGACCTGTACGCGCGGTACCTGCACGACCGCGGCGGCCCGGCATCACCGGACCTGCTGATCTCCAGCGGCATGGACCTGCAGACCAAGCTGGTCAATGACGGTCACGCGCTGCCACACCGTTCGGCGCAGACCGCCGCGCTGCCGGCCTGGGCACAGTGGCGCAACGAGGCGTTCGGCATCAGCTACGAGCCGGTGGTGATGGTCTACAACACCCGCGCGATTCCTTCGGCCAAGGTGCCGCACACGCGCCGCCAGCTGCTGGACCGGCTGCGTGCTGAAGGTGCACCCCTGCGCGGCAGGGTCGGCACCTATGACATCGAGCGCAGCAGCGTCGGCTACCTGTTGGCGACCCAGGACGCGCAGCGCGGCAGCATTGCCGGCGCGCTGCTGGGCGCGCTCGGCGACAACGACGTGGTGCGCGAGGAGCGCACCGGCGTGCTGCTGGACCAGGTGGCCAGTGGCCAGCTGTCGCTGGTCTACAACGTGCTTGGCTCCTACGCGCAGGCGCGCGTTGATGCCGGCGCGCCGCTGGGCATTGTGGAGCCCGAGGACTACACGCTGGTGGTGCTGCGTACCGCAGTGATCCCGCGTACCGGCCCACACCCGGAAGAAGCCCGGCGCTTCCTCGACTACCTGCTGTCGCCACGCGGCCAGCAGGTGCTGTCGCGCGAGGCACGGCTGATGCCGATCGTGACCGGCAACGCGCGCGGCGATGATGCGCCGGGCCGCAGCCGCCGCCCGATCCAGCTGGGTCCGGGCCTGCTGGTGTATCTGGACGCGCTCAAGCGTCGCCAGTTTCTCGATGCCTGGCGCAGCAGCGTCGAGCCGGCCGGGCGCTGAGGCGGCGACCTGCCCGTACAATGGCGGTATGAGCGAATACACCATCCTGATCGCCGATGACCACCCGCTGCTGCGTTCGGCGGTGGTGCAGTCCTTGCGGCAGAGCCTGCCGTTGGCACAGGTGCGCGAGGTTGCGAGCGCCGAGGCATTGGCCGAGACGCTCGACGCGCAGCCGGACGTGGACCTGGTGCTGCTCGACCTGACCATGCCTGGCGCGCACGGCTTTTCCGCGCTGCTGCACGTGCGTGGCTCGCATCCCGACATTCCGGTGGTGATCCTCTCCTCCAACGACCATCCGCGGGTGATCCGCCGTGCCCAGCAGTTCGGCGCGGCCGGCTTCATCCCGAAGTCGGCCCCGGCCGAGACCATCGGCGAGGCCGTGCAGGCGGTGCTCGACGGCGGCCTGTGGTTCCCGGCAATGGCCGCCGAGCGCTCGGAGGCCGATGCGCTGCTGGCCAGCCGCCTGGCCCAGCTGACCCCGCAGCAGTTCCGCGTGCTGCTGTGCCTGGCCGATGGCCTGCTCAACAAGCAGATCGCCTACGAGCTGGGCCTGGCCGAGAACACGGTGAAGGTGCACGTCACTGCCATCCTGAAGAAGCTCGAATGCCATAGCCGCACGCAGGCGGCGGTGCTGGTGAAGGCGCTGGAACCGGAAGGCGACGCGCGGGCAGGGATGGACGGCTGACCTGGGCAGGGCACTTGGCTCTCGGTGAGAGCATTCTGAGCTGCTCGAATCAACTGCGCCAACGCGAAAATGGAGTCTGGCCCGTCAGTTGCCGCTGATCGAACTCATCTGCGGGTCGATCGAAAAGATGAACCTGTTCTCGTATCCCATCCAGGAATGCTCAGACGCTTCGGCATAGCTGTAAGTGGGAGAGGATGCATCTGACGCAAACCTGTGACCCCACGCCTCATGATCCGCGCTGCTTCGGGTCCGGGCGATACCGATGCAGATGCTCAGGCCACACGAAAAGCGTTCAAGTACACCTTCTTGACCGATTGCACGTTCAAGTGATGATCGATAGTGCCGGGTCAGGTCCTGCGCCTCGGGGCTGGAAGCTGCATCCTGCGTCATGCGGTTGATCGCATCCGACATGTTTCTGCTTGACTGCAGGAGGCCCTCGGCGGCCAGGATCGAGATGCCGTCCTTGAACACGAGTGCGGATTCTGACCGAAGAAGCGCGAGCGAAGATGCTGCGCGATGCGTGGCCGCTGTCGGAATGCCGGGGTTCGGCGAGGCGTCCGCATTCGATATGGCTGGAGGAGCCTTTGCTTCTGTCGCGGCCCTCCTGAGGCTGACGTCCGTATCTGGTGTGCTGTCAGCCATGCATCCCGCGCAGCACAGGCAGAAGAGCATTGCTGTGATTCGATGGAGGTATCGGAGGGGGGCGATGGATAGGTGATGGCAGGGCATGCTGGATCCTTGGCCGTAGGCTGTGGCTGTCTTCAGTACGATCTGCCGATCAGCCGAACGTTGAAATCTACTGATCCTCAGCAGCGCCGGTCAGTCAGGAGACTGCTCTCTCCCCACTCGGATTTTCTCCATGCCCTACGCAATGACGCGGCGCATCCATTTCCTCCTTGCCCATGGCTGTCGCGCGAAGAGGTTTGGGAATTCGGTACGGAATCAACGAGGAGCAAAGCCAGCGTGCGCCGGCAACGCGACGCCCGCGTGGCCGAGCCGTCCTAGCCCCGATGCCGCAACAACATCTGCGTCATCAATGCCCGCAACGCGGGCGGTCGCACCGGCTTGAGCAGGAAGCCCCAGCCGTTCTCGGCGGCATGCGCCTTCAGTGCCTCATCACGCTCGGCGGTCACCAGGATCACCGGCGGCCGCGCCTTCCACAGCGTGCACAGCGCTTCATACAGGTTCGGTCCGTGCCATTGCCCCATGCGCACGTCCAGCAGCAGCAACTGCGGCACGTTCAATGCACTGGCGATTTCCAGTGCACCCTGCGGACCGTCGGCAAGTTCCACCTGGCAACCCCAGCGCTCCAGCAGCGCACGGGTCGCCGCACAGACGTGGGGATCATCGTCGATGCTCCACACCCGGCACTTTCGCAGTGGGCTGTCGTCGGAGGGTTCGCTCGCGATGACCGGCGCTGCGGCAGGTGCGATCACATCGTCGGCGCGCCCGAGTGCTACGCTCACGGCGAAGACGCTGCCCTTGCCCAGTGTAGAGCGCAGGCTGATGCGGTGGCCGAGCAGGCGGCCGATGCGTTCGACGATGGCCAGGCCCAGGCCGGCGCCACGTTCCTGTTCCACGCCGTCGTTCAGCCGGCGGAACTCCTCGAAAATCTCACCCTGCAGGCTTTCCGGAATGCCCGGGCCCTGGTCATGCACTTCGATGCGCAGTTGATCGCCTGCACGCCGGCAGCCGATCAGCAGGCGCCCACGTGGGGTGTAGCGCAACGCGTTGGACAGAAAATTCTGCAGGATCCGCCGCAGCAGGGCTTCGTCGCTGACCACCACTGCGCGGGTGTCCACCCAGTCAAGCTGCAGGCCACGGGTCTGGGCGGCGATGCCGAACTCGCGCGCCAGGGTCTCCAGCAGCGGAGAAAGTGCAAACGTGCGCACGCGGACCTGCAGCGATCCTGATTCCAGGCGCGAGATATCCAGCAGGCTGTTGAGGATCGCGTCCTGCGCCGCCAGCGCGGCATCGATATGATCGGCAGTCTGCTGCTGCACCGGGTCGCCCAGCTTGCCGCGCAGCACCGAGACGAACATGCGCGCAGCGTTGAGCGGCTGCAGCAGGTCGTGCACCGCCGAGGCGACGAAGCGGGTCTTGTAGCGGTTGGCCTGCTCGGCCTCGCGCCGCGCCTCGTCCAGGTCACGGGTGCGTTCGGCGATGCGGTGTTCCAGCGCATCGGCCAGCGAGCGCAGTTCGCGCGCGGCATTCTTGTAGCTGGTGATGTCGGCGTAGCTGGTGACGAAGCCGCCATCAGGCAGGGGATTGCCGCGGATCTCCAGCACCGTGCCGTCGTCCTTTTCGCTCTCGCGCATGTGCGGGCGGCCACTGCGCAGGTGGTTCAGGCGGCGCTCGATGGCCTCGTCCACCGGGCCGGGACCGAGCAGGCCACGACGGGCATTGAAACGGAACAGTTCCTCGATCGGCCGGCCCACGCGCACCAGGTCTGCCGGGAACCGGAACAGTTCCAGATAGCGCGAATTCCACGCGACCAGGCGCAGGTCGCGGTCGATCACCACCACACCCTGCGGCAGGTGTTCGAGGCTGCGGCTGAGACCACTGTCGGCGTCGGTGGCGGCCTGCAGCAGGCCATCCTGTGCGGTGCGCAGCTCCTGTGCGTGCTGCTTGAGCAGGGTTTCCAGTTCGCGGCGGCTGCGCAGGCGATGCTTGGCCAAGCGCCTGCGCTGCTGCACGAACAGCACCAGGAAGCCCAAGGCCAGCCACGCGGCACCGCCGGTCAGGGCGGCCGCGCGACCGGCAGCAGTAGCGGCGCCGGCGTCGTGCAGCAGGTGCAGGTTCCAGCCCTCGGCGGGCAGCGCCAGGCTTTGCCACAGCATCGGCTGCGGCAGCGCAGGATCCAGCAGCCGCACCATGCGGCCGCCATCGGACAGCACGTCTTGGGTACGTGCACGCAAGGGCTGCAGGGCACGGTCGGCGTACTGACGTGCATCGAGCATTTCGCGGCGCTCACCGGCACGCAGCGGACGCAGCAGCCGGTAGCGCCAGCTGTCCCGGTTGGACAGGAACACGACGTCATGGTCGTCGCTGGCCAGCACCACGTCCGGGCTGCTCAACCATTCCTGTTCCAGCGCGGACAGCTCGACCTTGATCACCACCACGCCGAGCCGCTTGCCGTCATCCTCGATGGCCTGCGAAAGGTAATAGCCGGGCACGCCGGTAGTCATGCCGATGCCGTAGAAGCGGCCACGGCCCTGCGCCAGCGCCTGGCGGTAGTAGGGGCGGTAGCTGTAGTTCTCGCCGACGTTGCTGGTCGGTTGGTCCCAGTTGCTGGCCGCCACCGCCACACCATCGTGGCCGACCAGGGTCAGGGTCGAGGCCCGGGTGACTTCATTGGCACGTTGCAGCTTCAGGTTCAGTCGCTGCCGTTCGCCGGGCGAGGGCGGCACACGCAGTGCGTGCAGCAGATCCGGATCCAGCGCCATGACCTGCGGCAAGGTGCCGAAGCGGTCGATGCGCTGTTGCAGGCCCTGGCCATACAGCTGCAGCTGGCGTTGCACCTGGCTGCTTTCGTCGCCGAGCGCGCGCCGCCAGGCGTAATGGCCAGCGGCGACCGCGCACAGCACGGTGCCACCGACCATCACCAGGATCGTCAGCAACAGCATCCGGTGGCGGCTGAGCCAGTACATGGCGGCAGTCTACGCAGGGCCGGCGGGCGTGGCGTGCACGCCCGCCGGGGTCTGACGTGGAAGGGGTCAGAAGTGCATCTGCGCGCGCAGTTCGAAGATCTCCGGCGTGCTGTGCACGCCACGACGGCTGGCGTCGACCTTCACGTAGTTGGCCTGGAACTTGAAGTGGCTGGTCAGGTACCAGTTCGCACCCAACGTCAGGTCGTGCTGGCGGCCACCCAGGATGTCACCATCGTCGAGGTCCAGGCGGCTGTAACGCGCCACCAGTTCCACCGCACCGTAGTTGTGCGCCGGCTTGATGTTGGCCACCGCACCGGCGTTGTACGGCCGCGATTCGCCGGTCAGCACCCAGCTGGCCATCGCGTACTGGCCGCTGCCGGTGAAGTCGGGCTTGCCGTCATGGCGGGTGACCGTGGCGCGCAGCGCTTCGGCCTGCAGCGAGAACGGGCCGCGGATCCAGATGCCTTCCAGGCCGGTGCGGCGGATCTGGTCGGCGGTGACCAGCGCGCCGGAATCGACGTAGCGGATGTCGGTCAGGCCGGCTTCCGGGCGCGCGCGCAGGCGGGCGCTGGCCTCGTGGTGCACGTCGCGGCCATCGCTGTAGCCGCGTGGGTTCTCCTGCGAGTAGGCCAGGCCCAGGTGGATAACGTCACCCGGTGCCTTCACCGGCGTCCACACCGCACGCACCGCCTGGGTGGTGCCGGGGTTGTCGCCCTGCAGGTCCTTGCCGCCATAGGCGCCTGCCTGCAGCAGGTACTGCGGGCGCTCCAGCACCCATTCCACACCGGTACGGCGGCCTTCGTAGAAGGCCTGCACCGGCAGCGAGGTTTCCAGGAAGCTGCCGGCACGCGAAGAGGTGTTCGCATCCAGGCCGACCGGCGTCTTCATGTAGCCGAAGCGGAAGCGGCCGACGTCACGGCCGAAGAAGGCCTTGCTCTCGAAGCGCACGAACACGTCCAGCCAGGTATCGGCCTGGAAGTCGTAGTAGACCATCGCGTCGTACACGCCCTTCTTCTTCAGCGTCGCACCGAATTCCTTGCGGCGCACGGCGTCGTCGTCCTCGAGGCCACTGGCCGAGGAAAAGTCGTTGTAGTCGTAGGCGATGTTGGCGGTAGCGGCCAACTCGGTGCCGTCGCCGAAGGTGTACTTGGTCGGCCAGTTGTCGAAATCCGCAGCCGAAGCGAGGGCGGGTAGGGCGGCCAGCGACAGGGCCAGCAAGGTGGGATTCGGGCGCATGTTGGGTGCGGCTCTCTCAGATTGCGTGTGGACAGGACATCAGCGGCCGCAGGGGCCGAAACTTTCGCAGGGACATGCCCAGCCGTTCAGCCCGGGCCACCGGCCTTCCCGTTTCTGGGCGGTGCGGCGCCAGTGTAGGCACCTGTGCCACCTGAACCGGGGGGCTAGTACCAATAGGTTATCTGCGCCGGCGTGCCTGGCGCGTACAAAGGCGTCCATTGGTCGCACCCCCTGTGCGTGCAGTACAGGGCCTGCGGTCAGTTTCCACGGTAACGGCTCCCGTGCAGTCCCGGGGCCGTACGTGCCTGAAAACGCCCCTTCCGGAGTCCGCCATGCACATCCCGACCGCAGCACCGGTGCCTGCAAAGCCGTTGCCGATCTATCGCCAGCTGTACTTCCAGGTGATCGTGGCGATCGTCCTGGGTGCCATCCTCGGCCACTACGAACCGCTGGTCGGCGAGAAGATGAAGCCGCTCGGCGATGCCTTCATCAACCTGGTGAAGATGATCATCGCGCCGGTGATCTTCCTCACCATCGTCACCGGCATCGCCAGCATGACCCACCTGCGCACGGTGGGCCGGGTGTTCGCCAAGGCAATGGCGTACTTCCTGTTCTTCTCCACGCTGGCGCTGATTGTCGGAATGATCGTGGCGCACGTGGTGCAGCCCGGCGCGGGCATGAACATCAATCCGGCCGAGCTGGACCAGACCGCAGTGCACAGCTACGTCGAGAAGTCGCATGACCTGACCCTGGTCGGCTTCCTGATGGACATCATCCCGAAGACGCTGCTCAGCGCTTTTGTCGATGGCAACATCCTGCAGGTGCTGTTCGTGGCCGTGCTGTTCGGCATCGCGCTGGCGATGGTGGGCGACAAGGGCAAGCCGGTGCTGAACTTCCTGGAGGCGCTGGTCGCCCCGGTGTTCAAGCTGGTGCACATCCTGATGAAGGCCGCCCCGATCGGTGCCTTCGGTGCGATCGCCTTCACCATCGGCAAGTACGGCGTCGGCTCGCTGATCAACCTGGCCTGGCTGGTGGGCTCGTTCTACCTCACCGCGTTCCTGTTCGTCGCGGTGATCCTGGGCCTGGTCTGCCGCCTGTGCGGCTTCTCGGTGTTCAAGCTGGCGCGCTACCTGAAGGCCGAACTGCTGCTGGTGCTCGGCACCTCCTCGTCGGAGTCGGCGCTGCCGTCGCTGATGGAGAAGATGGAACGCGCCGGCTGCAGCAAGTCGGTGGTGGGCCTGGTGGTCCCGACCGGCTACTCGTTCAACCTGGACGGCACCAACATCTACATGACCCTGGCGGCACTGTTCATCGCCCAGGCCACCAACACCGAACTGACCCTGGGCCACCAGATCGCCCTGCTGCTGGTCGCCATGCTCAGCTCCAAGGGCGCGGCGGGTGTCACCGGCGCCGGTTTCATCACCCTGGCCGCCACCCTGGCCGTGGTGCCGGAGGTGCCGGTGGCTGGCATGGCGCTGATCCTGGGCGTGGACCGGTTCATGAGCGAATGCCGCTCGCTGACCAATTTCATCGGCAATGCGGTGGCCACCGTGGTGGTCTCGCGCTGGGAAGGCGCGCTGGACCGCAACCGCCTGCAGCTGGCGCTGGATGGCCGCGAGAGCGAACTGCCGCCGCCGGTCGATGCGCTGCCCGAGGCGCTGCCGGCCAAGGGCTGATCCAGGTGTGTGGTACCGCGGGGCCGATCACGTCAGTGGTACGGCCCCGCGGCGTTTCAGGGCGTCCCATGGCTGTCATGGGCAGCGCCGAAGCTGGTATCGCGGTACCGTCGCATACGGCACGGAATTGTGCGGTCGCAGCATGCTTGCGACAGGATAGCGACAGGTCCGGACGCTCCAACGGGGGTATCATCCCCTGTCCCTTCTGCCCATTCATGTAACCCACATCGATGTCCAACGAAGATTTCAAACAGGCCGCCCTCGATTACCACCGGATGTCCCCGCCGGGAAAGATCAAGGTTTCCGCTACCAAGCCCATGCTGACCCAGCGCGACCTGTCGCTGGCGTATTCGCCGGGCGTGGCGTACGCCTGTGAAGCGATCAAGGCCGACCCGCAGCAGG
Organism: Stenotrophomonas maltophilia group sp. P373; assembly: GCF_053295075.1. Classification (NCBI taxonomy): domain Bacteria; kingdom Pseudomonadati; phylum Pseudomonadota; class Gammaproteobacteria; order Lysobacterales; family Lysobacteraceae; genus Stenotrophomonas; species Stenotrophomonas maltophilia group sp. P373. The sequence continues at coordinate 3,636,431 of NZ_CM129994.1, read as the reverse complement.
CCAGCGAGCTGACCGCCCGCGGCAACCTGGTGGCGGTGATCTCCAACGGCACCGCGGTGCTGGGCCTGGGCAACATCGGCGCGCTGGCCGGCAAGCCGGTGATGGAAGGCAAGGGCGTGCTGTTCCAGAAGTTCGCCGGCATCGATGTGTTCGACATCGAAGTGGATGAGACCGACCCGGACAAGCTGGTCGACATCATCGCCTCGCTGGAACCGACCTTCGGCGGCATCAACCTGGAGGACATCAAGGCGCCGGAATGCTTCGTGGTCGAGCGCAAGCTGCGCGAGCGCATGAAGATCCCGGTGTTCCATGACGACCAGCACGGCACGGCGATCATCGTCGGCGCGGCCGTGCTCAACGCGATGGCGATCACCGGCAAGAAGATCGAGGAAGTGAAGCTGGCGACCACGGGCATGGGCGCGGCCGGCATTTCCTGCGTGAACATGCTGGTGCAGCTGGGCCTGAAGCCGGAGAACATCCTGGCCTTCGATCGCGAGGGCGTGATCCACACCGGTCGTACCGACCTGGACCCGGAAAAGCAGCGCTATGCGCGTGACACCGACAAGCGCACCCTGGCCGAGATCGTCGACGGCGCGGACATTTTCCTGGGCCTGTCGGCACCGGGCATCCTGACCGCCGACATGGTCAAGACCATGGCGCCGGATCCGGTGATCTTCGCGCTGGCCAACCCGACCCCGGAAATCATGCCGGAGGTGGCGCGCGCTGCGCGTCCGGACGCGATCATCGGCACCGGCCGTTCGGACTACCCGAACCAGGTCAACAACGTGCTGTGCTTCCCGTACCTGTTCCGTGGTGCGCTGGACGTGGGCGCCACCGCGATCAACGAGGAAATGAAGATCGCCTGCGTGCGTGCCATCGCTGCACTGGCACGCCGTGCAGCCACCGACATGGGTTCGGCCTACGGCGGCGAGACCCCGAGCTTCGGCCGTGAATACCTGATCCCGCGCCCGTTCGACCGCCGCCTGCTGGTGGAACTGTCGGCCGCCGTGGCCCAGGCCGCGATGGATTCGGGCGTGGCCTCGCGCCCGATCGAGGACATGGGCGCCTACCGCGACAAGCTGGCCCAGTTCGTCTACCGCACCAGCCTGATGATGAAGCCGGTGTACGACCGCGCGCGCAGCGACAAGCAGCGCGTGGTGTACGCCGAGGGCGAAGAGGAAGTGGTGCTGCAGGCGGTGCAGAACGTGGTCGATGACGGCCTGGCGCATCCGATCCTGATCGGCCGCCCGGAAGTGATCGAGTCGCGCATCGAGCGCCTGGGCCTGCGCCTGAAGATCGGCGAGAACGTTGAAGTCACCAACATCAACGACGACCCGCGCTTCAACGAATACTGGCAGTACTACCACGGCCTGACCGGTCGTCGTGGCGTGACCGTGGCCGCGGCGAAGAACCTGATGCGTTCGCGCCCGACCCTGATCGCAGCGGTGATGGTGGCCCGTGGCGAGGCCGATGCGATGCTGACCGGCATCGTCGGCCGCTTCCACAAGAAGCTGGGCTACGTGCGCAGCGTGCTGCCGCTGGAGCCGAAGGTCACCTCGACCTCGGCGATGACCGGCGTGATCAACCAGCAGGGCGTGTTCTTCTTCGTCGATACCCACGTGCAGGAAGATCCGACCGCCGAGCAGCTGTGCGAGGCGACCCTGCAGGCGGCCTATCGCATGAAGCTGTTCGGCATCGAGCCGAAGGTGGCGCTGCTGTCGCACTCCAACTTTGGCAGCCATGATTCGAAGGATGCGCTGAAGATGCGCCAGGTGCGCGAGCTGCTGCTCAAGCGCAACCCGCGCCTGAACGTGGATGGCGAAATGCAGGGCGACACCGCATGGGATGAAGCGCTGCGCCAGAAGCTGCTGCCGGGCTCGACCCTGCAGGGCCGCGCCAACCTGTTTGTGCTGCCGAACCTGGAAGCGGCCAACATCGCTTACAACCTGGTGCGGGTGTTCACCGACGGCGTGGCGATCGGCCCGATCCTGATGGGCGTGAACAAGCCAGTGCACATCCTGACCACCAGCGCGACCTCGCGCCGGATCCTGAACATGACCGCCATTGCGGCGGTCGATGCGCAGATCAGGAAGCAGCTGGAAGCGGAAAAGAAGGCATAAGCCTTCTTTCCAGCGACAGCTGCGGAAACGCGCCCCACGGGGCGCGTTTTTGTTTCCGCGCAGCGGAAACGGGTAGTGCCGGCCGCTGGCCGGCAACCCCAATCGTGCTCAGATACACGACGGCAGCCGGCCAGCGGCCGGTCCTACTCCGGTCTGTGCCACACGCGCTACGTTGCCCGGTCATTTCCCTGCAACGCCGCTGCGGCCCAATACGCCCACGCGGCCCGGCCGTGGGAAGGGACCGGACCGGCCTTCCCACCCTGGGCCCGACCAACTTCCCATCGGCGAGGGTGTCATGCGCAATCGAGTGACGCGGCGGTACTTCCAGCAGCTGTTCGCGCTGTACGCCGGTTTCGTGCAGTCGCGCTGAGGCGTAGACGCCAGCGAGGTAGAGTCGACCGTTGGTCGACTATCGCGCGAAGCGCGGGGTTTTCGGGGGCTGGACGAAAGTCAGTCGACCAACAGTCGACTCTACGCAGTCGACTCTACCCAGTCGCGGCTATACCCAGTTGATCGCACAGTCAGCGCCGCTTGCCGCGGCGTGCAGGGGCCGGCGGCGGAGCGTCGGAACGCGGCTTGGCGTACTGCGCCCACAGCGCCGGCAGTGCCTTGCCGGTGTGCTTCTGCCACAGCGCCGGTGCATAGCGGCCGTCGCGCAGGGCCTTGTCCAGTGCCAGCACCAGGCCCGGATGTTCGGCGTCGGCCCATTTCAGGAACGCACCGGTGACACGGTAGCCGCTGTCGAAGTTCTGCCCCTTCTCGACCTTGCCCGGCAGTGCCCAGCCCGCAGCGGCATTGTCCATGCCGTAGCGGTCGCGTGCGTAGTCGGCGATGCCTTCCACCAGCCAACCCGGCACCCGTGCGTCGCCATAGCCCGGATAGCCCTGCACGATGTGCATGGCCTCATGGGTGACCAGGTCGATGTCGTTGGGGTGCTGCGCCAGCCAACCCGGGTTGATGGTGATCGTCGCGGCCTGGTCCTTGTCACCGACAAAGGCGATCCCGGTGTAGGCTGGGTCGATCACAATGCGCACCATCGACGGCGCGGCCGGGTGGAAGTCCGCACGTTCGCGCAGGTAGGCGAAGTAGAACGTATCGATCACCCGCTTTCGCTGCGGCGCGGCCAGGGCGCCACGGGCGTCCTGGTAGTTCAGCGTCACGCCATCGCGGGTCAGCTGCGCATCAAAGGCCTGGGTCTGGCCGAAGCTGGAGAAGGAAAGGGCAACAAGGGCCAGAGGCAGCAGACGGTAGCGCATGGGGCTCATTGTACGGCGCTGGGCGCCAACAGTTCGATCTCCGCCAGCGGCAGCCGGCCCGGTGCGGCCAGGCGCAGCCGATACTCGCTGTAACGACCGGGTTTGGCGATGCGGAACGGTCGGGTCTGGCGGGCAGACTCGAAGGCTTCGCCGCTGCGCTGGTCGAGCACGATCCAGCGGCCGTTGCCACTGCGCGCTTCCAGCGTCCATTCGCCGCCCTGGATGCGGCCGTCACCGCTGGTGAGCGTGTACATGGTCGGCGCGCCGTCGCCCAGGCCGGTCAGTGCGATGGTTGCGCCGCCGCCCAGGCCGACGGTGGTGGCTGCATCGTCATCGACCAGCGCCGGCAGGGCGCGGCCATCGGCCAGCGTCACCTTGGCGCCACTGCCGAGCAGGTCGTGCAGCAGCTGCGGGCGCTGGCCCCGCGCGGTCAGCGAGCGCGGCACGTCATCCACGCCGCTGCCCCAGCGCGACGGCTGCGGCCCCATCACGAAGTCCAGCGTCGCGCCCTTGGCGATCAGCTCGTGCGGCACCCAGGTCTTCGTCCACGGCTTGCCATTGATCTTCAGCGACTGCACGTAGACGTTCTCGCGTGAGTTGTTGGCCGCGTTCACGGTCAGCACCGCGCCGCCCTGCAGTTCCACCCTCGCATGTTCGAACGCCGGTGAACCGATCACGTACTCCGGGGCGCCCATGCGCAGCGGATACAGGCCCAGCGAAGCCAGCACGTACCACGCGGAGGTCTCGCCGTTGTCCTCGTCGCCCGGATAGCCCTGGCCGATCTCGCTGCCCACATACAGCCGCGACAGGATCTCGCGCACGTGCTGCTGGGTCTTCCACGGCTGCCCGGCGTACAGGTACATCCATGGGATGTGGTGCGCCGGTTGGTTGCTGTGTGCGTACATGCCCATGCGCACATCGCGCGCTTCGGTCATCTCGTGGATGGTGCCGCCGTAGGATCCGGCAAACGCGGGGTCGGCGGTTTCCGGGGTGGAGAAGAAGGCATCCAGCTTCGCTGCCAGCTTGTCACGGCCACCATAGAGCGCGGCGAGTCCTTCGCCATCGTGGGCGGCGGTGAAGGCGAAGGTCCAGCCATTGGATTCGGTGTAGTCGTGGCCCCACACGCGCGGGTCGTAGGCCTTGGCGTCCACGCGCCACTGGCCATCGGCCTTGCGGCCCTGGAAGAAGCCGGCGGCCGGATCGAACATCGTCGCGTAGCTGGCGGCGCGATGGCGGAAGTAGTCGGCCTCGGTGCTGTAGCGCTCGCGCGCGGCCGGCGTGGTCGCGCGCTTGGCCAGGGCCTCGGCCATGTTGGCGATGCCGAAGTCATTCAGTGCGCCTTCCATCGTCCACGACATGCCTTCGTGCACGTCCGCGCTGGCGTAGCCACGGAAGGTCGAACGGTCCATGCCCTTGCGGCCGACATGGCGGTCGGGGGGTACCACGGTCGCGTTCTTCAGCGCGGCGGCGTAGGCCTCGGCCGGATCGAAGCCGCCGATGCCCTTCAGCCACGCATCGGCGAAGGCCACGTCCGAACTGGTGCCGACCATCAGGTCGGCGTAGCCCGGCGACGACCAGCGTGCGATCCAGCCACCGGCACGGTACTGCTCGATGAAGCCCTGCACCATCTGCCCGGCATCGTCGGGCGTGAACAGCGCATAGGCTGGCCAGGTGGTGCGGAAGGTGTCCCAGAAGCCGTTGTTGACGAACACCTTGCCATCGCGCACGCCGGTGAAGCTGCGGTTCGCGCTGCCTTCGGTGTTGTCGTCGCTGGCGCTGGCCTGGTTGGCGTAGCGCCAGTCAGGCGCGGCCGCGCTGCCGGCATTCTCGTGGCCGGAGTTGGGATACAGGTACAGCCGGTACAGGCTGGAATACAAGGTGGTCTTCTGGTCGTCAGTGGCATCGCCGATGTCGAAGCGGGCCAGGCGCGCGTCCCATGCATCCTGCGCACGGCCCGCCACGCTTTCCAGCGTGTCGGCGGCGGAGATTTCCAGCGCCAGGTTGTGACGCGCCTGTTCCACCGAGATCAGCGAGGTCGCGATGCGCATCGTCACCTGCCGGTCGCTGCCAGCATCGAACTTGATGTAACCGGTCGGGCGGCCGGTGTCGAGGCGGCCGCTGCTGCGCCACGGCTTGTCGAAGCTGGCCACCACGTACATGCGGCTGGCGCCGTTGGACAGGCCACTGCGCGTATCGGTGTAGCCGCTGAGGGTCTGCGTGGCCGTGTCCAGGGTCAGGCCACCACGCGCATCGACATTGTCGAACAGCAGGTTGGCGTCGCCGCCCTCGGGGAACTCGAAGCGGAACAGCGCAGCATGGTCGGTCGGTGCGATGGCAGCAGCGATGCCATTGTCGAAGCGCACGTCGTAGCGGTAGGGGCGCGCGCTTTCATGACGGCGGTCGAACGACAGCGCGCGCTTGCGGCGGTCGGCGTCCGGCACGCCACGGCTGGCCGAGGGCATCACCTGGAAGGTCTGGCGGTCGCCCATCCACGGGCTGGGCTGGTGGCTCAGTGCCAGTGCCTGCAGCTGCGGGCGGTTCTGCGCATCGTTCTGTTCGTTCCAGCGGTACAGCCAGTTCAGTGCGCCGGCGTCGGTCACCGGGGTCCAGAAGTTGAACCCGTGCGGCACCGCCGTGGCCGGGAAATTGTTGCCGCGCGAGAAGGTGCCGTTGGCCTGGGTCCCGCGGGTGGTCAGCACCCAGTCGGAGACGCGCTGCGGCCGCTGCCGCGGTTGGGCATCCAGGCGCACGTCATCAATCCAGCCAGAGACCGGCGCGCCCTCGGCACTGGCTACCTCCAGCTCGATCGCAACCACGCGGCGGCCCTTCAGCGTGGGCACGTCGCCCAGCCGCACTGCCTTGCGGGCCCATTGTTGCGGGTACAGCGTCTTCGATTCGCCCTGCGCGCGTGCGCCGATCGCCACGCCATGCTGGTCGCGTGCCGCACCGGCCGAAACGCGGCTGCCATCGTCCAGCAGCAGGTCCAGCGATACATAGGTCGAGGCGACGGTGTCCTTGCCGACGATTTCCGGCAGCACCAGCCACGACAGCGTGGTATCGGCCTCGATGGGCAGGTCGGCCTTGAACAGTTCGCGCCGCGCGCTGCCGCCTTCGCTGCTGTAGCGCAGCGCATGCAGGCCGCTGTAGCCGGCGTTGCGCTTGGCGGCGTAGGGCGCGGCCGGTCCATTGCCGATCGTGACCTGAAGCGCACCGGTGGCCTGCGCCGGTACAGGTTCGCCCGGTTCGAACGAGGTCTGCAGCCCCTGCGCCCGCGCCGGCATCGCAGTGGTCGCACAGGCCAGGGCCAGGGCGAGCGGAAGCAGGGCGCGGCGCGGATCGGACAGGGTCATGCAAGGGTCTCCCGGAAGGGCTGGCGGCGGGCGAACCCGCATCGGCGGACACCACGGACAGCATCGCTCCGCCCGCCAAGCTGGCAGTGGAAGAGGCGATGCCGGTCCGGTGGGGGCGGGCCATGCGATCGGGTTGGATTGGGTGGGTCGGGGTGCGACCTGGCCCGATCCTGCAACAGCCGCCGCGCGCTGGCAAGTGCCATTTAGTTCGATCCAAATGCGGGAAATATCGCTGGAGTCGATTCTGGCGAGCGAACCTGCCGGAACGACCGCGAAATCCCCGGAATCGCCGCCGCCCGGCGTGTGGTGGGGAGATGCGAGGCATCGGCGGCGGCGTGCAAAGGCCCGTTGCGGGGCAATGTCGTTGCGGCCCAGATGCTAGAATCACGGGCCTCGCAACCCGTTCACCGAATCCGCCATGAGCCATACCGCCACCGCGCCCGCCAACGCCGAGAAGCGCTACACCGTGCACCGCAGCGATCTGCCGTTGAGCTGCCCGACCCCGGAAATGGCGCTGTGGAACTCGCATCCGCGCGTGTACCTGCCGATCGAAGACGAGCCCAACGGCGAAGCGCAGTGCCCGTACTGCGGTTCCGTGTTCGTGCTGGCCGACTAAACGGCGGCCCCTTCGATGCGCCGATTGACCGTGGTGCAGTTGCTGCCGGCGCTGCACTCCGGTGGTGTCGAGCGCTCGACCCTGGAAATCGCTGCGGCCCTGGTTGCCGCCGGCCATCGCGCGCTGGTGGTGTCTGCCGGTGGCCGCTTGGTGCAGCCGCTGCTGGACAGTGGTGCCGAGCACCTCACCCTGGATATCGGCCGCAAGTCGCTGCTGACCCTGCGCCATCTGCCGACCCTGCGCCGGCTGTTTGCCGAAGTTGGTGCGGACATCGTGCATGCCCGTTCGCGGCTGCCGGCCTGGTTGGGCCTGTACGCGATCCGCGCCATGCCCGCCGCACAGCGCCCGCATTGGGTGACCACCGTGCACGGGTTGAACTCGCCCAGCCGCTACAGCGCGGTGATGACCAGTGGCGAACGCGTGATCTGCGTGTCCAACACCGTGCGCGCCTACGTGCAACGCCATTACCCGACGGTGCCGGAAGAAAAACTGCGGGTCATACCGAGAGGTGTCGACGTCAACCAGTTCCCGCGCGTGGCGCGCGCCGACCGCCGCCCGCGGCTGGCGCTGGCGGCCGACTACCCGTGGCTGGCCCAGGTCGAAGGCCCGCTGCTGCTGCTGCCGGGGCGCGGCACCCGGCTGAAGGGCCACACCCACGCGCTGCAGCTGCTGGCCGACGTGCGTGCCGCCGGCGTGCCTGCCCAGCTGTGGATGCTGGGCACCGACGAACCCGGGCGCGAGGCCTACGTGGCTGACCTGCGCCGCCAGGCCGCGGCACTGGGCGTGGCCGAGGCCGTACAGATCAGCACGCCTACCGTCCGCATCGCCCAGGCCTACGCCGCCAGCGATCTGGTGCTGCAGCTGTCGGACAAGCCGGAAGCCTTTGGCCGCACCGTGGTCGAGGCGCTGTCGGTCGGTCGCCCGGTGCTGGGCTGGGACCACGGTGGCGTCGGCGAACTGCTGCTGCAGCTGCAGCCCAGCGGTGCGGTGCCGCTCGGCGACGCGCGCGCGCTGGGTGAACGTGCGCTGGCCCTGCTGGCGCAGCCGCCGTCCCTGCCGACCCGCATCCCGTTTACCCTGCAGGCCATGCAGCGCGATACCCTCCGCCTCTATGCCGATCTCGCCGGCTGACCCCGCTGCCATCGTGCGCGACGACCGTGCCGGGCGCTGGGCGCCCTGGTGGGTGCTGGCGTACGTGGCGATGTGGCCGCTGCCGGGCATTGCCGAAACCGTGCTGGGCCTTGGCGCGGTCTATGCTGCCGCGCGCATGGTGATGCGCCGGCTGCAGCGCCGCCCGCACCTGTTGAGCACGGCGGCGTGGGCGCTGACCTCGATCCTGTTCCTCGGCTACTGGCTGCCGCAGGCGTTTTCGGCCATCGATGCGATCGACCCTTCGGCCTCGTGGACCAAGGCGGCCGCCGGACTGCGCTACCTGCCCTTCATGTGGCTGGTGGCGATTGCGGTGGCCACGCCGGAACGGCGGCGCTTGACCTTCGGTGGCCTGGCGCTGATCACCGGCGTGTGGACGCTGGACGCGCTGGTGCAGGCGCTGGCTGGCACCAGCCCGTGGTTCTGGTCGCTGGAACACCTGAAGCTGGCCGTGAGTGGCCACGCGTTGTGCCCGGCCGACGAAGCCGCACTGGCCGACCGCCTCAGTGGCGCGCTTGGGCCCTGCAATCTGAAATTCGGCCAGGTGCTGGCCAGCCTGTCACCGTTCCTGCTGCTGCCGATGGCGCAGCGTTTGGGCAATGCAGGGTGGCTGCTGGCCGCTGCAACACTGGGGTGCGTGCTGCTGCTGGCAGGTTCGCGCGCCTCGTGGATCACCTTTGTGCTGGTGCTGGCCTACAGCGGCGTGCGCCAGTTCGGCTGGAAGCGGCTGCTGCTGCTGGCCCTGGTGGCAGCGCTGGGTACGGCCGCACTGACAGCGGGCGTGCCGCAGCTGCGCGAGCGTGTCGCGCGCACGGCGCAGGCATGGAACGAAGACGGGCAGGGCGTTGACGAGGCGCTTTCGGGGCGCGCGCGCATCTGGACCGCAGCGGTGTGCATGATCGAGGAGCATCCGGTCAACGGTGTCGGTGCGCGCGGCTTCCGCGATGCGTATCCGGCCTGCGTGTCAGATGAGGGTCCCGCCGTGTGGGGCAGCCAACCGGCGTTGCACGCCCACCAGATCGTGCTGGAAATCCTTGCCGAGACCGGCGTTCTGGGCCTGCTGCTGTGGTTGGCGGCGGTGGCGCAGGCCTGGCGGGCGTGGCGCTATGCCCCGGCGGCTGCGCATGATCGCGCCCGACCGGCAATGCTGGCGCTGGCGGTTACGGTGTTCCCGCTCAATACGCACCTGGCGTTCTATTCCGCGTTCTGGGGTGGCCTGACGGTGCTGCTGGCAGCCCTGTTCGCCGGCAGCCTGCTGGCCCGCGACGCAGATGATTCCTCGCCGGTGACGTGACCGCGCATCCGCGCATGGTAGGGATCAACCATGGAGTCGATCAGTAGATCCACGCCATGCGTGGATGAGGCTTTCCCGACCTGAACACGGTGACATCTCCACTATCGGTGCCCCGGCAGTTCGCGCACGCTGGAGGCATGGCCAGCCCCAGACTTCGCTACGGTCGGTATTCCCGATCCGGCAACGTTTATTCATTGACCACAGCAACCCTCGGCCGCGAACCGTTGTTCGCCGATGCGGCAAACGTGGCGATCCTTATCGACACCCTGCGCTTCGTAGAGCGCAAGGGCTTCAGCCACAGCCTCGCCTGGGTGGTCATGCCCGACCATCTGCACTGGCTGATGGAGCTGCGCGGAGGAACCCTGGCCGAGTGTATGGCCCTGCTCAAATCACGCAGCAGCCGACTGCTGAACCGGCGATTGCAGCGACGAGGGGCGCTGTGGCAGCACGGTTACCACGATCATGCCGTACGCAGCGATGAATCCCTTCATGAGAAGGCGATGTACATCCTGACCAATCCGGTCCGTGCGGGCCTGGCCGGCACGTTGGGTGAGTACCCGCACGCATGGTGCCGTTGGCCGTTGTAGGTGCCGGCACCCGGATGTAGAGCATCCACGCATGGCGTGGATCTACTTCAGAATGCTCCGCGTCATCAAATCCACGCCATGCGTGGACGAAACCCTCCCGCCCCACCGTTATTTGTAGAAATCACTCCGGCCACCGGGCTGGCGCTTGAAGCGGCGGTGGATCCACAGGTACTGGTCGGGAGCCTCGCGCACCATCGCTTCGATGGCCTGGTTGACCCGCGTGGTATCGGCTTCCACATCCTCGCTGGGGAAGTTCTCCAGCGGCGCGCCGATCTTCAGGAAGTACTTTCCGCCTTCGCGCCGGTGGAAGTACGGAATCACCGCACAGCCGGTCATGCGCGCCAGCTGATGGGTGGCGGTGATGGTCGAAGCGGTGTGGCCGAAGAACGGCACGAACACGGTGTCCTTGCCCCGCATGTCCTGGTCTGGCGCGTACCAGAGGAAGCCGCCCTTCTTCAGGTGGCGCACGGTCGCGCGGATGTCCTCGTTGGCGAACATCGCCTTGGCATAGCGCAGGCGGCCGAACTTCACCGCCCACTCGTACACCGGGTTCTTGTGCTTGCGGTACATGCCGGAAAGATCGACGTAGTCGCACAGCAGGCGGCCGCACATTTCCAGGGTCATGAAGTGGCCGGAGACCAGCAGGACGCCGCGGCCTTCGGCCTGCATCTGCCGCAGGTGCTCCAGGCCTTCGATCCGTACCTGCGGGCGGATGCTGTCGATGCTGCCCCACCAGGCGCGGATGCACTCGAACACGCCGACGCCCAGCGCATCGAAACTGTCGCGCACCAGGCGCTGCCGCCACGCCTCGTCCTTCTCCGGGAAGCACAGCTGCAGATTGACCTCGGCGGCGCGGCGGCGGCTGCCGAGCAGGCGCCAGGTGATCCAGCCGACGCCCCGGCCCAGCGCGCGCTGCAGCATCCACGGCAGGCGGGCGATGGCGAAGGCGCCGAACATGGCGGCGAACATCGGCCAGTTGCGCGGATCGCGCAGCGACGGGCGGACGGCGGTGGAGGCATCTGACATGGGGTCATTCTACCAAGGCGGCCGCGTGTCTTTCCCGGGGGGCTCCCGTATCCTTGCCGCATGCGTAAAGACCCTGTCGAATGGATCCTGCGCGGCCTGTACTCGGTCGTGCTCTACATCCTGCTGCCGATCACCGTGTACCACCTGGTCTGGCGCGGCTTCCGGGTCCGTGAGTACTTCCGGCGTTGGGACGAACGCTACGCCTCCTATCCGCAGCCGACCGGCCAGCCACGGGTGTGGCTGCACGCGGTCTCGGTGGGCGAGGTCAATGCCGCCGCGCCGCTGGTCAACGCCCTGCGCCAGCAGCGCCCGGACATCCGCTGGGTCATCACCACCATCACTCCGACCGGCTCCGAGCGCGTGCGTGCGCTCTGGGGCGACGCGCTGGACCATGTCTACCTGCCGTACGACGTGCCGGGCAGCGTCAATCGCTTCCTCGGCCATTTCCAGCCCAGCCTGGCGCTGATCCTGGAAACCGAGTTGTGGCCGAACATGCTGTTCGGCTGCCGTGACCGTGGCGTTCCGGTCTACATCCTCAATGCCCGGTTGTCGGCGCGTTCGCTGCGCGGCTACCGGCTGCTGGCCGCATTGATCCGCCGCGCCCTGCGCACCGTCACCTGCGTGGCCGCGCAGTCGCAGGACGATGCCGAGCGCTTCGTGCAGCTGGGGGCGGAGCCCGGCCAGGTGCAGGCACTGGGCAACCTGAAGTTCGACATCACCACGCCGGACGTGCAGGGCTTCGTCGAACAGTTCCATGCACGGGTGCCGGGCGCGCGCCCGGTATGGATCGCCGCCAGTACCCATGATGGCGAAGAACAGGCGGTGATCGACCTGCACCGCCGCCTGCGCCAGCAGCATCCGGATCTGCTGCTGCTGTGGGCACCGCGCCATCCCGAACGTTTCCCCAAGGTGGAAGCGCTGGCGCGCGAACAGGGCTGGAGCGTGGCGACCCGCCGCGTGGACCAGTGGCCGCGCGCCGCCACAGACGTGTTCGTCATCGACACCCTCGGCGAGCTGATGCCGTTCTACGCCTGCGCCCAGGTCGCCTTCGTCGGCGGCAGCCTGCAGGCCATCGGTGGCCACAACCTGCTGGAGCCCGCTGCGATGGGAACCGCGGCGGTGACCGGCCCGCACCTGCACAACTTCGCGGAAATCTCCCGGCGCATGCGCGAGGCCGGTGCGCTGCTGATTGGCGAAGATGTGCAGGCAGTGGGCGACCTGCTGCAGCATCTGCTTGAAGATGCGCAGGCCCGCGAAGACATGGCGCGTGCGGGCTGCACGTTGGTCAGCAATGGCCGTGGCGCGCTGCAGCGCACGCTTGCGCTGGTCGCACCGCACCTGCCACCACCGCGCGAGTGATCCCGGCAGCGCGGCGTCGGCGGCGCTGTGCAGCGTTGTCGTGATCAACTTCATCAATTCTGCTTAGCAACGATTTTTCTGTCGTTGCTGGACCGACCCTGCCGATGGCAGCGTGCCTGCCATCACATCGTGGCGCACGCAGCACCGATTCTGATTCCGCAGGACGACGCAGGCTGCCAGCCTGCTGTCGACCGCGCTTGGGCGGATATCAAGGGAACTTGCGATGGACGGCGACAGGGGCAGGGACGGCACCGGTGGGGCGCGCTTGGGGATGGACCACCTGGCTGTGGTGGCACTGACGCTGCTGGTGGGCGGCAGCGTGATCGCGCTGGTGGGCCAGCACACGGCGGCACAGGCTGGCCCGGCCATCGTACTGAGCCTGTTGCTGGCCGCACTGGGGGCTGGCCTGGTGCTGTGCTGCCTGCAGGATCTGGTGCTGCGACTGCCGGCGGCCGATGGCCTGTACGGGCTGTTGGCCGCCAGCTGGGGGCCACGGGTGGCCATCGTTCTGGGCGCGATCCTGTTGCTTGAGCTGACGGCGACCACGGCGGGCGCGGCACAGTCCATGGCCCGCCATGTACATGCCGTGCTGGCTACCGGAGGCCTCCATGCCAACGACTGGCTGCCCGTGCAGGTAGCGGCGGCCATGGGTCTGCTGTTGTTGAGCGCGCTCGCGTTGCTGCCGCCGCGGGGTGTGGCTCTGGCGGCCTGTGCGCTGCTGACGGTGAAGATCGGTGTGGGGGTGTTGCTGCTGGCGCTGGCGGCGCGTCACGTGCACTACGGGCATTGGATTCCCTGGCTGCCTCCGGCGACCGCACCGTATCGCTTCGGGCTGGGGGGCGTGCTGGCGGCTGCGGTGCCGCTGCTGGGCATATTTGCCAGCGTGGGCCTGGCACTGGGCTTTCCTGCGCTGCGCCGCCAGGGCGCGATGTGGCAGCCGGCGGTGCTGGCGCTGGTCTCGTTGCTGGCGATGCTGCTGCTGATCGTGCTGGCAGCATTGCAGGCCGGGCTGGTCGAATTTTCCGCGCTCGCCAGTACCCGGCCACTGGCGGTTGCGCTGCAGGTGCACCCCCAGCTGCAGTGGATGCTGCCATTGTTGCCCCTGGCCGGGGCAGCGGGCCTGGCCGCCCTGCAGTTGGTGCTGCTGATGCTGGCCGTCCGGTTGGCCACATCGTTGTGGCCCCGCGCAGCTGACGCGGCGGGACGATCCCGCACGCGCCTGAGCGCAATGGTGGTTGCGCTGCCGGCGGTGATGCTGGTGCTGGGGCTGCCGCAGGGCACCTTGCCGGCGCTGCCGGGTCCGGCAACGCTGGTGGTCATGGCAGCGCTGTGCCTGGCGGTGCTGCGGCGTCGGGATGACACCCGGCAAGGCGCAGCCGGCTGCGGGCTGATGATGTCGATGCTGGCCCCCTTGGCAGCCGTGCTGTGCGCGCTCGCGGCGTTGGAACGCCTGCGCGCATGGCCGGGCTGACGGTTCGTGGGGCCACGCCGGGGCGCGCGCGTGTGGATGCAGCATCTGCAAAAAAGCCACCCTCGCGGGTGGCTTTTTAGTTGCAGGGGCGACGACTCAGTGCGTGGTCGTGGCCGGGTTGCCCGCGTCCTGGGTCAGCAGCCGATTGACGTCCTGCAGTTCGGCCACGTCCAGCGCACCCAGCGACTGGCTCAGCAGCAGGCGGTTCTGCAGGAAGGTGTAGCGGGCCTGGGCATAGTCCAGCTGTGCCGAGAACAGGATGCGCTGGTTCTGGATCACATCCAGCACGGTACGGGTACCGACTTCCAGGCCGACCTGCGAAGCGTCGTACGCGCTCTGCGCCGAGACCACCGCCAGGCGGCGGGCTTCCACTTCGCTGATGCCCTGAACCAGGGTCTGGTAGGCATTGCGGGTATTGCGATCCAGGGCACGCTTCTGCTGCTCGTAGCCGTCCTGGGCGATGTCACGCTGCGCCAGCGCCTGGCGCACGCCGGACTGGGTGGCACCACCGGAGAAGATCGGCACGCTCAGGGTCAGGCCGATGCTGTTGGTGCGCGCATCCGGTGACAGCGAGCCGGCACCGGTGCTGTCGCCCCAGGTGGCGCTCTTGCCCCAGCTGCCGCCCAGCGACAGGGTCGGGTAATGACCACCACGGGCAGCCTGCACGCCGGCTTCAGCGGCACTGACCTTCAGCTCCTGCGCCTTCAGCGCCGGATTCTGGGTCGTAGCCTGCTGCACCAGCTCGTCGATGTTGCCGCGGTTGGCCGGCACTTCCGGGCGGAAGTCCGCCGGCAGGCCACGCAGGTTGGTCACCGGCTGGCCGGTCAGTTCGGTCAGGGCCTGGTAGTTATCGGCCAGGGTGTTCTGCGCAATGATGGTGTTGGCGCGCGCCTGGTCGTACTGGGCGCGTGCTTCGTGCACGTCGGTGATCGGCGCCAGGCCCACTTCCAGGCGCTTGTCGGCGAAGTCGAACTGCTTCTTCGCGGCAGCTTCATTGGTCTGTGCGGCGTTCAGCGATTCGATCGCCACCAGCACGTTGAAGTAGGCCGCCGAGGTGCGCACGATCAGGTTGTCGTTGGCCGATTCGAGGGTGAAGTCCGCCGCCTTGCTCAGCTCACGCTGCGAGCGCAGGTTGTTGATCTGGGTCCAGTTGAACAGCGTCTGGCTGCCGTCGATCGTGTAGGTGCGGCGCTTGTTGGTGAACGAGCCGGAGTTGGCGTCGGCGTTCGGCTCGCTGCGCGTGCGGTTCAGCGCGGCCTGGCCGTTGATCTGCGGCAGCAGGGCGGCACGCGCCTGCACGGCGCCTTCCTTGTCGTACAGCCGGGTCGATTCGGCGGCCGACAGCTGCGGATCGCCGTTGCGGGCCATTTCGTAGACCTGCAGCAGGTCGGCGGCATGGGCGGACAACGGCAGCAGGGCAGTGGCCAGCGCAACAGCGAGGGATCGGCGGATCATTGCGGCTTCCTTGGACTCAGAGGTGGAACTGGGGGGCCGGGGCGGCACCACGCAGGTAATCGATATCGGTCTCGAACAGGGACTCGGAGCTACCGTCGGCCTTGACCAGCAGGGCCTCCATCGCCGGCGAGCGGCCGTGGATCACGAACAGGCGGCCACCCGGACGCAGCCACGAGGCGAACTGTGACGGCACCACGTCGACCGCACCAGTGACACAGATCACGTCAAAGCGGCGTTCGGTCTGCCAGGACAGGGCATCGGCCACTTCCACGCGGACGTTGGTGCCCAGGCCGGAGGCGTCCAGGCGGGCACGCGCAGCGGAGGCCAGCTCAGGGTCGATTTCCAAGCTCAGCACATCGCGCGCCAGCGCGCCGATGCAGGCCGACAGGAAGCCGCTGCCCGTGCCGATTTCCAGCACTTCGTCACCCGGCTGCAGGTCCAATGCCTGCAGGGTACGGCCCTCGATGACCGGCTTCATCATCTTCTGGCCGTGGCCGATCGGCAGTTCGACATCGGCGTAGGCCAGTGCCCGGTGCGCGTCGGCGACAAAGGCCTCGCGTGGCAGGCGGGCCAGGACGTCGAGCACCTTGATGTCCAGCACGTCCCAGGGACGGATCTGCTGTTCCACCATCAGTTCGCGGGCGTGGGCGTAATCAATCGTCATGAGGTTCAAATCCAGCGCAGTGGGCCGGCCATTTTACCGGTGCCGGAGGCCGGCGGCGCGCCCAGAGCATCAGCTGCCGGGGGCCGGGGTCGCAGTGCCGGAAGTCATCGCGACCTCCGGTTCGTTCAGTTTTGGTTATTCAGCCGTTCCGGCCCCTCGCGGCGCGTAGGCGCGCAGGAAGAAGTCGATGCTGGCGGTCACGTGGGCAAGAGGGTCGCATTCCACGGGTGACAGTGGCATGCCGCACATCATATGCATGTGCACTTCGCCCTTGACCAGGGTCAGGAACTGCTCGCCGGCCAGAGCACAGTCGGGGATATCCAGTTCGCCACGTTCGGCGCGGGCACGCAGGAAATCGGCCAGGGCCTCGCAGGTACGCTCGGGGCCGGCTTTCCAGAACAGCGCGCGCAGGCGTTCGTCGGTCTCCGGCGCCATCATCATGCGCTGGATCGAGATCGCCGCGTCGGAGGTGATCAGCTCGAAGAAGGCCAGGCCGATACCGATCAGCTGGTCGCGCAGCGGGCCGTCCGCGTCGGCTACGAACAGCGCGTCGGGCAGCATTTCAATGCACTTTGACTGCACCGCCTCGGAGAACAGCGTCTCCTTGTCGCCGAAGTGGCTGTACACAGTCAGCTTCGAGACGCCGGCCTGAGCGGCGATGGTGTCCATGCTCACGCCGGTATAGCCCTGTTCGATGAACAGTGCCTTGGCTGCTTCAAGGATCGCCGCGCGCTTGCCGAGGTCCTTGGGGCGCCCGGGTCCGGCGGCCTTGGCAGCGGGCTTGGCCGACGGCTTGCGGGAAATGTGGGAACTCATCGCGACAATACTAGACCAAGCGGTTCGATATTTATACTATACCGGTCGGTTTATTAAATTGGGCCGGCAGTCGCGGCTCCTCCCTTAGTTGCAACCCTGCGTTTTCAGGACGTTGACCGATGAAGATCGTGCGCTGGATGGGCGGTATGGTGTGGATGGCTGCGCTGGCAGCCTGTTCGGGGCAGGAACAGGCGCCACCGGCGGCCGTACCGGTGCTGGTGGTTCACCCCGGCGAGCAGGCCGGGCAGGCGCCGGCGGCGTTCCCGGGCACGGTGCGTGCGCGACAGGAAAGCCCGCTGTCGTTCCGCGTTGGCGGCAACCTGGTCAAGCGCCACGTCGATGCCGGGCAACGGGTGAAGAAGGGCGACGTGCTGGCCGAGCTGGACGTGGCCGACTTCGCGCTGCAGGCCCGTGCCTCGCAGGCGCAGCTGGCGGCAGCCGAAGCCGATCTGGTGCGCGCCCGCGATGACCTCAAGCGTTACCAGGTGCTGGCCGACCAGCAGCTGGTCAGCCGCTCGCAGCTGGACCAGCAGTCCGCCGCGTTCAAGGCCGCGCAGGGCCAGGCCAACGCCGCCCGCGCCAACCTCGATGTGCTCCGCAACCAGGCCGGCTACGCACAGCTGCGTGCGCCGGCCGACGGTGTGATCGCCAGCCGCGAGGCCGAGGCCGGGCAGGTAGTGTCCGCCGGGCAGACCATCTTCAACCTGGCCGCCGACGGTGGCCGCGAAGTGCTGATCGACCTGCCCGAGGCCACCATCCGCGACTATGCTGTGGGCCAACCGGTCGAGGTGGAGTTGTGGAACCGCCCCGGCCAGCGCCTGCCGGGCACGATCCGGGAGATCGCCGCCGCTGCCGATCCGCAGGCACGTACCTATGCGACCCGGGTCAGCCTGCCCGCCGATGCGCTGGCCGACGTCGAACTGGGCCAGAGTGCACGCGTCTACAGCAGCGCCGGTCGCCACGGCACCCTGCAGCTGCCGCTGGGCGCGCTGCAGCGTGGTGCCAACGGTGCCGCCAGCGTATGGGTGGTCGATCCGGGCAACAGTACGCTGAAGGCCGCAACGGTTACCACCGGTGCGTTTGGCAGCGAGACGGTACCGGTACTGTCGGGCGTGAGCGCGGGCGACTGGGTAGTTGCTGCGGGTGGCCACCTGCTGCGGGCCGGCCAGCCGGTGATCGCCGTGGACCGGCAGAACCGTCCCGTGCTGAAGCCGGCTACGCCGGCCGCTGCCGCCAAGGCCAGGGAGTAAGCCGGTGCGCCGCTTCAATCTTTCCGAGTGGGCGTTGTCCAACCGCCCGCTGGTGCTGTTTGCGATGCTGGCTTTCGCGCTGATCGGCGCATGGTCGTACAAGCATCTGGGCCAGTCCGAGGACCCGCCGTTCACCTTCAAGGCGATGGTGGTGCGCACATTGTGGCCGGGGGCGACCGCCGAGCAGGTCTCGCGGCAGGTGACCGAGCCGCTTGAGAAGGCGCTGATGAATACCGGCGAGTACGAGTTCATCCGCTCGTACTCGCGCCCGGGCGAATCGCAGATCATCTTCATGGCGCGCGACAGCCTGCGTTCCAGGCAGATCCCGGACCTGTGGTACCAGGTGCGCAAGCGCGTGGGCGACATCCGCCCGACGCTGCCGCGCGAGATCGTCGGTCCTTTCTTCAACGATGAGTTCGGCGACACCTACGGCAACATCTATGCGTTGACCGGCAAGGGCTTCGACTACGCGGTGATGCGCGACTACGCCGACCGCATCCAGCTGGAACTGCAGCGGGTGCCCGACGTCGGCAAGATCGACCTGGTCGGCCTGCAGGACGAGAAGGTGTGGATCGAACTGTCCAACACCCGGCTGGCCACGCTGGGCGTGTCGATGCAGCAGGTGCAGCAGGCGCTGGCCGACCAGAACGCAGTGACCGGCACCAGCTTCTTCGAGACCGCCACCGATCGCGTGCAGCTGCGGGTGACCGGCCAGTTCAACGACATCGAAGCGATCCGCCAGTTCCCGATCCGCGCCGGCGACCGCACCGTGCACCTGGGCGACATCGCCGAGGTCAAGCGCGGCTTCGCCGATCCGGCGTCGCCGAAGATGCGCTTCATGGGCGAAGAGGCGATCGGCCTGGCGGTGGCGATGAAGGATGGCGGTGACATCCTCAAGCTCGGCGCCAACCTCGATGCCGAGTTCGAACGCCTGCAGAAGACCCTGCCGGCCGGCATGCAGCTGCGCAAGGTGTCCGACCAGCCGCAATCGGTGGAAGAGTCGGTCGGCGAGTTCGTGCAGGTGCTGACCGAGGCGGTGGTGATCGTGCTGCTGGTCAGCTTCTTCTCGCTGGGCCTGCGCACCGGCCTGGTGGTGGGCGTGACCATCCCGCTGGTGCTGGCGATGACCTTCTTTGTCATGCACTACTTCGACATCGGCCTGCACAAGATCTCGCTGGGTGCATTGGTGCTGGCGCTGGGACTGCTGGTGGACGATGCGATCATCGCGGTGGAGATGATGGCCACCAAGATGGAGCAGGGCTACGACCGCCTGCGCGCCGCCAGTTTCGCCTGGGAGTCGACCGCGTTCCCGATGCTGACCGGCACCCTGATCACCGCGGCCGGCTTCCTGCCCATTGCCACTGCGGCATCGAGTACCGGTGAATACACCCGCTCGCTGTTCCAGGTGGTGACCATCGCGCTGGTGGTGTCGTGGATCGCAGCGGTGCTGTTCATCCCTTACCTGGGCGACAAGATGCTGCCGGACCTGTTCAATCCGCAGCCGCCGAAGCCGGGCAGCCTGTCAGCGCGCTGGCACGCCAAGCGCCAGCAGTGGGCCGACCGCTATCCGGCGCTGGCCAATCTGATCGCGCCGTCGCAGCACGGGCACGACCACGATCCGTACCAGCGCCCGTTCTATCGTAGTTTCCGTCGCTTCCTCGATACCTGCCTGCGGCATCGCTGGTGGGTGATCGCGGCGACCATCGGCCTGTTCGTGTTCTCGCTGATGATGTTCCGCTTCGTGCCGCAGCAGTTCTTCCCGGATTCGACCCGGCCGGAACTGATGGTGGACATCGAGCTGGCCGAGGGCGCCTCGCTGCGCTCGACCCAGGCCCAGGCCGAGAAGCTTGAGAAGCTGCTGTCCAGCCGCGAGGGCATTGCCAACTACGTGTCCTATGTGGGCACCGGTTCGCCGCGCTTCTACCTGCCGCTGGACCAGCAGCTGCCGGCGACCAACTTCGCCCAGTTCGTGGTGCTGGCCAAGGACATCACTTCACGCGAAAGCACCCGCGACTGGCTGCTGCACGAGGTGATCCCGAAGTTCCCGGACGTGCAGATGCGCGTGACCCGCCTGGAGAACGGCCCGCCGGTCGGCTATCCGGTGCAGATGCGCATCTCCGGCGAGCACATCGAGAAGGTGCAGGCGATCGCGCGCCAGGTCGAGGCCAAGGTGCGGGAGAACCCGCACGTGATGAACGTCAACCTGGACTGGAGCGAGCCGAGCAAGGTGGTGCGCCTGGTGGTCGACCAGGAGCGCGCCCGCGCGCTGGGCGTGAGCAGCGCCCAGGTCAGCCAGTTCCTGGCCAGTTCGTTGGCCGGGCAATCGGTAAGCGTGTATCGCGAGGGCAATCGCCAGATCGAGATGCTGCTGCGCGGGCCGGCCGATGAGCGCAATCAACTGGAGCTGCTGTCCAGCCTGTCGATGCCCACCGCCAACGGTGGCAGCATCACGCTGTCGCAGGTGGCGACGATGGAGTACGGCTTCGAGGACGGCATCATCTGGCACCGCAACCGATTGCCGACGGTGACCGTGCGCGCCGACATCAGTGATGGCATGCAGGCGCTGGACGTGGTGCATCAGATCCTGCCCACACTGGACGGCATCCGTGCCGAGCTGCCCAGTGGTTACCTGCTGGAAACCGGCGGTACCGTGGAGGATTCGGCGCGTGGCCAGAACTCGATCAAGGCCGGCATGCCGCTGTTCCTGGTGGTGGTGGCCACGCTGCTGATGCTGCAGCTGCGCAGCTTCTCGCGTGCAGCGATGGTGCTGGTGACCGCGCCGCTGGGCATCATCGGCGCGACCCTGTTCCTGCTGCTGTTCCGCGCGCCGTTCGGCTTCGTGGCGCTGCTGGGCACGATCGCGCTGGCCGGCATGATCATGCGCAACTCGGTGATCCTGATCGACCAGATCCAGCAGGACATCGATGCCGGGCATGACCGTTGGCATTCGATCATCGATGCCACGGTGCGCCGTTTCCGCCCGATCGTGCTGACCGCACTGGCAGCCGTGCTGGCGATGATTCCGCTGTCGCGCAGCGCATTCTATGGCTCGATGGCGATCTCGATCATGGGTGGCCTGATCGTCGGTACGGTGCTGACCCTGGTGTTCCTGCCGGCGTTGTACGCGGCCTGGTTCCGGGTGAAGCCCGATGAATCCGGGGCGTGATGCCGACCGGGGTCGGATCCCTTTTCCTCCGGGAAAGGGCTCTGCCCCCCCCCACGCCGGTTGGTCTTTGCCCTGGTAGGTGCCAACCTTGGTTGGCACGGATGCATGCATTCACCCATGGCGTGGATCTACTGCAGCTGCAGGCCGCTCCGCAGCACCGGCAGCAGCCATTCGATGAACACCTGCACGCGCTGTGCGCGGTGTTGCCGATGCGGCTGCAGAAGTGTCACCGGCAATGGCTGCGCCACGTGTTGCGGCATCACCTCCACTAAGGCACCTGACTGCAGTTCCGCCTGTACGTCGTAGCGCGGAATCTGCAACAGCCCTAGTCCCGCCACGCAGCAGGCGATCGACGCCTCGGCGCTGTTCACTCGTACCCAGCCCGGCATCGGCTGCATGTGAAGCTGGCCGCCGTCCTGCCATTCCCAGGGTTCCACCCGTGCATTCGTCGGCGACGCATAGTTCACCGCGCGATGCTGCTGCAGATCGGCGGGGTGCTGCGGCACTCCGTGCTCGCGCAGGTAGGCCGGTGCGGCGACGTTGACGAAGTCCAGCTGGCCCAGCTCGCGCGCCACCAGGCTGGAGTCGCCCAGCTGGCCGACCCGCAACACTGCATCGCAACCGTCCTCGATCAGGTTCACCGCGCGGTCGCTCATGCCCAGGTCCACTTCCACCTGAGGGTAGCGGGCGAAGAAGTCTGGCAGCGCCGGTGCGATGATGCGGCGGCCGATGCGGCTGGGTACGTCGATCTTCAGCAGCCCCGACGGCTGGGCGTCGACCTGGAGGAACAGCGATTCGGCGTCCTCGACCTCGGCGATCAGGCGCAGGCAGCGGGCATGGAACACATCGCCGTCGTGGGTGGTGGACACCCGCCGGGTCGAGCGCTGCAGCAGGCGGGTGCCGAGCCGCTGCTCCAGCTCCGCAATGGCTGCCGAGACAGTGGAGCGGGGCAGGCCGAGCTGGTCGGCGGCGCGGGTGAAGCTCGCGCACTCCACGACCCGGGTGAAGATGCGGAAGCGATCGATCCGGTCCATTGTTCGCTGACTCTGGAAAGTTAAGTCAATGTGGCGGGCTTTATCCGCTTTTTCTGCACGATATCGTCGTCAGGGCAGGGTTGCCACCCCGGGCAGCCCCCTCCCGAGACCGAAGCCATGACCGAGCATTCCCTCAAGGGCAAGACCGTACTGATCGCCGGTGGCGCCAAGAACCTGGGCGGCCTGATCGCCCGCGACTTCGCCGCACAGGGCGCCAAAGCCATCGTCATCCACTACAACAGTGCCGCTACCCAGGCCGATGCAGAAGCGACTGTAGCCGCGGTGCAGGCCGCCGGCAGCAAGGCGGTGGCCCTGCAGGGCGACCTGACGTCGGCGGCAGCGATGGAGCGCTTGTTCGTCGATGCCGTGGCCGCAGTCGGCCGTCCTGACATCGCCATCAATACGGTGGGAAAGGTACTCAAGAAGCCGCTGCTGGACATCAGCGAGGCGGAGTACGACGAGATGAGCGCGGTCAATGCCAAGGCCGCGTTCTTCTTCCTGAAGGAGGCAGGTCGCCACATCAATGACGGTGGCCGCATCTGCACCCTGGTCACCTCGCTGCTGGGTGCGTTCACGCCGTTCTATTCCAGCTATGCCGGCACCAAGGCGCCGGTCGAGCATTTCACCCGTGCGGCGTCGAAGGAGTTCGGCGAGCGCGGCATCTCGGTGACCGCGATCGGTCCCGGTCCGATGGACACGCCGTTCTTCTATCCGGCCGAGAGCGCCGATGCGCAGGCGTATCACAAGACTGCGGCGGCGTTGTCGGCGTTCACCCGCACCGGGCTGACCGACATCGCCGACATCGTGCCGTGGATCCGCTTCCTGGTGACCGATGGCTGGTGGATGACCGGGCAGACGATTCTGGTCAATGGTGGGTACACCACCAAGTAAGCAAAGCCATGCATGGCGTGGCCCTACCGCGCGGGAACCGAATCATCCACGCATGGCGTGGATCTACCGCTGTGGTAGGTGCCAACCTTGGTTGGCACGGAGTCGGGCAGTGGCCACGGGCCACCTGTAGAGCCGTGCCATGCTCGACTCTACAGGTGTTGCCCGATGGATCAGCCCAGCTTCGCCAGCACCGCGTCGGTTGCCGCGGCGGTGCTGACGGCCTGGCCCTTGGCCGCAAGGTCGGCGGTGAACACGCCGTCATCCAGCACCGCATGCACGGCGGCTTCCACTGCGGCCGCTTCGGCTTCCAGCCCCAGCGAATGGCGCAGCAGCATCGCGGCGCTGAAGATTGTTGCGTACGGATTGGCGATGCCCTTGCCGGCGATGTCCGGGGCCGAACCGTGGATGGGCTCGTAAATGCCCACCGCACCGGGCTCGCCCAGCGAGGCCGACGGCAGCAGGCCCAGCGAGGCCGACGGCAGCAGGCCCAGCGAACCGGCCAGCATCGAGGCCTCATCGGTGAGGATGTCGCCGAACATGTTCTCGGTGACGATCACGTCGTACTCGCGTGGCTTGGCCAGCAGGTGCATGGCCATCGAATCGACCAGCTGGTGCTCCAGCGCCACGTCCGGGAATTCTTCGCGGCCGATGCGTGCGGCCACGTCGCGCCACAGGCGCGAGGTTTCCAGTACATTGGCCTTGTCCACCGAGGTGACCTTGCCGCGACGCTGCTGGGCCAGGCGGAAGGCGCTGCGCAGCACGCGCTCGATCTCGGCCACGGTGTAGCGGCACAGGTCGCTGGCGCTGTCGGCGTCGCGGGTCTTGTGGCCGAAGTAGATGCCGCCGGTCAGTTCACGCACCACCACGAAGTCCACGCCCTGCAGCAGCTCTGCCTTGATCGGCGAGGCGTGCAGCGCGGCCTCGTGGGTACGCACCGGGCGCAGGTTGGCATACAGGCCCAGCGCCTTGCGGATCGCCAGCAGGCCCTGTTCCGGGCGCACCTTGGCGTTCGGGTCGGACCACTTCGGGCCGCCGACCGCGCCCAGCAGCACCGCATTGGCGGTCTGGCAGGCGGCCAGCGTCGACGCCGGTAGCGGTTCACCGTGGCGGTCGATGGCGATGCCACCGATGTCGTGCTCGCTGAAGGTGAAGGTGTGGTTGAAGCGTCCGGCGACCGCCTTCAGGACGGCAACTGCCGCGGCGGCCACTTCCGGGCCGATGCCATCACCGGGCAGGACAACAATTTCAGCGTGCATGCTCACTCTCGTAACGTTCGATTTCAGGGACACGGCCCAACAGATACCCCAACTGGTCGACGCCTTCCAGCAGGCAGGTCTGCGAGAAGCCATCCAGCGGGAAGGAATAGACCTGGCCATCGGGGGTGCGCAGTTCGCGCGCAGCCACGTCGATGGTCAGCGCATCGTCCGGGCGCTGCATCAGCGCCTGTACGTCGGCCTCGTCCAGCACGATCGGCAGCAGGCCGTTCTTCAGCGCGTTGCCGCGGAAGATGTCCGCGATCTCGCTGCTGACGATGGCACGCAGGCCCAGGTCGGTCAGCGCCCACGGTGCATGCTCGCGCGAAGAACCGCAGCCGAAGTTGCGGCCCGCCAGCAGGATGCTGCGGCCGGCGTTGTGCGGCTGGTTGAAGGCGAAGTCGGCCACCGGCGAACCATCAGCTTGCCAGCGCCAGTCGTTGAACGCGTTGCGACCCAGCCCGGCACGCTCGGTGGTGGACAGGAACCGCGCCGGGATGATCTGGTCGGTGTCGATGTTGGTCTGGCGCAGCACCACGCTGGCCGAGGTCAGGGTACGGAAACCGGCCATCACGCCACCTCCTGTGCGAACAGTTCGCGGGTGTCGGCAACGTGCCCGTTCACCGCGGCCCACGCCGCGCTCATCGGCGAGGCCAGCAGCGTGCGCGAACCGGGCCCCTGCCGGCCTTCAAAATTGCGGTTGCTGGTACTCACGGCCAGCTGGCCGGGGGCGACCAGATCGCCGTTCATCGCGATGCACATCGAGCAGCCCGGCTCGCGCCATTCGGCACCGGCCGCGCGCACGATCTCATGGATGCCCTCGGCCTCGGCCTCGCGCTTGACGATCTCCGAGCCCGGTACCACCAGCATGCGTACGCGCTCGGCAACACGACGGCCGCGCAGCACCTGTGCGACTTCGCGCATGTCGCTCAGGCGGCCGTTGGTGCACGAACCAACGAACACTACGTCCACCGGTGTGCCCGCCAGCGCCTTGCCGGCCTGGAAGTGCATGTAGTCCAGGCCCTTCTGTGCGGCGGCATCGTTGGCGACGGGAATCGGCGCATCCACGGCGATCGCGGTACCCGGATGCGTACCCCAGGTCAGGGTCGGGCGGATGTCGGCGGCGTCGATGTGCACTTCGCTGTCGAAGCGCGCGCCGTCATCGCTGCGCAGCTGTTGCCAGCGCGCCACGGCAGCGTCGAAGTCGGCGCCCTTGGGGCCGCGCGGCGTAGCGGCGACGAAGTCGAAGGTGACCTGGTCGGGCGCGACCATGCCGGCGCGTGCACCGGCCTCGATCGACATGTTGCACAGGGTCATGCGCTGTTCCATGTCCATCGCTTCGATGGTGCTGCCACGGAACTCGATCACGTGGCCGGTGCCGCCGTTGACGCCGATCACGCCGATGATGTGCAGGACCACATCCTTGGCGCCGACGCCGGGTGCCAGCGCACCGTCAACGGTGATCGCGAAGGTCTTGGCCTTGCGCTGCAGCAGGCACTGCGTGGCCAGCACGTGGCCGACCTCGCTGGTGCCGATGCCGAAGGCCAGCGAGCCGAATGCACCGTGGGTGGAGGTGTGGCTGTCACCGCAGACGATGGTCATGCCCGGCTGGGTGAAGCCCTGTTCCGGCGCAATGACATGGACGATGCCGCGGTTGTCCGAGGCCATGTCGAACAGTTCGATACCGTGCTCGGCGCAGTTTCGCGCCAGGGTGGCGACCTGTGCTTCGGAGGCGGCACTGGCATAGGGCAGCGTGCCGTCGGCCGCAGCCGGCAAGGTCGGCGTGGAGTGGTCCATCGTCGCCTTGGTGCGGTCCGGCCGGCGCGGCGCCAGGCCGCGCTCGCGCAGTTCGGTGAATGCCTGCGGCGAGGTGACCTCATGGATCAGGTGCAGGTCGATGTACAGCACGGCGGGTGCGCTGTCGGATTCGGGAACCACCACGTGGGCGTCCCACAGTTTGTCGTACAGGGTGCGGGGTGCGGAAGTCATGCGTATGCCTGGCAGAAGTACGAAGTTGCGAACATCAGGAATGAATATGAAAGGGTCAAGTCAGCGACGGCGGGCGAGGACCCGCAGCCGCACGTAGTCGGCCAGCGGCTGGCCGAATGCGTCACGAGGCAACTCGGCAAGCAGGCTAGTAGCCGCCTCGCGCACGGTGGCGCGGGCCTCGGCGGGCAGGTCATCCAGCAGTGGCGCGGCGAATACCCGCAGCCAGCCGGCCACGCCGGTCGGCAGCGGGGTCGGGCGCGGCGTGCATTCGATCAGTTGCACCTGGAAGCCATGCTGGCGCAGGCGGTCGGCATAGGCATCGGCGGTCGGGAAGTACCACTGGAAGGTGCTGGCGCCATGGCCGTGGGCCACGCGTGCGGCCTGTACCGCCGCGACGATCGTGGCCACGTTGCCATGGCCGCCGAACTCGGCGACGAAGCGGCCACCGGGGCGCAGCGCGCGACGCACGCCTTCCAGCACGCGGTCCGGGTTGCCCATCCAATGCAATGCGGCATTGCTGAAGACCGCATCGAACTCGCTGTCGAACGACAGCGCGTGGCCGTCCATCACCTGCGCGTCGACGCCACGTGCACGGGCGGCGATCACCAGTTCCGGCGACGCGTCCACGCCGTGGATGCACGCGCCGCTCAGGGCCAGCTCGGTGCTGAGCACGCCATCGCCACAGCCCAGGTCGAGGATGCGCTCACCGGCGCGCGGATCGAGCAGGCGCGCGACCGCGCCACCGAGCAACGGTACGAAGCCGGCATCGATCGCATAGTCCTGGGCGTTCCACTGCTGGCCAGCGGCTGCGCTAGGAGTGTCGAAGGCGCTCATCTCGGGTTCCTCAGGCGGTGGCAGGGGTGGGAACGTCGGTGCTGCTGTGGGCGGTGGCCTGGCGCTGGCGCAGCAGGCGGTTGGCCACATCCAGCCAGGCCAGCGCGGAGGCTTCGATGATGTCCTTGCTGGTGCCGGTGCCGTCGTACTCCACGCCGTCGTGGCGCACGCTCAGATTGGCTTCACCGCGCGCATCGGCGCCGATGCCGACGCTGTGCACCTGGTAGCTGTCCAGCATCAGCTGCACGCCGGTGGCAGCCGACAGCGCGCCGAACAGCGCATCGACCGGGCCGTCGCCCTGCGCGGTCTCGGCCACGCGGTTGCCGTCCGGGTCGGACAGTTCGACCAGTGCATTGGCGCGGCTGCCGACGTCGCTGATGGTCATCGACGCCAGGCGATAGCCCTGCGCGTTGGAGCCGCCCTGCATCAAGGTTTGCAGGTCGGCATCGGTGACCACGCGCTGCTGTTCGCACAGGCCCTTGAACTGCTCGAACACCAGCTTCAGTTCGTCTTCGTCCAGCCAGAAGCCCAGTGCACGCAGGCGTGCTTCGACGGCGGCGCGGCCACTGTGGCGACCCAGCACCATCTGCGAATCTTCCCAGCCCACGTCTTCCGGGCGCATGATTTCGTAGGTGCCGCGATGGCGCAGCATGCCGTGCTGGTGGATGCCCGATTCGTGGGCGAAGGCATTGGCACCGACGATGGCCTTGTTGCGCTGTACCGGCATGCCGACCAGGCGCTGCAGCAGCTGCGAGGTGCCGACGATGCGCGGGGTGTTGATCGAACTGTCCTGTTCGTAGAAGGCCTGGCGCACCTTCAGCACCATCGCGATCTCTTCCAGCGAACAGTTGCCGGCGCGCTCGCCGATGCCGTTGACGGTGCACTCGACCTGGCGTGCACCGCCTTCGATGGCGGCCAGCGAGTTGGCCACCGCCAGGCCCAGGTCATTGTGGCAGTGCGCGCTGAAGATCACGTTGGCGGCATTCGGCACATCGGCGACGCCGGCGATGACCTGCTGGAACATCGCGCGGATCTCTTCCGGCGTGGTGAAGCCGACGGTGTCGGGCAGGTTGATGGTGGTGGCGCCGGCGGCAATGGCTACGCGCGAGACTTCGATCAGGTAGTCCAGCTCGGTGCGGGTGGCATCCTCGGCCGAGAACTCGACATCGTCGATGTAGGAGCGAGCCAGCGAGACGTGCTTGCGTACCGATTCCAGCACCTGCTCGCGGGTCATCCGCAGCTTGTGTTCGCGGTGCAGCGGGCTGGTGGACAGGAACACGTGCAGGCGCGGGTTGGCCGCAGCTTCCAGTGCGCGTGCCGAGGTCTCGATGTCGGCCTGCAGGCAGCGAGACAGCACCGCCAGGGTCAGGCTCGGGCGGCGCAGTTCGCGGCCGATCAGTGCCATCGCTTCGCGGTCGGACTGCGAGCTGGCCGGGAAGCCGGTCTCGATGATGTCCACGCCCAGTTCGTCCAGCGCACGCGCCATCACCAGCTTCTGCGGCGGGCTCATGCTGCAGCCGGGGGACTGCTCGCCGTCACGCAGGGTGGTGTCGAAGATGCGGATGCGCGGGGTGGTAATTCGTTCGATGGTGGTCACAGGGAAATCTCCTCGACAGCGGGTGCGGCGGCTTGCAGGGGGGAAGGGGAAGAGGTGGGGGACGCGAGGGCGCTGGCCTTGCCGGGCGAGCGCGGGGTTTCACTACGCCGTCGCCGTGGTTTGCGCGGCGTGCGCGGCCGGATGTCGGTGAGCAGGCCGGCCAGGACACCCGCATCGATATTCCCGCCGGACACCACCGCGCACTTGCGGCGGCCAGCGACACGGCGGCCTGCTGCCAGCGCCAGCGCACCGGCGCCCTCGGCGATGATGTGTTCTTCCAGTGCCAGCCGGACCAGGGTTTCACGCAGTTCGGCTTCGCGCACGATCACTACGTCGTCCAGCAGCGAGGTGCACAGGCGTCGGGTCAGGAATCCAGGGATCTTCACCCGCACGCCGTCGGCCAGCGAGGCGACGGGGGCGATCTCGCGTACGTCGCCGCGGATGGCGCGCGCCATTGAGTCAACGCCTTCCACCTGGGCACCGATCACGCGCACGCCCTGTGATTTCAGCGCCAGTGCAACGCCGGAGGCCAGGCCACCGCCGCCGATCGGCACGATCACCACGTCCGGTGCGTGCGCGGCCAGCTCGATGCCGACCGTACCCTGGCCGGCAATCACATCGGCGTCGTCGAACGCGGAAAGGAAGCGGTAGCCGTGGCGTTGTGCCAGTTCAACCGCGAAGGCGTAGGCCTCGTCATAGCTGGTGCCATGCTGGCGCACGGTGGCGCCCCAGTGAGCGACGCCGGCGATCTTGGTGGCCGGCGCGCCATGTGGCATCACGGTGATGGCCGGAACGTCCAGGCGGTAGGCCGCCCACGCCACGCCCTGGGCATGGTTGCCGGCCGAGGCGCAGATCACCGGCCGGGTATCGCCGCGCTCGCGGCCGGCCAGCAGCGCGTTCAACGCGCCGCGCACTTTGTAGGACCCGGTGCGCTGCAGGTTCTCCAGCTTCAGCCAGGTGCCGAAGCGCTCGGCATGGTGCAGCGGGGTAGGCGGCAGGAAGCGGCGCAGCCGGGCCTGCGCCGCCAGTACGTCGGCGACGCTTACGTCGCCGACATCGCTTTCCTGGCTGGCATCAGCGGCCGGCATGGGCCACCAGCGGGGTGCAGGCGACCGCCGCATGCGGGCACGGGCGGCGAAGAAGACGCCTCCGTACCGGCACCGTGGTCACTACGGTACGGGTGTTCATACGGATGCTCCTTCCACGGCGGTGACCTGCACGGACACGCAGTCGTAGATCTTCTCGATCTGCCGGCACAGCGTTTCCGCCGGGCGCTGGCCATCCACCACCAGTTGCAGGTGCCAGCGGCCATCGTCGGCGGCCACCGGCGCACCGCTGATCGCACGCGGCGCGAAGCCACGGCGCTCGGCCATGCCGATCACGCGCAACAGCGCGCCTTCGGCCGGGTGCAGCACCAGGTCAAGCCGGTAGTGCATTGGGGATCTCCTGGCGGGCATGGGCGGGGTTGCTTTCCAGCATCGTGCTGTTGGCGGTGTTCGGTGGCACCAGCGGCCATACGTTGGCGCGTGCATCGATGGCGACGTGCAGCAGTGCCGGGCCGGGTTCGGCCAGCAGCGCGGCCAGGCCACCCTCGACGTCATCCCGCGCGTCGATGCGGGTGGCGGAAATGCCGAACACCTGCGCCAGCGCCACGAAGTCCGGGTTGTCGGACAGGTCGATCTCGCTGTAGCGCTCGGCGAAGAACAGCTCCTGCCATTGCCGCACCATGCCCAGCGAACTGTTGTCCAGCAGCACGATCTTCACCGGCAGGCGGCAACGCGCGATGGTCGCCAGCTCCTGCACGTTCATCATGAAGCTGCCGTCGCCGGACACCAGCACCACGGTGCGATCGGGGCAGGCGAACTGCGCACCCATCGCTGCCGGCAGGCCGAAGCCCATGGTCCCCAGCGCGCCACTGGTCAGGTGGTTGCGCGGGTGGTTGAAGCGGCAGTGCTGCGCCACCCACATCTGGTGCTGGCCGACGTCGCAGGCGATCACCGCATCGGCCGGTGCCAGTTCGCTCAGGCGCTTCAGCAGCGCCGGGGCGTAGATGTGCTGGCCCGGTGCGTCGTAGCGCGCTGCGAAACGATCGCGATGCTGTGCACAGCGCTTGCGCCATGCGTCCTGGTGGGCCTTGGGGGAGGGGAAGGCCGCACGCAGGGCGCGGATGGCATGGCCGACATTGCCAGGCACAGCGACGTCGGCGCTGCGCAGCTTGGAGATCTCATATGCGTCCGCATCGATGTGAACGACGCGGGCGAACGGTGCGAACTCGGCCAGCTTGCCGGTGGCACGGTCGTCGAAGCGTGCGCCCAGCACCAGCAGCAGGTCGCTTTCCTGCACCGCCATGTTGGCCGCGCGGGTCCCGTGCATGCCCAGCATGCCCAGCGACTGCGGATGGCTGGCCGGCAGTGCGCCCAGGCCGCGCAGCGTCATCACGGTGGGGATGGCACTGGCCTCCACCAAATCGCGCAGGTCCTGCACCGCATCACCCAGCGCGATGCCACCGCCGGCGTAGACCACCGGCTTCTCGGCCGCGGCCAGCGCGGCAATGGCTTCGGCAATGGCGGCCTCGGCCGGCGCCGGCGGTGGTTCGACGCTGCTGGGCGCATGGGCCGGCAGATGGCTGGCGTCGGCCAGTTGCACGTCCTTGGGCAGGTCGATCAGCACCGGGCCGGGGCGACCTTCGCGGGCGATCCGGAACGCATCGGCCACCACGCGCGGCAGGTCATCGACGCTGCGCACCAGCCAGCTGTGCTTGACGATCGGCATCGTCAGGCCGAACACATCCAGTTCCTGGAAGGCGTCGGTGCCCAGCAGCGGCGTGCCGACCTGGCCGGTGATGCAGACCATCGGTACCGAGTCCAGCATCGCATCGGCGATGCCGGTGACCAGGTTCGACGCGCCCGGCCCGGAGGTGGCCACGCAGACGCCCACCTGGTTGCTGGCGCGGGCGAAACCATTGGCGGCCAGGGCGGCACCCTGCTCGTGGCGCACCAGGATGTGCTTCAGCGACGAGTCCACCAGCGCGTCGTAGAACGGCATGATGGTGCCACCGGGATAGCCGAACAGCGTGCGGACGCCTTCGGCCTCCAGCGCCTGGGTCAGCCAGCGCGCGCCGTTGGGCGGCGCGCTGCGGTGTGTGGAAGAGTTCATGGGGGAACCTTGCAAAGCGGGTGGGGGAGGGCCGCGCGGTTACGCGGCCTGTCCTTGCAACCAGACCATCTTGGCGCGCAGTTCCTTGCCCACCTTTTCGATCGGGTGCTCCAGGTCGGCCTGCTTGAACCTGTTGTAGTTCGGCAGGCCCGCTTCGTACTCGGCCACCCAGTTCTTGGTGAAGGTGCCGTCCTGGATGTCCTTCAGTACTTCCTTCATGCGTGCCTTGGTGCCAGCGTCGATCACGCGCGGGCCGCTGACGTAGTCGCCGTACTGCGCGGTCTCGGAGATGAATTCCAGCATGCGCGAGATGCCGCCTTCGTAGAACAGGTCGACGATCAGCTTCAGCTCGTGCAGTACTTCGTAGTAGGCGATCTCCGGCTGGTAGCCAGCTTCCACCAGGGTCTCGAAACCGGCCTGCACCAGCGCCGACGCACCACCACACAGCACCGCCTGCTCGCCGAACAGATCGGTCTCGGTCTCTTCCTTGAAGGTGGTCTGGATCAGGTTGGCGCGGGCACCGCCGAGGCCGGCCGCATAGGCCTGGGCATGCTGCGCGGCCTTGCCGCTGACGTCCTGGTAGACCGCCCAGATGCACGGCACGCCACGGCCGATCTCGTACTCACGGCGCACCAGCGCACCCGGGCCCTTCGGCGCGACCAGCACCACGTCCAGATCGGCGCGCGGCTCGATCATGCCGTAGTGCACGTTCAGTCCGTGGGCGAACAGCAGGCACGCCCCCTGCTTCATGTTCGGCGCCAGCACATCGTTGTAGAGCTTCTTCTGCACCATGTCGGGGGTCAGCACGGCGACCAGATCGGCGTCCTTCACCGCATCGGCGGGCGCGACCACGGTGAATCCATCGGCCTGGGCCTTGGCTTCGGTCGGACCGCCCGGACGCAGGCCTACCACCACGTCGAAGCCGGATTCGCGCAGGTTCAGTGCGTGGGCGCGGCCCTGGCTGCCGTAGCCGATGACGGCGATCTTGGTCTGGGGCAGGTCGTTGGTGCTCATGGGGGAGGTTCCTTGCGGTGGGAAGAAAAAAGAACGGCCGGTCGTCGAGGTGACGTGCCGGCCGGTCAGGGGAAAGCGGTGGAGGGGGCGCCGCGCATCGCACAGGCACAGCCACCACGAGGCGTGGTGCTGCAGGTCCGGGTTGTGCGATGAGCGTTGGTCATGGTGGTTGCGTCTGAAACCAGGTTCTGAAATGAAAAAACCCGCACCGGGGCGGGTGCGGGTTTTTGAAGAGTTCCGGTGTGTCTGTTGCTTACACGCTGGCTCGTCCCGCACCTGTGGGTTGGGTAATAAGTACGAGCACAAGAATCGAACGCAGCGAGGCGGCGCCGATGGCGGCGGCTTCGATGTGGGTTCGCGGTGGCGTGTTGTGATGCAACATGCGATCGAGAGAAACACAGGCGTTTTGGCGGTGTCAACCCTCACGACAGTTTTTTTATCGGTTTCCAGTGAGTCCAGCGAAATCGCTTGCGCCGCAAGGATGGTTGCCACTGAAAGTGTTTCAGTGAACCCGAATTCACTCCTTTCAACACGCTTTTTGCGCGGATTCCGGGTCGCTGTTCGCCATGCTGGGGCGGACCTTGGTCGGCACCCACCGAAAGGCCATCGCCCATGACCTCTGCCCGATACCGCATGAAGGCCGCAGCGGCGAAGATCGCGGAACCACCTTCCACCGGAACCCGACCGTGTCCCGACGCCTTGCCCGCTCCCTGCTCGCCGCCGCCGTGCTGGCTGCCGTGCCTGCACTGTCCATCGCCGCCGACCGCATCACCGGCCACACCTTCGCCACCCGTTCGGAGGTGATCGCCCCGCATGCGATGGCGGCTACCTCGCAGCCGCTGGCCACCCAGATCGCGCTGGACGTGATGAAGGGCGGTGGCTCGGCGGTCGACGCGGCGATCGCGGCCAATGCCGCGCTCGGCTTGATGGAGCCGACCGGCAACGGCATCGGTGGCGACCTGTTCGCCATCGTCTGGGACCCAAAGACGCAGAAGCTCTACGGCTACAACGGCTCGGGCCGCTCGCCGAAGTCGCTCACCCTGGCCGAGTTCCAGCGTCGTGGCCTGAAGGACATCCCGGCCACCGGCCCGTTGCCGGTGTCGGTGCCCGGTGCGGTCGACGGCTGGTTCGCCCTGCACGACCGTTTCGGTCGCAAGCCGATGGCCGATAACCTGGCGCCGGCCATCCGCTACGCCCGCGAGGGCCACCCGGTGGCCGAGGTGATCGCCTACTACTGGGACCGTTCGGTGCCCAAGCTGTCGCAGTACCCGGGCTTCAAGGAGCAGTTCACGATCAACGGCCACGCCCCGCGCAAGGGCGAGATGTGGAAGAACCCGAACCTGGCCAGCACCCTGCAGAAGATCGCCGACGGCGGGCGCGACGCCTTCTACAAGGGCGAGATCGCGCGCACCATCGGTGACTACTTCAAGGCCAACGGTGGCTACCTGAGCTACCAGGACATGGCCGACCACCACGGTGAATGGGTCGAGCCGGTCAGCAGCAACTACCGTGGCTACGATGTCTGGGAGCTGCCACCCAACAGCCAGGGCATCGCTGCGCTTCAGATCCTCAACGTGCTGGAAGGCTACGATTTCTCGAAGATCCCGTTCGGCTCACCCGAGCATGTGCACCTGTTCGTTGAGGCGAAGAAGCTGGCCTTCGCCGACCGTGCGCGCTTCTACGCCGACATGGCATTCCAGCCGGCGCCGGTGCAGAAGCTGATCTCCAAGGAGTACGCCGCGCAGCGCCGCGCGCTGATCTCGATGGACAAGGCCTTGAAGGAAGTGCAGCCGGGCACACCGAAGCAGCTGGAGGAAGGCGACACGATCTACATGACGGTGGCCGACGCCGACGGCATGATGGTCTCGTTGATCCAGTCCAATTACCGCGGCATGGGCAGCGGCATGGCGCCGCCGGGGTTGGGCTTCATCCTGCAGGACCGCGGCGAGATGTTCGTGCTGCAGAAGAACCATCCCAACGGATACGCACCGGGCAAGCGCCCCTTCCAGACGATCATTCCGGCGTTCATCACCAAGGGGGGCAAGCCGTATGCCAGCTTCGGCGTGATGGGCGGCGCGATGCAACCGCAGGGCCATGCGCAGATCGTGATGAACCTGGTGGACTTCGGCATGAACCTGCAGGAAGCCGGTGACGCACCGCGCATCCAGCATGAGGGTTCCACCGAGCCGACCGGCCAGGCCACGGCGATGACCGACGGTGGCGAAGTGAATCTGGAAACCGGCTTCCCGTACGAGACCGTGCGCGCGCTGATGCGCAAGGGGCATCGCATCGTGTTCGCCGACGGCCCGTATGGTGGCTATCAGGCGATCATGCGCGATCCCGAGACCGGGGTGTACTACGGTGCTTCGGAGAGCCGCAAGGATGGGCAGGCGGCGGGGTATTGAGGTTTCCCGGCCACCGGGCTGAGCCCCCTCGCGGCTGAGCGCTGGAGCAGGTTCATGCGCTGGGGCGTGCGGGTGGGAGTGTCGGGGGACGCCGTAAATACGTCCTTGTAGGCTTAGCCGCGCCATCCATGGCGCGGATACCCCCGCCACTCCCACCCGCACGCCCCCCGAAAATTTCCTTGCGCGTCAGCCACGGAAGAGAAGGAAGAAGATCAAGAGCAAAGGCAACAGCGACAGCCGCGCGCTGTGGGTTGGGGTCGGATCCGTTTTCCGAAGGAAAACGGATCCGACCCCTTCTTGTTTTCCGATACACCTGATCCACGCATGGCGTGGATCTACTGCCGTCACTGGGAGATCGTCGGAGGCGGGGAGGGGGCAGATGGCGGGACCGTCCACGGCATGGATGCCGTGGCCGAGCCTACAGGGACGTACTTGCGGCGTGTCCCGCCATCTGCCCCCTCCCCGCCAAGCAAGCAGAAGCCCAGAGCCGCCTTGGCTTCTGCACTTGCACTTGCCCTTGCTTGAAAAAGCGGTGCAGCCGCAGGGTGCAAAACACCCTCAATCCTGATCGTGCGCGCGTGCGGCCTCGGCCTGCGTCTCCTCCTGCGCCGCCATCTCGCGTGCAATCCACGCATCGATCATGTGCCGCTGGCGCTGCGCCTGCCGCCGCTCCCGGGTGTATTCCTGGTCCAGCACCCGGTACAGGGACACCATCACAAGAAGCATCAGCAGCGCGAACGGCAGCGCAGCGATGGTGATCATGCCCTGCAGCGCCTCCAGTCCCCCTGCCAACAGCAAGGAACCCGCCACGAGCGCAATGCCGACACCCCACGCCACTTTGTGCTTGCGCAATGGCTCGCCCGCGTCGTCCGTG
This sequence comes from Stenotrophomonas maltophilia group sp. P373, assembly GCF_053295075.1. NCBI lineage: Bacteria > Pseudomonadati > Pseudomonadota > Gammaproteobacteria > Lysobacterales > Lysobacteraceae > Stenotrophomonas > Stenotrophomonas maltophilia group sp. P373. Next base: position 3,599,805 of record NZ_CM129994.1, on the reverse strand, counting down.
GACATGCTGGCCAGCACAAGTACCGCAGAATCAGCCGAGGTCACGAAGAAGATCATCAGTAGCACCAGCGCAATGCACGACAGCAGCAACGGCAGCGGCATGCTGTCGAACATGGTGAACAGCACCGTTTCATAGCCGTTGCCCAGTGCCTGCAGCAGGTCGGCCTGGCCGAAGATCTGCATCCAGATCGCGGTGCCACCGAACACCGAGAACCAGAAGAAGCCCAGCAGCGTCGGTGCCAGCACCACGCCGATCACGAACTCGCGCACGCTGCGCCCGCGCGAGATGCGCGCGATGAACGAACCCACGAACGGTGCCCAGGAGATCCACCAGGCCCAGTAGAAGATCGTCCAGTCCGCGACCCAGGTGCTGGACGAGAACGGTGACATGCGCAGGCTCATCGTCACCAGCTGATTGAGATAGGAGCCCAACGTCGTCGTGAAGGTGTTGAAGATCGCGCCAGTCGGGCCGAGTACCAGCACCAGCGCGAGCAGCAGTGCAGCCAATGCAAGGTTGAAGTTGGACAGCCATTTCATGCCGCGGCCGACGCCGCTGAGCGTGGACGCCATGTACAGTACGAAAGCCACTGCGATGATGGTCAGCTGCAGCGGCACGCCCGCCTGCACGCCGAACACGCGTTCCACGCCGGCCGCGATCTGTACCGTGCCGAAGCCCAGTGCTGTAGCCACGCCAACCGCGGTGGCGACGACCGCGGAGATGTTGACCATATGCCCGATCCAGCCACGATGGTGACGGCCGATGATCGGTTGCAACATATCGCTGATCTGGCCACGGCCGTTGCGGTTGAACTGGAACCAGGCCATTGCCAGCCCGATCAGCGCGTAGATCGCCCACGGGTGCAGGCCCCAATGGAAGAACGCATAGCGCATGGCGGCGCGCGCGGCGTCCATGCTTTCGGGCGCCAGCCCCTCCGGTGGCTTGCTGAAGTGCGAAATGGGCTCGGCGGCGCCCCAGAACACCAGGCCGATGCCCATGCCGGCGGCGAACAGCATCGACATCCAGCTGGCCCGCGAGAACTCCGGCTCGGCGTCTTCGCCACCGATGCGCAGGTTGCCGAAGCGTCCGAAGGCCAGGTACATCAGGAACACCAGGGCCAGGAACACCACCAGCAGATACAGCCAGCCGATACCGCGGATGAGTTCGCCGAGGATGCTCTGCACCACGGTATTGAAGGGGCCAGGTGCAATACCGGCAAGCAGCACCAGCAGCAGAACCAGTGCGATGGAAACGCGAAACACCATGAAGGAGCTTCTCCGATCAAGGGATTGAGGGGAGCGAGCAGAGCTTGCAGCGAAGGGCCGGCGGCATGCAGCGCGAACCGGGCAGGGGCCGCGTCGGCGGCGAAGGAAGCATCGGTCGCGGGAGCGCGACGGACGTGCACGTTACTGAACGCGACGTCATGGTTCTGTTAACGAATAGCGATTGGGGTCAGATCCGGAAGCGGCCGGTCTATGCTCTAATGCACGCCAAGAAGCGGGGGTACCGAGGCCACGTGGCCACGGTTGAGACAGTCCCTTGGAACCTGATCCGGCTCATACCGGCGTAGGGAAGCTTTGCAATGCAGCCGTGCCCGGACTCCGCCCAAGGACCGTCCGGGCGCGGTCGCAGTGCGCCGCCGCTTCGTCCCTGACCTTCCTGGACGATGCCCGATGAACGCACAGCTCTCCGCCCTGCAGCAACAGGCCCAGCAACTCTCCGAATCCGTGACCCGGCCCATTCCCGGCTCGCGCAAGATCCACGTGCCCGGTTCGCGCCCGGATCTGCAGGTGCCGATGCGGGAGATCGCGTTGACCCGCACCCCGACGCTGTTCGGCGGCGAAGAGAATGCACCGGTCACGGTCTACGACACGTCCGGCCCCTACACCGATCCGGACGCGCGTATCGATCTGTCCGCCGGGCTGCCGGCACTGCGTCGCGGCTGGGTGGAGGAACGTGGCGATACCGAGCAGCTCGAAGGCCTGAGTTCGTCGTTCGGGCGTGATCGCGAGCACGACCCGAAGCTCGCTGCCGTGCGCTTCCCCGCCCGCAGCCTGCCGCGCCGTGCACGGGCAGGCGCGAACGTCACCCAGATGCACTATGCGCGGCGCGGCGTCATCACGCCGGAAATGGAATTCGTTGCCATCCGCGAGAACCAGCGGCTGGAGACGATCCGCGATGCGGGCCTGCTGCAGCAGCACCCGGGCGAGGCGTTCGGCGCCTCGATCCAGAAGATCATCACTCCGGAGTTCGTGCGGGATGAAATCGCGCGCGGCCGCGCGGTGCTGCCCAACAACATCAACCATCCGGAAAGCGAGCCGATGATCATCGGCCGCAACTTCCTGACCAAGATCAATGCCAACATCGGCAACAGCGCCGTTTCCTCGGGAATCGCCGAGGAGGTAGAGAAACTGGTGTGGGCGATCCGCTGGGGCGGTGACACCGTGATGGACCTGTCCACCGGCAAGCACATCCATGAAACCCGCGAGTGGATCATCCGCAACTCGCCGGTGGCGATCGGTACGGTGCCGATCTACCAGGCGCTGGAGAAGGTTGATGGCCGCGCCGAAGCACTGACCTGGGAGATCTTCCGCGACACGCTGATCGAGCAGGCCGAGCAGGGCGTGGACTACTTCACCATCCACGCCGGCGTACTGCTGCGCTACGTGCCGCTCACCGCCAAGCGGGTGACCGGCATCGTCAGCCGCGGGGGCTCGATCATGGCCAAGTGGTGCCTGGCGCATCACAAGGAGAATTTCCTCTACACGCATTTCGAAGAGATCTGCGAAATCATGAAGGCCTACGACGTGACCTTCTCGCTGGGTGACGGCCTGCGCCCGGGCTGCATCGCCGATGCCAACGACGCCGCGCAGTTCGGTGAGCTGGAAACGCTGGGCGAGCTGACGAAGACTGCCTGGAAGCATGATGTGCAGACCATGATCGAGGGCCCCGGCCACGTGCCGATGCAGCTGATCAAGGAGAACATGGACAAGCAACTGCGTGAGTGCGGCGAGGCGCCGTTCTATACGCTGGGGCCGTTGACCACCGATATCGCACCGGGCTACGACCACATCACCAGCGCGATCGGCGCGGCGATGATCGGATGGTTCGGCACGGCCATGCTCTGTTACGTGACGCCGAAGGAGCATCTCGGCCTGCCCAATCGCCAGGACGTGCGCGACGGCATCATGGCCTATCGCATTGCCGCGCATGCAGCCGACCTGGCCAAGGGCCATCCGGGGGCGCAGGTTCGCGACAACGCATTGAGCAAGGCGCGCTTCGAGTTCCGCTGGGAAGACCAGTTCCACCTTGGCCTGGATCCGGAGAAGGCCAAGGAGTTCCATGACGAGACGCTGCCGAAAGATGCGCACAAGCTGGCCCACTTCTGCTCGATGTGCGGCCCGCACTTCTGTTCGATGAAGATCACCCAGGATGTGCGTGACTACGCCGAAGCCGGCATGAAGGAGAAGTCGGAGGAGTTCCGCGCGGCTGGCGCAGAGGTCTACCACCAGGGATGACGAGCAGCCGGGTGCCGGCCGCTGGCCGGCGGCCGGTTGTGCAGGGGCCGGGAGGAGTGCTGGCCAGCGGCCGGCACCACCGCTCATCACGCCGCTCCCCGCTATGCTCCGCGCATCACCCTGGGGGAAGGACACCATGCCCGTTGCCATGACCACCCGTTGGCTGGCCATTGCCCGCCGTCATCCTTCGGCCTGGCTGCTGGGTGCCCAGTTGATCGCGGTGCTGCTGTACCCCGCGCTGGATGACACCGCTGCCGGCCGCGCGGCGCTGGGCATGTTCGGCATGGCGGTACTGGGCCTGGCGCTGTGGGTGGTCCAGCGCAGCCCACTGGGCACCTGGCTGGCACTGCTGCTGGCCATCCCGTCGGTGGTGTTCTCGCTGGCTGGCGCATTGCTCGACCGCAGCGCACTGCTGACCACCGCACAGTTGCTGGAGAGCCTGCTGTACTTCTATACGGCCGGCGCGCTGATTGCCTACATGCTCCAGGACCACAAGGTCACCCGCGACGAACTGTTCGCCGCAGGCGCGACATTCACCTTGCTTGCATGGGCATTTGCGTTCGCATTCGCGGTATGCCAGCAGTGGTACTCGGGCAGCTTCCAGGGCACCGGCGGAGGCTCGCAGCGCAGTTGGATGGAGCTGCTTTATCTCAGCTTCAGCTTGCTGTCTGGCGTCGGCTTGAGTGACGTTGTGCCGTTGCATCCACAGGCACGCGCACTGGTCATGCTGGAGCAGTTTTCCGGCGTGATGTACGTGGCTTTGGTGGTTTCGCGGCTGGTCGGATTGACCATGTTGCGGCGCATGTGAAAATGAACGCCAGATAAAAATTTCGCGCCCGAAAGGGCGCGAATGATGTCGCAAATTATGTGAATTCGTCGGCGAGAGAGAGCCTGATGTCGACCACGCGATAGGCGAGGTAACTTGCATAGGCTAGTATTCGCGCGCTCGATTGTTTTTGCGGTATGCGCCGATGCTTTGTGCGGAGTCTGGCTTTTCGCTGTTCCCAGGACGGGGCGGTATCGAAGGCAAACACTGCCCGGGACCTGTCTCTACTGTGTAGCAGAAAATGAACAGCAGCGAAATCCAGTTCCCGGTATCCGATCGGATCCGGATAGGAGAGTGCACCGTCACTCTGTCCTCGCGCGAAGTCGAGGTCGTCGGCGCGCGTCGCCCGCGCCGGCTGACGCCGAAGGCGCTGGGCGTGCTGCGCGTGCTGCTGCGGCAGCCGGGTCGCGTTGTCACCCGCGACGAGTTGTTCGCCGAGGTATGGCCGGACACGCTGCCGACCAACGATGTGCTGACCCAGGCCGTCACCCAGCTGCGCAAGGCGTTCAGCAACGACGACGACAACGGCCAGGCCTACATCGAAACCATCGCCAAGACAGGCTATCGGCTTCTGGTCCCGGTGCAGGTGCTGGACGATGCCGAGCCCGTGGCCGCAGGCGTCCCCGACGACGAAGGCATGGCCGCGCAGCCGGTGACCACTGCTGCGTTGCCTGCGCATCCACAGGCAGCGCGCCGCCGCTGGCGCCATATCCGTCGGCGCGTGCTGCTGGTGCTGGGCGTGTTGATGCTGGCCACGCTGCTGGTGTTGACCACGCTGCTGCTGCGTCGTGCACCGGCCGGCAGCTCGCCGGTGGAGGCTGCCGTGGAGAACGGTACGCGGGTGATCGGCAGCCCGCAGCGACCGTATCGGTTGATCACCGCAACCAGCGGCTTCGAAACCTATCCCACGCTGTCACCGGACGGTTCGCTGGTGGCCTATGAGGGCGCCAACGAGGATGGCAACGGCGGTGGCGCGATCAAGCTGCAGACCTCCGGCAACGCACCGGCGCGCCAGTTGCTGGCGCCACCGGCCGGTGCCGTCGATCGCTTCCCGAACTGGTCGCCGGATGGTCGCGAAATCGCCTTCGCGCGGTTCTCCGCCGACGGCGGCTGCCAGGTACTGATCGCCAGCGCCACCGGTGGCGCACTGCGCCAGGCCACACGCTGCGATGGCACGGAGCTGCTCAGTTTCGACTGGACGCCAGATGGGCGTGGCCTGGTGTTCGGCAGCATGGTCGGTCGCTACGCGCACCGTGGCATCCGCGTGCTGGACCTGGCCAGTGGCCAGTGGCGCGCGCTGGCCTACAGCGTCGATGAAGATGACTTCGACTACGCACCGCGGTATTCGCCCGATGGGCAATGGCTGGTGTTCGTGCGCAACCCGCAGCTGGGTGATCTGTGGCGGGTGCCCGCTGCGGGCGGCACGCCGGAGCAGTTGACCAACGAAGCGGCAGAGCTGCGCGGCTGGGCCTGGCTGGACGATGGCCGCACCATCGTCTTCGGTCGCCGCGTCGACAGCGAGGCGCGGCTCTATTACCTGGACGTCGAGCGGCACACGTTGCGCGATGCCGGCCTGGATGATGCGCAGTGGCCAGCGGTGTCGCGACGCGGTGGCATGCTGGCGTTCGTCCACCGGCGCGCGCAGTTCGGCGTGTTCAAGGTGCCGATGCAGGGCAGCGGCACGCCCGAGCGACTGTTCGCCTCCAGTGGCCGCGATGGGCAGCCGATGGCAGCGCCTGATGGCCGCCAGCTGGTCTTCACCTCCGATCGTTCCGGCAGCTTCGCCCTGTGGTGGGCGGACATGCAGCGACCGGATTCGCTGCGTCCCATCGAAGGGCTGCGGCCGGAAGCGCGGCAGGCGCCTGACTGGTCGGCCGACAGCCGGCAGTTGCTCGTGGTTGGCCGCGATGCGCATGGGCGCACGGTGCTCTATGAAATCGCGCCACGCGATGAACGCCTGCAACCCTTGCCGGTTCCTGCCGAACAGCCGTTGCAGGCACTGTATGGCGCCTCGCCGCAGCAGCTGTTTGTGGTCGAGCGCGATGCCGACCAGCGCACGCGGTTGAGCCTGTTCGATCGCAGCGTCCAGCCCTGGCGCCGATTGGCCAGCATCGATGGGGTGTCGCAGGCGCGCTTTGACCGGAGCAGTGGCCGCGTGTTGTTCACCCGCTTGGCCGCCGGTGGCCTGTGGTCGGCGGATGCCGCGTTGTCCCCGGCCAGCGTGCAGCAGATCAGCGATGACCGGCCCAGCCGCTGGCGATACCGGGCCTGGACCGTGACCGGCAACAGCGGCATCGGCTACCTCGGTACCTCGACCACGTGTGGCACCACCTTCGTGCGCATCCAGCCCGGCCGCGAGGAGCCGGAACGTTGCCTGGACGCAGAACGGCTCAGCGCCGGCAACGGGCTCAGTGCCAGCGCCGACGGAAAGGACCTGTTCGTGGCGATGGCGGTCAGCGATGGCGCTGACATCGGCGTGATGCGGTTGCCCGAACGCCCGCCTGCACTGTTCCCCGCATTCTCCAAGTTGTTGTTGTTCAAGGGAAATGGGCCTTCGTAATTTCTTCGTCGGGATCTCGTCGCGAATTCGTGGCGATCTCGTCGGACCTTCCTGACGCAGTGCCGCCTGATTTGGCAAAACGGAGTCCTGTACTAGGCAAATCCGTGGTGCCCCCATGCGTCAACTCTCGCTGGCCGATCGCGGCCAAACTGTTTCCCTGGACCGGTCGCTCGACGACGTCGCACCGACCTGCCTGGGCGTGGCCCGGCTGGGCAGCCTGCAGACCGCCGGCTCCAGCTTCACTGTCTGGATGCAGGTGCGTGGCAGCTCGTGGGTCGAGGCCAAGGAAGGGCGCTTCCGCCTGCGCCAGGGCGAGTGGATCGCGTTCGAGAAGGAATCGCGGCCGCTGGTGCAGGCCGGTCGCAACGGGTTGTGCGTTGGCCTGAACCTGAACATCGAAGCGCTTCGCGTGCTGACCGAGATGGCCGACTGCGGCCTGTATGCAGGTCGTGGCCGGATGAACCGCACTGATGCGCGCGTGGCGCTGCGCCTGTGGCGCGACGCGCTGGCCAGCGGCCAGCCGGCACAGGCCCTGCGCCCGCTGCTGCTGCACCTCGCGGGCCTGCAGCGCGGCCTGGCCGACAACGTGCAGCGCTGCCCTGGCCGCTCGCGCAGCCGCAAGCGCCAGGTGTTCGGCCGCATGCAGCGCGCGCGCCTCTATCTGGAAGGCAACAGCCACCGGGTGGTGCGAATCGGCGAACTGGCCGAGCTGACCAACTTCTCCAGCTGGTACCTGTCCAAGACCTTCCAGAGCCTGTACGAGGAAAGCCCGCAGTCGCTTTCGGCACGACTGCGCCTCGAACGCGCCGCTGATCTGCTGCGCGACACCGACATGATGGTGGGCGAGGTCGCTGCCGCCAGCGGTTTCGACAACTGCTGCAGCTTCGCGCGTGCGTTCCGCGCCCGCTACGGCCAGTCCGCATCGCGCTTCAGGGAGAACGGCGGCTTGCTCCCGCCACAATCCGCAAAGTCTCCGGTTGGTTCGCGCAAATACAGCGCTGCAACGCAATCGTAACGTGCTGGGGTGTTTTAACACGCTGCTAACACGTACCTTGGAGAGATTGATGAACGTTCGTAATCCCGCAGTGCGGTTCGGCTTGCTGCCGGCCGGCATTGCGCTGGCGCTGGCGCCGGCCTTTGCTTCGGCGCAGGAAGCAAAGGGCACCACCGACCTGGACCGCATTTCGGTCACCGGCTCGCGCATCCGCGGCGCCTCGGTGGAAACCCAGCAGCCGATCCTGACGATGACCCGCGAATCCCTGGAAAAGCAGGGCTTCTCGAGCGTCGCCGACGTGCTGAACAACCTGACCTCGGCCGGCTCCCCGGCCATCTCGCGTTCGGAGTCGCTGGCTTCGGGCGAGAACGTGGGCGGCTACTACGTCGACATCCGCAACCTGGGCGCCCAGCGCACCCTGGTGCTGATGAACGGCAAGCGTCTGGGCGCAACCACTGCGGGCTACCAGGATCTGAGCCAGATCCCGATGTCTGCCGTTGAGCGCATCGAAATCCTGAAGGACGGCGCCTCGTCGATCTACGGTTCCGACGCCATCGCCGGCGTGGTCAACGTGATCACCCGCAAGAACTTCGACGGCGGCGAAGCCAACGTCTACGTCGGCCAGTACGGCAAGGGCGACGGCGACACCGAAACCTATTCGATGACCCTCGGTGCCCGCGGCGAACGCGGCAGCCTGACCCTGTCGGCCGAGTACTCGAAGCAGGATCCGGTGTGGGCCAAGGACCGCTGGTACAGCCGCGACGGCTCGCTGGGTCCGAACTCGACCTCGGCCACCTGGAGCCCGATCAGCCAGAACGGCAGCTGGTGCAACCCGACCCAGGTCAACTGCGGCGACTCCAAGCAGGCTGTCTGGAAGACCCTGAACGCCGGCGGCAACCCGAAGAACCCGAATGACTACCATGTCATTACGCCGGACGAATTCGCCAACTCCAACGAGCAGATGACCCTGCTGACCGGTGTGAAGCGCAAGTCGGTCTACATCAACGGCACGTACGACTTCACCGATTCGATCAGCCTGAACACCGACGTGCTCTACAACGAGCGCCAGACGTTCCAGCAGATCGCCGGCTACCCGTTCCAGTCCAACTCTTTCGGCACCCCGCTGGAGGGTTCGAGCGCCTTCAACCCGGTCGGCCAGGACGTCAGCTTCCGTCGCCGCCTGTGGGAAGTGCCGCGTACCACTGACAGCCAGCTCAAGACCCTGCGCTTCGCTCCGACCCTGACCGGCTTCTTCGAGCTGGGCGGCAAGACCTTCGACTGGGACGTCGGCGCGCTGTGGAACCGCAACGAGTCGATCAAGAGCAACCGCGGCGACATGAGCCTGATCGCTGCAGGCCAGGCCCTGGGCCCGTCGTTCATCGATGCCGGCGGCGTTGCACGCTGCGGCACCTCGGCCAAGCCGATCCTGGGCGACTGCCGCCCGTGGAACCCGCTGCTGCCGTACGGCGTTGATGGCCAGGGTTCGCTGGCGAACCAGGAGCTGCAGGACTTCCTGTTCCCGACCTTCACCACCCGCGGCGTCACCAAGACCACCAGCTTCACCGCCAACCTGTCCGGTTCCATCGTGACCCTGCCGGCCGGCGACCTGGGCTTCGCGCTGGGTGTCGAGCACCGCAAGGAAGAAGGCAATTACGTGCCGGACGCCTTCGCGCAGTCGGGCCAGTCCACCGGCCTGGGCCAGAAGCCGACCCGCGGCCAGTACGATCTGAACGAGGTCTACCTCGAACTGAACGTGCCGCTGCTGGCCGACATGGCCTTCGCCAAGGAGCTGACCCTGAACGTTGCCAGCCGTTACTCGGACTACAGCAACTTCGGTGGCACCACCAACAGCAAGTTCGGCCTGACCTGGCGTCCGCTGGATGAACTGCTGGTCCGCGGCACCTACGCCGAGGGCTTCCGCGCTCCGACCATCAGCGACCTGTACGGTGGCCTGAGCTCGAGCTTCGAGTCCTACATCGATCCGTGCGGCGTGAACGCCCCGGGCAGCGTTGCCGGCAATGCCGCGTGCACCGCCGCTGGCGCTCCGGCCAACTATGTGCAGCTGGGCCAGGGCAACCTGCCGTGCTCGACCCTGCCGTGCCAGTCGGGTGACCAATTCGTCTCGGGTGCCAACCCGAACCTGAAGCCGGAAACCTCCAAGAGCACCACTTTCGGCCTGGTGTGGAGCCCGCGCTGGGTGCAGGGCCTGGACGTCTCGCTGGATTGGTACAAGTACGAAATCAGCGACATGATCATCGCTGACAGCGTCGACCGCATCCTGCGTGACTGCTACGTGCTGGGCAACTCCGAGCGTTGCTCGAGCGTGACCCGTGCGGCTGACGGCCACGTCAGTGCGATCACCTACGGCACCGCCAACCTCGGCAAGATGGAAACCGAAGGTTACGACCTGGGCATCAAGTACCGCCTGCCGGAACTGGCCATCGGTCAGTTCAGCATCGACTGGACCACCAGCTACACCGCCAAGTACGACGAGCAGGGCCAGAACAGCGCGGGTGACAACATCATGATCGGCCGCGTCGGCGAGCCGGGCCTGTTCCGCGTGCGTTCGAACCTGGGCGTCAACTGGCAGTACGGCGATTTCGGTGTGAACTACACCGCGCGCTACTACTCCGGCATGAAGGAAAGCTGCATCTCGCTGGCTGATGGCTGGTGCGATGCGCCGAACCACATGGCCAATGGCGAAACCGATCCGCTGCGTCACACCGGCTCCAACACCTTCCACGACCTGCAGGTCAGCTGGAAGGCACCGTGGGATGCGACGATCGCCCTGGGCGCGAACAATGTGTTCGACCACAAGGGTCCGCTGCAGTACTCGGCTCCGAACTCGGCGTTCGCCTACTACGGCGGCTTCGATGTGGGTCGCTTCCTGTACATGAAGTACACCCAGCGCTTCTGATCCATCGAAGTGCGGTAGCAACACGAGGAGGGCGGGCCGCTAGGTCCGCCCTCTTTTTTGTAGGGGAATTCCGGAAACTGTTGGAAGGTGAGCGCAGTCACGGTCCCGTCGTGTCGCAATCGACACAGTCAGGAGGTCCAATACCGGACGCTCGCATGTGGAGAGGGGTATGAAGAACACGTTGCTGCGCCAGGCATCGGCGGCTGCATTGATCTATGCAACGCTGGTGGGCGCGGTGTTCGCGCAGGGCCTCGGTGTCTGTGGTGGCGGGCTCTATTGCGAAGAGTTCCGCCAGCAGTGCCTGGCCAGTGGCAAGTCACCGGTCATCTGCGAGTCGCAGTACCGGCGTTGCGTGCAGGATGCCTGCGGTACCCGCTGACAAGGAAAGGGCGCACCGTGTGGGTGCGCCCTCTGTCGTCCGGACATCATCCAGCACGCTCAGGCGTCGCTGGGCACCAGTCCCATCAGTGCATTGGCGTGCTCGCGCCATTGCGGCAGTTTGTTCAGCACGCCTGCACGCTGCAGGTAGTCCTCGTCCACCGGATCGCCATTGACCAGCGCCAGGGCCACGTGCACCGCGCCGGTCACCCAGAAGCTGCGGGTGTTGGCGCGCTGCGGCTGCAGGTGGAAGGCCACCGCTTCGATGATCGGCATCGGCAGGCCCCACAGGCCCAGCAGGTAGGCGCCGGCTTCGGCATGGCCTGGGCGGGTATCGCCGGCCAGCGCGGGCTCGCTGCGCTCGTTGCGCACGCCGGGCAGCAGCAGGCCGATGTCGGCCAGCAGTGCGGCAGTCGCCCCCAGTTCGGCGCTGGACTCGGGCAGCAGGCGTGCGGCCAGCCGCGAGGCGAGCAAGGCGCGCTGCTGCAGTGAGTTGCGCTCGGCAGCTGACAGCGTCGGCGCGGAGAACACTTCGCTGGCCAGCACCAGGTCACGCAGCGTGGCCAGGCCCAGCCGGGTGACCGCAGTGCGCAGGTCGGCAATGGTGCGGCCCTGGCTGAAGAACGCCGAGTTCGACAGTTGCAGCACCTTGGCCGCGATGGCCGGATCGGCGGCGACCAGCTTGGCCACATCGGCACTGTCGGTATCATCGTCATGTTCCAGGGCCTGGGTCAGGCTCAGGTACAGGTGCGGTGGCGATGGCAGTTTCTCGATACGGCCGATGGCATCGCGCAGGCGCGGGCTGTCCAGCACTTCGCGCAGTTCTTCCAGGCTGGTCAATGCCTCCAGCAGCACTTCCGGCGCCAGCGGCAGCGGCAGGAAGCGGTGGGCGACACCGATCAGGCGCGCCGGCGGCGGGCGGTTGCCATGGTGTGCATCGACCAGCGCGATGCGGATGGTTTCCGGGCGCAGTGTCCGGATCTGGCCCAGCAGCGTGGTGGCATTGAGATCGGGCAACTGCGGGCAGACGATCACCGCGTCCACACCCTGCGTGGCCACCGCGGTCATCGCGGTCTGGCCATCGGCGGCGGTCAGCGGCTGCCAGTCTTCCCCAAGATCGGCAATGAATTCGGTCAGCTCAGCCGGCAGGCTGGCTGCATCCCCAACAAGCAGAATACGCACGACACATTCCCCTGGCTGTCTCGACGATGGATGTCGATGACGTGTGAAGTGACGCAATTTACCTAATACGGCAGCAAGAGTGATGTGCCGTCATCATGAAACGTGACCCGCATCGCTCCGGCGGGGTATCGCCGGAGCGATCCGGTTCAGGCTCAGGCCTTGCTGTCGAGATGGCGCTGGTGCGCCTCGATCAGGATCTGCTTGGCCTCAGCGGCGCCACCCCAACCGTCCAGCTTGACCCACTTGCCCTTCTCCAGATCCTTGTAATGCTCGAAGAAGTGGCCAATGCGCTCCAGCCAGTGGCTCGAGACCTGGGCGATGTCTTCGACGTGGGCGTAGCCGCTGAAGATCTTCGAGACCGGCACGGCGAGGATCTTCTCGTCGCTGCCTGCCTCATCGCTCATCTTCAGCACACCGACCGGACGGCAGCGCACGACCGAGCCCGGCACCAGCGGCAGCGGCAGCACCACCAGCACGTCGGCCGGATCGCCGTCGCCACACAGGGTGCTCGGCACGTAGCCGTAGTTGCACGGATAGCGCATCGGGGTGGACAGGATGCGGTCGACGAAGATCGCGCCGGTTTCCTTGTCCACTTCGTACTTCACCGGCTCCGAGTCCTTCGGGATCTCGATGATGACGTTGATTTCTTCCGGCGGGTTCTTGCCGGGCGAGACGAGTTCCAGGCCCATGGTGTGCTCCAGGTGGGGATATAGACGGATAGCTCACCATTTTATGCCTTTGCCGGGCGCTGTGCAGGGTAGGGCTGGGCCGACCTGCGCGCCCGCCCCTGGCGGAGCGGGTGGGGCGGGGTTTCCCGATGGGTTCGACCCGGTCCCCGCGGCAGGCTGGACGTCCTTGCCAAGGAGACTTGCCATGAACTGGAACCGCTTGGGCTGTTGTGCCTTGCTGCTGCTGGCGCCGCTGCCCGCGCTCGCGCGCGGGTTGCATGTCAACCTGATTGACTATCCCTCCGACGAGGCCGGATGGGACCGTGCCTTTGCGCTGGAGGACGCGGTCGCCGGCGAATTCGCCGCATGGTGTGCCGACACCTTGTGTGAAGGTGATTACAGCAACTACCGGGTGATGGAGTTCCGCTGCGCCGTGCTCGCCCACCGCGGCACCGTGCAGCGCTGTGTCTGGGTGGTGGCCGCCAGCGAGCTGGAGGTTGAGCCCGACACGGGACACGTGCGGATCGACAACGGGAGCTGGGTCTGTCCGGTCGAAATGCAGCCCGGGGTGCCCGTCGACGCGTTCTACGCCTCCCTGGAAGCGCCGGGCGGCCTGACCGCGCCTTTGCCTGGGCTTGACCACGGCATCTTCGATGGGTTGCCTGAATGCCTGCGCACGCAGGGGAGGGTGGGCTGATGGGGAGCTTCCGTAGATGCTGGCTGTTGTGTGGCGTGCTGTCTGTCAGCCTGCCGTGCGCCGGTGTCGCGCAGGCTGCGCCTGCGTTCGTCGATGCGCGGGATTACGCCGGCCCGGGGGGCGGCCACGAGCGTTTCCTTGCTGCCGAGCGGCAACTGGTGCGTGGCTTCGATGAGGTATGTGGCGATACCTTCTGCGAGGGCGAGTACATCAATCTGTGGGCCATGCGCCTGCGCTGTTCCGTGGAACAGGCCACGGGGGTGGTTGTCCAGTGTGTATGGACCTTCGCTGGTAGCAACACCAGGGTAAAGCCCAGCGGCCTGATCACGGTCAACCGCGGACGCTATGCCTGCGTGCTGCCGCTGGCAACAGGAACACGCCTGGAAACCCTGTTGCAGGTGTGGGAAACGGGGGACGGGTTCGATGCGTTGCACGCGCCGCTGCCCGGCACGAAAGCCAATACCTACGACGCACTGGTTGATTGCCTGTAGTCCCGGCATAGACAAGAATGTGACTTATTCGCATTGCCGGAGTAGCATGCGCGGTGCCTCCCGTCTGTCGTCCCGGCTCCGCGCATGCCCTCCAATGCTGCCTCCCTCACTGAGCTGCTGATCCGCGAGCGGCCCGCGCTGCTGCGCCGGGTGCAGCGCATCCTCGGGGGCGACAACGGCGCCGAGGACGTGATCCAGGCGGTCTGGTTCAAGGCGCGAGGGGTCGATGACAGCCAGGCGATCGACAATCCGCGGGCCTATCTGTATCGGCTGGCCGCCAACCTTGCAACTGACCACGGCCGCGAATCGAGCCGCCGCAACCGGCTGCTGGCCGACCACTACCTGTGGGGGGCCGACGAGGTGATCTCCACCGAGGAGCAGGCCATGGCACAGGATGAGCTGCAGCGGGTGCTCGATGCGGCGGGTCACCTGCCGGAGCCGACCCGCACCATCTTCCGGCTCAACCGCCTGCAGGGCCTCACCCAGGCCGAGATCGCACGCCGCTTGGGGGTGTCGGTGACCACCGTCGAGAATCATGTGCGCTCCGCGCTGCAGCGCCTGGCCTGGGCGCGCAGCGGTCGATGAGCGCGCCGGCTTGGGGCTGGCCTTCGCGCAGACGTCTTGATCACTGGACCGTGGATGCGGTCTAGTTCCCCGCCTGCGCTTGAATGCGCCTGTCCGCCAGCCGATGAGCCCGCCGAACATGCAGCCCGCCGCCAATGACGATGCCCTGGCCGAACAGGCCCGGGACTGGATCGCGTGGCTGGCCTCGGGTGACATCAGCGATGCACGCATGCAGGCGTTCGAGCACTGGCTGCAACAGCCGGGGCACCGCAGGGCCTTCGAACACGAGCGCGCGTTGTGGCGCAGTGTCGGGCCGCGCCCACAGGCCGCCGGGGCCAGCCGATGGCGTGGGCCGCATCGACTGCGCTGGGCGATGGCTGTGGCGGCAATGCTGGCGATGCTGGTGGCATGGCCGGAGGCGTGGCTGCGCCTGCAGTCCGATCATCGCAGCACGCATCAGGTGCAGCACGTGCGGCTCCCCGATGGCAGTCGGGCGGTGCTGGATGCGGACAGTGCGATTGCCGTGCGCTTCGATGCGAACGCCCGCGAGGTCGAGCTGCTGCGCGGGCGCGCCTGGTTCGAGGTCAGCCCGGATGCACAGCGGCGTTTCAGCGTGCGCGCCGGCAATGGCCTGGTCGAGGACATCTCGACCGCGTTCACCGTGGCGCGTGGCGACGACGGGGTGGAAACCCAGGTTGGGCAGGGCAGGGTGCGCGTGGCCAGCCCGGCCGACGGTGGCTGGACCTACCTGCAGCAGGGGCAGCGTGCCGTCTACACTGAACGTGGCGGGGTGATGCGACGGGCTGACGTGACCGCCGACAGCGTCGGCGCCTGGCGCCAGGGCGAGCTGCTGCTGGAGCAGGTCCCCGTTGCCGATGCGTTGCAGTGGGTGGGGCGCTATCGCGCGGGGCCGACCTTCGTGCGCGGCGATCTGTCACGTCTGCCTGCAGTGAGTGCTGCGTTGCGCATCGACCGCCCGGAACAGGCGCTGGACGCGCTGGCGGTAACGGCAGGTCTTCAGGTTACTCGTCTTCCATTCGGCGTCGCCATCGTGCAGTAGATCCACGCCACGCGTGGATGAGCGTCTCTGTGCCGACCATCGGTCGGCACCCACCGCTACCACCGGCCGACCAGCGGTCGGCACCCACCCGCGCCACGTCGGCATCGCCCGTGACCGCAAATCGCTCTTGGGGTTGTCGCGCGCCCAGCCGTCTTACCCGGCGAACGTACCCGCCGTCGCCACGTACGTCGCCGTGTCCGCCCGTGTTGCGGATGACGCCGCGTTCGCGGCACCGATTACCTGACAGGTTCTTCCATGTTCGACTCCCACCGCTCGGGCCGCGTACTGCGCCCGTCCCGTCTGTGCATTGCGTTGCTTGCCGCCGGGCTGGCCAGTACGACGCCACCCGCACTGGCGCAGAGCGCCCGCAGCGAGCACGCGGCCGTACTGCGCTTTGATATTCCTGCACAACCGCTGGATGAGGCCCTGCGCAGCTACATGCGCCAATCCGGCGTGCAGGTGGTGTACCCCGCATCGCTGGCACACGGCGTAACCTCCCACGCGGTCAGCGGCAGCCTGTCGGCCGACCAGGCGTTGCAGCGCCTGCTGCAGGGCAGTGGCGTGGCGGTGCGCCGGGTCAGCGCCGATGCGGCCACTCTGGGGGCAGCAACGCCGGTGCCGGCCGACAGCGGTGTGATCGTCACCGACACGCTGAGTGTGGCCGGCGACCGCGTCGACAGCGGTGCGAACAACGATGAAGCGCGCCTGCTCGACAGCTATCGCAGCGTGGGTTCGACCACCACGCTCGACCGCACGCATCTGGAGCGTTTCCGCGGCACCTCCAACGGTGACATCGTCAAGGGGGTGGCCGGTGTCACCGCCGGTGATCCGCGCGTGGGCAACGGCTTCGACGTCAACATCCGTGGCATCCAGGGCCAGGGCCGCGTACCGGTGATCATCGACGGTGGCCAGTCCAGCATGGACACCTACCGCGGCTATGCGGGCCAGTCACAGCGCACCTACCTCGACCCCGACCTGATCTCCAGCCTGACCATCACCAAGGGCCCGAGCCTGCAGGCCAACGCGTCCGGTGGCATCGGCGGCGTGGTCGAGATGGAGACGTTGAAGATCGGTGACGTGCTGCGCGAGGGCCGCGACTTCGGCGTGCGCGTGCGCGGTGGCCTGGCCAATGGCAGTGCCAACAACCTGCCGTCATACAGTGCGGCGCCGCGCAGCGATCGCAGCGCTACCGGCAGCCAGTTCTTCAACGTGGCCGGTGCCGGTCACTGGGACCGCTTCGACCTGGTTGCGGCCTACGCGTACCGGGACAACGGCAACTACTTCTCCGGCAAGCACGGCTACGATGATTTCCCGCAGACCCGTCGTACGCTGGCGCCGCTGAATCCGCCGCGTACCGAAGTGTTCAATACCTCCTCGCGTTCGAAGTCGGCGCTGCTCAAGGGCACCTGGCGCATCGATGACACGCAGAGCCTGGAAGCCGGCTACCGCCGCTATGAAGGCACGGCCGGCGAGATCATGGCCTCGCAGATCATCCGCGTCGACCGTGACCGCATCCCGCAGTGGGACCCGGGCCACGTCGACATGGACAGCTACACCCTGCGCTATCGCTTCAATCCGGACAGCGGGCTGATCGACCTGCGCGTCAACGCTGCGTACACCGACACCGACAGCGTGATGTACAACAGCCTGACCGGCATCACCCCGTGGTACTTCGACCGCCGCACAGAGTGGTATGACGCGCCCAGTTTCAGTGGCGATCCCGGCTACAAGGATGCCTACCGCAATCCGTTGCGGCAGAAGCGCTTCGGCCTGGATGCCAGCAATACCTCCAGGTTCGACACCCGCGCCGGTGCGTTCACGCTCGACTACGGCCTGTCCTACAGCGACGAAGACATCACCCCGGGCAGCTCGGGCCCGATCATGCACGATGACCTGGTCAACAACCGCTTCCTGCGTAATGCCGAGCGCAAGGAATACAGCGCCGTGGCCGCGCTGAAGTGGCAGCCCGACGAACACTGGGAGCTGCTGGCCGGTGGCCGCTGGAACCGGGTGGACGTGCACGACCGCAACCGGCTGGCCACGCCCGATGCCTACGAGGTGCAGGGCCAGTACCGCTACACCGAGCTGCTCAACGGCAACCCGGCACTGCCCTCGTGGCGCGCCAAGCGCATCGCGTTGCTGAACTGGTATCCGGATGCCAACGGCAACTTCACCCAGGCCTCGCTGCTGGCCTCGCCGTACAAGAAGGGTACGGTGGGCGACATCGCCGGCTGGAACTTCTACGACGTCGGCAAGCCGCAGGATCTGGAAGTGCCGGTCAGCTGGAGCTGGTCGCAGCCGATCCGCCGTCGCGACACCGCGTTCTCGCCGACCGCCAGCGTGGCCTACCGTTTCAGCGAAGACACCCTGGTCTACGTGAAGTACGCCGAAGGCACCAAGCTGCCGAGCCTGTTCGAGACCACGCTGGGCCTGTTCACCGCTGCCAAGCCGGTCGGTGAGCTGAAGCCGGAGCGCGCGCGCAGCTGGGAAATCGGTGCCAGCACCCTCCGCTACGACCTGTTTACCGCTGGCGACCGCCTGGCGCTGAAGCTGGCGTACTTCGATACCCGCATCGACGACCTGATCACCCGTGACTACCGCACGCTTTCGGCCGGCCTGATCCGCAACGTCGATCAGTTCAAGGTCTCGGGCATGGAATTCCAGTCCAGCTATGACAGCGGCAAGGTCTTCGCCGACCTGTCCGCGCATTACTATGTCAAGGCCAAGACCTGCGCGCCGGACATCGCCGCCGAGCGTCGTGCCTATGGCGCGCAGCGCAGGAACGACGAGCTGGCCAATACACCCAACTGCGTGGACGGTGGCTTCGAGGGCTCGTACACCAACACCCAGAACCCGCCGCGCTACACAGTCAACCTGATCCTGGGCTCGCGCCTGTTCGACGAGCGCCTGACCTTCGGCGCCCGCATGGTCCACAACGCTGGCCCCATCAGCAAGTTGGACAAGGACTGGAACGTGGGCCTGTCGGCGATCCAGCAGCTGTACCGGCCGAACACCTTGGTCGACCTGTTCGCCAGCTGGAGCTTCAACGACCAGCTGTCGGTGGAAGCCGGCGTCGACAACCTGACCGACCGTTACTACCTGGACCCGCTGGCCCTGGGCGTGATGCCGGCACCGGGCCGCACCGCGCGGTTGGCGTTGACCTGGAAGTACTGATCGGTCGCGGATGAGCGGTGGGGTCGGATCCCTTTCCAGTGGAAAGGGATCCGACCCCAGCGAGCGTGCGTAACCCGCTTACAGCCCGGTCGCGGCCTTCACCGCATCTTCGTGCAGCGACTCGTTCAACTCGTCCACCACGGTCGTCCATGCCGCATCGGCCTGCAGCGACTCGGCCAGGAACTGGCGCTGGGCATCGTTCCAGTAGGGCGCCTCGACGACTTCGACGTCGGTGGCCAGCTGGTGCTCGCGGATGAAGCGGGCGATGCCTTCGGCGCTGGCGTCCAGGCCCAGCTGCAGGAACAGGTTGGTCATGCGCGGTTCGGTGGTGATCATCATCGGTTCCGGGTGGAAGAAGGGGATGGCCCCATTATCGGCACACATGGGCTTGGGGAAACCCCCGCGGCGGACGTCTACAGCAGGACGACCCCCCTGGCATTCCCCCATGAACGCACACATCGCTCCCGAAAACAGCCGCAGCCTGCGGCTCAAGGCCGCCACCCGCGACAGCCACGGTGCGCTGGACAAGCGCATCATGGCCGGTGACATCTTCGCCGACCGCAGCAACTTCGCCCGTTTCCTGCGCGTGCAGTATCGCTTCCACCGCAGCATCGATGCGCTGTATGCCAACCCTGCCCTGGGCGCATTGCTGCCCGATCTTGGAGAGCGCCGGCGCCTGACACAGGTCGCACGCGACCTGCAGGACCTGGAGCAGGCCCTGCCTGGCGCGGACATCGACGCGCTGCCCTCGGACCTCGCGCTGCCGACTGCGTTGGGTTGGCTGTACGTGGCCGAAGGCTCCAATCTCGGTGGCACCCTTCTGTACAAGATGGCGGCCAGGCTCGGCCTGCACCGTGATTTCGGCGCCCGCCACCTGGCCGCCCATCCCGATGGCACAGCGCGCCACTGGCGCGAGTTCACCGCTGTGCTGGACGCGGTGCCGCTGAGTGCCGAGCAGGACCAGCAGGTGATCGATGCAGCCGACGCTGCGTTCCGCAGCGTGTACCGCCACGTCGAAGTGGAATTCGCCTGATGCGCGGCGCGCGCCCGCAGGTGCAGCGCTGATGCGCTGGCTCTGGTTCGCGCTGGGCTGGCTGATGGTCGGCCTCGGGGTGATCGGCGCATTGCTGCCAGTCATGCCGACCACCATCTTCCTGATCCTCGCGGTGGGCTGCTTCGCGCGCAGCTCGCCGAAGTTCGAGCAGCGCCTGCTGGCGCATCCACGCTACGGCCCGTCGCTGCGGCTGTGGCGCGAGCAGGGTGCCGTGTCGGGCAAGGGCAAGGCGTTTGCCAGCGCAGGCATGGTGGCGGGCTTTGCCCTGTTCTGCTGGGGCGCGCATCCGTCGTGGCGCCTGTTGCTCGGCGTGGGCCTGTTCTTTGCCGCCAGCGCCGGTTACGTGCTCAGCCGGCCGGCACCGCGACCGGAGCCCCATCCGGTCGTGGAAGTGGACGACGCCAACGATCCTCGCGCGGCCCGCCGCCGCCCGAGGTGGCCGGCGACCCGGTGAACGTGATGGTGCCCGTGTGGTTCTTCCTGCGCGGGCGGTGACCGCCATCGGGGTCGGATCCCTTTCCGCAGGAAAGGGTTCTGACCCCGTCGAGCCTGCCATCCACGCGTCGCGTGGATCTACAGCAGCGGCACCAGCAGCAGCGCCACGATGTTGATGATCTTGATCAGCGGGTTGATCGCCGGGCCGGCGGTGTCCTTGTACGGGTCACCAACAGTGTCGCCGGTCACTGCGGCCTTGTGCGCTTCGCTGCCCTTGCCACCGAAGTGGCCATCCTCGATGTATTTCTTGGCATTGTCCCAGGCGCCGCCGCCGGTGGTCATCGAAATGGCCACGAACAGGCCGGTGACGATCGTGCCGATCAGCAGGCCGCCCAGTGCGCGCGGCCCCAGCAGCAGGCCGACCACCACCGGCACGGCGACCGGCAACAGCGAGGGTACGATCATTTCGCGGATCGCCGAGCGGGTCAGCATGTCCACCGCCTTGTCGTACTGCGGCTTGCCGGTGCCCTGCATGATGCCGGGAATCTCGCGGAACTGGCGGCGCACTTCTTCCACCACTGCGCCCGCCGCGCGGCCGACCGCTTCCATCGCCATCGCACCGAACAGGTAGGGAATCAGGCCGCCGATCAACAGGCCGATGATCACCGTGTGGTCGCTGAGATCGAAGCGGAACTCCTGGCCGGGATTGGCTGCCTGCAGGTTGTGGGTGTAGTCGGCGAACAGCACCAGTGCCGCCAGCGCCGCCGAGCCGATCGCGTAGCCCTTGGTCACGGCCTTGGTGGTGTTGCCCACCGCATCCAGCGGGTCGGTGATGTCGCGGATCTCCGAAGGCAGCTCGGCCATTTCGGCGATGCCACCGGCGTTGTCGGTGATCGGGCCGTAGGCATCGAGGGCGACGATCATCCCTGCCATCGACAGCATCGCGGTGGCGGCGATGGCGATGCCGTACAGGCCGCCCAGTGCGAACGCGCCCCAGATCGCCGCACACACCGCCACCACCGGCAGCGCGGTGGATTTCATCGAGATGCCGAGTCCGGCGATGATGTTGGTGCCGTGGCCGGTGGTCGACGCCTGCGCCACGTGCTGCACCGGCTTGTACTGGGTGCCGGTGTAGTACTCGGTGATCCACACGATCAGGCCGGTCAGGACCAGGCCGATCAGCGCGCAGCCATACAGCGCCATCGGTCCATGCACGTTGTCGGACATCAGTCCGGTGGTGATCGGGTAGAAGGCGATGGCGGCCAGCACGCCGGAAACAATCACGCCCTTGTAGAGCGCGCCCATGATCGAGCCGCCGGGCTTCACCTTGACGAACAGCGCGCCGATGATCGACGCGATGATCGACACGCCGCCCAGTACCAGCGGATACAGCACCGCGTTGGCACCGGCTTCGGCCAGCATCAGGCTGCCCAGCAGCATGGTGGCGATCACGGTCACCGCGTAGGTCTCGAACAGGTCGGCCGCCATGCCGGCGCAGTCGCCGACGTTGTCACCGACGTTGTCGGCGATCACCGCCGGGTTGCGCGGATCGTCCTCGGGAATGCCGGCTTCGACCTTGCCGACCAGGTCGGCACCCACGTCGGCGCCCTTGGTGAAGATGCCGCCGCCCAGGCGCGCGAAGATCGAGATCAGCGAGGAGCCGAAGGCCAGGCCGACCAGCGCGTGCAGCGCCTGTTCCATCGGCAGGCCCATCTGCAACAGCAGTGCGTAGTAGCCGGCCACGCCCAGCAGGCCCAGCCCGACCACCAGCATGCCGGTGATCGCGCCGCCGCGGAAGGCGACGTCCATCGCCGCGCTGATGCCGTTGCGCGCCGCCTCTGCGGTACGCACGTTGGCGCGTACCGACACGTTCATGCCGATGTAGCCGGCGGCGCCGGACAGCACCGCGCCGACTGCAAAACCAATCGCGGTGTACCAGCTGAGGAACACACCGACCAGCACGAACAGCACCACGCCGGCCACGCCGATGGTCAGGTACTGGCGGTTGAGGTAGGCACGCGCACCTTCCTGGATCGCGGTGGCGATCGCGATCATGCGCGCATTGCCGGTGGGTTGGCGCAGGATCCAGCGCGCCGAGACGATTCCGAACAGGATCGCGAGAATGGCGCAGCCCAGCGCCAGTGACAGCCCGTGACGTTCCAGCATTAGACCCCTCCGCAGAATGGATGTAGGCATCCAGTGGCGATGAACGGCACCACGAGGGGGACGACGGGCTGCAGCCTGGAACCAACCCGTACCGACCTTGGCGGTCGTCCGACGTATGGCGGTGTTCAGCGTTCCCTGGTGCCCGCAGTATGCGTGCCGCCACTTGTAGAGTCGAGCCATGCTCGACTGGCTCCTGGGAGCCGCGGCGCATGCCGTCGGGCCCTGGGCATGATTGGCGAGCCAACGGCCTTTGCACCCCGTTAAGGCAGCCTCTGCAAGCCTGCGCACAGCCCCGTAGGAGATCCCCCATGCGCCTGTCCCTGTTGATGCTTGCCGCCCTGGTCCTGGCCGCACCGGCCTTCGCTGCGGAAACGCCGGAACTGCAGCGTGCGGTCGGTGCGCCGCAGGCGGTGGGCGCGGTGCATACGCTGCGGCAGATCCCCGAGGCCTGCGCGCGGCTGGAAGGTGCGTTCACCGGTGATGCCGCCGCGCCATATCGCTTCTCCGCCGTCCGGACCAGCGAGCAATGCCAGCCACGCGCGCGCTTCGTCGATTACACCAAGGCGCAGCCGAGTGCCGACAAGGGCTGGAAGCTCAATGATGTGATCCGCGTGCCCAATGCCGCGTGCCCGGCGCAGCAGGCGGTGGTGCGGGTGTGGCGCCTGCCGTCGAGCCACAAGGTCGAGCTGGACGGGCAGGG
Source organism: Stenotrophomonas maltophilia group sp. P373 (assembly GCF_053295075.1). NCBI lineage: Bacteria > Pseudomonadati > Pseudomonadota > Gammaproteobacteria > Lysobacterales > Lysobacteraceae > Stenotrophomonas > Stenotrophomonas maltophilia group sp. P373. Next base: position 3,576,424 of record NZ_CM129994.1, on the reverse strand, counting down.
CCAATCGCGCATTTATCTGGAAGAGGCGAAGAAGCAGGCCGCCGCCGGCCAGATTCCGCAGGTGACGATGTTCGCCGCGCAGTTGCAGATGGAAGGCAAGGCTTGCAATTGAGGTGGCGCGGGCGCTACGCCCACGCCGTCATCCACGCGTGGTAGTGCCGGCCGCTGGCCGGCATCCGGCTGATCACTCCGCCAGCATTGCCCCCCGCGCCACCAGCAGCTCGCGCAATGCCTTGCGGTGGCAGTGCGCTTCATCCTCGCAGTAGCAGCCCACGCTGATGTCGCTGTGTTGCGACATCGCGGCCAGAAGGTCCAGCGCGTGGGCGGCATCGGGCGCCTTCATCTCGGCCTTGTAATGGCGGAAGAAGGCGGTCCAATCGGCCGCCGTCGTTGCCTCATGTGCCCGCTTCACCAGCTCCGCGCTGGGTGACAGGGTCGGAAACCAGACGTCGTACCAGTCCTGTCGGGCGAACTCGCTGCGCGGCACGCCGCGCGGTGGCCGCCGCACCGTGCCGATGCGCAGTCCCTCGCCGGGTTGGCGCGGCGTACCGAGTCGGACAACACGCAGTGCCATGATGATCTCCATGAAAAGGGGACGGAGGGGATTAAGTCGTATCCGACCCACTGCTGATGCTGTTGGAGATGACAGAAGGGCGTATGCGACTTAATCCCCTCCGTCCCCTTTTTCAGGTCAGCCTTCGAAGGCCGGCAGTTTCTGCTTCACCGCTACGTTCTTCAGGGTGACGTACTTCGGCAGGCCATCGGTGCCATAGGGAAGCGGTGCTTCGCCCTTGATCAATGGTGACAGGTAGGCGCGCGCCCTGGCCGTGATGCCGAAGCCATCGCGGCGGATGAAACCAGCCGGCATCTTCTTCTCGTGGTTGGCGATCTTCGACAGCGGCGCCGCTTCGATCTTCCAGCGATAGGGCGCATCGCTGCTGCGCACGATCACCGGCATCACGCCATTCTGGCCCTTCAGTGCCAGCTGCACCGCGGCCTTGCCCACCGCCTGCGCCTGCTCCCAGTCGGTCCTGCTGGCCAGGTGGCGGGCCGAGCGCTGCAGGTAATCGGGCAGTGCCCAGTGCACCTTCAGGCCCAGCTGATCCTTGACCCGGCCGGCCAGGTGCGCCGCCACGCCGCCGAGCTGCGAATGACCGAACGAGTCCTTGCCACCGCCGGCATCGGCAACGAAGCGGCCATCGGCGGTTGCAATGCCTTCCGACGCCACCACCACGCAGTAGCCGACGCGCTCGACCACGGCTTTCACCTTGGCCAGGAACGTGGCCTCGTCGTAGGCGCGCTCGGGCAGCAGGATGATGTGCGGCGCTTCGTCATCACCGTTGCCGGCCAGGCCGGCGGCGGCGGCCAGCCAGCCGGCGTGGCGGCCCATCGCTTCGTAGATGAAGACACGGGTGGACGTTTCGGCCATCGCCGCCACGTCCAGTGCTGCTTCGCGCACCGAGACCGCGGTGTACTTGGCCGCTGACCCGAAGCCGGGGCAGGTATCGGTAACGGCAAGGTCGTTGTCGATGGTCTTGGGCACGCCGATACAGGTCAGGTCGTAGCCGGAGGCCTTGGCCAGCTGCGAGACCTTCAGTGCGGTGTCGGCCGAGTCGTTGCCGCCGTTGTAGAGGAACCAGCGCACGTCGTGGGCCTGCAGCACCTCCAGCAGGCGGTCATAGCGGGCGCGGTCGGCATCCAGCGATTTCAGCTTGACCCGGCACGAGCCGAAGGCGCCGCCCGGGGTATGGGCGAGGGCGCGGATCGCGGCGGCACTCTCCCTGCTGGTGTCGATCAGCTCCTCGCGCAGCGCGCCGAGGATGCCGTTGCGGGCCGCCAGGACCTTGATGCCCTTGGCCCGGGCCTGCTCGATCACCGCTGCCGCCGTGGCATTGATGACGGCGGTGACACCGCCGGACTGGGCATAAAGGAGAGTACCGTTGCGCATGCTTCTACCTGCTCGGGGGAGGGGACATTGCAGGGACATTACCCGGATGCGGTAAAGTGGCGCTATTGCGGTGCAGCGATACCGGACCGTCCGGGACGCGAACCTTCTTTGTTTTCAACACGTTGGAGTCAGGTCAATGCGATTGGTTCTGTTGGGACCGCCCGGTTCGGGCAAGGGGACACAGGCGACGCGCCTGAAGGAAAAGCTGGGGATCGCCCACATTTCGACCGGTGACATGCTGCGCGCGGAAATCGCCGCCGGCACGGAGCTGGGCAAGCAGGCCAAGACGGTGATGGATGCCGGCAACCTGGTGTCGGACGACATCCTGCTGGGCATGCTGGAGTCGCGCCTGACCCAGGCTGATGTCGCCAAGGGCTTCATCCTCGATGGCTACCCGCGCAATGTGGCCCAGGCCAATGCGATGGATGGCCTGCTGGCCAAGATCGGCCAGCCGCTGGACGCGGTGGTGCAGCTGGATGTGCCCACCGAGCTGTTGGTGGACCGCATCGCCGGCCGCGCCAAGGAGCAGGGCCGCGCCGATGACAACCCGGAAGCGGTGCGCCAGCGCCTGCAGGTCTACAACGACCAGACCGCCCCGGTGGTCGATTTCTACGCCGGCCGTGGCACCCTGGCCCGCGTCGATGGCGTCGGTGAGCTGGACGAGATCGAAGCCCGCATCCTGGCAGCGATCAAGGCCTGATCCGGCGGGGCCGGCATGCGTCCGGTCCTTCGGGCGCAAAAAACACAGGCCTGGTCCGCGAGGATCAGGCCTGTGTCGTTTGATAGGCGCCAGCGAAGGGCTTGCTCAGGGCCCCGCAGCATGAGCTCCCTTGGGGATGGCCTCTTGGGGAGTAGGACCGGTTCGGGTACTGCGGCTGGCAGTTCGAATTGTGTCCGGGTTCACAGAACATCGCTATCGGGAATTCCCTGACAGCTGATTGGAGTTTTCTCACATCCCGTGTAGGGGTTGTCTTACCCGACAGCGGACATTGGCCCTATACAGCCGTCATCGGTCACAATCCTCGGTCATGAGCAGCGTACATATCCTTGCAATTGCCGGCACCTTCATGGGCGGCGTGGCCGCCCTGGCGCGGGAACTTGGGCATTCCGTCAGCGGCAGCGACCAGGCCATCTACCCGCCGATGTCGACCCAGCTCGAACAGCTGGGCATCACACTGGACCAGGGCTACCGTGCCGACAGCGTGCCGGCCGGTACCGACGAGGTGGTGATCGGCAACGCGCTGTCGCGCGGCAATGCCGCCGTGGAAGCCGTGCTCGATGCCGGCCAGCGCTATATCTCCGGCGCGCAGTGGCTGTCCGAGCAGGTGCTGCCGGGCCGCGACACGCTGGCCGTGGCCGGTACCCACGGCAAGACCACCACCACCACCATCCTCACCTGGCTGCTGGAAAGTGCAGGGCGCTCGCCGGGCTTCCTGATCGGCGGTGTCGCCGAGGATTTCGGTGTCTCCGCCCGCCTGGGCCAGGGGCGCGAGTTCGTGGTCGAAGCCGATGAGTACGACACGGCCTTCTTCGACAAGCGCAGCAAGTTCGTGCACTACCGGCCGCTGGTGGCCATCCTCAACAACCTTGAGTACGACCACGCCGACATCTTCCCGGACGTGGCCGCGATCCAGCGCCAGTTCCACCATCTGGTGCGTACCGTACCCGCACGTGGGCGTCTGATCGTCAACGGCGAGGATCAGTACCTTGCCGAAGTGCTGGCGATGGGCTGCTGGACCCCGGTCGAGCGCTTCGGATTCGATCCGTCGCTGGAATGGCATGCCGAGCTGCTGGCCGCTGATGGCAGCGCCTTCCGCGTGCACCATCGTGGGCAGGCGCTGGGTGATGTGCAGTGGTCGCTGCTGGGCCGCCACAACGTGCTCAATGGATTGGCCGCGCTGGCCGCCGCGCATGCAGTGGGCGTGGCACCTGCCCAGGTTATTCCGGCGCTGGCACGCTTCCGCAGCGTCAAGCGCCGCATGGAAGTGATCGGCAGCCATGACGGCATCACCGTCTACGACGATTTCGCCCACCATCCGACTGCGATCGCCACCACGCTGGAGGGCCTGCGTTCCAAGGTGGGTGATGCGCGCATCGTGGTCGCGATGGAGCCGCGCAGCAACTCGATGCGGCTGGGCGCACATGCGCAGGCGCTGGCTCCCTCGCTGGCGCTGGCCGATGAAGTGGTGTTCCTGCATCGCCCGGAACTGGCCTGGGATGCTGCGGCGGTGATCGCCGCGGTGCGTGGCGAAGCCCACGCGGTGCCCGATACCGACGCATTGCTGGCGCAGCTGCAGGCCAGCGCGCGCAGCGGCGACCACGTGGTATTCATGTCCAACGGTGGCTTCGACGGTGCCCCGCGCCGCTTCCTCGCCGCGCTGCAGGCCCGATGAGCGGCGACGGCTCGCTGCCGCTGTTCCCGCTGCACACCGCGCTGGTACCGGGTGCAGCGGTAGGCCTGCGCGTGTTCGAGCGGCGCTATCTGGACCTGGTCCGCGACAGCGGCCGCAGTGGTGAGGGATTTGGCGTCTGCCTGATCCTCGAGGGCGAGGAGGTCGGCGCACCGGCGACACCGGCCGCCTTTGGCGTGCAGGTACGCATCGAAGACTTCGATGTCGGCGCCGACGGCGTGCTGCAGCTGCGCCTGCGCGGTACCCGTCGCTTCCATGTCGAGCGCACCCGCGTGCGCGACAACGGCCTGGTGGTGGCTGATGTGCGCTGGTGCGAGGAAGACCCCGATGACGAACTGCGGCCGCAGCATGCACTGCTGGCCACGGTGCTGGGGCACATCATCGAGCAGGCCGGCGAGGCCTATGCGCCGGCCAATCCGGCGCTGCTGGACCAGGCCAGCTGGGTCGGCTGGCGGCTGGCCGAGCTGCTGCCGCTGAGCGAGCAGCAGCGCCTTCAGCTGCTGCAGATGGACGATCCGCACCAGCGATTGCAGCAGCTGCTGGGCTGGATGCCGTAGAAGCCATCCATGTAGGGCGTGGATCTGCTGTAGAGCCGAGCCCATGCTCGGCTTGATGGATCCCGCGAAGAGCAGCCGAGCATGGGCTCGGCTCTACACTGGGTGATCGCGACCGGTACCGGTCAGGGCGTGGTGGTCTTCAACCGCAGCACCGGCAACCCGGTTTCGCTGTGCACGTCCTCGCGCTGCGGCAGGTCCTGCACGGCGTCCTTCACGGCATTCAATGCCGGGTCGACGCCACGCAGCGGGTGCCACATGCCGATCCACTCGAAATGGCGTTCGTAGCGCAGGGTCTGTGCACTGCCCAGCCACAGCGGCGTGTTGCCCGGCTGCAACTGCGCAGGGGCCGGCCACAGGCGCAGTACGTAGCGCTCATCACGGTGTGTACCCGGGCGTACCATCAACAGCGCTTCCACGCGGGTTTCCAGCGTCGCTGGCAGCACCGGCAGTTCATCGGCGCCGGTGTTCTTGTCCAGCATCAGCAGCGCCTGCTGCCAGCCGGCCTGCTCCTGCCGCTTCCAGCCGCGCGCTTCCAGTTGCGCCTGCAGCGGTGCCAGCGGACCGGCCACCTGCACGTCCAGCGGCCAGCGCTGGTCGTCATCGAACTCGTTGCGGCGCGCCGGCAGTGTCGACCAGTCGTGCTGCCACCAGGCCTGCGTGTCCATTGCCTGCGGGGCCGGCAAGGTCGGCTCGAAGCGTTCCAGCTTCACCGGGATGTTGCGCGGTGCGTACCACATCGCGGCGACGGCGAAGACGCCGTAGAACAGCCATGCCACCGGCTTCACCCAGAACGAGCGGTTGAAGCGGCGGCGGTAGGCGATGCCCAGCACCAGCAGCCAGAACGTGCCGAACAGCATGCCGCCGATCACATCGCTCAGCCAATGCGCGCCCAGGTACAGGCGCGAGAAACCGATCAGGCTGACCACGATGCCCGACACCAGGTACGGCCAGACGCGGGTACGGCCGGGCATCTCGCGGGCGATCAGCACCGCGAAGAAGCCGAAGGTGATGGTGGCCATCGTCACCGACACCGACGGGAAGCCGAAGCCGCTGCTGGCGTCGACCGGGCGCACAACATCGACGGTAGCGCCGAGCAGCATGGTCAGCGCCAGGCCGAAAGCCAGCGCGGCCAGCCAGTGCGCGGCCGCCATCCAGCGCCGGCGCCAGACCAGGTAGCCCATCGCCGCCGCAGTGGCCGGCAGCAGCACCTGCCAGGCGCCCAGCGACGCCAGCGCGGCCATCGGGTAATCGGCCAGCGGGTTGCGCAGGGCCAGCATTGCCTGGTGTACCAGCAGGTCGATCGCCAGTGGCTCGCCATGCGCGACCACCACGGTCAGCAGCGCGAACCAGCCCCAGCCCAGCACCAGCAGCATCAGCGCCAGCATCGCCAGCGGCACCGACTCGCGCCGCTTCGGATCCAGCACGCCGACGGTGTAGCGGCCCAGCGTCGGATGGCGGTTGGACCAGTCGAGCAGGCGTGCCAGCCAGTTGTCCATGCGCGCGGCCGACCAGCGGTAGCCGTACAGCACGATGGCCCAGACCAGGCCAAGGATCACCGCCAGCAGGCCGACCACCACCACCAGCCGACCGGCTACTGCGGCCACCGCGTCATAGGCCTCGCCAAGAATCCAGCCGGGGGCCAGGAACAGCACCGCCCATGAAATGCTGGCGATACCACTGGCCTGTACATAGCGGCTGGCTGGCATCTTCATCATGCCCGCGATGGCCGGCACGAACGGCCGGATCGCGCCGACGTAGCGTGCCACCAGAATGCTCTTGAACGCGTTGCGGCGGAACAGGTTTTCGCCGCGGTCGAGCAGCTGCGGGTAACGGCTGAACGGCCACACGCCACGCAGGCGGTCGCCCCAGCGGCGCCCGATCCAGTAACTGATGCCATCGCCGGCGAATGCGCCCAGTGCGGCCGCCGCCACCGCGTACGGTCCGGAGATCTGGCCCAGGCCGATGAACACGCCCACCGCAAACAGCAGCGGCAGCGCCGGCACGATGGCGCCGAGAATGATCACCGCATCGCAGAAGGCGATGAGGAAGATAACGGCACCCGCCAGCACGGGGTGAGCGGCAATCCACGCAAGCGTGGCGTCGATCCATGAAGAGTCCATTGCCCGATTATAGGTGCGTGAAGGTGACTGGTTCCCAGCCGCTTGGTGACCGTTTGCAACCGGCGCCATCGCCTAGAATGGGCCCATGCCGCATACGCCAGACACGCCACTACATGCTTTGAAGGCCGACAGCTTCGGTCGCATCCTCCGTGTGGAAGGGCCTGCCGGCCCCTTCGTACGCCGTGACCTGGGCGCCACGCCGCTGTGGTTGCGCCTGCCGGCCTGGTGGCTGGCCCGCCGCGAAGCGCGCGCGCTGCGCCATATCCATGGCATGGCCGACGTGCCGCAGCTGCTGGCGTGGAATGGGCATCATCTCGACCGCAGTTTCATGGCCGGCGACGCCATGTACCAGCGCCCACCGCGTGGCGACCTGGCCTGGTTCCGCGCCGCGCGTCGGCTGCTGCAGCAGCTGCATCGGCGCGGCGTGGCCCACAACGACCTGGCCAAGGAAGCCAACTGGCTGGTGACCGAAGACGGCCGCCCGGCATTGATCGACTTCCAGCTGGCAGTGATCGGCAACCCGCGCTCGCGCTGGATGCGCCTGCTGGCCCGCGAGGACCTGCGCCACCTGCTCAAGCACAAGCGCATGTACTGCCGTGAGTCGCTCACCCCAGTGGAAAAGCGCGTGCTCAAGCGCACCTCGTGGGTGCGCGAACTGTGGTTCGCCACGGGCAAGCCGGTCTACCGCTTCGTTACCCGTCGCATCCTGCATTGGGAAGACAACGAGGGGCAGGGGCCCAAGCCGTGAGTCCACTGCAGGTAGTGACCGGCCCACCGAGTGCGGGCAGCGTCCTGCGCCCACAGCTGGCCAGTGCCGACTTCGTGCACGCCTGCCAGGCAACCACCCATCGTGATGGGCGCTCGGCCTTGCAGGCTTATCGCGATATGGCCGCGACCATTCCCGGCTGGTTCGATGGGCTGATGGCGCTGCGCAATCGCGGCATGCGCCTGCTCGGCATGAAGCACCTGGGCTCGTTGCGCGCGGTGCAGGATGTTGCGGATCCTCAACCCGGGCAGCGACTGGGCATCTTCACCCTGCAGTCGCTCAGTGACGATGCCATCGTGCTGGAAGACGACGACCGCCACCTGCGTGTGCAGCTGGCCCTGCAGTGGCAGGGCGACGTGCTGGAAGTGGCGACCGTGGTGCATACGCACAACGCGTTCGGGCGCGTGTACATGCTGCCGGTTGCGCCGGTGCATCAGCTGATCGTGCCGCATCTGCTGAGGAAGCAGGCGCAGGCGTACCGGTAGATCCACGCGATGCGTGGATGCGCCCGCTGACGGCCTTGATGTAGTGCCGGCGACCTTACGGCGTTGCCGGCACTACCTGCTGGCCGATGAAGTTGCGCTTGGCGTCGAAGTCGTAGGCGATCTGCAGCTGGCCTACATCCGGGCAGGCGTGGCAGTCACGCAGCGGCGTGCGGTACAGCAGGCGGATGCCGCCGTTCTCCAGCGGCGTGGCCCCGGCCGACTGCGCCGGTGCGAACGGCGTGGCCTGCGGGTGGTCCTTCAGCAGGGCCTGCACGGCGGGGTCGGCACGCAGGGTGTCGTCCAGCTGCACGGCATCCACATCGATGCGCTTGCCGGTGGCGTCGACCAGGCGGGTGCCCTCGTTGGTGTTGGCGCGGAACGGATACTCGACCGTGGCAATGCCCAGGCCTTCGTTCTCGTGCCAGGCCGTCACGTAGGCCAGCTCGCCGCCGGTGGACAACTGTTCGGCGGCAGCAATGGCATCGGCGCTTGCGCCACCAGCGCGCATCGCATCGCGCAGGCACTCACGCGTGGCTGCATTCCCGCCCTGGCGGCAGGCGTTGAGGTCGCCATCCCACACCACTGCCTCGCTCCAGCGCAGCTTGCCGTCTGCGGCGGCTTTCTCCGCGCTAGGCGTGTCACCGGCCGACGGTTCCTTGCCGGGTTCCGGCGAACGGCCCTGGCAGGCGGTCAGCAGGGCAAGCCCCAGGGCAGGCAGCAACAGGCGGGAACGGCGCATGGCGTGGACCTCGTGCGTTGACTGGAGGCGCCAGTATCGTCAAGGCCGGGTGAACTCCACGTCGGCGCGGCATACTAGCGGCTCATTGCATACGCTGGAGTGTGGAACGTGGGCAGTCTGCAGGGCAAAACGCTTTTCATCACGGGTGCCTCGCGTGGCATCGGCCTGGCCATCGCACTGCGCGCTGCGCGTGACGGGGCGAACGTGGCCATTGCGGCCAAGTCGGCGGTGCCGAACCCGAAGCTGCCAGGTACCATCCACAGCGCGGCCGAGGCCGTTACCGCCGCCGGTGGCCAGGGGCTGGCGCTGAAGTGCGATATCCGCGAGGAAGAGCAGGTGCACGCCGCGGTTGCGGCCACGGTCGACACCTTTGGGGGCATCGACATCCTGATCAACAACGCCAGCGCGATCTGGCTGCGTGGCACGCTGGATACGCCGATGAAACGCTTCGACCTGATGCAGCAGGTCAATTCGCGTGGCAGCTTCCTGTGTGCGCAGGCCTGCCTGCCGTACCTGCTGCAGGCGCCGAACCCGCACATCTTGACCCTGGCACCGCCGCCGAGCCTGGAACCGAAGTGGTGGGGCGCGCATACCGGCTACACGCTGGCGAAGATGGGCATGAGCTTCGTCACGCTCGGCCTGGCCGCGGAATTCGGCCCGCAGGGTGTGGCGGTGAACGCGCTGTGGCCGCGCACGGTGATCGCCACCGATGCGATCAACATGATTCCGGGCGTCGATGCGGCCGGCTGCCGTACGCCGCAGATCATGGCCGACGCCGCGCATGCGGTGCTGGTGCGCGAAGCGGCGGGCTTCAATGGCCAGTTCCTGATCGACGATGAAGTGCTGGCACAGGCCGGCGTCAGCGACCTGTCCGGCTATGCCGTGGACCCGTCGCGGTCGTTGTTGCCGGATCTGTTCCTGGACTGAGTGCTACGTTGCGCAAGGGCCGAGGGCTGCGGCCCTCGGCCTGCTGCGCTAGAATACAGGGCTGTAACCGTTTTCAACAGGGATGTGAACACATGTCACGTACGCTTTCCGTCGCGGCGCTGGCCGCTTCGCTGTCGCTTGTCCTGGCCGCCTGCGGTGGCAAGGCTCCTGCAACCGCTGGCGACGCCGGCGCCTCGGGCAAGCCGGAGGCCAACACGGTGCCGTCCGACGCACAGCAGCAGTTGACTGCGAAGCTCAACGCCTACATCGGCTGCTTCAACGCGCTTGATTCGAAGACGCACGACAGCCTCCAGTCCTATACGCGCTGGATCAAGGACGTCGAGGCCGGCCCGACCGGGCGCGAGACACAGGTGTACGGCCCGTTCGAGATCAGCGATTACGATATGAAGCAGTGCGATGGCCCGGTGACCGAGGCGATGGCTGCCAAGCCGGCGCTGGCCGAACTCGATGCTGCTGCCAGCCATTATCAGCAGGCGCTGAAGGCGCTGGTGCCGATCAGCAAGGAGGCGCACGACTACTACGATCGCCAGGACTACGAAGACGACCAGTTTGCCAGGGGCAAGCAACTGCACGCGCCCTTGATGGCCGCATTCAAGGACTTCGTGGCTGCCAGCGAAACGTTCAACGCCGAGCTGGAGCGCCAGAATGACGCTGCCCAGCGCGAGCAGCTCAAGGTATTGGAACAGGCCGAGGGGCGAACGCGCGAGTACTACCGTCTGGCGATGATGCTGGAAGCCAAAGCGATCGTGGAGCTGATGAGCGAGGACGACTTTGATCCGGCCCAAGCCCGTGAACGACTCGACGCCTTCAACCGTATTTCCGACGAGGCGCATGCCAAGGTGGCCGATCAGGAGCCGGGCAAGCTGGACTGGAACAGCTTCGAGCGCGAAGCAGAGAACTTCCGTCGGGAAGGCAAGGAGCGGCTGCAGCGGGTCAGCAGCAAGACGCCCTACAGCGATTTCGAACGGCGCATGCTGGATTCGCCCTCGATGGCGCCACGCGGCTCGGCCAGCAAGCTGATGCAGGAATACAACTCGCTGGTTTTCCAGAGCAACCGCCAGTAAGCGGGAAGCTCAACGCTTCATTTTTGTCGCGATTGAGCAGGTTGATTGCGGCATGACACGCCCTGCAGCCCCGAATGCCAGCACCTTGCCGAGGTGCTGGAGCGCGCGCTCGCGCCATGCATGACGATGCCTGCAGTTTTCACTTGTGCAAGGAACTGATTTGAATGCATCCACACGCCTGATTCCTGTTCTCCTGCTCTGCGCGCTGGCCGGCTGCAACAACCCGGCCGGGCTGGCTGTCGCCGATCCCGGGTTGGAAAGGGTGAACGCCTATATCGAGTGCTACAACGGCGTCGAACAGCCCATCCACGAGGGTTTCCAGACCTACACCGGTTGGATGAAGGATCCCGAAGCCGGTCCAACTGGCAAGGAAGCGCAGCCGCGCTCACCTGGCAAGGTGTTGTCGCACCGGGTCGAGTACTGCGGCCAGCCGTTGAGCGAGGCGCTGGCAAAGGTCCCGGCGACGTCGCTGGATGCGGCCGCGCGGCAGTACCAGCAGGCGTTCCTGGCGCTGAACACCCTGATCGAGCGCGCCGATGGCTATTTCACCCGCGAGGACTATCGTCGCGATGGTGGTGAAGGGATGCGCAGCCAGCATGCCCCGCTGATGCAGGCCTATGCTGATTTCTTCAAGGCCAGCGAGGCGATGGATGCGGCGCTGGAAAAGAACGAGAACGATCGCCGCGCCGCCCAGCTGAAGCAGATCGAGGAAAGCGAAGGCCGCTCGCTGGCGTACTACCATCTGCGCCTTGTCGGCGATGGCAAGCAGCTGGCAATGGCGTTCCAGGGCGAGGCACCGGACGTTGCGGTGTTGCGCGGCCAGCTGGCCGACTATCAGGCGCTGGTGACGGAAATCCAGAACGGTGGTGTCGGCAAGGACGACCCGATGTGGGGCCATGTGCAGCGCTCGGCCGACAAGCTGGTGCGTACCGCCGGGCGCGGAGTCGAGCGCCTGGAACAGGGCAAGCCGATCACCGCCGATGCGCTGGCCGCCGAGCGCAAGGCGTCGGGCAGCTGGCTCACCACCGACCCTGAAGGCGCACAGTCGACGATTCTGGATGCCTACAACGACCTGGTAACCACCAGCAACCGGATGCGTTGAGGGCGATCCACCAGGGCGTGGATCTGCCCACGGTAGCGCCGGCCCATGCCCGGCGCGCACCCTGTTGGTCCGGTAGTGCCGGGCGTTGGCCGGCATGTGCCTCAATGGCTGAACGCATCCGGCAGCTGGCCACCACACTTGCGGCAGTGCCGCGCATCGGGTTCATGCCCCTCCAGCCCGCAATGCGGGCAGCCGCGGGCATCGCGGCGCGCGGCCAGTTCGGCTTCGCGCATGGTGCTGGCCAGTTCGGCGGTGTAGATGCCGGTCGGCACGGCGATGATGCTGTAGCCGATCAGGATCAGCACCGAGGTGACGAAGCGGCCAAGCACGGTCTGCGGCACGATGTCGCCGAAGCCGACCGTGGCCATGGTCACCACCGCCCAGTACATGCTGGCCGGGATATTGGTGAAGCCGTGTTCGGGGCCCTCGATCACGTACATCAGCGCCCCGGCGATGATGGTGATGGTGATCACCGTGAACAGGAACACCAGCACCTTGCGCCGGCTGCGCCACAGCGACGTCATCAGGACGCCGCTTTCCTCGATGTAGCGGGTCAGCTTGAGGATGCGGAACACGCGCAGGATGCGCAGCGCACGCACCACCAGCAGGCTCTGCGCGCCGGGGATGAACATCGACAGGTAGGCGGGCAGGATCGACAGCAGGTCGATGATGCCCCAGATGCTCACCGCGTAGCGCAGCGGTCGCTTGACCACCGCCAGCCGCAGCAGGTACTCGGCGGTGAAGATGATGGTGAAGCCCCATTCCAGGATGTACAGGCCGGTGGACCACTCGGCATGCAGGTGCTGCACGCTGTCGATCATCACCACCAGGATGCTGGCGACGATCGCCACCACCAGGATCAGGTCGAAGTTGCGCGAGGGCCGCGAGTCATGGCGGTAGATGATGTCGAACCACCGACGGCGCCAGCCGGTCTCGGTGGCGGGATTCAGCTGGGGGGCGGAAAACGGTCGCATGGGCGCATTGTGCCGCAGGGGTTCCGGCGCGAGAATGGGCATTCCTGAATCCTGCCGACTGCCATGACCGCCGCGACCGATCCGCTGATCTCCCTTTCGCACTATTACCTGCCGGTCTACAAGCCCCGCCAGGTGGTACTGGAGCGAGGCCAGGGCGCCCGCGTGTGGGACAGCCAGGGGCGTGAGTTCATCGACCTGGCTGCGGGTATCGCGGTGTGTGGCCTGGGCCACAACGATCCGGACCTGGTGGCCGCGCTGGTCGAGCAGGCCGGCAAGCTCTGGCACACCAGCAACGTTTTCTACAGCGCGCCGCCGCTGCACCTGGCCGAGGAACTGGTGAAGGCCAGCCGCTTTGCCGAGCGCGTGTTCCTGTGCAACTCCGGCGCCGAAGCCAACGAAGTGGCGATCAAGATGGTCCGCAAGTGGGCCTCCAGCCAGGGCCGTGCCGCCGACAAGCGGGTGATCATCACTTTCCGTGGCAGCTTCCACGGCCGCACGATGGGCGCGGTGACCGCCACCGCCCAGCCGAAGTACCAGGAAGGCTACGAGCCGCTGCCTGGCGGCTTCCGCTACATCGATTTCAACGATGAGGTGCAGCTGGAAACCGCGATGGCCGCCGGCGACGTGGCGGCGGTGATGCTGGAGCCGATCCAGGGCGAGGGCGGCGTGATGCCGGCCAAGTCCGGTTTCCTCAAGCGCGTGCGTGAACTGTGCGACCAGCACAACGCACTGCTGGTGCTGGACGAGATCCAGGCCGGCATGGGCCGTACCGGCACGCTGTTCGCGCACTGGCAGGATGATGTGGTGCCGGACATGGTCACCCTGGCCAAGGCACTCGGTGGCGGCTTCCCGATCGGCGCGATGCTGGCCGGCCCGAAGGTGGCCGAGACCATGCAGTTCGGCGCGCACGGCACCACCTTCGGCGGCAACCCGCTGGCCGCTGCGGTGGCCCGCGTGGCACTGCGCAAGCTGGCCTCGGCGGAGATCGCCGCCAATGTCAGCCGCCAGTCGAAGGCGCTGCGCGATGGCTTTGCCCGCATCAACGACGAGTTCGGTGTGTTCAGCGACGTGCGTGGCCGCGGCCTGATGCTGGGTGCGGTGCTGGGCAAGGACTTTGCCGGCCAGGCCGGGGCGATCCTCGACCATGCCGCCGAGCACGGCCTGCTGACCCTGCAGGCCGGCCCGGACGTGTTGCGCTTCGTGCCGTCGCTGAACATCACCGACGAAGAAGTGGCCGAAGGCCTCAAGCGCCTGCGCGCAGCGATTGCTGCGTTCATCGCCGCGCGCTGACGCCCCGGCGCTGGGGTCGGATCCCTCTCCTGCGGAGAGGGCTCTGACCCCGATCAGCCCACCGCGTAACGCTTCAACACCTTGCCCAGCCCTCGGCCATCGCGCACGGTTTCCGCGTGCAGGCCGGCGGCGCGTGCGCCGCGCACATTGGCGAACAGGTCATCGACGAACAGCGTGCGCGAAGGCGCCACGCCGAGGGCCTCAAGCGTGCGCAGGAAGACCTCCGGTGCGGGTTTGCGCAGGCCGAAATCGGCGCTGCAGAACACGCGTCCCTGCAGCGCAGGGAACAGTTCCGGCAGCAGGATGGGCAGCGCCTGCACCATCAGCGCGCCATTGTTGGTCAGTACCGCCAGTGGCAGCTGCAGGACCTGCAGCCGCTGCAGCACCGCGTGCTGCGGATGGCTGGCCGCCTGGCGTGCGGCGATCCAGCTGGGTACATCGACGGTCCTGCCCAGGCACTCCCCCAGCCGCGCCAGATAGGCCGGACCCTGCAGCGTGCCGTTGTCATGCGCCGCTTCCAGTCCGCTGTCGAACAGCGCCGCCTGCACTGCGGCAGGGGTAACGTCCAGTACCTGCGCCAGGTGCAGCACGCGCTGCGCGCGCTGGTACTGCACCAGCACGCCATCCACATCCAGCAGCAACAGATCGATCCGCATCGGCCGAGCATGCCATTGCAGTGAACACTCGGGAAACCCTGGAGCAGCCATGCGACAGACGGTCGCAGACGCGGCCGCAGGGGCCTGCCTAGAATGGCGCTTGAATCCGCAGGAGAGGCAACGATGAAGGCTTGGTGGGTGGCAGTGGGACTGGGCGCGCTGATGCTGGCGCCGTCGGCGATGGCGCGGGTGTGTGCAGTGAGCATCGACAGCACCGACCAGATGAGCTTCAGCACTCGCGAGATCAAGCTTGCCGCCGACTGCACTGCCGTGGACCTGACCCTGCGCCACACCGGCAAGCTGGCCGCTACCGCGATGGGCCATAACTGGGTGCTGACCCGCACTGCCGATTACCAGCCGGTGGCACTGGCAGGCATGCGCATGACCCTGGCCGACAGCTACCTGCCGAAGGCTGACAAGCGCGTGCTGGCGCACACCAAAGTAATTGGTGGTGGCGAGACCACGCGCGTGCGCTTTTCCACCCAGGGCCTGCAGAAGGGCGGCGACTACACCTTCTTCTGCTCGTTCCCCGGCCACTTCGCGATGATGAAGGGCAAGTTCGTCTTCGGTTGAAAAAAGGGGACGGAGGGGATTAAGTCGTTTGTGCATAAACGACTTAATCCCCTCCGTCCCCTTTTTGTGCCAACCAAGGTTGGCACCTACCAGTGGGTGTCTCAGCCCTTGGCGGCCTTGAATGCCACGCGTGCAGCGGCGAGGGTGGCCTCGATCACGGCATCGTCGTGCGCGCTGGACAGGAAACCGGCCTCGTACGCCGACGGCGCCAGGAACACGCCCTGCTCCAGCATCGCGTGGAAGAAGCGGTTGAACGCTGGGATGTCACAGGCGGTGGCCTGCGCATAGGTCTCCACCTTCTCACTGGTGAAGAACAGCCCGAACATCGCACCCACGCGGGTGGTGGTCACCGCCACGCCGGCTTCGGCGGCGGCCGCTTCCAGGCCGGCGCACAGGCGTGCGGTGCGCTCGGCCAGGTCGGCGTGGAAGCCCGGCTGCTGGATCAGCTCCAGCATCGCCAGGCCAGCGGCCATCGCCACCGGGTTGCCGCTCAGCGTGCCGGCCTGGTAGATCGGGCCGGCCGGGGCGATCTGCTGCATCAGCTCGCGGCGCCCGCCGTAGGCGCCCACCGGCATGCCGCCGCCGATGATCTTGCCGAAGGTGGTCAGGTCCGGGGTGATGCCGTAGTGCGCCTGCGCACCGCCGAGGGCAACGCGGAAGCCGGTCATCACTTCGTCGAAGATCAGCAGCGCGCCGTGTTTCGTGCACAGTTCGCGCAGGTGCTGCAGGTAGCCCTCTCGCGGCGGGATGCAGTTGGCGTTGCCGACCACCGGTTCGATGATCAGGCCGGCGATGTCATCGCCCTGCTGCTCGAACAGCGCAGTGGCCGCTTCGAAGTCGTTGTAGGGCAGGGTCAGGGTCAGTTCGCTCAGCCCGGCCGGGACGCCCGGCGAGGTCGGCACGCCCAGGGTCAACATGCCGCTGCCGGCCTTGACCAGGAACGAGTCGCCGTGGCCGTGGTAGCAGCCTTCGAACTTGACGATGCGGTTGCGGCCGGTGGCGCCACGCGCCAGCCGGATCGCCGACAGGGTGGCCTCGGTGCCGGAGTTGACCATGCGCACCATCTCGCACGACGGCACCAGGCGGGTGATGGTCTCGGCCATGGTGACTTCGGCCGCGCATGGCGCGCCGAACGACAGGCCGTTGTCGATCGCCTTCTTCACCGCCTGGCGTACCGCCGGATGGTTGTGGCCGACGATCATCGGGCCCCAGGAGCCGACGTAGTCGATGTAGCGGTTGCCATCGACGTCGTACAGGTAGGCACCGTCGGCGCGTTCAACGAAGAACGGCTCGCCGCCGACCGACTTGAACGCGCGCACCGGCGAATTGACGCCGCCCGGCAACAGCTGCTGGGCGCGGGAGAACAGGGCGTGGGACTGGTCGTGGTTCATGGGGCTTTCCTGGGCATTACGCGAACTGGGCGAGGTAGGCGCGCTGGGTCGCGACCGGGTCTTCGGCGGCGAACACGCTGCTGACCACGGCGACCAGATCGGCGCCGGCGTCGATGATGGGACCGACATTGTCCGGCGTCAGGCCACCGATCGCCACCCGCGGCACGCCCAGTGCGGCGCTTTGCCGCAGCAGGTCGGTATGGGCGCGGCTGGTGGTGATCTTGGTGGTGGTCGGGAAGAACGCGCCGAAGGCCACGTAGCTGGCGCCGGCGGCCACGGCCCTCTCGGCATTGGCCAGCTGGTCATAGCAGGAGGCGCCGATGATGGCCTCGGGGCCGAGCAGGGCGCGCGCGCTGGGGATGTCGCCGTCGGTGCCGCCCAGGTGCACGCCCGCCGCGCCCACGGCCTTGGCCAGCGCCGGGTCGTCGTTGACGATCAGCGGTACGCCGTGGTCTGCGCACAGTGCCTGCAGCGCGGTGGCCTGCTCCCGCCGCAGCGCGTCGCTTGCGGTCTTGTTGCGGTACTGCAGCCAGGTGGCGCCCGCGGCCAGCAGCGGCGCGGTACGGGCCAGCAGGCGTGTGGTATCGGGCTCGTCCGGGGTGATCAGGTAGACGCCGCGGGGCGCCGGGGAAGCAGAAGTCATCGATGGCTACCGGTGAGTGGACCGCGATGGGACAATGGCGGCCCGTGAATCCAGTCCTGATTATCCGATGAGCGATGCCACCCCCACCACCTTGCGCACCTGGATGTGCGTGGTCTGCGGCTTCCTGTACAGCGAAGCAGAAGGCTTGCCGGAGGAAGGCATCATGCCAGGGACGCGCTGGGAGGAAATTCCCGAGACCTGGACCTGCCCGGATTGCGGGGTGACCAAGGCTGATTTCGAGATGGTCGAGGTCGATTGATGAGGGTAGGTGTGGACTGTCGGTCCGCACACCGCCTCCCTCAATGCAGCCGCGGCATAGGCCCGCCGAGGTCGATCAGCTTCTCGCGCAGCCACTGCGCGTCGCTGGCTTCCGGGTTGCGCTTCAGGTACTGGCCCAGATCGTGGCGGGCACCGGCCAGGTACTCCAGCTGCAGGTAGGCCAGGCCGCGGTCGCGCAGCGCATCGTCCTGCTCCGGGGCCAGCTTCAGCAGGCGGTCGGCACTGCGCGCGGCGCGGTCCCACTCGCCGGCTTCGGCATACACGCCGTGCAGGTTGCGCAGCATGCGCATCAGGATCGCGCGCGCGGGCGCCGGGTCGAGGATCTGCGCCAGCACCTGGTCGTCGGGCATCTGCCCGCCCAGGTGTGACTTGGCCCGCTCGCGCAGTTCGTCCACGTCCAGCGGCCGGCCGCCGTTGAACGGGTCCATCACCAGCACGCCGTCGTCCACCGGCAGGCGCACCAGGAAGTGGCCGGGGAAGGACACGCCATCGAGCGGAATACCCAGCCGGCGCGCGACTTCCATCTGCACCAGCGCCAGCGAGATCGGGTTGCCCAGGCGGCGCTCGAATACCTGGTTGAGGTAGCTGTTGCGCGGGTCGTAGTACTCGTCGTGGTCGCCGCTGTAGCCCAGCTCGTCGAACAGGTGGCGGTTGATCGCCGCCATCTTCAGCGGGCTGTTGTCGATGCTCTCCACTTCCGAGCGGAGGTGCTCGACATGGCTCTGGATCAGCGCGTCGTAGGTGGACGGCTGCAGATCGGGGTATTCATCGCGCGCGATCAGCAGCGCGGTCGGCAACAGTGGCAGCGCCTCGTCTTCGAGGTCGGCCAAGGCATCCCAGTCGGGGAGTGTGATCCGGTCCTGCATGGCCACAGACTGGCGTCATTCGCAGGCGGTTTCAAGCGGTGTCGCGTGAAAAATTCAGGGGTCAGATCCCTTTCGCTTGCGAAAGGGATCTGACCCCGGTCGGGTTGGATTGCCGGCCAGCGGCCGGCACTACCGTTATTTTTCGATGCCCGGACCGAATTTCAGCTCCGTGCCGTCCTTGAGCTGCAGCTTCTCGGCCTGGCCGGCGTTGAGTTCCAGCACATAACGCGCCGGGCCGCCGCTGGGATAGGGCGGGCACATGTCGCCGGCCGAGCACGGCGGTACGTCGCGCTGCTGGCTGACCAGCTTGCGCTGGCTGTCGAAGTAAAGGATGTCCAGCGCGATCTTGGTGTTCTTCATCCAGTACGCCTGCATTTCCTCGCGGTCGTGGATGAACAGCATGCCGTGGTCGGCCGCCATCTGGTCGCGGAACATCAGCCCGCGCGCGCGGGTTTCATCGTTGGTGGCCAGCTCGACCTGGTAGCGGGCGCCGTCCAGCTCGACCCAATGGCGGGCCGCGTCGGTGGCGCAGCCGGCCAGGGCCAGCAGCGGAAGCATCAGCAGCGAACGCAACAGCGACATTGTCAGGATCCTTGGGAAGGGTCAGAGCACGACCGGCGGCTCGCCACCGACGATCACCACATCGGCGCGACGGCGCGCGAACAGGCCGACGCAGACCACGCCCGGCAACTGGTTGAGCTCGCGCTCCAGCTTTTCCGGATCGGTGATCTGCAGGTTGTGGATGTCCAGGATCTGGTTGCCGTTGTCGGTGACCACGCCCTCGCGCCAGGTCGGCTGGCCGCCGGTCATGTCGCGGATCTGGCGGGCGACCAGGCTGCGCGCCATCGGGATCACTTCCACCGGCAGCGGGAACTTGCCCAGCACCGGCACCTGCTTGCTCGGGTCGACGATGCAGATGAAGCGCTCGCTGGCCTCGGCAATGATCTTCTCGCGGGTCAGTGCGGCGCCGCCGCCCTTGATCAGGCACTTGTTCGGGTCGCACTCGTCGGCGCCATCGACGTACAGCGACAGGTTGCCACTGTGGTTCAGCTCGATCACCTCGATGCCGTGCTGCTTCAGGCGTGCGGTGCTCTGCTCGGAGCTGGACACGGCTCCCTTGATGCGGTGCTGGATGCGGGCCAGGGCATCGATGAAATAGGCCACGGTGGAACCGGTGCCGACACCGACGATCATGCCGTCTTCGACGTACTCGATGGCTTTCTCGGCGGCCAGGCGCTTGGCTTCGGACATGGGAAGAACTCTCAGGCGGGGAATCAGGATTTCTTTTCCAGCGACAGCAGCAGCTTCCACTGCGCGGCGGTCACCGGGAACACCGACAGGCGATTGCCCTTGGCAACCAGCGGGAAGCCCTCGCCGAGCTCGTCAGCGTGCAGCTTGATCTCGTCCAGCGCGATCACCTGCTTGAGCTTGCGGTCGAAGGCCACGTCCACCAGCATCCAGCGCGGGTTTTCGCGCGTGCTCTTGGGGTCGTGGTAGTCGGATTTCGGGTCGAACTGGGTGTCGTCCGGGTAGGCTGGGCTGGCGACGGTGGCCAGGCCGACGATGCCGGGCACCTTGGTGTTGGAGTGGTAGAACAGGATGCCGTCGCCCACCTGCATGCCATCGCGCATGAAATTGCGCGCCTGGTAGTTGCGCACCCCGTTCCAGGGTTCGACCTTGACCTTTGCCAGGTCATCGATGGAGAAGGCGTCCGGTTCGGACTTCATCAGCCAGTAGCGCTTGCGGGCGGTCATGCGTTCACGGGGGCAGCGGAGGGGAACAGGGTGCCGTCTTCGGTGCAGATCGCATCCACCGGCACGTCCCACGACGCCACCGGCAAGGACTCGACCTGCTGCACCGCGAACGCAGCACCGACCAGCCAGGGCGGCGCCGGCCGGTCGTGGCGGAAGGCGAAGCTGCGATCATACCAGCCGCCCCCCATGCCCAGCCGGCGGCACTGTGCGTCGAAACCCACCAATGGGGTCACGACCAGCGCCATCCGTTCCGGTTCCAGGGTGTCTTCCACGGCCACGTCCGGCTCGGGGATGCCATAGCGGTTGCTGGTCAGCGGCTGCCCGGGCCGCCATGGTGCGAAGCGCAGCACGTCGCCGGCCAGCACCGGCAGGCAGTAGGTGAGTCCTTCGGGCAGCTGCAGCTGCCAGCGGTGCAGGGCGATTTCGCCATCCAGCGCCCAGTAGCCGGCCACGGCGCCTTCGCGCGGGGCGAACGGCAGGGCGAGCAGGGCATCGGCAAGCGATTCGGCGGCGGCGATGCGCTCACCAGCGTTAAGGTCACGGCGGCGTTGCCGCAGGTCGTGGCGCAGGGCCTGGCGCGGGTCGGTCATGGCAGCGAGCGGCAAGGATCAGCCATCATTGTGCCGGAAAGAACAAGGGCGACGCCCGAAGACGCCGCCCTTGCTGGAATATTGCATTCTCCGCAATGTCGATGCATGCGAAACGACCTTGAACCCGGGGGCTCAAGTGGGAACGCTGGAGAACCATCGGGCTTCCCGCTACAAGGCGGACCTGCACTCCCGGCGCTGTCGCGCTCCCGGTGTCGTTCTTAAGGGACAAGGCGAATGTTTGCACATGCCGTCGAGTACCGCAGAGAACGCGTGGCCATTATAGCCAGCACGCAGGATCTGGATAGGCCGTTCGTCGGCAACAGTCCGTGCCAATTCAGACAAGCGAAAAGGGGACGGAGGGAATTAAGGCGTTTCCAGCACGGAAGGGGCGAATGCGCCTTAATTCCCTCCGTCCCCTTTTTCTATGGGGTGCCGTCGATGGCGCGGTCCAGGCGCCGGTTCAGGTCGGCCAGCGTCTGCTGCAGCGCCACGGCCTGGCGGGCGTTCTCGTCGCGCAGCAGCTGCAGTTCGTGGGCCAGGTTCAGCGCGGCCAGCACGGCGACGCGGTCGACGGCGGCCATGCGGTTGCTGCCGCGGATCTCGCGCATGCGCGCATCGAGCAGGCGCGCAGCAGCCATCAGGCTGTCGCGTTCGTCGCCGCCGACGCCTACGGTGTATTCACGATCGAGGATGCGGACACTGACCGGTTCGGCGCTCATGTGTGCTGCTCCAGGGATTTGAGCCGGCTGATCATCGCTTCCACCCGCGAGCGCGCCTGTTCGTTCTTGGCCAGCAGCGTCGAGCGCTCGGCCACCAGCTGTTCCTGCTGGTGGCGCAGGCTGCGGTTCTCCTCGGCCAGGCGCTGGTTGCGTTCAAGCAACGCGTCCACGCGGGCGGCAAAGTCCTGCAGCTGGGCAAGGGGATCGGCGGGTTCCATGCGGGCACGATAGGCAAGCCGGGTGAGGGCGGTCAAGCGCTGTCGCAGCAAGGCCGGACGGCCACGAGAGGATGCCGCAGGGTTGCTACACTACGGGGTCTCACGGGCGCGCGCGTGCGCACCCCGGGTTTCCTTATTCCGAACGAGCCGCACGATGACCGAACTTCCCTCCGTCGACGACGTTACCCGCGCCAGCCAGGCGCTGGGCCTGGGCGCTACCGCTGCCGAGCTGCACGGAGCGCTGTGCGGCTGGCTGGCCGCCGGCGGCGCCCCCGGCAACGATTGGCCGGCGCGCGTGCTGGCCGACGACACCCTGCCACCGGTGGCCGCCGACAGCGTGCTGGGGCAGCTGCTGCAGGCCACCATCAAGCAGCTGGAAGACCGCGACTTCGCCTTCGAACTGCTGCTCGCCGACAGCGACGACGTGTCCGCGCAGGCTGATGCCATGTTCAGCTGGACCCGCTCGTTCCTGGGCGGCTTCGGCCTGGGCAGCGGCGGCCGCCGCCCGGCCCTGTCCGAAGAGGGCGAAGAAGCGCTGACCGACATGGCCAGCCTGGCGCGTGCGTCCAGTGAGGATTTCGAGGCCGGCGGCGATGACGACGACGAAGCCCTGTCGGAGATCGAGGAATTCATCCGCGTGGCGGTGCTGCTGCTGCACGGCGACGTGGTGCTGGCCGCGCGCCATCGGCAGCGCCTGAACTGATGGATATCAAGCAGCGCACCGGCATCGCGGCCGGCGAATACAAGCGTCGCCGCCGCCAGCTGATGGACATGGCTGGCGAGGATGCGATCCTGGTACTGCCGGCCGCAGCCGAGAAGGTGCGCAGCCTCGATACCCATTATCCGTTCCGCCAGGATTCGGATTTCCAGTACCTGACCGGCTTCCCGGAACCGGAAGCGGTGCTGGTGCTGATTCCGGGCCGCCGCCACGGTGAGGCCATCCTGTTCTGCCGCGAGCGCGATGCCGAGCGCGAGGCATGGGACGGCAGTCGCGCCGGCCAGGAAGGCGCGGTAGCGCAGTACGGCATGGACGATGCCTACCCGATCGATGATCTGGACGACATCCTGCCGGGCCTGTTGGAAGGGCGCTCGCGCGTCTACTACCACTTCGGCCGCGACGCCGACTTCGATCTGAAGCTGATCGGCTGGGTCAACCGCGTGCGTTCGCAGGTACGCCACGGTGCGCAGCCGCCACATGAGTTCCTGGAGCTGGGCCACCTGCTGCACGAGCAGCGCCTGTTCAAATCCGGCGCCGAAGTGGCACTGATGCACCACGCCGCACAGATCAGCGTGCGTGCGCATCTGGCGGCGATGAAGGCCGCCAGGGCCGGCATCCACGAGTACGAGCTGCAGGCCGAGCTGGAACGCGTGTTCCGCGCCAGCGATGCGGTGCCTGCGTATTGCAGCATCGTCGGTGCCGGCCGCAACGGCTGCATCCTGCATTACCGCGACAACAACGCGCGGTCGCGCGATGGCGAGTTGGTGCTGATCGATGCAGGTGCCGAGTACCGCGGCTACGCCAGCGACATCACCCGCACCTTCCCGGTGAACGGCCGCTTCAGTGCCGAGCAGCGCGCGCTGCACGACCTGGTCGGTGAAGCGCAGGCGGCGGCGCTGGCCCAGGCCAAGCCGGGCGTGCCCTACGAGGCCGGCCATCTGGCCGCAGTGCAGACCTTGACCGAGGGCCTGCTGCGGCTGGGCCTGCTGAAGGGCACGCTGGAAAAGAATCTGTCCGAAGGCCTGTACCAGCGCTTCTACCGGCACAAGACCGGCCACTGGATCGGATTGGACGTGCACGATGTAGGCGATTACCGCCTCGCCGGTGATTCACGCCTTCTGGAGCCTGGCATGGCGTTCACCATCGAGCCGGGGCTGTACATCGGCGTGGACGACACGACGGTGGAACCGCGTTGGCGCGGTATCGGCATCCGCACTGAAGACGATGTGCTGATCACCGATGACGGTCATCGCGTGCTGACCGAAGGCCTGGCGCGCAGCGCCGATGAGATCGAAGCGGTGATGGCGGGGTAGGGTGTTTTTCTGCAGGGCTTGCGGCCCTGCACCCGCTGCAAGCCGAAGCAACGGCAACGGCCGAAGCAAGAGCGGCATTGCGTGGGATGGCGGGGTGGTGTGGGTGGTCAGGACACGCCGTAAACCCATCCATGGGGGCTCGATGGCGCCATCCATGGCGCCAACGGTCCTGCCCACCCACACCGCCCCGCCTCTGACAGATCCCGTGCGCTGTCGGTGGGTGCCGACCGTTGGTCGGCACATCTGTCTGACATCGAATGAATCATCCACGCATGGCGTGAATCTACTGGCAATTGCGGTTGTTGGCGCGCGCGGCTGTTGGTGGGTGTCGACCTTGGTGACACAGAGTGAGCGCAGCAAGCGACCCGCTTTTGCTTTTCTTTTTCTTTTCCGTGGTTGGACGCGCGCAGGAAACTGTCAAAGGTGGGGCGGGTGGGCCATGCAGGGGCGTTGGCGCCATGGATGGCGCCATCGAGCTTACAGGGACGTACTTGCAGCGTCCCCTGCATGGCCTACCCGCCCCGCCAAGCGCGCATCACGCATGATGCCAGTCGACTAACAGTCGACTCTACCTGAGCGTCACACCACGAGGGGCTCAGCCGTTGGCCGCCGCAAACGCCGGCCGCGTCAGGTTGTCCGCCTCGCCATCAGTGCACAGCACTTCGTCTTCGATGCGGATGCCGCCATACGGACGGAAGAAGTCCACGCGGTCCCAGTTGATCGCATCGCCGTGGCCGGCGTCCTTCACTTCGTTCAACAGCATGTCGATGAAGTACAGGCCCGGTTCGATGGTCACCACCATGCCCGGTTCCAGCACGCGGGTCAGGCGCAGGTACGGGTGGCCCGCCGGGCGCTCGATGCGGCCGCCTTCGTCGCTGGCCGCGAAACCGGCCACGTCGTGCACCTGCAGGCCGATCAGGTGGCCGATACCATGCGGGAAGAACGCGGCGCTGACGCCGGTCTCCAGCGCGGTCTGCGGCGAGACCTTGATCACGCCGAAGTCCTTCAGTACGCCCATCAGCGAAAGATGTGCGTCCACGTGCAGCTGCTTGTAGTCGAAGCCCGGGCGCACCGCTGCGCACATCCGCTGCTGGGCGGCGTCGACGGCGGCGATCATCGCCGCAAACTCGTCGTGGCCCTGCGCGGCGTAGGTACGGGTGATGTCGCTGGCGTAGCCGTGGGCACTGGCGCCGGCATCGATCAGGAAGCTGCGCAGCGGCTGCGGTGCCTTGCGGCCCAGCTCGGTGTAATGCAGCACAGCGGCATGTTCATTCAGCGCCACGATGTTGCCGTACGGCAGCTCATTGGCATCCTGGCCGACTGCCTGGCAGTACGCCATGTGGATGCTGAACTCGTCGGCGCCATTGCGGAATGCGGCCTCCGCAGCGCGGTGGCCGCGCACGCCCAGCACCTGGGCCTGGCGCATCAGTGCGATCTCATACGGTGTCTTGCTGCCGCGGTGCCATTCCAGGTAGTTCACCACCGGCGCCGGGTTGTTCGGTACGTAGTTGCCCAGCGCGCTCTGCGGCTCGCCGAGGATCGCGCAGCGCGATGGATCGGCCGGCAGCAGCGCCAGCGCGTCTTCCGGCTTGCGGATGATGTGGATGTCGAAGTGATCCACCCACCAGCCGCTGGGGGCATCCGGCACCACGTGCCAGTAGTCGAAGGGCTGGTGGAAGATCACCGCCGGGCGCTTGCCGGGGCTGAACACGATCCAGCTGTTGGGCACGCGGGTCAGCGGCAGCCAGGCCTTGAACTGCGGATTGACCGCGTACGGGTAGTCGCGATCATCGAACACCTGGTAGTGCAGAGTGCCGCTGGGCACCACCAGGTGGTCGAAGCCGCCGCGGGCCAGCGCCTGTTCGGCACGTCGGCACAGCACGGCCAGGTGGTCGGGATACAGGGCGCCGGGGTCTTGCTGGATCATTGCGGTGGCTCGACACGGAAAACGGCCCTAGATTCTGCCGCATAGCGGGAAAAACCGCTGTGCTGGAACCGGCACTCAGGCCGTCGAAACCGGCCCCTCGTCGCTGTCTTCGCCCACCCACTGGCGCAGCAGCTGCCGATGCTCGCGCGACAGGGTGAGGAAGCGGAAGCCGGTCCAGCTCTGTCCGGGGGCGTGTGCGGGTTCGCTCCACAGCAGGTGCACGCCCACGTCGATGTCCTGGTGGCGGCCATCGCCCAGCGGCAAGGGGAAGCGCAACTGGTACAGCGCATCCTCGCGCAACGGTGCGCTGGCCAGCATCAGCATGCCGGTTTCGGAGATATTGCCGAGCCGGCCGACCACGCTTTCGCGCATCTGGTCGGTGACCGGTACCAGGTCCGAGACCTGGCGGCGCGGCGCGCGGCGGGTATCCTGCGGCGGTTGGGTGATCATGCGGAAGTCTCCTGCGTATGGCCGGCCGCCAGTGCACGCAATGCGCCAAGGCTGGCCTCCCAGGCACGGTCAACCAGCCGGGCCTTGTCCTCAGTGACCAGCTGCGCCTGGCCGGCACTGATCTGCCGGGCCAGCGTATCCAGGTCGGTATCGGCGATCTTCTGCCCGCGCGGATTGACCAGCAGGGCGTGGTCGGTCAGCAGGCTGTACCAGGACAGGCGCTGGCGGCGCAGTGTGCCATCGCCGGTATCGATGTCGAACCAGCTGCCGAAGGGCAGGGAGGACAGCTGCTGGTAAGCGGCTTCCTCGGCACTGCTGCGCGGTGTGGCGGGCGTCGTGCCGGCGGCCGTACCGGCGTGCTCGCCCAGGCGCGCGCGCGCCTTCAGGCGGGCACTCAGTTCGGTACGCGAGGTGCTCTCGTCCTCGCCGCCAGGCGTGGCCAGCCTGCGTGCGACGGCGGCGGCTTCCTCGGCGTGGTAGCCGACCTGCAGCAGGGCGGCCTCGACCTCGGCAGCAAGCGTTGCATCGGTGCCGCCGGGTGCATCAACGGGTTGCGCGGTGATGGCGGCGATGCGTTGGGTCTGCTGCAGGCGTTCCTGCCACTGCGGTGAATCGTCGCCGTGGCGCAGGCGGGTCAGGGTGAGGGCATCGGCCCAGGCCTGACGCAGCAGGGTCTGCACGAAGCGGGGCGGCTCCTGCGCGTCGCAGCACTGGTCGATCTGTGCACTGGCCTGTCGCCGCGCGAGTTCCAGCCGCTCCTTGCCGCGTGCAGCTTCCACATGGCGGCGCTCGGCCAGCTCGGCGCGATGCGCTGCGGCACGCTGATGCTGCTGCACGTCCTCGTTCGCGCTGGCGAAGGCCTCCGGCGCCCGCGCATCCTGGCCCAGCAGGCCCTGCACGCTCTGTGCCATGCGCTGCAGCAACTGCGGGTCGACATCATCGTCGGCCAGCCAGTTGGCGCCGACTTCGGCAATCTGGTTGAGCAGTTCGCGCGCGGGGTGCTCGTCGCGCACGAAGAAGCCGGGGTCGGCCATTGCCGCACGTGCCAGCGGCACCTGCAGGCGCGCCAGCAGGGCGGCCGGCACCGGGTCCGGACGCTGCTGCTGCTGCACGTGCTGCATCAGCATGCGCAGCAGGTCGAGGCTGTCGCGGTCGTGGCTGCCCAGCTGGGCCTGCGTGCCATGCTCGCTGCGCAGTTGCGCCACCACGGCTGCCTGCAGGTCGGCTACGCCGGTGGCGGCGCTGGACTGCGCCTGCAAGCGTGCGAGGACCGCATCCACGGCCGCGCTCGGCACTGCATCGCGATCCGCAGGTGCTGCGCTGGCATGGCGTGCCTGCTGCAGCAGCGCATGCAGCGCGCTGCCCGTGGAGGTGGTCAAGCCCGGCAAGGCCGCGCCGGCCGTGCTGTCATCCTGGAAAGCGTCCTGCACCAGGCTCGACCAGGAGCCGGCCGGTGCCGATCCGTTCCAGCCGGTCAGTGGCGCGGCGGCACGCTTTGCCGGCTGCGTGGCGCGACCACCGCCCACCGACTGGGTGATGATCCGCCGGGTGCTCGATGAACGCGCCAGATAGGGGGTGTAGACCAGGCCGGGCAGCACGCCATGCTGGGCCAACAGGGCATTGGCACGGTCGAGGATGTCGCCCAGGCGTTCCAGCGCCTGGCGTTCGAAGCTGCGGTACAGCGCCAGCTGAACGTCGACAGTGAGCGAATCCTGTTCGGCAATCCGGCGCAGCATGGCGCACAGTGCCTGTGGTGCCAGCGGCAGGGTGTCGGCCTCGAAGGCCGGTGCCGCCGCCAGTACGCCCAGGCGTTGGCCCAGCAGGTTCAGCGTGTTGGTCGAACGCAGCGTCTCCCTCCGCACCATCTCGGTCAGCAGCAGGTCGCGGTCCACTTCATGTTCATCGACCAGCGACAGCCCGAGCATGCCGGGCTGCGGCGGCGGCGTGGAACCGGGGCTGAAGTGGGCCGTGGGTTCGCGCAGCCGTATCAGCGCATCGGCCACGGCATCAAGCATGCGGTCAGCGAAATGACCGGAAAAGGCATGCAACTGGCCGCGCTGGGCCATCAGCTCCGCCTGCAGCTGCGGATTGCGCGCGCGATCCGCGTCGTGCAGCAGCGTCTGCTCCAACGCTTCGACGGTCAGGATCAGCGGCGCGGCCAGCGTCTGCCGGCACAGGCCGATCAACGCGCCCAGCAGCTCACGCACCCGCGGTGGCAGGTCGCTGGCGGCCAGGCGGGCTTTGTCGGCAGAGGTAATGGAAAAGACAGCTGACATCGGCGAGCGGTACCCGGATTCCCGCGGATCGATCTTGTGAATCTACCGTGTCGGCCGCAGTCGGCGCTACTTTAGGGTGAACGTGTCTCACGTCCGCTGGGGAGGGACGACGGATGAACGGTGGTGCCGGTCGTGGGCCGGCAGCGCTGTCTCCGCCGGAGTGCCGGCCAGCGGCCGGCACTATCCGCTAACGGCGGGAAGGTCTATTCCTCCAGGAACAGGCTCACCACATCGTTGGTGAATCGACGGCCTAGCTCGGTCGGTTGCACATGGCCGTCCGCCACATCCAGCCAGCCGCGCTGGACGGCCTCCGCCAGCGGTGCGTCCAGCACGCTGCGCGGCAGCCCGGTGCGCGACTCGAAATCGCGCAGGCCGAAACCTTCGTGCAGACGCAGCAGGTTGAGCATGTACTCGAACGGCAGCCGCTCCGGCGCGATCACGTCGTCACCACCGAACGAGGCCGGGGTGCCCGCGCTGTCCAGGTAGGCCTGCGGGTGCTTCAGCTTCCAGCGGCGCAGCACGTGTTCTTCGGCACCCGAGCTGATCTTGCCGTGCGCGCCGGCACCGATGCCCAGGTAATCGCCGAAACGCCAGTAGTTCAGGTTGTGCGCACTCTGCCGACCGGGGCGTGCGTAGGCGCTGACTTCGTACTGGCTGAAACCGGCCTGCGCCAGCAGCGCCTGGCAGTGCTCCTGCATGTCCCAGGCATTGTCTTCATCGGGAATGCCCTGCGGCGGACGCGCGAAGAACACCGTGTTCGGTTCCAGGGTCAGCTGGTAGTGCGAGATATGGGCCGGTTGCAGTGCAAATGCACGTTCCAGATCGGCCTCGGCACCGGCCAGGGTCTGTTCCGGCAGCGCGTACATCAGGTCGATGTTGAAGTTGTCGTAGCCCGCGTCCTGCGCCATCTTCACCGCGCGCTCGGCTTCGCCACTGTCGTGGATGCGGCCCAGGCGCTTGAGCATGGCGTCGTTGAAACTCTGGATGCCGAAGCTGAGGCGGTTCACGCCTGCCGCGCGGTAGCGGTCGAAGCGGCCATGCTCGGCGGTGCCCGGGTTGGTTTCCAGCGTGATTTCGGCATTGGGCGCGAAGCGCAGGCGCGCGCTGGCCTGCTGCAGGAAACGGTCGATCGCTTCCGGCGGGAACAGGCTGGGGGTGCCGCCGCCGAAGAACACGCTGTGCACCACCCGGCCCCAGACCAGCGGCAGGTCCTGGTCCAGGTCACGTAGCAGCGCGTCGATGTAGGCGTCGAACGGCAGCTCGCCCTTGGCCTGGTGCGAATTGAAATCGCAGTAGGGGCATTTGCGCACGCACCACGGCAGGTGCACATACAGCGACAGCGGTGGTGGCACCAGTCGCGGCGGGCTGTCGTGGTCAGCGGAGCAGGCTTCGCCCGGCAGGTGGTTGCAGTGGTCGTGGTCGTGCGGCATGGGCTTGTTCGGTAGTGCCGGCCACTGGCCGGCTTCCCTGGTTCGATCGGGTGGCGTCAGTACAGCGTCGCCAGCTGCTGCTTGAGCTGGTGCAGGGCAATGGCGCGGTGGCTGATGGCGTTCTTCAGCGCCGGCTCCATTTCCGCGGCGGTCATGCCGTGGGTGGTGTCCAAGAATACCGGGTTGTAGCCAAAACCATTCGTGCCACGCAGCTCGCGGATGATCTGTCCTTCCCAGCGGCCTTCGCAGATCAACGGCTGCGGGTCGGTGGCGTGGCGCAGCAGCACGATCACCGCATAGAAGCGGGCGCTGCGCTGGCCGTCGGGAATGTCGGCCATCGCGTCCAGCAGCTTGGCGTTGTTGGCCGCGGCGTTGGTCGGGTGGCCGGCATAGCGCGCGCTGTACAGGCCGGGCGCGCCGCCGAGTGCGTCGACGATCAGGCCCGAATCATCGGCCAGTGCCGGCAGGCCGGTCGCTTCGCAGGCCGCGCGTGCCTTCAGCAGCGCATTCTCGACGAAGGTCAGGCCGGTCTCTTCCACGTCGCCCAGGCCCAGTTCGGCGGCCGAGGTGATCTGCAGCGGCAGGTCGGCGAGGATCTCCTGCATCTCCACCAGCTTGCCGGCGTTGTGGCTGGCCAGTACCAGTTTCTTCATTGACGGGGCTCCAGCAGGTCCCAGGTGTTGCCATACAGATCGCGGAACACCGCAACCGTTGCATAGGGTTCTTCGCGCGGCGCGTCCAGGAACTCGACGCCGGCGGCCAGCATCGCCGCGTGGTCGCGGTAGAAGTCGTCGGTGTTGAGGAAGAAGGCGACGCGGCCACCGGTCTGGTTGCCGATGCGGCTGCGCTGCGCCTCGTCGCTGGCACGGGCCAGCAGCAGGGCGGCGGCGCTGCCGTCGGTCGGGCCGACCACCACCCAGCGCTTGTGGCCCTGGTCGATGTCCTCCAGCAGTGCGAAGCCGAGCTTGCCGGTGTACCAGGCAATGGCTTCGTCATAGTCGGCCACCACCAGGGTGTTCAGGGCAAGGCGCCGGTTCATGCCGACAGCGCCGCCTGCTGCGCGGCCAGCAGCTCGGCCACGCCCTTTTCGGCCAGGCCCAGCAGCGCGTCCAGTTCATCGCGACGGAAGGCGTGGCCTTCGGCGGTGCCCTGCAGTTCGATGAAGCCACCACCGTCGTTCATCACCACGTTCATGTCGGTGTCGCAGTCGCTGTCTTCGGCGTAGTCCAGGTCCAGCACCGGGGTGCCGCGGTACACGCCCACCGACACCGCGGCCACCGCGCCCAGGATCGGGTTGCGCTTGATGTCGCCACGCTTCATCAGCACGTTCACCGCATCGACCAGGGCCACGTAGGCGCCGGTGATGGCGGCGGTGCGGGTGCCACCGTCGGCCTGCAGCACGTCGCAGTCCAGGGTGATGGTGCGCTCGCCCAGCGCGTTGCGGTCCACGCACGCGCGCAGGCTGCGGCCGATCAGGCGCTGGATCTCCAGCGTGCGGCCGCCCTGCTTGCCGCGGGTCGCTTCGCGATCACTGCGGGTATGGGTGGCGCGCGGCAACATGCCGTACTCGGCGGTGACCCAGCCTTCGCCCTTGCCGCGCAGGAAGCCCGGCACGCGGTTCTCGACGCTGGCGGTGCACAGCACGCGGGTTTCACCGAAGCACACCAGCACCGACCCTTCGGCGTGGCGGGTGAAGCCGCGTTGGATGACGACCGGGCGGAGCTGGTCGGGCTGGCGGCCGCTGGGGCGGGAATCGGACATGGTGCGGGTTCCGTAATGGCGAGGGAGTACGCCGCCACGCCCGCGGCCTTCACGGGGCGGGCAAGGGGGCTCTGGTGAGGGCGCTAGGGTACCATTCCCCCTTTGCACGCACCGGACACATTCCATGATTCGAAGCATGACCGCCTATGCCGGCGGCGAGCGGGTCACCCCGTGGGGCACGCTGGGCTGCGAGCTGCGCTCGGTCAACCACCGCTTCCTGGAGGTCGGCACCCGCCTGCCCGAGGAACTGCGGGCGCTGGAACCGCAGCTGCGCGAGCGCATCGCCGCGCGCCTGAGCCGCGGCAAGCTGGATCTGGTGATGCGCCTGCGTGCGCCGGAAGCAGCGGCCAACCTGCAGGTGGACGAGGCCCTGCTGGGCCAGCTCGGCCGCCTGGCGCACCGGTTGACCTCCGATTTCCCCAACCTGCAGGTCAGCTTCACCGAGCTGCTGCAGCTGCCCGGCGTGACCCGTGGCGAGGCCACCGATGCCGCGGCCCTGCAGGCCGAGGCACTGGCCCTGCTGGACCAGGTGCTGGACGGCTTCGTCGAGGCGCGTGAACGCGAAGGCGGCAAGTTGTCGGCGGCCATCAGTGAGCGCGTGGACGGCATCGAACGCATCGCCACCGAAGTGCGCACCTTGATTCCGGCCATTCGCGACGGCCAGCGCGCCAAGCTGGCTGCACGCCTGGCCGACCTGCCGCACCCGGTCGACCCCGGCCGCGCCGAGCAGGAACTGGTGCTGTGGCTGCAGAAGCTGGACGTGGATGAGGAGCTGGATCGCCTCGGCAGCCACATTGTCGAGATCCGCCGCGTGCTCAGGCAGCGCGAGCCGGTCGGCCGCCGCCTGGACTTCCTGCTGCAGGAGTTCAACCGCGAAGCCAATACGCTGGGCTCGAAGTCAGTGGACAGCCGTACGTCCAATGCCGCGGTGGAGCTGAAGGTGCTGATCGACCAGATCCGCGAACAGGTGCAGAACATCGAGTGATGTTGCATCCAGCATTACAGCAGGGGCGCCTTCGGGCGCCCTTCTCATTACAGCGTCTCAGCGGACGCTGACACCCGGCAGGCCCGCGCCCAATCGCCCCACCACGGCTGCCTGGCCGAACCCTGCGTCGTGGAAGCAGGCCAGCACCGCGTCCACCGCTTCCGGGGCGCAGGACACCAGCAGCCCACCGCTGGTCTGTGGGTCGGTCAGCAGCGGCTGCCAGTGTGCCGGCAACCCATCGGCGAAACGCACCTCCGCACCATACGAGGCCCAGTTGCGGTTGGACGCGCCGGTCAAGCAGCCGCGCTGCAGCAGCTCCAGGGCCTGAGGCAGCAGCGGCACCTGTGCGCTGTCCACCTCCGCAGCGACACCACTGGCGCGACACACTTCCAGCAGGTGGCCGAGCAGGCCGAAACCGGTGACATCGGTCATCGCGTGCACACCGTCCAGCGCGGCCAGGGCCACGCCCACGGTGTTCAGGCGGGTGGTCGACGCGATCATCTGCTGGTAGCCGTCGGCGTCCAGCACTTCTTTCTTCAGCGCCGACGAATACACGCCCACGCCCAACGGCTTGCCCAGCACCAGCACATCGCCGGCGCGGGCATCGGCATTGCGCCTGAGCCGCTGCGGGTCAAGCACGCCGATCGCGGCCAGGCCATAGATGGGTTCCACCGAATCGATGCTGTGGCCTCCAGCGACCACGATGCCGGCATCGGCGCAGGCACGCTCGCCGCCCTGCAGGATGCCGCGGATGGTCTCCTGCGGCAGCGTGTTGATCGGCATGCCGACGATGGCCAGCGCGAACAATGGTCGTGCCCCCATCGCGTACAGGTCCGACAGCGCGTTGGTGGCGGCGATGCGGCCGAAGTCGAACGGGTCGTCGACAATCGGCATGAAGAAATCGGTGGTGGCGACGATTGCCTGGCGGTCATCGAGGCGGTACACCGCGGCGTCGTCGCTGGTCTCGCGGCCGACCAGCAGTTCGGCCGGTGCCGGAAGCGCTGGCACGCCACGCAGCAGTTCGGACAGCACGCCCGGCGCGATCTTGCAGCCGCAGCCGCCGCCGTGTGCCAGCGAAGTCAGTCGTTGCGGGGCATCGACCGTTGAAGGGGCGGGGGACTGCGCGTGCGTGGCCATGCCGACATCTCCTGCGGAAACACCAATGGCGGAAGGCAGCAGGAGTCGAACCTACCAGGGAACGATCGACGCCCCCTACTGGGTTTGAAGCCCAGCCGCATGCCCGGATGCGCATGCCTTCCGAAAGTACGGCGGCACCGGTGGGCTCAGTCGCGGGCTGCGTTCCACTGCAGGTCGCCGCGCGGCCGATGCTGGTCACCGACGCGTCGAGTGTAGCCAACGTGGTTGAAGAACTCCAAGATCTGGATGCTGCGCTTGCGGCCCAGGCCGATGGCATCGCGGAAGGTGGCCGCATCCACCGTGCCGGTGGCCTGCGACAGCTGCGCGACGATCGCGGCCAGCTCGGCAATGCGGGCCGGTGCATAGAACAGGTCCGGCACTACCTGGAACAGTTCGCCACGCGCGGTAGCGCGGCGCAGGACGGCGCGGACCTCGTCTTCGGCCAGACCAACGTCGGTGGCCAGCGTGCGCACCCACGGTGGATCGAAGCGACCGGCGTGCAGCTGCGGCAGCACGCGTTCGAGCAGAAGTCGTTCGCGTTCCGGTGGCGCATGGTCATGGCCGGGCAGGCGCCACCAGGCGCCCACGCGCTGCACGCTGCCGTCGTCCAGCAGGCCCTGCAGCAGGGCATTCCACAGGCTCGCTGCAAGCGCGGGCAGCGTACTGCGCTGCAGGCGCCCGCTATCAACACCGGGCTCGTCCGGACGTCGCTCGTGCCAGCTGCGCAGCGACGTGATCACCTGTTCGCGAAGCGCCTGCCAGTGCGAGGCAAGGATGACCACCGTGTCTTCGCGGGTGACGATGCGCCGCGTGCCCGCGGGAAGTTCGATCCGGTCGGCCGCGCGCCGGCAGTAGCGTTGCAGGGCGGCCATGGCTATGCCGAAGGAAGCCTGCTGCAACAGCGGGCCGATTCCCGCACCTGTGGCCAGCTGCTCCAGTGCGCCCAGCCAGGCGAGCCGTGCCTGGCTGCGCCGGCGCCGCTGTGGCGGGTCCGGATCGAGCACGATGCCACCACCCAGCGTGCGGATGGCCCCTGAATCACGGGCGATGAAGCGATCACCGCACATCGCGCAGACCGGTGCATCGAACACCAGTTGCACCAACTGTCCGTCGCCGTGATCGACGTCCTCCAGCAGCACCACATGGGCCTGCCGGTGCATCGTGCCCCAGTGGATGTGCAGCGGCGCCCAGTCGCGCAACGGTGTTGCCAGTGCGGAAAGCCGCAGGCGTACGTCGACGCGACGGGTCGCCAGCAGGGCGCGCGGGTCGGCGATCCAGTCGCCACGGTGGATGTCGTCGCGGGCGATGGCAGCCAGGTTCAACGCACAGCGCTGCCCGGCCATGGCGTGTTCGCTGGCTTGGTTCTGCGCGTGGATGCTGCGTACGCGCACGTCAGTGGCGGCCGGCATCAGCTGCAGATGCTCACCCATGGCAGCGATGCCGCCGTGCACTGCGCCGGTCACCAGCGTGCCGTGGCCGGCCAGCGAGAACACGCGGTCCACCGGCATGCGGAACAGCTCGCTGCGCAGTTCGGCCTGGCGCGTGTTGGCGTTGTCCGACGCCCACGCGTGCAGCTGGGTACGCAGCGCGTTGATGCCAGAATCGTCTGGTGCGGTGCTGTTGCAGGCGAATACGGGGGAATCCTGCAGCGGCGTTCCGGCCAGCAGCGCGGCGATCTCGATCTCGACCCGGGCCAGGCGCGCCGCATCCACACGGTCGATCTTGGTCAGGGCTACCGCGCCGCGGTCCACGCCCAGCAGTTGCAGGATTGCCAGGTGCTCGCGGGTCTGCGGCATTACACCGTCGTCGGCGGCGATCACCAGCAGGGCGACATCGATGCCGGTGGCGCCGGCCACCATCGTGTGCACGAAGCGTTCATGGCCCGGCGCATCGACGAAGCCCAGCGTCGCTTCGGCACTCCCGCCGCCTGTGCTTTCCACCGGGACATAGGCATAGCCCAGCTCGATGGAGATACCGCGCGTGCGTTCTTCCTGCAGGCGATCGGTTTCGATGCCGGTCAGTGCGCGCACCAGGCTGGTCTTGCCATGGTCGATATGCCCGGCGGTGCCGACGATCATGCCTGCAGCGTGCTCCATTGCGCGAGGAAGGCGGCTTCGTCGGTGGGTTCCAGGCAGCGCAGGTCCAGCCACAGCGCGTCATCGGCAATGCGGCCCAGCACCGGCCGCGGCAGCTGGCGCAAGCGCTTGGCCAAGCGATCCAGCCCGCCGCGGCGCGCGCTGGTAACGCGCAGTCCGGCGCTTGCCAGCTGCGCCTGCGGCTGCGCGCCGCTGCCGATCTGGCTGTACATCGAGGCCCGTTCAAGCGCGTAGCCGGCGGTCAGCGACGCGCGCATCGGCTGCAGCAGGCGGTGTGCCTGCTCATCGATGTCATCCCGCAGGCGCGAAAGGCTGCGCAGGGTCGGCAGCCGCAGTGCCAGCCGTTCCGGTTCGCGGTACAGGGCCAGCACGGCTTCCAGTGCGGCCAGGCCCATCTTGTCCATGCGCAGCGCCCGCTTGAGCGGATTGCGGTTGATCCGCGCGATCAGGTCGGCGCGGCCAGCGATGATGCCGGCCTGGGGGCCGCCCAGCAGCTTGTCGCCACTGAACGAAACCAGATCGGCGCCGGCCGCCAGTGCTTCCTGCACGGTGGGCTCGTGCGGCAGGCCGAAGGCCGCCAGGTCACACAGGCTGCCACTGCCCAGGTCCACCACCAGCGGCAGGCCGTGCTCGTGCGCGATCGCAGCCATCGCCGCAGTGTCGACCTTGGCAGTGAAGCCGGTGATCGCGTAGTTGCTGGCATGCACTTCCATCAGCAACGCGGTACGTGCGCCGATGGCATGGGCGAAGTCGGCCGGGTGGGTACGGTTGGTGGTGCCCACTTCCAGCAGTCGCGCGCCGGCGCTGCGCATCACATCGGGAATGCGGAAGGCACCGCCGATCTCCACCAGTTCGCCGCGCGACACCACCACCTCGCGGCGGTTGGCCAGGCTGTTGAGCAGCAGCAGGACCGCCGCCGCATTGTTGTTGACCACGGTGGCGGCTTCGGCGCCGGTCAGTTCGCAGACCAGCGCCTGCACCCGTGCATCGCGGTCGCCGCGGCGGCCGCGGATGATGTCGAATTCCAGATCGACCGGCGCTGTCATTGCGCGGGTGACCGCCTGCACGGCGGCATCGGGCAACAGCGCGCGGCCCAGGTTGGTGTGCAGCACGGTGCCGGTCAGGTTGAACATCGGCTGCAGCTCCAGGCGTGCGTCGGCCGCCAGTGCGGCGCCGAGCGCCGCGACCAGCGACGGGCCGTTGATGGCCTGTTCGAGGCGTTCGGCCGAGAGCTGCGCGGCGCTGATACGGTCGCGTAGTTCCTGCAGGTGCGCGCGCAGCAGTTGGGTGATGCGGCTGCGGCCGTGGCGTTCGATCATGGCCGACAACGCAGGCAGGCGCAGCAGCCGGTCCAGCGAAGGCAGGGCGGCGGCCGATGCCGGCGTGGCGTGCGTGCGTGGCATAGGTCAGTCGCCGTCGGATTGCCACAGCAGCGGGTTCTGGCTGGCGCGCGCATAGCCTTCCTCGGCCAGCAGCAGGTCCAGCGCCAGCGTGCCGAGGTCATCGGCCACCGGCTCCAGTGATGGATCTTTCTCCAGGTACAGGATCTTGCGATAGCTGTGGCAGTGGTCGCAGGTCTCGGCGCGCACCGCACTCTCGCGCACCGCCTCGCCGCTGTCACCGTCCACCTCGGCCAGGGCGCGATAGGCAATGTCCTTGCCGGCGGCGCCGCACTGGCTGCACTGCACGCGCACGTAATGCCACTGGCAGGCACACAGCGAGCACGACAGGTAGCGATAGGCGGCGTAGGGCGGGCGCGCCTGCACCACGCTGGCCACCGGCAGCGTGCCACAGAGCGGGCACAACCCTGGCGCATCGGCCAGCGGCTTCAGGTCGGTCGGATGGAAGCTGGCGGCGAGCACCGCCCAGTACACCTGCAGCGCGTTCATCACCAGCAGCGCAGCGACGGCGTCGACCGAGGGCGCGTCATCGCGTTCCAGCACCGCATGCGCCTGTGCATCCAGCCACGCATCATCAGCGGCGGCGACGCGCTGTAGTTCCTGCCGGGTTTCCACAGGCAGCCCGGTTTCGTCGGCACAGTGCCGGCACAGGGTGCGCAGCCAGTCGCGCCAGCGCCCATCCAGTTGCAGTGTGTTGGCCGGCCGCAACGGCATGCCGGCGCTAGCCGCCGCGCTCGACTGCTGCGCGCGCGCCTGTGCCTGAAGCCCCTCGCGTTGCTGCGGCGTCAACTCATCCAGCAGCGCCTGCTGTGCATCGGCCAGCGCCGCCAGCAGCTGCAGGTAGCCACCGATGGCACTGTGCGCGGCCAGGCTGCGCAGGCGTGCCGCGCGCGTAGCGAACAGTGACCCGGTATCAGGCAGGATGATGCGCGGCACATCGCGCGAGGCGAGCGTCTCGATCTCACCGGGTTCAAGGATGCGTTGCGCCATGCAGGGCCAGCCAGAAGAACCAGGCTCCATCCTCGCTGTTGTCGGCGCTGGCGTCCAGCGTGTTGCCGGCCATTTGAAAGGTTGGGGTCAGATCCGTTTTCCACAGGAAAACGGTTCTGACCCCATCGGTTGGTTGAAAGTGGATCCCGAGCGTTGGTCGGGAT
This sequence comes from Stenotrophomonas maltophilia group sp. P373, assembly GCF_053295075.1. Taxonomy (NCBI): domain Bacteria; kingdom Pseudomonadati; phylum Pseudomonadota; class Gammaproteobacteria; order Lysobacterales; family Lysobacteraceae; genus Stenotrophomonas; species Stenotrophomonas maltophilia group sp. P373. Next base: position 3,537,684 of record NZ_CM129994.1, on the reverse strand, counting down.
TCGATCAGTGCCGACCAACGGTCGGCACCCACCGACAGATCGCGGCCAACTGTCGAAGGCGGGGTGGGTCCGGTTGCGGGAGCGTGAGCCGCATGCGGCGACCGAGCTTACATGGGTGAGGGCGCTTTGCTTGCGAAGCACTGCTTCGCAAGCGCCCGAACGCACAGCCGCCAGCGGCTGGGCCGGGCCCCGGAGGGGTACTTGCAGCGTCTCCCGCAACCGGATCCACCCCGCCATCCCACGGATAGCCGCTGTTGCTGTTGCCTTGGCTTGAAGCAGGTGCAGGGCCGCAGGCCCTGCAGCTACCCCTGTTCCCGCCGCCCGCGCAGGATGTCCCGGAACCACTGTCGGTGGTGCTTGTACGCCCACCCATAGGTCACCTTGCCCTGGGTCATCGCCCGCACCGACCCCTTGATCCAGATCGCCGCATAGATGTGCACCACGATCGCGCAGATCAGCACCCAGCCGAACAACGCATGGGCGAGCACCGAGAAGCGGATCACCCCGATCGGGAAAAAATGGCTGAAGTACTGCCGCCAGATCACGAAGCCGGTCAGCAGCAGTGCCGACAGGCAGCCGATGATGGCCCAGAACAGCAGCTTCTGGCCGGCATTGAAGCGACCGACCGGCGGCAGCTTTTCATCCTCGTTGCGCAGTACATCGCGCATGCCCCGCATCCACGCGCGGTCGTCGGCGGTCGGCAGATTGTCGCGCCACATGCGCAACGCCAGCAGCGCAAAGCCCACCACCATGGCCAGGCCGATGAACGGATGCAGGATGCGCGTCCACGGTCCGCCACCGAACAGCTGGGTCAGCGGGAACAGGGCAGGGTGGAACAACGCCAGCCCGGACAGCGCGGTCAGCACGAAGCAGATCGCCACGATCCAGTGGTTGATGCGGGTCGGCGCGCGGTAACGGATGATCTGCCGCGGGTGCGGGGCGTACTTCATGGCCGCTGCTCCTCTTCGATCTTCTTCGCCTCGTGCTCGGCTTGTTCTTCTTCCTCGTCATTGACCGTGTTGCGGCCGATGCCGATGTAGTGCAGGAAGCCAGCAAAGGCCGTGGCGGCGATCGCCAGCACGCCCAGCGGCTTGGCTACGCCCTTCCAGACTTCCACCATCGGGCTGATGCGCGGGTCCTTGGGCAGGTCGGCGTAGAGCTCGGGCTTGTCCACATGCTGCAGCACGTACATCACGTGGGTACCGCCGACGCCCTGCGGGTCGTACAGGCCGGCGTTTTCATAGCCGCGTGATTTCAGGTCTTCCACGCGTCCGGCGGCGTGCTCGGTCATCGCCTGTTTGCTGCCGAAGGTGATCGCCCCGGTCGGGCAGGTCTTCACACAGGCCGGCTCCTGGCCGACCGCCACCCGGTCCGAACACAGCGTGCACTTGTAGGCCTTGTGGTCCTTCTTGGAGATGCGCGGTACGTCGAACGGGCAGCCGGTCACGCAGTAGCCGCAGCCGATGCAGTTCTCTTCCTGGAAGTCGACGATGCCGTTGGCGTACTGGATGATCGCGCCGGGCGACGGGCAGGCCTTCAGGCAGCCCGGGTCGCTGCAGTGCATGCAGCCCTCCTTCCGGATCAGCCACTCCAGCTTGCCCTTCTCGTCCTCGTACTCGCGGAACTTCATCACCGTCCACGACTGTTCGCTCAGGTCGGGCGGGTTGTCATAGCTGCCAACGCAGCTGCCCACTTCGTCGCGCAGGTCGTTCCATTCCATGCAGGCGACCTGGCAGGCCTTGCAGCCGATGCACTTGCTCACATCGATCAGCTTGGCGACCTGGCCGGTGTGCGCGCCCCGCGCCTCCGGCGAGGGCGTGGTGGTGGCCGAGCGGCGGATGATGTCCAGCGATTGCAGTGGCATGGCGTGTCTCCTACACCTTCTCGACCTTGACCAGGATGCACTTCGACTCGGGCGTCTGCGAGTTGCCGTCACCGATGGCATTGGTCAGCGTATTGGCGATATATCCGGGCTTGGCCGCACCGAGGAAGCCCCAGTGGATCGGCACGCCCACCTGGTGCACGGTCTTTCCTTCGATCTGCAGGGCCTTGATCCGCTTGGTCACCATCGCAACGGCTTCGATATGGCCACGCTTGGAACTCACGCGCACGCGGCTGCCGTTGGTGATGCCCAGCTCGTCGGCCAATGCCGCACCGATCTCGACGAACTGCTCGGGCTGGATGATGGCGTTGAGCTTGCCGTGCTTGGTCCAGAAGTGGAAATGCTCGGTCAGGCGGTAGGTGGTGGCCACATGCGGGAACTCGTCCGGCGAACCGATCTGTGCACGGTCGCTGGCGAACACGCGTGCCGCGGGGTTGTTCAGCGTCAGGGCCTGGCCGGGGCTGAGCGGATTGCTGCGCAGCGGGGTATCGAACGGTTCGTAGTGCTCCGGGAACGGGCCTTCGGCCATGCCGGCCTTGGCGAAGAAGCGGGCGATGCCTTCCGGGTTCATGATGAACGGGCCCATCCCGCCGGCAGGATCTTCGTCGGCCTTGAAGTCCGGCACGTCCACGTTGCCCCAGTTCTTGCCGTTCCAGGCCAGCAGCGTGCGGCGCGGATCGAACGGTTGGCCAGCCACGTCGCACGAGGCGCGGTTGTACATCACGCGGCGGTTGGCCGGCCACGCCCAGGCCCAGCCCAGCGTGTTGCCGATGCCTGTCGGGTCACTGTTGTCACGCCGCGCCATCATGTTGCCGGTCGGGCCCCAGGCGCCGATGTAGATCCAGCAGCCGGAGGACGTGCTGCCATCGTCGCGCAGCTCGCCGAACGCGGCCAGCTGCTCGCCGGCCTTGCGCACCAGCCTGGTCGGGTCCTTCGGATCGAACACGTCGGCCAGCGCCTTGCCGTTGTATTCCATCGCCAGTTCTTCCGGCGTCGGCAGCTCCGGGTTGGAATACTTCCAGGCCAGGTCGCGTACCGGCTCCCACCACGCACCGCCATCCTTCTCGTACATCGCTTTGATGCGATGGAACAGCTCGGACATGATCTCGATGTCGCTGCGCGCTTCGCCCGGCGGGTTGGCCCCCTTCCAGTGCCACTGCAGCCAGCGCGAGGAATTCACCACCGCACCGTTCTCCTCGGCGAAGGAAGTGGTGGGCAGGCGGAACACTTCGGTCTGGATCGTGCTCGGGTCGACGTCGTTCAGTGCGCCGTGGTTCTGCCAGAAGGCGATGGTCTCGGTTTCCAGCGGATCCATGCTGACCATGAACTTCAGCTTGGAGAACGCACTGATCAGCTTGCCCTTGTTCGGCGCCGAGGCCAGAGGATTGAAGCCCTGGCAGATGTAGCCGTGGATCTTGCCCTCGTTCATCAGCTCGTACGCCTGCAGCATGTCGTACGGCTTGTCGAGCTTGGGCAGGTAATCGAAGCACCAGTTGTTGTCGGCGGTGGCGGCATCGCCCCACCACGATTTCATCAAGCTGACGTGGAACTTCGGGTAGTTCTGCCAGAACGACATCTGGTTGGCGCGCAGGGGCTTCTGCGTGCGCTTGGCGATGTAGGCGTTGTAGTCCTGCTCATCCTGTTTCGGCAGCGTCAGGTAGCCGGGCAGCAGGTCGGACATCAGGCCGATGTCGGTCAGGCCCTGGATGTTGGAGTGCCCGCGCAGCGCGTTCATGCCGCCACCGGCCACGCCGATGTTGCCCAGCAGCAGCTGCACCATGGTGCCGGCACGCACGTTCTGTGCGCCGATCGAGTGCTGCGTCCAGCCCAGCGCGTACAGGATGGTCATCGCCTTGTCCTTGCCGGCGGTGGACGCGATCATGTCCCACACCTGGCGGATGCTGTCGGCCGGCGTGCCGCAGATGCGCTCGACCATCTCCACGGTGTAACGCGCGTAGTGTTGTTTCAGCAGGTTGTAAACGCAGCGCGGATCCTTCAGCGTCGGGTCGCTGCGCACGAATCCATCGTCACCGTAGGCATAGTCCCAGCTGGAACGGTCGTAGCTGCGCTTTTCTTCGTTGTAGCCCGAATACAGGCCGTCCTTGAAGGCGAACTCGTCCTTCACCAGGAACGACATGTCGGTGTAGTTCAGCACGTACTCGTGCTGGATGCGGTCCTCGGTCAGCAGGTAGTTGATCAGGCCGCCCAGGAACACGATGTCGGTACCGGTGCGGATCGGCGCGTACACATCGGCAACCGCGGCCGAGCGGTTGAAGCGCGGATCGACCACGATCAGCCGGGCCTTGTTGTGGGCCTTGGCCTCGGTCACCCATTTGAACCCGCACGGATGCGCCTCGGCGGCGTTGCCACCCATGATCAGGATCAGGTCGGCATTCTTGATGTCGACCCAGTGATTCGTCATCGCACCACGGCCTAGCGTCGGGGCAAGACCTGCCACCGTCGGGCCGTGTCAGACACGTGCCTGGTTGTCGAATGCCAGCATGCCGAGGGAGCGGACGACCTTGTGGGTCAGCACCGCGGTCTCATTGCTGGTGGCCGAGGCCGCCAGCATGCCAGTGGTCAGCCAGCGGTTGACCGTCTGCCCGGCTTCGTTCTTCTGCACGAAGTTGGCATCGCGGTCTTCCTTCATCAGCCGCGCGATGCGGTCCAGCGCATCGTCCCAGCTCAGCCGCTTCCACTCGTTCGAGCCCGGCGCGCGGTACTCGGGGTAGAGCAGGCGCGACTTGCTGTGGATGATGTCGGCCAGGCCGGCACCCTTCGGGCACAGCGTGCCGCGGTTGACCGGATGGTCTGGGTCGCCCTCGATGTGGAAAATGCTCGGCTCGGCGTTCTTGGCGCCATCGCCGAGGCTGTACATCAGGATGCCGCAGGCCACCGAACAGTAGGTACAGGTGTTGCGGGTCTCGGTCGCGCGGGTCAGCTTGTATTGCCTGACCTCCGCGAGCGCGATGCCGGGCGCGAAGCCCATCAGTGCCAGGCTGGAGCCGACCAGGGTTGTCCCGGTCACTTTCAGGAACTGGCGGCGGCTCATCGATGGCATGCCGTTCTCCTGGGATGGCGGGGAGGCGCAGGCCTCCGGGCTGTCGTTGGGTACGGGTCGGTTATAGCACAGGCCCCCGGACGCCCATGTGGCACAAGGCGCGGCGCCTGCCGGACGGGCCCGGAAAGGGCCTGCTCTGGTAAAGTTGCGTGCCCGCCCCCTGGGGAAGCGTCTGCCGGGCCTGGTTCCAGGATGTTCCGCGCAGCCCCCGCCGTCCTGGCGCGATCCTCCGCGCCGGATCTGGAACACCGAGGAAAAATTTTGCGAAATCAACCAATTGGGTTCCGCGCATGAGCGCCCCGTCGAAGCCGTCGGACGCCGTTGCGCGCGGCACGCTGTACATCGTGGCCGCCCCGTCCGGCGCCGGCAAGAGCAGCATCGTCAATGCCACGCTGGCCCGTGACCCGCAGATCGCCCTGTCGATCTCCTTCACCTCGCGCGCGATGCGCCCCGGTGAGGTGAACGGCCAGCATTACCACTTCGTCAGTGCCGAGAAGTTCGAGCAGATGATCGCCGCCGGCGACTTCTTCGAGCACGCCTGGGTGCACGGCGACTGGAAGGGCACGGCCCGGCAGTCGGTGGAGCCGCAGCTGGCCGCCGGCCAGGATGTGCTGCTGGAGATCGACTGGCAGGGCGCGCAGCAGGTGCGCCAGCTGGTGCCCGGCACGGTCACCGTGTTCATCCTGCCGCCGTCCAAGCAGGCCTTGCAGGACCGCATGCGCAAGCGCGGCCAGGACAGCGAGGCGGTCATCGCCCAGCGCCTGGGCGCGGCCCGTGATGAAATGCTGCACTTCAACGAGTTCGACTACGTCATCGTCAACGAGGTGTTCGACACTGCCGTGGACGAGCTGTGCGCCATCTTCACTGCCAGCCGCCTGCGCCGGGAGGCCCAGAAGGTCCGCCACGCCGGCCTGATCCAGGCGCTGCTGACCCCCGATCCGGGTGCAACTGACTGATTCCAAAAGAATCGGGTAGGGGTTGGCTTGATTTTGTCCAGCCCCTGCCAGTACACTCCGTCCCCTTTCCCTCATTCGACTGAGCGGCCGACCGGTCGCCGGGAGCCCGTATGGCCCGCATCACCGTAGAAGATTGCCTGGAAGTCGTTAACAACCGTTTCGAACTGGTCATGATGGCTTCCAAGCGTGCCCGTCAGCTCGCCAACGGCGTGCAGGCCACGCTGGACAACAGCGAGACCGAGGACAAGCCGACCGTGCTGGCGCTGCGCGAAATCGCCGCCCGCAAGATCGACAACGCCCTGATCGACGAAGTCGAGAAGGCCGAGCGTGAGCGCGCCGAGCGCGAAGCGCTGGAGTGGGCTGCCGCCGAAGTGGTCGCCGACGAAGACATGTCCAAGAACGACGATTGATCGCATCGATCAACGTAATCGTTGGATACACCGAACAGCCCGCCCCGTGCGGGCTGTTTCGCATTCAGGATTTGCCGTAAACGTCGCGCTGGAATAGGCTTCGGGCATGAACCCAGGCCCCACTGCCAAGGTCGCCGCAGCCCCCACTGCCGCCGTACCCGACTACGTCCTCCAGCTCGAACGCGCCGCCCATTACCTGCCGCCGGAACAGCTGCCGCTGTTGCGCCGTGCCTGGGAAGTCGGGGCCTCCGCGCACGCTGGGCAGACGCGCAAGTCGGGCGAGCCCTATATCACCCATCCGGTGGCCGTGGCCCAGGTGCTGGCCGAACTCGGCCTGGACGTGGAAGCGCTGATCGCCGCGATCCTGCACGACACCATCGAAGACACCCCGCTGACCCGCGAAGCGCTGGCCGCCGAGTTCGGCGAAGCCGTGGCCGAACTGGTCGACGGTGTCACCAAGCTGGACAAGCTGAAGTTCCGTGACCGCCAGGAGGCGGCCGCCGAGAGCTTCCGCAAGATGCTGCTGGCGATGTCGCGCGACCTGCGCGTGATCATGATCAAGCTGGCCGACCGCCTGCACAACATGCGCACGCTGGGCGCGCAGAGCCGCGAAGCGCGTGGCCGCATCGCCCGCGAGACGCTGGAGATCTACGCGCCCATCGCCCAGCGCCTGGGCATGAGCCTGGTCAAGAGCGAGCTGCAGAACCTGGGGTTCAAGGCACTCTACCCGTGGCGCCACGCCATCATCGAAAAACACATCCGCAGCCAGCCGGTGGTGCGCCGCGAAGCGATGGCGCAGGTGGAAGTGCAGCTGTCGCAGCGCCTGGCCAAGGAGGGCATCGAGCATCGGCTGATCAGCCGCATCAAGACCCCGTGGAGCATCTACAACAAGATGCGCGACGAGAACAAATCCTTCGACCAGGTGATGGATGTGTTCGGCTTCCGCCTGGTCGTGCGCAGTGTGCCCAGCTGCTACCACGCGCTGGGCTCGGTGCACGCCACCTTCAAGCCACTGGATGGGCGCTTCCGCGATTTCATCGCCATTCCCAAGGCCAACGGTTACCAGTCGCTGCACACGGTGTTGTTCGGGCCGTATGGCTCGCCGATCGAAGTGCAGATCCGTACCGAGGAAATGGACCTGATCGCCGAACGCGGCGTGGCCGCGCACTGGACCTACAAGTTCGGCGGCGATTCGCCCAACAGCGCACAGAGCCGTGCCCATGCGTGGATCGTCGAGCTGATCGACTCGCAGCGCGCCGCCGGTTCCTCGCTGGAATTCCTCGACAACGTCAAGGTCGACCTGTTCCCTGACGAGGTCTACCTGTTCACCCCGAAGGGCAAGATCCTGGCCCTGCCGCGCAACTCCACCGCGCTCGATTTCGCCTACGCCGTGCATACCGACGTGGGCAACATGGCGGTGGCTTCGCGCGTGGACAAGAAACTGGTGCCGCTGCGCACCAAGCTGGTGTCGGGCCAGTCGGTGGAGATCATCACCGCGCGCTCGGCCACGCCGAAACCGCAGTGGCTGGAATTCGTGGTGACCAGCAAGGCACGCACCGCTATCCGCCACCAGCTCAAGCAGCTGGAGCACGAAGATGCCGTGCAGCTCGGCCATCGCATGCTCGACCGCGCGCTGGAAGCGATGGATTCGTCGCTGGAGCGCCTGCCGAAAGGCCGCCTGGATGCGTTCCTGGCCGAACACCGCTTCCCGCGCCTGGAAGCGCTGCTGGCCGAGGTCGCACTGGGCAACTGGATGCCGACCCAGGCCGCGCAGGCGCTGATGGCCTACGCCGAACTGCGTGGCGGCCCGCATTCGCGCCACCACTCGCAGGAGAAGATCCTGATCAACGGCAGCGAGCGCGGCGTGGTCACCTTCGCCGGCTGCTGCCAGCCGATTCCCGGCGACGAGATCATGGGCTACCACACCGCCGGCAAGGGCATCGTGGTGCACCGCATGGACTGCCCGAACCTGGCCGAGCTGCGCAAGTCGCCCGAGCGCTGGGTGCCGATTGGCTGGGACACCACCGTCTCCGGCGACTACGACACCTCGCTGGTGGTGGAAGTGGAGAACGGCACCGGCGTGCTGGCGCAGCTGGCCGCCGCCATCGCACAGAGCCATTCCAACATCGAACGCGTGGACTACCTGGACCGCGACTTCAACGCCGCCGTGCTGGCGTTCAACATCCAGGTGCGCGACCGCAACCACCTGGCCGAAGTGATGCGCCGCCTGCGCCGCCTGTCGGTCGTGCAATCGGTACGCCGCCAATAACCCTGCTTCGGATCCGGGGTCGGATCCCTCTCCAACGGAGAGGGCTCTGACCCCATCATGCACGGGGTCAGAGCCGTTTCCCGCCAGGAAACGGATCCGACCCCGGCCGATGCCGCGCCCAGCCGGTACAATCACCGCTCTGTTTTCCCCCAAGCACCGGAGCGACCCATGTCCCGCCAGATCATCAACACCGAAAAGGCTCCCGCCGCCATCGGCCCGTACTCGCAGGCCGTGCGCGCCGGCAACACCGTGTACTTCTCCGGCCAGATCCCGCTTGACCCGGCCACCGGCGACATCGTCGGCGCCGGTGACGTCGAAGCACAGGCCCGCCGCGCCTTCGACAACCTCAAGGCCGTGGCCGAAGCGGCGGGTGGCTCGCTGGACAAGGTCGTGCGCCTGGGCCTGTACCTGACCGACCTGGGCGAGTTCGCCAAGGTCAACGCGGTCATGCAGGACTACTTCCAGGCCCCGTACCCGGCCCGTTCCACCATCGAAGTCTCCGGCCTGCCGAAGGGCGCCAGCTTCGAGGTCGACGCGGTGATGGTCATCGACTGACCGCCACGTGGCACGCAAGGCGGCGGTCACCCCGGTCCTGTCACCGTCCGGCGAAGCATCCCTGGCGATGCTTGCCGGCGTCGGTCCGGCCGTGGCCGCCAAACTGCAGGCACGTGGCCTGGCCACCCTGCAGGATCTCTGGCTTCACCTGCCGCTGCGCTATGAGGACCGGACCCGGCTGACCCGCATCGAAGACCTGCGCAACGGTGTGCCGGCGCAGGTGGAAGGGCGGGTGGTCGCGGTCGAGCGTGGCATGCGCTACCGGCCGATGCTGAAAGTGGCGGTGGAAGACGAAGGGCAGGGCACTCTGGTGCTGCGCTTTTTCCACTTCCGCCAGCAGCAGGTCGGGCAGTTCGCGGTCGGCACCCGGCTGCGCTGCTTCGGCACGCCCAAGCCCGGCCACCTCGGCCTGGAAATCGTCCATCCCAGCTACCAGGTGCTGGGCCGCAACGACGATCCCGAACTCGGCGACCGCCTCGACCCGGTGTATCCCACCGTCGAAGGGGTCGGCCCGATGACCATGCGCAAGCTGATCGGCCAGGCGCTGGACCGCCTGCCCGAGGAAAGCACGCTGGAACTGCTGCCCAACGGTTGGCTCGATGGCCTGGGCCTGCCGCCGCTGCGCAGCGCGCTGCTGACCGTGCACCGGCCACCGCCGGATGCCGATCTGGCCGCGTTGGCGGCTGGTACCCACCCGGCGCAGCGTCGCCTGGCGATGGAAGAACTGCTGGCCCATCACCTCAGCCTGCGTCGCCAGCGTATTGCATTGCAGGCGCACCATGCGCCGCCGCTGGCCGGCCCCGGAAAACTGGCCAAGGCGCTGCTGAAGCAGTTGCCGTTCGCGCTGACCGGCGCGCAGGCACGCGTGTTCAAGCAGATCCGTGAGGACCTTGCGCGGCCCAGCCCGATGCTGCGGCTGGTGCAGGGCGACGTCGGCTCCGGCAAGACGGTGGTGGCCGCGCTGGCCGCCATGCTGGCGGTGGAGCAGGGCAAGCAGGTCGCATTGGCCGCCCCCACCGAGTTGCTGGCCGAGCAGCACCTCAACAATCTGCGTGGCTGGCTGGAACCGCTCGGCGTGCGCATCGCCTGGCTGGCCGGCAAGGTCACCGGCAAGGCGCGCGCCAAAGTGATGGAGCAGGTCGCCAACGGCGAAGCGCAGGTGGTGGTCGGAACCCACGCGCTGATGCAGGAGGCGGTGGTGTTCCAGGACCTGGCGCTGGCCATCGTCGACGAGCAGCACCGCTTCGGCGTGCACCAGCGCTTGGCGCTGCGCGACAAGGGCGCGGGCGGCAACAGCGTGCCGCACCAGCTGGTGATGACCGCCACGCCGATTCCGCGCACGCTGGCGATGTCCGAATACGCAGACCTGGATGTATCGGCCATCGACGAACTGCCACCGGGCCGCACCCCTGTGCAGACCGTGGCCTTGAACAATGACCGTCGCCCGGAACTGATCGAGCGCATTGCGCTGGCCTGCCAGGAAGGGCGGCAGGTGTACTGGGTGTGCACGCTCATCGAGGAAAGCGAAGAACTGGATGCCACCCCGGCGCAGGCCACCTACGAATCGCTGCAGGCGCTGCTGCCGGGCGTTCGCGTGGGGCTGGTGCATGGCCGCCTGAAGGCTGCTGAAAAGCTGGCGACGATGGTGGCGTTCAAGGCCGGCGAGATCGACCTGCTGGTCGCGACCACGGTCATCGAAGTGGGTGTGGACGTGCCGAATGCTTCGTTGATGGTGATCGAGAACGCCGAGCGCCTCGGCCTGGCCCAGCTGCACCAGCTGCGTGGCCGCGTGGGCCGCGGTTCGGCGGTGTCGCGCTGCGTGCTGCTGTACCAGGCACCACTCTCGCAGATGGCGCGTGAGCGCCTGCAGACCATGCGCGAAACCAACGATGGTTTCGTCATCGCCGAGAAGGACCTGGAACTGCGCGGCCCCGGCGAACTGCTCGGGACGCGCCAGACCGGCCTGGCCGGTTTCCGCATTGCCGACCTGGCCCGCGACGCTGGCCTGCTGCCCGGCGTGCATGAATTGGCCGAGCGCCTGTTGGACCAGCAACCGGCCCTGGCTGATCGCGTGGTGCAGCGCTGGATCGGCACCGCTGTGCGTTACGCCTCGGCGTGAGTAGTGGGGTCAGAGCCCTTTGCACAGCAAAGGGCTCTGACCCCATTTCCGGCACGCTCACCCACGCATGGCGTGGATCTACTGTACAGCCGTGCTCGGCTGCCGTTCGCGCTGCGCGCGGGAGTCGAGCATGGCTCGACGCTACAGACAGCGCTTTTGATCATTTCCATGTTCATCCACGCATCGCGTGGATGTGTCGACCAAGGTCGACACCTACCAACAGCGGTAGCGATCTGTCGAAGGCAGGGTGGGTCCGGTTGCGGGGGTGTCCGCGGCATGGGCCCGAGGCATGCCTCGGGCGGGTTGGGCAGGACGCCCAACCCAGGCCTTGCCGTGTGCGCAGGACAGCGCACACGAGCAAGCCGCAGCCAAGCCCCCATGGGTGAGGGCGCTTTGCTGGCGAAGCCCTGCTTCGCAAGCGCCCGAACGCACAGCCGCCAGCGGCTGGGCCGGCCTGGGGGTTTACGGCGTCCCCCGCAACCGGATCCACCCCGGCCTCCCCCAGGAAACCAGCTTTTGCCGTTGCTGTTGATGTTGCCTCTGCGGGTGCAGGGCGCAGCCCTGCCGAACCCCAACCTCCGTACTTGCAACGGTCATCATCCCGGTCCACACTTCGTTGCCGATCTGAAGACGGCAACGATGACCCACAAGATCCCCCTGTTGATCGACACCGATCCCGGTGTGGACGACGCCCTGGCCCTGCTGATGGCCTTTGCCGATGAACGGCACGACGTGGTCGCCCTGACCATCGCCGCCGGCAATGTCGGCCTCGAATACACCGTCCGCAACGCCCTCAAGCTCTGTGACATCGTCGGCCGCCCCGACGTACCGGTGTTTGCCGGCAGCCCGGATCCGCTGCTGCACCCCTCCGTTGACGCTGCCCACGTGCATGGCCGTGATGGCTACGGCGACGTGGACCTGCCGCCGCCGAGCCACCAGGCCGAGGCCGAGCACGCTGCCCTGGCCATCCTGCGCCTGTCGCACGAACACGCCGGCGAACTGATGCTGGTGATGTTGGGCCCGCTGACCAATCTGGCGCTGGCACTGAAGCTGGACCCGACCCTGCCCCAGCGCATCAAGCGCATCGTGGTGATGGGCGGCGCGGTCACCTGCCACGGCAACATCACCCCGGCAGCCGAATTCAACATCGCCTTCGATCCTGAAGCCGCGCACGTGGTGTTCACCTCGTTCAAGCACCTGCTGGTGTCGGACTGGGAGGCGACCGTTGCCCACGGCCTGCCGCTGGAGGACGCCGAGAAATGGCTGCAGGCCGATTCCGACCGCGCCCGCTTCTACGAACTGATCTCGCGCAAGACCCGCGCGCTGTCGGAAGATGCCAAGGGCGGCCGCTGGTATACGGCCGATGCGGTGGCCATGGCGTGGGCGCTGAATCCGGAAGGGCAGCTGCAGGTCGAGTCGCGGCCGCTGAACGTGGAGCTGAATGGCACGTTCAGCCGCGGCGCCACCATCGTCGACTGGAACCGCCAGACCGGCCAGCCGGACAACTGCGATCTGCTGATGGCCTACGACCAGCAGCGTTTCGAGGCCCTGGTGCGCCAGGCCCTGGGCGCGGACTGACCTCGATTGACCGCCACCGGTTGCCCCGAGCGGCAACCGGTGCTTATAATGCCGCTCTTGACCACCAGCCCATTTACGGTGTGAGCCCATGAAGGCCGATATCCATCCGAACTACCGCGACGTCGTCTTCCATGACGTCACCTCCGATTTCAAGTTCCTGACCCGCTCGACCATGGGCACGAAGGAAACCATCCAGTGGGAAGACGGCAACGAATACCCGCTGGTCAAGGTTGAAATTTCCTCTGCTTCGCACCCGTTCTACACGGGCAAGCACAAGGTCATCGACACCTCGGGCCGTATCGACAAGTTCCAGAAGCGCTACGCGCGCTGATCTGTCGATCCAGCTTCGAACCGACGGCCGCGCTCTGCGCGGCCGTTTGTTTTTCCCCAACGCCAACCCAACGGGCGTTGGGATGGACGGAACACTGCGTTCGTGTGACAACGCTTTTGCCGATCCGGGCCGCTCAACGGCCGGTGTCCGGCCGCCTGTCGTATACGACTTCCGTCTAGCACCCGACAAATGCTGCTGTGCGATAATGACGTGATCCCCGGCACAGGCCGAGGACGTCATTCACGTGCCTGACCAATGCGCTTGGGCAGGCGCCTTCCCATGAAGGAGCGCACACAGTGTCCGATCTTGATCAGGTCACGCTCAACGCCGGCGATAAGTCCGTCGTTCTGCCCGTCATCAAACCCACCCTTGGCAACGACTGCGTCGACATCGCGAAGCTGACCAAGGAAACGGGGTTCTTCACCTACGATTCCGGCTTCACCGCGACGGCCAGCTGCAAGTCCGCCATCACCTACATCGACGGCGACAAGGGTGTGCTGCTGTACCGCGGCTACCCGATCGAACAGCTGTCGGAAAAGTCGAGCTACGTCGAAGTGGCCTACCTGCTGATCAACGGCGAGCGCCCGAGCGCCGAGCAGCTGAAGGCCTTCACCGATGAGCTGACCGCCGAAGCCAACGTCGACGATTCGATCAACACCCTGATCGGCAGCTTCGCCAAGGATGCCCACCCGATGGCGATCCTGGCGGCCGCGATCGCGCAGCTGTCGGCCATCTACCACGACTCGCTGGACCTGTCCGACGCCGAGCAGCGCCGCAAGGCCGCCGTGCGCCTGATCGCCAAGGTGCCGACCCTGTCGGCGCTGATCTACCGCCACGGCAAGGGCCTGCCGGCCAATAAGCCGGACACCTCGCTGGACTACGTCAGCCGCTTCCTGAAGCAGACCTTCGAGTCCGCTGACGGCCAGTACGACCTGAACCCGGACGTGGTGAAGGCGCTGGACCTGCTGTTCATCCTGCACGCCGACCACGAGCAGAACGCCTCGACCTCGACCGTGCGCCTGGTCGGTTCGACCGGCGCCAACCCGTACGCGTCGGTCGCTGCGGGCGTCACCGCGCTGTGGGGTCCGGCCCACGGCGGTGCCAACGAAGCCGTGCTGAAGATGCTCGAAGAGATCGGCAGCGCCGACAATGTCGAGTCCGCCGTGGTCAAGGCCAAGGACAAGACCTCCGGCTTCCGCCTGATGGGCTTCGGCCACCGCGTCTACAAGAACTTCGACCCGCGCGCCAAGGTCATCGGCGAGATGACCAGCAAGGTGCTCAAGCAGCTGGGCGTGCAGGATCCGCTGCTGGACGTGGCCGTGAAGCTGGAACAGGCTGCGCTGCAGGACGAGTACTTCGTCGCCCGCAAGCTGTACCCGAACGTCGATTTCTACAGCGGCATCATCTACAAGGCGCTGCAGATCCCGACCGAAATGTTCACCGTCATGTTCGCCCTGGGCCGTACTTCCGGCTGGGTGTCGCATTGGCTGGAACAGCAGGTCGACCCGGAAATGAAGATCGGCCGTCCGCGCCAGGTCTACACCGGCAGCGACGTGCGCGACTACCAGGGCTGATCGCCCGCGTAGGTTGTGCTGGAAGCGCCCCGCATCTGCGGGGCGTTTTTTTTTGTCTTGATCGTCTTCGGCGGATGGCGACCGCGGAACGTTGGTCCGCACGACAAGAGCCCGCTTCCGGATCTGAACGCGTTCTGACAATGAATGTCGCATTCACATCTTTTCGGATCTATTGCATGGGTATCACGTCGAAGGCGATAGAACCTGTGCGTACTGATCCCTGTATGGAGAACGCCATGAACCGACTGATCGCCATCGCTTTCATCGCCACGCCGCTGGCCCTGCTGAGCCCGCAGGCCTTTGCGCAGTACACCGGGCCGGGGGCAGGGGCCGCTGCCAGCACCGTCGCTGACGCACGTGCGCAGCGCGATGATCATCCGGTGGTGCTGCGTGGCACCCTCACCGCCAAGATCGGTGACGAGCGCTACCAGTTCCGTGATGCCAGCGGCCAGATCGAGGTCGAGATCGATGACGAAGACCTGCCGCCACAGGCCATCGGTGCCGACACCGTGGTCGAGCTGCGTGGCAAGGTCGACACGCATCGCTTCAAGCCCACCGACATCGATGTCGATCACGTCACCGTCGTGCCTGCAGGTTGAAGCGAACGGCAGCAAAGCGTGGGTTCGGCTCTACAAATTCAATGCAATGAGGTTTGTTGCATTGAACCGATGAGGGAAATTGCATAACCCTCAAACATTGAGCGAATTCAAAAATTCCCCTTAACGTTCAACGTTTTAGGAATGCTTGAATGGCCTGCATGGCAATGGATTTCTAACATTCTCTCCGTCGCCCGCATCCATCCCCGCGGGCGATGCTTCCCTCCCTTTTCTCCTTGGGGAGGGGAGCTTTCATATTCCCCCTGTCCGAGAGAGACACCCATGCACGCCATCATCAAGAAGGCCGCGCTTGCTGCAGCGCTGGCCACCGCTTCGCTGTCCGCGCACGCGCTGGAAACCAAGATCTCCGTCTATGCCGACGTCGACCCGACCCTGGCGCTGATGCGCGATGACGGCACCCCGTTGCCAGACCTGGTCACGCTGACCCACGATCCGCTGCGCGGCCTGATTCCGAACACCCAGCGCGTGCGTATCCACTCCAATGATGACACCGCCGATATCGAGGCACGTATCGATGGTGCGTTTGCCCTCGCAAATGAAACCGGCAGCGTCACCGTGCCGATGAGCATCAGCCTCAACAATCGCACGCTGGGTGCCGCCGCCATCGAGTACAAGGCGGTCGACCTGTTCACCGGTGCCGGTTCGACCCCGGGCGCCTCGATCTCGATGCCGTTGACCATTGCCCAGGCCACCCCGGCCCCGATCACCACCAAGGGTCGCTACAGCGGCATCGTCAACGTCGTGCTGAACCAGAAGGCGACCTCGCCGTAATCCCCGCGCCGGCCCGGTTCCCGGGCCGGCCGCTTCTCCAGCGGTACCCCCATGACCTCACACGCCCCCGCCGTCACCCGGCTGGCGGTCGCGCTCGCCCTGGCGTTGTCCACTCCGCTGGCGGCCGCGCGCGGCGTCCCGCCCGGTTTCGAAGATCTGGTCGAAGGACAGACCGAACAACTCGACATCCAGCTGTTCGGCCGCTCGGCCGGGCTGTCGCCGGTGCGCGTCACCCTGGAGCATGTGCAGCTGGAAGATCCCGCGCGCGTGCTGCAGGCACTGGACCTGTCCGCCGAGGCGCAGGCCGCGCTGCTGCCGGCACTGTCGCAGCCGCTGCCACGCAACAGCCACCTGGCCTGCCGCTTCGGTGGCGCCGAGGCCGGTTGCGGCTATCTGGATCCCCCGGAAGACCCTGCGGCCGCGCGCGCGCTGTATGACGAAGGCGAGGGCGCCGTGCGCCTGTTCGTGGCGCGCAAGTGGATCGGTGGCGAGCCCGCCGCGGAACGCTTCCACGCGCTCAGCAGCAATGCCGAGAACGCTTTCCTGCACCAGCAGGTACTCAACCTTACCGGTGGGCGCGACTACCAGTCGTTCAGTGCGCGCGGCACCGGCGTTCTGGGCCTGTTCCAGCGGGGCCATATGTCCGCCGACTGGTACTTCACCCAGCAGCGCTACCGCAGCAGCGGTGGCGATGCGCATTTCGAATTCGACAACGTCTATTACCGCCATGACCTGGGCCAGCAGTACTACCTGCAGGCCGGGCGCATGGACCGCCGCAACCTGTCCAGTCCACAGGGCGGCACCTTCGGTTTCAGCATGCTGCCGCTGGACCGCTTCGACGGTGCCCGCGTGGGCACCACCCAGGCTTACGTGGACAGCGATGCTGCCGTGCAGGCCTCGCCACTGACGGTCCTGCTCGCCCGCGATGCGCGCGTGGACGTGTTCGACGGCGAGCGCCTGCTGCAGACCTACTACCTGCAGGCCGGCATCAACCAGATCGATACCCGCAACTTCCCGTTCGGCAGCTACCTGGTGCGCATGCGCATCTACGAGGATGGCGTGCTGGTGCGTACCGAAGAAGCCCCCTTCGACAAGGGCGGTGACTGGACCGACAGCCAATGGCAGTGGTTCGTGCAGAGTGGCCGCCGCAACGAGCGCCGCAGTGACCGCTTCGATGGTGAGCAGGTAACGGTGGCCGGCATGCGCGTGCCATTGGCTCGCGACCTGGCGGCTACTGCGGGCGTCGCCCACCTGGGCGGGCACAGCTATGGCGAACTGCGGATCGACCTGCGCCGCGTGCTGGCCACGCAGGAGATGCGCGCAACGTTCAGCGGCATGCGCGGCAGCGATGGCAGCCATGGCCAGCAGCATCAGCTGTCATACCGGCGCAAGGCGTCCTGGAACATCTATCAGCAGCGCATGCGTGGCAAGGCCTGCCAGTTCGAGGCCGATGCACGGGACCGCCTGGGCTGCACCAACTCGCTCAGCGGATCGGTCTCGCTGCCGATCGCCGGTGGTACTGCGTACCTGGGGTATACCCGGCGCCAGACCTGGCGCACCGGTTGGAGCCGTCCTGGTGACGATGATCCGTTGGCGCCACTGGATCCGTTCCTGCCGCCGCAACCGCTGCAACCGCACCGTGAGCCGCAGCTCAGCCGCACCTGGCAGGCCAGCTTCAGCCGCAGCCATCGTTGGCAGGATTTCAGCGTCTCCACGCGGCTGGGCCTGTGGCAGCAGCTCAGCCACGACAGTGCCCGTGACACCCGCACGCGCGACCGTGGCATCTACCTCAACGTGAGCTTCACCCGCCTACAGCGCAGCCATGTTGGCAACGGCCAGCGCCGCTATGCGGTGGACATGCGCCAGCCGCAGCACCAGCGGCCGGAGATCAACTACAGCGTCGGCCAGAGCTATCGCCAGGAGGTGGACGCGCAGTTCCGTGAGCTGACCTCCGAGCTGCGCGCCAACAACAGCGACCGCTACAGCGCATCGCTGGGCGGGCAGCTGCAGAACCGCTACGGACAGACCGGCGCCACCGTGGCGTACTACCAGCAGCATGGCCGCAGCGAGACAGGTTACAGCGGCACGCACAGCTCCGCCTTCGCGCTGGGCCGGCGGGGGGCCTACTGGGGCGCAGGCAGCGGCGCCGATGCCGGGCTGGCGGTACAGGTAGCCGCCACCGATGACCTGGACCTTCAGGGCGTGGCGGCCGAACTGCAGGTGAGTGGCGCAGGCCGGCAACGGCTGCAGATCGGCGAGCGCCGGCTGCTGCCGTTGACCGCCTACCAGTCGCACCGTGCCGAACTGCAGGACGCCAGCAACGACGCCAGCATGGCCGCCATCCGCGTGAGCGGCGCAGGCGGTGCGCGCCCGATGTTCCTGGCCCCGGGGCGGCTGATGCGCATGCCGGTGCCGATCGAAGTGACCTACACCTTCATCGGCACCGCCCGCACGCTTGCCGGCGCGCCGCTGGGCGGCGCCCGCATCCTCAACGCGCCGGTGCCCGGCACCAGCGCCAACGGCGGCTTCGTCGCCGACTTCCCGCGTCGCGAGACAACGCTCTACCTGCTGCAGGACGACCGCCTGCTGCACTGCCCGCTGCAGGTGCGCGAGCGCCGCCAGGTGGTGCTGCTGGTCGGTGCCGTGCACTGCGAACCGCTGGCCGTGGCCCAGCTGCCGGCGGAGATCCGCCAGCAGGCCCGCGTCACCCGGCTGCTGCAGGAACGCGCGCTGATTGCCGCCACGCCCCAGACCGCTGCTGCAGGAGGAGCGCCATGAGCCGGCGTGTGTTGTTCGTGTTGATGCTGGTGTGCGCGCTGGCCGTGCTGATGCCACGGGCGTGGGCGCAGTGGCCGCCAGAGACGCATCCCACCGACCAGAGCCGGGACATCGTGATGACGTGGGACCGCTCGGCGGTGCCCGGTGACGTGGTGCTGTGGGCGCCGCGGACGGTGTTGGGATTCAGTCATGACCTGGCGCTGAAGTATGGGCAGATGCATGTGGTTTGCGGGTCTGCTTCTGACGCTGAGTTTGGCAGATGCCCAACAGAGGGAGAGCTTGGCGTCGGAAATAGTTCGTCTGAGGTCGTAATTAGGCTGGTTGACCAACGAACCGGATTAAGGGCTGAGATTCGCGCTATTGGATTCATGACCAGAATTATGTCAGGGCGGATCTGCGCGACAGATTTCTGGTACGACGTTAAGTATCCGTTTCACGCCGCAACCTGGTTTCGCTGCGGCATTGGAAGTAACGCCGACGAGCCGCTTGGAACAGGTATTCAGCTGCACATGGCTTCGGGTGAGCTGGCGCGTCTCGTCGCCGGCCACTGGAAGGCCACGATGCGCCTGAACATCAAGGCCGACCCCGCCGCAGCACCCGTCGCCACAGCCACCTTCAACTTCGACTTCACCGTCACCGACTACGACGCGATCTCGATCTACTTCCCGGCCTTCGACACCATCGCGCCGCTGGTCAACATGGACCTGCGCTACGACCCCATCAAGCAGATGGTGGGCGGCCGCAAGCAGCTGGAGATGTGCCTCTACGACGGCCTCGGCTCGCAGAGCGAATTCCTCGGCGTCACCGTGCGTGACAGCGGGCCGCGCCCGCCACCCGGCAGCGACTTCGCGGTCTGGCATCGCGATGGTGGCAGCGACGACCGCCAGCGCCTGGACTACTACGTCAGCCTGAACTACGGCGGGCGCGATATCCGCATGCGGCATGGCGTGGAAGAGCTGCTGCATGGCATCGACGGCGCCGAACTGCGCCTGGTCATGCTGCCCGGTATCAGCCAGCCGGTCTATTGCGTGCCCACGCCGCTGACATTGCTGACACCTCCCACCCCCGTCGCCAGCAAGCGCCCCGGTCTCTACGAGGGCGAGCTGACGGTGGAACTGCGCGTCCCCACCGCCAAACCCTGATCCCACACGGAGCCTGCCATGAACAAACTGATCGTCTGGATGCTGCCGTTGAGTGCGCTGCTTGCGCCATCAGCACACGCCAACCTGTCCATCCATCCCATGCGAACCGCGATGGATGCCAAGCGCGGTGCGCAGATCCGCGTCTACTCGCAGTCCACCCGCCCGCAGTATGTACAGGCCAGCCTGCGACGCATCGACAACCCGGCAACGCCCCGCGAACAGGAGCAGGACATCGAGGTTGCCGATTCGGCCATTGCCATCACGCCCGGAAAGTTCGCGCTGTCAGGTGGTGGCAATCGCCTGATCCGGCTGATCCCCCTGCAGCCGGTGCAGAAGGAAACCGCATATCGCGTGTACTTCGAAGGCGTGCGCGGTCCGGAAGGCACTGAACTGGAAAGCAGCGACGACGCTGCGCACGCCGACGTCGGCGTCAGCCTGGTGTGGGGCGCGCTGGTGAACGTGGTGCCCGCCGACGGCGTGGTCAACCTGAGTGTACGCGGCAACACGCTGCACAACAGCGGCACCCTGCGCGTCGGCATCGTCCATGCGGCCGAATGCACGGCCGCCGGCGTCTGCACACCGCACGACCTCTCGCACAGCCTGTACCCGGATGCCGATTTCACCCTGCCGTTCCAGCCGCAGCCGGGCAATTCGCTGCGCCTGCGCTACCGGCTCAGCCAGGACGGCTATCGCGAGCATGTCCAGGACGTGGCCATCCAGTCCAGTTGATCCCCTCCCTGCGTCCCGCGCATGGCGCGGGATGCCTTTTCCGCAAACTGTTAAGGAGAAAGACCATGAATCGAATCTATCGGCGTATCTGGAACCGGGCCAAGGGGTGCTGGGAGGTAGCCAGCGAGCTGGCTGTAGCAAGACACAGTGCTGGCGGGCAGAAGAAACTGTCTGCTTCGCTGATTGCCTCGTTGCTCTTCCTGCTGGGTACTACAGAAGCGTTCGCGGGAGTGACGTACTACGGCTGTTCATCCCTTGATGCTGGCTCCGACTTTCTCCGATGCCTGCCACATGTCGGCCAGACCGACGGAACGTTGTGGGCCAGCGCGGCTGCCGGCGCGAAGGAATACCTGGTCATCGGTGCCGGAACGTATATGAGCGGTAGCTGGGGGGCGGGTTTCGGGCACCAAAGCCGGATCGTTGGCAACTATGGATCCGCGTTTGGCTACAAGGCCAACATCAATGGCGTAGACAGTGTTGCCGTGGGCTACAACGCGACCGCCAATGGTGGTCACAGCACGGTTGTAGGCGCCAATGCCTACGGCAAGGGAATCGGCTCCACCGCATTCGGAAACAGCGCTGCTGCAACGCGTCAGAACGCGCTTGCGGTCGGCAGTGGCTCGTTGTCACAGGGCGAGAATGCGGTCGCAATGGGCGCAAACGCTTTCGCCAATGGCGTTGATGGCGTCGCCCTGGGCAGCAAAGCCTCGGTCGATACCGGCGGCGGCACGTCCGGCATCGCCATAGGTGCTGCTGCGAAGGCCGGGACGCCGGGCTACACCGGTGCAATCGCCATAGGCGGTGGCGCCGAGGCGCGCATTGATAGCGTAGCCCTGGGCTACGGTGCGTCGGCAGCCGTGCAAGGAGCAGTTGCGCTGGGTGTGCGTTCTTCCGCAACCGAAAAGAACACTGTTTCCGTGGGCAGTTCCACGCTGCGACGGCGGATTGTGAACGTGGAAGACGGCCGCATCACGGCGTCAAGCTCAGATGCCGTTACCGGCAAGCAACTGCATGCGATGAACGAGCGGGTCGATGGCTTGATCAAGCAGGATTCCGCGAGTGGCATAGTGCGTATTGCCAACAGCAATACCGGCACGGAAGTCAGCATGCGCAATGCAGTGTTGGCGACGCGAAAAGTGAGTGGCGTTTCTGATGGAACGTTGACGACAAGCAGTACGGATGCCGTGAATGGCCGGCAGCTCAACGCCACGAACTCCAGGCTGGGGACAGTGGAATCGGCAGTGGGAACTGTAAAGGGAGACCTTGCCGACGTCCGTACGCTTGCGCAGTCCGCCACCAACCGTATCGATGCCACCACCCTGGCGCTGGGCAAGGGCGCGGTTGCAGAGTCGGGCAGCTACGGCATCAGCACCGCCATCGGCAACAATGCCAAGGCCTACAACGGTCGCAGTGTCGCACTCGGATTCGATGCGCTGGCCGGCGTCGATGCAGAGGGCAACAAGGTGAACAACCAGAATGCCGGCGTGTCCATCGGTGCAAATACGCGCAGCGCAAACGGCGCGGTCGCGACGGGCTTCCGGGCCATTGCCAGCGGAAACTTCTCCATCGCCGTAGGCGGTGACGCCAATGCGGTCGCCGAGCATGCCACTGCAATGGGGTACTTGAGCAAAGCCACCGCAAAGCAGTCCACAGCGCTGGGACGTGGCAGCGAGGCCACCGCGCAGTTCGCTACCGCGCTGGGCAATCTTGCGGTGTCGGCCAACACCAGCGCCGTTGCACTGGGTGACCGGGCCAACGCCCGCCATGACAATGCGGTGGCACTGGGTGCTGGCGCCGTCACAGCGTCGGTCAACTCCGTATCGGTGGGCAGTGCCACTCTCAAGCGCAAGATCCAGTACATTGCCGATGGCGCGGTCAGCAATGGCAGTACCGATGCCATCACCGGCAATCAGCTGTTCGCGACCAACCAGGCCGTGTCCACCGCGCAGAGCACGGCCACGAGCGCGCAGACGGCGGCCAATGCCGCCAAGGCCGACGCCGCCAAGGCACTGACCGAGACGACTGCGCTCGCCGGCCTGGTCTCCCAGACAGGCGCCACCGGCAATGTCCGCCTGGGCGAGAAGAACAGCGGCACTGTACTGGACGTGCGCAACAGCGCCAACGCCAGCCGGAAGGTTGCCGGTGTAGCGGATGGCACGGTAGGCGCCAGCAGCAATGAAGCGGTCAACGGCAAGCAGCTCAATGCCACCAATGTGCAGGTGGCTGCCGTGGAGAAGGCGGCCGCAGCTGCGCAGGCGGATGCCACGGTTGCGAAGGCAGATGCTACCAAGGCGATGGTCAGCACGACCGCGCTGGAAGGACTGGTCAGCCAGACCGCCGCCAACGGCAATGTCCGTCTGGGCGAGAAGAACAGCGGAACTGTACTGGACGTGCGCAACAGTGCCAACGCCAGCCGGAAGGTTGCCGGTGTAGCGGATGGCACGGTAGGCGCCAGCAGCAATGAAGCTGTCAACGGCAAGCAGCTCAATGCCACCAATGCGCAGGTGGCTGCCGTGGAGAAGGCGGCCACGGCGGCGCAGGCGGATGCAACGGTTGCGAAGGTAGAGGCTGCCAAGGCATTGGTCAGCACGGGGGCGCTGGAAGGACTGGTCAGTCAGGTCGCCGTCAACGGCAATGTTCGTCTGGGCGAGAAGAATAGTGGGACTGTGCTGGACGTGCGTAACAGCGGCAATGCAAATCGTAGAGTCAGTGGACTTGCAGATGGGGTGCTGAGTGATAGCAGCGCCGATGCGGTATCGGGGAGGCAGCTTTTCGAAACGAATGGCCGTGTCTCGTCGCTGGAAAGTAATAGCAAGTTTGTGAGTGTGGGATTCGATGAATTCAGTAGGCAAGCAGATGCAGGAGTGTTGGGCGTGGCAATCGGTGATTCTGCTAAAGCCGGGCGGGATGGGGGAACTGCGGTGGGAGCCTTTTCGGCTGCACTCGGGATCAACTCCGTAGCAATTGGACGCGGTTCCGGCGTTTCTGCTGAATCCTCGAACGGTTTCGCGATGGGCGCTGGTGCTCAGGTCTACGCGGGCGGCGGCGTTGCAGTTGGCGCCGGGGCGGCTGTCGAGGCTGGAGCGTCAGGCTCGGTGGCCATCGGATTGGGATCTGAAGCTACTGCCGCCGACACAGTGTCTTTTGGTAATGCCTCCAATCAACGTCGTCTCGTAAACGTTGATCGTGGCACCGCCGATCACGATGCCACCACTGTCTCCCAGCTAAAGGACTCCCTCGCCACCCTCGGCGGCAGCGCAGGCATGGATGCCAACGGCAACATCATTGCACCGATCTACTCGGTGCAGGGCGGGACGCAGAACACCGTGGAGGATGCGTTGATGGCGCTCGATGGAGCTGTCACCACCGTAGGTCGCCGTGCGGACAAGGTAGAAGGCCAGCTCAACTCGATCTTCCAGGATTCACCCTCGGCCCGTGGCGATGGCATGAGCCAGATCGCGCTGAATGGCGCGAACGGCATGGTGTTGACCAATCTGGCTGACGGTCGGGTGGCGCCAGGAAGCCGTGATGCCGTAACGGGCAATCAGCTGTACGCCGCAGAGCAGAAGATCTCGCAGAATCGAAATGATCTGGAGGCGATGCGCAAGGAGCGGGCGATGGGACCGCAGGCAATGCGTGGACTGGATGCGGGCGTCATCGACTATGGCGGTGCGCGTTTGACTGGTGTGGCCGAAGCGAAGTTGTCGGCTGATAGTCAGGACGTTGTTCGTGGAAGTCAGCTGTACTCAGCCAATGGTCGACTCGATGTTCTGGAGGAGGCTGGTCGATTCCTTAGCGTGGGTGTGGCTCCCGCAACTGTCGGCGCGGAGGCGGGTCTGGCTGGGGTAGCACTTGGAAACTCCGCGAAAGCAGGTGCTGAAGGCGGAACCGCGGTAGGAACACGCGCTCTTGCAATGGGTATGAATTCAGTTGCGCTTGGTCGCGGGTCTACTGTCTTCGAGGGTTCTGACTTTGGCATTGCTATTGGAACTGGAGCTGGTGTGGGAGAGTTTGATGGTGGAACTGCAGTCGGAGGTATTGCTCTCGGCGTCGGTGCGAAGGTCCAGAAGGGGGCCAATGGTTCGCTTGCCTTGGGACTTGGTGCTGAAGCAAACGAAAAAGGAGTTGCGTCATTTGGTAATGAGCTTCTTCAACGCCGCCTCGTAAACATCGCCAACGGCACCGCCAACCACAATGCCGCGACCGTCGGCCAGCTCCGCGGCGCGCTGTCCGCGCTCGGCGGTGAGGTCGATGCCGACGGCAACATCGTCGGCCCCAGCTTCACCGTGCAGGGCCACTCCCAGTCCACGCTCAATGGCGCATTGGAAGCGCTCGATGGCGCAGTGGTCAGCAACCGCTCGCGCGTGAACCAGGTCGAGTCCCAGCTGCGCAGCGTGTTCCAGGACACGCCCTCCGTCCGCGCCGACGGTCTCAACCAGCTCACCCTGGCCGGAACCCACGGCATGGTCATTTCCAACGTGGCCAATGGCCTGATCGCGGCTGGCAGTCGTGATGCAGTCAATGGCGGCCAGCTGCACTCGATGCAGCAGCAGCTCAACGGTCGTATGGATGGGCTCGAGCAGCGCATCGATGCGCCGCAGCCGCAGGCAATGGCGGTGGCTTCAGTGCCCGAACCGGAAGCACCGGTGCCGCAGGCCGAAGGCGGCCAGCAGGTAGCGTCGACCGGCGAAGGTGAGAAGCCCGCGCCGCAGCCGAAGTCGAAGAAGGACGACACGCCCAAGCCGCAGGTCGACACCGCTGAACTGGAGAAGATGCTGGCACGCGCCAACGAGTACACCGATGGCGCGATCAGCAGTTTCGAACGTCGCCTGGACAAGATGGACAAGCGTTTCAACCGCATGGCGGCGATGAGCAGCGCACAGACCGCGATGGCGATGAACACCGCGGGCCTGGCCACCTACAACCGCCTCGGCGCGGGCGTGGGCTACAGCGAGGGTGAGTCCGCGATGGCCGTGGGCTACCAGCGTGTGCTCAACGAAAAGGGCTCGGCCACCTTCAGCCTCAATGGTGCATTCACCAACAGCGGTGAGCGCAGCATGGGCGTCGGCGTGGGCATCGGCTGGTAAGCCATGGAGCCCCGGCGTGACGCGCGTAATCCGCCCCGCCGCGCCGGGGCTCTTGCCGAGGAAATGGCAATGTATCGATGGGTAAGCCGGTTCATCAGCTACCGCACGTTCTATCTGTGGCGGGCACGTTTTTACTACTACACCCGCAATCTGGACCGCTGGCTGCTGTTCGCCCTGCTGTGCGTGGCGGGTGTGGGCTTGGCGGCCTGGTACACCTGGCGGGTATCGAGTGTGCCGCCGCCGCGCGTTCATCCGGAGGCCGCCGCGCTGCGCGTGGAGAACATCACCCAGGAGGCGATCCATCGCATCGTGCTGGTGCGGCATGGCGGCCCAACCCCGGGCGAGCCGTTCACCACCCCGGAGGATGTCCGTGCCGGCACGCTGCGCACGCTGCGGGTGCGGCAGCTGCTGGACAGTGCGATGGTGTGGCAGTTGAAGGCCCACATGCTGGCCGACATCGCGGCGTACATCGATGCCACGGGAAGCTGCTTCCCTTTCCCGTGCTGGCAGGTGAGCCATCGGCTGGAACTCATGCGTGCGGCGGAGGCGGAGAACGCGGCCATCAACCGGGCGCTGGAGCCGGTACTGGAGATCCCGCTGGACAGGATGCCCAACCTCAACGGCGGTGAGCGCGCGCGGATACAGACGGCGTGGTCCGATCCGTTCGGCGATGTCTACAACCAGACCTGGCTGCTGGGTGATCTGCAGAACATGCACGCGCGGATGATGATGGCGTACCCGCAGCGGGTGGGAGCCCCCTGGCTGATGCGCCTGCTTGGCGATGAGACGGAGGAGCAGCACCATGATGTCTGGTAGGGCAACGCACCTCTTGTAGAGCCGAGCCATGCTCGGCTGCTCTTCGGTCAGGTGTCCGGATGCCTGATGCACCGTGCGGACCAACGGTCCGCACCCACCAGAACCCGCGCAGCTGTCACCCGCCGATATACGCGGTGATCTCCGCTTCGGCCAGCAGCTGCCGCAGCTGTGCGACAGACGCGCGCCGCATCGGTTTCTCATCCACCGGCGACAGCGGCGCCTGGCGCAGCGCATCGTACGGCAGTACGGCCAGGTCGAAGGTCAGCTCCTCGGCACTGAACACCCACACCGGCACGTCCAGGCTGCGCTCGCGGTCCATGCGCAGGCGGCGCGTCCGCGATTCAGCGGGAATGCCGTGCTCGTCCAGGAAGCGATGCACGGCTTCCGGGTCGTCGCTGTGCAGGTGCAGCTGCACCGGGCTGTTGGCATCGGCGGTGCCGTCCAGCACCGGGCCGGCCAGCCGTGGGGCGAAGCCGTGCAGGAACTCCAGCGCGCGCATCGCAGCCTCGCGGCGGCGCTGCAGTTCATTGCCGTGCTGGGGCCCGGCGAACAGCCGCTGGTACTCGCGCAAGGCGTCTTCGATCTCGGTGTTGCGGGGCAGGGAGGCATCGTCGTGGATGCCGAGCCGGCTGGCGGCCTTCAACTTGGCCTGGTGGTAGTCGCGGATGCCGCCTTCAGCCATCAGGCGGGCGGCTTCGTGGGCGAGGCGGTGGCGCCGCTCGCGGGTCTGGCTGGCAGCATGCTGGCGGGCGCGATGCATGCGAGGACTCCTGTTGCGACCTGGCTACAGACTAGCGCACGGATGTGACATCCGCGTAGGTATTTCACGGAGGGGAGCAAGCGGGTGCCGTTGATCCTGTAGAGCCGAGCCCACGCTCGGCTGCTCTACGCGGGGCCCGGAGCCGAGCATGGGCTCGGCTCTACAGTCGCATCGGTGCCAACCCACGGTTGGCACCCACTGCACCCTTCCTCAGAAGATATCGAACGCGGCGGCGTCGGCCTGCGGCGTATTGAGGTTCAGGTCGTAGTCGGTCAGGCGATCCATGTCTTCCACCTTCACCCACTCGGTCGCGCCGTTGAGCGTGGCCTGGACCATGCCGCTGGGCGGCTCGTTCTGCGCGATCGGGGTGTCCTTCAGCGCGGTGCGCATGTAGTCGATCCAGATCGGCAGCGCCGCCTTGCCACCGTACTCGCGGTAACCCAGCGAGCGGAAGTCGTCGCGGCCCACCCACACGGTGGTCACGTACGGGCCGCCGAAGCCGGAGAACCAGGCGTCACGATGGTCGTTGGTGGAGCCGGTCTTGCCGCCCACGTCCTCGCGGCCGAGCACCTTGGCCTGCACACCGGTACCGCGCTGGACCACGTCGCGCATCATCGACACCAGCTGGTAGGCGGTGCGGGCGTCGATCGCGCGCGGAGCGGTGCGGGCATCCGGGTTGGCCGGAGCGGCGGCAGTTTCGGTCTTGGCTTCGGCCTTGGCCGCAGCGGCCGGGTCCACCTTCGGGGCCGGGGCGCCGAAGTTGAAGCCATCCACCACCTGGTTGACCGGCTGATCGCTGCTGCCGGCGCAGTCGCGGCAGGCCAGCGCCGGGTTTTCCTTGAACACCAGGTTGCCGTCGCGGTCATTGACCTGGTCGATCAGCCAGGTATCCACGCGCGAGCCGCCATTGGCGAACACCGCGTAGCCACGCGCCACCGACAGCGGGGTCAGCGATGCAGTGCCCAGCGACATCGACAGGTTCGGCGGCAGCTCCGATTCGGCAAAGCCAAACTCGCTGATGTACTTGCGCGCGTAGTCCACGCCCATGCCATCAAGCAGGCGTACCGAGACCAGGTTGCGCGACTGCACCAGCGCTTCACGCAGGCGCATCGGGCCGCGGAAGCCGCCGCCGTCGTTCTGCGGGGCCCAGGTCTTGCCGCGGCGATCGCGGAACACGACCGGGGCGTCGAGCACGATCGAGGCTGGGTTGTAGCCCTTGTCGAAAGCGGCCGCGTAGACGAACGGCTTGAAGCTCGAACCCGGCTGGCGGCGGGCCTGGGTGGCGCGGTTGAACTTGTTGCCGGAGAAGCTGAAGCCACCCACCAGCGCCTTCAGCGCGCCGCTGTGGGCATCCAGCGAGACCAGTGCGGACTGGCCGCGCGGGATCTGGTCCAGCAGCCATTCCCCTTCCTTGGCACCGGCGCGTACGCGCACGATGTCGCCGCGCTGCACCAGCTTGCCAGGGGTCTTGTTGGTCCACTTGGCGGCGCCGGCCGGCAGCACGATCTCGGTGCGGTTGGCCAGCACCACCGTGGCGCTGCCATCGGCCGCGGTGCTGGCGACGATTGCCGGCAGCAGGCCGGCCTGGCCGTACATGCCGCGCAGGTGCTCGGCCAGCGCGGCGGTATCGTCGCCGGCGCCCAGCTGCACCTGCTTCTCCACGCCGTGCCAGCCGTGGCGGTGGTCGTACAGCAGCAGGCCATCACGGACGGCCAGGTTGGCGGCGGTCTGCAGGGTGGAGTCGATCGTGGTGGTGACGTGGTAGCCCTTGTTGACCACATCCCCGCCGAAGCGGGCGATCATTTCCTGGCGCACCAGCTCGGCCACGTAGGGTGCATCGACCTGCACCGGCGGCTCATGCGCGGTGGCGTGCATCGGCACGGCCTTGGCCGCGTCGGCTTCGGCCTGGCTGACGAACTTCAGGTCGGCCATGCGCTGCAGCACGTAATTGTCGCGGCGCTGGCGGGCACGTTCCGGGTTGGAGATCGGGTTGCCCGACGACGGGAACTTGGGGATACCGGCCAGCGAGGCCATCTCGTCCAGGTCCAGCTCGTTCAGCTTCTTGCCGTAATAGAACTCGGCGGCAGCGGCCACGCCGTAGGCGCGGTTGCCGAAGAAACTCTTGTTCAGGTACAGCTCGAAGATCTCGTCCTTGCTCAGCTCGGACTCGATCTTGCGCGCCAGCAGGATCTCGGCCAGCTTGCGGGTGTAGCTGTACTCGGAGCTGAGGAAGAACTGGCGGGCGACCTGCTGGGTGATGGTGGAGCCACCCGGCACGCGCTTGTCGTTGGTGGTGGCCAGCAGCCAGACCGCGCGGCCGATGCCCATGTAGTCCACGCCGCCGTGTTCGTAGAAGCGGGCGTCCTCGGTGGCCAGGAAGGCCTGCTTCAGGCGCTCGGGCACGTCCTTCATGGTGACCGGGGTGCGCCGGGTCTCGCCGAACACCGCCATCAGCTTGCCGTCGGCAGCGTAGACGTACATCGGCTCCTGCATTTCCACGTCGCGCAGGGTCTGCACGTCGGGAAGCTTGGAGGAAACGGCATAGTACAGACCGCCCACGGCGGCCGCGCCGATCAGCGCCAGGACCAGGACAATCAGGAAGATCCAGCGCAGCCAGCGGCGGAGTCGAGTCATCGGGTTCAGATTCCGATTGCGAATTTCGTGGTCGCAGAGTATAGATTACGCAAGGTGGCGGCTGGGGTCGGCACCGGGGAGCGCAAGGGGAACAGTCAGGGGCTGCATGGTGAATCCGTGAGGGATTTCACAGCAGGGCCGTTGCCATTTGCTAAGAATACGTTATTAATGCTCGGACGCAGGTCTTGCGTCCAAGTGCCCGTCGGCAGGGGAGAAACCGTGGGGCTCATCCCAAAAAGTCAGTCGCCGCTTGTAGGCGTCGACATCAGTTCGACTGCGGTAAAGCTTTTGCAGCTGTCCCGCAGCGGCAATCGTTTCCGCGTGGAACATTACGCTGTGGAACCTCTTCCGCCGAATGCGGTGGTGGAGAAGAACATCGTCGAAGTGGAGGCCGTCGGTGAGGCCATCCGCCGGGCGATGAACCGTTCAGGCAGCAAGGCCAAGTTGGCCGCTGCCGCCGTCGCGGGGTCGGCGGTGATCACCAAGGTGATCCCGATGCCGGCCGATCTCGACGAAAACGACATGGAAGCCCAGATCGAGCTGGAAGCGGTCAACTACATTCCGTATCCGATCGAGGAAGTGAACCTGGACTTCGAGGTGATCGGGTCGATCCCGAACAACCCGGAGATGGTCCAGGTGCTGCTGGCCGCGTCGCGTTCGGAGAATGTTGAGCTGCGCCAGTCCGCGCTGGAGCTCGGTGGCCTGCAGGCCAAGGTGATGGACGTGGAGGCCTTCGCGGTCGAGAACGCCTACGCCCTGGTCGCCAGCGAGCTGCCGGTGTCCATCGACGGCGTGGTTGCGCTGGTCGACATCGGCGCCACCATGACCACCCTCAATGTCCTGCGCGGCGGTCGTAGCCTTTACAGCCGCGAGCAGGTGTTCGGTGGCAAGCAGCTGACCGACGAGATCATGCGCCGCTACGGCCTGAGCTACG
Source organism: Stenotrophomonas maltophilia group sp. P373 (assembly GCF_053295075.1). Lineage (NCBI taxonomy): Bacteria > Pseudomonadati > Pseudomonadota > Gammaproteobacteria > Lysobacterales > Lysobacteraceae > Stenotrophomonas > Stenotrophomonas maltophilia group sp. P373. The sequence goes on along the minus strand of NZ_CM129994.1, from coordinate 3,506,681 downwards.
AGGAAGCCGGGCTGGCCAAGCGCCAGGGCGGCCTGCCGGAAAGCTACGAGATGGAAGTGCTGGAGCCGTTCAAGGAAGCCACGGTCCAGCAGATCAGCCGCCTGCTGCAGTTCTTCTATGCGGGCAGCGAATTCAACCGCGTCGATCACATCGTGCTGGCCGGCGGCTGCGCCGTGCTCGGTGGCCTGCCGGAGATGGTCGAGGAACAGCTGGGCGTGCCGACCGTGGTCGCCAACCCGCTGGCGCAGATGACCCTGGGGCCGAAGGTGAACGCGCATGCGTTGGCCCAGGATGCCCCCGCGCTGATGATCGCGACCGGTCTGGCGCTGAGGAGCTTCGACTGATGGCACGCATCAATCTATTGCCCTGGCGCGCCGAACGGCGCAAGCAACGCCAGCGCGAGTTCTACGCAATGCTGGGCATGGCCGCTGTCGGTGGCCTGCTGTTGTCGCTGATGATCTGGTTCTATTACGACCGCCAGGTGAGCGGCCAGATGGACCGCAACGCCTATCTGGAAGCCGAGATCGAGAAGGTCAAGGAACAGAACAAGGAGATCGATCGCCTCGACGCGCAGAAGGAACGCCTGCTGGCCCGCAAGAAGGTGATCGAGGAACTGCAGGCCAAGCGCTCGCAGATGGTCCACCTGTTCGACGCGCTGGTGCGCACCATTCCCGATGGCGTGGTGCTGACCGCACTGAAGCAGGAAGGGGATGTGCTGACGCTGGAAGGGCGCACCCAGTCCAATGCCCGCGTTTCGGCCTACATGCGCAACCTGGAGACCTCCGGCTGGATGACCAATCCGGAGCTGTCGATCATCGAAGCGCGTGACCCGGAGAAGGACAAGGATGGCAAGGTCGGTCCGCTGGCCGACATCAAGGCGCTGCCCTACGTGTTCGTGGTCAAGGTGAAACTGCCGGCACAGAGCGAAGAGGTCTCGGCGACGCCGGGCCTGAACGCCGATGGGTCGGTGGCGACGGCTCCGCCGGCACCGGTGGCTCCGTTGGCCGCAGGTACGGATGCCGCGACGCCTGCGGCTCCGGCAGCGGGCCAGCCGGCAGCGGCTCCGGCCGCACCGGCCGCTGCACCGCCGGCCACTCCGGCCAAGCCGAACCAACCGGCCGCTCCGGCTGCCGCGCCGGCTCCGGCACCTGCCCCGAAGCCTGAGGGCAGCCGCCTGGCGCAGCCGCCGCAGGCCTTCAATGCGCTGCTGCAGGGGGACCGCGCATGAGCCAGAAGATCGACATCAAGAACCTGGATTTCAACGACATCGGCAACTGGCCGCAGAAGGCCAAGATCGTCTTCTGCTCGTTGCTGGCGCTGGTCATCATGTTCGTGGCGTGGATGCTGCTGATCAGCGGCAAGCGCGAGGAACTGGCCGGCCTGGAATCGAAGGAAGTCGAGCTGCGCACCGAGTTCACCAAGCAGCAGGAACGCGCGGTGAACCTGGGGCCGCTGAAGCAGCAGCTGGCGCAGATGGAGCAGGTGCTGCAGCAGATGCTGCGGCAGCTGCCGAGCAAGACCGAAATGCCCGACCTGATCATCGACATCTCGCAGACCGCGCTGTCCAGCGGCCTGACCAACGAGCTGTTCGAGCCGGAGCAGGAGCAGATCAAGGAGTTCTACGCCGAGAAGCCGATCAAGCTGCGCATGGTGGGCAGTTACCACCAGTTCGGCGCATTCGTCAGTGGCGTGGCCTCGTTGCCGCGGGTGGTGATCCTGACCATGCATGACATCAACCTCAAGCCCAAGGAAAAGACCGGCGGCAACGTCCGCAGCGGTGCACTGGAACTGTCCGGTACGGTCAAGACCTACCGTTACCTGGACGAGACCGAAGTGCAGGCGCAGCAGGCGGCCGACGCTGGCAAGGAGGGCAAGAAGTGATGCGCGCGCAGACCGTACGTGGTGCGATGGTGCTGGCTGTACTGCTGCTGCTGGCCGGTTGCGGCCGTGGCGTGACCAGCACGCCCGGCGACGCACCGAACCTTGAGAAGTGGGTGGAAGGCGAGCGCGCGCGACCGGCGCAACCGCTGGAGCCGCTGCCGGTGATGCAGCAGTTCGAGACCTTTGAATACTCCGCGCAGGGCATGCGCGATCCGTTCACCGATGCCTGGACCAATCCGCAGCAGGGGAACGGCGGATTGCGACCGGACCCGAACCGGCGCAAGGAGCCGTTGGAAGGCTTCCCGCTGGATGCGCTGGACATGGTCGGCACCATCGGTACCGGTGCAGGCACCGTGGCGCTGGTGATGGGGCCGGACAAGGTCACCTACCGGGTTCGCCCGGGCGGTTACCTGGGGCAGAGCGACGGGCGGGTCACGGCGGTCTTCGAAGACCGCGTGGAGCTGATCGAACTGGTGCCGGATGGCGCGGGTGGCTGGCTGGAACGGCCGGCAACGCTCTCGCTTGAAGATCAATGATCGTTTACTGGGGATAGCACGATGACCTTTCACCAAGCCAAGGGGCTGCGTCCCATCCGGCGCTCTACCTTGAACCGTGTCAGCGCGCTGGGAGTCGCGCTGATGCTGGCCTGCGCTCCGGCGCTGGCTGCCGCACCGGCGGAAAAGCCGGTGGGCGCCACCGTGGTACCGGCCGCTGCGCCGGCAGGCCTGTCGGTGGCCAAGATCGATTTCAAGCGTGGCGATGACGGCGCCGGGCGCCTGATCGTGCAGTTCGACGGGCAGGGCGCGATTCCTGACCTGCGCACGCAGGGCAACAGCGTGGTGGTCGACGTCGGCAATGCCCGACTGCCGGCCAACCTGCAGAAGCCGATGAACGTCACCGACTTCGCCACGCCGGTACAGCGCATCGACGCCAAGCCGTCGGGTGCCGGCACCCAGCTGGTGCTGAGTACCGGCGGTGCAGTGGAGTCGCTGGCCTACCAGAGCGGCAACGAGTACGTGGTCGAGATCAGCCCGCGGCAGGCCCAGGCCGCCGTCGGCGCGGTCACCGCCGGCAGCGTCACCCAGGCGGCCAAGGCCGTCGGCCAGCGCGGCTTCACCGGCAAGCCGGTGACCTTCAACTTCCAGGACGTGCCGGTGCGCACCGTGCTGCAGTTGATCGCCGAGGAGTCCAACCTGAACGTGGTTGCGTCCGACTCGGTGCAGGGCAATGTGACCCTGCGCCTGGTCAATGTGCCGTGGGACCAGGCGCTGGACATCGTCCTGCGCGCCAAGGGCCTGGACAAGCGTCGCGATGGCAGCGTGATCTGGGTGGCGCCGCAGGCTGAACTGGCCAAGTTCGAGCAGGAGAAGGAAGACGCGCGCATCGCCATCGAGAACCGCGAAGACCTGCAGACCGACTACATCCAGATCAACTACCACAGCGCCACGCAGATCTTCAAAGCGCTGACCGAGGCCAAGGGCATCGGTGGCAGTGGCGGTGGTGGCAGCGGTGGTGGTTCGGGCAGCTCGTCGCAGGAAGACAGTGGCTTCCTGTCCTCGCGCGGCCGCATCGTGGCCGACGAGCGCACCAACACGCTGATGATCAGCGATATCCCGAAGAAGATCGCGCGCATGCGCGAGCTGATCAACGTGATCGACCGCCCGGTCGACCAGGTGCTGATCGAAAGCCGCATCGTCATCGCCACCGATACCTTCGCCCGCGAACTGGGCGCGAAGTTCGGTGTCAGCGGCAGCCGTGACAACGTGTACTTCAGCGGCAGCCTGGATGCCAATGCCGAGACCCGCAAGTCGCAGGTCGCAACAGACCTGGCCAACGCCAAGGCCGAGCGTGACTGGGAAGCCGGTGGCCGGGTCGGCCCGCCGCCGGTGAAGTCCGGCTCGGCGATCACCCGTGGCCTGAACTGGAACCTGCCGGTGGCCGCCGCCAGCAACCCGGGTTCGCTGGCACTGTCGATCCTCAATGCCGGCTACCTGCTGGACGTGGAACTGTCGGCCATGCAGCAGGAATCGCGAGGCGAGGTGATCTCCAACCCGCGCGTGGTCACCACCAACCAGCGCGAAGCGATGATCAAGCAGGGCAAGGAGATCGGTTACGTCACCATCAGCGGTGGTACCGCTGGCGGCGTGGCGACGCCGAACGTGCAGTTCAAGGAAGTGGTGCTGGAGCTGAAGGTCACTCCGACCATCACCAACGACAACCGCGTGTTCCTCAACATGCAGGTGAAGAAGGACGAAGTCGACCAGCTGATCCAGCTGGAGGGCTACGGCACCGTGCCGTCGATCAACCGCCGCGAAGTCAATACCGCGGTGCTGGTCGAGGACGGGCAGACCGTGGTGATCGGTGGTGTCTACGAGTTCACCGATCGCAACAGCATCAGCAAGGTGCCGTTCCTGGGCGACGTGCCGTTCCTGGGCAACCTGTTCAAGAAGCGCGGCCGCAACAAGGACAAGGCCGAACTGCTGGTGTTCGTCACCCCGAAGGTGCTGCGCGTGGCCAAGCAGAACTGAGCCACCGCTCCGAAGTCTTCGAAGAAGGGCCGCCCTGTGCGGCCCTTCCTCGTTTCCGCCGGTAGATCCACGCCATGCGTGGATGCGCTGTTCAGCCGTTCTTGATGCCAATCGCAAGGCACCCTGCGATGATGTCGGGAACCCGTGCCGTCCTGCGCCGGTCAAAGGCCCCCATGAACCTGCCACCGCCGATGCCCGAAACTGTCTCGCCGCCGCCCGCGCCGGCAACCTCCCGCCTGCATGCGGCATTCACCCAGCTGCGCGATGCGTTGTCGACCGAGATCGTCGGCCAGGCGGCCCTGGTCGAACGCCTGCTGATCGCGTTGCTGGCCGACGGCCACCTGCTGGTGGAGGGCGCGCCGGGCCTGGCCAAGACCACGGCGATCCGTGCACTGGCCTCGCGCCTGGAAGCAGACTTTGCCCGCGTGCAGTTCACCCCCGACCTGCTGCCGGCCGACCTCACCGGCACCGAGATCTGGCGCCCTCAGGAGGGCCGCTTCGAGTTCGTGCCTGGCCCGATCTTCCACCCGATCCTGCTGGCCGACGAGATCAACCGTGCGCCGGCCAAGGTGCAGTCGGCGCTGCTGGAAGCCATGGGCGAGCGCCAGGTTACCGTTGGCCGCCATACCTATGCGCTGCCGCCGCTGTTCCTGGTGATGGCCACGCAGAATCCGATCGAGCAGGAAGGCACGTTCCCGCTGCCGGAAGCGCAGCTGGACCGCTTCCTGATGCATGTGCGCATCGGTTACCCGGACCAGGCCGCCGAATCGGAGATCCTGCGGCTGGCCCGTGAGCGTGCCCGTGGTGCATTGGGCGAGGCCGCGCCGGCGCCAGACAAGATGCCGATGCAGGACGTGTTCGACGCCCGCCGCGAAGTGCTGGACCTGCACATGGCACCGGCACTGGAGCGCTACCTGATCGAACTGGTGCTGGCCTCGCGTGATCCATCGCGCTACGACGCCGGCCTCGGCCGCCGCATCGCATGGGGGGCAAGCCCGCGCGGTTCCATCGCACTGGAGCGCTGTGCCCGCGCGCGGGCGTGGTTGGCTGGCCGTGACTTCGTCACGCCCGACGACGTGCGCGCGGTCGCCGCCGACGTGCTGCGCCATCGCGTGCTGCCCAGCTATGAAGCCACCGCCGAAGGCTGGGACGGCGAGCGCCTGGTGCAGGAGCTGCTGGCCCGGGTGCCGGCACCCTGAGCCTGCGCATGACCGATCCATCCGTGGAACAGGCACCGTCTGCGCTCGAAGGTGACGGGCTGCGCCCGCAGCTGGCCGAACTGGTCGCGCTGCGCCGGCTGGCACAGCGTCCGCCGCCGCCGCGCCGTGGCCGCACCGGCAACGCGGGCCAGGCACCGTCCCCGCTGCGCGGCCGCGGCATGGAGTACGCCGAGTCGCGCGAATACGTGGCCGGCGACGACGCGCGCCACATCGATTGGCGTGTGACGGCGCGCACCGGTCGCGCCCATACCAAACTGTTCCAGGCCGAACGCGAACGAGTCAGCCTGATCGTGGCCGATACCTCGCCGGCGCTGTACTTCGGCACCCGCGTGCGCTTCAAATCGGTGCAGGCCGCACGCGCCGGTGCTGTTGCCGCGTGGTCGGCGCAGCGCCGTGGCGACCGCGTGGGCGCATTGCGTGGCAGCGACCGCGAAGCGCCGATCGCTCCGGCAGGTGGGCCACGCGGCGTGCTGCGCGTGCTCGACGCGCTGACCCGCTGGTACGCACAGCCGCCAGCCGACGATCTGGGCCTGGAGCGCGCGCTGGACCATGCCGGTCGCGTGCTGCGCCCGGGGGCACGCATGCTGGTGCTGGCCGATCCGCAGCAGGCCATCCGCATTCCGCCCGCGCGCTGGAGCGCGCTGGCCCAGCATCACGACCTCAGCCTGGTGCTGCTGGTCGATCCACTGGAGCTGCGGCCACCGTCGGCGGCGTTGCAGTTCCAGACCGCGCAGCAGCGCATCGGTCTCGACCTGCGCCGCAGGGAAGTGCAGGCGCACTGGCAGGCGCACTTTGTCGAGCCGCTGCAGGAACTTCGGCGCCAGCTCGGCGCACGCCGTGTCGACGTGCAGGTGCTGTCCTCCGATGCGCCCAGCGACGCCTGGCTGGCGCCGTCGCCGACCGAGGTGCCGGCATGAGCGCCGCGCTGCCGTTGCGCGATGTGCAGCTGCCGCCAGCACCGTCATGGTGGCCGCCAGCCCCTGGTTACCTGATGATCGGCGCGGTGGTCGTGCTGGTGCTGCTGGTGATCGCCGTGGTGATGTGGCGACGTCGCCGCCGCCGCCAGCGCTGGTTGCAGCTGTTCGATCAGGAACTGGCAATCGCCCCCGACGCTACGGCCGAACTGGCGGCCATCGCGGGACTGCTGCGCCGTGCCGCACGCCATGCGAAGCCGGGCAGCGAATCACTGCGCGATGACGCCTGGTGGCAACGCCTGGACCCGCAGGGCACGTTGCCCGATGCGCGCCGCAGCCTGTTGGCCGAAGGCGCCTATCGCCCGCGCGTCGACAGCAAGGACGTGGCCGCTGTGCGCAGCTGGGCCCGCGAACGCTATCTGGCGATGCTGCTGGAGCGCAGCCGATGAACCTGTGGACGACCTATTGGCCATGGCCGGACCTGCAGCTGGCGTGGCCGCTGGCCCTGCTGGCCCTCCCGATGCCGCTGCTGATGCGCTGGTGGAAGCGCCGTGCAGAACCCGGCGCCGCACTGCGTGTGCCCTATGCTGCCGCCGAGCTCGAAGCCCTGTCTGGTGGCGGCCGTGTTGACGCGTCGTGGCTGCGCACGCTGCTGCTGTGGCTGGGCTGGTGTGCACTGTGCATCGCGCTGGCACGACCGCAGCAGCTGGGCGAAGCCATCACCCCGCCGCAGCAGGGGCGGCAGATGATGCTGGCGATGGATGTGTCCGGCAGCATGGGCGAGGGCGACATGGTGCTGGGCGGCCAGGCGGTCGATCGCCTCACCGCGGCCAAGGCTGTGCTGGCCGACTTCCTGGATCGTCGTGCCGGCGACCGCGTTGGCCTGCTGATCTTCGGCGACCGCGCCTATACGCTCACGCCGCTGACTGCGGACCTGGCCAGCGTGCGCGACCAGCTGCGCGACAGCGTGGTCGGCCTGGCCGGGCGCGAGACCGCCATCGGTGATGCCATCGGCCTGGCGGTCAAGCGCCTGCGTAGCCAGCCGGAGGGGCAGCGCGTACTGATCCTGTTGACCGATGGTGTCAGCAATGCCGGTGTGCTGGAACCCCTGCGCGCTGCGGAAGTCGCACGCGCCGAAGGCGTGCGCATCCACACGGTTGCGTTTGGCGGCGATGGCAGCATGCGGTTGTTCGGCATTCCGATTTCCACCGACCAGGATCCGGTCGATGAGGCCACTCTGAAGAGGATCGCCAGCATGACCGGCGGCCAGTTCTTCCGCGCGCGTGATACCGCGCAGCTGGCCGGCATCTATGCCGAGCTCGATCGCCTGGAGCCAGTGGCCGCAAAGGGCCCGAGCCTGCGCCCTCGCGAGGAACGCTATGCGTGGCCGTTGGGCCTGGCATTGCTGCTGGGCGCATTGGCATGGCTGTGGCCGGAGCGTCGCCGATGATCGCGTTTGCTTCGAATCTTCCCGACTGGAACGCGCTGCACTTCCTGCGGCCCGAGTGGTTGTGGGCACTGCTGGCGCTGCCGCTGATCATCGCGTTGGCGCTGTACCGGCAACGGCGCAGTGATGCGTGGCGGCAGGCGGTGGATGCACATCTGTTGCCACATCTGCTGGCCGCCGGCGCGAAGCGTCGCGTGCGCCTGCCATGGGCGCTGCTGCTGGGCTGGACACTGGCATCGCTGGCGATGGCCGGGCCGAGCTGGCGGCAGCAGGCGCAGCCGATGTTCCAGGCCAGCGCACCACTGCTGGTGGTACTGGACCTGTCCAGCCGGATCAGCGCAACCGATCTGCCACCGTCGCGCCTGCTGCAGGCGCGCGCGAAAGTAGGCCAGCTGCTGCGCGCGCGCCAGGGCGGGCAGGTGGGCCTGGTGGTGTATGCCGATGATGCCTACACCGTGGCGCCGCTGACTGATGACGGCCGCAATGTTGCGCTGTATCTGGATGCGCTGTCGCCGGACGTTATGCCACGCGATGGCCAGCGTGCCGACCGCGGCATCGACTGGGCAACACGGCTGATGCGGCAGATCGGTGCGCTGCAGGGGCAGATCCTGCTGGTCAGCGACCAGGCGGATGGTGAAGCTGCACTGGCGGCAGCGCAGGCACGCAGCCTGGGCCTGCAGGTGTCGGTGCTGGGCCTGGGCACGCCTGCCGGTGCGGCCTACCGCGATGGCAGCGGGCAGATCCGCCAGGCTGCGCTGGATGAGGGCAGCCTGCGCGCGGTGGCCACTGCCGGCGGCGGCCGCTATGCACGCATCTCCGCCGATGACAGCGATCTGCGTGCGCTCGGTGTACTCGACGCGCGCGAAGGCACGGCGGCGCAGCGGCCGGGCGAAGGCAAGCAGTGGCGTGACGAAGGCTTCTGGCTGCTGCCGCCGGTGATGCTGCTGGCATTGCTGGCCTTCCGCCGTCGTGCGCTGCTGGCCGCGGTGCTCGCGGTCGGCCTCGTGCCATGGATGAATGACGCGCAGGCGCAGGCACCTGCGACGCAGGCCTCGCAACCCGCGCAGGGCACGCTGTGGAAGCGTAGCGACCAGGCGCAGCATCAGCGCCTGGCCGAGGGGGTCCAGGCTTACCGCAAGGGCGACTTCGCCACTGCGCGCAGGCAGTTCGAGGGTATCGACAGCGATGCCGGCTGGTACAACCTGGCCAACACGCTGGCACGCGAAGGCAACTACGACGAAGCGATCGCCGCCTACGACCGCGCGCTGGCGTTGCATCCCGGTATGGCCGATGCGGTCGCCAACCGTGCCGTGGTCGATGCCGCGCGCAAGCGCAAGCAGTCGGGTGGCAAAGGCCAGGATCAGCAGAAGCCACCGCAGAACGGGCAGCAGAAGCAGCAGAACGATGCCCCGGGCCAGCAGAACCCGCAGGGCCAGAAGCCGCAGCAGGGCCAGCAGAATCCCGGCCAGGGCCAGCCGCCGTCGGGCCAGCAGGGGCAGCCCAAGGCGGGTGACGACAAGAACCCGTCGAGCCCGCAGCCCGGCGAGCGCGGCCGCGATGGCCAGCAGGCGCCACCACAGGTGGAGGATGCCAAGGCACAGGCCCAGGCCGATGAGCAGCAGCGCCAGCGGATGCAGCAGGCGATGCAGCAGGCACGCGAGGGCGAGGCTGGCAAGGACGGCAAACCCGTACCGGGGGGGGAGGGCCGCACGCCGCGCGAGCGCGAGGAGCAACAGGCGGTGGAAGCGTGGATGCGGCGTGTGCCGGATGATCCGGGCGCGCTGCTGCGGGCCAAGTTCCAGCTGGAAAACGAACGCAGGAAGAGGGAAGGGCGATGACGCGGGCGATCAACATGCACGGGCACTGGTCACGGCCGGTACTGGCGGCGCTGTTGCTGTGGCTGCCGCTGCTGGCCTGGGCGCAACCACGCGCCTGGCTGGACCGCGACCGCATCGCGATGGGTGATACGGTCACCCTTAATGTCGAGAGCGATCAGGGCGCTCCCGACTTCACGCCATTGCGCACCGACTTCGACCTGAGCGGCCAGACCAGCAGCCGCCAGGTGGAATGGAGCAATGGCAGCATGCAGCAGCGCAACCTGTATGGCGTGGCGCTGACGCCGCGGCGCAGTGGTGCGCTGGTGGTACCGGGCCTGCAGGTGGGCAGTGTGCGCACTGCGCCGCTGACGCTGCAGGTCGATGCGGCCGCCGTGGCCGGGCCTGACAGCAATGCGATGGCCTTCATCGAAACCCTTGTCGATGACGATACGCCGTACGTGCAGCAGAGCGTGGGCGTGGTGGTGCGGTTGTATTTCGCCTCGCAGCTGGCCTCCGGCGAGCTGGTGCTGGATACCCCGGCGGGCGCGTCGTTGCAGCGCGTTGGCGACGACCGCACAGATGTGCGCCAGGTCAACGGGCGCCGCTACAACGTGGTCGAACGACGTTTCCTGCTGATCCCCGAGCGCAGCGGCACGTTGCGGCTGTCCGGTGCGCGTTTCAGCGGGCGCAGCGCCGGAGGTTTCTTCGATGACTTCTTCGGGGGCGGCGATGGCCGCATGAATGCCACTGGCGCAGACCGCACGTTGCAGGTGCAGGCACAGCCGGCACAGGCGCCGCAGCCGTGGTTGCCCCTGCAGAGCCTGCAGCTGCGCTACACCAGCGCGCCCACCAGTGCCCGTACCGGCGAGGCAGCCAACGTGGTGGTCGAAGCGGTTGCCGAAGGCGCCACCCGAGCACAGTTCACCGACCTGCCGGTCCCCGATGTCGGCAACGCAGCGCAGGTGTTTGCCGAACCGGCACAGTACGAAGAGACCTTCAACGGCAGCACGCCGCGCCTGAAGATCACCCGCCGCTATTCGATCGTGCCGCGCCAGCCGGGTTCGCTGGTGGTGCCGGGACCACGCCTGCCCTGGTGGGATGTGCGCAACGGCAAGGCACAGGAAGCCAAGCTGCCGGACCTGACGCTGGCCGTTGCGGCCGGTACCGGCGCTGCCACTGCCTCGCCGGCAGCGCTGCCACCGATCGACACCGCTGCCGCGCTGCCGGGCAGCGATGGACAGGATGCGCGTATCGCCGCGACCGATCCACGCGCCAGCGGCCTGTCCGAGCGTCCGTGGCCGTGGATGGCGGCGGCCATTGGCCTGGCGCTGCTGTGGCTGCTGACCCTGTTGTGGGGCTGGCAGCGAGGCCGACGCCCGCGTGTGGCGGCGCCTGCAGCCGGCACGCCCTCTGTGCCGACCGTGGTGAGCGGGCGCGCGGGCCTGGCCGAACTGCGCCGCGCGCTGGATGGTGAGGGTTTCGATCAGGTGGAGGCGCATCTGTGTGCGATGGCGGGCGTGGAGCGCATCGAGCAGGTGATCGCCCGGCTGGATGACCCGGCCCAGCGCCAGGTGTTGCTGGACCTGCAGCAGGCGCGCTGGGGCGGGCAGGGCGAACTGGCCCCTTTGCGCACGCGCCTGCGCGAGGTCTTCCGTGACGGACCGCACTGGTCGGCGGCTAAGGGCACCGCCGAAACTGGCCTGGCGCCGTTGTATCCAACGCGGCGAACCTGAACCGGCGCCGCTTGCGCGCTTTGTTAGAGTGCATTCATTTTTCGAGGAAACCCGCGTATGACAGCAGCTGCTGCCGACAAGAAGAAGTTGCCCCTGCATTGGAAGATGGGCATCGGCTTTGCGATCGGCCTGGTCCTGGGACTGATCGTGCACGCCCTGGGCGGCAGCGTCGATGGTCTGCAGGCCGGTGCCAAGTGGGTCATGGACTACGTCACCACCCCGGCGTCGGGCCTGTTCCTCAACCTGATCTTCATGCTGATCGTGCCGCTGATCTTCTCGGCGCTGATCATGGGCGTATCGGAGATGGGCGACATCCGCGCCCTCGGCCGCATCGGCTGGAAGACCCTGGCGTATACCGTGCTGCTGTCCGGCATTGCCGTGGGCATCGGCCTGGTGCTGGTCAACCTGCTCAAGCCGGGCGCGGGCGTCGATCCGCAGGTCGCCGCCATGATGCTGTCGGAGAACGCCGAGCGCAGCAAGGAAATCGTCGCTGGCATCCATGGCACGCCGAAGGGCATGGACATGCTGCTGTCGATCGTGCCGAGCAACGTGCTGCAGGCCGCGTCGGACAACGGTGCGATCCTGTCGCTGATGTTCTTCGCGCTGATGTTCGGCATCGGCATGGTGCTGACCGACAACGAGAAGGTCGCCCCGCTGCGCCGCGCCATCGAAGGCGTGTTTGAAATCTCGATGACCCTGATCAACCTGGTCATCCGCCTGGCCCCCTATGCGGTGGCCTGCTTCATGTTCAACCTGGCCGCGCTGTTCGGCTTCGAGCTGATCATCCGCCTGGGCGCCTACGTGGGCGTGGTGGTGCTGGCGCTCGGCCTGCACATGGTCGTGACCTACGGTACTGCCGTATGGCTGTCTGGCCGCTCGCCGCTGTCGTTCTTCCGCGATACCCAGGAAGCGACGGTGATGGCGTTCTCCACCGCCTCCAGCAACGCGACCCTGCCGACCGCACTGCGCGTGGCCGACCAGATGGGCCTGCCGCAGCGCGTGTCGCGCTTCGTGCTGACCGTGGGCGCCACCGCCAACCAGAACGGCACCGCGCTGTTCGAGGGCGTGACGGTGATCTTCCTGGCCCAGTTCTTTGGCGTGGACCTGAGCATTGGCCAGCAGATCATGGTGATGGCGGTCTGCATCCTCGGCGGCATCGGCACGGCGGGCGTGCCGTCGGGCTCGCTGCCGGTGGTGGCGATGATCTGCGCGATGGTCGGTGTGAATCCGCTGGGCATCGGCCTGATCCTGGGCGTGAACCACTTCCTGGACATGTGCCGTACCGCCCTGAACGTGACCGGCGACCTGGCCCTGACCACGTTGGTGGCCAAGGGCGAGTCGCATGACGGACCGGCGCTGGGCACGCCCCTCGATTGAACGCGCCCTGAATGCCATGGATACTATCCCGACGCATGGAAGGCGTCGGGATTGGCGCCGTGCGAAAGGGAGCAGAAATGAGGATTTCGTACGTGATGGTCGCCGCCCTGGGCCTGCTGGCTTTCGACGCCAGTGCCCAGAAGGCCTGTGAAACCAACTACACCAAGACCGGCAGCTTCTTCGCCGGGCGCACCTTCACCACCTGGGACGTGGTGCCCAACGTTACCCCGGCCGACGCTCTCAAGCGTATCCAGATCGAGGGCGTGAAGTCGGGCCTGAAGGTGGCCAGCGTGGACAAGGACCTGGGCATGCTGACCCTGGAACAGAACGTCCAGTTCAATGGTGGCCAGACCACCCTGCCGTGGAACGTGCTGGTTGAAGCCGAGGGCAAGGGTTCGAAGATCACCGTGACCAAGACCACCCCGGCCACCTACGCCACTGGCGAGGACTTCCAGAAGAAGTCGATGTGTGGCGTGATCGAGGCTGCCGCGCCCAAGTAAGGGGTTGGCGGGACCAGATCCCTTTCACTGGCAAGGGATCTGGTCCTACGCCTGAACCCGGCCCCGGGTCTGTGGGACAATAGGCCGCCCGCACGTCCGCGGCCGCCTCCCGATTCCGACAGAACCATGACGCAGCCTACCCGTCGCCAGTTGGCCAACGCCATCCGCTTCCTCGCCGCCGATGCGGTTGAAACCGCAAAGTCCGGCCACCCCGGCATGCCCATGGGCATGGCCGACATCGCCGAAGTCCTCTGGAACGACTACCTCCGCCATAACCCGAGCAACCCGCACTGGTTCAACCGCGACCGTTTCGTGCTGTCCAACGGCCACGGTTCGATGCTGCAGTACGCGCTGCTGCACCTGAGCGGTTACGACCTGCCGATCGAGCAGCTCAAGCTGTTCCGCCAGCTGGGCAGCCACACCGCCGGCCACCCGGAGCGCCACGAGACCCCGGGCGTGGAAACCACCACCGGCCCGCTGGGCCAGGGTTTCGCCAATGCCGTCGGCTTCGCCCTGGCCGAGAAGCTGCTGGCACAGCGCTTCAACCGCCCGGAGCTGGAAGTGGTCGACCACCGCACCTGGGTGTTCATGGGTGATGGCTGCCTGATGGAAGGCGTGTCGCACGAAGCGGCCTCGCTGGCCGGCACCTGGGGCCTGCACAAGCTGGTCTGCTTCTGGGACAACAACCACATCTCGATCGACGGCAATGTCGAGGGCTGGTTCACCGACAACACCCCGGAGCGTTTCGAGGCCTATGGCTGGAACGTGGTTCGCGATGTTGACGGCCACGACCCGGACAGCATCAAGGCCGGCATCGAGGCCGCGCTGTCGCAGAGCGACAAGCCGACCCTGATCTGCTGCCGCACCACCATTGGTTTTGGTTCGCCGAACAAGGCGGGCAAGGAATCCAGCCACGGTGCCCCGCTGGGCAAGGACGAGCTGGAAGCCACCCGCAAGCAGCTGGGCTGGGAGTACGGCCCGTTCGAGATCCCGCAGGCGATCTACGACGGCTGGCGCGCCAATGGCGCCGGCACCCTGCGCCAGGCCGAGTGGGAACAGCTGTTCGACAAGTACGCCAGCCAGTATCCGGCGGAGGCGGCTGAGCTGACCCGCCGCTCGCACGGCGAGCTGCCGGCCGACTTCGTTGCCAAGGCCGATGCCTACATCGCCCAGGTGGCCGCTGAGGGCCCGACGATCGCCTCGCGCAAGGCCTCGCAGCTGGCCATCGAAGCCTACGCCCCGCTGCTGCCGGAAATCGTCGGCGGCTCGGCCGACCTGGCGCACTCCAACCTGACCCTGTGGAAGGGCAGCAAATCGGTTGCCAGCGACGACGCCAACGCCAACTACGTGTACTACGGCGTGCGCGAGTTCGGCATGACCGCCATCGCCAACGGCCTGGCCCTGCACGGTGGCTTCATTCCGTTCGACGCCACCTTCCTGGTGTTCAGTGATTACGCCCGCAACGGCGTGCGCATGAGCGCGCTGATTCCGGCCCACGCCATCCACGTCTATACCCACGACTCGATCGGCCTGGGCGAAGACGGCCCGACCCACCAGCCGGTGGAGCACCTGGCCTCGCTGCGCTATATCCCGAACAACGACGTGTGGCGCCCGTGCGATGCGGTCGAGTCGGCCGTGAGCTGGAAGGCCGCGATCACCCGCCAGGACGGCCCGAGCTGCCTGGTGTTCAGCCGCCAGAACCTGCCGCACCAGCCGCGCAGCGCCGAGCAGATCAAGCAGATCGAGCGCGGCGGTTACGTGCTGGCCGATGCCGCCGGTACCCCGGACGTGATCCTGATCGCCACCGGTTCGGAAGTCTCGCTGGCTACCGAAGCCAAGGCCCAGCTGGATGCGGCCGGTATCAAGACCCGCGTGGTCTCGATGCCGTCCACCGACGTGTTCCTGCGCCAGGATGCGGCCTACCGTGAATCGGTGCTGCCGAACGCGGTGCGCAAGCGCGTGGCCGTGGAAGCTGGCGTCACCGGTTTCTGGCGCCAGTTCGTCGGCCTGGACGGCGCGGTGATCGGTATCGACACCTTCGGTGCTTCGGCCCCGGCCGACCAGCTGTACAAGCACTTCGGCATCACCACGGCGCACGTGGTGGAAGCCGCCAAGGCGCTGTAAGCAGCCTCTCGGCGCAACAAAGGAAAGGCCGGCGGAAGCCGGCCTTTCTCGTTGCCGGAAGAAAAAGGGGACGGAGGGAATTAAGTCGTTTGTGCACAAACGACTTAATTCCCTCCGTCCCCTTTTTCTCAGGCGGTACGCGCCAGCGCCAGCCGCAGCAGCCGCGCGTCCAGGCGTTCGGCGAAGTCTTTCGGTGCCTGCAGGCCCATGCGCTGCAGGTACACGGCATCGCCGTCGCCGGCCGGTTGCCGCAGCGCTGCCCAGACGGTGCGCAGCTTGTCGCTGCGGGACTGCGTGTTGGCCTTCAGCCACGCCAGCGCTTTGACCAGCACCTGCTCGATCTCGTTGAAGTCGCTGCCTAGCGGGTAGTCCGGCAGGCTGCCATCGGCACGGAATGGAGCCAGTGCCGCGGCCAGTGCCTGCGGCGTGTTGCGCTGCTGGCGCTGCGGGTCGGGCTGGGACGCCGCCAGCAGCTTGCGCGAGGCGTGTGCCTGCTGCAGCAGATCGCCCTGGAAGGGCGCTTCGGTGATCGCGGTCATCGCATGCACGCAGTCTTCGTCGGTCAGGCCGCGCAGATCGGCGATGCCGTATTCGTTGAGGTAAATGTCGCGCAGGTGGCGCGGGATGGTGGTGTGGCCGTAGTTCCAGCGCACGTTCGATTCCCGGTGGCCCTTGTCATCGCGTGCGGCACGGAACATCAGCACGCTGCGCGCTTCCGGCAGGGCATGTGCCATCGCCACGAAGTTGTACTGGCCGCCCACGCCGGACACCACGCGTCCATCGTCCAGCGCGTCCGACACCGCCGCGCCGAGCGCGGTAGCCATCATGCAGGAATTGAAGAAACGCGCATGGCGGCGCTGCAGGCGCTCCAGTGCCTCGTTACCGCCATACAGCTGGTTGATCTCGCTGATGCGGCGCATGCCAATCGCACGGCATTCGTCTTCCGGCAGCGTGCGCAGCCACTCGTAGAACTCCGGTGAGCCCAGGTAGAACGCACCATGCAGGTACTCGCCTTCGGCGGCCAGGGTGGCATGGTCGATGGACAGCGTGCTGCCATTTTCGATGCGTTGCATCAGCGCCAGGTCGTCGTGCACCTTGCGCTTGATCACCCCGGTCTGCACCAGTCGGCGGAAGCCCTCGTTGAGCATCTCGCTGCAGCCGTACAGTCCCACTTCGAACGGGTCCACGCCGCCGATCTCCTGCACCAGCGGGTGGCTGGCCAGCTGCGGATCAAGTGCATGCAGCACGCGGCGGTAGCGCGCGTTGTCGGTGTGGCGCAGCACCAGCGCATGGCTGAGCGCGTCGGCCAGCGTGCCGATGCCGATCTGCAGGGTGCCGCCGTCGCGCACCAGGGTGCTGGCATACAGGCCGATGGCGTAGTCGGCATCGCCGACCGGCTGCCGCGGCAGCCCGAACAGCGCCGGGTACGGTGGCGGTGGGGTGATCACCAGATCGAAGAACGACACATCGACCGTCGCCGAGCCGGCCAGGTAGGGCAGCTGCGGATCGATCTCGGCGATCAGCAACGGGCGCGGCAGGCCGCGCGCGGTCATAGCATCGAGCGTGTCCTGGGTGATGTCGTTGTTGCACGACAGCGAAAGCCGGCGGTCATTCGGCCGCATCGCCACCTTCTGCACGATCACCTGCGGTGCGCGCTGAGCGACCGCATCGGCGGCGTGGGTGTAGTTCAGGCTGGTATAGCTGGATTGCGCCTGCCGTGAACCGAGCAGGGCGCCGGACTGCATGTAGAACTCTTCCACCTGCACGTGCGCTGGCAACGCGTCGCGCGCGATAGCATCGGCATAGGCCAGGCGCGGGAAATCGTCGCCGAAGTGGCGCTGCGCAAACGGCGCCAGGAAGCGTGCCTCCAGGCCGTTGCCACGCGCCTTCGGCGGATTCAACGACAGCGCGGTATACAGCTGCAGCGGCCGTGAGGGATCGTGCTCGACGCGCGCATACAGGGCGTTGAGCAGCCGATGTGGCTTGCCCAGCGCCAGCGGTGCCCCGATCCGCAGCGGCCCGTCCACGCGCGCTAACAACCAGTCGACGGCGGCGTCCAGGTCGGTGAGGTGTTCGGTCATGCGTGGCGGTCCTGCGTGCGGGGGAGTGCGGGCATTACAGCATGTCGGGCTTGAACCGCCGTCGACGCGAGACTTCCACGCCGGACACCATGAACTGCCCGTCGCCGCGGTAATGCACCGTGCGCGGCAGTTTCGGCCGGGACGCAACATGGGCGCGCACGATCTCCCAGATGAACAGGTTGCTCGACGCCACCTGGCTGTCGTCGTACAACCGGCATTCGAAGTTCGAGTGGCATTGCCCGACCAGCGGCGCACCGACCTCGCGCGCGGGCAGCGCATCGAGCCCGAAACGGGCGAACTTGTCGACCTCGCGGCCGCTGCAGTTGCCGATGTCCACCACGGTATCGAGCAGTTCCACGCCGGGTACGTTGATCACGCACTCGCCACTGCCGACGGCCAGTGCATGGCTGTGGTTTTCATTCCACAGGTAGGTGGCGACCAGCGACGGCGAGAAGCCCATCACCATGTGCCAGCCCATCGTCATCAGGTTGCGCTGGCCGCGCCAGGCGGTGCTGACCAGCACGATCGGGCCGGGTTCGAGGAAGCGTCGGGCCTGCTCGACCGGGAATTCCTTCTTGGGAAGCGCTTTCATCCGAAGCCTCGGCCGGGAGTGCTCGATGCTGGCGCAAAGCCGATGAATCCGGAGTCGAGGGGCTTGACAGGAGGTTCGATTACGCGCGTAATCAGATTATCGATTACGGATGTAAACCATGACCCCGATCAGCGAAGCCGAAGCCGTTGTGATGGAGGTGCTGTGGCAGCAGGCACCGCGCAGCGCCGATGATGTGGTGGCTGCGCTGGCTCACCGCGACTGGGCCGAGCCGACCATCAAGACCCTGCTCAACCGCCTGCTGACCAAGGGCGCCATCGCCGCTGAGCGCGATGGCCGGCGCTATCTGTATCGCCCGCTGTTGCAGCGCCAGGTGTGGGTGGAGGCGCAGAGCCAGGACTTCATCGGCCGTGTCTTCGAAGGGCGCGTGGCGCCGCTGGTCGCGCACTTCAGCGAACGCGGCCAGTTGAGCGCACAGGACATCGCCGAACTGAAGAAGCTGATCCAGGAGCTGGACCATGACTGAGCTGCTCGGTGGACTGTGGCAGGCCAGCGTGTGGCTGGCGGCAGGCGTGATCATGCTGGCTGTGCTGCGTCCGTTGCTGCTGCGGCTGGGCGGCGTTGGACTGGCCTATCGCAGCTGGTGGTTGCTGCCGATGCTGCTGTTGGCGCTGATGCTGCCGCTGCCGCAGGTTGCGCTGTTGCAGCAGGTACCGACGTTGCCGCTGAAAGTGATGCCCGGTGCCATCGATGCGCTGAGCCGGCCGTCGCTGCCATGGGGTGGGCTGTTGCTGGCGCTGTGGGCGACGGGCGCAGGTGCCTGCCTGTTGCGCGACCTGCGCGCGCAGCGTCGCTTCGAACGGCGCATGGGCCAGCTGACGCCGCGCACCGATGGCAGCTGGCAGGCCAGTGGCGACCCCGGCCTGCCCGCGCTGGTCGGGTTGTGGCGGCCGCGCATCGTGGTCGGTCCTGACTTCGATCAGCAGTTCAGCGCGCAGGAACAGAGCCTGATCCTGCTGCACGAGCGCAGCCACCGCCGCAATGGCGATCACTGGGCCAATGGTGCGTTGCTGCTTATGCGTGCGGTGTTCTGGTTCCACCCGCTGGTGCCCTGGGCCGCACGCTGCTTCCTGCGCGACCAGGAACTGGCCTGCGATGCCCGCACCATCGCCCCGCAGCCTGCGCTGCGCGGGCTTTACGCCAGCACGCTGCTGAAGGCGCAGCTGGTCCACCCGGTTGCGCCAGCGGTCTGCCATTGGCGCAGCCAACCCGTGTTGAAGGAGCGTATCGCCATGTTGAAGCAGTCCAAGCGGAAGGCATTGCCGTGGGTATCGGGGCAGGTGCTGGTCGTCGGGTTGTGCCTGGGAATGGGCGCAGTAGCGTGGGCCAGCCAGGGCGATGCGATGGCTGGCCGCCCGGCAGCGGCGGTCATGGATCGGGAGATCCAGGTCGTCAAGATGCCACCGCCTTCCTATCCGAAATCCGCGGTCGAGGAGCGCCAGGTGGGCGTGGTGAACCTGCGCGTGGAAGTGGATGCCAGCGGCCAACCCACCGATGTCAGGGTGCTCAGTGCCACCAATCCGGGCGTGTTCGACGCGGTGTCGATCACCGCAGCGCGCAGCTGGACCTATCGGCCGGCGATGAAGAACGGCAAGCCGGTGGCAGGCGCAGTGAAGATTCCGATCACCTTTGCGATGGACAACAGCGAGGACGCCCAGTGAAGTCCGCGCCGCTGCTCGTGGTGGCGGCGCTGATGATGGGGTGTGCGAGCCAGGAACGGCTGGCCACCGTGCACACCCGCAGCGAGAATGTCGGCCACCAGCGACTGCAGCCGCAGGCGGGCGGTGGCAGTGGGCAGTTGCAGGCGTATTCGCTGGGTGCGACCGAGGGCTACCGGATGCCGCAGTTGTACGCGGCACCGGACCCGGAGGTCGGCGATCGTGACCCGCGTGCGGAACTGGCGCCGACCACGATCTGCCTGCAGGTGGTGGTTGATGCCAACGGCGTCGTCGAGCGCAGCCTGCCATTGACCGATCGCCCGGAGTGCGCGGCAGGTGCTGCGGGCGAGAATGCGCCCCTGCTGCAGGCTGCGCAGGAGGCCGTGGCGATGTGGAAGTACTCGTCCGCAGCGGTCTGCCACTTCGCGGCTGGCAAGGTGCCTGCCGACCGCGGTGACTGCCGGGGCGCCGAACGGGTCGAGCCGGTGGCGGTCACCCTGCAGTACGCCTTCACCTTCGAGATCGTGAAGGGCCAGCATGTGGTGCGCACGCAGGGAAAATGAACGCTCGCGGTCCGTGATGGAAACCGATGGCGCCGGGCTCTGCCCGGCGTACGTCAGGCCCCTCCCTGGATGTTGGCCTTCACCGCCGGTTGCATCAGCTTCGGTTCTTCCAGCGTGGCATCGCGGGCCTGGCGCACGCTGACGAACTCTGCCTCGGCCACGCCGTCATGCACGTGGATGTTGTGCGCGCGCTGTTCACCGATGGTGGTTTCGTTGGCGAAATCACGGCCCCCCGGGCCGTAGTCGTGGCAGACGAAAACCCGGGTGGTATCGGGCAGCGCCAGCAGGCGCTGGATCGAGCGATACAGCTGCGCGGCATCGCCACCCGGGAAATCGCAGCGTGCGGTGCCGCCGTCGGGCATGAACAGCGAATCGCCGGTGAACAGCGCATCGCCGATCAGGTAGGCGATGCTGTCGCTGGTGTGGCCGGGCACGGCGATCACCTGTCCTTGCAGCTCGCCAATGGCAAAGGTTTCGCCGTCGCTGAACAGGTGATCGAAGATCTCATCGGCGGCCGGAAGCTGCAGGCCATAGCGCGGCGCGAACGTGGCTTGCACCGCGCGGATACCTTCACCGATGGCCAGCGTGGCCTGCGGGAAGCGCTGCTTGAGCCGGCGCCCGGCCGACACGTGGTCCGCATGGGCATGGGTTTCCAGCAGCCAGCGCAGCTGCAAGCCTTGCTGTTCGATGGCCTGCAATGCGGCATGCAGCGGCGCTTCACTGCTGGCGTCGGTATCCGGGTCGTAGTCCAGGACCGGATCGATCAGCGCCGCATCACCGCTGGCCGGATCGCTGACCAGGTAGCTGAAGGTATTGCTGTCACGGTGGAAGAACGACTGCACCTGGACCGGCATCGGAACTCTCCTCAGCGCGTGCCGAGCACGCGGTTCAGCAACTGCGCCAGGTTCTCGCCGGCCAGTCGCAGCTGCGCTTCGGCCAGCGGCCGGTAGCGCTCGGTGTATTCGTCACCGATTTTACGCGTGGCCGGATAAACGCCAGCTTGCATGGAAATGCGGCAGCTGGCCTCGGCCCAGGTCTGTGGGTCGCGCTGCGGGTTGGACTGGCGCGCCAGCTTCGGCGCGCGCTGGCTCTGCAGCAGCGGCAGGTAGCCGGCGTCGTCCAGCTTGCGGGTGTTGAGCATGCCGCTGTCCCACAGCGAGTGCAGGTTGGTACCGCGGTTGCCGAACTGCAGCTGGAAATCGTTGCCGCCCTTGTCATGAGCGTAACCGGCATGCATCGGCTGGTGGATGTCGCCGACCAGGTGCACGACGAACTTCAGTGCCTGCAGGCGCTCGCCATCGGTCAGGCTGCGGTCGCCCAGGATGGCGCTCTGTGCTTTCAGGGCCTCGACGATGCAGTTGCCGTTCCTGCAGTGCTTCGGTGCTTCGTAATGGCAGTCGTCTTCGGCGATGTTGACGTAGTGCCAGCCGGCCGAACGACGGCCCAGGCCGGGGTCCTTGGCGCGCAGCTGGTCGGCCCACGGCGCGATGCTGGCCAGGGTGGCGTCCGCTTCGGTGGCCAGCAGGCGGTCCACTTCGGCGCGGGCGGCGGGGTTGAGGCGGGCGTCGGCGACTTCGGCAACCAGGCGGTGGCCTTGCGCGCCCCAGGCATGGGCGGGGGCGGAGACGGACAGCAGGGCCGGCACCAGGGTGGCGGCGAGGAACAGGGAGTGCAGGGCTTTCATGCACATATTCTAGCGGGGTAGGTGGATTGAAGAGCGGCGCGTTGCTGTCTGCTGGGGGCTGGCTGCAGGGGCTGGCGCTGCGGGACACGTTGCAAGTACGTCCCTGTAAGCTCGTCCGCGGCATTCATGCCGCGGACGGTCCCGCAGCGCCTGCCCCTGCAGCCCCATCCAACATGGCTGCGGAGGCGGATGCAAACGTCAAAGGCAACATCAAGAACAAATGCAGGATCAAAATCCGCCTTTTGCAATTGCAGGCAACCATTACGCCTCGGATGTACAGGCTCTGCTCCCCGCCTCGCCCCAGCTCCGGAACCGCTTCAGTCCCAGGCACAAAAAAGCCCCGGCAATCACCGGGGCAACATGCTGCGAGGGTTTTGCGTATAGCGGGGGAGCGGGGGGCGAAGCCCCCCGCACTCAACACACCGCTTTAGAACTTGAAGACGTACGAAGCGCCGTAGACCAGCGGATCGATGTTGACGGTGCCGATCTTCTCGCCGTTCAACTTCACCTTGCTGTCGATGTCGATCCAGCGCATGTCCACGCGCAGGGCGCCCTTCTCGCCGATCGCGAAATCGATGCCCGCATGCGCGGCCAGGCCCCACGAATCCTGCAGCTTCAGCTTGCTGCCGGCCAATGCACCGGTGGTATCTTCGCTGAAGAAGGTGGTGTAGTTCACACCTGCACCGACGAACGGCGACACCTTGCCCTTGCTGTTGAAGTGGTACTGCAGGGTCACCACCGGCGGCAGCTGCTTGGTGCTGCCGACGCGGCCCAGGCCGTTGATGTTGATGTCGTGCTTGAACGGCAGCGCGGCCAGCACTTCGATGCCCAGGTTGTCGGCGATGAAGTACTCGCCGGTGATGGTCGGCTTGACGTCGTTGTCGACGTCGACCTTCAGGGTGCCGCCGGCCAGCCAGCCGTTGTTCGACTTCGGCGCCACCTGGTGCACGCCGGCCGAAACGGTCCAGTCGCCCTTGGACTGGGCCATGGCCGGGGCGGCGGCGAGGGACAGGGCGGCGGCCAGGCTGGCCACGATCAGGGAGGAGGTCTTGCGCATGGGGGTGTTCTCGTTGCTGGGTGGATGGCGACAGTCTCGGCCTCACGCCGCGCTAACGCTTTGATCCGGATCAAATCCTGTCCGCCGACCTGCTGGCGGCCCGGCCTGGCCCACGGTGGCCAGCCCCGGCCTGCTAGACTTGTGGGCCCTATCCATCCCGCCGCACCCGTCGCGGCTGCAGGAGCTTGAGAAATGGCAATCAAGGTTGGTATCAACGGTTTCGGTCGCATCGGGCGTAACGTCCTGCGCTCGGCGGTGCTGAACTTCGGCGACGACATCGAAATCGTGGCCATCAACGATCTGCTGGAGCCGGATTACCTGGCCTACATGCTCAAGTACGACTCCGTGCACGGCCGCTTCAAGGCCGACGTAGCGGTGCAGGGCAACGACCTGCTGGTCAACGGCAAGAAGATCCGCCTGACCCAGGAACGCGACCCGGCCAACCTGAAGTGGGACGAGGTCGGCGCCGACGTGGTGCTGGAAGCCACCGGCCTGTTCCTGACCAAGGAAACCGCGCAGAAGCACATCGATGCCGGCGCCAGGAAGGTCATCATGTCGGCCCCGTCGAAGGACGACACGCCGATGTTCGTGTTCGGCGTGAACGACAAGACCTATGCTGGCCAGGCAATCATCTCCAACGCGTCGTGCACCACCAACTGCCTGGCTCCGCTGGCCAAGGTCATCAATGACAAGTGGGGCATCAAGCGCGGCCTGATGACCACCGTGCATGCGGCCACCGCCACCCAGAAGACCGTCGATGGCCCGTCCAACAAGGACTGGCGCGGCGGCCGTGGCATCCTGGAAAACATCATTCCCTCGTCCACCGGTGCGGCCAAGGCCGTCGGCGTGGTCATCCCGGAACTGAACAAGAAGCTGACCGGCATGAGCTTCCGCGTCCCGACCTCGGACGTGTCGGTGGTCGACCTGACCGTCGAGCTGGAGAAGGAAGCCACCTACGCCGAGATCTGCGCTGAAGTGAAGGCACAGAGCGAAGGCGCGCTGAAGGGCATCCTCGGCTACACCGAAGACAAGGTCGTGGCCACCGATTTCCGCGGCGAGACCTGCACCTCGGTGTTCGACGCCGACGCCGGCATCGCCCTGGACGGCACCTTCGTCAAGCTGGTGACCTGGTACGACAACGAGTGGGGCTACTCCAACAAGTGCCTGGAAATGGCCAAGGTCATCGCCGCCAAGTAAGGCCGGTGTAGATCGCAGACGGACCCCGGCCTGGCCGGGGTTCGTCGTTTATGGGACCCACCCTGTCGTAGCATGGGGCGGTCGACCGCCGCCGCTGGGGCGCGGGATCGCATTGGAAGCACGCAATGGAAGCACTGATAGCCCTGGTCGTACTGGTTCTTCTGGCCATTCCGCTGTTGCTGGTGGTCGCGCTGGTGATGATTGCCGGCCTGCGCCGCCGCGTCGCTGCGCTGGAAAGCGCGATGGCCGCCGCGCCGGCCGCCGTCAGGCCGGCCGCCACCGCACCCGCGCCTGAACGGCCTGTGGCCGCACCTGCTGCCAGCGCCGATCCACCGTTCCTGCGGCCGGCCGCCGCTGCTGCTGCGCCTCAGCCCCCGCAGCCACCGGTGCGCGAAGCAACGCCCACCGAGGTGCCTGTCCCCCGTCCTGCTGCGCCACCGCCGGTGCCGCCGGTGCCGGTGCAGCCGCCGCTGCCTTCCGAACCGGAACTGCCCAATGTCATCGAGCGTGGCATCGGTGCGGTCAAGCGCTGGTTCACCGAAGGCAACGTGCCGGTCAAGATCGGCATGCTGGTGCTGCTGGCCGGTGTCGCAGCGCTGCTGAAGTACGTCAGCGACCAGGGCTGGCTGGTGCTGCCGATCGAACTGCGCCTTGCCGGCATCACCGTGGCTGCGCTGGGCCTGCTGGCCTTCGGTTGGCACCAGCGTGAACGCCGGCGGCTGTTTGCCCTGGCGCTGCAGGGCGGTGCCATCGGCGTACTGCTGCTGACCATCTTCGCGGCGTTCAAGCGCTTCGACCTGATTCCGCCGGCCTTTGCCTTTGCCAGTTCGATCGCACTGGTGGCCGGGCTGTGCGTGCTGGCGGTGGTGCAGAACTCGCGCACGCTGGCCGTACTGGGCATCCTGGCCGGCTTCATGGCACCGCTGTGGCTGTCCACCGGCAGTGGCAACCACGTGGGGCTGTTCAGCTATTACGCCGTGCTCAATGCGGGCATCTTCGCCATCGCCTGGTTCCGCCCGTGGCGCGCGCTGAACCTGCTGGGCTTCGCCTTCACCTTCGGCATCGGCACCTTCTGGGGCGTGCTGCAGTACGCACCGGACAAGTTCAGCAGCACCGAGCCGTTCCTGGCGCTGTTCTTCGTGTTCTACCTGCTGATTCCGCTGCTGTACGCGCGTCGCCAGCCGGCCGGCCGGCGCGACCTGATCGATGGCAGCCTGGTGTTCGGCACGCCGCTGGTCGCGTTCTCGCTGCAGGCAGGCATGCTGCACGCGCAACCGATGACGCTGGCACTGTGCGCGCTGGGCCTGGCGGCGATCTACGCGGTGTTGGCCCGGGCGCTGATCGCACGTGCGTCGTACACCGTGCTGGCGCAGTCGCATGCCGTGCTCGCGGTGGGTTTCGCCACGCTGGCGGTGCCGCTGGCATTGTCGGCGCGCGCCACGGGCGCCGTGTTTGCACTGGAAGGCGCTGGCCTGGCGTGGTTGGGGCTGCGCCAGAAGCGGTGGCTGCCGCAGGTCTCCGGCGCGTTGCTGCAGATCGGCGCCGCATTCGCCTTCGTTGCCGGTGGCGACCACTGGCACGAAGACCTGCGCTTCCTGATCAACCCGACCGCCGTTGGCGCGCTGTTGCTGGCCCTGGCCGGCTTCGCGTCGGCGTGGAGCTACCAGCGCAGGCCGCGTCATGAGGTCGCACTGGTGTATTACCTGTGGGGCCTGCTGTGGTGGCTGGGCGGCCTGGTCCATGAGATCACCCGCTTCTTCCCGTACCGCACCGAAGTGGACGCGTTGCTGGTGCTGGCCGCGGTCACTGCCTGGCTGGCGGCCGAAGCGCAGCGTCGCCAGCCGGCGCGTGCGCTGGGCGTGACCGCGCTGGCCATGCTCGCGCTGGGCTTCCCGCTGGCCCTGATGCAGAGCGATGCACACCACCAGCCGTTCGCCGGCCACGGCGCGCTGGCCTGGGCGGTGTTCGCGGTACTGGGCGTGCGTACCCTGCTGTGCCTGCGCCAAGGCGGCGATACCGTGGCCCGCATCGCGCAGTTCCTGTGGTGGCTGCTGTGGCCGTCGCTGCTTTCGTTGCTGGCCTTGTGGGGTAGTGGCGAGGCCGGCCTGGCGCAGGGTTGGACGACCCTGCTGGTGACCTTGCCGTGGCTGCTGATGGCGGCGCTGTCGCTGTGGCGCTGGAACGCATTGCGCTGGCCGCTGGGCGCGGCATTCGACAGCGCGCGCGTCCCGCTGCAGTGCGTGCTGTTCGGCCTGCTGGCGATCGGTTGGCTGCTGGGCCAGCTGCTGCCGGGCGACGCCGCACCGCTGCTGTGGCTGCCGGTGCTGAATCCGGCCGAGATCGGCCAGTGGCTGAGCCTGCTGCTGCTGGCGCGCTGGCTGTACGGCAGTGAGGCACCGCAGGCATTGCTGAACATCCGCATGCCGCTGCTGGCACTGGCGGCCTTCCTCGCGTTGACCAGCCTGGTGCTGCATGGCGTGCACCAATGGGGTGGACTGGCGTGGAATGCCTCGATGATGCGCTTCAGCCTGGCGCAGACCAGCCTGACCGTGTTGTGGAGCGTGCTGGGTGTGATTGCCTGGGTGTGGGGTTCGCGTCGCAGCCAGCGTGTGTTGTGGATGGTCGGTGCCGTGCTGATGGGCGTGGTGCTGGCCAAGCTGGTTATTGTCGATCGCCAGCACCTGGGCAACCTGCTGGGCATCGCATCGTTCATCGCCTACGGCCTGCTGTGCACGGTCGTGGGTTATCTGGCACCGGCACCGCCAAGCGCGGCGCCGACCGTGGAGGAAACGCAATGAGGAAGTGGAGCAGGGCGCTGCTGCCGGCGATGTTCGGCATGCTGGCCGCCGTCGTGGTACAGGCGGCTGATTACCGCACGCAGTATGCCGAGCAATGGCCGCTCACATTGTCCAGTGCGCAGTCCGGTGCCTACCGTATCGTGCTGGAGCCGGCGATCTACCGCCGTGCCGTGACCGCCGATCTCAGCGATCTGCAAGTGTTCAACGCGGCCAGCCAGTTGTTGCCGTCGGCACTGCTGGCGCCGGACCAGCCGCTGGCGCAGTCGCCGGTGCAGCGTGAACTGCCGTGGTTCGTGCTGCCGCCGCTGGCCGATGCACAGCGCAACGACCTGCAGCTGCTGACCGAGCGTGATACCGATGGGCGCGTGCGCCGGGTCGAAGCACGGGTGGGTGGCGGGGCTGGGTCGAGCGGGCAGGGCGGCTGGCTGATCGACGCCAGCATGCTCGATCAGCAGCCGCTGGCGGCACTGGTGCTGGACTGGAACGACAGCGGCCAGCCGCTGCAGGTGCAGGTGCAGCTGGATGCCAGTGACGACCTGCAGCACTGGCGATCGATTGGCCGCGACGTGCCGCTGGTGGATCTGCAGCGCGCCGGCAAGCGCCTGCTGCAGCGCCGCCTGCAGGTGGACGGCGCTGCACGCTACCTGCGCATCCTGGCGCAGGGCGACTCGCGCCTGCCGACCCTGCGCGGCGTACTGGCGGAACTGCCGCCAGCTCCGGCCACGCTGCCCTGGGAATGGCTGTCGCTGGAGCCGACGTCGTCGGGCAAGGGCGAGTACACCTTCGAGATGGATGGCCGGTTCCCGGTGGCACGTGCCGATGTCGCCAGCACCGATAACAGCCTGGTGCAATGGACGCTGTTCAGCCGCGATGACGAGAGTGCGGAATGGCAACGTCGCAGCGCGCCGTGGATCGCCTACCAGGTGCAGCAGGGTACGCAGGGCCAGCGCCAGCAGTCGGCGGCACAGCCGCTGGGCAGCGTGCACCGCGACCGCTACTGGAAGCTGGTGGCGAATCCGGCGGAAACCGCCACCGCGCCGACGCTGCGCCTGGGTTACCAGCCGGAAGTGCTGGTGTTCCTGAGCCAGGGCGCGGCGCCCTACGCACTGGCGGTGGGCAGCGCGACCGCGCGCCGCACGGACGCGCCGATCGGGGTGCTGATCGAGGAACTTCGGCAGCGCAACGATCCTTCGTGGCAGCCAACACTGGCGCGCCTGGAAGGCAGCCCGGAGCCGCTGGCCGGCGATGCGGCGCTGAAGCCGCAGCGCGATTGGAAATCGTGGTTGCTGTGGGCGTTGCTGGGCCTGGGCGTACTGGTGGTGGGTGGCCTGGCGCTCAGCCTGCTTCGGCAGAAGCCTGCGCCTTCGGCGTAGGTTCCGGCGAACGGCGCAGCCCCTCGTGGGTGGGGTTGGTCGTGCAAAGCAAAAGCAAAAGCCGCGCTTGGCCGGGCGGGGTGGGTTCGTGGGGGACGCCGCAAGTACGTCCTTGTAGCAACTGTGTTGACGGAGGGGCCTGGCCCCTCCATGAGACGGGCACGGTAGTGCCGGCCGCTGGCCGGCAGCCTTTTGGGGCACGCGCAGGCTGGCTTCAGGCGGGGATCGATCCGCCTTGAGCGTCACGCACGCGGGCGTTGAGAATCACCAGCATCTTCCGCATCACCGCCACGATGGCCACTTTCCCTTCCTTGCCGCGGGCCCGCAGCGACCGGTAAAAGTCCCGCAATCGTGGCTCATGTCGCATGGCCGACATGGCCGACATGTAGAGCACCTGGCGGATCTCGGCCCTGCCACCGTGGATGCTTCGCCTCCCTCGCATGGCCCCGCTGTCGTGGGAGATCGGCGCCACGCCGACCAGGCTGGCAATGGCTTTTCCGCTGATCTGACCCAGCTCAGGCAGGTAGCTGGCCAGCACCGCCTGCAATGCCGGGCCAACCCCTTTCATCGACTTCAGCACTGCCAGTTGGGGCTGCTGCGCGACCTGTTCAGAGATCTGCTTCCCCAGTCGCTCGACCAGTGTCTGCAGGCGAATGATGTTGCCTTGCATCTGCCGGCGTAGCTCGCGGTCAGTCACCATTTCCTGCTGTTGGCGGGCTACGGTCAGTGCCTGCATCGTTTGTCGACGCGCCCGCACAAACTCGCGCAGTTTCCGCTGCCAGGGCTCCAGTGGCTGATAGGAAGGCAGTTCCACCAGTGCGGCCATCTGCGCCAATACAAGAGCATCCAAGCGGTCCGTCTTGGCCACTTTACCCAGCCCCTGAGCCAGTCTACGCGCCCGCAGGGCGTTGGCGCGGATCACCGGATGGCCGGCCTTGTGAAGAAAGTCCAGGACAGTCTGCTCATAGCCGCCAGTGGCTTCCAGAACGATCTGAATGGCCGGCCGCGTGCTCAACCAAGTGCTCAATTCAGCATAGCCAGAGGGGCTATTGCTGACCTGCACAGTCTCGCCGTCTGTCGTGCCGATATCCAGTCGGCGCTTGCTCACATCGATCCCGATCCCGTTCATTGCCCGACTCCGTATAGTCTGGAAGGGTCGAGAGCTCCCCCGCTTGCCCAGTCTTATCGCTTCGAGTGTCAGCTCCAGCAACTGTTCGGGCGGATCAAGGGAGAATCCGGTGTGGGCGCCAAGCTACATGGCGATCGTCGAGATCCAGGCTCGTACGGCGGCCCACGCCGGCTCTCGACACCTACGCTGACAGATTTCCATCAGATAAGGCTTGGCAGCCGCATCCATGCGGCTGGCACCCCCGCGAACCCACCCGCCCGGCCTCTGACAATTTCCGTGTGCGTCCACCCACGGAAAGAAAAAAGAAGAGCAAAAGCTGCTTGGCAGGGCGCTCTTTGTAGAGCCGAGCCCATGCTCGGCTGCTGTTCGCGATAGACCCAGCCAAGCACGGGCTCGGCTCTACATTTTTCTCCGACACCAGAAACCGCTTTTGCCTTTGCCATCTGCATCACCTCAGGTGCCTGTCGAGGCCGGGGCGGTGTGGGCTGGCAGGGGTGTCAGCCGCATGGATGCGGCTGCCAAGCCTCCAGGGATGGATTCACGGCGTCCCCTGCCAGCCCACACCACCCCGGCCCACTCACAGCACCACGAAGCGCCAGCGCTTTGGCCGTTGCTGTTGCTGTTGCATTTGCCCTGCGCCTCTGCCTGCCGCAGGCATCGGCCCTCCCACCAGCCGCACCCGATACAATGGCCGTCTGCCGCAGACCGGCATCCCGTCCCCGAGCCAAAGAGTTGCCCATGTCCATTGTCCGCATGACCGACCTCGACCTCTCCGGCAAGCGCGTGCTGATCCGCCAGGATCTGAACGTGCCGATCGAGAATGGCCGCATCACCTCCGAACAGCGCATCACCGCTTCGTTGCCGACGCTCAAGCGCGCGCTGGAGCAGGGCGCGGCGGTGATGGTCACCTCGCACCTGGGGCGCCCGAAGGAAGGCGTGTGGAGCGAGGCCGATTCGCTGGCACCGGTCGCCCAGCGCCTGTCCGAACTGCTGGGCCGCGACGTTCCGCTGGTGCGCGACTGGGTCGACGGCGTCGACGTGCAGCCGGGCCAGCTGGTGCTGCTGGAAAACTGCCGCATGAACGTCGGCGAGGGCAAGGATGACGAGGCCCTGTCGAAGAAGTACGCCGCCCTGTGCGACGTGTTCGTGATGGATGCCTTCGGTACCGCGCACCGTGCGCAGGCCTCCACCCATGGTGTCATCCGCTTCGCACCGGTCGCGGCCGGTGGCCCGCTGCTGATGGCCGAGCTGGACGCGCTGGCGCAGGCGCTGGATGCACCGGCCAAGCCGCTGCTGGCCATCGTCGCCGGCAGCAAGGTCAGCACCAAGCTGGAGTTGCTGGCCAATCTGGTTGGCAAGGTCGACCAGCTGATCATCGGTGGCGGCATCGCCAACACCTTCATCGCCGCAGCTGGCTACAACGTCGGCAAGTCCCTGTACGAGCCGGACCTGCTGGATACCGCGAAGAAGATCGTGGCCGATGCCAAGGCACGCGGCGCCGACATTCCGCTGCCGGTTGACGTGGTCACCGCCAAGCAGTTCCTGCCCGACGCTGCCGCGGAAGTGAAGGCGGTCGATGCCGTTGCCGAAGACGACCTGATCCTGGACATCGGCCCGCAGACCGCCGCGCAGTACGCGCAGCTGATCGAGAAGGCCGGCACCGTGGTCTGGAACGGCCCGGTCGGCGTGTTCGAGTTCGAGTCCTTCAGCAAGGGCACCGAAGCGCTGGCCCGCGCGATCGCCAGCTCGAAGGCGTTCTCCATCGCCGGCGGTGGCGACACCCTGGCCGCAGTCGACAAGTTCGATATCGCCGGCGACGTCAGCTACATCTCCACTGGTGGTGGTGCGTTCCTGGAATTCCTGGAAGGCAAGACCCTGCCGGCTGTCGCCGCACTCGACGCGCGCGGCGCATGAGCGCCGAGCGCGGCAAGGATGTGCTGTTCTTCGATCTTGACGGCACGCTGATCGATTCGCAGGTGGGCATCACCGCCTGCATCGCCTATGCGCTGCAGAAGATGGACCACCCGGTGCCGTCGCAGGAAACCCTGCTGGGCTGGATCGGTCCTTCGCTGCGCACCACCTTCGCGCCGTTGTTCGTCGAACCGGCGCGGGTGGAACAGGCCGTGGGCTACTACCGGGAGCGCTTCGACGTCGAAGGCTGGCGCGAGCACACGGTGTACCCGCAGGTGGAAGGCACGCTGCGCACGCTGCATGGCCGTGGACACCGGCTGGCGGTGGTCACCGCCAAGAACGAGCCGCACGCGCGCCGCATCCTCGCCCACCTGCCGTTCGGTGGGCTGTTCGAGGAGATCGTCGGTTCAACCCTGGATGGCTCGCGCAGCCACAAGCCGGAACTGGTCGGCGAGGCACTGCGCCGGCTGCAGGTGCAGCCTGCACAGTGCTGGATGATCGGCGACCGGCGCATGGACATCGAAGGCGCGCGCCACCACGGCCTGCGTAGTGTCGGCGTGCTGTGGGGCTTTGGCGGAGAGGCGGAATTGACCGAAGCCGGTGCCAGCCAGCTGGCACGTGAGCCGGCGCAGCTGGAAGCGCTGCTGGCCTAGCTTCCTGTGGAGCCGAGCCCATGCTCGGCTCCACAGAACCGCCCCCCTGCGCCAGCGTATGTCCGGATGATGTCCATTCCATGACCCGCGAAGTCAGGCGGCACAAGGCTGTAACCGTATACATGCGGCGTGAAGGATGTGCTAATTTCCGTTCTTTATCGGGAGAGGCCCATCCACCATGTTCGAGCGTCAGCGTCGCACCAAGATCCTTGCCACCCTCGGTCCGGCCACTGACCCGCCGGGCGTGCTGGAGGATCTGTTCCGCGCCGGCGTCAACGTGGTGCGCCTGAACTTCAGCCATGGCGATCCGTCCGGCCAGGCCAAGCGTGCCGCCGAAGTGCGTGCCGCTGCGGCCCGCGTGGGCGTGGAAGTGGGCATCCTGGCCGACCTGCCGGGCCCGAAGATCCGCATCGAGCGCTTCGCCGAAGGCAAGGTGCAGCTGAAGGCGGGCGACCGCTTCGACCTGATCGCCAGCGAGAACGCCGGCCCGGGCACTGCCAGCGAGGTGGGCGTGAGCTACCTCGGCCTGCCGCAGGACGTCGGCCCGGGTGATGTGCTGCTGCTCGACGACGGCCTGATGCAGTTGCAGGTGGTGGAAGTACAGGGCGACCGTATCGTCAACACCGTGCTCAACGATGGTGTGTTGTCCGACCGCAAGGGCCTGAACAAGCAGGGCGGCGGCCTCTCGCTGGGTGCGCTGACCGAGCGCGACAAGGAGCTGATCGGCATCGTTGCCAAGATTGGCGTGGACTTCATCGCCGTGTCGTTCTGCCGCAATGCGCAGGACATGAACGATGCGCGCGACATCGCCCGTTCGCACGGCTGTGATGCCGCGCTGGTGTCGAAGATCGAGCGCACCGAGGCAATCGAGAACCTGGAAGAAATCGTCGAGGCCAGCGACGTGGTGATGGTCGCCCGTGGCGACCTGGGCGTGGAAATCGGCGATGCCGAGCTGCCGGGCCTGCAGAAGAAGATCATCAAGGCGTCGCTGGCGCAGAACAAGGTGGTGATCACCGCCACGCAGATGCTGCAGTCGATGGTGGAAAGCCCGATCCCGACCCGCGCCGAAGTACTGGACGTGGCCAACTCGGTCATCGACGGCACCGACGCAGTGATGCTGTCGGCGGAAACTGCCGCTGGCGCCTACCCGGTCAAGGCCGTGGAGGCGATGGCACGCATCTGCCTGGGTGCCGAGCGCCAGTTCCAGACCGAGACCGACTTCAACGCGTCGCCGCGCAACCTGGAACGTGCCGACCAGGCGATTGCCATGGCCACCATGTTCCTGTCGCAGCACGTGGGCGTGCGCGCGATCGTGGCGATGACCGAATCCGGTGGCACCGCACGTTACCTGTCGCGTTTCAGGGCCAAGGCGCCGGTGTTCGCGGTGACCCGCCATGACGGTGCGCGCCGGCAGATGGCGCTGATGCGCGATGTGTTCCCGATCAACTTCGACAGCCGCGGCCTGACCCCGCGTGAAGCCGCGCGCGGCAGCATCCGCCTGCTGGTGGAATCGGAACTGCTGCAGGCCGGTGATCGCGTCGTGTTCACCAGTGGCGAGCACATGGAAACCCACGGTGCCACCAATACCCTGCGCCTGCTGGAAGTGGGTGAGGACGGCCGCGCCATCGGCCTGGGCGACCTGTAAGCCTTGACGGTCGGGTCGGCGCTGCCGATCTGGGGTCAGAGCCCCTGCGGGGATCTGACCCCGTACTGACCAGGGGTCAGATCCCCGAGGGGGCTCTGACCCCATGCCGCAGGACATCCTTTGTCCTGCGTAGACGTGGAAGCGTTTCCATCCTGTCCTCCACGGCGAGGCAACGGGCCGCGGGGCTATACTTATGTTTTTCCCGCACCCGCCACAGGAAATACATGAGCATCGAACAGCTGGCTGAAACCGCCCAGGCCATGGTCGCCCCGGGCAAGGGCATCATCGCGATCGACGAATCCACCGCTACCATCGCCAAGCGTTTCGCCGGCGTCGGTATCGAGAACACCGAGGAGAACCGTCGCGCCTACCGCGAGCTGCTGCTGACCACGCCGAAGCTCAACGAGCACATTTCCGGCGCCATCCTGTTTGACGAAACCATCCGCCAGTCGACCAAGGACGGCGTGCCGTTCGCCAAGTACATGGCCGACCACGGCATGATTCCGGGCATCAAGGTGGACAAGGGTGCGCACCCGCTGGCCGGCTGCCCGGGCGAGCTGGTGACCGAAGGCCTCGATGGCCTGCGTGAGCGCCTGCAGGAGTACTACAAGCTGGGCGCGCGCTTCGCCAAGTGGCGTGCAGTCATCAACATCGGCGAGAGCATCCCGTCGGGTACCTGCATCGAATCCAACGCCCATGCGCTGGCCCGCTATGCAGCGCTGTGCCAGGAATGCGGCCTGGTGCCGATGGTCGAGCCGGAAGTGATCATGGACGGCGATCATGACATCGAGACCTGCTACGAAGTCACCGAAGCCACCCTGCGTTCGCTGTTCGACGCCCTGTACCAGCAGAACGTGCTGCTGGAAGGCACCATCCTGAAGGCGTCGATGGTCATCTCCGGCAAGGGCTGCGATGAGCAGGCCGACATCGAGGAAGTGGCCGAGTCGACCGTGATGTGCCTGAAGAGCACCGTGCCGGCGATCCTGCCGGGCGTCGTGTTCCTGTCCGGTGGCCAGAGCGACGAGCAGTCCACCGAGCACCTGAACGCGATGAACCAGCTGGGCAACCTGCCGTGGCCGCTGAGCTTCTCCTACGGCCGCGCCATGCAGCAGGCCGCGTTGAAGCTGTGGGCCAAGGACATGAAGGGCAACTACGCTGCTGCCCAGAAGACCGTGTACGAGCGCGCCAGGGACAACGGCCTGGCGGCGCTGGGCAAGTGGAACGGTTGATCCGTCCCATCGCTGGATGAACAAGGCAGCGCCGGCATCACGCCGGCGTTTGCTTTTGCGGGTATCTTTTCCGCCCCCATGCGCCTGGCCGGTGCGTGGGAACCACATGGAAGGCCAAGGAGAAACAACATGCGTTTGGCAGCAATCACACTGGCCGTAGCCACGGTCCTGGTCGCCGGCGGTTGCAACCGCATCGGCGGCGGCGCGGATGCGGGCAAGGCCGCGTCGCTCGATTTCGACAAGCCGGTATCCGGCGAGATCACCTCGCGCAGCGGCATCAACTACAACGACGGCAGCCACCACCAGCTCTACCAGATCAAGCTGGAAGACAAGCAACTGGTCGGACTGAAGCTGACCGGTTCGTTGAGTGGCTCGATTGCCGTGTTCAACAACGGCAGCCTGGTGGCCAGCAGCAACACCGGCTACGAGCGCGAAGGCGACGTCTCGCTGGCCTTCCGTGCCAACGGTGGCGGCATCTACCAGGTGGCGGTCAACGCCAAC
The DNA here is from genome assembly GCF_053295075.1 of Stenotrophomonas maltophilia group sp. P373. Taxonomy (NCBI): domain Bacteria; kingdom Pseudomonadati; phylum Pseudomonadota; class Gammaproteobacteria; order Lysobacterales; family Lysobacteraceae; genus Stenotrophomonas; species Stenotrophomonas maltophilia group sp. P373. The sequence continues at coordinate 3,471,051 of NZ_CM129994.1, read as the reverse complement.
GGCTCGACCGACTATGGTCCGTACCGCCTGCGTGCCGAGAAGCTGGTGCCGTACGACGGCAAGCCGCTGGTGGGCAGTGGCGAGATCGTCGATATGCTGGCCAGCAACTCGCAGGACTACACCCTGCAGGTGGACAAGGCCGGCCTGTACGAGATCCGCCTGGTGTCGGATGTCTTCGATCCAGTGCTGAAGCTGTCGGGCCAGGGCGTGGATGCCGAGAATGACGACGGCGGTGACAGCACCAACTCGCGCCTGACCCTGTCGCTGAAGCCGGGCAAGTACACCCTGACCGCGCGTGGCCTGGGCGACGGCGTCAGCGGCATGTTCACCCTGTCGGCCACCCGCATCGAGCTGCCCGGCAATCTGGTCGAGCGCGATGGTACGGCGCTGCCGAAGTCGGGGAGCGTGTACACGATGCTCGACAACGATGGCCGCCGCCGCTTCCTGCTGTCCCTGGACCGCCCGGCCGATGTGCGCCTGGATGCGATCTCCAGCCAGGTCGATACCCTGCTGCGCGTGGTTGGCGGCGATGTCGAGCTGACCGACGACGACGGCGGCAACGGTACCAATTCACGCCTGGAAGAAACCCTGCCGGCCGGTCACTACACCGTCGATGTGTCCAGCCTGAACAATGGCGCAGGCATGGTGGAAGTGCGCGTGCAGGTGGATGGCGCGAGCGCCGACGGGGCCGCAGCCTCGGCGGCACGTGCCGCAGCCGATGCAGCCGCCGTGGCCGATGATGCCGCCGCGGTGGAAGCCTCCAGTCGCTGAGTGTGATCCACGCCGTGCGTGGAAGAGCACTACGCTGCAACGGAAAAGGCCGGGCAATGCCCGGCCTTTTCTTTTACCTGAAGCACCACGGTTCAGTGCGCGGCGGCAAAGCCCGTATCCCCCAGCGGCGGCAGCAGCGACCCGCGCGGTTCGCTGTCCGCGCTTTGCCCGGCGGCGCTCAACGCCTGCTGGTAGGCCTTGGCCGTCGCGGTATTGAACGCCACCAGCACGATGCGCATCGGTTGCGCATGGCTGCGCTGCCAGGCCAGTGTTTCGGTGACAGCGATCTGCGCGGCCTGGTACAACGGATAGCCATACACGCCGCAGCTGATCGCCGGGAAGGCGATGGACTGCACGCCCAGTGATTCGGCCAGCTGCAGTGACTTCCAGTAGCAGTTGGCCAGCAACGCCGGTTCATCGCGCTGGGCGTCGTGCCAGACCGGGCCTACCGTGTGCAGTACATGGCGCGCCGGCAACGCATGGGCACCGGTGGCGCGCACTTCACCCGTCGGGCAACGCACGCCCGGGCGCAGCTCCGGCAACCGCTCGCACTCTGCCCGCAAGGCGGGGCCGGCCGCACGATGGATCGCGCCGTCGACACCGCCGCCACCGAGCAGCGTTTCATTGGCCGCGTTGACGATCGCATCCACCGCCAGGGTCGTGATGTCGCCCTGCCAAACCTCGATCTTCATGCGTCCGTCTCCTGCCTGTGAGGTGATCCGCGCAGCATCTGCGCCGGCTGTTCCCACGGTAGGGGACAGGGCATCGATGCTGCGTCATGACCGTCTCACGCGCTGCGATCCAACGGCCTTCGCGCACGATGGCGGGCGACGCCTTCACGCAGGCTGAAGCGGGAAGGGGGCGGATCCTTTTCCGCACGGAAAAGGCTCTGACCCCTGCTGTTACGGCAGGCCGGCCAGCCAGTCGTCGTCGGATCCTTCGTTCACATCGGCGAACAGCGGCGTGGAGAAGTAACGTTCACCGGTGTCCGGCAGCATCGCAAGGATCACCGAGCCCGGTTCAGCGCGGGCAGCGATGTCCAGCGCGCTGGCCACGGTGGCGCCGGCGGAGATGCCGACGAAGATGCCTTCCTCGGCGGCCAGGCGACGCGCGGTGGTGATCGCACGATCGTCTTCGACCGAGACCAGTTCATCCACCACGTCGCGGTTGAGCACGTCCGGCACGAAGTCCGGGGTCCAGCCCTGGATCTTGTGCGGCTTCCAGTCATCCCCCTTGAGCAGGGCGGCGCCGGCCGGTTCGGTGGCGATGATGCGGGTCTGCGGGCGTGCCACCTTCAGCACTTCGCCTACGCCAGTGAGCGTGCCGCCGGTGCCCCAGCCGCTGACGAAGTAGTCCAGCCGCTTGCCGGCGAAGTCGCGCAGGATCTCGGCAGCGGTGGTGTTGCGGTGATACGCCGGGTTGGCCGGGTTGGCGAACTGGCTGGCCAGGAACCAGCCGTGCTGCTCGGCCAGCTCGGCCGCCCTGCGCACCATGCCGCTGCCGCGCTCGGCGGCCGGGGTCAGGATCACCTTGGCGCCGTAGGCACGCATCAGCTTGCGGCGCTCGACCGAGAAGGTTTCGACCATGGTGGCCACGAACTTGTAGCCGCGCGCGGCGGCGACCATCGCCAGTGCCACGCCGGTGTTGCCCGAGGTGGCCTCCACGATCGTGTCGCCCGGCTTGAGCAGGCCGCGTGCTTCGGCATCGAGGATGATCGCCAGCGCCAGGCGGTCCTTCACCGAGCCGCCCGGGTTGAACGACTCGACCTTGGCGTAGACGCTGACCTGTGGCGGCGCCAGGCGCTGCAGCCTGACGATGGGGGTGTTGCCGACGGTATCGAGGATGGAGTCGTACAGGGCCATGGGAGCGCTCCGGAAACGGGGCCGCGACGGGTCACGGCGGGCGAAGGGGGGAGGGCTGGCCGTTCAGGCCAGCGGCTGCCGGCTGACCGTAGCGCCGGCATATGACGCCCGGAAATGACCAGATACCTTTCTTAAACAACCTTTGGTTATAAGCTGGTGACGGCAATTGACCCTAGAGTGGACTTCCGCCCCATGCCGCCTGCCTGCCCATGACGCTGACCCAGCTGCGCTACCTGGTAGCCATCGCCGACGCCGAGCTGAACATCACGCTGGCCGCCTCGCGCGTGCACGCCACCCAGCCCGGCCTGTCCAAGCAGCTCAAGCAGCTGGAGGACGAGCTCGGCTTCCTGCTGTTCGTGCGCAAGGGGCGCAGCCTGGAGTCGGTTACCCCGGCTGGAACCGAAGTCATCGCGCGTGCCCGCGCGGTGCTGGCCGAAGCCAACAATATCCGTACGTACGCGGCAAACCAGCGGCGCGAAAGCCAGGGCCAGCTGATCCTGACCACCACGCACACCCAGGCGCGCTTCGTGTTGCCGCCGGCGGTGGCGGCGATCAAGCAGGCCTATCCGCAGGTCAGCGTGCACCTGCAGCAGGCCGGTGAAACCGACGCGCTGGACCGCTTGAACCAGGGTGACGCCGATATCGCCATCATCAGCACCGCAGGCGGTGAGCCAACCGACGGCATCGCAGTGCCGCTGTTCCGCTGGCGGCGCCTGGTGGTGGTACCCAAGGGCCACCCGTTGGACCGCGCCGGCCGCGCACCGGACTTGGCCGCGCTGGCCCGCCAGCCGTTGATCAGCTACGAATCCTCGACCCGACCGAACTCTTCCCTGCAACGCGCCTTCGCCGCCAATGGGCTGGTGCCCGACCTGGCGCTGACCGCGCTCGATGCCGACCTGATCAAGACCTACGTGCGCACGGGCCTGGGCGTAGGCCTGCTGGCCGAGATGGCGGTCAGTTCCAATGACGAAGACCTGAGGTCGTGGCCGGCGCCGGATCCGATCAGCGAGTGCATCGCCTGGGCGGTGTTGCCGCGCGACCGCGTGCTGCGTGATTACGCGCTGGAGCTGGTGCACGTGCTGGCCCCACAGATTGATCCGCGCGACCTGCGGCGGGTGCTGGATGGCAACCAGGCGGCGGCGTGGCCGGTGCCACCGACCTGGGAGTCGCTGACCCAGACCATCACGGTGTGAGGTGGGTCGAGCAGGGCTTGCAGCCCTGCACCTGCCGAATCAAAGGCAAAAGCCGAAGCAACAGCAACTGCTGGCTTCCGTGGGGCGGCGGGGCGGTGTGGGCAGGCAGGACACGCCGTAAACCCATCCCTGGGGGCTCGATGGCGCCATCCATGGCGCCAACGGTCCTGCCTGCCCACACCGCCCCGCCTCTGACAGATTCCGATGGCTGTTGGTAGGTGTCGACCTTGGTCGACACGGTCGACCCACGCCATGCGTGGATGAAATCTGTCAGATATGGAAATGCATCTGGGGTCAGATCCGTTTTCCTGCGGAAAACGGATCTGACCCCAAGAGCCGTTTCAACAGACCGCAGAAGACTGTCGAAGGCGGGGTGGGTCCGGTTGCGGGGGCGTGAGCCGCATGGGCCCGAGGCATGCCTCGGGCGGGTTGGGCAGGACGCCCAACCCCGGTCTTGCCGTGTGCGCAGGACAGCGCACACGAGCAAGCGGCGACCGAGCCTGCATGGACGTATTTACGGCGTCCCCCGCAACCGGACCCACCCCGCCTACCCACAGGAAACCGCTTTTGCTTTTGCTGTTGCTTCGGCTCTTGCCGTGGACGTGGTCTCTGCAGGTGCAGGGCGCAGCCCTGCCGAACACCCCCGCGACGGGGTGTCGCAAACGCCTGCGACGGTTCGTCGCACGGGCAACCCTGGACCCGCCTCTACACTAGCGGGGTGACCCGCCTGTCCCGCCCGCAGCGCCTCCTGCTGCAGCTCGCCGTCCTGGCGACGCTGCTGATGGTGCTTGCGCCACTGGTCAGCCGCGCGCTGCAGGCGCCGCCGATGGACCACGCGGCGATGGCAGGCATGGACCACGCGCACATGCACCACGACGCTGCCGCAGTGGGTCAGAGCCCTCTGCACGGGCAACGGAGTCCGACCCCACCGGCCGATCCTCACGCCATGCATGGCGAAGCCTGCGAATACTGCGTGCTGGCCATGCGCCTGCTGCCGTGGCTGGCGGTATTGGTGCTGCTGTTGCCGCTGCTGTGGCGGCCGCGGCTGGTATTCCCGTGGTCGCAGCAGGTACTGCCGGCACTGCGCTGGCCGGCACACGCCGCGCGTGGGCCACCGCGCGCCTCCATCGTCCGCTGATTTTCCTGTCGAATCTGCCGCACGACGCCTGACCGGGCGCCGTGCGCGCGTGCGTACCTTGGAGCTGTTCCGATGAAAATGACTTCCCGCCCCGCAGGCGCCTGCGTGCGCCTGCCGGTTGCCCTTGGCCTGGCCGCGGCTGCAACGCTCGCCCATGCCGCGCCCGCCGAAGAGGCGCGCACTCTCGATACGCTGGTGGTCACCGCCGCCGCGCCTTCGTCGTCACTGCACTGGGTGACCGATCCACGCCTGCCGCGGCAGCCGGTCCCTGCCAGTGACGGCGCCGACTACCTGAAGACCGTTCCTGGCTTCTCCGCCATCCGCAACGGCGGCACCAACGGTGACCCGGTGCTGCGCGGCATGTTGGGTTCGCGCCTGAACATCCTCAGCAATGACGGCAACCTGATCGGCGCCTGCCCCTCGCGCATGGACAACCCGCTGTCCTACATCGCACCGGAGAGCTTCGACCGCCTGACCATCATCAAGGGCCCGCAGAGCGTGCGCTGGGGGGCAGGTGCCTCGGCCGGCACCGTGCGCTTCGAACGCGATACACCGCGCTTCGAGGAACCGGGCCTGCGTGCCGATGCCAGTACGCTGGTCGGTTCGCGCAACCGCAACGACCAGGTGCTGGACCTGACCCTGGGCAACCCGGCCGGCTATGTGCGCGCCAGTGGCAACCGTTCCGAAGCCGATGACTACAAGGACGGCCACGGCGATGTGGTGCCATCGAAGTGGCGCAAGTGGAACGGTGACGTGGCGATCGGCTGGACGCCGGATGCCGATACGCTGCTGGAAGTTTCTGCCGGTGCCGGCGATGCGATCGCACGCTACGCGGGGCGCGGCATGGACGGTGCCGCGTTCGAACGCACCAGCTACGCCGCGCGCTTCGAGAAGCGCAACCTGCCGGGTGCGTGGGACACGCTGCAGGCCAACGTGTACTACAACGAGGCCGACCACGTGATGGACAACTACACGCTGCGCACGCCGAATCCGCACAGCATGATGCCGATGCCGATGGCGTCGAACGTGGACCGCCGTACCCAGGGCGGCCGGGTCAGTTCCGAGTGGGGCTGGCAGGACGTGCAACTGGTGGCGGGTGTGGATGGCGAGGACAGCCGCCATCGTGGGCGAATGGGCATGGGCCGGGGCACCTATCGCCAGGCGGCGTGGCAGACCGATGCCAGCTTCCGCCGCTATGGCGTTTTCACCGAGTTGACCCTCGGCGCCGGCACCGATCAGCGCTGGATCAGCGGCCTGCGCATCGATCGCGCCAGCGCTCGCGACGAGCGGCAGTCGATCCGCGGGATGATGGGGAACATGCCCAATCCCACCGCCGGCGAGCGTCGCAAGGAATGGCTCGGCAGTGGCTTCCTGCGCTACGAGCAGGACCTGGCCGACGGCCTGACCTGGTACGCCGGCCTCGGCCACAGCGAGCGCATGCCCGACTACTGGGAGCTGTTCTCGCCCAACCACGGCCCGGCCGGCGCAGTGAACGCGTTCACTGGCGTGCAGCCGGAACGCACCACCCAGCTCGACGTGGGCCTGCAGTACAAGGGACCGCGCGTGCAGGCCTGGGTCTCGGCCTATGCCGGGCAGATCCAGGACTACATCCTGTTCACCTACCACGGCAGCGGCATGATGGGCATGAGCCAGGCCAGCAACGTCGAGGCGCGCATTGCCGGTGCCGAGGCCGGGTTGGAAGTGAGCCTGACCGAGCAGTGGAAGCTGGGCGGCACGCTGGCCTATGCCTGGGGAGAGAACCGCGACCAGCAGCGTCCGCTGCCGCAGATGCCGCCGTTGGAAGCACGCCTGAGCGCGAACTGGGAGGGCCAGCGCTGGAGTGCCGGCGCATTGCTGCGCGCGGTGACCCATCAGCATCGTGTCGCAGATGGACAGGGCAACGTGGTCGCGCAGGACCTCGGGCCGAGCGCCGGGTTTGCCACCTTCGCGCTCAATGCCGCGTACCGTTTCAGTTCGCAGCTGCAGCTCAGCGCCGGCGTCGACAACCTGTTCGACCGCGCCTACAGCGAGCACCTGAACCTGGCCGGCAGCGCCGACTTCGGCTTCCCGGCCGACCCGGTGCGGATCAACGAGCCGGGGCGTAGCGTGTGGATGAAGTTGAACTACCGGTACTGATCCGCCGGGCATAAAAAAACGGGGCCGGATCCCCGCCAGGATCCGTCCCCGCCCGACGCCCTCGGTCGGGCAGGTTCGACTCTACGATGACGGCCGCGGTGCTGCACCACTGGATACACCCCGACACACGCCGACACTGCCCATGGCAGCCTTGCACGGAACGGGTTCAAGGCGCTATCGCAGCCTAGGTTCCACGCCGGTAAACGCTTGGCACATACCGCTTTTATGGGCACTTGCCTACACTCGGCGGCCGTGGATCAATCAGGACCGTTCATGTTGGCTCGTATCGCTTCGACCCTGGCCCTCGGCCTCAGCCTGGCCGTGCTGGCCGGGTGCGCAGGCAAACAGGAGGCCGCCGCACGTCGGCAGGGCGAAGCGGTGCCGGTCACCGCGCAGGTCGTGCAGCCCACGCAGTGGAACGACACCCTGCAGGCACTGGGCACGGCCAAGGCGCGCGAGTCGATCAGCGTCACTGCCAAAGTCAGCGAGATCGTCGAGAAAGTGCACTTCGAGAGCGGCCAGCACATTGCCGCCGGTGCGCCGATCGTGACGCTGCGCGGCCAGGCCCAGGAAGCCGCACTGGTGCAGGCGCAGGCCACCTTCCATGAAGCCGATCAGCTGTACAAGCGCCAGCGCGAACTGGCCGCCCAGCGGCTGGTGTCCAGCGCCACGCTGGATACGCAGAAGTCGATCCGCGACGCCGCCGAGGCGCGCGTGATGCAGATGCAGGCAGACATTGGCGACCGCCGTGTGCGTGCGCCCTTTGCCGGTGTGCTTGGCATCCGCCAGGTCAGTCCGGGATCGCTGCTGACCCCGACCACGGTCATCGCCACGCTCGACGACATCGAGCACATGCATGTCGATTTCCAGGTGCCGGAAGTGGAGCTGGCTGCGCTGGGCGTTGGTGACAAGGTCAGTGCCACCAGCGTGGCCTGGCCGGGTCGCACCTTCGAGGGCGTGGTCAGCACCATCGATGCGCGTATCGATCCGGCCACCCGTGCGGTGACCGTGCGCGCCGATTTCGCCAATGGCGACCACGAATTGCGCCCGGGCATGCTGCTGGACGTGCGCCTGTTCCGCCCCGAGCGCCCGGCGCTGGTGGTCCCGGAAATCGCCGTGGTACAGGTCGGCCGCGATACCTTCGTGTACCGCATCAAGGCCGACGACAGCGTCGAGCGGGTGGACGTGGTCACCGGCGCGCGCCGTGCCGGCGTGGTCGAGATCCGGCAGGGCCTGGAAGCAGGCCAGCGCATCGTGGTCGATGGCACCGGCAAGCTGCGCCCGGGCCTGAAGGTCGCTGCGAAGGACGCCGCACCGGCCTCTGGCGCCAAACCGGCTGACGCGCCGGCGCCGGTCGCGACCGAGGGCCACGGCGGATGAAGCTGTCCGACATCTCCATCCAGCGGCCGGTGTTCGCCGTGGTGATGAGCCTGTTGCTGCTGGTGCTGGGCGTGATGTCCTTCACCCGCCTGACCCTGCGCGAACTGCCCGCCATCGACCCTCCGATCGTTTCGGTGTCGGTGGACTACACCGGCGCGTCGGCGGCGGTCATCGAAAGCCGCATCACCCAGGTGCTGGAAGATGCGCTGGCCGGCATCGAAGGCATCGATACGATCAACGCGCGCAGCACCAACGGCCGCTCGCAGGTCAGCATCGAGTTCACCTCCAACCGTGATATCGAAGCGGCGGCCAACGACGTGCGCGATGCGGTCAGCCGCGTCGCCGACCGCATGCCGGAAGAGGCGCGGCCACCAGAGATTGCCAAGGTCGAGAGCGATGCCGACCCAATCATCTGGTTCAACATGGTGTCCTCGACCATGGACACGCTGGAGTTGAGCGACTATGCCGACCGCTACGTGGTCGATCGTTTCTCCAGCCTCGATGGCGTGGCCCAGGTCCGCATCGGCGGCCGCCAGCGCTATGCGATGCGGATCTGGCTGGACCGTGACCAGCTGGCCGCGCGCGGGCTGACCACCGGCGACGTGGAAACCGCACTGCGCAACGAGAACGTGGAGCTGCCGGCCGGCCGCATCGAGTCGACCGACCGCGATTTCACCCTGCGCGTGGAACGCAACTACATCAAGCCCGAGGATTTCGCGACCATCCCGCTGGGCAAGGGCCGCGACGGCTACGTGGTGCGCATGGGCGACGTGGCGAAGATCGAGCTGGCCTCGGCCGAACGCCGCGCGTACTACCGCAGCAACGGCGAGCCCGGCATCGGCCTGGGCATCGTCAAGACCTCCACCGCCAACTCGCTGGACGTGGCACGCACTGCGCGCGCTGAGGCCGAGCGGGTGGCGCTGACCCTGCCCAAGGGCACGCAGATCTTCGTCGCCTTCGACAACACCACCTTCATCGAAGCTGCAGTGGACCGCGTCTACGCCACCCTGGTGGAAGCGATGATCCTGGTGCTGGCGGTGATCTGGCTGTTCCTCGGCAGCTTCCGCGCCGCGTTGATTCCGGCGGTGACGGTGCCGGTCTGCCTGGTGGCGGCGTTCATCGCGCTGTATGCGTTCGACTTCTCGATCAACCTGCTGACCCTGCTGGCGCTGGTGCTGTGCATCGGCCTGGTGGTGGACGATGCGATCGTGGTGGTGGAAAACGTGCAGCGCCGCATCGACCTGGGCGAACCACCGCTGGTGGCCTCCAAGCGCGGCACCGCGCAGGTCGCCTTCGCGGTGATCGCCACCACTGCCGTGCTGGTGGCGGTGTTCCTGCCGGTCGGCTTCCTGGAGGGCAACACCGGGCGACTGTTCCGCGAACTGGCCGTGGCGCTGGCCGCTGCCGTGGCGTTGTCCGCGTTCGTTGCGCTCACACTGACGCCGATGATGGCTTCCAAGCTGCTCAAGCCGCATACCGGGCAGGCCCCGCGGGGCCTGCACGGCTTCATCAACCGCAACCTGGAACGCCTTGCGGGTGCCTATGGGCGGGTGCTCGATCACCATGTCGACCGCACCTGGATCTACCTGCTGGTGATGGTGGCTGCGCTGGCCGCCAGCTGGGGCCTGCTCAAGCTGCTGCCGTCGGAACTGGCGCCAGCCGAAGACCGTGGTTCGTTCCAGATCATGATCGACGGCCCGGAAGGCGCCGGCTACGACTACACCGTGCAGCAGGTGCAGCAGGTGGAAGCGCTGCTGGCACCGCATGTCGGCCCGGACAAGCCGATCGTGCGTGCCAACCCCCGCGTGCCGGGCGGCTGGGGCGCCAGCGAGGAAATGCATACCGGCCGCGTCAGCATCTTCCTGCAGCCGTGGCGCCAGCGCAGCGAGGGTACGCCCGAAGTCGCCAACGAACTGCAGAAGGAACTGGATACCATCCGCGGCGTGCGCGTACGCACGCAGGTGGGTGGTGGCCTGGTGCGCAGCGGCGGCCAACCGTTCCAGATCGTGCTGGGCGGCCCGGAATATGCCGAGATCGCGCAGTGGCGCGACCGCATCCTGCTGCGCATGGCCGACAATCCCGGCCTGGTCGGCCCCGATTCCGATTACAAGGAAACCCGGCCGCAGATGCGGGTGAACATTGACCGCCAGCGTGCGGCCGATCTCGGCGTGCCGGTCACCGCGATCGGTTCGGCGCTGGAAACCATGATGGGCTCGCGTCGCGTCACCACCTTCGTCGACAACGGCGAGGAGTACGACGTGCTGGTGCAGGCCGGTCGCGATGGTCGTGCCAGCCCGGCCGACCTGGCCGCGATCCGCGTGCGCGCCAACTCCGGCGAGCTGGTGCCGCTGTCCAACCTGGTCACGCTGAGTGAAGTGGCCGAGGCCGGCACCCTGAACCGCTTCAACCGACTGCGCTCGATCACCATCAGTGCCGGCCTGGCGCCCGGTTATCCGCTGGGCGAAGCCATTGCCTGGGCACAGAACGTAGCCCAGGAAGAGCTGCCGCAGTACGCGCAGGTGAACTGGAAGGGCGAATCGCGCGAGTACCAGAGCGCCGGCGGCGCGGTGATGCTGACCTTCGCGATGGCGCTGCTGGTGGTGTACCTGGTGCTGGCCGCGCAGTTCGAGAGCTTCATCCATCCGCTCACCATCATGCTGACCGTGCCGCTGGGCGTGCTCGGCGCGCTGGTCGGGTTGTGGGTGAGTGGCGGTACGGTGAACCTGTTCAGCCAGATCGGCATCGTGATGCTGGTCGGCCTTGCAGCGAAGAACGGCATCCTCATCGTCGAATTCGCCAACCAGCTGCGCGACGATGGGCGCAGCGTGCGCGAGGCGATCATCGAGTCGGCGATGGTGCGCCTGCGCCCGATCCTGATGACCTCGATCGCCACCGTGGTCGGCGCGATCCCGCTGGTGGTCGCCGGTGGTCCTGGTTCGGCCAGCCGTGGCACGATCGGCACCGTGATCATCTTCGGTGTGACCCTCTCGACCTTCCTGTCGCTGTTCGTGGTGCCGGCGTTCTACGCGCGGCTGGCGCCGTACACCCGTTCGCCGGAAGCGGTGAAGCGCGAGCTGGAGAAGCAGGAAGCGGAATCGCCGTCGGTGGGTGGTCATGCCTGACCGGCCTGTCGACGGGGTCGGATCCCTTTCCCAAGGGGAAAGGGCTCTGACCCCACCACTGCAGGGCGAAGGCTTCACTCTGCGCCCGTGGCAGCCCGGCGACCTGGAATCCCTGCTGCGCCACGCCAACGACGCCGAGGTATCGCGCGGCCTGCGCGACCGCTTCCCTTACCCGTACACGCGCGGGGATGGCGAGGCCTTCCTCGCCGGCCGCGTGCTGGCTCCCGGCACCCTGAACCTGGCCATCGAGATCGACGGCCAGGCCTGCGGCAGCGTCGGTGCCCAACAGGGCCTGGCCGAGCGTGGGCATACCGCCGAACTGGGTTACTGGCTGGGCCGGGCCTATTGGGGGCAGGGCCTGATGACCCGCGTGGTCGGCCTGTTCGCCCCGTGGGTGATGGATGAGCTGCGCCTGTTCAGGCTGCAGGCCAGCGTGGTCGACTTCAACCTCGGCTCGGCCCGGGTGCTGGAGAAGAACGGCTTCCAGGAAGAGGGCGTGGAGCGTTGCGCGGTCTACAAGCGCGGCGTGCTGCACGACCTGCGCCGTTTCGCCCGGGTGCGCACGCAGCTGCCCTGAACGGCCCGGGGTCAGATCCCTTTTCCAGTGGAAAAGGGATCTGACCCCTTCTCCGCTCTCCGGTCATGGCCCGGCGCGACCAATGGCGCTACCGCAGCGGCCTTCGATCAGGGAGAATCGACCGGTCCCCTCCAGCCGACGGGACGTCCTTACAACCCGCCGACTGGAGAGAGCGCGCGTGGAAGCAACCGTACACTTCATCAACAGCATCATCTGGAGCAAGGCACTGATCTTCGTGTGCCTGGGCGCCGGCCTGTTCTTCAGCCTGCGCACCCGCTTCATGCAGATCCGTGGCTTCTTCGAGATGTGCCGCCTCACCGTCAGGGGGGAGAAATCCGACGCCGGTGTGTCCTCGTTCCAGGCGCTGGCCATGTCGATGGCCGGCCGCATGGGCATCGGCAACATCGCCGGCGTGGCCACCGCCATCGCCTTCGGCGGCCCCGGGGCGATCTTCTGGATGTGGGTGATGGGCTTCCTCGGCGCGTCCACCTCGTACGTGGAATGCACCCTGGCGCAGATCTACAAGACCAAGGACGCCGAAGGCCGCTACCGCGGTGGCCCGGCGTACTACATCGAGAAGGCGATGGGCCTGAAGTGGTATGCGCTGGCCTTCGCCATCGCCACGATCATCGCCGCAGGTTTCCTGATGCCGGGCGTGCAGGCCAATGCCATCGCCGACAGCATCATCAACGCCTGCCGTGGCACCGCGCTGTGCGGGCCGCTCGACGGCCAGGCCTTCGGCATGGAATCGGTGCAGGCGCTGAAGCTGGGCATCGGCATCGTGGTCGCGCTGCTGCTGGGCGTGGTGATCTTCGGTGGCGTCAAACGCATCGCCAACTTCGCCGAAGTGGTGGTGCCGTTCATGGCTGCCGGTTTCATCCTGATGGCCATCATCATCATGGTCATCAACTACGACCGCGTGCCGGAAATGTTCGGCATCATCTTCAAGAGTGCCTTCGGCACGCATGCCGCATTCGGCGCCATGATGGGCCTGGCCGTGGAGTGGGGCATCAAGCGCGGCATCTACGCCAACGAAGCCGGCCAGGGTTCGGGCCCGCATGCAGCGGCCGCCTCGGAAGTCTCGCACCCGGCCAAGCAGGGCTATGTGCAGGCCTTCGCCATCTACTTCGACACCATGATGGTGTGCACCGCCACCGCGTTCCTGATCCTGGCCAGCGGCACCTACAACGTGTACTCGCCGGTGGAGGGCGCCGCGCCGATCTTCCAGGGCCTGGCCGGCATTCCGGAAGGCGCCGGTTACGCCCAGGCCGGCGTGGAAGCGGTGCTGCCGGGCTGGGGTTCGGCGTTCGTATCGGTGGCCATCTTCTTCTTCGCCTTCACCACCATCATGGCGTACTACTACATGGCCGAGACCAACCTCAGCTATGTGAACCACAACAGGAAGCGGCCGCTGACCGTGCTGCTGCTGCGCCTGGGCATCATCGGCATGGTGGTGTTCGGCGCGTTCCACAATGCCACCCTGGCCTGGGCGCTGGGCGACATCGGCGTCGGCCTGATGGCCTGGCTGAACATCATCGCCATCCTCATCATCCAGAAGCCGGCGATGCTGGTCCTGCGTGACTACGAACGACAGAAGAAGCTGGGCCTGGATCCGGTGTTCGACCCTGATGCCCTGGGCATCAAGAACGCCGATTTCTGGCGCCAGCGCAAGCAGGAGAGTGTGTAAGTGAACAACCCTTGGAACAACCGCCGCCCGTCCGCCCGTCCGCCGCGCGCAACGCCGTTGCCGCGCCCGGAGGTGCCGGCCACGGGCGGTGGTGGGCGCGGTGGCAGCGATGAGCTGCGTCTGTACGGCCTGAATGCCGTGCTGGCTGCGTTCGAAGCGCGGCCGCAGGCGCTGCGCAAGCTGTACCTGCTGGAAGCACGCATCCCGCGCCTGCAGCCGCTGTTGAAGTGGTGCGTTGCCAACCGCGTGGGCTACCGCGTGGTCGAGGATGGCGATCTGAACAAGCTCGCCGGCACCACCCATCACGAAGGGGTGGTGGCTGATGTGCTGCGTGCACCTGCACTGCCGCTGGCGCAGTGGCTGGAGCAGGTCGGCGAGGCCCCGGCGCTGGCACTGTGGCTGGATGGCGTGGGCAACCCGCACAACCTCGGCGCGATCCTGCGCTCGGCCGCGCACTTCGGTGCCAAGGCGCTGCTGTTGCCGGCCGGCAGCACGCTGGCCCTGTCCGGCGCCGCCGCGCGCGTTGCCGAAGGCGGTGCCGAAGCGGTGCCGCTGGTGCAGCTGCCGGAGACCGATCAGGCAATGGCGCAATTGCGCGCAGCCGGTTTCGGCCTGGCCGCGACCCTGGTCGAGGGCGGTGATGACGTGTTCCGCAGCTCGCTACCGGCCCGCCTGGTGTATGTGATGGGTGCCGAAGGCGAGGGCATGGACCGCAGCCTGGCGGGGGCGTGCGACCTGCAGGTCTCGATTCCCGGCAGCGGCGCGGTGGAGAGCCTGAACGTAGCCTCGGCCACGGCGGTACTGCTGGCGCAATGGGCCAGCCGTCGCGGCTGATCCGACCCCAGCGGCTCGCCATGTTCGGGGTCGGATCCCTTGCCGCAGGCGAGGGCTCTGACCCCTTCCGGGGCCGGCAATTGCGTCAAGCACGCATGATGTTTTGAAAGTTTCCTTATTGGTCAGCCGCTTCTGGCGACGCAGGGTGGAATTCCATCCCATGCTGTCCAGGAGTGGCTGTCATGCATCATCCTCGCCGTACCCTCGTCGCATTGCTGGTGCTGGCCAACGTCCTTGCCAGTGCCCACGCAGCGGCTGACGAACGCAGTCTTGACGGTGTCAACTTCACCGGCCCGCTGATCACCCCCAATCCGGCCGGCCTGCCGCAGGGCAACTGGTACATCGAACCCTATCTGGTGCGGATCGACAGTCGCGATCATTACGACGATGGCGGCCATCGCCGCCGCAGTGGGCAACGTAGCGGTGCATGGGCCACGGTGGTGCCGATCATCTATGGCTTCAGCGACCGGGTGATGGGCCAGGTCTATCTCAGTGCATCGCGCTCGGAGTCCGGCGGTGCGCGCAGCAGCGGCTTCCGTGCCGGTGACACCACCGCGCGGCTGCAGTACCTGCTGCAGGCGCCGAATGCCGATGGCACCCGTCCGGCCATCTCGGTCGCGCTGGTGCAGCGTTTCAGCACCGGCAGCCACGATCGCATCGCCGGCAATCCGCTCGATGCGCAGGGCGACGGCGTTCAGCGCACCACTGCAGCGCTGGGCGTGCAGCAGGTCGTGTGGCTGGGCAATGACCGCCCCGTGCGCTGGCGTGCCCAGCTCAGTGCCGGGCCGGCACCGTCGCGCACCGCCATATCCGGCACCAGCGTCTACGGCACCGATGACAGCTTCCAGGGACATATCTCCCGCGGGTCGGTGCTGGGCCTGTCGGTCGGCGCCGAGTACAGCTTCAATTCGCGTTGGGTGGGCGTGATGGAGGTGGCCGCCAGCCGCGAGACAGGCCAGCGCCTCAGCGGCTTCGCACGCAACAGCAGCGGTGCGATCGAACGGATCGAAGAGCATCGCCCGGCCAGCCGCAGCGTCACCCTGGCGCCGGCCGTGGAGTACCACTTCAGCCCGACGCTGGGCCTGATCGCCGGCGTGGAGTTCAGCGTGGCGGGCCGCAACACCAGCCATATCGTCAGCCCCCAGATTGCCTTGGGCATGTTCTTCTGAGGGGCCGCCGATGAACATCGAATCCATCGTCAACACGATCCTTGGCGTCGTCTGGAGTCCCTACCTGGTGGTGCTGTGCCTGCTCACCGGCCTGTACTTCAGCGTGCGCACGCGCTTCATCCAGTTGCGTGCGTTGCCGGACATGCTGCGCCTGATGTTCCGCCATGAGCGCTCCGATGCCGGCGTGTCGCCGTTCCAGGCGTTGTCCATTTCGCTGTCAAGCCGCGTGGGCGTCGGCAACATCGCCGGCGTCGCCATGGCCATCGCCTTCGGCGGCCCCGGCGCGATCTTCTGGATGTGGATCGTCGCCTTCCTTGGCGCATCCAGTGCCTTCATCGAATCCACGCTCGCGCAGATCTACAAGGATCGCGACGGCAAGGGGCAGTACCGGGGCGGCCCGGCGTATTACATCGAAAAAGGCCTCGGCCAACGCTGGTATGCAGTGCTGTTCGCACTGGTGACGGTGCTGGCGGGCGCGATGCTGGCTGGCACCCAGTCCAATGCGATCACCAGCGCGGTGAACGAAGCCTGGGACGTCCCGGTGATGACCACCACCGCGGTTCTGCTGGTGGTGCTGGGTGCCATCCTCATCGGCGGTGTGCGGCGCATTGCGCGCGTGGCCGAATGGGTGGTGCCGCTGATGGCCGTGGCCTACCTGCTGGTTGCGGCGCTGGTGATGGTGCTCAACGCGGAAAAGGTGCCGGAGGTGATCATGCTGGTGCTGCGCAGTGCATTCGGCGTGGACGCAGCGTTCGGCGCGATGATCGGTACCGCTATCCAGTGGGGCGTGCGTCGCGGCGTGCTGTCCAACGAGGCCGGCATGGGCAGTGGTGCGCATCCGGCCGCCGCCGCGGAAGTCTCGCATCCGGTCAAGCAGGGCCTGGTGCAGTCGTTCTCGGTCTACATCGACACGATGGTGGTGTGCAGTGCGACCGCCTTCCTGATCCTGTCCACCGGCCTGTACAACGTCTACGACCCCGCGGTGAACGGCATTCCGGATGAGGCGCGCCTGTTACTGGGCAATCTGCCGGGTGTCGAGGCCGGGCCACGCTTCGTGCAGCATGCGGTGGAATCCGCGCTCCCGGGCTTCGGCCGTTCGTTCGTAGCGCTGGCGATCCTGCCGTTCGCGTTCACCACCATCCTCGCGCTGTACTACATGGCCGAGACCAACGTCAGTTATCTGTGCCGCGATCGGCCGACGCCGTGGGTGATGGGCAGCTTCCAGCTGCTGTTCCTGGCAGCGACCGGGTACTCGGCGGTGAACAGTGCAACGGTGGCCTGGTCGCTGGGTGACATCGGCGTCGGCCTGATGAGCTGGTTGAACATCATCGCCATCCTGCTGCTGCAGAAACCGGCCTTGGCGGCGCTGCGTGACTACGAGCAGCATCGCCAGGCCGGCAAGGATCCGCTGTTCAACCCGAAACTGCTGGGCGTGCGCAACACCAGCGTGTGGGAAGGCTGACAGGATCGGGGTCAGAGCCCTCGCCAAGGGCGAGGGCTCTGATCCACGCCATTGCCCGGTGGGTGCGAACCGCGGTTCGCACCACTTTTCCCGCTGCGCTCGCCGGGCATGGCCCGACGCTACAGCATCATTCGTTCGGCGGCGTGGTCGCCTTGGCCTCGCTGCCGAAGCTGCCATCCGCTTCCGCCGCCAGGTAGGCGAACACGGTGTACGCGGCTACGTTCTGCGCCAGTGCCTTCGGGTCGATCTTGTCCAGCGTGTCGTCGGCGGTGTGGTGCAGGTGGAAGTAGTCCGAGCCATCCTGCGCCAGCCACGCCCACGCACCGCCCTTGGCGGCCAGTGGGCCGACGTCCGGGCCCGGGCCACCCTTGTCGGCCTGGTACTCGATGCCCAGCGGCTTCATCACTTCGGCAATCTGCTTCGTCGCTTCACGCGAGCCGTCCGGATTCGGCGAACCGGTATTGAAGGCGTAGATGCGGCCTGCGCCGAAATCGCTCTCGGCGGCCAGCTGGTGCAGGGCCACGTCCTTCGCGTGCGCTTCGGCATAGGCCTTGCCGCCATACAGCCCCTGTTCCTCATTGGCGAAGGCGATCACGCGGATGGTGCGCTTCGGTGCCTGCTTGAGCTGGCCGATCAGGTGGCCGGCGGCCATGGTGATGCCCACGCCCGCGCCGTCATCCACCGCGCCAGTGCCCAGGTCCCACGAATCCAGGTGACCGCCGATCACCACCACTTCCTTCGGCAGGCTGCGGCCGGTGATCTCGCCGATCACGTTGTAGGAGGTGGCGGTGCCATCCCAACCGCAATCCAATGCCATCTTCACCGTGGTGCTGCCACGCGCCAGCAGGCGGGCCAGCTGGTCGGCATCGGGCACCGACAGCGCGGCCGACGGCACTGGGGTCAGGCCCTCATCGAAACGGGTGATGCCGGTGTGCGGCACGCGGTGCGAGTCGGTACCGGCCGAGCGCATGAGGAAACCGACCGCACCCTTGCGGATCGCTTCGGACGGCCCCTTGCTGCGGATCGCACCGCCGCGGCCGTAATCGCGGCCATCGCGGAACGGCAGCATCTGGTAATCGACGAAGGCGATCTTGCCCTTCAGCGAACCCGCTGGTGCGGCCTGCAGCGCGGCCAGGTCGGCGAAGCGCACCACCTCGGCTTCCACGCTGCCGCCTGGGCTGCCGCCCAGTGCAGTGATCTGCAGCGGCTGCGGGTTCCTGCCGGTCACGGCGGCGTGTTCACTGCGCCGCTCCCACTTCGGGAATGTCACCGGCTCCTTCCACACCTTGTCGAAACCGAGGGCCTTGAACTTGGCTTCGGCCCAGGCCACGGCGCGGGCGTCGGCTTCGCTGCCGGCGATGCGCGGACCGATCTCGGTGGTGAGCGACTCGACCACCTTCCAGCCGGTGTCATCGGCCAGCGCCTGGTCGCGCAGCTGTGCGGCGGTGGCCAGCGACGCCGGGGGCAGGGTAGTGGTATGCGGCGCCGCGAAGGCCGGGGCGGCCAGCAGGGCGAGGGAGGATGCGATGGCAAGGACGCGGCGACGCATGGACAACTCCGGGAAGGGACCTAAGCCTTGGAGCTTAACAGTCGTTCAGCCCGGCGCATGGGCGGGAGGTCATGGCTGGCGCGAACGCTGTTTTCCGCCATGACCGGCAAAGCGAAAGCCCCGCCAGGACGGGGCTTTCGCCTGCTTCTGTAGAGCCGAGCCAATGCTCGGCTGCCTTTTGCAGATCAGCCGAGCGTGGGCTCGGCTCTACAGGTGGGAGGGGCGCCATAGGCGCCCGACACCTTACTTCTTCAGGCTGTCGCGGATCTCGCGCAGCAGCACCACTTCTTCGGCCGGCGCCGCCGGGGCAGCTTCCTTCTTCCGCGACAGTCGGTTGATCGCCTTGACCACGATGAAGATCGCGAAAGCCACGATCACGAACTGGATGACGGTGTTGATGAAGTCGCCGTAGCCAACCACCACCGCCGGGATCTCCTTGCCATCCGGTCCGAGCCGGGCTGGCGACAACGTCCAGGCCAGGCTGGAGAAATCCACGCGCCCGATCAGGTAGCCCAGCGGCGGCATGATGATCTTCTCGACCAGCGCCGTCACGATCTTGCCGAAGGCTGCGCCGATCACCACACCGACGGCGAGGTCGATGACGTTGCCGCGCATGGCGAATTCCTTGAACTCGGTAAGCATTCCCATTGTTGTTTTTCTCCGGTGGGGAAGTGGACAGCGCGCAGGGTAGCGCAGGTGATGTCAGCCGGCGATCACGCCGTGGCGCTCGGCCACGTTTTCAAGGCGGGCACTGAAGCGGTCGCCGGGCTTCAACGCAGCCACCCCGGACGGGGTGCCCATGAACACCAGGTCGCCGGCACGCAGCTGCCATAGCTTGGACAGCTCATGCAGGATCTCCGGCACGTTCCAGATCATCTGGTCGAGCAGTGCCTGCTGGCGCACTTCGCCGTTGACCTCCAGCGACAGGTTCAGCGCGGCCAGGTCGCCGACTTCCTCGGCGTGGACGATTTCGCTGATCGGCGCGGAGGCGTCGAAGCCCTTGGCTGCGTCCCATGGGTGGCCCTTGTCCTTGGCTGCGGCCTGCAGGTCGCGGCGGGTCAGGTCCAGGCCGACGGCGTAGCCATAGACCAGCGCATCGGCGTCGGCCACGGCCAGCTCGCCGGTGGGCGCATCGCGCCCGATCGCCACCACCAGTTCCACTTCGTGGTGCAGGTTGGCGGTCGCCGGCGGGTAGGGGATGGCATCGTCGTGGCCGACCACGATCGCATCGGCCGGCTTGCTGAAGAACATCGGGCGGCCGCGGTCATCGGCCGCCGGCACCGCCGCGCCCATTTCGCGGGCGTGGTCGGCGAAATTGCGGCCGACGCAGTAGATGCGGTGCACGGGGAAGCTGCCGCCACCGGCTACCGGTACACGCGGCAGGGCTACGGCAGGGATCACATCGGAGACATCGGACATGCGGGCATCCAGGAAGGGCGTGCCCGCAGTCTAGAACGCATGGCGCCCGCCGTCAGCGGGCGCGGAAGGCCTGGATCAGCGCGAGGCCGGCAACACCGGCTTGCGCACCACGCGGTACTCGCCTTCAACCACGGTCGGGTCAACCGGACGTGCAACGCCCGGCTTGCGCGAAGCCAGCAGCTTCCACGCCAGGCCGACCAGGATCATCGCCGCGCCAACGAACACACCGATGAACACCATCGCCGCCAGGATCGCCAGGCCAAGCAGGCCCACGGCGACGCGCACCAGCGGATGACGCGGCTTACGCGGCGCGAACAGGGTGCGGAACTGGTTGAAGGCGGATGCGCGATTGAACATGGCGGCTCGATAGGCTGGGATCAGCGAAAACAGAGTATCGGGACGCGCCACTGTCATTGAGTGAAAAACTCGTTAAATATAGCCTGTGCTTATTACGGATCAATGACTTGTGTTCATGTCGCAGCCAGTCACCTGAGCAGGCATGCGACAATTCCGGTTTACCGTCCGAGCCTTCGCCATGACTATCGCTGCTGCCCTGATCGCCCTTGATGCCATTGCCGATGGCGCGTTTGCCGAGGTCGAAGCGGTGGTCGATGGCGATGCCGAATCGCTGGTGCTGTACCGCGACGGCGCGCAGGTGCGCGCGTTCCTGAACATCTGCCCGCACGCTGGCCGCCGCCTGGACTGGGCCCCAGGCCAGTTCCTGAAGAGCCGCGAGGGCCACCTGGTATGCGCCGCGCATGGCGCCTCGTTCACGCTGGACAGCGGCGACTGCATCGCCGGCCCGTGCAAGGGTGACCGCCTGCGTACGGTGCCGGTGGACGTACGCGACGGGCTGGTCTACCTGGCCTGAGGCCAGCTGGGGGTCGGATCCGTTTTCCGCAGGAAAACGGCTCTGACCCCATCAAACCAGGAGCAGTCGAGCATGGCTCGACGCTACAAAAGGCATCCACGCATGGCGTGGATCTACTGTAGAACCTAACCCTCAGAACATCAGGTTGATCATCAGCACCACCACGCAGGTATAGATCAGCGACAGCGGGCCGCCGACCCGCCACATCTCGCGCGGGGTGTAGTTGGCCGGGCCAGTGATCATCGAGATCACCGGGTTGGAGGCCGTCATCAGGTTGTTGGACGCCGACAGCGCCACGATCAGCGCGAACGCGGTCGGGTTGCCCCCCGCCGCCAGTGCCAGGTTCACCGCGATCGGCACCATCACGATGGTCGCACCCACATGGCTGATCACCAGCGAGAACGCCGTGGTCAGCAGCGCCAGCGCCACCTCCAGCACCCACACCGGAATGCCGGTCGGCAGCTTGTCGATGGTATGGCCGGCCACCCACGCGGCCGCACCGCTGGAGTCCATCGCCCAGCCGAGCGGAATCAGCCCGGCCATCATGAATACCGTTTTCCAGTTGATCGAGGCATACGCCTCGTCCATGCGCAGCACGCCGGTCAGCAGCATGCCGGCCACGCCGGTCATCAGCGTCAGCGCCACCGGCAGCTTGCTGGTCAGCGCGATCAGGATGGTCAGCGCGAAGATCGCCATCGCAATCTTGAACTTGTGCGGGCGCTGCTCGCCGGTCGGATAGTCGGTCACCACCACGAAGTCGCGGCTGCGCGCGGCCTGCGCCAGGTCGGTCCAGATGCTGTGGAACACCAGCATGTCGCCGGCGCGCAGCTGCACGTCGCGCACGTCCTCGCGGATCACCTGCTTGTCGCGGTTGATCGCCAGCAGGCTGATGCCGCGCTCCTTGCGAAGTCGCAGATCGGCCGCACTCTTGCCGATCACGTTCGAGGTCGGTGGCACCACTGCCTCGGAAATGCCGGCGCGGCTGGGATTGAACAGGTCACCCAGGTGCTTCAGGCGCGAGGACATGCGCAGGAACTGGTTCTGCGCGAAGTCGCTGATCTGCTGGCGCGGTCCCATCGCACCGAGCACGCTGCCGACCCAGATGCGCATCTCCGCCGGCGGCGCCAGGCGGGTGTCGTTGCCGGTCTTCAGGGCCAGCAGCAGTGGCGCATCGTGCAGGGTCTCGGCCTCGCCCAGGGTCATGCCCACCAGCGGGCTCTCGGCGGTCACCACCAGCTCGAACACATCGCCTTCGATGCCATAGGTCTTGGCGAAGTAGCTCTCGGTGCGCGCCGGGGTGACCCCGTCATTGACCAGGCTTTCCTCTTCGATCAGCTTGCGGTCGCCGTAGTAGCGGAAGTACAGCAACGAAGCGATTAGCAACGCCACACCGATCGGCAGCGGCGCGAACATGCGCAGCGGCTCGATGGTGGCCAGGCCGGAGGGAAGGTTGTTGTTGGCCGAGGCCAGCAGATCGTTCAGCAGGATCAGCGGCGAATTGCCGACCATGGTCAGTGCACCGCCCATCACGATCGCCGCCGAGATCGGCAGCAGCAGGCGCTGCATCGTCAGCCCGGTGCGCGCTGCCAGTCGTGAGGCAACCGGCAGATACAACGCCATCACCGACGGGTTCTGCATGAAGGAGGAGTTCAGGCCGGCGATGGCGGTGGTCATCATCAGCAGCCGTTGCTCGACACCGTGGCCGCGCCGCAGCAGCCAGGCCGCCAGCCGGTTCAGCGCCCCGGTGCGGTCCAGGCCCGCACCGAGGATGGTGGTGGCGATGATGCTCATCACCGCGTTACCGGAGAAACCGCCGAAGATCTCCTCCGGCGCGATCAGCCCAGTGACACCAAGCACCACCAGCACCACCAGCGCGACCACGTCGGCGCGGATGCGCTCGAACAGGAACATCGCCATCGTGAAGCCGACCAGCCCGAGCACGAGCTTCATGTCGTTGGTCAGCGTCAGCGCGGTATCCATGTGGGGCGCGGCGTCCTCAGGCGATCGTCAGGTGCGGTCGTACAGCAGGTCCCAGACGCCGTGGCCCAGCTTCTGGCCGCGGGTCTCGAAGTGCGTCTGCGGGCGCCAGTCCGGGCGCGGCACGCTGCCCCGCGGGCCGGCGCGGTTGACCAGCCCGGCGGTTGCGTCGAGTACGTCCCACATCTGCTCGGCGTAGTCTTCCCAGTCGGTCGCGCAGTGCAGGCGGCCCCCCGGGCGCAGCTTGCGCACCAGCAGTTCGGCGAATGCCGGCTGCAGCAGGCGGCGCTTGTTGTGGCGCTTCTTGTGCCACGGGTCCGGGAAGTAGATGCGCACTTCATCGAGTGCGCCGTCGGCGATCTCGTTCTGCAGCACTTCCACCGCGTCGTGGTGGTACAGGCGCACGTGGTCGGCATCGTCCTCGGCCAGCGCGTTCAGCAGCCGGCCCACGCCCGGGGCGTGCACCTCGATGCCGATGTAGTCGCGCAATGGGTCGTGCTGGGCCGCGAAGCGCAGCGCGGCACCGTTGCCGAAGCCGATCTCCAGCACCTTGTGTGCCGGGCGGCCGAAGGTGGCGTCCAGGTCGCGCGGCTGGCCGTTGTAATCGATGCCGAAGCGCGGCCAGCGTTCGTCGAACGCGCGCTGCTGGGCGGGAGTGAAACGGCCTTGGCGCAATACGAAGCTGCGCACCTCGCGGCGGCCCTCGCTCACGGTGAAGGGCTTGGGCGGGGCCTTGGAACCGGCGCTGTCAAAAGGATTGGTCATCAGCCGATCAGCCCATCCACCGGCGAGGAGGCGCTGGCGTAGCGCTTGCGCGGGATGCGCCCGGCCAGGAAGGCCTCGCGGCCGGCCTCGACCGCCTTGCGCATCGCGCTGGCCATCAGCACCGGGCTGCGCGCACCGGCAATGGCGGTGTTCATCAGCACGCCGTCGCAGCCCAGCTCCATCGCGATCGCCGCGTCCGACGCGGTACCCACGCCGGCATCAACGATGATCGGGACCTTGGCGTCTTCGATGATCTGCAGCAGGTTGTACTTGTTCTGGATGCCCAGGCCCGAACCGATCGGCGCGGCCAGCGGCATCACCGCAGCGCAGCCGATCTCTTCCAGGCGCTTGGCCAGGATCGGGTCGTCGGAGGTATAGACCATCACCTCGAAACCGTCCTTGACCAGCTGCTCGGCGGCCTTCAGGGTCTGCATCACGTCCGGGTACAGGGTCTTCTGGTCGCCGAGCACTTCCAGCTTCGTCAGGTTGTGGCCGTCCAGCAGTTCACGGGCCAGGCGGCACGTACGCACCGCGTCCTCGGCGGTGTAGCAGCCGGCGGTGTTGGGCAGGATGGTGAAGCGCTCCGGCGGCAGCACGTCCAGCAGGTTCGGCTCGCCCGGGTTCTGCCCGATGTTGGTGCGGCGGATGGCCACGGTGACGATCTGGGCACCAGCGGCCTCGGTCGCCAGGCGGGTTTCTTCCAGGTCCTTGAACTTGCCGGTGCCGGTCAGCAGCCGCGAGCCATAGGTCTTGCCGGCGATCACCAGCGAATCGGGGGAGACATGAACGTTCATGGCGCGATTATCGCTTATCCGCCTGAAGATGGGGTCACGTAGAGGGCGGGGTCGAGCGTGGGGTCAGATCCCTTTGCCACCGGCAAAGGGATCTGACCCCTGAACACCCGCGCAGCCTCAGCCCCCACCCAGCGCGTGCACGATCTCCACCACGTCGCCCTCGGCCAGGACGTGCTCGCCATGGCGGCTGCGGCTGACGATTTCGCCGTTGACCTCGACCGCGACCCGGCGTTGCAGCAACTGCTCGGCCTGCAGCAGATCGTGGAGGGTCGCCGAGGCGGGCAGGGTACGAGGTTCGCCGTTGAGCTGGATGTTCATCGGCACATTGTCGCCTACGGCCTGCGCGGATCGGAACCCTTGCAAATTGCCTCGGCCGCCAGCCCCGGCACAGCGTTGTCCGACGCTGCCGGGCGACAATCCATGCGGCGGCGCAGCGTGAGCAAAACGCGGCGCAGTGAAACCATTCACCGTGCGCCGGCGTACGTCCGCCGGGTCCTCAACGATATCCCCACAGGAGTTTCTTACATGCTGCTCAGCAAACGCCCGATCCGCTCCCTGATGGCGGCCGCGATCGCGCTGGCCGCGGTTCCGGCCATGGCAGGCGAATCCCCGTATTCCAAGGCCGTGTTCTTCGGCGACAGCCTGACCGATGCCGGCTATTTCCGCCCGCTGCTGCCGGCCGATGTGCGTCCGGTGACCGGCCAGTTCACCACCAACCCGGGTTGGGTGTGGTCGCAGCAGGTCGCCAACTACTATGGCCTCAATGGCGCCGCCAACGGCAACGGCCAGAGCGGTGACAACTATGCAGTCGGCGGTGCCCGCGTGTCGGTGGACGAGGCCGGTGGCCTGGGCGTGATTCCGTCGCTGAAGTCGCAAGCAACCCGCTACCTTGCCGC
Organism: Stenotrophomonas maltophilia group sp. P373; assembly: GCF_053295075.1. Classification (NCBI taxonomy): domain Bacteria; kingdom Pseudomonadati; phylum Pseudomonadota; class Gammaproteobacteria; order Lysobacterales; family Lysobacteraceae; genus Stenotrophomonas; species Stenotrophomonas maltophilia group sp. P373. The sequence continues at coordinate 3,445,449 of NZ_CM129994.1, read as the reverse complement.
GAACGGTGGCAAGGCTGACGGCAACGCCCTGTACACCGTATGGGGAGGCGCCAATGATCTGTTCGCGGCCACCCGCGCGGCGGCAGGTGGCGCGTCGCAGGCCCAGGTGCAGGGCATCATCGGCGCAGCGGTCACCGACCAGATCGCGCTGGTGGGTGCGCTGAAGCAGGCCGGCGCCCAGTACGTGCTGGTACCGAACCTGCCGGATGTGGGCATCACCCCGCAGTTCCGCGGCCCCAATGCCGCCGCCGCCACCGCACTGTCGGCCGGCTACAACAAGGCCCTGTACGGTGGCCTGAAGCAGGCGGGCATCGAGTTCATTCCGCTCGATACCTTCAGCATCCTGCGTGAAGTGACCGCCAACCCGGGCATGTACGGCTTCACCAACGTCACCAGCACCGCCTGCAAGATCGATCCGGCCAACTCGACGCAGAGCATCCTGACCTGCAACCCGACCAGCTACGTCAGCCCGGATGCGGCCAACACCTACCTGTTCGCCGATGGCGTGCACCCGACCACCGCCGGCCATCAGCTGCTGGGCCAGTACGCCGTGTCGGTGCTGGAAGCGCCGCGCCTGCAGCAGGTGCTGAGTCACTCGGCGCAGACCATCGGCCGCTCGCGCGCCGACCAGGTCAGCATGCACCTGGGCAGCCGTCCGGCTGACGGCCTGTCCTGGTGGGGGGGCGTGCGGGGTGACCTGCAGCGCTACGACCACGCCGACCTGTACGACGGGCTGGCCCCGGCCGGCCTGTTCGGTATCGACTGGGCACGCGACGGCATGGTGTTCGGCGGCTTCGCCGGTTTCGGTCGCCTCAGCGCCGACTTCGGCAACAACCGCGGCGACTTCACCCAGAAGGACACCACGGCCGGTCTGTTCGCTGGCTGGTACGGCGACCGCATCTGGGTGAACGGTCAGGTCAGCTACACCTGGCTGTCCTATGACGTGAACCGCAAGGTCCAGCTGGGCCCGGCCACCCGTGAGCATGGTGGTTCGCCGGACGGCAGCAACCTGACCGCCGCCCTGAACGCCGGTTACGAGTTCGGCACTGAAGGCGGCTTCCGCCACGGCCCGATCGCTTCGGTGATCTGGCAGAAGGTGAAGATCGACGGTTACACCGAAAGCGCCGCGGCCGGCACGCTGGCCACTGCACTGGGCTACGACCGCCAGAACGTCGATTCGACCGTCGGCCGCATCGGCTGGCAGGCCCGCTTCGATGGCGGCACCCTCAAGCCGTACGCGCAGGTGACCTACGACCACGAGTTCGAGGACACCAAGCAGGCCAGCGCCTGGCTGCAGACCCTGCCGGAACTGGGCAGCTACCGCGTGCCGGGCCTGAAGTTCGACAAGAACTACGCCACCGTCGTGCTGGGTGCCCGCACCGAACTGTTCGGGCTGCAGAGCAACTTCGGCCTGAGCGCGTCGACCGGCCAGAAGCGCGCGCAGGACGCCACCCTGTTCGCCAACTTCAGCGGCACGTTCTAAGCAGCAACCGCCGGGGTCGGATCCCTTTCCGCGAGGAAAGGGCTCTGACCCCTCGCGGATGCGGTGGCCGCCATTGCGCAACACTGGCCCAACCGCATAGACTTTCACCGCGCACTGCGGGCGTAGCTCAATGGTAGAGCTGTAGCTTCCCAAGCTACTGACGTGGGTTCGATTCCCATCGCCCGCTCCATCCTTCAAGACCGCGCCGCGTTTCCGCCGCGCAGGTTCCTTCAGACAGCCTCAGTACGCCGCGAACACCGCGGCCAACGCGTCCGCGTCCAGCACGCGTCCCTGGGCGCGATCATGCGTGTGCAGGTACCAGACCTCGTCCGGCTCCAAGTGCCGTGTCAGGTGCCACTGGTTTTCCCGGGCCAGAATATCCACCCGTCCCTGGCAGCCGAAGCAGAAGCGGGCCAGAGGCTTGATCGCGGCGGCCTTGCCATTGACGTTCAGGGTCAGTGCGGGGGCCGCGTAGGTTTTCAGTTCCCCGGATGACGGATTCTCGGTGATGGTGACCGTGTCCCGACGCAGCGTGGCCACCTCCGCCTGCACCAACGGTTGCAGCCACAGTTCGAGGGTGTCGAACAGCACATGCAGCGATTGGATCCAGTCCTGGTACTGCTTTTCGACGGCGGCGGCCCTGGCCTGCTCCGCGTGTGCAGATTGCTGCAGCTTCTGTGCAAGTTGCTCCATTTTCGACATCGGGATTTCCGCTTTGGGAGGAGCTTCCATGGTGATCGGCACGCTCGCCTGCTTCCAGCCGAAAGCGACATTTTCGTAGAACTCCTAGAGGCGCTGCGGAGGGGCGCGTAACGCTTCAAACTTTTCCCATGGGCAGGCCGCCACTGAGCAGCTAGCGTGAGCGGATACTGATCAGGAGCTGCCTTCCATGAACTGCCGGAACGACGTCGTCGAGCGCATCCATCGGATCTTTCTTTCCGCCGGCGTCGGCTCGAACAAGCAGCTTGAAGCCGTGCGCGCTCTGGGGCGTGCCGGTGGTCCCAAGGCCGCGGAACTGCTCGAGCAGATCTACCAGCAGGCGTTCAGCAATTCTGCCCTGCAGATGGCCTGCGTGGCGGCGCTGGGCGAAGCGGCCCGTGGCTTCCAGGTCAGTGCTGAACGGGACAGCTGAAGCTTCATCCACAACGCTCGAGATCGTCGACGACGGGCATCATCCGCCCGCCACACGCCCGCGCTATGCTGCGCGCCTGCCGACCGATCCCGCCGCGATGAAGCTCGCCATCCTGTCCCGCAACAGCTCCCTGTATTCCACCCGTCGGCTGGTCGAGGCGGCGCGCGCGCGCGGCCATACCGTGCGCATCCTCGACCCGTTGCGCTGTTACATGCGCATCGCCGCCGATGGCTTTTCCATGCACTACAAGGGCCGGCCGATGACCGGCGTGGACATGGTCATTCCGCGCATCGGTGCCTCGATCACCCGCTACGGCACCGCCGTGCTGCGCCAGTTCGAACTGATGGGCGCACGCACGCCCAATCCGTCCGATGCCATCCTGCGTTCGCGCGACAAGCTGCGCGCGCACCAGCTGCTGGCGGCCAAGGGCATCGACATGCCGGTTACCGTGTTCGGCGACAACCCCGATGACACCGTCGACCTGCTGTCCATGCTTGGTCCGCCGCCGCATGTGGTGAAGCTCAATGAAGGCACCCAAGGTCGCGGCGTGATCCTGACCGAAAAGGCCAGTGCCTCGCGCGGCATTGTCGAAGCGCTGCGCGGCCTGTACGCCAACTTCCTGATGCAGGAATTCATCGGCGAGGCCAAGGGCGCCGACCTGCGCTGCTTCGTGGTGGGCGACCAGGTGGTGGCGTCGATGCAGCGGCAGGCACCGGAGGGTGATTTCCGCTCCAACCTGCACGCCGGCGGCACCGCCGTGGCGGCCAAGGCCAGTCGCGCCGAGCAGCAGGTGGCGGTGCGTTCGGCCAAGGCGCTGGGCCTGTCGGTGTGCGGCGTGGACCTGATCCGCTCCGCGCGCGGCCCGCTGGTGCTGGAGGTCAACTCCACGCCGGGGCTGGAGGGCATCGAAGCGGCCTGCGGTGTGGACGTGGCCACACGCATCATCGAACACGTAGAGAAGATCAAAAAGCCTTGATTATTCATGGGGTTGTGATTCTCATGGGTAAATGATCCGGGGCTTTAACGAGGCTTTAATCGGCCCCGGCGTAGGCTTCAGCGAACCGCAGCTCTGCCTCTCAGCAGGATCGGTATCGGGATACGACTTCAGGCCCAGGCGGGTGCACCGCCTGGGCCTTTTTTATGCCTGTCGGCTCTGTGCCCAAGGTCTCTTGTGGAGGCCGCGTGACGGTCGTAGAGTTGGCCCTTCGTTCCGGGATGGATCGGGAGGTTGGCGATGTACCGCATCATGACGATCGCGTTGCTGCTGGGCCTGTCTGGCGCTGTTGCTGCCAAGCCGGAGAAGGTCGCTGTACAGATGGACCGGCAGGGGTCGGTCGTCGAGCAGATGCGCCAGGTGGAAACCGCGCTGGCTGCCCCCGACTATGCCGAACTGTCTGCCGAGGATCGCGGCCAGGTGCAGCAGGCGCTGTCGCGTATCCGCCAGCACATGGGCGAACGCCAGACCGTGCAGGAGCTGCCGCCGCAGTTGCAGGCCGAGGTCTTCAACGAGCAGGAACGCATCAACACCCTGATGGCGCGTGGCCATGACGACAGCCGGCAGATCTGCAGGTACGAACGCACCACCGGCAGCAACATGCCCAGGAGCCGCTGCCTGACCGTGGCCGAACGGCGCCGGATCGAAGAGAAAGGCAAGGCGCTGATCAACGACCAGCGCAGCTACAACACGCTCAGCCCACCGCCCGCCGGGCGTTGACCGCACCGCCTTTCGGTCCACCGGGGTGCCGTAACGGCGTATCGGTGGCACCGCAGGGTCGGTGTTCCACTCATGGAAGAACCTGGAGGTAAAAATGCAGCGCATGACCCCCTTCGCCCTGATGCTGGGCCTGGCACTGGCCACCACCGCGCACGCCAAGCCCGAGAAAGGGCAGGTGAAGTTCGACGCCAACGCACCGGTGGCCGAACAGATCCGCAACGTTGAGACGGCGATCAACACCGAGGACTACAGCGAGATCGGGCTGGAAGACAAAAGCCGTGTGCAGCAGGCGCTGGGCCGTATCAAGATCAAGATGGGCGACCACGAACGGGTAGAGCAGTTGAGCCCGCAGGACCGCACCGAGATCTTCAACGACCAGGAAGTGATCAACACGATCATGACCCGCGCCCATGCCGACAGCCGCATGGTCTGCCGCCGCGAGCGCACCACCGGCAGCAACATGCCGCAGAGCGTCTGCCTGACCGTGGCCCAGCGCCGCAAGGCGCAGGAAGACAGCCGCAAGGCCCTCAACGACAACCAGCGTTTCAACAACTACAAGCCGTAACCGTAGTTGGACCGGTCGCAGGCCGCCATCGGTCACCCTGCCGTGCGTCCCTTGTGGACGCATCGGCGCAACCGTAAAGTCGAGACCCTATTCATGGACGAACATGGAGCTCGTCATGTACCGCACCACTATGCTCGCCCTGATGCTGTCGCTCGGCCTGGTGGCCACCGTGCAGGCCAAGGCGCAGAAGGACACCGTGCAGATGGATTCTTTCACCCCGGTATCCGAGCAGATCCGCCGCGTTGAAACGGCCATGGGCAGCGAGGACTACAGCGAGATCGGGCTGGAGGACAAGAGCCGCGTGCAACAGGCGCTGAACCGGATCCGGATCAAGATGAATGGCCGCGAGAAGTTGGATGAGCTGGCCCCGCAGGAGCGCAACGACCTGTTCAACGAGCAGGAGATCGTCAACACCATCATGACCCGCGCCCAGGCCGACAGCCGCATGATCTGCCGCCGCGAGCGCCTGACCGGCAGCAACATGCCGACCAGCGTCTGCCTGACCGTGGCCCAGCGTCGCAAAGCCCAGGAAGAGAGCCGCCGGGCGCTGACCGACCAGCAGCGCATCAGCCGCTGAGCGCTCGCCCCGGGGGCGTTTGCCGGTGTCGTCCCTCCGGTACGAAATGTTAAGAATGGAACCTGTATCGTTCAGCAGGTAGACGTCGCGTCCACCCGCACAGGGGCATCCTGAGCAGGTGGGCCTGGCCCCCCGACGACCCTTCAAGAACCAGAGGTCCCAGTGCGCATTCTCGTAATCGAAGACAACAGCGACATCGCCGCCAACCTTGGCGACTACCTTGAGGATCGTGGCCACACCGTGGACTTCGCCGCCGACGGCGTGACCGGCCTGCACCTGGCGGTGGTCCACGAGTTCGACGCCATCGTTCTGGACCTGAACCTGCCGGGCATGGACGGCATTGAAGTCTGCCGCAAGCTGCGCAACGAAGCGCGCAAGCAGACCCCCGTACTGATGCTGACCGCCCGCGACTCGCTGGACAACAAGCTGGCCGGTTTTGATTCCGGTGCCGACGACTACCTGATCAAGCCGTTCGCGCTGCAGGAAGTGGAAGTGCGCTTGAACGCTTTGTCGCGCCGCGGCAAGGGCGTGCAGACCCGCGTGCTGGAAACCGGCGATCTGGAATACAACCTGGACACGCTGGAAGTGCGTCGCCAAGGCAAGCTGCTGCAGCTCAATCCGACCGCGCTGAAGATCCTGCAGGCCCTGATGGAAGCCGCGCCGGCCGTGGTCACCCGCCAGGAGCTGGAAACCCGCGTCTGGGGCGAAGAGCTGCCCGACTCGGATTCGCTGCGTGTCCACATCCACGGCCTGCGTGCGGTGGTCGACAAGCCGTTTGAAGTGCCGCTGATCCAGACCCGCCATGGCATCGGATACCGCATCGCCACCCCGGAAGCCTGATTCCGTGGCAACCAAGGGGGAGCGCCGGCGTTCGCCGTATCGGCGGCGCCTGCGCAGCCGCATCATCGTCTCGTTCGTGTTGTTGGGCTTCTGCCTGACAACACTGTTCGCGTTCGCCACCAACTGGGCCCGCATGCGCGTGGAAAACCAGCTGGTGGAAGACGTGATGAACCGCAACATCAACGAGTACGTGCGGCGGTTCTACGAGAGCCCGGATCGCAACCCCGACTTGCCCGTGCAGCAGATGCGTGCGCGCCTCGTCAAACCCGACAAGTTCGAGGCGTTGCGCGAGGAAGAGCCGGACTGGGCTGCGCTGCCCGATGGCAATCACAACATCTCTGGCGTGGACGAGCGCGGGCAACCGTATGCGTACAAGCTGGCCGTGCGCAAAACACCCGACGCCTGGGCGTTCCTGGCCTACGACATGACCGACAGCGTGCGCGGTGGGCAGCAACTCAACCGCGCGCTGGTGCTATCGGTGCTGGTGTTCAGCCTGCTGTCGCTGGTGCTGGGCTGGTGGTCGGCATCGAAGGTGATGAAGCCGGTCTCGGACCTGGCTGCGCGGTTGCGCGCCTATCGCGGCGGCACGAGCGAGCCCGAGCCGCTGGCGCCACGTTTCCCCGATGACGAAGTGGGGCAGCTGGCGCAGGCGCTGGATGACTATTCGTCGCGGCTGACCGAAGTGGTGCAGCGCGACCGTGAGTTCAATGCCGACGTCAGCCACGAGTTGCGCACGCCGCTGGCGGTGATCCGTGGCGCCACCGAGCTGCTGCTGACCCGGCCCGGCCTGGATGAGAAGGTGCTGCAGCGTCTGCAGCGCATCCAGCGCGCCGAACAACAGTGCAGCGACCTGATCGGCGCGCTGCTGCTGCTGTCGCGCAACGAACGCGGGCAGGGCACCAGCAACGTCGCCCGCGTGGCCGAACAGCTGCTGGACGCCCACCGTGCACAGCTGGGCGGCAAGCCATTGGAACTGGCACTGGAAGGCGAGCGCAACCTGGTGATCGATGCGCCGGAAGCCGCGTTGTCGGTGGCACTGGGCAACCTGATCGGCAACGCGGTGAAGTACTCGCAGGATGGCGAAGTGCGCGTCTTTGTCGGCAGCAATTCGGTGTCGGTAACCGACAGCGGACCGGGCCTGAGCGAAGAGGATGCCGCCAAGCTGTTCCAGCGCGGCTATCGCGGCACGCACGCCGGCCATTCGCAGGGCGGTGGTATCGGCCTGTCGATCGTCAGCCGCCTGTGCGATCTGTATGGCTGGCAGGTGAGCGTGCGCCCCGGTGGCGAGCGTGGTGTGATCGCCACCCTGACGTTCTCGCCGAAGCCGTTGTAAGGGGCTTTACTTTGGTGGGTGCTCCACATTTGAAGAGCCGAGCCCGCGCTCGGCTGCGGTGGCTTCCCGGAGCCGAGCATTGGCTCGGCTCTACACCGGGTTCGTGTTGCGCCCTGTGTCGCTTGTGCCATCGAATTAGCTTCGCAGACGTGATGCGCCAGAAGCCCAACACGACATCACCGTGACCGCCGCCACGCCGCGTGCGTGTCCACATGCACGCATTCGTAGCCTCAGCTGCGGCTTGAGAATTTCCTTACAGATCACAGCGCTGCGTGATGGCCAGATGGGTCGGCCGGGGCAGGTGCCCTGGCCGGGATTGGCGTCCTGAAAAAAACCGACAATTCAAAAGCTCCAGATGTGCAGCGACCATCATGGAAAATGCATCACCTGCCTCGTTTCGGCGGATGGTGCGTGGGGATTCGTCAGAATCCGCTGGAGTCTTTTTCCTTAGCTTTTGAATTGTTGGGTCTCCGGTACGCCAACCCGCACCGTCCGCCACCTTGCATCCGCAGGTGGCTCGCCGACTGCGAGGAGATTCACCATGTCCGCACGCCCCTTGTTCCCCCAACTGCACGCACTGATTGGCGAAGCCGCTGACCTGCTGCCGGCCGACCTCGCCGAGCGCATCGAAACCCTGCTCGACGATCCGAAGGACCTGCTGCCCGCGCTGCTGGCCCGCATGGATGGCCGCGACGCAGCCGACGGGCGGCGATTGGAAGCACAGGGCCTCAGCCCTGCCCAGGCGGCCACCATGGCCGGCCTCAGCCGCACCCTGGCCGGCTTGAATGCACTCATGCAGGTGCTGCACGCCGCCGAAGCCGCCCGCGAGCAGGGCGGTGCCCACCAGCAACTCAGCCCGGATGTCGTAGATGGATTGCTGCTTGGTGCACGAGAACTGGCGCGCTATGCCCGCCTGCAGCTGGAGTAGAGCCACGCAATGCGTGGATGCGCAGTGCGCTGCCGCAGCTGCCTCGGGTCGTGCGTACGCTGAGGCAGGAACGGGTTGCGGCTCAATTGCCTCAACCCAGTGGTCTGCGTCTGGATGTGCCGCCAAGGTTTCACAGGAAGCGTCTCCTGTGTAAAGTCCGAGCGACGCGGTAGCAAGTTCCAATGGAGTGGGTCACGGACTTGAGCGCCCACTTCCGATTTGGACGAAAGGGGGGGCGATGCGGTCGACAAGCTCTAAATCCACTGTTGTTGGTATCAACGTTTCGCGCGTTTGGTAAGGCAGTCATGCTTTGGTCGGCGTTAGTTGCTGTGCTATTTCCACAGGGAGGTGGTTGTGAGTGTCTTTTTTTCAGGTTCAAGTGAATTCTTGCCGCGCGTAGTATCTGGCTGCGCATTGGGCCCAAGCATTTCATTGAACGGATGTGGAATTGCCAGATGTTATCTGGCGGCAACTCGCTTGGGACTGATGATCGCATTGCTGATGCTGGGTGTGCTGTCGTCTGGCGATGCGAATGCACAACAGCGCGTACCTCGCTATTGCTACGAAACGTGCTTTGAAAGCATGCACGAGGCTGAGGCAGAGCTGCGCCAGAAGGCAGGGCCATATGGAAGTCTATGGCGCAGGGGGGAGACGAGCCAGTATATGGATACGGCCAGCGGTCCGAGTCTGATGGTCAGGTATACGGTGGATGATCAGCCCCCAAGCAAGCTGTATCCGCCGGGCTACACCGTGGGGGGCTGGAATTCCGAGCAGGGAATCTGTGAGCCAGAGGTGGATCCCTACAACAAGGCCAAGTGTGCAGATGAACAGAAGGCAGTAGCGGGAATGATGGCGCACTTTCGCGCCACCTTTCCCACCTGCACCTTCGTTGAAGGAGGATATGAGGGGAACTATGGATCTCCCTATGTCAGCGTCCGGGATACATATGGGTACGGGGCGATCTCGTTCACTTCAGCGCACGCCGGTGCAGAGCAGCGAAAGTACAAGTACACCATCTGGTGCCCAGGGTGGGGAAATGGCAACGAACCCCCTTCGCCCCGAGACTGGTCACTTGTCAAGATTCAGAACTTTGATTGTCCGGTTGGTTTCAAGCCCAAGTATGCCGACAACCCTGCCTATGTCCCGCGTGGGCGCGCTCTGGATTGGCCGCTGCTATGCACGCCGAAAATTCCGGCATCGGCAATTTACATCTACAACACGACCCAGACTGAATCTGCGCGCGGCAACTGTAATCCGTGTTTTCCCGCCACGGGCGACAAAGCTCGGTTTGAAGTGGATTTTCAGTTTGCAGGGAAGGACTTCGTCCGTTCCTATCACTCGCTGGGGCAGATCCAGATCTCACCCGAGTTGGGCGTGAACTGGTCCCATACTTACATGGGAATGCTGACGACTGTTTATGGCACCGGGCGCTTCACAGAAAGAGGTTACCTGGAGACGTATCTGTCCGGACGCGGGGATCGCGCTTCTGCAGAGATGCTCAGGAAGCTTCCTGACGGTGGCTTCGAGCTCATTGAGGCGTCAGGATCAACACGGCGTTTCGATGCGCAGAGACGTTTGATTGCGATCGGCGACCCTGATCCAAAGAACGGCGTATCGCTTCACTACGATGCGAATGGCAGACTGCGGCGAGCCGTTGATGGGTTGGGTCGGTCATTGGTCTTCGCCTACGAACGTGGCAGGCTGATCTCAATTACGCTCCCCGACGGCTCAGCGGCTACATACACCTACGATGACTTCGATAACCTTACAGGGGTCGTAAGGCCCGATGGCACCTCTCGACAGTATCTGTACGCGGAGCCTGGGCTCGCCCCGGCGGCGGGGCGTAACCTGTTGACGGGCATCGTCGAAGGCGGCGCGCGGTACGCAACGTTCTCGTACAACGAGAAGGCCAAGGTCACGGGGAGCCATCTCTGGTCGGCGGGCCAGTCTGTGGATGCCATCACCATTAACTACAACAGTGATGGCTCGGCGACGACCGTGAACAGCCTGGGTGAGGTCCGTCAGAACTTCATTGGCGGTGAGAAGTTCCGGCAGATCACCCAAACCACGGATTCAAAGGGGAGCAAGTCGTTCGGGTTTACGCCAAATGGCCGACCCTCCTATACGCAGGACGCGCTGGGGAATCGGACGTCATACGCCTACGCTGACTCCAGTAGTGGCCCGGTTTCGCAGGTGCTGACGACGACAGAGGAATCATTGGGGCGGGTGACGCGGACAGTCCGTGATTCGGGCAACAGGGTGATTGAGCAGCGTGTGAGCCAGAAGACCGCTGGCAATGAACAGCTCGTTTCGCTTGATAGAGAGGTGCTGGACGCATCGGGGCGTGCTCTCTATTCATGCCAGTACGATGCAACGCAGGGCACGGATTACGTATGTGGCTCTCTACCCGTTGCGCCTGGCAATGTTCGGCAGACGGCACGTGCCTATTGCACGGATGCAGATGTGGCCGCCAATGCACTGCTATGCCCTCTCGTGGGTCTTCAGCGCTCGATCAAGGATCCGGCGGGCAATGTCACGCAGTTTGAGTACTTCGCTGCAAATGACCCGGGCTGTGATGCAGGGGGCGCATGTTCCCATCGCAAGGGTGACCTGCGGGCAATCGTCAATGCGTTGGGTCAGCGCACCGAGTTGCTGGAGTATGACGCGCTCGGTAACCCGGTTCAGATTCGTGGCATCGATGGTTCCGTAGTCGAGCGGTTGTTCGATTCGATGGGGCGCGTTCTGACGGAGACGCTCAAGGGCGATGTGCCGGCCAATGACCGCATCAGCCTTTATGAGTACAGCTCAACGGGCAAGCGGACTCGTGTCACCGGGCCAGATGGTGTGTGGGTTCGCATGGTCTATGACACGGCTGATCGACTGGTGGCCATCGAGGACGCGGCCGGTAACCGTGTCACCTACATCCTGGACGCCGCTGGCAACCGCGTCCGCGAAGAAGTTCGGGACAGTAGTGGTGCGTTGAAGCGGTTTGGGGATCGTCAGTTCGACACCCATAGCCAGATGACCCGACAGGTGGGTGCTGACGGACAGCCTTTCCTCTTCCGTCATGATGCCAATGGCAACGTGCTGGAGACCGAGAGTCCGCTGGGTGTTGTTTCAAAGAGTACCTATGATGGTGCAGATCGCCCCAAAGTGCAGATTCAAGACGCGGGTGGGATCAATGCCGAAGTCCGCTATGCCTATTCCGCCAACGGGCAGGTAGAGCAGGTCGTCGATCCCAAGGGCCTTGCCACTCAGTACACATACGATGGTTTTGGTGCTCCCCAGGGCCAGCTTAGTCCCGATACTGGCAGTGACGGTTTCACGGTGGATGCTATGGGCAATCGCACGACGCGCACCGATGCGCGCGGTGTGAAAGCGACCTACAGCTACGATGTGCTTAACCGCCTCAAGAGCATCACTTATGCGGACCCGAATCTGGATGTGGTCTACGCCTATGATGCTGCCCCTGCGGTCTGCCCGGCTGGTGAGCGCTTCGGCGAGGGGCGCGTGGGTCAGGTGCTGCATGCGGGTGGCAGTACGGCATACTGCTATGACCGTTTCGGTCAGTTGGTACGCAAGGTACAGACGGTCGACGGGGTTGGTTTGACTCTGCGCTACTCCTACACCAAGGCGGGGAGGCTGGAGCGGTTGACCTATCCGGATGGCAGTATCACCGACTATGCCTACGACAATCTGGGCCGTGCCAGTGAGGTAGGACTGACGCTTCCAGGGCAGGCTCGGAAGGTGGTCGTTACCAACATCACGTACGCACCGTTTGGCCCGATGACGGGTTGGGCGTACGGTAACGGCCGCCATCTGCTTCGGGAGTTGGATGCCGATTACCGTCCGACTCGGGTGTATGACGCGGCGCCCGGAGGCTTGTCCATCGGATTCGGCTACGACGCGGATGGGAATATTGTTGAAGTCAAGGACGGCACCGGGACGACCACGCTGGCGCGATATGGCTACGATGCGCTGGGCCGCCTGACTCAGACCCGGGATGGTGCAACCGGCACGCCGATTGAAACCTATGCCTATGACGCCACCGGTAATCGGACCGCGCTGACCACCTCGGCAGGTACCGCCAGCTACACCTATCCAGCAACCAGCCACCGGTTGACCGCGGTGGATGGCGAGGCACGTAGCCATGACGCAGCGGGTAACACCACCAGCATCGGCAGCAAGGCGTTCACCTATAGCGATGCCAATCGCATGAACGCGGTGAAGCAGGGCAAAGCTGTGCTGGAAAGCTACGCCTACAACCATCGCGGTGAGCGCGTGCTGCGCACCCCAGCCGGTGGCGCTGCTCAGATCACCCTGTATGACGAAGCGGGGAAGTGGCTGGGCAACTATTCGGCCACGGGCCAGGCACAGCAGCAAGCCATCTGGCTGGAAAACTATCCGGTGGCGCTGATCAATGTGCGGGGTAACGGTGTTCCGGAGCTGGCCTATGTCCAGCCGGATCATCTGGGCACGCCGCGCGTGGTGATCGACCCGGCGCGCGATTCGGCGATCTGGGAGTGGAGCAGTAAGAGTGAAGTGTTCGGCAACCAGATTCCGAATGCCGATCCGGACGGAGACGGTGTGGCGTTCGAGCTGGCGCTGCGCTTTCCGGGGCAACAGACCACGGATGCAAATGGACTCTTCTACAACTACCGCCGCGACTATGATTCTGAGACGGGACGATATCTGCAGAGTGATCCCATTGGACTATGGGGTGGGTTGTCAACGTTTTCCTATGTCGAAGGAGATCCGTTGTCACTAGTGGACCCACTGGGGCTGAGAGGCGGAGCCCCGCCGAACATGAATAGACATGGGGGCGGGAACTCAGCACAGAGAAGGCAGGCGCTTCGTGCGCAAGTAAGAGCGGTTCAATCGAACTCACTCTCCTCGCCCATCTATTCACGGGGGCTTTCGCCTGAGGACGTGGGGTCATTGGAGAACGCGGCAAGTCTTGTGAGTGAGCATGACTACACCCAGTATTGTGCCGTTGAAATTTGCAGGGCATCTCAGGACCGCTGTACCAGTGGCGACGTAATGGTGGGCGGATTTCCGTCTGATCCAACTGTGGCGCAGGTTCATGCGCGCGGCTGCTCTTGTGCGAGCGCCTACTATAAAAATCCGTATCCGCCACTTCTATCAAGGCCCGAGGTCGAGTCTGCCGATATCATTGAGATAGTGCGCGACACGTTAATCAATTGGAAGGGGCGCAGATAAGTGGTGGTCCTGCGGATATTCGGCTTTCTTGTGGGTCTATTGATGGTCGTCTATGGCGTTGCAGTCATGGACGATGCATTGATTGGGACAGGGCCTTGCCGAGCGAACTGTGGTCTGTATAGCGCCTTGATTCGTTTGTTCGGCCAGTCGATCTATAACAAATTGATGGGCTTTTCCTGGATTGTTGCGGGAGTGATGTTCATTTTTGTTTCCGTTGTGGTTTGGCGCGGAAAAGGACTCGCGGAAAGGCGTAGGCGGAAGAAGGGACGCCGACGTCGATAGAGATGAGTGGATGGAATGTCTCAGTAAATCCAAGTCATGCGCGAAAGGGCTTCCGCGCATTGCAAGCGGCTCGGTCCGCAGCGAAGCTTCGATTGCATCATTCTGGTGTTCGTATAATCCGCTGCTCTATTCGTGGAAGTTGCCAATCATCGGTGGAAGTGATGCATCCTGAGATTGAAGTGAAATTGACGGCTTCGGTAACTGGCTGTGCGAGCTGTGACTTGATGGCGCCGCTGTCGCGCGAAGTGAATGAGCTGGATGCTGCGGATGTTCTGATCAGGAAAGTCATTGAATGTCGCGGAGCGGCAATCCTGGCTGAGTCGACCCATCAGGCTCCTGAGATCACCGTGTGAGTTCGGGTAGGCGAGGGAGATAGGGCGTGTCTAAATCTCTCTTCCGCAACCCTTGAAAAGATGGCATCTATATCTGCCTCATTAAGTTTTGATCCCGAGTTGACTGGAGACGGCGGCGCAGATGGTTTGGAATTGGAGGAGGAATGTGCTCCATCGACGCGACCTGAGCTGGTTGTCGTTCTCGTTGGTGACTCTCCTGTAAGTGGTGAAGAAGTCATCCTTTCCAGAGTCGAGCGCCAGCAATATGGAACTGGCGACATCCAAGGGGGAGTTCATGAAGCGTTGCAGCGCGGCCTTGAGAAGGTGGGAGGAGAGGCGAAGGTGTGGGCGCTGGAGGTGGGAGTACGCCTATCGAGTCAGCGCGGGGTGTGGCCGGGTTTCAATCTTTCTTGTGACGTGATCAGACTGATGGCGTCTAGTGGAGTCTCATTGGATTTCGATCCGTATGTCTAGCTCGGTCCTGTTGGTGGCCGACAATGGAGATCCGAATCGGCCGCCCCGTATGGCGCTATCCGAAGCATGCTTGAGCTCGAAGCCCGCTCTGATCTCGTCGACATTCATGGACTTTCCTGAGTGCTTCCTATGAACTACCCACATGGGGAAAAGGTGTTACTTGGCGACACCGTTGATCTTGGTGGCGGAACGCGCGGGATCGTGGTTGCCGTGATCGATGATGAGTCTTATGCAGTTGGCTTTTCCGCGGAAGAGTGGCGGTACCTCGGACGAGGTGCGTTGTTGCGAGCGCCTGGATTCGGTCTGCTGCACTGTGCAGACGCTGAGTACGACTTCACTTTGATCGAGCGAGGGCGATCGGGAATTCTTGAGCCGTAGAGCTGAGGGGCTTGATTCATCCACCAAGAGATTGGCGTTCTTCGCGCCCATAGCAGAGTCTTTGGTGCGCACACAGGAAGATAGATGGTTGCCGTGCGTCTTTTCGGATGTCTCGTAGGTGTGCTGATGGTCGTCTATGGCGTGGCGGTCATGGACGATGCATTGATTGGGACAAGTCCTTGCCGAGCGAACTGCGGTCTGTATAGCGCCTTGATTCGTTTGTTCGGGCAATCGGTCTATAACAAGTTGATGGGCTTTTCCTGGGTTGTTGCGGGGGTGATGTTCATTTTTGTTTCCATTGTGGTTTGGCATGGAAAAGGATCTGCGGAAAGGCGTAGGCGGAAAAAGGGACGCCGAGGCCGATCGAGATGAGTGGATGAAATATCTCAGGAGATCCAAGTTGTGTGTGAAAGCGCTTCCGCGCAATGCGGACGGCTCAGCCCCCAGCCAAATCCAAATAGCGCTCATGCAGCGCTTCCACCTGCGCCTGCAGGTCTTCCGGGTGGCCATCGTTGACCACCACATCATTGGCCAGTGCCAACCGCTGCGTGCGGCTGGCTTGGGCGGCGATCATCTTGTCGGCCAGTGCGGCGTCGATGCCGTCGCGCTGCATCAGCCGGGCGTGCTGCACGGCTTCGGGCGCATCCACCAGCAGCACCCGGTCCAGCCACGGGTAGGCGGTCCGCCCGCCGACCTCGGTCAGCAGCGGAATGGCGGCAATCGCATAGGGGCTGGTGGCCTGCTCGCACTGCTGTTGCATCAGAAGGCGGATGGCCGGATGGGTGATCGCTTCCAGCGCGGTCCGTTCGGCCGGGTCGGCGAACACGTGGGCCCGCAGGCGTGCCCGATCCAGGCCGCCGTCTGCCTGCAGCATGTCGGCGCCGAAACGCTCGGCGATGCGGCCCAGGGCAGGGCTGCCGGCAGCAACCACCGCGCGGGCGGCCAGATCGGCGTCGGCCACCACGATGCCCAGCGCCTCGAAGCGCCGGGTCACCTCGCTCTTGCCGGCGGCAATGCCACCGGTCAGGCCCACCACATACCGGCTCATGGGGATTCCCCTCAGCGCAGTCCGCTCAACACCAGGTACTGCTCGACCACCGGCGCGCCCCACATGAAGTAAAGCCAGCCCGCGATGGCCAGGTAGGGGCCGAACGGAATCGGCGTGGCGCGGTCACGGCCCCGGGTGTACAGCCAGATCGAACCGATGATGGCGCCCAGCACCGACGACAGCAGGATGATCGGCAGGATGCCCTTCAGCCCGCACCAGGCGCCGAGGGCGGCCAGCAGCTTGAAATCGCCGTGGCCCATGCCTTCCTTCCCGGTCAGCTGCTTGAACAGCCACCAGACCATCCACAGCGACAGATAGCCCACCGCCGCGCCGACCAAGGCGGGCTTGGCCGGCATGTACAGGTTGTCGATGTTGCCTATCAGGCCCAGCCACATCAGTGGCAGGGTCAACTGGTCGGGCAGCAGCTGGGTGCGCAGGTCGATGCCGGACAAAGCGATCAGGAAGCAGGTCAGCACGATGGCGCCAAAGCCCTGCCAGCCGAAGCCGAACTGCCAGACGCAGGCCAGCACCAGCACCGAGGTCAGGGCCTCGACCAGCGGGTACTGCAGCGAGATCGGCGCCTTGCAGTGGCGGCACTTGCCGCCCTGGATGATCCAGCTGAACAGCGGGATGTTCTCGTACCAGCTCAGCTTGTGCTTGCAGTGCGGGCAGTGCGAGGGCTCGACCACGATCCCCGGTGGTGGGGGCTCGTAGAAGTCCGGTTCTTCCAGGACCTCGCGCGCATCGCGCTTCCACTGCCACTCCAGCCGCTTGGGCAGGCGCAGGATGACGACGTTGAGGAAACTGCCCAGCAGCAGCCCCAGGGCGGCCGCGGCGGGGTAGCCGAGGCCGGGATGCTGGTCGAGAAATGCCATGTAGTGATTATCCGACGACGGAAGCGAGCTTGAAGATCGGCAGGTACATGCCGATGACCATGCCGCCGACGATGGTACCAATGATCACCATGATCACAGGCTCCAGCAGGCTGCTCAGGGCGTCAACGGCATTGTTGACCTCCTGCTCATAGTACTCGGCCACCTTGAACAGCATGGCGTCCAGGGCGCCCGCCTCTTCACCGATGCCGGTCATCTGGATGACCATGTGCGGGAACAGGGCGGTCTGCTTCATGGCCATGTTGACCGGGTAACCGACCGACACATCGTCGCGCATACGCAATACGGCATGCTCGTAAACCGTATTGCCGGTGGCGCCGGCCACGATGCCCAGGGCCTCCACCAAAGGCACGCCGGCCCTGAAGGTGACGGCGGTGGTACGGGCAAAGCGGGCGATCGAGCTGTTGTGCATGATCTGCCCAATGACCGGCAGCTTTAGTATCAGCCGATCTATGCTGTGCTGCAGTTTCGGTGAACGCTTATAAGCGGCGATGAAGCCTACTACCGAGCCAATGATGACCAGCAGGATCAGCCACCACCACGAAACCATGAATCGAGACATGTTCACGATCATCTGGGTGAAGGCGGGCAGGTCCGCGCCGAAGCCCTTGAACACGTCCTCGAACTGCGGCACCACCCAGACCAGCAGAATGCCACTGACCAGCAGGGCCACTGCCAGCACCATTGCCGGGTAGAACATCGCCTTCTTGATCTTGCCCTTCAGGGCTTCGATGTTCTCTTTATAGTTGGCAACAGTGTCCAGCACCGTTTCCAACACACCGGCGCCTTCACCAGCCCGCACCAGGTTGCGATAGAGCTCGTCGAACTGTACCGGGTACTTGCTGACAGCCTCATAGAGCGACGAGCCGCCCTCGATGTCGGTGCGCAGGCCATCCACCATCTTCTTCATGCGCGGGTTCTTGTGCCCGTTCGCGATGATGTCCAGCGATCCCACAATGGGTACGCCTGACTTCATCATGGTGGCCATCTGCCGGCTGAAGAACGCGATTTCCTTGGGTGTGATCTTGCTCCCGGCCGCGCCAAACAGCGGTTTGGGCTTGGGTTTGACCACGCCGGGATTGATGCCCTGGCGGCGTAGTTCAGCCCGCAGCAGGTTCGCGTTCTTCGCGGCCTGCTCCCCTTTCATCTTCACGCCCCGCTTGTCGGTCCCCTCCCAGACAAACGGCTGCAGTTCCGTGGTGCTGCGCGCCACGGGCTCCTTCTTGATCGCACTGCGACTGACAGACATATCGGCTCCCCAAGACCCGCCATCCCCAGGCGGGCGTCTAGCCGTCGATGGTAGCGGGTTCATGCCCGTCTGGGCAGTTGCCAAGGGGCCCATGATGCGAATTCGTGCCGGGTGCCGACCAAAGGTGACGCACTGCGTCACATTGCCGCGTCCATCGCAGATTCGCATCCGGGGGGTTCCCATCCGAGAAATAGCTGCCATCATGGGCGCGGGGAAATCCAGGGGGAGGCGTGCCGGGGTTGGCACGCAACCTGCGTTGATCCACCCGCAGGGGGCAGGACCCGCTCAGCTGGCCGCTGACCAGACCGATCCTGTGCTCTGAAATCAACCACCACTTATCTTGGGGATGTACCAAAATGAAGAACCAGAAGGGCTTCACCCTTATCGAACTGATGATCGTCGTTGCGATCATCGCCATCCTGGCCGCCATCGCCCTGCCGATGTACCAGGACTACGTGGCCAAGTCGCAGACCGCTGCGGGTCTGGCTGAAGTCACCAGCGGCAAGACCGCTGCTGAGGTCGCACTCAACGAAGGCAAGGATTTCGCTGATCCGGCTGACATCGGTCTGAAGGTTTCGACCCGTTGCCCGACCGTCACCGTGAAGGGCACCGCCTCTTCCGGTGCAGCCTCGATCGCCTGCACCCTTGCTGGTAACTCTCAGGTGAAGGACAAGACCATCACCCTGACCCGCGCCACTGCTGACGGTACTTGGACCTGTGCCACGACCGTACTGAAGAAGTACGCCCCGACGGGCTGCACCGGCGCCTAATGCGCTCCGGAAGAAGCCCCGCGAAAGCGGGGCTTCTTTCGTTTGGAAGGGCGATAACTCACTCATGAGCTGGGGGAGCCATGAAGCGAACTAGGGGTTTCACACTGATCGAGCTGATGATAGTAGTTGCCATCATTGCCATCCTGGCAGCTATTGCATTGCCGATGTATCAGGATTACGTGGCCAAGGCTGATTTGGCCGCAGCTTTGTCGGATATCCGGCCGGGTAAGACCACGATGGAGTCCGTTGCCCAGGACAACCAGAACGCATCTCTGGTTAACGCGGAATACATTGGGCTCAAGCCGAGTACGAGGTGTTCTGCGGTTTCAGCGGAACTGGCGACGACGGGCGCGGGCAGCATCACGTGCACTCTCGTTGGAGGGGCGCCAGTATCGGGCAAGAATTTGGTCCTCCGTCGCGCAGCCGACGGCACCTGGACCTGCGACGGCAGTGCCTTCGAAGCGCGCTATCGCCCAACCGGCTGTTGATCACACTTCGGCCTGCCAATGGGATGTCGGCGGGCCGTTGACGGGGCTATCATCCCGGGGGGAGTCAGGATCGTGCCTGCCGGGCTGGGAGTGCCGGGCGAGGCAGTCATGCTGAAGGATTGGCGTCGTCGTCGGCCAGCGGGTCGCGGCAGGTTCTGCTGCCCTGTGCGGTGCCCTTGGAGGGCGCGCCGCACTGCCTGACCCATGATGAGCCAAGGATTCATATGAACGCCGTAACCACCGCCAATCTCGTCGGCATCACCGGCTTGGCCCGTCGCCTGGTCCAGGATGGTGCGCTGGACGAGGCTTCCGCCCGCGACGCCATGGCCAAGGCCGCTGCGGCCCGCCAGCCGCTGCCGACCTGGTTCGCGCAGAACAAGGTGGTTGGGGCTGCTCAATTGGCGGCCGCCAATGCGGTCGAGTTCGGCATGCCGCTGTTCGACGTGTCCACGTTCGACGCCAGCCAGAACGCGATGAGCCTGGTCAGCGAGGAGCTGCTGCGCAAGCACAACGTGCTGCCGCTGTTCAAGCGCGGCGGCAAGCTGTTCGTGGGCACCAGCAACCCGACCCATTCGCTGGACGAGATCAAGTTCCACACCAATCTGGTGGTGGAGCCGATCCTGGTGGATGAAGACCAGATCCGCCGCACGCTCGAGCAGTGGCATGCCAGCCATGACACGCTGGGCGACGCGCTGGGCGGTGACGACGATGGCATGGGCAACCTCGATGTTGCAGCCGGAGACGAGGATCTCGGCGCCGGCGGCGACTCCGGCATCGATGCCAAGGGCGACGACACCCCGGTGGTGAAGTTCGTCAACAAAGTGCTGGTGGACGCGATCCGCAAGGGCGCCTCGGACATCCACTTCGAGCCCTATGAAGACGACTACCGCGTGCGCCTGCGCATCGATGGCCTGCTGAAGATGGTCGCGCGCGCGCCGGTGAAGTTGAACCAGCGCATTGCCGCACGCCTGAAGGTGATGGCGCAGCTGGACATCGCCGAGAAGCGCGTGCCGCAGGACGGACGCATCAAGCTCAACCTGTCCAAGACCAAGCAGATCGACTTCCGCGTGAGCACCCTGCCGACCCTGTTCGGCGAGAAGGTGGTGCTGCGTATCCTGGATGGCAGCGCGGCCAAGCTGGGCATCGACAAGCTGGGTTACGAGCCGGACCAGCAGAAGCTGTTCCTGGAAGCCATCCACAAGCCGTACGGCATGGTGCTGGTGACCGGCCCGACCGGTTCGGGTAAGACCGTGTCGCTGTACACCGCGCTGGGCATCCTCAACGACGAGACGCGCAACATCTCCACCGCCGAAGACCCGGTGGAAATCCGCCTGCCCGGTGTCAACCAGGTGCAGCAGAACAACAAGCGCGGCATGACCTTTGCCGCGGCACTGCGCTCGTTCCTGCGACAGGATCCGGACATCATCATGGTCGGCGAAATCCGCGATCTGGAAACGGCCGAGATCGCGATCAAGGCGGCGCAGACCGGCCACATGGTGCTGTCCACGCTGCATACCAACGACGCGCCGCAGACCATCGCGCGCCTGATGAACATGGGCATCGCGCCGTACAACATCACCAGCTCGGTGACGCTGGTGATCGCGCAGCGCCTGGCGCGCCGGCTGTGCAACAACTGCAAGCGCCCGGCCAACCTGCCCGAGCATGCGCTGCTGGCCGAAGGCTTCACCCAGGCGCAGCTGGACGCGGGTATCGAGCTGTACGAGGCGGTCGGCTGTGATGAGTGCACCGAGGGCTACAAGGGCCGTACCGGTATCTACCAGGTGATGCCGATGACCGACGAGATCGCCACGATCGTGTTGGCTGGCGGCAATGCGTTGCAGATTGCCGAGGCCGCGCAGCAGATCGGGGTGAACGATCTGCGCCAGTCGGCGTTGAAAAAGGCCGCTGCGGGCATCACCAGCCTGGCCGAGATCAACCGCGTTACCAAGGATTGAGGTAGATCCACGCCATGCGTGGAAGCCGCGATGCATGAGGTTGCCGGCCAGCGGCCGGCACTACCACATTGGTGGGTAGATCCACGCCATGCGTGGATGCCGCGATGCATGAGTTTGCCGGCCAGCGGCCGGCACTACCAGGTTGGTGGGCCCGCGTCGGGCCCTGTCCTTACTCCATGCCCAACTTCTTCAGCTTGTAGCGCAGCGCGCGGAAGGTGATGCCCAGCTGCGCGGCGGTGCGGGTCTTGTTCCAGCGGTTTTCTTCCAGCGCGCGCTGGATGGCGCTGCGCTCGAGCTGTTCGATGTACGAGGGCAGGGCGGCGTTGCCGGGCTGCAGGTCAGCCACGGCTTCGGCATGTGCTGCGCTGCCGGGCGTGCGCGGGGCATGTTGCGGCAGGCGCAGGTCGTCGGCGCCGATGCGGTCTTCTTCGGCCAGTGCCAGTGCACGCTCCAGGATGTTCTCCAGTTCACGCACGTTGCCGGGGAAGGCGTACTGGGCCAGTGCGTCCAGTGCCGACGGCGCCAGCAACGGCGTCGGGCGGCCATGGCTGCGGGCCAGCCGTGCCAGCACCGACGCGGCCAGTTCCGGCAGGTCCTGGCGACGCTCGCGCAGCGGCGGCACCCTCAGCTCAATCACGTTGATGCGGTAGTAGAGGTCGTGGCGGAAACGGCCGTCCTCGACCAGCTCGGCCAGGTCCTTGTGGGTGGCCGAGAGGATGCGCACGTCCACCGGCTCCTCGGTGGCGGCGCCGACCGCACGCACCGACTTTTCCTGGATCGCGCGCAGCAGCTTCACCTGCATCTGCAGTGGCAGCTCGGCCACTTCGTCCAGGAACAGGGTGCCGCCATGCGCGGCCTGGAACAGCCCGGGCTTGTCGGCGTGGGCGCCGCTGAAGCTGCCCTTGCGGTGGCCGAAGAATTCGCTCTCCATCAGCTCGCCGGGAATGGCGCCGCAGTTGACCGGCACGAACGGGCCGGCCGCGCGGGCACCCTGGGCATGGATGGTGCGCGCGACCAGCTCCTTGCCCACGCCGGATTCACCGAGGATGTAGACCGGCGCCTGGCTGCGCGCGACCTTGCCGATGGTGGTACGCAGCACGTCCATGGCCGGCGAATCGCCGAGCAGGCGCGCCCCTTGTTCGGCGGCGGGGCCGGGCACGGGGCGCTCGGTGTTGTTGAGTTCCAGCGCGTGCTTGACCAGGCCACGCAGCACGGCGATGTCCACCGGCTTGCTGACGAAGTCGAAGGCGCCGGCCTTCAGCGCTTCCACCGCCAGGTCCATGCTGCCAAAGGCAGTGATCATCGCCACCGGCGTGCGCGGGTAGTGCTGGGCGATCTCGCTGACCAGCTCGATGCCATTGCCGTCGGGCAGGCGCATGTCGGTGATGCACAGGTCGTACGGATTGCTGGCCAGCAGTTCGCGCGCTTCGGCAAGGTTGGCTGCGGTACTGATGCGCAGCCCCATGCGGCCGAGCGTCAGGACCAGCAGTTCGCGGATGTCGCGTTCGTCGTCGACGACGAGGGCGCTGCGGGTTTCGTTCATGGGCGTGAAAGATAAACGAGGGGGCTGGAAGCGACAAATGTTTGACGCACAGAATCGAGATCAGGTGGGCAACAGCGTATGCGGGCCGGGCAGCACCAGGCGGAAGCAGGAGCCTCCAGCGGGAACCGGGATGTAGTCCAGCCGCGCCTGGTTGGCTCGGCACAGCTCGCGGGCGATATACAGGCCCAGCCCGGTGCCATGCTCGGACGTGGTGAAGAACGGCCGGAACAACTGTGCGGCGACACTCTCGGGAATACCGGGGCCGCGATCCATCACGTCGATGACCGCACTGCGCTCGTGCTGCGCCACGCGCAGGCGCACCCGCGCCGGCTGCTGGCCAATGCGGCCATATTTGAGCGCGTTGTGCACCAGCACGGTCAGCACCTGGTAGAGGTGCTTGCTGTCGACCTGGGCCAGCACCGAGGTGTCGTTGATGATCGGCTCGATGCTGTCGGTCTCCAGCGTCTGCCCCTGCTTGTACTCCAGCACGAAGCGGCGCACGAAGGCGGCCAGGTCGA
The DNA here is from genome assembly GCF_053295075.1 of Stenotrophomonas maltophilia group sp. P373. Classification (NCBI taxonomy): domain Bacteria; kingdom Pseudomonadati; phylum Pseudomonadota; class Gammaproteobacteria; order Lysobacterales; family Lysobacteraceae; genus Stenotrophomonas; species Stenotrophomonas maltophilia group sp. P373. The sequence goes on along the minus strand of NZ_CM129994.1, from coordinate 3,421,727 downwards.
CGTTTTCGGGCGTGGCGCGCTCGCGCCGGGCCAGGCCCAGCACGCTTTCGACGATGCCGTTGGTGCGCTGGCACTGCTGGCGGATGATCTGCAGCAGGCGGCGGTCGCTTTCGTTGAAGCCGGTGCCTTCTTCCAGCAGCTGCACCGCGTAGTTGATCGCGGCCAGCGGGTTGCGGATCTCGTGGGCGAGGCTGGCCGAGAAGCGCCCCATTGCTGACAGGGTGAGCGACTCGGCACGGCGCGAGACCACGCTGGAGTCGTCCAGGAACACCAGGGCCAGCTCGCTGCCGGCCAGCAGGCGCGCAAAGCGGGGCTGCACTTCGGGCTGGTCGGGGTTGAGCTGCAGCGGCAGTTCGTCCTGCGCCCAGCCGTTGCGCCAGCGCTGCAGGCGACGGGCCAGTTCCGGGGCGGCGCTGGCCAGGTCCAGGCGGCCGCTTTCGCCGCTGCCGTCGCTGTCACCGAGCAGCATCGAGGCGGCCTCGTTGGCCAGGGTGACACGGTTGTCGGCGTCGACTACCAGCACGCCGGTGCGCATGCGGCGGATGATCAGCTCGTTGATCTGGAACAGGTTGGCTACTTCGTCGCCGCGCTGGTTGGCCAGCTGCTGGTTGCGACGCGCGCGGCTGCCGACCTGGTAACTGATGAAGGCCAGCGCCAGGTAGCTGGTGGCGAACATGGCCAGTTCGGCCAGGGTACGGGTGGGATCGCCGCCTTCCAGCAGCTTCCAGGTGTATTCCACGCCGGTGGCGAGGCTGGCGGCCAGTGCCAGGCCCAGCCCCAGGCTGAGCGGCAGCAGGGTGGCGGCAGCGGCGATGTTGAACAGCAGCGACATCGAGATGCCGGCGCTGGCACCCGGCAGGGCATGCGACAACAGGGTGGCGGCGACGATGTCCACCAGCACGCCGCTGACCACGATCGGGCGCAGCCAGCGTTCGTTGCGGCCGATCACCAGCGCCAGCAGCGACAGCACCAGGTAGATGGCGGCGACGGTGTCGGCCAGCCGCGGGTGGTGGGCTTCGCCGACCATGGCCGACAGCGGGCTGTAGAGCAGGGCGGCGATGACCGAAGCGATCAGCACCCGGTACAGCGCGAAGAAATACAGCTCACGCCGCGGAATCGATTCGATGCGGTCGATCAATGAAGCACTGGGTGACACGCCGGAACTCCCCTTCTGGCTGCCTGGGTCTGGAATCTGCGGCGGGCCTGCCCGGCGTCCCCTGAGGCCGGGCGGTACGTCGCTTCGATGTGGCCTGCGGTGGAAAACCGTCGAGCACCCCCGACGCTACACACCCTGGCTGACCAGTATAGGGCCCCCGGCAGGGGCCCGCCGCTGCGGCCCGGATCGCGCATTTGGCCTGGGGTGGATACCGCTGGCCAGCCGGCCCCCGGGCGCAACTGCCTGAATGACGGCGGAAATCTGGCCGGGTCTGGCGTTTTGTACAGACTTCTTTGCGCCCCGGCGCCGGCTCGGCCACAATAGTGGGCCCGCCGCGGTCCGTGCCGGTGCCTCTTCCAGGGGGCCCTGAGGAATTGCGTGCGGTCGTTCCTATTCCCACGGTGACGCATGAATTTCCACGAATACCAGGCAAAACAACTGCTTGCCGAATACGGCATCCCGGTCCCGGCCGGCAAGGTCGCGGCGACCCCGGACGAGGCGGTTGAAGTCGCCCAGTCGCTGGGCCAGGGCCCCTGGATGGTCAAGGCGCAGATCCACGCTGGCGGCCGCGGCAAGGCTGGCGGCGTCAAGTTCTGCAAGACCGTCGACGACGTGAAGGCCGCAGCGGCCAAGATGCTCGGCACCAAGATGGCCACCTACCAGACCGCCGGCGTCGAGCTGCCGATCAACCTGGTGCTGGTGACCACCGCCGGTGAGATCGTCAAGGAGCTGTACCTGTCGGTCCTGGTGGATCGCGGCACCCGCACCATCAGCTACATCGCCTCTTCCGAAGGCGGCATGGAAATCGAGCAGGTCGCTGCCGAGACCCCGGACAAGATCCACACCCTGAACGTGGACTTCGTCGAGGGCGTGCAGGGTTACCACGGCCGTGACATCGGCTTCAAGATGGGCCTGACCGCCAAGCAGGCCGGCCAGTTCGCCAACATCATGGTGAACCTGTACCGCATCTTCAACGAGAAGGACCTGGCGCTGGTTGAGATCAACCCGCTGGCGATCCTGGACGATGGCAACCTGTACGCGCTGGACGGCAAGTTCAACAGCGACGACAACGCCAACTTCCGCCACAAGGAACTGGTCGCGATGCGCGACAAGTCCCAGGAAGATGAAACCGAAGTGACCGCTTCGGAGCTGGACATCAACTACGTCACCATGGACGGCAACATCGGCTGCATGGTGAACGGTGCCGGCCTGGCCATGGCCACCATGGACGTCATCAAGCTCAACGGCGGCGAGCCGGCGAACTTCCTGGACGTGGGCGGCGGTGCGAACAAGCAGCGCGTCATCGAAGCGTTCAAGCTGATCCTGTCCTCGGACAAGGTTGAAGGCATCTTCGTCAACATCTTCGGCGGCATCGTCCGCTGCGACATGATTGCCGAAGGCATCATCGCCGCCGTGAAGGAAGTGGGCGTCAAGGTTCCGGTCGTGGTGCGCCTGGAAGGCACCAACGTGGAAGAGGGCAAGCAGCTGCTGCGTGACAGCGGCATGGCCATCATCCCGGCTGACAACATCAACGACGGCGCCAAGAAGGTCGTTGAAGCGGTCAAGAACGCCGCCTGATCCACGACACCGAAGGAAATTCCCATGTCTGTTTTGATTAACAAGAACACCAAGGTGATCGTGCAGGGCTTCACCGGCCAGCAGGGCACCTTCCACGCCACTCAGATGATCGAGTACGGCACCCAGGTTGTTGGCGGCGTGACCCCGGGCAAGGGTGGCACCACCCACATCGACCTGCCGGTCTTCAACACCGTTGCCGACGCCGTGCAGAGCACCGGCGCCAACGCTTCGGTCATCTACGTGCCGCCGCCGTTCGCGGCCGACGCGATCCTGGAAGCTGCGGCTGCCGGCATCAAGGTCATCGTCTGCATCACCGAAGGCATCCCGGTGCTGGACATGCTGCGCGTGAAGAACGTGCTGACCCGTTCCTACCCGGACACCGTGCTGATCGGGCCGAACTGCCCGGGCGTCATCACCCCGGGCGAGTGCAAGATCGGCATCATGCCGGGCCACATCCACAAGCCGGGCAAGATCGGCATCGTGTCGCGTTCGGGCACCCTGACCTATGAAGCGGTCAAGCAGACCACCGAAGTCGGCCTGGGCCAGTCCACCTGCATCGGCATCGGCGGTGACCCGATCAACGGCCTGAACTTCGTCGACTGCCTGAAGCTGTTCAACGAAGACCCGCAGACCGAAGGCATCATCATGGTCGGCGAGATCGGCGGTGACGCCGAAGAAGCCGGCGCCGAGTACATCAAGAACCACGTGAAGAAGCCGGTCGTCGGTTTCATCGCCGGTGCGTCGGCTCCGGCCGGCAAGCGCATGGGTCACGCGGGCGCGATCGCCTCGGGCGGCAAGGGCACCGCGGAAGGCAAGTTCGCCGCGATGGAAGCGGCTGGCGTGGTCACCGTCCGTTCGCCGGGCGACCTGGGCGCCGCCATCGCCAAGCTGGTGAAATAAGATCGACTGCCTCGCGCAGACGACGCTGTAGAGCCGGCCGCTGGCCGGCTGCCTGAAACAGAAGGGCCGCCTTTGGGCGGCCTTTCTGCGTCTGGCATGCGGTCAGACCCCTTTTGCCATGCAAAAGGGATCTGACCCCGGCGTTACAATGGAAGCATTGCAACCACAGGCTGGATTCCCATGGCTTCGATCCGCATCGCGATGGCGCAGTTCGACTTCCCAGTCGGCGACGTCGCCGGCAACACCGAGCGCATCATCGAGATGATCGGCCAGGCGCGCGATGAGTACGGCGCCGAGCTGGTGATGTTCCCCGAGCTGGCGGTGAGCGGCTACCCGCCGGAGGACCTGCTGCTGCGCCCGGGTTTCCTGTACGAGTGCGAGCAGGCGATGACCCGCATCGCCACCGCCTGCCGTGGCATCACCGCCGTGGTCGGCTGGCCGCAGGCGGCTGGCGCGGTGGTCTACAACGCTGCCAGCGTACTGCGTGACGGCCTGGTCGAGCAGACCTACCGCAAGCGCGAACTGCCCAACTACGCGGTCTTCGACGAGCGCCGCTACTTCGACGTCGATCCGGATGGTGGCAGCTGCGTGTTCGAGGTCAATGGCATTCCGGTCGGCCTGCTGATCTGCGAGGACCTGTGGTTCGCCGAGCCGCTGGCCGACACCACGCGCGCGGGTGCGCAGCTGGTGGTGGTGCCGAATGCTTCGCCCTACGAGCGTGGCAAGCACGCGCAGCGCGACGCCGTGCTGGCCGCGCGTACCCGCGAGAGCGGGGTGGCCATCGCTTACCTCAACGTGGTGGGCGGCCAGGATGCGCTGGTGTTCGACGGTGCTTCGGTGGTGGCGGATGGTGATGGCACGGTGCACCCGGCCGCTGCTGCCTTCGTCGACCAGTGGCTGGTGGTGGAGTATGACGGTGAGACCCGTCGCTTCATGCCGCATGTGTGGATGGACGACGGCGACGAGAGCATGGACGCGCTGGCCTGGCGCGCGGTGACCCGTGGCATCCAGGACTATTGCCGCAAGAACGGCTTCAGGAAGGTGTGGCTGGGCCTTTCCGGTGGCATCGACTCGGCCCTGGTGCTGGCATTGGCCGTGGATGCGATGGGCGCGGAGAACGTGACCGCCGTGCGCCTGCCCTCGCGCTACACCGCCGGCCTGTCCAACGACCTGGCCGCCGAGCAGTGCCGGGCGCTGGGGGTGAAGCTTGAGGCTGTGTCGATCGAGCCGGCGTTCAAGGGCCTGATGGAATCGCTGGCGCCGATGTTCGAAGGCACCGCGCCGGACGTGACCGAAGAGAACCTGCAGTCGCGCAGCCGCGGCGTGATCCTGATGGCGCTGGCCAACAAGTTCGGTGGCCTGCTGCTGACCACCGGCAACAAGAGCGAGTACGCGGTCGGCTACGCCACCATCTACGGCGACATGTGCGGTGGCTATGCGCCACTGAAGGACCTGTACAAGACCGAAGTGTTCGGCCTGTCCAAGTGGCGCAATACCGTGGGCGGCGCACCGGTGATCCCGCCGGCGGTGATCAGTCGCCCGCCGTCGGCCGAGCTGCGCGAGAACCAGCTGGACCAGGACTCGTTGCCGGCCTATGACGTGCTGGACGGCATCCTCTACCGCTACATCGACCAGGAGCAGTCGCGCGGCGAGATCGTGGCCGCCGGCTACGACGCAGCCGTGGTCGACCGCGTGCTGCGCCTGGTGCGCATCAGCGAGTGGAAGCGGCACCAGGCCGCGCCGGGGCCGAAGGTCTCGCGCCGCGCGTTCGGCCGCGAGCGGCGCTACCCGATCAGTAACGGCTACAAGGGCTGAGGCAGCGCTTGGCGGGTCGTGCCGGCCGCTGGCCGACAACCCGTTGGCCCCTCCCCGGTGGGTGCGGAGCTTGGTCCGCACGATGGTCGAAGATCATCCACGCTTGGCGTGGATCTACCGGACTCCGTCGAGCAACTGTTCGAGACCGGCGGTTTCCGCAGCGTCGTTGAAGGGATCGTCCCCCAGTCGCGCACGTACGAACCGCAGGCCATCGGCCGCCGCTGCGTCCAGCGTGCCCCGGTGGTCGACGGGGTAGCGCCGGAACGCGACCGGCTCGCCTCGCAGGGCCAGCCCAGCGGCGTACAGCAGGGTGGTCAGGTAGGGCACATCGCGGTCCTGGCTGCCATGGCCCAACATCAGCGGTTGGCTGAAGCCGCGGCGCGGTACGCCGAGATAGTCGTACAGCACCGCCCAGATGCCCGGCACGCTGGCCAGCGGCTCAGTGAACATGCTGCCGGTGTCGGTGCCGTCCAGCGTGGTGGCCAGTTCGCCCAGGCACTGCTCGCGTGCCACCGCCACCCGCGCGCGGCCTTCATCGCTGAGGACGCGGTCGATCTGCGGGGCGACCTGCAGCAGGCCATCGAGCAGATACGCGTGATACGCGTTGAGCGCGCCCGGATTGGCGGTGCGGTTGTCCGGCTTCATCACCAGCGCGGTCAGTTCGACTGCGGTGGGCGTGCCGGTGGTGAAGCTGCCGCGGTACTGCAGCGACGGTCCGCCATAGGTGGGGGCGATGTGGCCTGCCGTGAGCGCGGCGGCACCACCCTGCGAATGGCCGACCGAGACCCAGCGCGGCGACAGCGTCCCGTTGCCGAGGTACTGGCGGCTGGCCTTGATCATGTCGATGGCGTTGCGCGCGGCAGTGCGCACATGCAGATAGGCATGGTCGCCTGAGCTTCCGAGGCCCTGGTAATCCGCGGCGACCACTGCATAGCCCTGTGCCAGGAACCGATCGAGAAAGCGCCCGTCGCGTTCGGGTTGGTAGGGGCCGGAGACCGAGGGCGCACAACGATCCGCAATGCCCTGGGTGCCATGCGCCCACGACACCACCGGCCAACCGCCGAGGGGCGGCGTGCCGGCGGGCAGGTACAGCAGGCCGGTGCCTTCGGCCAGCTGCCCGCGGTGGTCAGGGGTGCGGTAGTGCAGTTTGTAGGCCTGGGCGGCCTGGGACGGCACCCAGGTGGCGCGATAGGGGGCTGCGGACAGCAGTTCGCCCGCTGCGTCCTGTGCGGCGGCCGGCGGCGCCGAGGTCAGCGCCAGCAGCGCGATGGCGAGGAGGCAGGACAGAGGGCGGATACTGCAGCAGGGCAGACGGGCCATGGGGCGCTCCGTGATGGCCGGTGTGGCCGTGGCGCTGCAGTGTGGATGGCCGTGCCCGGGCAGGCTGCGACCGGCGTCGCATCCGCCGTGGATTCGTAGCATTCCTAGGTGCCGGCCCCGGCGCGGGGAGGCGGACGAGGAAAGCAGTCGAGCATGGCTTGACTCTACAAAGAAGAAGGGCCCCTTTCGGGGCCCTCGCTTACTTCTTTTCCAGTCGCGCGTTGCGCTGGCCGGTGCTGGCGGACTTCTCGCCGGCGAACGGGTTCAGCTTGCGGATCATCCACGGGTACTTCGGCCACTTGCCTTCCAGCCACGGGTGGTCCGGCTGGTTCAGCTGCAGGACGCGGCGGGCGTCGTCGGCCAGGGTCTTGTTGCCCAGGTGGGTGTAGGAATCGGCCAGCACGGCCACGGCGTCGTACTGGAAGGCGCTCTGCGGGTAGGTTTCCAGCAGGTAGTTGGCGCGGCCCACGGCTGACACCCAGGCGCCGCGGCGCATGTAGTACAGCGCGTTGTCCAGCTCGTGCTGGGCGAACACGTCACGCAGCTCCAGCATGCGCTGGCGCGCATCGGCGGCGTAGCGGCTGTTCGGGTAACGATCAACCACGATGTTGAAGTCCGAGTACGCCTGGTGCGGCGTGGACAGGTCGCGGCGGCTGGCATCCAGCGACCATACGCGCCGCAGGAAAACCGTACTGCGGTTGGAGTTGGCCAGGCCGCGCAGATAGTACAGATAGGCAATGTTGCGGTGGGTCGGGTAGGTACGGATGAAGCGGTCGATGCTGGACACCGCGTCATCGTGCTTGCCGGCCTTGTACTGGGCGTAGGCGGTTTCGATCATCGCCTGCTCGGTGTACGGACCGTACGGATACTGGGCCACCAGACGGCGGAAGCTGGCTTCGGCGCCGCTCCAGTTGCCGCCCTGCATCAGCTTGTGGCTTTTCTCGTACAGCTGTTCGACCGGCACGCCTTCATCGGGGCGATCACCCTTCTTGGCGCCGCGATGGCAGCCGGTTGCGGCGATGACCAGCACCAGCAGCAGGGCGGTGAGGCGGACGGGCGCGGAGAGCATGGCGGAGCGTCGGATCATGGGGTCGAGGCGGGACGCGGCTGGAATACGAAGGGTCGATGATAGCCTAGTGTCCTGTCCAGCGACTGAAACCGGCCGCCGGGACCCCAAAATTTCAAAGAATGCCCCCTGCCATGTCTGAACAACCCTCTGAATCGGCCCGCCAGGCCATCGTCCCCGACACCGCCGCCGGCCGCCGTTTCGACGCGGTCGTGGCCGAACTGTTCCCCGAATACTCGCGCTCGCGGTTGACCGAGTGGATCAAGGCCGGGGAGGTCCTGCTGGACGGTGCCCAGGTGCGCCCGCGCGATCCGCTGCGCGGCGGCGAGGTGGTGACCCTCAACGCGGTGCTGGAAACCCAGACCGATGCCCAGCCGGAGGACATCCCGCTGGACGTGCTGTTCGAGGACGAGCACCTGCTGGTGATCAACAAGCCGGTCGGCCTGGTGGTCCATCCGGGTGCCGGCAACCACAGCGGCACCCTGGTCAACGCGCTGCTGTTCCGCGATCCGTCGGTGGCGGTGCTGCCGCGCGCCGGCATCGTGCACCGCCTGGACAAGGACACCAGCGGCGTGATGGTGGTGGCCAAGACCCTGGAAGCGCAGACCGCGCTGGTCGAGCAGCTGGCGGCACGTGACGTGCACCGTCAGTACCTGGCCATCGTGATGGGCGCGTTGGTGGCCGGTGGTACAGCCGATGCCCCGATCGACCGCCACCCGCGCGACCGCCTGAAGATGGCGGTGCGTGAGGACGGCAAGGAGGCGGTGACCCACTACCGCCTGCGCGAGCGCTTCCGGGCACACACCGCGCTGGAGTGCCGCCTGGAAACCGGCCGTACCCACCAGATCCGCGTGCACATGGCGCACGTGCGCCATCCGATCATCGGCGACCCGCTGTATGGCGGCGCGCTGAAGCTGCCCAAGGGCGCCAGCGACGAGCTGGTGGCCGCGCTGCGCGGCTTCAAGCGCCAGGCCCTGCACGCCGAGACCCTGGAGTTCATGCACCCGATCACCGGTGAACCGGTGCGCAACACCGCGCCGGTGCCGGAGGACATGCTGCACCTGATGAAGGTGCTGCGCGAAGACAGCGAAGCCTTCGCCGCCCGCGAGCGGGACCGCTGGTGATGGCGGCCGCGCTGCCGTTGCTGCAGGCCGACTGGCCGGCGCCCGCAGGCGTCCATGCGCTGACCACGCGCCGGCACGGTGCGGGCATCTCGCCGGCGCCGTTCGCGCAGTTCAACCTGGGCAACCGGCACGCGGCCGATGGTGATACCCCAGCCAACGTTGAGCACAACCGCCAGCTGCTGCAGCAGGGGCTGGCGCTGCCGTCGGCACCGCACTGGCTGCGCCAGGTGCACAGCAGCACCGTGCTGCGCTTCGATGCACCGCCGGCGCCCGGCGCGAGCGAGCCGGTGGCCGACGCGGCGGTAACCTCGGTGCCGGGCGTGGTGCTGGCGATCCTGACCGCCGACTGCCTGCCGGTGGTGTTCGCCGCCGCAGACGGCAGCGAGGTGGGCGCGGCCCATGCCGGCTGGCGGGGGCTGGCCGACGGCATGCTGGAGGCCACGGTGGCCGCCATGCAGACGTCGCCGGCGCAGCTGCGGGCCTGGTTGGGCCCGGCCGCCGGGCCGTCCGACTATGAGATCGGCGAGGAGGTCTATCACGCCTTCGTCGGCCATGATCCCGCTGCTGAGCGGGCGTTCGTCGCGACCCGTCCCGGACACTGGAAGGTGGACCTGTTCGCGCTGGCGCGGCAGCGCCTGCAGTCTGCGGGGATGGACCCGGCACAGGTGTATGGTGGCACGGTGTCGACGATGGCCGACCCGGACCTGTATTCGCATCGGCGCGATCGTCGCACCGGGCGCATGGCGACCCTGGCCTGGATCGCGCCCTGACTGCGCCGCTGTTCGCGCGTGTGCTGGGGCCGGCCTTTGCCACCCTGGCAGGACCGGTGCAGGCGCTGCATGCCGCGCCGTTGCCCTGCCGCTACGTGGGGCGGGCGCGTATCGTGAGGGGGCGGCACTGGCTGGTGCCGCTGCTGGCTGCGTTGGCGCGGTTGCCACAGGACGGTGACGCGCTGCCCACCGAGGTGGCGTTCAACCGCTACCGGCAGGGCGAGCAGTGGGCGCGGCGGTTCGGCCGCTGGTCAATGGTGTCGCGGCTGTGGGCGCACGAAGGGTATCTGCGCGAGCAACTGGGCGCGGTGCGCTTCGAGTTCGCGCTGCAGGCCCGCGACGGTGGTATCGACTGGTCGGTGCGTCGGGTCTGGGCGTTCGGGCTGCTGCCGCTGCCGACGCGTTGGTTCGGCGGTGTGCGCTGCCGTGAAGCCTGGCAGGGCGAGCGCTACACTTTCCTGGTCGATGTGACGCTGCCCTGGGCCGGAGCCCTGATCCGCTATGAAGGTTGGCTCGAACCGCAGTGACGCTGCCGCCGAGGCTGGCAGCGCGGTGGTCGTGTTCGATGGCGTGTGCGCACTGTGCAATCGCTGGGTTCGGTTCCTGCTGCGTTTCGACCGCAGGGGGCGCTACCGCTTTGCAGCGATGCAGGGGCAGAAGGGCAGCGCGATGCTGCGCGCGCACGGGCTGGATCCGCAGGACCCGATGTCGTTCCTGCTGCTGGATGCACAGGGTGCCTGGACCGACACCGATGCGATCCTGCGCGTACTTGCGGGGCTGGGCGGCGCCTGGCGCCTGGCCGGCGTGCTGCGGCTCGTGCCGCGCGGCTGGCGTGATGCGGCGTATCGCGCGCTGGCACGCAACCGCTACCGCTGGTTCGGTCGGCATGACACCTGCCATCTACCCGCACCGGAACAGGCCGCGCGGTTCCTGGATTGACGAAAAAGGGGACGGAGGGGATTAAGTCGTTTGTGCATAAACGACTTAATCCCCTCCGTCCCCTTTTTTCTTCAGCCTTCCAGCGCGTCGAGGTAGCTGCGGCGCCAGTGGTTGATGTCGTAGGTGCGCAGATGTTCCATCATCGCGTGCCAGCGTTCCTTGCGCCTGCTCAGTGACATCGTCGCTGCGGTGGCGATCGCATCGGCCACGCCGTCGAGGTCGTGCGGGTTCACCAGCAGTGCCTGCTTCAATTCGTCGGCGGCGCCGGCCAGCAGTGACAGCACCAGCACGCCGGGATCCTCCGGGTCCTGCGAGGCCACGTATTCCTTGGCCACCAGGTTCATGCCATCGCGCAGCGGCGTGACCAGGCCGACCGCCGCCGCTCGGTAGAAGCCGGTGAGCGTGGCATGGGTGAAGTTCTGGTTGACGTAGCGCAGTGGCGTCCAGTCCGGCTCGGCGTGGCCACCGTTGATGTGGCCGGCGATCTGTTCCAGTTGGCTGCGCAGCTGCCGGTACTCGGTGACATCGCCGCGCGAGACCGGCGCAATCTGCAGGTAGGTGAGCGAGCCGCGCTGGTCGGGGTGACGCTGCAGGTAGCGTTCGAAGCCGAGGAAGCGTTCGGGCAGGCCCTTGGAGTAATCCAGGCGATCCACGCCGATCGCCAGCTGGCGGTCCCGCAGGCTGCTGCGCAGGTTCTTCACTGCGGCCTTGGTCGCGGCGGTGCCGGCCTGGCGTGCGATCAGGTCGGTGTCGATGCCGATGGGGAAGGCCGCCGCGCGGAATCGGCGCCCACCGGGTGCTTCCAGCTCACCGTTGTCGAGCACGCGGCCACCACCGAACAGGCGCAGGTACGTCTGGAAGCGATCGGCATCGCGCTGGGTCTGGAAGCCGACCAGGTCGTAGGCGTACAGCGCGGAGAACAACCGCAGGTGGTCGGGCATGGCCTGCAGCAGGTCGGCCGACGGCATCGGAATGTGCAGGAAGAAGCCGATGCGGCAGCCGATGCCGCGCTCGCGCAGCAGTGCGCCGAGCGGGATCAGGTGGTAGTCGTGGATCCAGACGATGTCGTCCTCGCGCAGCAATGGCGCGAGCTTGTCGGCGAACAGCGCATTGACCTTGTGGTAGGTCTCGCGGGTGCCGCGGTCGTAGTCGACCAGGTCCAGCCGGAAGTGCAGCAATGGCCACAGCGTGCGGTTGGCGAAACCATTGTAGTAGCCATCGACCTCGCGCTTGCTCAGGTCCATGGTGACGTAGTCGATGTCACCGTCCTTCTGCCGGTGCAGCGTGCCGCTGCCTTCCTTCACGGTCTTGCCGCTCCAGCCGAACCACAGCCCGCCGCGCTCCTTCAGGGCGGCCAGCAGGCCGACCGCCAGGCCGCCTGCGCGGTTCTCGCCGGGCACGGCCACACGATTTGATACCACGACCAGACGACTCACGATGCCTCCTGCCAGGACCGCGACAGGCGCATCGCGGCGGTGATCAGGCCGACATGCGAATAGGTCTGCGGGAAGTTACCCCAGGCCTCGCCGGTGTCGAAGGCCAGATCCTCCGACAGCAGGCCCAGGTGGTTGCGCTGCTTCAGCAGCAGTTCGAACATCTCGCGCGCCTCGTCCAGGCGCCCGATCGCCGCCAGTGCATCGATGTACCAGAACGTGCAGATGGTGAAGCTGGTTTCCGGCTCACCGAAGTCATCCGGAGCGACATAGCGGTACAGCGAATTGCCATGCTTGAGGTCACGGCCGATGGCTTCGACGGTGGCGATGAAGCGGGCGTCCATCGCGTCGATGAAGCCGATGTCGGCCAGCAGCAGCAGCGAGGCGTCCAGGCGATGGCCACCGAAGGTATCGGTGAAGTGGCCCAGCTCTTCGCTCCACGATTCGGCCATGATGCGCGCGTGGATGGTGTCGGCACGTGTGCGCCAGTAGTGGGCGCGGTCATCGCGCTTCAGCCGTACGGCGATCTTGCACAGGCGGTCGCAGGCGGCCCAGCACATCGCGCTGGTGTAGGTGTGTACCTCGGTGCGGCCGCGGAACTCCCACAGGCCGGCATCGGGTACGTCGTGCAGGGCGAAGGCCTGCTCGCCGAGGGGTTCGAGGCGGGCGAAGGTGTGCGCATCACCCGGGTCCTGCAGGCGCCGGTCGAAGAACAGCTGCGTGGACGCCAGCACGACGCTGCCGTAGACATCGTGCTGGCGCTGCACCCAGGCCAGATTGCCCCGCCGTACCGGGCCCATGCCGCGGTAGCCGGACAGGCTGGGGACCTCATCTTCGTCCAGCTTGGCTTCGAAGCCGATGCCATACAGCGGCTGCAGCGTGCCGTCGGTGGTGGCCAGGTTGAAGATGTAGCCGAGGAACTGTTCCATCGTGCGCGTGGCGCCGAGGCGGTTCAGCGCCCGCACCACGAACGCCGCATCACGCAGCCAGCAGTAGCGGTAGTCCCAGTTGCGCACGCTGCCGGGGGCTTCAGGAATGGAGGTGGTCATCGCCGCGATGATCGCGCCGCTGTCCTCGTACTGGCACAGCTTCAGCGTGATCGCACTGCGGATCACCGCGTCCTGCCATTCCAGGGGAATGGACAGGTAGCGCACCCATTCGCGCCAGTAATCGCGGGTACGCTGGAAGGCCTCCTGCACATAGCCGCTGATCGAACGGTTGAGCGATTCATCCACGCCCAGGATCAGGTGGATGGGATGGTTGAGCACGAACGGCAGGCCATCGCGCACGAAGCGCACCGGCACGTCGGTGGTCAGCCGCAGCACGTGTTCGGGCAGCACCCAGCGCACATGGTTGCTGCCCCAGGTGGATTCCGGAACGCGCGCGCCCCAGTCCGCCAGCGGGCGTGCGCGTACGGTGATGCGCGGGCTGCCAGCCAGCGGACGCACCTGGCGGATCAGGCTGACCGGGCGGTAGAAACGGTCGTTCTGGCGCCAGCGTGGGGCGAAGTCGAGGATTTCCAGTTCGCCGCCGTGCATGTCGCGCAGCACGGTGCGCAGGATCGCCGTGTTGGTCAGGTATTCCTGCTCGCTGCTGGCGAAGTCTTCCAGCTCGATGGCGAAGTCGCCACCGGTCTGCTGGTTGGGGCCGAGCAGCGCGCAGAAGGTAGGGTCGCCGTCGAAGGTGGGCAGGCAGCTCCAGACAACGCGGGCACGTTTGTCGACCAGGGCGCCGAAGCTGCCGTTGCCGACCACGCCCAGATCAAGATCGGGTTGGGTCATCACGCGGTACATCTCGGTTGCGGCCGTGGGGGTTGGCCGGGTCAATAGGCATTCTCACGCAGCCAGGCGTGCACGCTGCGTATGTCGGGCAGCGCGAACACCGCCGCGCTGGGTTCACGTTCACCCACCAGCACGCTCCAGCCATGCTGGCCGTTGGCGGCATCGAAACCGAACTCATCGGTCAGGTCATCGCCGAGGAACACCGGCAGGCGACCGCGGAAGGGCAGGTACTGCATCATCCGAAGCACCGCACGGCCCTTGTCGGTGCCGACGGGCACGAATTCGACTACATGGTCGCCGGGTTGCAGGCGGTAGCTGGCACGGCCCCGCACGTGGCGGTCGGCGAAGGCGCGGACGTCCCTGGCTGCATGCGGCGCGCCGCGCCAGTGCAGGGCCAGGCCGACACCCTTGTCTTCCACCAGCACGCCGGGATGGCCGTGGGCGAAGCGCATCGCCTGCTGGTGCAGTGCGTGCAGCCATTCGGCGGTGTCGTCATCGTGTTCGTCGCGCAGTACGCGACCATCCTGCCCACGCAGTTCATGGCCATGCAGGCCAGCAGCAGGCAGTTGCAGCGGAGCGAACAGTTGATCCAGCTGTTCGAGCGGGCGACCACTGATCAGTGCCACGGCACCTTCCAGGCGGTCGCTGATGCGGCCGATGGCTTCGCGCACATCCGGCAGCAGCTGCACGGCATCCGGGCGTGCAGCGAATTCGATCAGGGTGCCGTCGACATCAAGGAACAACGCGCAGGCGTCATCCAGCAATGGCGGCGGCGGACGCAGGGGGAGCGGTTCAGCCATGACGCCCAGCTTGCCAGCGTGGGCGTGTACGTGGGGTCGAGGGCAGGCTACGGCCTTGCTTCGGTGGGTGCCGACCGTTGGTCGGCACAAAGGGTCAGCCTGCATTGAACCCAGGCAGGGCGGACCAACGGTCCGCACCCACCGGGAGTGATTGGTCCAATGCAATCAGAACGTATAGCGGACGCGGCCGTAGTAGTACGCACCGTTGCTGCCGATCGGCGACAGCACGTCGTACGGCAGGTTGCCGAAGTAGTGGATATCGCTGTTGGATCGATCCGGATAGTTGTCGGTCAGGTTCTGCCCGCCGAGAGCCACGCTCCACTGCGGGGTGATGCGGTATTCGACTTCCGCATCCAGCTGCCACTCGGCCTGGTAGGTCTGGCGCGGGATGTAGCCGTCACCGAAGTTGAACACGCGGGTGGCGCTGCCATAGCGGTTCACGCGTGTGCTCAGCGACCAGTGGTCGTTGCTCCATGCGGCCGAGAAACTACCACGCGTGCGCGGCGTGGCGTCGGTCAGCGTGTTGGTCTCTTCGATGCCGAACAGCACGTAGTCCGGATTCAGCGCGCGCAGCTGGGCCGGGGTGGCCAGCACGTTCTTCAGCGTGGTCTTGGTATACGCATAGGTGCCGGTCAGCAGCAGCTGGCCATCGCCCAGCGACTGGCGCCAGTTGCTCACCAGCTCGGCGCCACGGGTGCGGGTGTCGGCGGCGTTGACGAAGAAGCTGGCGCTCTGCAGGCCGCTGACGCCGTAGTTGGCGGCCACGTAGTCGGTCAGTGCATCGCCGGTGATGCTCTCCGACAGTGCAATGCGGTCATCGATGTCGATCTGGAAGAAGTCCAGCGAAAGGTCGAAATGCTCGCCGATGCGGCTGGTGAAACCGAGCGAGGTGTTCAGCGATTTCTCTGGTTTCAGGTTCTGCGCCCCCAGGCCGCGTGCGATCGGATTGTTGACTGACAGCAGGCGGCCCTGCACCAGCTGGCCACCTGCGTTGTAGCCGGTGGAGGTGGACTCGTAGCCGATCTGTGCCAGCGACGGCGCGCGGAAGTTGTTGGAGATCGCGCCGCGCAGCGCGAACGCCGGGGTGAACTCATAGCGCAGGCCGAGCTTGCCGGTCAGTTCGCCGCCGAAGTCGTCGTTGTGCTCGTAGCGCGCGGCCAGATCGGTGGAGAACTTTTCGCCGAACTGGCTGGACAGGCTGGCATAGGCGCTGGCCACATCACGCGACAGGGTGGCTGCATCCTGCGGGGTCAGGCCGCCACCGGCCTGCGAACCGGTCGGGCGGTCGGTGAACGGGCCGGCCGCGTAGCTGGCCGGGTCACCGGGGCGGGTCTGGTAGCGCTCGTGGCGCGCTTCCACACCCAGGCCCAGGGTGTGGCTGATGCTCTCGCTCTGGGTGAACACGCGGCTCAGGTCGAGGTTGCCCACGGTCTGTGCGTACTCGTAATCGGCGGTCTTGAAGCGGGTCGGGCTGGTCGGGCCCAGCGAGGCGTTGAGCGAATCACGCAGGCGGTAGGTGAAGTCGTTCTGGCCGTAATCCAGGCTGCCGTCGTAGCTCCATTCGCCCCACTGCCCGCGCACGCCGGCCACGGCCTGCACGTCGCGGTTCTCACCTTCGGAGATCGGCCGGTAGCCGTTCGGATAGACCTGCTTCCAGTTGGCATCGCCATCGGGATAGCGGAAGTAGTTCGCGCCTTCGGTATCCCGCTGGTTGAAGGTACCGAACGCGTAGAACGTCGAGGTCTGGCCCACCGGGATCTCGGTGTTCAGCCACAGGTTGATGTCCTTGCTCTTGCCATCGCCCAGCACATAGTTGCGCTTGCCCTGCAGCGCCAGGTTGCCCGGGGTCTGGTCCCATGGCGGAATCTGGTCGAAGCCGGCGCGATTGGTGCCGTTGCGGTGCTTGTATTCCAGGCCGACGCGCAGGAAGCCGCCGTCTTCGCCCAGCGAAGTGCCGACCTTGGCGCTGAGGTTGCCGGTCTGGCCGTCGGTGAGGGTGCGGCCGATCGGCTTGAGGTCGGTGTGGTTGGCACCGTAGCTCGCCTCGATCTCGCCGCCGTCACCGCCGTTGTCGAGGATCACGTTGATCACGCCGGCCACGGCGTCCGAGCCGTACAGTGCCCCGGCGCCATCGCGCAGCACTTCAATGCGCTTGATCGCGCTGACCGGAATCGAATTGAAATCGACCGGGGTGGTGCCCTTGCCGATCTTGCTGTCGGTGTTGACCAGCGCGGTGTGGTGGCGGCGCTTGCCGTTGACCAGCACCAGCACCTGGTCCGGCGACAGGCCACGCAACTGCGCGGCGCGCACATGGTCGGCGCCACCGGAGTTGGACTGGCGCGGGAAGTTGAACGACGGCAGCAGCGCCTGCAGCGCGCTGCCCAGCTCACCGTTGACCACGCCCGCCTTGCGGATGTCCTCGGCGGTGAGCACATCCACCGGCGAGGTGGATTCGAGCACGGTGCGGTCGGCGGCACGGGTGCCGGTGACGATCACCGTATCCAGGTTGGTGGCGTCCTGGGCCAGGGCCGGGGCGGCGGCGGAGGAAAGCGCGAGGGCGATGGCGAGGCCGAGCGGCGACGCGGGCAGGCGGGCGGACATGGGGGCTCCAGCAACAACGACGACGGGGGAAGGGGAGATAGTTTCACTTACATCCATCCGGATGAAGCGATATATTATCTTCGCGTGATGACCGGTGCGGATGCAAGCCCCTGCCGGTCCGGCATGAGCTGATGCCCGGTTGGCATCAGCACGCCGGGCCGGTGGCGCTGTACGCTGCCGGCTCGCCTTGTCCCCCTTCCCCGGAGCTGTACCGATGAAACACCTTGGCCTCGTCTTCGCCGTGCTGTTGGCCACCAGCGGCTGCGCCAGCCTCTCATCGCAGGCGCCCAGCGCCTATGCCACGGCCACTACCGCCGAACTGAAGGGCGACGCCGCGCGCCCGTCTTCCGCGCACGGCTGGGTGCGCAGCGAGCTGTACTTCGGCGTGGGCGAGGAGCAGGGCGCCGGCAACCGCCCGCAGGCCGACACCATCAGCGACGCGCAGTGGCGCACCTTCCTGGACAAGGAAGTGACCCCGCGCTTCCCGGATGGCCTGACCGTGTTCGATGCCTATGGCCAGTGGCTGTTCCGCGGCGATGCCGCGCCCAACCGCCTGCGCACCAAGGTGCTGGTGGTGCTGCATGAGGACACCCCGCAGCGCCGCGCCGATATCGAAGCGATCCGCCTGGCGTGGAAGCAGCAGACCAGGCATCAGTCGGTGCTGTGGTCGCGGCAGCCGGTCGAGGTATCGTTCTGAGTTGAAGGTGCCGCTGCGGTGCCGCAGGGAGCAATGATGAACTACAGGGAATGCCTGCTGGGCCTGGTGTTGGCCGGCACGCTGGCACCGACGGCGCACGCCGGTGGGGACGACGGCGAAACCTTGCGCTTCCAGGTGGCCGCGCACGTGCAGGCACAGGCCGATCCCCTGGAGGACGGCAGCATTGCCGTGCAGCTGTCACCGTCGGGCAAGCGGCAGACGCTGGCCGGCGCGGCGGATGCCGACGGCAATTCGCGCTGGGGTCTGGAGGACGTCGATTTCGATGGCTACCCGGAACTGGTCGCACGCGCCTCGGTGGGCATGGTCAACGAAGCGGTGGCGGTGTACCGGTTCGATCCCGCCAGTGCCGGGTTCCGCGCGCTGCGGGCTGCAACCCACGGCAGGGAGAGCTGCGGCGAGCTGATGGGCCTGATGGTCGACCACGTGAGCCGCACCCTGACCAGCAGCTGCCGCAGCGGCCCGATGTGGTACACCGACCAGTATCGCTTTGCAGGCGCGACACTCTATCTGTACCGCGCCGAGAGCGTGCTGATGCTGGGCGATACGGTAAACGCCGCGCTGCAGTGGGAGCAGGCCGACGAGCAGGGTCCGCTGGCCGTCTGGCGCACCTATGATCCCGCTGGCCGTGTGCTGGAAAGTGCCATTGCCGATGGCCTGGGCGCACCGCCGGATGGACCGTTGCGCGGCCAGCAGGCCACCGTGGTACCCGCGCGGCTGTTCCTGTTCGACCGGCCTGGTGCGTCCAGCACCAAGCGTTACCTGGTGCAGGGCGATCGCGTGGAATTGCAGGATGAACAGAACGGCTGGGTGAAGCTGCGCTATCGCAGCCCGAATCACGGCGACGTGCTGGGCTGGATCAACGTCAACGAGTAAAAGGGGACGGAGGGAATTAAGTCGTTTGTGGCACAAGCGACTTAATTCCCTCCGTCCCCTTTTTTTGCGGAGGCATCACTTCATCGGGTCTAGCCTCGGGGGTTCCCCCGTTCGAGGATGTATCCGATGAGCAAGCGCGTAGCCGAAATCGTGGTGGACGCCCTGCAGCAGGCCGGTGTCCGCCGTTGCTACGGCATCGTGGGCGATACGCTCAACCATGTGACCGATGCGATGCATGGCAGCGAGATCGCCTGGGTGCACGTGCGCCATGAAGAAGTGGCCGCATTCGCTGCCGGCGCCGATTCGCTGGTGAGCGGCGAGTTGACCGCCTGCGCGGGTTCCTGTGGTCCCGGTGGCCTGCACTTCATCAACGGCGTGTTCGAGAGCAACCGCAACCGTGCGCCGATGGTGCTGATCGCCAGCCAGGTGGTGACCAGCGAGCTGGGCATGGAATTCCCGCAGGAAGTGGATTTCAAGGCGGTCTATGGCAGCTGCACGGTGTTCTGCGAGCAGGTGCACAGCCCGGAGCAGGCGCGACGCGTGGTGGCCCTGGCCTGCCAGGCCGCGATCAGCCGCCGTGGCGTGGCGGTGGTGATCCTGCCGGCCGATATCAGCCAGGCCGAGGTGAAGCACGACGTGCCGTTCTCGGTGCATTACACCCAGCCGGTACTGCGCCCCTCCGACGCCGAGCTGCAGCGCATCGCCGAGCTGCTGGGGCAGGGCAAGCGCATCGGCATCTACGCCGGTGCCGGTTGCCAGGGCGCGCACGCGCAGCTGCTGGAGCTGGCACGGCGCTTGCAGGCCCCGATCGCGCATACCTCGCGCGCGAAGGATTTCGTCGAACCGGACAACCCGTACAACATGGGCATGACCGGCATCTTCGGCATCGAGTCCGGCTTCCACACGCTGATGGAGTGCGACACGCTGCTGCTGCTCGGCGCCGACTTCGCCTGGGGCCAGTTCTACCCGGACAAGGCCACCATCATCCAGGTCGACCGCGATGGCAGCCACCTTGGCCGCCGCCACCCGGTGAACCTCGGCGTGGTCGGCGATATCGCACCGACGCTGGATGCATTGCTGCCGATGCTGCCGCCGCGCGAGGACGGCAGTTTCCTGGACGAGTGCATCGAGCATCGCGACAAGGCGCTGAAGAAGCGCGAACAGGAAGAGCAGCCGGGCGAAGGCGAATTGATCCATCCGCAGCACCTGACCGCGCTGCTCTCGAAGCACGCTACCGAGGATGCACTGTTCACCGCCGACGGCGGCTCGCCGATGGTGTGGGTGCTGCGCCATATCCGCGTGAACGGCCGCCGCCGCACGCTGACCAGCCTGCTGCACGGCACGATGGCCAACGCGATGCCGCAGGCGCTGGGACTGCAGAAGGCCTTCCCCGGCCGGCAGGTGATCTCGCTGTCCGGCGATGGTGGCCTGGCAATGCTGCTGGGCGACCTGTTGACCGCGGTACAGGAGAATCTGCCGATCAAGGTGGTGGTGTTCAACAACGGCTCGCTGAACTTCGTCGAGCTGGAGCAGAAGGTGGAAGGCCTTCTGGATAACTACACCGACCTGAAGAACCCGGACTTCGGCCGACTGGCCGAAGTAATCGGCTTCCATGGCCGCACGGTCACCCGCAGCGAGGATCTGGAGGAAGCGGTGCAGGATTTCCTGTCGCAGCGCGGCCCGGCATTGCTGGATGTGCACACCAGCCGCGCCGAGCTGGTGATGCCACCACAGATCGAGGCCAAGCAGGTCGCCGGCACGGCGCTGTATGCCGCCAAGGCGGTATTGAACGGCCGCTTCGATGACGTGAAGCATCTGCTGGTGGACAACTTCCTGAAGAAGTAGGGGGTGGTCGATGCAGGGCTGCGCCCTGCACCTGCAGAGGCGAAGGTCGAAGCAACAGCAACAGCAACAGCAACAGCTGGGTATCCGTGGGATGGCGGGGTGGGTCCGGTTGCGGGGGGCGCTGCAAGTCCCCCTCCGGGGCCCGGCCCAGCCGCTGGCGGCTGTGCGTTCGGGCGCTTGCGAAGCAATGCTTCGCAAGCAAAGCGCCCTCACCCATGTAAGCTCGGTCGCCGCATCCATGCGGCTCACGCCCCCGCAACCGGACCCACCCCGGCTTAGACAGATCATCGCGATCTGCCGGTAGATCCACGCCATGCGTGGATAGCGTGGAAATGATCGAATTGTTCTTGTGGAGCCGAACCGTGCTCGGCTCAGAAGCTTCGCGTACAGCAGCCGAGCATGCGCTCGGCGCTACAACGAGAGCCTGCCTTTGCTTTTGATCTTTTGATTCTCTTCCGTGGCTGGTACGCGCAGGAAACTGTGGGAGGCCGGTCGGGATGGGCTGCGCAGGACCGTTGGCGCCATGGATGGCGCCATCGAGCCCCCAGGGATGGGTTTACGGCGTGTCCTGCGCAGCCCATCCCGACCGGCCCAACTGGCAATGCCAGTCGACTAACAGTCGGCTCTACCCGCGCCCAGCCACGAGGGGCCCCGCCGTTGGCTGGAACCCATCATTCCACGACGGAATTGGCGCCCAGGCGCCGCTGGGCCTACCATCGGCGGTCCCCACCCCCACCGCCCCTTCCATGTCCGCTCCCGCTTCCGCCGCACCGCGTCGCTGGTTCGTCGCCGGCGACTTCAACGGCTTCTTCGGCCTGGTCGTCGACAACCTTTCCATCCTCGGCTTCATCGCCATGGCCCTGGTCGGGATCTTCCAGTTCCCCGCCGACGTGGTGTTCGGCCGCATGTTCCCCGGCACGGCCTTCGGCGTGCTGATAGGCAACCTGCTGTACACCCTGATGGCACGCCGGCTGGCCGCGCGCAGCGGCCGTGACGACGTCACCGCCATGCCGCTCGGCCTGGATGCCCCCACCAGCATCGGCATGGCCCTGCTGGTGCTTGGCCCGGCCTTCATCGCGTTCAAGCAGCAGGGCATGGACCCGCACGCGGCGGGCATCGCCACCTGGCAGCTGGGCATGGCGGCGCTGGTCATCATGGGCGTGCTCAAGTTCGTGCTGTCGTTCTTCGGTGAAGCAGTCACCCGTGCGCTGCCGCGTGCCGCGCTGCTGGGTTCCATCGCCGGCATCGCGCTGGTGCTGATGGGCCTGTTGCCGCTGCTGGAGACGCTGCGCTCGCCGCTGGTCGGCTTCACCACGCTGGGCCTGCTGCTGTATGTGCTGATCGCCAAGGGCAAGCTGCCGGTGCGAGGCCCGGGCGTGCTGCTGGCCTTCGTGTTCGGCACCGCGCTGTACTACGGCCTGGGCCTGGCCGGGCTGGGCGCCCCCGGCTTCCATGTACCGGAGTGGGTGCCGCCGCAGGTGGTGCTGCCGCTGCCGACACTGGGCTTCCTCGACGGCCTGCCCACCGCGATGACCTACCTGCCGCTGCTGCTGCCGTTCGGCCTGCTGATGGTGGTCGGCGGCATCAATGTTTCTGAAAGCGCGCGTGCGGCCGGCGATGACTACCGCACCCGCGACATCCTGCTGGTGGAAGCGGTGGCTACGCTGGTGGCAGGCGTCTGTGGCGGCGTGGCGCAGACCACGCCGTACATCGGCCAGCCTGCGTACAAGCACATGGGCGCGCGCAGCGGCTATACGCTGCTGACTGGCCTGTTCGTCGGCATCGGCGGCATGCTTGGCATCATCTCCGGGCTGGTGCAGTGGCTGCCGCTGGCGGTGCTGGCACCGATCATCGTGTACGTGGCCATCGACATCACCACCCAGGCCTTCCAGGCCACGCCGCGCCACCATACCGGCGCGATGGTGTTCGGTTTCCTGCCGTCGGTGGCCTACCTGCTGGCGATCAAGGCACCCGGCTGGATCACACCGGATCAGCTGCCCCAGCTGCTGACCAAGCTCGACGGCCACGGCCTGCCGGAGCTGGCGGTGATCTTCACCCTCGGCAACGGCTTCATCATCACCTCGATGCTGTGGATTTCGGCGGTGGCGGCGATGGTCGATGGCCGCCTGCGCCGTGCCTGCGGCTTCCTGCTGGTGGCGGCGGTGCTGACCCTGTTCGGGCTGATCCACTCGGTGGATCCGCGCGGCGGCATCTACCTGCCGTGGGAGCTGGAAGGATTGGCGCGCATCATCAGTTTGCAGTTTGCCGGTGCCTACGTGGCCCTGGCGGTGCTGCTGGGCTTGCTGTCGCTGCAGAAGCAGCCGGTGAAGCCGCTGGGTGATCGCACCGATCATTGACCGGTGACGCCGGGCATGGTCCGGCGCTACCGCTTCTTCCACTTCTGGTGCTCTGTAGAGGCGAGCCTGCGCTCGGCTGCTCTGAGCCGAGCATGGCTCGGCTCTACAGGGGCGTGTTGCAGGCGGCGAATGCTTACAGCGCGCTCTGCCGGCCAGCGGCCGGCACTACCGCTCGGCGTCCAGCTCCGGGTAATGGCGGAAGATGCCATTGGTGTTGAATGCCAGCCGCCGTTCCGAGCCCAGGTAGGCGGCGATGTTCGGCCGCTTCGCCACCCGCTCCTGCAGCGCGCGCAGCAGGGGCACGGCGGGCGCCAGTGCCTGCATGCGGCGCGGGAACATGTAGTCCAGACCACTCAGCAGCTGGAACAGCGACAGATCCACATAGGAATGCTCGCGCAGTGCATGGCGGCCACCGTTGGCGGCCAGCACCTGCTCGAAATAGCCGAGGAACTTGGGCAGGCGCTCGCGGCGCAGTGACGCGGCCCGTGCCTTGGCCTCGGTCTTCTGCTCTTCGTAATACTTCGATGCGGCGATCGGATGGTGAGTGTCATGCACCTCGGCCACCAGGTCAGCGATGGTCAACTGCAGTTGCAACGCCTGCATCCGCCGCGATGCGGCCTGCGGCACCAGATCCAGCGTCGGGCCGAGGAAGTCCAGGATGGCGGCGACCTGCGCAATGACCTGGCGACCGGCCCTCAGGAACGGCGGCGCGAAGGGCTGTGCCCCGTCACTGCTGCCGTCGAGAAACGGTTGCATCACCGCATCACCGTGCACCCGCGCCATGTCGATGTAGTCGGCGCCGGCATCTTCCAGCGCCAGGCGCACGAACTCGCCACGGCCCTGGATACCGGTCCAGTAGTACAGCGCATATTGCATGGCAGTGTCTCCGCAGGACAAGACCCACAGCCTCGCGCGCGGCACGCAAAGCAGGCGTGAGCGCGGCTTTGGCGTGGGCCGAAGCCGAACGGCAGCGGAACAGGCAGGGAACCGGCTGGAACCGGTGGGGTCACACCTTGTCCATGCGTGTGAAACGAGGTGCTGCATCATGCAGAGTGGAAAGGCGGTATGGCCCTGGGTGCTGGGTGTGGTGGTGATCGGCGGCGCGGCCGGTTGGTTGTTCCGCGATCAGCTGAGGCACCTGGCAGACGGTGCTTCGGTGCCGGTGCACTCAACCCCCGCCAGCACCAGCGCACCGCCGCAACCGCAGGCGGCCGCGGACCCCGCGCCAGCACCGCCGCCGATCAGGCATCCGCTGGACACCGAGGCCGCCGCTGACCCGGCGCTGCCCAAGTTGGCCGACAGTGATGCGGCTGCCTGGGGCGCATTGAGCCAGCTGTTCCAGGGCGAGGGCCCGATGACCCTGCTGCTGCGCGATCACCTGATCCAGCGCCTGGTCACCCAGGTCGACAACCTGGACAAACCAAGCGTGCCGCCGACGGCGCTGGCCGCACGGCCGCTGCCGGGCAACCTGCAGGTCGAGCCTGGCGAGGGAGGGGAACGCATTGCGGCAAGCAACTCGGCGCGTTACGCGCCCTATGTGCAGGCCTTCACTGCGCTGGATCCAGCGGCAACGGCTACGGCGTACAAGCGCTTCTATCCGTTGATCCAGCAGGCCTACGTCGACCTGGGCCGGCCCGAGGGCTACTTCAACGACCGTCTGGTGGCGGTGATCGACCATCTGCTGGAGACCCCGGAACTGGTGCAGGCGCCATTGGTGCAGCGTGATGAGCGCGGTCGCTACCGCTTCGTCGATTCCACCCTGCAGTCGCGCTCGATAGGCCAGAAGGCGCTGTTGCGCATGGACGCCGTGCAGGCGCGGGCGGTCAAGCAGCAGCTGCGGGCGATCCGCAGCGCGATCACCGGCTGAGTCCGCTCACCGCGCGGAACTGATCGGGATCAACGCGCCGACCACACCCGTTCCGGCATGCTGGCCGCAGGCTGACTGGCCTCGGGGTGCAGTCGCAGCCACCCTTGAAACGGGGTGGGGCAACCGCATCTTCCCAGCATTGCCGGCGCGGGCCGGCCCTGATGACCGATGAGGATTCGCAATGCGGATGGACAAGCTCACCTCGCGTTTCCAGCAGGCGCTGGCAGACGCACAGTCGCTGGCCGTGGGCCGCGACAACAGCATCATCGAACCGGTTCACCTGTTCAGCGCGTTGCTGGACCAGCAGGGCGGCAGCACGCGCCCGCTGCTGGCCCAGGCCGGGGTGAACGTGCCGGTGCTGCGCGAGCGCCTGACCGAGGCGCTGGATGCACTGCCGAAGGTGTCCGGCCAGGCCGGCAACGTCTCGATGGGCAATGACCTGGGGCGCCTGCTGAACCAGACCGACAAGCTGGCCCAGCAGCACGGCGATGCCTTCATTGCCAGCGAGTGGTTCGTGCTCGCGGCGCTGGAAGACGGCGGCACGCTGGGCATGGCGCTGCGCGCCGCCGGTGCCGACAAGACCCGCCTGCAGGCTGCGATCGACAAGCTGCGTGGCGGCGAGAACGTGCAGTCGGAGAATGCCGAGGAACAGCGGCAAGCGCTGGAGAAGTACACCATCGACCTGACCGCGCGTGCCGAGAGCGGCAAGCTCGATCCGGTGATCGGCCGTGACGAGGAAATCCGTCGCACGATCCAGGTGCTGCAGCGCCGGACCAAGAACAACCCGGTGCTGATCGGCGAACCCGGCGTGGGCAAGACCGCAATCGTGGAAGGGCTCGCCCAGCGCATCATCAATGACGAAGTACCCGAAGGCCTGCGCGGCAAGCGCGTGCTGTCGCTGGACATGGGCGCGCTGATCGCCGGCGCCAAGTTTCGCGGTGAATTCGAGGAGCGCCTGAAGGGCGTGCTCAACGACCTGGCCAAGAACGAAGGACAGATCATCCTGTTCATCGACGAGCTGCACACCATGGTCGGCGCCGGCAAGGCTGATGGCGCGATGGATGCCGGCAACATGCTGAAGCCCGCCCTGGCGCGTGGCGAGCTGCACTGCATCGGCGCGACCACGCTGGATGAGTACCGCAAATACATCGAGAAGGACGCCGCGCTGGAGCGCCGCTTCCAGAAGGTGTTCGTCGGCGAACCCACGGTGGAGGACACCATCGCGATCCTGCGCGGGCTGAAGGAAAAGTACGCCGTGCACCACGGTGTGGAAATCACCGACCCGGCCATCGTGGCTGCCGCCACGCTGTCCAACCGCTACATCACCGACCGCCAGCTGCCGGACAAGGCCATCGACCTGATGGACGAAGCCGCCTCGCGACTGCGCATGGAGATCGATTCCAAGCCGGAGGAGCTGGATCGCCTGGAACGCCGGGTAATCCAGCTGAAGATCCAGCGCGAGATGCTGAAGAAGGAAAAGGACGAAGCCTCGCGGCAGCGCCTGGCCGATCTCGAAAAGGACATCGATGCGCTGGAGCGCGAGTTCTCCGATCTCAATGAAATCTGGAAGTCGGAGAAGGCAGCGCTGCAGGGCGCCACCAAGATCAAGGAACAGGTCGAGCAGGCCAAGCTGGAGCTGGAAGCTGCGCAGCGCCGCCAGGATTTCGCCAAGATGAGCGAAATCCAGTACGGCCTGTTGCCGCAACTGGAAAAGCAGCTGGCCGCCGCGCAGGAAGCCGAGCACAAGGACTTCAAGCTGGTACAGGACCGCGTGACCGATGAGGAGATCGCCGAGGTCGTTTCGCGCTGGACCGGCATCCCGGTCAACAAGATGCTCGAAGGCGAGCGCGACAAGCTGCTGCGCATGGAAGAAGTGCTGCACAACCGTGTGGTCGGCCAGGAAGAGGCGATCAAGGTCGTCTCCGATGCGGTACGCCGCTCGCGTGCCGGCCTGTCCGATCCGAATCGTCCGGCCGGCTCGTTCCTGTTCCTCGGCCCGACCGGCGTCGGCAAGACCGAGCTGTGCAAGTCGCTGGCCGAGTTCCTGTTCGACAGTGCCGACGCGATGATCCGCATCGACATGAGCGAGTTCATGGAAAAGCACAGCGTCGCCCGCCTGATCGGTGCGCCCCCGGGCTACGTCGGCTACGAGGAAGGCGGTTACCTGACCGAGGCAGTGCGTCGTCGCCCGTATTCGCTGATCCTGCTCGATGAGGTGGAGAAGGCGCATCCGGATGTGTTCAACATCCTGCTGCAGGTGCTGGACGATGGCCGCCTGACCGACGGCCAGGGCCGCACGGTGGACTTCCGCAACACCGTCATCGTGATGACCTCGAACCTGGGCTCGCATCAGATCCAGGACATGAGCAGCGACGACAGCCCGGAGGCCTACACGCAGATGAAGGCAGCAGTGATGGGCGTGGTGCAGGCGCACTTCCGTCCGGAGTTCATCAACCGCCTGGACGACATCGTGGTGTTCCACCCGCTGGACAAGCAGCAGATCAAGCAGATCGCACGCATCCAGATGCGCGGGCTCGAGAAGCGCCTGGCCGAGCGCGGTTTGAAGCTGGCGGTCTCCGATGCGGCATTCGATCTGCTCGGCAACGTCGGCTTCGACCCGGTGTATGGCGCGCGCCCGCTGAAGCGCGCGATCCAGTCGCAGCTGGAGAATCCGCTGGCGCAGCAGATCCTGTCCGGTGCCTTCGTCAACGGTGACACCATCGAAGTCGGCAACGACGGGGGACGCCTGGTCTTCGCCAAGGCTTGAACCGGTGGCGCGCCTGCCCTGGCTGGCGCGCCACCAAAGCCCTGGCAAGGCACAATGATCCCGTTTCACTTTCGCAAGGACGAGGAGAACCGCATGGACGTTACCCGAAGGGTTTCACTCTGCATGGCGCTGGCGCTCGCTGCTGTTTCTGGACACGCTGCAGCCGTCGAACAGGTCCAGCTGCCGCCGATGAAGGGTTACCAGCAGGCCCACCAGAGCACCGACGCACAAGGCAACCGCATCACCGAGTACGTGCCGCAGGGCCAGACCGTGCAGGACTGGACCGACATGGTCACTGTCAATGATGCGCCGAACAGTGGCCATGTGAGTCCGCGCGAGTTCCTCGGCATCATCGAGGCGGGGTGGCGCGTGGCCTGTCCGGCAGCGCAGAGCCACTGGATCCGCGAAGGCGAGGAGGGCGGACGGCCATTCGCGCTGCTGATGCTCAGTTGCCCGCTGAACCCCGGCACCGGCAAACCGGAGTTCACCTGGATCAAGGGCATGCAGGGCAGGCAGGGCTTCCACACCGTGCAGAAGTCGTTCCGCGCCGAGCCGGAGAAGGACGACGTCGTGCAGTGGATCGGCTGGCTGCGCGAGGTCGGCTTGTGCGGCAGCGGCGCCGCACAAGCCTGCCACTGATCGCAGCGAAAGAGGGCGCCCCGCGGCGCCCTTCATGCATCAGAAGCGGTGCGTATAGCCGCTCATCACGCCGAACTGGTTGGCCTTCTGCACGATCGGGCTGTCGGCGGCATCGCCGAGCAGGCGCGTGCCTTCGGCCGAGATGTACCAGTTGCCATTACGGCCCACGCGGTGGCTCCACTTCAGGCCGACACCGGCGCTGACCAGGCCCGCCTTCGGTTTGTGCTCGGCAAAGCCGGTGCGCGCGGCCTGTTCCGGACTGACGCCGTACCAGGTCTGCATGTAGCCACGGTTGCCGTAGTCGGTGGAGACGCTGCCGCTGACCACGCCACCGGCCAGGTCGAACAGCGGCATGCTCAGGTTCAGGTGGATCTGCTGGGTAGCCAGTCCGTTCTCAGCCTTGTCCTCGTCCTTGCGGGTGAACTGCCAGGAGCCGCTCAGCACGGCCTCGCCCAGCGTATATCCAGCCGAGACACCGACCAGGGGACGGGTATCGATATCGCCCATGCCGCGCAGGAAGTCCGAACCGCCGAGCAGCGAATCCTTGTCCCTGCGGATACCGCTGGCACCGACATAGGCGCGCACGCGGGTGTGCTCGCCGAGGGTCGTGCCCCAGCCGATGCCACTGGTGCCCAGAAACCAGCCCCCCGGCGAGGTGACATCGAGGGACAGCGAAGGCGTCGCACGGTACTCCTCGCTGCCGCTGTAGCGCGGCGCCACGCCACCGCCGGCGGCGAGCTCGAAGGTCCAGTGGTCATCCTTGGCGTGGGCGATCGGGGCGGTGAACAGCGGCAACAGGGCCAGGTGGAGCAGGGCGGGGGAACGGCGAAGCTGGGACATGGAAACTCTCGACAATGGGAGGAAAGCAGCGCGCGCATCCGGCGAGTGCTGCAGGGTCGCTAGCGTGGCGATACGCCGGCGACCGATCCGTCCGCAGTTGTGCGGGAGTTGTAATCAACTGTAATTGCGCCCGTGGGCGTTCAGCTGGCAGCCAGCGGCCAGTGCATTTCCAGGCGTGCGCCGCCGAGGGCGGCGCGACCGATGCGCAGTTCGCCGTGGTGGCGTGCGGCAATGCGGCCGACGATCGCCAGGCCCAGGCCGAAGCCGCCGGTGTCGCGGCTGCGGCTGTCATCCAGGCGGGTGAACGGGCGGACCACCTTTTCGCGGTCAGCCTCGGCGATGCCGGGGCCGTCGTCGTCCACGCGCAGGCAGGCGCGCCCGCCCACACTCACCAGCGACACGTCCACCTGCGAGCGCGCGTGGCGCAGGGCATTGCCGACCAGATTGCTCAGCGCCAGCTGCAGCAGGCGCGGTTCCGCTTCCAGCCGAGGCAGGGCGCTGGGCTGCACGCGCAGCACCAGGCCGGCACGTTCGGCATCGCGGCGGGCATCGGCCAGGCAGGCCTGCAGCCAGTCGTTGGCTTCGATCCGCTGCATCGGTTCGCCCTCGCTGGGATGCTCCAGCCGTTCGTAGGCCAGCAGTTCGCTGACCAGCCGGTTGAGCTCGGCCAGGTCGCCATGCAGGCCCTGCGCCAGTCGTTCGCGGCGCTCGCGGTCATCGCTGTCCTGCATCAGGTCCAGGCCGAAGGCCACGCGCGCGATCGGCGTACGCAGTTCGTGGGAGATCGCATGGGTCAGGTCGCGCTGGCGCTGTACCAGTTCGGCCACGCGCGCGGCCATGCGGTTGGAATGGTCGACGATGACCCGGATCTGCGAGCGTGGCGAGACCTGCGCGCGTGCCTGCAGATCGCCGGCGCCGATGCGGTCGGCATGCACGCGCAGGGCATCCAGATCGCGCCAGAGCAGGCGTACCCAGGCGTACAGGCTGGCGCCGACCAGCAGCAGGATGCTGAGGTAGGCCGCGATGGTCATGTACGTGGTCATCTGCACCGCGCCAGGCACGCGCAGGTGCAACCAGCGACCATCGATGCCTTCGATGGGCAGCAGGACCTGCTGGTACTGATCGCGCACGATGAAGCCATCGGCCTGCACGGCTGCCTGTTCCTGCGGGGTCAGCGCGGGAGGCTTGTCGAGCAGGGTCAATGCGATGCCATAGTGCGGTTGCCACCGCTGCAGGCGCTCACGCTGCTGGCTACCGTCCAGGCCGGCCAGGCCGCTGCGCAGGGCGTACACCTGCCCGCGCACCTGCTGGACGAAAACGCGATCCTGCACGGGCGTATAGATGCTGTCGAGCACCCGGTTGAGAAAGAACACCGAGGCCAGGAAACAGGCGCCGGTGATGAACCACAGCCACAGGAACAGCCGCTTCATGCCGTCCAGGCCGACGGATTGAACTGGTAGCCGCGGCCCCACACGGTCTTGATCCGCCGCGGCTCGCGCGCATCGTCGCCGAGCTTGCGACGCAGCTTGCCGATGCAGACGTCAACGCTGCGGTCCAGGCCGTCGAAACCGATTCCGCGCACCGCCTGCAGGATCTGGTCACGGGACAGGATCTGCCCCGGCTGGCTGGCCAGCAGCCACAGGATCTCGAATTCGGTGGTGCCCACGTCCACCGTGGCACCGTGCAGGTGTACCTCACGCTGCATGCGGTCGATCAGCAGTTCGCCGTGCATCAGCCGGCTGGGCGTGCCGGTGTTGCTGCTGCCGTGGCGGCGGCGCAGCAGGGCGCGCAGGCGGGCCAGAAGCAGGCGTGGTTCGATGGGCTTGTGCACATAGTCGTCGGCGCCCGATTCCAGGCCCAGCACCTGTTCGATGTCGTCCTCGCAGGCGGTCAGCATCAGGATCGGCACATCGGAGAAGCTGCGGATCTGGCGGCACACGTCGATGCCGCCCAGGCCGGGCAGCATCAGGTCCAGCACCACCAGCTCCGGCGCGTGCTGGCGGCAGGCGGCGCCGGCCAGGTCGCCGCGTGCGATGTGCTGCACAGCGAAGCCATGCTGGTGGAGGTAGTCGCTCACCAGTTCGGCCAGGCGACGGTCGTCCTCTACCAGCATGACCGACGTAGGCGAACTGCTGGTGGTGGGATGCCAGGGCGATGGCTGCATGGGTGGGGCCTCCGTGCCCGGGCAGCAGCGCCCGGCGGCGCAGCCTAGCAGCGCCCCATGACGGCTGCCTGAATCGCGGCCAACCTGATAACCGCCGGTACGGGCGTCATCGCCAGTGGCTTTCAGTGGCGGGCGCGGGCTGGCCTATGGTGGCGGTTTCCCCGGATGGAGCCTGGTGCAATGAGCGAACCGCAGTGGCAACTGGAAACCCTGGCCGTGCACGGCGGCTACCGTCCCGACCCGACCACCCGCGCGGTGGCGGTGCCGATCTACCAGACCGTGGCGTATGCCTTCGATGACACCCAGCACGGCGCCGATCTGTTCGACCTGAAGGTGCCCGGCAATATCTACACCCGCATCATGAACCCTACCACCGACGTGCTGGAGCAACGCCTGGCCGCACTGGAAGGTGGCATCGGTGCGCTGGCGCTGGCCTCGGGGCAGGCCGCGATCACCTATGCCCTCCAGACCATCGCCGAGGCCGGTGACAACATCGTCGCCTCCAGCGCGCTGTATGGCGGCAGCCTCAACCTGCTGGCACACACGCTGCCGCAGTATGCCATCCAGGCGCGCTTCGCTGACCCGGCCGATCCTTCTGCGTTCGCCGCGCTGATCGACGAGCGCACCAAGGCGGTGTTCGTCGAATCGATCGGCAACCCGCGCGGCAACGTCACCGACATCGCCGCCATTGCTGAGGTCGCACATGCCGCGGGTGTGCCGCTGATCGTCGACAACACCGTGGCCACGCCGTTCCTGCTGCGCCCGTTCGAGCACGGTGCCGACATCGTCGTGCACTCGCTGACCAAGTACCTGGGTGGCCACGGCAACAGCCTTGGCGGTGCCATCATCGACTCCGGCCGCTTCGACTGGGCGGCGCAGCCGAAGCGTTTCGCCCGCCTCAACCAACCCGACCCCAGTTACCACGGCGTGGTCTATACCGAAGCACTGGGGCCGGCGGCCTACATCGGCCGCGCGCGGGTGGTCCCGCTGCGCAATACCGGTGCCGCGTTGTCGCCGTTCAATGCGTTCCTGATCCTGCAGGGCATCGAGACCCTGGCCCTGCGCATGGAGCGCATCAACGCCAATGCACTGGCCGTCGCGCAGTTCCTGAAGGCGCACGACAAGGTCGCCTGGGTGCGTTACGCGGGATTGGCCGACGATCCCGAGCATGCCGCCGCGCAGCGCTATCTGGGTGGGCACGGCTCGGGCGTACTGACCTTCGGCCTGCCCGGCGGCCGTGAAGCCGGCGCGCGCTTCCTCGATGCCCTGAAGCTGTTCACCCGCCTGGTCAACCTGGGTGATGCGAAGTCACTGGCCACCCATCCGGCCTCGACCACCCATCGCCAGCTGGATGCCGCGGAGCTGGCCAAGGCCGGCGTCAGTGAGGACACCGTGCGGCTGTCGATCGGCATCGAACACATCGGCGACCTGCGCGCCGACCTGGAGCAGGCCCTGGCCGCCGCCTGATAGCCACGCGCTTGGTCGTCATCGCCACAGGCGATCACCGCCGGCCACGCGATGCGCTAGGGTGGAACTGCCTCTCCAAGGCGTGGCAACGTGGCGATCCAGATCCCCGGTCGATGCGGGTCGACCGGGGATTTTTTTTTTCCGGGGTCAGATCCGTTTTCCTGTGGAAAACAGATCTGACCCCATGTGCCGACGGTCGGCATCAATCCTGGTAGATCCACGCCATGCGTGGATGGATCACCATCGGAATCGAACATTCCGACAGTTCATCAAACAGCATCCACGCATGGCGTGGATCTACTGCAGAACGCGGGAAATTGTCGAAGGCGGGGTGGGTCCGCTTGCGGGGGCGTGAGCCGCATGGGCCCGAGGCATGCCTCGGGCGGGTTGGGCAGGACGCCCAACCCCGGTCTTGCCGTGTGCGCAGGATTGCGCACACGAGCAAGCGGCGACCGAGCTTACATGGGTGAGGGCGCTTTGCTTGCGAAGCACTGCTTCGCAAGCGCCCGAACGCACAGCCGCCAGCGGCTGGGCCGGGCCCCGGAGGGGTACTTGCAGCGGCCCCTGCAAGCGGACCCACCCCGCCATCCCACGGATAGTCAGCTTTTGCCTTTGCCTTTGCCTTTGCCTTGGCAGGTGCAGGGCTGCAAGCCCCGCCGCAAGCACACCCCTCATACCACCGGAATGCTGTGCTGCCCCAGATTCCGGTACGGCGGCGTGGACATGACCATCTCCGCCAGCGAATAGGCCAGCTCGCGCTCGGCCATCACCGTGCCATCGGCACCATGCTCCAGCAGATGCTTCACTTCGGCATCGCTGTGCGCACGTGCCAGCAGGGTCAGGTC
This sequence comes from Stenotrophomonas maltophilia group sp. P373, assembly GCF_053295075.1. Classification (NCBI taxonomy): domain Bacteria; kingdom Pseudomonadati; phylum Pseudomonadota; class Gammaproteobacteria; order Lysobacterales; family Lysobacteraceae; genus Stenotrophomonas; species Stenotrophomonas maltophilia group sp. P373. The sequence continues at coordinate 3,388,062 of NZ_CM129994.1, read as the reverse complement.
CGGGTTGATCGCACGCAGCTTGGCCAGTGCCTCGCCGGCTTCCAGCGGCTGTGGGATCGCCAGCACTGCGATCTTGGCCCGCTCCGGATGGGCCTCGGCCAGCACCCGGTCGGCGGCGGCGCTGCCACGGATCGCTGCCAGGCCCCTGGCGTGCGCCTGCTCGACGTGCTCTTTGTTGTCATCGATCACCAGCACCGGCACGCCGCGATCGCGCAGTACCTGGGCCAGCTCGCTGCCCACCCGGCCATAGCCGATCACGATGGCATGGTCATGCAGGTCGCGCGACGGGCCGGTCGCCTCCTCCGGCTCCGGCGTTTGCGGCTGCTTTTCCTGCTTGGCCTGCCATCGGTCGAGCAGGCCGAACACCAGCGGGTTGAGCATGATCGATACCAGCGCGCCGGCCAGCACCAGCGACTGGCCTTCCTTCGGCAGGATCTGCAGCGCCACGCCGAGGCCGGCGATGATGAAGGCGAACTCGCCGATCTGGGCGAGGCTGGCCGAGATGGTCAGCGCAGTGCTGGTCGGGTGGCCGAACGCACGCACGATGAAGAACGCGGCTGCCGACTTGCCGAACATGATGATCAGCACCGTGGCCAGCACCTGCCACGGATGCTGGACGAGGATGTTGGGGTCGAACAGCATGCCGACCGAGACGAAGAACAACACCGCGAACGCATCGCGCAGCGGCAGCGAATCGTGCGCGGCCTTGTGGCTCAGTTCCGATTCGTTGAGCAGCATGCCGGCGAAGAACGCGCCCAGCGCGAACGAGACGCCGAACAGCATCGCCGAGCCGAACGCCACCCCCAGCGCGATTGCCAGCACCGACAGGGTGAACAGTTCGCGCGAACCGGTACCGGCGATACGTTCGAGGATCCAAGGGATGACCCGGCGCCCGACCACCAGCATCACCGCCACGAACAGGCCCAGCTGCACGAAGGTCCAGCCGATGTCGGCCAGCACGCTGCCCAGCGAGTGCGACTCCTTGGCCGCGTCGGGGCCGAACACACCGGCCATCACCGGCATCATCACCAGTGCCAGCACGCAGGCCAGGTCTTCCACGATCAGCCAGCCGACCGCGATCTTGCCGCGCATGGTTTCCAGCAGACGGCGTTCCTCCATCGCCCGCAGCAGTACTACGGTACTGGCCGTGGCCAGCGAGAAACCAAAGATGACGCCGTGAATGGCCGGCCAGCCCATCAGCGAGGCCACGCCCCAGCCGAGCAGGGTGGCCACCGCGATCTGGCCGATGGCGCCGGGGATGGCGATAGCCTTGACCGCCATCAGGTCCTTCAGCGAGAAGTGCAGGCCGACGCCGAACATCAGCAGCATCACGCCCAGTTCGGCCAGCTGGTTGGCCAGCGCCTGGTCGGCGACGAAGCCGGGGGTGAACGGGCCTACGCAGATGCCAGCAACCAGGTAACCGACCAGGGGAGACAAGCGGAGCTTGTTGGCCAGCGCGCCGAAGATGAAGGCGAGCCCCAGGCCAACGGCCACGATGTTGATCAGGTCGGTGTCATGGTGCATCGGCACTCGCAGGAAATCGGGGGTGCCCCGATTTTCACCGATGAGGCCAGATACGGCAAACCGGGCCAGCGTATCGGATCGTTGCGTGGGCGGAGCCATCAGTGGTCGGCGTCCGACCTGGCGTGTGCGGGGCGGTCGAGGGTGGCGCTGTCGGGATCGGACCTATTTGGGGTGGCCAGTGGCTCTGGACAGTGAACCGCAGCCAGGCCGACGCCAGCCGAGAAAGGCACGGGAAGGGGATGGGTTCGATACGCGGCGGTGCCATCGCAGGACCCTTTGCCCCTGTGCGCCAAGGTTTTCAGTCGATGCGACAGCATCCAAGGGCCGGTGGCCGGCCGGGAGGCGCAGGCGACGGGGCTGAAGTTTGCAATCTGGCGGAGGGTTCCTCGAGTCCGGAACACGTCACCATGTGTCCGCTACTCCGTTCTGCTGACCAATCAGAGGGGCCTGCTCTCTCCAGACCGCATGGGCGAACGACCACATGAAGCTTCCCGCCATTGACGTAGTGATTCAGGCGATAGGTCAAGACACAAGCTCGGCGCCCCTGTCCCGCTTGCTCCTTGATCTGGAAATTGGTGAGCGCGACTTTCGTCACTATCCGTTGAAGTTGGCGGGAATGCGGTTCTGGACTGACGAGGAAAATACGCTGCAGTTGGAATTCAAGGACGTCGGGCTGCTGGTGGGCATTCCTTGCCACGACCTGGACGAAGGGCCCTGGGTACTGACAAGCGTAGCGCTCTGGGGAGCGAGAGTGAGTAAGAAGAACAAAGTCAGGAAGGAGAAGCCTGCCTACTCAGGCCCGTTGCCCTGTGGACTGAGCTTTTCCATGCTGCGCCAGCATGTAAGGGAGCGACTCGCCGCGTTGAGTGCAGGGAATGCTGTTGAAATGGGACTTGATGGTGAGGTGGATGTCTGGTGCATCAGTGGCTTGGAGCTTGCGGTTGATTTCTCTGGTCCAGATGACTCGATTCGCTGCATCTCGTTGAGCATCCCCATCAAGCGTAGCGATCACCATCCGTAAGCGCTACGTAGGCGCATCTCGCCCATACAGATAGGCGGAATTTCATGAATCATCCCACCGTTGAAGAGTTCATCGCCGCGATCGGTAGAGATTCGGAATCGAAGGAGCTCGAAACCATCTTTTCCAGGATCGGAATCCAGCTTCAGAATCTGGATGATTACCGCCTGGGTGTCAGTGGTCACCGGATCTGGGCAGATGACGCTGCTGGACTGCAGCTTGAATTCAAGGATGCCGGTCTGGTCTCAGAGACCGCCTATCACGACATCGATGATGGCCCCTGGATGCTCACCGACGTGATCTTCTGGGGCTGGCGAAATTACACCGGCACCCAGTATGAAGGGCCGATGCCTTTCGGCCTGAACTTCCTGATGTCCAGGGACCAGATCAGGTCGGACGCATCTGCCGATCTGGGGGCGCCAATGGTGTTTGGTCTGTCTGGCAATGTCGACGCATGGATGCTCGGAAAGCTGGAGCTGGCTGTCGACTACGACGGTGAAAGAGGAGTCCGCTGCGTCAGCCTGGGGCTGCCACAAGAGGAATGAATGGACCTACAGGCGATAACGGCCCTGTTTGGCAGAAGCGCCACTGACCCAGCCGTCTCAACGATGCTGCAGTGGCTTGGCGTCAGGCGAAGGCCAGAGCTGGCCCGTCCTGCCAAAAGCCCTTACGAGGCGATTGTGCGTGTGAGCGCGCGGGGCATGCTGTTCTCCTTCAGCGAGCGCAACTACTGGAACGGGCGATCCATTGCTTCGCACGGCAAGAGCGGTGAGCTGATCTTCACCAACGTTGCGGTGACGGCCGGCATTCCGGATGTCATGCGCAGGTACGAAGGCGACCTGCTGTTTGGCCTGCAATGGGAGGACGATAGGACGACAGCGCGCGAAAGGCTCGCCACGGCGGGCTTTGGGGACAGCTTGCACGCCGGCAGGCGTGACGCGTGGTGGTTGCCTGACTACCGCATCCGTCTGACGTATCAGGCTGGATGCATCAAACAGGCAGGAGCGTGTGGGATCTTTGATATCAGTTTGGGAATTCCCATGCATCCATTGGCTTGCGCACCGGCAACGCGCGAGTACCCTTCGGCGGAGCAGGTGCTCGCTGTCCTCGGCAGATCGACCAATGACCCCGATTTCCAGGTCGCGTTCCGGGACCTTGGTCTTGCGAGTCTGATGGCGGAGGCGAGCAGCGAGGTCGTTGATAGAGCCGACGAGCATGGCTTCATCCTTTACTTTGACAGTAGGCAGGGCGTGCCCGGTAGCCATCCGGTATGCACCGGCATCAGTTTCGTCCGCGATCGACTGGGAAACTCAAGAGCCTGGGCTGGGCCGCTGCCATTCGGCCTTCAATTCGATGATCCGCCGTCCATTCTCGAAGAGCGCATGGATCAACGAGCCAGTCGTTGGCTTGATGAAGGAACGTTTGGCAGCGCGAGGTGGTCGCTGCCTGGTCTTCAAGTGAGCGTGAATTTTGACAGTCTGGACAACTGTCTCGAGTCTGTCCGTGTGATCGCAGAAGGTCATCGCACGTCCAATTGCCAGCCGCGCGGCTGATCTTGCCCGCAGCACATAACAAAACACCCGCCGGATCACTCCGGCGGGTGTGAGAGATGTGGCTAGGAGTTGCCGGCCAGCGGCCGGCACTACCAGAGACTCGCTTACCAGGTGTACTTGATCCGCCCGTACACATACGCGCCGTTGAAGCCGAACGGCGAGTAGTTGCTGTACGGCAGCATGCCGAAGGTGGAGTTCTGCAGGTCTTCGGTGCGGTCCGGGTACTTGTCCAGCAGGTTGTCGGCGCCCACGGTCAGGGTCCAGTTGCTGCTCGGCTTGTAGCTGGCCGAGGCATCCACCACCCAGGCATCGCCGTAGGTCTGGTCGCGCAGCGCGGTGGCCGAGTTGCGCACGGTGAACTTGCCGTAGCGGGTTGCGGCCAGGCCCAGTTCCCAGTGATCCGAACGCCAGGTGCCACTCAGGATCGCCTTGTCGCGCGGGTAGCTGTCCTCGATGCGACCGATCTCATCACGGCCGATCAGCGACTGGGTCAGGCCCAGGGTGCCGAACACCGCCGGAGTGCCGCCGACGCGGCGCACTTCGGTGTCGTTGTAGCTGTAGGCGGCGGTCAGCTCCAGGCTGCTGGCGCTGAACGGCACCGTGTAGCTGGACACGAAGTCGACGCCACGGGTGCGCGTATCCAGGCCGTTGGTGAAGTACGAGAACGCAGTCACCTGCGGCAGGCCCAACCCGGCCAGCAGGGCACTGGATGCCGCGTTGGTAGTGATGCTGGACGACAGCGCGATGCGGTCATCGATGTCGATCTGGTACGCATCGACGGTGATGTACAGGCGGTCGACCGGCTGCAGTACCAGGCCCAGGCTGTAGGAGGTGGAGGTCTCGGCCTTCAGCGGCGAGGCGCCCAGCGCCTGCGCGGCCGGGCTGGTGGTCGGGAAGGTGCCGCGTTCAACGAACACGCCATTGAGGAACTGGCTGGTGACCGCCTGGTAGCCCTGCTGCGCCAGCGACGGTGCACGGAAGCCGCTGGAGGCGGTGGCACGCAGCGCGACCTTGTCGGTGAACGCATAGCGCGCCGACAGCTTGCCGGAGAAGCGGTCGCCGAAGTCCGAGTAGTCCTCGTAGCGGCCGGTGATGCCGGCCGAGAACTTTTCGGTCAGGTCCGCTTCCAGGCCGGCATAGACCGCGTAGTTGTGGCGGTCGGCATGCACTTCATTGGTCGGGGTGAAGCCGGCGAAGCCCTGCGCGCCACTGCCGGTGTACGAGTTCAGTTCGCCCGGATTCTGGTCCCACTTCTCCTTGCGGTACTCACCGCCGAAGGACAGCGTGACCGGGTAGGCCAGGCCCCAGTCCAGCGACTTGGTCAGGTCGGCGTTGAAGATGTCCTGCTGGTACTTCAGCGTGCCGTCGTAGAACGAGCGCGGGCTGGTCGCACCGAGGCTGTAGTTGATGCTGTTGCGGGTGTGGAAATCGAGGGTGTTCTCGCCGTGGTTCAGGCTCAGGTCCCAGGTCCAGCCGCTGTCGGTGTTGCCCTTGACCCCGGCCACCAGCGAGCGGTCCTTGGAATACTGGTTGATCTCCGGCACGTAGCCGTCCGGATAGGTCTGCGCCAGCAGCGCGCTCTGCCCGCTGTGGTTGCGCGAACGGTAGAACGCAAACGAGGTGATGTCGCGATTGCTGAGCAGCGCGCTGGCGTAGCCGGTCACGTGGTCGCTGAAGTCGAAGCTGGCGTTGGCCGACGCAGCAGTGGCATCCACGCGCGGGTCGCCGACGATGAAGGTCTTCTGGCCGATGCTGGGGAAGTTGCCGGTGTTCGGCGTGGTGCCGCGGTACGGGCCGGCGCGGTTGCTTTCATCCTGCTGGCTGATCTGGCCGGCCACGTGCACGCGGCCTCGGCCGTTGCCGAACTCGACGCCGGTATCGCCGGAAAGCTGGTACTTGTTGCCGTCGCCGGCGGAGTACTGGCCGTAGTCCACGGCCAGGCTGCCGCCACTGCCGCTGCCCTTGAGCACGATGTTGATGACGCCGGCAATGGCGTCCGAGCCGTACTGCGCCGACGCGCCGTCGCGCAGCACTTCCACGCGCTCGATCGCGGCGATCGGGATCGCGTTGATGTCCACCGCAGACGAGCCACGACCGATGCTGCCGTTGACGTTGATCATCGCTGAGGTGTGGCGGCGCTTGCCGTTGACCAGCACCAGCACCTGGTCCGGCGACAGGCCGCGCAGTTGCGCCGGGCGCACGCCGCTGGTGCCGTCGGTCAGTGCCGGGCGCGGGAAGTTCAGCGAGGGCAGGGCGCGTGAAAGGGCGGTGGCCAGTTCGCTGGTGCCGGTGGACTGCAGCGCTTCGGGGGTGATGATGTCGATCGGCGACTGCGATTCGGCGACGGTGCGGTCGGCCACGCGGGTGCCGGTGACGATCACGGTGTCCAGGGTGTTGGCGGCGGTGCCGGCCTGCTGGGCGGCGGCGACGAACGGAGAGCCACCGAGTGCGACAGCGACGGCGGCGGCGATCAGGCTGGTCTTGCGGGTCATCGGGATGGGCTCCGGTTGGCGGGGGCGGCACCGGAATCGACATCACGGGGGTGAGGCGGACGGCGGTTGTTGCGGTGCGCAATACAGCAATTAACGGGATATTCAGTGCCTGTCAAATGCCGGTCATCGGAAAAAACGTTGCAGCAGCAACCATTTAGCCCGGACAGGCATCGGCGGGGAGGAGACCCGGGACGCGCGCGGCGAGGACGTGGGAGAGAGGAACGTCGGCCACTGCGCATCCCGGGACGCGTCAAGTATTCGTTAACGCTAGAATTGCGTCGCAGGAACAGTGCTCACCAGCACATTCCATCCGGTTATATGGACCCCTCCCCGATGATCTCCCTTCGTAATTTCGCCTTGCGCCGCGGCGAGCGGCTGCTGTTGTCCAATGTCGACCTGACCCTGCACGCCGGTTACCGGGTAGGTGTGGTCGGCCGCAACGGTGCTGGCAAATCCAGCCTGTTCGCGGCGGTGAAGGGCGAACTGGAGGCCGACAAGGGTGACGTCGACCTGCCCGGCAAGGTCCGTATCGCCAGCGTGGCCCAGGAAACCCCGTCGCTGCCGGACCCGGCGCTGAGCTTCGTGCTGGGCGGCGATACCGAGGTGGCCGCGGTGCTGGCCGAAGAGGCCGAGGCGACCGCCCGCGAAGACTGGGAGGCGGTGGCCAACGCACACACGAAGATGGCCGAGATGGGCGCCTACGACGCCGAAGCGCGCGCCGGTAAGCTGTTGCACGGCCTTGGTTTCCCGGCCGAGACCCACCACCGCGCGGTGTCCTCGTTCTCCGGTGGCTGGCGCGTGCGCCTGAACCTGGCCCGCGCGCTGATGATGCCCAGCGACCTGCTGCTGCTCGACGAACCGACCAACCACCTCGATCTGGACGCGGTGTACTGGCTGGAACAGTGGCTGCTGAAGTACCCGGGCACCCTGCTGCTGATCTCGCATGACCGCGAGTTCCTCGACAACGTGGCCACCCACACCCTGCACCTGCACGGCGGCGGCGCCAAGCTCTACCCGGGCGGCTACACCGATTTCGAGCGCCAGCGCGCCGAACAGCTGCGCCAGCAGCAGATCGCGCACGAGAAGGAGCAGGCCGAGCGTGCCCACCTGCAGAGTTTCATCGACCGCTTCAAGGCGCAGGCCAGCAAGGCCGCGCAGGCGCAGAGCCGCATGAAGCGCCTGGCCAAGCTGGCCGGCACCGAAGCGGTGCGCGCCGAACGCGAGTTCCGCATCGAGTTCGCGCCGCCGGCCAAGCTGCCGTTCTCGCTGATCCGCCTGAATCACGTCGAGGCTGGCTATGGCCAGGACGCGGTGATCCTGCACAACGTCGGATTCGGCCTGGAAGCGGGCCAGCGCATTGGCCTGCTCGGCCCGAACGGCGCCGGCAAGACCACCCTGGTGAAGACCCTGGTGGGTGAACTGGCGCCGATCGTCGGTGAGCGCATGGCGCACCCGGACCTGAAGATCGGCTACTTCGCCCAGCACACGGTGGAGTCGCTGCACGAAGGCCAGTCGCCGATGGAGCACTTCCGCGAGATTGCCCCGGATGCGCCGAACCAGTCGTTCCGCGATTTCCTTGGCAAGTGGAATTTCCCGGGCGACCGTGCGTTCGAGCCGGTCGATGGTTTCTCCGGTGGCGAGCGCGCGCGCCTGGCGCTGGCGCTGATCGCCTGGCAGCAGCCGAACGTGCTGCTGCTGGACGAACCGACCAACCACCTTGACCTGGAAATGCGCGAAGCGCTGGCCGAAGCGCTGGCCACCTTCGAAGGCGCGATCGTGATGGTCTCGCATGACCGCCACCTGATCGGCCTGGTCTGCGATACCTACTGGCGCGTGGCCGATGGCGTGGTCGAGCCGTTCGACGGTGACCTGGATGCATACGCCGCGTGGCTGCGTACCCGTCCGCAGGCGCAGGGCACGAAGGCCCGCATGGAGCAGGTGGAAGAGCCGGTGGTGGTCAAGACCGCCCCGGTGGCACAGGTGGTGCAGAAAAAGCCCGTGAACCCGCACAAGCTGGCCGCCGCCGAGGCCAAAGTGGCCGAGCTGGAAGGTGTGCTGGCCGAGCTGGACCGCCAACTCGCCGACCCGGCCAACTATGCCGATGCCAGCCGCATGGCGGTGATCGGCCGTGACCGCGAAACCGCTGCCGCGCAGCTGGAAAAGGCCGAAGCGGCCTGGATGGAACTGCTCGAGTCCTGACCGGTAGTGCCGGCCGCTGGCCGGCAGCGCGATGCGCCCACAACGATCAAGGGATTGCCGGCCAGCGGCCGGCACTGCCTACGCGCCCTGCGCCTGCAGCCACTCGCGGAAGCGCTTGGCCGGCTCGCGCTCGGCGCGCGAGCGTAGCCGCGTCAGCCAGTATCGGCCCAGCTCCAGCGTGGTGCCGAACGGCTGCAGCAGGCGGCCTTCGGCCAGTTCCTGCTCGAACATGCGCAGCGGCAGCAAGGCCACGCCGGCACCGCCGGCGGCGGCCATCGCCACCGTCAGCGAGGAATCGAACACCGGCCCACGGGCTTCCACGCCGCTGACGCCGGCCGCCTGCAGCCAGCGCGGCCATTCGTCGCTGCGATAGGAACGCAGCAACGGCAGCGTGGCCAGGTCGCGCGGCTGCTTCAGCCGCCGCGCCAATGCCGGGGCGCACAGCGGCGCGAAGGGCGCATTTAGGATCGCCGTGCAGGCCTGGCCCTGCCAGTCGCCATCACCGAAGCGGATGGCCAGATCCAGCCCCTCGCCGGCCAGGTCGATGCGGTTGTTGTGGGTCTGCAGGCGCAGCTCGATGTCCGGATGCGCGGCCTCGAATGCGGCCAGCCGTGGCAGCAGCCAACCGGTGGCGAAGGTGCCGACCACCCCCAGCGTCAGCACTTCGCGGGCCGGCCCGCCGGTGTAGCGCGCGATGCTGGCCGAGATGCGTTCGAACGATTCGTTGAGCACCGGATACAGTGCTGCGCCTTCATCGGTCAGCGCCACGCCGCGCGGCAGGCGATGGAACAGGCGGATGCCGAGCCGGTCTTCCAGACCCCGGATCTGGTGGCTCAGCGCGGCCTGGCTGACGCACAACTCGAGCGCGGCACGGGTGAAGTTCTGATGGCGGGCGGCGGCTTCAAAAGCACGCAGCGCGTTGAGCGGCAGGGTCGGGTGCAGCATCGGAAAGCCGTGAGCCAGGGTGATGGCTGATCCTACCGTTCAATAAGGAATTTCGTAAATCTCAACAAGTTGATTACGACAGGCATGAGTTCAACTTATGGCTTGCCTTGATTCTTCGCGCTGGTCGGCTGCAGGGGAAGCGCCAATAATCGAGCGGTCACCAGGAGAACCCTATGCTCGCCCGTCGCCGATTCCTGCAGTTCAGTGGTGCTGCCGTTGCTTCCTCGCTGCTTGCCCCGGCGTTGGCGCGAGCTGTTTCCCCATCGTCCGGCATATCCGCCGCGAACGCCGCCATTGCCGGCGCCGCCGATTTCGCCGCGCTGGAGAAAGCCAGCGGTGGCCGTCTGGGCGTCACCGTGCTGAACACCGGTAACGGCCGTCGCATCGGCGGACATCGTCAGGACGAGCGCTTCCCGATGTGCAGCACGTTCAAGTCGATGCTGGTTGCCCATGTGCTGAGCCTTGCCGATGCAGGCCGCGTTTCGCTCGACACACGTGTGCCCATCGCCGAAAAGGATCTGCTGTCCTACGCCCCGGTGGCGCGCCGCCATGTGGGCAAGGACCTGACGGTGCGCGACCTGTGCCGGGGCACGCTGACCACCAGCGACAACACGGCGGCCAACCTGCTGCTGGAGGTGGTGGGCGGGCCGTCGGCGCTGACGACATTCCTGCGCGGGCAGGGCGACAGCGTTACCCGCAATGACCGCAACGAGCCGGACGTGAATCTGTTCGCGAAGGGAGACCCGCGCGATACCACTAGCCCGGCCGCGATGGCCACCAGCTTGGCCCGCTTCGCGGTGGGCAATGGCCTGCAGCCGGCATCGCGCCAGCAGTTCACTGATTGGCTCATCGACAACCAGACCGGCGATGCCTGCCTGCGCGCCGGGCTGGGAAAGCGCTGGCGGGTGGGGGACAAGACCGGCAGCAACGGTGATGACACGCGCAACGACATTGCCGTGCTGTGGCCGCATGCGGGCGGCGCAGCGTGGGTGGTCACCGCCTATCTGCAGGGCGCGTCGGTCGATGACGATCAGCGCGCAGCGGTGCTTGCACGGGTGGGGGCGCTGGCCGACGCGATGATCGGATGAGGTAACCGGGGTCATTCGAAAATGGCTTGCCGGATCGGTTCAGCGCGCGCATCCTGCGCGCGTTCCAACCCCACGGAAGACCCCATGAGCCATGAACTGATCTACCTGTTGCTGATCTTCGCGCTGCTGGTGATCCCACGCGCGTTGCAGCGTTTCAGTCTGCCTGCCCCGTTGACCTGCCTGCTGTTCGGCATCATCGGCATGCTCTGGCTGGGGGATCAGGCACATGATGCGGTGATCGGACTGCTGGCCACCCTGGGCATTTCCTCGCTGTTCCTGTTCGCCGGCCTGGAAGTGGATCTGCAGGCGCTGCGCCGGGGTATGTGGCCGCTGCTGGCACATCTGGTCATCCGTACCGGCACGCTGTTCGGCGTCGGCTGGTTGGCCTGGCGTTACGCAGGATTGCCGTGGCAGGCCGCCGGGCTGCTGGCGTTGGCGCTGCTGACGCCCTCCACCGGTTTCATCATGGACTCGCTGTCGCGGCTGGGCCTGAGTGAGGACGAACGGTTCTGGGTGACCAGCAAGGCCATCGCCGGTGAGCTGCTGGCGCTGGCTGCCTTGTTCATCGTGCTGCAGGCCGGCGATCCGGGCCACATGGCGCTGTCCAGCCTGGCGCTGCTGGCGATGATGGTCGGCCTGCCGCTGCTGTTCATCGCGCTGGGCCGCTGGGTGGCGCCGCACGCGCCGGGTTCGGAGTTCTCGCTGCTGGTGATGGTCGGCATGGTGGCGGCCTACATCACCTACCTGCTGGGCGTGTATTACCTGGTCGGCGCGTTCATTGCCGGCCTGGTCGCGCGCCTGCTGCACCAGCGCATGCCGCTGCTGGCCTCGCACGAGAACCTGCACGCGCTGCGTCTGTTCGCCTCGTTCTTCGTGCCGTTCTATTTCTTCAACGCGGGCACCAAGGTGCCCAGCGAAGCGTTGAGCTTCGAGGCGCTGGGGCTGGGCATCGTGATCACGCTGGTGGTGCTGCCGCTGCGCATCGGCGTGGTCTGGCTGCAGCGCCGGGTGATGTTCGGCGAGAGCTTCCGCAGCAGCCTGCGGGTCTCGCTGGCGCTGGCCCCGACCCTGATCTTCACCCTGGTGCTGGCGGCGATCATGCGCGAGCGTTTCCAGATTCCGGCGGTACTGTTCGGTGCGCTGCTGCTGTACGCCGCACTGACCACGCTGCTGCCGTCGCTGGTGTTCCGCACACCCTTCGACGTCGATCCGGTGGAGCAGGAACCGGCGGGCGAGGGCGAGACCGCACCGGTCGCGGCCACCGAAGTCAGCCACGCCGAGCCGCCGAAGGCGCCGCTGCCACCGCTGGGCTGAGCCGCAGCCGCGTGCAGCGGCTTGCACTCCCGCGCGTCAACGCAGACACTGCGCGCCCGTGAAGCGCGCCCTGCCGTGGGCGGCCACAGCCAGGAGCAACAGGCGTGACCCAGGAAAGCAACCCAGACCGCAGCCTGTTGCCGGGCAAGATCCTGTTGTGGTTTTCGGCAATCGCGCTGCTGGTCCTGCTGGGCTGCAGCTGGTCGATGCCCCCGGTCGATGCCTCCGGTTTCCGGCAGACGCAGACTGCCCTGTCGATCGACTGGTTGCTACGTGGCGGGCCCTGGCTGGACTACGTGACCCCGGTGCTGGGCGCGCCCTGGTCGATCCCCTTCGAGTTCCCGTTCTACCAGTGGCTGGCGGCGTTGCTGTCCAGCGTCACCGGCATGAGTGCCGACAACAGCGGGCGGCTGGTCTCCACCGTCTTCCATGCCGGCTGCATCTGGCTGGTCTATCGCACGCTGCTGGCATGGCGCCCTGACCGCACGCTGGCGCTGTGCGTGGCCGGCGCATTCGCCGTCTCACCGTACGCGCAGTTCTGGGGGCGCTCGGTGATGATGGAGTCCAGCGCGGTGTTCTTCGGCCTGCTCTTTGTCTGGGCGATGGCACGCCTGCGCAGCCAGCCGCGCGTGTGGGTGGGCCTGGTCGCCATCGTCGCGGCGGTGCTGTCGGCGGCCATCAAGGTCACCTCGTTCTTCGGCTTTGCCGCGTTCGTTGCGCTGGCCTTCCTGTGGCTGGCCCTGCACGAGCACGGCTGGCGCCCGCGGTGGCTGCAGCAGCATTGGCAGCTGCTGTTCTGGGGTGGTCTGTCCGCGCTTGCCGCGCTGGCCACGCTCAGCCTGTGGCTGCAGCATGCCGATGCGCTGAAGGCGCAGTCGGCGCTGGGCCGGCAGATCACCTCCGATGCACTGTCCACCTGGAATTACGGCACCCTGCAGCAGCGCCTGGATCCGGCTACCTGGTGGGGCACGGTGTTCAAGAAGCGCTTCTCCGGTGCGATCGGCTCCAACTGGATCTTCCTGGTCTTCGTCATCGCCGGGCTGTGGCAGAAGCGCACGCGCACGGCGGTGGGGATCCTGCTGCTGGCCTACCTGGCGCCGTTCCTGGTCTTCACCAACCTGCACATCGCCCATCCCTACTACCAGGCGGCCAATATCGTGTTCGCCACGTCGATCATCGGCCTGGTGCTGTGGTCGACGGTGCTGGCGGCCGAAGCGGCGGGCAAGCCGCGCCGTGGCGTTGCACTGGCGATCTTCCTGTGCGTGCTGTCGGTGGGCTTTGGCCTGGTGAAGTCGCTGAAGGACATCAAGGAAGCGCGCGAGCCGACACCGGTTTTGCAGATCGCCGAGGCCATCCGGACCGGCACCCCGGCGCAGGGCGTGGTGGTCGCGTTCGGTCAGGACTGGTCCTCCGAGCTGCCGTATTTCTCCGGCCGCCGTGCCGTGATGATTCCGGACTGGGCATCGGACGACGTGCTCGCATCGTTGGCTGCAGATGACGCAGCACTGGGGGGACTGCCGCTGGCCGCGCTGGTCAACTGCCCCAACCAGGTGGGCAGCAGCCCCGAGCGCGTGCAATGGCTGGCCGAGATCACCCGGCGCCATGCCGCCGGTGGCCAGAAGCAGGACGTGGGCGGTTGCGAGGTCTGGCTGCACCCCTGAAGTGACGTGGCCGGTCAGCGCGGTTTGCGCGCACCGGCCCGGGTCGTTAGGGTTGGGGCATGAGACTGCCTGCCGTTGTTGCCGCTTCCGCCCTCCTGCTCAGCCTCGCTGCCTGCTCGCAGCGTTCCGATACGGTCGCCCATGATCTGGCGACCGCACCGGCCGATGCCTTCATGGCCGCCATCGCCGCGCATTGCGGCCAGGCCTTTGAAGGCCGGGTGGTGGAGGACACGCCGGCGCCGACCGGCAAGGACCCGTTCGCCGGGCAGCGCCTGGTCATGCATGTGCGCGGCTGTGCCGATCCTGCCCATGAATTGCGGATTCCCTTCCATGTGGGGGATGACCACTCGCGCACCTGGGTGCTGACCCGCACCGAAAACGGCCTGCGCCTGAAGCACGATCATCGCCATCAGGATGGCAGCGCGGATGCGATCACCCTCTATGGCGGCGACAGCACGCCACCGGGCACCGCCGAGCGCCAGCAGTTCCCGGCCGACTCCGATTCGGTGGCGATGTTCCGTCGTGCCGACATGCTGGTCTCCACGCACAACACCTGGGCGATGGAGATCGACCCCGACCAGACCTTCGTCTACGAGCTGGGCCGCCCGGACGGCCGCCGCTTCCGCGTGAAGTTCGACCTGAGCAAGCCGGTCGATCTGCCGCCGCCGCCGTGGGGTGACGACAAAGCGCCCGCACCGTGATCGCGGGGTCGGATGCCTCCTGTAAAGCGCTCCGCCCCCGAAAAGACCCCCAGTAGATCCGCGCCATGCGTGGAAGCGGGATACCTGGTCGGGTCAGAGCCCCGGCCGCTGGCCAGGGATCCGACCCCGTAACTCAACGCGTACCGAAGCGCGCCCGGCAACCGTTGCTCACCCACACCTGGCCCCGTGCGTAGCCCCAGCTGCGGCCCTCCTGGCAGGCGCTGCCGGACAGCTGCTGCTGCAGCACCGGCCGGCCCTGGCGCTCATCCCAGTCACAGTTCTGCGTGCGGTTGTTGTTGCTGCTGCAGGTGATGGAGTAGTTGCTGTTGCCGCCGCCCCAGCCACCGCCCCCGCCGCCCCCCCATCCGCGAGCTTCGGCGAATTCGGCGCGGCAGCCGTTGCTGACCCACACCGCGCCGTTGCGCACCCCCCAGGTACGGCCTTCGTCGCAGGGGCTGCCGGACAGCTGGCGGACCAGGCGGGCATTGCGCCAGCCGACCGGGCAGCTGCGTTCGCGATTGTTCTGGCTCTCACAGCGGATGGTTTCGCCGGGCCGGCCGTTGTTGCCGCCCCAGCCACCGCCGTTGCCGCCGCCCCAGCCACCACGGGCCTCGACGAATTCGGCGCGGCAGCCATTGCTGACCCAGATGCTGCCATTGCGGCTGCCCCAGGTGCGGCCCTCGTCGCAGGCGCTGCCGGACAGCTGGCGGACCAGCTGCGCATTGCGCCAGCCTGTGTTGCACACGCGTTCTCGGTTGTTCTGGCTCTCGCAACGGATCACCCCGCTTTGCGCGGCGGCCGGGGCGGAGGGCAGGGCGAGCGTGGCGATGGTGCCCAGGCTCAGGGTCACGGCCAGGCGGGCCAGAGACAGCGGATTCATGGCGGCATCCCATACGGTGGCAGGTGCCTGACTATAGGGAGGGGGATGATCAAGCCGGTGTGACTGGCCGGATTTGCCCCGGCCGGGGCCTCGGCCGCAGAATACGAGGCTTTCCGGCCCCCATCCGGTGCCGGCGTTCTCCAGCGGAGCTTCCCCCAATGCGTACCCACTTCTGCGGCCTGGTCGACGAGACCCTGATTGGCCAGACTGTCACCCTCGCCGGTTGGACCGACGTGGCCCGTAACCAGGGCGGCGTCTGCTTCATCGATCTCCGCGATCATGAAGGCATCGTGCAGGTGACCGTGGAGGTCGACAACGCCGAAGTGTTCGCCGTGGCGGCTTCGCTGGGCTACGAAGACGTGCTGCAGGTGGAGGGCGTCGTGCGCGCCCGCCACGCGGTGAACGACAAGATGCGCACCGGCAAGGTGGAAGTGATCGCCACTGCCATCACTGTGCTGAACAAGGCCGCGCCGCTGCCGTTCCACGCCCACGAGAACCCGGGCGAGGAAACCCGCCTGAAGTACCGCTACCTGGACCTGCGCCGTCCGGAAATGCAGCGCATGCAGCGCACCCGCATCAAGCTGGTGCAGGCCCTGCGCCGCCACCTGGACGAGAAGGGCTTCCAGGACATCGAAACCCCGATCCTGACCAAGGCCACCCCGGAAGGCGCGCGCGACTTCCTGGTGCCGGCGCGCATGCACCCGGGCGAGTTCTACGCCCTGCCGCAGAGCCCGCAGCTGTTCAAGCAGATCCTGATGGTGGCCGGCTTCGACCGCTACTACCAGATCGCGCGCTGCTTCCGCGACGAAGCGCTGCGTGCCGACCGCCAGCTGGAGTTCACCCAGCTGGACATGGAATTCGCCTTCGTGCGCGAGCGCGACGTGCAGGACTTCGTTGAAGACATGATCCGCGCCATCTTCAAGGAAGTGGTCGACGTCCAGCTGGATGCCAGCTTCCCGCGCATGACCTGGGCCGAGGCGATGCGTCGCTACGGTTCGGACAAGCCGGACCTGCGCATCGCGCTGGAGCTGGTCGACGTGGCTGAGCTGGTCAAGGACAGCGAGTTTGCAGTGTTCACCGGCCCAGCCAACGATGCCGAAGGCCGCGTCGCCGCGCTGCGCATCCCGGGCGGTGCAGCGCTGAGCCGCAAGCAGATCGACGAGTACGCCGCGCACGCTGCCAAGTACGGCGCCAAGGGCCTGGCCTACATCAAGATCGCCGACAACGGCGAGGTCAGCTCGCCGATCCAGAAGTTCTTCAGCGAGGCCTCCTTCGCTGCGCTGGTCGCCCATGTTGGCGCCGGCAACGGCGACATCGTGTTCTTCGGTGCCGGTGGCTACAACAAGGTCTCCGACTTCATGGGCGCGCTGCGCCTGAAGGCCGGCAAGGACTTCGGCCTGGTCGCCGATGGCTGGGCGCCGCTGTGGGTCACCGACTTCCCGATGTTCGAATGGGACGAGGAAGAACAGCGCTACGTCGCGCTGCATCACCCCTTCACCGCACCGGCCGTGGATGACATCGCCGATCTGCGCGCCAACGCCCGTACCGCCGTCTCGCGCGGTTACGACATGGTGCTCAACGGCAATGAAATCGGCGGCGGTTCGATCCGTATCCACCGTCCGGACATGCAGAGCGCAGTGTTCGAGCTGCTCGGCATCGGTGCCGAAGAAGCCCGTGCCAAGTTCGGCTTCCTGCTCGACGCGCTGAACTACGGCGCGCCGCCGCACGGTGGCATCGCCTTCGGCATCGACCGCATCGCCGCGCTGATGGCCGGCACCGAGTCGATCCGCGACGTCATCCCGTTCCCGAAGACCACCGGTGCACAGGATCTGATGACCGACGCGCCGTCGCCGATCGTCGACGCGCAGCTGGCCGAAGTGCACATCCAGGTTCGCCCCAAGACCAACTGATCAGGAGATCCAGGCAATGACCGAGTTTGCGTTTTCGCTGGAGTGGGAAAAGCTGGGCAATGAAGGCTCCGAGGCCAACCTGGTCACCGAGCGTGCACGCGTGTTCGGTGGTTGGCTGGTCCGCGTTGGTACCAGCCCGGCGGCGATGGCCCTGACCTTCGTCGCCGACGGCGAAGGCCGTTGGGACGGTGAAGACTTCGGCGTCGAGGATTACGAGGACGACGAAGAGGAAGAGTACGAAGAGGACGAGGAAGGCGAGGAAGAAGAGGACGAGGACGAAGAGGAGTACGAGGAAGAGGACGAGGAAGAAGAGGAGTCGCCTGAAAAGGCTTGACCCCCGCTTCGCCCTGGCGTCAACTTCCTGCATGTATTCGATCCGCCGCGCCACTGTGGACGATGCGCCGACCCTGTCGGCGCTGGCCGCCCGCACATTCACCGAAACCTTCGGCCATCTGTACCCGCCGCAGGACCTGCAGGCCTTCCTGGAGGAGGCCTACACGGTCGAGCGCCAGCGCGTGATCCTGGCCCACCCCGATTACGCGGTGTGGCTGCTGGAACTGGATGGGGAAGCGGTCGGCCATGCCGCCGCCGGCCCCTGTGGCCTGCCGCATCCGGATGTGAAACCCGGTGACGGCGAACTCAAGCGCCTGTACCTGATCAAGACGCAGCAGAGCTGCGGCTGGGGTAGCCGCCTGCTGGAAACCGCGCTGGCCTGGCTGGAGCGCGAAGGCCCGCGCACGCTGTGGCTGGGCGTGTGGTCGGAGAACTTCGGCGCGCAACGCTTCTACGCCCGCTATGGTTTCGAGAAGGCCGGCGAGTACCTGTTCCCGGTCGGCGATACCAACGATCTTGAATTCATCCTGCGCCGCGCACCGCGCGCGGCCTGACGTTCACCGCCGCTTGCTGCGCGCGCGTGTTCAATCACCTCACGTTCCTGCCCCGCTGACCGCCAGGCTGTTTGCATGACTCCCCCCGTATTGCTGCTGCATGGCATCTGGAATGCCCGCGCCTGGGTCGGGCCGCTGGCCTGGCGCCTGCGCGCGCGTGGTTTCCAGGTGCATGCGTTCGGTTACTCCTCGGTGTTCGGTGGTCCCGACGTGGCGGTGCCCCAGCTGCTGGAACGGTTGGCCGACGCCGGGCCGTTGTCGCTGGTCGGCCACAGCCTGGGCGGGTTGCTGGCGCTGGAAGCGCTGCGGCGCAATCCGCAGCTGCCGGTGCAGCGGGTGGTCTGCCTGGGTTCACCGCTGCGCGGCAGTGGCACCGCACGCTCGTTGTCCGAGCACGGCTGGGGCCTGGCGCTGGGACGCAGCAGCGAGCTGCTGCTCGATGGCCTGCCGGACTGGCAGGGCAGGGCCGAGGTTGGCCTGATTGCCGGCTCGGTGCCGCACGGGCTGGGCAGCCTGCTGGGTGCCATCGACGATGCCTCCGATGGCACCGTGGCACTGGCCGAGACCCGGCTGCCGGGCCTGGCCGACCATTGCGTGGTCCGCACCAGCCACAGCGGCCTGGTGGTGTCGCCCGACGCCGCGCGGCAGACCGCGCATTTCCTGCGCCATGGCAAGTTCGACCACAGCCGCGACGCGGCGGCAGCATAGGGGCGGGGGAGGCAGGCCGCCCTGTAGAGCCGGGCCAATGCTCGGCTGCATTCCGTCGGGCCCATTGAGCCGAGCATTGGCTCGGCTCTACAACAATACGGGCCTAGACACGGTTGCAGCGCCCGATCAGGTAGAATCCGCGCCTTGATCCTGAAGCAGCCAGACGGTAGCACCCATGGGTAGAGGCCCCTCCATCGAAGCCCGCAAGAACGCGTCCGACGCGAAGCGCGGCAAGATTTTCACCAAGATCATCCGCGAGATCGGCGTTGCCGCGCGCGGCGGTGGAGGCGACCCCAACAACAATCCGCGCCTGCGCGTGGCCGTGGACAAAGGCCTGGCCGTGAACATGTCCAAGGACGTGATCGAGCGTGCCATCAAGAAGGCGACCGGTGAGCTGGAAGGCGTCGACTACGAGGAAGTCCGCTACGAGGGCTACGCCCCGGGTGGCGTGGCCGTGATCGTCGACTGCCTGACCGACAATCGCGTGCGCACTGTGGCCGACGTCCGCCATGCGTTCAGCAAGTGCGGTGGCAACATGGGCACCGAGGGCTCAGTGGCCTTCATGTTCAAGCGCCTGGGCGTGCTCAGCTTCGCCGCAGGGGCCGACGAGGAATCCATCACCGAAGCGGCCATTGAGGCCGGTGCCGATGACATCGTGGTCTACCCCGATGACGGCTCGATCGATGTGGTCACCAGCCCTGACGCGTTCAACGCGGTGAAGGATGCGATGGCCGCCGCCGGCCATGTCGCCGACCACGCCGAGATCACCTTCCGCGCGGACAACGACATCAAGGTTGAAGGCGACGTCGCCCTGCAGGTCAAGAAGCTGTTGGACATGCTCGAAGACCTGGACGACGTGCAGGACGTGTATTCCAACGCCGAACTCGGCGCCGACGCCTACGCCTGAGCCGTCTTCGACGGCCTGGGCGCGGGCCGTTGAACGGTCACCGCGGACAGTCATGAGCCCCTACGCCTGCCAGCGCATCCCGTTCCGCCCCGCCAGGAGTGCAGCATGACCCGCATCCTCGGCATCGACCCCGGTTCGCAGCGGACCGGGGTCGGCATCATCGATGTCGATGCCGCCGGCCGCGTCACCTACGTGCACCACCAGCCACTGGTGCTGCTGGGCGCCGACGACTTCCCGCAGCGCATGAAGCTGCTGGTTCTGGGCCTGGCCGACCTGTGCCGCGAGTACCAGCCGCAGGAAGTGGCCATTGAAAAGGTGTTCATGGCCCGTAATCCCGATTCGGCGCTGAAGCTGGGCCAGGCCCGGGGCGCGGCGATCTCGGCCGTGGTGCTGCGCGACCTGCCGGTGCACGAATACGCCGCCAGTGAGATCAAGCTCGCCGTGGTTGGCCGTGGTGGCGCCGAAAAGCAACAGGTTCAACACATGGTCGGGCTCATGCTCAACCTGAAAACCAAGCTGCAGGCCGACGCGGCCGACGCGTTGGCGGTGGCGATCACCCATGCCCACGTACGGGCAACGGCCAACCGCCTGGGGCTCAGTGCCCGCCAGGCGTGGGGCCGCAAATGAGGAGCTGCACGCAATGATCGGTCGACTGCGCGGCATCGTCGCCTACAAGGCGCCGCCGTGGCTGGTGGTGGACGTGAACGGGGTGGGCTACGAACTGGAGGCGCCGATGAGCACCTTCTACGACCTGCCCGAGCTCGGCCGCGAGGTCACGCTGTACACCCACTACGCGCAGAAGGAAGACAGCGTTTCGCTGTACGGCTTCCTGCGCGAGGGGGAGCGGCGCCTGTTCCGCGACGTGCAGAAGGTCAGTGGCATTGGCGCGAAGATCGCGCTGGCGGTGCTGTCCGGCGTTTCCGTCGAGGAGTTCGCGCGCATGGTCCAGGCCGGTGACATCACCGCGCTGACCCGCATTCCCGGCATCGGCAAGAAGACTGCCGAGCGCATGGTGCTGGAACTGCGTGACCGTGCCGCCCAGTTCGGTGCCGGCGGCGCGCTGCCCACCGGCAGCGGCCCGGCCCCGGCCGACCCGCTGTCCGATGCCACCGTGGCCCTGCAGCAGCTGGGCTACAAGCCGGCCGAAGCGGCACGCATGGCCCGCGACGCCTTCAATGAAGGCGACGAAGTGGCCACCGTGATCCGCAAGGCGCTGCAGTCGGCGCTGCGCTGAGCCGCGTCCCTTTCCTTCAACGAACCGCCTGAGCGTCGCCAGGAGTCCCATGTCCAGCAGTCAAACCCCGCACGCAGCTGCCCCCGGCAGCCACGGTCACGCCCCTCCAGCAGGAGGCATGGCGCTGATCATCGGTGCGATCGGCGTGGTGTTCGGCGATATCGGTACCAGCCCGCTGTACACGCTGAAGGAGGCGTTCTCGCCACACTACGGGCTCAACAGCGACCACGACACCGTGCTGGGCGTGCTGTCGCTGGCGTTCTGGGCGCTGAACATCGTGGTCACGCTGAAGTACGTGACCATCATCATGCGCGCCGACAACGACGGCGAGGGCGGCATCATGGCGCTGATGGCGTTGACCCAGCGCACGCTGCGCAACGGCTCGCGCTCGGCCTACGTGGTCGGCATCCTCGGCATTTTCGGTGCCTCGCTGTTCTTCGGCGACGGCGTGATCACCCCGGCGATATCGGTGCTGGGTGCGGTGGAGGGCCTGGAGGTGGCCGCGCCGGGCCTGCATGCCTTCATCGTGCCGATCACGGTGGTGGTGCTGTTGATGGTGTTTGCGGCGCAGCGCTTCGGTACCGAGAAGATCGGCAAGGCCTTCGGCCCCATCACCTCGGTCTGGTTCATCTCGCTGGCGGCGATCGGCATCTACAACATCGTCGATGCGCCGGAAGTGCTCAAGGCGTTCAACCCCTGGTGGGCGATCCGCTTCTTCATGGAGCACAGCTGGCATGGGATCTTCATCCTCGGCGCAGTGGTGCTGGCGGTGACCGGTGGCGAGGCGCTTTACGCCGACATGGGCCACTTCGGCGCCAAACCGATCCGCCACGCCTGGTATTTCTTCGTGCTGCCGTGCCTGGTGCTGAACTACCTGGGGCAGGGCGCACTGGTGCTCAACCACCCCGAGGCGCTGAAAAACCCGTTCTTCGAGGCGGTGCCGCCGTGGGCGCTGTACCCGATGATCATCCTGGCCACCATGGCGGCGGTGATTGCCTCGCAGTCGGTCATCACCGGTGCGTTCTCGGTCTCGCGCCAGGCGATGCAGCTGGGTTACATCCCGCGCATGCGCATCAAGCACACCTCGCACGACACCATCGGCCAGATCTACATCCCAGGCATCAACTGGGGCATCGCGGTAATGGTGATCGGCCTGGTGCTGGCCTTCCGCAGCTCGTCCAACCTGGCAGTGGCCTACGGCATCTCGGTGTCGGCCACCATGCTGATCGACACCCTGCTGCTGGCCCTGGTGGCCCGGTCGCTGTGGCCGAAGGCGCGCAAGTGGATCCTGCCGCTGTGCGTGGTGTTCTTCATCATCGACCTCGGCTTCGTCATCGCCAATGGTGCCAAGCTGCTTCAGGGCGCCTGGTTCCCGGTGGTACTGGGCATCTTCCTGTTCACCATGATGCGGACCTGGCGCCGTGGCCGCGAGCTGCTGCGCGATGAGATCCGCAAGGACGGCATCCGCCTCGATACCTTCCTGCCTGGGCTGATGCTGGCACCGCCGGTGCGCGTGCCGGGCACTGCAGTGTTCCTCACCGCCGACCCGACCGTGGCCCCGCATGCGCTGATGCACAACCTCAAGCACAACAAGGTGCTGCACGAGCGCAACGTGTTCCTGCACGTGGAGACCCTGCCGATCCCGTATGCGATGGAAGGGCAGCGGCTGAAGATCGAATCGGTGGGCGACGAGTTCTACCGCGTCTACGTGCGCTTCGGCTTCATGGAGACCCCGGACGTGCCACTGGCGCTGATGCGCTCGTGCGACCACGGTGGCATCTACTTCGACCCGATGGACACCACCTTCTTCGCCAGCCGCGAAACCATCGTGGCCACCGCCAACCGCGGCATGCCGATCTGGCGCGACAAGCTGTTCGCGCTGATGCACCGGAACGCCGCGCCGGCCACGGGCTTCTTCCGCATTCCCGGCAACCGTTTGGTCGAACTCGGGGCCCAGGTCGAGATCTGAGGTCTGGTAGTGCCGGCCGCTGGCCGGCATCCGCCGCACCACCGGTGTTCATGGGTTGCCGGCCAGCGGCCGGCACTACCGTGCTTCCGGCCCCGGAATGCAACTATTTACCGCATAATCACGGCATGACCGACGACCGCATCATCGGCGCCGGCGCCACCCGCGAGGATGACGCCGCCGACGCCAGCATCCGCCCCAAGCGCCTGGCCGACTATCTCGGCCAGGCCCCGGTGCGCGAGCAGATGGAGATCTACATCGAAGCGGCCAAGGGGCGTGGCGACGCGCTCGACCACGTGCTGATCTTCGGGCCGCCCGGCCTGGGCAAGACCACGCTCAGCCACGTCATCGCCAACGAACTGGGCGTGGCCCTGCGGGTGACCTCCGGCCCGGTGATCGAGAAGGCCGGCGACCTCGCCGCACTGCTGACCAACCTG
Source organism: Stenotrophomonas maltophilia group sp. P373 (assembly GCF_053295075.1). Lineage (NCBI taxonomy): Bacteria > Pseudomonadati > Pseudomonadota > Gammaproteobacteria > Lysobacterales > Lysobacteraceae > Stenotrophomonas > Stenotrophomonas maltophilia group sp. P373. The sequence continues at coordinate 3,364,638 of NZ_CM129994.1, read as the reverse complement.
CAGCCGCACGACGTGCTGTTCGTGGACGAGATCCACCGCCTGTCGCCGGTGGTCGAGGAAGTGCTGTACCCGGCGATGGAAGACTTCCAGATCGACATCATGATCGGTGAGGGCCCCGCGGCCCGTTCGATCAAGATCGACCTGCCGCCGTTCACCCTGATCGGTGCCACCACCCGCGCCGGCCTGCTGACCGCGCCGCTGCGCGACCGCTTCGGCATCGTCCAGCGGCTGGAGTTCTACAGCGTCGAAGAGCTGACCCGGATCGTGCGCCGCTCGGCCACCATCCTCGGCATCGACTGCACCGCCGATGGCGCCGGCGAGATCGCGCGCCGCGCGCGCGGCACCCCGCGTATCGCCAACCGCCTGCTGCGCCGCGTGCGCGACTATGCGCAGGTGAAGGCGGGCGGCCACATCGACGAGGCCGTGGCGCAGGCCGCGATGAAGATGCTCAAGGTTGATCCGGAAGGCTTCGACGAGCTCGACCGGCGCCTGCTCAAGACCCTGGTCGACTACTTCGATGGCGGCCCGGTCGGGATCGAGTCGCTGGCCGCGGCGCTGTCCGAGGAGCGCGGCACGCTGGAAGACGTGGTCGAGCCGTACCTGATCCAGCAGGGCTTCCTGGTGCGCACCGCGCGCGGCCGCATGGCCACCCACAAGGCCTACCGGCACATGGGCCTGAAGCCGAAGAACCCGCCGCAGGACCTGTTCGCGGAGGTTCCCGATGTCGGTTGAGCCACTATTCAGTTGGCCGACACGCATTTACTGGGAAGATACCGACGCAGGCGGCGTGGTCTACCACGCCCGCTACGTGGCCTTCATGGAACGGGCCCGGACCGAATGGATGCGTGCGCTCGGCTACGGCCAGGAGCGCATGCGCGCCGAGCACGGGATGGTCTTCGCAGTGCGTTCGATGCAGATGGATTTCATCAGGCCGGCACGGCTGGATGACACCCTGCAGGTGAGCGCCCGCCTGGTCCAGCTGAAGAAGGCCAGCATGGTCTTCGACCAGCAGATCCTGCGCGACGGCGAGCTGCTGCTGTCGGCCCAGGTCCGCATCGCCGCACTGGAAGCGGCCAGTTTCCGCCCGCGTGGCATGGACGAGGCCGTCCTTGCCATGCTGCAACCCCACCTCCACCCCGAATCCGAACACTGAGGAACAACGGATGATCGCAACGCTCCTGGCCCTGCAGGCCACGGTCACCGAGGCACTGCCGGCCGACGTCAGCAACGCCGCGACACAGACCCTTGCCCAGGCCACCACCGGCGGCGGCATCAACTACCTCGAGCTGATGGCCAAGGCCAGCCTGCCGGTGAAGATCATCGTGCTGCTGCTGCTGGTCGGCTCGTTCGTCAGCTGGGTGATCATTTTCCGCAAGGCCCGCGTGTTCAAGCAGGCCACCCGCGAAGCCGACGAGTTCGAGAACCGCTTCTGGTCCGGCGCCGACCTGGGCAAGCTGTACAGCGCCGCCACCGACCGCAGCCGCAGCGTGACCGGCCTGGAAGCCATCTTCGAAGCCGGTTTCCGCGAGTACACCCGCCTGCGCGACAAGCGCCGCCTGGATGGCCGTGCGCAGCTGGAAGGCGCGCAGCGTGCCATGCGCACCACCTACACCCGCGAAGTGGACCAGCTTGAGCGCAACCTGGAACTGCTGGCCAACATCGGTTCGACTGCCCCGTACGTGGGCCTGGTCGGTACCGTGTTCGGCATCATGGTGACCATGCACGACATGATCAGCAGCGGTGCGCAGGCCGGTATCGCCGCCGTCGCGCCAGGCATCTCCGAAGCCCTGTTCGCCACCGCCATCGGCCTGTTCGTGGCGATCCCGGCGGTGTGGGCCTACAACCGCTTCACCACCCGCGTGGAGCGCATGTCGGTGCGGTTCGAGACCTTTGCCGAAGAGTTCAGCTCCATCCTGCAGCGCCAGAGCGCTGGCGACGAGTAAGCGCCTGACCCGGGAGTCCAAGCCATGTCCGCTGCCATCGGTCGCCGCAAGCGCCGCAAGCTGAAATCGGAAATCAACGTCGTTCCCTACATCGACGTCATGCTGGTGCTGCTGATCATCTTCATGGTCACCGCGCCGCTGCTCACCCTGAGCTTCGACGTCGACCTGCCGCAATCCAACGCCAAGGCGCTGGAAAGCAAGCAGGACCCGGTGATCGTCTCGGTGCGCCAGGACGGCCAGCTCAGCCTGAAGCTGCCCGACGCCAAGGAGCCGATCGCCGTGTCGGCCGAGGAACTGGAAGGCCGCCTGGCTGGCATCGCCGCCCAGGACAAGGGCGTGCGCGTGATCGTCGCCGCCGACCGTGCCGTGGCCTATGAAAAGGTCATCGCCGCGATGGATGTGATCAAGCGCGCCAAGGTAGACAAGGTAGGCCTGGCCACCGATGCACGCTGACGCCCTGCCACCTCCACAGCAGCGCGAGCCCGGCTGGGGCCTGCCCCTGGCGCTGGCGTTGCTGGTGCACCTGCTGGTCGCGCTGGTCTTCATCGTGGCCTGGTTCTGGTCGCCCGAGCGCAACACCGACGCCGCCGCCGGTGATCCGTCGGTGGAGGCCAGCCTGGCCCTGTCCGCGTCCGAGGCGTCCGCCGCCCGCCAGGCCCTGCGCCAGTCCGAAAAGCTGGAGGACCTGCCGCCGCCGGTGGCCGAGCCGATCCCGGTGCCGGAAGACACCGTTCCGCCGCCGCAGCCGATTCCCGAGCCGCGCCCACAGGACGCCCCCACGCCGCAGCAGCAACAGGCACAGGAGCGCGTCGCGCAGCCGGATACCAAGGACCAGGAAGCAGTGAGCGCGCTGGCCATCTCGCAGGAGAAGGCGAAACAGGAGCAGGAAGCCAAGCGCCGCCAGGAGCAGATCGACCTGACCGAACGCAAGCGCCAGGAAGAGGCCGAGCAGAAGCTGCGCCTGGCCAAGCAGCAGGAAGAAGACGCGAAGAAGAAGCTGGCCGATCAGGCGCGTCAGGCCGCGGACAAGGCCGAGGCCGAGAAGCAGAAGAAGATCGCCGAGATCCGTGCCCGTCGTGAGCAGGCCGAGAAGGAAGCCAAGCTGGCCGAGCAGAAGCTGCGCCAGGTGGCTGCTGCGCGCAATGCCGCCGGCAGTGCCGCCGCCGGAGCCAGCGGTGCGTCCCAGCCGGCCGCCGGTGGCGGTGGCAACAGCGATGATCTTTCGGCCAAGTACGCCGCGGCGATCCAGGCCAAGGTCCTGTCGCAGTGGGTGCGCCCGGATACGGTGCCGCTGGGCCAGCGCTGCCAGATCACCATCACCCAGATTCCGGGTGGCACGGTGATGCAGGCCAAGGTCAGCCCGAACTGCCCGTACGACGAGGCCGGCAAGCGTTCGATCGAGGCCGCCGTGCTCAACGCGCAGCCCCTGCCGTACCGTGGCTTCGAGTCCGTGTTCGCACGCACGCTCAACTTCACCTTTACCGCCCAGGATCGCTGAGGCGGGCAGGGCAGGGGGGCTCGGGCCACTCCTGCCCACGGTTGTCGCGCTTGCCTCTGGTGTGCTCGGTTTCGACCGGGCAGGCTGTGGGCTGCTGTCGAACGCCGTCCTCCGGGGCGGCGTGACCAGGGCAGACGGTGCGATGTTAGCCACGACGTTAACGGTGCGTGAGAAGACGGGCTGGAACTGACCCGGAATTCACGTACCCTTGGTTCATGATTGCGAAGCGGTTCACTCCCGCTTTGTTATCCCTCGTTCCGGTTTCCCCTTATTGAGCGCTCCATGAAAAAGATGCCTCGCTGGCTTGCCGTGTTTGCGGCCCTGTTGCTGCCCTTTGCTGCCGTCGCGCAGCAGAAGGGGCTGGATATCGACATCATCGGCGGCAATGCCTCCGCGCTGCCGATCACCATCGTGCCGATGCCCTATCAGGGTTCGTCGGCCGCTCCGCAGACCGACGTCGCCGGCGTGGTCCGTGCCGATCTGGAGCGTTCGGGCCAGTTCCGCACGCTGCCGGAAGCGCAGATCGTCGAGAAGCCCGTGCGGGGAGGGGATATCCAGTTCGCGACCTGGCGCGCGCTGAAGCAGAACTACATCGTGGTCGGCCGCGTGCTTGATGCCGGTGCCGGTGCCTACCGCGTCGAGTACGAACTGTTCGACGTGCCCAAGGGCGAGCGCCTGCTGGGCCTGGCGATGACCGCCCGTGGCAATGCCATGCGCGACGTTGCCCACCAGATGGCCGACGCCATCTACGAAAAGATCACCGGTGTGCGCGGCGCCTTCTGGACCCGCATCGCCTACGTGACCGCCAGTGGCAAGGGCGACGCCATGCGCTACGCGCTGATGGTGGCCGATTCCGATGGCTTCAACCCGCAGACCATCGTGCGCTCGGCCGAGCCGCTGCTGTCGCCGTCGTGGAGTCCGGATGGCAGCAAGCTGGCCTACGTCAGCTTCGAGCGTGGCAATTCGGCCATCTACATCCAGAACATCGGTACCGGTGCGCGCGAGCTGGTCACCAGCTTCCGCGGCATCAACAGCGCCCCGGCGTTCTCGCCGGACGGCCGCAAGCTGGCCCTGACCCTGTCTCGCTCCGGTAACCCGGAAATCTACGTGATGGACCTGGGCAGCAAGCAGCTGACCCAGCTGACCAACCACTTCGCCATCGATACCGAGCCGACCTGGGCACCGGACGGCAGCGCGGTGTACTTCACCTCCGATCGCGGCGGCCGTCCGCAGGTCTACAAGGTCGGTGCCGGCGGCGGCAGCGCCGAGCGCGTCACCTTCCAGGGCAACTACAATGCCAAGCCGTCGGTGTCCTACGATGGCAAGAAGATCGCCGTCGCCCAGGGCTCGGGCAACAGCTACAAGATCGCGATGATGGACAGCTCGCTGGGCTCGCCGCGCTGGAGCACGCTGTCCCCGGGTTCGCTGGATGAATCGCCGAGCTTTGCGCCCAACGCAAGCATGGTGCTGTACGCCGCCCGCGAAGGTGGCCGTGGTGTGTTGTATGCCGTTTCGGCCGATGCGCGGGTTCGCCAGCGCCTGGTCCTGGCTGACGGTGATGTGCGCGAACCGGCATGGTCCCCATACCGTACCCAGCGCTAAAAGAGTGTTAATATTTTCGTTGTCTTGAACCCCTCATCGGCTTAGGAGCCACAAAGGTATCGCCATGAACAAGTCCACCCGCGTTCTGCTTGTTTCCCTGCTGTCTGTGGCCGTCCTGGCCGGTTGCTCGAAGAAGGTGAAGGAAGAGCCGGCAGCCCCGGTCGACACCGGCACCTCGACCACCACCCCGACCGGTCCGTCGACCTCCGGCCTGTACGGCCCGGGCGACCTGGACACCGACGCTTGCCTGCGCCAGCGCGTGGTCTACTTCGACCTGGACAAGGAAGACGTGAAGCCGGAATTCCAGGCCATCATGGCGTGCCACGCCAAGTACCTGCGTGACCGTCCGTCCTCGCGCATCACCCTGCAGGGCCACACCGACGAGCGCGGTTCGCGCGCGTACAACCAGGCCCTGGGCGAGCGTCGTGGCAACGGCGTCAGCTCGGCCCTGCAGGCCAACGGTGGTTCGGCTTCGCAGCTGACCGTCGTGTCCTACGGTGAAGAGCGTCCGGTCTGCACCGAGTCGAACGAGTCGTGCTGGTCGCAGAACCGTCGCGTCGAAATCGTCTACACCGCGCAGTAATCCATGCGCATTGGCATCAAACTGATGCTGGTCGTTGCGGCAGCCCTCGTGGCTGCCGCACCGGCGCACGCACAGCGACAGAGCCTGGCTGACCGTGTCGGCGCGCTCGAGCAGCAGATGTACAACAACAGTGCCAACCAGGACCTGTTGAACCAGATCAATCAGCTGCGGCAGCAGGTCACCAGCCTGCAGGCCTCGATCGAGCAGTTGCAGCATGACAACGCCCAGCTCAAGCAGTCCGCCCAGGACCAGTACCTGGATCTGGACAGCCGCCTGAACCGGTTGGAAGGGGGCAACGCCGCCCCGGCCCTGCCGCCCGTTCCGGCGAGCGCGCCGAAGGCCGCACCGGCCCCGGCAAAACCGGCAGCGGCGGCCACTTCCGAGCGGCCGCCTTCCGTCCATGGTGATGCTGGCAGCCTTGCCGCCACCGGCGACGAGCGCACCTCCTACAACGTTGCCTTCGATGCGTTGAAGGCCGGCAGGTACGACGATTCGGCGCAGCTGTTCCTGAGCTTCCTGGAGTTGTACCCGAACGGCGTCTACGCGCCGAACGCGCTGTACTGGCTGGGCGAGAGCTACTACGCCACCCGCAATTTCCCGATGGCCGAGACCCAGTTCCGAGAGCTGCTCTCGCGCTATCCGACCCACGACAAGGCCGCGGGCGGCCTGCTCAAGATCGGCCTTTCGCAGTACGGCGAGGGAAAGGTCGACCAGGCCCAGCAGACGCTGGAGACCGTCGTGGCGCAGTACCCCGGCTCGGATGCCGCGCGCACCGCGCAGGACCGTCTGCAGTCCATCCGCCTGGGCAAGCAGATCCGCTGATCCGCTGGGCGGGCGTACAATAGGTGCCCTGTAGAGCCGAGCCCACGCTCGGCTGCTTTCGTTTCCGGACCAGCAAAGCCGTCCGGTTGCTGTTGTAGAGCCGAGCCATGCTCGGCTGCTTTCGTTACCGGCCACGGTAGCCCACCCGCCACGTGCCCCACCAAGAAGTACCCGCCATGACCGCCGTTACCCCGTCAAACGCCGTCGCCACCCCCAGCGACATCGTGCAGTCGCCGCTGCCGCGCCTGAAGATCACCGAGATCTTCACCTCGCTGCAGGGCGAAGCCGATACCGCCGGCTGGCCGACCGTGTTCGTGCGCCTGACCGGCTGCCCGCTGCGCTGCCAGTACTGCGACACCGCCTATGCCTTCCACGGCGGCACCTGGTGGGACATCGACGACATCGTGGCCGAGGTGCTGGCCCAGGGCGTCCGCCACGTCTGCGTGACCGGCGGCGAGCCGCTGGCGCAGAAGCGCTGCCTGGTGCTGCTGCAGAAGCTGTGCGATGCGGGCATGGATGTCTCGCTGGAAACCTCCGGCGCGCTGGATGTCAGTGCAGTGGACCCGCGCGTGTCGCGCGTGGTCGACATCAAGACGCCGGGCTCGGCCGAAGCCGTCCGCAATCGCCTGGAAAACCTGCCGCTGCTGACCGTCCGCGACCAGATCAAGTTCGTCATCTGCAACCGCGAGGACTACGACTGGGCCAAGGCCATGGTCGTCGAGCACGGCCTGGTGAAGCGTTGCACCGTGTTCTTCTCGCCGAGCAAGGGCGAGATCAGCGCGCGGCAATTGGCCGACTGGATCGTCGAAGACCGGCTGCCGGTGCGCTTCCAGATGCAGTTGCATAAAATCCTGTGGAACGACGAGCCCGGCCGATGAGCCGGTGCAGCGTTCCCTGATGTAGCTCCGGCGCGGGACAGCGTGCTGGCTTTCCTCTCCCAACCGGAAGATTCTCCATGAAGAAGGCAGTCGTGCTTCTCTCCGGCGGCATGGATTCAGCCGCCGTCATCGCCATGGCCCAGGAACAGGGCTTCGCCGTGCACGCCCTGAGCGTGCGCTACGGCCAGCGCCACACCTCCGAACTGGATGCCGCCGCCCGCGTGGCCAAGGCCCAGGGCGTGGTCGCGCACAAGACCGTGGACGTGGACCTGCGCAGCATCGGTGGCTCGGCGCTGACCGATGACATCGACGTACCGGAGGCCGGTGGTGCCGGCATTCCGGTCACCTACGTGCCGGCGCGCAATACCATCATGCTGTCGCTGGCCCTGGGCTGGGCCGAAGTGCTCGGCGCCAACGACATCTTCTGCGGCGTCAACGCCGTCGACTACTCCGGCTACCCGGACTGCCGCCCCGAGTTCGTGGCCGCGTTCCAGGCGCTGGCCAACCTGGCCACCAAGTCGGGCGTGGAGGGCGCGGGCATCAAGGTGCATGCCCCGCTGCAGTTCCTCAGCAAGGGCCAGATCGTCAGCGAAGGCGTGCGCCTGGGCGTGGACTTCGGCCTGACCGTGTCCTGCTACAACGCCGACGCCAACGGCGCCGCCTGCGGTCATTGCGATGCCTGCCGCCTGCGCGCGCAGGGCTTCGCCGAAGCCGGCGTGCCCGACCCGACGCTGTACGCCTGACCGCTTCCGGTAGAGCCGGCCGCTGGCCGGCTTCCCCGGTGGGGCAATCACTCCCTCGGTGGGTGCCAAGCGCTTGTCCGCACTCCTTGATCTACCGGGCCTGCAACCATCCCGATGCCTCGATGAAGGCCCGCACCGCAGCCGGATCGGCATAGTCCAACTCGATCATCCGCGCGACAGCAGTCCTCTCGTCGGTCTGCCGGCGCATGTACTCCTGCGCAATGCGGTAGCCGGCGTAGTAGCCCAGGTCACTCACCCCGAATGGATTGCGCGCGCTGTTGTACAGCCAGTTGTCCAGGTTGTCCCCGTGCATCTCCGTGCGGAAGCGCGCGCGGATTCCCGCTTCGTGCGCTGGCCCATAGGTGTACAGCGGCAACGCCGGGCGGCGCCCGCTGATGCGCTCTGCCACGTATTCGGCCACGCCTTCGCGTACCGCGTACTGGGCCAGGCTGCCGGTGGTCTCGCGCTGCTGGGTATGCACGTATTCGTGCAGGTTGTTCTGCGCGTTGTTCGCACCCGGCCGGCTGTCGTAGAAGATCCGCAGGCGGTCGCGCATCTTCGCCGGCAGCTCGCTCACGTCCACGCGCTCATCGCCCAGCGCCATCTCCGCGCCGATCAGTACCTTGTCATCCAGCGTGGTGCCACCGGTGCGCAGCACGCCCACCGCATAGGTGATGGTGGCCGGGCGCAGGGCAGGGTAGAGCGCACGGAAGGCGACAAGATCGCGCTCCAGCGTGGCACTGGCCTGCTGCGCGTTGGCGGTGAGCGGTCGTACTGAGGTCCAGAAGCGCGGCCAGGCCTGCATGGCCTCGGCGTATTCGCGGGCGGTGTAGTTGCGCACCTGCATCAGCGCATGCAGGCCGGGGCTGCCCGGATCGATGTAGCGTTGCTGGACCAGCGCCACCCGGCGTTCGGCATCAGGCTCGGCGCGCACCGCATCATAGGTGGCCCAGAAGCGGGCGATATCGTCAGTGACGACCGGTGATTGGGAGGCCAACGCTGTGCAGGGTAGCAGCAGGATGGCGATCAGATAGCTGGGAAAGCGCATCCGTGGCTCCGGATAGGGATCACGGATGGGATGCATGGAAGGCCTGGAAGGTTTAAGCGGGCTGACCCGACCGGGTAGTGCCGGCCGCTGGCCGGCACACGCAACACCCCTGTACTTCGCGCGACTCGGCAAAGTAGGGTAGAATGCGGACCCCGCCGAAAGGCCGGGGCAATGCACCGGGCCGTTAGCTCAGTCGGTAGAGCAGAAGACTTTTAATCTTTTGGTCGAAGGTTCGAATCCTTCACGGCCCACCATTGCATTGATGATCAAGGCGCCCAAAGGGCGCCTTTTTTGTTGCTTCCTCGAAAGCACTTCTGCAATGGGGGGGGGGGCGCCGTCGCAACGATGCGGTGTTGCACGTGCTATCGACTCCCTGGAGCCCGCTGGCAGCGGGTGCGGGGAGGCGGCGCTCCGCGCACCCGCTTCCGTCGCTGTTGCCCCCACGTCGCTCACCTTAAAAATTACCTTTAAGGTAAGAATATTGGTAATTGCAGGTAATTAATGTCATCAAAACCGGCCGTTTCCGGCCGGGCAAGGACGCTGTCAGCCGTAATGCGCGCGCAACAGCCCGGCGTCGTGGAAGGAAATACCCTCACGGATGCACTCCTCGGCGCGCTCCATGTCCTTGTGCAACTGGATCAGTGCGTCGTCGGGGAGCTGCTCGATGTTGATCACACCGCAACATGCCTGGTCGATCACATGCTGCATAGGCTCGCCCCAACGCCGGCGCACGTTGCGGATCATGCGGCAATGCCACTCGCGCATGATCGCGTCCATGCGCCTCTCCCCGCGAACCACGTGCGCGTCTCCCGCTACCACCCGCAACGCCGGCGCCGGGCTGCGCTCTCCGCGCAGTTCCTGGGTCCTAGCGGCCAACCGCTGTGCGAGCTCCTCGAGTCGCGTGTGAGTCATCCTTTGCCTCCCTGATCCGTCTTGCCAGAAGCTTCGTCAGGTCGAGCACGTTGTCCGGTGCAGAGGGCTGACCGAACTCGTCCACGACCATGAATGCGGTCTCCAGCAGCACGGGATCGTAGATCCATTCCGGTGGATCGCCGACCAGCTCCAGGTAGTGCGAAAGCACCTTGACCGCAGCGCTCATTTTCTCGAAATCCAGTCCCGTAGATTGAGACTGAAGCGACACCTCACCGTCTTGATCGACTCGATCCAGCGATCCATGTGGAAGCTGCATCACTGATTCAAGATCGCGCGCAAGACGATGCCCGATGCTCTTCGGGTTGCTCTCGGAAATCCACTGGCTCACCTGGGGCTGTGCCCAGCGGGTGCCACCGAACAGGCGGGCCCATTCGGCCGGGCCGCCGGCGGCGGCCACGCGGAGGCGCATGTTGAGGGTGCGAGCGGTACTGGCGTCCATGCGTAGATGGTGCGCTGCATTACCAATCCAGCAAATGACCAAAACGGTATTGACTCGACATTACCCGCACGGTAATGTGTGCACCATGAACCTCATCGACTACGCGATCTCCCAGGGGGGCTACGGCACCCCCAGCTGCCCCGTCATGCGGCGCCTGGCCCACCAGACCGGCTGCGCGCTGCGCACCCTCTACATGATCGCCCGCGGCCACAAGCTGCCCGGTGCGCGACTGTGCCGGCGCATCGAACTGGCCACTGCGGGCGCTGTGCGCCGCGAATCCCTGCGTCCGGACGTGTTCGGTCCGGCCCCGTCGCCCCTCAAAGGAGAAGCCCCCCATGCAGCTTGATACGTTCGGTGAGTACGTCCGCAGTCGGCTGGAACACTGGGGCGGCGAATATGCCCTGCATCGCGACTGCGAATACCTCGGCTTCCAGTCCCGCAACCTGCTGGCGGTGCTGATCGAGCATCGCGGTGACATGCCCGGTCGGGCCCAGGGATACAAACCTCTGGAAACCGATCAGCTGGCGCAGCAGATCGAGGACATCATCACCGCGGTCGCGCGCGACAACGTGGCAATGGCCTGTGCACTGCGCGGCTATTACTGCGGGCGTGGCCGGCGCAAGGTCGAACGATTCGAGACGGCGAATCTGCTGCTGGCCAACTGCGGGCAGCGACCGGTGTCCAACCGGCATTACCTCAACCTGGTCGAACTCGGTTTCCAGCGCGTGCGTGGCTGGATGGAGGGCATCGCCCAGGCCGCATGAGCGGCGGATTCGATCTTTCGCCCGCCTCCCGACCGGAACAACCCTCGTGCCGAGCCGGCAGCGAGGCGGGCATCTCTTCGGGCCACGTCGATGCGACGCGGCCCGCATCTCCTCCAGGAACCCTCATGAAAGAAGAAATCATCAGTACGGCCGGCGCGGCGGTCGTCAAGTCGGCGCCGCCGGTCACCGTTGCCGGTGCGCTTGCCGCCGGCATCACCCTGGACCGCCTGGTCGTGGTCCTCACCATCATCTACCTGGCGGCGCAGATTGCCTATCTTGGCTGGCGCTGGCTGCGCGAATGGCGCCGCCGGGAGCGCGAATGAGCCGGCCCGGCAGCACATTGCCGATACGCAGCCTGGTCGCCGCGCTTGCGCTCAGTGCTGCGGGCCTGATCGCCATCGTCGACCGCGAGGGATACACCGACGCCGCGGTGGTGCCTACGCGCAATGACCGTCCAACCTATGGCTTCGGCTCGACCGTCCGCGAGGACGGCACGCCGGTGAGGATGGGTGATCGCACCACGCCGGTACGCGCGCTGCATGCCGTACAGGCTCATCTGGCCCGGGAAGAAGGACAGTTCCGCGCGTCGCTGCCCGGCGTGGCGCTCAGCCAGGGCGAGTACGACGTCTATGTCGATTTCCTCTACCAGTACGGCATCGGCAACTGGCGCGCGTCATCGATGCGCCGGCATCTACTGCAGGGTGAATACCGCCAGGCCTGTGATGCCTTGCTGCTGTGGAAGCGGGCAGGGGGCTACGACTGTTCGACCCGTGTCGATGGTCGCCCCAACAGCGTGTGCTGGGGAGTGTGGGAGCGCCAGCAGCAGCGCCATGCGCGTTGCCTGGCGGAGCAGTGACCCATGCCGCGCGGAGTGGTGGTGATGGCTTCGCTGGTGCTGTGGTCGCTGCTGATGTTCGTGGCCGGCTGGCGTTGGCGTGGTGATCGCAGCGATCTGGCGATGGCGCGTGTCGATGTGGAACAACAGGCCGGAGTGGTGCAGTCCGAACGGCGGTTGCGCCGGGCTCAGGAAGAACGGAGCGAGGCGATGGCCTCACTGGGGGAACAACATGAACACGATCGTGAGCGCGCGGCCGAGGTGGATGCCGATGTGGTGGCTGCTCTGCGCGCTGGCACTCTCCGCCTGCGCGACGACCTCGCCGCGTGCCACACCGGCCGCCTGTCCGAAGCCGCCGCCCGCACCGGCAAACGTGATGAGGGCGCCCAGTTACGAGCAGAGGTTGCGGCAGCGCTTGTTCGAGTCGGACGCGATGCCGACGACCAGCTCCGTGCCTGCCAGGCGGTGATCGAACTGGATCGCCGTTGAGGGCGCCGGCACAGTTATGCTGGCCGTCCTCACGAATATGGAAGTTCGCATGCGCGTCGCTGTCTTGTCCGTCTTGATCGTGCTGGCCACCGCAGGTCCAGGTATTGCCGCTGTTCCCGCCGCGCAGGCGACGTCGCCGGGCCCGGTCACTGCGCCGGCACCGTTGGTGATCGGCGAGACCTTCACCATTGAGTCGAAGGCGCTGGGCGAAACCCGCCGCATCAATGTCTACCGCCCGCAGCCCTGGGGCCTGGACCCGAAGGCGCCGCTGCCGGTGATCTACATGCCCGACGGCGGCATCGGTGAGGATTTCCTGCACGTGGCAGGGCTGGTGCAGGTGCTGAGCGGCAACGGCAGCATGCGCCCGTTCCTGCTGGTCGGCGTCGAGGACACCGAGCGCCGTCGTGACATGACCGGCCCGAGCAGCGATCCGCAGGACCAGAAGATCGCGCCACGCATTGGTGGATCGGCGGCCTATCGCAGCTTCCTGCGCGATGAACTGATGCCGCAGGTACGCCATCGCTACCCCACCACCGACGAGCGCGCGTTGATCGGCGAGTCGCTGGCCGGCCTGTTCGTGGTCGAAACGCTGCTGCAGGAACCGACGCTGTTCAACAGCTACATCGCGCTGGATCCCAGCCTGTGGTGGAACCGTGGCGCAATGCTGGCCGGCGCAGCCAAACAGCTGCCGGCGGTGACGCGTGCGCAGCCGCGCGTATTCCTGGCCAGCAGTGGGCAGCTGGAGCTGGCCGCATCCACTGCACGACTGGCCGAGTTGCTGCAGCAGGCTTCGCCGTCGCCGCTGGTGAAGTACCTGCCGTTGCCGGAAGAAACCCACGCTACGATCTATCATCCGGCCGCATTGCAGGCGATGCGCACACTGTTCCCGGCGCCGCCGGCCTCGCCCTGACCGCACTGGCAGTGGATTGCGCACCATGCAAGGATGCGGCAGCGGCGCCATCCGGTGCGCCGCCCGCAATGGGAGCGTGTGGATGCAGCGTGTGCGTGGATGGAGTGTGGCGGCCTGCCTGGCCGTGAGTGGCTGTGCGATGTCGGTGGCGCCACCGGCAACGCAGAATGAAGCGAAGGAAAGCGCGGCCACCGCTGCGCCGGGCGTGGTGCTGCCGGATACCGAAGCGCTGCGCGTGCACGATCCGGTGGGCCGCGATTACCCGATCTGGGTAGCGCTGCCGGCTGACTACGCTGCGCATCCGGAGAAACGCTACCCGGTGCTGTATGTGACCGACGCGCTGTACAGCTTCCCGCTGGTGCGCAGCGTGCGCAACATGGTGGGGCAGAAGGGCGTCAACATCGAGGATTTCATCCTGGTCGGGCTGCCGCCGCAGGAAGGCCTGACGTCCAAGCAGAGCCGCTCGCGCGATTACACGCCCAGCGATCCGATGCGCACCGATCCGCGTGACTACAGCGACGACGTCAGCTACGGCGGCGCGGCACATTACCGCGATTTCCTCGCCGAGCGCGTACTGCCGCTGATCGATGCACGCTACCGCACCGATCCGTCGCGGCGCGCCTATGCCGGTCATTCCTATGGCGGCCTGTTTGGCGCCTACGTGCTGACCACGCGCCCGGACATGTTCCACAGCTACATCCTGTCAAGCCCGTCGCTGTGGTTCGACAACCATCGGGTGCCGCGCATGCAGGCCGAGGCCAAGGCGCCCACGCAGCCGACCACGGTGGTGCTGTCGATCGGCAGCTTCGAAACGGTGAAGCCGGAGCCGCGCTATTTCACCCGCAACGACATGCTGCGCCACAACGCCGAGTTCGCCGAGCAGCTGCGCGCCAGCGGGCATTCGTTGAAGGTGGAGAACATGGTGATCGACGACGAGGACCACTTCACCGTGTATCCGGACATGATCACCCGCGCGCTGCTGAAGGTGTTCCCGGGTACCGGACCGTACAGCAGCGGTTGAAGGTGGGCGCCATCCACGCATGGCGTCGATCTACTGCAAGAACCCGGTAGATCCACGCCATGTGTGGATCAACGCCTCACGCTGCCTGCGCATCCGGCCCGATCAATACGCCCACATCGGCGTGCCGGAAGCACAGGCGGATGGCGTCGAGCAGCTCGCTCATGTTGTAGGGCTTGGGCAGGAAATGAATGCCGTCGCGCAGCTGCGGCAGCACCTGGTGCTGGTCCATGCCCGACGTCACCAGGATCGGCAGCTGGGGATACAGGCCGCGGACCCGGTTGGCGGCTTCAATGCCGCTGATCGGGCCCAGGTTGACGTCGGTGAACAGCAGGTCGAAACGCTCACCTGCGGCCAGCAGGCCCAATGCTGCTTCGGCAGAGCTCACGCCCACCACGTGGCAGGCCTGGCTTTCCAGCGCAAGACGGCTCAGCTCGCGGGTTTCCTCTGCGTCCTCGATCAGCAGGACGCGGGGTTCAACGTGGCGCTTGGACAGCAACATGGCGCTACAGCTCCGGAAAGCAGCAATGAAAAGGCGCGCAAGTATGCGCAAGCCGGGGGTGATCCCGGCGTGCACGGCAGGCTAAGTGAGCGTTACAGCAGGCGCGGGCGTCGCTGGCGTACCCGCCAGGCCAGCACCGCCACCGCCAGCAGCGCGGCGCCGATACGCAGGCTGGTGGCCTGCCAGCCCAGCGCGACGGCGTCGTCGAGGTTGAACACGTTCCACGCCATGTTCATCGATACATGCAGCACCAGGCCGCACCACAGGGTGTCGCCGTCCAGATGGTCAAGCCAAGCGAAGATGAAGCCGCCCAGTGCGATGACCGCGCCGACGAACAGGGCAGTGCCGCCGCCGTCGAAGCCGCCGAAGCCCAGCCAGTGCACCCAACCGAACAGCAGCGCCTGCGGCAGCGCAAGCAGGGACCATGGGCCACGCATGAGCTTCACCAGCAGCACGAAGCCGAGGCCACGGAACAGCACTTCCTCGGCCAGTGGGAACAGCACGGCGAGCATCGTCGCATCGAGTGCGGTCAGTGCGGTGTTGGGCGTGCCCAGCACCGCCAGGCCCAGCCAGCAGGGCAGGCTGGCCAGCAGCACCCAAAACGGGCCGCGCCAGCCGTTCCCGTGCAGCCCCAGGCTGGCCATCAGGCCCACCCCATGCGGGCGCAGCAGTGCGGCCAGGAGCAGCGCCAGCAGGACGGCCAGTGCGTTGTCCAGCAGGCTGCCGCCGTAGGGCATAGGCAAGGCGGGAATCGGCGCGCCTGCGGCCGCAGCGACATCGCGCAGATTCAGGCCAACGCCGACGCCGAGCAGCACCAGCAGCAGGCGCGCGGCGTCGGGCAGGCGGGACAGGACGGTCATGCACGCACTCCCTGCGGAACCAGCGTGGAGTGTGGAAGGCGGCCGGGGACGCTGGCACGCGCCGGAAGTCTGTGTGCCATCGGTCATGTGTTGCCGCACAGTCATCGGTGGGCAGGTAGAGTCGTTGCCAGACCTTCAGGAGCCATGCCCATGCTGTGCCCCGTGTGCAAGACCCAGACCCTGCAGATGGCCGAGCGCCATGGCATCGAGATCGATTACTGCCCCGGCTGCCGTGGCGTGTGGCTGGACCGTGGCGAGCTGGACAAGATCATCGAACGCGCCGGCGCTGCGCTGCCGCCGCCGGCACCTGTGCAGGCGCAGCCGGCGACCACGCCGCCGCCGGTGATGCATCGTGATACCCGCCACTTGGGCCAGCGCTACGAGGACAACCGGGGCCACGGATACAAGAAAAAGAAAAAGGACAGCTTCCTGTCTGAGTTGTTCGATTTCTAGTTTGTAGCGTCGAGCCATGCTCGACTGGATGTTGCCGCCTATAGTCGAGCAAGCTCGACTCTACATGGAGCGCGTGATCACGTCCGCCGCAGGATGAACTCGCGGTCGCGCGTATCCCCGACGATGAAGTCGTACTCGCCGACCTTGCTGCAGCCATAGCGCGCGTAGAAGCGCTGCGCGCCGAAGTTCTCCTCCCAGACGCCCACCCACAGGGTGCGGCGGTGCGGCTGGTCCAGCCAGGCCATGAACGCGTCCATCAGGCGTGCACCATGGCCGCCGTTCTGGTGTGCGGCCAGGATGTAGAACCGCTTCAGTTCGATGTCGCCTTCGCGGGCCTCGGCATGCGGCAGGGTGTTGGCACCAGCAGCCAGGTAGCCGACCACGTTGTCGCCGTCCACCAGCAGCCAGATCGCGCTGCGCGGGTCGGACAGTTCGGCGCGCTGCGGTTCGCTGCTGTAGTGCGCCTGCAGGAAATCCTGCAGCTCCTGCGCCGGGTACGAGTCGCCCCAGGTTTCGTTGTAGGTGGCAATCGCGATGGCCGACAGGGCGTCGACATCGGCAAGGGTGGCGCGGCGGATCTGCAGCGACATGGCGGAGCCTGCATTGGAACGTGGCGCAGTGTAGCCGGCCCCGGCGGCTGCCGGGGCTGGCCAATGCTCACGAACCGCTGCTCAGAACCACATGCGCACGCCCGCCACCCAGCGCGTGTCGCGTGCGTGGTCGCCAGCATGATCGGCGGTGTCGCCAAACGTGCGCTCGTGGCTGATGCCGATGTACGGCGCGAAACGACGACTGAACTCATAACGCAGGCGCAGCCCGGCTTCAACCTTGTTCAGTCCGCGACCGATGCCGTACTCCGGCTCATCCTTGGCTGCGACGGTGGCTTCCAGCAGCGGCTGCAGGATCAGGCGGTTGGTCAGCAGCACGTCGTACTCGACCTCGGCCTTGGCCAGCACCTGACCACCGGAACCCATGTACAGCGTCGCCGAGCTTTCGAACTTGTACGGCGCCAGGCCCTGGATGCCGATGGCCGCCCAGGTGCGCGAGTCGGCCGGCCGGAAGTCCTGGCGCACGCCGATCAGCACGTCCCACCACGGCGATACGCTGCGACCATACAGTGCTTCCAGTGACGACGATTCCGTGCTGCCGCGGCTGCGTTCGCCATCGGTGCGCAACCACAGGCGGTTGATGTTGCCACCGATCCAGCCGGTGGCCTCCCAGGCCTGGCCGGTGCTGTTCTTGCCGTCCCAGTGTTCGAGGCGATCGATCAGCAGCAGGCTGTTGATCTGTGGTGCATGCTCCATCGCACCATGCGCGATCGGAGGGAAGGCGGCAGCGCGGTCGGCATCGGTGGGAACCGGGATCGGCTCGCGCGGTTCGATCGGTGCGGGCGTGCCGTGACCCATGGCGGCGTGATCCATCGTGGAATGGTCCATCGCCGCTGGCTGCATCGCGCCATGGTCCATCTTCGAGTGGTCCATCGTGGAGTGGTCCATGCCGGCCTGACCCGCCGCACCCATGTTCATCTTCGAATGATCCATCTTCGAATGATCGACCGGTTCGGCCGGGGTCTTCGCGGTCTTCGGCGGCGGGTCCATCGTGCCCATGTCATGCCCGGCATGCGACTGCGCGAACACCGGCAATGCGGCGGCCAGGCCCAGGGCCAGCAGGCTGGGGGAAAGCAGTGAGCGGCTCATTCTTCGATCCTCACTTCGCGCATCATGCCCGCTTCCATGTGGTACAGCAGATGGCAGTGATAGGCCCAGCGACCGAGCGCATCGGCACGCACGCGGTAACTGCGGCGGGTGCCGGGTGGCATGTCGATGGTGTGCTTGCGCAGCTGGAATTCGCCCTGCGCGTTCTCCAGATCACTCCACACGCCGTGCAGGTGGATCGGGTGCTGCATCATGGTGTCGTTGACCAATACGATGCGCATGCGCTCGCCGTAGTTCAGTCGCAGCGGCTCGGCGCTGGCGAACGGAATGCCATCGAATGACCAGGAGAACTTCTCCATGTGGCCGGTCAGGTGCAGCTCGATCTCGCGGCTCGGCTCGCGGCCATCGGGGTCCTCGAACAGGCTGCGCATCGCGCCGTAGGTGAGTACCTGGCGACCGTTGTCGCGCAGGCCGATGCCGGGATCGTCCAGCTTCGGTTCGGTGGCCGAGCTCTGCATGTCCACCAGCGGGTTGTTGCGCTCACTGGCCGGGTGCTTCGGTGCCTTGCTGGCGGCATCGCTACCGCTGTGCGCACCGTGGCCCATGCTGGCGCCGCAGCCGCCTTCCATGCCCTTCATCGCGGCCATGTCGTGGCCACCATGGCCACCACTACCCATGTCGTGCCCCATGTCGCTCATCGTCAGCAACGGGCGTGGGTCGCGCGCGGGAATCGGTGCCTGCAGACCATGGCGGACTGCCAGCGTTCCGGCGGCAAAGCCGGTACGGCCCATGTCCTGGCAGAAGATGGTGAACGCGTCCTGCCCGGTCGGTTCCACCAGCACGTCGTAGGTTTCGGCCGGCGCGATGCGGAACTCGTCGATGCTGACCGGATGGATGTACTGGCCGTCGGCGGCGACCACGGTCATTTTCAGGCCGGGAATGCGCACGTCGAAGTAGGTCATCGAGGCGCCGTTGATGAAGCGCAGCAGCACTTTCTCGCCGCTGCGGAACAGCCCGGTCCAGTTGCCGGCCGGCGCGGTGCCATTCATCAGGTAGGTGTAGGTGTGCGCATTGATGTCGGAGATGTCGGTGGGCGTCATCCGCATCCGCCCCCACATGCCACGGTCGGACAACGCGGCCGACCAACCGTCGCGCTTCACGTCACGCAGGAAGTCGGGCAGGGTGCGCTTGTAGTAGTTGTCATGCTCGGCGAGCTTCTTCATGCGCCGGAACAGCGCGCCGGGGTCCATGTCGGTCCAGTCGGACAGCAGGATCACGTGCTCGCGGTCGTGGTGGTAGGGCGCCGGCTCGGCCGGGTCGATGATCAGCGCTCCGTACAGGCCGGCCTGCTCCTGGAACATCGAGTGGCTGTGGTACCAGTAGGTACCCGACTGCTTCAGTTCGAAGTGGTAGTGGTAGGTCTCACCGGGGCCGATGCCATTGAAGCTCAGTCCCGGCACACCGTCCATGTTCGCAGGCAGCAGGATGCCGTGCCAATGGATCGAGGTCGGGTGGCGTTCCAGGGTGTTGCGCACGAACAGGTCCACGGTCTGGCCTTCGCGCCAGCGCAGGATCGGTGCCGGCAGCGATCCATTGACGGTGATCGCCGGACGGGTGCGGCCAGTGAAGTTGGCCAGCGATTCGCCGATGGCCAGTTCGATGCGGGTGTCGCTGAGCACGGCGGGGGCGCCGGCCAGGCGTGGGGCGGCAGTGGCGGCGGCGAGCGCGCGCTGCGGCACGCCGACAGCGGCGATGCCGGCAACCACGCCACCGGCGGCCAGGCCCTGCACGAACAGGCGGCGCGACGGCATGGGCACAGGGCCCGGACCGCGGGGGATACGGGTATTCATGGTGGTGACTCCAGACACGTAAAGACGCCGGCAGGCGGCCGGCTGCGGTGCGCAGGGCGCACGGTGCGTGTGGAATCAGCCGATGGGAGGGCGTGAGATCGGCGGCAGCGGCGGCGCCGGCCGGCCGGTGGCCGGCATCGGCTGCGGGGCCAGCGACAGCGCCGGTCCGGCCATGAACGGCAACGGCTGCACCACCAGCAGCGGGTGCTGGGCGCAGCTGCGCACGCAGTCCTTGATCTGGCAGTGGGCGTCGTGGGCCGGGGCCTTGGCCTGCGGGGCCGGGTCGGCCTGCATGCCCGCGTGGTGGTGGCAGTCGGCAGTGCCGCCATCAACAGCCGCGGCTGCGGCGTGGGCCATCCGGCCCATTTCCTCGTGACCACGGGCCATGGCCGCGTTCAGCCCGTTGAGCAACAGGCTGAGCATGAGCACGACGCGGAGCAGGGTCGAGGCCAGGGACATGACGCTAATCTAGCCGCAAGCGGACGCGGATGCACTTCCGGCTGAATGGCCGGTTCAAGATTGGACCTGCACCAGCGTAGAGCCGAGCCCACGCTCGGCTGCTGTTCGCGCAGAGGCAGCCGAGCGTGGGCTCGGCTCTACAGGGGCGCCCGCGCGCCGTTGGGGCCATGCCCGGCGGCCGCGCAGCGCGGCAACGCGATACCGTCAGCCCTCTTCACGCACGATCTCGACCAGGCGCGGGCCGTAGCGGCTCAGTTTGGTACCGCCGATGCCGCCGACCCGGGCCAGTTCATCCAGGCTGGTCGGGCGCTGCTCGGCGATGTTGCGCAGGGTGCTGTCGTGGAAGATCACGAACGCCGGTACGTTCTGTTCCCGGGCCAGTTCGGCGCGCAGGCCGCGCAGCGCGTTGAACAGGGCCAGGTCCTGCGGCAGCACCGACAGGCCGGTGCGCTGCGCGCTGCGCTCGCGTCCGCTGGTGCTGCTGGCCGGGTCGCGGCGCATGCTGATCTGGCGGCGGCCGGTCAACACGTCGCGGCTGGCATCGGTCAGGCGCAGGCCACCGTGACCCTCGCTGTCCACTTCCAGCAGGCTGGCCGCGACCAGCTGGCGGAACACGCTGCGCCAGGTGCGTGCATCGAGGTCGCGGCCGATGGCATAAGTGCTCAGCTTGTCGTGGCCCTGCTGCCTCACCTTCTCGTTCTCGCTGCCGCGCAGGATGTCGATCAGGTGGCCGACACCGAAGCGCTGGCCGCTTCGATAGACGCAGCTCAGCGCCTTCTGTGCCGGTATGGTCGCGTCCCACGAGGCCGGTGGCGTCAGGCAGTTGTCGCAGTTGCCGCAAGGCTGGGGGTAGGTCTCGCCGAAGCCGGCCAGCAGCACCTGGCGGCGGCACTGCATCGATTCGCAGTAGCCCAGTAGATGGTCGAGCTTGGCCCGCTCCAGCTGCTTGCGCTCTTCGCCCGCCTCGGACTGCTCGATCATCTGCTTGAGCAGTACCACATCACCCAGGCCGTAGCACAGCCAGGCCTCGGCGGCTTCGCCATCGCGGCCTGCGCGTCCGGTTTCCTGGTAGTAGCCCTCCATCGACTTGGGCAGGTCGGTATGCGCGACGAAGCGCACGTCCGGCTTGTCGATGCCCATGCCGAAGGCGATGGTGGCACACATCACGATGCCGTCCTCGCGCAGGAAGCGGCGCTGGTTGCCGGCGCGCACTTCCGGCGGCAGGCCGGCGTGGTAAGGCAGAGCGTTGAAGCCCTGGCCGCAGAGGAATTCAGCGGTCTCCTCGACCTTGCGCCGCGACATGCAGTAGACGATGCCGGCCTCGCCACGGTGGCCGCGCAGGAAGTCGGTCAGCTGCTTGCGGGCGTTGTCCTTCTGCACCACGGTGTAGCGGATGTTGGGACGGTCGAAGGAACTGACAAAATGGCGCGCTTCCTGCAGATCGAGGCGCTCGGCGATCTCGCGCTGGGTCGGCGGATCGGCGGTGGCGGTCAGCGCGATCCGCGGGATCTGCGGCCAACGCTCGTGCAGCACGGTCAACTGGCGATATTCGGGGCGGAAGTCATGGCCCCACTGCGACACGCAGTGTGCTTCGTCGATGGCGAACAGGGCGATCTGGCTGCGCGACAGCAGCGACAGGAAACGCCCGGTCAGCAGCCGCTCAGGGGCGACATACAGCATGTCCAGTTCGCCGGCGAGCAGCTCGCGCTCGACGCGGCCGGCGGTCTCGGCATCCAGGGTTGAATTCAGGTACTCGGCGCGCACGCCGAGCTGGCGCAGGGCTTCGACCTGGTCCTGCATCAGTGCGATCAGCGGCGAGATGACGATGCCGCAACCGTCACGCAGCAGGGCCGGGACCTGATAGCACAGCGATTTGCCGCCGCCGGTGGGCATCAGCACCAGGGCGTCGTGACCGGCAGCCACATGCTCCACGATGTCCTGCTGCGGACCACGGAAATCGTCGTAACCAAAGACGCGTTGAAGCAGGTCGTGCGCGGGACGGGAAGCCATCGCGCTAGTTTACCTCCCGGAGGCGGCGGCAGGGCTGCGCCCTGGGAACGCGCCATCGCATGCGCGCTGCCGCTCCCACGCTTCGCTGCGCGAAACGCGGGCCCCACTTACCAGCTCCCAGACCCCCGCCGCTTCGCGTCCGCCCCCTGACTCAGGGGGCTCTCCCCCGGACTTGGCCCGGTGGGCGGTAGATCCACGCCATGCGTGGATGAAATCTGTCAGATATCGACAATCAAAATGGGGTCAGATCCGTTTTCCTGCGGAAAACGGATCTGACCCCAAGCAATGCCCTGGCAGATCGCGGAAATCTGTCGAAGGCGGGGTGGGTCCGGTTGAGGGGGTGTGAGCGGCATGGATGCCGCGACCAAGCCCCCATGGACGGGTTTACGGCGTCCCCCTCAACCGGACCCACCCCGCCAACCTTCAGGAAACTGGCTTTTGCTCTGGCTCTGGCTTGAAGGCTTCGGCGGGTGCAGGGCTGCAAGCCCTGCCGAACACCCCCAACCCTTACTGCAACAGCGAGCGCAGCATCCAGGCGTACTTCTCGTGCGTCTGCAGCCGCTGGGTCATCAGATCCTCGGTCGGGGCATCGTCACCCTTGGCCGCCACATCTAGCACTTCACGCGCCGTACGGCATACCGCTTCGTTGGCGACCACCAACTGGCGTACCATTTCACGCCAGTCCGCACTGTCGGTCAGGCCCGGTTCCTCGACGATCGAGGTCAGCGCAGCGAATTCCCGGTAGGAGCCCGGGGCATTGAAGCCCAGCGCGCGGATGCGCTCGGCCACGTCGTCCAGTGCCGCCCACTGCTCGGTGTACTGCGTCTCGAACATGGTGTGCAGCGAGTTGAACATCGACCCGGTCACGTTCCAGTGGAAGTTGTGCGTCTTCAGGTAGAGCGTGAACGCATCGGCCTGGAAGCGCGACAGACCGTCGGCGATCTTCTTGCGGTCGCCCTGGGTGATCCCGATATCGATGTTCGGCGCCGACGGTGCCGCCGCTGCAAGCTTCTGCTTGCCGGTCTTGGCCTTGGTCGTGCTTTTGGTCTTCGCCATGAGGTTCCTCCTTATGGAATCGTTGGCCTTCACAATAAACCGGTCGTGATGACTGGTCGCTTTCAAAGTTTTGAACGAACCGATTGATGAACTCTATCGATAAAAATCCATTGCCCCGCCTGCGCCAACAGCGCGCCGCCATCGACGGCGCCATGAGCCGCGACCGGGGCCGTTTGCTGGGAATGCTCTCGCGTTGCCAGGCCAAGCCGCAGGATGCGGCACTGGCCGCTACTTTCGAGCAGGCCTTGCAGGCGTCGGTGCAGCGCCGGCAGGTGCGGGCGCAACAGCAGCCGTCCATTACTCTGGACCCGCAGCTGCCGATTGCGCGTGAAGCCGACGCGATCATCAAACTGATCCGCGACCACCAGGTGGTGGTGATCGCCGGTGAAACCGGTTCGGGCAAGACCACCCAGCTGCCGAAACTGTGCCTGGCCGCAGGCCGTGGCCAGGCCGGCATGATCGGCTGCACCCAGCCGCGACGGATCGCCGCACGTGCGGTGGCCAGCCGCGTGGCGCAGGAACTGCAGAGCGAACTGGGCCAGCTGGTGGGCTACCAGGTACGCTTCAATGACAAGGTCAGCGACGACAGCCGCATCAAGTTCATGACCGACGGCATCCTGCTGGCGGAGATCGCCAGCGACCGCTGGTTGTCGAACTACGACACGATCATCGTCGACGAGGCACACGAACGCAGCCTCAACATCGACTTTCTGCTGGGCTACCTGAAGCAGCTGCTGCGCAAGCGCCCGGACCTGAAGCTGATCGTCACTTCGGCCACCATCGACACCGAACGCTTCGCCCAGCATTTCGACAACGCACCGGTGATCAGCGTCGAAGGCCGCACCTACCCGGTGGAAGTGCGCTACCGCGCGCTGGAAGGCGAGGGCGAAGACCAGGGCGAACGCACCGTCAACGATGCCATCGTGTCGGCTGTCGACGAGATCACCCGCCTGGACGCACGCGGCGACGTGCTGATCTTCCTGCCGGGCGAGCGCGAGATCCGCGATGCGCACCAGTCGCTGGAACGGCGCAAGTACCGCAATACCGAGGTGCTGCCGCTGTACGCGCGCCTGTCCAACCAGGACCAGGACCGGGTGTTCAACCCCGGGCCGAACCGGCGCATCGTGCTGGCCACCAACGTGGCCGAGACCTCGCTGACGGTGCCACGCATCCGCTACGTGGTCGATCCGGGCTTCGCCCGCGTCAAGCGCTACAGCCCGCGCAACAAGCTGGATCGCCTGCACATCGAGCCGATCTCGCAGGCCAGCGCCAACCAGCGCAAGGGTCGCTGCGGCCGTATCGCCGAAGGCATCTGCTACCGCCTGTACGCCGAGGCGGATTTCCAGGCGCGGCCGGAGTTCACCGATCCGGAAATCCGCCGTTCCAGCCTGGCCGGCGTGATCCTGCGCATGCTGCAGCTGGGCCTGGGCCGCATCGAGGAGTTCCCGTTCCTGGAGGCGCCGGACGAGCGTGCCGTTGCCGATGGCTGGCAGCAGCTGACCGAGCTGGGCGCGATCGATGCCGAGCGGCGCATGACCACCATCGGCAAGCAGATGGCGCGCCTGCCGGTGGACGTGAAGCTGGCGCGCATGCTGGTGGCCGCACAGGCTGCAGGCTGCCTGCGGCCGATGCTGGTGATTGCCTCGTTCCTGGGCATCCAGGACCCGCGCGAACGCCCGCCGGAAGCGCGCGGTGCCGCCGACATCGCGCATGCGCAGTTCGCCGATGGCCGCTCCGAGTTCGTCGGCGTGCTGCGCCTGTGGGATGCCTACCGGCAGGCCCACGAAGACCTGACCCAGTCCAAGCTGCGCGACTGGTGCGGACGTCATTTCCTCGGCTTCCTGCGCATGCGCGAGTGGCGCGAGCTGCATCGCCAGCTGCGGCTGCTGTGCGAGGAACTGGGCTGGAAGGAAGAGGCCAGCGAGGCATCGATGGCACCGCTGCTGGCCGGCAGCAGTGCGCCGGCACCGGCACGTGATGACGCGGCCTCAGTAAAGGCCACCCGCGGCCAGTTGCATCGTGCCGCGCGCCTGGCCCGCGAAGGCAAGGCCGAGGCCGCACCGGCACCGGTGGCCGTGCGCGCGCAGAAGGAACAGGCGCCCGCCGGCGGCGGCTTCAGCGAACGCGTGCGTGCCGCTGCCTACCAGACCCTGCACCGGGCGCTGGTGGCGGGCCTGCCGACGCAGATCGGTCACCGCACCGAGAAGGGCGATTTCCAGGCACCACGCCAGCGCCGCTTCCTGCCGTTCCCCGGTTCGGCGCTGGCCAAGCGGCCACCGCCGTGGCTGCTGGTGGCCAACCTGCTGGATACGCAGAAGGTATGGGGCATGACCCTGGCCGCGATCGAGCCGGACTGGGTGATCGCCGAACTGCCGCACCTGCTGCTGCGCAAGCACTTCGACCCGCACTGGTCGCGCGCGCAGGGCCAGGTGCTGGCGTCCGAGCAGATCAGCCTGTTCGGCCTGGTGCTGGCACCGAAGAAACCGGTCCATTACGGCCGCATCGCGCCGGGCGAGGCGCATGACATCTTCGTGCGCCAGGCGCTGGTGACCGGCGAGATCAATACCCGTGCCAGTTTCGTCGCCGACAACCAGAAGGTGCTGGAGGTCGCGCGCGAGGAAGAAGCCAAGCTGCGCCGCGCCGGCATCGTTGCCGACGAAGACTGGCAGGCACGCTGGTACCTGGACCGGGTGCCGCCGCAGATCCACTCGGCGGCGGGACTGGATAGCTGGTGGAAAGGGCTGGCGCCGGAGCAGCGCAAGGCGCTGCACTGGTCGTTGGCAGACCTGTTGCCCGGTGAGGGCAGCGAACAGGAGCGCTATCCGAAGTACCTGGCGCTGGGCCAGGCGCGCTTGCCGCTGCACTACCGCTTCGAACCGGGGGCCGACGACGATGGCGTGACCCTGGACGTGCCGCTGCACCTGCTCAACGCATTGGATCCGGTGCAGCTGGGCTGGCTGGCGCCGGGCTTTGTCGCCGACAAGGCCTCGGCACTGATCCGCAGCCTGCCCAAGGCGATGCGCCGCAACTACGTGCCGGCGCCGGACTTCGGTCGCGCGTTCTACGAGGCCTTCCCGCAGCCCAGCGCTGATGCCATCACTGGCGAGCTGGCGCGTTTCCTGTCACGTGCGACCGGCGCGACGGTGACCGCACTGGATTTCGAGCCGGGTTCGATCGAGCCGCACCTGCACATGAACCTGCGGCTGCGCGACGAACAGGGCAAGGTGCTTGCTACCTCGCGTGATCTGGAAGCGCTGCGCGCGAAATTCGGTGGCCGTGCTGGCGATGCCTTCGCCGCGCGTGCCGGGCGCGAGATGGCGGCTGACGGCCTGCGCACGTTCCCGGCCACGCCGATTCCGCTGCAGGTACCCGGTGAAGCCGGCGTGCCAGCCTATCCGGCGCTGCTGGACGAGGGCGACAGCGTGGCGCTGCGCATCTTCGCCGATCGCCAGCAGGCGCAGGACGCCCATCCGCTGGGCGTGCGCCGCCTGCTGGAGATCGCCCTGGCCGAGAAGGTGAAGCAGGCACGCAAGCAGTTGCCGGTCGGTGCCAAGACCGGCCTGTTGTATGCCGCGATCGAATCGCAGGAGCGGCTGCGTGGTGACCTGGTCGATGCGGCGATGAACGCGGTGCTGGCCGAGGGCCTGGAGGAAATCCGCGATGCGACGGCGTTCGAGCAGCGTCGCGAACACGCCGCCAAGGCCCTGTTTGGCGAGGCGATGTCGCGGCTGAAGCTGGCCGAGACCATTCTGGCGCTGGTGGCGGAGCTGAAGCCGATGCTGGAAGCGCCGTTGATGGGCTGGGCGCGCGGCAACCTGGACGACATGGAAGCGCAGCTGGCCGGGCTGATCCACCCCGGCTTCCTGCGCGACACGCCGGCCGACGCGCTGGCGCAGTACCCGCGCTATCTGAAGGCGATGATCCTGCGCACCGAACGTGCCAAGCGTGATCCGCCGCGTGACCAGGCGCGCATGCTGGAACTGCATCCGTTCCTGGAAGCGCTGGAGGCGGGCGAGCAGCAGGGCCTGCGTGATCGCCCGCAATGGCAGGCGCTGCGCTGGGATCTGGAAGAACTGCGGGTATCGCTGTTCGCGCAGGAGCTGGGTGCACGCACCGGTATCTCGGCGAAGAAGCTGGCGCAGCGCGTGGCTGCATTGCGCCAGGCCTGAGCGCGCCACGGTCGCCCCGTCGGGCGACCGTGGCCGGCCGGGCAGGGAGCCGGCATGGCCGGAATGCCCGGGCGTTACTTGGTGCGGCGAACCTTCGGCTGCACGTTCACCCCGTCCACCTTCATATACCAGGCGCCCATCACCCCTGGGCGCATGCTGACGCCCGGGGCGTCCTTGCGGCCACCGGAATAGTGCGTGGCGTCTATCTGCTCCCACTCCTGGCCGTTCTGCAGCACGTAGCGGCGGCCCTGGCCGAATCCACGGAATTCGCCCTGCAGGTTGCTTTCGATCGGTTCGCTGCTGCCGAAGTCCAGGAAGCCGCGGTTCTTCTTGATCACTTCCTGGCGGCCTTCTTCGCGCGCTGCGGCGACGGCCTGGGTGGTGGCCGCCTCGACCTTGCCCTGCAGCCAGCGGTTGAGCGTGGCCAGTTCACCGGCACTGAGCTTGTCCAGGCCGGCGGCCTTGAACTCGGAGGGCGACATCTGCTGCTGCAGGTCGCCCTCCACCACGCGCTGGGCCAGCGCAGGCGCGGACAGGGACAGCAGCACGGCGGCACAGGCCAGCAGCCGTGGACGGACGCGCGGGGCAATCGAAGGCATGGCGGGTCTCTCCTGGGTGTGTGGGCGAGTGTAGCGGCATGTCTTCATGCCGGGTGATGGTGGGTGCAGTGATTGTCCCTGAACGGCGCCGGCGCTAGTGTAGGGGCCTCTGTCTTGCCTGCTCGATGCTGTGAACCGCGCTTCCGTCCCTGGCCTGGATGCCTTGTTGAACCGTCCCTCGGCAGCGGTGCTGCCTGCTCCGCTGCGCCAGGCCCTGCGTGAGCATTGGGAAGCGCCGGATTGCGAGCACCAGATGCGTGCCACCTGGTCGGTGCTGGGCGATACTCTCGATGCGCTGGCGATGCTCTCGGCCGATGAAGGCGCAGTGGTGGCCGCATTGCTGTTCGACCTGCCGGGCCTGCGCGCCAGCCTGGACCAGCTGCCGCTGGGCAACCACAAGGCGGCGGTGATCGGCCTGCTGGATGGCCAGGATGCGGCCGACCCGGTGTGGGCGCTGCACGCCGGCCGTGAGGCGGGGCGCAACAGCGAAGGCCTGCGCCGGCTGCTGCTGGCGATCATCCGCGACCTGCGCGTGGTGCCGATCCTGCTGGCACGGCAGCTGGCGCGGATGCGCGCGGCCGACAAGCTGGACGAGGAGCAGCGCCGCGCGCTGGCCCAGCTGACCCGCGACATCCACGCGCCCCTGGCCAATCGGCTGGGCATCTGGCAGCTGAAGTGGGAGCTGGAGGACCTGGCGTTCCGCCACCTGGAACCGGAAACCTACCGCCGCATCGCCCGCGAGGTGGATGAAACCCGCATCGCCCGCGAGCGTTACGTCGAGAACGTCAAGAAGGTGCTGTCGCGCGAGCTGGTCGCCCAGGGCATCAAGGCCGAAGTCAGCGGCCGCCCGAAGCACATCTACAGCATCTGGCGGAAGATGCAGAAGAAGCGGCTGGCCTTCGACCAGCTGTATGACATCCGTGCGGTGCGCGTGATGGTCGACGACGTCGCCGCCTGTTATGCCGCGTTGGGCGTGGTGCACGCGCTGTGGGCACCGGTACCCAGCGAGTTCGATGATTACATCGCACGCCCGAAGGCCAACGACTATCGCTCGCTGCACACCGCCGTGGTCGGCCCGGAAGGGCGCACCATCGAAGTGCAGATCCGTACCCACGAGATGCACTCGCAGGCCGAGCTGGGCGTGGCCGCGCACTGGAAGTACAAGGAAGGTGGCAAGGGCGCGGAGAAGTCCTTCGACCGCAAGATCACCTGGATGCGCCAGTTGCTGGAACAGGCGCAGGACGGGCAGGGCAATGAACTGGCCGGGGCGCTTGATGCCGAGCTGACCGAGGACCGGGTCTATGCGCTGAGCCCGAAGGACGAGGTGCTGGACCTGCCGCAGGGCGCTACCCCGCTCGATTTCGCCTACCAGGTGCATACCATGGTCGGGCACCGCTGCCGCGGCGCAAAGGTCAACGGCCGCATCGTGCCGCTGACCTACCGCCTGCGCAGCGGCGACCGCGTCGAGATCCTGACCGGCAAGGAGGCCGATCCGCGCCGCGACTGGCTGATGCCGGCCAACGGCTTCCTGGCCAGCAACCGCTCGCGCGAAAAAGTGCGCAGCTGGTTCCACAAGCTGGACCGCGCGCGCAACGTGCAGGCCGGTCGCGAGCTGCTCGAGCGCGAGCTGAAGCGGCTGGGCCTGCAGCACGCGGACCTGGCCGTGGCGGCGAAGAAGTTCCATGCCGACAGCGTCGATGACCTGTACATCCAGGTGGCGCTGGGCGATACCGGCCCGAACCAGGTCAGCCGTGCGCTGCTGGAGGCGGAGCGTGCCGCCAGCCAGCCCGCACCCGCACCGGCCCTGCCGCGGCCGACCGCGCGCCGCGAGAACCTGGGCAAGTCCAAGTTCACCGTGCAGGGCGTGGGCAACCTGCTGGTGCAGCTGGCACGCTGCTGCCAGCCGGTGGCCGGCGAGCCGATCATCGGCTACCTGACCCGTAGCCGGGGTGTCACCGTGCATCGTGCAGACTGCGCCGCGCTGGCCCGGCTGGCGGCCAGCAGCCCGCAGCGCATCCTGCCGGTGGAGTGGGGCCAGGCCGGGGGCGGCTACGAGGTGGACGTGGTGGTCGATGCGGTCGATCGCCGCTGGCTGCTGAAGGACATCACCAACCTGATCGCCCAGGAAGACGCCTACGTGCTCGACATCCACAGTGACAACGTGCGCAACAGTGGCCGTGCCCACCTTCGGCTGCGCCTGAAGGTCAGTGACTACGGGCAGTTGTCGACGCTGCTGGGCAAGCTCGATGCGCTGCCGGGCGTGAGCGAGGCGCGTCGCCTCGGCTGAGCTTCACGCTGCCCCGGCTACCCTGCACGCATGGAACGCGAGCCCCCGCATCGCCCGCATGGCGCTGAACACCCTGCGCTGGACCGCGTCCGTCGCGAGGGGCGTTGGTGGTGGCTGCAGGCGCGCCATGCGCGCCGGATCTGGCGCTGGGCGCTGCTCGCAGCGCTGGCCGTGTTCGTGCTGCTGGTCCTGCTGCGCAAGCCGTTGGCAGACTGGTTCTGGGATGAGCCGCAGATCGAACAGCTGCTGGCTGAGGGGGATCGTGCATTGGCGGCTGGGCGCCTGAGCGATGCCGATGGCAGTGGTGCGCGCGAGCGCTACCAGGCGGCGCTGGCGCTGGACGGTGATCGCCCGCAGGCGCGCCAGGGCCTGGCCAATACCGGCGCGGCAGCGCTGCAACAGGCGCGCGATCGCCTGCAGGCGGATGACCTGGACGGCAGCGCGCAGGCTCTGGCACTGGCCCGTGAGCTGCAGGTGCCGCAGGGCGACGCCGATGCGGTTGCCCGCCAGTTGCAGGCGCGACGCAGCGCCGGAGCCGGTATTGGTGCGTTGTTGGCGCAGGCGCGTAACGCGTTCGCGGCCGGACGCCTGGATGACGGCGACAGCAGTGCGTTGCCCTTGTTCCAGCGCATCCTGGCCCTGCAGCCGGACAACCTGCCGGCGCTGGAAGGGCGCGAAGATGCGCTGAGCGACCTGCTGCTGCAGGCACGCACGCTGGCGGATCGAGGGGAGTTGGCCGAGGCGGCCGCGCTCCTGCGTCGTGCCCGTCAGTTCGATGCTGGTCATGCCGATCTACCGGCGAGCGAGGAGGCCCTCGCGCGCGCCGCCGACCGGCGCCTGCGGCAGGCGCAGCGTGCGTTGCGACGGCAGCAGCTGGAAGCTGCGGCCAAGGGCTTCCAGGCGGTGCTGGTGGTGGCCGCCGATGATTCCAATGCCCAGCGCGGGCGTGAGCAGACCCTGCAGGCAGTGGTTGCACGCAGCCAGAAGTCCGCCGACGACTTCCAGT
The DNA here is from genome assembly GCF_053295075.1 of Stenotrophomonas maltophilia group sp. P373. Classification (NCBI taxonomy): domain Bacteria; kingdom Pseudomonadati; phylum Pseudomonadota; class Gammaproteobacteria; order Lysobacterales; family Lysobacteraceae; genus Stenotrophomonas; species Stenotrophomonas maltophilia group sp. P373. Next base: position 3,333,227 of record NZ_CM129994.1, on the reverse strand, counting down.
TCGATGCGGCGCAACGTGATGCGGCCCTGGCGGCGGAGCTGGGTGCTTCGCAGGCAGTCCGGCAACAACTGGCGCAGCGCCTGCAGCGCGCGCAGCAGGCGCAGCGGGCCCTGCAGCAGCCCGCGGTCAGCACGGCGCAGCGCGAACGCCAGCTGCGCGACCACCTGCGGAAGATCGAGCGTGCCGAGCGCGCGGGGCAGTGGATCAGCCCACCCGGGCACAGCGCGTTCGACGCGTTGCGCGAAGCCCAGTCGCTGGCTCCCCGCGATGCGCGGGTGAAGGCAGCCGCCGCACGCTTGCTGCCCGCCAGCCGACGCTGCTTTGACGACAATCTGCGGCAGAACCGCGTGCAGGCGGCAGGCGCCTGCCTGCAGGCCTGGCAGACCCTGTCACCGACCGCAGCCGGACTGCCCTCGGCGCGGCTGCGGTTGGCCCAGCGCTGGCTGGCGATCGGCAGCGAGCGGCTCGGCAACGGTGACCTGGCCTTCGCCGCGCATGCCGCCGAACAGGCGCGGTTGCTGCAGCCGGATCTGGCCGAACTGCCGGCGTTTGAAGATCGCCTGCGCCGCGCCGGTGGTGAGCTGCGACCACGCTGATATCGACAGGATTCGTGCAGGTCGCACTGGTCGGGTATAGTCCAGCCGCTGCGTCACGCTCAAGCGGTGCAGTGAGTTGTCAGTCTTGCTGTCAATGCTATTGCTGCAGGCTTGACGGAGATGGCCTTTGGTCGTTTTCATCGTTTTTCACACAGCCTGCGTTCCGCAGCCAGCGACATGACGTCATGAATCCAGTGATTCCGCAAGGGCCAGGTCCGGGGCCCGCATTCGATGCCTCCCTTGTCTGCGCTGTCATCGTCACCTATGGGCCCGAGCCGGACCTGTTGCGGCGGGTCGTTGACAGTGTGCTGCAGCAGGTGGGGCATCTGGTGGTGTTCGACAATGGCAGCACTGGTGTTGATGTCGACGAACTGCTGGCCGGAAGGGAGGGGATCAGCGTGGTTGCCTCGGCGCACAACGTTGGCCTCGGGAGTGCCTTGAACCGGGCCTATGAGCGGGCGCAGGCGCTCGGCTTCGCTTATGTGCTGCTGATGGATCAGGATAGTGTGCTGGCGCCAAAGATGGTGGATGTCCTGGGGACTGCACTGATCGAATTGGCCCGCGCAGAGCGCGTGGCCGCTGTCGGCCCGCAGTTCCGCGATTCGCGCAGTGGCATGCTTGCCCCGTTCGTTCGCTTTGGCTTCCCGTTCAACCACAAGTTGCGAGGGGGAGCGGGCCAGCGCATTTCCTGCGATTTCCTCATCACCTCCGGTTCGCTGGTGCCGATGTCGGCATTGCAGGATATCGGTGCAATGGACGAATCCCTGTTCATTGACAACCTGGACATGGACTGGTGTTTCAGGGCCAAACGCCATGGTTATTCCCTGTATGGCATCTGCGACGCGCAGATGACCCATAGCATCGGCGAGGAGCTGCTGCCATCACGTGCGAAGCCGGATGGCGTGATCGTGCACAAGCCCTTCCGCCTTTACTTCATCATGCGCAATCGGGTTCTGCTCTATGGACGTGCCTATACGCCACGGGTGTGGATTGCCCAGGATGTGCCGCGCATGTTCCTGAAGCTGGCAGGCAACGGCCTGTTCCTCGCCCCTCGCTGGATTCGGTTGCGGTTCATGTTGAGAGGACTGTGGGATGGGCTTCGGGGCAAGGCCGGGCCCCTGCCTCCGGTAAATCACTGAACAGGCAGTTTGGTGAACCTGCCTTGGGGAAATGGGCTGGGGTAGACTCCGCTGACGCCCCTGCCATGCTTCTCCCGTGCCCCGACGCTACGATTCCGACGACATCGACGATTTCGACGACGACCAGCAGGACAGCGGTCCGCTGTGGCGGCGCCGGCTGATCACCTGGAGCATGGCTGCGGTCGCATTGGGATTGGGTTTCCTCATTCCCTATACGCTGTACCTGAACCAGCAGGTGACCCAGCGTTTCGGCGAGCTGCGCTGGCAGATTCCGACGCGCGTGTATGCGCGCCCGCTGGTGCTCACCCCCGGCAAGGCGATGGATGCGTCCACGCTGAAGACCGAACTGGCCGCCTCCGCCTATCGTGATGACGGGCAGGGCAAGGAGCCGGCCACCTATGTGGTGAACGGCGGTCGCTTTGTGATCTCCAGTCGTGGCTACAACGACGTCGATGGCCGGGTGGCGCCGCGCCGGGTGGAGCTGTCGCTGGCCGATGGCGGCGTGGCCTCGCTGCGCGACGCCGACAGCCGCAAGGCACTGAAGGCCGCGCGGCTGGATCCGGCGCGCATCGCCACGCTGTACGGCCAGAAGCAGGAAGAACGCCGCCTGATCCGCATGGACGAGGCGCCGGACCTGCTGGTGACCGGCCTGCAGGCAGTGGAAGACAAGGACTTCAACCGCCATCACGGCATCGACCTGTCAGGCATCGCGCGCGCGGTGTGGGTGACGATCCGTTCCGGTGGCCAGAGCCGCCAGGGCGCTTCGACGCTCACCCAGCAGCTGGCCCGCAGCGGCCTGCTTGGCATCGGCAAGGAACAGACGCTCACCCGCAAGTTCAATGAGGTGCTGTACGCGCTGATCATGGAAGCGCGCTACGACAAGCGCACGATTTTCGAGGCGTATCTCAACCAGGTGTACCTGGGCCAGCGCGGCAGCCAGGCGATCCATGGCATGTCCTCCGGCGCCGAATTCTGGTTCGGGCGTGACCTGCAGTCGCTGGAGACCGAGCAGATCGCCCTGCTGATCGGCCTGGTCAAGGGGCCGTCCTTCTACGACCCGCGGCGCAACCCGGAACGCGCGCTGGATCGCCGCAACTTCGTGCTGGGCAAGCTGCACGACGCCACGCTGATCGACGATGCCGAGTACCAGCGCGCGCTGAAGGCTCCGCTGGGCGTGCCCAAGACACCGGGCCTGGTGGCTGCCAACCGCTTCCCCGCCTACGTCGACCTGGTCCGCCGGCAGCTTGCGCATGACTATCCGGAATCTGCGCTGCAGGGCGCGGGCCTGAGCGTGATGACCGGCATGTCGCCGTCCGCGCAGGCCTATGCCGAAGGCGCGGTGACCCGCACCATCAAGTCGCTGGAAAGCCAGCGTCGCCCTGAGCTGCAGGCCGGCATGGTGCTGACCGACGTGCACAACGGCGACGTGCTGGCGGTGATCGGCAGCCGTGAGGTGTCCGAGGTCGGCTTCAATCGTGCGATCGAGGCGCAGCGCCCGGTCGGTTCGCTGCTCAAGCCGTTCGTGTACCTGCTGGCCCTGGCGCAGCCTGACCGCTATTCGCTGGCCAGCTGGGTCGATGATTCGCCGGTGACGGTGCAGCTCGGCCGCGGCCGCAACTGGAGCCCCGGCAACGCCGACAACCGCAGCCACGGCACGGTGCGCCTGATCGATGCGCTGGCGCATTCGTACAACCAGGCGACGGTGCGCTTGGGCATGCAGGTCGGCCCCGAGCGCGTGACCCAGCTGATCCATGTGCTGGCCGGCATCAAGGCCGAGGCCAATCCGGCGGTGATCCTCGGCTCGACCGACCAGAGCCCGTATGCGATGGCGCAGCTGTACCAGTTCCTCGCGTCCGGTGGTGAGATCCAGCCGTTGCACGCCGTGCGTGGCGTGCTCGATCCGCAGGGCAAGCTGCTCAAGCGCTACGACAAGACCCCGGCACCGGCACAGGAAGGCGATTCGATTGCCGCCAACCTGATCAGTGTCGGCCTGCAGCAGGTCGTCGCCAGCGGTACCGCGCAGCGTCTCAATGCTGATGGCCTCGGCCGTCTGCAGCCAGCCGGCAAGACCGGCACCACCAACGATGGCCGTGACAGCTGGTATGCCGGCTACACCGGCGACCACCTGGCGGTGATCTGGATCGGCAACGATCAGAACCAGCAGGCCGGCCTGTATGGCGCCACTGGTGCGATGCGGGTCTGGTCGGGCATCTTCCAGCGCCTGCCGAGTGCGCCATTGCGGGTCAGCAACAAGGGCCTGGATTGGCAGCCGGTGGCCCCCACCGGTCTCAACAGCACCGATGAAGGCTGCCCCGGCGCGCGTCGTTTCCCGTTCGTGGTGGGCTATGCGCCTGCCTATGCGCCGTGCGCGCCGGCCGCGTCGCCCGAGGGGCAGGGCGAGGCTGAAGGCGAGGGCGGTGGCTGGCGCAGTTGGTTCGGCCTGGACCGCAAGCCGGAAGCACCCGCCGAACCTGCCGCCCCCACTTCTCCCCCGAGCCGATGATGCCGATGAACATGCGTACCCTGCTGCAGCCCCTGGCCCTGACCGGCCTAAGCCTGGCCCTGGCCGCCTGCGTGAGCAGCGCGCCGCCGGTAGTCAAGCCGGTCGATACCACCACGCCGGCGCAGCGCCTGGCGGCCGTGGATGCTGCAGCGGGTCCGGACGACAAGGAACTGTCGGTGCAGCCGCTGCGTGATTCGCAGGTGGAAGACCTGAGGCTGGCCGCACAGGCGCAGCGCCAGGCCAACGACCTCGCCGGTGCCGCCAGCAGTCTGGACCATGCGCTGGAGATCGTGGCCGGTGACCCGGCCGTGCTGCAGGAGCGTGCCGAACTGGCGCTGCTGCAGGGGCAGTGGGCACAGGCGGAGACGTTCGCGCGCAAGGCCGTGGATCTGGGCTCGAAGACCGGGCCGCTGTGCCGCCGGCACTGGGCGACGATCGAGCAGTCGCGCCTGGCGCGGGGCGAGAAGGAGAATGCGGTGTCGGCGCATGCGCAGATTGAAGGCTGCACGGTGCCGGGGATCAAGCGGTACTGAGGTATTCCACTCCACCGGGCGCCGCCCCTTCTGCGGCGCGCGCACTGATGGATGCGGGTGATGGGCCGGGCGGGTGGGGCGTGCAGGACACGCCGTAAACCCATCCATGGGGGCTCGATGGCGCCATCCATGGCGCCAACGGTCCTGCACGCCCCACCCACCCGGCCCGCCATACATCGCGCGGGCCGCAGGCAAGAACAAAATCAAAAACAAAGGCGGGTCGCGCGCTGCGCGCACTCGTTGTGGGGTCGGATCCGTTTTCCGCAGGAAAACGGATCCGACCCCTTCTTGTTTCCGTTCCACCCACCGCTTCTGAAAGGGCAGTCGAGCAAGCTCGACGCGACGCCGCGCGTGCATCCGTCACTGGGAAACTGTCGAGGGTGGGGCGGGCGGGGCAGGCAGGACCGTTGGCGCCATGGATGGCGCCATCGAGCCCCCATGGATGGGTTTACGGCGTGTCCTGCCTGCCCCGCCCGGCCTGCCCAGCACGTAAAAACCCAGAGCCATGGACACCGCTGTTGCTGTTGCCCTGGCTTGAAACGGGTGCCGGGCAGCGCCCTGCCGGGTATCCTTTCCCTCTGATGTCCGACCTTGTCCATGCCAGCCGCGAAGCCCTCAGCGAAGGCGGCGCGCTCGCCTCGCATCTGGATGCCTTCGTCCCGCGTCCGGCACAGCTGCACCTGACCGCTGCCATTGCCGATGCGCTGCAGCAGCGGGACCTGCTGCTGGCCGAGGCCGGTACCGGCACCGGCAAGACCTTCGCCTATCTAGTGCCGGTGCTGCTGTCCGGGCTGCGCACCATCATCTCCACCGGTACCCGCGCGCTGCAGGACCAGCTCTACCACCGCGATCTGCCGCGCGTGCGCCAGGCGCTGGGCGTCGGCCTGCGCAGCGCGCTGCTGAAGGGGCGCGCGAACTACCTGTGCCGCTATCGACTGCAGCAGGCGCGGGGCGAGCCGCGGTTTTCCAGTCCCGAACAGGCCGCGCAGTTCCAGCGCATCCTGGCGTGGTCCGGCCGCTCGGAGTTCGGTGACATCGCCGAGCTGGAGGGCCTAGCCGATGACTCGCCGCTGCTGCCAATGGTCACCTCCACTGTCGACAATTGCCTGGGCACCGATTGCCCATTCTGGGACGACTGCTTCGTGGTGCGCGCACGGCAGCGTGCGCAGGCCGCCGACGTGGTGGTGGTCAACCACCACCTGCTGCTGGCCGATCTGGCACTGAAACAGGACGGCTTCGGCGAGTTGCTGCCGGGGGCGCAGGCCTTTGTCATCGACGAGGCACACCAGCTGCCCGAACTGGCAGCGCAGTTCTTCGGCGAAGGTTTCGGCATGCGCCCATGGCAGGAACTGGGTCGCGACTGCCTGGCTGAAGCGCGCGGCGTAGGGGGCGCACAATCTGCGCTGCAGGAGCCGGTCGACCAGTTGCAACAGGCGTTGCTGGCGTTGCGTTCGGCGATGGAGGGGCTGCCGCCGCGTGGTACGCAGTGGCGTGCGCTGGCCATGCCACAGGTCCGCGACGGCTTCGATACGGTGATGGCCGGCCTGGTGGCACTGGAGCAGGGCCTTCAGCCGCTGCGCGAATCGGCGGCGGGTCTGGACGCCTGCCATGCGCGGGCGCGCGAGGCGGTGTCGCGGTTGCAGCGCTGGCTGGGCGATGATGAACCCACCCTGGATTTCGATACCGATCCGGCGGACCACGCCAGTGCCGCCGATGTGCTCTGGTACGAGCTCACGCCGCGGGGTTTCCGCTGCCAGCGCACGCCGATGGATGTGTCCGGCCCGCTGCGCGAGCATCGCGAGCGCAGCCGCGCGGCATGGATCTTCACCTCGGCCACGCTGACCGTGGGCAATGGATTCGACCACATCGCCACGCGCTTGGGCCTGGACGATCCGCATACCCTGGTCCAGCCGAGTCCGTTCAACTGGCCCGAGCAGGCGTTGTGCTACCTGCCGGAAGGCCTGCCTGATCCGGCCGCACGGGGCTTCGGAACCGCGCTGATCCAGACCCTTCGGCCGGTGCTGCAGGCATCGCAGGGCAGGGCATTCCTGTTGTTCGCCTCGCACCGTGCATTGCGCGAGGCCGCCGAGGCACTGCGCGACGGGCCATGGCCGTTGTTCGTGCAGGGTGAGGCACCGCGCGCGACGCTGCTGCAGCGCTTCCGTGAATCGGGCAATGGCGTGCTGCTGGGCTCGGCCAGTTTCCGCGAGGGCGTGGACGTGGTCGGCGAAGCGCTGAGCGTGGTGATGATCGACAAGCTGCCGTTCGCGGCACCGGACGATCCGGTGTACGAGGCACGCCTGGAGGCGATCCGCAGCCAGGGCGGCAATCCGTTCCGCGACGAACAGTTGCCGCAGGCGGTGATCGCACTGAAGCAGGGTGTCGGTCGCCTGATCCGCAGCGAAAGCGACCGTGGCGTGCTGGTCCTGTGCGATCCGCGCCTGCTCAACCGTGGCTATGGCCGGGTCTTCCTGGATTCACTGCCGCCCTTCCGCCGCACCCGCAGCCTGGCCGATGTGCAGGCCTTCTTTACGCCACAATGGGGGCCCGTGGCTGATGATCCGGCTGACCCGGCCGCTGTCGCGCCGGGCCCGGAGCCGGCTCCCGGTGCCACGTTCCCCCTGTTCTGACCTGATCTGATGAAACTGCTCGCCTTTGAAACCGCCACCGAAGCCTGCTCCGTTGCCCTGCATGTCGATGGGCAGGTGCTGGAACGCTTCGAGATCGCCCCGCGCCGGCATGCCGACCTGAGCCTGCCATGGGCCGAGGCGCTGCTCGCCGAAGCCGGCATCGGCCGTCGCCAGCTCGACGGCATCGCGCTCAGTCGCGGCCCGGGGGCGTTCACCGGTGTGCGCCTGGCGATCGCCATCGCCCAGGGCATCGCGTTGGCGTTGGACCGCCCTCTGCTGCCGGTTTCGACGCTGCAGGTGCTGGCGCTGCGGGCACCGGTGGAAGAAACACAGATCCTGTCGGCAATCGATGCCCGGATGGGTGAACTCTACGTCGCGCGCTTCGAACGCGTCGACGGCCTGCCGGTCGCGCGCGATGCCGAGCGCGTCTGCGCGCCCTGCGTGGTGACGTTGCCGGAAGGAATGTCGGCCTACGGTGTCGGTACCGGTTTCGGCGCGGGCGACGGCGCGCTGGTGGCACAGTTGGGCAGTGGCCTGCGCGGTTTCGATGCCGCGGCATTGCCGCGGGCGTCGGACGTGCTGGCACTGGCGGTGCCGGCGTTCGCGCGTGGCGAGGCGATCGCACCGGAGAAGGTCGAGCCGGCGTACCTGCGCGACAACGTGGCATTGACCCTGGTCGAGCAGCAGGCCGCGCGCGAGGCAAAGGCGAAAGCCAACGGTTGAGCCCCTCGTGGCGGACGGTAGAGTCGACTGTTAGTTGTGATCTCTCGGTAGGTTGTTCATCCGGGGCATCTTTGGAAAATGGTGGTTACCACACCTATCCAGTCCCCAAAGAGCCCGGATGAACCATCATAAAAATGCCCGTTTGACGCCGTTTAGTCGAGAACTTCTTGTCCGCCGCATCACTGAGCAAGGCCTTCGGCCAGAAGAGGCCGCCCAGGCTTGCGGGGTGAGTGTACGCACGGCTTACAAGTGGCTGGCCCGATATCGAGCCGAGGGCCTGATTGGGCTGCAGAACCGCAGCTCTCGGCCCAGCCGCAGCCCCCATGGCACCCCCGAGGCACTGGTAGAGCAGATCGTCCAGCGTCGACGTCAACGGCAAACCTACCTGACCATTTCCAAGGCACTGGGTGTGGCTCACAGCACCATTTCACGACTGATGCGCCGACGAGGACTCAATCGCCTGTGCCTTCTGGACCCACCGAAGAAGGCGGTCCGGTATGAGTACGACAGCCCGGGCGGCTTGCTGCACTTGGATATCAAGAAACTCGGCAACTTCCACCGGCCCGGACACCGGGTCGATCCGAATCGGCGTGGCAATGCTGGCGGCGGTGGCTGGGGCTATGTCCATGTGGCCATTGATGACCACTCCCGAGTCGCCTTCAGCAGCGTTCACACCGATGAGAAGGGCCCAACGGCCTGCCAAGCGCTGCTGGCCGCTTTGGCGTACTACAAGACGCTGGGGGTCACCTTCCAGCGTGTCCTGACTGACAACGGCGCCTGCTATCGCTCCGGCGTCTTCGCTCGACTCGTCGCCTCGTTGGGCATGAAGCACTATCGGACCAAGCCCTACACCCCGCGAACCAACGGCAAGGCCGAGCGCTTCATCCAGACCAGCTTGCGCGAATGGGCCTACGCCTGCGAGTACGCTTCGTCAGAGCAACGCGATGCCGTGCTACCTGAATGGCTGCATCACTACAACTGGCACCGACCCCACATGGGGATCGGCAGCCAGCCGCCTATTTCCAGAATCCCGCTGAACAACGTGGTGGGTTTACACAGTTAGTCGACTGGCATCGTGAGAGGGCCGGGCGGGGTGGGTTCGCGGGGGACGCCGTGAACCCCCAGTCCGGCCCAGCCGCTGGCGGCTGGGCGTTCGGGCGCTTGCGAAGCAATGCTTCGCAAGCGAAGCACCCTCACCCATGGGGGCTTGGCCGCGGCAACCATGCCGCGGACACCCCCGCGAACCCACCCCGCCCGACCTCTGACAGTTTCCGTGTGCGTCCGCCACGGAAAATCAAAAGAAAATCAAAGTCAAAAGCGGATCGCTTCGCTCGCATCCACGCGTGGCGTGGATGTGTGTCGACCAAGGTCGACACCTACCCAAGCAATGGTGCGCCGTGATCTGTCAGAGGCGGGGCGGTGTCGGGCGGCGGGGTATCCGCGGCATGGATGCCGCGGCTAAGCCTACACGGACGTACTTGCGGCGTCCCCGCCGCCCGACACCGCCTCGCCACGCTTCAGTACACCAACCGCCGCTGTTGCTGTTGCCGTTGCTCTAGCCTTTCAGCGGGTCCCGGGCCGCAGGCCCGGGCAACAAACCCCTACCGGTCGTCGTGCAGGGTGCCACCCGGCAGGAACACCCAGGTACGGGTGACCTGCAGTATGTCGATCTCGTCCTCGGTCTTTGGCAACGGCGGGAACGGCTGGGCCAGCTGCACCACCCGCAGCGCCGCTTCATCCAGCAGCGGCGTCCCGCTTGAACGCAGGATGCGGCTGCTCTCCACGCTGCCATCGCGGCGCACGCCCACGCTGATCACCACCTGGCCGCCGAGCCGGCGCTGCCGGGCCTCGTCCGGGTAGTTCAGGTTGCCGACGCGCTCGGCGCGGTCGACCCAGGCGCGCAGGTAATTGGCGTAGGCATATTCGCGCGTGCTGGCCGACACGAACTTGCGGTTCGGGCGCTTGGCGTACTGCGCCGAGCGCAGATGCACCTCGGCCGCCAGCCGCGCCATCTCGGCATCACGCTGCTCGCGCGCACTCAGCGGCGCATCCGGCTCAGGCTGTTCCGGCGTTGGACGGGACTGCGCCTGCGCCACGGTGTCCTCCCCATTGCGGCTGCTGACCACCCGTGCCTGCGGCGGCGGAACCGGCGCGGCCGATTGCTGTTGCTGGGGAACCGGGCTGAGTCCGGATTGCGCCTGCGGCACGATGCCGGCCTGGTTGTCGCGCGGACGCTGTGCGCGGTCGTGCTCGCCACCGCCTTCCTGGTTGGCGGCGGCAAGGAAATCAGCCTGCTTTGGCGTCAGTGCGGTGCGCGTCTGGCTGAAGATCACTTCCAGCGTCGGCACCAGCGGAGCATCGCCTTTCACGGCGAAGCCCACGCCCAGGATCAGCAGGGCGTGGACCAGCACCGACAGTGCGATGGTGGCCCCCAGCCGTTGCGCTTCGCGTGGCGGCGGGGGCAGAACGGCAGGTGCGGACGGCATCAGCGCAGGCCGGCCTCGAGCGAGTCGAACAGGGTGCCGGCAATGTTCAGGCCGTACTGCGCGTCGAGCTCGCGCACGCAGGTCGGGCTGGTCACGTTGACCTCGGTCAGGTAATCGCCGATCACGTCCAGGCCGACGAAGCGCATGCCACGACGCTTCATCTCCGGGCCGACCTGGCCGGCGATCCAGCGGTCACGCTCGCTCAACGGGCGCCCTTCGCCACGGCCCCCGGCCGCCAGGTTGCCGCGGAACTCGTCACCCTGGGGAATGCGCGCCAGGCAGTAATCGACCGGTTCGCCGTCGACCAGCAGGATGCGCTTGTCGCCGGCGCTGATGTCGGGAATGAACTTCTGGGCCAGCGCCAGCTTGCGGCCGCCGTCGGTCAGTGTCTCCAGGATCACGTTCAGGTTCGGATCGCCCTGGCCGCTGCGGAAAATCGAGCGGCCGCCCATGCCGTCCAGCGGCTTCAGCACGGCCTGGCCGTGTTCGAGGGCGAAGGCCTTCAGCGCCTTGGCATCGCGGCTGACCAGGGTCGGCGGGCAGCACTGCGGGAACAGCAGGGCAGCCAGCTTCTCGTTGTAGTCGCGCAGGCCCTGCGGGTTGTTGACCACGCAGGCACCGGCAGCGGCGGCCACGTCCAGCACCTGGGTGTCGTAGATGTACTCGGCGTCGACCGGCGGGTCCTTGCGCATCAGCACGATCTGGCCGGGTCCGAACTCGGTACGGCTGAACTCACCCAGCTCATACCAGCCGGCCGGGTCGTCGCGTACCTGCAGCGGCGCGGTCTGGGCCACGGCCACGCCACCTTCCAGGGCCAGTCCGCCCGGCCGCACGTAGTGCAGGGCATGGCCGCGGCGCTGGGCTTCCAGCAGCATGGCGAAGGTGGTGTCCTTGGCGATCTTGATGTGGGCGATGGGGTCCATCACCACGATGACGTTCAACGGCATGGTCGCACCTGTCAGGCAAGGCGTTGATGGTAGCGGCAACGCCGGTCGCGCGCCTCCCTGCCATACTGCAACGCAGCGTCCGCCCGGCGGTCGCGCACTCATTGCGAAACCCGTCACGTTCAGGAGGGGGCCATGCCCCGCGCCGTGGGGCGGCCTTGAAGCGGGCGCGGAAAGTGCGATATAGATACGCTTTCGCAGCGGCCCCCGCCAGAGATCGGGCCGTGCGCTTGGGGATAGGCAATGACTGAAAACACGACTGCGGGCGGGGAACTCGCAGGACTCCGGGTGATGGTCATCGATGATTCGAAGACCATCCGCAGGACTGCGGAAACGCTGCTCAAGCGCGAAGGCTGCGAGGTGGTCACCGCCACCGACGGCTTCGAAGCGCTTGCCAAGATCGCAGACCAGCAACCGCAGATCATCTTCGTCGACATCATGATGCCGCGCCTGGACGGGTACCAGACCTGCGCGCTGATCAAGGGCAACCAGCTGTTCAAGGCGACCCCGGTCATCATGCTGTCGTCCAAGGATGGCCTGTTCGACAAGGCGCGGGGACGCATCGTCGGCTCGGAGCAGTACCTGACGAAGCCTTTTACGCGTGAAGAACTGCTGGGTGCCATCCGCACATACGTCAACGCCTGACCAGGGGGGAAAGGCACAATGGCTCGTATCGTCCTGATCGAGGATTCACCGACCGACCGCGCGGTGTTCACCCAGTGGCTGCGCCGTGCCGGCCACGAAGTGCTGGAAGCGGACAACGCCGAGGATGGCCTGCAGCTGGTCCGCGACCAGGTGCCGCAGCTGGTGCTGATGGACGTGGTCCTGCCCGGCATGAGCGGTTTCCAGGCGACCCGTGCGATGGCCCGTGATGCGGCGATCAAGCACATCCCGGTGATCATCGTCAGCACCAAGGCGATGGAAACCGACAAGGCCTGGGGCCTGCGCCAGGGCGCCGCCGATTACATCGTCAAGCCGCCGCGCGAGGATGAACTGATCGCGCGGATCAACGAACTGGTGGCCTGATGCGCTCGCCCTTCGACATCCTTGAAGCCTATGAACGGCGCAGCCTGGCCCATGCGGTGCAGCTGCCCGGGAAGCAGTTTGCCCAGGACCTGTGGCGTGGCGTGGGTTTCCGCGTCGGCCAGCGCCGGCTGGTGTCCGATTTCCGCGAAGTGGTGGAAATCGTACCGATGCCGCCGGTGACCCCGGTGCCCTGTGCGCAGCCCTGGCTGCTGGGCGTGGGCAACCTGCGCGGCAACCTGTTCCCGGTGGTCGACCTGAAGTACTTCCTGGAAGGCACGCGCACCGTGCAGCAGGAAGGCCAGCGCGTGCTGATCATGCGCCAGGCCGGCGGCGACGTCGCACTGACCATCGATGAACTGTTCGGCCAGCGCAGCTTCGAGCTGGACCAGCAGATCGAAGCGGGCACGTTGGCCGAAGGCCGCTACGGGCATTTCGTCGATCGTGCTTTCCATGCCGACGGCCACGACTGGGGCGTGTTCTCGCTCTCGCTGCTGTCGCGCACCCCTGAATTCCGGCAAGCCGCGGCCTGAGGCCGGGCATCGCCCCCTGCATTGAAGATCGAGGTTGAACGATGAGTACTGCTTCGGACGCCACCAAGACCGGCAAGCTGCGGCTGGGCGGCAGCAACCTCTGGCTGTTCCTGCTGCTGGCATCGATGATCCTGTTCGGCGTCAACACCGGCGTCGCCACCTGGCAGGGCAGCCGCCTTGCCGACGCCGGCTCCAAGGCCGCCGACCTGCAGGTGCTGTCGCAGCAGCTGGCCAACCAGGGACGTGACGCGGTCGGCGGCAACGCCCAGGCCTTCACCGCCTTCAAGGCCACCCGCAACGCGATCGAGCAGAACGTGTCGACCCTGCAGGGACGCTACGGCAAGGAGCCGGGCGTAGCCGGTGCCATCGCCACCCTCGGCGAGACCTGGGCGCCGCTGGGCAAGCAGGCCGGGCAGCTGGTGGCCAGCGAACCGGCCGTGCTGGCGCTGGCCGGCAACGCGAACAACTTCACCGGCGCAGTGCCGGGCCTGCAGGCCCAGCTGAACGAGCTGGTGCGTGCGATGTCCGCTTCCGGCGCGCCGTCGTCGCAGGTGTACAGCGCGCTGCAGCAGGTCGTGGTGGCCGGTTCGATGGCCCGCCGCGTGACCGAAATGCGTGCCGGCGGCAGCGCCGCGGCGACCTCCGGCGATGCGCTGGCACGTGACATCACCGTGTTCTCGCAGGTGCTCGACGGCCTGCGCAACGGCAACGAGGAACTGGGCATCACCGCCGTGCGCGGTGCCGCCGCCGTGGCCGCGCTGGAACAGTCGCAGCAGAAGTGGGAAGCGATGAAGCAGGACGCCGACGCGATCCTGGCCAGCTCGCGCCAGCTGTTCGCCGCGCAGTCCGCTGCCACCGCGCTGGGCCAGGGTTCGGCCCACATGCTGGATGACAGCCGCAAGTTGTTCGACGCGTTCTCCTCGTTCGGCTCGGTATCCGACACCCGCCTGTTCCCGAACTTCTGGATTGGCGTGGTCTCCGGTGCGCTGTCGCTGATCGCGATCATCGGCTTCGTCTCCACCAACGTGCGCAGCCGCTCGCGCGAGCAGGAACTGCGCTACCAGACCCAGGTGGAATTCAACAGCCGCAACCAGCAGGCGATCATGCGGCTGCTGGACGAAATCTCCTCGCTCGGCGAGGGCGACCTGACGGTGAAGGCCTCGGTGACCGAGGACATGACCGGCGCGATCGCCGACGCGATCAACTACGCGGTGGACGAGCTGCGCCACCTGGTGACCACCATCAACGACACCTCGGCCAAGGTCGCGATGTCCACCCAGGAAACCCAGGCCACCGCCATGCAGCTGGCAGAGGCCGCGGGGCACCAGGCCAACCAGATCACCTCGGCTTCGGACCGCATCGGGGAGATCGCGGCGAGCATCGAGCAGGTGTCGCGCAACTCGGCCGAGTCGGCCGACGTGGCACAGCGCTCGGTGGTGATCGCCGCCGAGGGTGCCGGCGTGGTGCGCGAGACCATCCAGGGCATGGACCAGATCCGTGACCAGATCCAGGAGACCTCCAAGCGCATCAAGCGCCTGGGCGAGTCGTCGCAGGAAATCGGCTCGATCGTGGAACTGATCAACGACATTTCCGAGCAGACCAACATCCTGGCGTTGAACGCGGCGGTGCAGGCCGCGTCGGCCGGTGAAGCGGGCCGCGGTTTCGCGGTCGTGGCCGACGAAGTGCAGCGCCTGGCAGAACGCACCTCGGGTGCGACCCGACGCATCGAGAACCTGGTCCAGGCCATTCAGGCCGACACCAATGAAGCGGTCACCTCGATGGAGCAGACCACGGCCGAAGTGGTGTCTGGTGCGCGCCTGGCCGAGGACGCCGGTACCGCGCTGACCGAGATCGAACGCGTGTCAAACGCGCTGAACACCCTCATCAAGAACATCTCCATCGCCGCCCAGCAGCAGTCGGCCGCCGCCTCGGACATCACCCGCACCATGGGCGTGATCCGGCAGATCACCGGGCAGACCTCGCAGGGTGCAGGACAGACCGCCGAGTCGATCGGCCACCTCGCGCAGCTGGCGGCGGACCTGCGCCGTTCGGTCGCCGACTTCAAGCTGCCGGCGTGACACGGGCAGGGCGGCGAGCAAGGAACCAGTCGATGAAGCATTTCCATTCCCCACGCCAGAACTCGCGCGGCCACCGCGCGGCGGCGAACGGAGCGCGTCCATGAGCAGTCTGCGCGATGCGATGAGCCACGCAGCGCTGGGCTGGGTCAAGCCCGAGCTGGACGAGACCCTGCGCCAGGTGCGCAACGAGGTCGAGTACTACGCCGAAGACCCGACCGATGCCAGCCGCATGCGCATCTGCGCCGGCTACCTGCACCAGGTGCAGGGCACTCTGCGCATGGTCGAGCTGTATGCCCCGGCGATGGTGGCCGAAGAGCTGGAGCAGCTGGCCAACGCCATCGGCGCCGGCCGCGTGGCCGACCGTGATGAAGCCTGCGCAACCCTGATGCGTGGCAGCGTGCTGCTGCCCGACTATCTGGAGCGCCTGCAGAACGGCCATCGCGACATTCCGATCGTGCTGATGCCGCTGCTCAACGAGATCCGTGCGTCGCGCGGCGAAGAAGGCGTCACTGACAGTGTGCTGCTGGCCTTTGCGCCGGACAGCGTCACCGCCACCGAGGCCGAGCTGGACCATGCCCGTGGCAGCCTGAGCGGGCGTAATCGCGAGCTGCTCGACACGGTCGGCAGCGCGGTGAAGGAAGAACTGCTGCGCATCAAGGATGCGCTTGACCTGCACCTGCGCACAGGTGGTGCGCCGGAACAGCTGCAGACCCAGGCCAACGAGCTCGGCGCCGTGGCCGATACGCTGGGCATGATGGGCCTGGGCGTGGCCCGCGGCGTGGTCGTGCAGCAGCGCGATGCGCTGCGCGGCGTGGTCGAAGGTCGCCAGCAGATCGACGAGAACCTGCTGCTGGATATTGCCGGTGCACTGCTGTACGTCGATGCCTCGCTGGACGACCAGGTTGCCCATCTGGGCGCCGGCGGCAGTGGCGAGGACGACCCGAGCGCGGTCGAGAACCGGCGAACGGTGGAGGTGCTGGCGCATGAAGCCATCGCCAACTTCGCCGCTGCCCGCGAGCATTTCGTCGCCTTCATCGAAACCAGCTGGAACCATGCCGAGCTGCAGGATGTGCCACGCCTGCTGGGCGATGTGTCCGGCGCGCTGCGCATGCTCGACCTGGGTACCGCCGCCGATTACCTGCGCGGCGTGCAGCAGTACATCGAGGCCGAACTGATCGGCCGCCAGCGCGTGCCCAGCGGCCGTCAACTGGACACCCTGGCCGATGCCATGGCCAGCCTGGAGTACTACCTGGAAGCCCTGCGCGACCGCCGCCCGGGCCGAGAGGACATCCTCGAAATCACCCGCAGCAGCCTCGAGGCACTGCGCTACTGGCCGCTGCCGGAGCACAATGCCGTTGCGCCGGACGCGCCGGCACTGCTGCCGGTCGAACGTGAGCCGGTTGCGTTGCAGGCCGAGCCCCTGCAGCCGGAGCGCATCGAGGTTCCGGTGCAGCCTGCGGCGCCCGCTGCCGGCGACGTGCCGGTGCCACTGCCGGACTTCACCTTCGATCCGCCGCCGGCCTCGCCGGCGCCGATGGTGTCCGACAACCGCCTGATGTTCGGCGCGCTGGGCACCGCGGCAGCCGTGGCCGCCAGCACGGCTGATACCGGTGCTTCGCCGTTGCCGACGCACGACGATGCGGACGCATCGCTGGTCTTCGCGGCGTCCAGCGCACCTGCGCCGGATGTCCCGCAGTGGGAGCTGGCGCCGTTCCATCCGGAGGCCGACGCCATCGTGCCTGCCGATGACGAGCGCAGCCCGACCTTCGCCAGTTTCGATCCGGTCAGCTTCGAACTGGCCGAGGGTGATCACTCCGGTGCGCCGCAGTGGTCGCTGTCCGGGGCGCCGCAGATGCTTGAGGAAAGCGCAGCGCCTGTGATCGATGAGAGGACGGACGCGGTGGATTCCTCCGCGACCGCTTTCGATGCTGCACCGGTGTTCGACCCGGTGGCGGCCGAACAGGATGCGGCTGCCGTGGCCGACGACGTGGTGTTCCGCTTCGATGCCGACGCGCTGGACAACGCTGACGACGTGCTGTCGCTGCATGCGATGGAAACGCTGTCGCTGGACGATGACGCCGCGTTGCATCCGTCGCTGGAGATCGTCGATGCCGTCGTTCCGCCGCTGGCCGGGGTGGATGAGGCCCCGGATGACCTGCCGGTACCGTCGATCACGTCGCCGTTGATCGATGCGGCGGCTCCTGCGGCGGATACGTCCGCTCCGGCCGTGTCGGTGATCGATATCGACACCATCGCGCCGATCGATTTCAGCGAGGCCGACGCCCAGTTCTTCGCCGAGTTGAGTGCGGCCGCTGCCGGCTTCAATCCACAGGCGATGGCCGCTGCGGCAGCGCCGGAGGCGGTGGATTCGGCCGTTGCCGGGACCGACGCCGACACCAATGCGGGCTTCGACGCCGGGTTCGACGACGATGCCGAGAACATCGACGAGGACATCCGCGAGGTGTTCCTGGAAGAGTTCGACGATGAGCTGGCCAATCTCGGCACGCTGCTGCCGGCATGGCGCATGCAGCCGGACAACATGGACCGGCTGCGCCCGATCCGCCGCATCTTCCATACCCTCAAGGGCAGTGGCCGCCTGGTCGGCGCACGCACCCTGGGTGAGTTCGCGTGGAAGATCGAAGGCATGCTCAACCGCGTGCTGGATGGCAGCCGCGCCGCATCTCCCGCCGTGCTGGCGATGGTCGACAACGCGCATGCGGCGCTGCCGCAGCTGAACGCGGCGCTGCGCCATGGCCACCGCATCAGCGTTGACCTGCAGGCCATGCAGGCCATCGCCGATCGTGTCGGTGCAGGCGAGGAGACCTACTACGTACCCCTGCCTGGGGCCACTGCATCGGTTGCACCGGTGGCCGAAGTCGAGGGCGAAGACGAGATCAGCCGCATTGTCGACGCGGAGGTTGCCGCTTCGGCGCTGGCCGATACCGCCGAGAAGGCCGAAGCCACCGGCACGCCGGCCAACATCGACAGCGTGCTGCGCGAGATTCTCGAGGCCGAGGTGGAAGTCCATCAGGCCACCCTGCAGGACTGGCTGCGTTCGGCGCAGCAGGCACCGCAGCCGGTCAGCGACGCACTCCTGCGCGCAGTGCACACCATGAACGGCGCCTTCGCGATGACCGAAGTGCCCGAGATCACGGCTGTAACCGGCGGTGCAGAGTCCTACATCAAGCGTGCACTGGCCGCCGAAGTGGTGCCGGGTGATGAGGGCGTGGCCGCGCTGGATGCGGCCGCGCAGGCGATCACCGCCACCATGGAAGCGCTGCAGGCCGAACAGCCGCGTATCGCACCGCAACAGGTACTGGCACAGCGCCTGCAGGCGCTGGCCAGCGAGTTGCCGGAAGCGCGCTGGCCGATGGTGGGCCTGGAGGACGACGAAGCTGAGCTGGCGCTGGATGACGAACCGACGGCGGACTGGGATGCGGACGCCCCGGCAGCCGTCGCGCCTGAAACCGATGCGGTCCCGCTTTCGTCCGTCGCGCCGGAGCAGGAACCACAGGCAGTTGCCGATGTCGCCGAAAACCCGGTCGAGGATGCCGCGATCGAGGGCGAGGGCGGGCTGGAGGTCGGTGAGCTGACCGCCAGCGACGATCTTTCGCGCTACTTCGATGCCGGATGGCCGTCGGTACCGGGTGAGGGAGCGGCGTCGCTACCGGTGGTCGAATCGATCCAGGTGGCCGACGACGTTCCGGGCGTTGAGGTAGACGGTGTCCAGGCGGAGGCCGAAAGCGCGCCGCTGTTGGCCGACGATGCCGGTTTGACCGTCGTGGACGATCTGTCGCCGTACCTGGATGCCAGTGCGCTGCCGGTCGACGACCGCGATGCCGAAGAGATTCCTGATGCTGTCGAAGCCGTCGCATCTGACCTGAATGCGTCCTCGTTCGATCACGTGCACGTCGCGGACGCTGAGGCATTCGAGACGCCTGCTGCACTGCCACTCGACAGCGAGCTGCCGAGCCTGCAGGATGAAATGGCTGCGCCGGGGTTTGCAGAACCGGTCTCGCTGGACGCCGCGCTCGAGGCCGGCCTGCACGTGATCGACGAAGAGCAGCCCCTGGCCGACGACGGGCAATGGTCCGTGCTCGGCCTGCAGGCCAGCGAACTCGCGCCGGGCGAGGCGGAAGCCTTTGCCGAGGATGCGGACGTCGGCGGGGAGGCGGCGATCGGTGAAGGAGAGAGCGCCGATCAGCCGTCCCCGGCGACGGTGAATGAGGAGATCGCGGAGGCCGCGACGCCGGCCACCGCCGAACCGGTGCGGTTCTTCGAACTGGAAGACGCGCCGGGCCAGGTGGAAGTCCACGCCGAAGCTGCCGATGCCGATGCCGTATCGGATGCCCCGGCCGTTGGCGCGCCTGACGCCGACGTGGTTGAAACCGTGGCACCCGACGTCCTTGACATCCCGGTGCCGGAAGACAGCGCCGATACGCTCGACTTCAGCGTCTACGATCGCGAGCTGGTCGACATCTTCGTCGAGGAAGGCAAGGACCTGCTCGACCACTGTGATGGCCTGATCAGCGAGCTGCGCGATGCGCCGCAGGACCGCGAGGTGCTGGCCGGCCTGCAGCGTGACCTGCATACCCTGAAGGGTGGCGCACGCATGGCCGGCATCAACGCCATCGGCGATCTTGGCCACAGCATCGAATCGTTGCTGGAAGCCGTCGCCGCTGGTCGCACCGAGATCGAACGCCGCGATGTGCAGTTGCTGGAGCGCGGATTTGATCGGCTGCACCAGCTGCTCACCCGCACCGGCGACCACCGCGTGGTGGAACCGGCGCAGGACCTGGTCGACGCGTTCGAAGTGCGTACCACCACCGATATCGCTGCGGCGGCTGCTGCAGCCGCAGCCAACGTGGCGAGCGTCGCAGAAGCCACTTCGGCACCGGTTGCCAGTCCGGCATCGGCACCGGAACTGCTTGATGCGCCACTGTCGGCACCGCTGCCGGCCGAAGGCGTGGTCGATGAAGATCCGCTGGCACGCCCGCAGCAGGAACAGGTGCGCGTTCGCGCGGATCTGCTCGACCGCCTGGTCAACCATGCCGGTGAAGTGGCGATCTACCGCTCGCGCCTCGAGCAGCAGCTCGGCGCGTTCCGTGGTGCGATGGGCGAGCTGGAGCGCACCAATGCGCGACTGCGCGACCAGCTGCGCCGGCTCGACCTGGAAACCGAAGCGCAGATCGTCGCCCGCTACCAGCGTGAGCAGGACCAGGCAGACCAGAAGTTCGATCCGCTGGAGCTGGACCGCTTCTCCACGCTGCAGCAGCTCAGCCGTGCGCTGAACGAATCGGCGGCCGACCTTGGCGGCCTGCAAGGGGTACTGGACGATCTGTCGCGCCAGTACGATTCGCTGCTGCAACAACAGTCGCGCGTCAGCTCCGAGCTGCAGGACGGCCTGATGCGCGCGCGCATGGTGCCGTTCGATGGCCTGGTGCCGCGCCTGCGCCGCGTGGTCCGCCAGTCCGGCATGGATACCGGCAAGCAGGTGCACCTGACCCTGGAAGGCACTCACGGCGAACTGGACCGCAACGTCCTCGACCGCATGGTCGCGCCGCTCGAACACATGCTGCGCAACTCCGTGGCCCATGGCCTGGAAGCGCCGGAACAGCGCCGCGCCGCCGGCAAGCCGGAAGAGGGCGAAGTTGCCATCCGCCTGCACCGTGAAGGCTCGGAAATCGTGCTGGAAGTGGCCGATGACGGTGCCGGCCTCGATCGCGAAGCGATCCGCCGCCGCGCCATCGACCGTGGCCTGTTGGCCGCCGACGCGCAGCCGAACGATCAGGAACTGGACAACCTGATTTTCGCCTCCGGTTTCTCCACCGCCGACCAGGTCAGCCAGCTGGCCGGTCGTGGCGTGGGCATGGACGTGGTGCGCAACGAAGTGCGCCAGCTGGGCGGCTCGGTCGATATCCAGTCAGTGCGCGGCCAGGGCGTGCGCTTCACCCTGCGCCTGCCGCAGACGCTGGCGGTCACCCAGGCGGTGTTCGTGCAGATCGGCGAAACCACCTTTGCGGTGCCGGTCGCATCGGTCAGTGGCATCGGCCGCCTGTCGCGCGAACGTTTCGAGGCCGCCGACAGCAGCTACCGCTACAGCGGCGAAGACTATCCGTTGTATGACCTCGGCAGCCTGGTCGGGCAGGCCCCGGCGCGTGCCGATGGCCAGGACCAGGTGCCGCTGTTGCTGGTCCGCGCCGGCGACCTGCGTGCAGCCGTGGCGATCGATCAAGTGCTGGGCAACCGCGAAATCGTGGTCAAGCCGGTGGGCCTGCAGATCGCATCGGTACCGGGCATCTACGGTGCCACCATCACCGGCGATGGCCGCGTGGTGGTGATCCTGGACGTCGCGCCGCTGGTGCGCCGCTTCCTGGCCAATCCGACGGCACCGGTGCTGGCCAATGCGCCGCGCGACGAACGCCAGGTGCCGCTGGTGATGGTGGTCGATGACTCGCTGACCATGCGCAAGGTGACCGGTCGCATCCTCGAACGCCACAACTTCGAAGTCAGTGTCGCCCGCGATGGCGTGGAAGCACTGGAGCGGTTGGAAGAGCGCGTGCCGGACCTGATGTTGCTGGACATCGAGATGCCGCGCATGGACGGCTACGAGCTGGCCACTGTGATGCGTGCCGATCCGCGTTACAGGGATGTGCCGATCGTGATGATCACCTCGCGCAGCGGCGACAAGCACCGCCAGCGTGCCTTCGAGATCGGTGTCCAGCGTTATCTGGGCAAGCCGTACCAGGAACTGGACCTGATGCGTAACGTGTACGACCTGCTGGGGATCGCCCGTGTCCGTGAGTGAAACCCATCCGGCCCCGGCCGTCGCCCTGCTGGCCCGCCCCGGTACGGCGCGTGAACGCCTGCGCGAGGCGCTGGCGCATGCCGATGTACAGCTGGTCCTGGAAGATGATCCGAACGGCCTGGAGCCGCAGGTCCTGCAGGCCGCGGCCCCGCAGTTCGTGGTGATCGCGCTGGAAGCTGCCATCGAGGACGCACTGGAACGGTTGGAATCCGTGCTCTCGGCACCGGGGCTGACCCTGGTGTTCGATGAGGCTGAGCTGGCCGCCCGCCGCGACGGCTGGGAGGCGCAACGCTGGGGGCGCCACCTGGCCGCCAAGCTGCACGGCCACCAGCAGGTGTTGCCGCCGGGCGCCGAAGAAGAGCCCAGCCTGCAGCTGGAGCCTGGCCATCCGGCGCCCGCGCCGGCGCCGCAGGAAGAAGCCCTGCGCCCGCACCTGGAACAGGCGCTGAGCTGGGCCGATGACGTTCCGGCCGACGGCCTGTATTCGCCACCGGCAGACCTGCACGAACCGATCGCGCTGGAGCAGGCCCTGGCGGCGCTGCAGCCGGTCGTGCCCGAGCCTCTGGATCCGCCTTCGGCGCCGCAGGCACTGGCCGAACCGGCGACGCCTGCGACACCGCCGGTCTCCTTCGATCACACCGCCTGGTCGCTGGTGGAAGAATCGATCGAAGCACCCGTATCGGCAGAAGCCGTGGCGCCGGTCGTCGCGCCGCAGCCCTCGTTCGATACCGATCATTTGAGCCTGGTCGATCTGGATGCCGTCGCCCCGGCCGGTGCGCGTGCCGCATCGCTGCTGGTGCTGGCCGGCATCGGTGGCCCGGATGCGTTGCGTCGCCTGCTCGGCGCACTGCCCGCGTCGTTGAGCGTGCCGGTCCTGGTGCACATGCGTCTGGATGGTGGCCGCTACGGCAATCTGGTCAAGCAGATGTCCCGTGTTTCGCCGTTGCCGGTGCAGCTGGCCGAGGCCGGCCAGCACGCGGTGCCGGGCGAAGTGCACGTTCTGGCCGATGATATCGGCGTGCGCGCGGCCAGCGATGGCCTGCATTTCCAGAGCGATGCCAACGGTATTTCGCTCGCTTCGCTGCCGGCCGAACACACCGCGCTGGTGCTGCTCAGCGGTGCCGACCTGGCCCACGTAGGCCCGGCGCTGGACCTGGCGGCCGCCGGTGCGTGGGTGGCCGGGCAGGTGGGCGAGGGCTGCTATGACCCGGCGGCGGCCACCGCCGTGGTGGCTGCCGGCATGGTGGCCGGTGAACCGCAGGAACTGGCGCAGGCGATTGCCGTGCGCTGGGGTGAGCAGGACGACAACGGAGACGCACCATGAGCTACGCCAGCAATGACGAAATCCGCGGCGTCCTGATCCAGGCCGGCAACGAGCGCGTGCTGCTGCCCAATGCCACCGTGGCCGAAATGATGTCGCGCGTGCCGGTGCAGCCGGTCTCCGATGCGCCGCGCTGGCTGGTCGGCGAGATCGGCTGGCACGGCTGGCAGGTGCCGCTGGTGTCGTTCGCACGCCTTTCGGGGCTGGGCGAAGAGACGGTGGCCGGCCACAACAAGGTGGTGGTGCTGAAGTCCCTCAGCGGCAACGCGCAGCGCCCGTACTACGCGCTGCTGACGCAGAACTTTCCGCAGCTGATCTCGGTGCCGCGCGACGGCTTGCTGGCCGACGCCTCCGAAGAAACCCTGCCGCAGACCGTGCACATGCGCGTGCTGCTGGGTGAGCAGAGTGCACTGCTGCCGAACCTGGACGCGTTGGAAGCCGCCCTGGATTCGCTGGTGGCTTGATCGCGATTCCGCCGGTCGCATCCCCCCGGTAGTGCCGGCCGCTGGCCGGCAACCCCATGATCCGGTGGATGCCGGCCAGCGCCCGGCTCTACCACGAACCGGTCCTATCCCAGGTCGCCCAACCGCGCCTGCAACGCCGCGATCGCGGCCAGTCCGGCCGTTTCCGTGCGCAGGATCCGCGGGCCCAGCTGCAGTCCCTGGAACCCGGCCGCTGCCAGCTGGTCGCGGTCGCGCGGGGACCAGCCTCCTTCCGGGCCGATCGCAAGCACGAGGCCCCCTGCCGGAGCGGCCGTCAGCGTCGACAGGCGATGTGCGCCCCGCGGGTCCAGGGTCAGCCGCAGCGTATCGGCCGGCAGTACCGCCGCAGCCTGCGCCAGCGACAGCGGCGAACCCACCTGCGGGATGCGCGCACGCCCGGACTGGCCGCAGGCCGACGTCACCACGTTGTTCCAGTGCGCCACGCGCTTCTCGGCCCGTGCTGGATCGAGCTTCACCTCGGTGCGCTCGGCGTTGACCGGAATGATCGCCGCCACGCCCAGTTCGGTGGCCTTCTGCAGGATCAGGTCCATCTTCTCGCCACGGGCGATGCCCTGCAGCAGGGTGATCGCCAGCGGTGATTCATTGTCGATGGCCTGCACAGCATCGATGCGGACCTGTACCTCGCGCTTGCCGGCCACGGTCAGTGTCGCGCTGTAGTCGTTGCCATCGCCGTTGAACAGCACGCACGTATCGCCCTCGCGCAGGCGCATCACCCGCACCAGGTGGTTGGCCGTCTCTTCCGGCAGGGTCACGGTCTGGCCGCTGTGCAGCGCCAGGTCGATGGGGCAGCGGGTCACGCGCATGCAATCGCCTCGTCGATGGCCGCCAGCGTGGTGTGTGCCAGCAGCTCCAGTTGTTCGTCATCCACGCAATAGGGTGGCATCCAGTACAGCACGTCGCCCAGCGGGCGCAGCACCACGCCGCGCTTGAGGGCGGCCTTGTAAGCGTTCAGGCCCAGCCGCAGGCCCGGGTCGAAAGGCGTGCGCCTGTTGCCGTCGCGCGACAGCTCGAACGCCACTACCATGCCGGCCTGGCGCACGTCGGCCACGTGCGGATGGTCGGAAAATGGCGCCGCCAGCGTGCCCATCACCGACGCGATGCCCCGGTTGCGGGCGATCACATCGTCGTCGCGGAAGATGTCCAGCGTCGCCAGTGCTGCCGCGCAGGCCAGCGGATTGCCGGTGTAGCTGTGCGAATGCAGGAAGGCGCGCTCGCGCGAGTCGTCGAGGAAGGCGTCGTACAGCGCCTGCGTGGCCAGCACGGCGGCCAGCGGCAGGAAGCCGCCGGTCAGGCCCTTGGAAAGGCACATCAGGTCCGGCATCACCCCTGCCTGCTCGCAGGCGAACAGGGTGCCGGTGCGGCCGAATCCGGTGGCGATCTCGTCGGCGATCATGAACGCGCCATGGGCATCGCACAGTTCGCGCACGCGCTGCAGATAGACCGGGTCATGCATGCGCATGCCGCCGGCACACTGCAGGCGCGGTTCCAGGATCACCGCGCAGATCTCGCCCGGATGCTGGTCGAACAGCGTGGTCAAGCCGTCGGCAGCCTGCCGTGCGCGATCTGCCGCGCTCTGGCCCGGTTCGGCCAGGTAGGCATCGGGCGATGGCGCGAACAGGCCTTCGGCCAGCAGCGGTGCATAGACGCGGCGATACAGCGGAATATCGCCTAGCGCCAGCGCACCCAGGGTCTCGCCGTGGTAGCCGTTTTCCAGCGCGATGAAGCGCGTGCGCCGTGGCTCGCCGCGGTTCTGGAAGTACTGGAAGGCCATCTTCAGCGCCACTTCCACGCCGGCCGAGCCGTTGTCGGCGTAGAACACTTTGGCCAACGGCGCGCGGCCGGGCTGGCGTGGCGCCAGCGCCAGCAGGCGCTCGGCCAGGGTGATCGCCGGCTCGTGGCCGAAGCCCGCCAGCATCACCTGTTCCAGCTGCCCGGCCTGCGCCGCGATGGCGCCGCCGATGCGCGGCTCGGCATGGCCGAACAGGTTGGTCCACCAGCTGCTGACGGCGTCCAGGTAGCGGTGGCCGTCGTAATCGATCAGCCATGCGCCTTCACCGCGGGCGATCGGCACCAGTGGCAGGGTGTCCGGATGCTCACGCATCTGCGTGCACGGGTGCCACAGCACCTGCAGGTCGCGTTGCCGCCAGTGCTGGGCCAGCGGGGAGGGGGTTGGGTCTGCTAGCATTTCGGGCTCATGAACATGTTGCTGCCTGCACATTCTATCGGCCCCGGCGCTGGCGCCGGCCGCCGCGGAGATTCCGCATGAACGATGACCGTGCCGGCCGTCGCTTGCCGATCATCCATCGGATCACCGATGAGGAGAACGGCCCTTTCCAGCGCCAGCATCTGGACCTGGAATTCTCCAACGGTGAACGTCGCCGGTTCGAGCGCCTGGTCAGTCGTGGCCACGGCGCGGTGGTGGTGGTGCCGATGCTCGACGATGAGACCGTGCTGCTGGTACGTGAATACGCCGCCGGCATGCACCGCTACGAACTGGGCCTGGTCAAGGGCCGGATCGACGCCGGCGAAACCCCCGAGCAGGCCGCCGACCGCGAGCTGAAGGAAGAAGCCGGTTACGGTGCGCGCCGGGTCGACGTGCTGCGCGCAATGACCCTTGCCCCGACCTACATGAGCCACCAGTCGTGGCTGGTGGTGGCGCGCGACCTGTACCCGGAGAAGCTGGCCGGCGACGAGCCGGAAGAACTGGAAGTGGTGCCGTGGAAGCTGGCCGAACTGGACCAGCTGATGTTGCGCGAGGACTTCTCCGAGGGACGCTCGCTGGCGGCGCTGTTCATTGCCCGCCAGTGGCTGCAGGGAACGCGATGATCAAACTGACCACGGACCTGCGCGAGACCGCCATCGCCATCGCCCAGCAGGCCGGCCAAGCCATCATGCAGGTGTATGCCGATGGATTCGAGGTCCAGATCAAGGACGACAACAGCCCGGTCACCGCGGCCGACCTGGCGGCCAACCAGGTCATTGAGCTGGGCCTGCGGCAGCTGACACCGGACCTGCCGATCCTGTCCGAGGAATCGGCGCAGGTGAGCTGGGAGCAGCGCCGCCATTGGGGCGCTTACTGGCTGGTGGATCCGCTCGACGGTACCCGCGAGTTCGTCAAGCGCAACGGCGAATTCAGCGTCAACATCGCCTTGATCTACCAGGGCGCGCCGGCCTTTGGTGTGGTGCTGGCGCCGGTCACCGGCATCGTCTGGCATGCCATGCGCGGCGAGCTGGCCTATCGGCGGCAGGGCCTGCATGACACCGTGCTGCGCACCCGCACGCCGGCCACGGCTCCGCTGCGCGTTGCCGCCAGCCGCTCGCACCGCTCGCCGGAAACCGAGGCGCTGCTGGCGCGCATGGGCCGCATCGAGACCATCGCACAGGGCTCGTCACTGAAATTCTGCCGGATCGCCGAAGGCGGCCTGGATGTCTATCCGCGGCTGGGCCCGACCTCCGAATGGGATACCGCCGCCGGCCAGTGCGTGCTGCATGCCGCCGGCGGCGCGGTGCTGTCGGCGGCGACCGGCAAGCCGTTCCGCTACAACCGCCGCGAGACACTGTTGAACGGCGATTTCATTGCCCTTGGTGATACCAGCCTGCCATGGCGCGACTGGTTGTCCGACTGATCCTGGAGGCCCCATGAGCGCGCACGACACCCCCACCACCGGTAGCGCCGCAAGCAGCGAACTGGAGCGCCTGCTGGCGATCATGGCGCGGCTGCGTGACCCGCAGGGTGGCTGCCCGTGGGATCTGGAGCAGAACTTCGCGACCATCGCCCCCTACACCATCGAGGAAGCCTACGAAGTCGCCGATGCGATCGACCGGGGTGACCTGGACGATCTCTGCGACGAGCTCGGCGACCTGCTGCTGCAGGTGGTGTTCCACGCACGCATGGCCGAGGAGCAGGGCGCGTTTGCCTTCGCCGAGGTCGCCCGTGCGATCAGCGACAAGATGCAGCGCCGCCACCCGCACGTGTTCGCCGATGTCAGCGTGGACGATGCCGACGGGGTGACGCGCAACTGGGAGGCGATCAAGCGCGCCGAGCGTGCCGCCAAGGGCGAGCAGGACACCTCCGCACTGGCCGGTATCTCGCGCGGCCTGCCGGAATGGCAGCGGGCGGTGAAGCTGCAGTCGCGCGCGGCCAAGGTCGGTTTCGACTGGCCGGGTCCGCTGCCGGTGCTGGACAAGGCAGCCGAGGAGCTGCAGGAGCTGCGCGAGGAGTTCGAACGCGGCGATGTCGCGGGCAACAAGGCGCGCCTGCAGGAAGAACTGGGCGACCTGCTGTTCGTCTGCGCGAACCTGGCGCGTCATGCCGATATCGATCTGGGCGCTGCACTGCGCGGTGCCAACCACAAGTTCGAGCGTCGCTTCCGCGCGATGGAAGCGCAGGCCGACGCACAGGGTGAGGCGTTGGCCGAACTGGACCTGGATGCGCAGGAAGCACTGTGGCAGCAGGCCAAGGCAGCAGAGAAGGCGTGAAAACGCTTGGCCTGTTCCTGCTGACCGCGCTGGCCGAGATCGTTGGCTGCTACCTGCCATGGTTGTGGCTGCGCAAGGGAGGCAGCGTCTGGCTGCTGCTGCCGGCGGCGGCCAGCCTGGCCGTGTTCGCCTGGCTGCTGACCCTGCACCCGACGGCCAGTGGACGGGTCTATGCCGCCTACGGTGGCGTCTACATCGGCACCGCGCTGTTCTGGCTGTGGCTGGTCGATGGCATTCGTCCCAGCCGCTGGGACCTGCTGGGCGCAGCGCTGTGCCTGGCCGGCATGGCGGTGATCATGTTCGGGCCGCGCACCTCATCAGTGTAGAGCCGAGCCATGCTCGGCTGCTCTTCCTTCCGGCCGCGCTGGCACGCGCAAGCCGAGCATGGCTCGGCTCTACAAGGGCAGCGCTGCCTTCCGGAAGGCGCATGATGTGGGCGACCCTGGTTCCCGGAGCCTGCTCATGTCCCGCTTCGCCAGCTTCCGCGAGTTCTATCCGTTCTATCTCAGCGAGCACCGCCACCCGGTATCGCGGCGACTGCACTTCATCGGCAGTTGCGGGGTCCTGCTGCTGGTCGCCACTGCCTTGCTGCGCGGCCAGCCGCTGTTCCTGCTTGGCGCCCTGTTCTGCGGCTACGGGTTCGCCTGGGTCGGCCATTTTTTCTTCGAGAAGAACAGACCGGCGACGTTCCGCCATCCGCTGTACTCGTTCATGGGTGACTGGGTGATGTTCCTCGACATCCTGCGTGGGCGGGTGCGCCTGTAGCGGGCGGCTGCGGTGCCTTGCGGGGCATTGCCTCGCCGGCAGAGGAAAGGGCGGGGCGGGTTGCACTTCCGCTTGCATGAACCGCTGCGCTGCGGCACGCCTGCGGGCGACCGATCTGGGATAATGGGGTTTCCTGTTTCCTCTGCTGCCGGACCCGGTCATGACCCAGAAGACGCTGCTCAACGATACCCACCGCGCCCTTGGCGCCAAGATGGTCGATTTCGGGGGTTGGGACATGCCCATCCACTACGGCTCGCAGCTGGACGAGCACCATCTGGTGCGCCGTGAGTCCGGCGTGTTCGACGTCAGCCACATGACGGTGGTCGACCTGCGCGGTGACCAGGTCAAGCCGTTCCTGCGCCGCCTGCTGGCCAACTCGGTCGACAAGCTGAAGGTGACCGGCAAGGCACTGTACTCGTGCATGCTGAATCCGCGCGGCGGCGTCATCGACGACCTGATCGTCTACTACCTGGGCGACGACTTCTTCCGCATGGTGGTCAATGCCTCTACCCGCGAGAAGGACCTGGCCTGGCTGCGCGAGCAGGCTGCGCCGTTCGGCGTCGCCGTCGAGCAGCGCCCGGACCTGGCCATCCTCGCCGTGCAGGGCCCGCAGGCGCGCGACATCGTGATCGGCCTGGCCCGCGAAGCCGACCGCGCAGCGTTGACCAAGCTGGGCCGCTTCGCCGCCCTGCAGGTGCAGTCCGATGACGGCGTCGAGCTGTTCGTCGCGCGCACCGGCTACACCGGTGAAGATGGTTTCGAGATCCTGCTTCCGCAGGACGCCGTGGTCGCCTTCTGGAACCGCCTGCTGGCGGCGGGCGTGAAGCCGGCCGGCCTTGGCGCGCGCGACACCCTGCGCCTGGAAGCGGGCATGAACCTGTACGGCCAGGACATGGACGAAGAGATCAGCCCGTACGAAGCGGCGCTGGCCTGGACCGTGTCGCTGGACGAAGGCCGCGACTTCATCGGCCGCGACGTGCTGGAGGCGCAGAAGAGCGCCGGCACCGCGCGCCAGATGATCGGTCTGGTGATGGACGAGAAGGGCGTGCTGCGCCACGGCCAGACGGTCACCACGGCCAGCGGCCAGGGCGAGATCCTGTCCGGCACTTTCTCGCCGACGCTGGCCAAGGGCATCGCCTTCGCCCGCGTGCCGGCCGGTGAACTCGGCGAGGTCACCGTCGACATCCGCGGCCGTCAGGTGCCGGTGCGGGTGGTCAAGTTCCCGTTCGTTCGGGAAGGCCAGGCGCAGCCCGGCGTGCTCACCGACGCCTGATCCGTACGTGCCGGTCGTCACTGACAGCAGTGGCGGCCGGTTGGTTACACTAGCCCCGTTTTTTCCACCCCTGCATATCTCTGGAGCAGTCCCATGAGCGAGATCCCCGGCGACCTCAAGTTCCTCAAGTCCCATGAGTGGGCCCGTGTCGAAGGCAATGGCCGCGTCACCGTCGGTATTTCCGACCACGCCCAGGGCCTGCTGGGTGACCTGGTCTACGTCGAACTGCCGGAAGTCGGCGCCGACGCCAAGGCTGGCGAGCAGATCGCCGTCGTCGAGTCGGTGAAGGCCGCCTCGGACGTCTACAGCCCGATCAGCGGCAAGGTCGTCGAGGTCAACTCGGCCCTGTCCGACAAGCCGGAAACCATCAACGAAGATGCCTACGGCGAAGGCTGGATGTTCGTGGTCGAACTGACCAACGCCGATGAGGTCAACGAGCTGCTGGACCCGGACGCGTACGCCGAAGCCCTGGAGAACGAAGACCACTGAGTCGTCGTTTCCGGATTCTGGAACGGCCACCTTCGGGTGGCCGTTTTTGTTTTGGCGACTGCACCGGACTCATGACGCGGGGTTCGCTGCGCACCCTCGGCGTGGCATCAGCCGACAGGCGAACGGTGCCGATGGGCGTGCGCAGTTTTGCGCAAATCCGCGTTTCAGCCCCGCGCCGACGCACTCGGATGTGAAAACTTTTTGCCCCCTGTTGCGGCGCTGTTGTGCTGGCGTTGGTGGCGGCGCCGGTGACCATCGACGTCGCACGCGCGATGCCGTTGCGAGTCTGTGTCTAGATGCGCGGAGTGCTTATTTCAAGTGCTTTTTGTTCAACGTATGCATCGATGCCGGTGCATGCAGCACGCTTGCGCGACGCTTCAACCGCCATGGCGGGCCGCGTAGAGCAGTGGCGCCGACGGCGCTCGGAAAGGCGCGGATGTGAAAATTTTTCGCGGGGGTTGTTGACAGTAAAAAAAACCGTGATTAGGTTTCGCCTCAGCAGACCTTGCCTGCCCAACCGAGTGCGCAGAATCAATCGTCCGATGCGAAGCAGCCCCTTCAAGACCACCGCGACCCTGATGACGGTGGACACGGCCCCGCTTCCCCCGGAGAAATGCAAGGCACCTTCCGTTCCGATGTCCGCTCCGCCGATCGAGGCGGGCATCGCCGCATCCGTAACGGCGCGCTTGACGCGCCGGCGGTCCCCGCACGCAGCATCCGCGGGTTTGATCCAACTGGGCGTTTCAACTCCCTATCACTGACGAGGAGCCATCCCATGGCAACCAAGAAAGCTGCGAAGAAGAAGCCCGCCGCCAAGAAAGCGGTGAAGAAGGTCGCGAAGAAGGCCGCTGCCAAGAAGGCAGTGAAGAAGGTCGCGAAGAAGGCGACTGCCAAGAAGGCAGTGAAGAAGGCGGCGAAGAAGGTCGCCAAGAAGACCACTGCGAAGAAGGCAGTGAAGAAGGCGGCGAAGAAGGTCGCCAAGAAGTCCACTGCCAAGAAGGCCGTCAAGAAGACCGCGAAGAAGGCGGCCAAGAAGGCCACCAAGAAGACTGCCAAGAAGGCTACGGCCCGCAAGCCGGCCAAGAAGGTCGCAAAGAAGGCGACTGCCAAGAAGGCCGTCAAGAAGACCGCCAAGAAGGCAGTAAAGAAGACCGCGAAGAAGGCCACCAAGAAGGCTGCCCCGAAGAAGGCAGCGAAGAAGGTTGCCAAGCGCAAGCCGGCCGCCCGCAAGAAGAAGGCCGCTCCGGTCGCTCTGCCGGCAACCCCGGCGCCGCTGATCTAAGTACTTCCCGATAGCCGCATCCTGAAACCCCCTTCCCTGGCTGCCCAGCGGGGAGGGGGTTTTTTTATGGGCGGCTTCGGTCGCCTGGTTGGGCGATTGCTGGCGGGAATCGTTCCACCAGGAAGTCGAGGAAGCTACGCAGGCGGGTGGAAGGGTAACGATCGTGCGCATAGACCACGTGCATCGGCCGACCGGCCTGGCCGTGCCCTGGGAGCAGCTGCACCAGTCGCCCAGCCTCGACATCGGCTGCCAGCAGCAGCGTCGACTGCAGGATGATGCCCAGGCCATGCAGCGCCGCCGAACGCAGCGCTTCGCCATTGTTGATCTGCAGCCGGCCGTCGGGCACGTGGTCGAGCTCGCCAGCGTCGTCCTGCAGCCACTGCGCAAGTGCACTCGGTTCGAACGACAGGCATTGATGGCCGGCAAGTGCATGCACGCTGTCTGGCGTGCCATGCCTGGCCAGATACGCCGGCGAGGCGCACATCATCAGGCGATAAGGGGCCAGGGCTCGCGCCACCAGCACGCTGCTGTCGGCCAGCGTGCCGATCCGCAGCGCCGCTTCGAAGCCCTCTTCGGCGAGGTCGACTACGCGATCGGTCAGCGTCGCTTCGACCCGGACATCCGGATGGCGCGCCATGTACTCGGCCAGTGCCGGTACCAGTGCATGCGTACCGAAGATCACCGGTGCACTGATGCGCAGCGTGCCCGCCGGTGCCAGGTGCTGGTGCTGCGCCTGCGCATCGGTTTCGTCCACCAGGCGCAGGATCTCCCGGCAGCGCGTGTAGTAGTCCTGGCCGAACGGCGTCGTGTGCTGGCGCCGGGTGGTTCGGCTCAACAGCTGCATGCCCAGCCGTGATTCCAATGCACGCAGATGCTTGCCGGCCATCGTCGCGGAGATGTCCATCGCCGCAGCTGCAGCACTGAGGCTGCCCTTGTCCACGATCAGCACGTAGACCTGCATGCTTTCCAGCAGGTTCATCTGACACCCCGGGTGTTGAATGCTGAAACCTGCGCGGAGTTTATCAATCAGGGGTGATCAAACAGCATGTCGTGCAAGGGCTGGATTGGCCGGCCATGCGGACAGGAGAACACCATGGACTTGAATCTTGCAGGCCGCACCGCTTTGGTGACGGGCGCGGCCAGCGGCATCGGTGCCGCCGTCGCCAGGCAGCTGGCGGCCCAGGGCGTGCGCGTTGCCATCACGTCACGGCAGCGGGCACCGCTGCAGGCGCTTGCGGCGCGGATCGAAGCCGAAGGCGGCGCGGCACCGGTCATCGTGGCCGGCGATGTCACCGTGGCCGGTGACGTCCGGTACATCGCGCAGGCATCCCGGGAGGCATTGCAACGCGTCGACATCCTGGTCAACGCCGCAGGTGGCTCCCGGCCGACCACCGTCGATGCCGATGATGATGTCTGGGAGGAAGCGATCGCCCTGAACTTTTCCGCCGCGCGGCGGATGACCCAGGCGCTG
This sequence comes from Stenotrophomonas maltophilia group sp. P373, assembly GCF_053295075.1. NCBI lineage: Bacteria > Pseudomonadati > Pseudomonadota > Gammaproteobacteria > Lysobacterales > Lysobacteraceae > Stenotrophomonas > Stenotrophomonas maltophilia group sp. P373. The sequence goes on along the minus strand of NZ_CM129994.1, from coordinate 3,299,648 downwards.
TTGCCTGGCATGCAGGCGCAGGCATGGGGACGGGTGATCAATTTCAGTGGTTCGATGGAACCGCGTGCGGTGAACGCGGCCACTGCGGCGAAGGCGGCGCTGCATCTGTGGAGCAAGGGGCTGTCGTCGGAGGTGGCCGGGCAGGGCATTACGGTGAATGCGATTGCACCGGGGCGCATCAACAGCGCGCAGATCCTGGAACGCCTGCATCCCACCGAGGAAAGCCGACGTGCGTTCATCGCCAGCAACATCCCGATCGGACGCTTCGGTGAACCCGAGGAAGTGGCGCCACTGGTGGCGTTCCTGTCCTCGCCGCTGGCCGGCTACATCACAGGCGCGGTGATTCCGGTGGACGGCGGCATGCACTACTTCGCGCACTAATGCTGCGGAGCTGTAGAGCCGAGCCCATGCTCGGCCGCCTTGCGCCAGGATTCCGCTCAGCCGAGCACGGCTCGGCTCGGCCCTGCACAACAACAAAAAGGGCGGCCCGCAGGCCGCCCTTCGCACACCCGATCGAGCCCGCCTTATCAGCGCGGCGACGCCACCGCACGATTGCCCGAGGCGCCCTTGCCCTTGCGCTTGTCCTGCTGCGCCGGGCTGGCGCCCTCGGCCATCAGGTTGTCGCTGCCGAAGTCGGTGTCCACGTCCAGCCAGCGCTGCGCCGGCAGGCCGAGCGCGGAGTCGAGCACGGTCGGCAGCAGGCCGCTGGGCAGGCTGCTTTCGCCATTCCACATGATGGCGATGCCCAGATCGCGTTCCGGCACCAGCGCGACCAGGCCGCGATAGCCCTGCACGGCACCGGCATGGAACACCACGTCGTGGCCGGCGTAGTCGAAGGTGCGCCAGCCCAGGGCGTAGCCGGCCGAGTGCAGGCGCTCGCGGCGCCAGCCAGAACGCATCTCGCCGGGGGTGCTGATCAGGCTCGAATGCAGGGTGGCCAGCAGCGGTGCCGGCAGCACGTCGGGGCGGTGGCCGGTGTGGGCGAGCAGCCACTGCGCCATGTCGCTGGCGCTGGCATTGACGCCGGCCGCCGGGGCGACCCGGTAGTAGGTCGGCTTCGGCGTCAGCGAGACCCAGCCGTTGCGGCTGCGCACATGCGGACGCGCCCAGCGCGAGCTGGCCTGGATGCCGGCCAGGCCGAGGCTGGCATCGTTCATGCCCAGCGGCTTGAAGATGCGGCGCTCGACCGACTGCTCGTAGAAGCTGCCGGAGGCCGCGTAGACGACATCGCCGATCAGGCTGAAGGCTACGTTCTGGTAGGCATAGCAGTCGCCCGGCAGGCACTTCAGGCTGGTGTTGGCCAGTTTCTGGGTCAGCGCGTAGTACTCGGCGTTGCCTTCGATGTCGCGGTCGTAGGCGTTGTAGGGCAGGCCGACGCGATGGCTGAGCACGTCGGCCACGGTCAGGCGATCAGTGGCTTCCGGCGAGTTCAGGCGGAAGCCCGGCACGTAGTCGGTGACCTTGCTGTCCCAGCGCAGCGTGCCGTCGTTGACCAGCAGGCCGGCCATGGTGCCGGCGAAGGCCTTGGACAGCGAGGCCAGGCGGAACACGGTGTGCGCATCGACCGGCAGCGGATTGTTGACGTCGGTGACGCCATAGCCGCGCGCGCTGAGGATGCGGCCGCCCTGCACGATCGCCACGGCCATGCCCGGCACGCGTTCGCCATAGGTGAGCTGCTGCGCCATCGATTCGATGTTGGCGACGTTGAAGCCGGGCGCCGGGGCCTGCACGCGCGGCACCAGGCCGGTGCGGTAGGCCGCCGGCTGGGTGTGGGCGACAGTGGGACCCGCAGCGGATTCGATGTTGGTCGGCATCGGCGGCAATGCCGGCGGTGTCTGCGCGGTGGTGGACAAGGCAACGGGCATCAGCATGCCCAGCAAACCGGTGGCCGCCGAACGGATCGGGCGACGCAGGCTGTTCTTTTTCATCGGTTGGACCCGTGCGCGACTGCTGATGGCGATTCTAGCGCCGCTTTTCCCTTGTGCACAAACAAAGCGAAGATGAATGCGCATCTCGTTGAAAAATTTGGAATTTGAGGCGCTGGAAGCATGTATCGGAACGTGTCATCCCGGGCTGATCAGCGGAGCTGATCCGCCCGCAGGAAGGCGCGTCGCGCTGGCGATGTTGCGGTGCATTGGCTAACGTACGCGTTTCATCGCCCCGGAGCCTGCCATGCCGCTGTCCAACCGCCGTCTTCAGGCGAGGGACACCGCGTGAGTGCGGTACGGGGGAAGGGGCCGCTGCAGGGCCTGACGGCGGCACTGCGCGAGTCGCCGGCGCTGTGGTGGTCGTTCCTGTACTTCTTCTGCCTGCTCAGCGGCTACTACGTGCTGCGCCCGGTGCGTGAGGCCATGGCCGCCTCGGCAGACCTGGAAACGGTGTTCCCGCCCGTGCTGATCGCCTGGTTCGCCAACCACGGCGTCGCGTTGAAGGACTTCGTGCTGCAGTTCCTGTTCTCCTGCGTGTTCGTGATCATGCTGGTGCTGCAGCCGGTGTACGGCTGGCTGGTCAGCCGCTTCCCACGACGGGTGTTCCTGCCGGCGGTGTATGGCTTCTTCATCGTGACCCTGCTGGGCTTCTACATGATGTTCGACAGCGGCGTGCCGGGCCGCGGCATGGCCTTCTTCTTCTGGATCACCGTCTTCAACCTGTTCGCGGTGGCGGTGTTCTGGAGCTTCATGGCCGATGTGTTCTCCAATGTGCAGGCCCGGGCCTTCTATGGATACATTGGCGCGGCGGGCACCGTCGGTGCCTTCCTCGGCCCGTTGATCACCAGTGCGCTGGTGCAGCGCGTGGGCATCGCCAACCTCATGCTGGTCTCGGCGGGATTCCTGGTCGTGTGCCTGTTGTGCATCTGGCGGCTGCGGCACTGGGCGGTGCTGCGCGAACGCGAGCAGCAGCTGGTGTCCGGCGAGCAGCCGATGGGCGGCAGCGTGCTGGACGGCCTGAAATTGATCGTGCGCGAGCCGCTGCTGCGCTGGCTGGCGGTGATGGTGGTGTTCGGGGTGGGCGTCGGCACGCTGCTGTACAACCAGCAGGCCAGCATCGTGCGCGCGGCCTTCACCGACCCGGCGGCCAGTACCGCGTTCTTCTCGCGCATCGACCTGGCGGTGAATGCGCTGGCGCTGTTGATGCAGCTGGGCCTGACCCGTTGGTTGCTGTCGCGCCACGGCATCGCGCCGGCACTGCTGATTCCCGGTTTCGCGATCCTGATCGGCTTTTCGGTGCTGGCGGCCTCGCCGATGCCGCTGATGGTCGCGGTAGTGCAGGTGATGACCCGGGCCAGCGAATTCGCACTGGCCAAGCCGGCGCGCGAGACAATCTACACGCGCGTGGACCGGCAGTGGCGCTACAAGGCCGGCGCAGCGATCGACACCGTGGTCTACCGCGGTGCGGACCTGAGCTTTGCCTGGGTGCACAAGGGCCTGTCATTGTTCGGCTCGCACGTAGTGTTCATCGGCGGCATGCTGGTGGCCGCGTGCATGACCGCAGCCGCGTTCGGTGTACTGCGCGAAGAAAAGAAACTGCCGCGCGACCGATGATTTCCCGGGCTCCGAGCCCCATCCCTGTCCAAGGAACCGCCCATGTACTGGATCGCACTCGCCCTGACCTTGCTGGTCGCACTGCTGCACGTCTATTTCCTGGCGCTTGAGATGTTCCTGTGGACCCGCCCGCTGGGTCTGAAGACGTTCCGCAACACGCCGGAGAAGGCGGCGACCACGCGCGTGCTGGCGGCCAACCAGGGCTTGTACAACGGCTTCCTGGCAGCAGGCATCGTGGTGGGGCTGGTGATCGGGCAGCCGGTGCTGGTGACGTTCTCGCTGGCCTGCGTGGTGGTGGCGGGGTGCTATGGGGCGTACAGCGTGAGCCGCCGGATCTTCATGATCCAGGCGGTGCCTGCGATCCTGGCGTTGGTTCTTCGCGCGATGGTGTGATTCCAGCCAACGGCGCAGCCCCTCGTGGGGTGGTCGCGTAGAGCTTGTCATGGGGGTGGCCGGGCGGGTTGGGTTCGCGGGGGACGCCGCAAGTACGTCCGTGTAGGCTTGGCCGCGGCATCCATGCCGCGGACACCCCCGCGAACCCAACCCGCCCGGCCTCAGACAGGTTCCGTGCGCGGCCAGCCCACGGAGAAGAAAAAAGAAGATCAAGAGCAACAGCGGGTCGCTGCGCTCGTGGATTCTGCGTGCATGGAAAAAAGCGGCCGATGGGTCGCTTTTGCTTTTGCTCTTCTTTCTCTCTTCCGTGGGGAACGCCGCAGAGATCCGTCCGAGGCCGGAGGGGGGGGGGCCGGGCGGGGTATCCGCGCCATGGATGGCGCGGCTAAGCCTCCAAGGACGGATTCACGGCGTCCCCGCCTGGCCCCACCCCCTCCGGCCCAACCGATAAACCGCATCCCGCGTCCACCCACGAGGGGCTGCGCCGTTCGCGGGAACTTACTTCGCCGGTGACATCCACATGTCGATGACCGCGCTGAACACTTCCGTCCCCGCGCGGTCGCGCACGCTGACCGTCACCGGCAGCGCATAGCCCTCGGCCGCGACCACAATCGGCTGTGCCGGCAGCGCCACCGCCTGCAGCGTGCCACGCGCCTTGGCCAGGTACTGCACCTGCATCCCCTTCGGGATCCAGCGCATGCCCTTCGGCAGCGACGCGTCGACCATCAGCCCGGCGGTCAGTTCGGCCAGGTTGCACATCGCGATCGCGTGCACCGTGCCGATGTGGTTGCGCACCCTGCGGCGATCGGCCAGCGTGCCTTCGCAGCGACCGTGTTCCAGGCGGGTGATGCGTGGCGCGATGCTGGCGAAGTAGGGCGCCTTGAAACACACCGCGCGCGAGAACAGCCAGGTGCCGGCGGGCCAGCGCTGCAGGCGTTGGTAAAGCGAGAGCAGGGGCGTGGACATGAGGGGTATTCCGGTCGGCGGATAACGCGACGGCGGGCCGAGGCCCGCCGTCGAAGGCAACGCGTGTCGCGGGCGATCAGGCCGCCTGCGAATGCGGATCCTTGTGCTGGCGGTCGTAGTAGCTGGCCGCGCGCAGTTCGTGGGTGTCGAAGTCGTCCACGGTGATGGTGTCCAGGGTGAGCGTGCGCAGCTCTTCCAGCAGGCTGCGCTCGTCCTGGGTGATCACGCCCTCGGCCACGGCTTCGTCCAGCTGCGCCTTGAAGTCCAGCGCCTCGATGCCCTTGCTCTTCAGCGCCTTGAGGAACTTGCGCTCCACCGGCTCGGCCATGATCGCCTTGCTCAGGTAACTGTTGATGCGGCCACCGGGGTTGTTCTCGCACGGGGTCAGGAACACGCCATTGGCGAGACGGTCGCGGGCTTCATTCGGCGCCATCAGCAGGGCGGCGACGCGGCGGCTCAGGCGATCACCCGGAGCCTCGGCACGACGGCCCAACGGGAAGATGAGCGCCCACATCAGCCAGCCGATCGGACGGATCGGGAAGTTGCGCAGCGCGGCCGACAGCGACTCTTCGATCTTGTGCACGCTGTCATGGAAGGCCCAGGCCAGCAGCGGCTGGTCGGCCTGCGGTGCACCTTCGTCGTGGTAGCGCTTGAGCATGGCGCTGGTCATGTAGACATGGCTCAGCACGTCGCCCAGGCGGCCGGACAGCGATTCCTTGAACTTCAGCTTGCCGCCCAGGGTCATCATCGAGATGTCGGCCATCAGCGCCAGGTTGGCCGAGTAACGGTCCAGCTTGCGGAAGTAGCGGCGGGTGTAGGCGTCGCCCGGGGCGGCGCCGAAGCGCGCGCCGGTCAGGCCGAACCAGAACGAACGCACGGCATTGGAGATGCCGAAGCGGATGTGGCCGAACAGGCTGCGGTCGAACTCCTGCAGGCCGGCACGGGTATCCGGATCCTGCGCGGCCTTCATTTCCTTCAGCACCCACGGGTGGCAGAGGATCGCACCCTGGCCGAAGATCAGCAGGCTGCGGGTCATGATGTTGGCGCCTTCCACGGTGATCGCGATCGGCGCGGCCTGCCAGCTGCGGCCGGCGAAGTTGCGCGGCCCCAGGATGATGCCCTTGCCGCCGATCACGTCCATCATGTCCGAGATCACTTCACGGCTCATGGTGGTGCAGTGGTACTTGGCGATCGCCGACGGCACCGACGGCACATCGCCACGGTCAACCGCAGCGGCGGTGGCCTGCGACAGCGCACTGATCTTGTACGCCTTGCCGCCGATGCGGGCCAGCGCTTCTTCCACGCCCTCGAAGCGGCCGACCGACAGGCCGAACTGCTTGCGGATGCGCGCATAGGCGCCGGTCACGGCGGCACCGGCCTTGGCACCGCCGCTGGCGGTGGACGGCAGGGTGATCGAGCGGCCCACCGCCAGGCACTCGTTGAGCATGTTCCAGCCCTTGCCGGCCATGGCTGCGCCGCCGATCAGCTGGGTCAGCGGAATGAACACGTCCTTGCCGCGGATCGGACCGTTCTGGAACGTCGAGTTCAGGGGGAAGTGGCGACGGCCGATTTCGACGCCGGCGGTATCACGCGGCAGCAGGCCCAGGGTGATGCCGATGTCGCGGGTATCGCCGATCAGGCCATCCGGGTCGTACATGCGGAAGGCCAGGCCGATCAGCGAAGCGACCGGGGCCAGGGTGATGTAGCGCTTGTCGAAGGTCAGCTTGACGCCGAGCACCTGCTCGCCGTTCCACTCGCCCTTGCAGACGATGCCGTAGTCCGGGATCGAAGTGGCGTCGGAGCCGGCGAACGGACCGGTCAGGCCGAAGCAGGGCACTTCGCGGCCGTCGGCCAGGCGCGGCAGGTACTGGTCCTTCTGTTCCTGGGTGCCGTAATGCACCAGCAGTTCACCCGGGCCCAGCGAGTTGGGCACGCCGACGGTGGAGCTGACCACCGAGGACACCGAGGCCAGCTTCTGGATCACCTTGTGGTGGGCCAGCGCGGAGAAGCCCAGGCCGCCGTACTCCTTCGGGATGATCATGCCGAAGAACTTGTTCTTCTTGATGAAGGCCCACAGCTCCGGCGGCAGGTCGGCGTGGACGTGGGTGATTTCCCAGTCGTTGACCATCGTGCACAGCTCTTCCACCGGGCCATCGAGGAAGGCCTGTTCTTCAGCGGTCAGCTGCGGCTTGGGGTAGTTGAGCAGGATGTTCCAGTCCGGATCACCGGTGAACAGTTCGCCCTCGAAACCGACCGAACCGGTTTCCAGCGCGATGCGCTCGGTCTGCGACAGCGGCGGCAGCACCTTGCGGAACACCTTCATCATCGGGCCGGTCAGCAGCGGCTTGCGGATGAACGGCAGCAGCAGCGGCACGGCGATCACCGCCAGCACCGCCGCAGCGACGATGGTGGCGGTCTGGTTGACGTAGGGAATGAACCAGCAGGCGGCCAGCAGGGCCACGCTGATCAGCGTCCAGGTAACCAGCCGCATGCGGTGGTAGGCGACGAAGGCGCCTGCCAGCAGCAAGGCGAGGAAGGGAAGAACGATGCTCATGAGCGTGCTCCGGTGACGTGCTCGTTTGTGGCGGACGAAGCCGCAGCGTCCGCTGCGGGCAACACGTCCAGATAGTCCAACACAGTAGCGGTAAAGGCGTCGTTGTCATCGCCGGCGACCATGTGGGTCGCTTGCGGCAGCTGTACATGGCGCGCATGCGGCGCCAGCGCCAGGAATTCGGCCACGGTCTGCGGCGTGACCAGGTCGCTGCGGCCGCCGCTGACCAGCAGCAGCGGGCACTTCACCTGGCGTGCGGCCTCGGCCAGTGCGTCCTGGTGCTGTTCGCTGTCGCGGGCCAGCTCGGCCACCAGGCGTGGGTCCCAATGCCAGCGCCAGCGCCCGTGGCCGTCCTCGCGCAGCAGCGCACGCAGCGACTGCTCGGATTTGCGCGGCCGGTGCGGCATGTAGGCCGAGATCACGTCGGCGGCCTGGGTCAGCGAGGCGAAGCCGTCGGGATGGGCGGTCATGAAGGCGAGGATGCGCTCGACACCCGCGGTATCCCAGCGCGGGGTGATGTCGACCAGCACCATGGCCGAGAACAGGCCCGGCCAGCGCGATTCGGCCAGCAGGCCGAACAGGCCACCCATCGAAGCGGCAACCAGTACCGGCGGGCGCGGCTGTTCGCCGGCCAGCACGATCAGGTCGTCGGCGAACTGTTCGCCGTGATAGGGCAGATCGGCGCCATTCCAGTCGGAATCGCCATGGCCGCGGGCGTCGTAGGCCAGCGTCTGCAGGCCGGCCGCGTTCAGTGCGCGGGCAGTGGCATTCCAGGCGTGGCGGGTCTGGCCGAAGCCATGGGCAAACAGGACCCGGCCACGCCGGCCATGGTCGCTGACGGTCGCCGCCAGGCGGGCGCCATGGGCGGCGTCCAGGCGCAGGTCATGGAACGCAGCTGGAGTTGGGGACATAACCATACTTGCTAGTATGGAGAGCTTCGAGGGGAAGTCAATACTGCACGGTATGGTGCGTTGCAGAACGCGCGTGGAGGGACCCTTCCGAGGGGCCTGCGACGGTTTCGACCGCAACCGCGTACTGCAACGAACCCCGGCGTATGGTTAAATCAGTCCATGAATCAACCTGACGCTTCCGCCGGCGAACCGCGCGCCGGCCGCAACAGCCGCCTGAGTGCCGAAGACTGGGCCCAGGCGGCCCTCGATCTGATTGCTGAACAAGGTGTCGGCGCCGTCGCGGTAGAGCCGCTGGCACGGCGGCTCGGCGTTACCAAGGGCAGTTTCTACTGGCATTTCCCTTCGCGCGATGCATTGCTGCAGGCGGCGCTGGAACGCTGGGAACTGTTCGAACAGGAACAGGTGTTCGGCAGCCTGGAAGACGTACCGGATCCGCGTGTGCGCCTGCGCCAGCTGTTCCAGATGGTGGCGCATGAAGTGCAGCCGCACATCATCTACAGCGAGCTGCTGAAGGCATTGGATCATCCGATGGTGCGGCCGGTGATCGACCGGGTCTCGCAGCGTCGCCTCGACTATCTGGTCGCCTCGTTCCGCCAGGCCGGCCTCAGCTCGACCGATGCGCGTCATCGCGCACGCCTTGCGTACGCCGCTTATGTCGGCTTCCTGCAGTTGTCGCTGCAGCTGCAGCAGCCCAAGCAGGCGCGCGAGGATTTCGAAGCGTACGTCGAGCATCTGATCGAGACGCTGATTCCGAACGGATGAGCGCCCGGAAATGATCTCGAAGGAAGGCCGCAGCGATGCTGCGGCCTTTTTTGTTGTGCGCTGGCCAGCGCCCGTCCATGGCGCACAAAGAACAACGGCCCCTTTCGGGGCCGTTGCTGCATCAGCTGATCAGGTTCCCGATCAGAACTTCTGCTTGTACTGCATGTAGATCAGGCGACCGATGTCGTAGCCGCCGTAGTAGGAGTACTGCGAGTTCGGCGCCGAGTACATCTGCGGGCCGTAGTGGTCGAACACATTGCGCGCACCGACCGCGATGGTCGCATTCCACGGCGCGTTCCAGGAGAACTGGACGTCGTGGAAGGTGGTGGCGCCGCGCTTGTTCTGCGCCTGGTTGCGAGCCGGATCCGGCGAGCCGTAGTCAGGCAGCGAGCACTCGGTGGCGTAGTAGCAACGCTCCTTCACGCTGGAGAAGTAGCGGGTGCCCCAGGTGATGCCGAAGTCGCCGAATTCCCAGCCAACGGTCAGGTTCGAACGCAGGCGGAAGTTGCTGCCGAAGCCATTGTAGATCTGCACCGGGGAGTCATCATTGGCCGTCTTCAGAACGTTCTTGGTGACGTAGGTGTTCTGCAGGTTGAAGTTGAAGCTGCCCCAGGTGTCGGTCGCATAGCGGTAGCTTGCATCGAAGTCGAAGCCTTCGGTTTCGATGAAGCCGGCATTGCGGCTGCCGTAGGTCAGGTTGTTGACGTAGCCGAGCGTGGCGTCACGGGTGAAGGTGCTGCAGCGCTCAGCAATGCCCAGAACGTAGCAGTCGTTCAGCTGATCCGTCGGGGTATCGGAAACGATCGTGTTCTCGATCTTGATGTTGAACCAGTCCAGGCTCAGGTTCAGGCCCGGGGCGAAGGTCGGGCTCCAGACCAGGCCAACGGTCTTGGACTTGGACGTTTCCGGAGTCAGGTTCGGATTGGAGCCGGAGGTGAACGGCACCGGGCTCTGCTCATCCGGGCCTTCCGCCGGGACGTAACCCTGCTTCAGCTGGCGGAAGTTCGGGGCCAGGGCGCCCAGGGCGGCAGCGCATCGCTGGGCCGTGGCGGCATCGGTTGCGGCCAGACCGAACGAGGTATCGCACGGATCGGTGAAGTACTCGAAGGACTGCGAGCTGCCGCCGTACAGGTCGGCGATGGTCGGCGCGCGGAAGCCTTCGGAGTAGGTCGCACGAACCAGCAGCTGATCGATCGGGCGCCACTTCAGGCCGAACTTGCTGTTGGTCGTGTTGCCGAAGGTGCTGAAGTCGGAGAAGCGGGTGGCTGCGCTCAGGCTCAGTTCCTTGGCACCGGGCAGGTCGGCCAGGATCGGTACGTTCAGCTCCAGGTACACTTCATTGACGTCGTACTTGCCGCCGGTCGGGCCAGCCGCCAGGTCGGTGGAGTAACCCGACTGCGACAGCGCGTCCGGATTGAAGTTGCCCTTCTCCTCGCGGTACTCGTAACCCAGTGCGAAGCCCAGGTCGCCTGCCGGCAGGGTCAGGATGCTACCCGCAATGTTGGCGTAGTAGGACGTCATCGTGGTTTCGCCGACGTTGTGCGTCGTCGGGAACAGGAACTGCTGCAGGTCCGGATTGCCGGTCAAGCCGCCATCACCGGTGCGGCCGAACGGAATGGCCGGGTTCCACGGGATGCAGCCGCCGGCGCCGGGGCCGTAGGCCGGGTTGGTGCCCGCAGCCAGGCCCGCTGCGGTTCCGCACTCCACGCGGCCGGTTGCCGGGTTGTAGAACGAGGCCCCGGTGGCGGCGTTGGCAGCCAGGACGTTGTAGTTGCCGGTCTGGCTCTGGTTGTTTTCGGAGTTCTGGTAGAGGTAGCCGGCTTCCCAGTCGAAGTACTTGTCATTGAACTGGAACGAGCCCTGCAGCGCGCCGCTGAAGCGGAACGTCGTCAGCTTGTTGTTGGAAACGCGCGGCACTTCCCAGCCACGGCGGACATACGCCATATCCTGGCCGAACGGGTTGTAGTAGCTGTTGGCCGACCAGATGGAACCGAGGTTGGCGTAGGCTTCGGACTGCAGCGGGTAACCGGCCACCTGCGCTTCCGATTCGCGGCGGGTGTACAGCAGGTCACCGCTGAAACGGACATTGTCGGTAAGGTCGTACTGCAGGTTGGCGAATACGCTGCGACGCTTTGTCGGGGTCAGCAGCTGCATCTGCTGGTTGGAGTTGCTTACGTCACCGGTGATCGGGGTCAGGTCGGTTTCGTGGAAGTCCGCCGCGTTGTAAGGATTGCCGCCGCGATTGAGGGTGAGCGACGGTGCGTCCGGATCGGTCGGGTCGAACACCGAGCCCCACTGGCTGACCGAGGTCCAGCCGGCGGTCGGATGGCGATTGGTGCGCGACGATTCGGAGAACCAGCGATCCTTTGCCCACACCGCCTTTTCGTTGGAGTACTCGGCACCGATGGTGATCGAGCCGCGATCGCCGGTGAAGCCGGCAACGAAATCGGCGCTCTGCTTTTGGCCGTCGCCTTCACTGTACTGCCCGGTGTAGGCGTTGACTTCCAGGCCTTCGAAATTCTTGCGGGTGATGATGTTGATCACGCCGGCCATGGCATCGGAACCGTACACCGAGGAAGCACCGTCCTTCAGCACGTCGATGCGCTCGACGATCGCCGACGGGATCTGCGACACGTCCTGATAACCGCTGACGCTGGCGCCGAGGCGCTTGCCGTCGACCAGGATCAGGGTGCGCTGTGCACCCAGGTTGCGCAGGTCGATGTAGTAGCCGCCGACCATTTCACCAGAGGACAGCGGTTCGGAACGGCTGATGGCCGGGCTGCCGGCGGCAGAAATGTTCTGCAGCACGTCAGCAACCGTCTTGAAGCCGCTCTTTTCGATGGTGGCGCGGCTCAGGCTCAACACCGGCTGGGCGGTTTCGGTATCGACCTGACGGATGCGCGAACCGGTGACCTCGATGCGGTCGAGGTTGGTCGCTTCCTGGGCGTGGGCCGTCGCGGTGGTGGCACCGGCGACAAGCGCGATCACAACTGCGTCACGCAGCTGGCTGGACTTGAGTTTCATTGGCTCTCTCTCTCTCCAAGAAATCTTGGCTGGGGTTAGTGCCCGGCGGGGGAGCGAAAAAGCGCTCCCAAATCGCGAGGCTGACCCGATAGTAACGGGCGTTCGCCAAGAATTAAAGCTGTGTTAATGAAGTCTGTGATTTTGGTAAAAGAGCGCTTTTTCCAGCCCAATCAACGGGTTGCTGGTATGGTCATGCTGATCTGCCTCGTTTGTTAACGCAGAATAATGAAAAAAGTTTCGACTGATATGTATCCCAATATGTCGATACGCTCTGCGGTCGATACCGCTCATGCGAGTGCGAGGCTGGCACGCAGATGCAAAAAGGCGCCTTTCGGCGCCTTCGGGAATATCGTTGCTGAACCTGACTGAGGGGATCAGAGATCCTGTTCGTAACGCACGTACGGCACGGTGCCGTCGTCGTTGCTTTCGTTGCGCGGGGAGAACGGATTCTTGCCGCGGCTGATCACGTTCTCGGCGCCGACGGTCAGCTGGCCGGACCACGGAGTACGCCAGGTCAGGCCGATGCCCAGGCCTTCGAACTTGCCGGGCTTGCCCGGCACGTCGACCACGCGGCCGATGATGCTGCCGGTGAAGTTGCCGTAACCGGCACCGATGCTCAGGCTCTTGCTGTCCCAGCGATCGACGATGGCCGGCGAAGCGTCGGCCAGCGGTACCAGGCGTGCCTTGGCGTAGGTACCGGCGATGGAGACGAAGCCTTCGCGGCCGATGTTCTTCTGCGCGAACACGGTCAGATCGTTCTGCTCGGCGCGCAGCGAGGGTGTCTTGTTCGGGCCCGACAACCAGGCGGGCAGGGTTTCACGGCCGGTGCCGGCGGTGATGCCCAGGCGGCTGTTGCCGCGGTTCAGCGCGGCGGTACCGCTGAAACGACGGCTGTTCAGATCGTCCTCGTCGCCCAGGCTGGCCAGCATGCAATGGCTGGCCAGGCCGCTGATGCTGGTGCCGCTGCTGCTGTTGCAGAGCAGGCCCAGCGAATCGCCGGAGGACAGGCCAAAGGCCGCGTCCAGCGAATTGCGGCCGAAATGCCAGCGGGCGCCGGCTGCCTGTTCGCCGGTCGGCTCCAGGTACAGCAGCGCCTCGACCTTGCCGCTGCCCTTGTTCCATACCGGCAACACGGTGCGGGTGTCCTTGCTCTGCGCATGCACGCCCGTGATCGCGCCAAGGGCGATCAGCAGGGCCAGCGGTAGACGCAGGAAGGTACGCATCGGACCAGTTCAGACAGGGACGGACAACGGAAGTTCCCGTGGGGACGGGAACTCGATCCTAGGGTGTTTATGAATTCTTAACAAGCCTTGATCCTCCCCAGGTACAAGACTGCCGTTTACTGAAGTCGTTCAGGCGCCGCTACAGCCCCCTGGGCGCCGTGGAACAGTATGCCGAACTCCGTCAATGGAAAGTGATACTCACGCCCGCAGAATTCGCAACGCACCTCGACGGCGCCGGTGGCCTCGGCGGCCGCGCGGGCCTCCTCTTCCCCCAGCGACTGCAGCATGCCGGCCACCCGCTCGCGCGAGCAGGAGCAGGCAAAGGACAGCGGCTTGCCGCCCAGCAGTTCCGGCCGCTCCTCGTGGAACAGGCGGTGCAGCAGCTGCTCGGCCGGGGTCGCCAGCAGTTCGGCCTTGCCCAGGGTTTCGAACAGGGCGCTGGCGCGGGCCCAGCCATCCTCGTCGCCTTCGTCGCCCGGCAGCTTCTGCAGCAGCAGGCCGGCGGCACCGTTGCGGTCGGCGGCCAGCAGCAGGCGGGTCGGCAGCTGCTCCGACTGGCGGAAGTAGTCCTCGAAGGCCTCGTCCAGTTCCGGCGCAGTCAGCGCGACCAGGCTCTGGTAGCGCTGCGGCTCGCGCGGGTCCAGGCCGGGGTTCTCGATGGTGATGGCGAGAATTGCGTCATCACCGAGGCGGGACAGGTCACGCGGTGCGTCGCCACCCTCGCTGAGCTGGGCGATACCGCGCAGGGTGCCGGCGGCGGTGCATTCGGCGAACAGGGTGCGCAGCGCGGTGCTGCTGCGCAGCTGCACCGACAGGCGCCCGTCGATCTTGGTGTGGCCGGTGAACAGCGCCGAGGCGACGCAGGCCTCGCCAAGCAGTTCGGCAGCGGCGTCCGGGTAGGCGGCATGGGACAGGATTTCCTGCCAGGTGGCCTGCAGGTGCACATGCACGCCACGCACGCCGGCGTCGGGGAGCAGGAAACGGATCAGGGAATCGGGGTTGGCGGTCATCGGCTCACATCGCGCGTAAACGGGGGCGGTTGCCGGATAATGCGCCGACAACCAGACAGAAGAAGGATGCACCAGTAATGGGGGCAGCGGGAGAGCAGCACAAGGTAGAGGCCGTGGTCGCCGCGCCGCGCCGGCGACGCTGGCGCTGGAAGCGGCTGCTGTGGCTGCCGGTGCTGCTGGCCGCCTTCAGCTGTCTGCAGGTGCTGGTGCTGCGGTTCATCGACCCGCCGGTGTCCATGGTGATGCTGTGGCGCTATGGCGAGGCGCTGGGCGAGGCCGACTGGTCCTATCGGCTGCATTACCAGTGGCGCGACCTCGACCAGATGGCACCGAGCCTGCCGATCTCGCTGGTGGCGGCCGAGGACCAGCGCTTCCCCGACCACAACGGCTTCGACCTGCAGGCCATCGAAAAGGCGCGCGACCACAACGCCAGGGGCGGGCGCCTGCGCGGCGCAAGCACGATCAGCCAGCAGGTGGCCAAGAACCTGTTCCTGTGGCAGGGCCGCAGCTGGATCCGCAAGGGCCTGGAAGTCTGGTACACGGTGCTGATCGAGGCGCTGTGGCCAAAGGAGCGGATCCTGGAGATGTACGCCAACATTGCCGAATTCGGTGATGGTGTGTATGGCGCGCAAGCGGCAGCGCAGAAATTCTGGGGCAAGGATGCTGCTCGGCTGAGCCCGGCCGAGAGCGCGCGCCTGGCCGCGGTATTGCCGGCACCGCGTCGTTACAACGCGGCAAAGCCTGGGCCGTATGTGCAGCGGCGGGCCGCGTGGATCCAACGCCAGGCGCGCCAGCTGGGTGGTGCGTCCTATCTGTCGGAGGACTGAGCCCGGCGCTGCAATTGGCGAACGACGGGCCGGGCGCGTGCCGGCAACGTACAATCCGGGCATGACCCGCGAACGGCTTACCTTCGTCATCGCCGCCTACAACGAGGCCCTGGCACTGCCGCTGCTGCATCCACGGCTGTGCGCGGTGCTCGACGGCATGCCCGACATCGACGGTCACATCCTCTATGTGGACGACGGCAGCCATGACCGCACCTGGGAAGTGATCGCCGGGCTGGCCCAGGCCGATGCACGCGTATCGGCGCTGAAGCTGTCGCGCAACTTCGGCAAGGAAGCGGCGCTGACCGCCGGCCTGGATCTGGTGCACGAGGGTGCGGCGATGATCCTCGATGCCGACGGCCAGGACCCGCCGGAGCTGGTGCCGGAGTTCGTCGCGCGCTGGCGCGAAGGTCATGACAACGTCTACGGCACGCGCATGGCCCGCGATGGCGAGGCCTGGATCAAGCGGGCCACGGCAGCGATGTTCTATCGGGTGATGGGCCGCCTGTCGCGGACACCGATTCCGGCCGATACCGGGGACTTCCGCCTGCTGTCACCGCGCGCGCTGAACGCCCTGCGCGGGATGCGCGAGCGCCACCGCTTCATGAAGGGACTTTTCAGCTGGGTGGGATTCAAGCGGATCGCCGTGCCCTACCACCGCCACGCACGTGTGGCCGGCAGCAGCAAGTTCAGCCTGTGGCGGCTGTGGAATTTCGCCCTCGAAGGCATCACTGGGTTCTCGACCGTGCCGTTGCGGGCGGCGACCTACCTCGGGCTGGCAACCGCGGCCGTCGCTTTCGTGTTCGGCCTGTGGGTGATCGTGAAGGCGGCGCTGTATGGCGACCGGGTGGCGGGCTGGCCGACGATGATGGCGGTGATCCTGTTCCTGGGCGGCGTGCAGCTGATCGCGCTTGGCCTGATCGGTGAGTACCTGGGGCGGCTGTACGAGGAGTCCAAGCAGCGGCCGTTGTACCTGGTTGACGCCTGGCTAGCATCGTCCGTGGCAGACTCGGTCCCGCAACCCACCCTGGGAGGGCAGGCAGATGACCACGGTACGGCAACTGTTGGACGGCAAGTCTCCTGAAGTACATGCGGTCGCGCCGGATGCGGCGGTGATCGATGCGATCCGGTTGATGGCGGAAAAGGGCATCGGTGCGGTGCTGGTGATGGACGGCCCGCGGCTGGTGGGAATCCTGTCCGAGCGTGATTACGCGCGCAAGATCGTGTTGCGTGATCGCTCTTCGCGCGATACGGCGGTGGCAGAGATCATGACGTCGCAGGTGGTGACGGTGTCGCCGGGCGAGCAGGTGGAGCATTGCCTGCAGTTGGTGACCGATTATCGCATCCGCCATCTGCCGGTCGTGGAGGGCGCGCAGGTGCTGGGGGTGATCTCCATCGGCGACCTGGTGAAGTCGGTGATCGATGCGCAGCGGCGGGAGCTGGATCAACTGCAGCAGTACATCGTCGCCGGGTGAGGGTGTCGCTGGCGGGCCTGCGGCCCGCCGGCCCGCTTTTCGAAGCTCAAAGCCAAAGCCAAAGCCAAAGCCAAAGCCAAAGCCAAAGCCAAAGCCAAAGCCAAAGCCAAAGCCAAAGCAGCGCCTTCCTGACACGTTGGGAGACGGAGGGTGCGGCTGGGCAGGACACGCCATAGACCCATCCATGGGGGCTCGATGGCGCCATCCATGGCGCCAACGGTCCTGCCCAGCCGCACCCTCCGCCTCTGGACACATTTCTGCGAGCGCGGTGCCTCGCCTTTGGTAGCTGCCAACCTTGGTTGGCAACAGCTTTTGACTTTGCTTTTTTCTTTTGACTTTGAATTTCCACTCTCGTTCCGCGCGCGCAGGAAACTGTCACCCGTCCCCCTCAAGCCACCATCAATGCAGGCGCCGCGAACAACGCTGTAACCCTACTTCGCATACTGCCCGCCGCAGTCGGCATCCTTGCCCGGCCCCAGCTCGATCGTCGCCAGCAAGGCCGCCGGCGGGGCGATGCTGCCCAGCGCCAGGGCCACCGCACCGCGGATGCCCAGCGCCTTGAAGTCCGGGCGGAACGACGGGTCCTTGAACGTGCCGGCAATGTGCAGCGGCGAGCGCAGTACCAGGATGCTCCTGTCCTTTGGGCGCGGCTTCAACAGCAGGTCCAGGGTTTCGTCGCGCAGGCTGACGGTGCCTTCGCCGATGAGGATCGTGTCGGTGGTGTCCACCGCCAGCGCCTGGCTGGTCATCAGGCCGTCGCGCACACCGAAGTCGGCGAAGGCGCAGCGCAGGGGAATCTGCTTGTCGCCGGTCACCAGGAATTTCAGCGATTCGGTGATATCCAGGCCGGCCAGCTCCATCACCAGGTTGCCGACATGGCCACGGCCCATCGCCAGGCCGACCTTGCCGCTGCTGCTGCCGAGCATCGCGGCGATCGAATTGCCGCGGCCACTCAGGTCCACCTCACCGCCGATGCCGCCCTTGGCCTGTTCGGCCAGCTTGGCATCGGGGAACAGCTGGCCCAGCTGAACGCCGCGCACGCTCGCCTTCAGCGCAGTGCTGATCTGCGGCTGGCGTGCGTCCATGCGGATGGTGCTGCGGATATCGCCGCCGGCGACGCCGAAGTTCAGTGGTGCCAGCCGCAGCACCCCGTCATCCAGCAGCAGATGGGCATCCATGTCGTCCAATGGCAATGACGGTGCGTTGATGCGGTGGGCCTTCCAGCGCACATCGGCATCCATCGCACGCAGCTTGCCGAGGTTGTAGGGCGTGTCCGGAAGCACGCGCGCGCGCGCGGCCACCCGTGCGGCCTCGGCCTTCTGCTCCGCATTGGCGGTTTCGCCGCCGCCGGTCTTCGGCGGCGCGCCGACGAAGCCGGCCAGGTCATCGAAGTCCAGGCGCTTGGATTCCAGCGTCGCGGTCAGCCGCGGACGGTCGCGGCCCACCTCGAACTGAAGACTGCCACCGAGGTCGCTGTCGCCCACCTTGCCGGTGAAACCGTCGTAACGCCAGACGTCGTGGTCGCGTTTCAGGCGACCGTTCAGCGCGTAGGGCGGGGACGGCGGAATGGCGATGCCGAGCAATGGGTAGAGATCGGCCAGGTCCTGGCCACTGAGTGCGAACTGTAGGTCGAACACGCGCAGCTGGAACGGATTGGTCAGCGTGCCGCTGGCCACCGCGTGGGTGGCGCCGGCGCGTCCGTCGAGGTGGATGCGGAACGGGTGGTCGCTGTTGGTCAGTTCCAGCGGTGATTCGGTTCCGCCCTGCAGGGTGAACGGGTTTCCCTGCCAGTGGCCCTTGCCCTGCACCAGCAGCGGCGGCGAGGCATCGGCCTGCTTCGGCTGGCCGTTGCGCACGCCCACGCGGATATCAGTACGGCCCGGTGCGTCGAGGAACTGCAGCCGGCCGTCGTCGATGCGCAGGCGCTTGAGCTGCGGGCTGGTGCCGCCAGCGCTGTCACCGAGGAAGTCCCAGTTGCCCGGTTCGCCCTTGCGAGGGGCGGTTTCCAGCAGCACGTCCGGTCGGGTCAGGCGCACTTCCGGCAGCTGCACGCTGCCGCGCAGCAGGGGCCACACGCGCACATCGATCTCGACGCGGTCGGCCGTGGCCATGTTCGGCTGCCTGGCCCAACCGGCATTGGCGAAGGTGATCGCATCGGCACGGATGGTGCTGGTCCGGCCGAGGTCGACATCCAGATGGCCGATGTGCAGTGCGCGGCCGGTACGGGCCTGCACGGCGTGCTCAACCGGGCCCTTGAACCAGTTCCAGTCCCACAATGCGATCAGTACCAGGATCGCCGCGAGCAGGAAGATCAGCAGCGTCAACCAGCGCCGGCCTCGCGGGCCGGGGCGGCGCAGGCGCCAGCGGTTCGTGCGCTTTGTGGCAGGGGAGGCGGCGGCATTCACGCTGCCATGGTTGCCCCCTCATCGTGGACGGGGCGCGAAGCGTCCATGTGCGCGGCGTGCACGCGCCACGCACGGGCCGGTGCTACAGCACCTGCATGGTGACCGCGACGAAGTGGCAGACGCTGCCACCGATGACGAACAGGTGCCAGATCGCATGCGAATAGGGAATCGATTCGCGGTGGTAGAAATAGGTGCCCAGCGTGTAGGACAGGCCGCCGGCCAGCAGCCAGCCCAGCGTCCAGCCGTCGATCGAGGCCAGCATCGGCTTGACCGCCACGATCACCAGCCAGCCCATGGCCACGTAGATGGCAGTGGACAGGCGCTTGAAGCGACCGGTGTAGAACAGCTTGAACACCACGCCGGCCAGGGCCAGGGTCCAGATCGCGGCGAACAGGCCCCAGCCCCACGGGCCGCGCAGGCCGATCAGGGTGAATGGGGTATAGGTGCCGGCGATCAGTACGTAGATCGCACAGTGGTCGAACACTTTGAGCCGGCCCTTGGCGACCGGGTGCTGGATGGCGTGGTAAAGGGTGGACGCGGTGTACAGCAGCAGCAGCGCGATGCCGAACACGATGGCGCCGGCCAGCTGCCAGCCATCGCTGTAGATTGCGGCCAGGGTGATCAGCACCGCGCCGGCGCCCAGGGCGAGCACGGCACCGAGGCCATGGGTCAGGGCGCTGGCGATTTCTTCGCGGATCGAAGCAACGGAAGTCGTGGACATGGCGTAGGCATCGTTCGCGGGGAGGGGGACCCGCACCCCCCTATCATCGCCGCGATGGGCGGCACGTGCACGCCCGTCACCGTATGGTGGGTGAATCCCTGGGTTGCGCCGGCGGGGTCAGAGCCCTTTCCTTGCGGAAAGGGATCCGACCCCGTGGCATCAGCCTGCCGAAACGGTGTGCGCCGCTTCGCGTGTGGCCGAGAAACGCACATCCGGCGAGCGTTCCTGGGCCAGCTGCAGGTTGACCCGGGTCGGAGCGAGGTAGACCAGGTGGCCGGCCGCATCCAGCGCCAGGTTGAGCGCGTTCTTCTCGCGGAACTCTTCCAGCTTCTTCTCGTTGCTGCAGTGGACCCAGCGCGCAGTGGTCACGCTGACCGGCTCGAAGGTGGCTTCCACACCGTACTCGTCCTTCAGGCGGTAGGCGGCCACGTCGAACTGCAGCACGCCGACGGCACCCAGGATCAGGTCGTTGCTGGTCAGCGGGCGGAAGAACTGGGTCGCGCCTTCCTCGGACAGCTGGGCCAGGCCCTTCTGCAGCTGCTTGAGCTTGAGCGGATCACGCAGGCGTGCGCGGCGGAACAGTTCCGGGGCGAAGTTGGGAATGCCGGTGAAGGTCACCGCTTCGCCTTCGGTGAAGGTATCGCCGATGGAGATGGTGCCGTGGTTGTGGATGCCGATCACATCGCCGGGCCACGCTTCGGCTGCGATCTCGCGGTCGCTGGCCATGAAGGTCAGCGCGTTGGCCAGCTTCATTTCCTTGCCGGTGCGCACGTGGAAGGTCTTCATGCCGGCGCTGAAACGGCCCGAACAGACCCGCATGAATGCCACGCGGTCACGGTGCTGCGGGTCCATGTTGGCCTGGATCTTGAACACGAAGCCGGTCAGCTTGTTCTCTTCCGGTGCGATTTCGCGGCCGGTGGTGGTTCGCGCCTGCGGCGACGGCGCATGCTCGACGAAAAAGTCCAGCAGCGGCTGCACGCCGAAGTTGTTCACGCCCGAGCCGAAGAACACCGGGGTCTGCTTGCCGGCGCGGTAAGCGTCCAGATCGAACGGATGGCTGGCGCCCTGCACCAGTTCCAGTTCGTCGCGCAGGTCGGCCAGCATCTGTGCACCGATCTTCTCGGCCAGGCCGGGCGCATCGATGGACGGGAAGATGGTCGAGTCCTGGCGGGTGAAGTTGCGACCCGGTTCGTACAGGTGCACTTCGCCGGTCAGCAGGTGAACCACGCCCTTCAGGCGCTGGCCCATGCCGATCGGCCAGGTGACCGGCGCGCACTGGATGCCGAGCACGGTCTCCACTTCATCCAGCAGCTCGATCGGGTCCTTGCCCTCGCGGTCGAGCTTGTTGATGAAGGTCATGATCGGGGTGTCGCGCAGGCGGCACACCTCCATCAGCTTGATGGTGCGCTCTTCCACGCCCTTGGCTACGTCGATCACCATCAGCGCCGAGTCCACTGCGGTCAGCACGCGGTAGGTGTCCTCGCCGAAGTCGGCGTGGCCAGGGGTGTCGAGCAGGTTGACGATCTTGCCTTCGTACGGGAACTGCATCACCGAGGAGGTGACGGAGATGCCGCGTTCCTTTTCCAGCGCCATCCAGTCGGAGGTGGCGTGGCGGGCGGCCTTGCGGCCCTTGACCGAACCGGCCATCTGGATCGCGCCTCCGAACAGCAGCAGCTTTTCGGTCAGCGTGGTCTTGCCGGCGTCAGGGTGGGAAATGATGGCGAAGGTGCGGCGACGCGACGCTTCGGTGGCGACTTCGGACATGGCAGTGGCGCCCGCCCGGGGCGCTTTTCAAAGAGATAAGCGCCCGATTATACCGGCCGGGGCCGGTCAGCGCCCGATACCGCCGTCGGCCTCGCCGTGGCGGGCGAACTGCAGCTGGCCCTGCCCGGCGAAGATGCGCACCGGCACCGAGCGCAGGCTCATGCCGCGGTTGACCTGCACCACGAAGTGCAGGTGCGGCGCAGTGCTGTAGCCGCTGTTGCCGGACAGGCCGATCGGTTGCCCGGCTCCCACCGCCTGGCCGCGGCGCACGCGCATGCCGCCGGCCTGGAGGTGGCCGTACAGGGCCATGCTGCCGTCGCTGTGCAGCACGCGGACGAAATTGGCACGGGCACCATCGCGCTCGCGGTCCTGGCCGTTGCCACGGAAGCCATCCTGGATCTGCATCACCGTGCCCTCGCGCGCTGCCAGCACCAGGGTGCCCTCCGGCAGTGCGAAGTCGACCGCGTCGCGGTTCTCCTCGTCGTCATGGCTGAATCGCCCCTGCGGCGCCTGGTCCACACGCAGGCGGGCCGCATCGAACGGCAGGCGATAGCCGACATCTTCGGCCTGTGCGGCAGGGTTGCCCGGCACCGACTGCAGGCGCAGATCCAGCATGCGGCCATTGATCGGGGCGGGCAGGTGGCCGACCACCAGGCTGCTGTCGCCCTGGATCAGCGACTCGACCGGGAGGCCTTCGACCGGGTGTCCGGGGGCGGCGCGCAGCTGGATCTGCAGCGGCCCTGCCAGCCCGTTGTCGATCCGCGCCTGCCATTGCGTACCGACCGGCTGCAGGCGCAACCGGGCCATGGGGGCGGCGCCCTCGGCACTGCCTGCGCGGGTGGCAGGCGCGGAAGGGGGAGCCAGTCCCCAGCCCTGGCGCCAGTCGCCGGCGTGTGCGGTCGCGCTCGCCAGCAGAGGCAACAGCAGGCAGGACAGGGGCAGGCGCGGCATCGGCGTTTCCAGCGAGAGGACCGCCGGGACTGTACCCGATCCTGAACGGGGCGACCGGGACGGCCCTCGCAGACTGATTCTGGAAATATCTATCGCTTTATCCGCATGAAGGGATTGACAGTGCCGGAAAGGGCTGGCATCGTGGCTCCACCATCGAGACCGGCAGAGGGACAGGCCCTTTGAAGCCGGGGCAGCCCGCAGGCGCGCAAGCGTCTGCGTAGGTGCCAAATCCTGCGGGGACCGTGGCGTCCACCGAAAGATGGTTCGAACCATGCACCCCACGTGCATCTCGAACGCGGGCCCGCGAGGCTCGATGGCCGATTCCCCAACCGGATCCCGCCATGAGCTTCGCTGCCAGTACCGCCATTCGCCCCGAGCCCTTCGTCCCCGTCAGCGTGCCGGTCGCAGACCGCGTGCACGCCGAGCGCGGTGAGTTCGCCGCGGTGCTGTCGATGCGCCATGCAGGCCCCAGCCCGGTGCGCCTGCGCTATGAGTGGGTGGGCCCGGCCAACGCGCCGGTGGTGGTGCTGGCCGGTGGCATTTCCGCCCATCGCCACGTGGCGTCCAACGCACAGTTCAGCGAGAAGGGCTGGGCCGAAGCGCTTGTGGGTACCGGCCGCGCGCTCGACCCGCAGCAGCTGCGCGTGCTGGCCTTCGATTTCATCGGTGCCGACGGTGCACTGGATGTGCCGATCGATACTGCCGACCAGGCCGATGCGCTGGCGCTGCTGCTGGACCATCTCGGCATCCGCACGCTGAAGGCCTTCGTCGGCTATTCGTATGGCGCGCTGGTCGGCCAGCAGTTCGCGATCCGTCACCGCGCCCGCGTGCGCCAACTGGTGCTGGCCAGCGGCGCGCACCGCCCGCATCCCTATGCGGCCGCGTGGCGCGCGCTGCAGCGCCGCGCGGTTGCGCTGGGCCAGCTGCAGTGCGGCGAAGACCACGGCCTGGCCCTGGCCCGGCAGTTCGCCATGCTCAGCTACCGCACCCCGGAAGAATTCGGCGAGCGCTTCGACGCTGCCCCGGAGGTCATCAATGGCCGCGTGCGCGTGGCCGCCGAAGACTACCTCGACGCCGCCGGCGCGCAGTACGTCGCGCGCACGCCGGTGACCGCCTACCTGCGCCTGTCCGAATCGATCGACCTGCACCGTGTCGACCCCGCCGCGATCCTGCCGCCGACCGTGGTGGTGGCCGTGGAGGGCGACCGCCTGGTGCCGCTGGCCGACCTGGTCGGCCTGGTCGAAGGGCTGGGCCCGCGCGGCAGCCTGCGCGTGCTGCGTTCGCCCTATGGCCACGACGCCTTCCTCAAAGAAACCGATCGCATCGACGCGATCCTCGCCACCGCCTTCCGCACTTCTGGAGAGTCCGCATGAGCCTGCACGCCAACGAGCCGTCCTGTAGTCGCACCACTGCCGCCGTCCGTGCGGGCATCGATCGGGACACCGCGCATGGCGCGGTCACGCCGCCGATCGTGCTGTCGTCGAACTTCAGCTTCGAAGGCTTCGGCAACAAGCGCCAGTACGACTACACGCGCAGTGGCAACCCGACCCGCGACCTGCTGGGTGAGGCGCTGGCGGAACTGGAAGGCGGCGTCGGTGGTGTGGTCACCGCCACCGGCATGGGCGCGATCAACCTGGTGCTGAACGCACTGCTGCAGCCGGGCGATACCCTGGTGGTGCCGCACGATGCGTACGGTGGCAGCTGGCGCCTGTTCAATGCGCTGGCCCGGAAGGGCCACTTTGAACTGGTCACCGCCGACCTGACCGATCCGCGCGCACTGGCACAGGCGTTGGCCACCCAGCCGAAGCTGGTGCTGGTGGAAACGCCGTCCAACCCGCTGCTGCGCATCACCGACCTGCGCTTCGTCATCGATGCCGCGCACAAGGCCGGCGCACTCGTGGTGGTCGACAACACGTTCCTGTCACCAGCGCTGCAGCAACCGCTGTCGTTCGGTGCGGACCTGGTGCTGCATTCCACCACGAAGTACATCAACGGCCACAGCGATGTGGTGGGCGGGGCAGTGGTCGCGCGTGATCCGGCAGTGCACGAGCAGCTGGTGTGGTGGGGCAACGCGCTGGGCCTGACGGGTTCACCGTTCGATGCCTTCCTGACCCTGCGTGGCCTGCGCACGCTGGATGCGCGCCTGCGCGTGCATCAGGAAAATACCGCCTCGATCGTTGCCCTGCTGGACCAGCATCCGGCCGTCGGCAGGGTGTACTACCCGGGCCTGGCCGAACATCCCGGCCATGCCATCGCGGCGCGCCAGCAGAGCGGTTTCGGCGCGATGCTGTCGTTCGAGCTTGCGCACTGCGCCGGTGAAGATCCGCACGCGGCAGTGCGCGCATTCGTGGATGGCCTGCGCTGCTTCACCCTGGCCGAATCGCTGGGCGGCGTCGAAAGCCTGATCGCGCATCCGGCGACCATGACCCATGCGGCGATGACCGCCGAAGCACGCGCAGCGGCCGGTATCAGCGAAGGGCTGCTGCGTCTGTCGGTCGGCATCGAGGCCGAGCGCGACCTGCTGGCCGATCTCGGTGCCGCGCTGCAGCGCGCCGAAGTCGTGATCGATGCGGCCGCACGCCGCAAACAGGTGGTGGATGCATGAGCGCACTCGCTGCTGAAATTCCGGCGCTGGGCGCGGGACGCCTGGCGCTGCTCGGTACTGGCACAGTCGGCTCGGCCTTCGTGCAGCGCTACCAGACGCTGCGAGCTCGCGGTCTGGAACTGCCGAGCGTGCAATGGCTGGCCAACTCGCGCACTGCGCTGGAGATCGATCGTGACCTGGCGTTGCCGCTGGAACTGGCGCGACGTGCGCCACGCGATGGCCAGAGTTCGCCGGCGTGGGCCAGCACCGAAGGGCTGGAGCGTGGCGATGTGGTGGTCGATGCCACCGCCAGCGAAGACGTGGCCGCACGTCACGTGCAGTGGCTGGCGCGCGGCGTGCATGTGGTGACAGCCAACAAGCTGGGCCGTGGTGCGCAGCTGGCACGCGCGCAGGCCATTGCAGACAGCTGTGCCGACAGTGGTGCGCGCTATGGTGACAGCGCCACCGTCGGTGCCGGGCTGCCGCTGCTGAGCAGCCTGCGCGCACTGGTGGCCGGTGGTGATCACATCCATGCCATCGAGGGCGTGCTGTCCGGTTCGCTGGCGTGGCTGTTGCATCGCTATGACGGCAAGTCGCCGTTCTCGGCGGCGGTGCGCGAGGCGCTGGCGGCCGGCTACACCGAGCCGGATCCGCGACTTGACCTGTCCGGCGAGGACGTGCGCCGCAAGCTGCTGATCCTGGCCCGCAGCAGCGGGCTGGCGCTGGATGCTTCGCAGGTGCAGGTGGACTCACTGGTACCTGAAACGCTGGCCGCGTTGCCGCTGGAGGGCGCAGTGGCTGCGCTGGAGCAGCTGGATGCGCCGCTGCAGGCGCGTTGGCAGCGGGCACGCGAAAACGGCCGCGTGTTGCGTTTCGTCGGCCGTGTTGACGGTGGGGGTGCGCAGGTGGGCCTGCGCGAGCTGCCGGCCGATCACCCGTTGGCGCAGGGTGCGGGGACCGACAATCGCGTCGCCATCCACAGTGATCGCTACCGTCGCCAGCCGCTGTTGATCCAGGGCCCGGGTGCGGGCGCGGAAGTCACCGCCGCCGCGTTGCTGGATGACGTGCTGCGGATCGTCGGCTGATCGCACAGTTCTTGTAGAGCCGAGACCATGCTCGGCTGCTCCTGGCGAGATCCCCTCCTGCTGGATAAGCCGAGCATGGGCTCGGCTCTACACGAGCACGCTAGCTGATCAGCGGGACTTCAACGCCTTCAACAAGGCGCTGTTGAACTGCTTCGGGTCCTGCACCTGCGGCGAATGGCCCAGTTCGGCGAACTCGACCAGCGTCGCGCCGGGAATCGCTGCGGCCGCCGCCTTGCCGAGCGCTGGATAGTTGCCCAGCGTCGCCTTCACCGAAGCCGGCGCCAGGTCGCGGCCGATCGCGGTGCGGTCCTTCTGGCCGATGAACAGCGTGGTCGGCACCTGCAGGTTCTTCAGTTCGTAGACCACCGGCTGGTTGAACACCATGTCCGAGGCCAGCGCCTGGCTCCATGCAACGGCCTGCTTGCCGGGCCCTTCGTACATGCCTGACTGCATCCGCGCCCAGGGTTCGTAGGCCGGCTTCCATTTGCCGTCGTAGTACACATCCAGCTGGTAGCGGCGGATGCTGTCGTAGCTGATGTTCATTTCACCGGCATACCACGCGTCGACGCTGCGCCAGGGCACGCCCAGCGCTTTCCAGTCTTCCAGTCCGATCGGGTTGACCAGCGACAGGCTGCGCAGGTCCTGCGGGTACATCAGCGCGTAGCGCACGGCCAGCATGCCGCCCATCGAATGCCCGACCAGGTGCACCGGCACGTCGCCCAGTTGCAGCTGCTGCAGCAGGGCATGGGTATTGGCTGCCAGCTGTGCGAACGTGTACTGATAGCGCTCGGGCTTGCTGGATTTGCAGAAGCCGACCTGGTCCGGAGCGATCACCCGATAGCCGGCGGCAACCAGTGGCTTGATCGATTCCTTCCAGGTGGCGGCGCAGAAGTTCTTGCCGTGCAGCAGCACCACCACACCGATGGGCGCCTTCTTCGGCGCGATGTCCAGGTAGGCCATTTCCAGCGGCTGCCGCTGCGATTCCAGTGCGAAGGTCTTGACCGGATAGCCGTAGTCGAAGCCCTCAAGCCGCGGCCCGTAGGTGGGGGCGGCCAGGGCGGTCAGCGGAAGGCAGGCAAGCAGGGCGGCAGCGATCACGCGCATGGGGCAATCCGGGGTGGGGGAGCCCCGAGCCTAACCGGAACGCGGTGACGGTGTCGTCCGACCGGCCAGGGACAACGGGGTAGAGTCGACTGTCAGTCGACTGCTCTTCGATCAGACCGCGAAAATCCCGCGCTGCACGCGATAGTCGACCAGCGGTCGACTCTACCCAGGGTCATCAGCACTCGATGACGTTCACCGCCAGGCCACCGCGGCTGGTTTCCTTGTACTTGTCCTGCATGTCGCGGCCGGTATCGCGCATGGTCTTGATTACCTTGTCCAGCGACACCTTGTGCTTGCCGTCGCCACGCATCGCCATGCGCGAGGCATTGATCGCCTTCACCGCGCCCATCGCGTTGCGTTCGATGCAGGGAATCTGCACCAGGCCACCGATCGGGTCGCAGGTCAGGCCCAGGTTGTGTTCCATGCCGATTTCCGCGGCGTTCTCGATCTGGCTGGGGTTGCCGCCCAGTGCCGCGACCAGGCCACCGGCCGCCATCGAGCAGGCCACGCCAACCTCGCCCTGGCAGCCCACTTCGGCGCCGGAAATCGAGGCGTTTTCCTTGTAGAGGATGCCGATCGCCGCCGAGGTCAGCAGGAAGTCGAACACGCGCTGTTCGTTCGCGCCCGGGCAGAAGCGATCGAAGTAGTGCAGCACCGCCGGCAGCACACCGGCCGCACCGTTGGTCGGCGCAGTCACTACGCGGCCACCGGCAGCGTTCTCCTCGTTCACTGCCAGTGCGTACAGGTTGACCCAGTCCAGCGTGGTCAGCGGGTCGCGCATCGCCGCTTCCGGCTTCGACGACAGTTCGCGGTACAACGCCGGCGCACGACGGCCCACCTTCAGGCCACCCGGCAGCACGCCTTCCTCGCGGATGCCGCGCGCCACGCACGACTGCATCGCACTCCAGATCTCGCGCAGCCGCGCGCGGATCTCGTCTTCGCTGCGCCAGCACTTCTCGTTCTCGAACATCAGCTGGGCAATGCTCAGGCCGCTGCGCGCGGTCTGCGCCAGCAGCTCGTCGCCGCTCTTGAACGGGTAGGGCAGCGGGGTCTCGTCGGGCACGATGCGATCATCGGCCGCGTCGTCCTGGTTGACCACGAAGCCGCCGCCGACCGAATAATAGTCGCGGGTGGCGATCACTTCGTCGTCGGCGTTGTAGGCAGTGAAGCGCATGCCGTTGGTGTGGTAGGGCAGCTTCTGGCGCTTGTTCATGCCGAGGTCGCGCTTCTCGTCGAAGGCGATCTCGTGCTGGCCCATCAGCTGGATGCGCTTGCTGCTGCGGATGCGCTCCAGCGTGGCCGGAATGATGTCTGGATCGATCAGGTTCGGCCGCTGGCCTTCCAGGCCCAGCAGGATCGCCTTGTCGGTGCCGTGGCCGCGGCCGGTCAGTGCCAGCGAGCCATAGACATCGGCGCGGATGCGCGCGACCTCGTGCAGGCGGCCCGGGTCGAGCAGCCAGCGATGGATGAATCGCTCGGCGGCCTTCATCGGCCCGACGGTGTGCGAGGAACTCGGGCCAATGCCGATCTTGAAAACGTCGAACGTGCTGACAGCCATGGTTGCCGTACTGCGGGTACCGGAAGAGATCGCTATTCTAGCGGTTCACGCCGCACTTCCATGGCTGCGGCGCAGCATTTCCGCCACGGGAGCCCGGCCGGTGTTGACCCTTATCCAACGTGACGATTGCCACCTGTGCGACATGGCCCTGGCCGAGCTGGCCAGGGCACGGGCGCCGGAGTTCGAATCGGTGTTCCTGGACGACCAGCCGGCGCTGGAAGCGCGCTATGGCACGCGGGTGCCGGTGCTGCGTGACGAGCGCGGCGACCGCGAGCTGGACTGGCCGTTCGACGCGGCCACGGTTCAGGCGTGGCTGGCCGTCGATCGGTAGTGCCGGCCGCTGGCCGGCAACCCCTCTGTTCCGGGTGATGCCGGCCAGCGGCCGGCACTACCAGATGCGGTTTATTTCGCGTCGAACTTCACGATCGTGCTGATCGCGGTTTCGTCCGGGATGGTCTTGGTGTCGGCCCAGTCACCGCCGCCGACGCCGAAGTCCAGGCGCTTGACCGTGGCCTTGCCGGTCAGCACCGGCTGGGTGCCCGGCTTCCAGGTGAAGGTCAGCGTGACCGGCTTGCTGACACCACGAAGCTCCAGGGTGCCATCGGCGGCGAACTGGTCATTGCCCATGGCGCGGAAGCCCTTGGCGGTGTAGCGTGCGGTGGCGAACTTGCCGACGTTGAAGAAGTCGGCGCCCAGCAGGGTCGAGTCACGATCGCTGTTGCCGCTCTTGGCGCCTGCCAGCGGAATCACCACATCCAGCGAACCGGCAGCCGGGTTGGCCGGGTCGAAGCTGAGCTTGGTCGCGAAGCCAGGGAAGCTGCCGGTGAACACTTCGCCGTCGTACTTGGTGGCGAACACCAGGATCGAACCGGCGCCGGGAGCCTGCGCGTAATCGGCAGCGAGTGCCGGAGCGGTGGCCAGCATGCCGGCCAGGGCGGCGGCCACGGCGGCCGGAGTGGTCAGTTTCAGGTTCATCGGTCAGTCCTTCTGAGGGGAGGCGAGCCAGCCACGCGGCAACATGCGGGACAGCGTTGCATCGCGCTGGAACAGGTGGTGGTAGAAGGCAGCGCCGGCATGGGCCAGCACCACCGCGATCAACAGCCAGAAGCCGTATTCGTGGAGGGCATGGGACACCGCGACGACCTGCGGGTCGGGGCCGCTCAGTTTGGGCACGTCGACCAGGCCGAACCAACGGAACGGGCGCAGGCCACTGGCCGAATCGTACAGCCAGCCCGACAGCGGGATGGCGAACATCAGCACATACAGCAGTACGTGGGTGGCACTGGCGATGCGTTCCTGCCAGCTTGGCACGCCCGGCACCGGCTTCGGTGCCCCGGCGTACAGGCGCCAGCCCAGGCGGAACAGCACCAGCGCCAGCACGGTGATGCCGATCGACTTGTGCGCGGTGTAGACCCAGAAGTACTTGGGCGTCTTGGGCAGTTCGCCCATGGTCAGGCCGACCACGCCCAGGGCGAGGATCAGCAGTGCGATCAACCAGTGCAGGATCTGGCTGACACTCCCCCAGGCGGCGGGGGTGTTCTTGGCGGTCATGAGGGGTCCTCTAGCGGGCCGTCTTGGGGTCGGAGTGTGGAAGGGGAGCGGGAGTTCCCGGGGCGTCGCTGCGGTCGAGGGTGGCTTCCGCCTCGATCCTCAGCTGTACTGCATCACCGATGACGCCCGGCCAGGCGGTGATGCCGAACGCGCGCCGGCTCAGCGTGGTGCTGCCGGAAAAACCGGCGGTGCGTCGGAACGGGGGAAGCGGATAGCGCTTGATGGCGTTGAGGGTCACATCCAGCGTGATTTCCTGGCTGACCCCGCGCAGGGTCAGCGTGCCGATCACGTGGGCGCGCCTGGCATCGATCGGTTCGACCTTGGTGGAGACGAACCGCGCGGTCGGGAAGCGCTCGCCGTCGAGCAGGCTGCGGGCCAAGGTGGCCTGGTTCCACTTGGCATCACCAAGGTCCAGCCGCGACACCGGAATATCCACTTCCACGGTGGCGTCGCGCCAGTTGTCGGGATCGAACCGCACGCGCCCCTCGCTGCCCGATACCGTGCCCATGGCCTGCGAGTAGCCTGCGTGGTCGATCGAGAACAGCACCCGCGTGTGCACCGGATCGAGGCGATAGGTGTCAGCGGCCGCCCAGGCAGGGGCGGTGGCGAGCAGCATCGGCAACAGGGCCAGGCAGGGACGCATCGATGGCGGGCTCCGGAAGGGGACGCTGCGATCATACGCACAGCCCCCTGCCAACGTTGCGTGCATGGGTGCAACAGTTCGTGGTGGTGCCGCCGCTGGAAACAGGCTGTTGCAGCCATGACCCCGGCCCTGTGTGACAATCGGCGCAGGACAGGGGGTTCAGGATGACGAGCGGTTGGCGCCTGTGGTGCCGTGGCATCGCAGGTATGGGACTGCTGCTGCTGGTGGCGATGGCCACGGCGGCTGCGACCCTGGACATGGCAGAAACACCACGCCTGCGCCGCTTCGGTGCCGCCGAAGGCTTGCCGTCTCGCATGGTGGTGGCGCTGGCCGAGGATCGCCAGGGCCACGTCTGGGCCGCCACCGATGGTGGACTCGCCCGCTATGACGGCAACAGCCTGCGGGTCTGGGAGCACGACCCGGAACAGCCGGGCTCGTTGCCTGGCAACGAGATCGAGACCCTGCTGATCGACCCGCTGGACCGGGTCTGGGTGGGCATCAATGGCAAGGGCGTGGCACGCCTGGATGCCGACCGCGAGCGCTTCCAGACCTTCGATACGGTCAATTCCACCTGCCAGGGGCAGTTCTGGGCACTGGCCTATGTCGACGACGCCTTGTGGATCGGGACCAACAACCATGGCGTCTGCCGTTTCGGCGAAGACGGCAGTGTGCGCCTCTACACCCATGATCCCGCGCGCCCGGGTGGCCTGCCCAGCAACAGCATCTTCACCAGCCTGGTCGACGCGCGGGGCCGCCTGTGGGTCGGCACCGAAGCCGGTGTGGCGCGTTGGAACGGCAGCGGCTTCGAGCCGGTGGCCGCGCGGGAACTGGGGAGGCTGAGCGTGCTCCGGTTGAGCCGTGATGCAGACGGTTCGATCTGGGTAGGCAGCCAGAACGATGGCCTCTACCGCATCGATGGGCAGGACCGGGTCAGTCGCCCGCGATGGGCCGACAGTGCCCAGCTGCGGTCGGCCCTGGTCCTGGCCGATCGCCAGGGGGGCTACTGGGCGGGTACCTCCGATGGCCTGTTGCGAGGGGATGCGGCGGCGTTGCGCCGGCTGGAGGGGGACCGCGGCAGCGGCTTCCTGACCGCGCACAGCGGCGTGCTTGACCTGCTGCAGGACCACGAGGGCGGACTGTGGGTGGCGTTGCTGACCCAGGGCCTGGCCTATCTGCCACCGGACTGGCGGCGCTTCTCGATCTGGAACCAGCTCGACGACAAGCCGCTGGACAGCCAGTACCTGTTGAGCGCGGCCAGCGACGGGAAGAACTACTACGTCGGCTCGGCGCGAGGGGTGTACCAGCTCGATGCGCAGGGCACCCTGCGCCTGCTGGCCAGCGACCGGCAGCTCGGCAACGGCGTGGTGTGGTCGGTGCTGCCGCGCCCGGATGGTCGCCTGTGGCTGGGACGCGGCGGCCGCATCAGCGTCTACGATCCGGCCACCGGCGCATTGCGTGATCTGCGGATCGATGGCAGTGCCGACCTGCGCCAGCGCATCGACCTGATGCGGCAGGCCCCTGATGGCACGGTGTGGGTGTCGGTGATGGGCCTGGACCTGCAGCAGCGCGATGCAGAGGGCCGGCTGCTGCACAGTCATCCGCTGGAACATTTCCGCGGGACGGCCGATGCGCCGATCGAGCAGATCCGCTTCGACGCCCACGGCCGGCCCTGGGTGATGGGCGACATGGGCATCTGGCGTGAGCAGGCCGGACGCTTCGAGCCAGTGCCCGGCGTTTCGCGCGGCCCGATCTACGATCTGGCATGGATCGATCCGCAGCAGTTGTGGCTGGCGCGCCAAGGCGCCTTCGAGCGCTACCAGTGGGATGGCATGAGCCTGCGCCTGATACAGCGCATCGACGGCAGTGCGGGCGTGCCGCCGGTGACCATGGGGGGGCTGGCGCTAGCCGACAATGGCCAGCTGTGGGCCACGACGCCGCGCGGCCTGCTGCGGTGGGACCCGAAGACGCGGCGCCTGCAACAGTTCAACGAACGCGATGGCCTGTCCGATGCCGAGTTCACCGGTCGGCCACCTGCGGTGAACGCCGATGGCCGCGTGTTGGCGGTTACCCAGACCGGCCTGGTCGCCTTTGATGTGAATGCCGACGACACCGTGCTGCCGCCTTCATCGCTGGTGATCGCCGAAGTGCGGGTGCGGCGCGACGACGCACGCGGCTGGCAACCGCTGCCGCTCACCGGCACCCTGCTGCTGGGACCGGACGACCGCGATCTGCAGATCGATGCGCGGCTGCTTTCCTATGCCAGCCCGCAGGGCAACCGGTATCGCTTCCGCGTGCAGGGTTACGACCAGGACTGGGTGGAGCAGGGGGGCGATGGCCAGCGCACCCTGTCGCGGCTGCCGACCGGCCGCTATGTCATCGAGGTGCAGGCCGCGACTGCCCGGGGCGCGTGGACACCTTCGCAGCAGTTGCAGGTGAAGGTGCTGCCGCCGTGGTGGCGCAGCGGCATGGCGATATTCGGCTACATCCTGCTGGGGTCGTTGCTGCTGGTGGTTCTGGTCTGGTCGATCCGCGCGCGGCTGCGCCGCCGCCAGCAATGGCAGCTGACGGTGCACAAGCAGCAGTTGGCCGAGCAGGCCTCGCAGGCCAAGAGCCGTTTCCTGGCTACGCTGGGCCACGAAGTCCGCACGCCGATGACCGGCGTGCTGGGCATGAGCGAACTGCTGCTGGCGACTCCGCTGGATCCGGTGCAGCGCGGCTACGCCGGGTCCATCCAGCAGGCCGGCAGCCATCTGCTGCGGCTGGTCAATGATGCCCTGGACCTGGCCCGGATCGAAGCCGGGCGGCTGGAGCTGGACCTGCGCCCGTTTGATCTGGGGGAGCTGCTGGACCAGGTGCAGGGCCTGATGCAGCCGATGGCGCAGCAACGCCAGCTGGTGTTCCAGCGCGGCGAAGACCCGCCCGGGCCGATCAGTGTCAGTGGCGACGAGATGCGCGTGCGCCAGATCCTGCTGAATCTGCTCGGCAACGCGATCAAATTCACCGAGCGCGGCCACGTCGGCCTGGCCGTACGCCTGGAAGAAAAGGGCGGCCTGTGTTTCGAAGTCCATGACAGCGGCCCGGGCATCAACGCCGAGCAGCAGCAGCGCCTGTTCCATCGTTTCGAACAGGCCGACGGCCCGCGTACCGCGTCGCGCTACGGCGGCAGTGGTCTGGGGCTGGCGATCTGCCAGGAACTGGCGGTGGCGATGGGGGGGCGCATCGAAGTGGACAGCCAGCCTGGCAAGGGCGCGCGGTTCCGCGTGCGCCTGCCCCTGCCCTGGACGCGCCAGGCCGCCAGCGAAGCGGGCGACGTGGCGGCCCTGCCGGAACTGCCGCCGCTGCGCATCCTGCTGGTCGAGGACGATGCCACGGTGGCCGAGGTCATCGCCGGCCTGCTGCGCGTGCGCGGGCATGAGGTGGTCCACGTGCTGCATGGCCTGGGCGCGCTGTCGGAGATCGCCACCGATGGTTTCGACGTCGGCCTGCTCGATCTCGATCTGCCCGCGCTGGACGGTACGGCCATCGCCCGCCAGCTGCGCACCATGGGCTATGAACTGCCGCTGGTGGCGGTGACCGCCCGTTCCGATGCCTATGCCGAAACCCAGGTGCTGGCCGCAGGCTTCGATGGCTTCCTGCGCAAGCCGGTGACCGGTGACCTGCTGGTGACGGCCATCGCCCAGGCGCGTGCGAAACGACAGGCGACTGCGTGACGACGCCGACGCCGGGCGTGAACGGCGCGACTTTCGGTTTACCATGCCGACGCCCGCAGCGCGGGAATCATCAGGACCAGCGTGAGGAGGCAATCGGTGGTGTATCTGCGGGCGGCGATGCTGCTGCTGGTCCTCCTGTGCTGCGCGTTGCCCGCTGCGGCACAGCCGGTGCCTCCGAGCCCGCGGCAGGTGACGGTGTTCGATGGCCTGCCGTCCAATACCGTCAACCGCATGGCCGAGGATCGCTACGGTTACCTGTGGATCGCCACCAACGATGGCCTGGCCCGCTATGACGGCCGCACCTACCGCGTGTGGCGTTCCGAGGATGGACTGCGTGACAACCGCATCTGGACGGTGCTGGTCGATGCCCGCAACCAGTTGTGGATAGGCACCGAGAACGCCGGCCTGGTGCGCATGTCGGCCGACCGCCGCCAGTTGCACTTCTACGACCGCAGCAGCCAGCCGTTGATGGGTACCAACACGGTCTGGAGCCTGGCCAGCACGCCTGATGGCTCGATCTGGTTCGGTACCCACGAAGGCGGCCTGTACCGCCTGGACAGCCAGGATCGCCTGCAGCGCTTCCTGCCCGAGCCGAACAATCCGCGCAGCCTGCCTTCGTCGTCGGTGCCCTACCTGGCCACGCTGGCCGATGGCAGCCTGTGGATCGGCACCAAGCATGGCGTGGCGCGCTGGACCGGGACCGACTTCGAGCGTGTCGGTACGGACATCATCCCCAGCCTTCTGATCAACGGACTGACCGCCGAACCGGATGGCAGCCTGTGGATCAGCACGATGGCCGGCGCCACCGTGCGCCGCCCGGATGGCCGCTTCGAAGCCCCCCCGTGGAAGCTGCCGCCGGGCGAGCAGGTGCTGGGCATGATGCTGCGCGATGAGCAGGGCGGGCACTGGCTGGATACACGCACCGGGCTGGGGCGTGCGGTCGATGGCCAGTACCAGACCGTGCCGCTGTACAGCGCGATCGCGCGCGGTCCGGTACGGCCGAACTGGACCGGTGCCTACGAGGACCGCGAAGGTGGCATCTGGTTGGCCAGCACCAATGCTGGGCTGTGGCACCTGCTGCCACGCTGGTGGCAGTTCTCGGTGCTGTCGCGCCTGGAGGACGACCCCAGCTCGCTGCGCAATGCGCTCGTGCTGGGTACCAGCCCCTCCAGCAACGGCGGCGTCTGGACGGTGGGCAGCCATGGCGCGCTGGACCGCTTCGATCCGAAGACCGGCAGGATCGAGCAGCATCGCACCTGGGTCAACGGCATGCACTGGTTGACCTCGGTGCGTGAGGACCGGCGTGGCCAGGTCTGGATTGGATCGACCGATGCGCTGGTGCGCTACGACCCGCAACGGCGCGAACTGCGTCGTTGGGGCCGTGATGCCGGTGCAGATGCGGCGATGGAAGGGGTGGTCGAAGCGATGATGACCTGCGACGGCGACAGCCTCTGGTTGATGCTGCCCGCAGGCGTGCAGCAGCGCGACCTCGACGGCCAGGTGCGGCGCCAGCTGGACAATGGCCAGCGCGGCCTGCAGCAGGGCCAGCTCAACCTCGATGTGGAATGCGGTCCGCAGGACCACATCTGGCTGGCCAGCAGCCGTGGCCTGCTGCAGTGGCTGCCGGAAAGCGAGCGCTTCCAGCCGGTGCCGGGTGCGCCGGCAACGGCGATCCATGCGTTGCATGTGGGCCGTGACGGCCAGGTCTGGTTGTCCGAGGATGGTCGCCTGTCCCGTTACCGCTGGAGCCAGGGACGCCTGGAACGGCAGGCGGTGGTCGGTGCCGAACAGGGCTATCCGGCGATCTCCGCCTCCGGCCTGGTGGTGGATGCGCAGGGCGTGGCCTGGGCGACCAGCGCACGCGGCCTGGTACGTGTCAGTGCCGATGGGCAGAGCGTGCGCCTGTACGGCGTGCACGACGGCCTGCCAAGCCAGGAATTCCGCGAGCACACCTTGATCGCAGCGGCCGATGGCCACCTGGTGGCCGGAACGGCAGCGGGCGCGGTGGTGTTCGACCCGGAGCAGGTACGGCCTTCGGTCCGTCGCGCCCCGCTGGTGATCGAGCGGGTGGAAGTGCGCCGCAACGAGCAGGTGCTGGACATGACCCACGATGCGCCGTTGCAGATCGCCGATGGCGACCGCGACCTGCGCATCGTCGCGCGATTGCTGTCCTTCGCCGACTCGGCGTCCAATACGTACCGCTACCGCCTGGCCGGCTACGACCCCGATTGGGTCGAAGTCGGCCCGGCCGGCGAGCGCCTGTTCTCGCGCCTGGCGCCGGGCAGCTACCGGCTGGAAGTACAGGCCCGGTCGGCCGACCACGTGTGGTCGCGGGTGCAGAGCCTGGAATTCCGCGTGCAGCCGCCGTGGTGGCGCAGCCTGTCCGGCCTGCTGGTGCTGGCGTCGGTCGGGTTGCTGCTGACCAGCTGGTTTGCCTGGCTGTACCGACGCCGCCTGCAGCGGCGGCACGCCTACCAGCTGGCGCTGCACAAGCAGGAACTGGCCGAGCAGGCGTCGGCGGCCAAGACCCGCTTCCTGGCCAACCTTGGCCATGAGATCCGCACGCCGATGACCGGCGTGCTGGGCATGAGCGAGCTGCTGCTTGCCTCGCCACTGGACCCGCAGCAGCGTGGCTACACGCAGTCGATCCGGCATGCTGGCGAGCACCTGCTGCACCTGGTCAACGATGCGCTGGACCTGGCGCGGATCGAGTCCGGGCGCCTGGAACTGCAGTCGCAGTCGTTTGCGTTGAATGGCCTGTTGCAGGATCTGGCGGCGCTGATGGGCCCGCTGGCTGCACAGAAGGGCCTGCGCTTCGTCCTCGACAACCAGCTGCCTGCGGGCCTGCAGGCGACCGGTGATGCCATGCGCGTGCGGCAGATCCTGCTCAACCTGCTGTCGAACGCAGTGAAATTCACCAGCCGCGGCACTATCACCCTGCATGCACGTTGCGATGGCGAGCTGCGTGCGCTGCACTTCGAGGTGCGCGATACCGGCCCGGGCATCAGCCAGGAACAACAGCAGCGCCTGTTCCGCCGCTTCGAGCAGGCCGATGGTGCACGTACCGCCGCGCAGTACGGTGGCAGTGGCCTCGGTCTGGCGATCTGCCGCGAGCTGGCGCATGCGATGCAGGGGCGGATCCAGGTGGAGAGCCAGCTGGGTCGGGGCACCTGTTTCGGCGTGACCTTGCCGTTGCCGCTGGTGGTGAACAGCGATGCCGAGGCATCGGCCGAGGGGCATCGCGACGAAGCGGCGAACATGCCGCCGCTGCGGGTGCTGCTGGTCGAGGACGATGCCACCGTGGCCGACGTGGTGCGTGGCCTGTTGAGCGCACGCGGCCACGAGGTGGTGCATGCCGGCCATGCGCTGGCGGCGCTGCGCGAGGTCAGTGCCGGCGATTTCGACGTCGGCCTGCTGGATCTGGACCTGCCGGGCCTGAGCGGTTTCGAGCTGGCCCAGCACCTGCGCAACCAGGGCTACATGCTGCCGCTGCTGGCGGTGACCGCGCGGACCGATCCGGACCTGCAGCAGCAGGTGGAAGCAGCCGGCATTGGCGGCTTCCTGCGCAAGCCGGTGACTGGTGAGCTGTTGGTGGAAGCGATCGCCAGGGTCATGGGTAGGTAGGTTCTGCAGGGCCTGCAGCCCTGCACCCGCCGGATCAACGTCAAAAGCCTGCATTCCGTGGGATGGCGGGGTGGGTCCGGTTGCGGGAGACGCCGTAAACCCGTCCCTGGGGGCTTGGCCGCGGCATCCATGCCGCGGACACTCCCGCAACCGGACCCACCCCGCCTTCTACAGAATTCTGCGATCTGCAGTAGATCCACGCCATGCGTGGATGCATTTCGATTTCAATTCGACCTATTCGATGTCAATGGACGTTCATCCACGCACGGCGTGGATCTACCCAATCGCGAAAATCTGTCAGAGGTGGGGCGGTGTGGGCTTGCAGGACCGTTGGCGCCATGGATGGCGCCATCGAGCCCACCATGGGTGAGGGCGCTTTGCTTGCGAAGCACTGCTTCGCAAGCGCCCGAACGCACAGCCGCCAGCGGCTGGGCCGGTCTGGGGGTTTACGGCGTGTCCTGCAAGCCCACACCGGCCCACCACCCACTGAATGCTCGCTGTTGCTGTTGCTTCGGCCTCTGCGGGGGCAGGGCCGCAGGCCCTGCCGAACCATCCTCACTCCGCGACGTGCTCGACCTGCCGCGGTTCGGGCTTGGTGTCAGGCAGCTGCCAGAAGATCATCGTCGAGGTCAGGGTGATCGCGCCCACGCACAGGAATGTGGCATGCAGCGCGGCGGTCGCGCTGTTGCTGTCCAGGTGATTGCCGAACGCGGCCAGCAGGCTGCCGGCCGCCGCGGCGCCGAAACCGGCGGCCAGCATCATCACCATCGACAGCAGGCTGTTGCCGGAACTGGCGAATTCGCGGTCAAGGTCGCGCAGCGTCACGGTGTTCATCACGGTGAACTGCAGTGAATTGACCGCGCCGAAGAACGCAAGCTGCACCAGGCGCCAGGCCAAGTGCTGGCCAGGTGTCATCAGGATGAAGCTGGCCATTGCCAGCCCCACCAGCACGGTGTTGGTCATCAGCACGCGGCGGTAGCCGTAACGTTCGACTAGCTTCACTGCCAGTTTCTTCGACACCATGCCAGCCGCCGCTACGGGCACCATCATCAGGCCGGCGTTCATCGGGCCGAGGCCGAGGCCGACCTGCAGCAGCAGCGGGATCAGCATCGGCATGGCACTGCTGCCGATGCGCGAGAACAGGTTGCCGAGGATGCCGATGCGGTAGCTGGGTACGCGGAACAGGGCCAGCGAGAACAAGGGTGCGGTGGAATTGGCGGCATGCAGCCAGTAGCCCACCAGCGCAGCCAGGCCCGCGACCGTCATCAGCATCACCAGCGCGTGTGGGGTGCCGAGTCCGGAGATGCCGTCCAAGGCCAGCGACAGCACCACCATCGCAAAGGCCAGCATGATGTAGCCGCGCAGGTCGAAACGGGTGCGATGGCTGGCGTAATGGTCGGGCATGATCTTCATCGCGGCGATGAAACCGATCACGCCGATCGGCAGGTTGATCAGGAACACCCAGTGCCATGAGGCGATCTCGACCAGCCAGCCGCCCAGCGTCGGGCCGATCAGCGGGCCGACCAGCGCGGGGATGGCGATGAAGCTCATCGCGCGCAGGAAATCCTCGCGCGGCACCGAGCGCATCACCGCCAGCCGACCGACCGGCAGCAGCATCGCACCGCCGATGCCCTGCAGCACGCGCGCGCCGACCAGCTGGTGCAGGTGCTGGGCCAACGCGCAGGCCAGCGAGCCGAGGGTGAACAGGATGATCGCCACCAGGAAGGTGCGCCGGGTGCCATAGCGGTCGGCGATCCAGCCCGAGGCGGGAATGAAGGTGGCGACCGCCAGCGCATAGCTGAACACCACCGACTGCATCTGCAGCGGGCTCTCGCCCAGGCTGGCCGCCATCGCTGGCAGCGCCGTGTTGACGATGGTCGAGTCCAGCATCTGCATGAAGATCGCCAGGGACACCAGCCACAGCAGGGGACGCTGGCGGTTGTAGGTCGATGGCGATGTGGACATGGGGTGTGGCCGGTGCAGCGTGGGGGCCGCCATGATCGCGCACTGCGGGTCACGGCGCGATCAACATCGCGCCGTGATGGCATGCGGAATGCTCAGCGTTGGCTGTGCGCGTGCACCGCGTCGACCAGGACCTGCACATGCGCCGGGTCCATGTCCGGCGACATGCCGTGGCCGAGGTTGAACACATGGCCTTCGCGCGAGCCGCCGTTGCCGGCGGCATAGGTGTCGAGCACGCGCGCTGCGGCAGTGGCGATCGCATCCGGCGAGGCGTACAGCGTGGTCGGGTCGAGGTTGCCCTGCAGCGCGACGCGACCACCGGTGCGGCGCATTGCTTCGTCCAGGTCCAGCGTCCAGTCCAGGCCAAGTGCATCGGCGCCGGTCTGCGACAGTGCTTCCAGGTGCAGGCCGGTGCCCTTGCCGAACAGGATCAGCGGCGTGCGCTCGCTGCCTTCGCCGCGATCCAGGCCCTGTGCAATCCGCTGCAGGTAACGCAGCGAGAACTCGCGGTACATCGCCGGGGACAGCACGCCACCCCAGGTGTCGAACACCTGCAGCGCCTGCGCACCGGCCGCGCGTTGCGCACCGAGGTAGGCGATCACCGCTTCGGTGGTGACCTCCAGCAGGCGGTGCAGCGCCTGCGGATGGTTCAGCGCCATCGCCTTGATGCGTGCGAAATCCTTGCTGCCGCCGCCTTCCACCATGTAGCAGGCCAGCGTCCAGGGGCTGCCGGAGAAGCCGATCAGCGGCACCTGGCCGTCCAGCTCGCGGCGGATCAGGCGTACCGCATCCATCACGTAGCCCAGGTCCTGCTCCATGTCCGGCACCGCCAGCTTGGCGATGGCCGCTTCATCACGCACCGGATGGCGGAACTTCGGGCCTTCGCCTTCGACGAAGTACAGCTCCAGGCCCATCGCATCGGGAATGGTGAGGATGTCCGAGAACAGGATGGCTGCGTCCAGGGGGAACCGGCGCAGCGGCTGCAGGGTGACTTCGCAGGCGATCTCCGGGGTCTTGGCCATGGCCAGGAAGCTACCGGCCTTGGCCCGGGTCGCGCGGTATTCCGGCAGGTAGCGGCCGGCCTGGCGCATCAGCCAGACGGGGGTGCAGTCCACCGGTTCGCGGCGCAGGGCGCGCAGCAGGCGATCGTTGCGGAGAGGGCTGGTCACGATGGGCATTCCTTGGACGGGAGGAGCAGCGGCGTCAGCCGCCGTGCGAAAGGATCTGGAAGCCGCGATGCAGTTCGGCATCGCGGGCCTTCTCGAAGGCGTGGCGGGCGTCGTCGGCCTGCAGGAACAGCTCGCGCCGCAACTGCGAGCGGCTGCCGACGCGGCCGCTCTCGCGCAGCAGCTCCCAGCCGCCGAACAGGTCCGGCTGCAGGCTCAGGCGCAGGAAACGCGGTGCCTGCGCACCGGCGTCGGGATGTTGCAGGTAGACGTGCATGGCGCCGATTGTAGCGGGGCAGGGGTGACCCCTGCCGCAACGTGGTAGTGCCGGCCGCTGGCCGGCAACTTCATGCATGGAGGAGCCGGCCAGCGGCCGGCTCTACCTGGCTGACAGCACCTTCAGTACCGCCGCCTCATCGACGTCCGGCACCACTTCGGCGCGGCCCATGCCGCGCCACAGCACCAGGCGCAGGCGGCCGGCCACGTTCTTCTTGTCCAGGCGCATGCGGCCGAGCAGGGCCTGCGGGTCCAGCCCGGCCGGGATCGCCACCGGCAGGCCGAGGCGTTCCAACAGTGCCTGCAGGCGAGCGCGGTCGGCATCGTCGGCCAGGCCGAGGTCGGTGGACAGCTTCGCCGCCAGCACCATGCCCACCGCCACCGCCTCGCCATGGTTCAGCGCATCGCGGCCTGGAGCCGAGTAGCCCTGCTCGGTTTCGATGGCATGGCCGAAGGTATGCCCGAGGTTGAGCAGGGCACGTTCGCCCTTCTCGAACGGATCGCGCTCGACGATGGCGGCCTTGTGCCGGCAGCTGCGCGCGATGGCTTCGGAAAGCACGTGGTCTTCACCGGCGACCAGCGCATCGGCATGCTGCTGCAGCCATTCGAAGAACACCGCGTCGCCCAGCGCACCGTACTTCACCACTTCGGCCAGGCCTGCACGCAGTTCGCGCGGCGGCAGGGTGGCCAGCACGCGGGTATCTGCGATGACCGCACGCGGCGGATGGAAGGCGCCGACCAGGTTCTTGCCGGCCGGGATGTCGACGGCGGTCTTGCCGCCCACCGACGAATCGACCATCGCCAGCAGGGTGGTCGGCAGCTGCACGCAGTCCACGCCGCGCATCCAGCAGGCCGCGGCAAATCCGGCAAGGTCACCGACCACGCCGCC
This sequence comes from Stenotrophomonas maltophilia group sp. P373, assembly GCF_053295075.1. Classification (NCBI taxonomy): domain Bacteria; kingdom Pseudomonadati; phylum Pseudomonadota; class Gammaproteobacteria; order Lysobacterales; family Lysobacteraceae; genus Stenotrophomonas; species Stenotrophomonas maltophilia group sp. P373. Next base: position 3,256,974 of record NZ_CM129994.1, on the reverse strand, counting down.
GCCGAGGGCGAAGACACAGGCGTCGCGCGTGGCGCCGAGCGCCGCAAGCGCTTCGATCGCGCGGCCGAATTCGGCCAGCGTCTTGGAGGCCTCACCGGCGGCCAGCACGTGCTCGCCGATGATCAGGTCGGGACGCGCGGCCAGCAGGGTCTGCTTCACCGGCGCCAGATAGCGCGGGGCGACTTCGCTGTCGCTGAGCAGCAGCACGTGGCGGCCGCGAACGTGCGCGGCCAGTGCAGCGCCATCGGCCTGGGCACCGGCGCCGATGGTGATGGTGTAGGGGCGGTCGCCGCCAACGGCGACCTGCAGCAGGGCGGGGGAAGTCATGCAGTCAGGTCCTGGCGCTGCCATTGCGTGGCCAGCTTGACCACCAGCTGGGCAGTCGCATCGGCAGCGGTGTACGGGTCGGTATCGAGGGTGAGGTCGGCCAGTTCGCGGTATAGCGGGTCGCGGTGTGCGGCCAGGTCGTGCAGCACCTGCTCGCGGTCCGGGCGTTGCAGCAGCGGCCGGCCCTTGTCGCGGGCCAGGCGTTCCAGCTGCGCGGTCACGCTGACCCGCAGGTAGACCACGAAGCCGCGGCGGGCGATCAGTGCACGGTTGTCGGGGTCCAGCACCGCGCCGCCGCCGGTGGAGACCAGCTGGCCGCGGCCTTCCAGCACACGGGCCAGGGCCTCGCGTTCATGGTTGCGGAAACCGGCTTCGCCGGCGTGCTCGAAGATGGTCGGGATGCTGGCACCGGCGGCATCGACGATGGCCTGGTCGACATCGACGAAGTCCAGCGTGAAGCGCTCGGCCAAGCGGCGGCCGATGCAGGTTTTGCCGGCGCCCATCGGGCCGATCAGGATCAGGTTCGGAGCAGGATTCATGCCCTCTGATGCTAACACCTCCGTGCCCTGGCCTTTACGTTCTTCACGTCAGGGTAGGCGTTCCAGCGGGGTCTCCCGCGCCAGCCGGAGTACAGGCCATGACGGTCGCCAAGGTCATCGAAATCACCGCCTCCTCGCCGAAGAGCGTGGAGGACGCCGTGCGCAGCGGGCTGAAGAAGGTCTCCGAGACGGTCAAGGGCATCCAGGGCGCCTGGGTGAACGAGACCAAGGTGGTCACCAATGGCAGCGGCGAGATCACCGAATGGCGGGTCAACCTGCGGGTGACCTTCCTGGTGGAATAGGCGTGCTCAGCGCACGTCCTGCACCTGTCGCTGGCCGTCCAGGACCACCATGTGATCGGCAAGCGCCGGCAGCGCCCGCAGTGCCTGCCGGCTGACCCGCTCGTAGTACTGCACGAAGCGTTCCAGCTGTGGCCGGCTCATGCCGTGCCGGCCTGGCTGAAAGGCCTGCAGGTTCTGCTCCTGCTGCCAGCGCCAGCGCGGTACCACCGAGAAATCCGGCGGCTGCAGGAACCATAGCCGGTCGTAGCGCTGCCACAGCGCCGGGTAGTCGCGGGCCAGCGCCTGGTTGCACCAGCGCCGCCAGCGGCCATCGGCGTCGGCCTCGCGTTCCAGTGCGTTCAACGGGCTGTCCAGCGCGTCGTCATCCTGCGCGGGCGTGCCCAGGAACCAGCCTTCGAACACCAGCAGGTCCAGCGGTTGGTGCAGGCGCGGCCATTGCGCTTCTGGCAGGCGTTCGTCGGCCAGCTTGTCGAAACGCGGCATCGCGAAGGGCTGCCGCGCGGCCACCGCATCCAGCACTGCGTGGGCCAGCGGCAGGTCATGGGTGCCCGGCGGGCCCCGGGTGATCAGCAGTGGATGCACCTGGCGGGCAAGCCGTTGGCGCTGCACGCGGGTCAGGTAGACGTCGTCGATCGACAGCGTGGCGGCGTTCAGGCCGCGTGCCTGGGCGCGGGCCACGACCTGCGCGGCCAGCGTCGATTTGCCGCTCCCCTGCAGGCCGCTGATCGCCAATACTGGAACCGCTGCGCCACTGCCCAGTGCGTCGTCCAGCACCTGTTCGGCCAATGTTTCGGGGAATCCTTTCACCTGGGGCATATACGCAGCAGCGGCCATGCAGCCACAATAGCCCAATCCGTGTGAGAAGAACGCAACCATGAGCGACCTGTACGCCGAAGCCCTGTCCACGTTTGCCGGCCTGTTCGACGAGGCCAAACAGAGCCGCGAGGTCGAGCCGAATGCCATGACCGTGGCCACCGCCGATACGCACGGCCGTCCGTCGGCGCGCACCGTGCTGCTGAAGGCGTTCGATGAGCGTGGCTTCGTGTTCTACACCCACCTGGACAGCCACAAGGGCCGGGAGCTGCAGGCCAATCCGCAGGCTGCACTGCTGTTCCTGTGGCGCAGCCTGCGCGAGGCCGGCATCCAGGTGCGCATCGAGGGTCGCGTCGAGCAGGTGGCCGATGCCGAGGCCGACGCCTATTTCGCCAGCCGCCCGCGGATGAGCCAGATCGGCGCCTGGGCTTCGCAGCAGTCGAAGACGCTGGCCACGCGCGAGGAATTCGACGCGCGCGTGGCCGAGGTCGAAGCGCGCTTCGAAGGCAAGGACGTGCCGCGCCCGGAGGGCTGGAGTGGCCTGCGTGTGGTGCCCGACCGCATCGAGTTCTGGTACGGCGCGCAGTTCCGCCTGCACGAGCGCTGGTGCTATGAAGCCGGTGCGGAAGGGCGCTGGAGCAAGCGCCTGCTGTACCCGTGACCGGCAGCGCGGCCACGACCCGCCCGGCCACGGCGGCCGATGCGGTTGCGTGGGCGCAGCTGCGTCTGGGCCTGTGGCCCGATGCCGATGATCCGCTGGAGACGCTGGTGGCGGCGCTGGCCGAGGACGCAGGTGCGGTTTTCCTGGCGTGTGCAGCGGGTGGCCAGGCGATCGGCTTCGCCGAAGTGCGCCTGCGCCATGACTACGTGAACGGCACCGATTCCTCGCCGGTGGGCTTCCTGGAGGGCTGGTACGTGCAGCCGCAGTGGCAAGGCCGCGGCGTGGGCCGCGCCCTGCTGGCGGCGGTGCGGGCATGGACGCGCGACGCGGGCTGCCGCGAACTGGCTTCGGACAGTCGCGTGGAAGACGTGCAGGCTCACGCCGCGCATCGGGCCTGCGGCTTCGAAGAGACCGAACGGGTGGTCTATTTCCGCATGCCACTGGAGCCATCGGCGTGAATCGCGTGGCGCTGTATCGCGTGGTGGTGTTTGTTCCATCGGTCGCGCTGGACGCAGTGAAGCGGGGCATCCTCGCGGTGGATGCGCTCGCGGCCGGCGACTACGAGCATGGCATGTGGTGGTCGGCGCCGGGATTCGAGCAGTTCCGCCCACGCATGGGGGCGTCGCCCGTGCAGGGTGAAGCGGGTCGCACCGAAGTGGTCGACAGCGTGCGCCTGGAATTCTGCCTGCCGCGCGATCCGCAGCGGCTGCAGCGCATCTTCGAGCAGGGCATCGTGCCGCATCATCCGTGGCAGGTACCGGTGGTGCAGGTGGAGGACATCGAGCTGCTGCTCGCTGACGGGCGGCGGTTGTAGAGCCGTGCCGTGCTCGGGTGCTGCTCCGACGCATGAGGCAGTCGAGCAGGGCTCGACTCCACAAGAGCAGGCTGTCGCAAATGGACCGGCTTGCTTCATCTGCGAGCAGGCCCTTAACCGGCACACTCCGACGGATGTTCTCGACTTCCGGAGTTGCCATGCCCTCCTGGCGTTGCCTGTTTGCGGTGCCGCCGCCGCGTCACGGCGTGGAAGCGTTCCTGCTGTTGATCGCCCGAATCGTGGCCGGGGTGATGTTCTGCGTGTCCGGCTGGAACAAGGTGTTCACCGATGCGGGCCGCGAACGCATGGTGCATACGCTGGTCGATGCGAGGATCCCGTTCCCGGTGTTCAGTGCGCCGGTGCTCGGCGTGATCGAATGGATTGCGGGTGGACTGCTGGCACTGGGCCTTTTGAGCCGCCCTCGGCCCTGTTGCTGGCGGGGATCTGCGCGGTGGCGGCACTTACCGATGGCATCGCGCGCATTCCTGCGGGACTGAGCGTGCCGGATTGGTTGAGCTGGTTCTTCTACCTGAGCGAAGTGCCGCTGGGTGTGTTGCTGTTGTGGATTGCCACAGTTGGGAGTGGGCGGTTCGCGATAGAAGTGCGCTGGGCGCGTTGAACATTGAGTGATGCGGAGGCAGTTGAATGCGGATGAATGATCTGATCCGGCGCGTGGTTCGCGCGTACCCGGATCGTCGGAATCCTGATTGCGCTTCGGCGGCCGACGTCATGCGTCGCTTGGGCGTTGCTCCTCACTGCGATATGTGGATTTTCTACATGGCGGTCAATGGCGCGCTGCCTGCTGTGAGCGGTAGGCTTGAGTTGTTGCGTATCGTTGGTCCTGGAATTCCGAAGATTCCAGACCAGGCTGAGTACGTTTGGGATCGTTACGAGCTCCCAGCGGATTTTCTTCCGTTGTCATCTGACGAAGGTGAGGGGATGTATTTGTACGATGTGCGAAAGGAAGATGTGCATGACTATTGCCTGGCTCGGCATGATCAGTTTCTTTCGGGTGAAACTCCTGCCCGTTGGAAGAATTTCGTAGATTTCATCGTTTGGTACATCAACGATGATGATCGGGCGGCTTAGATGAAGCAGTCGAGCAAGCTCGACTTCTACAACCCTTCAGCGCGCAACCAGCGCCACAGCGTGGTGCGGGATACCCCCAGCGCCTGCGCCATGCCCTCACGATCATGCCGGTGTTCCCGCAGCAGTGCTTCCAGCTGCGCACGCGGTGGCCGCTTGCCGTTGCTTTCCACCGGCAACGCCGCGACACCTTCATGCACCAGCTCGGGTGCCAGCTGCAGCAGCCGCGCTGCATCGATCAACCCTTCCCCAGGCTGCCAGTGGATGCGTAGTCGATCCACCAGATTGCGCAGTTCGCGCACGTTTCCCGGCCACTCGGCCGCGCTCAGCAACGCCAGTGCCTCCTCATCCAATGGCGCGTCGATGCCACGCAGCTGGCGGAAGAAGTGCTGTGCCAGCAGCGGGATGTCACTGCGCCGCGCACGCAGCGGGGGCAGGGCGATGCGTAGCGCGGCCAGCCGGTAATACAGGTCGCGACGGAAGCTGCCGGTCGCCGCGTGCTGTTCCAGCGACTTCAGGGTGGCGGCCACCACGCGCAGGTCGACTGCGGTCGGTTCGGTAGCGCCGACACGCAGCACCTCGCGTTCTTCCAGCACGCGCAGCAGGCGGGTCTGCAACGGCAGCGGCAGTTCGCCGATCTCATCCAGGAACAACGTACCGCCATCGGCGGCCTCGACCAGGCCCACGCGACCACCGCGCCGTGCACCAGTGAAGGCACCATCGCTGTAGCCAAACAGTTCGGCTTCCAGCAGTGATTCGCTGATGGCGCCGCAGTTCAGCGCCACGAAGCGCCCGCGACGGCCGCTGGCGGCGTGCAGTTGACGCGCTACCAGTTCCTTGCCGGTGCCGGTTTCGCCGGTCACCAGTACGGTGCTGTCATGCGGTGCATAGAGCGCGATCTGTGCGCGCACCTGGGCCATCGCTTGGCTGTCGCCGAGCAGTTCATGCGTGTCGGCACGCGCTGCCGGGCGCCGGCGCGGGGCGGCTCGGTTGCCGCTGGAGCGGGCCAGCGCCTGGGTCAGCTCCAGCGCATGTTCAAACGCCTGCCGCACCGAGTCGGCCGAATAGAGCAGTACCCCCGGCAGGCCGGCCTGCTCGGCATGGTCGATGGCCATGCCGGTGCCGACGATGACCTCGATGCCGTTGGCGCGCAGGTCGGCGATGCAGTCGCGCGCATCCTCGCGGGTGACGAAGCGGCGGTGCTCGATATCCAGGCCGAAACTCTGCTGGAAGTTGCTGAACGCCGGTACGTCGCTGGCGTGGGTGACCAGGCCGATGCGGCTGGCGATGCGGCGGGCACGGGCCAACGCTTCCATCAGGTCGAAGCCATTGGCCTGGATCGGCACCAGTGGCAGCCCCAGCCGACCGCGCAGCCAGGCCGCGTTGGAGCCGCCGGCGATGACCACGTCGCAATGCTCGCGGCGCAGGCGTTGACCGATCACATCCACCGCTTCCTCGAAACCTAGGTTGATCTGCTCGATGCGCGCGCGTCGATCGAATTCGGGAATGACATCGCCGAGCAGGCCGGTCAGGCGCGAGACGCTGACCGTCCAGATCACCGGGCGACCGGGGTCGGTGTCGGCGTGGCGCAGGGGTGAGCGGGGCAGGTACATGGCGGCTGGAGGTCGACGTGATGTTTCATGATATATCCGTTTCAATGTTTCATATGTTTCACTATTGCGTGGTGGTCATCCCCGTGAAATCAACGGCTTGCAGCTTGGCATGGTGCTTGCGCCTATCTATCCGTTCTCCAACCTGGATTGCCGCATGACCGCTTCCGCCCCTTTCTCCGCCGGTGCCCGCTTCCGTGAGGCGCTTGCTGCCGAATCGCCGCTGCAGGTGATCGGCGCCATCAACGCCAACCACGCCCTGCTGGCCAAGCGCGCCGGCTTCCGCGCCATCTATCTGTCCGGCGGCGGTGTTGCCGCGGGCTCGCTGGGCCTGCCGGACCTGGGCATCAACACCCTGGAAGACGTGCTGGTGGACGTGCGCCGCATCACCGATGTCTGCGACCTGCCGCTGATGGTGGACATCGATACCGGCTTCGGGCCGAGTGCGTTCAACATCGCGCGCACCGTGAAGTCGCTGATCAAGGCCGGCGCGGCCGCCTGCCACATCGAAGACCAGGTTGGCGCCAAGCGCTGCGGTCACCGTCCGGGCAAGGAGATCGTCTCGCAGGGTGAAATGGTCGACCGCGTGAAGGCTGCCGCCGATGCCAAGACCGATCCGGACTTCTTCCTGATCGCGCGTACCGACGCCATCCAGGTGGACGGCGTGGACAAGGCCATCGAGCGCGCCATTGCCTGTGTCGAGGCCGGTGCCGACGGTATCTTCGCCGAGGCGGCCTACGACCTGGACACCTACCGTCGCTTCGTCGACGCGGTGAAGGTGCCGGTGCTGGCCAACATCACCGAATTCGGTGCCACCCCGCTGTTCAGCCGCGATGAACTGGCTTCGGCCGGTGTTGCGATCCAGCTGTTCCCGCTGTCGGCGTTCCGAGCGGCCAACAAGGCGGCCGAGAACGTCTACCAGGCGGTGCGCCGCGATGGCCACCAGCGCAACGTGGTGGAAACCATGCAGACCCGCGAAGAACTCTACGACCGCATCGGCTACCACGCCTTCGAGCAGCAGCTCGATGCGCTGTTCGCCGCCAAGAAATAAGCAGTACCCTGCACCATCAAGTTTCGGAGGGAAACATGAACGATACGACCGCAACCCCGACCTTCAAGCCGAAGAAGTCCGTCGCCCTGTCCGGCACCGCCGCCGGCAACACCGCGCTGTGCAGCGTGGGCCGCAGTGGCAACGACCTGCATTACCGTGGCTACGACATCCTGGACCTGGCCAACACCAGCGAGTTCGAGGAAATCGCCTACCTGCTGGTGCACGGCAAGCTGCCAACCCGCGCCGAGCTGGTTTCGTACAAGGCCAAGCTGAAGTCGCTGCGTGGCATCCCGGCCGCGGTGAAGGCCGCACTGGAAGAACTTCCGCCGTCGGCACACCCGATGGACGTGATGCGCACCGGTGTGTCCGTGCTCGGCTGTGTGGCGCCGGAGAAGGATGACCACAATCATCCGGGCGCGCGCGACATTGCCGACAAGCTGATGGCCTGCCTCGGCTCGATGCTGCTGTACTGGTACCACTGGAGCCACAACGGCCGTGCCATCGACGTGGAAACCGACGATGACTCGATCGGTGGCCACTTCCTGCACCTGCTGCACGGCGAGAAGCCGCAGGACTCGTGGGTGAAGGCGATGCACACCTCGCTGATCCTGTACGCAGAACACGAGTTCAACGCCTCGACCTTCACCTGTCGTGTCATCGCCGGTACCGGCAGCGACATGTACAGCGCGATCTGCGGTGGCATCGGCGCACTGCGTGGCCCGAAGCACGGCGGCGCCAATGAAGTGGCGTTCGAAGTGCAGAAGCGCTACGACAATCCGGATGAGGCCGAGGAAGACATCAAGGCCCGCGTCGAGCGCAAGGAAGTGGTGATCGGCTTCGGCCATCCGGTCTATACCGTCTCCGATCCGCGCAACAAGGTGATCAAGGACGTGGCCCGCGAGCTGTCCGAAGAACAGTCGAGCATGAAGATGTACGATATCGCCGAGCGCCTGGAATCGGTGATGTGGGACATCAAGAAGATGTTCCCGAACCTGGACTGGTTCAGCGCCGTCAGCTACCACATGATGGGCGTGCCGACCGCGATGTTCACCCCGCTGTTCGTGATCGCGCGCACCGCCGGCTGGAGCGCGCACATCATCGAGCAGCGCATCGACGGCAAGATCATCCGCCCGAGCGCCAACTACATCGGTCCGGAAGACCGCGACTTCGTCGCCATCGACAAGCGCGTCTGATCCACCTGCTGTCCCCATCCGGCCGGCCGCGTGCCGGCCGGATGCTTTCGCCGCCGCACCGCCGGCACCCGGCCCGCCCCAAGCATTCCGCCAGCCCATGAATACCGATTACCGCAAGAACCTCCCCGGCAGCGCGCTGGACTATTTCGACGCGCGCGCCGCCGTAGATGCAATCCAGCCCGGCGCCTACGCCACCCTGCCGTACACCTCGCGCGTGCTGGCCGAGAACCTGGTGCGCCGCTGCGATCCGGCCACGCTTGGCGACTCGCTGAAGCAGTTGATCGAGCGCCGCCGCGACCTCGATTTCCCATGGTTCCCCGCGCGCGTGGTCTGCCACGACATCCTCGGCCAGACCGCACTGGTCGACCTGGCCGGCCTGCGCGATGCGATCGCCGACAAGGGCGGCGACCCGGCCAAGGTGAATCCGGTGGTGCCGGTGCAGCTGATCGTCGATCACTCGCTGGCGGTGGAGTGTGGTGGTTTCGATCCGCAGGCGTTCGAGAAGAACCGCGCGATCGAGGATCGCCGCAACGAAGACCGCTTCCACTTCATCGACTGGACCAAGCTGGCGTTCGAGAACGTGGACGTGATTCCGCCGGGCAACGGCATCATGCACCAGATCAACCTGGAGAAGATGTCGCCGGTGATCTACGTGCAGGACGGCGTAGCCTTCCCCGACACCTGCGTGGGCACCGACAGCCACACCCCGCACGTGGATGCGCTGGGCGTGATCGCGATTGGTGTGGGCGGCCTGGAAGCCGAGAACGTGATGCTCGGTCGTGCCTCGTGGATGCGACTGCCGGATATCATCGGCGTCGAGCTGACCGGCAGGCCGCAGCCGGGCATCACCGCCACCGACGTGGTGCTGGCGCTGACCGAATTCCTGCGCAAGGAGCGCGTGGTCGGCGCGTACCTTGAATTCTTCGGCGAGGGAGCGGCGGCACTGACCATCGGTGACCGCGCCACCATCTCCAACATGTGCCCCGAATACGGCGCCACCGCCGCGATGTTCTACATCGACGGGCAGACCATCGATTACCTGCGCCTGACCGGGCGCGAGGAATCGCAGGTGGCGCTGGTGGAAAACTATGCGCGCACCACCGGCCTGTGGGCTGACGACCTGGCCACCGCACAGTACGAGCGCGTGCTGCGCTTCGACCTGTCCAGCGTGGTGCGCAACATGGCCGGCCCGTCCAACCCGCACAAGCGCGTGGCGACCGCCGAGCTGGCCGAGCGCGGCATCGCCGACGAGGCCAAGCTGGCAGCGGGCAAGGCCGAGCAGGCGCAGGGCCTGATGCCGGATGGCGCGGTGATCATCGCCGCCATCACCAGCTGCACCAACACCTCCAACCCGCGCAACGTGATCGCTGCCGGCCTGCTGGCACGCAAGGCCAACGAGCGCGGCCTGCTGCGCAAGCCGTGGGTGAAGTCATCGTTGGCGCCCGGCTCGAAGGCGGTGCAGCTGTACCTGGAAGAGGCCGGCCTGCTGCCGGACCTGGAAAAGCTGGGCTTCGGCATCGTCGCCTTCGCCTGCACCACCTGCAACGGCATGAGCGGCGCGCTCGATCCGGCCATCCAGCAGGAGATCATCGACCGTGACCTGTACGCCACGGCTGTGCTGTCGGGCAACCGCAACTTCGATGGCCGCATCCACCCGTATGCGAAGCAGGCCTTCCTGGCGTCGCCGCCGCTGGTGATCGCCTATGCCATCGCCGGCACCGTGCGCTTTGACATCGAGAAGGACGTGCTGGGCGTGGACGCCGACGGCAACGAGGTGCGCCTGAAGGACATCTGGCCGAGCGACGCCGAGATCGACGCCGTGGTCAAGGCCTCGGTGAAGCCGGAGCAGTTCCGCCGCGTCTACAACCCGATGTTCAATGTGCGCGTGGAGCACGGCGCGACGGTCAGCCCGCTGTACGACTGGCGCCCGCAGAGCACCTATATCCGTCGCCCGCCGTACTGGGAGGGCGCACTGGCCGGTGAGCGCACGCTGTCGGGCATGCGCCCGCTGGCGGTGCTGCCGGACAACATCACCACCGACCACCTGTCGCCGTCCAACGCGATCCTGGCCTCCAGTGCCGCCGGTGAGTACCTGGCGAAGATGGGCCTGCCCGAAGAGGACTTCAATTCCTACGCGACCCACCGCGGCGACCACCTGACCGCGCAGCGCGCCACCTTCGCCAACCCGAAGCTGTTCAACGAGATGGTGCGCAACGACGACGGCAGCGTGAAGCAGGGTTCGCTGGCGCGCGTGGAGCCGGAAGGCAAGGTGATGCGCATGTGGGAAGCCATCGAGACCTACATGGAGCGCAAGCAGCCGCTGATCATCATTGCCGGTGCCGACTACGGCCAGGGCAGCTCGCGTGACTGGGCCGCCAAGGGCGTGCGCCTGGCTGGCGTGGAGGCGATCGTGGCCGAGGGCTTCGAGCGGATTCACCGTACCAACCTGATCGGCATGGGCGTGCTGCCGCTGGAGTTCAAGCCGGGTACCACCCGCCTGACCCTGGGCATCGATGGCACCGAGACCTTCGACGTGGTCGGCGAGCGCACCCCGCGCGCCGAGCTGACGCTGGTCATCCACCGCCGCGACGGCCAGGACGTGATCGTGCCGGTCACCTGCCGCCTGGACAGCGACGAGGAAGTGGCGATCTACGAGGCCGGTGGCGTGTTGCAGCGCTTCGCGCAGGACTTCCTGGAAGGCGCCAAGGTGGCGTGATACCGGCCTGAATGCCTGCCCCCGGAGGCCGGGGGCGGGCTTGTCCGACACCTGGGCAGGGCGCACACTGACTTGGCAAAAACTGCCAATGGAGAGTCTCATGGCCACCATGAACATTTCGCTGACTGATCCGCTCAAGCAGTTCGTGGACGAAGAAGTGCGCGAAGGCGGCTACTCCAGCACGTCGGACTATGTGCGCGACCTGATCCGCCAGCGCCAGCGCAGCAAGGCCGAAGCACTGCTCAAGCAGTTGATTGCCGAGGGGCTGTCTTCTGGTCCTTCGGCGCCTCTGGCGCCGGATCACTTCGACAAGCTCCGTGAGCGTGCTCGGAACCGCAAGTGAGACCTTCGCACTGGTCTCCTGCAGCGGTTCTAGATCTCGACCAGGCAGCAGCCTGGTATGCAGATCAGGGCGGAGAAGTGCTGGAAGTTGGCTTCATCGATGCGGTGGAGTCCGTCGTCAAGCTGATCGAGGCTCACCCGGGTGCTGGTTCCACATTGCATGCGGATCTGTTGCCCTCGCTGCCAGCGCCGTTGCGTTTTCATCCGGTTCGTCGCTTCGACGGCTACCTGGTCTACTACGTGGAGCTACCTGCGCACGTTTCCATCGTGCGCATCTGGAATGCTTCGCGGGGTATGGAAGCACTGCTCGAAGACGAGGAGCTCAACCCCGATATTGGTTCGTCGCACCCAGGATACTGATCCATGACTTTCCTCCCTCAACTCCGTATTCCCGCCACCTACATGCGCGGTGGCACCAGCAAGGGCGTGTTCTTCCGCCTGCAGGACCTGCCCGACGCCGCGCAGGTGCCGGGCGCCGCACGCGATGCGCTGCTGATGCGCGTGATCGGCTCGCCCGATCCGTATGGCAAGCAGACCGACGGCATGGGCGGCGCCACCTCCAGCACCAGTAAATGCGTGATCATTTCCACCGCGTCGGTGCCGGACCACGATGTGGACTACCTGTACGGCCAGGTCTCGATCGACACCGCCTTCGTCGACTGGAGCGGCAACTGCGGCAACCTCAGCACTGCGGTGGGTCCGTTCGCGATCGCCAACGGCCTGATCGATCCGTCCCGCGTGCCACGCGACGGCCTGTGCACCGTGCGCATCTGGCAGGCCAACATCGGCAAGACCATCATCGCCCACGTGCCGATGCGCGATGGCGAAGTGCAGGAGACCGGTGATTTCGAGCTGGATGGCGTGACCTTCCCGGCCGCCGAGATCCAGCTGGAGTTCATCGATCCGTCCGATGACGGCGATGCGGGCGCGATGTTCCCGACCGGCAACCTGGTCGACACCCTGGACGTGCCGGGCGTGGGCAGTTTCGAGGTGACCATGATCACCGCCGGCATTCCGACCATCTTCCTCAATGCGGCCGACCTGGGCTACACCGGCACCGAACTGCAGCCTGCGATCAACGAGGACAAGGGGGCGCTGGAGCGCTTCGAGAAGATCCGCGCCTACGGCGCCTTGCGCATGGGGCTGATCAAGAACCTGGAAGATGCGGCGACCCGCCAGCACACGCCGAAGGTGGCCTTCGTGGCACCGGCGCAGGACTACGTGTCGTCCAGTGGCAAGGTCATTCCGGCCTCGGCGATCGACCTGCATGCGCGTGCGTTGTCGATGGGAAAGCTGCACCACGCGATGATGGGTACCGCTGCCGTGGCGATCGGCACCGCGGCAGCGATTCCGGGCACGCTGGTCAATCGCGCTGCTGGAGGCGGCGAACGCGAAGCGGTGACCTTCGGCCATCCCTCCGGCACGTTGCGCGTGGGTGCGCAGGCCGGTCTCGTTGACGGCCAATGGACGGTGACCAAGGCCATCATGAGCCGCAGCGCCCGCGTGCTGATGGAAGGCAAGGTGCGGGTACCGGTCGAGTGATGCGTTGGTGAACGCCAACCAAGGTTGGCGACTACCGGGCCGCAGAGACCGATTGCTTTGATAGATGCCAACCTTGGTTGGCATGGTGCACGGGCAACCGTGCACCGCAACGAGGAGTTCGATAATGTCCGACAGCCACACCCCATCCAACGAGCGTGCAGCGTGGGATGCGCTGCTGGTGGGCATCGTCGACTACGTGCGCGACGCGCGCATCGACTCACCGCTGGCGTTCCAGACCGCGCACCACTGCCTGCTCGACACGCTGGGCTGCGGCCTGGAAGCGCTGTCGTTCCCGGCCTGCAGCAAACTGCTTGGTCCACTGGTGCCGGGCATCAGCGTGGTCAACGGCGCGCGCGTTCCGGGTACGCATTACGTGCTGGACCCGGTGCAGGCCGCCTTCAACATCGGCGCGATGGTGCGCTGGCTGGATTTCAACGATACCTGGCTGGCGGCCGAATGGGGGCACCCTTCGGACAACCTGGGTGGCATCCTTGCCGTCTGCGACTGGCTGGGGCGCAACGCGCAGGCTCTGCGGCGCCCACCTCCGACCGTGCGCGACGTGCTGCTGGCAATGATCAAGGCGCACGAGATCCAGGGCGTGCTGGCGCTGGAGAATTCCTTCAACCGGGTCGGGCTGGACCACGTGGTGCTGGTCAAAGTGGCCACCACCGCTGTGGTTGCGCAGCTGCTCGGCCTGGATCGCGAGCGCATGCTCAATGCGTTGTCGCTGGCCTGGGTCGATGGTCAGTCCCTGCGCACCTACCGGCACGCACCCAACACCGGCTCGCGCAAGAGCTGGGCAGCTGGCGATGCGACCAGCCGTGGCGTGCGCCTGGCGCTGATGGCGGCCAGTGGCGAGATGGGCTACCCCAGCGTGCTCAGCGCGCCGACCTGGGGCTTTGAAGCGGTGTCGATGCATGGCAAGGCACTGACGCTGGGGCGACCGCTGGGCAGCTACGTGATGGAGAACGTGCTGTTCAAGATCAGCTACCCGGCCGAGTTCCATGGCCAGACCGCAGTGGAGGCGGCCATCATGCTGCACCAGCAGTTGCGTGCGATGGGGCGGCGGGTCGAGGACATCGCGCATATCGCGATCCGGACCCAGGAAGCCTGCATCCGCATCATCGACAAGCAGGGCCCGCTGCATAACCCGGCCGACCGCGACCATTGCGTGCAGTACATGGTCGCCATCGCGCTGCTGCACGGGCGGCTGGTGGCCGAGGATTACGAGGACGACGTTGCCGCTGATCCACGCATCGATGCCCTGCGGGCGAAGATGGCCTGCCATGAGGATCCGCAACTCAGCGCCGACTACCTGGACCCGGACAAGCGCAGCATTGCCAACGGCCTGGGCGTGCGCTTCAGCGACGGTACTGAGCTGCCCGAGGTACTGGTGGAATACCCGCTCGGCCATGCCCGACGCCGGGAGGAAGGCATTCCGCTGCTGATGGACAAGTTCCGCCGGCACCTGGCCCACCGCTTCCCGACAGTCCAGCAGCAGCGCATCCTGGCGGCATCACTGGATCCGGTGGCGCTGGCGGCAATGCCGGTGACCGACTATGTGGACCTGTACCTGCCGGGGTAGCAACGCTTTGGTGGATCTGACACCACGCCTGCTTGCCGGGCATGTGGCTCGACCCGCTTTGGTAGGTGCCAACCTCGGTTGGCACGGCCGACGCCAACCAAGGTTGGCATCTACCGGGATGCTTTGGTCCGCGCTGCAGTCCGCTGAGGTTCCGCAGAGATAGTGTAATCCCGCGATAGCGATAGGCTCAGCCGGATCAGATCACATATGTGGAAAGGCATCCGTAGTCGGTTCGCACCGAGATGGCATTGTCTCCTGTCCATGCAATATGCGCGGTACGCACCACATGATCGACGGGAAAGCGTCGAATTTCCCTCATGTCTGCAAAGTCATAAAGTGCAATATGACCGCGGTGCATGACGGCCAATCGCTTGCTATCGCAGTCCAGTGCAAAGTCAGTTCGTGTCATATCAGTGAACTCCGGCCACCCGGGGCGGGATTCGCCTGTTGCCGCGTCCAGGCACAGTAGGCGCCACCGTCCATACTGTTCCAAGGCCAACAACCAGCGTCCATCCGCGCTCCACTCCATCTTGACGATCATTTCAAAATCAGCCTGATGTCGGCGCACAGTCTTGGCCTGGGCGACATCGATGTACTCGATCTCCCCCGGATTGGCACAGCAGGCAAGCATCGTGGCATCCGCTGAGAGCGTGCTCATCATCTGCTCGGAATGCCCGCCAACCATCGCAGGGGAGCGCACCAGCTGCATGATGTGCCTTCCATCGTCGAGTCTCATTACCGTTAGCTGCTCACCGTCATACCATGCGGCATGCCCGTTGGACCTTGTCAGGAAGGGCGATGACAGTATGGATGCATCGCTGATCCGCTGGGGAGGACTGCCATCTGAAGTCCAAAGGTAGATTCCAGAGTCGAATCGAATCAGGAATCCTGTCCGGTCATCCGTAGGTAGTGCCGACCAGGCAAGGTCCGTCTTGCTTGATCGCCAACCATGGATGATCTCAGTGTCTTCACCAATGAGCAGCAACATGTCGGTTGCCGCACCATGCGTGTCTTCGTCCTGGTGCTGATTGGTCGCCAGCTTCCCATTGCAACCCGCAATCATCAGGGCTCCCGTGTAGCCCCCGCCAATGTAACGATGCATGCAGGGTTCGCCTGCGGCAGCAGCAGGGTTCACGAGTACGAAGCCCTTTTTCAGCCGCGACCACTCCTGTTTGATGGCCCATTTCAGTGCCTCGTCGGGACTCGGGAAGTCTTTCAACTGTGACTTCAGCTTCCCCGGGTTTCCGGAGGTGACTTCGACGGTACCTCGGTCACATCGCGTACCCCAGACCTTACCGGTCGCTGGATCCTGAATCATACGTACTCGTGTCATTGCAATGTTCACTGCTGTCCAGAAGGCCTGATGCCGATGCTACAGCGGCGACTGAAGGCCGATTGGGAAGTCGCTCAATCGAGGGTTGAACCCGTCACTTTGGGGCGGCTTGGCCTTCTCTCCGCCGGGACATTGCGCGCCACGATTGGGGGGCGCCTGATCCCAAGCCAGACAGGTTGCCGGCATCGGCCTGTGCCTGGCGCAGCGGGGGAGGGGCGCTTGGGTAGGTGCCAACCTTGGTTGCCACGGCTATCGCCAACCAAGGTTGGCGGCTACCGGTCCAGCCGGCCGGCGGCCGGCACTACCCGCGCCCGGGCAATTGCCGAATCCGCGCCAACGCCTTGACGCGGCCTGCCTATAATGGCCACCTCGATCAAGGAGTGACGACATGAGCGGTCCGGCACGGCGGAAGCGGTGGGGATGGGCGGCGGCGGTACTGGCAGGAGGCCTGTTGCTGGGCCTGGCCGGCTGCCGCAACGACAGCGGGCAGTTGCCCAAGGCCAGTGGCGAGGCGATCACCACCAAGGCCGAGCAGGTGAAGGAATTCACCCTGCTGCGCGCCTACCCGGACCAGAAGAATGACGGCCTGTCGCTGGCGCTGGAGTTCTCGCGCCCGCTGGTCGGCACCCAGGATTTCGACACGCTGGTGCGCTTCGAGGAGAAGGTCGGTACCGAAGACAGCAGCTGGACGCTGTCCGATGACGGCCTGACCCTGCGCTACCCGTTTGTCGAGGCCGGCAAGGAGTTCAGCCTGGTGGTGTCGCCGGACCTGCTGGCCGCCGATGGCAGCCGGCTGGGCAAGGAACTGAAGCAGAAGGTGTTCAGCGGCGAGCTGAAGCCGGTGGTTGGCTTCGCCTCGCAGGGCAGCGTGCTGCCGGCCAAGGACAGCCGTGGCCTGCCGGTGGTCTCGGTGAACGTTCCGGAAGTCGACGTCGAATTCCTGCGCGTGCGCGAGAAGGATCTTCCGACCTTCTTCAGCCAGTACCAGCGCGGCGGCCGCCGTGGCAGCTGGGAGCTGAGCAGCGACTACGAGCGCAGCCCGATCAACAAGCTGGCCGAGCCGGTGTACGTCAACCGTTTCATCCTGGGGGGCAAGAAGAACGAGCGGGTGCTGACCTACCTGCCCACCCAGGACATCAAGGAACTGCAGGAGCCGGGCCTGTACTTCGCCCTGCTCAAGCGTACCGGTGACTACGAAGGCGAGTTCGACACCGCGTTCTTCTCGGTCAGCGACATCGGCCTGCACACCCGGGCCTACAAGGACAAGCTGTTCGTGCATACCGCCGGTCTCAAGGACGGCGCGCCGCTGAAGGGCATCGACCTGCGCGTGCTCGACGCCAAGGGCGAGGTGGTGCTGAAGGGCAGCACCGACGGCAATGGCAATGCGCTGCTGAACTACACCCTGGATGCCACCCACGTGCTGGTCGCCAGCAGCGGCAAGGACACCAGCTTCCTGCCGTTCAACCAGCCGGCGCTGGACCTGAGCGAATTCGCCGTGGCCGGCCGCGACAACGCATGGTTCGATGTCTATGCCTGGTCCGGCCGCGACCTGTACCGCCCGGGCGAGACCGTGCGCCTGTCCGCGCTGCTGCGTGACAACGATGGCAAGCCGGTCAAGGCGCAACCGGTGTTCCTGCGCCTGAAGCAGCCCGACGGCAAGACGTTCCGCGAGACCCGCCTGCAGCCGGGTGACCAGGGCTACATCAATTTCGAGCAGGTGATCCCCGCCGAGGCGCCGACCGGGCGCTGGCAGGTCGAGTTCCGCACCGACCCGGCCAGCAAGGAAGCGATCCAGGGCATGACCCTGCGCATCGAGGAGTTCCTGCCCGAGCGCATGAAACTGGACCTGGACAGCGCGCAGAAGACGCTGAAGCCGGGTGAGGACCTGCGCCTGCAGGCCAATGGCGCCTACCTGTATGGCGCACCGGCCGATGGCAACCGCTTCACCGCACGCATGGCGGTGGCCGCCGAACAGAAGCCGGTGGAAGGCCTGCCGGGCTATTTCTTCGGTGACCCGACCCTGCAGCTGCCGCGCGAGGCCAAGGACGTGATCGATACCCCGCTGCCGGGCAATGGCCAGCTGCGTGAGGATGTGGCGTTGCCGGAAGAGGCGGCCAAGGCCAAGGCGCCGATCGCCGTGGTGCTGTCCGGCAGCCTGTATGAAACCGGCGGCCGCACAGTCACCCGCACCCTGAAGCGGGTGATGTGGCCGGCCAATGCGCTGGTCGGCGTGCGACCGCTGTTCAACCCCGACGATGGTGCTGATTCCAACGGCAACGCACGCTTCGAACTGATGCGCGTGGATGCCGCCGGCACACCGCAGCCAGCCAAGGGCCTGAAGATCACCCTGGTGCGCGAGCTGCGCGACTACCACTGGACCTTCAACGACAACCGCTGGGACTACGACTTCACCCGCCGTTTCGAGAACAAGGAAACCCGCACCGTCGATGCCGGCAACAGCGCGGTCGCCTTTGATTTCCCGGTGGAGTGGGGCGAGTACCGGGTGGACGTGTTCGATCCGTCCACCGGCCTGACCAGCCGCTATCCGTTCCGTGCCGGCTGGAGCTGGGGCGATGACAACCGTGGCCTGGATGCGCGCCCGGACAAGGTCAAGCTGGGCCTGGACAAGACCGGTTACAAGGCCGGTGACACCCTGGAGGTGACGGTGACCCCGCCGCACGCCGGCAAGGGCATCCTGATGGTCGAGACCGACCGCATGCTGTATGTGCAGGACATCGAGGCCAAGCCGGGTTCGACCTTCAAGATCCCGGTCACCGCCGACTGGGAGCGCCACGACGTCTACATCACCGCGCTGGTGTTCCGTGGCGGCAGTGCGCCGAGCAAGATCACCCCGGCCCGCGCGGTAGGCGTGGTGCATGTGCCGATGGACCGCAAGGGCCGCACGGTGGCCGTAGGCCTGGTCGCGCCCAAGCAGATGCGCCCGGAGCAGGACCTGCCGGTAACCGTCAGTGCGCCGCAGCTGGCCGGCAAGACCGCGCACGTCACCGTTTCGGCGGTGGACGTGGGCATCCTCAACATCACCCGCTTCCCGGTGCCCGATGCCGGTGCACACTTCTTTGCCCAGCGTCGCCTCGGTATCGATGCCTACGACATCTACAGCCGGGTGATCGAGAGCTTCGATGGTGGCAGCGGCAAGCTGAAGTTCGGCGGCGACATGGCGCTGCAGGCATTGCCGCAGGCCAAGCGCCCGACCGCGCGCGTGCAGACCGTGGACCTGTTCTCCGGCCCGGTACAGCTCGATGCCAAGGGCAATGCCCGCATCCGGCTGAAAGTGCCGGACTTCAACGGCACCCTGCGCGTGTCGGCGCTGGTCTACAGCGATGACCAGTACGGCAAGCGTGACGTGGAAACCATTGTGCGCGCCCCGATCCTGGCCGAAGCCAGCATGCCGCGCGTGCTGGCCTCGGGCGACCGCAGCACCGTGACCCTGGACGTGCAGAACTTCACCGGCAAGCCGGGGCAGTTCAACGTGAAGGTGGAGAGCGAAGGCCCGTTGAACCTGGGCGAGGGCAGCCGCAGCGTGCAGTTGAATGCCGACGCCAAGACCACGCTGAGCTTCCCATTGTCGGCTCGCGAGGGCCACAGCGTGGCCAAGGTGCGGGTGCGGGTGGACGGCAACGGCTTCAAGGCTGATCGCCGCTACGACCTGCCGGTGCGTGCGGCGTGGCCGCAGGTGCTGCGTTCGCAGGTGCGCACGCTCGATCCGCTGGCCGCGGTCAGCCTCGACAACAGCCTGACCGAGGGCCTGATGTCCGAGTCGGTGAATGCCCGCCTGCTGGTCAGCCCGCTGCCGCCGATCCCGTTCGCCAGTGCACTGCAGGGCGCGCTGAACTATCCATATGGCTGCGCCGAGCAGACCACCAGCAAGGGTTACGCCGCGCTGATCCTGGACCAGGCCACCTCGTCGATGCTCGGCGCCGATGGCCTGGATGCCAAGACCCGTAGAGAGCGCATGGAAGGTGCGTTCGGTCGCCTGGCGTCGATGCAGGTGGCCAACGGCAACTTCTCGATGTGGGGTGACGACGGCTACGTGAACCCGTGGCTGACGCCGTACATCACCGAGTTCCTGCTCGACGCCAAGGACGCCGGTTTTGCGGTGCCCGACAACGTGCTGCAGAAGGCGCTCAACCGGCTCAGCGAGGATCTGCTGTCCGGCGGCAATCAGTTCTATGGCCAGGAGGATCGCGAGAAGCTGAAGTTCGCCAACCAGGCGTATTCGGGCTACGTGCTGGCCCGGGTCAATCGTGCACCGCTGGGTACCCTGCGCACGCTGTACGACAACGAACGCAGCAAGGCGGTCGGTGGCCTGTCGCTGGTCCACCTGGGCGTGGCGCTGTCGCTGCAGGGTGATGCCAAGCGTGGCCAGGCCGCGCTGGCGGCGGCCTTCGCCAAGTCCAGCAGCGAACGTCCGTCGTACTTCGGCGACTACGGCAGTGCGATCCGCGATGATGCACTGATGATCGCGCTGACCCACGAGAACAAGCTGGCCAAGCCCGCCTGGGATGCGCGTGCGGTGGATCTTGGCCGTGGCCTGGATGCGCGCCGCAATGCCGGCTGGATGTGGCTGAGCACGCAGGAACAGGTGGCGATTGCCCGCCTCGGCAAGGCCCTGGCCGCCAACCAGAAGGCGCTGGTGGCCGGTGAGCTGGTGATCGGTGGCAGCACCGAAGCCATCGGCGAGCGCAAGCTGTTCGGCCGCAACTTCAGCGCCAGCGAGCTGGCCAGCGGCGTGCGCTTCACCCCGCAGGGGCAGCCGCCGATGTTCGCCAGCATTGATGTGGCCGGCATCCCGCGCAGTGCGCCCGCACCGGACAACAGCGTAGTGGGTATTGAACGTAGCTACTTCGGTACCGATGGCAAGCCGTGGTCGCCGCGCCCGCTGAAGGAAGGCGAAGCGCTGATCGTGCGCGTCACCGTCACCGCCGACACCACGATGCCCGATGCACTGCTGACCGACCTGCTGCCGGCGGGCCTGGAGATCGAGAACTTCAACCTGGGCGATGCCAAGCAGTGGGCCGACGTGGTGGTCGATGGCATCACCATCAGCGACCGTGGTGAGGCCGCCGATACCAAGCACGAGGAGTTCCGCGACGACCGCTACGTGGCCGCGCTGAAGCTCTCGCGTGGCAGCAAGGCCAACGTGTTCTACCTGGTCCGCGCGGTGACGCCGGGAACCTACTCGGTGCCGCCGCCGCTGGTGGAGGACATGTACCGGCCGCAGCTGCGCGGCGTCGGCCGCAGCAACCCGACCACGATCACGGTGGTACAGCCGTGACCGCGCGGACGGGCCGCGACGGCGCGGCCCGTCCTGCTGGCAACCCGCAATGAAGAACACGATGACGAACCGGCTGGCGGCCCTGCGCCGCCGGTGGCGGCCGCTGTGGCCATGGCTGCGCTGGGGCATGGCCGCTACGCTGGCGCTGCTGCTGGTGCTGGATTTCGCCTTCCCGCCGCCGCTGCCGAAGCAGCGTGATACCAGCACCCTGGTGGTGGCTGCCGACGGCACGCCATTGCGCGCGTTTGCCGATGCCGAGGGCGTGTGGCGCTATCCAGCCTCGATCGACAGCGTCTCACCGCTGTACCTGCAGGCGTTGCTGACCTATGAAGACCGCTGGTTCTGGCGCCATCCGGGCATCAACCCGCTGGCGATCCTGCGGGCCAGCGGCCAGCTGCTGCGCGGCGGCCGCATCGTGTCCGGCGGTTCGACCCTGACCATGCAGGTCGCGCGCATTCTCGATCCGCACTCACGCACCCCGTGGGGCAAGCTGAAGCAGATGCTGCGTGCGGTGCAGCTTGAGGTGCACCTGAGCAAGCAGCAGATCCTGGCCCTGTACCTGGAGCGTGCACCCTACGGCGGCACCATCGAAGGCGTGGAAGCGGCCAGCTGGGCCTATCTGGGCAAGCCGGCGGCGCAGCTGTCGCATGCCGAGGCTGCGCTGCTGGCGGTGCTGCCACAGGCGCCCAGCCGGCTGCGCCCGGACCGCCATCCGGAAGCTGCGCAGAAGGCGCGCGACAAGGTGCTGTCACGCATGGCCGAGCTGGGCGCGTGGACACCGGAAGAAGTGGAGGATGCGCGCGTCGAGAACGTGGTGGCGCGTTCGCTACGCCCTCCCTTGCACGCCGCGCTGCTGGCGCAGCGCCTGCACTCGGCGCATCCGGGCCAGGCACGCATCCAGAGCAGCATCGACATCGGCCTGCAGCGCACGCTGGAAGAGCGCGTGGCCAGCTATTTCTCGACGCTGCCCGAGCGTACCTCGGCGGCCCTGCTGGTGGTCGACAACCGGACCCTGCAGGCACGCGCCTATGTCGGTACATTGTCCTTCGGTGACCGCCAGCGGCTGGGTCACGTGGACATGGTGCAGGCCTGGCGTTCGCCAGGCTCCACGCTCAAGCCGTTCCTGTACGCGATGGCGCTGGACGATGGCCTGATCCATTCGGAAAGCCTGCTGGTCGATGCACCGCAGAGTTTCGGCAGCTACCGCCCCGGCAACTTCGACATGGCCTTCAATGGGCCCATCGGTGCCTCCAGCGCATTGCGGCTGTCGCTCAACGTGCCGTCGGTGGATCTGCTGCAGCGGGTCGGCGCGGCGCGCTTCGCTGCCCGCCTGTCGCACGCCGGGATCCAGCTGCGCTTCCCGCCGGGCAGTTCGCCCAACCTGTCGCTGATCCTGGGCGGCACCGGCGCGCGTCTGGAAGACCTGGTCGGCGCGTTCGCCGCCTTCAACCGGAGCGGTATCGCCGGCCGCGTGCGTTACACCGACGACGAGCCGATGATCGAGCGGCGCCTGGCCTCGCCGGGCGCCAGCTGGATCGTGCGCGAGATGCTCGAATCAAACCCGCGCCCGGGATACAGCGCCGGGACGTTCGATGTCGGTGGCCGCCCGCGCGTGGCGTGGAAGACCGGCACCAGTTACGGGTACCGCGATGCATGGGCGATCGGCAGTACCCGCCACTACACGGTGGGCGTGTGGGTGGGCCGGCCGGACGGTACTCCGTTGCCGGGCCAGTACGGCGCGGTCACCGCGCTGCCGCTGATGTTCGAAGTGGTGGACAGCCTGCCGCGCCAGCGTGGTGATTCGGCGGCCGCGCCGATGCCGGCCAGTGTCAGCCAGGAAGACATCTGCTGGCCCACTGGCGAACGTGCCGAGGGACTGCCGGCCGCACTGTGCCAGCGGCGGATGCCAGCCTACCTGCTCGATGGCGCCGCACCGCCGACCTTCCCCGAACGCGAGGCGCGGCGCTGGCAGCCGGGCCGGCAGCGTTACCCGGCCGATGCCCGCAGCGGACTGCGCGTGTCTGCCGATTGCCGCTTGCCGCACGAAGAAGTCGCCCGCGAGATCGCGCGCTGGCCGGCGTTGCTGTCACCGTGGCTGCCCAAGGCCACGCGCGAGGCTTCGCAGTTGCCGGGACTGTCGCCAGACTGCCGCGACGACGGGCGCGAGGCCAGCGTCGCGCTGCATGTGGACGGGCTCAATGACGGCGCCACGCTGGCGCGCGCGCCTAATTCGGAACACGGCGTGCGCCTGCAGCTGCGCGCGCTGGGCAGCGAGCAGGCGGTGGACTGGTTGCTGGACGGCCGCTGGATCGCGCAGACCCACGGCGCGCAGTTGATGCAGCGCGAGTTCGCCGATCCCGGTGCGCATACCCTGACCGCCTTGGCCGCAGACGGCGCGTGGACGCAGGTACGGTTCACTGTCCTCCGGTAGGCGCCGGGCCATGCGCGGCGCGCGGTCCAGCGCCAACGACACCGCCGTGCTCTGGTAGGTGCCAACCTTGGTTGGCACGCGGCAAAGGCGCCCACCAAGGTGGGCATCTACCGGATCACTCCCCGATCCAACCATCCAGCAGATCGGCGAACTCGTCGGCGTGTTCCTCTTCCTGTGCCAGGATCTCTTCGAGGATGCGCTTGGTGGTGGTATCGCGGTCGCCGATGAAGTTGATCATCTCGCGGTAGCTGTCGATGGCGATGCGTTCGGCCACCAGGTTCTCGCGGACCATGTCGCGCAGGTCGCTGCCTTCCTTGTATTCGGCATGCGAGCGCGCGGTCAGCGTATCCGGGTTGAAGTCGGGCTCGCCGCCGAGCTGCACGATGCGCTCGGCCAGCTTGCCGGCATGCGCCTGTTCCTGCTGTGCATGTTCAAGGAATTCAGCTTTCACCGCGTCGGCCAGCATGCCCTTGGCCATGAAGTAGTGCCGGTAGTAGCGCAGCACGCACACGTACTCGGTGGCCAGTGCGTCGTTGAGCAGCTTGATCACCACCTTGCGGTCGGCGCTGTAGCTGTCGGTGATCGCACCATCCTCGATGTTGCGCCGGGCACGCTCGCGCAGGGCCGTGCGCTCGCTGATGCCGGGAATCTGCGCGGTGGGCTTGGGGGCTTTGGCTGGCTTGCTGGACATGGCTGGCCGTTTCCTCTTGCGGTGGGAGATCAGGTGGGCAGGTGCTCCAGCACGTAGTCGGCCGAAGACACTTCGAATTGACCGGGCTGTTCAACCCAGGCGGCGCGGACCACGCCGTCGACCACGAACAGGGCGAAACGGCGCGAGCGGATGCCCATGCCCGAGGCACTGGCGTCGAGCTCCAGGCCGAGCGCACGGGTCAGTTCGGCATTGCCGTCGGACAGCATCAGCAGGCCGTCGGGCACGTGCTGATCGGCGGCCCAGGCCTTCATCACGAACGGGTCGTTGACGGCCATGCAGTAGACATCGATGCCGCGCTGGCGGAAGGCCTCGAATTTCTCGACGTAGCCGGGCAGGTGGCGGGCCGAGCACGTCGGCGTGAACGCGCCGGGCACGGCGAACAGCACCACCTTGCGCGCGTCGAACAGCGAATGCGTATCGAGCGTTTCAATGCCCTCGCGGATGCGCTTGAGGGTGACTTCCGGAATGCGGTCGCCGACATGGATGGTCATGGGGAACTCCTTGCTGGGGCAGCGTAGTGGGCCGGATGGGACAGGGACGTCAAGACATTGGAAAACCGGCGTGCAGGGCCCATCTTCAGGCTTTGCGGAGCGGGCTTCCAGCCATAGCCTGGGGCAGGGCGATGGCAACCGCATTGCGCAGGATCAGTCGGCCTCACCGGGGCCGCACGAGCGACGGCGTAGCATCGCCGGCGCGTAGAATGAACCCGGGGCGGCGCCACCGGCGCGGCCGAAGCAGATCGAGGTAGCTGGATGGAATTCAAGGATTACTACGCCACCCTGGGGGTGGAACCGAGCGCGGGCGAGGCGGAGATCAAGACCGCCTACCGCCGGCTGGCACGCAAGTACCACCCGGACGTCAGCAAGGAGGCCGGGGCCGAAGACAAGTTCAAGGCGGTCAACGAGGCCTATGAGGCGCTGCGCGACCCGGAAAAGCGTGCAGCCTACGACCAGCTGCGCGCGCAGGGCTATCGCCCGGGCGAGGAGTTCAACGTGCCGCCGAACTACGGCGGCGCCGGTGGTTTCAACTTCGAGGAAGTGTTCGGGGGTGGTGGCGCCAACGGCGGCTTCAGCGACTTCTTCGAAAGCCTGTTCGCGCGCCAGCGCGGCGGTGCCGGCCCTGGCCCGGGATTCAGCAGCCAGGGCCATGCGCCCAACCGCGACACCCGCGCCAAGCTGTCGGTACCGCTGGAAGCGGCCTACAGCGGCGACAGCCTGCGCATCACCGTCAACGGCAAGCAGCTGGACGTGCGCGTGCCCAAGGGCATCCGTCCGGGCCAGGTGATCCGCCTGGCGGGGCAGGGCAACCATGGCGGCAACCTGCTGCTGGAAGTGGAGTACGCCGCACACCCGCAGTTCGAGGTCGATGGCCGCAACATCCTCTACACCCTGCCGGTCACGCCGTGGCAGGCCGCGCTGGGCACCAGCATCAGCGTGCCGACCCTGGGCGGCGCGGTGGAACTGAAGATCCCGGCCGACTCCGATGCCGGGCGCAAGCTGCGCCTGCGCGGGCGTGGCCTGCCGGGCAATCCGGATGGCGACCAGATCGTCGAGATCGAGATCGTGGCCCCGGCCGCGACCGACGAGGCGCAGAAGAAGGCCTACCGGAACCTGGCCAAGGCGTTTGGCGAGACGATCTGAGCACGCCTTCCGGTAGTGCCGGCCGCTGGCCGGCAATCACACATCATTGCCGGCCAGCGGCCGGCACTACCGCGCGCGTCTCAGCCCTGCCCGGCGAACACGCGCTCCAGCACTTCGGACAGCTCGTCTTCCGAGAACGGCTTGGTGATGTAGGCCTTGGCGCCTTGGCGCATGCCCCACATGCGGTCGGTGTCCTGGTCCTTGGTGGTCACCAGGATCACTGGAATATGCCGGGTTGCCTCGTCGCGGGCGAGGGTGCGGGTGGCCTGGAAGCCGTTGAGATTGGGCATCACCACGTCCATCAGGACCAGGTCGGGCAGCTCGGCCTTGGCGGTTTCGACCCCGGCGGCGCCATCGGTGGCGGTCAGGATCTGGTGCCCGAGCTTCTCGACGATGCGCTGTATCCCCAACAGCTGCGACGGTGAGTCGTCGACGATCAGAATGCGTGCCATGTTGTTCCCCATGTAATGCCCGCAGTGTAGTGCGGGCTCATTACCGGCGGGAGGGGCGCATCTGCCGTCCGTCGCCTGCCTGCTACGTTCAGTCGATCCGCACCACGGTGCGGCCCAGCGAGCCGCCCGCCAGCATCCGCTCGAACACGGCCGGCAGGCCATCAAGGCCAACCTCGGCGGTACAGATGCGGTCCAGGTGCTGCGGTTTCCATTCGTTGCCCAGCCGCGCCCAGACATCCTCGCGCAGCCCGCGTGGCGCATTGGCCGAGGACACGCCCAGCAGCGACACGCCACGCAGGATGAACGGCATCACGGTCATGTCCAGCGCCGGGCTGGCCGCCAGGCCGGCACTGACCACGCTGCCGTAGGGCGCGGTCTGCGCCAGCAGGCTGGCGAGCATGGCGCCGCCGGCATTGTCCAGGCCCCCACCGAAACGCGCCGATTGCAGCGGGCCGGTGTCGGCCAGGGCCTCACGCGGCAGCACCTCGGTGGCGCCGATGGCGTGCAGGAAACCGGTCTGGTCGGGTTTGCCGCTGATCGCATGCACCGTGTAGCCGGCGCGGCTGAAGATCGACAGTGCCAGCGCGCCGACGCCGCCACTGGCGCCGGTGACCGCCAGCGGTCCAAGTTCCGGGCTCTGCCGGTTGTCCTGCATGCGCAGCAGCGCCAACGCCGCGGTGAAGCCGGCGGTGCCCAGCACCATCGCCTCGCGTGGGCTCAGCCCGGCCGGCTGGGCGATCACCGCACGCGATTCCAGCCGCACATACTGGCTGTAGCCGCCGTCGCGGGTCTCGCTGAGGCCGCAGCCGGTGGCCAGCACCGCGTCGCCTTCACGCCATTCCGGATCGGTGCTGGCGACCACGGTGCCGGCTACGTCGATGCCCCCCACCAGCGGGAAGCGGCGCAGGATCTTTCCCTTGCCGGTGCCGGCCAGGGCGTCCTTGTAGTTGACCGAGGACCAGTTGGCGCGGATCAGAACCTGGCCGGGGCTGAGGTCTTCGACCTTGAGCTGGGCCAGGCCGCTGCGGTAACCGGCGTCGTCGTTTTCGATGCGGAAGGCGGTGAACGGGGTGGTGGGGGCCATCGGCATTGCCTGACTTCGAGGAAAACGCCACCTTACCCCGTTGCCCCCCTTTCGATCCTGCCGATCCGCCCCATCTTGTATGATCGGTAATGGTTTCACGGCTGGCGCCGCGGGAAGGGCCCGCGCCGCAGCCCACATCTTGATGGAGCGTGCATGGCCTGGAATACACCCGGCGGCAACAAGGGCGGACAAGGCCCCGAGGACAATCGACGCGGGCCGTTCGGGTCACGCGGCGGTGGCAATGGTGGTGGCTGGGGCGGTTTGCCCGGGCCACTGAAGGACCTGTTCGACGGCGGCATCGTGCGTTGGGTGGTGGCGGCCGTGGTGCTGCTGGTGCTGTTCTCCAGCTTCCAGTTGATCGGCGAACAGCAGCGTGGCGTGGTCCTGCGCTTCGGCCAGTTCTCGCGCATCCTGCAGCCCGGTCCGAACTTCAAGCTGCCGTGGCCGATCGAATCGGTCACCAAGGTCAACGCCACCGAGATCAAGACGTTCTCGATCCAGGTGCCGGTGCTGACCCGCGACGAGAACATCGTCAACGTCTCGCTGAACGTCCAGTACCGCATCGACGACCCGCAGCAGTACCTGTTCGGCACCGTCGATGCCAACCAGGTGCTGGAGCAGTCGGCGCAGAGCGCGGTGCGCGAGGAAGTCGGCCGTGCCGACCTCAACGCGGTACTGAACAACCGTGGCCCGCTGGCCGTGGCTGCCGAGGAGCGCCTGCAGGCACTGCTGAAGGCGTTCAAGACCGGCCTGACCGTGACCGGCCTGACCCTGCAGGACGCCCGTCCGCCGGAAGAAGTGAAGCCGGCCTTTGACGAGGTCAACGGTGCCCAGCAGGTCAAGGAACGCCTGATCAACGAGGCCCAGGCCTACGCTGCCAAGGTCGTGCCGGAAGCCCGGGGCCAGGCCTCGCGCGCCCGTACCACCGCCGAAGGCTACAAGCAGGCCGTGGTGTCCAAGGCCGAGGGTGACGCGCAGCGCTTCAGCCTGTTGCAGGCCCAGTACAAGGACGCCCCGGAAGTGACCCGCAAGCGCCTGTGGCTGGAGACCGTGCAGCAGGTGCTGAGCGAGAACCGCAAGGTGATCGGCGGCGATGGCCGCCAGCTGATCTACGTGCCGATGACTGGCGATACCCGTCCCACCACCTCGGCCCCGGCCGCAGTGGCGAACCCGGACGTGGTGATGCCGTCGCTGCCGGGTGCAGCGGTGGAAGCTTCCCGTGATCCGGGCCGGCCGGTGGGCCGCCCGACCGGGCGACCGAGCGGCCGTGAGGAGGGCAGCCGATGAAGAGTCCTATCTGGATCGCCGTGATCGTGGCGGTGGTGCTGGGCCTGCTCGGCTCGGTGTACGTGGTCCGTGAGGACCAGACCGCCATGGTGCTGAACCTGGGCAAGGTGGTGCGTTCGGACATCAAGCCGGGCCTGCATTTCAAGGTGCCGGTGGTGGAAACGGTGAAGGTCTTCGACCGCCGCTTCCAGGTGCTCGACACCGCGCCGGCGCGCTACTTCACCGCCGAGCAGAAGGACGTCAGCGTCGACTTCTTCGCCATCGGCTACATCTCCAACGTAGGTGACTACTTCCGTGCCACCGGCGGCGATCCGCGCATCGCCAATGCCCGCCTGGCACCGATCATCACCGACTCGCTGCGCAACCAGATCAACTCGCGCACCCTGCAGCAGCTGGTGTCCGGTGACCGCAGCGAGCTGATCGCCGAGCAGCTGAAGGGGATCAACGAGGCGGTGGCCGGCCTCGGCATGCAGATGATCGACCTGCGCATCAAGCAGGTGGACCTGCCGACTGACAGCCAGGTGATCAACGACGTGTACGAGCGCATGCGCGCCCAGCGCAAGCAGGAAGCGGCCAAGCTGCGTGCGGAGGGCGAGGAGCAGTCGCTGACCATCCGTGCCCAGGCCGACCGCGACAGCACCGTGCTGATCGCCGAGGCCGAGCGTGATGCACAGCGCCTGCGCGGTGAAGGCGATGCCGAGGCGGCCCGCATCTACGGCAAGGCTGGCTCGGCTGATCCGTCGTTCTATGCGTTCTACCGCAGCCTGGAGGCCTACCGTGGCTCCATGACCGACGGCAATGGCGTGATCGTGCTCGACAAGAACGACCCGTTCCTGCAGTACCTGAAGAACGACCGCTGAGGTCGCAGGGCACTACCCCACGGGGCCCGGCCAGACGCCGGGCCCCGTGCTTTTTCCGGAGTCCCCCATGAAAGATCTGTTCGCCGCCATCTGCCTGGTCGCGGTGCTGGAAGGCCTGTTCCTGTTCGTGGCGCCGTTCGCCTGGAAGCGCATGGCCGAGCGCCTGCTGGACCTGCCCAGCCCGGCCCTGCGCAGCTTCGGCGGGCTGGTGCTGCTGGCCGGCCTGGGCCTGCTGTGGTGGGTGAGGCATTAGCAGGGGTCAGATCCCTTTCCGCAGGAAAGGGATCTGACCCCATTTCGGTCCCCTGACCGGCCGGTGAAGCCGTCCGTCGGAAAGGTGGCAGCGGACCCCGGAAACCCGGATAATGCACAAAAGCCGGACGGGCCTCCCCGTTCGGCTTTTTCCGTGTCTGGGCCTTCCATCGCCGGCCGCTCCCCGTCTGGAGCCGCCCTCCAGGTGCTGGCCAGCCCCGCCACGGTTTACCCGTCCGCGGCCCCGATGGCCGCAACAAATCGAGGAGCCCGTCATGGGTCAGTCTGTCGTAGTGTTGGGTGCCCAGTGGGGCGATGAAGGCAAGGGCAAGATCGTCGATCTGCTCACTGAGGAAATCGGCGCCGTCGTGCGCTTCCAGGGTGGCCACAATGCCGGCCACACCCTGGTCATCAACGGCAAGAAGACCGTCCTGCACCTGATCCCGTCGGGCATCCTGCGTGACGACGCGCTGTGCCTGATCGGCAACGGCGTGGTGATCTCGCCGGCCGCGCTGCAGAAGGAAATCGCCGAGCTGGAAGCCTCCGGCGTGGAAGTACGTTCGCGCCTGAAGATCTCCCCGGCCGCGCCGCTGATCATGCCGTACCACATCGCTCTGGACCAGGCGCGCGAACGCGCTGCCGGTGGCAAGGCGATCGGCACCACCGGCCGTGGCATCGGCCCGGCCTACGAAGACAAGGTGGCGCGTCGCGGCATCCGCATCGCCGACCTGCATTACCCGAAGCAGCTGGAAGAACTGCTGCGCACCGCGCTGGATTACCACAACTTCGTGCTGACCAAGTATCTGAACACCGATGCGGTCGACTTCCAGAAGACCTTCGACGAGGCGCTGGCCTTCGGCGAATACGTGCAGCCGATGAAGTCCGACGTGGCCGGCATCCTGCACGACCTGCGCAAGCAGGGTAAGCGCGTGCTGTTCGAAGGCGCGCAGGGCGCGCTGCTGGACATCGACCACGGCACCTACCCGTACGTCACCAGCTCCAACACCACCGTCGGTGGCGCGCTGGCCGGTTCCGGCGTTGGCGCCGATTCGATCGACTACGTGCTGGGCATCGCCAAGGCCTACGCCACCCGCGTCGGCGGTGGCCCGTTCCCGACCGAACTGGACGACGAAGTCGGCCAGGGCATCCGTGACCGCGGCGCTGAGTACGGTGCCTCGACCGGCCGCCCGCGTCGTTGCGGCTGGATGGACATCGTCGCACTGAAGCGCGCCGTGGCCATCAACGGCATCAGCGGCCTGTGCATCACCAAGCTGGACGTGCTCGATGGCATGGAAAAGCTGAAGGTCTGCATCGCCTACGAATACAACGGCAAGCGCACCGAATATGCTCCGCTGGATGCGCAGGGCTGGGAAGAGTGCACCCCGGTGTACCTGGAGTTCCCGGGCTGGAGCGAGAACACCCACGGTATCACCCAGTGGGACGAGCTGCCGCCGGCGGCACGCGCCTACCTGCGTTCGCTGGAAGAACTGGCCGGCTGCCCGATCAGCATCGTTTCGACCGGCCCGGACCGCGACCACACCATGGTCCTGCAGGATCCGTTCGCCTGAGTGAGAGACCGGTAGCGCTGGGCCCTGCCTGGTGTTGCTGAAGGAAAAGCCCCGCGCAAGCGGGGCTTTTTCGTTTTCGGTACTGTGGCGGCACAGCCGGCAGGGCAGCGCAGCGATGACGGAGACTTCGGTATGAAGGGCGAGACGGTCGCACG
The DNA here is from genome assembly GCF_053295075.1 of Stenotrophomonas maltophilia group sp. P373. Taxonomy (NCBI): domain Bacteria; kingdom Pseudomonadati; phylum Pseudomonadota; class Gammaproteobacteria; order Lysobacterales; family Lysobacteraceae; genus Stenotrophomonas; species Stenotrophomonas maltophilia group sp. P373. The sequence continues at coordinate 3,225,323 of NZ_CM129994.1, read as the reverse complement.
GGTGACTCTGTGGCTGCTGTGGAGCCTGTGGACGCTGGCCTGCATCGTGCTGGTGCTGGGCGCGCTCGCCAATTACCTGGCTTCGCGCACGCAGACCCTGCCGCTGGTGCTGCAGCCGGGCGCGACCGCCGAGATCACGGTGTACCGCTTCATCGACGACCCGCTGCGACTGCGTCTGCGTTATGCGGATGACGGCGCCGATCCGGCGGTCGATCCCGAGCTGCGCCTGCGCGCGGAAACCCCAACCGATCGCACCGAGTTCCGCGCGGACAGCCGCTCGGCGGTGACCGATCCGGAGATCCACCGCGCACTGGAATCGGTCGAGCGAGACCGGTTCGCCGCCTCGTACTTCGGCTACGGCCGCAGTGACGCACTGCCGCGAGGCCGTTCCTCGCTGCGGCTGACCGTGCTGGAGGTCGATCCGGCGTTGGCCGGCCGTGCGGCCTCGGTGGACCTGCTGCCGCCGATGGACGTGCTGAAGCTGACCGACCTCGACTACCTCTGGCTGTGGCCGTTCTTCTTCTGGAAGATGGCGGCGCTGTTGCTGATGATTCCAGGAGCTGCGTTGGCCGTCTTTACTGTGGCATTGCGACGCTGGCAGCGCCGGGCATCATCGCTGCCGACTTCAGCAGCGGATAGGGATTGATCGACTCTCCCTTCCACCACTGCTTCTCCGGCCCCAGCACATGCACTTCGAAATGCAGGTGTGGGGCCTCGGCACTGGCGTTGCCCGTGCTGCCGACGTAGCCGATCACCTCGCCGCGCTTGATCACCTGCTTCTCGGCCAGGCCATCGGCGTAGCGCTGCAGGTGCGCGTAGTAGTAGCACCAATGCCCGCTGGGCTCGAACTGGTAGATCGTCAGGCCACCGCGCTCGCTGTCGAACAGTTTTTCCACCGTGCCATCGGCCACCGCCAGCACCGGCGTACCTGCATCGGCCATGATGTCGATGGCATCGTGTACGCGGCCCTCGCTGCGTGCATCGGTGAAGGTATCGCGCAGCTGCGAGGGCAGGATGCCCTGCACCGGCAGCAGTAACCCGGGCGGTGCATCCGCAGTCTGCGCGGCCGGCGGCGCGGTGGAGGCGGGTGGGACTGTTGCGCCTGGCGCTACCGGTTCCGTCACCGGCGCGGCGGCCACCGTCGATGGCGCTTCCGGCAGCGCGTCGGTCACCGGCTCATCCATATCGCGGTGCAGCCACCAACCTGCACCCAATCCCAGCAGAACACCCAGCACGATCAGTTGCGAAAGACGCATCGACTCACTCCTGCATCACGACAGGCACCGAGGTGTCCACTGCGTCGGCCACGCGCAGCGCATCCCAGTTGGTCATGCGTACGCAGCCATGCGACTCGGTCTTGCCGACACGGCCGGGCTCGGGCGTGCCATGCAGGCCGTAATGCGGCTTGGACAGGTCGATCCAGACCCGGCCGACCGGATTGTTCGGGCCGGGCGGCAGCGTGGCTTTCTTTTCGCCCTTGCGTGCATCCCAGAACAGCTTGGGGTTGTAGTGGAACGGCGGGTCGCGGTAAACGCCCAGGATCTTCCATTCGCCGATCGGCAGCGGGTCGTGCTGGCTGCCGGATGACACCGGCACCTGCGCGATCAGCTTGCCCTGCGCGTCCAGTAGCTGCAGCGTGGAGTCGGATTTGTCGACCACGATCCTGGCGGCCTTCGGCAATGCGGCCGGGGCGATGTTGGGGACCTGGATGCGGCTGCCAGCCCTGGTCAGATCCACGCCGGGATTGAGCATCTTCATCAGCTCTGGGGACGCGTGGAAGCGCTCGCCCAAGGCTTCTTCCACACTGCTGTAGCCCAGCGATTTCACCTTGGCCTGGGCGGCGGGTCCTTTCGGTATCGGCTGGAACGGGCCGGCGACATCCTCAGCAGTCAGCGTGTAGCTGGCCAGCGGCGTGATCGTATCGGCCTGCAGAGCCTTCCAGGTGGCGTCGTCCAGCTCACCCGTTACGGTCAGGCCGTGTGCCGTCTGGAAGCCTGACACCGCCCGCCGCTGGTTGCTGCCTACCTCACCATCAATCTGGCCCGGAGAGAAGTTCGCACGATCCAGCAGCACCTGGGCATGCAGTGCGGAGCGCACTGCGGTGTCCGGGCCAGCCTTCTCGGCAATGGGGGCGGGCAGGTTGGGCGGCGGCGCCTGCGCGAAGGCCGGCGACGCCAGCAGCGAGATTGCGAGCAGGGTGGATCGAGACACAGATGAGCGCATTGGGATCTCCAGCAGGTACGCCGCCACCTTGCCCGCAGGCGGCGCCGAGCCGCCGTGAAAGGGATCTGATGCCCGCATGAGCAGGCATGTCATTGCGGCCGGTTGCCAGCGGCATGTGTCGCTGGGACGGGGGCTCACCAAGGTGAACGGTGGCCGACGCCGTCGATGGGCGGCGATCAAGATTGCCTGCCGTGCCGCCGATAAGGCCACATCCCCCCGTTTTGGATACCCCCATGAACTACTTGAGGAACGTCAGGGTTGCCTGGCGTCTTGGGCTGGGCTTTGGCCTGTTGCTGCTGCTGGTTGCCGCCGTAGTGGCCACCGGCGCCACCGCCAGCGTCGTGCAGAAGCGCGCGATGCAGCAGGTGGTCGACGTCAGCGTGGCCAAGGTGCGCCTGTTGTCGCAGATGCTCGACGCCAACAACCAGATGATGGTGGTGCGCCGCGAGATGCTGATCCGTCAGGGCGAAGACCGCGGCAGCGATGAGAAGCGCATTGCCGATCTGGTCAAGCGCTATGAGGCCAGCTGGACCGCCTACCAGGCACTGCCAGGCGATGCGGAGGGCAAGGCCATCGCGGAAACCATCGCGGCCAAGCGTGCCATCGCGCGCCCGCTCAACAAGCAGACCAGCGAACTGATGGAGCAGGGCGACTACCCGGGCGCCGTGGCGCTGACCCTGGGTCCGGTGCAGGAAGCCGCCAACGGCTGGAACAAGGCGCTGTCCGATGGCGTGGACTTCGAGGAGAAGGAAAGCCGTGAGGCTGCCGCCGAGGCGATCCGCCTGGGCGAGCGCAGCCTGCTGCAGCTGCTGGTGCTGGGCGGCGTCGCGTTGCTGGTGGGCATCGGTGCCTCGGTGATGATCGGCCGCAGCCTGACCGGTCCGCTGGCGCGCGCGGTGAACCTGGCCGAGCGCCTGTCCAAGGGACAGCTGGACCAGGAGTTCCGCCTCGGTGGCCGCGACGAGCTGACCCAGCTGGGCGAGGCGATGGCCAGCGTGCGCCAGAGTGTGCAGGCGGCGATCGGCGCGCAGTTGCAGATGGCCGAGCAGCACGAGGCCGGTGCAATCCGCTATCGCATGGACGCCAGTGCGTTCCCCGGTGATTTCGGCCGCATGGTGCAGGCCACCAACAGCCTGGTGGAGTCACACGTGCAGGTGGAACTGCTGATGGCCGAGGTGATGCAGCGTTACGCCATGGGTGACCTCAGCCGCGACCTGCCGGACTACCCGGGCGAGAAGGGCACGCTGACCCGCACCCTGGCAGCGGTGAAGCAGAGCCTGATGGCGATCAACGCGCAGATCGATGAACTGGCCCGCGCCGCACGCGCCGGCGATTTCAGCATGCGTGGCGATGCCGCTGCGTTCCAGTACCAGTTCAAGACGATGGTCGAGCACCTCAACGGCATGATGGCCAGTTCGCAGGCCAGCATCGCCGATGTTTCCGACGTGCTGCGCGCGATCTCGCATGGCGACCTGACCGCACGCATGGAGGGCGAGTACGACGGCGTGTTTGCGCGCATGCGCGACGATGCCAACACCACCACCGCGCAGCTGACCGGCATTGTCCGCGGCATCCAGGTGGCTGCCGACAGCATCAACAACGCGGCCCAGGAACTGGCCGCCGGCAACAACGACCTGTCGCGCCGCACCGAGCAGCAGGCCGCGAATCTGGAAGAAGCGGCCGCGTCGATGGAGGAGCTGACCTCCACCGTACGCCAGAACGCCGAACTGGCGCGTCAGGCCGACAGCGAAGCGCATGCCGCCGGTGCCGCCGTGCGCGAGACCGAGCAGGCGATGGCACAGATGGCATCGGTGATGGGCGAAATCGATCAGTCCTCGGCGCGCATCTCGGAAATCTCCACGGTGATCGACGGCATCGCGTTCCAGACCAACATCCTGGCGCTGAATGCCGCAGTGGAAGCTGCGCGTGCAGGCGAGCAGGGCCGTGGCTTTGCCGTGGTCGCCAGCGAAGTGCGCACACTCGCGCAGCGTGCCGGTGTCGCCGCCAAGGAGATCAAGGAACTGATCGAGGACGCAGCTTCCAAGGTGAAGAGTGGCCTGGCGGTGACCGTTGAATCGGAAGCCGCGATCGCACGCGTGGCGCAGGCCAGTTCGCGCACCACCCAGCTGATGAGCGACATCGCAGCGGCCAGCAAGGAGCAGGCCGCCGGCATCGAGCAGGTCAACCAGGTGGTGGTGCAGATGGACCAGGTGACCCAGCAGAACGCCGCGCTTGTGGAAGAAGCCACTGCCGCGAGCCGCGCGCTGGAAGAACAGGCGCATGCACTGACCACGTCAGTGGCGGTATTCCAGCTGGAGCAGGGGCCGCGCATGCCGGTCATGCCGGCGCGGGCGGCGTAAGCGACCTGTAACTGGATACTGGAAGGCGCCCTGCCTGCGATGTCCCGCATGCAGGGCGTCGATGCACCCACCGGAACGATGCCGCGGGCTAGCGCCCGCGCGCTGAGCGTTCGATCAGCCAGCCGGCTGCGTACAGCAACAGCAGTGTTGGCGGAACCAGCACTGCATATGCGGTCGACCAGGGTTTGCCACGCAGCAGGCCGCCTGCGCCGATGGCATCGAGTGCGGCGGACTGCAGGGTGATGGGGAGCGCCATCAGGATATAGGTACCCTTCGGGTCCCCTTCCGACTGCGCGCCGTGAACCAGCCATGCGGTCCACAGCAGGTAGACCACGCAAAGCGCAAGACCGGTCCAGCTCAGGAGTCGCCGCATCTTCATCCGCATGCCCCGGTTCAACGGACGTCGAAGCGGGCCTGCAGCGGCAGGCTCACCTTCCGCAGCAGATCCCGGACCACCACCTGCGCAGTCCACGTGCCTTTGGGATCACCGGCCTCGGCGACGAACTTCAGGTGCAGGTTGGTCATGTACAGCAGGTTTGGCGGGCCTGTCAGGGCGGCGGTGAAACAGGGAACATCGCGTTCGTCGATACTGGTACTGCCGTCCGGGCGCAGCATGCGCAGATCGCAGTGCACCTTGGGTACGCGGTTCTCGTCCAGTTGCGGGTTGGAGAGGAATGTCAGCAGGAACAACTCACCGCCCAGGTGGACTTCGTTGGCCTCGTTGAAGCCGGGAGTGGTCTCCGGCGGGGTCTCCCACTTGGCCCGCCAGTCGGCATCGGAAGTGACCAGCAGCGATGCCGCGAAGCCGCCGCTGGATTTCATGGCATCGGTCTCCGTCAACGCCTTGCCATCCCCATTTATCCAACCATCGCTGGCGGAGCTGTTCAGTGGCAGCATCATGGCCATCATGGCCAGCGCGCAGGTCCATCGCATCAACGGCTCTCCCGGGTAGCCGCGTCCCGCGGCAGAGCGGGTAGTATTGCCCAACATTGGCCGGCAAAGCAGCAGGACAGCCGGAGCAGGGGTTCCGTTGCCTGCCGATGTGGGTGATGCTTGCCAGCAAAGGAGGTGGCATGGGAATCGGGAGCGAGGAAACGCCGATCTGTTTCCCTGCATCGGCCGCGCCGCAGCACGTGCTGATGCTGCCCGGTCTGGATGGCTCCAGCAGGCTGTCGCCCCCGTTCCTGTCGGCACTCCAGGCTTACGGTCTGACAACGCAGGCGATCACGCTGCCCGCGCAGGGACCGCAGGATCACGCCACGCTTGCCCAACGGCTGTGGTCGCAGCTGCCCAGTCGTCCCTTCATCCTGCTCGCCGAGTCTTTCTCGGGCCCGTTGGCTGTTGAACTGGCCACGCGCCATCCCACCGGGCTGCGCGGACTGGTGCTTGCAGCGACCTTTGCGCGTCGGCCGGTGCCACTGCCGGCAGCCAGCGCAGCCCTGCTGTCGCCGGCCTGGCCGCTGCCTCCCGTGGCATTGCTGGCGCGCCTGTTGCTGGGGCCGTGGTACACCCGCGGGCACACGTCGATGCTGCGCGATGCGTTGGCCAGGACTCCGACGAGCACGTTGCGGCAACGCGCCGCAGCAACCCTGCGGGTCGACGTGCGTGCATTGCTGCCAGCGATCCAGGTGCCGACGCTGTGCCTGCACGCGTGCCACGACCGCCTGCTGTGGCCGCCCAGCGTGGCCGAGCTGCAGGCCCTGTTGCCCGATGCCCGCCATGTGTCGTTGGAGGGGCCACATCTGCTGCTGCAGGCGCGTGCCGACGCAGCTGCAGCCGAAGTGGCCGCGTGGATGAGGACGTTGCCGCGTTGAACGATGCGCTCAGCTGCGGGCGCGGGTACGTGCCGCTTTCCTGGCCGCCACCTTGCGCACGGTCTTCTTCGCCGCACGGGTCTTGGCCGCCTTCTTCGCTGCAGCACTGCGCGAGGCGGCTGTACCGGCCTTCTTGACCGCTGTCTTCTTTGCGGCCTTCTTGGCGGCGGTCTTACGAGCCGGTGCCTTCTTTGCCGCCGCCTTCTTCGCAGGCGCCTTCTTCGCGGCCGTCGCCTTGGTCGTGGCCTTCTTTGCGGCTGACTTCCTGGCAGGCGCCTTGCTGGCCGCCTTCTTGCTCGCCGCCTTCTTCGTACCCTTGCGTGCGCTGCCGCTACGTTTGCCGCCACCGTCCTGCTTGTTCACGGTGGCCCAGGCGATGCGCTCGGCAGTCCCTTCACTTGCGCCGCGCTCGCGCTCGCTGTCCTCGATGTGCTCGGCCTGGCGCTTCTGTTTCCCGGTATATGCGGATTTGTCACCACGGGGCATGACGGTTCTCCTGTTGTAGTGGTCAGGCCAGCAGGCGCAGCTTGGGCTCACGCGCCCACTGGCGGGTGGCGGCGACTGCCAGGAAAGCCTTGGCGTCTTCCGCTTCGACGATGCCGGGGTCGTTGCCGACCCGTGCCGCCTTCAGCAGCGCCTGGCCGCCTGCGTCGCTGGCGATGGCCTTCAGGTGTGCCCAAGCCTGGCTGACGAACTCCAGGGCGGCGCTCTCTTTCGACAACGCCTTCGACGCTTCCACGCTCAGCACCACGGCCACCGCATCGAACACGGCCGATGGCGTGCCGGCCAGTTGCCCATCGGCGGCCTGTACGCTGCCGTCACTGAGCGTGGCGCCTCCCACTTTTGGTGCCACCAGCTTCACCTCCGCACCTGCCTTCCGAGCGGCCTTGCTCAGGCTGGCGATCACGCGGGCATCGGAGCCCTCATCGAACAGGACGCCGATGCAGCGACCCTGCAGGATGGGCTTGTTGCGCCCGATCATGCGCACCTCGGGAGCGGGGGGCATGTCCCGCACCGGGGTGGCAGTCGGCGCCGCGTCGGGCAGTGCAGGCAACGCCAGACCATCGGCCACGCGCCGGGCCAGCGATTCGTCGATGTTGCGCAGGTGGCTGACGGTGCGCACCCGCACCTTCAGCGTTTCCACCTTGGACAACTCGAAGACCAGCGCCGATGCGAGGTGCGCCTGCTCCGGCTTTTCAAGGCTGCGGAAGAACATCCGGGCCTGGCTGTAGTGGTCGGCGAAACTCTCCGCACGCGTGCGGCCCTTGCGGCCGTCGTCGGCGCTGGCATGGCTGCGGAAACCGGCCGGTGTCTCGCGCGGGGTGTCGTCCTGCAGCGAGCTGGGATCGTAGGCCACGCGGCCCTTGGGCACCTGCATCTGCATGTGGCCATCGCGCTGATGATTGGCAAACGGGCACTTCGGAGCATTCACCGGGATCTGGTGGAAGTTCGGGCCGCCAAGGCGCAGCAGCTGGGTGTCCAGGTAGGAGAACAGGCGGCCCTGCAGCAGCGGATCGTTGCTGAAGTCGATGCCCGGCGGCACGTTGGCCGGGCAGAACGCCACCTGTTCGGTCTCGGCGAAGAAGTTGTCGGGCCAGCGGTCCAGCACCATGCGCCCGATCACCTGCAGCGGTACCAGCGATTCAGGGATGATCTTGGTCGGATCCAGGTGATCGAACGGAAATGCCTCGGCGTCCTCTTCCGTGAACAGCTGTACCGCCAGTTCCCACTCGGGGAAATCACCGCGCTGGATGGCCTCGAACAGATCGCGGCGATGGAAGTCATTGTCAGCCGATTGCAGTTTCAACGCTTCGTCCCAGACCGTGGACTGGATACCCAGCTTGGGCCGCCAGTGGAACTTGACGAAGGTCGACTCGCCCGCCTCGTTCAGCAGGCGGAAGCTGTGCACACCGAAGCCTTCGATCATCCGCAGCGAACGCGGTATGGCGCGGTCGCTCATCGCCCACATGATCATGTGCATCGACTCGGGCATGAGCGAGATGAAATCCCAGAAGGTGTCGTGGGCCGTGGCGGCCTGCGGAAACGCACGGTCCGGTTCCATCTTCACCGCATGCACCAGGTCCGGGAATTTCATGGCGTCCTGGATGAAGAACACCGGAATGTTGTTGCCAACCAGATCCCAGTTGCCCTCCTTGGTATAGAACTTGACCGCGAAGCCGCGCACGTCGCGGGGGGTATCCACCGAGCCCGCGCCGCCGGCTACCGTCGAGAAACGGGTGAACACGGGCGTCTTCACGCCTACCTCGGTCAGGATACGCGCGCGGGTATGGGCGGCCAGTGACCGGGTCAGCTCGAAGTAGCCGTGTGCTGCGCTGCCACGTGCGTGCACGATGCGCTCGGGAATGCGTTCGTGATCGAAGTGGGTGATCTTCTCGCGCAGGATGAAGTCCTCCAGCAGCGTGGGCCCTCGAGTTCCCTGCCGCAGGGAGTTCTGGTTGTCTGCCACCGGGATGCCCTGATCGGTGGTCATCACCGGATGGGTGCCCCCGGCCTGCTGGTGCAGTTCATCGCCGTCGCCCCGGCGGTGGTTTTCGGCAGGGGCGATTGCGCGCTTGCCGGTCGGCTTGCTGGCGGCCATTGACGTTGGCTCCGAATCATCAGAAGGAACCACGACACTGGAACCAGCCCCGTTAAACCGAGGTCCGGCAGAGGTGAACGTACAGGCAAAAGCAGGCTCGGGTATGCTTGCTCCATGCGAGTCGAGCCCGCCGACATCGAAGCCCTGTTCGACGCCATCCCGGACGTGCTGTTCTTCATCAAGGACCGCCAGGGGCGGTACACCCACGTCAACCAGACCATGCTGCGACGGCTGGGCCTGCGCGCGCGCAAGGACGTGATCGGGCGCACGGCGGCCGAGATCTACCCGACCGGCCTCAGCGCGGACTATGTCGACCAGGACGCCCGCGTGCTGTCCGGCGAGGTGATCGAGAACCTGATGGAGCTGCACCTGTTCGCCAACCGCGAACCGGGCTGGTGCCTGACCTGCAAGCGACCGCTGCTGGTCGATGGCGCCATCGAGGGCCTGATCGGCATTTCCCGCGACCTGGGCCAGAAGGATAGCCTGGGCGCCCAGTACGAGCAGCTGCGGCTGGCCCTGGCCCACCTCAACGCGCACTACGCCGAGAACGTGCGCATGCAGACCCTGCTGGACATCACCGGCTTCTCGCTGTCCAAGCTGGAACGCAGTTTCCGCAAGGTGTTCCAGATGACCCCGCAGCAGGTGCTGACCCGGCTGCGGATCCAGATGGCCATGCACCTGTTGCATGGAGACGACAGCATTGCCTGCATCGGGCAGGCCTGCGGTTTCAGCGACCAGAGTGCCTTCACCCGCAAGTTCAAGGCTGAAACCGGTTTCTCGCCGCGCGCCTATCGCGCCCGTATCGGCGGCAACGTCGGCGAGCCCGCACTGGCCTGAGCCGCCTGCTGCGCTGTGCCTATCCCCGTGGGCACGGGACAGGGTAAGGTGTCGCCCCTGTAGCCCGCCGCCAGCCCCGCCGATGCCCAACTCGATTCCGACCGCTTCGCCGTCCCGCCTCGGACATTCGCTCAAGCCCCGCCAGCTGATCATGATGGGCCTGGGCAGCGCCATCGGCGCCGGCCTGTTCCTCGGCTCGGGCGTGGGTGTGCAGGCGGCCGGTCCGGCCGTTCTGGTCTCGTATCTGGTCGCTGGCGCGCTGGTGATCATCGTGATGAACGCACTGGGCGAGATGGCGGCGGCCAAACCGACCAGCGGCGCGTTCTCGGTGTACGCCGCCGATGCCATGGGCGCCACCGCTGGCGCCACGGTCGGCTGGTTGTGGTGGGTGCAGCTGGTGATCGTGATCGCCGCCGAGGCGGTCGGTGCGGCCGGGTTGCTTGCCACGGTCTGGCCGGTGGTGCCGGTGCCGATGGCTGCGTTGGCCTTCATGCTGTTCTTCACTGCGATCAACCTGCTCGGGGTGAAGAACTTCGGCGAGTTCGAATTCTGGTTCGCCATCCTGAAAGTGGCGGCGATCCTGGCCTTCATTGCCATCGGCGTGGCACTGCTGATGGGCTGGCTGCCGCAGGTCACCTCACCTGGCCTGAGCAACTTCACCGAACACGGTGGTTTCGCACCGAAGGGCCTGGCCGGGATCGGTGCGGCGCTGCTGGTTGTCGTTTTTGCCTTCGGCGGCACCGAAATCGTCGCCGTTGCGGCGGCCGAAACCGAAGATCCCGAACGCAGCATCGCCCGTGCCATTCGTACCGTGGCCTGGCGCATCCTGGTGTTCTACATCGGCTCGCTGAGCGTGATCATCGCCGTGGTGCCGTGGACCAGCGAAGCACTGAAGTCGCCCTTCGCCGCCGTGCTGGACATTGCGCGCATTCCGGGCGCAGGCACCGCCATCACCCTGATCGCGGTGATCGCGCTGCTGTCGGCACTCAATGCCAACCTCTACGGCGCCTCGCGCATGATGTATTCGCTGGCGCAGCGCCGCGAAGCGCCGGCCGTGCTGGGCTGGACCGATCCGCGGCAGGTGCCGGTCATCGCCGTGCTGGCCAGCGTGCTGTTCGGCTTTGCGGCCACGGTGATGGAGCTGCTGTTCCCGGACCGGGTGCTGCCGGTGCTGCTGAACATCGTCGGTTCCACCTGCCTGCTGGTGTGGACGCTGTCGCTGGTTTCGCAGCTGGTGCTGCGCCGCCGCGCCGATCGCCTGGGTACCCGGCTGCCATTCCGCATGGCCGGTTTCCCGTGGCTGACCTGCTGCGCGCTGGCGATCCTGGCGCTGATCTTCGGCCTGCTGCTGAGCGAGGCGCACACCCGCCTGCAGTTCCTGTCGATGGTGGCGCTGACCGCCACCATCGCCGCCGGCAGCGCCATCGCCCGGCGCATGCGCGAGGCGTGACTGAAGCTGTAGAGCCGACCCTACGGTCGGCTGCGGTTGCTGTAGTTTCTGTAGAGCCGACCCTGTGGTCGGCTGCTGTTCGCGTAGTCGCCAGCCGAGCGCGGGCTCGGCTCTACAGCCGGCATACATCCGCCGTGCCATCCTGATCGTGTGGGCCGCCAGCGGCCCGTCGACCAGGAGTACCGCATGCTGCGCAGCCGTCCCTTCCTGATGTTCACCGGCCAGGCCGAGGCCGCGCTGGCCCTGTACGCCGAAGCCTTTGCCGATTTCCGCCTGCTGGCCCTGCAACGCCACCCCGAGGGGGCCGGCGCCGGCGTACCCGGACAGGTCCGCCAGGCCATCTTCCTGCTCGGTGGCACCCATTACCTGTGCTTCGACAGCCTGGATGTGCACGACTTCACCTTCAGCCCGTCGATCTCGCTGTTCGTCGAGTGTTCCGGTGCCGAGCAGTTCGAGCGTGCGGCACGCGTGCTGGGCGAGGGCGGCCATTGGTTGATGCCGGTGGGTGATTACGACTTCAGCAACCGCTATGGCTGGGTGCAGGACCGCTTCGGCGTATCGTGGCAGTTGAGCCTGGGACAGATGCCGGACCCGTGATCGGGTAACTGTGGGTGTGGACCCTGGTTCACACGCCCTCATGAAAACGGCCCGCTTGCGCGGGCCGTTTTTCTTTATCGATGCAGTGAGGAATCAAGCCTCGACTTCATCATCCTTGTAGGCATCGACCGGGATGCAGGCGCACATCACGTTCTTGTCACCGTACACGTTGTCGACGCGTGCCACCGGCGGCCAGTACTTGCTCTGCTTCAGGCTGGCCAGCGGGAAGGCGGCCAGTTCGCGCGGGTAGGCGTGGGTCCACTCGCTGGCGGTCACCGCGGTGGCGGTGTGCGGCGCGTTCTTCAGCGGGTTGTCCTCGCGGTCCAGGCGGCCGTCTTCGATCGCGCTGATTTCCTCTCGGATCTGGATCATCGCGTTGATGAAGCGATCCAGCTCGTGCAGCGACTCGCTCTCGGTCGGTTCGACCATCAGCGTGCCCGCGACCGGGAAGCTCAGGGTCGGGGCGTGGAAGCCGAAGTCGATCAGGCGCTTGGCGACGTCCTCGGCGCCGATGCCGCTGGTCTTCTCCAGCGGGCGCACGTCCAGGATGCACTCGTGCGCCACCAGGCCGTTACGGCCGGTGTACAGGGTCTTGAAGTGCGGAGCCAGGCGCTTGGCGATGTAGTTGGCGTTGAGCTGCGCGACCTGGGTGGCCTTGCGCAGGCCTTCGCGGCCCATCATCGCGATGTACATCCAGCTGATCGGCAGGATCGAAGCACTGCCGAAGCTGGCCGCGCTGACCATGCCGACCGGGCCGTTGTCACCCAGCTTGCCCGGCAGGAACGGGGCCAGGTGCTCCTTGACCGCGCACGGGCCCACGCCCGGGCCACCACCGCCGTGCGGGATGCAGAAGGTCTTGTGCAGGTTCAGGTGCGAAACGTCCGAACCCCACTTGCCCGGCTTGGCCACGCCGACCAGGGCGTTCATGTTGGCGCCGTCGGTGTACACCTGGCCGCCGTGCTTGTGGATGATCTCGCAGATCTCGACCACCTCTTCCTCGAACACGCCGTGCGTGGACGGGTAGGTCATCATGATCGCGGCCAGGCGGTCGCTGTACTTCTCGGCGTTGAGGCGGATGTCCTCGACGTCGACGTTGCCGTTGGCATCGGTCTTGGTCACCACGACCTTCATGCCGCACATCTGCGCCGAGGCCGGGTTGGTGCCGTGCGCCGAGTCCGGGATCAGGCAGATGTCGCGGTGGCCTTCGCCGCGCGAGCGGTGGTAGGCGCGGATCGCCAGCAGGCCGGCGTACTCGCCCTGCGCGCCGGAGTTCGGCTGCAGGCTGACCGCGTCGTAGCCGGTGCATTCGACCAGCATCGCTTCCAGCGTGTCGATCAGTTCCTTGTAGCCCAGCGCCTGGTCGGCCGGCACCAGCGGGTGGATCTGCGAGAACTCCGGCCAGGTCACCGGGATCATCTCGGCGGTGGCGTTGAGCTTCATGGTGCACGAGCCCAGCGGGATCATCGTGCGGTCCATCGCCAGGTCCTTGTCGGCCAGCGAACGCAGGTAGCGCAGCAGTTCGTGCTCGCTGTGGTGGGTGTTGAACACCGGATGGGTCAGGAACGCGGACTGGCGCAGCAGGCCGGCCGGCAGCGCGTCGGCGGTGCTGGCGTCCAGCGCCTCGACGTCAGCCTGCGCGCCGAACACGGCGGCCAGCGCGACCACGTCGGCGCGGGTGGCGGTCTCGTCCAGGCTGATGCCGACCGAGTCGCTGTCGATCGCGCGCAGGTTGTAACCGGCGGCGCGTGCCTTGGCGTGGATCTCATCGGCATGCACGCCGGTGACGTGCAGGGTGTCGAAGAAGTCGCCACCGACCTGCACGCCGGCGTTGCGCAGTGCCGCAGCCAGGATCGAGGCCAGGCGGTGGGTGCGCCGGGCGATGCGGGTCAGGCCTTCCGGACCATGGTAGACCGCATACATCGAGGCCATCACCGCCAGCAGCACCTGTGCGGTACAGATGTTGGAGGTGGCCTTCTCGCGGCGGATGTGCTGCTCGCGGGTCTGCAGGGTCAGGCGGTAGGCCGGGTTGCCCTGGGCATCGACCGAAACGCCGATCAGGCGGCCCGGCATCGAGCGCTTGTAGGCGTCACGGCAGGCCATGAACGCGGCGTGCGGGCCGCCGAAGCCGAACGGCACGCCGAAACGCTGGCTGTTGCCGACCACGATGTCCGCGCCCCATTCGCCCGGTGCGGCCAGCAGGGTCAGCGCCAGCAGGTCGGTGGCCACGGCCACCAGGCCGCCGCGTGCGTGCACGGCCTCGACCAGGGCCTTGTAATCGCCGATCTGGCCGAAGGTGTCCGGGTACTGCAGCAGCAGGCCGAAGGCTTCCGCTTCCAGTGCTTCGGCCGGGGTGCCGACGCGCAGCACGATACCCATCGGTTCAGCGCGGGTACGCAGCAGTTCCAGGGTCTGCGGGTGCACGGCGTCGTGCACGAAGAAGGTGTCCGACTTCGACTTGGCCGAACGCTTGGCCAGGGTCATCGCTTCAGCGGCGGCGGTGGCTTCGTCCAGCAGCGAGGCGTTGGCGATCTCCATGCCGGTCAGGTCGGCGCACAGGGTCTGGAAGTTGATCAGCGCTTCCATGCGGCCCTGCGAGATCTCGGCCTGGTACGGGGTGTAGGCGGTGTACCAGGCCGGGTTTTCCAGGATGTTGCGCAGGATCACGTTCGGGGTGTGGGTACCGTAGTAGCCCTGGCCGATGAAGCTGCGCAGCACGGTGTTCTTGTCGGCGATCGCGCGGATCTTCGCCAGTGCCTGCACTTCGGTCATCGACTCCGGCAGCGCCAGCGGCGCCGGCGACTTGATCTTGGCCGGCACGATGGCATCGGTCATCGCATCCAGCGACGCGTGGCCGACGACGTCGAGCATCTGCGCGATCTCGGCATCGTTGGGGCCGATGTGGCGCTCGACGAACGCATTGTGGTGCTCGAGCTCACGCAGGGAAGGGGTGTTCTGGGACATGGCGAAGGATCCGTCAGGAAAGGGCACACGCACGGGCACAAGCCGCCGGTCGGCGGTCTGCGGGGCGCCCCTCTGTCCTTTTGCCTGAGAGTTTGGAAGCGCGGAAAACCGCGGCTTCGTGCCCCTTCGGCGCCGGATCGAACCGGTCTCTCCAGAGTTCTGTTACGGGTGGTATCGGGCCTGAGCGATTACGGGCGTTGCGCCTTCGGCAGCGGTGTTCCGCTTCTCCCACCGTGTTGCCCGCCGATTATAGCCCGTTGCGGGCCCGCTGGCCGTCTACGGGCCTGGCCGCTGCGCCTGAATGGCCGATGGCCCGGACGTGCGTTTTGTGCATCGCTGCATGGCATCAGGCGCAATCCCCACCTATGATGGCCAGATACCCGAATTCATCTGGCGCCCTCCCTGCAGACAGGGACCGGCGCCCGCCGTGCGTGCCACGCATGGCCCTGCCGGACGCCCTTCCCATGACCGCCGCTGTTGCTCCCTCCACCCGCCGCATGGCCCTGCTGCTTGCCGGCCTGGCCATGTTCGGCCCGTTCTCGATCGACACCATCTTCCCGGCCTTCCCGCAGCTGGCCCGGCGCCTGGCGGTGGACGAGGTGGCGGTGCAGCAGACCATCAGCGTGTACCTGCTGTTCTACGGCCTGATGAGCCTGGCGCACGGCCCGCTGTCCGACGCCTGGGGCCGCAAGCGGGTGATCCTCGGTGGACTGGTGGTGTTCGTCGGCGCCTCGGTGGGCTGCGCACTGTCCACCGACCTGACCACGCTGCTGGCCTTCCGCGCGCTGCAGGGCCTGTCGGCGGGTGTCGGCATGATCGTCGGCCGCGCGGTGATCCGCGACCTGTACCACGGCCATGACGCGCAGCGGCTGATGAGCCAGGTGTCCATGCTGTTCGGCATCGCCCCGGCCATCGCGCCGATCATCGGTGGCTGGATCCTGCTCAGTGGCGCGGGATGGCCGCTGATCTTCTGGTTCCTGGTGGTGTTCGGGCTGGTCCTGCTGGCGGCCACTGCACGCTACCTGCCCGAGACCCATCCGGTCGAAGCGCGCGTGCCGTTGTCACCGCGCGCGTTGATGCGTGATTACGTGCGCATCGGTTTCAATCCACGCTTCCTGCGCCTGGCGCTGGCCGGCAGCATCGGCTTTGGTGGAATCTTCCTGTACATCTCCTCGGCGCCGGTGTTCGTGATGCAGCACCTGCACCTGGGCGAGGGCGGGTTTGCCTGGTTGTTCATCCCGACCATCGGCGGCATGACCACCGGCTCATTCCTGTCCGGGCGCATGGCCGGGCACACCACGCCCACCCGCCAGGTCTCCATTGGTTTCGGCCTGTGCGCATTGTCGGTGCTGTTGAACGTTGGCTACGTGGTGCTGTCGCCACAGTTCGTACTGCCATGGGCGGTACTGCCGATCTTCCTGGGGGGCATGGGCATGGCGCTGATCTTCCCGATCCTGGCGCTGGCGGTACTGGACATGTACCCGCATCAGCGCGGCCTGGCCTCGTCGCTGCAGGCCTTTGTGCAGCTGATGATCAGCACCGTGGTGGCCGGCGTGGTGTCACCACTGCTGAGCGGTAGCCCGCTGCACCTGGCACTGGGCCAGGCGGCGTTCTTCGGCGCCGGTTTCGTGTTCTGGTACTGGGAACACCAGCGCGAGCGTGCGGCGCAGGCAGCCTGCACGGGTCACTGAGCAGCGCGCAGGGGTAGGGCGGGCCACGATGCCCGAAACACTTGCGGCAGAGAACGGCCGGACTAGGCTGGGCACTCCAGCCAGCCGGTGCGTGGATGCACGACAGCCAGCCGATCCGATGTCGTTGCATGAGGTTTCCCCCAAATGGCTGCGCAGCAGACCTACCGCCTGTTCGAGGTGGCGCTGAAGGAGCGCCGCGTTCTTTCCCCTTCCCTGGACCGCATGGTGTTCACCGGCGCCGACGTGGCGCGGATGAAGACCGAAGGCCCGGACCAGCGCATCAAGGTGTTCTTCCCCTTGCCTGGCCAGGACCTGCCGCAGGTGCCCTGCGGCGAGGACTGGTATCCGCGCTACCGGGCGCTGCCGGACGATCAGCGCCCGCCGATGCGCACCTACACCATCCGCCAGCTGCGTGCAGAGCTGGGCGAGGTCGATGTTGATTTCGTGCTGCATGGCGAGACCGGGCCGGCCTCACGCTGGGCCATCCATGCACGCCCCGGCGACCGTGTGGTGTTGCTGGCTCCCGATGCCGACTGCGCCGACAGCAGTGAAGGTTGGGAATGGAAGCCGCCGGCCGGCGTCGGCCAGGTGCTGCTGGTGGCCGATGAAACCGCGTTACCGGCGGTGGCTGGCATTCTTGAGGAACTGGCGGCCATGGTGGATCCGCCGCGTACGCTGGCCTTGCTGGAAGTGGCGCAGGCCGGCGACGCGGTGCCGCTGAAGGCACCGGCTACCGCCGAGCTGGTCTGGCTGCCGCGCGGGCGCGCGGCGTACGGGGCGCCTCTGTTGCAGGCGGTGCAGGCGCGGCTGGCAGCGGCCTCGGGCGTGGTTGCCGGCGATGCGCCGGAGGAGATCGACGTCGATACGCAGATCCTCTGGGAACAGGCCGATGCCAGCGTGGCAGGGCCGCTGTATGCCTGGGTGGCAGGCGAGGCGGGGGCGGTGATGGCGATCCGTCGCCATCTGGTCCGTGACTGCGGGCTGGACCGCCGCGCGATCACCTTCATGGGCTACTGGCGGCACGGCAAAGTGCTGGATTGAGCGGGTGTGAAGCGGCGTGGCGGGTGGGGTGCGCTATCCTTGCGCCCCCCTCGCAGCGGTATTGCACCATGTCCACCAGCTCCAAGACCCGCCGCGACCAGCGCCGTCGCCAGGAAAAGCAGGCCGCCAACAAGGCCGCTGCCCAGGCTTCGCCGGTGGAGCCGCATGCCGAACTGCGCGACGCGCAGCGCACCCTGCTGGCCGGTGTCGTGCGCCGCGACGGCGAATGGGTGCTGGGCATGGACGGCCGTATCGCCGGCCACAGTGACTCTGCCGCACAGGTACTGGCGCTGATCATGCAGGCCGGTGAACTGCACGAGCGCAACGGCACGCCGGTGCGCCTGATGTACTCCGATGCGCTGCGCGACGCCGCGCACGCCGAAGCGAAAGAGAAGGGCCAGACCTTCGAGGAATTCAAGGCGGAACTGGCCGCGGCGATGGCGGCGAAGAAGGACAGCTGACAGGCATTCCGGAAAAGCCGGCCGCTTGGTCTTCATCGCGTAGCTGCCGGACAGCGGCCGGCGCTACAGAAAGGGGCGGATCCTTGCGGACCCGCCCCTTTCTGTAGCCGCCGGGGCGGCGTTGGCCTGCCAGCCACACATCTGGCCTTCGTTCTGCTGCTTCAGCCACTCGTTGACCGGAGTGAAGTACTCGGTCATCGGCGACGAGACGCCATGAGGCGATTTTCACTTGTGTCCTGAGTCGAAAGCGTCAGCGCAACGACCGCTTACCTTGGCAAGGTACGGAACGACTACTCCGTTCTCAGAAACTCTATTTCATGACGGCGGGCTGGATCGCTGGAAACTCGAAGCATCTGGACGTGGGACAGGTCACAGATGCAGATTTTCCGGAATTTCCTTACAGAAGTGTCATGCGAGATAGAAGTGATGTCCGTGGAGAAAAGGTGGATAAAAGGTTGCGCGCAATCCAACTTCATGCGCGCCAACCTTCTCAATGGACGAGAGGTGCTGTGCTTTGAAATCCATCGAAGAGCTCTACTTCGAGTTTGACCTCAACGGCTACGTCATCCTCCGTGGCGTCCTTGACCCCGAGCATATTTGCAGACTTCAGCAGTACTGGTCGCAACACCTGGAGAACGGGCCACTTCATGACGTCAATCTGGACTGGGGTGACGAGTGGCGGCAGCTGGTTGACCCAGAGCCGGTCTTCCGCTTCCTGACAGCTGTGTTCAGGGGGCGGTTCCGTATGGACCACATGTTCTGTGCCAGCGAGAGATTTGTGAGCAGCGCAGGTAACCTACACCATCACGCAGACATGTTCGACGAAGGCATCTACTACTGGGTGCGGAATGGTCGTGTCCACGCAGGTCTCATAGGTGTTCAGTACGCGCTGACTGACAACGGGATCTCTCACAATCACTTCTGCTGCATTCCCGGCTCTCACCGCGCAAATTTTCCGGTGCCGGACGCGTGCCGGCAGCTCGAGGGCAATGAGCTGTTGCGGCACATCCCTCTTGATGCGGGTGACGCGTTGGTATTCTCAGAGGCGCTGGTTCATGGCACGTACGCTGTGGCAGGATCAAGCCAGCGGCGTGCCGTTTTCGCGCGCTATATGAACAATCACTCGTATTTCCGCCGGCCGCCTGAGCACACGGCGTTGACGATACTGCCTGCCACCCCGAACCACTCGGAAGCTCCTTCCATCCCATTCGATGCATCTCTTCTCACGGAGCGGCAGCGTCGGCTGGTCGCTGAGCCTGCCTATGCGCGCGGACACGAGCCGCTGGGAGTAGGGCCATGAGCCCGGTGAGTGTCAAGGCTGTCATCGCAGACTCAAGCGGGCGGGTGTTGTTTCTACGGAATCCGCGAGGCGAACTTGAGCTTCCAGGAGGGCGTCCTGACGTTGGGGAAAGTCTGGAAGAAACCCTTTCGCGGGAAGTGCTTGAGGAGTGTGGGCTGGTCGTGACAGAGGCTGCTTACCTTGGCAGCCGCTCCTGCGCGATTGTTCCAGGGAAGAGCGTCCTGCTCGTGTTCTACAGGTGCGGGCATGCTGGGGGCGCGATCCGTCTAAGCGACGAACATGCGGACTTCAGATGGGTGGAAGTGGTTGGGGCCCGGCCAGAGGATGTGCCTGAGTACTACTGGTCCGCTGCATTGCAGCTTGAGCAGTGGTCGAGTGTAGACGAGGGGCAGATTCCGGCGCGCGATCTGGAGTATCCGCTAGCTACCGGGGAGCGGGATAGGAAGCGCCTTCTCATAACGGCCGATATTTACGATGCCAGCACGAAAGAGTTCATCGAGACCTACCTTCCTGACAGGAAAGGCAGGATCCTGGAAGTGGGGGCCGGGCATGGGTCCATCTCCCGATGGATGGCCAAGGTGCGTCCGGATTCGGTCGTGTTGGGTGTGGATTCGAGTGAGCAGCAAGTGGCCTTGTCTGCCCGTGAAGCCGATCTTTTGGTCATCAGGAACGTCAGCTACACGGTGGCTGATCTCAGAGAGATCGAAGAGTGGGATGGCGTTGGAGACGAGTTCGATCTGATCACTTGTCGGTTTACTCTGCTGCACCTCAAGGAACGCGCCCGGATCGTGAATGGGTTGCTCAGTCGTTTGAGTGTTTCCGGAGTTCTGGTATTGGAGGAACCTGCGCTGGACAGTGTCTTCTGCATCCCGAGTGTTCCAGCATTTACCCGCGCCAATTCCGCGATCAGAAGGTTCGGCGAAGTAAATGGGCTTGACTATGACTGCATCGCAGAAATATGGAAAATAGCCGCTGGAAGTGAATCGATGCTTCGGGGAGTGAGGTTCAGTCAGCCCACCGTCTGGTCCCGTGCTCACAAGGAGCTGGTGCTGCTGTCGTTCATGAATTTCAAGCCTCGCCTGGTGGCTGAGTTCATTCTCGATCCTGGCGACGCGGACGCGATTGAAATGTCCCTGCGACATGACTACATGGATGAGCGAGTCGTCTCTGGAGGGCTCCGCACTCTCCAAGTCGCGATGTCCAAGGCGACTGAGGTCAATGTATGACCGAGTTCTGGATTGACCAGGCATGCAGCGGTGCCTATGTGGACGTTCCGAACGAGGATGTGGTGGGTTATCTGTCGCGAGGGGACAGCCTCCTGATCTGGGTGATTGATGGCGGCTCTCCGCTCAGTGACCAGCCATTTACCGTTTTTTCTGGTGAATCCAATTCTGGCTGGTTTGCGCGACGCTTGTCGGAGGGTCTGAAGGCAGAGTTCAGTCAACGCGCGTTTGATACGTCCGTGCTGGCGCAGATCATCGACCAGCTCAAGCGCGAGTTCGATGAACGCTCTGAGGGTGTCGCCGCCGAGTGGAGTTGGCCGGTGGCTGCGGCTGTCCTGGTGGAAATCAGCGAATTCGATGGCCAGGTGGAGATGACGGTCTATCGGTATGCAGACTGCTTCTTCAACGTTGTGCAGGACGATCTGGGGGCAGATGTAATGCGCAGGCGAATTACCGCAGAGCCCGCTTGTCTCAATGCGTGGAAGCCAGCATCAGGATTCTGTGGCGCAAAACTCGAGGCCCTGCGGATAAGGCGCGTACAGCAGCAACGCAACGTGGACACGAGTGCGCTGACGATTAACGCGGGGAGTGCCATGAACGCAACGGTAATCTCCTTCAGCGTCAGCAGGCCGCTCCACGTTCTCGTCGGTAGTGACGGCTTGGCGAGGTTGTGGGAGGTATACCGCGAATTGGAGGTTGCCGAGGCAATGTCGATCGTGGCGACTTCAGGCGTGGCACGATTGGTGGCAAGACTGAGGCAGTTCGAAGCCTCTCCCGGGAGGAGCCAGTTGGATATGAAGCCCGTGGATGATGCCTGCGGCATTCATGTATTCATGCCGGCGCGGCGCGAGGCCATGAACAATGCACTCCGCTGAACTGGCCCACGGAGATTGGAAAGATGTCCCGTTTCCAAGGGCAGCGCATTGAAGGGCCTTGTGGTCTCACAAGCTGCCGGCCAGCGGCCGGCGCTACAGAAGGGGGCGGATCCTTGCGGACCCGCCCCTTTTCTCATTTCGCCGCCGGGGCGGCGTTGGCCTGCCAGCCACACATCTGGCCTTCGTTCTGCTGCTTCAGCCACTCGTTGACCGGAGTGAAGTACTCGATCATCGGGCCGGCATCGAGCTTGTCGGTGCCGGTCAGCTCCTTCAGCGTGGCCTGCCACGGCTGGCTGGCACCCTTGCTCAGCATCGCCCAGTATTTCTGGCCGGCTTCCTTGTTGCCGTAGAAGGTGCACTCGTGCAGCGGGCCCTTGTAGCCGGCCGCATCGCACAGGCCCTTGTAGAACTGGAACTGCAGGATGCGGGCCAGGAAGTAGCGGGTGTACGGGGTGTTGCCCGGCACGTGGTACTTCGCGCCCGGATCGAAGAATTCCTCGCCACGGGTGCTGGCCGGGGCCACGCCCTGGTACTTGGCCTTCAGGTCCCACCACGCCTTGTTGTAGTTGTCGGCGGTGATCGAACCATCGAACACGCCCCAGCGCCAGCGGTCGATCATCAGCCCGAACGGCAGGAACGACACGCCCGACAGCGCCATGCGCATCTGGTTGTTGATGACCGCTTCGCGGCTCTCGGTCGGTGCATCGACCAGGCCGATCGAGCTGAGGTACTTGGGCGTCATCGCCAGCACGATGGTGTCGCCGATCGCCTCATGGAAGCCATCGTTGGCACCGCCCTGGAACAGCGGCGGCAGCGGGTTGTAGGCCAGGTCGTAATAGATGTGGCCCAGCTCGTGGTAGATGGTGGTGAAGTTCTCTTCGTTCGGCTTGATGCACATCTTGGTGCGCACATCGCCTTCCATGTTCATGTCCCAGGCGCTGGCGTGGCAGACCACATCGCGGTCGTCGGGCTTGATGAACTGGGTGCGTTCCCAGTACGACTGCGGCAGCGACGGCATGCCCAGCGACACATAGAAGTCCTGTGCGCGTTCGGTCATCTGCTTGGCGGTACGCAGTTCGGCTTCGCGCTGGGCCTTGTACTGCGCCGCCACGTTGGCGTCCTTGCCGGCCTTGGCCAGCGCCGCGCTCAGGTTGGCCTGGTACTGCTTTTCCAGTGCCGCGGTGATGTCCAGGCTGCCGGCGCCGGGGTAGGGTTCCAGCTGGTCCCACAGGTTCGACCAGTCCTGCTGCCACATGTTGCCGAGCAGGTGCGCGGCGATCAGGCCGTTGCCCACTTCGGCCTTGTCCTTGCCGTAGGTCTTGTCCAGCTTGCCGCGTGCGTAGCAGTGCAGCTGCTCGTACATCGGCTTGACCTGTTCCCAGAGGCGGTCGGTTTCCGGGCCGATCTGTTCGGGCGGCATGTCATAGCCGCTGCGCCACATCTGGCCGGCATCGGCAAAGCCCATGCCCTTGGCGCCCTCGTTCACCAGGCCGACGAACTTCTGGTAGTCGCCGCGCATGCTCTTGGTGGTGCTGTGCCAGCCCTGCCAGGCGTCGAGCTGCTTGTCGTAGTCGCGGCTGCGCGCCAGCACCTGTTCCAGCTCGCCCAGCTGGCGGCAGGAGTTCGGATCATTGGCATCGGTGCAGTACTTGCCGGCACCGTAGCTGCCTTCCATGCGGGTGGCGATCTGGGTCAGCTCGGCCAGCTTGGCCGGGTCGCGCGGTGCAGGCATCGACGACATCAGCTTCAGCAGGTGGATCGCGCGCTTGCTGTCCTCGCTCATCGGCTTGCCGTCGAACTTGGCGGCCTGTTCGATCCAGCTGTTGAGCTGGGTGAGCGAACGCTCGTTGGCTTTGGCCGCAATGCGTTCCGAATCACCGTTGATGTAGGTGGAGGACAGCCACTGCGCCGAGGTCATCTCCGGGTAAGCGGCCTTGAATTCGGCATTGATGCGGGCCACGAACTGGTCGGCGGTTTCACCGGCCGGAGCGCTGCTGCTGGCGGTATCGGTGCCTGGGGCAGCTTCCTTCTTGCAGGCGGCCAGGGCCAGTGTGGCGGCGGCGATTGCCGAGGCCAGCAGGAGATGACGGTGTTTCACGGGCGGTCCTTGGGTGGTGAACGACGGCCGAAGGCTAGTGGGCCGTCGCTGCCACCGCAAGTGGCGGACGTCAGCCGGGCGGCGCCCGGCACCCGCAGAGGCCAGAGCACAAGCAACAGCAACCGCCGAAGCAACCGCAACAGCGGGGTATCCGTGGGATGGCGCGGCGGTGTGGGCTTGCAGGACACGCCGTAAACCCATCCATGGGGGCTCGATGGCGCCATCCATGGCGCCAACGGTCCTGCAAGCCCACACCGCCCCACGTCTGACAGATCGTGGCGGCTGTTGGTAGGTGTCGACCTTGGTCGACACATCTGTCAGGTATCGACAATCAAAATGGGGTCAGATCCGTTTTCCTCCGGAAAACGGATCTGACCCCAAGATCGTTCCGACAGATCGCGGAAAACTGTCGAAGGCGGGGTGGGTCCGGTTGCGGGGGCGTGAGCCGCATGGATGCGGCGACCGAGCTTACATGGACGTACTTGCAGCGTACCCCGCAACCGGACCCACCCCGCCACCCCTCAGGAAACCCGCTTCTGCTGTTGCTTCGGCCGTTGCCGTTGCCCCTGCAGGTGCAGGGCTGCAAGCCCTGCCGAACAACCCTCAACCTTCGCAGTTGGCGAACACGTCGCGGTCGCGCTCGTACAGCGCCGTCTTCACCTGCATCAGGCCCAGCACCGACGGGAACAGGTTGTCGTGGTCGGTATACGCCGCCGAACGCTTGCGCACGCACTGCAGATCCAACCCACGGCTGCTGGCGAAGCCCGGCGAGAACCACATCGTCATCGGTACGCGGGTCTGCTCGGCCGGTGCGATCGCATACGGCACGCCATGCAGGAACAGGCCCTTCTCGCCCAGCGATTCACCATGGTCGGACAGGTAGATCATCGCCGTGTCGTAATCCTGCATGCCCTGCAGGGTACCAATGGTCTTGCTCAGGAAATGATCGGTGTACAACACCGCGTTGTCATAGCTGTTGGTGATCTCGTCGCGCGAGCAACGGCCGATGTCACGGGTGTCGCAGGTTGGCTTGAAGCGGGCAAAGGCGGGCGGGTAGCGCTCGAAGTAGGCCGGGCCGTGGTTGCCCAGCTGGTGCAGCACCACCACCCGGTCGCCGGGCTTGGCCCGCACCTGGGTGGCCAGGTCCTGCAGCAGGATCTCGTCCATGCAGCGACCATCCGCGCACAGGCCGGGTGTAGTGGCGTCGGACAATGACTGGAAGTCCAGGCCCTCGCACACGCCCTTGCAGCCGGACTGGTTGTCACGCCACAGCGGCGCGATGCCGGCGCGGTTCAGTACGTGCAGCAGCGACTGGTGCGCACGGATCTTCTTCTCGTCGTAGTCGTGGCGGCCCCACGGCGAGAACAGGCACGGCAGCGAGACCTCCGTGCTGGTGCCGCACGAATGCATGTCCGGGAAATTGATCACGCTGGCCTGCGCCAGTTCCGGAGTGGTGTTGCGGCCACCGTTGAGGCCCCAGTTCTGCGCACGCACGGTCTCGCCCATGACGATCACCAGCAGGCGCGGCTTGCTGGCCGGCGCTCGCGGAGTGGCCTTGGCGTCGGTGCCGATCGGCAGCTTCGGTGCGCGCTGCACCGGGTTGTCGCCACGCAGCGCACGCGGCATGCCCAGCAGCACGTTGGCCGGGGTGGCGAGGTAACGCACTTCGCGCTGGTTGCGCATCAGTGCCGAAACATCCTGGAACGAGATCAACGCGCCGCCGACGGCGGTCACCGCGGCCACCGCCAGGAACCCCAGTCGCCACAGCAGGGTGCGGCCCCAGCTGCGGCGACGCAGCTGCACGCGCCACAACACCGCCATCGGCAACACGGCCAGCAACAGTACCGGCCACAGCAGCGACACGGTCATCAGCTCGCGGCTTTCCTTGGGGTCCGTCGCCAGCACGTTGCGCAGCATGTCCGCATCCAGGTAGATGTGGTAGCGACTCATGTAGTGCGCGGCGAATGCGGTCACCAGCAGCAACAGGCTGATCACCACCTTGGCGTTCCAGCGCCAGACCAGGATGCCCAGCAGCACGCCGTGAGCACCCAGCAGCAACAGCAGCAGCGAAAGCGCGTAGCGCAGGCTGCCTGGATGGCTGGCCATCGCGCTGTGCCAGAACAGGCCATTGCCGGCCACCGCGAAGAACAGGCTGGTCAGCGCGATCAGCGCTTCGGTGGACAGCTGCGGCCGCCAGTGGCGCAGACCCGCAAGGGCGGGGAGGCGGGCGGGCCGTTGGACCGATGCGCTCATGCGTTTGCCTCCTGGCGGTTGGCATGGTTCAGTTGACGGTGTGTCAGGACGCGCTTGGCGATCAGATAGAGGCCGAGCGAAAGCAGCCAGCAGATCAATGCAGTGGCGACGTCATGCGAAAGGAAATGCGCACCGCGCAGCTGCTGGCCGATGCCGAACACCAAACCGGCGCCGAGGCCGATCCACAACCCGGCCCAGCGCCACGACGGGCGCCATAGGAGGGCGAAATAGTACAGGCACAGCCAGGCGTAGCCGGCACTGGCGTGCCCGGCCGGGAAGCAGGCCTGCGCGGCCATGCCAGCGGGGCGTGCGGTGAAAAGCCCGATAAATGGCTGGTGGCCGCCGTAGCGCAGCAAGTCCCAAGGGCATTCCATCGGCACCAGTGACTTCAGCAGGGAGATCACGCCGGTGCCCAGCGCCAGGGCAAGTACGACATAAAGCAGCGCCCACCGCAGGGTGTGATCGCGTCCTTTACGCCAGTGGTGGAAGCACAGCAGGATCGCGACCAAGGCCGCTGACGTGCTCAGCCATTTGCCGGCCTTGTGCACCACCGTGCGGGTGATCCAGGCGTCCTGTAGCACCCATCGGCCGCCCTCAAGACGGAACAGGTGGTCGGCCACCCACTGGTCGCCGCCGAACCCCATCAGCAGCGCAAACACGGGCAGACCGATTGCGACAGGCAGCCAAAAGTGAGTTACGGCGAATCTTGACGCCAGTGGCGATGTCGCAAGCGGCGCGATCGAATCAAGGGGACGAACGGGCATGCTGAGGGAAGGCGGGTTCGGGAATCCGCAGTCATGCTCGTCACCTGCATGTCGGAGAAGGGTCGGACGCTCGTTCGCGCCGGGTTAATGCTTGCCCGGCACGAGTCAACGTTCAGTCTTCTTCGGCGGTCGAGCCGGCCCGTTCGGCGTGGCATTGCGGATCCCAGGCCGTACCGGGAAGCAGTTGCCAACGATTCCTGTTGGCAACACCGATATCGATCACCTTGGCCGGATCCACGCAGGGGCTCATCGCCTCGTCCAGCACCAGCAGCCAGCGCTTGTCCGGCGCCTCGGCCACCCACGGGCCGGCGTCGTGCCACTGCTCGGCCCAGGGCCGCTTGAAGCCGAACTCGCGTACCGGGCGGTCAGCCTGCAGCAGGTTCTGCTCGCGCCAGGCGACCAGCGCCAGTTCGGCGTCCGGACCGATCCGTGCGCCGACGCGGCGCATCAGCGCCGATGCCGATGCGTAGGGATCCAGTGCCGGAATCAGCACCAGGCCGTAGAGCATCCACAGCATGCCGTGGGTCAACAGCACCAGTGTCGTGGCGCGGCGCACCCGCAACCAGACGACCAGCGTGGCCAGCGCGATGGCGAAGGTCAGCAGGCCATCACCCAGCACCGGCAGCAGCGCATCGGGCATGGCCCGGCGCTCCAGTTGCGCCAAGGCCCACGGGTGCTCGGTCATCAGCATCACGCCGAGCACGCCGGTGGCCAGCATCAGCACCACGCTGTAGCCGAACAGATAGCGGCGCACGCACAGCCGGCGCAGCAAGCCGGGCAACAACGGCGCAACCGCCAGTGCCATCGCAGGCAGCATCGGCAGCACATAGACCTCGCGCTTGCCCGGGCTGGCGCTGAAGAACACCAGCACCAGCAGCGCCCAGCCCAGCAGCAGCCACTGCCGGCGGTCGCCCCGGCGGATGCGGCGCCACCACGGCTTGAACAGCAGCGGCAGCAGCAGGCTGCCCGGCAGCCATAGGGTCAGGATCACCTGCAGGTAGTACCAGGCCGGTTGGCGATGGTGCCAGGCGTTGGCATAGCGGGTACCGGTCTGCTTGAACAACAGTTCATGCGCGTAGGCCTGCAGTTCGGCGCTGGGCGTGTGCAGCAGCGCCCAGCCCAGCGGGGCAAGCCACACCGACACGCCCAGCAGGAAGGCCGGGATCAGCCACAGCAGCGTTGCCGGGTGGGGGCCGTCCACGCTGCGACCGCGGCGACGCTGGTACAGCCACCAGCCGAACCACGGCAGGACCACCAGCAGCGGCAGGAAACCCACGCCTTTGGTCACCGTGCCGAGGCCAGCGGCGAACCCCGCCAGCCACAAGGCAGCCAAGTTGCGGCGTTCGCACAGGTGGCGCATCAAGCCCCACAGGGCCACCGTGGTCATGCCGACCAGCACCATGTCGATCTGCGCGCGCTTGGCCATCAGGCCAAACTGCAGGGTGCAGAACAGCGCCGCCAGGGCGTACAGGGAATGCCGCGGTGACCACAGTCGGCGTGCCAGATCCGACACCAACCACAGGCTGAGCAGGGCGCCCAGCAGCGACGGCAGCAGGAACGACCACTGCCAGCTGCCGACGATCTCGTAGGCCGCCGCCTGCAGCCACATGAAGACCGGCGGCTTCTCCGCATACAGCTCCACGCCCCGGTGCGGCAGCAGCCATTGCCCGCTTTCGACCATGGTGCGGGCCGCCAGCACGAAGCGCGGCTCGTCCGGTGGCTGCGGCTGCCGAAGGCCGATCCCCGCTGCCAGCGCAGCAACGATCAACAGCCACAACAGGGGCAGGCGCCAACGGCGGGGCAGGGCTACGGGCACGGCAGGCTCCGGGAGCAAAACGGCCATTCTGAGGTGGCGGGGGTTGGAAAAGCGTCAGAGGAGGCCGGGGCGACCGCATTCCGACATGCGCAGCGCTACCATGGTACGAACTTCCGTGGATGTTTCGTGCATGCGTCTGTTGGTGATCGAGGACAACCGCCAGCTGGTGGCCAACCTGTTCGACTACTTCGAGTCGCGCGGGCATGTGCTCGACGTGGCCCCGGACGGCATCACCGGCCTGCACCTGGCCGGCAGCCACCCCTACGACGCGGTGATCCTGGACTGGATGCTGCCACGCATGGAGGGGCCGGAGGTGCTGCGTCGCCTGCGCGCCGAGCACGCTTCGGAGGTGCCGGTGATCATGCTGACCGCGCGCGACGAGCTGCCGGACAAGATCACCGGATTCCGCGCAGGTGCCGACGACTACCTGACCAAGCCGTTCGCCCTGCCCGAGCTGGAAGTTCGGCTGGAGGCGCTGCTGCTGCGTGCGCAGGGCCGAAACCCGCGCAAGCGCCTGCAGGTGGGCGACCTGGTGCTGGACCTGGCGACCCTCGAAGCCCAGCGGGGGGGGCAGGTACTCCACCTGTACCCGGCCTGCCGCAAGCTGCTGGAGGTGCTGATGCGTGCCAGCCCCGGTGCGGTCACCCGCCAACAGCTGGAGTTCGCCCTGTGGGGCGATGAGCCACCGGATGGTGACCTGCTGCGCTCGCATGTCTACGAGCTGCGCCGCAGCGTCGACGGTCCGTTTGCCGACAAGCTGATCCACACCCTGCCG
The DNA here is from genome assembly GCF_053295075.1 of Stenotrophomonas maltophilia group sp. P373. Taxonomy (NCBI): domain Bacteria; kingdom Pseudomonadati; phylum Pseudomonadota; class Gammaproteobacteria; order Lysobacterales; family Lysobacteraceae; genus Stenotrophomonas; species Stenotrophomonas maltophilia group sp. P373. Next base: position 3,196,185 of record NZ_CM129994.1, on the reverse strand, counting down.
CGGGTTGGTTACCGTCTTGCGGTGACCGCGGCCGCCGGTGCAGGCAAGGATGATGATGAAGGCGCGTAGGCCGGGCCCGCTGTACCGGCGCGTGGTGTGGTGGTTGCTGGGCTACCTGGCCCTGCTGTCGATCGCCGTGTTCAGCGTCGGCAACTACGTGCACGAACACGCCGAACATGCCGCCTGGCGCGCGCTGCTCAATTCCGAACTGGACAGCATCGTCGAGCACGTCGAGCATGAGCCGCACTATCGCTGGCAGGATTCGGACACGCTCAGCCTGTACCGCTTCGATGCAGTCAACCTGCCTGACAGCCTGCGTACGCTGCATCCGGGCCTTCACGACGGCGTGATGATCAAAGGCCGGGAGACGGCGGTGATGGTGCGCGAGACCCGGTCGATGGGACGTGTCGCGCTGGCGCTGGACATCTCCGACTTCCATGATCTGGAGCAGTTCGCCACGCGCTGGGTGATGCTGGCCGGGGTGATCATGATCTTCGTCACCGTGCTGATGGCGTCCTTCGGTATGGAACGCATGGTGCGCCCGTTGAGCCTGCTGGCCCAGCACATCGGCGCATTGCGGCCGGGCGTTCAGGGCCAGCGCATCGAGGTCGACCCGCGCGGCAGTTCCGAGCTGCACACCATCGCCGATGCGCTGAACGACTACCTGGACCGCAACGAGCAGTTCGTCGAGCGTGAGCGGGTCTTCATCAGTACCGCCAGCCACGAACTGCGCACGCCGATCGCAGTGATGACCGGTGCAGCCGAGCTGGCGCTGGAGCAACCGGGCTTGCCCGAACGTGCCCGCCAGCAGATGCAGCGGGTCCTGCGCACGGCACAGAGCGTGGAGCAGCTGATCGAGCTGCTGCTGGTGCTGGCGCGTGATCCTGCGCGCCTGGCCGCGCGTGCCGAGCGCATCGCACTGGACCAGCTGCTGCCGGAGATCGTCGACGACCATCGACACCTGCTCGGCGACAAGGACCTGAGCATCGGTATCCAGGCCGCGCCGGTGGATATCGTCGCGCCGCTGGCGGTGGTGCAGGCGGCGATCGGCAACCTGCTGCGCAATGCCATCGAAAACAGCGGCCGCGGCCATATCGAGCTGCAGCTGAGTTCGTCGGCGGTACTGACGCTGCAGGACCCCGGGCATGGGATGAGCCCGGAGGAGATCGCGGCGATCCACGCGCGCATGGCCCGCGGTGAGCGTGCCGATCGAGGCAGTGGCATCGGCCTGGACCTGATCGCGCGGCTGTGCGAGCACCTGGGCTGGACGCTGCAGTTGCAGCCCTGCCAACCGCGCGGGACGCGTGTCACCCTGGACTTCGGCGCTTCGCGCCCCGCCTGATCGGACGGCCGACCTGCTCCGCGCTGCGGCATGACCCGGCGTGAAGACAGTGTTAATCTCGACCTGCGCCGCTTCATGCGGCGCTTTTTTTTCCCGCTCTTTCGATCGACAGAGGATCCCATGCCGACCGAACCCGCTACTGCCCTGATCAGCAACGATATCGTTGGACTGGGCCTGATTGCCGCCACCCTGGCCCTGATCTTCTGGGCCGCCAGTGGTCCGACCCCGCTGTTGAAGAAGATCTTCGCCTGGGTGCCGGCACTGCTGCTGTGCTATTTCATCCCCGCCATCTACAACACCGCCGGTGTCATCGATGGCCACAACACCTCGCTGTACAACCCGGTCGCGCGTGACGTGCTGCTGCCGGCCGCGCTGGTCCTGCTGACGCTGTCGATCGACCTCAAGGGCGTCATCAAGCTGGGGCCGAAGCTGTTGCTTGTGTTCTGTGCCGGTACCGCTGGCATCATGCTCGGTGCGATCGTCTCCTTCCAGCTGATGAAGCTGATCCATCCGGAAACGGTGGCCGGTGATACCTGGGCCGGCATGGCCGCACTGGCCGGCAGCTGGATCGGTGGCGGCGCCAACATGGTCGCCATGCGTGAGGTGTTCGGCACCGACGCCACCACCTTCGGCCAGTTCGCCGTGGTCGACGTGGCCTGCGCCAGCCTGTGGATGGCGATCCTGCTGTTCCTGGCCAACCGCGCGCAGCAGATCGACACCCGCAACGGGGCCGATACGCGCGCCATCGACGAGATGAAGGCACGCATCAGCGCCTACGAGGCACAGAACGCGCGCATTCCCAGCATGACCGACCTGATGGTGATCGTCGGCGTGGCACTGGGTGGCGTCGGCCTGGCCCACGCCATCGCCGCACCGCTGTCGGGCTGGTTCAATGCCAACGTCAGCTGGGCCAGCCAGTTCAGCCTGGACAGCCAGTTCGTGTGGGTGATCCTGCTGTCCACGGCGATGGGCCTGGGCCTGAGCTTCACCCGTGCGCGCCGGCTGGAAGCCGCAGGCGCTTCGCGGTTGGGCACGGTGTTTCTGTACTTCCTGATCGCCTGCATCGGCATGCAGATGAACCTGCTGTCGCTGCTGGATCGGCCGTGGCTGTTCCTGCTCGGCGCGATCTGGATGGCCACGCATGTGCTGGTGCTGTGGGTGGTGGCCAAGCTGCTGCGCGCGCCGCTGTTCTTCTTCGCGATAGGTTCGCAGGGCAACATCGGGGCGGCCGCCTCGGCACCGGTGGTTGCTGCGGCGTTCCATCCGACGCTGGCGCCGGTGGGGGTGCTGCTGGGTACGGTGGGCTATGCCACCGGTACCGGGTTGGCTTATGTCACCGGCCTGATCCTGAAGTGGATGGCCGGCGCCTGAGTTCTGACCGGATCCTGTTGCGGGTTCGCGGCGTGCGCCGCGAACCCGCTCTGCCCGTGTAGGGCCGAGCCCGCGCTCGGCCTTTTTTCAAAGAAGGGGTCAGATCCGTTTCCCGGAGGAAACGGATCTGACCCCGGACACCATTCGATCAGCGGCGGTCTTCATCCACGCATGGCGTGGATCTACTGAAGGCCGCTGCAGCGCTGTCGAACCTGAGCATCAACAGCAGCGGCCACCATTGCGTCCGCCGTAGCGCGCTTCCTGGCGCTCGCGGAAGAACGTCTTGTAGTCCATCGGCTCCTGGTCCGGATGCTTTTCCAGCATATGCCGGACGTAGTTGTCGTAATCAGGAATGCCACAGCACAGTCGTGCGGTCTGCACCAGGCGCCGCCAGATGCGGCGGTGCGCCTGGTACTGGCCGGCGGGAACCAGTTGCGTACTCATCACAGATCCACCATTTCATGCGGCTTCAGCGCCACGTAAGGGGTCTCGCGGTCGCTGCGCTGCGGATTGCGGCGTGCCGCCAGGATGGTCTTGATCGAATACACCAGGACTGCGCCCACCACCAGCAGGAACAGCGCGGTCAGGCCGGTATTGACGTAGGCGTTGACCACGATCTGCTTCATCTGCGCCACCGACTTGGCCGGCGCCGTGATCGTGTCGCTGGCGAGCGCGGCCTGGAACTTGTGTGCCTGTGCCAGGAAACCCTGCGCCGGGTTGCTGTCGAAGATCTTGATGAAGCCGGCATAGGTGGTGCAGATCAGCAGCCACACCGCCGGTACCGCAGTGACCCACGCATAGCGGTCGCGCTTCATCTTGAACAGCACTACCGTGCCCAGCATCAGTGCGATACCGGCCAGCATCTGGTTGGAGATGCCGAACAACGGCCACAGGGTCTGGATGCCGCCGAACGGATCGACCACACCGGTGTAGAGCAGGTAGCCCCACAGCGCCACGCAGCCGGCGGTACCGATGATGTTGGCGGTCCACGACTCGGTCTTCTTCAGGGCCGGCACGAAGTTGCCCAGCAGGTCCTGCAGCATGAAGCGTCCAGCACGGGTGCCGGCGTCCACCGCGGTCAGGATGAACAATGCTTCGAACAGGATCGCGAAGTGGTACCAGAACGCCATCATTGCGTCGCTGCCACTGGGGATTGCTTCGTGCAGGATCTGCGCGATGCCCACCGCCAGTGTCGGCGCGCCACCTGCACGATGCAGGATGGTCGGCTCGCCGATCGCCGCCGCGGTCGCGGTCAGCTGCTCCGGCGTGATGGTGAAGCCCCAGGTGTTGGTGATGTAGTGCGCCGCCGACGCAGCATCGGCACCGATCACCGCAGCCGGGCTGTTCATCGCGAAGTAGATGCCCGGGTCGATGATCGATGCGGCCACCAGTGCCATCACCGCCACGAACGATTCCATCAGCATGCCGCCGTAGCCGATGTAGCGCATGTGCGCTTCATTGGCCAGCAGCTTCGGCGTGGTGCCGGAGGAAATCAGCGCATGGAAACCAGAGACCGCACCGCAGGCGATGGTGATGAACAGGAACGGGAACATGCCGCCCTTCCACACCGGGCCGTCGCCACTGGCGGCGAACTGGGTCAGCGCCGGCATCTTCAGTTCCGGCATCACGATCAGGATGCCGACGGCCAGCGCGATGATCGTGCCGATCTTGAGGAAGGTCGACAGGTAGTCGCGCGGGGCCAGCAACAGCCACACCGGCAGCACCGATGCGACGAAGCCGTAGCCGATCAGCATCCAGGTGATCTGGGTGCCAGTGAACGTGAACGCCGGGCCCCACACCGGGTCGGCGGCGACCTTGCCGCCGTACCAGATCGCGGCCAGCAGCAGGATCAGGCCGACCACCGAGATCTCGCCGATCTTGCCGGGGCGGATATAGCGCATGTACACGCCCATCAGGATGGCGATAGGCATCGTCGCGATTACCGTGAACATGCCCCACGGGCTTTCGGCCAGCGCCTTGACCACGACCATCGCCAGCACCGCCAGGATGATGATCATGATCAGGAACGCACCGAACAACGCGATGGTGCCGGGTACCTGGCCCATCTCTTCTCTTACCAGGTCGCCCAGCGAACGGCCGTTGCGACGGCTGGACAGGAACAGCACCATGAAGTCCTGCACCGCACCGGCCAGCACCACGCCCACCACCAGCCACAGCAGTCCAGGCAGGTAGCCCATCTGCGCGGCCAGGACCGGGCCGACCAGCGGGCCGGCGCCGGCGATGGCGGCGAAGTGGTGGCCGAACAATACGTGCTTGTTGGTGGGCACGTAGTCCAGGCCATCGTTGTTGATCACCGCCGGCGTGGCCCGGGTCGGATCCAGCTGCATCACCTTGTTGGCGATGAACAGGCTGTAGAAGCGGTAGGCCACCAGGTACAGCGAAACCGCGGCGACGACGATCCACAGCGCATTGATGTGTTCGCCGCGGCGCAGGGCCACGGTGCCCAGACAGAAGGCGCCGAGCAGGGCGAGGACCGCCCAGCCTATTTTGGAAAACCCTTTCATGAGGTGCTCTCTCCCGGAAAGACAGTCAAAGAGTCCCGCGTGCCCTCGACAGGGTCAATTGGCACAGGACGAATCGGCGGTAGTACTTTGGTCGTACGCTTGTTGTGCTGACGTGCAGCGAACATCAGGGATGGAACAATCGGTTGCGGCGCCGTCCATTGGCGTGTGGCAGTGCGGCGTCCATCTTCAGTGGCATCCATCCAACAGGAGTCGCCATGAGCTTTCCCGAACCGGTCCGCGTGCTGCGGACCATCCGTGGCATGCCCACCTCCGACGGTGCCGGAGTGCGCCTGACCCGCGTCATCGGTGGCCCGACGCTGCCCGACCTCGATCCGTTCCTGCTGCTCGATGAATTCGGCACCGACCGCGCCGAGGACTACATCGCCGGTTTCCCGGAGCATCCGCACCGCGGATTCGAGACCGTCACCTACATGCTCGACGGGCGCATGCGGCATCGCGACAACCATGGCAACGAAGGCCTGCTGACCCCGGGCAGCGTGCAGTGGATGACCGCTGGCCGCGGCCTGGTGCACTCGGAGATGCCCGAGCAGGAAAGCGGGCAGATGCGTGGCTTCCAGCTGTGGGTGAACCTGCCGGCGAAGGAGAAGATGACCGAGCCGAAGTACCAGGAGTTCGCGCCTGAGCGGATTCCGGTGGTGCACCCGGAAGCGGGCGTGGAGGTGAAGGTGATTGCTGGCACGGTCGATGGCACCCGCGGCCCGATCGTGCAACCGGCCACCGACCCGCTCTACCTCGACATCACGCTGGCGCCCGACCGTGCCTGGACCTATGCGCTGCCGGAAGGGCACAACGCCTTTGCGTACGTATTCGAAGGTGGCGTGACCGTGGGTGAGCAGGACGCCGCGCGCGACGTCGCCCGCCAGGAACTGGCGGTGCTGGGCGGTGGCGAGCAGTTGCACATCTCGGCCGGCAATGAAGGCGCGCGCCTGATCCTGGTGGCCGGCCGTCCGCTGCGCGAACCGGTGATGCGCCACGGGCCGTTCGTGATGAACACGCGGCAGGAACTGATGCAGGCCTTCGTCGATTTCCAGGAAGGCAAGTTCTGACGTAGTACCGGCCGCTGGCCGGCAACTGCCTCGCATGAAGGCGGATCGGGGTGCCGGCCAGCGACCGGCACAACCGTTGGATGGGGTCGCGCTGCGGGGATGCTGCCAGGCAGTCATCCCCGTCATCCTCAGCGCCCGGCGGCCACGGCCGACGGGGTCAGGCTCATGCCCTGCGCCAGCTGTTGCAGTGACCCCAGCTCCTGCGCGCTGTCCGGATACAGCGAAATCTGCGCGTAACGCCCCTTGTCGAGCTTGACCACGCTGATGCGCCGTTCGGCATACCCCGGCGGTTGCTGACCGCCCAGGTCGGGCTGGTACCAGTACAGCGATTCACCGCCGAAGCTGCCTTTTTCCTGCCGCAGCGAGCGGTTCAGCGGAATGGACGGGTCACGCGCGCTGAGCATCAGGCTCAGCACTTCGCGGCCATCAGGGGTGCTGGCGCGGCAGACCAGGAAATCGGCCTGCACCTGCTGCTGCCACTGCAGACCGCTGCTGGCCGGCAGCGAAGGACATTCGGACGGCGCCTGCGCGGCGGCGTGGGCCGCAGCGAAAAGCAGGCTCGACAACATGACAGGCACGAACTTCATGCATCCCCCAAGGTGATGAATTGGTTGGCTTCGCCAGCAGAGCCGACGACCATGGCATCCCATCCCCGGACGCCCCCCATCCGGCATGTGCACGGACGGTCAACTCAACCTTAACGGAACGTGAGCAATCGCACAATTCGCGGTTGCAAGCGCAACCATTGCGGCCGAGGGTCGGCCGCAATGGTTGCTGCGGGGATCAGCGGTCGTTGCCGATCCACTTGTAGATCAGGCCGCCAATCGCGCCACCCAGCAACGGGGCGACCCAGAACAGCCACAACTGGCTGACCGCACCGCTGCCGGCGAAGAAGGCCACGGCCGTGGAGCGGGCCGGGTTCACCGAGGTGTTGGTGACCGGGATGCTGATCAGGTGGATCAGGGTCAGCGACAGGCCGATCGCCAGCGGGGCGAACCCGGCCGGTGCCTTGCCGTGGGTGGAACCCATGATCACGATCAGGAACACCGCGGTCAGGACCACTTCGCACAGGAAGGCCGCCGCCACGCTGTAACCACCGGGCGACAGCGCGCCATAGCCATTGCTGGCGAACGCACCGGCCTGGCTGCCGTCGATGGCGAAGCCACTGGCGCCGGAGGCGATCTGCAGCAGGATGAAGCCGGCCAGCAGGCCACCCGCAACCTGGGCGATGATGTACGGCACCAGGTCCTTGGTCGGGAAGCGGCCACCGGCCCACAGGCCGACGCTGACCGCCGGATTGAAGTGCGCGCCAGAGATATGGCCGAACGCATAGGCGCCGGTCACCACGGTCAGGCCGAAGGCGAGCGCCACGCCGAGGAAGCCGATACCCAGCGGATTGCTGTCACCACCGAACTTGGCGGCCAGCACTGCACTGCCACAGCCACCCAGAACCAGCCAGAACGTGCCGAGGAACTCGGCGGACAAGCGTTTACCCATGCTCATGTATTGCACTCCTTTGACGGTCGAAAGTGTGATTTATGTCACATTTCAATGATCAGCGGGTGACTGTAGCGTCAACGCCGGGTGCAGGAATACACCCTCGGATGTGTGCAACACGCGATGCTCAGTACTGCGGCAGCGGGATGAACTCCTTGTCGTCGCCGGGGATGGTGCCGAAGCGACCGGCTTCCCAATCGTGCTTCGCCTGCTCGATACGCTCTTTCGAGCTGGACACGAAGTTCCACCACAGGTGGCGCGGGCCATCCAGCGGCTCGCCACCGAACAGCATCGCCTTCACCGGTGTCTTTGCGCGCAGGCGGCCGCGTGCGCCGGCTTCGGGGATGACCAGGTGCTGTGCGGGAATGTCCACGCCATCCAACTGCGCGTCGCCCTCAAGGATGTACAACGCGCGCTCGCGGTGACCGTCGTCGATGTCGATTTCCGCGTCCGGGTCCAGATCGATCGCCACATTGAGCGTATCGGCGAACACTTTCACCGGCGATTCCTCGCCATAGGCGCGGCCAGCGATCACCCGAAGCCAGGCACCCTTGCGGCGCTGCTCGGGCAGGGTGGCAGCGGCATGGTGATAGAACGCCGGCTCGATTTCCTCATGCGACTTCGGCAACGCGACCCAGGTCTGCATGCCGTGGATCGGGTTGTCATGGTCGCGGTCCGATTGTGGCGTGCGTTCGGAATGGGCGATGCCGCGGCCGGCGGTCATCCAGTTGACGTCACCGGGACGAATGACCTGATCCGAGCCCAGGGTGTCGCGGTGGCCGATGGCGCCCGACCACAGATAGGTAACCGTGGCCAGGCCGATATGCGGATGCGGGCGCACGTCGATGGCGGTGCCGGGGTGCATCAGTGCCGGGCCCATCTGGTCGACGAACACGAACGAGCCGATGCTGCGCGCCTGCAGGGTGGGGACGGCGCGGCGGACTTCGAGGCCGCCGATGTCGTGCACGCGCGGGGCGATGATGGTGGTCATGCGGGCGTTCTCGCTGGCAGGGATCAGGTGGTCAGCATCGCATGCGGCTGTGACGGGGACATGCCTCGTATGGGTAACAGGGTGTTCCAGCCAACGGCGCAGCCCCTCGTGGCTGGTTGCTTGGTCGCTGAAGGCAGAAGCAAAAGCAGAAACCGCGCTTGGCCGGGCGGGTGGGTGGCGCAGGACACGCCGTAAACCCGTCCATGGGGGCTCGATGGCGCCATCCATGGCGCCAACGGTCCTGCGCAACCCACCCGCCCGACCTCTGACAGTTTCCGTGTGCGTCCAGCCACGGAGAAGAAAATAGAAAATCAAAATCAAACGCCGGTCGCTTCGCTCTTGGTGTCGACCAAGGTCGACACCCGCCAGTTCGTAATGATCCGTGCTGAACAAGGTCGACACCTACAGCCATCGCAGTTCACCCACCGTCACCGGGAAACTGTCAGGGGTGGGGCGGTGTCGGGTTGCGGGGTGTCCGCGGCATGGATGCCGCGGCCAAGCCCCCAAGGACGGGTTTACGGCGTCCCCGCAACCCGACACCGCCCCGCCCAACAAACAGAAAAGCCAGAGCCGGCTGTTGCTCTGGCTCTGGCTCTGGCTCTGGGTTTGGCTTTTGCTTCGGCGGTTGCCTCTGCGGGTGCCGGGCCGCAGGCCCGGCCGATCAACTCAAACCACTGGTTCGCGCAGGGCGGGGTTGTCCCAGCCCGGGCGCGGGGCGAAACGGTCGCCGTGGCGCTGCTGCAGCGCCTTCAACCGCTCGACGATCGCATCGGCACCGACCGCACGGATGTGCTGGATCGGACCGCCGCGGAACGGGGCGAAACCGGTGCCGAAGATCACGCCGGCATCCAGCAGGTCCGCATCGGCCACCACGCCTTCATGCAGGCACGCCACTGCCTCGTTCAACAGCGGCAGGATCAGGCGGTCTTCCAGGTCGGCCGGGGCCTGGTAGTCGCTGGCCACGTCCGGCTTCTTCGGCTTGCCGTTTTCCCAGGTGTAGATGCCCTGGCCATCCTTCTTGCCACGCTTGTCCGGTTCCACCGTCTGCAGCGCGGCCGGAATCTGCAGGCCCAGGAACGGTGCCAGTTCGCGGCCGACTCCGGCGGCCACGTCCAGGCCGACGGTATCGATCAGTTCGATCGGGCCCATCGGCATGCCGAACTTCACTGCGGCCTTGTCGATCACCGGGCCCGGGACGCCTTCGGCGTAGGCGGTGGCCGCTTCCAGCATGTACGGGAACAGCACGCGGTTGACCAGGAAGCCCGGACTGCCGGCCACCGGCACCGGGAACTTGCCCAGCGCCTTGCAGAACGCGGCCAGGCGGCGCTCGGTCTCCGGCGCCATGCCATCGTGGTGGATGATTTCCACCAGCGGCATCTGCGCTACCGGGTTGAAGTAGTGCAGGCCGGCGAACTGCGCCGGGCGCTGGATGTGATCGCGCAGTTCCACCAGTGGGATCGACGAGGTATTGGTGGTCAGCAGGGCGTCCTGCTTCATCTTCGGTTCCAGCGTCTGGTACAGCGCACGCTTGGCTTCCGGGTTCTCGATGATCGCCTCGATCACCAGATCCGCTTCGGCAACCCCATTGCCTTCCAGGTCGGCACGCAGGCGTGCGGCCACGGCGGGGCGCTTGCTTTCGTCGCGCACCTTCTTGGCGAACAGCGCCTGCGCGCGTTCCATGGCCGGGTCGATGAAGCGCTGCTCGCGGTCCTGCAGGGTCACCTCGAAGCCCTTGTAAGCGGCCCACGCGGCGATGTCGCCGCCCATCACGCCGGCGCCGACCACGTGCACGTGACGGATGCCGGAATCACCACTGCCCAGGCCCTTCAGTCGCTCGGTGAGGAAGAAGATACGGATCAGATTGCGCGCGGTCGGTGTACTGGCCAGCTTGACCACGGCGCGCCGCTCGGCGTCCAGGCGGGCCTGGATGGGCTTGCCGCCACTGCGTTGCCAGGTGCTGATCAGCGCGTACGGCGCCGGGTACTGGTCCTTCTTCGCCTTGCGTGCGACCTGCTTGACCATCTGCGGCGCCAGCAGCCTGCGTGCCAGCCAGGTGTTGGTGGCCCATGCCGTCGCGCGCTGCTTGAACGGGCGGGTGGTGCCGGACAGCGCCAGCGCGACGGCGGTGTCGAGCACCACCGCTGGCGCCACCACCTTGTCGACCAGGCCGATGCCACGCGCGGCCGAGGCCGACAGGGTGCGGCCGGTCAGCATCAAGTCCATTGCCGCCGGCGCGCCCACCAACTGCGGCAGGCGGGCGCTGCCGCCCCAGCCCGGGAAGATGCCAAGCTGGGTTTCCGGCAGGCCGATGCGGGTGCTGCTGTCATTGGACGCCACGCGGTAGCGGCAGGCCAGCGCCAGTTCGGTGCCGCCTCCCAGGCAGTGGCCGTGGATCGCCGCAACGGTGGGGCAGGGCAGCTCGGCCAGCTTCTGATAGGTGGCCTGGCCACGACGGATCGCGTCATTGACGGTGCCGCGACGGTCGAATTCCTGGAACTCCTTCAGGTCGGCACCGGCAATGAAGCCGGCCTTCTTCAGCGACTGGACCACCACGCCCTTGGGTGGGTCCAGCGCGATGCGCTCAAGCAGGTCGCCCAGCTCCAGCAGCACGTCCTGCGACATCGCGTTGACGCTGCTGTCCTGACGATCCAGGGAGAGAACCACCACGCCGTCGTCGCGGATCTCGGGGTGCCAGTGGCTGAAGCGGAGACCATCGAAGCCTGAAAGCATGGACGTTCCATCCGGTTGTGTATGGAGAAGCGGCTATGATCCAGAGGTTGTTTCCCTCGCGTCAAATCCCAATAGCAGGGGAGTGGCGCCCCCGGATCCATGGCCGTGGACCGGGACGCTAACGGAACGGTGGTTAAAAGCTGGTGCGGCGCCAGGTGATCGGCGACTGAACTTTTCCCGGGATTGGCAGTCTCATTGCCCGACGTCGGTTGGGCTGACAGGAGTGCGGCCCCTCATGGCCGAGGTTGATACACCACAGGAGCTGGATCTGGAACTGGTCCGGCGCGTGCAGCACGGCGAGAGTGCCGCCTTCGATGTCCTGGTGCGCAAGTACCAGCATCGGGTGGTGGCCCTCGTCGGTCGCTACATCGCCGACTGGAGCGAATGTCAGGACGTCGCCCAGGACACTTTCATCCGTGCCTACCGCGCGATCGGGAGTTTCCGTGGCGATGCCCAGTTCTCAACCTGGTTGCATCGAATCGCCGTGAATACCGCCAAAAACTACCTGGCTTCACACAATCGACGGCCGCCGACCGATGACATCGACATCGGCGATGCCGAACAGTTCGACAGTGGTACGCGCCTGCGTGACACCGACACGCCCGAACGCGAGTTGATGCGCCAGGAGCTGGAACAGACGGTGATGAAGGCCGTCAACGCGCTGCCGGAAGAACTCCGGTCAGCGATCACCCTGCGCGAGGTGGAAGGCCTGAGCTACGAGGATATCGCGCAGAAGATGGGGTGCCCGATCGGCACGGTGCGTTCACGGATCTTCCGGGCGCGCGAGGCGATCGACACCGAACTCCGGCCGCTGCTGGACATCGGCAGCGCCACCCGTGAGAAGAGCCGCGTATGACCAGTAACCCGTTCAACGAATCGCAGAACCATCAATCGCCCGCCGGGCAGCGCCTGGACCAGCGCCATCGCGAGCAGCTGTCGGCCCTGGTCGATGGCGAGCTGGGCGCCGATGAAGCGCGTTTCCTGCTGCGCCGGATGGAGCACGACCCCGAGCTGGCCGGTTGCCAGGAGCGCTGGCAGCTGCTGGGCGACGTGATGCGCGGGCAGGCGTCGGCACTGGCTCCGGCCGGGTTCAGTGCCGCCGTGGCTGCCGCCATCGCGGCCGAGCCGACGCCGCAGGCCGAGCCGCGTCGCCAGGTACGTCGCAGTGGCTGGCGGGCCTGGGGCGGCGGCGCGGCTCTGGCCGCATCGGTTGCTGCGGTCGCCCTGTTCATGGGGGGCGAGAAGCTGAAGGAGGCCACTCCCGGCGAGCCATTGGCCCCCCAGGTGATCGCCAGCCAGGCGGAACTGCCGCCGGCGCCGACCTCGCCGGCCCCGGTGACCGAAGCATCGGTGGATACCGCCGCGATGGCCGTGGCGGCGGCGCCGGCTGTGGCGATGGCTGCTACCAGCCGTCGCCAGGACGCCCGCCGCGCCAGTGCAACCCGCAGCCAGCAGGCTGCGCGTGCCGCCCAGCGCGATGACGCTCCGCAGCGCGCCATCGCCGCCGTGCAGGCACCGCTGGCTCCGACCGTACCGGCCAACGCCAACCGCAACCTGCCATTCGGCGAGGTCGGCGGGCTGCAGGCCCGGCCGTGGCCGCGCTCCAGCCTGGCGCCGACCGCAGGTGGCGCGCTCAATGCCAGTTTCCCGGCCCGCGCCGGCGGTGCCGCGTTCTACCCGTTCGAGCCGCGCCTGCAGGACGACCTGCCGGTGCCGCCGCGCCCGCGCGACTGAGCCGGGCGCCTTCACGCCCCGCCGTCGGCGGGGCCCGTATTCCTCTTTCCATCCGACCCGGAGGTTGCCGTCCGATGACTCCCCGACTTCGCACGCAGGCCATTGGCCTGCTGGCCCTGACCCTTCCCCTGGTGGCCTGCGCGCAGGCGCCGGCGCCTGCGCCTGCCGCCCCGGCCCAGCCTGCGCCGGCCGCGGCGCCGCGGGCGCCTGCACAACCGCTGGTCAGCGGCCTGCCCGACTTCACCAACCTGGTCGAACAGGTCGGCCCGGGCGTGGTCAACGTCGACACCACCATCGTCCGCAACAACCGCCAGGCCTCGCGCGGCCCGATGGGCGACGATGACATGCCCGAGTTCTTCCGCCGCTTCTTCGGCCCTGACTTCCCGATGCCGGGGCAGGGGCCGGGTGGGCAGGATGGCGGTCCCAGCATCAAGGGGCGTGGCATGGGATCGGGCTTCATCATCTCGCCCGATGGCTATGTACTGACCAACTACCACGTGGTGGCCGACGCCAGCGAGGTGAAGGTCAAGCTGGGCGACAGCCGCGAGTTCACCGCCAAGGTGGTGGGCAGCGACCAGCAGTACGACGTGGCCCTGCTCAAGATCGATGGCAAGAACCTGCCCACCGTGCGCGTGGGTGATTCCAACACCCTGAAGCCGGGCCAATGGGTTGTCGCGATCGGCTCGCCGTTCGGCCTCGACCATTCCGTTACCGCCGGCGTGGTCAGCGCCGTCGGTCGCAGTACGGGGGGGCCTGACCAGCGCTACGTGCCGTTCATCCAGACCGACGTGGCGATCAACCAGGGCAATTCCGGCGGTCCGCTGCTGAACACCCGCGGCGAAGTGGTCGGCATCAACTCGCAGATCTTCTCGGCCTCCGGCGGCTACATGGGCATCAGCTTCGCGATCCCGATCGACCTGGCGATGAGCGCGGTCGAGCAGATCAAGAAGAGCGGCAAGGTCACCCGCGGCCAGCTCGGCGCGGTGGTCGAACCGATCGATTCGCTGAAGGCGCAGGGACTGGGCCTGCCGGACAGCCGCGGCGCGCTGGTCAACCAGATCGTGGCCGGCAGTGCGGCCGCCAAGGCCGGCGTGCAGGTGGGCGATGTCATCCGCTCGGTCAACGGCAGCGCGGTCAACAGCTGGTCCGACCTGCCGCCGCTGATCGGTGCGATGGCGCCGGGCAGCAAGGTGAACCTGGTGGTTTACCGCGACGGCAAGCCGCATGAGCTCAGTGCCACGCTGACCGCACTGAGCGAGGACGGGCAGGGCAATGCCCGCGGGCCGTCGGCTGGCGCTGGCGAGGCGGCTCCGCAGACCGGTGCCAACGCCCTGCTGGGGCTGGACGTCAGCGACCTGAACGCGGCCCAGCGCAAGCAGCTGGGGCTCAACGGCAATGAAGGCGTGCGCATTACCGGGGTCAAGGGCCAGGCAGCACGCGATGCCGGCCTGTCGCCGGGCATGGTGATCCTGCAGGTCGGCCGCACTGCGGTCGGCAGCGTCGATGCCCTGAACCGGGCGTTGTCCAGCTTCAAGAAGGACGACGTGGTGATGCTGCTGGTCCGCACGGCCAACGGCAACAGCGCCTTCGTGGCGGTGAAGGCCGGCCAGTAAGGCCCCTGCCAGGGCCGCTTCGGCGGCGCCGGCGCCGCCCCCGAAGCCCCGCCCCGGCGGGGCTTCGTCCGTTCTGGCCCCGGTCCGATGAGGCAGTTTTCGCGGCCGGGCGCCGGGCATGCGATAATCGACCGTTACCCTGACGACGCCGCGCGCCGCCGCCACCTATGTCTTCTGATTCGATGCGGAACATCCGCAACTTCTCCATCATCGCCCATGTCGACCACGGCAAGTCCACGCTGGCCGACCGCATCATCCAGCTCTGTGGTGGCCTGCAGGCCCGCGAGATGGAAGCGCAGGTGCTCGACTCCAATCCCATCGAGCGCGAGCGTGGCATCACGATCAAGGCGCAATCGGTGTCACTGCCGTACCTGGCCAAGGACGGGCAGACCTATCACCTGAACTTCATCGACACCCCCGGCCACGTCGACTTCTCGTATGAAGTCAGCCGCTCGCTGGCCGCCTGCGAAGGCGCGCTGCTGGTGGTCGATGCGGCGCAGGGCGTGGAAGCGCAGTCGGTGGCCAACTGCTATACCGCAGTGGAGCAGGGCCTGGAAGTGGTGCCGGTGATCAACAAGATCGACCTGCCCACCGCCGACATCGAGCGCGCCAAGGCCGAGATCGAGGCCGTGATCGGCATCGACGCCTCCGACGCCGTGCCGGTCAGTGCCAAGACCGGCCTCAACGTGCAGGACGTGCTGGAGGCGATCGTCCATCGCATCCCGCCGCCGGTGCCGCGCGACACCGACAAGCTGCAGGCGCTGATCATCGACTCGTGGTTCGACAACTACCTGGGCGTGGTCTCGCTGGTGCGCGTGATGCAGGGCGAGATCAAGGCCGGTGACAAGCTGCAGGTGATGTCGACCGGCCGCAACCACCAGGTCGACAACGTCGGCGTGTTCACTCCCAAGCGCAAGGTGCTGCCGGCGCTGCGTGCCGGTGAAGTGGGCTGGGTCACCGCCAGCATCAAGGACGTGCATGGTGCGCCGGTCGGCGACACCCTCACCCTGGCCGGCGATCCGGCGCCGAAGCCGCTGCCGGGCTTCCAGGAAATGCAGCCGCGCGTGTTCGCCGGCCTGTTCCCGGTCGATGCCGAAGACTACCCGGACCTGCGCGAAGCGCTGGACAAGCTGCGCCTGAACGATGCCGCGCTGCGTTTCGAGCCGGAAAGCTCCGAAGCGATGGGCTTCGGCTTCCGCTGCGGCTTCCTGGGCATGCTGCACATGGAGATCGTGCAGGAGCGCCTGGAACGCGAATACAACCTGGACCTGATCAGCACCGCGCCGACGGTGGTGTATGAGGTCCTGAAGACCGACGGCTCGGTCATCAACATGGACAACCCGGCCAAGCTGCCGCCGGTGAACCAGGTCGAGGAGATCCGCGAGCCGATCATCCGCGCCAATGTGCTCACTCCCGAGGAATACATCGGCAACATCATCAAGCTGTGCGAAGAAAAGCGCGGCAGCCAGATCGGCATCAACTACCTGGGCAGCCAGGTGCAGATCAGCTACGAGCTGCCGATGGCCGAGGTGGTACTGGACTTCTTCGACAAGCTGAAGTCGGTCAGCCGTGGCTATGCCTCGCTGGATTACCACTTCGTGCGCTTCGACGCGGGCCCGTTCGTGCGCGTTGACGTGCTGATCAACGGTGACAAGGTCGACGCACTGTCGCTGATCGTGCACCGCAGCCACGCCGACCGCCGCGGCCGCGAGCTGTGCGAGAAGATGAAGGACCTGATCCCCCGCCAGATGTTCGACGTGGCCATCCAGGCTGCCGTCGGCTCGCAGATCATCGCCCGCACCACGGTCAAGGCGATGCGCAAGAACGTGCTGGCCAAGTGCTATGGTGGCGACGTCTCGCGCAAGAAGAAGCTTCTGGAAAAGCAGAAGGAAGGCAAGAAGCGCATGAAGCAGGTCGGCCGCGTGGAGATCCCGCAGGAAGCGTTCCTGGCCGTGCTGCAGATGGACAACAAGTAAGCCCGCACCGGCCTCGCGGGGCCGGTCGTCTGGTGACGTTGCAAAGGACCCTGAATGAAACTGTTTGAGATCCTCCTGGTCGTGCTGACCCTGGCCTCGGGCCTGATCCTGCTCGCCGACAAGCTGTACCTCGCCAAGCGCCGCGCCCAGCGCGCGGGCCTGCTCGACACCGAGCCGGTGCTGGTGGACTACTCGCGTGCATTCTTCCCGGTGCTGGCGATCGTGCTGATCGTGCGCAGTTTCATCGCCGAGCCGTACAAGATCCCGTCCAGCTCGATGATGCCGAACCTGCTGATCGGCGATTTCATCCTGGTCAACAAGTTTTCCTACGGCCTGCGCCTGCCGATCAGCAACACCAAGATCGTCCCCTTCGGCGAGCCGTCGCGCGGCGACGTGGTGGTGTTCCACTTCCCCGGCCACAGCGACAACGATCCGGCCAAGGGCGAGAACTTCATCAAGCGCGTGATCGGCGTGCCGGGTGACACCGTGGTCTTCGAAGGCGACGGCGTGATCCTCAATGGCGAACCGCTGAAGTACGACAACAAGGGCATCTATGCCGGGCACAAGGGCCAGGGCGAGGGCGCCAACCTGCTGGTCGAGCACCTGCCGGGCCGTACCCATACCGTGCTGGAGACCGACTATCCGCGTGGCCAGGGCCAGTGGACCGTACCGGCCGGCAAGTACCTGGTGATGGGCGACAATCGTGACAATAGCGACGATGGCCGCTTCTGGGGCCTGCTGCCGGAAGAAAACCTGCGCGGCAAGGCCTTCCTGATCTGGCTGAACTGCCAGGGCTGGTTCTGCAAGGATGGCTTCGAGCCGTCGCGGATCGGCTCGAGCATCAACTGAGTACCTTCACATCCAACGCGTATCTGGGGAGAACGCAATGAAGACGATGAACACGCAGCGTGGCATGACCCTGACCTCGTTCCTGGCGGTCCTGATCGTGGTGGGTTTCTTCCTTTACATCGGCATGAAGCTGTTCCCGATGTACCAGGAGTATTACGCGGTGCGCTCGGCGATGAAGAGCCTGGCCAGGGAGCCGGGCGTGGGCAGCATGGAGCCGGCCCGGATCCAGGATCTGTTCTTCAAGCGCCTGTACATCAATTACTCGGAAAACGTGAAGCCGGCCAACGTGAAGTTCGACCGTCGCGACAATGGCTGGACCCTCAAGGTCAACTACGAAGTGCGCCGTCCGCTGGTCGGCAACCTGGACGTGGTTGGCAAATTCGATTCATCCCAGGACCTGACCCGAAGCGGTGCCGAATAAACCTTTCCAACGTGGTGACCTGATCGGTCATCCCTTCCGCGACCCGGCGCTGCTGAAGCAGGCGCTGACGCATCGCAGTGCCGGTGCGCCACACAACGAGCGCCTGGAGTTCCTGGGCGACAGCATCGTCAACATGATGGCGGCCGAGGCGTTGTACCGACGCTGGCCCAAGGCCGACGAGGGCGCGATGACCCGTGCCCGCGCCGAACTGGTGCGTGAGGGCGCGCTGGCGGTGATTGGACGCAGCCTGGAGCTGGGCGAGCGGCTGATCCTGGGCCCGGGCGAAATGAAGTCCGGTGGCCACCGTCGTGATTCGATCCTGGCCGACGCGGTGGAAGCCGTGGTGGCTGCGATCTACCTGGATGCCGGTTTCGAGGCCTGCCGGGCGGTGGTACTGCCCTGGTTCAGCGCTTCGATCGAGGCACTGCCGGCCTCCGGCCGGCCCGAGAAGGACCCCAAGACCCGCCTGCAGGAATGGCTGCAGGCCCGACAGAAGGCGTTGCCGCAGTATGAACTGGTGTCAGAATCCGGTGACGACCACGCCAAGCACTTCCGGGTACGCTGCAACGTAGCCGACCCGGCCGCCAGCACCGAGGGCGAAGGCGCCTCGCGGCGGCTTGCCGAACAACAGGCGGCTGCGGCCGTCCTAGAACAACTGGATTCCAAGTGAGCGAACAAACTCCCCATCATTGCGGCAGCGTGGCCGTCATCGGCCGCCCGAACGTGGGCAAGTCGACCCTGACCAATGCTCTGGTCGGCGCCAAGGTCAGCATCGTCTCCAACCGTCCGCAGACCACGCGCCATCGCCTGCTGGGCATCGCTACCTATCCGGAAGGCCAGCTGGTGCTGGTCGACACCCCCGGCCTGCACAAGGTGCAGAAGCGGGCGATGAACCGGGTGATGAACCGCGCCGCGCGTGGCTCGCTGGAAGGCGTCGATGCCGGCCTGCTGGTGATCGAAGCCGGTCGCTGGGATGAAGAGGACAGCCTGGCGTTCAACGTGCTGCGCGACGCCGGCATCCCGGTGGTGCTGGTGGTCAACAAGATCGATCGCCTGAAGGAAAAGGGCGCGTTGCTGCCGTTCCTGCAGCAGGTGACAGAGGGTCGCGACTTCGCCGCCGTGCATCCGATCTCCGCGCAGAAGCGCAATGGCCTGGAAGCGCTGGTGCGCGACGTGCTGAAGCTGCTGCCGGAAGCCCCGCCGATGTTCGGCGAGGATGAGATCACCGACCGCAGCCAGCGTTTCCTGGCCGGTGAACTGGTGCGTGAGCAGCTGATGCGCCAGCTCGGCGAGGAACTGCCCTACGCCACCACTGTCGAGATCGAGCGCTTCACCGAGGACGGCAACCTGCTGCGCATCGGTGCGGTGATCTGGGTCGAGCGTGAAGGCCAGAAGGCCATCGTGATCGGCAAGGGCGGCGCCCGCCTGAAGGAGATCGGCGCCAAGTCGCGCCTGCAGATGGAGCGTCTGTTCGGGGCCAAGGTGTTCCTGGAAACCTGGGTGCGCGTGCGTGAAGGCTGGTCCGACGACGAGGCCGCGCTGAAGGCCTTCGGTTACGAGTAAGGCGTTGTAGTCGCTTCGATGATGATCGAGGACGACACCGGCTTCGTGCTGCACGCACGGGCCTACCGCGAGACCAGCCTGCTGGTCGAAGTGTTGAGCGCACAGCATGGCCGTATTGGGCTGCTTGCGCGTGGCGTGTCCACTGCCAAGGGCCAGGTGCTGCGCGCCGCCCTGCAGCCGTTGCAGTGGATCCGCTTCAGTGCCCAGCAGCGGGGGGAACTGGCCCAGCTGCGTAGCGCCGAGGCGCTGGATGCCGCGCCACGCCTGGTCGGGCAGGCCATGCTGGCCGGTTTCTACCTGAGCGAACTGACCCTGCGCCTGGCCCCGCGCCAGGACCCGCTGCCGGAGCTGTACCTCGCCTACGGCGAGGCGCGTGCGCGGCTGGCGGTGGGCGCTGGCCTGGCCTGGACCCTGCGCCGTTTCGAACGCGAGCTGCTGTCTGCGCTGGGCCTGGGTTTCGAGCTGGACAGCGCCAGCGATGGCCAGCCGATCGATCCGGCGGCGCGCTACGAACTGGACCCGCAGGAGGGTGCGCAGCGCCTGCTGAGCGAGCGCGGCGGGGAGCGCCGGGCAGCCGCCACCGGGTCGGCGCTGTTGGCGCTGGCGGCTGACGAAGAGCCGGATGCCGCCGATCTGGCCAGCCTGCGCCTGCCGATGCGGCGGGTGCTGGCCCATCACCTGGGGCCGCGCGGCCTGAAGTCCTGGGAAATGCTCGAGCAGCTGGCGCCGCGCAGGTAGGGGGTGTTGAGCAGGGCTTGCAGCCCTGCACCTGCCGAGGCCAAAGCAACAGCAACAGCAACAGCAACAGCGTGCATTCCGTGGGATGGCGGGGTGGGTCCGGTTGAGGGGGGGCGCTGCAAGTACCCCTCCGGGGCCCGGCCCAGCCGCCAGCGGCTGTGCGTTCGGGCGCTTGCGAAGCAGTGCTTCGCAAACAAAGCGCCCTCACCCATGTAAGCTCGGTCGCCGCTTGCTCGTGTGCGCTGTCCTGCGCACACGGCAAGACCGGGGTTGGGCGTCCTGCCCAACCCGCCCGAGGCATGCCTCGGGCCCATGCGGCTCACGCCCCCTCAACCGGACCCATCCCGCCTTCGACAGATTCTTGCGAGCTGTCGGACATGCCGACGGGGTCAGATCCGTTTTCCTTCGGAAAACGGATCTGACCCCAGATTGATTTCGACATCTGACAGAAATTCATCCACGCATGGCGTGGATCTACCAGCCGTCACCGGGAATCTGTCGGGGGTGGGGCGGTGTGGGTTGGCAGGACCGTTGGCGCCATGGATGGCGCCATCGAGCCCCCATGGACGGGTTTACGGCGTGTCCTGCCAACCCACACCGGCCCGCCCAACAAGCAGAAGGCCAGAGCCGCTCTGGCTCTGGCCTTTGGTGTTGCTCTGGCTTGAAGCATCTGCGGGTGCAGGGCGCAGCCCTGCCGAGCAACCCTCAGTGCAGCAGGGCAGCCACCGCGTCGCGGAACCCCGCCTGGGCCTGCCCGGACTCGGGCGCATGATGCAGCTGGCGCACCGCCCGTCCCAACCGTGCCGCCCCCACGAAGCCACAGCTGGCCTGCAATCGGTGCAACTGGCTGCGCAACTGGCGCTCGTCGTGCTGGTCGACCGCCTGCTCGACCGCGTCGCGCACGCCCGGCAACTCGGCCAGGAACAGTTCGCGCAGTGCGATCAGGTGGTTGCGCTGGCCATTGAGCGCTGCCAGGGCTGCGGTCTCGTCCCAGTCCTGTACGGCCAGTTCGACCGCGGCCGGGGCCTGTGCCACGAAGATCCCCGCCGGGCTGTTGACCAGCGCTCGGCGCACGGCCTTCAGCAGCTGGTCGCGGCCCAGTGGCTTGACCAGGGTGTCGCTGAAACCAGCTTCGCGCAGGCGGGCGTGAATGGAGGCATCGCCGTCGGCGGTATGTGCCAGCGCCGGCGTGTCGGGATGTGAACGGCGCAACTCACGCAACAGCTGCGCGCCATTGCCGTCCGGCAGGTTGACGTCGATCAGCCACAGGTCATGCGAGCCGGGCTCGGCACTGGCCAGGGCACTGGCCAGTGAATCTGCGGTGTCCACGTCCGCCGGTAACGTTTCCAACGCCGCCTTGAAAAAACCGCGGCTGATGATGTCGTCCTCGACAAGCAGGAAGCGGGGCCGTGCGGCCCGCGGGGTCATCTGCATCAGGGCTGCCTCCATGTCAGCTGTCCCAATCATCAAGCACGGCGGCCACGGGCGCAAGCGGGTCCGGGCCCCATCGGTCAGGATCTGCGACAATACGCCCCCATTTTTGCCCGCAGCCTGTTGCCACGTGGCCCGATCCCGCTCCCGCACCGACCGTACCCCGTTCCAGACCGAGATCCTCGACCTCAGCCATGATGGTCGCGGTGTCGCCCGCCGTGAAGGCGAGGGCGGCAAGGTCACCTTCGTCAGCGGCGCCCTGCCCGGTGAGGTGGTGATGGCTGAACAGACTGCCCGCAGCCGCCATTTCGACGAGGCGCGCACGCTGGAGGTGCTGCAGGCCTCGCCGCAGCGGGTGATCCCCAAGTGCCCCCATTTCGGTACCTGCGCCGGCTGCGTGCTGCAGCACCTGGACGAAGACCAGCAGATCGTCGCCAAGCAGCGCGTGCTGATGGATAACCTGGAGCGGATTGGCCATGTGAAGCCGGGCACCGTGCTTGCGCCGCTGGTCGGCGAGAGCTGGGGCTACCGCCGCAAGGGCCGCTTCTCGGTGCGCCGGGTCGAGAAGAAGGACAAGACCCTGGTTGGCTTCCGTGAACAGGATCCGCGTTTCGTCGCCGACCTCAGCCAGTGCCTGACCGTGATTCCGGAGATCGGCACCAAGGTCGAGGCGTTGTCCACCTTCATCGAAACGCTCGATGGCAAGCGTGACATCCCTCAGATCGAATTCATCGCCGGTGACCAGGCCGTGGTCCTGACCGTGCGCCACCTGCAGCCACTCAGCGATGCCGACCGCGCGGCCTGGGCCGCCTTCGGCCAGCAGCATGGCTTCGTGATCTACCTGCAGTCCGGTGGCGTGGACACCGTGCAGCCGCTGGACGGGCAGGGCGTGGCGCTGTCGTTCCGGCTGGCGCCGTGGGATGTCGAGCTGGCGTTCCGCCCGCTGGATTTCATCCAGGTCAATGCCAAGCTCAACGAGAAGATGATCGCCCACGCCCTGGACCTGCTGCAGCCGGGTGAGGACGAGCGCGTGCTGGACCTGTTCTGCGGCCTGGGCAACTTCACCCTGCCGTTGGCCCGCCGTGTGCGTGAAGTGGTGGGTGTGGAAGGCGATGCCGGCCTCGTCGCGCGTGCGCGTGAGAACGCGGAGCGCAACGGCCTGGCGAACGCGCAGTTCTTCAGCGCCGACCTGACCCAGGACCAGCGCAGCACGACGTGGATGCGCCAGGGCTTCGACAAGCTGCTGCTGGATCCGCCGCGCTCGGGCGCGATCGAAGTGCTGCAGCAGCTGCCGCTGAAGCAGTTCAAGCGCATCGTCTACGTCAGCTGCCACCCGGGCTCGCTGGCGCGCGATGCCGGCTATCTGGTCAACGAACAGGGCTTCACCCTGGTCAGCGCCGGTGCCATGGACATGTTCCCGCACACCGCGCACGTGGAAAGCATCGCGGTATTCGAAAAGCGCTGAGCAGCTGTCATCACCCGTGGCGCATAATTGCGCCATGGGCATCGAAATCGAACGCAAATTCCTGGTCAGCAGCGATGGCTGGCGCACCGCCGCGCATCGGGTGATCCCGATGGCGCAGGGCTACATCAACGACATGGGCGCGCTCGACCGCGGCACCCAGAACGCCTCGGTGCGCGTACGCATCGAAGGCGACCACGCCGCGCTGAACCTGAAGTCGCGCACCCTCGGCCATACCCGGCAGGAGTTCGACTACCCGATCCCGGTGGAGGACGCGCGCGCACTGCTGGCGCTGTGTGTCGGCGGCCTGATCGACAAGCGCCGCCATCTGGTCGAACACACCGGCCTGACCTGGGAAGTGGACGAATTCCTCGGTGACAACGCCGGTCTGGTGGTGGCCGAAGTCGAACTGGAAAGCGCCGATCAGGCCATCGACCTGCCGGACTGGGTCGGCGCCGAAGTGACCGATGACGCCCGCTACTACAACGTTGCCCTGGCCAGCCGCCCGTATTCACAGTGGTGAACCCCCAAAAAGGGGACGGAGGGGATTAAGTCGTCTTTACCCCGCCTGTGCGGAAAGCGACTTAATCCCCTCCGTCCCCTTTTATCGAGGAAGGCGGTCCCCATGTCGTGGACATGAGAATCGACATCTACTCCGACGTGGTCTGCCCCTGGTGCTGGATCGGCAAGCATCGTTTCCAGCAGGGCGTGCAGTTGCTGGGCGCCAATGCGCCTGAACTCGATATCCACTGGCAGCCGTTCCAGCTGGACCCGGATGCGGACGACACCCCGGTGTCGCTGCGCGAGGCCTATGCGCGCAAGTTCGGGGGCGTCGAGCGCACCGAGCAGATCCTCGGCCAGACCCAGACCACCGCGCGCGCGGAGGGGCTGCCGATGGATTTCAACCAGGGCCAGGTGCGGGTGACCACACTGCCGGCGCATCGGGTGTTGTGGCTGGCCGGCCAGCATGGCGTGCAGGATGCGGTGGGTGAAGCGCTGTTCCGCGCCCACTTCGAACATGGCCAGAACCTGGCCGACAACGCTGTACTGGTGAAGGCCGGCGTGGCGGGCGGCCTGGACGGTGGTGAAATCGCGCAGATGCTGGCCTCCGACCGCGGCCTGGCCGAGGTCGAAGCCAAGCTGGCGCAGGCCCATGCACTGGGCATTTCGTCGGTGCCGACCTTCGTGATCGATGGGAAGTGGGCGATTTCCGGGGCGCAGCCACCCGAGGCGTTCGCCCAGGCCCTGCGGCAGATCGCGGCAGAACAGGGCGCCCCGGCTACCCCGACTGACGGCGACGAGGCCTGCGGCCCGGACAGCTGCAAGGTCTGACCGGCTCCTCAAAAGGGGACGGAGGGGATTAAGACGTATCCAGCCCCTTGGGGCCGATTGCGCCTTAATCCCCTCCGTCCCCTTTTTCTGACCACTGCGCCTGTCGGCCGGTTCTGCGACAATGCGGCACTGCGCCATGCGGGCGCGCGTTGTGGAGATCGACCATGCTGCTGATCGGCGTTGCCGGCACCGAACTGACCGCCCAGGAACGTGACTGGCTGCAGCACGACGCCGTGGCCGGAGTAGTGCTGTTCAAGCGCAACTTCGCCTCGCGCCAGCAGGTGACCGATCTGAGCGCGGCCATCCGTGCCGCTGCCCCGCGCCCGCAGCTGATCTGCGTGGACCAGGAAGGCGGCCGTGTGCAGCGCTTCCGCGAGGGTTACAGCGATCTTCCGCCGCTGCAGGACATTGGTGCCCTGTACGCCACCGACCCGCAGCGGGCCCTGGCGCTGGCCGAGCAGCACGCCTGGCTGATGGCCAGTGAAGTCCGCGCCAGCGGCCTGGATCTCAGCTTCGCCCCGGTGGTCGACCTTGGCCGCGGCAACCGCGCCATCGGCAACCGCGCCTTCAGTGAAGACCCGCAGGTCGTGGCCGCGTTCACTGCAGCCTATGTGCGCGGCATGCACGCGGTCGGCATGGCCGCCACGCTCAAGCATTTTCCTGGTCACGGCACCGTGCTGGAAGACACCCACGTCGATACCGCGATCGATCCACGCGCGCTGGACGAACTGCGCGCGCAGGACCTGGTGCCGTTCCAGGCCGGCATCGCCGCCGGTGCCGATGCGGTGATGATGGCGCACGTGATCTATCCGCAGGTGGCAGCGGAGCCCGCCGGCTATTCCCCACGCTGGATCCAGGACGTCCTGCGCGGCGAACTCGGCTTCCGCGGCGTGGTGTTCTCCGATGACATCGGCATGGCCGCCTCGCACAGCGCCGGCGGCGTGCCGGCACGCGTGCACGCGCACCTGGACGCCGGTTGCGACGTGGTGCTGGTCTGCCATCCGGAACTGGTCGATGAAGCCCTGCATGCGGTGCAGGGACGTTCCCTCAATACTGCTGCGCTGCTGGGCCTGCTTGGCCGCGGCGCGCTCGGCTGGGACGGCCTGCTGGCCGATGCCCGCCATGGCGACACCCAATCCCGTCTGCTTGAAACCCTTGGAAGAACCGTCTGATGCCCAACCTCACCATTTCCCAGGCCCTGGCCCAGGCTGACCTGCTGGTCGACCGCCCCACCATCGACAAGGCCATCGCTGCAATCGCCGACGCCATCGCGCGCGATTACAAGGGCGAGGTGCCGTTGTTCCTGTCGATCATGCATGGTGCGCTGCCGTTCGCCGGCCAGCTGGCGCTGGAACTGGGCGCGCGCGGCCAGGACGTGCAGTTCGATTACCTGCACGCCACCCGCTACCGCGGCGAAACCACCGGCGGTGACCTGGTCTGGAAGCACAAGCCGGCCACCTCGCTGTTCGGCCGCCGCGTGCTGCTGGTCGACGATATCCTCGACGAGGGCTACACCCTGCAGGGCGTTCGCACCTGGTGCCTGGAACAGGGCGCGACCGATGTGCGCATCGCTGCGATGACCGTGAAGAAGCACGACCGTGCGCTGCCCGATGTGACCGCCGATTACGCGGGCATCGAGCTGCCGGACCGCTACGTGTTCGGCTTCGGCATGGACGTCAACGAGACCCTGCGCTGCGTGCCGGCCATCTACGCAATGAAGGAATAACGGCGCGGCCGCCCGCGGCGCGTCTTTTCCATCGCCGGCATCCTCGGGTGCCGGCGTTCGTCTTTTCATGGAGTGCTTCTAATGCAACAGATCGCCCTGGCCGTGATCGGCGGTACCGGTGTCTACAACCTGGCCAAGCTTGACGACGTGCAGACCCACGAGGTCGACACCCGCTTCGGCCGCCCATCGGGCCCGGTGCGCGTGGGCACGCTGCTCGGCCATCGCGTGGCGTTCCTGGCGCGGCATGGCGAGGGGCATTCGCTGCCGCCGCACAAGATCAACTACCGCGCCAACCTGGCTGCGCTGCAGCAGCTGGGCGCGCAGCGGGTGCTGGCATTGAACACGGTGGGGGGCATCACCGAGAACTTCGGTCCGCGCGTGCTCGCCTGCCCGGACCAGATCATCGACTACACCTGGGGCCGCATCAGCACGATCTGTGAAGAAGAAGGCTCCGACGTGGTCCACGTCGATTTCGGCCATCCGTACACGCCGATGCTGCGCAGCAAGATCCTGGCGGCAGCCAAAGTGACCGGTGTCACGGTCCATGACGGTGGCTGCTATGGCGCAACGCAGGGCCCGCGCCTGGAAACCATCGCCGAAATCGCCCGCATGCGCCGCGACGGTTGCGATCTGGTGGGCATGACCGGCATGCCGGAAGCCGCACTGGCGCGGGAGCTGGGGCTGGATTATGCCTGCCTGGCGATCATCGCCAACTGGGCCGCCGGCTGCGGTGATGGCGAGGAGATTACGATGGCCGAAGTGCTGGCCAATGTGCAGGCGGCCAGCAACGGACTTCCGGAACTGGTGGGCGAATTGGCGCGGGGGTGATTGTCTTCCCTGAGCAAGCTTTGCATACTCAGCTTGTGCGCGGGTTCAGCGTACACCACCCATTCATTGCATAAGGTCTCGCATCACCATGCCGAACGGTACCGTCAAGTGGTTCAACGACGCCAAGGGATTTGGCTTCATCTCGCCGGAGGATGGCAGCGCCGACGTGTTCGCGCACTTCTCCGCCATCAACTCCAAGGGCTTCCGCAGCCTGCAGGAAGGCCAGCGTGTCACCTATGACGTGACCCAGGGCCCGAAGGGCGCCCAGGCTTCGAACATCACGCCGGCCGAGTGATCCACTCGACAGTGCGTTGAAAACCCCGCTCCGGCGGGGTTTTTTTTGCGCTGCGACAAGAATTGCGCTGCCGTGGGCGGAGGCCCCGCTGGGCATCCGGATTTGCGCTCGGGCACAATGCCTCCATGAAGGAACGACTGCGCATCGCCGTGATCGGCTACGGCACCGCTGGACAGGCATTGTCCATCCTGCTCTCCCGTGATG
This sequence comes from Stenotrophomonas maltophilia group sp. P373, assembly GCF_053295075.1. NCBI lineage: Bacteria > Pseudomonadati > Pseudomonadota > Gammaproteobacteria > Lysobacterales > Lysobacteraceae > Stenotrophomonas > Stenotrophomonas maltophilia group sp. P373. The sequence continues at coordinate 3,168,490 of NZ_CM129994.1, read as the reverse complement.
GCCACGAGGTGGAGATCTTCGAACGTGTGCCCACGCCGGGACCGGTTGGCGCCGGTTTCCTGCTGCAGCCCAGCGGCCTGCAGGTGCTGTGGCAGATGGGCCTGCTTGACGCCGTGCGCGCGCATGCCGCGCCGGTGCATCGCCTGTATGGCGATACGCCGTGCGAACGCGCAGTGATGGACATGCGCTACGCCGGCCTGGACGCGCGCCTGCACGGCCTTGGCATGCAGCGCGGCACCCTGTTCTCGTTGCTGGATGATGCGCGTGCTGGTGCGGGCCAGCTGCATGCCGGCGTCAGCATCGCTGCAGTGGATGCCGAGCAGGGCCGCCTGCGTGACAGCGAAGGGCGCCTGCACGGTGCGTTCGACCTCGTGGTGGCCGCCGATGGTGCGGCCTCGACGCTGCGCGGCACGATCAAAGACGGTAACGGACTGGATCGCGTGTATCCGTGGGGTGCGCTGTGGTGCCTGTTGCCAGCCGAAGACTGGCCACACCTGCAGGAGCTGCGGCAGCGCTACGTGGCCGCACGCAAGATGATCGGGCTGTTGCCGGTCGGTACGCGGCCCGGTGATGACACGCCGCGCCTGAGCTTTTTCTGGAGCCTGCCACGCGACGATTTCGAACGTTGGCAGGCCGACGGCATGACGCCCTGGCTGGACGAACTGCATGCGCTGTGGCCGCAGGCCAGTGCACGCTTCGCGCATCTGCGTGACGCCGGCCAGCTGGCACGGGCCGTCTACCGCGACGCGGTGATGACGCGCTGGTATCACGGCCGCATGGTGCTGGCCGGCGATGCCGCGCATGCGATGAGCCCACAGCTGGGCCAGGGCGTGAACATGGCGCTGCTCGATGCGCTGGCGCTGCGCGATGCCTTGCGCGCGCATGGTGGCGGTGCCGCGGCATTGCAGGCCTACCAGGCGCAGCGCAGGGCGCACGTTGCGGTCTACCAGCGCTGGAGCCGTTGGCTGACGCCGCTGTTCCAGTCTGATCGCGATGCCTGGGCCAAAGCGCGCGACGTGCTGCTCGGCCCGATGGGGCGCCTGCCGGGTGGGCGTGGTCACATGCTGCGTGTGCTCAGCGGTACCCAGCATGGCTGGTTCGGTTCGCTCGCGCTGGATCCGGCTTTCGTCGACGCGCTGGCCACTGCGGCGCAGGTGCCTCGCATCAACGCGATCACGGCCACTGCGTGAAATGCGTCGTCACGTGAATTAACGGTTGCCTCACTGCGCATATGCGAGAAGTAGGTTGCACGCGATTGCGCGTCGCCCGTTTCCCTTTCCGTGATCAACATCGCGCGTGGCCCGGGAGGCGCTGCCGTCGCCGCCTGTTGCGGCCCGGATGTGCCGCCTGTTGTCGAAGAGGAGGATGCCATGTTGTTCGCGGTCGAGGAGCTGGAATCGGAAATCTGCAAGCTGCGCGGTCTGTTGCAGATGCTGCACGAGGACCAGCCCGACGTACTGGAGGACGTGTTCGAGTTCCATGTCGGCAGCCTGATCAGTCATGCGTCGCCGGAGCACCACACGCGCATCCGCACCTGCGCGCAGGAGATGCTGGCGGCGATCCAGGCCCTGCCGCGGCGACGGGAAGAGGACACGCCTGAGTTCCAGCTGATGCCGCAGCTGGATATCCGTCCGGCCTGATTCAAGCCAGGGGCAGCACCACCAGGCCGTTGTCCACGCAGGCGACCATCTGCTCGCCGGCAGCGGGAACAGGAACGATTCCGGCGGTGAACGCGGAGAAGGCCGGCAGGAGCGTCATCCTGTCACGCAGCCAGAATGCGGGGAAGCGCCGCCGCAACGCAGGCAAAGCGATCTGTGGATGCAGATGCCCGGCGATCACATGCAGCTCCGCATCGGGCACCGGCTCATGCCGAAGCAGGAACGGTGGCAACCGTACCTCGTCGTGTATCTGCACCTGCAGCTCGGCATGCGGCAGCTGCCGGTCATGATTTCCGCGCAGGACATGCACGTCCAGTGCGGCATTGCGTTCGCGCCATGCCAACCATTGCTGGTACCACGCAGCGCGATGCGCCGGGCCATGCAGGATGTCGCCCAGGATCCACAGCTCGCGGCAGGCATGCCTGTCCAGCAGCCCCTGCAGGCGTTGCAGGTCCTTGCCGGTACCGCCGCTGGGCAGCGCGATGCCTGCGCGGCGGAATACATCGGCCTTGCCCAGGTGCAGGTCGGCGAGCAGCAGTGCCTGCCGCGCGGGCCAGTACAGTGCACGCGCGCCAAGCAGAACCAGCGACTCGCCTGCGCGCGGCAGTGGCAGTTCATCGGCCATGCCGACGCTCCAGCTGCTGGGCCGCGCGTTGCACCCGGGTACGCCAGTCTTCGTTGCTGAACTGCCCGCGCAGGCGTTCGGCCCACAGCGGGAAACCCAACGGCGTGAGTGACGCCGGGCGCTGCACCGAGAGGGTCTGCATCCGAATCCTGGCCAGTACCTGTTGCAGCCCCGGCATGTCGAGGCTGTCATTCAGCACTTCCTGTTCCGCCAGCGCCAGCAGCAGGTGATCCGGGTCGTGCTCGCGCAGTACGTCGTAGAGCAGTCCCGCGGATGCCTGCAGCTGGCGCAGTGCCCGTGGCATGCCACCGGGCAGGCTGGGGACCAGCAGGCCGGCGACGCGTGCGATGCCGCGGAACTGGCGACGCGCCAGCTCGCCCAGGTTCACTGCAGCACGCAGATCATCCAGCAGCTGATCGGTGGAGAACAGCGCCCGCCATTGCGCCGCATCCAGATCGATGGCCTGTGCCGGTGCCAGCACCAGGCCGTGATCGTTCACCGCATAGCCGATGCTGTTGCGCTGCCGGCGGGTACAGCGCAGCGCCAGCAGGGCGGCCAGCGCCTCATGCACGTGGCGGCCGGCAAAGGGATAGACGAACAGGAACTGGCCTTCGCGACGACGCACATCCTCCACCAGCAGATGGGCTGGGCCGGGAAGCGCCGACAACCGCTGCTGCAGTGCCAGCAGGGGTGACAGCCAGCGTGACTCGGCGCTGTCGTCAGCACCGGACAGTACCCACTCCAGCTCGCGGCCCAGCGGCATCGACAGCGGCAACTGGCCGCCCTGCCAGCGCGGCACGATCCCCTCACCGCGTCCTCGTGCCAACCGGACGAAGGCAGTCATGTCGCGCAGCTGCACCAGCTCCAGCAGGCGCCCGGCGAACTGGAAGCGGTCGCCACGGCGCAGGCGGCTGGCGAACTGTTCCTCCACGGCGCCCAGGCTGCCGCCGCGCAGGAACTGCACGCGCACGCTGCCATCGCTGCTGATGGTGCCGATCGACAGCCGATGACGCAGCGCCTGGCGACGGTCGTGCATGCGGTACCACCCATCGGCATCACGCACGACCTTGTGGAAATCGGGGTACTGGGCCAGCGCTTGGCCACCCTGCACGACGAATGTGAGCACGGCCTGCCACTGGTCGTCGCCGAGCGACGCGAAGGCATGGGTACGCCGCACCTGCGCCAGCAGGTCGGCGCTGTCGAAGCCGCCCGCCAGGGCGCGGCTGACCGCATGCTGGGCCAGCACATCCAGCGGCAGCGTCGGCGGCCTGCGCGCTTCGACCACGTTCCCGGCCAACGCACGGCGCACGGCGGCGTACTCGGCCAGTTCCAGCGCATGGCTGGGCACGCACAGGATGGAACCGCTGGCACCCGGGCGGTGCCGTGCGCGTCCGGCGCGCTGGCGCAGGCGCGCCACGCCCTTCGGGCTGCCCAGCTGCAGTACCTGCTCAACCTCGGGGAAGTCGACGCCGAGGTCGAGGCTGGAGGTGGCAACCACGCAGCGCAGCGCGCCCGCGCGCAGGCCATCCTCCACCTGCTGGCGCAGCACCGGGTCCAGCGAGCCGTGGTGCAGCGCAAGCGTGTCCGGTTCTTCCGGCCAGACTGCGGCCAGCGCCTGATGCCACAATTCAGCTTGCGCGCGCGTATTGGTGAACAGCAGGCTGCTGCGTGCCTGCATCAGCGCCTCCAGCACGCGTGGCAGCTGTGCCAGGCCCAGATGCCCCACCCATGGGAAGCGCTCGCCGGGGTCTGGCAGCAGGCTGCGCACGCTCAGTGGGCGCGGCCGTATGCCCTGCACGATCGGTGCTTCCGGTCGCCCGGGCAGCAGCACGTCGCGCGCCTCGTGCAGATTGCCCAGGGTGGCTGACAGTCCCCACAGCTGCGATGCAGGCGCGGCCTGGCGCAACACTGCCAGGTTCAACTGCAGCAGCACACCGCGCTTGTTGCCCAGCAGTTCGTGCCATTCGTCCACCACCATGCAGCGCAGCCGCTGCATGCGCGGCAGCGTATCCGGATAGCTCAGCAGCAGCGCCAGTGATTCCGGCGTGGTCACCAGTACGTCGATGCGGCCCTCGCGCGCCTGGCGCCGCTCGCGGTTGCTGGCGTCACCACTGCGCAGGCCGACACGCCAACCCAGCCCCAGCCCATCGACCACGGTCTGCAGCGCGCGCGCGGTGTCGCTGGCCAACGCGCGCAAGGGGGTCACCCACAGCACCTGCAGCGGGCGGACCGCGCTGGCGCGGCGGGGGGAGGGTGGCGGGTCGATCATGGCCTGCAGCAGCGGCCCGCCGAACATCGCCAGTGTCTTGCCGCTGCCTGTGGGTGTATGCAGCAGCCCGGATTCGCCGGCGAGATAGTGACGCCACATCGCGCGCTGGAACGGCAGTGAGCGCCAGCCTCTGGACGCGAACCAGTCTTCCAGCCGGCGCAGTGCCTGGCTGCGGTTCATCGTGCCAATGCCTGCAGCGTGGCCAGCTGATCGGCTTCGCTGGCGGGCTTGTCGTGGCGCCAGCGCAGGATGCGCGGAAAGCGCACAGCGATGCCCGACTTGTGCCGGCTGCTGCGGTTGACCGCCTCGAAGCCCAGCTCGAAGACGTGTTCGGCGCGAACGCTGCGCACCGGGCCGAAGCGCTCGCGGGTGTTGGCGCGGATCCAGCGATCAAGCGCGAGGATTTCCTTGTCATCCAGGCCCGAATAGGCCTTGGCCACCGGCACCAGCGTGTCGCCGTCCCAGACGCCGAAGGTGTAGTCGGTGTACAGCGTGCTGCGCCGCCCATGGCCGGCCTGCGCGTACAGGAGCACCGCATCGATGGTGAGCGGATCGACCTTCCATTTCCACCAGTCACCGCGGCGGCGTCCGGCCTGGTAGGGCGAGGCATGCCGTTTCAGCATCAGTCCTTCCACGCCGCGTTCGCGTGCCACGTCGCGCATTGCCGCCGCCTGGAGCCAGTCGTCGGCGTCAACGCCCGGTGAGAGCTGGATCCGTGCATCGTTCAGTGCACCGACGACCTCGGCGAGACGCGCGCGCCGCTGCTGCAGCGGACGTTCGCGCAGGTCTACGCCATCGAGTTCAAGCAGGTCATAGGCGAGCACCCGCACCGGCGTGTTGCGCAGGGTGGCCGCACCGGGTTTTCGGCGCTGGATGCGCGTCTGCAGCGCAGTGAAGGCACGCGGCAGGTCCGCGGCTTCGTCCCAGGCCAGCAGCTCGCCGTCCAGCACGCAGCCATCGGGAAGCGCCATCGCTGCCTGTTCGATCTCGGGGAAGCGGCCATCCAGCCGCTCTTCGCCGCGTGACCACAAGGCGACCTCGCCGCGCCGGCGCAGCAGCTGCAGGCGGATGCCATCCCACTTCCATTCCAGCAGCCAGTCATCGATCGGGCCGAGTCGTTCGGCAGGGGATCCCTCCAGTGGCGAGGCCAGGAAGAACGGATAGGGCTGCTGCCGGTCCAGCGGCAGCTCATCCGGCGACAGCAGCTGGGTCAGCAGCCCGGGCGAGGGCACCCACTCGCCCAGCATGCGCTGGGCGATGCGTGCGATGTCCAGGCCGGACCACTCGGCCAGCGCCTGCTGCACCAGTCGCTGCGACACGCCAACGCGCAGGGCGCCGGTCAGCAGCTTGTTGAATACCAGGCGTTCGCCGCTGCACAGTTGCTGCCAGCCGGCGACGATCGCCGCGCGACGCACCGCCTCGGGTTGGTTGGCGACCGCCAGCAGGTGCTGTTCGATCCATTCGGCCAGGGGCCGGTCAGGGGAAGGGTGTGGTGGGTCGTCCAACAGCAGGGTCAGCGTTTCGGCCAGGTCACCCACCTGCGCATAGCTGTCTTCCACCAGCCACGGTGGCAACCCTGATTGCTCGGCGATCCACGCGCGCAGTTCGCCACTGGCGGCGATCTTCCTGCGCGCGCCGCCCACCTTGCCACCACTGAGCAGGTACAGCGCCCACGCCGCATCGTGTGCGCCTGCCTGGCGGAAGTAGTCGACCAGCGCTGCGCGCTTGTCCAGCGTGGCAGTGCTGCGGTCCAGGCGTTGGTAGAGCGCTGCAAAGGACTTCATTCCTCGCTCCCGAAATCGGTACGGAAGGCTTCGGCAGCCACGCCGCGCTCGCGCAGGAACGGAATCAACGCATCGGTATTGCCATGGGTGGCGATCACCCGCTGCGCGCCGGTCTGTTGGATCGTCTGCAGCAGTGCTGGCCAATCGGCGTGGTCGGAAATGACGAAGCCTCGATCGACGTTGCGGCGGCGACGGTTGCCGCGCAGTTGCATCCAGCCCGAGGCGAAGCCCAGCTGGTGACGGCCGAAGCGGCGCATCCAGGGCGTGCCCGCAGCCGAGGGCGGGGCCAGGATCAACTGGCCGGCGGCATCGGGCTGGCGGCCCTGTTCGGCCACGGTGAGCGTCTCCAGCATCGGTACGCCGGCCTGCCGGTACACCGCCACGCCATTGGCGATGGCGCCATGCAGCCAGGCCGGCCGATCGTCCAGTGGCCGCAGCTCTGCCAGCACCCGCTGTGCCTTGCCCAGCGCATAGCACAGCAGGATCGCAGCCTCGCCGCGTTGTTCGCATTCGCGGCGCCACGCCACGATTTCGGCAGCAACGGCCGAAGTGTCCGGCCAGCGGTAGATCGGCAGGGCGAAGGTGGCTTCGGTGATGAAGGTATCGCAGGGCACCACTTCGAACGGCGCACAGGTTGGGTCAGGCTGCCGCTTGTAGTCGCCGGAGGCGACCCAGACCTGCCGCCCGTCGTCGATGCGCACCTGCGAAGATCCCAGGACGTGACCGGCTGGATGCAGCGATACCTGTACCCGGCCCAGGCGGAACGGCACGCCCTCGACGTGCGCCTGCACCGGAACATCGCCCAGGCGCCAGCGCAGGATCGGCAGGCTGCCTTCGCTGCAGTGGTACTCGCCCATGCCCGGGCGGGCGTGATCCCCGTGGCCATGCGTGATGACCGCGCGCGCTACCGGTCGCCAGGGATCAATGTGGAAATCGCCGGCGGCGCAGTACAGCCCTTCCGGGCGCAGCACCACCAGATCGTCGTTGGCTGCCATGCGATCACTGTGGCCTGCTGCTCGTGCAGACGGTGAGAACCGGCCTGAACACGGGCTTGGCAAGTCATGCGGCACAATCGGACCGCATACCTCTTGCCGCCAGGATGGACCGGATGAGTGGACCAAGCTTCAGCAGCGACGCGCCCTACGAAACCCATGTGGTGTTGAACCAGCCGCCACCGTTCGCGGGGCGCCAGTTGTGGACTGACGACGTGGCGCTGATGGAAGCCGTGCAACGCGAAGGCGCTGGCAGCTTCGCGCCACGCCTGGCGGTCTATGGCGCGCTGGCCGGCGACGAGCTGTACCGGCTCGGCTTCGATGCCAACCGCGATCGCCCACGCCTGCGCACGCATGATGCGCAGGGTCATCGCATCGATACGGTGGAGTTCCACCCGGCCTATCACCAGTTGATGGAGACGGCGAAATCGCACGGTGTCGCCGGCTTGTCCTGGCATGAACCGCAATCCGGCGCGCATGTCGCGCGTGCGGTGTTGAGCTACCTGCACCACCAGGCCGAGGCCGGCACCAGTTGCCCGTTGACGATGACCCATGCAGCAGTAGCGGTGCTGCACACGCAGCCGCATCTGGCCGAGTGGGCACGCAAGGCCGCAGCGCCGGTCTATGACGCGCGCGACGTGCCGGTGGCTGACAAGGCCGGCATCACCCTGGGCATGGGCATGACCGAGAAGCAGGGCGGCTCGGATGTGCGCTCCAACAGTACGCGCGCCGAACCGATCGATGGTGAGCGCTATCGCCTTGTCGGCCACAAGTGGTTCTTTTCCGCACCGATGTGCGATGGCTTCCTGGTGCTGGCGCAGGCGCCGGGAGGACTGACCTGCCTGCTGATGCCGCGCCGGCTGGCCGACGGTGACCGCAACGCATTCCGGTTGATGCGGTTGAAGGACAAGCTTGGCGACTGGGCCAATGCCTCCAGCGAAGTCGAGTTCTGTGGCGCGCAGGCATGGCGGGTGGGCGAGGAGGGGCGTGGCGTGGCCACCATCATCGGCATGGTGATGATGACCCGCCTGGATTGCATGCTGGGCGCAGCGGCGGAAATGCGCATGGCGTTGGCGCAGGCGTTGCACCACGCACGCCATCGCCGCACCTTCGGCAAGCTGCTGGTCGAGCACCCGTTGATGACCAATGTGCTGGCCGACCTGGCACTGGAATCGGAAGCGGCCACGGTACTTTCGATGCGCATCGCACGCGCGGTGGATCGCGCCGCCGTGGATGCCAACGAAGCTGCGCTGGCACGGGTGGGAACGGCGCTGGGCAAGTACTGGCTGTGCAAGCGCGCGCCGGCCTTCGTCAACGAAGCGCAGGAATGCCTCGGCGGCGCAGGCTATGTGGAGGAATCGATGCTGCCGCGGCTGTACCGGCAGGCGCCGTTGAATTCGATCTGGGAAGGCAGTGGCAACATCCAGTGCCTGGACGTGCTGCGCGCGCTGGCACGTGAACCGGAGGCACTGGCGGCGCTGCGCGCCGAGCTGGCAGCGGTGGCCGATCATGATGCGCGCTACGCAGCGGCATTGCAGCGTTGGGCAGCGGCACCGGCACCGGATGAGTCGCAGGCGAGGCTTTTCTGCGAGCGCACTGCGCTGCTGTTGCAGGCAGCGTTGATGTTGCGGGCGGGCAGTCCAATGGCTGAAGCGTTCGTGCGCAGCCGGCTGGAAGGGGAGCATGGGCTGGTGTTCGGGACGCTGCCGGCGGGTGTGGATCTGTCGGCAATGCTGGCGCGCGCGCTGCCTTAGGGGCGGCCAACGGCGATGGCGCCTACGCCCCTGCGCAACCTACCCGCGCGTCCTTGGACACTTTCCGTACGCGTCCAGCACGGAATCAACAGAAAGAGCAGAGAGCGAAAAGCAGAAAAGCCGCGGCAGTGCCGCGGCTTTTCCTGTAGCGCCGAGACGATGCCCGGCTGCCGGTAGGCCTTAGTGCTTGGCTTCTTCCTTGGCGGCGTTGGCCTTGGCGTCATTGGCGACATCACGGGCCTTGTCAGCAACCTTCTGTGCGGCGTCCGCAGTGGCGTCGCTGGCATGTGCAGCGGCGTCGGTGGCCGCAACCTTGGCCTTGTCTGCAGCGTTTGCGGTGGCGTCTGCGGCCTTGTCCAGTGCCTGCTGGGTATCGGCGGCGGCCTGCTCGGAAGCGGCAGCGGTCTTGTCGGCAGCGTTGCGGGTGGCTTCGGCGGCCCTGTCTACGGCGTCACGGGCGGCAGCGCCGGCGCTGTCGGCGGCCTGCTGCGCGTCCTGCTTGGCCTGTTCGGCTTCCGGACCCTTGCAGGCGGCCAGGGCCAGCAGCAGGGAGGCGGCCAGCAGCGTGGTGGTGATCGGGCGAATCTTCATGGCGGTCTCCGGTACTGCAATGGATGGGGACGCCAGCCTATTCATGCCGTTGTGAAGACGGGGTCGCGATCCGAGGCGCGCGCAGGCAGCAGGCCAAAGAAAAAGCCGCTGGCGAACCAGCGGCTTTTCCAGAACAGCCTGAAGAAAGAAGTTATTACTTCTTGGCTTCTTCAGCAGCGTCCTTGGCCTGCTCAGCGGTAGCTTCGGCAGCCTTGGCAGCGTCCTTGGCTTCGCCAGCAGCAGCGTCGGTCGCGGCAGCAGCGGTGTTGGCAGCAGCGTCGGTCGCAGCGTCAGCAGCGGTGGCGGCGGTGTTGGCAGCCTGCTGGGCAGCGTCGGCGGTCTGGGCGCCGGCAGCGGCGGCCTGGTCGGCAGCAGCCTGGGCTTCGGTGGCGGCTTCGTTGGCCGAAGCAGCGGCGTCCTGGGCAGCTTCCTGCTTCGAGCAGGCGGCCAGGGCCAGAGCCAGGGACATCGCGACCAGCAGCTTGTTGATGCTCATTGTGTAAATCCTCGTCGTTAGAATTAGGCAACGCGCATGCTGCGCGCCGACAACATGATGACAAGCCAAGATTGGGTGTCAAGCGATCCCGCATTCATTTTTGCGAAATCGTCGTTAAATCTTTTTAAATCAATTCGATGGCGATGGCTGTTGCTTCACCACCGCCGATGCACAGGGTGGCAATGCCGCGCTTGCCACCGCGCGTGCGCAGGGCGTTGACCAAGGTCACCACCAGGCGTGCACCGGAGGCACCGATGGGATGGCCCAGTGCGCAGGCCCCGCCATTCACGTTGAGCTTGTCGTGCGGGATGCCCAGTTCACGCATCGGTGCCATCGCCACCACGGCGAAGGCCTCATTGATTTCGAACAGGTCGATCTGGTCCAGCGACCATCCGGTCTTGGCCAGCAGTGTGTGGATCGCGCCGATCGGGGCGGTGGTGAACCATTCCGGTTCCTGCGAATGGGTGGCGTGGCCGACGATGCGCGCCAGCGGGGTAATGCCACGTGCGTTGGCGTCTTCCTCGGTCAGCAGGACCACCGCAGCGGCGCCGTCGGAGATGCTGGAGGAGCTGGCGGCGGTGACGCTGCCGTCCTTCTTGAAGGCCGGGCGCAGGGTCGGGATCTTGGCGATGTCGGAGCGGCCGGGTTGCTCATCGGTGGCGACCTCGACCTCACCCTTGCGGGTGGCCACCTTCACCGCGACGATCTCATCGGCGAATGCCCCATTGGCCTGTGCGGCCTGTGCGCGCTTGACCGATTCGATCGCGTAGGCGTCCTGTTCCTCGCGGCTGAACTGGTACTTGTCCACGGCGCATTCGGCGAACTCGCCCATGGCCTTGCCGTCGTAGGCGTTGACCAGGCCGTCGTGGGCCATGTGGTCGATCGCCTGGAAGTTGCCGAAGCGGTTGCCCGTGCGCGAGTTGGGCAGCAGGTGCGGGGCGTTGGACATCGATTCCATGCCACCGGCGACCACGATGCTGGCCGAACCGGCCTTGATCAGGTCATGGCCGAGCATGATGGTCTTCATGCCCGAGCCGCACACCTTGTTGAGGGTGGTGGCACCGGTCGACAGCGGAATGCCGGCGGCGATCGCCGCCTGGCGGGCGGGCGCCTGGCCGAGGTTGGCCGGCAGCACGCAGCCCATGAGGACTTCAGAGACGTCGCTGGCCGGCACGCCCGATTGTTCCAGGGCGGCCGCGATGGCGGCCGCGCCGAGGGTCGGGGTCGGCACGCCGTTGAACTGGCCGAGGAAGGAGCCGATGGCGGTGCGCTTGGCGGCGGCGATGACGATGTTGGACATGGCAATCTCGTTGATGCGTAAGCAATGTTCGGAAAGGAGACCGAGGACGTTGGAAGCGCCGCGATTTCCCGGCAGACTGCGTGGGGGTCGACCCAAGTATAGAGGGTCGGGGAGGGCCGCCGCTGGGCGGCACCGCACGCCTGCCGGGATGTAGGCAGGCCAACGTTCATGGGAAGGAATCGATGGAACGCACGATGATGGTGAGGTCGGCGCTGGCGTCGGCGCTGGCGATGGCATTGACGGCATGTGGTGGCGGCGGAGGCGGCGGAAATGTCCGCATCGATCCCCCCCCGACCACCCCGACGCCCCCGACCACGCCCCCGCCGACCACACCGCCTCCGGCCAAGCCGCAGGAGCCGGCCTTCGACGCGCACCTGTCCGTGACCAATGCGCGTGCCGCACAGGCCGCCGGCCTGACCGGGCAGGGGGTGCGCATCGGCATCGTCGATTCGGGCGTGCAGCGCAACGCAGTGGCGCTGAACGGGCGCGTGGTCGCCAACCTCAATTACATCGACCCCGCCCGCAACAACCTGCAGGTGGACGACGTGGTGGGCCACGGCACGGCGGTGGCCAGCCTGGCCGCGGGTGCTTCGGTGGGGTCCTGGCCGGGCGGCATCGCCCCCGGCGCACAGATCGTTTCGGCGCGGATCATCGCCGACAAGCCGCCCGTCGATGACGGCAGCGGCAAGGGCAATTCCTTCAGCGGCCCACTGGGCGTGGCGCAGGTCCACCAGGACCTGATCAGCTACAACGTGAAGGTGATGAACAATTCGTGGGGCGGCCTGTACTGGACCGACCTGCCGACCACCGCGCAGGTGGCGGCCGAGTACCGGCCGTTCGTCATCAACCATGGCGGCCTGGTGGTGTTCGCGGCCGGCAACGATGCGCGCCCCGAGCCGAGCAGCCTGGCCGCGCTGCCCAGCCAGCTGGGCGTTGCCGGCTCGCTGCCGGCGGCCGATCTGGAGCGCGGCTGGCTGGTGGCCACTGCGGTGGATCCGTATGCACCGGGCACGCTGGCCAGCTACGCCAATGCCTGCGGCCAAGCCGCGCGCTACTGCCTGGCGGCGCCGGGCAGCGCGGTCTATCCCGATGCCAACGGCGGCAGCTATTACTGGAACTACGGCACGTCCTTCGCCGCCCCGCTGATTTCCGGCGCCGCCGCCCTGGTCTGGCAGCGCTACCCGTACTTCGACAACAACCTGGTGCGGCAGACCCTGCTGGGCACCGCCAAGGACATCGGTGCGCCCGGCGTGGATGCGGTGTTCGGCTACGGCCTGCTCGACATCTCGCGGGCGATCAAGGGGCCGGGGCGCTTCGACTGGGGCGATGTGGTGGCCAATGTCGATGCGCCATCGAGTGGCTCGCTGTGGAGCAATGACATCGTCGGCAGCGGTGGCCTGGTCAAGCAGGGCGGGGGAACCCTGGTGCTGGGGGGCAACAACAGCTACAGCGGTGCCACCCGCATCGAGCGCGGCATCCTGTCACTGCAGAACGGCAGCGTGATCCGCTCCAACGTGACGATCCTGGCGCAGCCCGATCCGGATTCGACCGGCCTGCAGTTCAATGGCGGTACGCCGCGCGTGATCGGCAATGTGGTCAACGGCAGCAGCGTGTTCCTGACCACCGGCAACACCACCGGCACCATCGAGGGCAACTACACCCAGCAGGCCGGCGCGCAGCTGATGATCGCGCTCGGTGCCAATGCGCTGCAGGTCACCGGCAACGCCACGATCGACGGGGGCGTGCGCGTGCACGGCTTCGTCTCCGGCTATGTGCCGCAGAACGGCAGCCGCCAGGACCTGATCCACGCCGCCGCCGGCCTCAGCGGCACCTTCAGCAGCCCTGCCACCTCCAGCGGCCTGCAGGGCCTGTCGCTGCTGCAGAGCAGCTATGGATATGACAGCAACAACGCTTGGTTGAACCTGACCCAGGTCAGCGTCACGGCGGCCGCGACCGGGCTCACGGCCTCGGCGCAGTCGTCTGCGCGACGCGTGGACAGTGCGTTCAGCGCGCTTGATGGCGATACGACGCTGCAGGGCTCGGCCTTCGGTACGGCCGCCGGTGCGCTGCAGTGGACCGGCGGTGGCAGCAAAGGCCTCGAGGCCAGTTTGCAGAGCCTGTCCGGACAGGCGCATGCGCGGGCCGAGTCGGCCACCTTCGACAGCATCGACATGTCACGCCGCGCGATCGCCGAGCGCTTTGATCGCGTGCAGACGGCGCCGCGCCTGCGCGGGGCCTGGCAGAGCGCGCTCGGCGAAGCCGGGCAGGGCAGTTTCGCCGGCAATGCCGCCGACAGCCGCGGTTGGATGGCCGGCCAGGACCTGCCACTGGGCAGCAATGGGCTGATGGGCGTGGCCTTTGGCGAAACCCGCAGCAATGGTGGCAGCAGCGTCGGTGGTGATCGTGGGCGTGATCGCCAGACGCAGGCGCAGCTGTATGCCGGCTGGAACCTGGGCCGGGGCTATGCGCTGGCGCAGGTCGGCAGCGGCCAGTTCACCCGGGCGCTGGATCGCCAGTTGCTGCTGGGCGCCGGCGCCTACGGTGTCTCTGCACGTTACGGCGGACGTTTCAGCAGTGCCAGTGTCGAAGGCGGCTATCGTTTCGGCCGCGCGGGTGCGTCGTTCACACCCTACGTGGGCGCCAGCAGCACGCGCGTGGATACCGATGCCTTCAACGAACTGGGCGGGTTCGGCTTCGGCCTGCGTGGCGATGCCAACCGCGTACAGCGCAGCCAGATGCTGGCCGGTATCCGCGGCGAACGTGGCTGGGGGCGCTGGACCCTGCGCGGGCATGCCGAATGGCAGCAGCGGCTCGATGGTGCCGATGCGGACTGGCAGGCTAGTTTCGTCGGCGTTGATGCATGGGCGCCACTGGCGGGCTGGAACGCGCCGCGCGGCAGTGCGCTGTTCGGCGTGGCGCTGGAGTCGTGGTGGGGCCGCAACGGCCGCCTGAGCCTGGGCTTCGACCAGCGCGTCGGCGGCGAAGGCGCGCGCCAGGCGGCGTTGCGCTACAGCACCGGGTTCTGAACGGGCGGTCGCGCCGGGTCGAAAGGCCCGGCGCGACATCGGCAGGCTCAGCCGCCGCGCAGGTTGCCCAGGCGCGGGGTGCTGCGACCCAGCGGCATCTTCAGCTTGCCGATCGACAGGATACGGCTTTCGGCGATGCGGTCGGCTGCCCGCTGCGGCGCGATGTTCTCGCGTTGCGACAGTTCGAAGATGCGGGTGAGGTTGTGGTAGATGCTGCGGATCAGGCGCATCGCGCGTTCGCGGTTGTAGCCATCGATCTCCAGCGACACGTTCATCACGCCGCCCGCGTTGACCGCGTAGTCAGGTGCATACAGGATGCCGCGCGCATGCAGTTCATCGCCGATTTCCAGGCTCGACAGCTGGTTGTTGGCGGTACCGCAGATGATCTTCGCCTTGATCCGCGGCAGGGTGTCGGCGTTGATCGCGCCTTCCAGCGCGCACGGTGCGAACACATCGGCGTTCACTTCGTGGATCTCGTCCGGCTTGACCGCTTCGGCGCCGAAATCGCTGACCGCGCGATCAACCAGCGCGCTGTCCAGGTCGGTGACATACAGTTTGGCGCCGCGATCGCGCAGCAGCTTGACCAGCTCCATGCCGATGTGGCCCAGGCCCTGCACTGCGATGCTGGTCTTGCCCACTTCCTCATGGCCGAACTTGAAGCGCATCGCCGCCATCAGCGCCTGCAGCGCACCGTAGGCGGTGAACGGGGCCGGATCGCCGGAGCCGCCATGGACCTGGTGCACGCCGGTCACGAACTGGCTCTCCAGGTAGATGTTCTCCATGTCGTTGACGTCGGTACCGACGTCCTCGGCGGTGATGTAGCGCCCTCCCAGCGAGTCGACATAACGGCCGAAGGCGCGGAACAGTACTTCAGTCTTGTCCACTTTCGGGTCGCCGATGATCACCGCCTTGCCACCACCGACGTTGAGGCCGGCCAGCGCATTCTTGTAGGTCATCGTCCGGCTCAGCCGCAGCACGTCGGCCAGCGCCTCGTCGGTGCTGGCATACGGACGCATGCGCACGCCGCCCAGGGCCGGGCCCAGGGTGGTGTTGTGGATGGCGATGATCGCCTGCAGGCCGGCATCGTGGTTGTGGCAGAACACCACTTGTTCGTGGCCGGTGGTGGCGAGGGTTTCGAATAGCATGGCGTCTCCGATGGCGCGAACAGCGGCGAACTGCAGCGAACGGCCAGTGAACGGTAGGGTCCCAAAAACAAAAAAAGCGACGTCGTCATGGCTGGGGGACGGGTCGCGCGGCGCCATTCTAGTCCATTCCCCTGGCCGGTGCCGTCGACATCGCATGCCTTCCGGTTAAAGAAGATGAAAATGCGGCCGATGCTGCGACGACGGCGGGTGGCCGGATTCGCGTGAAGAGGCAGGCGGTCAGTGACGGCAAGGGCACCACAACGACAGGGCAGGCGGCGATGACAGCGGCCTGGTGGCGATCGCTGCGCGGCTGGCTGGCGCGTTCGACCGGGGCGGCACCGTCGCGGCTGGTTGCTGCGTCCCGCCAGGCGGTGGCCGCCGCAGCGGCGAGCCTGCAGGGCGAGGCGCTGCCCCCGGCCGAGATCGCTGCACATCTGCAACGTGGCCTGCATGCGCTGGCCCTGTACCCGCGTCTGGCCGGTGAATCCACGCCGGTGCAGGCCGCAGGGCTGGGCGAGGCGGTGGCGCGCGCGCTGCAGGACCGCAACTGGGCGGCCAGGCAGCTGCCCCGCCGGCCGCAACTGCTGCCGCAGCTGATCCAGACCGTCAACGACGATGCCGCCTCAGCGCGGGTGATGGCCGCGATCATCGGCCAGGACCCGGTACTGACCGGCAACCTGCTGCGCATCGCCAACAGCCCGGCCTACAAGGTGCATGAGCGCCCGGTCGAAAGCCTGCAGCGGGCGGTGACACTGGTGGGTACCGAAGGCGTGCGGCAGATCATCAGCGCGGTACTGGTGCAGCCGGTGATGCAGGTGCAGTGCGAAGTGTTCCCGCAGTTCAGCGCGATCATCTGGGAGCACGCGCTGCTGGCCTCGCGCGCGGCCGCCGATCACGCACGTACGGTCACCTTCGGTGATGCCTTCGCTGCGCAGTGGCTGGGCCTGGTGCAGGGACTGGGCGCGTCACTGGTAATGCGCCAGCTGCTGCAGGAAGCGCAGGCCCGCAGCGAGGCCGTGGAGCCGGCGTTGGCCCTGCAGCTGCTGCAGCAGTGGTCGTTACCGTTGGCGCAGCGGGTCGCCGCCGCATGGGAGCTGCCTGAACCGGTTCACCAGGCCCTGGCGGTGGATGCAGAAGGGGCGCTGGCCGACAGCCTGCGCCTGGCCAGCGCCGCCGCAGCGGCCAGCCTGTTGTGCCGCCATGGGCATGCCAGCCAGAGCCGCATGCTGGCGCTGCTGGAGCAGCTGCTTTCAGCGCCGCCGCATGCATTGCGCTGGATCTGGCGGCGCCTGCATGGGCGGAGCGTGGAAACGCTGGATGAGGCCGGACAGGACCAGGCCGGCCCGGCCGCCTGAGTGCTACAGCTGCGATTCGACAGGCAGCCAGCTGATGGCCCGCGACAACCAGCGTTTGCGCGCAGTTGCCCCTGGCTCGGCCTCCACCCAGTGCGGTGGCGGTTCACGCTCCAGCCAGCGTAGCCGGCCTCGGTCGTCCAGCGCCAGCCACCAGCTGTGCATGGGGTCCGCCAGGCGCAGGTACTCATTGCGCAGCTGCGCCCCCAGCACCGGGTCGTCGAACAGTACGCCCATTTCGGTGTTGAGGTAGGCCGAGCGAGGGTCGAGGTTGAACGAGCCGACGAAGCCGCGGCGGTCGTCGACCACGAACGCCTTGGTGTGCAGGCTCGCGCCGCTGCTGCCGAACATGCCGGCATCGCCGGACTGCCCCTGCGCCTTCAGTTCGTACAGGTGGACGCCCGCTTCGAGCAACGGCACGCGGTAGCTCATGTAGCCGCCGTGCACGGCGGCGACGTCGTTGGCAGCCAGTGAGTTGGTCACCACGCCGACCTGCACGCCCCGCCCGGCCATGGCCGAAAAGCCATCCAGGCCTTCGTTGCCTGGCACGAAGTAGGGTGAGATCAACAACGTTTTGTGCCGGGCGGCCTGCAGCTCGCTGATCAGGGTCGACACCAGCCAGGCAGCGCGATCATCCCTGCGATGCTTCATCGGCGGGTCCGAGACGATGCGCACTGCACTGCTCCAGTGCAATGGCTCGGGACTCGGGCGTTGCCGCTGGCGCGATTCGGCCACGCGCGCAAGGTAGGGCCGGGCCACGTCCCGCTGCGCCTCATGATCCGATTCGCGCACCAGCAGGCGCAGCTGTGCATCGGTATGGAAGGCAAGCGCGGATACCGGAATGGCGGCCTCGCTGTTCCAGTAGTCGTCGAAGATCCGGTTGGCCTGCTCCACGGCAGGGCCGGCGACCAGCAGGTCCAGATCCTGGAAGTTCACATCGGTGCGCGCGCTGAAGTACTCCTCGCCGATGTTGCGGCCGCCGACGATCGCGACGCGGCCATCGGCGATCCAGCTCTTGTTGTGCATGCGGTGGTTCACGCTGAAGAAGCGTTGCACCATCTCCACCACGCGCAGGATGCCGGTCCGGTTGCGGAACGGGTTGTAGAGACGGATTTCAATGTTGGGGTGCCGGTCCAGCGCCATCATCAGCGCGTCCTTGTCCTTGGCGTTCATGTCATCGAGCAGGATGCGCACGCGCACACCGCGCTCGGCGGCGTCATGCAGCGCCTTGGCCATCAGGTGGCCGATCAGGTCGTCGTGCCAGATGTAGTACTGCAGGTCCAGGCTGCGGCCAGCGTGCGCGGTGATCATCGCGCGCGCGGCGAAGGCATCCATGCCATCACTGAGGAACGCTACGCCTGATTGCCCGGGATGCGCGTCCTGCAGCGGCACGATCTGCTGGTCGATGCGGGTCTGCGCCGGCTGCAATGGCAGTACATGCGAGGGCACGCCCTTTGCCTGTGGCGTGAGATGGTCGGCCAGCAGCAGCCCGGACAGGACCAGCAGCAACAGCGCGGCGAGGATGATTGCAGCGACGCGCAACAGGCGTCGCCACAGGGGCATGGGCAGGCTCATGCCTCGATGGTAGATCCACGCCCTGCGTGAAGGAATGCCTGCAGGATCGATAGGGCGTCAGCGCCCTTGCCTTCGGCAAGGGATCCGACCCCGCGGGCGTCACGGATGGGGGGCGGACCCGTTTCTGCAGGAAAGGGCCCTGACCCGCAGGCCTCAGAACCGCTCGTCGCTGCCCAGGTAACGCCACTGCGCCGGCGGCAGCGGCCCCAATGCCACGCGGCCGATGCGCAGTCGGCGCACGGCCAGCACCTGCAGCCCGGCGGCGGTCACCGACACGCGCAGCCCCTTGGCGGTCAGCCCCTTGCCGGCAAAGCGCAGGCGCTGCTCGCTTTGCCAGCTGACCTTCGCGCCGCCGGATTCCTGCTGCAGCCGCGCCAGCAGCCACGGTCCTCGCTCGGGGCCGCCTTCGGCCACTTCGATCAGGTATTCCTGTTCGGTGCGGCCCAGATTGCGCTGTAGATGGGCCAGCGTGGCCGGATCCTGGCTGACCACCACCAGGCCGCTGTCGCTGGCCGGAAGTGCAGCGGCCAGCTGCAGGCCGTGGAAATGGCGCTGCAACGGACGGATGTCGCTGGCATCAAGTTCGCTGCGGCTGTCACTGCTGACCAGCGCACACAGGGTCTCAGCAGCAACGCCGGCCGGCTTGTGCAGCAGCATGCTGACCCGCTCGGCCTTTTCATCACTGGCGTGCTCGGCCACGACGATCACCATGCTGTCATCGACCGGGCGCTGTGGCTGTTCCACCACTTCGCCGTCGACCGTTACCCAGCCGCCTTCGATATAGCGCCGCGCTTCGCCGCGGGGGATGCCGAGCAGGGCGGACAGGCGTTTGTCGAGACGGATCGGTTCCATGGCGGGCAGGTCGGGCAGGGGGCGCGCAGTGTAGCTGCTGCGGCCGGTCAGCGCTGGCTGCGGTTGGCCAGCTCGGTCAGGTACAGACGGGTATCGAACTCCAGCTGCAGGTAATCCGGTTCCATGTGCTGGCACAGCTGGTAGAAGGCCTTGTTGTGGTCGGCTTCCTTCAGGTGGGCCAGCTCATGCACCACGATCATGCGCAGGAACGCCGCTGGCGCCTGGCGGAATACCGTAGCGATGCGGATCTCGCGGCTGGCCTTGAGGCGGCTGCCGTGCACGCGGGAAATGGCGGTATGCGTACCCAGCGCGTGCTTGATCACTTCCAGGGTGTTGTCGTAGCAGACCTTGTTGAGCGGCACCGACTTGCGCAGGTAGCGATCTTTCAGCGCCTGGGTGTAGTCGTACAGCTGGCGGTCGCTGCGCACCTCGTGCGGGTCGGGATAGCGCTGCTGCAGCCAGGGGCCGAGCTTGCCCTGCGCCAGCAGTTCGCTGACCTGGGCGACCAGGGGTTCGGGGTAGCCGGTGAGGTACTTCAGGACTGCCATGCAGGGGCGGCGGGGCGTCGGTAGAATGGAAGCATCCAAGATTACACGCGGTATGTACCAACCATGGCAAAGCCCAACGCGCTGCAGGAACAATTGCTCAAGGCCGGTCTGGCCAAGAAGTCGCAGGCCAGCGCCGCCGCGCGGGAGCAGGCCAAGGCCCGCCAGGGCAAGGCCGAATCGGCCTCGGCCGAGGTCCAGCGTGAGGCTGAACGTGCCCGTGCCGAGAAGGTCGAGCGCGACCGTGCGCTGGCCGCCGAGCGCAATGCCCAGGCCAGGCAGGCGGAACAGAAGGCACAGGCGAAGCAGATCATCGCGGCCCATGCAGTACCCCACAAGGGCGATGACGAGTATCGCTTCAGCGATGGCGCGGCGATCCGCACCCTGCTGATCGACCCCAAGCTGCGCAAGGCGCTGTCGGTGGGCGTGCTGGTCATCGTCGCCAATGGCGAGGGTTACGCCCTGCTGCCGCGCGCCGCCGCCGAGAAGGTGCGCGAGCGGGCCCCGGAGGCGATCATCGTCGACCACGGCCAGCCGGGCTCGACTGCCGAGATCTCCACCGGCAACGCCGAGGACGACGCCTACTACGCCCAGTTCCAGGTGCCGGACGACCTGATCTGGTAAGCAAAAAGGGGCCGGAGGGGATTAAGTCGCGATCGCCCCGATTGGATCCGTTGGCGTTCTGCTCAGCTTGCTGAAGGCGCACCGGGCACGGCTCGGCGCAACACTGGCCTGCTCCTTTGTGCGCGGGTGTATCGTCCCCATATCAGGCGACACACCTGCGGAGGAAGACCATGGCCACCGGTTGGGCGGGAGATGGCGCGGTCCAGGACCAGATCGACGCCACCGTCGACGATGCGATCGCCCGCGCGCGCCGCCAGCTGCGGCAGGGCCCGGGCCTCGAGCACTGTGAGGAATGTGAAGCGCCGATTCCGTTGGCGCGACGTCGTGCTGTGCCGGGAGTTCGCCTGTGCGTGGCGTGCCAGCAGGCGCATGACGAAGAAGAGCAGGCGCATGCCGGTTACAACCGGCGTGGCAGCAAGGACAGCCAGCTGAGGTAAGGGGTGCTCGGCAGGGCTGCGCCCTGCACCTGCTTGGAGCAACGGCAACGGCAACGGCAAAAGCGTGCTATCCGTGGGATGGCGGGGTGGGTCCGATTGAGGGGGACGCTGCAAGTACGTCCATGTAAGCTCGGTCGCCGCATCCATGCGGCTCACGCCCCCTCAACCGGACCCACCCCGCCTTCGACAGATTTCCGCGATCTGTTGGAACCTGCTGCTGATGGTGGGTGCCGACCGTTGGTCGGCACGGGGTCGGATCCAATTCTGACTATCGATATCTGACAGATGTGCCGACCAACGGTCGGCACCCACCAACAGCGCGCGGAATCTGTCAGAGGTGGGGCGGTGTGGGTGGGCAGGACCGTTGGCGCCATGGATGGCGCCATCGAGCCCCCATGGATGGGTTTACGGCGTGTCCTGACCACCCACACCGCCCCGCCATCCCACGGAATGCCGCTCTTGATCTTGCTTCGGCTTCGGCCTCTGCAGGTGCAGGGCGCAGCCCTGCCGAAAACCCCACCCTCAGCCGTCGCCCTGGATGCCGCCGGGTGCCTGCGCCGGGTCGCGCCAGCGGCGCACCGTGCGCTGGAAAAACAGGTTGTTCGGCAGCTGCAGCACCGTACCCTCATGGCCGTCGCCGGTTTCCTGCAGCGTGGTGTAGATCAGGTTCACGTCGATCACCCGCCCCTTCAGGCCCGGCTTCTCGCCGTTCTCCAGCACTTCGATGTAGTCATGCAGGCGGAACGGGCGAGTGGTGAAGATCAGCAACGTGCAGAAGATGTTGGAGAGCACGCTCCAGGCCGCGAAGAAGGCCACTGCGCCCACGGCGGCGAAGCCGGTGAACGCGGTCCACAGCACTGAAGGCTTCGCGCCGAGCAGGCTGAGGATATACAGCAGGGCGCTGAAATAGACCACGAAACTGGTGATCCGGCGCGCGCCCATCACCATTTCAGGTGGCAGCGTGTAGTGCTCGGCAAAGCGCCGGATCAGGCGACGGGCCAGTACCCGCAGCAGCCAGGCGACCAGCAGCACCAGCACGATCTGCAGGGCCACGCCCGCGTAGTTCAGCCATGGGTGGCTCCAGGCCGGCAGGTGATCCTTCAGCGACAACATCATGGGGGCGAAAACAGGTGGTGGGAACGGCCTCGATGTTACCCGGCGCGTGCCGGGGTTTCGACCATCGGCGACCACGCCAGGCAGACCAGCTCCTGTCGATGCTGCTGCAGGCAGGCGCGGCCGTTGTCGGGGCACAACCGCAAGGACAGGCCCGATGCCTGCAGCACGACGCAAGCGACGATTACCAGCAGGGCGGCGCAGGACGAGCTGGACATGGCGGAACTCCCTGGAGGTGTTCTCTCGAATGACCTTCCATGGATGCAGCCATCGTCGAAAAGGTTGCATGGCCTTGATCGGCGATCGGCTCTAAACCTTTTTCCGGGTCGCCGCATCCAAGCGATATGCTCGACACCACCATGCCAGCGCCGCCTGCCGCCCACGCCCCTGTCGACGAACCCGCCCTGGTGCGGGCGGCCGCCGCCGGTGACACTGCGGCCTACGAACTGCTGTACCGGCGCCATGCGCCGCGCGTGTTCGCCGTACTGTGGCGCCTGTGCGGGGGCCAGCAGGCGCGTGCCGAGGATGCCCTGCAGGAAGCGTTCCTGCAGGCATGGAAGGCGCTGCCGGGGTTCCGGTTCGAAAGCAGCCTGTCGACCTGGTTGCACCGGTTGGGCGTCAACGCTGCACTGATGGAACTGCGCGGGCGCGCCGCCGGGCAGGACCACGACAGTCTGGAGGAGGTCGACGGCGGCCTGCAGGAGCTGGCGGTGCACGACCGTTGTGCCGGTACCGAGCGCGACCTGGAGCGCGCACTCGCGACGCTGCCTCCGAGGGCGCGTGCGGTACTGGTACTGCACGACATCGAAGGCTGGAAGCACCAGGAAATCGCCGAGCAGCTGCAGATGGCCGTCGGCAGTTCAAAGGCACAGCTGCATCGTGCGCGCGGCCTGCTGCGCGCACGGCTGGGAGACATGACATGAGTACACACGAACACGATTCCGATCACGATCTGCTGGCCCGGCTGCGCGCTCTGCCGAACGAGCGCGATGTACCGGCCGATGGCTGGGCACGCCTGTCCGCGCGGCTGCCGCCGCGTGAACCAGAGGCAGCACCTGCGCCAACGGGCAACGTGGTGGCCCTGGCAACGCGTTCGCGGCGCCGCTGGTGGTCGCCGGCCGGCGCTGCCCTGGCTGCCAGCCTGGCGATCTACGCCGTGGCCCCTTGGCGGCATGCGCAGCCGGATATACCGGTGCCGTCCACGCTGCAGTTGCAGGCTGCGGCGATGACCGAGCAGTACCGGCAGGCGGTGGCCTCGCTGCCCGCAGGCCGGGCACCGGAATGGCAGCCGGCGCTGCATGAACTGGATGAAAGCGCGGCACAGATCCAGGCCGCGCTGGCGCAGGACCCACGTGCGCCTCACCTGCTTGGCCAGCTCAAGCGTACCTATGCGCTGCGGCTGGAACTGACCCGGCAGGCGGCCTATGCCGCCGAGTCCGGCCTGACGACCTGAGGAGACCCCCATGACCCGAACCCTGATTTCCTGCTGTGTCGCACTGCTGCTGTCCCCTGCCGTGGCGCTGGCCGACACCCGCATCGACGAGCGCCACACCTTGGCTGCGGGCGGTCGCATCGAACTGAGCAACGTGGCCGGCAAAGTGACCGTGCGTGGCTGGGACCGCAACGACGTGCAGCTCACCGGTACGCTCAGCGATGGCCTCCAGCTGCGCCAGGAGAAAAGTGCCAACCGCGTACGCTGGGAAATCGAGTATCCGCGTCGCAACAACAACGGTGGCGCGACGCTGGTGCTGAACGTGCCGCGTTCGGTGGAACTGCTGCTGAGCACGGTCAGTGCCAACCAGGACATCAGCGGCATCGATGTGCGTCGCCTGCAGGCCGACACGGTCAGCGGCAGCCTGAGCGCCTCCGGTCGCAGCGGCGACAGCAAGCTCAATACGGTCAGTGGCGGCGTCAGCGCGCGCCTGCAGACCCCGAAGCTGGATGTGAACACGGTCAGCGGCCGGATCGAAGCCGGTGGCGGCGTGTCCGGTGACATCGGTGCACAGACGGTATCCGGCCGGGTCGAGGTCGATGCCGGGCGGGTGCAGCGGTTGGCGGTGGAAACCGTATCGGGCAGCATCGATCTGTCGGCGGCCGGGCTGGCGCCGGGGGGCCGGATCAATGTCGAATCGGTGAGTGCGTCGGTCAACCTGCGCCTGCCACGCTCGGTTTCGGCGCAGCTGTCGGTGAACAGCTTCAGCGGGTCGATCAACAGCGATGCCGGCCAGGTGGAGCGGCCGCGCTACGGCCCCGGCAGCCATCTTGATACGCGGCTGGGCAGCGGCGACGGTGATATCCGCATCCAGTCGCATTCGGGCAGTGTTCGGGTAAGCCTGGATCGCTGAGCGCGATCCGGCAGGCCGCGGCGGCAGCGCCGCCGCGGTCGGTACTGGGTCAGCTGGCTTTCTTCAGCGCCCAGGTGGTGCCGAGGACTTCGATCTTGCCACCGGCCTTGCGGAACGCTGCCAGGTCCGAAGCGATCGAATCGCTGCTGACCACGGTGCTGGCGGCCGCGCCCTTGCGTTCGCTGCGGATGCTGTTGCTGGCCTTCGCGGGGGTCTTTGCCTTGCGGGGCATGGTTGCTCCTGTCAGGTGGAAGGGGAGGAAAGCGCCCAGGCATCGGCCTGGCGCAGGTAGTCCTGCCGCTCACGGCGGCAGTCACTGCCGCCCATCGAGAACTGGCGGCAGATCGCCGGGCGCTGCGAATAGATCGTGCAGCGCAGGTGATAGGGATCGATCGCCGCACACCAACCTTCCTCGTTGCGCGCCATCACGGCACGGCCGTGGGTGTCGCGTGACAGGAACTGGCCGGGCACGTGGTCGCCGGGCTGCAGCAACACGGGCAGCCGGCAACAGACCGCGTCACAACGGCGGCAGTCGATGGGTGCATGTGCTGCGTCAGGTTGTAAGGCCTCAGGGGCCTGGCGGGTGCCCAAAGCGGGTCTCGATGGCGGCTCCGGTGGTACGCGGACCATGAACGAGCCAGGAAGGCATGGCCGCTAGGCCCGCAGGGCGGGCCAGGCTGCACCGTGGACACACACCGGCGTGGCCGGTGGAAGGTGCAGCAGGGTTCTAGCCGACCAAGAGTAACTTAGATCGCGTAACGTTTTGTTAATCCTGGCTTGCTGCCGCCAAAGCAAGGCCCTGGACCACGCCCAGCGAGGGCTCGCCGTGGACCATGCGGGCGCCCGGGAAGGCCTCCGCAACGGCCTGGCGCAGATACCCGGCGCGGGACATGCCGCCGGTCAGGAACACCGCGTCCGGGTCGCCGCCGATGTCGCTGCGGACCTGGGCCAGCAGCTCCCGGAGCTGCTCCAGATAGCCATGCGCGGCTGCGGCCAGGCCGTCGGCGCTGCTGTCGGCATGCAGGTCGCGGGCGATGTAGTCCAGCGTGCTGCGATGTTCGCTGGCGGCGCTGAGGGCGATCTTGGCGCGCTCGACGTCGCGGTACAGGCGGGCGGTATTGCCGGTGTCCTGCAGGGCCTGCAGGCGCGCGCCCCACGGATTGTCGACATGGTCATACTTGTGCTGGCGGAAGTCGCGCTGGCGGGTCATGTCCTGCACGGTGGCCGCTTCCACATAGTGGTGGGCGGGCACGCGGGTGATGCCGCGGCCGAACAGCGGCATGTAGCTGGACAGGCTCAGCGCCAGGTCGATGTCGGTACCGCCGCGGGCGATGCCCCAGGCGCGGTGGATGCGCGGGGCGTCGTCGCCGCCGACTTCGGCGTGGGCGATATCGGTGGTACCGCCGCCGATGTCGACGATCACGGCCTGGTGCCGTTCGCGGCTTTCGGCGTGATAGTGCATGGCCGCCGCGGCCGGTTCCTCGAGGAAATCGATCTGGTCGAAACCGGCCTGGCTGGCGGCTTCGCGCAGGATGTCCAGCGCCTGGTCATTGCCGGCCGCACCGATCGAGCTGCGGAACTGCACCGGACGCCCGAGCAGGGCCGCTCGCAGCGGCTGGCCGAGCTGGGCGCTGGCGGTCAGGCGGATGTGTTCGAGGATGTGCGCGGCGATGCCGGTGATGGTCTGCTTGGCGCGCGGGTGCAGGTTGTAGCCGAGCATCGATTTCGGGCTCTGCACCAGGTTGCCTTCGTGTTCCTCGAAATAGGCTTCCAGCGCTTCGTCACCGTAGACCGCATTCTGCAGCAGGTCGCTGGCACTGCGTTCCTTGCCGGCACGGGCTTCCATCCATTCCCGGCGCAGCGCGCGCAGGGCTTCGCGGCGCAGCGCCTGCGGCGTGCGTTGCTGGCCGGCGGCGCGCGCCGCACGCGCAGCGCTGTCGATCATCTGCTGCAGCTGGTGCTCCTGGCCGTCATCGAGCTGGAAGTCATCCGGGTCGGGCACCACGCCGGGGAAGTACACGCTGGTACGGAACTGCTCGGCGTCGCCGAAGCGGATCGGCAGCAGTTTCCCTTCATGCACGATGGCGGCGGCGGAGTTGCTGGTACCGAAGTCGATGCCGAGGCGCATGGGGAGTTCCGGGGGCGATCAGGGGCCGCGCACTCTGCTGCAGTTCGCCGCTGACTGCAAGGTCCCGCGGTTTCCTGTTCCGGGCCGGGTCAAGGAGGTCGCGGCGTACTGCCCGGAAAATGCCGGGGGAGCCGGGCGGTTACAATGGCAGCTGTTGATTCACTTTGAGGTACTTGCTGATGTCTTCTGTCCCTGCCTGCCCGCAGTGCACCCTGGAAAACACCTACGCCGATGGCGCGCTGTGGATCTGCGCCGACTGCGGCTTCGAATGGACCGCCGAGGAAAGTGCCGGTTCGACCCTGGTCGTGCGTGACAGCAACGGCAATACCCTGCAGGCCGGTGACACCGTCACCGTGATCAAGGACCTGAAGGTGAAGGGCTCCTCGATCCCGCTCAAGCAGGGCACCGTGATCCGCAACATCCGCCTGGTCGAGGACGATGCCGAGCACATCGAAGGCAATTCGGACAAGATCAAGGGCCTGGTCCTGAAGACCTGCTTCCTCAAGAAGGCCTGACCGGCCTTCAGCGCCGGGCCTGCTGCTGTGCGCGCCAGCGGGCCAGGCTGTCCAGCTTGGCCTGGTAGCGCGCCTGCTGCGGCGCCCCGCCCAGTTCCTGTGCACGCAGCAGCTCACGATCGGCGTGCTTGAGCTGGCCCGCCAGGAAATAGACCCGCGCCAGCCCGAAGTGGAACTGGTGCGCGGTGTCGTACAGGCGCACGGCCTGCCGGTAATAGCGGATCGCCTGCTGCAGTTGCCCGGCGCGTTCGGCCTCGGCACCGAGCATGTACTGCGCGAATGGGTCTTCGCGCTGCACCGATTGCAACCGCTGCTCCAGCGCCTGGGCCTGCGCAATCATGCCGAGCTTGCGGTAGAGGGCGCTGGCGTTGGTGAGTGCAGCATCCTGGCGGCCGTCCAGTCGCAGCGCCCTTTCCAGAGCCCGGCGTGCAGCGGCGGTATCGCCCGTGCGGTTTTCCAGCACGCCCAGGTTGTTCCAGGTGGCAGCGAAGCTGCCGTCCTGCGCCAGCGCGGTATCGAAGAAGGTACGTGCGCCCGCCAGGTCGCCGCTGGCCATGCGTTCGGCACCGCGATTGTTGTAGAAGTGCGCCAACGCCCGCGCCTGGCTGATCGGCAGCGGCCCGCGGCGGTCGTACAGCACATTGCGATCCAGATCGACGGTGGCGAAGCGGCCGGCAAAGCCGACCCCGGCATTGACGTGGCCTACGCTGTAGACCAGGCCCTGGGCCTGGTCCTGGTACCACGACACCACCTGGCCAACTTCCTGCACGCGCGCCTGGATGCCGGCTTCGCGTGCCAGTGCGACGAACATCAGGGTGAAGGCCAGGCAGTTGGCGCGTCGCTGCTGCCAGATCTCGCTGACAGTAAGGGTCGCGTCGGCGTCGTACTGCAGGTCCATGCCATGGCGGTCGAAGATCATCTCCACCAGCGCCTGCAGGCGCTGCTCGCGCGAATAGCTGCGACGGGTCACCTGGGTGTGCAGCATATCGAGCATGGCCGGTGGAATCGCGAACACCTGCTGCGGTGTTGGAATCGTCGGCGCGGTGGTGCTGGCAGCGACCGCAGGGGCTTCGCTCGCGTCAGGGTTCAGTGCGATCGCGGAGGGTGCCGCCAATGCGGCCAATGCGAGCAGAACGGATCGGGCGGCAGGACGGTACATGACGGCTCCCGGCAGCGGCGGGCGCTCCCGCCTGAGGCGAGTGTAGACCTGTGCGCGCACCCCTGCAGTGACCGCTGGTCGGTCCGCGCGTTCATCCACAGCCGGTGTGGACCAGCGCTCGACAAAGCTGTGGACAACCGCGTTGGGGCCCCGTGCGGAGAGCGTTGTGACGGTGTGGTGAAAAAATGGCCGGCTTGCCCGCTACCGGCGCAGGCGGGATGATCCGGTCATGGACTTCTCCCCGCTGACGCTCGCTCCGGCGCAGTGGCAGGCGCTGCAGGACAGCTATGCAACGCCACCACGTGCCTACCATCACTTCGGCCACGTGCGTGCGGTGCTGCAGCACTGCCAGGAGGTTGCCGACGGTCCAGGCTGGCAGCAGCCGGCCGAGGTCTACCTGGCCGCGCTCTACCACGATGCGATCTATGTGGCGGGGCGAAAGGACAACGAAGCGCGTTCGGCGCAGCTGGCCCTGCAGGCGATCGCGCAGGCGCCGGAACTTGCCATGGTCGACGCGGCCCGGGTCGAGCAGCTGATCCTGCTGACTGCCCGCCATGGCGAGCTCGCCCCGGACGATGTCGATGCCGAGGCCGCGTTGTTCCTGGACTGCGACATGGCGATCCTGGCCGCGCCGGAGCCGGTGTTCAGCGCCTATGACCGCGGCGTGGCCGAAGAGTACAAGGGCGTGGTGCCAGGCTTCCTGTATCGCGCCGGCCGCCGTCGTTTCCTGCAGGGCCTGCTGCGTGCACCGCGCATCTTCCTCAGCGAATTCTTCCACCAGCGCCTCGACTCTGCCGCGCGCGACAACCTGCGCCGGCAGCTGGGCCGCTGAACCAGCCCGGTACACTGGGGCCCGTTTCCACCGATTGCCGCTTCCAACCGTGTCCGTCCCTGATCCCGATCCCCGTCCGCTGCCGCCGGAAGAGCCCGGTCCGAACGAATGTTGCGGCAGCGGTTGCCCGCTATGTGTGCTGGACCTGTATGCCGACGAGCTGCAGCGCTATCGCAAGGCGTTGGCCGAATGGCTGGCGCGGCACCCGGAGGCGTCCACATGAGCCGCGCGCGCCCAGCGGCACTGCTGGCGCTGGCGGCGCTGCTGCTGTTCGTGGCCACCGCGCTGTGGACCCAGTTCGCACGCACCGATCTGGACTGGGTGCGGGCCACGCTCAGCCTCTATCTGCACGGGCCGTGGGGGTTGGCATTGCGCGCGGCCTACTGCCTGCTGGCATTGGCGATCGCCCTGCTCGGCATCAGCCTCTACCGGGGCAGCGTCGGCCCGCGGCGCAGCGCGGCGGCGCCGCTGCTGTTCACTGTCTCGGCACTGGGCCTGGCCACGGTCGCCATCGGTGACAGCTGGCTGCCGGAAGCGACGCCGCTGCTGGCACCGTTCATCCATGGGCTGGCGGCCAACACGGCGTTCCTGTGTGCCAGCGTCGGCATGCTGCTGCAGGCCTGGTACCTGCGCCGCGAACCGGGTTGGCAGTCCGCCGCGAGCCTGCTCTGGGGCTGGGCCTGGCTGGCGTTCGTACTGTTGTGGCTGCATGTGTTGTGGCGCGCCGGTCCGCCGCGCGGGCTGGGCCAGAAGGTCGTGATCGTGGTGATCGTAGGCTGGCTGCTGTACTTGGCGCTGGCACTGTACCGGCGCAGTCGGCGTACCACGGCCGACTGAATCGCCAACGGCCTGCACCGGTACGTGCCGTGCACGTGGAGGCGGCGTATCGTGTGCGCATTCCATCGGGGATGCGATATGAAGCGTGCAGGGCTGGGCAGGGCAATGGGTGTGGTTCTGGCGCTGGCGGCGCTGCCGGCAATGGCGGCGGCCAACGTGCAGCAGTTCAGCCACGGGCGGTTCGAGCAGATTCCGGTGCACATGCCGGCCGGCACGCCGCAGCGGGTGGTGATCTGGTTCCACGAGCCCTCCCCAGGGGGTGACACCAGCCGCCTGCCGATCGAAGCCCTGCGTGCCGACGGCGCCATCGTTGCCGCTGTGGACATCGCGCACCTGCGCGGGGTGCTCAAGCGCGAGGGTGATCCGACCTGCTCGTTCGGCGCCGGTGACGTCGAGAACTTCTCGCGCTGGCTGCAGGCGTCCCTGCATCTGCCCGGCTACCACCTGCCGCTGGTCGGCGGTGACGGCGAGGGTGCCGAGATGGCCTATTCGCTCGCGGCGCAGGCCGACACCCAGGTGTTTGCCGGCCTGCTGACCACCGGCTTCTGCCCGGACCACAACCATGAGCGCATGGTCTGCGGCGATGGTGTGAAGCACAACACGCTGCAGCCCGCCGAACTGAATTTTCCGTGGTTGAGTGCCGCTGGCGATCACAGCTGCAAGGTGGGCGAGGCCAGCCGGTTCGTTCAGCAGGTCGCCATGGCACGCGAATTCAAGCGAACCGCGCGCGGTGATGCCTCACCCGGTCTGGTGGCCGCGGCGCGGGTGATCGGCGCGCAGGCCGGGGTCAGTCTGGCACCGCCGCCGGCCGCGCTGAAAGGCCTGCCGGTGGTGGAAGTACCGGCGACCGGTAGCGGCGATACGCTGGCGGTATTCGTTTCCGGCGATGGTGGCTGGGCCGGCCTGGACAAGGACGTGGCGTCGTCGCTCAACGAGCACGGCGTGGCCGTGGTCGGCATCGACTCGTTGCGCTACTTCTGGAGCGAGCGCACGCCGAAGGGTTTCGCCGCTGACCTGCAGAAGATCATCGACCACTACCGCCAGCAGTGGCACCGCGACAAGGTGATGCTGATCGGTTTCTCGCAGGGCGCCGACGTGCTGCCGGCGACCATCAACCAGCTCGATGCCGATACCCGCGCAGCGCTGGATCGTATCGTGCTGCTGTCGGTAGGCAGGAAGGCCGACTTTGAATTCCACGTCAGCAACTGGCTGGGCGGTGGCGGCGATGGCCTGCCGATCGCACCGGAAGTGGCCAGGCTGCCGGCGGAAAGAACCCTGTGCGTATATGGCGACAAGGACGAGGACGCACTGTGCCCGGACCTGCCGGCCAATGACGGCGTGAAGCGGGTGAAGCTGCCGGGCGACCACCATTTCGGCGGTGACTATGATCGGCTGGCCGAGGTGATCCTCAAGGGCGGGGCGTAGCGTCAAGCCATGCCCGACCACTGTCGCCGCCGTGTCGACCAAGGTCGACACCTGCCGGGTGGCGCGGGTCGTCAGTTGCGCCGCGGGTCCAGAGAGATCAGGCGCGTGGCGTCCAGCAGCGCCGCCGGCAGGTGCATGCCGCCGGGCGCGGCGAGATAGCGCGGCCGCCACTGCGGATCGAACTTCGACTTGAAGCGGCGCAGGCCACTGAACCCGTAGAAACGTTCGCCATGCCGCGCCAGCAGGCCGGCCAGCCGGTTCCAGCGGCCAGCCAGACGATGCTGTGCCAGCCCGGAAAGCGGCGCCATGCCCAGCGAGAAACGTGCATAGCCCTGTGCGCGGCCCCACAGGAACAGCTCGATGAAGAGGAAGTCCATCGTGCCCTTCGGTGCTTCGCTGACGTGGCGCATCAGGTCCACCGACAGCTCGGCGCCGGCCGGTGCCTGCCAAAGATTGGCGAAGGCCACGATCTGGCCTTCGGCCTCGACCAGCGCCACCGGGAAGCGCACCAGGTAATCCGGGTCGTAGCTGCCGAGCGAGAAGCCCTTTTCGTCGCCGGCCTTGTCTTCCAGCCATGCGTTGGAGATCGCGTGCAGGCGCGGCAGCAGGCTGGGAATTTCCTCCACGGGCGCCACGCGGAAGGACAGGCCACCCCGCTTGCCCCGGTTCCAGGCCTGGCGCAGGTCGGCGCGCTCGCGCCCTTCCAGGCCGAAATCATGCAGCGGCACCATCGCTTCTTCGCCCAGCTTGACCAGCCCCAAGCCAAGGTCGAGATAGGTCTGCCAGTAAGTCTCGCCGACCTGGTAGAAGACGGGGCGCAGGCCGAGGCGGTCGGCTTCCTCGCGGAAGCGCCAGATCAATGCGCGGGCGACGTCCGGCGGGCCGACCGGGTCGCCCATCGCGATCAGCGAACCCCCATAGCGCTGCATCATCACGAAGCCGAGTTTCGCTTCATCGCGCAGCACTGCCTTGTCAGCGGTCAGCACCAGG
Organism: Stenotrophomonas maltophilia group sp. P373; assembly: GCF_053295075.1. Taxonomy (NCBI): domain Bacteria; kingdom Pseudomonadati; phylum Pseudomonadota; class Gammaproteobacteria; order Lysobacterales; family Lysobacteraceae; genus Stenotrophomonas; species Stenotrophomonas maltophilia group sp. P373. The sequence continues at coordinate 3,136,121 of NZ_CM129994.1, read as the reverse complement.
CAGGCCTGGGTGTCGGTGGCACCGGCCAGGACCGGCGCCAGCGATTGCAGCGTCGCTTCATCGGCGGCGGGCAGCGGGCTACGCGTGCTGTGCAGCAGCCGCGCCAGGCCGAACATCACCAGCGCGATGGCCACCACCAGCAACGCGCGCAACGCGCGCGGTGCGTTGCCGGAGACCGCGAACTGCCACCACAGCTCGTTCTGGTATTCGACATGGCTGTAGGTGAAGAACAGCAGCCAGGTCACCGCCACCAGCACCAGCCCCAGGTTGCGCAGCCACGGCCACGACCAGGCTTCATCCAGCAGCGCACCCTGGCGGTAGAACTCGCGGCGCGCAGCCCACAGCGCCATCGCCACCAGCACCGCCGAGACGGCGATCAACGGTTGGCCACCGCGCAGCCACAGCGGCAGCGGGGTGACCACGCACACCGCCATCGCCAGCATCCACGCCGCGTGGCTGCGACGGGCCAGGCCCTGCCCGATCAGCAGCAGCGCGACACCACTGAGGCTGCCGATCAGGTGCGAGGTTTCCAGGATCGGCAGCGAGGCATTCACCAGGTGCCGGCGTGGCGTGGGCAGCGTGCCGTCGATGACCAGCGCGGCGCCGATGCTGAACACCGCCAGCGCGATGATCTGCGGCAACCATGGGCGCAGTGCGTTCCAGCCTGCGCGGGTTGCCCCGGCACTGGCCTGCAGCGGCTGGCGCAGCGCGGGCGCAAGGGCGAGCAACGTGGCCAGCACCAGCGGTAGTACGTAATAGGTCACGCGGTAGATCAACGCGGCCGCCAGCACCGCCGCCGGTGCCACCTGGGGCAACAGCTTCAACAGGCTCCATTCGAACACGCCCAGGCCGGCCGGCACGGTCGAGACCAGCCCGGCCAGTACCGCGACGAGGTACAGGCCGACGAAGCCGGGCAGGCCGGTGGGCGTCGAGTCCGGCAGCAGCACATAGAACGCGGCGCTGGCCAGCACCAGCTCGATCACGCTGAGCACGGTGACGCCGAGCATGGTGCGGCGGTCGGGTAGCCACAACGCATGGCCGAACACGCTGAGCTGCCGTCCATCGCGACCGACCAGCAGCACGGTACCCAGATAGGCGAGTAGGGCGACGATGCCGACGATGCGCACGGCATCGGGATTCAGTGGCAATGCCAACGCCGCTGCCGCCGGTTCCATGCAGAGCGCCACGCTGATCAACAGCCACGCACCGAACACGAAACCGAGCGTGCTCATCAGCACCACCTGGCCGATCTGCGCCAGGTCCAGGCCGGCGCTGCGGTAGCCACGCAGGCGCACTGCGCCACCGGTCAACGCGGCAAAGCCCACCGTCTGGCCCAGCGTATGCGCAAGGAAGGCGGTAATGCCGATGCGTGCCGGATGCACGCGGATGCCGCTGCGGCGCAGGCCGATGGCATCGAAGCCGATCAGGCAGGCGTAGCTGGCCAGGCCGAGCATCACGGTGAGCGTGATCTGCAGGCCACTGAGCTGGCGGAACGCCTGGCGGATGGCGCGGTAGCCGTGCTCATCGAATTCACTGGCCAGGCCATGCAGGGCCAGCGAGAGGATCAGCAGGGGAACGACAATGGTGAGGACCCGCTTCCATGCCGGGGTGGAGGAAGCGGCGGCGGGGTTGGTGGCTGCGGTCATCGGCGCAAGGGTGCGTCAGGAGGGGCGAGTGCGGTGTCAACGCGGGGCGTGGCGCATCGTGCGCCTGTCGCCGCCATTTGACCAGCAGATGTGTCGGAGCCCGGTAGTGACGCGTCGCGCGGGGGACCCGTGCACCCACCGTTGACCGGATTGGAGGACAATGCGGGCCTGATCACCCGCAGGAGCCACGCCCATGATGGAGCGTTACGACGTCGGACCGCGCATGTCCGAAATGACCGTGTACAACAAGGTCGCCTACCTCTCCGGCCAGATTCCGGAAGACACCAGCCAGGACATCACCGGCCAGACCCGGCAGGTGCTGGCGGAGATCGACAAGCTGCTGGCGCTGGTCGCCAGTGATCGCCAGCACGTGCTGCGTGCGGAAGTGTTCCTGGCCGACATCGCCGACTTCGACGGCATGAACAAGGCGTGGGACGAGTGGGTGGTCGAGGGCGCGACTCCGGCCCGCGCAACCTTCGAAGCCAAGCTCGCCCACGCCGAGTGGAAGGTCGAGATCGTGGTGACGGCAGCGGTGCCGTAACTGCGGGATGGGGTCAGATCCCTTTCCTGCGGAAAGGGATCTGACCCCTGTTACAGGCGCACCAGCTCGATGCAATCCACCGGGCACGGGGGGATGCACAGCTCGCAGCCGGTGCACAGGTCGGCAATGACCGTGTGCATGTATTTGGCGGCGCCGACGATGGCGTCCACCGGGCAGGCCTGGATGCACTTGGTGCAGCCGATGCAGTCGGCTTCGACGATCAACGCCACCTGGGCCGCCTTGTGCTCGCCGCGCGAACGATCGAACGGAATCGCCGGTACGCCGAGCACCTGTGCCAGCGCCCGTGCACCGGCGTCGCCACCCGGCGGGCAGCGGTCCACACCGGCCTCGCCACGTGCCATTGCCTGCGCGTACGGGCGGCAGCCGTCATAGCCGCATTGCCCGCATTGGGTCTGCGGCAGCAGGCGGTCGAGGCGTTCGGTCAGGGGCGGGATCAGGCTCATGCGTGGCGAAGGCTGCGCGTTGGGTTATTTCAGGGGCTTGCCGCGGAACCAGCGCTCGTGGGCCAGCGCCAGCATCGGCTTGTCTTCGGAACTGTCACCATAGGCATGGATGCGCACGTAGCGCGACAGATCGAACTGGCGGCGGATGTGCTCGACCTTGCGCGGGCCGCAGTCGCCACCAGCGTAACGGCCGGTCAGGCGGCCGTCCTGGCTTTCCAGCCGGTTGCAGATCAGCTGCAGGCCCAGCTGCTCGCACCACGGCCGCAGGTACAGGTCCAGCGAGCCGGACACGATCACGACGGTGTGCTGCTGTTCCTTGTGCCAACGGATCTGCTCCAGCATTTCCGGGCGCACCACGTCGGGCAGGAACTCGCGCGAGAAGCCTGCGGCCAGCGTGGCGATGTCATCGCTGTGGCGGTCACTGAAGGTCAGGCGGGTGACGCGTGCACGGATGCGTTCGGCCGAGATCAGCTTCAACCTGTACGCGGCCAGCCACGGCCCGACTTTCCACCATGCCTGTGCCAGCTGTTCGGCGGTGGCCACGCGGCGCAGGAAGCGGCCATAGGTATCGCAGGTGGTCACGGTGTGGTCGAAGTCGAACAGCGCCAGTTCCATTGCGTTGCTTCCCATCGCGTTGCCTCCCGGGGCCGGAGCTGCCGGCGGGCGTGGCCGTAACCACGCCCGCTGCAGGCATCAGCGAACCGGCATGCCCGGCTGCGCGCCGCTGTCGGCGTCCAGCAGCGCCAGTGCGCCACCGTCGAAGCCGGCCGACAGGATCATGCCTTCGCTCAGGCCGAAGCGCATCTTGCGCGGGGCCAGGTTGGCGATGAATACCACGCTGCGACCCACCAGCTTCTCCGGTTCGCCGTAGCTGCCACGGATGCCGGAGAAGATCTGGCGCTTGCCCAGCTCGCCGGCGTCCAGTTCGAAGCGCAGCAGCTTGTCCGAACCTTCCACGAACTCGCAGACCAGCACCTTGCCGATGCGCAGGTCGAGCTTGGCGAAATCGTCGATGCCGATGTAGGCCGGCGCGTCGGCGCTCTTTGCTTCGTCCTTGGCCGGGGCCGGGGCCGGGGCGGCCGGCTTGGCAGCGGGGGCAGCGGCAGCCGCCGGCTGCAGGGTGTCCTTGGAGGCGTCGATCATGGCGTCAATCTTCTTCGGGTCAATACGGGTGAACAGCGGGGTGTACTCGGTGATGCGGTGTCCCAGCAGCGGTTGCGCCAGCTCGGTCCAGTCGTTCACCGGCGCGGCCAGGAAGGCCTCGGCCTGCGCGGCGGTGGCCGGCAGCACCGGCTTCAGGGCGGTGACCAGCACGCGGAACAGGTTCAGGCCCTGGCTGCACACGGCCTGCAGCTGCGCATCGGCGCCTTCCTGCTTGGCGATGACCCACGGCTTGACGTCGTCGATGTAGCGGTTGGCTTCGTCGGCCAGGGTCATGGTCAAGCGGATCGCCGCAGCCGGGTCGTTGCGCTCGTAGGCTTCACGGATCGGCGCCAGCCCATCGACGAAGCGCTGGTACTGCGCCGCGTCGGGCAGCTGCGCGGCCAGCTGGCCGTCGAAGCGCTTGCTGATGAAGCCGGCGCAGCGGCTGGCCAGGTTGACGAACTTGCCGACCAGGTCGGCGTTGACGCGGGCGATGAAGTCGCCCAGGTTCAGGTCGAGATCGTCGACGCCACCGCCGGACTTGGCGGCGTAGTAGTAGCGCAGCGCTTCCGGCTCCAGGCCGGCATCGAGGAAGGTACGGGCCATCACGAAGGTGCCGCGCGACTTGCTCATCTTGGCGCCGTCCACGGTCAGGTAGCCGTTGACGTGCAGGCGGGTCGGCGCGCGGTGGCCGGTTCCGTGCAGTACCGCCGGCCAGAACAGGCCATGGAAGTTGACGATGTCCTTGCCGATGAAGTGGTGCAGTTCGGTGGCGGTGCCGGCACGCAGGTGCGCTTCGAAGTCCTCACCGATCCTGCCGCACAGGGTCTGGAAGCTGGACAGGTAGCCGATCGGTGCATCCAGCCAGACATAGAAGTACTTGCCCGGCTGGCCGGGAATCTGGAAGCCGAAGTACGGCGCATCGCGCGAGATGTCCCACGCGCGCAGGCCACCCTCGGCATTGAGCCACTCGCCCAGCTTGGCCTTCACGCCCGGCAGGGCGACATCGCCGGCCAGCCATTCGCGCAGGAACGCATCGAAGTGACCCACCTCGAAGAAGAAGTGCTCCGAATCGCGCATTTCCGGCGTGGCACCGGAGATGACCGAACGCGGTTCCTTCAGGTCGGTCGGTGCGTAGGTCGCGCCGCAGACTTCGCAGTTGTCGCCGTACTGGTCGGGACTGCCGCAGTTCGGACAGATGCCCTTGACGTAGCGGTCGGGCAGGAACATGCCCTTGGCCGGGTCGTAGAACTGCGCGACCGAACGGCGGCTGATGTGGCCGGCCGCTTCCAGCTTCAGGTAGAACTGCTCGGTCAACGCCTTGTTGGCCGCCGAATTGGTCGAGTCGTAGTGGTCGAAGGCCACGCCGAAGGCGGCGAAGTCACGTTCGTGGCTGGCCTGGATGTTGGCGATGAAGGTTTCCGGGGTGACCCCGGCCTTTTCCGCGGCCAGCATGATCGGTGTGCCGTGGGTGTCATCGGCGCAGACGAACCAGGTCCTGCCGCCGCTCATTCGCCGCGCACGTACCCAGATGTCAGCCTGGATGTAGCCGACCAGGTGGCCCAGGTGCAGCGGGCCGTTGGCGTAGGGCAGGGCGGTGGTGACGAGCGCGGTACGGGTCATGGTCGCGGGTGGATCCGAGGGGAACCGCAGATTATCGCATGCCCGCAACGACGTGACCCGGCCGGGGCCGGGTCACTGGTTGACGGAGGTGCGGGGCGCTTATTCGCGCTGCCAGGTCTGCGCGCGGCAGATGAAGGCGATGCAGCCGGACACGTCCAGCCGGGTGCCGCCGGGCTGCAGTTCCATCTTCGACTTGTAGGTCTTGCCGTTGGCCGGGTCGAGGATGGTGCCGCCGGACCACTTGTTGGCGCCGTCGGCCTTCAGGTTCCAGAGGATGGTCATGCCCTTCACCGGCTTGTTCCTGTTGGCGCCTTCACAGCCGTCACAGACCGGGTTCGGGCCCTTGTCCGAGTGCAGGATGTCGACCACCTTGCCGGTCAGCGTGCCGTTGGAGGCCTGGGTGATCTCGACGATCGACTTCACCTTGCCGGTCTTGTCGTCGATGGTCTTCCAGCGGCCGGCGGCGCCGTCGGCGGCCTGCGCCGAGAGTGCGGCCAGGCACAGCGGCAATGCCAGCAGCAGGGTCTTGAAGGTCTTGCGCATGGTCCCCTCCCAGGGTTCATTCCGGCACGGTGCCGGCATGGGTCGACTGTATACCCATTCGGCGGAGTATGGGGAAGGGGGGCGTTGCAGGGTTGCGCCCTGCACCCGCGGTAGTGCCGGCCGCTGGCCGGCAACCTCAACGGCGGGATTCCGTGGGATGGCGGGGCGGTGTGGGTGGGCAGGACACGCCGTAAACCCATCCTTGGGGGCTCGATGGCGCCATCCATGGCGCCAACGGTCCTGCCCACCCACACCGCCCCACCTCTGACAAATTCCTTCGGCTGTTGGTAGGTGTCGACCTTGGTCGACACGGTAGATCCACGCCATGCGTGGATGATGTTTCCGGTGGCGGCGATGGGGTCGGCGATGGGGTCAGATCCCTTTTCCGTCGGAAAAGGGATCTGACCCCCGGGGCCTCAACCGACTTCGTACAGCTCCAGCGGCAGGCCATCCGGGTCGGCGAAGAAGGTGAAGCGGCGGCCGGTGTATTCGTCCACGCGGATCGGTTCGCAGTCCACGCCGTGGCTGGCCAGGCGTTCGATGAACGGCTCCAGCGCAGCGACCCGGAACGCGAGGTGGCGCAGGCCCTGGGCCTCCGGGCGGCTGGGGCGGGGCGGTGGCGAGGGGAACGAGAACAGTTCCAGCTGGCTGCCGTCGGGCAGGGCCAGATCCAGCTTCCAGGAGTCTCGCGCGGCGCGGTGGTTCTCGGCCAGTACGCGCAGGCCGAGGATACGGACGTAGAAGTCTTTTGAACACGCATAATCGCTGCAGATCAGTGCCGCGTGGTGGATGCCCAGCAGGGCGTCGGAACCGGTGTTCATTGCAGGGTGTCCAGCCAGCGCTGGGCGATCTTCTGCGCCAGCGGGTACGGTTCGGGATCGTTGCGATTGGTCAGCACGATCACGGTCAAGTGCTTTTCCGGGTATCGAACGATCACATTTCGGAAGCCGATGCTTTCGCCGCTGTGCCATTGCACCGGGCCGTTCAGGCGCCATCCGAAGCCGTAGTGCGGCACATCCGGTTCGGATGTCGATGTGGCCGGGCTGGACATCGCGCGGCGCGAGGCCTTCGACAGCAGGCGGTCGTCGTACAGCGCCGCATCCCAGCGGGCGAGGTCGTCCAGCGAGGAGTAGATCCCGCCATCGCCGAGCACGGCACTGGTGGCGCTCTGGTCGGTGCGCTGCCAGCGGCCATCGATCCAGCTGTAGCCATAGGCGCGTGCGGCGATGGTATTGATGCCGTTCTGATGGGCCACGGTGTGGGCCATGCCTAGCGGGCGGAAGATGCGCTGTTGCAGGAAGGCTGCGAAATCCAGGCCGGAGGCGCGGCCGACGATCAGTGCCAGCAGCGCATAGCCGCTGTTGCTGTAGTGGTACTGCGTGCCCGGCGCGAAGTTCAGCCGGTCCTGGCGCGACAGCAGGGTCAGCACATCGGCGTCATGCACCTGCCGAGTGTCAGCCGGATCCATCAGGTCTTCGTAGTCGAGCAGGCCGCCGGTGTGCGAGAGCAGCTGGCGGATCGTGATGGCCGCGGCAGCCGGGGGCAGTTCGGGCAGCCACTGCCGGGCAGGTTGATCCAGCCCAAGCCGGCCATCCTCCACCAGCAGCAGCACCGCCGCAGCGGTGAACTGCTTGCTGACCGAGGCCAGCCGGAAGTTGCTGGCCGGGGTGACGGCGGTGCCGTCCTCCACCACCGCCAGGCCGTAGCCACGGCGGAACACCGCTTGCCCGTCGTGCAGCACCAGGACTGCAGCGCCGGGTACCTGGCCGTCGTAGGCCTGCATCAGGCCGTCGATGCCCGCATCCGGTGGTTTCAGCACCGGTGCGGCGATACCCGTTGAAGGCAGCAGGCCCAGCACGACGGCGAACAGGGCGACGGCAGGGCGCATGACGGCTCCGGAGGGGTCAAGGTGAAGGCGTGGGCGTAGTGCTGGCCGGCTGCACCATCCAGCGTTCCATCTTACGGTCAAGCACGTCCAGCGGCATTGAGCCGTCCTTCAGCAGTTCGGCGTGGAAGCGGCGCAGGTCGAAGGCGGCGCCCTGGCGCGCCTTGGCCTTGTCGCGCAGGGCAACGATGGTGGTCAGGCCGGCGACGTTCGACAGTGCCTGGCCGGGCTGGGCCATGATCCGCTCCACCTCGGCGTTGGCGTCGTCACTGCTCATGTCCACGGTCTTCTGCAGGTAGCTGACGGCCTGCTGCTTGCTCCAGCCCTGGGCGTTCACGCCGGTATCGGCCACCACGCGGGCGGCGCGCAGCAGGCGCGAGTACAGGTAGCCGATGCGGTCGTAGGGATCGGTGTAGATGCCCAGGTCCTCGCCCAGCGTTTCGGCGTACAGGCCCCAGCCTTCGACGAAGGCGAGATCGCCACCGAGGCGGCGGAAGCGTGGCAGCTTGGCCAGCTCCTGCTGCAGGCCCAGCTGGACGTGGTGGCCCGGGATCCCTTCATGCAGGTACTGCACCGGCACGTTCCAGCGCTTGCGGCTGGGCAGGTCGCGGGTGTTGATGTACAGCACGCCCGGTTGCCCGGCCGCCGACGGCTGATAGGCGGCAGCGGCGGCGGTCAGTGCGCGCTCCGGCTCCACCGCACGGACCTCCAGCGGTGCCTTCGGCAAGGTATCCAGCACCTGCGGCAGGCGTGCGCTGACCTGCTGCTGCACCTGGCGGTAGCGGTTGATCAGCGTGTTGGCGTCGCCGTACTGGAACTGGCGGTCGTTGCGCATGCTGCGCAGCAGCTTGGTGGGAGAGCCGCGCAGCTTGGCATCCTTCATCACCGTGGCGATCTGCGCCTGCAGTTCCTGCACGCGCTGTTCGCCCAGCGCATGCAGTTGTGCGGCGGTCTGGTCGCTGGCGGTGGTCTGCACGATCAGGTTGGCGTACCAGGCCTGGCCATCGGGCAATGCGCCCAGGCCGCTGCTGGTGCGTGTGGCCGGCAGGTATTCGGTGGCGATGAAGCCGCGCAGGGCGCGGTAGGCCGGCATGATGCGCAGCTCGATCATGCGCTTGTATTCGGCGCTGATGCGCGCCTTGTCCTCAGCCGGGATGGTGTTCGGCATGGTGCGGATCGGCGACCAGAAAATGCTCTCCTCGGCGGTCGGCTTGATCACCGCATCCAGCTGCGGCAGCACTTTTTCCATCAGGTCGCGTGGTTGCACCACGCCGGCCTTCATGCCCTGGCGCATGTTGTCGATGGCCTGGTCGAACAGCTCGGGAATGCCCAGCGAACGGCGTGACCAGGTGTCGTAGTCCTGCACGGTGTTGAATGGCTGCGCGCCCGCACCGGAGCCGAGGATCGCCATGATGCTGCCGATGTTGTAGTACTGGCTGATCGGCATCATCCAGCTCGGGTAGCGCTCGGCGGCCAGCGATGCGCGCGCGTCGCGCACGAAGATCTCGTAGCTGAGCAGGTCCTGGCCCTGCAGGCCGTCACTGCCGAGCTTCTCGACCTTGCCCAGCCATTGCGTGGTGAAGTCGTGCGACTGCTGGCGCCAGGCGGCGGACAGGATGTTGGGCAGCTGGTCGTTGTAGCGGGCCTCGCCCTGGAAGGTCGCCTGCAGTGGATTCAACCGCATCGAGGCATCCCAGTATTCGTCGTACAGGCGCTCCAGCTGCACCTGCTTGGGTACGGCCCGGGCTGGGGCGACCGGGCGGGGCGCGGCGCGGCGCGCCGAACTGCCACGCGCCGGCGCGGTGGCGCGGGCGGGCCTGGCCTTGGGCTTGGCAGCCTGGCGGGTCTGCGCAGCGGCAGGGCGGCTGGCCTTTTTCTTCGCTGCTTCGGCCGACGGCATGGCACTGAACAGGAACAACGCGGCAATGGCGGCGGCCAGGGCGCGGGTGGGATGCGGCATCAGGAGCTTCCGTGGAACACAGACCGTGGAGCTTGCACGATCCGGCCGCGTACGGCCAGCGTGAAGGCGCAGTCAGCTTTTTGCCGCTGGGGCTTCAGTCAGCCGCGGCCGCGGCGCGCAGCGCGGCGGCCCTGTCTGCGCCCAGGTAGCGGGTGATCGCACGCCGCATCAGGTACAGCAGTGGAATCAAGGCAACCGCAAAGCCCATCTTGTAGATGTAGTTGACGCTGCTGACGGCCAGGAACAGCGACGTCGGCCAGTGCTGCGGGCCGAGCACGAAGGCGATCCAGATCACCACGAAGCTGTCCACCACCTGGGAGATCGCGGTGGATCCGGTCGCACGCAGCCACACGTGGCGCTCGCCGGTGGCCTGGCGGATGCGATGGAACACGGCCACGTCGATCAGCTGGCCGAGCAGGAAGGCCACCAGCGAACCGGCGATGGTCCACATGCCCTGGCCGAACACCGCGGCGAATGCCGCCTGGTAGTCCGGCACGCCGTGGCCGTCCATCGAGGTGACCCACCAGCTGGCCGGCGCCAGCGAGATCGCTGCGAAGGCGAACAGGAAGCCATAGGCGATCAGCACCACGGCCAACCACGAGATGAAGCGCACGCCGCGCTTGCCGAAAAACTCGTTGATCGTGTCGGTCATGATGAACACCACCGGCCACAGCAGGGTACCGGCGGTGAAGCTGAGCGAACCGGTCTGGCCAAACAGGTTCCAGTTCAGCGGATCGATGCCGAGGGTGTCTTCCAGCGCGAAGATCTTCACCCCGATCAGTTCGGCCAGCACGGCGTTGCCGCAGAAGAACGCGGCCAGCACGATGAACAGCAGGACCGCGCGGTCCTGCAGCGGGCGCTCGATCGGCGCTGCGGTTGTCATTCGCTGCGTTCGCCTGCGCGCGTGAACGGAACGCTGGACGGTGCGACGGCACCGCCGGAAATGATGAAGCTCATGGCCTGGTCGACGGTCCAGTCGGTCGGGGTCAGCAGCTCCACCGGCACGATCTCCAGGTAACCCGAGGTCGGGTTCGGTGTGGTTGGCACGTACACCGCGGCCAGTTCACGGTCGGTGCCGTGCTCCTTGATCACGCGGGTGACCAGCCCGACCGACTTCATGTCGCGGTGCGGGAAGTCGATCAGCACCACGCGCTGGGTGCTGCCCGGTTCGGTCTGCAACATGTCCAGCAGCTTCTTGGCGCTGTCGTAGATGATGCTGGCCAACGGAATGCGCTTGATCACCGCGCCGACCCAGCGCAGCAGGCGCTGGCCGAGCACACGGCGGCTGGCCACGCCCACCGCCAGGATCACCAGCAGGGTGGCCAGCAGGGCGATGGTGTTCTGGATCCACTCGGCACGGACCCAACCGAGGTAATGCGGGAAGCTTGTCGCGATCTGCTCGGAAAGCGGCACCACCAATGGGCTGGAAATGCCCGAAAGCAGCACGAACACGAACTTGACCACGACCCAGGTCAGCCAGATCGGTAGCAGGGTCAGCAGGCCGGTCAGGAACAGGCGCTGCAGGGAGGGGCGGGGGACCAGGGCGGGGGCTTCGAGCGACATGCGCGCATTGTAGCGGCCACGGCCGGTCGATTACGCTGGGGGATCGACTGCGGCAACGATGCATGGAAGGGAAGCTGTGTTGAAGATTCTGCGCGGACTGGGCTGGGCCCTGGCAGGACTGCTGGTGCTGGCCATCGTGGTGTGGTGCGCCTCGCGCATGTGGCCGGTGCCGGAATCACGGCTGCAGGCCCAGCAGCGGTTGCAGGCCCGCCTGCCCGCTGATGGCCGCAACGGCTTTGCGCTGCTGTGGACACTCGCGTTCGACGATCTCGACCCGGACCAGCGCGATCAGGCGTTGGCCCGGGATGTACAGCGCTGGGAGGCGGATCCGCGCGGCAATGGCGGCGCCCGTCCGCAGCTGGCAGAAGACCACGTCGAGCTGCATTCACGGCCTTCGGCCAGCTGCGGACCGACCGCCAGTGACTGCCTCGGCCAGGTGCGTGCGGACCCGCAGCGCTTCGTCGATGCCCACGCTGGCCACCAGCAGCTGCATGCGCGCCTGGACCAGCTGGCCGATGCGGATCACTTCGTGTCGCCGTTCCGGCCAAAAGGGGAAGGCATCCTGGTGCCGATGCCGGCCTATGGTTTGGTGATCGACGCCACCAGCGCACGCGCGCTGGCGTATGTGCAGGGTGATATCGACGGTGCGCTGCGTGGCAGTTGCCGGGGGCTGCAGCTGGGCCGCCGGCTGGTGACGGGCGGCAACTACCTGGTGGAGAGCATCATCGGTGCCAGCCTGGTGCAGGCCAATGCCCAGCTGCTGGCCGACATGCTGGTCGAACTGCCGGCCGACCAACCGCTGCCAGCGGAATGCGAGCAGGCGATGAAGCCGATGCGGGCCGCCGAACAGAGCCTGTGCCGTGCGATGCAGGGCGAGTATGCGATGAGCAGGGCTGCGATCGAAACCTCGGCGCAGGAGTTCGGTGGCGTGCTGGTACTCGATCGCAGCAGCACCCTGGCGCGAGTGGCGGGCAACCTGGGCTGGGCCTGTGGCGCGGCGGCGATGACCGCGCTGGAGGCGGATCGTCCGCTGCCGGTACCGGCACCGCCGCAGCATGACTTCGGCTGCCTGTCGAACGTCATGGGGTGCGTGCTGGCCGATATCGCGGGCCCGGCCTATCCCGCCTATTCGTCACGGCCCCAGGATGCCGCCGCGATGGTGCGGCTGATCGGTGCGCAACGCTGGCTGCGACAGCAGGCCGAGGACCCTGTGGATGCGCTGAAGCGCTTGCCTGCCCAGTTCCGCTCGCAGGTGCGGACACCGCAGTTGTCGGCCGATGGCCGCCGCCTGCAGGTACCGCGGCGCTCAGCGCCGCGCAGCACCGACGAGAGCCCATGGTTGTCGGTATCGCTGGTGGCAGGGGACGCCCCGGCCGCCGCCGCGCGCGACTGAGCAGCGGCGGCCAGTGCGCGCTGTCCTCGTCATCCTCGCGGCTGCCTTCGCTCCGCGTCGCACCGCAGGTGCACGCGCATACGCGCGCATCGGAGCCTCCCTGCCAGGGCAGCAGAGGACAGCGCCCGCGCCGGATCAGCGCGCGTGTGGCTTCAACCGCAGATAGACCTGCTTGCGCACCTGGGCGACCACCTCGCCGCTTTCGTCGACGACGTCGTTGCTGAACCAGCGCAGCACCTTCTCGCCGCCCGCCGCTTCGGCACGCAGTTCGGACAGCAGCGCATCGTCGATGCGGAACGAGGTGCGCACCGTGCCCCGGCCAGGCTTGAGGAAATCGATCGCACCGGCCCGGTCCCACACGTAGTAGTCACGGCCGAGGATGTGCAGCAGGCCCAGCATCCAGAACGGGTCGGTCATCGCGAACAGGCTGCCGCCGAAATGCGTGCCGACGTAGTTGCGGTTCCACGGCCGCAGCCGCAGCTCGACGTCGATCTGCCGGTAATCGGGCGTGATGCGGGTGACATGGATGCCGGTGAACAGGAACGGTGGCCACAGGTTGATGCCGAAGCGGAACAGGCGGGCGTTCATGCGGGTCCGGGGCGCGAGGCGAGGCGTCCAGTCTAACCATTCGCATGCGTATGTTGCACCCCGGGCGTGTGTCCAACGGCGGCGTGCATGTCCTGCCTCATGGGCCGTCGATCATGTACCCGTCGCGGCCGTTGGCCTTGGCCTGATAAAGGGCGGTGTCGGCGCCTTCCACGAAATGGTGGGGCTGCAGTTCGCCGTCGGGCACGCGGGTGAATACGCCGATGGTGAGCGTGACGGTATCGTCGCTGCCATCGCCCGGCGCCGGCAATGCGCGCACGCAGGCAATCAGGTCCTCAATCACCTGGCGTGCGCCCTCGGCCGGTGTATCCGGCAGCACCAGCGCGAATTCGTCGCCACCGTAGCGTGCCGCCATGTCGCGCGGGCGGCGCGCATGGGCGCCGATCAGGCGGGCGACATCACGCAGCACGCGGTCGCCCACCTGGTGCCCGTGGCGATCGTTATGGCGCTTGAAGTGGTCGACGTCGATCAACGCCAGGCTCAATGGCTTGCCGCTGCGCCGCGCTGCATCGCATTCCTGCTGCAGCGACTGCTCGAAGCGGAGGCGGTTGCCCAGGCCGGTAAGGGCGTCGCGGTTGGCCTGGCGGTGCCAGGCCGAGATCCGCCACACCGCCCAGACCAGCAGTGCCAGCGTCACGCCCAGCATCGCGCTGGCCGGCGCCCACCACAGGTCGCTCGTGCGCAGCAGCAGCCAGCTCAGCAGGGCAGGCATCGGCAACGAACACAGCGCGACCAGCCAGGGCAGGCGCAGGCCGAGCAGGATCACGCACAGCGCCACCAGCACACCGCTGATGGCGTGCTGCCAGGCATGCGGTAGAACATCGATCTGCTTGTGCTGCAGCAGCATCGAGGTGATGTTGGCCTGGTACTCGCTGCCGCTCATCCAGAACTCGCGGGTGGTCGGGGTCAGCAGGCGGGGCGCGATGCCGCTGGCCGTCATGCCAACTACGATGCGGCGGCCATGCAGCATCGCCATGTCCACGTGGCCATCGAGAACGTCCGCATAGGACACCTGTGGCAGCCGCTCGGGGGGGCCGGCGTAGCGCACGCGAACGTAATCGTCGCGACGCCATTGATAGGGCGAGCCCAGTTCCGGGTCGGGATCGGGCAGGCCGCGTACGGCACCGGCAGGCAGGTCGGCCAGTGCCAGGCCCAGTGCCGGCCAGTGCGGCTGGCCGATACCTGCGTGCAGATAGACGCCACGGGCGACGCCGTCGCCATCCACCTCGACATCGGTGTGGCCAATGGCGGCAGCACTGGCAGCGATCTGTGGGATCGGCAGCATTTCCTCGGCCATGCGGTCGCCGGCCGCCGGTGCGGCCAGCACCGGCAGCACCACCCGGCCATTGCGTCGGATGGCGGCCGCCAGCTGATCATCCTGTCGGCTGTCACGGCGATCCGGTTCGGACAGCATCAGGTCCAGCGCGACGCGTTCGGCGCCGGCATCGGTCAGGCGGTCAAGCAGGCGTGCATGCACCGAGCGTGGCCAGGGCCACTGGCCGATGCGCTGCAGGCTGCCTTCGTCGATGGCGACGATCAGCACGCTGGGATCGGGGCGGTACTCCCAGTTGCCGACCAGCGCATCATAGGCCGCCTCGTCCTGCCGCCACAGCCATTGTCCCTGGCTGGCCACGATGGTCAGCACGCCGGCCAGCAGGGCCAGCAGGATCCGCTTCGACCATGGCAGCGGCGAGCGCCTCACAACAACAACCAGAGCAGCAGGGCACCGCCACCCGCGCCGTAGCACAGGCGGCACGGCAGCGGGACCTGCTGGGCAGGCGAGAACGCGCTGGCGTGGCCGTCATCGTCGATGTACTGCACGCGTACATGCAGGGTGCCGCTCCACGGGCGCTTGAAGCTCACCTGCGGCTGATCCACGGTTTCGTCGACCAGCGGTGCCTTGAAGTCGCCGCGGCGATCCACCTGCACCCGGTAGCGTTGGCCTTCGCTGCCGGCCTGCCAGCGCAGCGTCAGCTCGCCGTGTGCGGCCTCGGGCGGTTGCAGTGCCGGGTCCACTGGTTCATTGCTCAGCTGCAGCGGCAACGCCTGGCCATAGCGGCCCTGTCGGCCTTCGCCATCGCGCGAAGCCACGCGCCAGTAGTACTGGCCGGGCGGCAGCGGTCGCGTCAGGCGCAGGTCGGTCGCATGGGTGGCCTGCTCCTGCAGGGGCTGCAGGAAGCTGGGCTCGGTGGCGATCTGCAGGACGCTGCTGCGCGCACCGGGGGCCTGGCTCCAGCGGAAACGCGGGCGGTCGCTGTTGATCGTCTGCCCATGCAGCGGCGATACGGTCAGTGGCGGTGGTGGCTGGTCACCGAGCTCGAAATCGGCGCTGGCATCCAGGCCTTCGACCCCCTGGGCGTCGACCGCGCGCAACAGGATGCGCAGCTGGCCAGGCGGCAGGTCGCCGATCGCCAGCCGGGTGTCGGCGGTGGTGGCGGCGAACAGGAGGATCTCCGGCGTTGCCGCCTGCACCACTTCCACCCGGTAATGATCGGCGCCATTGACCGGTTCCCAGGCAAGCAGGGTCGGCAGCGGCGCCAGGCGCAGCGCGTCATTGCGCAGCGCCGGCGCCGGCAGCAGTGCAGAGACCGCAGCGGGCGCCGCATCGGCACTGCTGCTGCGGGTGGCCTGGCCCGGCCGGACCAGGCGCTGGCCATGGGAGTTGCCGACCTGCACCTTGCCCTGTAGGACCTCGGTGGCACCGACGTGCCCGTCATCCCCGGCGCTGACCCGGAACACCGTGCCGCGCACGCTGCTGGTCGCGGTGGGCGCATCGATGATGTAACGCGAGGCGGGACCGCGCGCCGGCGTCACCCGGTTGCTGGCTCGCCCCTGCTGCAGGCGCAGTCGGGTGTCGACCATGCCGGTGTGGCCGTAACGGCTCAGCTGATCCAGGCGCAGGCGCGAGTACTCGCGCAGCTGCAGGCGCGAGGCATCGGCGAATTCCAGGGTGATGCTGGAGTCGCCTTCGGTCTCCACGGTGTCACCGATATGCAGCTGTTCGCCGGCCTGGAGCGCGCGGGTCGCCGTGCCATCGGCGCCTGCCAGCGCGACCTTGCCGCGCACGGACAGCACCCGGGCCGGCGCCGGTTCGGTGCGCAGCCAGCTGATCGGGAAGCGCAGCAGCTGGCCCGGCGGCAACTGGTAAGGGTTGTCGATGCGGTTGTGCTGCTGCAGCTGCTGCCAGCGTACCGAGGGCTTCAGGTAGAGCCCGCCCAGATCCCACAGGGTATCGCCGGGCCGGACCCGATAGTTCCAGTCCTGGGCGCCGGCAATGGCGGGCATCAGGAAGAGGGCGCAGAGCAGAGCGCCCGTTAAATGCATGGCGAACGACAGAGAGCGGACGACGGTCACAGTTTGCAATCCCGGCAATGCGGGGGTGCAGCTGCAAGACCCCATGGCCCCGACCTCATCCCCCCGAACGGATCGTGGCGACCGCGTGGCCACCAGCGCGGGCATTATTGCCCGCGTTCAGTGCAGGAATTCTGAACGGAGCGGGTTCCCGTTCAGAACAGCAGCGACGCCATCCTGCGGCGGTACTGGCCGACCAGGTCCTCGTCGGAGATCACATTGAAGGCGTCGATCAGGGCCTTGCGCGGCAGGCCTTCCTCGAATCCGCGGTCGATCCGCAGCATTTCCAGGAACTGGGCCAGCGCGGCCTCGTCATGACCGCCGAGCAGCAGTTGCACGCCACGCAGGTGGCGGGCCTTGAGGTCCTTGCCGTCAGCGGCGATGCGTGCCTCCAGCACCTCGGCGGCCGGGGCATCTTTCAGCGCGGCGGCGAAGGCCAGGCGGGCGCGGGCACGCACGGCGCGGTCGTCGGTAGCCAGATTGGCGGGCAAGCCGTCGATCAGGGTGCGTGCCTCGTCCACGCCACCGATCTGCAGCAGGGCCAGGGCCAGGTCGAGCTTCAGTTCATCCTTGTCCGGCTCGGCGGCGATCTGCGCACGCAGCACATCGACCTGCGCCTGCGGATCCAGCGGGGCGTCAGCTTCGGGGGCAGCATCGCCCACATCGGCCGGTATGATGCCGTGCTGGGCCAGGAACTCACGCAGCTGGCCTTCCGGAATGGCGCCGGGGAAGCCGTCCACCAGCTGGCCGCCCTTGACCAGGAACACGGTCGGCACCGAGCGGATCTGGAAGGCCGCAGCGATCTGCTGTTCCTTGTCGACATCGACCTTGGCCAGCTCGAACGCACCGTTGTACTCGGCAGCCAGCTTTTCCAGCATCGGGCCCAGGGTCTTGCACGGCCCGCACCAGGTGGCCCAGAAGTCAACCAGCACCGGCGTCTGCAGCGACTTCTGCAGGACTTCGGCCTCGAAGGTCGCAGTGGTGGCGTCGAATACGTAGGTCGTCTCGGTCATGGGGAAAGCATCGCTTGGCATCTGGAGACCGATTCTATGGTGACGATCGATGTCCGTCTCAACCCTGCCGTCACATCGCGCGCGACGGCCTCGGGGGCGTGGCACGCAGCACAGCCCGTGGATCACCCGCTTTCCGGAGCTGACCGGCGTGCTGGCCGAGGTGCGCCGGAAGCACCCGGCCTCGGCCGCGCGCTTGGCGCACTGCGTCACTGCCGCGACAATGCGCTGATCCATTCTTTTCCGGGTGACTGCGCGCAATGTCCATGGTCCGGCTTGATCGTTGGTTGGGACTGCTTGCTGCAGTCGTGTTCGTCCTGGCTGTGTCTGGCTTCGGTGCCGGCCTGGAGGGCTATGCACAGGCCCGCCACCCGGTGGCGCTGCTGGGGGCGCGGGGCGTACCGCATGCGCTGGCCTTCAATCTGCTTGGCTTCGTGCTGCCCGGCGTGCTCGCTGCGGTGGTGGCTGAGCGTCTGCGCCGCAGCCTGCCCGCCACTGCCGGCTGGGCACCGAGGGTCGGCAGCCAGATGCTGCTGCTGGCTGGCCTGGGCTTTGCCGCGATGGGCTTGCTGCCGCTGGACGTGGACGATCTGCATGGGCCCGCCAGCCAGCTGCATGCCAGTGCCTGGATGATCTGGGTGCTGGGCTTCGTCGCCGGAACCCTGTTGCTGGGCACGACACAGCTGCGTCAGGCGCATGGCCGCGCCCTGGGCGCCTTGGCCCTGGGCTGCGGCGTGCTGGCTGCGGTGGCCGCGTTTGCCCTGCAGGGCGTCCTGCCGGCGCCGCTGGCACAACGGCTGGCGTTCGCCTGCTGGGTGGCCTGGCTGGCCGCCGCACTGCCGCTGTCGCGCCAACGCTGAGACGGCTC
Organism: Stenotrophomonas maltophilia group sp. P373; assembly: GCF_053295075.1. Taxonomy (NCBI): domain Bacteria; kingdom Pseudomonadati; phylum Pseudomonadota; class Gammaproteobacteria; order Lysobacterales; family Lysobacteraceae; genus Stenotrophomonas; species Stenotrophomonas maltophilia group sp. P373. Next base: position 3,117,525 of record NZ_CM129994.1, on the reverse strand, counting down.
CCGGGGCATCGCGGCGCCCACCCCCAAGCAGGCAGGATTGGAGACGTTTGCCGCACTGCGGTACGCTGTACCGCTTTGCCGCCGCATCCGCGTGTTCCATGACCAGCGCTGAAACCAACGCCTACGACCCGCAGCAGGTTGAATCCGCCGCCCAGCAGTACTGGGACGCCACCCGTGCCTTCGAGGTCGACGAGACCTCGGACAAGCCGAAGTACTACTGCCTGTCGATGCTTCCGTACCCGTCCGGTGCGCTGCATATGGGCCACGTGCGCAATTACACGATTGGCGACGTGATCAGCCGCTACAAGCGCATGACCGGCCACAACGTGCTGCAGCCGATGGGCTGGGACGCGTTCGGCCTGCCGGCGGAAAACGCCGCGATCAAGAACAAGACCGCGCCGGCAGCGTGGACCTACAAGAACATCGACCACATGCGCAGCCAGCTGAAATCGCTGGGCTATGCCATCGACTGGTCGCGCGAGTTCGCCACCTGCCGTCCGGACTATTACGTCCACGAGCAGCGCATGTTCACCCGCCTGATGCGCAAGGGCCTGGCCTATCGCCGCAACGCGGTGGTGAACTGGGACCCGGTCGACCAGACCGTGCTGGCCAACGAGCAGGTCATCGACGGCCGCGGCTGGCGCTCCGGTGCGCTGGTGGAGAAGCGTGAGATCCCGCAGTGGTTCCTGCGCATCACCGACTACGCCCAGGAACTGCTGGATGGCCTGGACGAGCTGGATGGCTGGCCGGAATCGGTCAAGACCATGCAACGCAACTGGATCGGCCGCTCGGAGGGCCTGGAAATCCAGTTCGACGTGCGCGACGTCGATGGTGGCGTGCTGGATCCGCTGCGCGTGTTCACCACCCGCCCGGACACGGTGATGGGCGTGACCTTCGTGTCGATCGCCGCCGAACACCCGCTGGCGCTGCACGCAGCGAAGAACAACCCGGAACTGGCCGCGATGCTGGCCGACCTGAAGCAGGGCGGTGTATCCGAGGCTGAACTGGAAACCCAGGAAAAGCGCGGCATGGATACCGGCCTGCGCGCGCTGCATCCTGTCACCGGCGAGCCGGTGCCGGTGTGGGTCGCCAACTTCGTGCTGATGGGCTACGGCACCGGCGCGGTGATGGCCGTTCCGGGCCATGACCAGCGCGACAACGAAGTGGCCAACAAGTACGGCCTGCCGATCAAGCAGGTGATCGCGCTGAAGGATGCGCGCACCGACGAAGAGCGCAACTGGGACGGTAGCCGCTGGCAGGACTGGTACAGCGACAAGAGCCGTGCGTTCGAGCTGGTGAACTCGGCCGAGTTCGACGGCCTGGATTTCCAGGGGGCCTTCGAAGCCCTGGCCGAACGTTTCGAGCGCAAGGCCCAGGGCCAGCGCCGCGTCAACTACCGCCTGCGCGACTGGGGCGTGAGCCGCCAGCGCTACTGGGGCTGCCCGATTCCGGTGATCTACTGCGACAAGTGCGGTGCGGTGCCGGTGCCGGAGGAGCAGCTGCCGGTGGTACTGCCGGAGGACGTGGCGTTCTCCGGGACCGGTTCGCCGATCAAGACCGACCCGGAATGGCGCAAGACCACCTGCCCGGAATGCGGTGGCGCCGCCGAGCGCGAGACCGACACCTTCGACACCTTCATGGAGTCGAGCTGGTACTACGCCCGCTACACCTCGCCCGGTGCCCGTGACGCTGTCGACAAGCGCGGCAACTACTGGCTGCCGGTCGATCAGTACATCGGTGGCATCGAGCACGCGATCCTGCACCTGATGTATTTCCGCTTCTACCACAAGCTGCTGCGCGACGCGCGGATGGTGGACAGCAACGAGCCGGCGCGCAACCTGCTGTGCCAGGGCATGGTGATCGCCGAGACCTACTACCGCCCGAATCCGGACGGTTCGAAGGACTGGATCAACCCGGCCGATGTGGAAGTGCAGCGTGACGAGCGCGGCCGCATCACCGGCGCCACCCTGATTGCCGACGGCCAGCCGGTGGTGGTCGGTGGCACCGAGAAGATGTCCAAGTCGAAGAACAACGGCGTGGACCCGCAGGCGATGGTCGGCAAGTACGGCGCCGACACCGTGCGCCTGTTCTCGATGTTCGCCGCGCCGCCGGAGCAGTCGCTGGAGTGGAACGAGGCCGGCGTGGACGGCATGGCGCGCTTCCTGCGCCGGCTGTGGGCCCAGGTGCAGAAGCATGCTGCCGACGGTGCCGCCCCGGCGCTGGACGTTGCAGCACTGGATGCCAACCAGAAGGCGCTGCGCCGCAAGACCCATGAAACCATCGGCAAGGTCGGTGACGACTACGGTCGCCGCCACAGCTTCAATACCGCCATCGCAGCGGTGATGGAGCTGATGAACGCGCTGGCCAGGTTCGAGGACGACAGCGAGCAGGGCCGCGCGGTGCGCCAGGAAGCGCTGCAGGCCGTCGTGCTGCTGCTGAACCCGATCACGCCGCATGCCAGCCACGCCCTCTGGCAGGTGCTGGGCCATGGCGAGACGCTGCTGGAAGACCAGCCGTTCCCGCAGGCCGACAGCAGTGCGCTGGTACGCGATGCCCTGACCCTGGCGGTGCAGGTCAACGGCAAGCTGCGCGGCACCATCGAGGTGGCGGCCGATGCCGCGCGCGAGCAGGTCGAGGCGCTGGCGCTGGCCGAGCCCAACGCGGCCAGGTTCATGGAAGGCCTGACGGTGCGCAAGATCATCATCGTCCCGGGCAAGATCGTGAACATCGTCGCCGCCTGATGTACCTCGCACCGGCCACCCGCGCGGTGGCCGATGCCTTTCCAGAAGCAGGGCTGGGTGCTTGATGGCCCTGCATTCACGCGGCTTCGGGCACGCTGTGTGTTGCCGTGATCGCCCGGCTCCGCCAGACTGTCTCCATGACCCGAATCCTGCTTGCCCTCGTTCTTGTCCTCGGCCTCGCCGGCTGCGGCTTCCATCTGCGCAACAAGCTGATGCTGCCGACCGACACCGCCCCGGTGAAGGTGGTCTCCACCGCCCCGTACAGTGAACTGGTCAAGCTGCTCAATCGCAGCCTGCTGGCCTCTGGTGCCAGGCTGGCCGATGAGGACAGCAAGGAACCCAGTACCCAGCTGCAGGTGTTGTCCGAGCGCTGGGGTGACCTCCCGATCGCCATCGACTCGCAGGGTCGTGCGCAGGAGTACAGCCTGCGCTATGCGGTGATCTTCATCTTCCGCCGCGAGGATGGCAGCGAACTGGTGCCGCAGCAGGTGATCGAACTGTCGCGCGACTACGTGTCGCCGCCGACCGACGCCACCGGTACCACCACCGAACGCGAAATCCTGGCCACGGAGCTGCGCCGGGAAATGTCCGCCTCGATCATCCGCCGTATCGACAGCGTGGTCCGCGCCGAGATCGAGAAGGGGGGCAGCCTGTCCGCGCCGAAGGCCAAGCCGATCGAGGGCGCGGTGCCGGCAGAGCCTGCCGCCGCCGTCAAGCACTGAGCGGCAGCGACGATGGAACTGCGTCCGGAGCAGCTGGCCAGCCAGGGCGCTGACACCGCGTTGGCGCCGGTGTACCTGATCGCAGGCCCGGAAACACTGCGCGTACTGGAGGCCGCAGATGCCATCCGCGCGCGTGCGCGCGCCTCGGGCATCGGCGAACGCGAAGTGTTCGATGCCGACGGGCGTGATTTCGACTGGAACCAGCTTGACGCCAGCTTCAATGCGCCAAGCCTGTTCAGCGCCCGCCGCCTGGTCGAGGTGCGCCTGCCCAGCGGCAAGCCGGGCAAGGAGGGCGCCGAGGTCATCACTCAGTTCTGCGCCAACCCGGCGCCGGACGTGGTGTTGATGATCACCGCCAATGAATGGAGCAAGGCCCACCAGGGCAAGTGGGCCGAGGCGGTCAGCCGCATCGGCGTGCTGTCGGTGGCATGGGCGATCAAGCCGCACGAACTGCCGGACTGGATCGAGCGCCGCCTGCGCGGCAAGGGCCTGCGTGCCGACCCGGCTGCCGTGCAGCGCCTGGCTGAGCGGGTGGAGGGCAATCTGCTGGCCGCCGCCCAGGAAATCGACAAGCTGGCGCTATTGGCCGACGGCCAGCCGTTGGATGTGGAACGGATGGAGTCGCTGGTGGCTGACGCTGCCCGCTACGACGTGTTCCGGTTGGTGGAGGCGACGTTCTCCGGCCAGCCGCCGGCGGTGCTGCGCATGCTGGCCGGCCTGCGCGGTGAAGGGGAGGCGGTGGCCGCATTGATGCCGATCGTGATCCGCGAACTGCTGGCGGGCGCAGGCCTGGCCCGCGTGCAGGCGCGTGGTGGCAACCTGGCCGCTGAAATGAAATCGCGCGGCATCTGGGAATCGCGGCAGGCGCCTTACAAGCGCGCGCTGCAGCGGCACCCGGAAGGCAAGCGCTGGGAGCGCTTCGTGGCCGAGGCGGGGCTGGTCGACCGCATTGCCAAGGGGCGCGCTGACGGCGACGCCTGGCTGGCGCTGGAACGCCTGCTGGTGGCCGTGGCCGAACCGCGTGCCGTGCGCCTGCTGGCGCGGGCCTGAGTGATGAGCCTGCGGATCTACTACGGGGGCACCTTCGATCCGGTGCACCTCGGGCACTTGGCGATCGCGCGCGCGGCCCGTGATGAACTGCAGGTCGCCGTGCGCATGCTGCCGGCCGCCGATCCGCCGCACCGCGCGGTGCCCGGCGCCACCGCTGAGCAGCGCTGCACGATGTTGTCGCTGGCCATCGGCGACGAGCCGGGGCTGCTGCTGGACCGTCGCGAACTGGATCGTGCCACCCGCTGCCCCGGTCGCCCGTCGTACACCGTCGACACCCTGCGCGAGCTGCGTGGCGAGCTGGGCCCGAGCCGGCCGCTGGCTTGGCTGGTGGGCGCCGACAGCCTGCTGGGGCTGTCCGGCTGGCACGAATGGGAGGCCCTGTTCGATCTGGCCCACTTCGTGGTGGCCGAACGGCCGGGCAGTCCGTTGCAGGCGTCGATCGATGGCGAGCTGGGGCGTGCCCTGCAAGGGCGCTGGGCCGACAATGAGCAGGCCCTGTTCGCCAGCCCGGCCGGGCGCATCCTGCGCCTGCACCACCCACTACGCGGGGAATCGGCCAGCGCAGTGCGCTCGCAGATTGCCGCTGGCGGTCCCTGGCGCGCACTGCTGCCCCCGGCCGTGGCCGACTATGTCGCTGCACACGGGCTGTACCGCCCGGCCACGGCGTGAATGGCGCGGCCGCGCCATCCCCGTATAATCGCCCCCACGTTTATCGAGTCGATCCACTTTGAGCAACCAGACCCAGCCCCAGACCATCAAGGTCGATCTGCCCAGCCCGCCGCCGTCCGTGCCGGAACTGCTGGCCAGCGTCCGCCAAGCCACCGAAGACCTGAAGGCCAAGGACCTGGTCGAGATCGACGTGCGCGGCCGGTCCAGCGTTGCCGACTACATGATCGTCGTTTCGGGCACCTCGACCCGCCACGTCAAGTCGATTGCCGATGAAGTCGTGCGCTTCGCCAAGAACATCGACGTGATGCCGCTGGGTGTTGAAGGCGAGCGCGAAGCCGAATGGGTGCTGGTCGATCTGGGCGACGTGATCGTCCACGTGATGCTGCCGCGCGTGCGTGAGTTCTACGCGCTCGAGCGCCTGTGGACCGTCGGCGACCAGCCGCCGTCCAGCGACGACGAAGTGGCCTGAGCCGCACGTTGATGCATCCCTTCGACGGCGCCGATGGCGCCGTCGACGTTTTGGAGGACCATTGATGAAAGCCCGCCTGATCGCCACCGGTGAACGCGCGCCCAGCTGGGTCGCGCAGGGGTTCGCCGAATACCAGAAGCGGCTGTCGCATTGGCTGCCGTTCGAGCTGGTGGAAATCGAACCCGGCCTGCGCGGCAAGGGGCGCGATCCGCGCCGTGCCACCGAGGATGAAGGCAAGCGGGTCATCGCCGCGCTACCGAAGAACGCTTACGTGGTGGCACTGGACGTGCCGGGGCGGCAGTTGAGTTCCGAGCAGCTGGCGCAACGCCTGGAGCATTGGCGCGGGCAGGGCCGGGACCTAGCGTTCCTGATCGGTGGCCCGGAAGGGCATTCGCCAGAGGTCTCTGCGCTGGCCGACGAAAAGTGGTCGATCGGACCGCTGACGCTGCCGCACATGCTGGTGCGTCTGGTGGTGGCCGAGCAGCTGTATCGGGCTGCCGCAATGATTGCCAATCACCCCTACCATCGCGCGTGAAGAGTGGTTATACTAGTCGTCTGCCCGAATAGCTCAGCCGGTTAGAGCACTTGACTGTTAATCAGGGGGTCGTTGGTTCGAGTCCAACTTCGGGCGCCACCTTGAGAAACCTGCATCGCGAGATGCAGGTTTTTTTTTGCCGTGTTGTGGCGGCGAGCCCATGCTCGGCTGCATCCTCCAAGCCGGGCACGCGCTCGCCGCTACAGCGTGATCCGGCCCTTCCAGAACGCTACCAGCGTGGCAATTGCTACTGCCAGGATCGCGCCGAACAGCGCCCACTCCCAGCGCGTGAAAACCGGCTCGCCGCGCTGGCGCCGGGTCTGCGCAAACAGAATAACGCCGGGCACGTACAGCAGCACCGACAGCAGCAGGTTGTTCAGGCCGCCGGCATACACCAGCCACAGCGCGTAGGCGCTGGCCAGCAGCGCGACCACGAAATCGCGCCAGCGCACGCGTGGCTCACCCGCGTAGGACTGTCCGCGCCAGGCCAGTTGCACGCCGAACGCGGTGGACAGGAAGTAGGGCACCAGGCTCATCGATGCGGCCAGCAGCACCAGGCCGGTGTAGCTGCCCGCATTGAACAGCACCAGCAGCAGGAACAGCTGGATCAGCCCGTTGCTCAACCACAACGCATTGGCCGGCACGCCACGCGCATTCTCGCGTCCCAGGAAGGCGGGCATCGTGCCGTCGCCAGCGGCGGCATACAGCACTTCGGCACACAGCAGCACCCAGGCCAGCAGCGCGCCCAGCACCGAAATGATCGAACCGGCGATGATCACCGTCGCGCCCCATTCGCCGACGATGGCGCGCAGCACGTAGGCCATCGACGGGTTGGGCAGCCCGGCCAGTTCGGCCTGCGACAGCACGCCCATCGACAGCAGGCTGACCAGGACCAGCAGCAGCCAGACCCCCAGGAAACCTATCACCGTGGCACGGCCGACGTCGGCACGGCGCGCGGCACGCCGCGAATAGATGCTGGCGCCTTCGATGCCGATGAACACCCACACGGTGACCAGCATCATGCCGCGCAGTTGCTGGCCGAGGTCGCCGAGCGCACGCGTGCCGAAGAAGTCGGCGCGGAACACCTCCATGCGGAACGCACCGGCGGCCAGCACCAGGAACAGTGCGATGGGCAGCAGCTTGGCCACCGTCACCAGGCCGTTGACGATGGCTGCCGTGCGCAGGCCGCGCAGCACCAGCAGGTGGACGGTCCACAACAGTACGGACGAAGCGGCCACGGCGGCTGGCGTGTTGCCTTCGCCGAACACCGGCATGAAATGGCCCAGGCCGCTGAAGATCAGCACGAAGAAGCTGGCATTGCCCAGTACCGAAGCGACCCAGTAGCCCCACGCCGCGGAGAAGCCGATGTAGTTGCCGAAGCCTTCGCGTGCATATGCGTAGATGCCGGTGTCCAGGTCCGGACGGCGGTTGGCCAGGGCCTGGAACACGAAGGCCAGCATCAGCATGCCCGCACCGCTCAGCGCCCAGCCGATCATCGCGGCGGCCGGGCCGGCACTGCGGGCAACGTTCTGCGGCAATGAGAAGATGCCGGCGCCGACCATCGAGCCGACTACCAGTGCAGTCAACGCGGGCAGGCCGAGACGTTGGTTGGACGAGGGCATGCTTTGGTTCCCTTGCGGTCATCCCATCGGCCTTTCGGCCGGGGGTTGCAGCAGTTGCATTCGCGTCATCGATCTTATCCATCTCATCGAGTGCGATGGAAGGTTGGCATAGTGGGCTTCCCTTTATGAGCGCGCACCCCATGACCAAATCGCGGGCCTTTCTCACTCCCGATGGAACCGAGTACGTTACGGCGCAGGCCGTGGGCCACCGTCGCAACAGGGATTATGGTGGAGAACCCACGGGAGATCGCTATTTCTCAACGCATCGTGCAGGTCATCGTCGCCCAGTGAAGCACGTGATGAAGGGGCGGTCGTGGTACTTCGCATATATCGACGGCGTGAAGGGCGGAGCGGCAGCGGGAGGCGAATCGCTGCAGCATCTGTTGTTCAAGGAGGCTTTCAGTCGGCTGGACCATGTGCAGCTGGTTCTTTCGCTTCCTACCGGGAAAGGGCCTCGTCGCTGGCGTGAATCGAGAATCTCGATCTCCCGGGTGGAGCAGGAGTGGCAGGTGCCCGGAAGGGGGGATTATCGGGCAGATCTGTATGTCGAGTTCACCAGCGAGGATGATCTGGGTTCCAAGTGGGACGGGAAGTTCCTGCTTGAGGTCAGGCGATCACATGCTGTGGATGCTGCAAAACAGGATGGCCTCCGGCAACTGGGCATTGCAGTGATCGAAGTGGATATCGGCAGGGTGCCGATCTACGGCTACACCATTCCCGAGGACGAAACCAGTGATGTGGAGGAAGCTCGATACCTCGACAGGATCAAGCGCTTGCTGGAAAGCGAGCGTGGATTCCTGCAGGCGATGGTCCTCAGCAATCCCAGCAGCAACGATTATCTGGAGGCGCTGGTGCGCAGCCAGCAAGAGGAACTGCAGGTGTTGAGCGAGCGGGAAGCCCTGCTGCAGTCCGAGGTGGCAGGGGCGGGTGCACGCAGTCTTGCACTGGAAGAGAGCCACGGCAGGCTAGCTGCCCAGCTGAAGCAGAGCGAGGAGCTGCTTGCTGGCGTACAGAGGGTCGCTGCTGATCTGAGGAAGGAGAAGGTGACGTTGCAGAAGGGGCTGCAGTCCGCTCGTGATGATCTCAATTCGGAGGTCGCCGAACGGCGTCTGTACCAATGTTGCTTCTGGGGCCTCACCGCCGCCGCGGTTTTGCTGATCTGCTGGATGGTCTGGCTTTGGTTGTTCGGCTGACGCTGGCTCCACAATGCCGGGTGGCATTGAAAAAGCAAAGGCCCGGGTGTTGGCCCGGGCCTTTGCAGGTGACGCTGCTGCAGGATTACTTGAACGTGTACTTGGCGCCCACGGTGAAGTAACGGCCCAGTGCACCGGAGAAGTGCATCGGGTTGTAGTTCACGCCGCCGTAGGTGGTCGGATCGAGCGGTGCGATGCGGTCGAACACGTTGGCCACCGAGGCATTGAGCTCGAAGGCGTCGGTGATGTTCCAGCGGCCGGACAGGTCGAAGGTGGTGAACGAAGAGATCTTCGTCACCGGCGTGCCATCCTCGTAGAACGCCTGGTAGTCGCCGCCACGCTTGTCGGTGTTGTCCATCTTGCTGATGTAGTTGGCAACACCGCTCACGCTCCACGCACCCTGCTTCCAGGTGGTGCCGAAGTTGATCTTGTCCTTCGGCGTACCGATGCAGTTGGTCACGTCGCAGTTGCCGTGCGTGCCGGCATAGTCGACGGTCTCATCGCCTTCGGTGCGCTCGAACTTCAGGATGTGGCTCCACTGCAGGTCCAGTTCGAGCTGGCCCGGGCCGATATCGAAGGTCTGGCGGATATCGGTATCGATACCGCGGACTCGCGACGAACTGGCGTTCACGTAGCCGGTGTTGACGGCCAGGATGCTGCCCGAGTTGGGCACGCCACCGATGTTGTTGGAGTCACGCAGCACGTTGCCGGCCAGAATGGCAGCTGCGGTGTTGCCCTGCACGATCTCGTTGGTGCGCTTGATCTGCCAGGCATCGACGGTCATCGAGGTGGTCGAGGTCGGCTGCAGCACCAGGCCCACCGAGTAGCTCTTGGACTCTTCCGGCTTCAGGTCCTTGTTCGGGCGGGTGATGATCGCGATCGAGCGCGGTGTGCACTCGTCGGCATCGATGGCGCAACGCACCGGATCACGTGCGTTGGAGAAAGCGGCCAGGCCACCGTCACCGTTCTCGGCCGGGTTCGGCGCACGGAAGCCTTCGGCGTAGCTGGCGCGCAGTGCGATCCAGTCGGCCGGGGTCCACTTCACGCCCAGCTTCGGCGTGGCTTTGCCTTCACCGCTTTCGTACTTGTCGTAACGCACGGCGCCGGACAGTTCCAGCTGTTCCAGCACTGGTGCCGACAGTTCGACGTAGCCGGCGTACACGTTCTGGGTGCCGTCGTAGGCCGAATAGCCCAGGCCGATGATGTCACCCTGGTCGGTGTAGGTCTGCGGGGTCAGGCTGTTGCTGGTCTTGCGCCACTCGGTACCGATCGCCAGGCCCAGCGGCCCCCCCTTGAGGTCGGCCAGGCTGCGCGACACGGTGAAGTCGAACATGTCCAGGCTCGACTTGGCACGCGCGCTGATGGTCGGCGAGATGTAGTCGTACAGTGCCTGCGAGTTCAGGTTGGCGTTGTCGCCGATGCGCCAGGTACCACCGGCGCAGTTCGGGTTGCCCAGCGCGCACAGCACCGAGCTGTAACGCAGGAAGCCGGTGCGCTTGTTGACCAGGTCGGTGCCCGAATGCAGGTAGGCGGTGTCATAGCTCCAGTCGCCCCAGTTGCCCTTGACGCCGACCAGGAAGCGGTTGAACTCGTTGGTATTGTTGGTCACGCGCGGGCCGACGTCCCACGCGCTGTAGCGCAGGCGCGCCGCATACGGCAGCGGGTTGTCCGGATGGCCGGCATAGAGCATCGTCGCGCCGTCACCGCTGCTGGCGTTCTTCGGGCCGCCGGGGAAGCCCCAGCCGCCGGAAACACCCGACGGGGTATTGCTGAAGATGGTTTCCTTCTTCGAGTAGCCGATCTCGGTGTAGACCTCGCCGCCTTCACCGAAGGCGAAGCTCGCACGGCCGAATACGTTGATGTACTTCTCTTCGGGGGTCAGGTCACGGAACTGCTGGGCCGGATCCCACAGGCAGCCCTGGGCCGCCGAAGAGGCCTCGGTCTGGCCCGGAATGGAGCTCAGGTTGGCGCAGCCCGGCAGGGCGACCAGATGCGGCGACGGCGCATCATTGTTGAACACCGAGCCGTTCGGGCCGACGCCGCCGTTGGTACGGCCGCTGAGGTAGGCGCCGCCGAGGAACTGTGCGTCGGTAGCGTCATAGCCCCACTGGCGCGTGTCGCCGGTACCGATCCACTTGCGGTTCTTGCGGTCGCTGATCTTGATCGCGTCGGACTTGCCGACATCCAGGCTGAAGAATGCGTTCCAGCCATCCTTGGACAGGTCGCCGGTACCGGCGGTCAGGGTGGCCTTCTTGGTATCGCCGTCGCTGTCACCGGACAGGCCGTAGGACGCACGCAGGATCGCACCTTCGAAGTCGCTGCGCAGAATGATGTTCACCACGCCGGCGATGGCATCGGAGCCGTAGATCGCCGATGCGCCGTCCTTGAGCACTTCCACGCGCTCGACGGCATCGAGCGGAATGGTGCTGAGGTCGGTGAACACCTTCTGGCCGTCGTCGGCCAGGCCGTAGGTCGCCATGCGGCGGCCATTCAACAGCACCAGCGTCGAGCCCGCACCGAGGCCGCGCAGCGAGATGCCGGCGCCGCCACCGGCGAAGCCGTTGCCGAAGGTCTTGGGAATGGAGCCGGCGCCATCGGCGGTGATCGTCTGCAGGTACTCGGCCAGCGTGGCCTTGCCACTGCGGTCGATCTCCTGGCGGCTCACCACCTGCACCGGGGACGGCGTCTCGGTGTTGGTGCGGGGGATGTTGGAGCCGGTGACCGTGATGCGGTCGAGGTTGGTGGCTTTTTCCTGCGCGAAGGCGGAGGAGGAAGCGACGGCGCCGGCCAGCAGCAGGGCGCCGCCGGTGAGGATGTGGGTGATGGACGATGCCAGGGTGGTGCGGCGGCGGCTGGCGGGCCGTTGGATCGGGTGTTTCACAGCTTCTCTCCTAACTGGAAAACCGTAGCGTTGAGGGCTGTCGCCGGATCGATACCGGGACGCGCCAATCTAGGTTTCCAGCAGGTGACGAAGTCGTGAATTTTTGCTTAATCAGTAACGCTTGCCCCTGGCATGTCCGCATTTGCCGGGCAGTGGCAGTGGCCGGCCCGGCGCAAGGCCGGGCCGGTGGGACGCTCAGTCCGGCAGCGAGAACTGCACCGGCACCATGCCGATGGCCGGAACCGCCACGCCGTCACGCTGGGCAGGCTCGAAGCGCCAGTGCTTGAGCACCTGCTGGCGGGCGGCCTGGTCCAGGTTGCGCGAGCCGCTGCTGCGCTCGACGCTGACCGCGACCGGCTGGCCACGGGTGTCCACTTCCACCCGCAACAGCACCGTGCCCTGTTCGTGGTTGCGCAGGGACTGGATCGGATAGGTCGGCGGCGGAGCGCTGCGGTACTGCAGCTGGGCGCCGGCCAACGGGGTGGAAGTGTCGATGCTGGGCGCCAGTTGCGGCGGAGCCGGTTCGGCGGCCGGCAATGCGATGCCCTGGGTCTCTTCCACGGTCGCGGTGGGTGCGGGCAGTGGCGGTACCACCGGCTGCGTCCGGGGCTTCGGTACCACCTGGACGATCTCTTTTGGCGGGACTGGAGCCGGCGGCGTCGGCGGTGGCGGGATCTTCTCGATCAGCCGCACCGGAGTCTTTTCACGCGGGGCCTGCACGGCCTGATAGGTCGCAGGGATGAGCAGCAACAGGAAGGCCAGCAGGTGCAGGGCGATCGCTGCACTCCAGGCGGCGACGCGGGCGGGGTCGAAGTGCGGGGATGCAACGGGATAGGTACGAACCATGATCCACCTCCATGCCAGTGACGAAGTCCTCAACGCACCAGGGTCCGTGGCGGGGTTGCCGCACGCGGCTGGCAGTTCATCAGTAGCGCGGCATGGCGGCCACTGCCTAGAGGCAGGGGCATGCGCGTTGGGCTGGCCTTCAGCCAACGCCGCCGGAATACACGAAAAAGGCGGGCCCCTGCGGGACCCGCCTGTGTCGGCCGTGCCGGGCGCGATCAGCGGCCCAGTTCGAACACCACGTCCAGGTTGACCGAGACGGTCGATTCACCCGGTGCGACCGGGGTGGCCTTGTCCATCGCCGCGCCGGCAGCCATGGTGCGCATCATCGGCATCGGGCGGAAACCGCCGTTGCTGTTCTCGGAAATGCTGACGATGCGGCGCACCTGCAGGCCCAGCGACCTGGCATAGGTCTGGGCGCGGGCCTGGGCCTTCTTCAGGGCGGCCAGGCGGGCTTCGTCATAGACCGGTTCGGGCTGGTCGATCTCAAACTGCGGACCGTTGATCTGGTTGGCACCCTGCGCGGCCAGCGCGTCGAGCACCTTGCCGAGCTTGGCGATGTCGCGGACCTTCAGGCTGACCGTGTTGCTGGCCTGGTAGCCGGTGATCTTCGGCGCCTCATTGTCGGCATAGCGGTACTGCGGGTTGAGGCTGACGCCGCTGGTCTGCACGTCGCGCTCGGCGATGCCGGCGGCCTTGATCGCGGCCAGCACCTTGTCCATCTGCTGGGCGTTCTGGCGCATGGCGCTGTTGCCGTCGGCTGCCTGGGTGACCACACCGGCCGACAGGGTGGCGACGTCCGGCACGCGGGTGGCCTCGGCATTGGCCGAGATGTTCAGCAGGGTGCCTTCGGCCGCGGCGGCGATCGACGGCGACGACGGAGCGGCATGAGCAGTCATCGAGGTTCCAAGGGCGAGGGACAGGGCAAGCAGCAGCGGGGTGGCGGTCAGGCGCATGGGATCTCCTTGTTGTGCCGGTGAGGGTGGTGTCGTAGCGATGAACGCGCTGTGAGCCTGATCGGGGTTGTACGCGTTCCGTAACGGGTTGCCGACGATTCAGGTGGCGGCCTCAGGTTATGCTGTGCCGATGCTCTATCTTGCTTCCCGCTCCCCCCGACGCAACCAGCTGCTGGCCCGACTCGGACGCCCCTTCCAGGCCCTTGACCTGGAGGTCGTCGAGCAGCGCGCGGCCACTGAAAGCGCCGAACAGTATGTATGCCGGGTCGCCGCCGACAAGGCGCGCGCCGGGCTGGCCCGGGTGCTGGCCGACGACCCGCAGGCGCGGGTGCTTGGTTCGGATACCGAGGTCGTGCTGGATGGCGAGATCTTCGGCAAGCCGGTCGATGCCGCTGACGCGCGGGCGATGCTGGCGCGGCTGGCCGGGCGCACCCACCAGGTGATGACCGCCGTGGTGGTGGTCGGTGCGGGCGGCCTGGACAGCGAGCTGGTCATTTCCGAGGTGACCTTCGCCCCGATCGACGCCGCCGACATCGCCGCCTATGTCGCCACCGGCGAGCCGCTGGACAAGGCCGGTGCCTACGCCATCCAGGGCGGGGCCGAACGCTGGATCGAACATCTTTCCGGCAGCTACTCCGGCGTGATGGGGCTGCCGCTGCTGCATACCGATCGTCTGCTGGCGCGCTGTGGCGTGCCGGTCCCCACTGCCGATGCCGCCAGGGAGGCTGCCGATGTCTGAGGAAATCCTGGTCAATGTGACCCCGCGCGAGACCCGGGTCGCGGTGATCGAAAACGGCATGCTGCAGGAACTGCACATCGAGCGCGGTTGGCGCCGTGGCGTGGTCGGCAACATCTACAAGGGCAAGGTGCAGCGGGTCATGCCCGGCATGCAGGCCGCCTTCGTCGAGGTCGGGCTGGAGCGCGCCGCGTTCCTGCACGCCAACGACGTGGTGCGCCCGGCGCCGGTGGCCAGTGCCGACACCGAGAACACCACGCTGCCGCCGCCGGCCAGCGTGCCGATCGTCGAGCTGCTGCGTGACGGCCAGGACATCGTGGTGCAGGTGGTGAAGGACCCGATCGGCACCAAGGGCGCCCGCCTGACCACGCAGATCAGCATTCCCTCGCGCTACATGGTGCTGCTGCCGCAGTCCAAGGTAGTGGGCGTGTCGGCGCGCATCGAGGACGAAACCGAGCGCGCCCGCCTGAAGGCGCTGGTGACCGAACTGTCGGCACAGCATGGTGGCTACGGTTACATCGTGCGGACCAACGCCGAAGGGCAGCCGGCCGAGGCCATCGCCGAGGACATCGCCTACCTGTCGCGCGTGTGGAACGTGGTCGAGCGCCGCGGCCGCGAAGCGCCGTCGTGCAGCATCATCTATGAAGACCTGAGCCTGCCGCTGCGGTCCGTGCGCGACCTGATCCGCAAGGACGTGGACAAGGTGAAGGTGGACTCGAAGGAGACGTTCGGCCAGTTGCAGGCTTTCGTCGCCAAGTACATGCCGGTGCTGGCCGAAAAGCTGGAGCTGTATTCCGGCGACCGCCCGATCTTCGACATGTTCGGCGTGGAAGACGAGATCGGCCGCGCGCTGGACAAGCAGGTGCCGCTCAAGTCCGGTGGCTACCTGGTGATCGACCAGACCGAGGCGATGACCACCATCGACGTCAATACCGGCTCGTTCCTCGGCCAGCGCAACCTGGAAGAGACGGTGTTCCGCACCAACCTGGAAGCGGCGCAGGCAGTGGCGCGTCAGCTGCGGCTGCGCAACCTGGGCGGCATCATCATCATCGACTTCATCGATATGGATGATGCAGAGCATCGCCGTCAGGTGCTGCGCACGCTGGAAAAGGCGCTGGCCCGCGACCATGCCAAGACCACGGTGTACGACTTCTCGCCGCTGGGCCTGGTGGAGATGACCCGCAAGCGCACGGTGGAAAGCCTGGAGCGCCAGCTGTCGGAGACCTGCCCGCAGTGCAGTGGCCGCGGCAGCATCAAGACCACCGAGACGGTGACCTACGAGATCTTCCGCGAGATCACCCGTGCCGTGCGCCAGTTCGATGCCGCGCGCCTGCTGGTGATCGCATCGACCAAGGTGGTCGCGCGCATCACCGATGAGGAATCCTCGGCGGTGGCCGAGCTGGAAGAGTTCCTCGGCAAGAGCATCCGCTTCCAGGCGGACGAGCAGTACCTGCAGGAGCAATTCGATGTCGTTCTGCTCTGATCCTCGCCGGCTGCAGGCCGGCGGTGGCCGATGAGCGCGCCGCCGCGCCTGCGACTGCGAAGGATCCGCCGTCATTTCATTGCCGCCTGTGCGGTGGGCCTGGTCGGGCTTGCACTGCTGGTGGGTACCTTCAGCCAGCTGCTGCCGCTGGCCGAGCGTCATCCCGACAGGATCGCCGCCTGGCTGAGTGAGCGGGCCGGCCAGCCAGTGCGTTTCGAGCAGCTGCAGACGGCTTGGACCCGTCGTGGCCCGCTGCTGCAGCTGAAGGGCCTGCGCATCGGCGCCGGGCAGGGCCTGGCGATCGGCGAGGCCGAGGTGCTGGTATCGATGTACAGCGGGCTGCTGCCCGGGCGCTCGCTGACCGAACTGCGCCTGCGTGGCCTGGCGCTGGACCTGCAGCAGGGCGAAGACGGACGCTGGTCGGTGCGCGGGTTGCCGCAATCCGACAACGGGGGGGATCCGCTGGATGCGTTGCGCCGGCTCGGCGAGCTGCAGGTGATCGGCGGCCGCCTGGGCGTGCACGCGCCGGGGATCGGCATCGACACCACGCTGCCGCGCATCGACCTGCGCATGCGGGTCAATGGCGATCGCCTGCGCGTGGGTGTACGCGCCTGGGCGCAGGCCGAAGCGCTGCCGCT
The DNA here is from genome assembly GCF_053295075.1 of Stenotrophomonas maltophilia group sp. P373. NCBI lineage: Bacteria > Pseudomonadati > Pseudomonadota > Gammaproteobacteria > Lysobacterales > Lysobacteraceae > Stenotrophomonas > Stenotrophomonas maltophilia group sp. P373. The sequence continues at coordinate 3,100,987 of NZ_CM129994.1, read as the reverse complement.
GACCGCGGTACTGGACGTGGACCGCATGCGCGGCAACGGCCAGGCCTGGCTGGGTGCCGACCCGGTCGATTTCCATGCCTGGTCGCCCTTGCTGGCGGCCGGCGGCGTGCGCCTGCGCGAGGGCAAGGGCGAGCTGAACCTGTGGCTGACCCTGCGTGATTTCGCGCCGGTCGCGCTGATCACCGATTCGGACCTGCGGGACGTGCGCGTCGACGGTGCACCGATGCCCGGCGTGGCAGCGCCGCAGCTGCAGCTGCAGCGGCTGCAGGCCCGCCTGCGCTGGCAGCGCCAGGCCGATGGCTGGGCGTTGCAGGTGCCGCGCCTGCGCCTGAAGACCGGAGATGGCGAACAGCAGCTCGATGGCCTGCAGCTGCAGATCGGCAAGCAGCTGCGGGTGAACGCCGGTGCGGTGCAGGCCGGCACCGCGCTGCGAGGGCTGGCCCTGAGCAATCTCCTTGAACCGGGTCTGCGGCGCTGGCTGTTCCTGTCCAGGCCGCAGCTGGACGTGCGCGCGTTGCAGCTGTCGGGCGAACACGATGGCCCCCTGTGGGCGCAGGGTGAACTGCAGTCGCTGGGTTTCGCCAGCGTGGGCAACTCGCCCGGCCTGCGCGGCCTGGGCGGGCGCTTTGAAGGCGACGCCGATGGCTTCAGCCTGCAGCTGCAGCCGCAACGGCAGCTGCAGTTCGATTGGCCGACCGGCTTTGGCGTGCGGCATGACCTGCATCTGGCCGGACAGGTCGTGGGGTGGCGCGACGAGGGCGGCGGTTGGCGGATCGGAACGCCGGCGATGCGCGTGGAAGGCACCGACTACGCGGCCGACGTGCGCGGCGGCGTCTGGTTCCAGGGCGACGGTACGCGGCCGTGGCTGCAGCTGGCCGCGAAGCTGGACGACGTGCCGATGACGGCGGCCAAGCGCTTCTGGATCCACTCCAAGATGAGCAAGGGCGCCACCGACTGGCTGGACATGGCACTGGCCGGCGGCCAGGTGCGTGGTGGTGTCGGCCTGGTCACCGGTGACCTGGACGACTGGCCGTTCGACAACAATGATGGCCGCTTCGAGGCCACCGGCCACATCACCAATGGCGACATCCGCTTCCAGCACGACTGGCCGCTGATGAGCCAGGTCGACGCCGACATCGCCTTCATCGGCCCTGGCTTCGACATGCGTGGACGGGGTGATCTTGCCGGCGTGGCGGTACAGAAATTCGAAGCGGGCATTCCGGACTTCGGGCACCAGCCGTTGTACGTACGTGCCGACGCGCCGAGCGAGGCCGGCAAGCTGCTGGCGATGCTGCGCCAGAGCCCGTTGCACAAGGATTACGGCGATACGCTGGACAACCTGGTCGCCAGTGGTCCGGCCCATGTGACCTTCGATCTGCTGCAGCCGCTGCATCAGGACGAGGGCGAGGGCCACCTGCAGGGCACGGTCGATCTGGCCGGCGTGAAGCTGGTCGACAAGCGCTTCCAGCTGGCCTTTGACAACATGCACGGGCAGGCGCGCTACAGCAATGGCGGTTTCGGTGCCGAGGACCTGGCGGTGCGCCACCTCGGCCAGGAAGGACGGCTGAGCCTGCGTGCCGGCGGTTACGTGCATGACAGCACGCGCGCCTTCGAGTCGCAGCTGACGGCCCGCCTTGATGCCGGCGTGCTGATCGACCGCGCACCGGAAATGACCTGGCTCAAGCCCTACATCACCGGCACTTCTGCGTGGACCATCGCGGTCAACCTGCCCAAGGTGGCCCCGGGCGCGCCCGCGCCGCCGAGTGAACTGCGGTTGAGTTCGGACCTGATCGGCACCCGGCTGGACCTGCCGGCACCGCTGGACAAGCCGGCCGCCGAACCGCTGGCGACCACGGTGGCCGCGCAGTTGCCGATGGGCGCCGGCCGCATCGATGTGGCCTTCGGCCAGCGCCTGGCCCTGGCCGCACGCAGCCACAACAACCAGACCGGCGTGCAGGTCACGCTGGGCAGTGATCATGTTGATCGTGAGCCGCCGCCGAGCGGGCTGACGGTCAATGGCCGCAGCGCGACGCTGGATGCGCTGGAGTGGATCGGCCTGGCGCGGGGTGGCGGGGACGACGATGCGATGCCGCTGCGAGCGGTGGACGTGCAGGTTGGCCAGTTGAAGCTGATCGGCGGCGTGTTCGAGCAGACCCGGCTGCAGCTGCACCCGGGCCCACAGGCACTGGATGTGCGGCTGGACGGCCCGTCGCTGGCCGGACGCCTGACCGTCCCCAATGCGGACGGTGGCACAATCAGTGGCCAGCTTGACCGCGTGCACTGGCAGTCACTGCCGGCGGCACCGGGCGCGCCGGTTGCACCGGCGCGGGTACAGGCCGGTGCCAACGACATGGACCCGGCCAAGCTGCCGCCGTTCGCGCTGGACATTGCCGACCTGAAGTTCGGCAAGGTGGTGCTGGGCCAGGCGGTGCTGCGCACGCGACCGTTGGCCAATGGCCTGAACGTGGATGCGCTGCGTTTCCGTGCGCCGGACCAGGAGATCGACATCAGCGGTCGCTGGCTGGGCCGGACCGGTGGTGCCCGTACCGAGTTGACCGCACAGGTGCGCAGCGAGGATCTGGGTGGGTTGATGCAGAATCTTGATTACGGCGGCCAGTTGCGCGGCGGTTCCGGCCAGGCGCAGTTGCAGGCCTCGTGGCGCGGAGGCCCGTCGGACTTCCAGCTGGGCAACCTGCAGGGCAGCCTCGACCTGCACGCGCGCAATGGCCAGCTGCTGGAGCTGGAGCCAGGCGCCGGCCGCGTGCTGGGCCTGCTCAGCGTCGCGCAGCTGCCGCGGCGCCTGATGTTCGACTTCCGCGACTTTTTCTCCAAGGGCTTCGCGTTCAACCAGATCGACGGCAGCATGCAGTTCGGCCAGGGCATGGCGCGCACCGACAAGGTGCTGATCGAAGGCCCGGCGGCCAACATCACCATCCGTGGCCAGGCCGACCTGCGCAATCAGCGGTTCGACCAGACCATCGACGTCAACCCGCGCGCGGGCAACCTGCTGACCGTGGTCGGTGCGGTGGCCGGCGGCCCGGTGGGGGCCGCGCTGGGCGCGGCCACCAATGCGGTATTGTCCAAGCCGCTGGGCGAGATTGGCGCCCGAACCTACAAGGTGACCGGTCCATGGAAGGAGCCGAAGGTGGAAGTGATCGAGCGCAGCCGCGACAAGTCCCCATCACCGCCCGAGCCGGCGTCTGCACCGGGCATTCCGCCGACCGTCACCGACCTGCCGCGCTCGCGCTGAGCGCGGTTCCCTGTTCACGGGGCTTGCCTGAGCGCCCCCGCACCCCCAGATCGAAGCCATGACTGATATCGCCCTGACGCTTGCCCAAGACCGCCTGCTTCGCCCCGGCGGCCTGGATACCGCTGGCCTGGAGCGCACCTTCGGCCAGTTGCTCGGCCCCGGTGTCGACTTCGGCGACCTTTATTTCCAGCACGCCCGCCGCGAGAGCTGGAGCGTGGAAGACGGCATCGTCAAGGACGGTGCCCATTCCATCGAGCAGGGCGTGGGCGTACGTGCGATTTCCGGCGAGAAGACCGGATTTGCGTACTCCGATGACATCCATGCCGACGCGCTGCTGGCGGCGGCGCAGTCGGCGCGCGCGATCTCGCGTGAGGGCGGTGTGCAGTCCGGGCGATCGCTGCTGCGCGGCAATGCGCGCGCACTGTACCCGGCGCTGGACCCGATCGATGGTATCGGCAACGAAGCCAAGGTCGAGGTGCTCAAGCGCCTGGATGGTTACCTGCGTGCCGCCGACCCGCGCGTGAGGCAGGTGATGGTGAGCCTGTCCGGCGGCGTCGATACGGTGCTGATCGCCCGCAGCGACGGTGTGCTGGCGGCCGATGTGCGTCCGCTGGTACGCCTGAATGTGCAGGTGATCGTCGAGCACAACGGCCGTCGCGAGTCCGGCTATGCCGGTGGCGGTGGCCGTTATGGCTACGAAGACCTGTTTGCCAGCGGCCGCCCCGAAGCCCTCGCCCAGGAAGCGCTGCGCCAGGCGCTGGTGAACCTGGAAGCAGTGCCGGCGCCGGCCGGCATGATGCCGGTGGTGCTCGGCCCGGGTTGGCCGGGCGTGCTGCTGCACGAAGCGGTCGGCCACGGCCTGGAAGGCGACTTCAACCGCAAGGGCACCAGCGTCTACGCCGGCCGCATCGGCGAGCGTGTGGCGGCACCGGGGGTGACCATCGTCGACGACGGCACCCTCGACGGCCGCCGCGGTTCGTTGAACATCGACGATGAAGGCCACCCCAGCCAGTGCACCACGCTGATCGAGGACGGCATCCTGGTCGGCTACATGCAGGACAGCCTCAATGCGCGGCTGATGGGCATGGCCCCGACCGGCAACGGGCGCCGTGAATCGTTCGCGCACCTGACCATGCCACGCATGACCAACACCTACATGCGCGCCGGCGAGCACGATCCGCAGGAGATGATCCGTTCGGTGAAGAAGGGCCTGTACGCGGTCAACTTCGGCGGTGGCCAGGTCGACATCACCAGTGGCAAGTACGTGTTCTCGGCCACCGAGGCCTACCTGATCGAGGACGGCCGCATCACCACGCCGGTGAAGGGCGCGACCCTGATCGGCAATGGCCCGGAAACCATGCAGAAGGTGCGCATGGTCGGCAATGACCTGGCCCTGGACGAGGGCGTGGGCATCTGCGGCAAGGACGGGCAGAGCGTGCCCGTGGGTGTCGGCCAGCCCTCGCTGTTGATCGAGGGCATCACCGTCGGCGGTACCCAGGCCTGAGCGTGGCGATGGCCACAGCAACCGCCCGGGCCGACGCGGACTCAGTCCTCGTCGGCTTCGCCGGTCCCGATGTGGTCGGTGTCTTCGGCGCCGGCCTTCAGGCCCAGCGCCGCCGGCAGCATCAGCGCGCGCAGCACCTGGAAGATCTCGCGGTAGGCGCGCGGCGGCTTGTTCCTGGCCTTCTCGGCCTGCGCGTTGCGTACCAGCGTGCGCAGCTGCTGGCGGTCGGCCTGCGGATAGTCATCGAGCAGAGCGGCCAGCGCCTTGTCACCCTCGGCCAGCAGGCGGTCGCGCCAGTCTTCCACGCGGTGCATCATCGCCACTTCGCGGCGGCCGGTTTCGCTGTTGGCGTCCAGCGCATCGCGGATCGCATCCAGCGTGGCCTCTTCTTCGCGGCGCATGTGCTTGGCCAGGAACGCCAGTTGGCGCTTGTGGGCGATGTGGGCGGTGATGCGCTTGCACTCGGCAATGTGCGGCAGCAGGTCTTCCGGAATCGGCAGGCGCGCCAGCTGGGCCGGGGTCAGCGACACCAGCTTCTCACCCAGGGCCAGCACGTCGAGTGCATCGCGCCGGTTCTGGCTGCGGCTCTTGTCGTGGAATTCACCGGTTTCTTCGTCGCGTCCGCGCATCGTCCCTACCTGATTTCAAAAAAAGTCGCCCGGCGTGATGCCGGGCCCAACCCGTACAGGATAAAGCATTGAACGTGATCGCCCCTGAAGTGGCCGTCGGCGACGACAGCCTGGCCCGGCTGGAACGGCTGGCCGACCTCTCCCAGCAGCTGCTCGACCGCGCCCGCGCGCTGGGCGCCAGCCAGGCCGAGGTCAGCTGCAGCGAGGACCGGGGCCTGGAGGTCAATGTCCGCCTCGGCGAGGTCGAGACTGTGCAGTCCACCCGTGACCGTGGCATCGCGGTGACCGTCTATTTCGGGCAGCGCAAGGGCAGTGCCAGCACTGGCGACCTGAACGAGGCCAGCCTGGCCGCTACGGTCGAGCAGGCCTGCGCGATTGCCCGGCATACCGAGGATGACCCGGCCGCCGGCCTGGCCGAGGCCGCGCTGATGGCCACCGACTTCCCGGACCTGGATGGCTGGCACCCGTGGGCGCTGCAGGCCGATGAGGCGGTGGACCTGGCCCTGGCCTGCGAGGCCGCTGGCCGCGAGGCCGATGCGCAGATCCGCAATTCCGATGGCGCTTCCGTATCGAGCATGCAGAGCCTGTCGGTGTACGCCAATTCGCATGGCTTCTTCGGTCGTGAGCGAGGCACCCACCATTCGGTCGGCTGCGCGCTGATCGCCGGGCAGGGCGACGGCATGCAGCGCGATGGCTGGTATACCAGCGCGCTGGCACAGGGGGACCTGGAAGACGTGGGTCTGGTCGGCCGCCGCGCCGCCGAGCGCACCGTGGCCCGCCTGCAGCCGCGTTCGTTGGCCACTGGCAGCATGCCGGTGCTGTTCGCCCCGGAAGTGGCGCGCAGCCTGGTCGGCCACCTGCTGTCGGCAGTGTCCGGCGGCGCGTTGTACCGCCAGGCCAGTTTCCTGCTGGACAGCGTCGGCCAGCGCCTGTTCCCGGAATGGATGCAGATTGACGAACTGCCGCACCTGCGCCGCGGCCTGCGCTCGGCCGCCTTCGACGGCGACGGCGTGGCCACCCGTGCTTCGGCGCTGGTCCGTGACGGCGTGCTGCAGCGCTATGTGCTGGGCAGCTATTCGGCGCGCAAGCTGGGCCTGCAGACCACCGCCAATGCTGGCGGTGTGCACAACCTGCAGCTGGCGGCCAATGCCGGCTCGCTCGAAGAGATCGCCCGACAGATGGGTGACGGCCTGCTGGTGACCGAGCTGATGGGGCAAGGTGTGAACGGGGTGACCGGCGACTATTCGCGCGGCGCCGGCGGCTTCCGTGTCGAGAACGGCGAGATCCAGTACCCGGTGGACGGCGTCACCATCGCCGGCAACCTGCGCGAGATGTTCAGCAGCATCGAGGCGGTCGGCAGCGACGTCGACCCGCGCTCGCACATCCGGACCGGCTCGATCCTGCTGGGGCGGATGACCATTGCCGGTAATGATTGATGGCGTCGATGGCGTAAGCTATGCCCGCCTGACGCAACCAGCTTGGTGCTGGTGGGTCAAGACCACCCAATGAAAAGGAGTTTTGTCGTGAGTGAATTCGATAACGTCCCGCCGCCGCCGGCAACCACCAATGCCCCGGCCGACCAGCGCACCATGGCGCTGGCCGCGCACCTGCTGGGCATCTTCACCTGGTTCATCGGCCCGCTGATCATCTGGCTGATCAACAAGGATGACGCCAGCAAGTCCTTCGTGACAGACCAGGCCAAGGAAGCGCTGAACTTCCAGATCACCATCACCATCGCGATGCTGATCTGCATCGTGCTGACCATCGTGATCATCGGCGGCATCCTGGCGCCGATCGTCGGCATCCTGAACCTGGTGTTCTGCATCATCGCCGCTGTGAAGGCCAACAACGGCGAAGCCTACCGCTACCCGTTCGCGCTGCGCCTGGTCAAGTAATACCGTCTGCATGCGCAAACAGGAACGCCCGGCATTGCCGGGCGTTCCTGTTTGGCGGCAGCATCACGCCAGCGATCAGTGATCGCGTTCCACCGCCAGCGTGGCCAGCGCGCGCAGCGCGTCGGCCTCTTCGCCATGGCCGGCCAACGTAGCCTGCATGCGTGCGGCCAGTTCGCGCAGCTGCGCCTTCGCACCGTCCATGCCGAGCAGCGCGGGGAAGGTGCTCTTGTCCTGCGCCTGGTCCTTGCCGGCGGTCTTGCCCAGCTGTTCGGAACTGGCTTCGACATCGAGGATGTCATCGCGGACCTGGAAGGCCAGGCCGAGCGCGTCGGCGAAGCCGTCCAGCTGGGCCAGCTGTGGTTCGTGGGCCTGGCCGCACAGCGCTCCCATGCGCACCGCCGCACGGATCAGCGCGCCGGTTTTCAGCGCATGCATGCGGGTCAGTGCCGCCAGCGTCTGCTGCTGGCCGGTGGCATCGATGTCCAGCGCCTGGCCGCCGCACATGCCGGAGGCACCGGAGGCGTGGGCCAGGGTCTGCAGGCAGGCCACGCGCAGCGTGGCCGGCAGCGGCGCATCGGCCAGCAGACCGAAGGCGCGGGTCTGCAGGGCGTCACCGGCCAGGATCGCGGTGGCTTCGTCGAAGGCGATGTGGGTGGTCGGCTTGCCGCGTCGCAGCGCGTCATCGTCCATGGCCGGCAGGTCGTCGTGCACCAGCGAATAGGCGTGGATGAGCTCGACGGCCATCGCCGCTGCGTCAAGGTGTTCAGGCTGCGCGCCAAACAGATGGCCACTGGCGTACACCAGCAGCGGTCGCATGCGTTTGCCACCGCCCAGCACCGAATAGCGCATGGCCTGGTGCAGGCGCTGCGGTGCTTCGGCGGGCGAGGGCAGGGCGGCGTCGAGCTGGCTTTCGATACGGTCGCGCCAGCGCGCGAACAGAACCTCAGCCGTCATGGCTGGGCGGATCGAAAGGCTCGGATGCTTCCGGCTGCGCCGGATCGCTGAGCAGGCGCACGCGCAGTTCGGCCTGTTCCAGCGCCTGCTGGCACTGGCGGTACAGACCGACGCCGCGTTCGTAAGCACTGAGCGAGGCTTCCAGGCTCAGCTCGCCGGTTTCCATCTGCTCCACCAGCTGTTCCAGCGATTCGAGCGACTGCTCGAACTGGGCGACCGGGGAGGCGTTTTCGGGGGACTTCTTGGCCATGCGGCAAGTGTGGACGGGCTGCGCGCGGGGGTCAATTCACCAGCCGCCGGGGCGCCACTGCAGCTGCGCGTCGTGGGCCTGCAACCAGGCCTGCAGGGGAGCTGCGATGACCACGTCGGCGGCGGCAAGCAGCTGGGGCCCATCGAAGATCAGCGGCAGCTGGGCGCGCCGCCAGGGGGCAAGGTGCTCGCGTTGCAGGCAGTCCTTCAGCGCATGCGAATGCGGGCGGTCGGGCAACATGATGCGCTCACCGCCCACGCGTGCACGGACCTGAAGCGGCCGTTCGAAGGCCACGGCGCCCTGCAGGCGCAGTTGGCCACCATCGGGCAGCGGCAGGGGGGCATGCCCGTCCCATTCGGCCTGCCATCCGCGGGGCAGCGATGGCAGCTGCGCGGGCAGCAGATAGGCGTGCTCGCGCCATTGCTGGATGGCATGCTCGTGCCAGCGCAGCCGCGCCTGGCGATCGTTGCTGGCCGGCAGCAGTTCGTGCAGACCCTGCTGCAGTACCGTGGCCGGCAGTGGGGCGGCACCGTGGCCGATCACCCAGGCGCGCAGCACGCGCGCGGCACGCCCCGGTGACACCTGGCGCAGCAGCTGCAGCGAAAGCACGCGTGGTGCCACTTCCAGATGCGCGATCAGCTCGGCGTCTTCCTCGTCCAGCAGAGCACGGGTCTGCCCGCAGTGCATTGCGCTGCCCGCCAATGCCGCAGCCGCATGCGGCCAGCGCTGGCGCAGCAACGGCAGCACCTGCAGGCGCAGGAAGTTGCGATCGGCGTGGTCGTGGCCATTGCTGGGGTCTTCGATCCAGCGCAGCGCGTGCTGCCGCGCGTAGTCGAGCAGTGCGCTGCGTGGCACCGCCAGCAGCGGCCGCCATAGAGGCTGTTCGCCAAGGCGGCTGTGTGCGGACATCGCGGCAAGGCCATCGACGCCGGATCCGCGCAGGGCACGAAGCAGGAAGGTCTCGGCCTGATCGTCCTGGTGCTGCGCCAGTGCCAGCGTTTCGCCGTCGCGCAGTTCGGCGGCGAACGCTGCACGTCGTGCCTGCCGCGCCGCGCCTTCAAGGCCGAGGCCCGCGCGCTTGTCGACCTGCACGTGATGCACGGCCAGTTCAATGCCCAGTGCCGCGCATTGCTGCTGGCAATGCAGCACCCAGGCGTCCGCATCGGCCTGCAGGCCATGGTGTACGTGCACCGCACGCAGCGCCGTGCCGGAGGCCTGTGCGCAGCGCCACAGCCAGTGCAGCAGCACGGTCGAGTCGACACCGCCGCTGTAACCCACCAGCAGCGGCGCATCCAGCGGAACGAGGGCAGGGAAGGCAGTCACGGCGGCAAGTATAGGGTGGGGTTTGCTTGGCAGGGCTGCGCCCTGCACCTGCTACGAGCCAGAGCAACAGGAACAGCAACAGCAACAGCTGGTCTGCTGAGGGATGGCGGGGTGGGTCCGGTTGCGGGGGACGCTGCAACCGGACCCACCCCGCCTTCGACAGTTTCCTGCGAACTGTCGGATTGCTCATGGGGTCAGATCCGTTTTCCTGCGGAAAACGGATCTGACCCCCGGATTCAATTCGATATCTGACAGATCTGATCCATGCATGGCGTGGACGGTCCAACCGTCACCGGAAATCTGTCGGGGGTGGGGCGGTGTGGGTGGGCAGGACCGTTGGCGCCATGGATGGCGCCATCGAGCCCCCAAGGACGGGTTTACGGCGTGTCCTGACCAGCCACACCGCCCCGCCCAACTCACAGAAAACCAGAGCCGCTTTTGATCTTGATTTGGCTTCGGCTTCGGCTTCGGCAGGTGCAGGGCGCAGCCCTGCCGAAACCCTACTTCACCCGGCGGCCCGAGCGGTCGATGCGGAACCGCTCTCCGCCTTCCATCGGCGTGTGGCCATCGGCATCCGGCATGCCACGCCGGCACCCGTTGCAGACCTCGGCCACGCCATCCTGGAACGGCCAGGCGAAATCGAAGGTGCCCGGCACCACCTGGCGGAATTCCAGATCGAAGTAGCTCACGCGATTGCCGACGCGGCCGCGCAGCAGGCCTTCCTGCGGCGTTTCCGGGCCGTTGTCCCAGGTAAGCACCGGCAGGCTGTGGCCCGTGCGGTCGACGTAGTGGAAGCCCTGGTCGGCATACACCACGGCCAGGCCGTGGTCGTCGTAGTTCAGGTCCTTCAGCGTATCGGCGCTGATCTTCAGCCGGTGATCGACCACCTCGCAGTTGGGGAGCGGCCACAACCCGTGTTCGTCGGTCAGCAGCTTGCATGCCTGTGCCTGTGCATTGGCACTGACCAGCACGCCAAGCATTGCCAGCGACCGCGCAAAGCGGCCGCTGGCAGGGGCAGGGCGGGCCTGCCGCGCGATCACTTGGCCTCGGCCTTGCGTTCGAAGGCCGTCGGTGCCGGCAACTGCACAGGGACGCCCTTGTCATCGCAGGTGCCGGCCTGGCACAGGCGCTCGCGCAGGGCTGGGGTGGCCTGCACGATCATGTGGTAGATCGCGTTCTGTTCCAGCGTGCCGCGGATCGCCTTGCTGCCCGGGCCACGTGCCCAGATGCCGACGTCCTCACCACCATGCGATTCGGACTTCATCGGCACCAGCGCTTCCTGCATGTAGTCCGGATGCTCGGTGTCGACCTCGCGCAGGTTCGGGCGACCGTTGGCCGGTTCGAAGCTGCTTGGGTTGTGCGGGTAGCGCTTCGGCCCGGCCGGCTGCTGGTTGCTGCTGCCGGTGTGGCCTGGGCCGTTGGCGTAGCTCAGCGTGGTGTACGGCTGGCCGGTGCCGTCCAGGGCGTAGTCCAGCTTGCCGGCGCCGTCTTCGCCGCCCTTGTCCTTCACCTTGCCCAGGATCGGGTTGCCGCGTGCCGGGTAGCCGACGAAGTTCAGCGTGTGCGAGTGGTCGGCGGTGACGATGATCAGGGTGTCGTCGGCCGAGGTCAGCTCGTTGGCCACGCGCACCGCATCGGACAGCGCCACGGTCTCGGTCAGTGCACGGTAGGCATTGCCGCTGTGGTTGGCGTGGTCGATGCGCGCGCCTTCGATCATCAGCACGTAGCCTTCCGGGTGCCTGGAAAGGTTCTTGATCGCTGCAGCCGTCAGTTCGGCCAGGCTCGGCTCACCGCCCGGATCCTGCGGGCGCTCGTACTCGTAGCGCATGTGGTCCGGTTCGAAAAGGCCAAGGATGGCCGGCGCATTGGCGGCCGCGGCCAGCTGCTTGCTGTTCCAGACATAGGCACCCTGCGGATGCGCCTGCTGCCATTCCTGGACCAGGCTGCGGCCGTCCAGGCGCTGGCCAACCTTGTCGTCGTATTCCGGGTCGCGCTCTTCCACGGTGGTGAACTCACCACGGCCGCCACCAAGGGCGACAAGCGGGCCGCGCCCATAGCGCGAGGTCGACAGCAGCTGTTGGGCGATGTCCTTGCAGCCGGCCGCCTTGGCCGCTTCAGTCAGGTCGGTGTCGTTTTCCCAGTTGCGCTCGGGCGAGTGCGCGTAGGTGGCAGCCGGGGTGGCATGGGTCAGGCGTGCGGTGGAGACCACGCCGGTGGCCAGGCCGGCGCTGTCGGCCAGCTGCAGCCAGGTCAGCAGGCCCTTGGACAGGCTGTCGGCACAGTCGGTGCGGCTTCCGGCACTGACGCCGATCGCGCCCATGTGGGTCTTCACGCCGGTGGTGATGGCGGTCATGGTGCCGGCCGAATCAGGCGTCTGCGAATCGGTGTTGTAGGTCTTGCTGAACGCCGTGGCCGGGAAGCGTTCCCAGGACAGCAGGTTCTCCTCGCCGGAGCCGCCCTTGCGCTGGCCCTCGTAGATGCGCGAGGCGGCCACAGTGGTCAGGCTCATGCCGTCACCGAGGAACAGGATGACGTTCTTGGCCTTGCCGGACATCGCACCATTGGCCGCAGCCTGGGCGGCCCCGCTGCGGTACCACCACTGCGGGGTCTCGCCGGCCGGATGGGCGACGGGATCGACGGCGACCTTCAGGCCGGCCGGGGCGGACGCGGGGGCGGAGCTGGCGCAGGCGCCCAGCAGAAGGGTGGTGGCGCAGGCGGCCAACAGAGAGACGGAACGACGCATGGACGCTGGGATCTCACAAACTGTAACGGGACATTCATTATGCCCGCCCCAGCAAGGCACGCCGATGACACACTGATTTGCCGGCCGGGCGGTCGTTCTGCGGGCTGCCTTGGGCTATCGTGCCAGCATCCCTTCCTTCCCCTCTGGATTGCCTATGAAGCTGGTCTCTGCCTGGCTGCGGATTCCGTTCTGGCAGCGCGTGGTCGGTGGCTTCGTGCTCGGCGCGCTGGCCGGCTGGGCGCTCGGCCCGGCCGCGGAAACGTGGTTTGGCCCGCTCGGTGAGCTGTACGTCACCCTGATCAAGATGATCGCCGTGCCGCTGGTGTTCTTCGCGGTCATCAACGCGATCTCGTCGCTGCACGGGCAGAAGTCCGTGGCCGCGCTCAGTGGGCGCACCTTCCTGTGGTTCGTGATTACCGCTGCGCTGGCAGTGTGTGTCGGCCTGGCCGTGGGTACGGTGCTGCAGCCCGGCGCGGGTGGCCTGCAGTTGTCGATGGCCAGCAACTACGTGCCGCGCGAAGTGCCCAGCGTGGTGCAGGTGCTGCTGGACGTGGTGCCTGCCAATGTCTTCTATGCACTGTCCGGCATCGGCACCAAGGTCAACGCGGCCGGTGAGACCGTGCTGGCTGCGGGTCGCGGCTCGATCCTGCCGGTGATCTTCTTCGCCGGCCTGGTGGGCTTTGCCATCGTCAAGCTGGGCGAGAAGGTGACCGAGGCGCGCAAGCTGGTTGGCCAGATGAGCGACATCATGATCCAGGTGACCCGCTTCGTACTGGAAGTCACCCCGATCGGCACCTTCGGCCTGATCGCAGGCCTGGTCGGCAGCTATGGGTTCGAGAAGCTGCTGCCGCTGGGCCATTTCGTGCTGGCGTTGTACGTGGCCTGTGCGCTGCACATCGTGGTGGTCTACAGCGCGCTGCTGCTGGCGCACGGCCTGAACCCGCTGAAGTTCTTCCGTGGCGCCGCACCGGGCATGCAGGTTGCGTTCGTCAGCTCGTCCAGCTTCGCTGCGATGCCGGTGGCGCTGCGTTCGATCACCCACAACCTGGGCGTGAACAAGGACTACGGTTCGTTCGCGGTGCCGCTGGGCGCCAGCATCAAGATGGACGGCTGCGGCGCGATCTATCCGGCGCTGTGCGCGGTGTTCATTTCGCAGTACAGCGGCGTGCCGCTGACCCCGGAGCAGTACGTGGTGGTGCTGATCGCCTCGGTGCTGGGCAGCTTCGGCACCGCCGGCGTGCCGGGTACTGCGGTGATCATGGCCACGGTGGTGCTGAGCGCAGCCAATCTGCCGCTGGAGACCATCGGCTACCTGTATGCCATCGACCGCATCCTGGACATGATGCGCACGATGACGAATGTGACCGGCCAGATGCTGGTGCCGGTGCTCGTGGCCAAGGAGACCGGGTTGCTCGACCAGGCGGTGTATGACAATCCGTCCAGCAATGTGGGCGTGGACGATCCTGACCCGACACCGCCACGCGCCTAAGGTTGCGTGGAGATGAAAGGCCCGCCCTGACCCGGCGGGCCTTTTGTTTGGGAGCTGGTTGGCGCGGTGGCGGCCAAGGCGGGTCCTGGTAGATCCACGCCATGCGTGGATGGAGGCAGTGCCGACCAACGGTCGGCACCCACCAGGGCAGGCGGCGCGATGCCGACCAAGGTCGGCACCTACCGGGGGCGCAAACAAAAAAGCCGCTGCAGGGCAGCGGCTTCTCGCATCAGGCGGCGCCGTAGCGCCAGCGGGTCAGAGGTCGACCCGGCGGGCCTGCATGAACTTGTTGCCCCAGTAGCCACTGAGCAGGGTGTCCACGCGGACGTCCTTGCCGGAGCTCGGTGCGTGCAGGAAGCGGCCGTCGCCGACATAGATGCCGACGTGGTCGACGCGGCCCTTGCGGCCGAAGAAGACCAGGTCACCTGCGGCCAGCGCGGTGCGGTCGTTGATCAGTTCGGCGTTGTCATCGTGGGCCATCTCGCGCGAGACGCGCGGCAGCTCGATGCCCAAGGCCGAACGGAACACATAACCGACCAGGCCGCTGCAGTCGAAACCGCTGTCCGGGTTGCTGCCACCCCAACGGTACGGGGTGCCCAGCAGGGTCATCGCGCGGCGCAGCAGCGACTGCACCTTGCCGTTGTCGGCGGCGGTACCGACAACGCTGCCATTGGCGGCGCTGCTGGTGTCGTAATTGGCGAGCAGGCGGCTGAGGTCGCCGGCCACCACGGCCGAGCGGTCCATCAGCGGAATGGTGTCGTTGGCGGCCAGGTGCGGCAGCAGGGCGGCCAGCGTGGCGCTGGCGGCGGCATCGACGCGGCTGCGCTGCGGAGCGGCAGCCTCGGCCTTGGCGGCCGGTCGGGCGGCGCTCTCGGCCACCGGGGCCGGGGGCACATCGGAACGGTTCGGAGCGGTCTGCGACCAGGCCGGAAGGCTGGTCAGGCACAGTGCCAGGCCAAGCAACAACGGGCGGGCACTGCGTGAAGATACGGAAGTCTGGCCTTCGCTTTTCAGGTCGTCAGTCGTCACGCGTCGGTCACAGGAAAAAAACGATGGGGCATCATGCCCTGTAAAAGCGCCGATAAGTTAAAAATTCCGTTAGTAAAACGTTATTGCGGTAGTGATGTAAGTCACAGTTTTGAACATATCGCCTGTTCATTTTAGCGAAGGACGCGTTTCGCCCCCGTGTAGTGGTCTTTCCAGTAGGGGCCGCTGAGCGAGTCGAGGCGTACCGTCCCGCCGGTACTCGGCGCGTGCACGAAACGCCCCTCACCTACATAGATGCCGACATGGGTGACGCTGCCTCGGCTGCCGAAGAACACCAGATCGCCGGTGGCCAGGCGCTGCGGATCGATCTTCGGGCCCTGTACCGCGGCCAGGTCGCGCGAGGTGCGCGGCAGTCGCAGGTCCAGCATTTCGCGATAGACATAGGCGACCAGGCCGCTGCAGTCGAAGCCCGAATCCGGGGTATTGCCGCCATAGCGGTAGGGCGTGCCGACCAGGCTGATGGCCCGCATCAGCACCGAGTTGGCGGCCTCGGGGTTGTCCGGCACGGTCTTCGGCCAGTTCGCCGTCGGCGGCGGCGGCGCCGGGCGGGTGGCCTTGCCGCCTCCACAGGCGGTCATCAACACGGGCAGGGCCAGCAACAGGGCCGGGGCGAGAAACCGGCGCGGGCCGGACGAAACTGGCGTGATGTGCATGATCTCCGGATAATGCGCCACCTTGGATTGGCCGTCATGATGGCGGCGTCCCCGCCGGGCGACAACCCGCCCCAACCCGCCTGCCTTCGGCAGATCCAGACAGAGTTGCGCATGAAGATCGAAAAAGACCGCGTTGTCCGCTTCCACTACACCGTTTCCGAAGTCGGCCAGGAGCCGATCGAGTCGTCCAAGGACCGCGGCGAGCCGCTGGCGATCCTGATCGGCCACGGCAACATCATCCCGGGCCTGGAAAACGCCATGATGGACAAGGAGGCCGGCGCGACCTTCAACGTCGACGTCAAGGCGGCCGATGCCTACGGCGAGCGTCGTGAAGGCCTGTCCCAGCGCGTGCCGAAGAAGCACTTCGGCAACACCAAGCTGGCCCCGGGCCAGCAGGTCGTGCTGCAGACCAACTTCGGCCCGCGTGCGGTGACCGTGCAGAAGGTCGGCATGAGCGTCGTCGACGTCGACCTGAACCACCCGATGGCCGGCAAGGATCTGCACTTCGACGTCGAGATCGTCGACGTGCGCGAAGCCGGCAAGGAAGAGATCGACCACGGCCACGTCCACGGCGACGGTGGTCACCAGCACTGATCGCAGCGCGATCGTGATGGATGCAGCGGCCCGCTTCGGCGGGCCGTTGCGTTTCTGGAACACGGCGCGGCCATCCATGGCGTACGGGCCGGCGGCATAATGGCGGACCTGCCTGACGGACGCCCCGTGAACGCCGCTTCTCCTTCCCTGCAGCCGGTCGCTTCCGGCGAACGCATCGCCGTGCTGGACGTGCTGCGCGGTGCCGCGCTGCTGGGCATCCTGCTGATGAACATCGAGGCCTTCAGCGGACCGCTGGACCTGGCCTTCACCGGCATCGACGTGCATTGGCAGGGCATCGACTACTGGGCCGATGCCTTTGTGTACGTGTTCGTGCAGGGCAAGTTCTTCACCCTGTTCTCGCTGCTGTTCGGCGCCGGCTTCGCGGTGATGGCGCAGCGCGCTGAGGCCGCCGGGCGCGACTTCACCCCGTTCTATCTGCGCCGCAGCGCTGGCCTGCTGCTGATCGGCCTGTGCCACGCGCTGCTGGTCTGGTCCGGCGACATCCTGGTGATGTACGCGTTGGTCTCGTTGCCGTTGCTGGCCTGCCGCGAGGCGCCGCGCAGCTGGCTGCCGTGGATGGGCGTGACCGTCTATCTGGGCGGCGTTGCGCTGATGCTGCTGGTGGGCGCGATGGTGTCGATGGCTTCGACCGAAGAGGTGCGGGGCATGCTTGCCGAGGCGCAGCAGAGCATCGACCTGCAGCGGCAGGTGTACGGGCAGGGCAGCTGGGCGCAGGCCACTGTGCAGCGCCTGAGCGAGTTCGGCACCTCGATGGGCGCGCTGCTGATCACCGGCCCGGAAGTGCTGGGCATGTTCCTGATCGGCAGCTGGTTCGCCGGCAGCGGCGCGTTGGCGACGCCGGAGCGCTTTCCGCGGCTGTACGCGGTGCTGCGTTGGGGGGCACTGCCGCTGGGCCTTGTGGTCACGCTGCTGGGTGTTGCCTGGAAGCCCTATCTGGCGCCGGGTGCCTACGGCCTGCCGGCGACGGCGGCGATGGCGCTGGTGACGATCGGTGGCCTGCCGATGTGCCTGGGTTACCTCGCGTGGATCGTGCATTGGCGTGCGCGGTTGGCCTGGCTGGCACCGGTCGGACGCATGGCGCTGACCCACTATCTTGGCCAGTCGCTGCTGTGTACCTGGACCTTCTACCAGTATGGCCTGGGCAGGTTCGAGACGATGCCGCGCAGTGTGCAGCTGTTGTTCGCGCTGCTGCTGTTTGCCGCGCAGGTGGTCTTCTCGCACCTGTGGCTGCGCCATTTCCGCTTCGGCCCGATCGAGTGGATATGGCGTGCGATGACCTATCGGCAGTGGCCATCGATGCGGCGCGGGACGGAGCAGGGGTGAGCGATGGGCACGCATGCGCTGTGCCGATCGGCCGCGCGCCCGCGCATCCTCACGTCTGGCTTGCAGCGGGGCATGGCATGCTCGGCATCAGCATGAGTGCCGGCACCGGCCAGCTGATCGCCGATCTCGTCTGCGGCCGCACGCCAGCGATCGATCCTGCCCCTTACCGACCCGAGCGATTCCGATGAGCACTGCACCTTATGATTACGACCTGATCGTCCTTGGCGGCGGGTCCGCCGGCCTGGCCGGCGCCATCCGCGCAGCACAGCATGGCAAGCGCGTGGCGATGCTGGAACCGGGCGAACTGGGCGGAACCTGTGTCAATGTTGGCTGCGTGCCGAAGAAGGCGATGTGGCTGGCGGCCGACCTGCACGAGCGCATCGGCCTGGCCAATGCGATGGGCTTCGATGTCGAGGCACGCCCGGCGCTGTCGTGGAAGGAGCTGGTGATCCATCGCCAGGCCTACATCACCAACATCCACACCAGCTACCACAAGCGCCTGGATGAAACCGGCGTGGTGCGCATCCCTGCGCGCGGCCGTCTGCTCGATGCGCATACCGTGGCCTGCAGTGACGGCGTGCATTACAGCGCCGAGCACATCCTGATCGCCACCGGCGCGCATCCGCTGCGCCCGGATATTCCCGGCGCTGAACTGGGCCTGGTTTCCGATGACTTCTTCGATCTGCGTGCGGCACCGGCCGAGGTAGCGATCATCGGTGGCGGTTACATCGCGGTGGAGCTGGCCGGCCTGCTGCAGGCACTGGGCAGCAAGGTCAGCCTGCTGGTGCGCGGCCAGCGGCTGCTGGATCGCTTCGATTACGAGCTGACCGATCAGCTGGCCGAGAACCTGAAGCAGCAGGGCGTGCGCATCCATTTCGGCTATCGCCTGCGCGAACTGCAGCGCGATGGCGAACGCGTACGTGCGTTCGGTCATGATGGCCCGCTCGACAGCGTGTTCGATGCAGTGTTCTTCGCCACCGGCCGGCGCGGCAACAGTCGCGACCTGGGCCTGGAAGCGCTGGGCATCGGCATCGGCGAGCACCAGCAGGTGGAGGTGGACGAATGGCAGACCACCTCTGTGCCGAGCGTGCACGCGGTGGGCGACATCGCTGGCAAGGTCGGCCTGACGCCGGTGGCGGTGGCCGCTTCACGGCGGCTGATGGACCGCCTGTTCGGTGGACGTCCGCAATCGAAGATGGATTACGAGAACGTGGCCAGCGTGGTGTTCTCGCACCCGCCGCTGGGTGCAGTGGGCATGAGCGAAGAAGAAGCGCGCGCGCGTTTTGACCAGGTGAGCGTTTACCACAGCCGTTTCCGCCCGATGCTGCAGGCGCTGGCCAACGGCACCCAGCGCAGCCTGTTCAAGATGGTGTGCGCGGGCCCGGAGGAGCGCGTGGTGGGTATCCACCTGCTGGGCGAAGCGGCCGACGAGATCCTGCAGGGCTTCGCGGTGGCGGTGAAGATGGGCGCGACCAAGGCCCAGTTCGACGACACCGTGGCGATCCACCCGACCTCGGCCGAGGAAGTGGTGCTGATGCGCTGAGCCCGCTGTTGTAGAGCCGCGCCCACGCTCGGCTGCTTTTCGCCCAGGCTTGGCGAAGCCGAGCGCAGGCTCGGCTCTACAGGGCACCGAGGGCGCCCGTGCGACAATGGGCGCCCCCACGCCTTACCGGGCCGCTCTGCGCGGCCCGCCGTCGTCCTGATGTCCACTCCCGCTTCCCGCATCGCTACGGCTTCCCCCCGCATCGCGCTGGGGGGTATCGGCCTGGCCGCGATCGGCGCCATCGCCGCCTCCGGCAAGGCCATCATCGTCAAGCTCGGCCTGCGTCATGGCGTCGATGCCACCTCGCTGCTCGCCCTGCGCATGCTGATGGCGCTGCCGCTGTTCGTGCTGATGGCACTGTGGGCTGCGCGCCGGGCAGAGCCGCTGTCCTGGGCCGACCGCGCCCGCGTGCTGTGGCTGGGCTTCACCGGCTACTACCTGTCCAGCCTGCTCGATTTCCAGGGCCTGCAGTACATCAGCGTGACCCTGGAGCGGCTGATTCTTTACTTGAACCCGACCCTGGTGTTGCTGATCAACGTGCTGCTGGCACGGCAGCGGCCGGGCCGCTGGCAGATCGGCGCGCTGGTGCTGAGCTATCTGGGCGTGCTGCTGGCCTTTGGCCACGATCTGCAGCGCGAAGGTGGGCAGATCATCGTCGGCAGCCTGCTGGTGCTGGGCAGTGCGCTCAGCTACGCGCTGTACCTGTTCGGCAGCGGGCAGGTGGTGGCACGCATCGGCGCGGTGCGGTTGACCGCCTACGCCAGCTGCGTGGCCAGCGTGCTGGTGCTGCTGCACTTCGCGGTGACCCATCCGCTGCCACTGCTGTGGCAGGCACCGGCACCGGTGCAGTGGCTGTCGTTGGTCAATGCCACCGTGTGCACGGTGCTGCCGGTGCTGGCGATCATGCTGGCGGTGCAGCGCGTGGGTTCGTCGCTGGCCGCGCAGGTCGGTATGCTGGGCCCTGTTTCCACCATCGTGATGAGCCTATGGCTGCTCGACGAACCGATGGGGCCGGCACAGATCGCCGGCACCGTGCTGGTGCTGATCGGCGTTCTGCTGGTGACCCGCCTGCGGCGCTGACGCCGGAGCAGGCGCGTGCGCGCATCCTGGCGGTGATCCGCGCGATCCCGGCGGGGCAGGTGATGGGCTACGGCCAGGTGGCGATGCGCGCGGGCCTGCCCGGGCGTGCGCGCCTGACCGCGCGCATCCTGGGCCAGAACGACGACCCGGACCTGCCCTGGCACCGCGTGCTGCGCTCGGATGGGCGCATCGCCATGGAAGAAGGGTCGGCGGGCTGGCGCGAGCAGTCGCAGCGGCTGCGTGCCGAGGGCGTGGTGGTTGAGAACGGCCGGGTGCGGATGCCCACGACCGATCCGGCGGTTGTGCTGGATGCTGCCGTTTGGGGCCCGGGCTGAGCATCGCTGGCGACTGAACAGGCCGGACCTGCCGGTCGCCAACAAGGCGCGGTGCTGCGGCTATGATGGAGGCCGTTCCATGCCGGTGCTCCCATGTTCCCGCGTCTGCCAACCGTCACCAAGGCCCTGCTGATCGCCAACGCGATCCTGTTCCTGCTGCAGCAGCCGTTCCTGCTCGGCATGCAGACCTTCGAGCCGTTCATGCTGCAACCGCTGCAGCAAGGCTTCGATGCGTTCTCGCCGGGCGGCAACTTCCAGCCTTGGCAGCTGCTGACTTACGGTTTCCTGCATGGCAGCTTCATGCATCTGTTCTTCAACATGCTGGCGGTCTTCATGTTCGGCGCGCCGCTGGAGCAGACCTGGGGCGAAAAGCGCTTCCTGCTGTATTACCTGGTCTGCGTGGCCGGTGCCGGTGTCTGCCAGCTGCTGGTGGGTACGCTGCTGGAGAACCCGGCCACGGTGCTGGGGGCCTCTGGCGGCGTGTTCGGCCTGCTGCTGGCCTACGGCATGCTGTTCCCGAACCAGCGGGTGATGCTGCTGTTCCCACCGATCCCGATGAAGGCGCGCACCTTCGTGATCCTGTTCGGCGTGGGCGAACTGGTGCTGGGCATGACCGGCTGGCAGCCGGGAGTGGCCCACTTCGCGCACCTCGGCGGCATGCTGTTCGGCTGGTTGCTGATCCGCTACTGGCGAGGGCAGCCGCCGTTCAACAAGCGCCGACCGCCCGGCCCACCGAAGCGCCCGAACCATCTGCGCAGCGTCAAATGATCCGAAGGATCATTTGACGCTGTAGGTGCCGACCGTTGGTCGGCACGCCTTCTCCCACGCGGGTAGGTGCCAACCTTGGGTGGCACGCCTTCAGAGATCCTGCAACACCACCTGCGCCGCATTGTGACCTGGCGCGCCGGTCACGCCGCCCCCGGGATGTGTTCCCGACCCGCACAGATACAGGCCGGGCAGGGCACCACGATAGCCAGCCTGGCCAACCATCGGCCGTGCCGAGAACAACTGGTTGGCACTGAGCGCTCCGTGGAAGATGTCGCCGCCGATCAAGCCGAAGGTGCGCTCCAGATCCAGCGGTGACAGCACCTGGCGGCCCAGTACGCTGCCAGCGAAACCCGGCGCATACCGTTCAACGGTGGCGATCATCAGATCGGCCACCGTTTCACGATGATCATCCCAGTGACGCCCACCGGGAAGCACGGGCGCCACGTGCTGGCAGAACAGGCTGGCCACATGCTGCCCGGGCGGCGCCAGCGAATCGTCCAGCGTGCTGGGAATGAGCATTTCCACGATCGGTTCGCGTGACCAGCCATTGCGACGCGCATCCAGCCAGGCACGGTCCATGTAATCCAGGCTGGGGGCCATGATGATCCCGGCGCTGAGGTGATCGCCGGGACCGGGCAGAGCGCGGAAGTCCGGCAGCTGCGACAGCGCGACATTCATCCGGAACGTGCCCGAACCGCAGCGCCAGTTCGCCATGCGTTCGCGCGTTGCGTCCGGTACCTGCTCCGGTGCCAGCATCTGCTCGTACAGCAGCTTTGGATTGACGTTGGCGATCATCGCGCGTGCGCGCAGGATTTCGCCGTTGGCCAGCGCCACGCCCACGACACGACCCTGCTCGATCAGCAGGCGTTGCACACGGGCATCCACGCGCAGCTCAGCCCCGGCCTCCCGCGCGGCAGTGGCGATGGCCTGGCTGATCGCGCCCATGCCACCAATCGCATGGCCCCACGCACCTTTCATGCCATTGCACTGGCCGAACACATGGTGCAGCAGTACGTAGGCACTGCCCGGTGTATAGGGGCTTGCGTAGTTGCCGACGATGCCATCGAAGCCGAACAGCGCCTTGATCGGCTCGCTTTCGAACCAGCGGTCCAGGTACTCGGCGGCCGACAGCGTGAACAGGTCCAGCAGTTCCTGGCGATGCGGCGCGTCCAGCGTTGCCAGTTCGCGGCCGAGCTTCCCCATCTGCCATAGTGCGGGCAGCGCACGCCAACCACCCGCCACGCCCAAGTCCGGGGGCGCGCGCAGGGCCCAGGCGCGCAGCACATCAGCGAAGATCTCCAGGCGCGCTTCGTATTCGGGTAGCCGCTGCGCATCCCGCTCGGAAAACTTCGCGACCTCGGCCTGGGTGCGGCCCGGTGCGGACAGCAGGTAGCGGCCGTCCGGCAATGGCAGGAAGTTGTTGGCCGGGCGATTGATGATGCGCAGCCCATGCGCATGCAGCTGCAGGTCGTCGATCACCTTCGGCTGCAGCAATGACACCGTGTAGGACGCCACCGAGTTGCGAAACCCGGGGTGGAATTCCTCGGTGACCGCCGCGCCGCCGAGAACGCCACGACGTTCCAGCACCAGCACCTTCTTGCCAGCGCGTGCGAGATAGGCCGCGCAGACCAGGCCGTTGTGGCCGCCACCGATGATGATCGCATCCCAGGACATCAGCACCTCGGAAAAAGGGGACGGAGGGAATTAAGTCGCAATCCGCATCTGCGCACAGGGGGGAAGAAACGACTTAATCCCCTCCGTCCCCTTTTTGGATTGCCGCTTCGATGGTGGCGATGTCGATCTTCTTCATCGGCATCATCGCATTGAAGGCGCGCTTGGCCAGTGCCTTGTCCTGGCTGGTCACCGCTTCGATCAACATGCGTGGGCTGATCTGCCAGGAAATGCCCCATCGGTCCTTGCACCAACCGCACTGGCTCTCCTGTCCGCCGTTGCTGACGATGGCGTCCCACAAGCGGTCAGTCTCGGCCTGGTCCTCGGTCTGGATCTGGAAGGAGAAGGCTTCGCTGTGCTTGAACGCGGTGCCGCCGTTGAGGCCGACGCAGGGGATGCCGCAGACCGTGAATTCGACCGTCAGTACGTTGCCTTCCTTGCCGTCGGGGTAGTCGCCGGGTGCGTGATGCACCGCAGTCACCGCACTGTCGGGCAGGAGGCTGGCATAGAAGGTGGCGGCCTCGAGCGCGCCGTTGTCGTACCAGATACAGATCGTGTTCTTGTGTGCCATGTCCGGCTCCACGTTGGACGAAGCCGCAGCGATAGCACGCCCGGTGTTAACCCCGGATCGTGCTGCACCCGCAAAAAAAGGGCGCCCGAAGGCGCCCTTTGCACTACCAGTGCGGCAGCGGGCTCAGCGCCAGACCTTGATCTGGTCGGCTTCGCTGCGCTGCATCGGCTGCCCGGCCTTGCAACTGAAGGTGGCACCGAACGCCGGCAGGTTGGCCAGCGTGCCGTTGCTGCGCCACAGGCCCGGTGCGCGGATGTCGGCGGTCAGGCGGCGTGCGGCCTCGTTCGGCGACAGCTGCTGTGCCCACAGCGTCGACCAGGCGCGGAAGAAGCCCTGCTGCTGTGCCTGCTTGGCCTTGGGCTCCTGCGCGGCATACGCCGCCCATGCCAGTTCCAGGCCGGCGATGTCGGCCAGGTTTTCTTCCTGGGTGAGCGTGCCGTTGACCTTGGCACCCTTTACGCCCGGGAAGTCGTAGGCACTGTACTGCGCGGCCACGCGATTGCCGAGCAGGGTCCAGGCGGTCTTGTCGGCCGGTGTCCACCAGCTGCGCAGCTCACCCTTGGCATCGACCAGCGCGCCCTTGGCATCGATCGCACGGGTCAGCTCATGGCCGACCAGGCCACCGAAGCTGCCGAACTTGTCGGCGGCGTCGGCCTTGGCGTTGAACACCGGGCCCTGCAGGATCGCGGCGGTGACGATCAGGCGGTTCTGCGCCAGGTCGTAGGCCAGCGACGGCTGCTGCGGCAGCACGTCCCAGCGGCGGTCGGCATTGCCCTTGCCGATGCGCTTCATTTCCTCGCGGTGGCGCCAGGTCGAAGCAATCAGCATGTTGCCACCAAACGAGCCGCGCCCCATCGGCTGCACGCTGTAGTCCAGGTCGCGCAGCGGCGTGCCGATCTCGATCTTCAGCGCAGCCAGCTTGGCTTGCGCTTCAGCCTTGGCTTCGGCGCTCATCCAGCTGTTGTTCTTGACCGCTTCGATCTGCACTTCGCGCAGCTTGTCGACGATCCACGCCGCCTGGCGACGATCTTCGGCCGACAGGTAGCGGGCGGCGTACTCGCGGCCGACCATCGGGCCGGCGGCCACATTGATTGCATCCAGCACGGATTCCCAGCGCTGCGGCGGCAGGGTCTGGCCACGCAGCACACGGCCACGGAATTCGAACTCGGCGTCGCGGTAGGCCTTGGACAGGTACGGCGCCATCGAGTCGCCCACGCGCCAGCGCAGGTAGGCTTTCCACTGGTCCGGCTTGAGCTTGGTGACCATGCCATCGAGCTGCTTGAACAGCCCCGGATCGGCCAGCGAGACCAGGTCGTCATCCACGCCCTGTGCCTTCAGGAAAGCGTCCAGCTGCAGATTGCGGTAGCGGCTGTTGAGCTCCTTGGTGGAGATCGGCGCGTAGTTGTTGAACGGGTTGTTGATGCCGGCCAGCGACTGCGCGTTGCGCGCCAGCTCGGTCTCCAGCGCGATTACCGCCTGCGATTCGGCATCCAGCTTGGCCGCCGGGGTGCCGGTCAGCGCCAGGATCTGCTTGACGTAGTTGCGGTAGCGGCCCATCAGCGCCACGGTGTCGGCGTCGGTGCGGGTATAGAACGCAGGATCCGGCAGGCCCATGCCGCCCTGCATGAAGTAACCGATGTGGCGGTCCAGTGCCTTCAGGTCGACGTCGGGGCCGAAGTTGAAGGCGACCGGGATGCCCACCTGGTGCAGCGCGGCGATCGACGCCGGCACATCCTTGGCCTTCTTGATGGCGTTGATGCGGGTCAGCAGCGGGGCGATCGGATTGGAACCGTCCGCCTCCACGGCGGCTTCGTCAAGGCCACTGGCCCAGAAGTCACCCAGCAGCTTCTGCACATTGCCCTGCGGCGACTTCATCGCGGCGTCGAGCAGGTCGCGCTGCTGCTGGCGGCTGCGGTCGACCAGCTGGCCGAGCGCGGTAGTGGCACCGGTCTGCGGCACCGGGTTGGCCTTCAGCCAGCCTGCATTGGTGGCGTCGTAGAAGTCGCTGCACTGGGCGCTGACGGCCGGGGCGCGTGCGGCCTTCTTCTTGGCGGCGGCAAACGCATCGTGGGTCGGGACCAGAGTCGCCAGGCTGATGCCCAGGGCGATGGCAAGCGGACGGAAGTTGGGCATGTGGAACGAATCCGTGATGGATTGAGGGCGCGCGCACTATAGCAAGCCGGGCATGGGCGCGGCATGCACGCATCACGGTGGCTCCGCCGAGCCGTGCGCCGACCAAGGTCGGCATCTACCAACGGCGTGGGCCATGCGTGGATGACGGGCGCTGTGAACAACAAAGGCCCGGGAATTCCCGGGCCTCTGCAGGTACGCCGCAACGTCAGCCGTGGGTTACCAGATCACCACCTGCTGCTCGCCGCTGCGGGCCATCGGCGAACCGGCCTTGCACTGGAACGCGGCGGCGAAGGTCGGCAGGTTCGACGGCGCACCCATGGCGCGGAACTGCGCCGGGGCGTGCGGGTCGGTGGCCAGGCGGACCTTGGCGTTTTCCGGGGTGTACTTGGTGCGCCACACGGTGGCCCAGTTGAAGAAGAAGCGCTGGTCTCGGGTGAAGCCATCGACCTTCGCATCTTCCTTGCCGGCGGTGGCCTTCTGCAGCGCGTCGTAGGCGGTGGCCAGGCCGCCCAGGTCGGCGATGTTCTCGCCCAGGGTCAGGTGGCCGTTCACCGCCTGGCCGTCGACCTTGTACTGGTCGAACTGCTTGACCAGCTTGCCGGTCAGGCCTTCGAAGTTCTTCTTGTCGGCCGGGGTCCACCAGTCTTCCATGTTGCCGGTCGGCCCGAAGCGTGCACCCTGGTCGTCGTAACCGTGGGTCATTTCATGGCCGATCACCGCACCGATGCCGCCGTAGTTCAGCGCATCGTCGGCCTTCGGATCGAAGAACGGCGGCTGCAGGATGGCGGCCGGGAACACGATCTCGTTCTGCAGCGGGTTGTAGTAGGCGTTGACGGTCTGCGGGGTCATGCCCCACTCGGTCTTGTCCACCGGCTTGCCGATCTTGGACAGGTTGAACTTGTAGTTGAACTCGTTGGCCGCGCGCACGTTGCCCAGGAAGCTGTCGCGCTGGGTCTGCAGGCCCGACCAGTCGCGCCACTTGTCCGGGTAACCGATCTTCGGGGTGAAGGTCTCCCACTTGGCGATGGCCTTGGCCTTGGTTTCCTCGCTCATCCAGCTCAGGCCCTGGATGCGGTCCTTCAGCGCGGCGGCCAGGTTCTTCACCAGCTCTTCCATCTTCGCCTTGGCTTCCGGCGAGAAGGCAACCTTCACGTACAGCTGGCCGAAGGCTTCACCGGCATCGTTCTCGATGGTGCCCAGCACGCGCTTCCAGCGCGGCTTCTGTTCCTTCTGGCCGTTGAGGGTCTTGCCGTAGAACTCGTAGTTCTCCTGCACGAAGGCGTCAGCCAGGTACGGCGAGGCGCTGTCCACGGTGTGGAAGCGCAGGTAGGCGCGCCACACCGACGGGTCGGTATCACCCAGTGCCTTGCTCACTTCTTCATGGAACGCCGGCATGGCCAGCGAGAACTTCTCCGGCGCGGCAACGCCCTGCGACTTGAAGAACTCGGTCCAGCTGAAGTTCGGGGTCAGCTTGTCGGCGTCGGCCAGGGTGACCGGGTTGTAGTACAGCTCGACGTTGCGCGACAGTTCGACGCGCGACTTGGAGGCCTTGGCCAGCCGGGTTTCGAACTTGACCACGTCCTCGGCCTGCTTGGCCGCGTCGGCCGCGGCGACGCCGGACAGCTCCAGCACCTTGGCCACGTGCGCCTGGTAGGCCTTCAGCTTGTCGGCGTTCTTGGCATCGGTGTAATAGGTGGTATCCGGCAGGCCCAGGCCGCCCTGGCTGGCGTAGGCCATGTTCATGGCCGAGTTCTTGAAGTCCGCTTCGGCACCGAAGCCGAACAGGACGTTGTCACCCTTGGCGGCGCTGGTGCGCAGGTAGTTGGCGATCGCCGCCTTGTCCTGCAGGGCGTCGATCGCCGCCAGGTCGGCCTTCAGCGGCTCGATGCCCTGTGCGTTGATCTTGGCTTCGTCCATGCCGGTGGCCCACAGGTCGCCGACGATCTTCTCGATGTGGTTCGGATTCTTGACCTGCGCGACCTGTTCGGCCAGCTGGTGCTGCACGGCCACCGAACGCTCGTCGAGGATGGTGAACGCGCCCCAGCTGGTGCGGTCGCCCGGGATTTCGTTGGCGGCCAGCCACTTGCTGTTGACGTAGTCGCCAAAGGCGGTGCAGGCGTCCTTGGTAGTGTCCAGGTCGCTCGGCTGGAAGGCGTTGTAGGCCGGCAGCTTGCTCTCGTCCAGCTTATAGGTGGTGGCTTCGGCGGTGGCCGGGGCGGAGGCGGCGGCGTCCTTGGCCGGGGTTTCAGTCTTGCCGCAGCCGACCAGCGCGGCCGAAACGGCCAGGGTCAGCAGCACGATCTTGGGAGTACGGGTCACTTGAATGGCCTCCAGGCCGAGTGAGTCAGGGAGTGGCCGCAGGTGCGACCGTGGGCCGAACGATACGCCGCTGGCCAGACCTGCAAGGGTGTCGAAGGTCATGTCCCTGCGCAAGGGCCAGAACGTGCAAGGGCGCCCGCCGGGCGCCCCTGCTGTAGGCCGGTAACGCTTACAGGCCGCCGCCGCCGCAGCCTTTGCCCAGGTAGTCGTCTATCAGCTGCAACTGGTCGGCCATGATGCGGCGCGTCCAGGCCGGCCCGTGGGCGTAGTCGGCGATGGCGTGGAACTCGACCGGCTGGCCGGAACCTTTCGCCTTGTTCACGAACCACTCCGACTGTTCGATCGGCACCGTGCGGTCGCGATCGCCGTGGTAGACCATCAACGGGATCTTCATCTCGCCGGCCTTGTCCACCGGGTTCAGGCCGGCCACCGTGGGGGCCTGGGCCTGGCGGAAGAATGGGTTGGTATAGAAGCGCGACCAGATCTTCTTGATATCCGAGACGCCGGCGCCGGCAATGGCGCATTTGTACAGTCCGTTGGGGCGGACCGAGGCCGCAAACGCCGAATAGCCGCCATAGGAGAAGCCGAACATGGCGATGTGGCCGGGGCGGGCGATCTTCTGGTCGATCATCCACTGCGCGCCGTCGTCCTTGTCATCCTGCATCTTCTGGCCCCACTCGGCGTCACCGGCCATCCACAGCTTGCGGCCCCAGTCGGCCGAGCCACGGAACTGCGGGCGCAGCACCGCCATGCAGCGCGATGCCATCAGCGGGACCCACATCGAGCCATCGAAGTCCATGCCATCGCGCGCCCAGGGCCCGCCGTGCGGATGCACGACCGCCTTCCAGGGGCCGGCGCCGCACAGCTCGGTGCTGGGCGTGGTGAGGAATGCAGGAATGTCCAGCCCGTCGCGTGCCTTGTAGTAGACCAGCCGGGTCTGGCCCAGCGCGGCAGGCTGGATCTGCGGGTAGGTCTTCGCCAGCAGGGTCAGCTTGCCGTTGTGCAGCAGGTGGTATTCGGGCGGATTGGAAGGCCCGGAGGTAACGACCAGCACGTTGGAAAGGTCCGCCGTGTAGTCGACGATGCGCAGGCTCACGCCGGTATCGTAGTTGGCGGTGAAGCGCTGGCCGTTGGCGGTATCGACCATCGCCAGCGGTTCCTGGGTGATGCCCAGGGCCTGGCGCAGGCCCTGGTCCAGCGCCTTCATGCGCGGCGAGGTCCACTGCATGTCGTCACCGCGCGGACCGGCGTAGCCGATGCCCATGATCTCGCCGAACGGCACCGCACCCTTGCGGAAGCGGTTGATCAGCATCGAACCGGCGTTGAACAGCTTGTGCTCGAACAGCACTTCCTTCTGCTTGCGCGCGCTGATGTCGTACTCATACACGATCGCCTTGTCGCGGCCGACATTGCTGAGCACGAAGGCGATGTTCGGGTCGTCGGCAAAGCCGATCACCTGGTTGACGTCGCGGTTCTTCACATAGGAGCGAAAGTGCTCTTCCCAGGTACCGGTGGCGGGCGACCGGAACTCGGTGGCGACGTAGGCACCGGTGCCGTCGACATCCTGGCGCAGGCGTGCGCGCAGCTCGCTGTCGAGGTCGGTGATGTAGCCGGCCACGCGCTCTTCGGTCTTCTGGATGCGCTGCGAGGTGAAGTTGCGCAGGTCGACCTTGTAGACGTCACCGGAGCTGCTGCCACTGCCGTTGACCACCAGGATGTGGTCCGGATCGTTGGGCAGGGTGTCCAGTACCGTGGCGTTGGCCAGGGCCTGCTCGAGCTCCTCGCTGCGGCTGCTGGCACGTGGAGGCGTGATCGGCTCCTTCCATTGCTTGCCTTCGATGTCGGTGATGAAGAACTTGCTGACGAAGGTCTTGGTCACCCGGTCCGCGCGCAGGTCGTAGGGCTGCCACAGCACCACCGCCAGCTGCCCGTTCTTGATGAACGACACGCTCTGGAACTTCATGCGGTTGGCGCCGATCACCGTTGGCGGCTTGTCCAGTGCATCGGTGCGCCACACCACGATCACGCGCTCTTCGCCATTGGCGCGCAGGCCGGCGATGTGCTGGCCATCCGGCGATAGCGACAGGCTGGAGATGGCGGGGAAGGCCGCCATCTGCTCAATGGTCGGAGCTTCGGGCTTGGCGTGCAGGGACGGGGAAACACTGGCCAGGGCCGCCAGCAACAGGGTTCGCTTCATTGCAACCTCGGAATGCAGTGGCAGCTGCCTGTGGAAAAGGCAGTGCCTGAAATGGAACCGCCGCCCCGAAGGGCGGCGGTTGCAGGGAGCAGGATCAGAACGAACGCGTGATGTTCAGGAAGTAGCTGCGACCGAAGTAGTCAAAGCCGCTGTACAACAGCGCGTTGCCGACGGTGCTGTAGACACCCTGGGAGATGGTCGGCGGCTTGCGGTCGGCGAAGTTGCGCACGCCACCGGTGACCGACCACTTATCCGCTTCATACTTCACCGAGATGGCCTGCAGGAAGTAGTTCGGGGTGTACAGCTTGTACGCCGAGGTAGCCGGATCGAAGTCACCCGGGTTGCGCTCCTCGTAGTACGCGTAGCTGTCCATCTTGTCGATCCAGTCCAGGCCATAACGCACCTGCCAGTTCTTCCACTTGTAGCTCAGGTCCAGCGAGGCGGTGTTTTCCGGACGCGACAGCATGCCGTTGTAGTCCACCAGCGGATCGTCGGAGAAGACCTTGCTGGCCTGTTCCAGGTAGTGGGTGAACTGCAGCGTGGTGCGCAGGGTGCCCGGGCCGATTTCGCGGACATAGCGGGTGGTGAAGTCCAGGCCACGGACCTTGTCGGTGGACAGGTTGATGAAGCCGTTGGTCACCACCAGCTGGTTGTTGACCGGGTTGCGGGCCACCAGGCGGCACAGACCCGAACCGGAGGAGAAGTCGGCACTGCCGCTGTCATAGCAGCGCGACAGGATGTTCGCGCCGCCCGCGCTGTCGACGCCGTTCTTCACTTCGATGTCGAAGTAGTCGGCGGCGAAGGACAGGTCACCGAAGCCGCTGCCGAATTCTGGCTGGATCACCACGCCCAGGGTCTTGGCCTTGGAGGTTTCGGCTTCCAGGCCGGCCTCGGCACCACCCTGGGTGACCACGG
This sequence comes from Stenotrophomonas maltophilia group sp. P373, assembly GCF_053295075.1. Taxonomy (NCBI): domain Bacteria; kingdom Pseudomonadati; phylum Pseudomonadota; class Gammaproteobacteria; order Lysobacterales; family Lysobacteraceae; genus Stenotrophomonas; species Stenotrophomonas maltophilia group sp. P373. The sequence goes on along the minus strand of NZ_CM129994.1, from coordinate 3,069,780 downwards.
TCACGCCCTGGGTGGCTAGGTAGTCCGGTGCCAGGCCCAGCGATGCGCAGTTCTGGTAGCGCGGCGAGCTCGGGTTGCGATCACCATACTCGTTGCAGGGGTCGGCACTGCTGCTCAGGAAGCCGGTGGTGCCGCCCAGGAACTGTTCGAACAGCGCCGGTGCGCGGTAGGAGGTGCCGTACGAAGCACGGAACGACAGCCACTTCACCGGCGTCCACAGCGCGCCGATCTTGTAGGTCTCATCCGAGCCGTAGGACTTGTAGTCGGTGTAGCGGCCGGACAGGTTGACCGTCAGTTCCTCGGCAGCGGTGACGCCGGACAGCAGCGGCAGTTCCAGTTCGCCGTAGGCCTCGAGCACCGAGTCCGAACCGCGGGTCGGGGTGGCGTTGGTCAGGTTGTACAGGTCGGCATTGATCGAGTACGGCGACGGGGTGTCGTCGATCCGTGCCTTGCGGTACTCGACGCCGAACGCGCCGCCGGCCGAGCCGTAGGGCATGTCGAACAGCGGGCCGTTGACGTTGAAGTTGACCGTGGTTTCCTTGTACAGCGTGTTGCCGGTGACCGGCACGAACACCCAGTCCTTCCAGTCTTGCGGCAGCTTGCCGCCGATGGTGTTGGTGTTCAGCGCCGGCGCGGCGATGCAGCCGTTGGAAGCGTCGCGGCAGACATAGCCACCGGCACCGTTGGAGACCACGTCCAGGCTCTGGCGCAGGCGGCTGGTCAGGAAGCTTTCAAAGGTGTAGTCGGCGTCGCTGCGGGCGTGCATGACGTTGAAGTCATAGTTCCACTCCGAGCTCAGGTGGCCACGCAGGCCGGCATTGAAGCGCAGGAAGTCGACGTTCTGCTTGTTGGTGTCGTTGCCGAAGCCGATGAACGCACGCACGCCCAGGTTCCTGCCGCTGGTCTGGTCGGTCGGGGCGCCGGCTACGCTGTCACGCAGGTTGGCCGGGATCAGCGGGCTGCCCACGGCGTAGTCCAGGGTCAGCTGGCGGTAACCGGTCTGGGTCGACTTGCGCTTGTTGCCCAGGAACTCGTAGTACAGCTCGGCATCACCCAGTGCATTGAGGTCGAAGCCGCCCTGGAAGTACAGGGTGTGGGTCTTGGTCGGCGAGATCAGCGACTCGTTGCGCATCGCCGGGTCGAAGGTGTCGCGGGTGTTCAGGTCCACGCCTTCGTAGCCGACCAGGCCGGTGGTGATCGCCGCGTTCGGGCGCCAGCGGTTGAAGCGGGTGCCGACGCCGCCCGGAGCGGCCACACCGGTACGGGTGTTGGTGCCGATGGTGTTCAGGGTGGTGCCGCCGGCATCGAGCGACCAGCACTTGGGCTTGCCGGTCAGCGGATCGATGAAGTCACCGCTGCCCCAGGAGTCGCCGGCCTCGATGTCACGGTACATGTCGGTCGGGCAGCCGCCTGCCCAACTGCGGTCGGCCAGGGTCAGTTCGTTGCGGGTGTAGTACTCATACGAACCGGAGAAGTGCGAGCGCTCGCCGGTGGAACCGAACATGATCGAGTAACGGCGCTCTTCACCGCCGCCACCGTCGGTGGCGTTGTGCTGCGCTTCGAAGGTGACACCGTCGACCTTGGTCTTGGTGATGATGTTGATCACGCCGGCCACGGCGTCGGAGCCGTAGATGGACGAGGCGCCGTCCTTCAGGATCTCGACGCGGTCGACGATCGAGTTCGGCAGCACGTTCAGGTCGGTCGAGCCGACCGAGCCGCGGGTACCGGCCGGCGATACGCGGCGGCCGTTGAGCAGGATCAGGGTGCGGGTCGGGCCGAGGCCGCGCAGGCCCAGGGTGTTGGCGCCCGGGCCGCCGTCGGTGACGTAGCCGCCGTAGGCGTTGTTGATCTGTGCCGCACCGGCGGTGACCGCCGTGCTCTGCAGGGCGGCGGTGGTCGAGTTGAAGCCGGCCAGGGTGGTTTCTTCACGGGTGACGACCTGCACCGGCGAAACCGAGTTGAACACGTCGCGGCTGATGCGCGAACCGGTGACGGTCACCGTGTCCAGGTTGGTGGCCTTCGACTTGGGCGCTTCCTCAGTCTGCGTCGTGCTGGAGGCGTCCTGGGCGATCGCCGGGGCGGCTGCGGCGAGCAGCACGGCAGAGGCGAGGGCGAAGCTCAGCGGATGCTTGCTGAGCGACTTGCGATTGATCATCTGAAATCCCCTTGAATCGAATGATTGCGTCGTACACCGGGACTGGTCCTTGTCGACGTCTCCGTGTGTCCCTTGCCCAGTGTCGGCAGCGTGCCGCCGCCCGGCGCTGGTACCGGCTTCACGTGCCGATGACTCGAGATTAACATCACATTAACCAAGGCTGTCAAGCATTCATGATGCAGTCATGGAGGTGTGATTCGTCAGCGGCGCTGACTGCGAGAACGCGCGTCTAAATCAACGTATCTGTTTGATCTGTATCGCATTGTCACCATTCCGTTCGAAAGTGACTTTTTCCTGAATGGGACGGTTCGGCCTGATCGTAGGAAAAAAAAAGGCCCCGCCGAAGCGGGGCCTGGTCCAGACACGCGGTCCGGAATACGACGGGATTAGAAGTCGTACTTGACCTGGGCCGAGATCTGACGGCCGTAGACGCTGTAGAAGCCGTCGTTGAACGGGGTCGATTCGTTGCCCGGGTAGTTGTAGCGCTGGCCTTCCGGCAGCTTGTTGAACACGTTGTTGACCATCAGCGACAGGGTCAGATCGTCCTGTGCCTGGTAGTTCAGGCTCATGTTGTACGTGGTGTACGAGCCCCACTTGCCGGCCTTGGCGCCGGAGGAGTGGACGTAGTCGTAGCTGCGGCCGGTGTAGGCCAGGTAGTTCGGGGTGCTGCCGACGTAGTTCGCGTACACGGTGGTGGTGAACTTGGAGATGGCCCAGCCCACCGACACGTCGCCGCGTACCTTGGCGAAGTTGTCGTAGTACCACATGTTGTACGGATCGCTCAGCAGGTCCAGCTTCTGCGCACCCGGCAGGGCCACCACTTCACGCTTGAGCATGTTGGTGTAGTTGCCGGAGAACATCAGCGAACCGAAGCGGCCCAGGTCCTGCTGGTACTTGGCACCGACGGTCACCGCTTCCAGGTTCTGGCTGGCCACGTTGAGCTTCGGGGTGTACACGCGGGTCAGGTTGCCACCGGCGTCGCGGGTCACCCAGTCGGTCACGTTCTGGCAGCTGGCCGAGGTGTTGTTCGGCAGGCCGTTGTGGCACTGGTACTCGGCCAGCAGCAGCTGGTCGGTGCTCAGGGTCTTGACCTCGTTCTTGATCTTCCAGTTGTAGTAGTCGACCGACAGCGAGAAGTTGCTCACCGGGGCCCACACCACGCCTGCGCTCCACACGTCGGCGGTGATCGGCTTCAGGTCCGGGTTGCCGGACTTTTCGCTGTACACCGAGGTGGTCTTGTAGAACGAGCAGGCTTCGTCACGCAGCGCGTAACCCATCTGGCTGCAGCGGTAGTAGTCGTTCTGGCCGGAGGCGAACGAGCCGCTCATGCCCTGGAAGGCATCGGACAGGGTCGGCGCGCGGAACGCGGTGCCGTACTTGCCGCGCAGCAGCAGGCTTTCCACCGGACGGTATTCCAGGCCGATGCTGTAGGTGGCCTTGTCGACGGTCTTGTCGGCGATCTTGAAGGCGTCATAGCGGCCCGAGGCGCTGATGGTCAGCGACTCGAACACCGGCATGCGCAGTTCGCTGGTCACCGCGTAGTTGCTGCGGTGGCCGGCACCGGCCACGGCGCTGGCGCCCCACGCGTTGCCATCGACGAAGGCCTGGTCGGGCGAGTAATCCCAACCCTCGCTGCCGCCTTCCAGCACGACGGCCAGGCCGGCGTCGCCGCCCGGCAGGGAGAACAGCGAACCGTTGGTCACCTGCACGCGACCGAGGTTCTGCCAGGTCTTGCTGCGGTGGGTGCCATAGCCGGTGAAGCTGGCGAACTGGTCCGGGGTGATCGGCGAGTAGAAGGCGGTGTAGTTCGGGTTGTAGATGCCGAAGCCATCAGCGGTGGTGCCCAGGCGCGGGCCCAGCACGGTGTCGCCGAAGAAGCCTTCGATCTTGTCCTTCCAGCGCGCGAAGCGGTTCTGGTCCAGACGGTATTCGCCGCGGGTGAAGCTGGCGCTGTAGTCCCAGTCGCCGACCATGCCCTTGCCGCCCAGGGTGACCTGGTAGGAACGGCTCTCATCGGAGTTCAGGATGTTGTTGTAGTGGCCCGGGCCGATTTCTTCCGGCGCGAAGGCGCGCTGCAGGTTCACGACCTTGCCCAGGCCCTGGTCGTAGAAGCCGCCCATCACCGACTTGGTGCCCCACCACAGGGCGCTGGAGCCGGAGGTGAATTCGGTCTTTTCCTTGCTGTACAGCACGTCGGCGAACAGCTGGAAGTTGTCGTTCACGTCGAAGGTCATCGACGAGTAGAACTGGCCGCTGTTCTTGCCGTTCTTCAGGGTCTTGTAGCCGGCGCTGTACACCGAGCCGCACGATTCGCCCGATGCACGCTTGCCGACGGTGGTGGTGCCGTCGTACAGGCCTGCCACGTTGGCGCAGCGGGTCGGGTCCATCATGTACAGCTTGTTGTCGGCGTTGCCGATGACAGCAAAGTCGTTCGACGGCAGCTGCGCGGTGTAACCGACAGGGTTGTTCTGCTTGGTGATGTCACGCTGGTAGCCCCAGATCGGGCTGCCGTTTTCGATCTGCACGTTGACCAGGGCGTGGAAGCGGTCGTCGAACGCGTTGAAGCCCTTGGCGGCGCTGAAGCGGATGTTGCTGCCACCACCTTCGGTGTAGGTACCGCCACGGATCGACATCGTGCCGCCGTCCATGCGTTCCTTCAGGATGATGTTGACCACGCCGGCGATCGCGTCCGAGCCATACAGCGACGACTGGCCGCCCGGCAGGACTTCGATGCGCTCGACGATGTCGATCGGAATGCCGCTGATGTTGTTGAACGACTCGCTGCCGTTGTACAGCGCCGGATACGAGAGCATCGGGCGGCCGTTGATCAGGTACTTGGTGTAGCCCGGATTCAGGCCGAACATGCCGGCGGCTTCGGCGCCTTGGGTGAACGCACCCGAGGTCTGGCCACCCTGCAGGCCGCCGGTGGTCAGCGATGACTGCTGCAGCACTTCAGCAACACTGCTGAAGCCGCGGGTCTGGATGTCTTCGGCGGTGATGGACATCACCGGGGTCTGGGTTTCGACCTGGGTCTGCGGGATCAGCGAACCGGTGACGGTGATCTTGTCCAGGTTGGTCGCCTTGTCCTGGGCCATTGCCGGGGCGGCGGCCATCAGAGCGGAAATCAGGGCGACGGCGAGCGTGTTGCGACGTGCGGTATTGCTGACGTGTTTCATGTAGTTCCAATGGAGAGCAAAAAACAAAAACGGCACTGCGCATGCGCCATCGCGCGGGCCGGAACAGCGGGCTCCGCAGCTCAAAACAGTGCTGATCGAACGTAACATGAACTTAACAATCTGTGCACGAATCCGTCGCAATCCTGAATTTCAGTCAGGTTACGTCCAGCTTGTATGATGTTGGGTTATCCCCCTGACTCCGCCGGTGCTCGTTGTGAACAGTTCTCCCCGCCGTCCCCATGCCAGCCAGGTCCAGAAGGGACTTACGCCGCATGCCCGCATCCGCAATGTCATCGCGGTCGGTTCGGGCAAGGGCGGCGTCGGCAAGTCCACCACCTCGGTGAACCTGGCCGTGGCGCTGCAGCAGCTCGGTGCGCGGGTGGGCGTGCTCGACGCCGACATCTACGGCCCCAGCGTGCCGGCCATGCTGGGGCTGTCCGGCCGCCCGGAAAGCCCGGACAACAAGAGCATCGAGCCGCTGCGTGCGTTCGGCGTGGACACCATGTCGATCGGCTACCTGATCGAAGAAGACACCCCGATGATCTGGCGCGGCCCGATGGCCACCTCGGCGATGACCCAGCTGTTCAACGATACCCTGTGGGACGACCTGGATTTCCTGCTGATCGACCTGCCGCCCGGCACGGGTGACATCCAGCTGACCCTGACCCAGAAGATTCCGCTGGCCGGTGCAGTGATCGTCACCACGCCGCAGGACATCGCCACGCTGGATGCGAAGAAGGCGCTGAAGATGTTCGAGAAGGTCGAGGTGCCGGTGCTGGGCATCGTCGAGAACATGGCGGTGCACACGTGCAGCAGCTGCGGGCACATCGAGCACCTGTTCGGCGAGGGTGGCGGCGAGCGCATGGCCGCGCAGTACGGCGTGCCGCTGCTGGGGTCGCTGCCGCTGCAGATCGGCATCCGCGAGCAGGGCGATGCAGGCACGCCGATCACCGTGGCCCAGCCGGATTCGGCACCGGCCCAGGCCTACCGCCATGCCGCGCAGCGCCTGATCGAGGAAGTCGGCAAGCGCCCGCGGGCCTCGATCCCGATCCTGTCCTCGCTGCTGTAAGTGCCGGGGCAGGGGCCGCCGGCGCAGGCCGGCCCCCTGCTAGAATCCTCGCGCCCCCTCGTACCCCCAGGACAAAGCATGAGCATCAAGAGTGACCGTTGGATCCGCCGCATGTCCGAGCAGCACGGCATGATCGAGCCGTTCGAGGCCGGGCAGGTCAAGCAGGCCAACGGCCAGCGCATCGTCAGCTATGGCACGTCCAGCTATGGCTATGACGTGCGCTGCTCGCGCGAGTTCAAGGTGTTCACCAACATCAACTCGACGATCGTCGATCCCAAGCACTTCGATCCGGGCAGCTTCGTGGATATCGTCGGCGATGAGTGCATCATCCCGCCGAACAGCTTCGCGCTGGCGCGTACCGTGGAATACTTCCGCATTCCGCGCGATACCCTGGTGGTGTGCCTGGGCAAGAGCACCTACGCGCGCTGCGGCATCATCGTCAACGTGACGCCGCTGGAGCCGGAATGGGAAGGCCACGTCACCCTGGAATTCAGCAACACCACGCCGCTGCCGGCGCGCATCTACGCCAACGAAGGCGTGGCGCAGATGCTGTTCTTCCAGGCGGCCGCCGATGACATCTGCGAGACGTCGTACCGCGACCGTGGCGGCAAGTACCAGGGCCAGACCGGCGTGACCCTGCCGCGGACCTGAAGATTGCAGGCGATCTGTAGAGCCGAGCCATGCTCGGCTTCAAGGCAGGGCAGCCGAGCATGGCCCGGCTCCACATGAAGGAAGGCGGCGCAATGCGCCGCCTTCCTTATTTGCCGCGACCGAACAGCATCGCGATGCCGACACCCACCAGGGCCACCGGCCACCAGGTCAGCAGCAGCTTGGACAGGTTCAGGTGCGTCCAGCCGAGATTGCTGGCGAGCATGAACAGGCCGATCAGGATCAGCAGGACGGCGGCAACGAGGTTGAATCGCATCGGGTCGGCGAAGGCTCAGGACAGGGCCGGATATCCTAGCCGTTCCTTCCAGTAGGCGACATGCTGGTCCAGCGCCGCCGGCTCGTAGCGGTGCGCCGGGCCGCTGCCCCAGACCGGGCCCGGCCAGGCCGGATCACCGTCGTGGCGGCCGATCACATGGAAATGCAGCTGGCGCACGATATTGCCCAGCGCCCCGATGTTGATCTTTTCCACCCCGTCGGAGCCCTTCAGGGCCTTGCAGGCGCGGTTGAGCTCGGTGCGGAGCTTGTCCTGCTGCTCGCCGTCCAGCTCGATCCACTCGGTGACCCCGGCCAGGCGCGGTACCAGCACCAGCCAGGGGAATCGTTCGTCGTTCATCAGCCGCACTTGCGACAACGGTCCTTCCGCCACCAGCACGCTATCGGCGGCCAGGCGTGAATCGAGTTCGAATTCGCTCATCCAAGATGCTCCGAGAAGAAGTCCAGGGTGCGTTGCAGCGCCAGGGCGGCGCTGTCTGGATCATACGCATGTCCGACCTCCCGGTTGAAGGCATGATCGGCCGGATAGACGTAGGTGGCCATCTGCGGCAGCTTTTCGCGGTGGGCCTGCACGGCTTCTGGCGGGATGCTGCGGTCCTGGGCGCCGAAGTGGAAGATCACCGGCGCCTTGGGTGGCTCATCGAGGAACTGGACGTTGCGCGCACCGTAGTAGCTGACCGACGGCAGTCCCAGGCGCACTGCGGACAGCATCGCCACCGTACCGCCCCAGCAGTAGCCGACGGTGCCGACCTTGCCGTAGGGGGCCAGCCGGGTCGCCGCCGCGCGGACCACTTCCAGCGCACGCTCCATGCCCAGCGCGCCGACCCGTTCCAGGCCCTGCTTCACGCCTTCGGCGTCGTAGGGCAGCGCGTCCGGATCGGCGTCGGGGCCATCGAGCAGGTCAAAGAACGAGGGCGCCAGCACCGCATAGCCTTCCGCCGCGAAGCGTTCGGCCACGCTGCGAATATGCGGATTGGCGCCGAAGATTTCCTGCACCACCACCAGGCCGCCGCGCGCGGTACCCTCCGGCAGGGCCTGCCAGGCCCGTACCGGGCCGTGATGCGTATCCAGGGTGATCCACTCGGCCATCGTTTCCATCTCGTTGTGGGGAACAGAACGGCATTGTCGGTGCTGCATGGGTTAGCGCGATGTCAGCGGCTGTGCGGGATCGGGCGGCTGGCCATTCAGAGCGCGGCCGCCAACCCCGGTATACTGGCGCCCTTTCAGGCCCCGGCCCCCAGGAACCCCTGCCATGCCGGCAGGGGCCCAGGCCCCCAGAGTCCCGCGATTCCATGTCCCAGCTGAACCCCAAAGTCGGCTTCGTCAGCCTTGGCTGCCCGAAGGCCCTCGTCGATTCCGAGCGCATCCTCACCCAGCTCCGTTCGGAAGGCTACGACATCGTCCCGTCCTATGATTCGGCCGACGTGGTGGTGGTCAACACCTGCGGCTTCATCGATTCTGCGGTGACCGAGTCGCTGGACGCGATTGGCGAAGCGATGAACCAGAACGGCAAGGTCATCGTCACCGGCTGCCTGGGCAAGCGCCCTGAGCAGATCCGCGAGGCGTACCCCAACGTGCTGGCGGTGTCCGGCCCGCAGGATTACCAGAGCGTGATGGAAGCGGTGCATGAAGCACTGCCGCCCAAGCACGATCCGTTCGTGGACCTGGTGCCCGACTACGGCATCAAGCTGACCCCGCGCCATTACGCCTACCTGAAGATTTCCGAAGGCTGCAACCACAAGTGCAGCTTCTGCATCATTCCGTCGATGCGCGGCAAGCTGGTCTCGCGCCCGGTGGATGAGGTGCTGCGCGAAGCCGAGCGCCTGGTGCGTGGCGGCGTGCGTGAGCTGCTGGTGGTGTCGCAGGACACCTCGGCTTACGGCGTGGACGTGAAGTACGCCGAGAAGATGTGGCGCAACAAGGCCTACCAGACCCGCCTGAAGGCGCTGTGCGAAGGCCTGTCGGAGCTGGATGCATGGGTGCGCATGCACTACGTGTACCCGTATCCGCACGTGGACGAAGTGGTGCCGTTGATGGCCGAGAATCGCATCCTGCCGTACCTGGATATCCCGTTCCAGCACGCCAGCCCGCGCATCCTGCGCCTGATGAAGCGCCCCGGCGCGGTGGAGAAGACCCTGGAGCGCGTGCAGAACTGGCGCCGTATCGCGCCGGACATCACTGTGCGTTCGACCTTCATCGTCGGCTTCCCCGGCGAGACCGAAGCCGAGTTCGAGGAACTGCTGTCGTTCCTTGACGAAGCGCAGCTGGATCGCGTGGGTGCGTTCGCCTATTCGCCGGTTGAAGGGGCGACCGCCAACGATCTGCCCGATGCTGTGCCGGAGGAAGTGAAGCAGGAGCGTCTGGCCCGCTTCATGGAGAAGCAGGCGCAGATTTCCGCTGCACGCCTTGAGGCCAAGATCGGCACCGTGCAGCAGTGCCTGGTCGACGCCATCGAAGGCGACATCGCCGTGGCCCGTTCCAAGGCCGATGCCCCGGAGATCGACGGCCTGGTGCACATCCAGAATGCCGACCAGGTGCCGCTGCGCGTGGGCGAATTCGTCGAGGTGGAGATCACCGAGAGCGACGAGCACGACCTGTATGGTGACGCGCTGACGGCCGCCCCCCGTCCGGCGTTCGACCTCAAGGTGCTGTGACCGCTGCGACGGCCGCCACCGGCAACGGCGGCGGTTCACGACGCTTCGTACCGCCGCCACGTGCGGCGGTAGCTGCACGGCAGTTCGAGCATCCGCTGTTTGCCGGACTTCAGGACTTCCGTGACCTGCTGGACGGCACCGCGTGGCCGTCCATCGCGGCGCTCGATGCACGTCTGGCCGTGCCTGGCAAGCGCCTGGTTGAACAGGACGCCGCGTTGCTGGCCGATGGCCTGCATTATGAGGCGCGTATCGCGCAGGGACGCATCGCCACCCGTGCCGGCAACTGGCACGACCTGTTCAATGCGCTGGTGTGGGCCTCACAGCCGCAGCTGAAGCGCGCGCTCAACGTGCGGCAGTGCCTGCATATCGAGGCGATGCCACCCGGCCAGCGCAATCGCGCGCAGGCCGCCTTGACCCAGTTCGACGAAACCGGCGTGATCGTGCGTGTGCGCGATGACTCACTGCGGGTTGCCTGGGATGCACACGACTGGCCCGCGTTGTTTGACCCGGTGAACTGGCAGAGCGGTGACATCGCCATCACTGTGGTATTCGGGCATGCGCTGATGGAACAGGCCCTGCTACCGGGGCGATTGCTGGTCGGCAAGTGCGTGGTGGTGCAGGGCGATGTCGAAGCCGCCTGTGTCGACGTGGTGAGCGCTTCCATTGCCGAGGGCAGGGCAGTGACCGATCCGCTGCAGCTGCGTCCGCTGCCGTTGGCTGGAATCCCAGGCTGGCACGACGTGCAGGATTCTACCTTCTACCGCAATGCCGACTATTTCCGCCCGCTGCGTGCAGGGCGCACGTACCCGCCACCGTTGTAGAGCCGAGCCCATGCTCGGCTGCGTTGCCCATCAGCCGAGCATGGGCTCGGCTCTACAACGGCGGCGAGGTCGGGCATGGCTCGACGCTACACAGGCTCGTACTCCACGCCGATCACTGCAAAGGTGAACTGCCCGCCGGGCAGCTCCACCGAGAACTCATCATCCAGCCGCTTCTTCAGCAGCGCACGCGCCAGGGGGGAATCGATGCTGATCCAGCCCAGGCCCGCATCGGTCTCATCCGGGCCGACAATGCGATAGCGGCTGGTGTCGCCGCTGTCCACGTTCTCCAGTTCCACCCACGCGCCGAAGAACACTGCGAGCGGATCGGTTGGCGTCGTATCGACCACGCGCAGCGATTCCAGCCGCTTGGTCAGGTAGCGCACGCGGCGGTCGATCTCGCCCAGTTGCTTCTTGCGGTAGGTGTACTCGGCGTTTTCGGAACGGTCGCCTTCTGCTGCAGCGGCGGCGAGCGCTTTCACCACTTCCGGGCGGCGCACGCGCCATAGCTCATCCAGTTCGGCCTTCAGTCGCGCATGCCCGGAAGCGGTGATCAGGGCGGTGCTTTTTTCTGCGGGGGGACGCCAACGGGACATGCAATACGACTTCTTTTCTGGATGACGAATGAGAGAGCAGGGTCAGATCCCTTTCCAGCGGAAAGGGCTCTGACCCCAGCAGGGGCAGCTAGCGCTTGCCGCCGAAGATGCCACCGAGGATGCCGCGCACGATCTGGTTGCCCAGCTTGGTGCCGACAGTGCGCGTGGTCTGCTTGGCCATGGTTTCGATCATGCCCTGGCGGCGCTTGGTGCCGAAGATCGCGTCCTTGATGGCCTGGCCGAAACCACCTTCCTGAGCTTCGTCCTGCTCGCGGCTGCGCGCGGCCGGCGCCTGTGCCTGCTCGATGCTCTTCTGCGCGCGCTGGGCCAGCAGTTCGGCGGCCGATTCGCGGTTGATCGCGGTGTCGTAGCGGCTGCCGACCGGGCTGCCGGCGCGAACCTGTGCACGCTCGGCCTCGGTGATCGGTCCCATCCGGCAGCGCGGCGGCGCGATCAACGTCTGCTGCACGGGCATCGGCACGCCCTTGTCCTGCAGCGTGGATACCAGTGCCTCGCCGGTGCCGAGCTGGCTCAGCACCTTGGCCACGTCCAGCTTCGGATTCGGCACGAACGTCTCGGCCGCGGTTTTCACCGCCTTCTGGTCGCGCGGGGTGAACGCACGCAGTGCGTGCTGAACGCGATTGCCCAGCTGGCCGAGAATGTTGCCCGGCACGTCGTCGGGGAACTGCGAGCAGAAGTACACGCCCACGCCCTTGGAGCGGATCAGGCGCACCACCTGCTCGATGCGCTGCACCAGCGACGGCGGTGCATCATCGAACAGCAGGTGCGCTTCGTCGAAGATGAAGACCAGCTTCGGCTTGTCCAGGTCGCCCACTTCCGGCAGCTGCTCGAACAGTTCCGACAGCAGCCACAGCAGGAAAGTGGAATAGAGCTTGGGCTTGAGCACCAGCTGGTCGGCGGCGAGGATGCCGATCATGCCGCGGCCGTCGTGGTTGACCCGCATGATGTCGGCCAGTTCAAGTGCCGGTTCGCCGAAGAAATTCTCGCCACCGTCCTGCGCCAGGCGCAGCACCGAACGCTGGATCGCCGCGATCGACTGCGCACTGACCAGGCCGTACTCGGTGGAAATGTCCTTGCGCTCCTCGGCAACCAGGCCGAGCAGGGCGCGCAGGTCGTCCATGTCCAGCAGCAGCAGGCCGCGGTCGTCGGCCAGCTTGAATACGATGTCGAGTACCCCGGCCTGGGTGTCGTTCAATTCGAGGATGCGCGACAGCAGGGTCGGGCCCATCTCGCTGACCGTGGTGCGCACCGGGTGGCCCAGTTTGCCGTACAGGTCCCAGAAGATGGTGGGGCTGGCGGCTGGCGCATAGTCGGCCACGCCGATCTCGGCGGCACGCTGGAGCAGGTTTTCCGCGCCGGTGCCGGGCACGGCCAGGCCGGAGACATCGCCCTTCACATCGGCCAGGAACACCGGCACGCCCCGTCGCGAGAAGCCCTCGGCCAGGGTCATCAGGGTCACGGTCTTGCCGGTACCGGTGGCGCCGGCCACCAGTCCGTGGCGGTTGCCGAGTTTCGGCAGCAGGGTGACGGCAACATCGTCGGTAATGCCTTTGCCGAGCAGAATCGGATCCATGGTCCAGCCCTTGTGATGAATAGCCCAATGTTAACCGCCGGCAGTGACGGTCCGAAGGTCGGCTTGCCCGGACCTTGGCGGCGCCGCTACTCTGCCTGCCTGTTTCGCACACAGTGCCATCAATGCCCGTTCCTGTCCTGATTTCCCGCGGTTGGCCGCTGCTGGCCCTGGCCGGCCTGGTTTCCCTGGCGCCCGACGCCCACGCACAGCGGGTTTCGGCCCGGGACAAGGTGAAGGTGGATGCGCTGCAGCAGCGCATGACCGCCGCCGAAAAGCGCTACGGCGATGCCCTGCTGCTGGTCGCCAACGCCGACCCCAAGGGCAGCAACGAAGCCGATGCCGCGCTGGAGGACATGGAAGATGTCCTCAACGACTGCGTCAAGCAGAAGGGCTGCCAGATGGGGACCCTGCTGGCCAGCTACAAGCGCCTGCTCAAGCACGACGCCGATGCCGCCGCCAGCGATGACGTGGCCGATGAGGGCGGTGACCGTCTGGAAGCCGACCCGGACCACATCGGCCCCCTCACCGCCGACGTGCCCGAGGCCGCGCGCGCTGCCGCGCTGTTGAACGACAAACGGCACGCCTTCGACAGCATGGTCGAGTACAACCCGGCGGTGCAGGCCGGCATCCGTCGCTGGCTGACCGACATGCGACCGGCGCTGCTGACCAGCTACGAGAATTACCAGAACCTGCGCGCGGTGATGTGGCCGGAGTGGGAAAAGCGCGGCCTGCCCGAGGCGCTGCTGTTCGGGATCATGGCCAAGGAATCCAACGGCCGTGTGCATGCTTCCTCGCGCGCCGGCGCCGCCGGCCTGATGCAGTTCATGCCGGCCACCGGCCGCCGTTTCGGCCTGGGCCCGGACGGCACCGGCTTCGATACCCGCTTCGACGCGCGCAGCGCCGCTGAAGCCAGCGCCAGCTACCTCAACGAGCGCCTGCGCGAACTGAACAACAACGTGGAAATGTCGGTGGCCGCCTACAACGGTGGCGAAGGCCGTGCCGCGCGCGTGTTCAAGCAGAGCGCCGGCCAGAGCTTCTGGACCGACAGTGTCTACAACCAGTTCCCGGGCGAGACCAAGGACTACGTGCCGATGGTGATTGCCGCGGCCTGGATCTTCCTGCACCCGCAGCAGTACGGCGTGGAGTTCCCGAAGATCAGCGCGCAGCCGGCCACGCTGCGGCTGGCAAAGTCCACCACCATCTATGAACTGACCATCTGCCTGGGCAGCCACGGTACCCGCGATGGCTACATGCGTGCGCTGCGCAACCTCAACCCGCGCTATGAGGCCGATGGCTGGATTCCGGCCGGTACGCTGATCAACGCCACCACCCGCATCGCCGGCCTGTACCAGCGCAACTGTGTCAGTGGTCCGCGTGCCGACCTCGCCCGCACGCTGATCACCGCTGATCTCAACGCGGCGATCAAGCGCCCGACCGCGGCGAGCTATACCGGCAGCGTGGCGGTGGGTGGTGTGGTGCCGGTGGCCGACGCGGCTGCATCCACCAGCGTGCCGACCGCACCGGTGGCTGCAGTGGCGGCACCGCGCCCGGCGCCGGCCGCCCGGCCGAAGCCGGCGCGCAGCCACAAGGTGGGTCGGGGGGAGACCCTGGGCGCCATCGCCGCGAAGTTCCAGTGCGACCTGCCGACCCTGGCCCGCGCCAACGGCCTGAAGGCGCCGGCCTACAGCCTGCGCCAGGGCCAGACGCTGAAGCTGCAGGGCTGCGACAAGTAATTCCCAAGACCACTGGAATCCGTATGGACCTCGAAGCCACCCGCAACCTGTTCGCCAACCTCCGCGAGAACACCGACTGGGACATCAACGGCCCGTTGCTGTGGGGGTATTTCTTCGTCCACGCCAGTGCCGAGCCGCTGCAGGCGCTGGCCCAGCACCTGCAGGCACAGGGCTACACCTTCGTGGAACTCTTCGAGCAGGAACCGGAAGAGGGCGACGCGCCGTTCCACGTGCTGCACGTGGAGCGCGTGGAAATCCACGACGAAGCCTCGCTGGACGGCCGCAACCAGGAATTCGCGGCGCTGGCCGCGGAGCACGGCGTGGAAGACTACGACGGCATGGACGTCGGCCCAGCACCGGTCCTGCAGTAATCCGCTTCTGACTGTAGAGCCGAGCCCGTGCTCGGCTCTACAGACCCGGTAGTGCCGGCCGCTGGCCGGCATTCCGTTGAATCCATCCACGCGTCGCGTGGATCTACGGTCAGCGCAGCTTTGCCAGGGCCTGGCCCAGCTGCACAGGGCTTTCGGCGCCCAGCTGCGGGGCGAATTCGGCTACGCCCGGCGGCAGCAGCACCACCACGGTCGAGCCGTAATTGAAGCGTGCCATCTCGGCGAAACGCTCCAGCTTGATGCCCTGGCCGCGGTAGTCCTTGCGGGTGATGCGATCGCCGTAGGCCGGGATCTCCTCGCCGCTCCACACGGTTTCCACGCCGGATACCAGCAGCGCGCCAACCATCACGCTGACCATCGGGCCGAAGCTGGTGTCGAAGTGGCAGACCAGGCGCTCGTTGCGGGCGAACAGGCGCGGCACCCCGTTGACGGCCGCAGGACCGACACTGAACAGGCGTCCTGGCACGTGCACGGTTTCACGCAGGGTGCCGGTCCACGGCATGTGCACGCGGTGGTAGTCGCGCGGTGACAGGTACACGGTG
Organism: Stenotrophomonas maltophilia group sp. P373; assembly: GCF_053295075.1. Classification (NCBI taxonomy): domain Bacteria; kingdom Pseudomonadati; phylum Pseudomonadota; class Gammaproteobacteria; order Lysobacterales; family Lysobacteraceae; genus Stenotrophomonas; species Stenotrophomonas maltophilia group sp. P373. The sequence continues at coordinate 3,054,112 of NZ_CM129994.1, read as the reverse complement.
GCGTACAGACCGTCGTTGTACGGCTTGGCATCCTCGTCGCTGCCCAGCAGCTCGGCGGCGGTGAACGACTGGCCCTTGGCCTGGAAGATGCGGCCGGCCTCGATCTTCCCCAGCTGGCTGATGCGGCCGTCGGCCGGCATCACCAGGCTGCGCGGATCGGCATCGGCCACGCGCGCGCCCGGCTTCAGCGCGCGGGTGAAGAACTGGTTGAAGGTCGCATAGCTGCGCGGGTCCGGGTTGGCCGCTTCGTCCAGGTTGACGTTGAACTTGCGGGTGACGGTGTCGATCAGCCAGCGCGACACGCGCGGATCGTCCGAGTACGCCAGCGAGCGTGCCATCGAGGACAGCAGGCGATGGGGCAGGGCGTACGTCAGGGCGGTGGTGAGGCTCATGGGGCGGTTTTCTCGGTCAGCTTCTGCAGGTCGCGGGCGATCGCCGGCGCATTGAACGGGGGGCGCACCAGGCCGGCAAGGCGGCCCTGCGGGTCGAGCACGGCCAGGCTGGCCGAATGCTCGACGGTGTAATCCTCGGGGTTTTCGTCGAAATGCTTGCCCGGCACTTTCTGGAACACGAAACCCAGCGAGGTGGCGAAGCGCTCCAGCGAGGGGATATCGGCGGTGGCGGCCAGGGTGTCCTTGTGGAAGCCGTGCACGTACTCGCCGAGGCGGGTGGCGCTGTCGCGGTCCGGGTCGACCGAGATGAACAGCACGCGCGGGCGCAGGCCATCGGGCAGGGCCTCCCACTGGTTCTGCGCGCCGGCCAGCTCGGCCAGGGTGGTCGGGCAGACGTCCGGGCAGAAGGTGAAGCCCAGGAACACCAGGGTCCAGTGGCCCTTCAGTTCGCCCGGGATCAGGCGGGTGCCGTCGGACTGGGCCAGGTTGAAGTCGGGCAGTTCACGCGGCTGCGGGTACAGGGTGATCGCTTCGGTGGCCGGGGCGTTGGCCGGCGGCTTCGGCGCGAACACCTGCTGGGCGGCGAGCAGGCCAAGCCCCGCCGCCAGGGCGATCAGCAGGATGATGCCGGCATTGCGATTGAACATGGGGGCTCCCACGCGAAATGGGCTCCATCATACCGGCTGCGGCCCGATCGTTTCCGCCGCAACGGATGCTGCCGCGGGCGCCAGCCCCTATAATCGGGGGCCACTTTGCCAGCAGTACCGCCATGACCGCTGAAACGGCCGCCGAACTCCACACGATCATCGATCTGATCCGCTACGGCACCAGCCGTTTCAACGAAGCCGGGCTGACCTTCGGGCACAGCTACGACAATGCGCTGGATGAGGCCACCCAGCTGGTGCTGCACAGCCTGCACCTGCCGCACGACCTCGGCCCGGCCTACGGCCAGGCACGCCTGCTGCAGGCCGAAAAGCTGCGCGTGCTGGAACTGTTCCAGCGTCGCATCGACGAACGCATCCCCGCTGCCTACCTGACCGGTGAGGCCTGGTTCGCCGGCCTGAGCTTCAAGAGTGACACGCGCGCGCTGGTGCCGCGCTCGCCGATCGCCGAACTGATCGAATGTGGTTTCGAACCGTGGCTGGCCGGCCGCGATGTCAGCCGCGCGCTGGATCTTTGCACCGGTTCGGGCTGCATCGCCATCGCCATGGGCCACTACTACCCGAACTGGGAAGTGGACGGCGTCGACCTGAGTGACGACGCACTGTCGCTGGCCGAGGAGAACAAGGAGCGCCTGCAGGCGCACAACGTCACCCTGATCAAGTCGGACCTGTTCAATGGCCTGACCGGCCGCCACTACGACCTGATCGTCACCAACCCGCCGTACGTCACCAACGACGAGACTGATGCCCTCCCGCAGGAGTATTCCTACGAGCCGGAAATGGGCCTGCGTGCCGGTGAGGATGGCCTGGACCTGGTGCTGAAGATCCTGCGCGATGCCCCGCTGCACCTGAGCGAAGACGGTCTGCTGATCTGTGAAGTGGGTGAGTCCGAACAGCATCTGGTCAAGCTGCTGCCGGAAGTCGATTTTTCCTGGATCGAGTTCAAGGTCGGCCAGATGGGCATCTTCGCGGTCGAATGCCGCGAGCTGATCGCCCACAGCGCACGCATCACCGAACTGGCGGCGCAGCGCCCGTGAGCTCCAATTCGTTCGGCAAGCTGTTCACCGTCACCACGTTCGGCGAGTCGCACGGGCCGGCCATCGGCTGCGTGATTGATGGCTGCCCTCCGGGGCTGGCGCTGGACGCGACCGAATTCGCCCACGACCTGCAACGCCGTGCGACTGGCAAGAGCCGGCACACTTCCGCGCGGCGCGAGGCCGACGAGGTCGAGATCCTGTCCGGCGTATACGAGGGCCTGACCACCGGCACCCCGATCGCGCTGCTGATCCGCAACACCGACCAGCGCAGCAAGGATTACGCCAATATCGGCCAGCAGTTCCGCCCGGGCCATGCTGACTACAGTTACTGGCACAAGTACGGCATCCGCGATCCGCGTGGCGGTGGCCGTTCCTCGGCACGCGAGACCACCATGCGCGTGGCCGCCGGCGTGGTCGCCAAGAAGTGGCTGGCCGAGCGTTTCGGCGTTACCGTGCGTGGCTACCTGTCGCAGCTGGGCGACATCACCCCGGCCGGTTTCGACTGGTCGGCGGTGGAAGACAATCCGTTCTTCTGGCCGCACGCCGCACAGGTGCCGGAGCTGGAGGCGTACATGGATGCGCTGCGCAAGTCTGGCGACTCGGTCGGTGCGCGCGTGGACGTGGTCGCCGACAACGTGCCGCCGGGCTGGGGCGAGCCGATCTACGGCAAGCTTGACGGCGAACTGGCCGCTGCGCTGATGAGCATCAATGCGGTGAAGGGCGTGGAGATCGGCGACGGATTCGCCAGCGCCGCGCAGAAGGGCACCGAGCACCGTGACCTGCTGACGCCGCAGGGCTTCGCCAGCAACCATGCCGGCGGCATCCTCGGTGGCATCTCCACCGGCCAGCCGGTCGTCGCGTCGATCGCCCTGAAGCCGACGTCCAGCCTGCGCCTGCCGGGCCCGTCGCTGGATACGGCCGGCAACGTGGTCGAGGTGGTCACCACCGGCCGCCACGATCCCTGCGTCGGCATCCGCGCCACGCCCATCGCCGAGGCGATGGTGGCGCTGGTGCTGATGGACCAGGCGCTGCGTCATCGCGCGCAGTGCGGCGATGTCGGCACGATCACCCCGCGCATTCCCGGGCAGATCGATGGCTGACACGCGGCCGACCGTGTGGGTGAGCCAGCCGCTGATCGAGGCGGCCATCGCGCCGCTGCGCGATCGCGTGCAGCTGCGCAGCACCGACACCGTCACCGCCTGGTCGCCGGACCAGATCGCTGCACAGCTGGCCAGCGCCGACGGCGCGATCATCACCCTCAACGAGCGCATCGGTGCGGCGCAGGTGGCCGATGCCACGCAGCTGAAGGTGATCGCCAATGTCGGCGTCGGCTACAACAACCTGGATGTCGACGCGCTCAGCGCGGCCGGCATCCTGGCCAGCAACACGCCGGACGTGTTGACCGAAACCACCGCCGATCTCGGTTTCGCGCTGCTGATGGCAACCGCGCGCCGGATCACCGAGTCCGAGCGCTGGCTGCGTGAAGGGCAGTGGCAGCAGTGGTCGTTCCAGACCATGCTGGGCGCGGATGTCCATGGCAGCACGCTGGGCATCCTTGGCATGGGCCGCATCGGCCAGGGCATCGCCCGCCGCGGCGCGCACGGTTTCGGCATGAAGGTGCTGTACCACAACCGTTCACGGTTGCCGGCCGACACCGAGGCGTCGCTCCGCGCGACCTACGTGGACCTGGATACACTGCTGGCACAGTCCGACCATCTGGTAACGGTGCTGCCCTACACGCCGGCCTCGCATCACATCATCGACGCAGCTGCGCTGGCGAAGATGAAGTCGACGGCAACCCTGGTGAACATCGCCCGCGGCGGCATCGTCGACGAACTGGCGCTGGCCGACGCACTGGCCAACGGCCACCTGGCGGCCGCTGGCCTGGATGTGTACGAGGGCGAGCCGAAGGTGCGCCCGGAGCTGCTGGCGCTGCGCAACGTGGTGCTCACGCCGCATATCGGCAGCGCCTCGCTGGCCACGCGCACGGCGATGGTACAGCTGGCTGTGGATAATCTGGCTGCCGGGCTCGGCCTGGACGGCGGCCCGTCGCGCATGCCGAGCGCGATCAACGCTGACGCGGCGATGGCCGCGCGCGTGACGCTGGGCAAAAAAACCGGGAAACGATAGGGAACCTCCGCGCGCCCCGCTTGAGGAGGTTCCCCGAACCCAGCTGTCGTGCGTGTTTTCCCCCATTCCCGTTTTCGTGAGAGTTCCCCATGAGCAATGCACAGCGCAGTTTCCACGTCGCCGTCGTCGGTGCCACCGGCGCCGTTGGCGAGACCATGTTGTCGATCCTGGCCGAGCGTGATTTCCCGGTCGGCACCCTGAGCGTCCTCGCCTCCGAGCGTTCGGCCGGTGGCGAGATTGAATTCAACGGCCAGAAGGTCAAGGTCCAGGACCTGGCCACCTTCGATCCGACCGGTGTCGAGATCGCGCTGTTCTCGGCTGGCGGCAGCGTGTCCAAGGAATACGCACCGAGGTTCGCCGCCGCCGGTGCGGTGGTGATCGACAACTCCTCGGCCTTCCGTTACGACGATGACGTGCCGCTGGTGGTGTCCGAGGTCAACCCGGAACAGGTCGCCAACCGTCCGCGCGGCATCATCGCCAACCCGAACTGCTCGACCATGCAGATGCTGGTGGCGCTGGCGCCGCTGCACCGCAAGTACGGTATCGAGCGCATCAATGTGTCCACCTACCAGTCGGTGTCCGGCGGTGGCCGCTCGGCGATGGAGGAACTGGGCAAGCAGACCGGCCAGCTGCTCAGCTTCCAGGAGATCGATCCGCAGCGCTTCCCGGTGCAGATCGCCTTCAACCTGATCCCGCACATCGATGACTTCCAGGACAATGGCTTCACCAAGGAAGAGATGAAGCTGATCTGGGAGACCCGCAAGATCCTCGGTGACGACAGCATCCTGGTGAACCCGACTGCGGTGCGCGTGCCGGTGTTCTACGGCCACTCCGAGTCGGTGGCGATCGAGACCCGCGACAAGGTCACCGTCGCTGAAGCGCGCGCGCTGCTGGAGCAGTCGCCGGGCATCGAAGTGGTGGATCGTCACGAGGCCGGTGGTTACCCAACCCCGGTCACCCACGCCTCGGGCACGGACGCGGTGTACGTCGGCCGCATCCGCGAGGACCTGTCGCACCCGCGTGGCCTGAACCTGTGGATCGTGTCGGACAACGTGCGCAAGGGCGCTGCCCTGAACGCCGTGCAGCTGGCCGAGCTGGTCGCCGCCGAACAGCGTTGATCACCGTGGTTGCCTGACCGGTAGTGCCGGCCGCTGGCCGGCATTGCCGTGATGGGCATGTGGTGCTGCCGGCCAGTGGCCGGCGCTACCGAAGGTCCCCTCGGTGGGTGCGGACCCCGGTGCGCACGCTTTATAGTGTCGCCCATGAATAAACGGGCCAGGGGCGCAAAGCGCCCGCTCCTCTATCTTTCCACCGCGCTGCTGGCCCTGGCCAGCAGTTCGGCGCTTGCCCTGGGCTTGGGTGACATCCGTGTCCTGTCCAAGCCAGGCCAGCCCCTGCTGGCCGAAATCCCGGTAGTCTCGGCCGATCCATCCGAACTGGAGAACCTGCGCGTCGCGCTGGCCTCTGCGGTCACCTTCGAACGCGTTGGCCTGCAGCGGCCGGCCGGGCTGGTCAGTGAGCTGCAGTTCGAACTGACCCGCAATGCGCAGGGCAGGGCGGTGGTGCGGGTGACCTCGCAGACGCCGGTCGAAACCCCGTCGCTGAGCTTCCTGATCGAGGCCGACTGGGGCCAGGGCCGCCTGGTGCGCGAATACTCGGCGCTGGTCGATGCGCCCTCCAGCGCACTGGCGGTGGCCGAACCGGAAATCGTCGCGCCGGCCGGTACCCTCTCCAACACCATCGTCCGTGACGTTGCACCGGCGCCGGCCGCTGCGGAGAGCGCAAGCGCACCTGCGCCGTCCACTGCGGCAGCGCCGGCACCTGCATCGGCTCGCCCGCGTGCAGGGGCTGCACCCGCTGCCGCGCAGGCAGCCGATGGCAGCGTCATCGTCCAGCGTGGGCAGACCCTGTCGCAGATCGCCAGCGCGGTGGCCCGCGGCAACCAGGTCAGCCGCGACCGCGCGATGATCGCCCTGCTGCGGGCCAACCCGGAGGCCTTCATCCGCGGCAACGTCAACCTGCTCAAGCAAGGCGCCGTACTGCGCATGCCCGGCAGCGATGCACTGGCGGCGGTCGATGCCGCCGAGGCCGCAGCGCTGGTGCGCGAGCATGCAGCGCAGTGGCGGCAGGCGCGCACCGTGCCGCAACCGGCGGGTACCGTCGCCCCGGTGGCCGCGGCGGCAACCACGAACGCTTCTTCCCCGGCCGCGGCCAATGGGGCACGACTTGAAATCGCCCCGGCGCTGGCTTCCGACGCCGCGCGCGCGGGCACAACCACCGGCACTGGAGCCGGCAGCGAGGGTGACATGCTGGGCAACGAACAACTGCGCCAGGCACGCGAGGACATCGCGACCCGCGATGCCGAGATTGGCGAGCTGAAGCAGCGCGTCGCCGACCTGGAAAAACTCAAGGAACAGCAGCAGTCGCTGATCGCGATGAAGGACAACGACCTGGCCGCCGCGCAGCAGCGCCTGGCACAGGTACCGGATACCCGCGATGCGGCAACGCCGTGGTACTGGCTGGGGCTGCCGGTGCTGCTGCTGGCGGCCGGTGCAGCCTGGCTGCTGCGTCGTCGCAAGCCATCGCCGCTGCCGCCGCTGCGCGACGAAGACGATGCCGCCGGTCTGACCGCTGCGGTACCGGCGGGCGCGGCGCTGGATACCCTGGCCGAGCAGTCCTCGTGGTCGTCGGTGGTGCCCGAAGCGGGCCGCCAGGAGCCGGCGATGCCGGCTTGGGCGAGCGAAGCCGGGGGGCAGGATGACGTGGCTGCCGAACCGGTCGCCGACGTCGCCGCCCAGGCTGACTGGCAGGCGCAGACGCTGCGCGATGACGAAGTGGTGGAGCTGCCCGAGGCAGTGACCGACCTGCCGCGCTGGGACGAGCCGGTGCCCACGCAGGAGGATGATCCCACGCCGGCCGCCGCAGCGCAGGATGAGCCGCTCGCTCAGGCGGCCCCCGGCGAGGTGGCAGTGCCGGACTACGCGCTGCATGCCGAACAGCAGCCGCAGTTCCGCGGCGTGTTCGACCTGCCGGCCGAGCACCCTGACGGCGAGGCTTCAGGCGCAGCGCCGCACGACGCGCTGGCCGCAGCGCCGCATGAAGACGGTACTGCGGCGCCGGCCGGCGATGCCGGCTGGGCGCCGCGCGCCGGGCAGGAGCGCCTTGAGCTGGCCATCGCCTACCTCGACCTGGGCGATGCCCAGACCGCGCGTACGTTGCTGCAGGAAGTGGCCGAGGGCGGCGACCTGCACTGCCAGGCCCAGGCCCGCGAACTGCTGGCCCGCCTGCCGTGATCGACCCTGCCGACAAGGACCCCGTCATGAGCCGCGAGCGCCGCATCGACTACGTTGAATTCGCTTCCACGGATCCTGCGGCCAGCCGCGCCTTCTTCGAGAAGGCGTTCGGCTGGTCGTTCGTAGACTATGGCAGCGACTACACCGCGTTCGACGACGGCCGCCTGCAGGGCGGCTTCTTCCGCGGCCAGCCGCTGCGGGCCAGCGATGCCGGTGCGCCACTGCTGGTGCTGTACGCTGACCAGCTGGCACCGATCGAAACGGCGGTGCTTGACGCTGGCGGTGAGATCGTGCGGCCGGTGTTTTCCTTCCCCGGCGGCAGCCGTTTCCAGTTCGTCGAGCCCGGTGGCAACGAACTGGCGGTGTGGTCCGAACGCGATCCGGCCTGAGCGCCGCCCCTCCCGCAATATCTGAGGTAGCACATGCGTTACGCGCTTGGCGTCGAGTACGACGGCAGCGATTTCAGGGGCTGGCAGAACCTGGGCGAGGGCGGCCCGAGCGTGCAGGCCAGCCTTGAGCAGGCCCTGTCGTCGGTGGCCGATTCGCCGCTGCAGGTGGTCTGTGCCGGCCGCACCGATGCCGGCGTGCACGGCCAGTGCCAGGTCGTGCATTTCGATACCGACGTGGTGCGCGATCCGCGCGCGTGGATGCTGGGCACTACCACCCGCCTGCCGCGCTCGATCGCAGTGCGCTGGTGCGTGCCGGTGGCCGAGGATTTCCACGCGCGTTTCTCCGCGCGCGCACGCCGCTACCGCTACCGCCTGCTCAACCGCGAAGTGCGGCCCGCGCTGGACCGGCAGACCTTGAGCTGGGAGCGCCGCGCGCTGGACGAGACCCTGATGCACGCCGCCGGGCAGGCCCTGCTCGGTGAGAACGACTTCAGTGCGTTCCGTTCGGTGCAGTGCCAGGCGCTGCACGCCCGGCGTGAGCTGCAGTCACTGCAGGTCAGCCGCCAGGGCGAGGTGATCGAGGTTGCCGTGCAGGGCAATGCATTCCTTCATCACATGGTCCGCAATATCGTCGGATCGCTGATCCTGGTGGGCAGTGGCGAGAAGCCGGTGGAATGGATCGCCGAACTGCTGGCCGGGCGCGATCGCACCGTAGCCGGTCCCACCGCACCGCCGCAGGGCCTGGTGTTCCTAGGGCCCCTGTACCCCGACAACTGGCACCTGCCCGCCGAGGTCACGCTATGAGCCGCTCCTACTACCGCACACGCATCAAGTTCTGTGGCATGACCCGGGCCGGCGATGTCCGCCTGGCCGGTGAGCTGGGCGTGGACGCGGTGGGTTTCATCTTTGCCCGTGAAAGCAGCCGCCGGGTCGCTCCGGCCGAAGCGCGCGCGATGCGCCAGGCGATCGCGCCCATGGTCGACGTGGTGGCGCTGTTCCGCAACAACAGCAAGGAAGAGGTGCGCGAGGTGCTGCGCACGGTACGACCGACCCTGCTGCAGTTCCACGGCGAGGAAGACGAGGGCTTCTGCCGCAGCTTCAACATGCCCTACCTGAAGGCGATCGCCATGGGCGGGCGTGAAGAGATCAACGCCCGCACCCTGCAGCTGCGCTATCCCAGCGCCGCCGGTTTCCTGTTCGACAGCCATGCCCCGGGCGGCGGTGGCGGCACCGGCGTGGCCTTCGACTGGGGCCGGATCCCGACCGGCCTGCATCGCCCGTTCCTGCTCGCCGGCGGCCTGAACCCGGAAAACGTCTACGACGCGGTGCTGGCCACCCTGCCGTGGGGCGTGGATGTCTCCAGCGGCATCGAACTGGAGCCGGGCATCAAGGACGGCTACAGGATGCGTACTTTCGTCGAGGAAGTGCGCCGCGCCGATTGCACGGTTCTTGAGTGATTGTCGTCACTATTTGCCGTGATCTGGACCTGGATTTGAGCCTGCACGCATTCTTCACATAGGATGGTCCCAAGCGCGCCTGCCATGAGGGCCGGCGCGGGGATCGACGGGGCGCGTCCGGCGCGTCCCGAACGGGCGGCCGCCGCCCACAGCCCAGGAAGGCAAGCGATGCAGGAGTTCCTCACCGTCGTGTTCGGTTTCCCGACCCTGCCGTACAGCATCGTGCTGGCGGTGGCGGTGCTGTATTGGGCACTGGCGGCCTTCGGCCTGGTCGACGACGGGTTTGGCGATGCCGGCGCCGATGGGGCGCTGCATGGCGACCCACATGAGCTGCAGGGACTGTCCGCGCTGCTGGCGCGCTGGGGCCTGGGTGGGGTTCCCCTCATGCTTGTGGTGACGCTGCTGGGTTTCTTCGCCTGGATCGTCACCTATTTCGTCCATCTGTTCGTGCTGTTGCCGCTGCCGGACCTGCTGCGCTGGGCCATCGGTACGGTCGTGGCCCTTCTGGCGCCGTTGCCGGCGGTGCCGTTCACCGCGCTGCTGCTGCGCCCCGTCCGCAGGTTCCTGCTGCGCCTGCGCCCGGTGGCGCAGGCCTCGCTGCTGGGGCGTACCGGCGTGGTTGCCTCGCCGAAGGTGGATGCCCGCAGCGGTCACGCCACCTTCGACGATGGCGGCGCCGGACTGGTGCTGCAGGTGCGCAGCGAGATCGAACTGCAGCGTGGCGAGCGCATCGTGCTGGTCGAACACGTGGCTGATCAACACCATTACCGGGTGGTCCGCGCCGACGCGGTCGCCCTCGACTTCCAGGACAACCTGCTTCCGGGCAACAAGGAGAATCACTGATGACGTTGGCAACCATGGCCCCCTTCCTGATCGGCGTAGCCGTGCTGCTGGTCGCACTGCTCGGCCTGGCCGGCCTGTTCAAGGCCTTCTACCGCAAGGTCGACCAGGGCGTGGCCCTGATCGTCAACGACATGAGCTCCACGCCCAAGGTGCACTTCACCGGTGCGCTGATCATCCCGGTGCTGTACCGCGCCGAGCTGATGCGGATCAGCCTGATCACGCTGCAGATCGACCGCCGCGGCAAGGAAGGCCTGATCTGCCGCGACAACATGCGTGCCGATATCGCCGTGGCGTTCTACCTGCGGGTCAACGAGACCCAGGCCGACGTGCTGCGGGTGGCCAAGGCCATCGGTGCCGACCGTGCATCGGACAAGCATGCCGTCGACGAGCTGTTCAACGCCAAGTTCTCCGAAGCGCTGAAGACGGTCGGCAAGAAGTTCGACTTCACCGAACTGTTCGAGAAGCGCCAGGAGTTCCGCGACGAGATCATCGCGGTGATCGGCAATGATCTGAACGGCTATGTCCTTGAGGACGTGGCGATCGACTACCTGGAGCAGACCCCGAAATCGCTGCTGGACCAGTTCAACATTCTCGATGCGCAGGGCATCCGCAAGATCACCGAATTGACCGCCGCGCAGAACGTGGTCACCAACGAGCTGGAGCAGAACGAGAAGCTCGCCATCACCAAGAAGAACGTGGAAGCGCGCGAAGCGCTGCTGGCCCTGGAACGCCAGCAGGCCGAAGCCGAAGCGCGGCAGAAGCGTGAGATCGAGACCATCCGCGCACGCGAGGAGGCCGAGACCGCCAAGGTGCAGGAGGAGCAGCGCCAGTTGTCCGAGAACGCCCGCATCGAAGCGCAGCAGCTGATCGAGATCCGCGACCAGAACCGCCTGCGCGAAGTGGAAGTGGCCGAGCAGAACCGCCAGCGTGCCGTGGCCATCGAGGCCGAGCGCGTGGAGCGCGCACGCCAGCTGGAGCAGGTCACCACCGATCGTGAAGTGCAGCTGCAGGGCGTGGAGCGTGACAAGGTGGTCGAGCAGGGCAAGATGGACGTGGCCAACATCACCCGTGAACGCATCTCCATCGACAAGACCGTGGCGCAGGAAGAGGAGCGCATCAAGGAAGTGCGCGAAGTCTCCGAGGCCGACCGCCAGAAGCAGGTGCTGATCCTGGAAGCCGAGGCCAAGGCGCAGGAAGCGCTGGTGCGCGAAGTCAAGGAAGCGCAGGCGCGCGAGACCGCTTCAAAGCATCGCGCGGTGGAACTGACCACGCTGGCCCAGGCCGAGCATGAAGCGGCCGGCAAGCAGGCCGAAGCCAAGCGCCTGTTGGCCGATGCCCTGCGTGCCGAACAGGCAGCGCCGGGCCTGGCCGAAGCGCAGGTGCGTGAAGCTTCGGCGCTGGCCATCGAGAAGGTCGGCATTGCCGAGGCCCGCGTGATCGAAGCCAAGGCCGAAGCCAGCCTGAAGCAGGGCAGCAACGAAGCCCGCGTGCTGGCCGAGACCCTGCAGGCGCAGGCACAGGGCGAGGAAAAGATGGGCCTGGCCCGTGCCACCGCCACCGAGTCGCTGGGCAATGCCGAAGCCGGCGTGGTGCAGAAGAAGCTGCTGGCCGAGGCCGAGGGCCTGGTGCGCAAGTTCGAAGCCATCGCCTCGCTGAGTGACCAGGCACGTGGCCATGAAGAGTTCCGCATGATGCTGGACAACAGCCTGAAGCAGGCGCTGGCCTCGATCGAAGCCGGCAAGGAAGTCTCGCGCGAGAACGCCAATGTCATCGCCAGCGCGCTGCGCAACGCCGATATCGACCTGGTCGGTGGCGACGGCGGCATGTTCGAGAACCTGGTCAAGGCGGTGTCGCTGGGCAAGTCGATCGAAGGCTTCGCCGGCAAGAGCCCGATCGTGCAGGAGCTGATGCAGCGCTACCTGGGCGTGGCCGTGGCCGAACCGGCGCCGCGCCAGATCGCCGAGGATGCCGAAGCGGTACCGACCGTGTCGGCTACCGTGGTCGATAGCGCCCGTTGATGCATCGGGCGATGGCCGCCGCCATCGCCCGCCCGCGCCGGCCGCAACCGCGGCCGTCCGCCCGTGAGCCGGAAACCTGCTGATGTCTGAAACCCATCCGTCCGCCGAATCCACTGCGCCGGAGGCCGGCGGTAGCACCGTCGACCAGGCTGTCGCTCAGGGCGGCGCCTACGAAGTCCTGCGCCGCCGCCTGGCCGAGCAGGGCCAGCGCCTGCAGGGCCTGGCCGAAACGCTCAACCGCCAGCGCCTGGCCGAGTTCGGCGACAGCCGCCTGGAGGTGGTCGGGCGCTTCCGCATCCGCAGCGACAACAACTGCGTCGGCCGTGACATCGTGCAGGTGGGCCCGGACCGCCTGCTGTTCGGCTACAACGTGTTCATCGGGTTGAAGACCCAGACCCGCATCGAGGATGTGTTCGGCCTGTACCGGCTGGTGCAGGGCAGCGACGGCTACGACGTCGCTGCGCTGGAACTGAAGGGCAGCTTCCTCGACCAGCCCGGCTTCGTGCACGATTTCAACGAGCTGTATGCCTACTACAAGCACGCGCGCCTGCTGCAGCTGATCGTGGTCGGCGACAAGCTGCTGGCCTCGTTCCAGATCGGCGAGCGCAGCAGCGACGTGCGCGTGTTCCGCTGGGCGCTGTCGCGCGAGGGCGAGCTGACTTACCTGGATGCGCGCGGTGAGCGCGATATCGCACTGCCGCCGCCGTTCGACTTCGAATGGACCCGGGCGACCCGCGACCTCGCGGTCAACGGCCGCCACTCGCACCTGAACATCCTCGACACCCTGTTCGTTGAGACCACCGGTGGCGACCTCACCATCAAGGTCGAAAACAACACCGAAACCGGACAGGGCATCTACAGTGAACCCGTGGAGGACAGCACGCAGTCGCTGGACGACGCCCAGTTCGAGTTCGCCCGGGTCGGCTCGCTGGTATTGCTGAAGGTGCTGCCGTACCGCGAGACCGAATGGCGCGGCCTGATCTACAACACGCTGACCGGCGGCATCGTGCGCAATGATGCGATCGTGCAGGCCTGCGTGCAGCTGCCCGAAGACCATGGCGTGATCTTCCCGGGTGGCTATTACCTGCAGGGCGGCGAGCACAAGGCATTTGATGCCTCGATGGCCGGCATGCAGTTCAAGCGCAGCATCCGTTCGCCAAACGGCGAGGACGTGCTGTACATCTTCTACGAGCGCGAAGGCGGGCGCTCGGCGCTGTTCGTCTACAACACCATCCAGCGCGTGCTGCAGAACCCGGTGTTCGGCCATGGCTACGCCTTGATGCAGGACGGGCGCATGGTGCTGTTCCATGCCGAGGGCAGCGAACCGACCCGCATCCATCCGATGCAGGTCTGGCAGACGCCGTTCAGCAGTGACGAGTTTGCCGCCAGCCGACCGCCCGGCAACACCTTCATGGGCCGCATCGGCAACGCCGAGCTGGTGCGCGGAATCTCCAACCTGTTCAACCTGGCGCGCGAGATTGAAGGCCAGGACGTGTCGGTACAGCGCTACCAGCGCCTGGTGGCAGATACGCGGCGCCTGTTCGATGCGCACCACTGGCTGGGTGACGCGGCCTGCGATGGCGCCGAGGCACTGCTGCGGCAGATCAGCGCGACCGGCGAATCGGTGCTGGACGAGTACGAGAAGGTGCAGTCGATCCGTCAGCAATCGGCGCAGGCGATGCTGGAGGCCGAGGCCGCGCACAAGGCGCTGCTGGGCCGGCTGCAACCGCAGAACTGGAGCGAGGTGCAGGCCTTCGTCGAGGCCCTCAACGCGATCACCGCATTGCGCGGGCGGCTGCTGACCCTCCGCGAGCTGCGCTACATCGACACCGCGCGCATCGAGACGATGACCGTCGAACTGGTGGAGGCACAGGACCGTGTTGGCGCCGCCACCGGTGACTTCCTCGCCGGCGAGGAGGCGCTGGCGCCGCTGGCCACGCGCCTGCAGGCGCTGGACGATGCCGCGCAGCAGGCACAGACGGCGCGCCAGCTGGACGAGCAGTTGGAAGGCCTGCTTGGCATGGCGTCCGACCTGGACATGCTGTCCGAGCTGATGGCCGGCCTGAAGGTGGACGATGCCACTGCCCGCACCCGCGTGGTCGAGTCGATCTCGGTGCTGTACGGTCGCCTCAACCAGGCGCGCGCGCGTGCTGACCAGCGCCGCAGGTCACTCGGTTCGGCCGAGGCCGTGGCGCAGTTCGCCGCCCAGTTCGCGCTGTTCTCGCAGTCGATCACCAGCGCGCTGGCGCTGGCCACCGACCCCGAACGTGCCGACGAGCAGTTGTCGCGCCTGCTGGTCCAGCTGGAAGAACTGGAGAGCCAGTTCGGCGAACACGAGCAGTTCCTCGGCGACATCCTGAGCAAGCGCGAAGAGCTGGTCGAGGCCTTCGAAACGCACAAGCAGGCCTTGCTGGATGACCGCCAGCGCAAGGCGCGTTCGGTACTGGATGCGGCCAATCGGATCCTCGACGGCCTGGCCAGGCGCACCGAGCGCTTCGCCAACGCCGATGAGCTCAACGCGTTCTTTGCCGGCGATCCGCTGATCCTCAAGCTGCGTGAGCTGGCCGAGCGCCTGCGCACGCTGCACGACAACGTCAAGGCCGACGACATCGAGGCGCGGCTGAAGGGCGTGCGTGACCAGGCGGTGCGCCAGCTGCGCGACCGCAGTGACCTGTACGAAGCCGGCGGCAACGTGGTGCGGCTGGGCCCGCGCCATCGCTTCAGCGTCAATACGCAGGCACTGGACCTGACCCTGTTGCCGCGTGGCGATACGTTGGCCATCCATCTGACCGGCACCGACTTCCTGGAGACCCTGCACGACCCGGAGCTGGACGCACTCAAGCCGTTCTGGCCGGTCACCCTGGACTCGGAATCGCCCACGCTGTATCGCGGCGAGTACCTGGCCGGCAGCCTGCTGCTGGCCGCGCAGGAGGGGCGCGACGGCCTCGATCTGGCTGCGCTGCAGCACGACGTCGCGAACCCGGAAGCGCTGGATCAGCGCGTGCGTGCGTTTGCCGCACCACGCTATCGCGAAGGCTACGAGCGCGGCATCCATGACCACGATGCGGCACTGATCCTGCGTGCGCTACTGCCTTTGCAGCAGGCGGCCGGCAGCCTGCGCCATGCGCCGCGGGTGCGTGCGCTGGCGTTGCTGTTCTGGGCCGCCGAGCAGCGGCGCGAAGCGGTGGCGCAATGGCCGGCGCGGCAGGTGGGCGCCGAGGCGCTGGCACGCCTGCTGGGGTCCGACGAAGGGCGTCTGGCGTTGCGCACAGAAATGGCCGAGACGCTGCTGGCGTATGCGCAGTCCCACGCGTTGCCGTTCGATGCCGATGCCGCGGAGGCTGCATCCGCCTATCTGGGCGAAGAACTGGCGGCGGGCGATCCGGTGTTCAGCAGCAGCCGCCACGCGGTGGCGCTGCTGGAGGCATTGGCCCAGCAGCTGGAGCAGGCGGGGCAGCGTGAGGCGGTCGAGCGTGCCCTGCAGCGCGGCCAGGATCCACTGGCTACGCGTTGGTCATTGGCTGGGCAGTGGCTGCGCGCAGTGGCGCGGATGCCGGCGCATGCCCAGCATGCCGGCTATGTCGACGAAGCCGCCGCGTTGCTGCTGGTGCAGCGCCAGTTGCGCACCCGTACCAGCGATGCCGCACTGCAGGCGGAGGTCAATGGCCTGCTGGGTGAACACGCACGCATCAGCAATGGCACGCTGGTGGTATCGCTGGATGATTTCCTGGCGCGCCTGCAGCAGCA
Organism: Stenotrophomonas maltophilia group sp. P373; assembly: GCF_053295075.1. Taxonomy (NCBI): domain Bacteria; kingdom Pseudomonadati; phylum Pseudomonadota; class Gammaproteobacteria; order Lysobacterales; family Lysobacteraceae; genus Stenotrophomonas; species Stenotrophomonas maltophilia group sp. P373. Next base: position 3,038,144 of record NZ_CM129994.1, on the reverse strand, counting down.
CCTGCGTCATTTCGTGCCAGCGTTCCATGCCTACCAGGCGCTGCGCCAGGGCATCATCGGTCGCGAGCGCGAGACCCTGCGGCTTTCCGAGTTCAAGGCGCGGCCGCTGTCCTCGTTCGTACGCAACAAGTTGATCAACGATGTCTACCTGGGCGTGATCGGTGACAACCTGGCCAAGCAGATGGGCACGGTCGGCGAGAACAAGCGCAGCGATCTGATGGGCCTGCTGATGATGATTTCGCCCCCGGGCTATGGCAAGACCACGCTGATGGAATACGTGGCGCACCGGCTGGGCCTGGTCTTCATGAAGATCAACGGCCCGGCGCTGGGCCACGAGGTGCGCTCGCTGGACCCGGCCCAGGCACCGGACGCAACCTCGCGGCAGGAGCTGGAGAAGCTCAACCTGGCGCTGGAAATGGGCAACAACACCATGCTGTATGTGGACGACATCCAGCACACCCATCCCGAGTTCCTGCAGAAGTTCATCTCGCTGTGCGATGGCACCCGCCGTATCGAGGGTGTGTGGCGCGGTCGCACACGCACCTACGACATGCGCGGCAAGAAGTTCTGCGTGGTGATGGCCGGCAACCCGTACACCGAGTCCGGCGAGGTGTTCAAGATTCCGGACATGCTGGCCAACCGTGCCGACATCTACAACCTCGGTGACGTGCTCGGTGGCATGGAGGCCGCCTTCACCCTCAGCTACATCGAGAACAGCCTGACCTCCAATCCGGTGCTGGCGCCGCTGGCCACGCGCGACATGGCCGACCTGTATGTGCTGGTCGACCGCGCGATGGGCAAGGAGGTCTCGACCAACAGCCTCAGCCACGCCTACAGCAGCGCGGAGATCAACGAGATCACCGCCACCCTGCAGCGCATGCTGCGTGTGCGCGACGTGGTCTACCGGGTCAACCAGCAGTACATCGCCAGCGCCGCACAGGACGACCGCTACCGCACCGAGCCGCCGTTCCGCCTGCAGGGCAGCTACCGCAACATGAACAAGCTGGCCGAGAAGATCTCCCCGGTGATGAACGAGGACGAACTGCAGCAGTTGATCTCCGACCACTACCTGGGCGAGGCGCAGCTGCTGACCACCGGCGCCGAAGAGAACCTGTTGAAGCTGGCCGAACTGCGCGGCGTACTGGATGACACGCAGGCGCAGCGCTGGGCGCAGATCAAGCGCGACTTCCTGCGCAACAAGGCCATGGGTGCCGACGACAGCGATGTCGGCGGGCGCGTGGTGGCGCAGCTGGCCGATATCGCCACCGCGCTGCAGCTGCCATCGCCCGCGCCGGAAGCGATCCCCGTTGCGGACCCGGCGCCGTGGCCGGCGCTGCTGGAGGCCCTGCATCGCCTTTCAGAGGCGCGTCCCGCCGCCGCGCCGGCGCCGGTCGTGGCAGCCCCCAGCGTGCCGGCCACGGCCCTGGCCGAAGACCTGCAGGCGGGCCTGGCGCCGCTGGTGGAGCTGCTGGCGGCATCGCAGGCGCAGCAGGTGCAGGTGTCGCAGACCCTGGCCGCGTTCGCCGGCTGGGCGCGACAGCAGGTCGAGCGGGGCACGCCGAGCGCTGTGGTGGCGCAGCGCGCGCGCGTGCGCCGCGCCGCGACGCCGGAGGAGCGGGCGCTGGATGAGGCGCTGATGCGCCACTTCTACGGCGAGTCATTGCCACCGGAAGACGGCGATGGCATGCCGGCATCCACGCCGAAGCCGCCGCCGCTGCCGTGACCACGCGCGTGCCACTGCCGCCACCGATGCTGCCGGATACGGTCGATGTCGCTGCGCTGGCCGACTATGGTGCGCCGTTGCTGCAGGCGCTGGCGCGGCGCGAAACGCCGTTGCCACCGGATGCGGGCGAGCGCCTGGTGGCTGCGCTTGCGCGCATCGCGCTGGCCCTGCAGGCCGGCAACCCGGCGCAGATCCGGCAGCAGGAAGGCTGGTGGGGACGGCTGCTGGGGCGCGATGTCGCTCGCGAAGCAGAAGGGCACGCGCTGCAGTCGCAGCTGGGCGTACTGGCCCTGCAGGCGCGTGAGCAGGCCCAGCACCTGCAGCAGCACATGCAGCTGCGGGCCATGGCCATCGTTGAGCATTCCGCGGCGGCCGCGGCGCTGGACGGCTGGGCCGAACTGGCTGCGTCGCGGATGACGACGCTGGATAGCGCCGGTCAGGCCGCGCTGTCGCATCGGCTGGACCATCTTCGCCGGCTGGCCTCGCTGCGCCGCCTGGAAGCCGGTCAATGGCAGCTGCTGCAGGACCAGGACAACATGCTGCTGCAACGCTTCGCGCGCATCCATGACGTGCTGCTGCCGGCCTGGCGGCAGGCTGTACTGGCGGGCCAGGCCGCTGCGGGCGCTGCGTTGGCTGGCAAGGCTGCCACGTTGCACGCACAGATCGATGACGAGGTGGCCGCGGCTCAGGCTAGACTGCCTTGAGCCGGCCGCCGCTGCCGCTTACCCAACTGCAAGGAGACTGCCCGATGACCCAGGACAGCCAGACCCCCGGTGCCCTCGTACCCGGCACGACCACCGCCACAGCGCTCGATGAAGGTGCGCTGCAGGCGCTGGGACTGGTACGCGAGGATCTGCCGCGCATCGCCGAGATCCGTCTGGAACTGGACGATCTGCGCCCGGGCAACCTGCAGGTGTTCGGCCGCGAAGCGGCCACGCGCACCGCAGCGTTCTCCAGCCAGTTGCTGGACCAGGTGCGCAATCGTGACCTGGATGCCAGTGGCGAAAAGCTGGGCGAAGTGGTGCGCATCGCGCGCAGCCTGAAGCTGGATGGCTTCGCGCAGCGATCGAAGGTGCCGGTGATCGGTGGCCTGATTGATCGCATGCGCGCCTCCAAGGGCGAGCTGGTGCAGAAGTTCAGCGACACCAATGCGCAGATCGAACAGCTGCTGGCCGACGTCGGCGTGCAGCAGGCGTTGATGGGAAAGCGCGTGGGGGAGTTCGACCGCATGCACGATATCGTCCGCGAAGAACGTCGTGCGCTCGGACTGTATGCGGCAGCGGGCAAGCAGCGGCTGGCCGAACTGCAGGCCGAACAGCTGGCCGGGCAGGGCAGTGAGGACCCCCAGCAGCGCATCCGCCAGGGCGAGATCGACAATGCGATCCGGTTGATCGAGAAGCGCGTGTCCGACCTGCAGCTGATGCAGCACGCCGCCGACCAGTCGCTGCCGATGATCCGCCTGATCCAGGCCAACGCACTGCAGCTGATCGAGAAGTTCAACACCGTCCGCGACATCACCATTCCGTCGTGGAAGCGCCAGTTCGCCATCCAGCTCTCGCTGGGCGAACAGAAGGCTGCGGTCGAACTGTCCACGGCCATCGATGACGCCACCAACGAACTGATGCGTCGCAATGCCGACCTGCTGCGTCAGGCCTCGGTGGATACCGCGCGCAGCAACCAGCGCGGCGTGATCGACGTGGCCACGCTGCGCCATGTGCACGACCAGCTGATCGCCACGGTGGAAGAAGTGCGCAGCATCCATCGCGAAGGGATGCAGCAGCGGCAGCAGGCCGAAGTCGAGCTGTCGCGCCTGCGCGAAGACCTGCAGCAGCGCCTGGCCACACCGACCGCCAGCTGAAAAAAGGGGACGGAGGGAATTAAGTCGTTTGTGCCACTTGCGACTTAATTCCCTCCGTCCCCTTTTTGTTGTCAGCGGAGTTGCTGGCCCAGCCAGTCGGCGAGCGCATCCACGCGCGCATCAGGTGGTCCGTCCGGTCGCGCCAGCACCCAGAAACCACCGGTGGCGGCAAACCCCCACGGCGCGACCAGTCGCCCGGCGGCCAGGTCCTCGGCCACCAGTGGCTCGGGTGCGATCGCCGGGCCCAGCCCGGCCACCGCTGCCTCCAGCAGGTAGTACAGATGCTCGAAGGCCGTACCCAGCTGCAGCTTCGCGGGGTCCAGAGCGTGCGCCTGCGCCCACGCCGGCCACGCCTGCGGCCGTGAGCTGGTGTGCAGCAGCGTTTCCTGCAGCAGCGCCGAGGGCGGTACATGCCGCAGTCGCTGCGCGGCCGGATGCGAGGGGGCCACCACCACGCCGACCCGTTCCGGGGCCAGCTCACGCACCTGCCAGCCGCGGGGCCACGGCCCCTGCGCCAGCAGCAATACCGCATCCAGTGCCGCCTGTGCCTCGGTGAAGCTGCCATCCAGCGCTGACCATTGCAGGCGCACGCCGGGCAGGGCGGCCTGCAGCGCAGGCAGGCGCGGGATCATCCAGCGCGCCAGCACGCTGCCGCTACAGCCCAGTACCAGCGCCGGGGCCGCCGCCGGCCGCCGCAGTTCGCGCACGCAGTCTTCGATGCCGCCGAAGGCCTCGCTGCACGCTGCCTGCAGCCGCGTGCCCGCAGCGGTCAGGCGCAGGCCGCGACCGGCACGCTGGAACAGCGCCAGGCCGAGATGGTCTTCCAGCAGCTTCAGCTGGCGGCTGACCGCACCGTGGGTGACATGCAGGTCGTGTGCGGCGCGGCCAACGCCGCCGAGACGGGCGGTGGCCTCGAACGCACGCAGCGCATTGAGCGGCGGCAGCAGGGAACGGCTCATGTGAGATTTCCTGACGATATGCGCCAGATAATATCCATTTTCCGGTCAAGACCCGTGCGCTAGAGTATCCACCTGTCTCGAACCAGCGGTCGCTTCCATGTCTGCCTCCCCCATTGCCGACTACCACGCCTTCCCGGATGCCCAGGGCCATTTCGGCCGCTACGGCGGCAGCTTTGTTGCCGAAACCCTGGTGGGTCCGCTGCAGGAACTGGCCCAGGCCTATGACCAGGCCCGTCAGGACCCGGCATTCCAGGCTGCCTACGACCGCGACCTGGCCCATTACGTGGGCCGGCCGAGCCCGATCTACCACGCCCAGCGCCTGAGCGACCATGTCGGCGGCGCGCAGATCCTGCTCAAGCGTGAAGACCTGAACCACACCGGCGCGCACAAGATCAACAACACCATCGGCCAGGCGCTGCTGGCCGCGCGGATGGGCAAGAAGCGCATCATCGCCGAGACCGGTGCCGGCCAGCACGGTGTTGCCAGTGCCACCGTTGCCGCCCGCCTGGGCCTGGAATGCGTGGTGTACATGGGCGCCACCGACATCGAGCGGCAGAAGATCAACGTCTACCGCATGAAGCTGCTGGGCGCGACGGTGGTGCCGGTCACCTCCGGCTCGGCCACCCTGAAGGACGCGCTCAACGAAGCGATGCGCGACTGGGTGACCAACGTGCAGGATACCTTCTACATCATCGGCACCGTGGCCGGCCCGGATCCGTATCCGCGCATGGTCCGTGACTTCAACGCCATCGTTGGCCGCGAGGCGCGCGAGCAGATGCTGGCCGAGTATGGCCGCCTGCCCGATGCGATCACCGCCTGCGTTGGCGGCGGCAGCAACGCCATCGGCCTGTTCCACGCCTTCCTCAACGATCGCCAGGTCGAGATCGTCGGCGCCGAAGCCGCCGGCGACGGCATCGGCACCGGCCGCCACGCCGCATCGATCGCCGCCGGTCGGCCGGGCGTGCTGCATGGCAACCGCACCTATGTGCTGTGCGACGACGACGGCCAAATCATCGAGACCCACTCGGTGTCGGCCGGCCTGGACTATCCGGGCGTCGGCCCGGAGCATGCTTTCCTGGCCGATACCGGCCGTGCGCGCTACCTCGGCATCACCGATGAAGAAGCGCTGCAGGCCTTCCACCTGCTGGCGCATACCGAGGGTATCCTGCCGGCACTGGAGTCCAGCCACGCACTGGCACAGGCGATCAAGCTGGCGCGTGAGCGTCCGCGTGACCAGATCGTGCTGTGCAACCTGTCCGGCCGTGGCGACAAGGACGTGCACACCATCGCCGCGCGCGAAGGGCTGGTGCTGTGAGCGCGCTGCTGCGGAACAGCGGGGTGCTTCTGCTGGTGCTGGGCCTGGCCGCGTGCCAGCCGCCGGAACCGCCAGTGCTTGCGCCGGCTGCCAAAGCCACCGCGCAGCCCGCACAGCAGCCGGCCGCCAACGATGACCTCGACCCGATGGCGCGTACGCCGATCGTCGATCCGCCGTCTGCGGAAGAGAGCAACGGCGACAACGCCCCCGCCGTCGCCTCGGTGGCACTGGACCATGCCGGCGAAGTGCTGGTCGGCCAGCACATGGGGGACCTGAAGTCACTGGGGCCCTGGAAGGCACAGGGCGCGAAAGAGTTCTTCGAAGGCGACTGCGAGTACTACGACGGCAGGGGGTTGCCGCCGGGCGTGTCGATGATGACCGACGACGACCGCGTGGTCCGTTTTGATCTGAAGCCGGGCGACGACCCGGAGCTGCCGGTTGAACAGCCCGGTCCATTCGGCCTGCGCATCGGCATGACCCGTGCCCAGGCCATGGCGCAGTTCCCGAAGCCGCCGGTATCCAGCCCGCATGCCTACGACGGTGACCAGGGCGAGTACCTCACCTGGCAGGACCCGGGTTCGGACCTGGGTATCCGCCTGGAACTGTTTGAAGGGAAGGTCACCCGGATGTACTGGGGAACCAGCGATGCGATTGAACTGATTGAAGGATGTGCCTGAAATGCCCGTATCCCGACTCGATGCCTGTTTCCTGCGTCTGCGCGAACAGCAGCGCAAGGCGCTGATTCCCTTCGTCACCGCCGGTGATCCCTCGCTGGAGGCGACCGTGCCGGTCATGCACGCACTGGTCGAGGCCGGCGCCGACGTGATCGAACTGGGCGTGCCGTTTTCTGACCCGATGGCCGATGGCCCGACCATCCAGCGCAGCTCCGAGCGCGCGCTGGCGCGCGGCGCCGGCAGCCGCTACGTCCTGCAGGCCGTGGCGCAGTTCCGCGAACGCGATGCGCAGACCCCCGTGGTGCTGATGGGCTACCTCAACCCGGTGGAGATCCATGGCTACGCGGCCTTCGCCAAGGCCGCCGTCGACGCCGGCGTGGACGGCGTGCTGCTGGTCGACCTGCCGCCGGAAGAAGCGGGCGACGCCCAGCAGGCGTTCGACGCAGCCGGCCTTGCGCTGGTCCTGCTGGCGTCGCCGACCACCAGCGAGGCGCGAGCCGACAAGCTGCTGGCGCTGGCCCGTGGCTATCTCTACTACGTCAGCTTTGCCGGTGTCACCGGCGCGTCCGAGCGCCTGGACAGCGATGCCGCCAGTACTCGCCTGCAGGCGTTGCGCGCGCGCGCATCGGTGCCGGTGGTGGCGGGCTTCGGTATCAAGGATGCCGCCAGTGCCGCGGCCATGGCCCGCCAGGCCGATGGCGTGGTGGTCGGAAGCGCGCTGGTGGCGGCGCTGGCAGAAGCGGGTTCGGCGGAAGACGCGGTGCAGCGCGCCCGGGCCTTCCTCGCCCCGCTGCGGCAGGCGCTGGACGCGTAACAGGACTGCCGGCCGCTGGCCGGCCTCCTCCTGATGGCTCGCGTGCAAGGGCTGCCGGCCAGCGGCGGGTACCGCCCAGCACCTAAACGTACGTCCCAGCATGGTTTTTTCCGGCTGCCCCGCGGCTGGAAAGGGGGTGCACGGGCGGGGAAAGCGGAGCTAGACTGTCCGCCTTTGCGGCCCCTGGGCCGCCCTGAACGGAAGTGTCCTCCCGCATGAGTTGGCTCAGCAAGTTGATGCCGTCCGGCATCCGCACCGACAACACCCCCAGCAAGAAGCGCAGTGTCCCCGAGGGCCTGTGGGAAAAGTGCAGCAACTGCGGCAGCGCGTTGTACCGTCCGGAACTGGAAGAGAACCTGGAAGTCTGCCCGAAGTGCGGCCATCACATGGCGATCCGCGCGCGCGCGCGCCTGGCCGCCCTGTTCGACGCCGACAGCACCACCGAGATCGGTGCGCGCCTGGGGCCGACCGACCTGCTCAAGTTCAAGGACCAGAAGAAGTACAGCGAGCGCATCAAGATCGCGCAGAAGAACACCGGCGAGTACGACGCGCTGATCGCCATGCGCGGCCTGCTCAAGGGCCGTGCGCTGGTGGCATCGTCCTTCGACTTCGCCTTCATGGGCGGCTCGATGGGCTCGGTGGTCGGCGAGCGTTTCGCACTGGCCGCAGAAACTGCGGTCGAGATCGGTGCGCCCTACGTGTGCTTCTCGCAGAGCGGTGGCGCCCGCATGCAGGAAGGCCTGTTCTCGCTGATGCAGATGGCCAAGACCTCGGCCGCGCTGGGCAAGCTGCGTGAAGCCGGGCTGCCGTACATCTCGGTGCTGACCCATCCGACCACCGGTGGTGTCTCGGCCTCCTTTGCGATGCTGGGCGACATCAACATCGCCGAACCGCAGGCGCTGATCGGCTTCGCCGGCCCGCGCGTGATCGAGCAGACCGTGCGCGAGAAGCTGCCGGAAGGCTTCCAGCGCTCGGAGTTCCTGCTGGAGCACGGTGCCATCGACCAGATCTGCGACCGCCGCGAGCTGCGTGACCGCCTGTCCGACCTGCTGGCGATGCTGGGCCGTCAGCCGGCGCCGGAGGTGGCTTGATGGGAGGCCGCAAGTACTTCGGTACTGATGGCATCCGTGGCCGGGTCGGCCAGGGCGTGATCTCGGCCGACTTCGTGCTGCGCCTGGGCAACGCCCTGGGCCGTGTACTGGTCGCCCAGCGCGGCCAGGACGGGCGCCGGCCGATCGTGGTGATCGGCAAGGACACCCGCATTTCCGGCTACATGTTCGAGGCGGCACTGGAAGCCGGCCTGGTGGCCGCCGGTGCCGATGTGCAGCTGCTGGGGCCGATGCCGACCCCGGCGGTGGCGTTCCTGACCCGTACGCTTGGCGTGGACGCTGGCATCGTCATCAGCGCCTCGCACAACCCGCACTACGACAACGGCATCAAGTTCTTCTCCGCCCAGGGCGAGAAGCTCGACGATGCCACCGAGCTGGCCCTGGAAGCGGCGCTGGACATCCCGTTCACCACCGCCGAATCGGAAAAGCTGGGCAAGGCGTCGCGTGCGCGCGAAGCGGTCGGCCGCTACATCGAGTTCTGCAAGGCCAGCGTGCCGCGCGCGTTCGACCTGCGTGGCGTGCGCCTGGTACTGGACTGCGCGCACGGCGCCACCTACCAGATCGCACCGCTGCTGTTCCGCGAGCTGGGTGCCGAGGTGATCGGCATTGGCGCCGAGCCCAACGGCGTCAACATCAACGCCGGCGTGGGCTCCACCCATATCGACAATCTCGCGGCCAAGGTCCGCGAAACCCGCGCTGATCTCGGCATTGCCTTCGACGGCGACGGCGACCGCGTGCTGATGGCCGACGACCAGGGCAACCCGGTCGACGGCGATGACCTGCTTTACATCCTGGCCCGCGCATGGAAAGCCGAAGGCCGCCTGCGCGGCCCGGTGGTCGGCACGCTGATGAGCAACTACGGCGTGGAGAAGGCATTTGCCGACCTGCAGATTCCGTTCGTGCGCAGCAACGTCGGCGATCGCTACGTGCACCAGGCGCTGATGGAAGGCGGCGGCGTGCTCGGCGGTGAAGCCTCCGGCCACCTGCTGTGCCTGGATCGGGCCACCACCGGCGACGGCATCGTCAGCGCCCTGCAGGTGCTGGTGGCATTGCGCAACAGCGGGCAGACCCTGCGCCAGGCGCTGAAAGGACTGGTGCGGGTGCCGCAGAAGACGGTCAACGTGCGGCTGGGCAATGTCTCGGCCAAGGCCACGGTGCAGGCCGGCAGCGTGCAGGCCGCGCTGGCTGTCGCGCAGCAGTCGGTGGCCGGCCGTGGCCGTGCGTTCCTGCGCCCGTCCGGTACCGAGCCGGTGGTGCGGGTCACGGTCGAGGCCGATGATGCAACGCTGATGCAGGACACGCTGGACCGCCTGTCCGCGGCGGTACGTGAAGCTGCCGCCTGAGGCAGCTGCGCATTTGCCCAAACAGAAACGCCCCGCAATGCCGGGGCGTTTTTTCGTTCAGGCGGCAAGGCTGCGCGAGGCTCACGGCCCCGGCACCATCTTCTTCTGCCGTGCCTTGAAGCCATTGAACAGCGGTGCGATCAGCGGGTTGTAGCTCTGTGCGATGCGTTTTCGCAGCCAGCTCGCCGGGCGGTTGCGGATCGCGAAACGATAGATGCGCTCCGGGTCGCCGCCCACCACATTGCGTCCGAACGGGTGGGTGGTGTGCAGGTAGCGGAAGCCGTGCTCGCGCGCCACCTCGATGTGGTCCTGGTCGAAATCGCCGTAAGGCCAGCACAGCGTATCGGACACCTCGCCGAGCTTGTCCCGCAGGACTTCGCGCGAGACTGCCAGATCGTGGCTCAGGCCCGCACGGCGCTGTGCGCGGTCCAGGTCGTCGCGGCGCAGCCAGCGGGTGTGGGTATGGGTGTGGCAATGCACTTCGAAGGTGCCGGCGGCGATGGCCGCGCGCGCTTCGCTCCAGCGCATCATCACGTCGTCGCTGCGGTTCTGCTGGTAGATCGCCGCTTCGCAGCCGCGGTGGTCCGGCGTGGCAGGCAGCACTGCCCCGGCAAGCCCCGCATGGGGCCGCTCCGGGCCTTCGCCCATCCAGCCGGTGACCACGAACACCACTGCGTGCATGCCGTACTTCTGCAGGATCGGGTGCGCATACACCCAGTTGTCCAGGTAGCCATCGTCGAAGGTGATCACGATCGACTTGCGCGGCACCGGCTTGCCGGCCAGGAAACCGGCGTACTGGTCCAGTGTCAGCGAGGTCCAGCCGTTGCCGGCCAACCAGGCGATCTGGCTTTCGAAATTCTCCGGTGACACGGTGATCATGCCCGGCGACGGACTGACGTGGTGGTGCATCAGCACCGGTACGGTTCGGGCATCAGCCATGTCCCAGCTCCTTCAGCCACTGGCGGTAATAGTATTCGGTGGTCTCACCGTGGCCGTCGGGAGTGAACCGGTGCGCGCTGCGCATCCAGTCCCAGCCCGCGCGGCCCATCTGCCGCCGCCGTTCCGGATCGTCCACCAGCAAGCGCAGGGCGCCTGTCAGGGCTGCATTGTCGCCCAGCCGGGTGAGGATCGCATTGCTGCCATCGACCACCATTTCCGGCACGCCACCCACGCGCGTGGCCACGATCGGCACCCCGACATAGGCGGCCTCCAGGAACACGGTACCGGCCGCTTCCTTGTGCGACGCCAGCGCGAAGATGTCGAAGCCGGCCATCAGCCGGCACGCGCCGTCACGATAGCCGAGCAGGTGGACCTGCTGCTGCAGCCCGTGCTCGTCGCGCAGCGCCTGCAGTCGATCCATGACCGGCTGGCCATCGCCGACCACCACCAGGTGCAGGTTCGGGTGCGTCTTGCACAGCGGCACCATCGCCTGCAGCAGGTCGGCGTGGCCCTTGGGTTCGCGCAGCACCGCCACGCAACCGACCACGATGTCCTGTTCGCCGAAGCCGAGCTCGGCGCGCACTTCCGCGCGTACCTCCTGCAGGCATTGCCAGGGGTCGTCCTTGCGGATCTCGCTCCAGCGCGGCGGGACCGCGATGGGCGGCACGATACCGATGTGTTCGGCCGGAATGCCGCGCTCGGCCAGCAACTGCTTGACGAAGCTGCTGACGGTCAGCACCCGGTGCGGCAGGCCGGTATAGGTCAGCAGCGAGTTGACCGGGCTCATCAGGTGGCGCGAGCGCACCACCAGCGGCGTGCCGCCCAGGCGTGCGCCGGCGGCGGCGATCAGCGCGTCACGGCGGCTGGTGGTGTTGACCACGTCATAGCGTTCGCGGCGCACCAGGCGCGAGACCGACCAGATGCCGCGGAGCAGGCGCAGCAGGCCGCCCATGCGCAGGGTGTGCACGGTGAAACCGTCGTCGCGTGCCAGCTTGGCCAGTCGCGCTTCGGGCTGGCACAGCAGCGCCACCTCGTGGCCACGCGCGCGCATCACCTGCATGTGGCGGAAGATGTAGATCTCCTGCCCACCCATTCCCTTGGCGGCTTCGGTGTGCAGGATGCGCAGCGGACGGTTCATGCAGGATCGATCCTTGAGGGTCAGCGGTTGCGGAAGTGGGTCAGCGCTTCCCATGCAGTGCGTACGGCGGCCGCGTCGGGCGCCTGCTGTGACAGCGGCCGGTAGCGCAGGTCCAGAGCGGTGGCGTTGCCGAACTTGTCGAACACGTAGATCGCGTCGCCATGGCGTATCGCGCGCTGCGACCAGCTTTCGACCACCAGCGCACGCGGGCCCTGCGGTTCGGCCAGCAGGTCCTGGCCGGTGCTGTAATCGCTCAGCGCGTTCTCGCAACCCAGCGCGTGGCGCATCAGTGTCGGTACCCAGTCTTCGTGCGAGCTGGTGCGTGCGTCGTGGCCAGCGGCCCTGCCCGGCCAATGCAGCACGAACGGGACCTGCAGCTGGTAGTCGGAGAAGTTGCCGTTGTGGCCCCAATAGTTCAGCTTGAGGTCGTTGAACTCTTCGGCATGGTCGCCGGTGACCAGCACGATGGTGTCCTCGGCCAGGCCCTGTGCGCGAAGGTCGTCCAGCAGCGAGCCGATCAGGCTGTCTGCGTAGTGCACGGCGGTGCGGTAGCGGTTGAGTTCCGGCGTCGGGTCATGCTCCGGGCCGAATTTGAGGAAGTCGATGTCCGCAGCCATCGGCGTCGCCACGGGCGGGTAACCATCGGGCATGTGGTAGGGCGCGTGGGTGGAGTCGAGGAACACGAAGCCGAACCACGGGCGCTGCGCCGCCTGGCTGGCGCGGATGTCCTGCTGCAGTGCACTGATGATCGCGCGGTCGCGGCCGTCGGACTTCAGTGCCGATGGGCCCTGGTGCAGCTGGTCGCGCACATCGGCGAAAGCCGTGCGATCGAACTCCGGGCTGTACAACGGCGCACTGCCGTACAGGTGCAGGTCGTAGCCCTGCTGGCCCAGCACCTGGAACAGCTGCGAGCCGCGCTGCTCGTCGAGCATGCTTGGCCAGTAGCCACCGGGCAGGCCGTACAGCAGCCCGAACAGGCCGTAGCGGGTGGCATTGCCGGTGCTGAAGTGCTGGTCGAACACGCGCGCGTCCTGCGCCAGCGCCGACGTGTTGGGCATCAGCTGCGGTGTCAGCACGTCCTGGCGCAGCGATTCCAGCACCACCATCAGCACATTGGGGCGATGCGGGTTCTGGCAGCGCAGCGGGTGCAGTGGGTACTGCAGCTGCGCATGGCGCGGGTCGGGCAGGCCGGCCTGCTGCTGGCTGACCACGCCCAGGCGCCGCATGAAGCTCTTGGCGGTGATCGGTTGCGCCCACGGCAGGTAGTTCCACTGCGCGATCACTTCGCGGTCGCCGCGGGCGTCGTAGTAGGCGGTGGCGACCTGGCCGCCGGCCATCAGAAGCGCGACCGCTGCCCACGCCTGCAGCACCCGTCGCCGGCGCGGCGCTGCCGGCAACAGCTTCCAGCACGCCCAGGCCAGCAGGCCTTCGGCGGCGAAGACCGCGGCGACCAGCAGCGCGACCTGCAGCCAGGTCTTCCAGGACAGGGCGACCTGGTCCTGCAGGGCGCCGCCGAACACCATGTTCACGACCATGGCGTTGAGGTGGAAGCGGTACAGGGTGAACACCTTGGCGTCGACCAGCAGCAGGCACAGCCACAGGCCCTGCAGGAGAACGGCACTGATGCTCAGCGTACGGGCAGTGCGTGGCCACAGCCCCAGCAGCAACGGCAGCAGGCCGGCCAGCGCACCGAACGCGAGCAGGTGGCCGGGCAGGGCGATGGCGAGGTAGGCCAGGCCCGCGCTGCCGCCTGGATTGTCCCGCAGCGGCACGTTGCCCAGTGCGATCGCCGCAGCCAGGGCCGCATTGCCGGCGACGAACAGCGACCACCAGGCCAGCCGGCGCCAACGCCGGGTGGAACCTTCAAGGGCGGGTGCGGCAGGGGCGGCTGCGGACATGGCGGTGCGGATTCAGGGAGCGGCAAAGGGGCGGGCCCAACGTGACGGAAGCGTTAATCCGCGCGCGGGTCGCGCATTGTATCGGTTTGTTTCTTCGTATCGAGTGGCGTCCCCCGGGCGATCTGTCACAATGTTCAGGCGGGCCATGAATGCGCTGGCCCCCCAGACCCAATGACAAGCCAGGAACCGCTGTGAGCCAGATCCCCACCCTCGACATCACCCGTTTCGACAGCGACCGCGAGGCCTTCGTGGCCGAGCTGGGCGCGGCCTATCGCCAATGGGGATTCGCGGGCATCCGCAACCACGGCATCCCGCAGGCCGACATCGACGCGGCCTACGATGCCTTCAAGGCCTTCTTCGCCCTGCCGGAAGAGGTCAAGCGCAAGTACCACGTGCCTGGCAGCGGCGGCGCCCGTGGCTATACCCCCTTCGGCGTGGAGACCGCCAAGGGCTCCAAGCACTTCGACCTGAAGGAGTTCTGGCACATTGGCCGCGAGATCGCCGACGACTCCAAGTACCGTGACGTGATGGCGCCGAATCTATGGCCGACCGAAGTCGAGGGCTTCCGCGAGCGGGGGTACGGCCTGTACCAGGCGCTGGACAACCTGGGGTCGCGCGTGCTGTCGGCGCTCGCCCTGCACATCGGCCTGCCGGAGAATTTCTTCGCCGACAAGACCAACTTCGGCAATTCGATCCTGCGCCCGATCCACTACCCGCCGATCACCACCGACGACATCCCGAACGTTCGTGCCGGTGCTCATGGCGACATCAACTTCATCACCCTGCTGGTGGGTGCCAGTGCCGCGGGCCTGGAAGTGCAGTCGCACGACGGCGAGTGGGTGCCGTTCACCTCGGACGCGGACACGATCGTGGTCAACATCGGCGACATGCTGCAGCGCCTGACCAACCATGTTTATCCGTCGACCATCCACCGCGTGGTCAATCCTCCGGGCGAGCTGGCGCGCCAGCCGCGCTACTCGGTGCCGTTCTTCCTGCACCCGAACCCGGACTTCCTGATCGACGTGCTGCCCTCGTGCATCACCCCGGAGAACCCGAGCCGGTACCCGGAGCCGATCACCGCCCACGGCTTCCTCGAGGAGCGCCTGCGCGAGATCAAGCTGAAGTAAAGAAAAGTGAGGCCGCCGAAAGGCGGCCTTTTTCTTTGCAGGGCTGTGCCCTGCACCCGCGGTAGTGCCGGCCGCTGGCCGGCAAGCCCAAAGCCAAGGCGGCTCTGGATTCGTGCCGGTTGAGCGGGGCGGTGTGGGTTGGCAGGACACGCCGTGAACCCCCAGACCGGCCCAGCCGCTGGCGGCTGTGCGTTCGGGCGCTTGCGAAGCAGTGCTTCGCAAGCAAAGCGCCCTCACCCCTGGGGGCTCGATGGCGCCTTGCTCGTGTGCGCTGTCCTGCGCACACGGCAAGACCGGGGTTGGGCGTCCTGCCCAACCCGCCCGAGGCATGCCTCGGGCCCATGGCGCCAACGGTCCTGCCAACTCACACCGCCCCACCCCCGACAGCTTCCCGGTGACGGCGGGTAAATCGCGATTCCCGGTGTGTATCGACCTTGGTCGACACGGTAGATCCACGCCATGCGTGGATGAGATCTCTCGGATCGAAGTGGGGCAGGGGGTTGGTCCAGCCAGCATCAACCCGGAATGCAGCTTTTGCCTTTGCTCTTGTTCTTCTTTTTTCTTTCCGTGGCGGGCGGAACCGCCGGACTGTGTCAGAGGCCGGGCGGGTGGGGCTGCGCAGGGGCGTGAGCCGCATGGATGCGGCGATCGAGCTTACATGGACGTACTTGCAGCGCCCCCTGCGCAGTCCTACCCGCCCGGCCAAGCCCCAGATCTAGCCGGGCTCTCCGCGACCACCCAAACCCCGCCCCCCCCTCCGCCACGAGGGGCTGCGCCGTTGGCTGAAAATCCATGTAACCGCTTACAAGGAAACGGATTTTTGCCGCAACGGGTATCATGACCGGCTGACTTCACACAGGAGCCACCCGCTCATGCGCCGCAAGATCGTCGCCGGAAACTGGAAGCTGCATGGCAGCCGTCAATTCGCCAATGAACTGCTGGGGCAGGTGGCCGCCGGGCTGCCGCTGGAGGGCGTGGACGTGGTGATCCTGCCCCCGCTGCCGTACCTGGGCGAGCTGGTCGAGGACTTCGGCGCGACCGGCCTGGCCTTTGGCGCACAGGACGTGAGCAGCAACGAGAAGGGCGCCTACACCGGCGAAGTCTGCGCGGCCATGCTGGTCGAGGTCGGGGCCCGCTATGGCCTGGTCGGCCATTCCGAGCGCCGCCAGTACCACCATGAAAGCAGCGAGCTGGTCGCGTGCAAGTTCGCCGCTGCCCACCATGCCGGCCTGGTCCCGGTGCTGTGCGTGGGTGAGACCCTGGAACAGCGAGAGGCCGGGCAGACCGAAACGGTCATCGCCAGCCAGCTGGCGCCGGTACTGGAACTGGTCGGTGCGGCCGGTTTCGCCAACGCCGTGGTCGCCTACGAGCCGGTCTGGGCCATCGGCACCGGCCGTACCGCCAGCAAGGAGCAGGCGCAGCAGGTGCACGCGTTCATCCGTGGCGAAGTCGCGCGTATCGATGCTAGAATCGCCGATTCACTGCCCATTGTTTACGGCGGTAGCGTGAAGCCCGACAATGCCGGGGAACTGTTCGCGCAGCCGGATGTCGATGGTGGGCTGGTCGGCGGCGCCTCCCTGGTGGCCGCGGACTTCCTGGCCATCGCACGGGCGGCGGCCGCGAACTAATCCTAGAAGTATTGTCCGAGGGCGGTTTCCAATGCTGATGTTGATCCTCAATGTCGTCTACGTGCTGGTCGCTGTGGCCATGATCGCGCTGATCCTGATGCAGCGTGGCTCGGGTGCGGCGGCAGGTTCGGGCTTTGGTGCTGGTGCCTCGGGTACGGTGTTCGGTGCGCGTGGCGCCTCGAACTTCCTGTCCAAGTCGACCAAGTGGCTGGCTGTCGTGTTCTTTGGCATCAGCCTCTTCATGGCCTGGTATGCCGGTCACGGCACCCGTCCGGCAGCCGACCAGGATCTGGGTCTGATGTCCGCCCCGGCAGCGGCTGCTCCGGCGGCTCCGGCGGGCGAGCTGCCGGCCGTCCCGAAGGCCGATGCGGTCCCGGCAGCCCCGGTTCCGGCCGCGAATGTGCCGGCTCAGGCGGAATCTTCGGTTTCTGGTGAAGAAAAGCCTTCAGAAGGCTCCCAGAAAGACTGAAGCCGGTTACAATACGCGGCGCATCGGAAAGATAGTCTGATGTGATCGTTTGCCCAGGTGGCGGAATTGGTAGACGCACTACCTTGAGGTGGTAGCGACGCAAGTCGTAGGGGTTCGAGTCCCCTCTTGGGCACCATTTGTAAGTAAAGCGGGTTCGTCTGGCGCGCAAGGCGCCAGGCAGGTTCCCGTCCACTCCCCCATGCCAAAGCGCCTGCAGGCGCGGCGGCAGAGGCAAGAGAGAATCGCTGTGCTGGCCGAATATTTGCCGTCTCTGCTGTTTCTGATCGTTGCCACCGGTATCGGCGTTACGCTGATGCTGGTTGGTCGATTCCTCGGTCCCCGCCGCCCCGATCTGGAAAAGCTGTCGCCGTATGAGTGCGGCTTCGAAGCCTTCGAAGACGCGCGCATGAAGTTCGACGTGCGCTACTACCTGATCGCGATCCAGTTCATCGTCTTCGACCTGGAAATCATCTTCATCGTGCCGTGGACCCAGGTCTTCATGGAACTGGGCGCCCGTTCGCTGGTCACCATGGGCCTGTTCGTCGGCATGCTGTTCCTCGGTTTCATTTACGTCTGGAAGAAGGGAGCGCTGGAATGGGAGTGATTCAGACTCTCGATGGCCTCATGAACAACCCGTCGCCGGAAGGCCGGGTTGATGACATCCTGCGGCCGGAAGGCGACAACCCGCTGCTGGAAAAGGGCTTCGTCACCACCAGCGTCGACGCACTGCTGAACTGGGCGCGCACCGGCTCGATGTGGCCGATGACCTTCGGTCTGGCCTGCTGCGCGGTCGAGATGATGCATGCCGGCGCCGCGCGCCTGGACCTGGACCGCTACGGCGTGGTGTTCCGCCCGTCGCCGCGTCAGTCCGACGTGATGATCGTGGCCGGCACCCTGGTCAACAAGATGGCCCCGGCGCTGCGCAAGGTCTACGACCAGATGCCGGACCCGAAGTGGGTCATCTCGATGGGTAGCTGCGCCAACGGTGGCGGCTACTACCACTACTCCTATTCTGTGGTGCGCGGCTGTGATCGCGTGGTGCCGGTGGACGTCTACGTCCCGGGCTGCCCGCCGACCGCCGAGGCGCTGGTGTACGGGATCCTGCAGCTGCAGAAGAAGATCTGGCGTACACAGACCATCGCCCGCTGACCCCTTCACCTGACTAGAGCGCGCCAAGCCCCCATGGCAGAGCAAGCATCCTTCATCGACCGACTCTCCGCACGTTTCGCTGGTGCGAAGGTCATCGTGGTCGAACCCCGCGGCGAAGTGACGCTGGAAGTGCCTGCCGCCGAGTGGCACGCCACCGCCCTGGCGCTGCGTGACGAGTTTGGTTTCGAGCAGGCCGTGGATCTGTGCGGCGTCGACTACCTCGGTTATGGCTCCGACGAATGGGACACCGCTGACGTGTCCTCGCAGGGCTTCAGCCGAGGCGTCGAAGGCAAGGCCCAGGGCCGCTTCGCGTGGGGTGAGTTCCCCACCGAGGAAAACGGTGCCGACGGTGCCCGCCCGCAGCACATGCCGACCCAGCGCTTTGCGGTGGTCGCGCAGCTGCGTTCCTACCAGCACAACCTGATGATGCACCTGCGCTGCTTCGCCCCTGACGAAGCACTGCCGGTGGTGTCCTCGCTGACCGGCATCTGGCCGGGCCTGAACTGGTTCGAGCGCGAGGCGTTCGACCTGTACGGCGTGATCTTCGAAGGCCACCCGGACCTGCGCCGGATCCTGACCGACTACGGTTTCGTCGGCCATCCGTTCCGCAAGGACTTCCCGCTGATCGGCAATGTCGAAGTCCGCTACGACGAAGAAAAGAAGCGCGTGATCTACGAACCGGTCACCTCGGTGGAGCCGCGCGTCGGCGTGCCGCGCGTGATCCGCGACGACGCCCGTCTGCAGACCGCAGAAGGTGAGCGCGCGCAGGAGGCAGTGAAGTGAGCCACGTACAGCAGGCCGGCGAAGCATTCGCCAGCAACGCCGCCGAGAGCCGGCAGGAAATCCGCAACTACACCATGAACTTCGGCCCGCAGCATCCGGCCGCTCATGGTGTGCTGCGCCTGATCCTGGAAATGGACGGTGAAACCATCATGCGCGCCGACCCGCACGTGGGTCTGCTGCACCGTGGTACCGAGAAGCTGGCCGAGTCCAAGCCGTTCAACCAGTCGATCGGCTACATGGATCGCCTGGATTACGTGTCGATGATGTGCAACGAGCACGCGTACGTGCGCGCGATCGAGACCCTGATGGGTATCGAGGCGCCGGAGCGTGCCCAGTACATCCGCACCATGTACGATGAAATCACCCGCATCCTCAACCACCTGATGTGGCTGGGCTCCAACGCGCTCGACCTGGGCGCGATGGCGGTGATGCTGTACGCCTTCCGCGAACGCGAAGAGCTGATGGACTGCTACGAAGCGGTTTCCGGCGCGCGCATGCACGCGGCGTACTACCGTCCGGGCGGTGTCTACCGCGACCTGCCGGACCACATGCCGAAGTACAAGGAATCGCGCTGGCACAAGGGCAAGGCGCTGAAGCAGCTCAATGCTTCGCGCGAAGGCTCGCTGCTGGACTTCCTGGAGAACTTCACCGTCGAGTTCCCCAAGCGCATCGACGAATACGAAACCCTGCTGACCGACAACCGTATCTGGAAGCAGCGTACCGTCGGCATCGGCGTGGTCACTCCCGAACTGGCCCACCAGTGGGGCATGACCGGCGTGATGCTGCGCGGCTCGGGCATTGCCTGGGACCTGCGCAAGAAGCGTCCGTACGCCAAGTACGATGCCGTCGATTTCGACATCCCGCTGGGCAAGGAAGGCGACTGCTACGACCGCTATCTGGTCCGCGTTGCCGAAATGCGCGAATCCAACCGCATCATCAAGCAGTGCGTGGCGTGGCTGAAGGCCAACCCGGGCCCGGTGATGGTGAAGAACTTCAAGGTCGCTCCGCCCAGGCGCGAGGACATGAAGGACGACATGGAAGCGTTGATCCACCACTTCAAGCTGTTCAGCGAAGGCTACTGCGTGCCGGCCGGCGAGACCTACTCGGCGGTGGAAGCCCCGAAGGGTGAATTCGGCTGCTACCTGGTCTCCGACGGCGCCAACAAGCCGTTCCGCGTGCACCTGCGTGCGCCGGGCTTCGCCCACCTGTCCTCGATCGATTCGGTCGTGCGCGGCCACATGCTGGCTGACGTGGTGGCGATGATCGGCACCTACGACCTGGTGTTCGGCGAGGTTGACCGGTAATGCCGTCCGCCACGCCAACGCCCGCTGCAGGCAGCCGGCGCAAGCCGGCGCCGCAGTTTCTGGAATTTCACGTTATGCATTTCGCTGAGGTCGGCCGATGAAGGCGACAGGTAATTTCGAGGCGGCGCGCGACGTCGACCCGATGGTGGTGCTGAGCGACAAGACCCGCGCTCACATCGATCACTGGCTGTCCAAGTTCCCGCCGGACCGCAAGCGCTCTGCCGTGCTGCAGGGCCTGCATGCGGCCCAGGAGCAGAACCAGGGCTGGCTGACCGACGAGCTGATCGCCGGCGTGGCCAAGTACCTGGACCTGCCGCCGGTGTGGGCCTACGAGGTCGCCAGCTTCTACTCGATGTTCGAGACCGAGAAGGTGGGCCGCAACAACGTGGCCATCTGCACCAACATCAGCTGCTGGCTCAATGGCGCCGAGGACATCGTGCGCCATTGCGAGAAGAAGCTGGGCATCAAGCACGGTGAATCGACCCCTGACGGCCGCGTCTACCTCAAGCGCGAGGAAGAGTGCCTGGCCGGCTGCGGTGGCGCGCCGATGATGGTCATCAACGGTCACTACCATGAGCGTCTGACCCTGGAAAAGGTCGACGAGCTGCTGGACGGGCTGGAGTAAGGGCATGGCACATCACCACGAATCCAAGGGTCCGGTCGGCCCCGCGCCGCTGCCGCACCAGGTGGTCTATACCACCCTGCATTACGACACCCCGTGGTCGTACGAAAGCTACCTGAAGACCGGTGGCTACGCTGCCCTGCGCAAGATCCTCGAAGAGAAGATCCCGCCGGAGCAGGTCATCGAGATGGTCAAGGCCTCGGGCCTGCGCGGCCGCGGTGGCGCAGGCTTCCCGACCGGCCTGAAGTGGTCGTTCATGCCCAAGGGCAACATGCAGAAGTACATCCTCTGCAACTCGGACGAATCCGAGCCGGGCACCTGCAAGGATCGCGACATCCTGCGCTACAACCCGCATTCGGTCGTGGAAGGCATGGCGATCGCCTGCTACGCCACCGGTTCGACCGTGGGCTACAACTACCTGCGCGGTGAATTCCACCACGAGCCGTTCGAGCACTTCGAGCAGGCCCTGGCCGACGCCTATGCGAACGGCTGGCTGGGCAAGAACATCCTCGGCAGCGGCGTGGACATCGACATCTACGGCGCGCTGGGCGCCGGCGCGTACATCTGCGGCGAAGAAACCGCGCTGATGGAATCGCTGGAAGGCAAGAAGGGCCAGCCGCGTTACAAGCCGCCGTTCCCGGCCAACTTCGGCCTGTACGGCAAGCCGTCGACGATCAACAACACCGAAACCTACGGTTCGGTGCCGGCGATCATCCGCAACGGCCCGGAGTGGTTCAAGGGCCTGAGCCTGACCGCCAACGGCGGCCCGAAGTGCTTCTCGGTGTCCGGCTGCGTGCAGAACGGCGGCAACTTCGAAGTACCGCTGGGCACCACCTTCGACGACCTGCTGGAAATGGCCGGTGGCCTGCGTCCGGGCCGCAAGCTCAAGGGCGCGATCCCGGGCGGCGTGTCGATGCCGGTGCTGACCGCGGCCGAACTGAAGGGCCTGCCGATGGACTACGACACCATCCGCGCACTGGGCTCCGGCCTGGGTTCGGGCGCGATCGTCGTGCTCGACGACAGCGTCTGCTGCGTCAAGTTCGCCTGCCGCATCAGCCAGTTCTTCCACAAGGAATCCTGCGGCCAGTGCACCCCCTGCCGCGAAGGCACCGGCTGGATGCACCGCGTGCTGGAGCGCATCGTCGCCGGCAAGGCCACGATGGAAGACCTGCACCAGCTGAAGGCAGTGGCCGGCCAGATCGAAGGCCACACCATCTGTGCGTTCGGCGAAGCGGCTGCATGGCCCATCCAGGGCTTCCTGCGCCAGTTCTGGGACGAGTTCGAGTACTACATCGTCAACGGTCATTCGATGGTTGACGGCAAGAAGGTGGAGGCAGCCGCTGCATGAGCGCGCAACCCGTAAATCCGAGCGTCCCACCCGATCACGTCACTATCGAGATCGATGGCAAGTCGCTGGTCGTGCCCAAGGGCTCGATGATCATCCAGGCCGCTGACAAGGCCGGCATCTCCATTCCGCGCTTCTGCTATCACGAGAAGCTGCCGATCGCCGCCAACTGCCGCATGTGCCTGGTGGACGTGGAGAAGTCGCCGAAGCCGGCGCCGGCCTGTGCCACCCCGGTGATGGACGGCATGAAGGTCGCCACCCGCAGCGAAAAGGCGCTGAAGTTCCAGCGCTCGGTGATGGAGTTCCTGCTCATCAACCACCCGCTGGACTGCCCGATCTGCGATCAGGGCGGCGAGTGCGAGCTGCAGGACGTGTCGCTGGGCTATGGCCGTTCGGTCAGCCGCTTCAACGAGCGCAAGCGCGTGGTGCCTGACGAGGACATGGGTCCGCTGGTCGCCACCGAGATGACCCGCTGCATCCAGTGCACCCGCTGTGTCCGCTTCACCGCCGACGTTGCCGGTACCTACGAACTGGGTGGCATGTACCGCGGTGAGAACCTGCAGATCGGTACCTTCGACGGCAAGCCGCTGACCACCGAGCTGTCCGGCAACGTCGTCGACGTCTGCCCGGTCGGCGCGCTGACCAACAAGGTGTTCCAGTTCCGCGCCCGCCCGTGGGAACTGACCGCGCGCGAGTCGCTGGGCTATCACGACGCGATGGGTTCGAACCTGTTCCTGCACGTGCGTCGCGGCGAAGTGCTGCGCACCGTGCCGCGCGACAACGAAGCCGTGAACGAGTGCTGGCTGTCCGACCGTGACCGCTACTCGCACCAGGGCCTGTACAGCGAAGACCGTGCGGTCGAGCCGCTGCGCAAGGTCAATGGCGAGTGGAAGGAAGTGAGCTGGGCCGAAGGCCTGGCCGCGGCCGCCGAAATCCTCAAGGCCAACCAGGGTGACAACCTGGGCGTGCTGGTGCACCCGTCGACCTCGAACGAGGAAGGCGCACTGCTGGCCCGCCTGGCCAAGGGCCTGGGCTCGGGCAACATCGACCACCGCATCAACAACCGCGATTTCTCCGACGCCGCAACCGCCGAAGTGTTCGGCCTGCCGCTGGCCGAGATCGAGGGCGCCGACCGCATCGTGGTCCTGGGCAGCAACATCCGCCACGAACTGCCGCTGCTGCACGCTCGCCTGCGCAAGGCGCAGACCACCAAGGGCGCGAAGATCCACGTCGTCAATCCGGTGGACTTCGACTTCGCCTTCAGTGTCGCCGGCAAGCAGATCGTTGCCCCGTCGAAGTTCGTCGACGCGCTGGCCAACGCCGAGCTGCGTTCGGCAGTGCAGGGCGGCAACAACACCGTGCTGATCGTTGGTGGCATCGCCGAGAACCACCCGCAGGCTGCCGCGATCCGCGCTGCCGCGCGTGACTTCGCTGCCGCTACCGGTGCCAAGCTGTGCCGCATCCCGCAGGGCGCCAACGCCGTTGGCCTGACCCGCGTCGGCGTGCTGCCGGCTGGCAAGGACGTCGCCGCGATGCTGGCGCAGCCGCGCCAGGCCTACGTGGTGTACGGCCTTGAGCCGGGCCTGGACTTCGCCGACGCCCCGGCCGCCCGCAAGGCGCTGGCCGGTGCGCAGGTGGTGGCCTTCAGCCAGTTCGCCTGCGCCTCGACCCGCGACGTTGCCGACGTGATCCTGCCGATCGGTGCGCTGCCGGAAATCGATGCCACCCTGACCAACCTCGATGGTCGCGAGCAGTCGGCCCGTGCCGGCGGCAAGCTGCCGGGCGAGGCCCGCGAAGGCTGGCGCGTGCTGCGCGCACTGGGCGGCGACATGGCGCTGGCCGGCTTCGACTTCACCGACCTGGCCGGCCTGCGTGCCAGCCTGGCCCCGGTGTCGGTCACCGTCGCTGCTTCGGCGCAGCCGGCAGTTGCCGGTGAAGGCCTGGAAGTGGCTTCGACTGCCGCGATCTACCGCACCGATGCGGTGGTCCGTCGCGCGCCGGCACTGCAGTCGCATCCGCTCAACAACGCCCCGCGCATCGTGCTGAACGCAGAAGATGCCGCTCGCCTGCAGCTGCAGGAAGGGCAGATGGCCAAGGTCGGCACCGACGCCGGCAAGGCCACCCTGCCGGTGGTGGTCGACGCCCGCGTCGCTGCGGGTTCGGTCTGGATTGAATCGGGCCACGGCGCGACCGCGCCGCTGGGTGCCGCTCGCGTATCGGTGGTGGCTGCATGAACGAATTGCTGTTGAACGCGGTCGACCCGCTGCACCAGTGGCTGCTGGGCCTCGGTGACATCGGCGCGCTGATCTGGATCATCCTGAAGATCCTGGTGATCGCCGTGCCGGTGATCATCTCGGTGGCCTTCTACGTGGTCTGGGAACGCAAGCTGATCGGCTGGATGCACGTCCGCCACGGCCCGATGTACGTGGGCATGGGCATCTTCCAGGCCTTCGCCGACGTCTTCAAGCTGCTGTTCAAGGAAGTGGTCCAGCCGAGCAGCGCCAACAAGGCGATCTATCTGCTGGCCCCGCTGATCACCCTGGCCCCGGCCTTCGCGGCCTGGTCGGTGGTGCCCTTCGATTCGCAGATCGTGCTGTCCAATGCCAACGCCGGCCTGCTGTACCTGCTGGCGATGACCTCGCTGGGCATCTACGGCATCATCCTGGCCGGTTGGGCATCGAACTCGAAGTACGCGTTCCTGGGTGCCATGCGCGCCTCGGCGCAGATGATCAGCTACGAAATCGCCATGGGCTTCGCCCTGGTCGGCGTGATGATCGCCTCGGGCAGCCTGAACCTGAGCAACATCGTCGCTGCGCAGGCCGGCAGTTCCGGCTTCTTCGACTGGTTCCTGCTGCCGCTGTTCCCGCTGTTCGTCATCTACTGGGTGTCGGGCGTGGCTGAAACCAACCGCGCGCCGTTCGACGTGGTGGAAGGCGAGTCGGAAATCGTTGCCGGCCACATGGTCGAGTACTCCGGCGGCGCCTTCGCCCTGTTCTTCCTGGCCGAATACGCGAACATGATCCTGATCAGCTTCCTGATCTCGATCTTCTTCCTGGGCGGCTGGCTGAGCCCGGTCCAGGGCTGGGTCGATTTCGGCAATGTCTCGCCGCTGGTCGACTGGATCTGGAAGGGCGGTGCACCGTGGTTGTTCGTCAAGGTGTTCTTCTTCGCCAGTGCCTACATCTGGTTCCGTGCCAGCTTCCCGCGCTTCCGCTATGACCAGATCATGCGCCTGGGCTGGAAGGTCTTCATCCCGCTGGCCATTCTGTGGATCGCGGTTACCGCCGTCATGGTGTTCTTCGGCGTGATTCAAAAGGGCGTCTAAGTGATGAACAGGATTACCCATTACTTCAAGAGCCTGCTGCTGCTCGAACTGCTGGCCGGCCTCTGGCTGACGCTGAAGTACAGCTTCAAGCCGAAGTACACGATGATGTACCCGATGGAGAAGTTCCCGCAGTCGCCGCGCTTCCGTGGCCTGCACGCCCTGCGCCGTTATCCCAACGGCGAAGAGCGCTGCATTGCCTGCAAGCTGTGTGAAGCGGTGTGCCCGGCGCTGGCCATCACCATCGACTCGGCCAAGCGCGAGGACGGCACCCGCCGCACCACCCGCTACGACATCGACCTGTTCAAGTGCATCTTCTGCGGCTTCTGCGAAGAAAGCTGCCCGGTGGACTCGATCGTCGAAACCCACATCCTCGAGTACCACTTCGAGAACCGTGGCGAAAACATCGTTACCAAGCCGCAGCTGCTGGCCCTTGGCGACCGTCTCGAGTCCGAGATCGCCGAGCGTCGTGCCGCCGATGCCGCTTACCGCTGAGGTCGAGAGATGGATTGGGTAAATATCGCTTTCTGGGTGTTCGCCATCGCGGCAACGGTTTCGGCCGGTGCGGTGATCAGCGTGCGCAACCCGGTTCACGCCGTGCTCTGCCTGGTGCTGACCTTCTTCTCCATTGCCTGCGTGTGGCTGCTGGTGGGGGCCGAGTTCCTCGGCGTGGCCCTGGTGCTGGTCTACGTCGGCGCGGTGATGGTGCTGTTCCTGTTCGTGGTGATGATGCTGGACATCGACCCCACCAAGCTGCGTGAGGGCTGGGTGCGCTACCTGCCGGTCGGCCTCATCGTCGCGGTGGCGATGCTGGCGCAGATGCTGATCCTGATCGGCGTCAAGGCACGCTCGGTCACGCCGTTCCCGGCCGACAACGCCGCTGCGGTCGCCGCCGACAGTTCCAACATCACCTGGCTGGCACGCACGCTGTTCACCGAGTACCTGCTGCCGTTCGAGTTCGCCGCCGTCATCCTGACCGTGGCCGTGGTTGCCGCCGTGATGCTGACCCTGCGCCGCCGTACCGGCGTCAAGAGCCAGAACCCGGGCGAGCAGACCATGGTCAAGGCCGGCCAGCGCCTGCGCATGGTCAAGATGGGTGCCGAAGCACCGGTCGTGCACAGCAACAGCAAGCCGGCCACCGGCGAGGAGACCCAGCCGTGATTACCCTTGGCCACATCCTTGCGCTTGGCGCGGTGCTGTTCGCCATCAGCCTGGCCGGCATCTTCCTCAACCGGAAGAACGTCATCGTCCTGCTGATGTCGATCGAACTGATGCTGCTGTCGGTGAACATCAACTTCGTCGGCTTCTCGCGCCAGCTGGGCGATCCGTCCGGCCAGCTGTTCGTGTTCTTCATCCTGACCGTCGCCGCCGCGGAAGCCGCCATCGGCCTGGCGATCCTGGTGACCCTGTTCCGTACCCGCCGCACGATCAATGTCGGCGAAGTCGATTCGTTGAAGGGCTGATCCACAGATGGAAATCACTCTCTCCAAGAGTCTGTTGATCGCAGTGGTGCTTGCGCCGCTGTTCGGCAGCATCATCGCCGGCCTGTTCGGTCGCCAGGTCAAGCGCTTCGGCGCGCAGACCATCACCATCCTCGGCGTCGCGGTGGCCTGCGGCCTGTCGATGTACACGCTCTACCAGCTGCTGTGGGGCGGCGCACAGCCGTTCAACCAGAACATCTACACGTTCTTCGAAGTCGGCCAGTACTCGGCCCACGTCGGCTTCATGGTCGACAAGCTGACCGCGATGATGATGGTGGTGGTGACCTTCGTGTCGCTGCTGGTCCACATCTACACGATCGGCTACATGCAGGACGATCCAGGCTACCAACGGTTCTTCAGCTACATCTCGCTGTTCACCTTCTCGATGCTCACCCTGGTGATGAGCAACAACTTCCTGCAGCTGTTCTTCGGCTGGGAAGCGGTGGGCCTGGTGTCGTACCTGCTGATCGGCTTCTGGTTCAAGCGCCCGACCGCGATCTTCGCCAACATGAAGGCGTTCCTGGTCAATCGCGTCGGCGACTTCGGCTTCCTGCTCGGCATCGCCGGCGTGCTGTGGGTGTTCGGCACCCTGGACTACTCGCAGGTGTTCTCGCAGGCCGGCATGCTGGCTGATCCGCGCGCCCAGCTGCAGATCTGGGACGGCACGATCCTGGGCATGCAGCTGCTCAACGAGCCGGTGATCTGGTCGATCGCTACCGTCATCTGCATCTGCCTGTTCATTGGTGCCATGGGCAAGTCGGCCCAGGTCCCGCTGCACGTGTGGCTGCCCGACTCGATGGAAGGCCCGACCCCGATCTCGGCACTGATCCACGCCGCGACGATGGTGACCGCCGGTATCTTCATGGTCACCCGCATGTCGCCGCTGTTCGAGCTGTCGCAGACCGCGCTGAACTTCGTGCTGTTCATCGGTGCCACCACCGCGTTCTTCACCGGCCTGATCGGTATCGTGCAGAACGACATCAAGCGCGTCGTCGCGTACTCCACGCTGTCGCAGCTGGGCTACATGACGGTTGCACTGGGCGTGTCGGCCTACTCGGCAGCCGTGTTCCACCTGATGACCCACGCCTTCTTCAAGGCGCTGCTGTTCCTGGGTGCCGGCTCGGTCATCATTGCCATGCACCACGAGCAGGACATGCGCAAGATGGGTGGCCTGCGCAAGTACATGCCGATCACCTTCATCACCATGTGGATCGGTACGCTGGCACTGGTGGGTACGCCGTTCTTCTCCGGCTTCTACTCGAAGGACACCATCATCGAGGCCGCCGAGCTGCACGCGCACCTGTCCAACAACTGGGTGGCCACCTACGGCTACTGGGCGGTGCTGGGTGGCGTGATCGTCACCAGCTTCTACAGCTTCCGCCTGCTGTTCCTGACCTTCCATGGCAAGGAGCGTTTCCGCGACGTGCATCATGACGATCATGGTCACGGCCATGACGCTCACCACGCCGCCGACGCCCACCACGGCGATGCGCATCACGATGACCACGGCCATGGCCACGGTCCGCATGAGCCGCACGAAACCCCGTGGGTGGTGACCTTGCCGCTGATCCTGCTGGCCATCCCGTCGATCGCCATCGGTTTCTTCAGCATCGGTCCGATGCTGTACGGCACCGACTGGGCCGGCCACCATGCCCACGATGCCATCAAGGGCCAGGCGCATACGTTCTTCACCGGAATCGTCGACTTCTACGATCCGGCCAAGAACACCATCGGCTTCCTGGGTGAGGAGTTCCACGGCCCGGTCGCCTTCGCGCTGCACGGCATGATGGCTCCGGCGTTCATGCTGACCGTTGCGGGCTTCCTGCTGGCCGCACTGTTCTACCTGTGGAAGCCGGACCTGTCGGGCAAGGCACGCAAGGCCTTCGCTCCGCTGGTGTCGGTGCTGGAAAACAAGTACGGCTTCGACAAGCTGTGGATCGATGGCTTTGCCGGTGGCAGCGTCAAGCTGGGCAAGGTCTCGCGCTGGATCGACAGCAACATCGTCGACGGCGTGGTCAATCTCTCGGCACGTGTTGTGGACGTTGCAGCCGGCGTGCTGCGTCGTACCCAATCCGGTTTCCTCTATCACTACGCCTTCGCGATGATCATCGGCCTGATTGCCCTGCTGGGCGTGCTGATGCATTACCTGCGTTGATGACCTGTACGGAATAAGAAGACGTGTCGAACTGGCCTCTACTCAGTGTCCTCATCTGGCTGCCGATCATCGGTGGCGCCCTGATCCTTGCGATCCGTGATGCGCAGACCGCCCGCTGGGCGTCGCTGGGCGTAGCGGTGCTGACGTTCGTGGCGAGCCTCTCGCTGCTGAGCGGCTACAACGCGGGCATCGACGGTCTGCAGTTCGTCGAGACCCATGCCTGGATCCCGGCGTACAAGATCGGCTACAACCTGGGCGTGGACGGCATTGCCGTGGCGCTGATCCTGCTGACCACCCTGGTCAGCGTGCTTGCCCTGATCGGCGCCTGGAGCGCCATCGACAAGCGCGTGAACCAGTACGTGGCGGCTTTCCTGATCCTGGAAGGCGTCACGGTCGGTATCTTCGCGGCGACGGACGCGATGCTGTTCTACGTGTTCTTCGAGGCGATGCTGATCCCGATGTTCCTGATCATCGGTGTCTGGGGCGGCCCGCGTCGCATCTACGCTGCGCTGAAGTTCTTCCTGTACACCTTCCTCGGCTCGGTGCTGATGCTGGTGGCACTGATCTACCTGTACATGAAGGGCGGCAGCTTCCAGCTGGCCGACCTGTATGCACTGCCACTGTCGGCCAAGGAACAGACCTGGATCTTCTTCGCGTTCCTGATCGCCTTCGCGGTCAAGGTGCCGATGTTCCCGGTCCATACCTGGCTGCCGGACGCCCACGTGGAAGCGCCGACCGCCGGTTCGGTGATCCTGGCCGCCATCGCCCTGAAGATCGGTGGCTATGGCTTCCTGCGCTTCAACCTGCCGATCGTCCCGGACGCGTCGCAGGAATGGGCCTGGCTGGTGATTGCGCTGTCGTTGATCGCAGTGATCTACGTTGGCCTGGTCGCCCTGGTGCAGGACGACATGAAGAAGCTGATCGCCTATTCGTCGATCGCGCACATGGGCTTCGTCACCCTGGGCACCTTCATTGCCCTGTGGCTGGTCCGTGAAGCCGGCAACGCCGATGCCGCCCGCCTGGGCCTGCAGGGCGCCATGGTGCAGATGATCTCGCACGGCTTCGTCTCCGGCGCGATGTTCTCCTGTGTCGGCGTGCTGTACGACCGCATGCACAGCCGCCGCATCGCCGATTACGGCGGCGTGGTCAACGTGATGCCGTGGTTCGCCACCTTCGCCATGCTGTTCTTCATGGCCAACGCGGGCCTGCCCGGTACCAGCGGTTTCGTTGGCGAGTTCATGGTCATCCTGTCGGCCTTCCAGCGCAATCCGTGGATCGCGCTGGGCGCGGCCACCACCCTGATCATCGGCGCCGCCTACACCCTGTGGCTGTACAAGCGCATCTTCTTCGGTGAAGTGGCCAACAGCCATGTTGCCGAACTGAAGGACATCAACGGCCGCGAATGGCTGGTGCTGGGCGTGTTCGCCATCGGCGTGCTGGCCCTGGGCATCTATCCCAAGCCGCTGACCGACCTGATGGAGCCCTCGATCGCGAAGCTGGCGATGCAGATCGCATCCAGCAAGCTGCTGTAATTCCAGGATTTGATGATGACCACCTCGCCGCTGCTGCCATTGACCGCCGCTGACCTGCCACCGCTCGCTCCCGAGCTGGTGCTGATCGGCAGCGCCTTCGCCCTGATGATCCTCGACCTGTTCGTCAGCAACCGGAACAAGATCGTCACCCACCTGTTCTCGCTCGCTGCGCTGGCCGTGGTGCTGTTCATGCTGGTCACCGGCGTGGGCGGGCAGGGCGAGGTCTTCCATGGCATGTTCGTGCGCGATACCGCCGCGGACGTGATGAAGACCGGGATCGTGCTGCTCAGCGGCCTGACCCTGGTCTACGGCTGGCGTTACCTGCGTGACCGCAACCTGTTCCAGGGCGAGATCCCGGTGCTGATCCTGTTCGGCACCGCCGGCATGATGATCCTGGTGTCGGCCGGCAGCCTGCTGATGGTCTACCTGGGCCTGGAACTGCTGGCGCTGTGCTCCTACGCCCTGGTCGCCAGCAACCGCGAAAACGGCCTGGCCTCGGAAGCGGCGATGAAGTACATCGTGCTCGGCTCGCTGGCCTCTGGCCTGCTGCTGTACGGCATGTCGCTGATCTACGGCGCTACCGGCAGCCTGCACCTGGACGTCATCCGTGACGCCATCCCGCACTCGGAAGAGCGCGTGCTGCTGATCACCGGTGCGGTGTTCATGATCGCCGGCGTCGCCTTCAAGCTGGGTGCCGCACCGTTCCACATGTGGCTGCCGGACGTGTACCAGGGTGCCCCGGCACCGATCGCACTGTTCATCAGCTCGGCGCCGAAGCTGGCCGCCTTCGGCATGGCCTACCGCCTGCTGGAAATGGGCGTGGGTCCGCTGTCGACCGAACTGCAGCTGCTGATCGCCGGCCTGGCCGCAGTCTCGCTGGTCATCGGCAACCTGATGGCCATCGCGCAGAGCAATCTCAAGCGCATGCTGGCGTTCTCCACCGTCTCGCACATCGGCTTCCTGCTGATGGGCATCGCCGGTGGTGGCGCACAGGGCTATGCCGCTGCGCTGTTCTACGCACTGGCCTACGCCATCATGTCGACCGCCGCCTTCGGCGCGATCATCGCGCTGTCGCGTGCCGGCTTTGAAGCCGAGAACATCGAGGACTTCAAGGGCCTCAATGCCCGCAACCCGTGGATGGCCGGCCTGGTGCTGTGCATCATGGCGTCGCTGGCCGGCATCCCGCCGTTCCTGGGCTTCTGGACCAAGCTGGCGGTGCTGGGCGCGGCCGTCAACGGCGGCCTGCTGTGGCTGGCCATCCTGGGCGTGCTGTGCGCCGTGGTCGGCTGCTTCTACTACCTGCGCGTCATCAAGGTCATGTACTTCGATGAGCCGGTGGGCGAGGCCATGCCGCGCAACAACGACCGCGTGCTGGGTGTGGTGCTGGGTGTCAATGCCCTGGCGCTGCTGGCCCTGGGCCTGGCCTGGAACCCGATCATGGTCTGGTGCCAGCAGGCATTTGCGCATCTTGCATGAAAGTTGACACAAAGCTGCGCGCTTCGTGTAATATGCGCAGCCTGAGTTGTCACTGCAGCGGTTCAGCCAGAACATCGTTGCGGTAGCCCCCCTCGCAAGAGCAGGGCAGCAGTTCAAACACTTCCGGTGCGGGGTGGAGCAGTCTGGCAGCTCGTCGGGCTCATAACCCGAAGGTCGCAGGTTCAAATCCTGCCCCCGCTACCAACTTCGGATCGGCGCCAACCGATTTGATGAATGAGGGGAGGCTTGCAGTTTTTGGAGCAACCGCTCATAATTCCGCTTCTGATGCGGGGTGGAGCAGTCTGGCAGCTCGTCGGGCTCATAACCCGAAGGTCGCAGGTTCAAATCCTGCCCCCGCTACCAAGTAGAGAAATCGCCTTCGAAGTGCTGCTTCGAGGGCGTTTTTCTTTGGGGTCTGCGTCGTTTCTGCGTGATCGGGGTCAGATCCCTTTTCCCGTGGAAAAGGGATCTGACCCCAGGTCCGCACCTTGCACCAGCGCGGTGCAGCCGCTATCATCAGCGGCCTAGCAGTACCCCTGAAGGCGGCCTCCCAGCGGGAGTCCGGACCCGGAAGGAGGGCCGCAACCGGCAGGCAATGCAGGTTGCAACCGGAATCCAGTCACCGGAGTCTTTCCGGAAAAGGGGCCCAACGGGCCCTTTGTCGTTTCCGGGGCGTCATGTTTCCACGCCGGCCAAGGCCGGCACCCAACCATAGAGATCAAGGCAGGCTGTGAGCGACAAGGCAACCGACATCGCGAATCTGCTCGCCCCGACCGTTGTGTCGCTGGGCCTGGAGCTGCTGGGCGTTGAGTATCTGCCGGCCCCCGGCGGTGCGACCCTGCGCCTTTACATCGACGTGCCGCTGGCTGAACAGCCCGAGCGCATCATCAATGTCGACGACTGCGAGCGGGTCAGCCGCGAAGTCTCGGCGCAGCTGGACGTCGAAGACCCGATCAGCGGCAATTACACGCTGGAAGTGTCCTCGCCGGGCGTGGACCGCCCGCTGTTCAACCTGGAGCAGTTCGGCCGCCACCAGGGTGAATCGGCCAAGGTCACGCTGAAGCTGCCGCAGGACAACCGTCGTCGCCTGCAGGGCCGTATCGAAGCGATCGACGAGGCTGCGGGCACCATCACCTTCATCGTCGACAAGGCTGAAGTGGTCGTGTCGGCCGACAACATCGACAAGGCACGGATCATGCCCGACTGGGTGGCGCTGGGGCTGGCCCCGAGCAAGCCGACCGGTCCGGCACCGAAGCGTCCGAAGCCGAACACGAATTCTTCTTCCAACGAGCCGGCGGCAAAGAAGCCGCGCGCGGAGTGAGCCAATGAGCAAGGAACTGTTGCTGGTAGTCGACGCAGTCGCCAACGAGAAGGGCGTGCCGCGTGAAGTGATCTTCGATGCCATCGAGGCCGCCCTGGCCTCGGCAGCGAAGAAGCGCTATCCCGAGGAGGAAGTGCTGACCCGCGTGGTCATCGACCACAAGGATGGCAGCTACGAAACCTTCCGGCGCTGGGAAGTGGTGGCCGATGACGTGGTGATGGAATCGCCGGATCGCCAGATCCGCCTGATGGACGCCGTCGACGAGGCCGAAGGCGTCGAGGTCGGCGACTACATCGAAGAGCAGATCGAGAACCCGGACTTCGGCCGCATCGCTGCCCAGGCCGCCAAGCAGGTCATCGTCCAGCGCGTGCGCGAAGCCGAGCGCCAGCAGGTCGTGGATGCATGGAAGGATCGCGTGGGTGAGCTGATCACCGGTGTGGTCAAGCGCGCCGAGCGCGGCAACATCTACGTCGATCTCGGTGGCAATGCCGAAGGCTTCATTCCGAAGGACAAGGGCATTCCGCGCGACGTGCTGCGTGCCGGCGACCGCGTGCGCGGCTACCTGGCCGAAGTGCGCTCGGAGCCGCGTGGCCCGCAGCTGTTCATCAGCCGCGCCGCGCCGGAGTTCATGATCGAGCTGTTCAAGCTGGAAGTGCCGGAAGTCGGCCAGGGCCTGGTGGAAATCAAGGCCTGCGCCCGCGATCCGGGCGACCGCGCCAAGATCGCCGTGCTGGCCCACGACCAGCGCACCGATCCGATCGGTGCCTGCATCGGCATGCGCGGTTCGCGCGTCCAGGCCGTGTCCAACGAGCTCAATGGCGAGCGCGTGGACATCGTGCTGTGGAACGACAACCCGGCCAACTTCGTCATCAACGCGATGGCGCCGGCTGAAGTGCAGTCGATCATCGTCGATGAGGACAAGCACTCGATGGACCTGGCCGTTGCCGAAGACCGCCTGGCCCAGGCGATCGGCAAGGGCGGCCAGAACGTGCGCCTGGCCAGCCGCCTGACCGGCTGGCAGCTC
Organism: Stenotrophomonas maltophilia group sp. P373; assembly: GCF_053295075.1. NCBI lineage: Bacteria > Pseudomonadati > Pseudomonadota > Gammaproteobacteria > Lysobacterales > Lysobacteraceae > Stenotrophomonas > Stenotrophomonas maltophilia group sp. P373. Next base: position 3,003,636 of record NZ_CM129994.1, on the reverse strand, counting down.
AACGTGATGACCCAGGACCAGGTCACTGCCAAGTCGGAGGCCGAGCAGGCTGCCGCCCGCCAGCTGTTCATGGACAAGCTGGAAGTGGACGAGGAAATCGCCGGCATCCTGGTCAGCGAAGGCTTCGGCACCGTCGAGGAAATCGCATATGTCCCGGTCGGCGAACTGCTGGCCGTGGAAGGTTTCGACGAGGACATCGTCGAAGAGCTGCGCGCTCGTGCCCGCGATGCGCTGCTCAATGAGGCCCTGGCAGTCGAGGAAGGCCTTGAAGACGGCCAGCCGGCGCAGGACCTGCTGTCCCTGAAGGGCATGGACGAAGCCACTGCATATGCGCTGGCCGGCCACGGCGTGCGTACCAGCGAGGACCTGTCCGACCTGGCCGCCGACGAGGTCATGGACTTCGGCATCGAAGGACTGGATCAGGCGCGCGCCGCTGCGCTGATCCTGGCCGCCCGTGCCGAGGAGATCGCCCGACTGGAACGCGGCGAATGAGCCGGCAATGAACAGGGCCCTGAGCCGCTCAGGGCGTAGAATCCGCGCCACCTCCAGATGCGGGGGGGCGCCCACAAGATCATAGGATCCGAATGTCGCAGCAAACCACCATCCGCAAGCTTGCCGAACTGGTCAACACGCCGGTCGAAAAACTGCTGGAACAGCTGGCCGGTGCCGGCATGAAGTTCAGCGGTCCCGACCAGGTCGTGACCAGCTCCGAGAAGGTAAAGCTCCTGGGCTTCCTTCGTCGTTCGCACGGCAAGCCCGAGCAGGCCCCGGAAGAGACCGATCAGTCTGCAAAGAAGATCACGCTCAACCGCCGGAAGCAGCAGGAAGTGACGGTCAATTCCGGTCGCAGCAAGACGACCGTGAATGTCGAGGTGCGCCAGAAGCGTACCTACGTCAAGGATGGTGCTCGCGCCATGACGCCGGACGAAGAGCGCGCCGACATCCTGCGCAAGCTGGAAGAGTCGCGTGCGCGCAACCTCGCCGAACAGCAGGCCCTGGCCGAGAAGGATCGTCTGCGCGACGAGGCCATCGTCCGTGCCCGTGAGGAAGAGGCTGCCGCCAAGGAACGCGCCGAGGCCGAGAAGAAGGCTGCCGAGGAAGCTGCGGCTGCGGCCAAGGCGGCCGAGGCACTGGCCGCCAGCAAGCCCAAGCGTGCTCCGATCGACGAAACCGCGCCGCGCCCGCCGCGCGCCCCGGCCGCCGCCCCGGCTGCGCCGCGTGGTGCTCCGCCGCCGCCGCCGCGCAACGACGAGCGCAACAACCGCAGCGCGCCGCGCAACGAGCGTGGCCCGGGCGACCGCTTCGCCGGCCAGATGCACCTGTCGGCCGCCGACCGTGCGCGTCGCGGCAACAGCAACAACAGCAATTCGCGTGGACGTCCGGGTGGCCGCAACCAGTCCGGTGGCCGTCGCGACATGTCGCGTGGTGGCAACAATGCCGGTCCGCACGCGTTCGAACGCCCGACCGCCCCGGTCGTGCGTGAAGTCGCGATCGGCGAGACCATCACCGTGGCCGACCTGGCGCAGAAGCTCGCGCTGAAGGGCGGCGAGGTGGTGAAGGCGCTGTTCAAGATGGGCGTGATGGCGACCATCACCCAGTCCATCGACCACGACACCGCTGCGCTGGTGACCGAAGAACTCGGCCACAAGGCGATCCGTGCCAACGACAACGATGCCGAAGACGCGCTGCTGGCTTCGACCGGTGAAAACCAGGGCGAAGCCGTGCAGCGCCCGCCGGTGGTCACCATCATGGGTCACGTCGACCACGGCAAGACCTCGCTGCTGGACTACATCCGCCGCACCAAGGTTGCCCACGGCGAAGCCGGCGGCATCACCCAGCATATCGGTGCCTATCACGTCGAAACGCCCAAGGGCGTCATCAGCTTCCTGGATACCCCGGGCCACGCCGCGTTCACCTCGATGCGTGCCCGCGGTGCCAAGCTGACCGACATCGTGGTGCTGGTGGTTGCTGCCGACGACGGCGTCATGCCGCAGACCAAGGAAGCGATCCAGCACGCCCGTTCGGCGGGTGTGCCGCTGATCGTGGCGATCAACAAGATCGACAAGTCCGGTGCCGACCCGATGCGGGTCAAGAACGAGCTGCTCTCCGAGCAGGTCGTGGCCGAAGAGTTCGGTGGTGACATCCAGATGGTGGAGATCTCGGCCAAGACCGGCCTGGGCATCGACGACCTGCTGGACGCGGTGTCGGTGCAGGCCGAACTGCTGGAACTGAAGGCCGTCGACGAAGGCCGCGCCTCGGGCGTGGTGATCGAATCGTCGCTGGACAAGGGCCGCGGCCCGGTCGCTACGGTGCTGGTGCAGCAGGGCCGCCTGAAGAAGGGCGACTACCTGGTGTGCGGTATCCAGTACGGCCGCGTGCGTGCGCTGTTCGACGAAACCGGCAAGCAGCCGGAGTTCGCCGGCCCGTCGATCCCGGTGCAGGTCCTGGGCCTGTCCGGTGTACCGGAAGCCGGAGACGACTTCGTGGTGGTCGAGGACGAGCGCCTGGCCAAGGATGTTGCGCAGCAGCGTGAGACCAAGCGCCGTGAGTCGCGCCTGGTCGCCACCGCTGGCAGCCGCATGGAAGACATCATGGCGACCCTGGGCAAGGGCGAGGGCCAGCAGGTTCTCAACCTGGTCATCAAGGCCGACGTGCAGGGTTCGGTGCAGGCCCTGAGCCAGGCACTGGTCGCGCTGTCCAACGAAGACATCCGCATCAACGTGATCCACTCCGGCGTCGGCGGCATCACCGAATCGGACGCCAACTCGGCGGCTGCTTCGAAGGCCACCGTCATCGGCTTCAACGTGCGTGCGGATGCTTCGGCCCGTCGCATCATTGAATCCAACGGCGTCGACCTGCGTTACTTCTCGATCATCTATGACGTGATCGATCAGGTGAAGCAGGTGGCATCCGGTCTGCTGGGCGTGGAGATCCGCGAAGAGATCATCGGTATCGCCGAGGTCCGCGACGTCTTCCGCAGCTCCAAGCTGGGCGCCGTTGCCGGCTCGATGGTCATCGAGGGCGTGGTCAAGCGCAACAAGCCGATCCGCGTGCTGCGCGACAGCGTGGTGATCTTCGAGGGCGAGCTGGAATCGCTGCGTCGCTTCAAGGAGAACGTCGAGGAAGTCCGCAACGGTACCGAATGCGGTATCGCGGTGAAGGCCTACAACGACGTCAAGCCAGGCGACCAGATCGAGTGCTTCGAGCGTATCGAAGTGCCGCGCACCCTGTAATGCTGCAAGGTGGCCCGACCAACGGTCGGGCCCTACCATGTACCTGTAGCGCCCGACCGTTGGTCGGGCGACAATCGAATCAAAGGTAGCGCCCGACCGTTGGTCGGGCGACAACTGAACCAAGAGCTGCTCGTGCCCAAGGCTTTCCATCGAACCGACCGTGTCTCCGCCCAGCTGCGCCGTGAACTCGGCACCCTGGTGCACAACGCCGTGCGCGAGCACGGGTTGCCCTCGGTGAGCGTGTCCGACGTGGAAATCACCCGCGACATGGCCCATGCCAAGGTGTTCGTCACCGCCCTGATGCCGGAACGCTCGGCTGAAGCCGTGGCCGGCCTGAAGGAGCTGGGCTACCGCCTGCGCATGGACCTGGCCCGTGCGATGAAGCTGCGCCACGTGCCGGAGCTGCATTTCCACTACGACGATTCGGTCGACCGTGGTGAGCACATCGACAACATCCTGCGCGACCTGCCCGATACGCTGGCCGCGGAGAAGCGTCGCGAGAGCGACGAAGAATAAGCTAGCGCCGGGCCCATGCCCGGCGTCTTTTCATTCTGACCGTGCGAGGCCGGACGCTGGCCGCGCTTCGCGCTCGCCGGGCATGGCCCGGCGCTACCCGTATCTGTCATGACCCGAATTCAGTTCCGCCGCCTGGATGGCATCCTGCTGCTCGACAAGTCGACCGGCATGAGCTCCAACGCCGCCCTGCAGGTGGCGCGCCGCCTGTTCCGTGCCGAGAAGGGGGGCCACACCGGCAGCCTCGACCCGTTGGCCACCGGCCTGCTGCCGCTATGCTTCGGCGAGGCGACCAAGATCGCCGGCCTGCTGCTGGGTTCGGCCAAGGCGTACGATGCCGAGATCGTGCTCGGCCAGACCACGGATACCGATGATGCCGAGGGCCAGGTGCTGCTGCAGCGTCCGGTGCCGGCGATCAGCGCCGAGGCCCTGCAGGCTGCGCTGGCACCACTGACGGGGAACATCCGCCAGCGGGCGCCGATCTATTCGGCGCTGAAGCAGGGCGGTGAACCGCTGTATGTGAAGGCCCGCCGCGGCGAGGCCATCGAGGCCCCGGAGCGCGAGGTCCAGGTGCACGCCATCGAGGTACTCGAGCAGCAGCCGGAACGGCTGCGGCTGCGCGTGACCTGTGGCTCCGGCACCTACATCCGCAGCCTGGCACGCGACCTTGGCGAACGCCTGGGCTGCGGCGCCCATATCAGTGCGCTGCGCCGGCTATGGGTCGAGCCGTTCCGTGAACCGGTGATGGTCACCCTGGACCAGCTGCGGGTGATGGCCGAGGCCGGCGACGAGGCGGGCATGGACGCGCTGCTGCTGCCGCTGGCGGCCGGCCTGGCCGAGTATCCGCGGGTTGACCTCGACGCCGCCCAGGCTCACCGTTTCTGCGTCGGCCAGCGCCAGCGTGACATGTCCTGGCCGCATGGCCTGGTGGCCGTGTTCGGTCCGGACGATGCTGTCCAGGGCCTGGGCCAGGTCGACGACAGTGGCCTGCTGGCCCCGCAGCGCCGTTTCAACCTCTGACCGGGGCAGGGTGGTTCAGCCCCGGTCCTTGTCCCGGAAGCCCCTGGCCGTTACAATTTCGCGGCCGTTTTCCGGCAACCTGCCTCCCGCAGGTTTCATCCTCGTAGTCCACGGCGAGCCTGGCGGTGCGCGAAGCGCGTTCCTGCCGGCCACGCATCACAGAGAAAAAAGAAATGTCGATCGACACCCAGAAGGTCATTGAAGACAACAAGCGCAGCGTCGCTGACACCGGCTCCCCGGAAGTCCAGGTTGCCCTGCTGACCGCCCGCATCGAACTGCTGACCGGCCACTTCAAGACCCACAAGAAGGATCACCACAGCCGCCGCGGCCTGCTGCAGATGGTCAACCGCCGTCGCAGCCTGCTCGACTACCTGAAGAAGAAGGACGTCGAGCGTTACAAGGCCCTGATCGAAAAGCTTGGCCTGCGTCGCTAAGCAACGAATCCCCCGCGGCGCAGCGATGCGCCGCGGTTTTGTTTTGTAGCACCGCAATCCCCGATTCAGGCCGGAACGATCCGGCCACCCGCTGGCGGCAAGGGTCGCCGACGGTCCAAATTCGCAGACAGCATCCCCAAGGACACCCTCCGTGGCAAAAATCACCAAAACCTTCCAGTACGGCAAGCACACCGTCACGCTTGAGACCGGCGAAGTCGCCCGCCAGGCCAGCGGCGCGGTCATCGTCAAGATGGACGACACCGTACTGCTGGTCACCGCCGTCGCCGCCAAGAGCGCGCGCGAAGGCCAGGACTTCTTCCCGCTGACCGTCGATTATCAGGAAAAGTTCTACGCCGGCGGCCGCATCCCGGGTGGTTTCTTCAAGCGTGAAGGCCGTGCGACCGAGAAGGAAACGCTGATCTCGCGTCTGATCGACCGTCCGATCCGTCCGCTGTTCCCGGAAGACTACAAGAACGAAGTGCAGATCATCGCCACGGTCATGTCGCTGAACCCGGACGTGGACGGCGACATCCCGGCCCTGATCGGCGCCTCGGCTGCCCTGGCCCTGGCCGGCACCCCGTTCATGGGCCCGATCGGCGCTGCCAAGGTCGGCTACAAGAACGGCGAGTACATCCTGAACCCGACCGTCAGCGAACTGGCTGACTCGCAGCTGGAACTGGTCGTTGCCGGTACCTCCAACGCCGTGCTGATGGTCGAATCCGAAGCCGCGCTGCTGTCCGAAGACGTGATGCTGGGCGCCGTGACTTTCGGTCACCGCGAAATGCAGAAGGTCATCAACGCGATCAACGAGCTGACCGTCGAAGCCGGCACCAAGCCGTCGACCTGGGAAGCCCCGGCCAAGAACGACGCGCTGATCTCCGCGCTGAAGGAAGCCATCGGCCCGCGCCTGGGCGAAGCCTTCCAGGTGCGCGACAAGCTGCAGCGCCGTGACGCCATCTCGGCGATCAAGAAGGACGTGTTCGAAGCCCTGGCGGGCCGCGTGGCCGCCGAAGGCTGGAACCCGGCTGAGCTGTCGAAGGAATTCGGCGAGCTGGAATACCGCACCATGCGTGACTCGGTGCTGGACACCAAGGTCCGTATCGACGGCCGTGCGCTGGACACCGTCCGCCCGATCGCCGTGAAGACTGGCGTGCTGCCGCGTACCCACGGTTCCTCGCTGTTCACCCGCGGCGAAACCCAGGCCATCGTGACCATCACCCTGGGCACCGCCCGTGATGGCCAGGTCATCGATGCCGTTGCCGGTGAGTACAAGGAAAACTTCCTGTTCCACTACAACTTCCCTCCGTTCTCGGTGGGCGAGTGCGGCCGCATGATGGGCCCGAAGCGCCGCGAAATCGGCCACGGTCGTCTGGCCAAGCGCGGCGTGCTGGCTGTCATGCCGTCGCTGGAAGCCTTCCCGTACACCATCCGCGTCGTCTCGGAAATCACCGAGTCGAACGGTTCTTCGTCGATGGCGTCGGTCTGCGGCTCGTCGCTGGCCCTGATGGACGCCGGCGTGCCGGTGAAGGCACCGGTGGCCGGTATTGCCATGGGCCTGGTCAAGGAAGGCGACCGTTTCGTGGTCCTGTCCGACATCCTGGGTGACGAAGATCACCTGGGCGACATGGACTTCAAGGTGGCCGGTACCGCTGAGGGCATCTCCGCCCTGCAGATGGACATCAAGATCGAAGGCATCACCGAAGAGATCATGAAGCAGGCCCTGCAGCAGGCCAAGGCTGGCCGTCTGCACATCCTGGGTGAAATGGCCCACGGCCTGACCGCTCCGCGTGAGGAGCTGTCGGACTACGCGCCGCGCCTGCTGACCATCAAGATCCACCCGGACAAGATCCGCGAAGTGATCGGCAAGGGTGGCTCGACCATCCAGGCCATCACCAAGGAAACCGGCACCCAGATCGACATCCAGGACGACGGCACCATCGTCATCGCGTCGGTCAACGCCATCGCTGCCCAGGCCGCCAAGGCCCGCATCGAGCAGATCACCTCGGACGTCGAGCCGGGCCGCATCTACGAAGGCAAGGTCGCCAAGATCATGGACTTCGGTGCGTTCGTTACCATCCTGCCGGGCAAGGACGGCCTGGTCCACGTGTCGCAGATCTCCAGCGAGCGCGTCGAGAAGGTCGGCGACAAGCTGAAGGAAGGCGATGTGGTCAAGGTCAAGGTGCTGGAAGTCGACAAGCAGGGCCGTATCCGCCTGTCGATGAAGGCCGTCGAAGAAGGCGAAGGCGCCAGCGCCGAATAATCGGTACTGCTGATCGTGCGGTGGTGAGGACCGTTGGTCCTCACGCTTTCGCAAATGAAAAAGCGGGCTTCGGCCCGCTTTTTCTTTGCCTCGATGTTGTGAAGGGAAGCTCATCCAGGTCGCTGCATGTCCTGCTGCAGTGCATGATCGCCGCCACGCGGCCATCGTTCTGTCACGGTTGCACGGATCGCACCTGTCCATGGGACGACATGCCGCGACATCCGCACCACAGCCCCATCGGTTTGCTAACGTGACGGCGCCTTTGAACCGGGAGATCCCATGTTCCGCCAGATCGTGGCCGTCCTTGCCGTGCTGATTGCCGGTGCCCTGCCCATTGCCGCGCACGCAGCGCCCGCACAGCCGCCGATCTTCGGCGCCTACTACCCTGGCGGATCGGCCGAGCGCTATCCGGTGTCGAGCATTCCGGCCGAGCGCCTGACCCACCTGTTCTACGCGTTCTCCACCATCGAGGACGGCCGCTGCACGGTCGGTGCGGAAGCGCCGAAGAATTTCGCCGCACTGGCCGAACTCAAGAAGGCGCATCCGCACCTGCGCACGCTGATTTCGATCGGTGGCTGGGGCGCGGGTGGATTCTCCGATGCAGCGCTGACCGAGGCCAGCCGCAGGCGCCTGGTCGATTCGTGCATGGCGCTGTTCTTCGAACGCCATGCCGGCAGCTTCGATGGCGTGGACATCGACTGGGAATTCCCGGTCAGTGGCGGACCGAAGGAGCTGGCGCATCGCCCGCAGGATCGCGCCAACCTGACCCGGCTTGCGCAGTCCTTCCGTCAGGCACTCGATGCACGCGGTCGCAAGGTGGGCCAGCCGATGCTGCTGACCGCCGCGTTGGCCGCCGGCCGCCTGCAGACTGACGGTCCCTATGATCCAGCGGCGAGCTACGACCTGCCGGCGCTGGCCAGGGTATTCGATTTCATCAACCTGATGAGCTACGACATGGGCACCGGCTTTTCGTCGGTGTCGACCTTCAATGCGCCCTTGCATGAAGTGCCGGCCGATCCGCTGGCGCCGGAGCTGCGCCGCTGGAACAACGTGGCCGGCGCCGTGCAGTACTACCGTGAACATTGCGTGCCGGCCGACAAGCTGGTGCTGGGCGTGCCGTTCTACGGGCGCGGCTTCAAGGTCACCGGCGATGCACCGGACGGCCTGTATCAGCCCTACAGTGCACCGGCCGATGCCGGCGACTGGCGGGTGATCAAGGCGCGCTATCTCGACCAGCCGGGTTGGACCAGGCACTGGCAGCCGCAGGCGCAGAGCCCGTGGCTGTACAACGCCGGGCAGAAAATCCTCATCAGCTATGAGGACCCGCGTTCGATCGGCCTGCGTGCGCAGTTCGCCCGCGAGCAGGGCCTGGCCGGAGTGTTCATGTGGGAGCTGACCGGTGACGACGATCAGGCCAGCCTGCTCAACGCCATGCTCGGCCCGTGGCAGAAGGCTCGCATCGGCGATTGAGCACCGGGTGGCGCCGGCCGATGCCCGGCGCCATGCTGCAACGCCAGCGACCCGACACCGCACAGTGCGATGACGCCGGCGGCGCTACGCTTTGCGCATGATCCATCTCGAACGCCTGGACCACCTGGTTCTCACCGTCGCCGACATCGAACGCAGCTGTGACTTCTACCAGCGCGTGCTCGGCATGCAGGTCGTACGCTTCGGCGCGGGACGTAGCGCGCTGCAGTTCGGCCAGCAGAAGATCAACCTGCATCCGGCCAATGCGCCACTGCAGCCGCATGCGCTGCGACCCACGCCGGGGAGTGCCGATCTGTGCCTGGTCACGCGCACAGTGATGGTCGATGTGCTGGCACACCTGCAGGCGCAGGCCATTGTGGTGGAGGAGGGGCCGGTCGCGCGTACCGGTGCGCTGGGACCGATCGAATCAGTGTACTTCCGCGACCCGGATGGCAACCTGATCGAAGTGAGTCGTTACCCGGGCGAAGAGCGCCCGCAGCGGTAGCGCCGGCCCGTGTCCGGCGACGCTTCAGTTCGCCCAGACGCTGTTCGGATCGCCGTTGCGGGCGCGGCGCTGGCTGGCGACGGCCAGGCGGGCGAAGCCGAAGGCCATGGCCAGCGCGATGGCATCGATCCAGAACAGCGGCCACTGGCCACGCGCGGCGGCGCGCCACAGCCAGTCACCATTGAGTGCACCGTGCAGGACCGGCACCAGTGCAGTGCTGATCGCTGCGGCCCACAGCAGTTCGCGCGCGGCCTGCGCGGGGCGGCGCAGTGCAGCCCACAGCGCACAGGCTGCCCAGCTGCCGAAGCAGGCCCAGCGGATGCCGTGGTCGACCGCCGACGGTGCCAGCCGCTCCAGCACCAGTGCGGTGACGAACGCGACCGAGATCGCCACGCACAGGCCGATGCACACCCCGACCGTGGCCCGCGCCATGTTCACACCGGCACGTGGCTGTTGTGGCTGGCGACGCTTGCGCCGCGACTCGATCCACAGCAGGTTGCCGGAGTAGAACAGGAACGCACCGCCGAGGCCGAGCAGGAAGTACAGCCAGACCACCACGCCGTTGCCGAACTCACCGAAGTGCAGCGCGTAGGCGGCGCTGAGCGTGGCGTGGTTGGCGTCGCGCTGGCCCGGCAGCTGCGACGCGAGCAGGTTGCCGGTGGCGACGTCCAATGCCACGGCACCAAGCGGGCCGAGGGTGCCACTGGCCTCGCCGGTGATCTCGATCGTGGCGTTGGCATCGCCGCCATTGGCCAGCTTCAGGTAGGCCGGTTCAAAGTTGGCCACGCCCTGCGCGCGGGCCACTTCAAGTGCGCGCGCATGCAGCACGCGCAGGCTGCCCGGTGGTGCCGGAATCCCGCTGGCATCGCGCACCGGCGCAGTGTCCATCGCGGTCGGTACCGCTTGCAGCGCCTTGCCGTCGTAGATCAGCGGATTGAGCAGGGCCATCTGCACGAACACCAGGCACAGCAGGGCGCCCGTGACTGCGAACATCAGGTGGAAAGGCAGGCTGAGCACGCCGATCACGTTGTGCGCGTCCTGCCACAGCTGCTTCAGGTTGCGGCCCGGGCGCAGCGCGAACAGGTCGCCGAACAGCCTCGGCAGGTGGATCACCAGGCCGCTCAGCAGCGCCATGCCATACAGCAGGCTGACGATGCCCATCACATAGATGCCGGCCACCGGCAGGCCGAGGCTGTAGTGCAGTTCGTTGACCAGTTCTGCCAGTCCGGTCTGCGGCGGCGCGGGGCTGCCGGCGATCTGGCCCGGCCAGGCGTAGCGCCAGCTGCCTTCATCGGCCTGCCAGTACGCCAGGGGCTGCGGGTGTTCGGTACCGGGGAAGGTCATGCCAACGTGGCGGCGGGCCTCCGGGTGTGTCGCCAGTACGTCTTCCAGCAGGTACTGCGCATCGTCCAGGCCCGCCGGCAAGGCGGTGGCTGCGCCCGGGGTCTGCCACAGCGGCAAGTCGTGATGGAACAGGGTCAGCGCACCCGCATAGAAGGCCACGAAAAGGCCGAAGCCGGCGACCAGGCCGACCCAGGTGTGCAGGGTGGTGAACGTGCGCAGCGTCTGCGAACTGAACTTCATGGGGGAGCTCTCATTGCACCGCGCCGGTCAGGCGCAGCAGCCCGAGCACGGCGAAGCCGGCCGCGGCGCTGCCACCCAGAACCAGCCAGGCGCGCAGTGCGCTGCGGAAGCTGAACGCCCACAGGGCGGCCAGCATCCATAACGGGATGAAGGCGATCAGGGTCGGCACCAGTGCGCGCTGCCACGGGCCGGGCGGCAGCCAGGCCAGCAGGCCGGTAGCGGCGGCCGCAAGCAGGAAGCCAGCGATGATGCCGGCGAAGGCGCGCGGCCACATCAGGGTGACTCCGTGCCCGGGCGATGCCAGGCGGCCAGCGCCGGCAACAGCATCGCAGCGAGCATCCAGGTGCACAGCATCGCCACCAGGCCGGCAGCGAAGCCGAGTTCGGCCATCCACAACCACAGGGCAGCAGCGGCGGCGACCAGGCCGATCTGGCGGCCGAGACGACCGGCACGGCGCAGGCGGGGCCAACGGCAGTGCGGCGAGGCGGCATAGAAGGCCAGTGCCGAAAACATCGCTGCCAGCATGCCCAGGCTGCAGAAGCCCAGGGTGGAAAGGCCGACGGTGATCATTGCGGGCGGGCGCCGCGGCAGTGGGCCGGCGAACGCGGGGCACGGGCGGGGCCGGCGGGAGCCGGTCGGAGCGGGTGGCGCATCACGAGGTCCTGGGGGGAAGCGGGCAGGCTGGCACGGGGCGGGCTGCGCGGACATGGTAATCATCGCGTTTTCACGCCGCCAGCGCCGGCCATTCAGCGGACCGCACGGCAGCCCTTGGGCTTTCCGGTGCGCTGGTTTAAGATCGTCGCAGACTCCTGACTGGAACAAGGTGGCCCGCGCCCAGCGCCGGCCGAGCGTGCGACATGAGTACTACCACCGCCCACTGTTGACCTGCCCCCGAAGGCCCTGTGTTCCAGGCGCCCTCGCGGCGCTTTTTTATTGCCCGGGCCGCGGCCCGGGAACGCTTTCCAGCCCGCCCCGCGGGCCCCGCACGAAGCCACTGCGATGATCAACATTACCCTTCCCGACGGCAGCCGCCGCGAGTTCGAAAATCCCGTCAGCGTCATGGACGTCGCCCAGTCGATCGGTGCCGGCCTGGCCAAGGCCACCATCGCCGGTTCCGTCGATGGCGTGCTGGTCGATGCCAGCGACGTCATCGACCACGATGCCAGCCTGCGCATCATCACCGCCAAGGACGAGGAGGGCGTGGAGATCATCCGCCACTCCTGCGCCCACCTGGTCGGCCACGCCGTCAAGCAGCTGTACCCGGACGTGAAGATGGTGATCGGCCCGGTGATCGCCGAGGGCTTCTACTACGACATCTATTCCGAGCGCCCGTTCACGCCGGACGACATGGCCGCGATCGAGAAGCGCATGGGTGAACTGATCGCCCAGGACTACGACGTCATCAAGAAGATGACGCCGCGCGCCGAGGTGATCGAGATCTTCAAGGCCCGTGGCGAGGACTACAAGCTGCGCCTGATCGAAGACATGTCCGACGACATCCAGGCGATGGGCATGTACTACCACCAGGAATACGTGGACATGTGCCGGGGCCCGCACGTGCCGAACACGCGCTTCCTGAAGGCCTTCAAGCTGACCCGCATCTCCGGCGCCTACTGGCGCGGCGACGCGCAGAACGAGCAGCTGCAGCGCATCTACGGCACCGCCTGGGCTGACAAGAAGCAGCTGGAGGCGTACATCAAGCGCATCGAGGAAGCCGAGATGCGCGACCACCGCCGCATCGGCAAGCAGCAGGACCTGTTCCACCTGCAGGAAGAAGCCCCGGGCCTGGTGTTCTGGCACCCGAAGGGCTGGGCACTGTGGCAGGTGGTCGAGCAGTACATGCGCAAGGTCTACCGCAGCAGCGGCTACGGCGAAGTGCGCTGCCCGCAGATCCTGGACGTGAGCCTGTGGAAGAAGTCCGGCCACTGGGACAACTACCAGGACAACATGTTCTTCACCGAATCGGAGAAGCGCACGTACGCGGTCAAGCCGATGAACTGCCCGGGCCACATCCAGGTGTTCAACCAGGGCCTGCACAGCTACCGCGACCTGCCGATCCGCTACGGTGAGTTCGGTTCCTGCCACCGCAACGAGCCGTCCGGCGCGCTGCACGGCATCCTGCGCGTGCGTGGTTTCACCCAGGACGACGGCCACGTGTTCTGCACGGAAAACCAGATCGAGTCGGAAGTGACGGCCTTCCACCAGCAGGCGCTGGCGGTTTACCGGCACTTCGGCTTCGACGAGATCCAGATCAAGATCGCGCTGCGTCCGGAGTCGCGCCTGGGTGACGACGCCACCTGGGACAAGGCCGAAGGCGCGCTGCGCTCGGCGCTGACCGCCTGTGGCGTGGAATGGCAGGAGCTGCCGGGCGAGGGTGCCTTCTACGGCCCGAAGATCGAGTACCACCTGAAGGACGCGATCGGCCGTACCTGGCAGCTGGGCACCATGCAGGTCGACTTCATGATGCCGGGCCGCCTGGGCGCCGAGTACGTGGACGAGAACAGCCAGAAGAAGCACCCGGTCATGCTGCACCGCGCCATCGTCGGCTCGATGGAGCGCTTCCTGGGCATCCTGATCGAGCACCATGCCGGCCAGTTCCCGGCCTGGCTGGCACCGACCCAGGTGGTGGTGGCCAACATCACCGACGCCCAGGCCGACTACGTCTCGGGCGTGACCAAAACCCTTGCGGAGCAAGGCTTCCGCGTCAGCTCGGATTTGCGTAACGAGAAGATCGGCTATAAAATCCGCGAGCATACGTTGCAGCGCGTGCCCTACCTGCTGGTCATCGGTGACCGCGAGAAGGAGAATGGGGCTGTGGCGGTGCGTACGCGTTCTGGCGAAGACCTGGGCAGCATGAGCCTGCAGGCCTTCATCGAGCGGCTCCAGGCCGAGGGCGCGTAAGCAAAGGTCCGGTCCGGGCGCACAGGCACCCGGACCGGTTCGATACCCTTGGGAGAACGTAATATCAGCACCCCTGACAACAAACAGAACCGCAAGAATCAGGAAATCCGTGTGCCGCGCGTCCGCGTGATCGGCAGTGACGGAGAAATGATCGGCGTGTTGTCGCGCGACGAAGCGCTGTCCATGGCCGAAGATGAAGGCCTGGACCTGGTCGAGATCCAGCCGCAGGCCGATCCGCCGGTCTGCAAGATCATGGACTTCGGCAAGTTCAAGTTCGAAGCGCAGAAGAAGGCCAGCGAGGCCAAGAAGAAGACCAAGCAGGTCGAGATCAAGGAAGTGAAGTTCCGTCCGGTCACGGACGAGGGCGACTACCAGATCAAGCTGCGCAAGATGCGCGGGTTCCTTGAAGAAGGCGACAAGATCAAGGTCAACATCCGCTTCCGTGGCCGTGAAATGAGCCACCAGGAACTGGGTCGTGAAATGGCCAACCGGATCGAGGCCGATCTGGGCGAGGACATCGTCATTGAATCCCGTCCGCGCCTGGAAGGGCGTCAGATGGTCATGATGATCGCGCCGAAGAAGAAGACCTGAGGCCGGACGGGCCGCCTTCCGGGGCGCCTGGCTGAATGGTTCAGGATAAAGGGGCGCCGCTGGCGTCCCTTTGCTTTTGCAGGATGCCGGTGAAGTGCCGGCGAAAGGGCTGCAGGGGCTGGTGGCAGGGCGGTTTTGCCTGTATCATGCCCGGCTCGACCCACCCAGGACGGGTCGTACGCCGATCATGGCAGGACGGAAAGAGCGGCCCAGGCCGCCGCCAGATCAGTCAGAAACCAGGGTCATATCCCATCAAGGACATTGCAATGCCCAAGATCAAGACCAACCGGGCAGCGGCCAAGCGTTTCCGCAAGACCGCCTCGGGCAAGTACAAGTGCGGCCACGCCAACCGTAGCCACATCCTCACGAAGAAAGCGACCAAGCGTAAGCGTAATCTGCGTCAGACGGGCCATGTCCGTGCAGAAGACGCAGGCCGTCTGGACCGCATGCTCCCTTACCTCTGAGGAACTGAAAAATGGCACGAGTTAAGCGTGGCGTACAGGCGCGTCGCCGCCACAAGAAGATTCTGGATCTCGCCAAGGGCTATTACAACGCCCGTCGCAAGGTCTTCCGCGTCGCCAAGCAGGCGGTCATCAAGGCACAGCAGTACGCCTACATCGGCCGTAAGCAGAAGAAGCGCAACTTCCGTTCGCTGTGGATCACCCGTATCAATGCGGCTGCCCGCATCAACGGCCTGAGCTACAGCCGCTTCATGAACGGCCTGCTGAAGGCTGGCATCACCCTGGATCGCAAGGTCCTGGCTGACATCGCCGTGCACGACGCAGCCGGTTTTGCTGCGCTGGCCGAAAAGGCCAAGGGCGCGCTGGCGGCATAAGTCCTTCCCGATGCCGTAACCGTTCACTCGGAACGGTGTCAGGTCAAGGCAATGCATGGGGAAGGGCGCAAGTCCTTCCCCATTCTTTTTTGGGTTCCGGCGAGGCCATGGCGGCAGCGCGGGGACGGCGGTGGCGACAGGGGTCGGCCCTTCGCGCATCGCGATGGCAGATCGACTGGAGTTCCGGCCCCCCATGAGCGACATCCAATCCCTCACCACCCAGGCGCTGGCCGATGTGGCCGCCGCACAGAGTCCCGACGTGCTGGAACAGCTGCGCGTGGCCCTGCTTGGCAAGAGTGGCAGCATCACCTCGCAGCTCAAGCAGCTCGGCGCCCTGCCGGCGGACGAGCGCAAGGCCGCTGGTGAAGCGATCAACCAGGCCCGCGACGCGCTGACCCGCGCGCTGGGCGAGCGCAAGGCGCTGCTGGAGGACGCGGCGCTGGATGCGCGCCTGGCCGCCGAAGCCATCGACATCACCCTGCCGGGCCGCAACGGCGACCGTGCCGGCCTGCACCCGATCACCCGCACCCTGGAGCGCATCACCGGCATTTTCGGCCGGCTGGGCTACGAGCTGTCGGAAGGGCCGGAGATCGAGGACGACTGGCACAATTTCGAGGCGCTGAACTTCCCGCCGCACCATCCGGCGCGCGCCATGCACGACACCTTCTACTTCGGCGACGGCCGCCTGCTGCGCACGCACACCTCCGGCGTGCAGGTGCGCTACATGGGCGACCACGCGCCGCCACTGCGCATGATCGCCGCCGGCAAGGTGTACCGCAGCGACAGCGACCAGACCCATTCGCCGATGTTCCACCAGGTGGAAGGCCTGCTGGTGGACGAGCATTCGACCTTCGCCGACCTGAAGGGCACGCTGGCCGAGTTCGTGCGCGCGTTCTTCGAGCGCGACTTCGAGATGCGCTTCCGCCCCAGCTATTTCCCGTTCGTGGAGCCGGGCGCGGAAGTGGACATTGCCTGGCAGCAGCCCGACGGCAGCACCCGCTGGCTGGAAGTGCTGGGCTGCGGCATGGTCCATCCGAACGTGCTGCGCAACGTCGGCATCGATCCGGAGCGCTACACCGGCTTCGCGTTCGGCATGGGCGTGGAGCGTTTCGCGATGCTTCGTTACGGCGTCAACGATCTGCGCGCGTTCTTCGAGAACGACGTGCGATTCCTGAAACAGTTCGCGTAAGCCGCAACCATGTAGAGCCGAGCCATGCTCGGCTGCTCCTAAATTCGCAGGCCCAGGCGCATGCGCCGGGCCCACCAGGGTGACACCATGAAATTCTCCGAAAACTGGCTGCGCAGCCATGTCCCGACCGGCGCCTCGCGCGATGAACTGAGTGCAGTGCTGACCGCCATCGGCCTGGAAGTGGAAGAAGTGACCGCGCTGGGCGAAGGCCTCGATCACGTGGTCGTGGCGCGCATCGTCGAGGCCGTGCGCCATCCCGAAGCTGATCGCCTGCAGGTGTGCAGGGTCGATGCCGGGCAGGGCGAACTGCTGCAGATCGTCTGCGGCGCACCGAACGCGCGCCCGGGCCTGGTCGCGCCGCTGGCCATGGTGGGTGCGCAGATCGGCGAGCTGAAGATAAAGCCGGCCAAGCTGCGCGGCGTCGAGTCCAACGGCATGCTGTGCTCGGCCAAGGAGCTGGGCCTGGACAACGATGCCTCCGGCCTGCTGGAGCTGCCCGATGACGCGCCGGTCGGCCAGGCCCTGGTCGACTACCTGGGCCTGCCGGACGCCAGCATCGAGATCAAGCTGACCCCGAACCGCGCCGACTGCTTCAGCCTGCGCGGCATCGCCTATGACGTCGCCGCCGCCACCCGCAGCGAAGTGCTGGACTTCGCTGCCGAGGCCATTCCGGCAGTCGGCAGCCGTGAGCTGAGCATCCAGCTCGACGCCGGCGCCGAAGCGCCGCGTTACCTGGGCCGTGTCATCGAGGGCGTCAACGCCGCCGCCAAGACTCCGTTGTGGATGGCCGAGCGCCTGCGCCGCAGTGGCGTGCGTCCGGTCTCGCTGCTGGTCGACATCACCCAGTATGTGATGCTGGAGCTGGGTCAGCCGATGCATGCCTACGACCTCGGCACCCTGCAGGGCAGCATTGCCGTGCGCCGTTCGCGCGCGGGCGAGACGCTGAAGCTGCTGGACGGCCGCGATGCCGCGCTGGACGACAGCTTCCTGGTGGTCACCGACGCCGATCGTGCGATCGGCCTGGCTGGCCTGATGGGCGGCTTCGACACCCGTGTCACCGACGCAACCACCGCCGTGTTCCTGGAAGCCGCGCACTTCGCGCCGGCTGCGATCATGGGCCGTGGCCGCAAGCTGGGCCTGCACACCGATGCCGGCCACCGCTTCGAGCGCGGCGTCGATCCGGCGCTGCCGCGCATCGCGATCGAGTACGCCACTCGCCTGGTGCTGGACCTGGCGGGCGGCACCCCGGCGCCGGTTACCGAGGCCGTGCGTGAAGCCGATCTGCCGCAGCCGGCAACCATCGTGCTGCGCCGCGCCCGCATCACCCGCGTGCTCGGCATCACCATCGACGATGCGGAAGTCGAGCGCATCCTGCGCGCGCTGGGCATGGACGTGCTTGCTGCTGCCGACGGCTGGCAGGTGGTCGCGCCGAGCCGCCGCTTCGACATCGCCATTGAAGAAGACCTGATCGAAGAGCTGGCCCGCATCCACGGTTACGAGCAGATCCCGACCACGCTGCCGGGCGGTGCCGCCCGCGTGGCGATGCCGAGCGAGACCCAGCTGGACGCGCTGAGCGTGCGCCGCCAGCTGATCGCCCGTGACCAGCAGGAAACCGTCAATTTCGCCTTCGTCGACGACGCGCTGCTGGCCCAGTGGCAGCTGCGCGACGGCCTGGTGCCACTGGCCAATCCACTGTCGGCCGAACTGGCGGTAATGCGTCCGTCGCTGCTGCCGGGCCTGGTCGCCACACTGGGCCGCAACGCCGCCCGCCAGCTCGGCCGCGTGCGCCTGTTCGAGCTCGGCCGCGTGTTCGCCCAGCAGGCCGGAGATGGCCAACCGGCACCGCTGGAAACGCCGCGCGTGGCGGCAGCTGTCTGCGGTGACGCGCAGGCGGTGCAGTGGGGCCTGCCGACTCGCAAGGTCGACTTCCATGATCTGAAGGGCGACCTGGAATCGCTGGCGGCTGCCAGTGGTGCGGTACTGGAGTTCCGCCCGTCGGCCCGTGCCTACGGCCACCCGGCGCGGTCGGCCGAGGTGTACCGCGATGGCGTGGCGATCGGCTGGATCGGCCAGATCCACCCGCGTCTGGCCAAGGCGATGGATATCGAGGCCGATGTCTACGCCTTCGAGCTGGATCTGGAACCGCTGACCGCCCGTCGCCTGCCACGTGCCGGCGAGCTGTCGCGCTTCCCGGCGGTGCGTCGCGACCTGGCGTTCCTGGTGCCTGAACAGGTGGCCTGGGCCGATCTGGCGGCGACCGTGCGCCAGGCCGCCGGCCCGCTGCTGCGCGACCTGAACCTGTTCGACCGTTACGTCGGCCAGGGCGTCGAGCCGGGATTCAAGAGTCTCGCTATGGGCTTGATTTTGCAGGACAAGTCGCGCACTCTGACGGACCGCGACGTGGATGCGGTGGTGGCCGAGGCGGTCACTGCCATCGAGCGTGAACACCACGCCCGGATCCGCGGCTGAGCGGGCGGCACTCGGGGGTAGCAGGCAATGGCATTGACCAAGGCGGAGATGGCGGAAAAGCTGTTCGACGAAGTCGGTCTGAACAAGCGGGAAGCCAAGGAATTCGTCGACGCGTTTTTCGATGTGCTGCGTGAAGCATTGGAACAGGGACGTCAGGTGAAGCTGTCGGGCTTCGGTAATTTCGATCTGCGGCGCAAGAACCAGCGCCCGGGTCGCAACCCGAAGACCGGCGAGGAAATTCCGATTTCCGCCCGTACGGTGGTCACCTTCCGTCCGGGCCAGAAGCTCAAGGAGAGGGTGGAAGCTTATGCTGGATCCGGGCAGTAATCGCGAACTACCGCCGATCCCGGCCAAGCGCTACTTCACCATCGGTGAGGTCAGCGAGCTGTGCGACGTCAAGCCGCACGTCCTGCGCTACTGGGAAACCGAGTTTCCCAGCCTTGAGCCGGCCAAGCGCCGAGGCAACCGCCGCTACTACCAGCGCCATGACGTGCTGATGGTGCGGCAGATCCGCAGCCTGCTGTACGAACAGGGCTACACCATCGGTGGTGCACGCCTGCGCCTGGATGGTCCCGATGCCCGCGAGGAATCGGCGCTGAGCAACCAGATCATCAAGCAGGTGCGCATGGAGCTGGAAGAAGTGCTGCAGTTGCTGCGCCGCTGATCCAATTTCCATCGTAATCCGCTATACTTCACGGCCCGCCGCACTGGCGGGCACATCGCAGCATCAGTCGGGGCGTAGCGCAGCCTGGTAGCGCATCTGCCTGGGGGGCAGAGGGTCGTCGGTTCGAATCCGGCCGTCCCGACCAAAAGCAGCGATAGAACAAGGGCTTGCGCCATGCGGTGCAGGCCCTTTTTCGTTGTGCACCCTATTACCCCCTATCGCCACCCTATCGAGGTAGCGCGATACCCGTGGTGACCGGCTGCCACGGCGCTTCATGGCCACCCAGGTAATGCTCAGTCATCGACGCGTTGCCGTGTCCCATCAGCGCTTGAATCTGTTCCGTGGTCCAGCCCGCATCGCGCAGCAGCGCACCGCCCAGGCTGCGGATCTCATGGAATGTTGGCGGTGCTTCGCCACCCACGCCGGCAGCATCGCGTGCCTTTGCGAACGCACGCGACAGCTGCTCGGGCAGCACCTGCGTGTGGTGCGCTCGGTCCTTCGCGCGCTTGTCGCTGGGCCTGGCCTTTTCCGGCAGGCGGTGGATCACGAACGGCGAAACCACGTCATCGCGGCACCTGGCCAGCAGGTCGAGCAGCGGCCCGGCCACGGCGATCTGTAGTCGAACGTTCGTCGAGCCCTCGGTTTTCGACGGCACTACCCACAGGTGGCCGTCGCGCACGTCGGCAAACTTCACCGTCACCAGCCGTATCCTTCCGGCCATGCGTTCTTCCCACGGCTTCCGCACCGCCCCAATCCCCTCTGGCTGGGTCCAGACCGGCGAGCGCTGGGCGCTTTGGTACAACGGCCGCGAGACGGCCAGCGTCACGCCCGACGGTGGTCCCGGGGGCCGGCTATGGATGGAAGGCCAGAAGATGTGGCAGGTGAAGGAAGTGCGCGCGGCCAACGTCCGGCAGGCGAAGCGGTACGCCGAGCGCTGGTGCGCGGCCAGGCTGTATCCCGATCTTCCCCTGCGCCAGGCGGTCGCCCGGCTGACCGACAGCACTCCGATCCAGCCCGAGCCGCCGCTGCCAGGCCTGCCGCCAACCCGTGAGCAGCAGCAACAGGCCCGGCGTCTGGCCGAGGCCGGGCGGTTGGAACTGGCGCGGATCAAGGAAGCGCTGGAACCGCGCCAACCGCCGAAGGAGACCAAGCCCAGGCGAGGGATCCGATGAAGGCGTGGGTCAAGGCAGGTAGAGAGCAGCTGTCCCGCGCTCGAATCTGATCCCCCGTTCAGGGGAGGCGGTCGACTCAAAATGCTTGCCACACTTGCCCTTTCACCAGAGAGAGCAATGATGAACGCTACCAATCGAAAGACCGCCAGCTTCGGAGTGCCGTGGGAATCGGCCTACGGGTACGTACAGGCCGTCCGCGTCAACAACACGATCTTCGTGTCCGGCCAGCTCTCGCACACGCCGCAGGGCGAGCTGGTTGCGCCGGCGGAGCTGGGGGCCGACGGCAAGCCCGCCAACTTCGACACCATGGAAGCCCAGATGAGGCGCACCTACGAGAACGCGCAGGTGCTGCTGGCAGAGCTGGGTGGGTCGATCGCGGACGTGGTCGAGGAAACGCTGTTCGTCATCGACGTTCCGGCCGCTTTCGCGGCCAGTAGCAAAGTCCGGCCGGCCGTGTATGGCCAGCCGGTGCCGCAGGTGGCCAGCAACCTGATCGGGGTCTCGGCGTTGGCCTTCCCCGAGCAGCTGATTGAGATTGCCTTCCGGGCGGAAGTCCAGGGTTAAGGCACTATGTGGGCGGGGCTTGCTCCGCCCGTTCCTTGCGGTGAGTAGGCCACCGATGGTTCCTACGAGCGCCTCGGCCCGGACAAAGCCAGGACGATCTCCGGCGTGCCGTACGCTACTTCTCCGCAGCGGGCTTGGCGCGGGGCTTCAATCTGAAGCTCACGCCCATCCGGTTGATCGCGTTCATGGCCGCAATGGTGAGCGTGAGGTCGACCAGGTCTTTCTCGCCGAATACTGCGGCTACTTTTTCGTACGCCTCATCAGATGCATGGGTTTCGCTCACGAGCGTCACTTCCTCTGCCCATGCCAGTGCGGCGCGCTCTTGTTCCGAGAATAGATAGGCGGCCTCGTGCCAAACAGGTAGGAGAGCGATGGTGTCGAACGGCATGCCTTCCTTAAGCAGATCACGGGTATGAATGTCGATGCAGTGGGCGCAGCCGTTTAGCTGCGACACACGCAAAAACACCAGATGCACCAGTTTCGGCGGCAGAGAGGTGCCCGCGGTCACAAAGTGATGCAGTTGCCCCACGGCTTTGGCGCCCTCGGGAGAGACTACGAACCAGTTGGCTCGATTCATTTTAATGGGTCCTTTTCGGGTATCTGTGGGGCCGGAATCGCCCCACCCGAAGCAAGGACGCCGACGGGCAGCAGTTCGTGACACCTGCCTAGGCTCGTCGCGATCCGCTGCATGTACGCTCGCCGAGGAAGGGGATGCTGGCCGTGGGGCGCTAGATACGGGGCGCGGCGGGGAGCACCCGGAGAAGATCCTCGATTGGCGGGACAGGGAAGGGGAATTGGCTGAAGGGGGGATCGCATCGCCGCCGTTCGGATGGCGTCGGGTAGAGCCGCCATATGCACCCTATCGGCTCGTAAGTGATTGATCGGATTGGGGCCCAATTTGCACTTTTGGGATGCCCTGCGAAGGCCTGAAACCCTTACAGATCAACGGGATGGGCCTATCTGGAACGATGCCTGGGGGGCAGAGGGTCGTCGGTTCGAATCCGGCCGTCCCGACCACTGTGATGAATCAAGAAGCCCGCGCAGCGATGCGTGGGCTTTTTTGTGCGTGCGGTGTATGCTGCGCGCCACTCGTACTACCGCGGCTGCTGAACCCGGTACTCACGAGAACACATCATGGAATCTGCAAGAAACCGTGCCTGGCGTCGCAGCCAGGCCCGCAATCGTGGTGGCGACCGCGCCACGACCGCCTACCGCTACAAGCCCGAGAAGAGCTGGAAGCTGTTGTATACGCGCGATGCCAAGCTCGCGCGTGCACGCCAGCTGGGCTTCACCTATCCGGTCCTCAGCGCCCGGCAACTGCAGGAACAGGAATGATCAACCTGCTGTTCGTCTGCAGCCGCAACCAGCTGCGGAGCCCGACCGCCGAAGCCATGTGGCGACGGCGGCCCGGCTTCAACGCGCTGTCGGCCGGCACCAGCCCGCACGCACGACGCCCCATCGGCCCGGCGGATATCCGCTGGGCCGATGTCATCTTCGTGATGGAGGCCAAGCACCAGCATCGCCTGCGGGCCGCGTACGCGCGCCTGCTGGAACACAAGCGCCTGCATTGCCTGGACATCCCCGACGACTATCGCTGCATGGATCCGGTGTTGATGGACCTGCTGGACGCAAAGGTGACCACGTATCTCGATCAGCTGCCGGAAAAGCGGTAGATCAGCTCCGGATCGCCTTCGTCCAATCCATGCACGATGCCGCTGTCGATGAAACTCGAGGCGGGCATCACCTCGCGGATACGCAGCATCGTCGAGGAAGGATCGGGTGGTGCCATCGCAGGCTCCTGGACTGGATGCGCCCAGTCCATCGATCACGTCGGCCGTGTCTGCGTATCCGCCAAAGCCAGCGTGTGGTCGGCAGTCAATACACGCGGAACTCGGCACGGCAGCCGTCGCTGACCCACACCCCGCGGCGGTCCCAGCCCCAGTTGCGGTCCTCGACGCACGGCGTCACCGACTTCTGCTTGACCAGGCGCACTTCATGGCGCACCCGGATGCGGCATTCCTTGTCCTTCTGCTCGTAGGACTCGCAGACCAGGCGCTCGCCGTCGTCATCCCGATCACGATCCCGGCCGCGCCCCGGCCAGCGGCCGCGTCCCTGTTCGTCTGCCACGAACTCAGCGCGGCAGCCTTCGGTGACCCAGAGCATGCGGCGGCTCTGGCCCCAGTTCTGGTCCTCGACGCAGCGGGTGACCGACAGCTGCCTGGCCATGCGCATGCGGCCTTCGATCGGGCACTGCTGGGCCTTGTTGAACTGCGACTCGCAACGCAGCGGCGGAATGTGATCGCTGTCGTAGTCCTGGGCGGCCACCGTGGTGGCCACCAGCAGCAGGGCCAGGGCGGAGGTGGCAATGGGCGGCAACAGGCGATGGGTCATGGAGAGCCTCGGCAGGGGGAATGGGCCGCAAGAATGGACCAGCCCGAGGCCGTCGGAACGGATCGTTCCGGCGCTGGCTCAGTGGGGATTTAGTAGTGCGCACCGGCCCATGCAGGGCCTTACATCCCTTATCATCGCGGCACATCCGATCGCATCGGCTTACACCTTCTTACATGTCTCCCACGCATGCCGGCGCAGCCTGTGGCTGCCGTCACTGGCGTGCAGCCGGCTTGCGGAGGAGGATGCGCGGACCACGACGACCACAGGGGGTTGCGTTGATCAGCAGTACCGTCATTCATCGCTCGGCTGGCGCAGAGGCCGGGCAGGTGCGTGTCCTGGACACCACGTTCAAGGGCAAGCATGTGTTCATTGCGTGGGGCCTGCGCGGGCCGGAACTGACCCGCAGCGCAGACCCGCCCGCCACCGTGGCTGCGCGCAAGGCGTTGCACGCCGTGGCCGGCCACAGCGAAGGGCCGCGCAGCCCGGAGGTGTTCATCGCCAACCAGTCGGCGGTGGCGATTACCGTCTATCGGCTGCTGACCGAAGCGCGTTCGGGCGATGCCATCTTCTTCCTGTGTGATTCGCAGGCTGTGGTCGACTGGCTGATCACCGCACTGGAAGTCCAGGGCGAAGGCTGACGCTGCGCGCGGTCAGGCCAGCGCAGCGTCCACCGCCGCAAGCGCGTGCAGGGTGGTCGTGTCGAACAACGGCACCGCACTGTCCTCGGGGCGCACCAGCAGCATGATCTCGGTACAGCCGAGGATGATCGCTTCGGCGCCGCGCGCGACCAGCCGCGCAATCACGCCGGCGTACACCTGCCGCGAGTGCTCGCTGGCCACGCCGGCGATCAGCTCCTGGTAGATGATGTCGTGCACGCAGCGGCGATCATCAGCCTCTGGAACCAGTACCTGCAGCCCGAAGCGGTCCTGCAGCCGGTCGCGGTAGAACGCCTGCTCCATGGTGAAGGCGGTGCCGAGCAGTCCCACCTTGCGGATACCTGCCTGCAGGATCGCCGTGGCGGTCGGGTCGGCGATATGCAGCAGGGGCAGCGGGCATTCGGCTTCGATCCGGCCGGCCAGCATATGCATGGTGTTGGTGCAGATCACCAGTAGCTCGGCGCCACCGGCCTGCAGTCGCCGCGCGGCATCGAGCATGTGGTTGCCCAGCACATCCCACTGACCGTCGTGCTGCAACTGCTTGATGTCGGCGAAATCCACCGACCACAGCAGCAGTTGCGCCGAATGCGCGCCACCGAGGCGGTGCCGCACCGTCTCGTTGATGAGACGGTAGTACTGCGCCGAGCTTTCCCAGCTCATGCCGCCGATCAGGCCAAGGGTCTTCATGCTCAGCTCCATGCCAGGGAGTCGTCATTGCAGCACAGCAGGTGTGGCAGTTGCACCATACATTAGTGACTGCTAATGTGTTGATCATGATCGAGAACGCCCTGTTCAAGGCGCTGGCTGACCCCACCCGCCGCCACATCTTCGAAAAGCTGGCCGATGGCGGGCGGCATGCCAGCGCGCTGCGCGAGGGCATTGCGATCAGCCAGTCTGCGATGTCCCAGCACCTGGCAGTGCTGCGCGATGCAGGGCTGGTGCGTGAGCAGCGCCAGGGGCGCTTCGTCCACTATGAAGTCGATCCGCGCGGGCTGGCCCACATCGGACGCTGGCTGCAGCGTTACCGGGCCTACTGGCCGGCGCGGATGTCCGCACTGCAGAACCTGCTGGAGGAGATGGACTGATGGACGATGTTCTGAAGGAAGCGGCTCCCGCGCTGGTGATGGAGCAGCGGTTGCCTGCGCCACCGGAACGGGTCTGGCGCGCACTGTTCGATCCGGCACTGCGTGAGCGCTGGTTGCCTGCCGCCGATCTTGCCGATCCAAAGCCCTGCCTGTTCGAGGAGGGGCGGGAGCTCGGATTCCGCTTGCGCGATGCACAGCCCCCACATCTGCACAGCCTGGTGTGTTTCCGGCTGCGCGCTGATGAGGATGGGGGAACGGTGCTGACCATCGTGCATCGGCTCACCGACCGGCGCGCGCTGATACCGCCGGCGTCCAACGATGACCATCGCACGGTGATGCGCGCGGCGTGAGCCGGCGCCTGGATCGAACGCTACAGGGAGCAGGCACATGCGGGACAGAATGCAGCTGGTACCGATGGTGGTGGAACGCAGCGAGCGCGGTGAGCGCTCCTATGACATCTACTCGCGGCTCCTGCGCGAGCGCATCATCTTTCTCAACGGCGAAGTCGATGACACCGTATCGGCGCTGGTCTGCGCGCAACTGCTGTTCCTTGAATCTGAAAATCCGGAGAAGCCGATCCATCTGTACATCAACTCGCCGGGCGGGGTGATCTCCAGCGGCCTGGCGATGTATGACACGATGCAATACATCTCGGCCCCGGTGCATACGCTGTGCATGGGCACCGCGCGGTCGATGGGTTCGTTCCTGCTGATGGCCGGCGAGCCGGGTCACCGCGCGGCGCTGGCCAATGCCAGCCTGCATGTGCACCAGCCGCTGGGCGGGGTGCAGGGCCAGGCTTCGGACATCTTCATCCACGCCGAGGAGATGCAGCGCACCAAGCATCGCATCACCCAGCTGTATGCGCGGCATTGCGGACGCAGTTTCGAGGAGGTCGAACAGACCCTGGACCGCGATCGGTTCATGAGCGCCGAGCAGGCATGCGAATGGGGCCTGATCGACCAGGTACTGGTACGGCGCGACGCGCTCGCGGCCTGAGCCTGTTTCTGTAACCACCGCATCCATGCTGCACTGTGTGTGACGCGCCAGGCCGGCGCACTCTATGCTGGTTGGATGTTCTGAAGTGGACGCCTGATATGGCCCTGCATACCTGGTGGTGGTTCCTGGCCACGGTCTTCGTGCTGTGCGGGACGCCTGGGCCCAACATGCTGCACATCCTTGGCCGCAGCGTCGGGCTGGGATTGCGCGGCAGTGTGCCGGCCATGGCCGGCTGCGTGCTGGCGATGCTGCTGGTGCTGGCGGCTTCCGCAGCGGGCCTGAGTGCGCTGCTGCATTCCTCGCCCATGCTGTTCGAGGTGCTGCGCTATCTCGGTGTGGCCTACCTGGCCTGGCTCGGCATCAAGGCCTGGCGCGACAGTTGCCGGCCCGCACCCGCGGTGGCCGATGCTGACGAGGTCACACTGGCGCCGGTACATGGCGCAGGAACGGTGTTCCGCGGCGGCCTGTGGGTCGGCCTGAGCAATCCCAAACTACTGCTGTTCGCCGCAGCGTTCCTGCCACAGTTCGTCGACCCGTCGCGCAGCCAGGCCGTGCAGTACAGCGTGCTGGTGGCGACCTTCGCGACCTGCGAACTGTTCTGGTACGTGATGTATGCGGCCGGTGGTCACGGCCTGCGCCGTTGGCTCGCCAAGCCATTCGCACGGCGCTGGTTCGAGCGGCTGGTGGGAAGCGTGTTCCTGGCTTTCGCAGTGGCGTTGTTGCGCTTCCGGCCGCGTTGATTCACGCCGCACACGCGGCCCGTTCACGAGCGCCGCATCGGTGGCGGCCTAGCCTGATCGCACCGTTTGCATTCCCTGCTGGGAAAGGATCGACATGATCAAGTGGGCCATCATCTTCGCCATCATCGGCATCATCGCGGGCGTGCTGGGCTTCGGCGGCATCGCTGGCGCCGCCGTGGGCATCGCCAAGTTCCTGTTCTGGGCAGGCATCATCATCGCCGTGGTGCTGTTCCTGATCGGCATGAGCGTGGCGAAGAAGGTCAGCTGAAGAAGGTCAGCTAGCGCCGTTCGCGCAGCAGCGTCTTCAGTGCGCGCTGCTGCGCGAGAACATATTGATCACCAGTACGCCGGCGCAGATCAGGCCGATCCCGATCAATGCCGGTGCATCCAGCCGCTGCTTGAACACCACCAGGCCGATCAGCGAGATCAGCACGATGCCGACGCCGGACCAGATTGCATAGGCGATGCCGGTCGGCACCGACTTCATGGTGACCGACAGCAGGTAGAAGCACAGCCCATAGCCAACCAGCGCGCCCACTGTCGGCCACAGCCGGCTCATGCCGTCCGAGGCCTTCAGCAGCGACGTGGCGATCACTTCCAGCACGATGGCGGCGGCCAGGTAGACATAGGGGTTCATCGTGGGCTCCGGTTCACTGCGGGTCGCACCGGATCAGTCGTCGATGCGAGCGAAGCGCGCCTGCGGGCCGTGTTCGCCCGGAACCTGCTCGATGAACATCGGGTAGGGGCGTACCCACAGGCCGCCTTCGCCATAGAGTGCGCGATAGAGCACCATCGGCTCCAACGTCTCGCTGCTGCGGACGATGTCGATCACCTCGTAGTCGCCGCCCTTGAAGTGGCGATACCGGCCACGGGCGAGATCGGGCAGGGGAGTCAGCTCAGCCATGGCAGGGCGTGCTCACTTGCGCGCCGGGCTGGCGGGCTTGGCGCAGTACGCGTCGATGGCCTCGGCCGTGTTGGCCAGGCCCTGCGCCTGCGCCAGCTCCCAGGGGCGCTCGCAGCGCTGGCTGTGTTCGCACCACTGATACCCGGCAGAGCCGATACAGCCGTGCGCATCTCGGTCGCCCCCCACCACCGGCGTCGCTGGCGATGCCTCAGCGCGCGCGGTCGCCGTGTCCTGGCTGGCACAGGCGGCCAGAGCCAGCAGGGCCGGGATCAGAAGAAGCACCTTCATGTGCGAGCTCCGTGCCTAAAGCGACATTTTCTGTCGCAAATAGCTCGCCAGCAAGCGCTCAATGCACGGCGGCGCGGATCAACTCTTCGATCAGGATCAGATAGCTGGCCACGAAATAGAACTTCAGCAACGTCCAGCGTTGCTGTGAGAAGAAGGTGCGCATGTGGAAGGGGCCCCTGTTGATGACGGTAGTGTGAAGCCAGCCTGACTCCGTGACAAGGATCACGGAATGAACGGGCTAAACGGACTCAGGGATGTGAGGAAAGCCAAGATCCGACGCGAAGGCGCGGCATTTTCGTACAAATCTGATGGGCCATCCCGGAGGCGGTCGCTAGCCTGATGGTGTAACGGCAAGCGGCCCGCTGCCTGCCACTGCACCCTTTCATCCGCAGGAGCCTCCCGATGGTCATCACCGTCCAATGCAATGCCCAGCGCTGGTCCGTACTGCATCCGCAGGTGAGCGACACCACCGGTTACGCCCGGGGCGCCGACGCCTTTGATGCCGCCGCCGCGCTGGCCCTGGAGCATCACCGCCGCACCGGCCAGCGCAGCACGGTGCGGGTCGAGGCGCTTGGCAACACGGTAGACGCGCTTTACGTTGGAGAGTGACGCCAGCCCCCGTAGTGCAGTCAGCCACGGTTGAGTTGTTTGAATGGGGGAACAACTGCCATCGCGCCTCCCTCTGTGCGCCGGGCCGTGAATCCCGGATGCTTGCGCCATCGTATTCATCTGGAGATCTCGATGGGCAAGGCACTCACCTGGCGCACCCTGGCCTGCACCCTGTTGCCGATGCTGGCGGCCGCCGGCGGCGCCCAGGCGCAGAGCTATGGCTACGGCTACGACGACGACCGCTATGGCGGCCGCGATGGCAGTGGCATCGTGCGCTGCGAGTCGGTCAAGAACCGCAGCAACGAGTGCCGCCTGGATGGCCGCGCGCGGCTGATCCGCCAGTTGTCCGGTTCGCCCTGTGTGGAAGGTGAGACCTGGGGCCAGTCGCGCAACGGCGTCTGGGTCACACAGGGGTGCCGTGCCGAATTCGTCGGTGAATACCGCCGCGGCGGCGGCTGGGGCGGCAATGGCGGCGGCTGGGGCAACGGCAATGGATGGGGTGGTGGCGATGTGGTCACCTGCCATTCCAATGGCCACCGGCAGGAGTACTGCGATGCCCGCATCCGCCGGGGCGTGCGCCTGATCCGCCAGGACTCGCGCAGTGCCTGCATCGAAGGCCAGAGCTGGGGCTGGGATCGCCGCGGCATCTGGGTGAGCGATGGCTGCAGGGCGCAGTTCCAGGTGAACTGAGCTTTACGGATTCAACCCATGAAAATCAGAATAATCTGATACAGCTCACATTTTGAACGCCGTATCGTCTGTGATCAGGGCGCCTTGCGTGCCCTGATTCCCGATGTCGATTGCCGTAGCCGGCATCAGCATCGCGCCGCCGTCGATACGCTGCCTCAAGGAGTGAGCTGCATGTTGATCCGCCTGCAATGCGAACAGCGCCAGTGGCGCGTGCTGCACCCGGATAGGCCGGAGCCAATCGAGTTCCGTGATGGCGCACGAGCCTATGACTTTGCCGAGACCCTGGCCCGCCTGCACTTCGTCGACACCGGGCAGCGCGCCGCCGTGCGCGTGGAGGCCAGCGGGGCGTTCGTGGAAGCGGTCAGTTACGGTTGAGCGTGGGGCGCCTTCCGGGGCAGGCCTGCGGGGTCCGGCCATCCACGCATGGCGTGGAACCACCTGCTTCCACCATGGAAGGTGCGAGCCTTCGGCTGCACCTTCCCGTGATGCGTGGATTCCTGATCGGCCTCAGCCCGCTGCGCTCAGCGGTGGGCTGCCTGCGGCCAGCTGTGGCCAACGCTTGAGCACGGCGGCGCGGATGCCGGCCGCATCGATACCGGCTTCGGCCAGCAGGTCCTCGCGGCTGGCGTGGTGCTGGTAGCTGTCGGGCAGGCCCAGGTGCAGGATCGGACGCAGCACGCCTTCGGCATTGAGCAGTTCACCGACACCGGAACCGGCACCGCCGGCCACGACGTTGTCTTCGATCGTGACCAGGCCCTCGTGCTGCGCGGCCATGGTCAGCACCAGCTCGCGATCCAGTGGCTTGATGAAGCGCATGTTGACCACGCTCAGGCCCAGTTCGCGGCCGACCTGCTCGGCGGCGGGCACGGTGCTGCCGAAGGCAAGCAGGGCGATGCGGTTGCCCTGCAGGCGCAGCTCGCCCTTGCCGATCGGCAGGGTCGACAGGTCGGTGCCGGCCGCAACGCCGGTACCCGTACCGCGCGGGTAGCGCACGGCCGCCGGACCCGGGTGCTGCAGGCCGGTGCTGAGCATCTGCCGGCACTCGGCTTCATTGGAGGGTGCCATCACCACCATGTTCGGCACGCAGCGCAGGAAGCTGAGGTCGAGGTTGCCGGCGTGGGTCGCGCCGTCCGGACCGACCACGCCAGCGCGGTCGATCGCAAACAGCACGTCCAGATCCTGGATCGCCACGTCGTGCACCAGCTGGTCGTACGCTCGCTGCAGGAAGGTGGAGTAGATCGCCACCACCGGCTTGCCACCCTGGGTGGCCATGCCGGCGGCGAGGGTGACCGCGTGCTGCTCGGCGATCGCCACGTCGAAATAGCGCTGCGGGTATTCCTTGCTGAAGCGCACCAGGCCAGAGCCTTCGCGCATCGCCGGAGTGATGCCGTAGAGGCGCGGCTCGGCGGCGGCGGCATCGCACAGCCAGTCGCTGAATACATCGGTATAGGTCGGCTTCTTGGCCCCGGCCTTGGCCACCAGGCCCTTGTCCGGATCGAATGGGCCCACGGCGTGGTAACCGATCTGATCGCCTTCTGCCGGCTCGTAGCCCTTGCCCTTGGTGGTCATCACATGCAGCAGCTTCGGGCCCTTGGAGGCGCGCAGCGTCTTCAGGGTGGACAACAGGGCCGGCATGTCGTGGCCGTCGATCGGGCCGGTGTAGTGGAAGCCCATTTCCTCGAACATCGTGGAGGGCACGAACATGCCCTTCCAGTGTTCTTCCCAGCGCTTCACGAAACGCGCCGGGTTGTTCTTCTTGTCACCGAGGATCTTCTTGCCACCTTCGCGCAGCGCGTTGAGCGTACGGCTGCCGGTCGCTCGGCCCAGCATCTTGGTCAGGCCGCCCACTGCCTCGGAGATCGACATGTTGTTGTCGTTGAGGATCACCAGCAGGTTCGGCTCCGGCTCCATGCCACCGGCGTGCATCAGCGCCTCAAATGCCATGCCGGCAGTCATCGCGCCGTCACCGATCACTGCCACAACCTTGCGGTCGTCGCCTTCGGACTGGCGGGCGATGGCCATGCCGAGCGCGGCCGAGATCGAGGTGGAGGAGTGGCCGACGCCGAAGGTGTCGTACTCGCTTTCCTCGCGCTTCGGGAACGGCGCGACACCGTCCTTCTGCTTGACAGTATGGATCTCGTCGCGGCGGCCGGTCAGGATCTTGTGCGGGTAGGTCTGATGGCCGACGTCCCACACCAGCTGGTCGACCGGGGTCTGGTACAGATAGTGCAGGACCACGGTGAGCTCGATAACGCCCAGGCCGGCGGCGAAGTGACCTCCGCTCTTGCCCACCGATTCGATGAGGTAGGCGCGCAGTTCGTCTGCGACCGCCCTCAATTCGGATTCGTCGAACGTGCGCAGGTCATCCGGTGTCTGGATGCGCGCGAGGCGGGGATAGCGGGCAGAGTCGATCATCATGTTCGCACTTTTTCTGAACGCCCATTTTCGCCCTCAAACGGGGGTGGGGCAAGCAAACGCCGCCGTCCGTGACAGGACGGTGAGGGTTGCATTTTCGGGCGTTCAGGTGCTGAGTTTCGAGCGCTTGGGCAACTGCGCCTTCAGGAAGGCCATCTGGTCGGCCAGGATGTTGCGGTTGGACAGGATCAGGTGCTCGATCCAGCTGGGCCGGTAGGGCACTGCCAGCAGGGGCATGCCGGCCTGCTGCGGGGTGCGGTCGCTCTTGCGCGAATTGCAGTGGAAGCACGCGGTGACCACGTTTTCCCAGCAGTCCAGGCCACCTTTGGACAGCGGCATGACATGGTCGCGGGTGAGAGTCGGGCGGGTGAACTGCTGGCCGCAGTACATGCACAGATGGGCGTCGCGGGCGAACAGGGCCTGATTGGTCAGGTTCGGCGTGGGGTCGATCGCGCGGGAGCGGGCGTGGCCGCGGGCGGCGATGATCGGGTGCAGGTCCATGCCGCTCTGCAGGCCGCTGAAGCGGTTGGTGCCACCGTGGATGTGCAGGCAGGGATCGCCGAGCGTCCAGGCCACTGCCTCGCGGGCGTAGAGGCAGGCCGCATCCTGCCAAGTGATCCAGTCCAGTACGCGTCCGTGGGCATCAAGCGAGAGCAGCCGGACCGAACCGGGGCGATGCAGCGTCGTGGCGTTGGGCGATGCTTCGGCGCCCGGAGCAGAAAACGGAGCTCCGGCTTCGATCAGACCCAAGCGTGTAGTGTCTGTCTCCATCGGGAGAACAGCTTATACCTGAATGTTGACGATTTGTGTATCGCCGACAGGCGATACACAAATCGTCAACATTCAGGTCCGCGCATTCCTCCTAATCCCCGCGCCTGTCGGCGCGCCCCCTTTAACAAAAGGGGGCTCTTCTCCAGATGGATTTCGGGGGGGGGACCATCCACGCATGGCGTGGATCTACGCAGTTCGCGGGGAACTGTCAGAGGCGGGGTGGTGTGGGGTGGCAGGACCGTTGGCGCCATGGATGGCGCCATCGAGCCCCCATGGATGGGTTTACGGCGTGTCCTGCCAGCCCACACCGCCCCGCCATCCACCGGGATGCAGCTGTTGCTGTTGCGGTTGCCGGCCAGCGGCCCGCACTACCGGTGCCGGGCGGCAGCCCGGCTCAGACGCCGAAGCGCTCGTCGTCCATCGCCATCAGCGGGGCGGCGCCGGACTGGATCGCAGCGGCGTGGCTGAGCGTGCGCGGCAGCACACGGGCGAAGTAGAACCGCGCGGTCTCGCGCTTGCCCTGGGCGAAGGCGGCGCCGTGTGCGCTGGCGTCGGCGGCGGCGACGCTGCGGGCCCACCAGTAGGCCAGCACCACGTAACCCGAATAGAACAGGTAGTCGTAGCTGGCCGCGCCCAGTTCGTCCGGATTGCCGGCCGCGCGCTGGAGCACATCCATCGTCAGCTTGCCCCATTCGGCGGCCTTGGCGCGCAGCGGGCCAATGAACTCGGCCAGCGCTTCGTTGCCCTCGTGTTCCTTGGCGAAGGCTTCGATCTCGGCCAGCATCAGCTTCAGGCCGGCGCCCTGGCTGGACGCGGTCTTGCGGCCGATCAGGTCCAGCGCCTGGATGCCGGTAGTGCCTTCATACAGCGTGGTGATGCGGGCGTCGCGGGCCAGCTGCTCCATGCCGTGCTCGCGGATGTAGCCGTGGCCACCGAAGCACTGCAGGGCGTTGTAGGTGTTCTCGATGCCCCATTCGGTCTGGCAGGCCTTCGAGATCGGGGTCAGGAAGCTCACCAGGGTGTCGGCGCGCTCGCGCTCAGCGGCATCCTCGGCATGGTGGGCAACGTCGATGAGGGTGGCGGCGTGCAGCGCCAGCAGGCGGCTGCCTTCGACCAGCGACTTCACCGTCAGCAGCATGCGGCGCACATCCGGGTGGACCAGGATCGGGTCGGCCGGCTTGTCCGGGAACCTGGCACCACTCAGGGCGCGCGACTGCAGGCGCTCACGGCTGTACTTCAGCGCGTTCTGGTAGGCGCGCTCGGACAGGCCGATGCCCTGCAGGCCGACCCCCAGGCGCGCGGTGTTCATCATGGTGAACATCGCCTGCAGGCCCTTGTGCGGCTGGCCGACCAGGTAGCCCTGCGCGCCATCGAAGTTCATCACGCAGGTGACCGACCCCTTGATGCCCATCTTGTGCTCGATCGAGCCGCAGCGCAGTGCGTTGCGCTCGCCGACGTTGCCGTCGCGGTCGACCTTGAACTTCGGGGTGACGAACAGCGAGATGCCCTTGGCACCCGGGGGAGCGTCGGGCAGCTTGGCCAGCACCAGGTGCACGATGTTCCCGGTCAGGTCATGCTCGCCGGCGGTGATGAAGATCTTGGTGCCGGTGATCGAATAGCTCCCATCGGCGTTCGGCTCGGCCTTGGTCTTGAGCAGGCCGAGGTCGGTACCGCAGTGCGGTTCGGTCAGGCACATGGTGCCGGTCCAGCGGCCCTCGATCAGCGGCTTGAGGAAAGCCTCGTGCTGCCAGGCCTCGCCGTGCTGCTTCAGTGCTTCGATGGCGCCGTGGGAGAGCAGCGGGAAGTTGCCCCACGCCAGGTTGGCGGCATTGATCATTTCGTTCAGCGGCACGCCCAGAGTGTGCGGCAGGCCCTGGCCGCCCAGCTCCGGCGAGGCGGTCAGGCCGGTCCAGCCGCCATCGACGAACTGGTCGTAGGCCTGCTTGAAGCCGGGCGGGGTGGTCACTTCACCGGTGGCCTGGTCGAGCACGCAGCCGATCTCGTCGCCGACGCTGTTGAGCGGGGCCAGTACGGTGGCGCTGAAGCGGCCGGCTTCCTCCAGCACGGCATCGACCACGTCGGCGGTGGCGTCGGTGAAGCCCAGGCGGGCGAACAGGAGTTCGACCTTGAGCACGTCGTGCAGGGCGAAACGGAGGTCGGAAAGCGGGGCGGTGTAGCTGCTCATCGGTACGTCTCGATTTGATCAGGGCAGGGGAGAGCGGCGCCGGGCGCCGCCACGAAAGGCGCGTTCAGCGCAGCACGCCGGGCAGGCCGGGGGCCTGGTTGAGGGTGCTGCGGCTGCTGATGTCGAAGCTGCGCTGCTTCTTTTCCTGCGGCGTGGCCGCCACCGTTCCCTTCAGGCCATAGGCCAGGGTGCGGTTGCTGGCCAGCGCATCGGCCACCACCAGGCGCGCGGCCGAGCTGGGCACCAGGTCGACATTGATCACGTCGGCGGAGGTGCCGCCGATGGAGATGCCAGGCTGCGCGTGCAGGGTGCCGGCTTCGTTGTCGCCGACGGTCAGCGCCAGCGAGACGTCATCGAAGGTCATCGGCATCGAGCTGAAGTTCTGCAGGCGCAGGGCCACGGTCCAGTTGCCGTCGGCACGCACGGTCAGCTGCTGCAGGCTGGCCGCCGGTTCCGAAACACGCTTGACGATGCCGTTGTTGCAGGCAACAAGGGCGAGGGTGCACAGGACAATCAAGGCGATACGGAAACGGTGGAGCATGGGCGCAAGTCCTCTGGAGGGGTGCGTTTGGATAAGCATACTACGGCGTATGGTTGTTTGGATCGCCTGTGGCGACCCGTCGCAGAGGGTAGCGCGTGAAGATGGCGGCCGGGCGTGCGCGGTGCCGGACGGCGCGCGCGCGGCGCCGCGGTTGCGACGCGGTTCAATCGGCGGGCGTATCGCGAAGCGGGGCCATCAGGCGCAGCGGGCGCAGGTCGTAGCCCATGGCCTCGGCTTTTTCTTTCAGCGCTTCGAAGCGTGCGCGATCCATTTCCGGCAGGCGCGAGAGGATCCACAGGTACTTCCGGTCCGGTTCACCGACCAGTGCCCACTGATAGTCCGGGTCCAGCGCCAGCACCCAGTAGTCGGCCCAGACCAGCGGGACCCAGCTCAGCCAGTCCGGCGCGAAGCGCACCTGCAACTGGCCGGGATGGCCGGCCACCGCGCGTGCCACGCCTTCGGCGACCACGCGCTCACCGTCGCCGTTGCGGCAGGCGTTGGTGACACTGATGCGGCCATCGCTGCGCAGTCCGTAGTTGGCGGTGATCTCGCCCACGCACTGCTTCTGGAACGAGACCGGAAGATGCGCAATTTCGTGCCACTGGCCGGCGTAGCGATCGATGTCCAGGCGCTCGACCGCGCGCACAGGTTCAGTGGCGATCACCGGGAAAGCGGCCAGCAGCAGGCAGGCGAACAGGGCGGGGCGCAGAGGCATCGGTAGGCTCCAGGCAGGAGTCTGGAGCGTAGGTGCCGCCGCGCATGCCGGTGTAAATGTTTCGTCAACCGGGCGTGTGCGCGGGCGCCGCATCCGCCACTCGTGCAGTGCGCGAAGCACGGACAAAAAAAGACCTGCATCTCTGCAGGTCTCGAAAGATGGTGGCCGAAGACGGAATCGAACCGCCGACACGGGGATTTTCAATCCCCTGCTCTACCAACTGAGCTACTCGGCCAAACTGTGTGGCAATCACGATCAACTGCGATTCCCGAAAAAAAGACCCGCATTTCTGCAGGCTGTCGAACGTGGTGGCCGAGGACGGAATCGAACCGCCGACACGGGGATTTTCAATCCCCTGCTCTACCAACTGAGCTACTCGGCCACGTAGTTCATTGCAGCGAGGTCGCTGCCAAGGACGCGCATATTACGGAGGTCAGCCGGCTACGGCAAGCATTTTGGCAAAAAACCTTCACATTGCCGTCTGCGCAGACGCAAGTACTTGATCCGCCGTCGCTGGGCAGGGGGGCGCTGGATGCCGATTCATCCGTGCGCGGTGGCGCGGTGATCATCGCGTGCGGCGGAATTCAGCGGGCCACCGTGATCGACAAACGCGGCGTGGCGCGGCCTGCGCGTGGACGGCACCGATACCGGACATGGAACGCTGTTTTCGTGACCCCCATGGGGGAACGCTGCGGCGTAGTGTCGGCGTTCCTTCCTGATGCTGGCAACAGCAGAGACCGTCGTCATGTCCGACTCATCGACCACCACCCGCATCGTGCTGGCGTCGCGTCCGCAGGGGGCGCCCACTGCAGCCAATTTCCGCCTGGAGCAGGCCGCGCTGCCGCCCTTGGGCGACGGTGAGGTGCTGCTGCGCAATCGCTACCTCTCACTGGACCCGTACATGCGTGGACGCATGGATGAGGGACCGTCGTATGCCGCGCCGGTGGCAGTGGAAGCTGTGATGGAAGGCCAGACCGTGGCCGAGGTATTGCAGTCCAGGGCTGCGGGTGTCGCAGTGGGCGAACGGGTGCTGGCGCCGGGCGGGTGGCAGACCCACGCGGTGCTGCCGGCCAAGGCGCTGGGCCGCCGCCTGGACCCGGCCGGGCTGCCGTTAAGTACGGCGCTGGGGGTGTATGGCATGCCGGGCTTCACCGCCTATTCCAGCCTTCATGAAATCGCCCGCCTGCAGCCGGGAGAGACGCTGGTGGTGGCCGCCGCAACGGGGCCGGTCGGCGCGACCGTGGCGCAGTTGGCCAAGCTGCAGGGCGCGCGCGTGGTGGCCATCGCCGGTGGCGAGGCCAAGCGTGCCTATCTGCAGACGCTGGGCGTGGACGTGGCGCTGGATCATCGCGCTGCTGGTTTTGCCGAGCAGCTGCGCGCGGCGGTGCCTGCGGGTATCGACGTGTACTTCGAGAACGTCGGGGGCCATGTACTGGATGCGGTGCTGCCATTGCTCAACGACTTCGCCCGCATTCCGGTGTGCGGCACCATCGCCACCTACAACAATCGTGGCGTCGCGCAGCCTGGCCCGGACCGCCTGCCGGCGCTGTTCAGCCAGATCCTGCGCCAGCGCCTGACCGTGCGCGGTTTCATCGTGCACGACTTCAAGCACCTGTGGCCGGACTTCGAGCGCGAGATGGCGCAGTGGCTGCGCGAGGGCCGCGTCCAGTACCGCGAGGACGTGGTGGAAGGGCTGGAGAAGGCGCCGGAAGCCTTCTTTGGCCTGCTGCAGGGGCGCAACTTCGGCAAGCTGGTGGTGAAGCTGGACTGAGGGCTTGGCCGATGCCGGCCAAGGTTGGCGGCTACCGGAGGTTGGGGGCGCCGACAAGGTCGGCGGCTTGCGGGTCGCGTCAGCCGTTGGCGAGCTTTTCCCGGCGCAGCAGTTCGCGCTTGCGTG
Organism: Stenotrophomonas maltophilia group sp. P373; assembly: GCF_053295075.1. Classification (NCBI taxonomy): domain Bacteria; kingdom Pseudomonadati; phylum Pseudomonadota; class Gammaproteobacteria; order Lysobacterales; family Lysobacteraceae; genus Stenotrophomonas; species Stenotrophomonas maltophilia group sp. P373. The sequence goes on along the minus strand of NZ_CM129994.1, from coordinate 2,965,352 downwards.
CCACGCCCCAGGCATAGCCGGACAGGTCGCCGTCGCGGCGCACCACCCGGTGGCAGGGCACCGCCACGGCCAGCGGATTGCTTGCGCAGGCGCGTGCCACTGCGCGGCTCGATCGCGGCGCGCCGATACGCGCGGCGATTTCGGCATATGAGGCCGTCTGTCCGCGCGGAATCTGCTGCAGCGCCTGCCATACACGTTGCTGGAAGGCCGTGCCGCGGATGTCCAGCGGCAGCGTGGCGCCTCGCGAGGGATCCTCGACCAGGCCCACCACCTGTGCCACCAGTTGTTCATAGCCGCTGTCGGCCCCGACCAGTTCGGCCTGGCGGAAGCGCTGCTGCAGTGACTGCAGCAGCGCTTCCGGATCGTCGCCGAGCAGGATCGCGACCACGCCGGTGGCACTGCTGGCCACCAGCACGCTGCCCAACGAACTTTCGGCAAGCGCGAAGTGGATGACTTCGCCGCGACCACCGGCACGCCATTGCTTCGGCGTCATGCCCAGCAGCTTCGGCGCGTTCTCGTAGAAGCGACCGCTGGAGCCGAAGCCGGCATCGTGGAAGGCGTCGGTGATGCGTTCCTGTTGTTCCAGCCCGGTGCGCAGGCGGTCGGCGCGCAGCGCGGCAGCGTACTGCTTCGGGGTCAACCCGGTTGCTTCCTTGAAAAGGCGATGCAGACGGGTTGGGCTGCAACCCGCGATCCCGGCCAGTTCCTGCAGCGAGGGTTCGTCGTGGCTGGCTTGAAGGTGGCGGCAAACTCGTTCGACGCGGGCATCGAGGGCGGTGGTGGCGGTGCTGTCCATGGCCGGATTCTGGCACGTGCTGGTTCTGCGGAAACTCCGTTTCCTGCACCGATGGGCCGGGCCCGGAAACGGAGTGTTGGCAGGCGAGAGGTGCGGCATCGTGGCGGCCACTTCACAACCGGTACCACGACCATGCGGCTGAACAACAAGATCGCTCTCATCACCGGTGCCAGCGCCGGCATCGGCCGCGCCAGCGCGCTGCGCTTCGCTGCAGAAGGGGCAAAGCTGGTGCTCAACGCACGGCGGCCAGAGCCGCTGCAGGCGCTGGCCGAGCAGATCCGCGCCGCCGGTGGCGAGGTGGTGGTGCATGCCGCGGACGTGGCTGATCCGGCCACGGCACCGGCGCTGGTGGAACTGGCCCAGCAGTCATTCGGTGGGTTGGACATCGCGCTCAACAATGCCGGCATGCTCGGCCCCGGTGCACCGGCAGCAGAGTTCCCGGTGGATGCGTGGCGCGAGGTGATGGCCACCAATCTCGATGCCGCCTTCCATGCCGCACGCGCCCAGTTGCCGGCGTTGCTGGCACGCGGCGGTGGCTCACTGGTGTTTGTCGGCACCTTCGTCGGCCACACCGTCGGCTTCCCGGGAATGGCGGCCTATGCGTCGAGCAAGGCCGGCTTGATCGGCCTGAGCCAGGTGATCGCCGCCGAATACGGCGCGCGTGGCGTGCGCAGCAACGTGCTGCTGCCCGGGGGCACCGATACCGAGATGGGCCGGCAGGCGGCACCGACCGGTGATGCGCGTGATTTCGTGCGCTCGCTGCATGCACTCAAGCGCATGGCCAAGCCGGAGGAGATCGCCAATGCGGCGTTGTTCCTGGCCAGCGATGAAAGCAGCTTCGTTACCGGTACCGCAATGCGCGTTGAAGGCGGCGTGTCGATCACCCGAACCTGAGCGCCGTCACGTGCGAGGCGAGTAGCGGAGGCCGCTGCTCGCCATGAATCCCTTCGGGTCAAACCGGGCCCAAGCCTCGCCCCAGCTGAAGCGGGCGTGGCCGCCGCTCAACGTGCGACCCAGCGCTGCACCCAGCGTGCGGCGCATGAAGGCAACTTCGGCATTGATCGCAGCCTGGCTCGGCCAGCCGTCGTCCAGCGTCGCACCAGGCAGGTCGACACTCATGGTCACAATGTCGAGGTATTGGCCGTGGAAGCACAGGCTGATGCCAGCGGGTGCACCGCCCAGGCTGAGCCGGTGCAGGCTCAGCCAGATATAGCCGGTGCCGACATCGCGCTCGCCATGCGTCAGCGTGGCGAAGGCGATGCGCGCCTCCTGCAGTGAGAGGCTGGGACAGATCAGGTTCGGCAGCGTGCCGAGCTGGATGCTGCCGTCGGTTGGATTGAAGTTCATCGGCACGGTGTGTGCCGCGTGCTGGGCGGGCGGGGGCATGGGTGTACGCGGAATTCGTGCTGCATCGGATTCTGGGCGTGTGTTCACCGTCGCAGCAAGTGGGTTCGTGCACACGCTGTTGGCGCGGGACTGACCTGTGGATTACCCGCCGGCCTCTAGCGTGGGGCAGAACGTCGGCCTGATGCCGATGAGGGAGTAATCAGATGAACGAGCCAGACAAGGATCAGGACCCGAAGCAGGGCATCCAGGAAAGCCGCCAGGACCGGAAGCAGGACAACGTGGCGAAGCAGCGGCCGGGCCAGTGCGACCAACAGGTGCGTGATGCGCATTCGCGCAGCCCGCGCCGCAAGGATGGCGGCCAGGAACCCGGCTAGGCGGATTCCAGACAAGAAAAAACCCGTAGATCGCCAGGATCTACGGGTTCTTCTGAATAGTGGTGGAGCCAAGGAGGATCGAACTCCTGACCTCGTCATTGCGAACGACGCGCTCTCCCAGCTGAGCTATGGCCCCACGGCAGGGCTGCAGTGTAGCGCTGCCTGCCGGGCTTGCCAAGCGCCGGGCAGGGACGACGCAAGGCCTGGATCCACCGCCGTACCGGCCGGATTCGGGCCAGTGCTTGGCGCAGCAGGGCGAATTCGACAGAGACCAGGCGTTGCGCAAGGCAATGCCGGGGGCGGCAGCAATGAGCAGTCGTCCCGCGAAGCCGTGGCGCCGTAGAAGTAAAGGCGAGAGTTGGTTTCGCAGCGCGCATGCGGGCGACTTGCGAGGGTCGATGTCGCGCTGACCCGGCTGCCAGGAGCTTCGGGGTCAGATCCGTTTTCCCTTGGAAAACGGATCTGACCCCAGGCGCTGCCGGCTGACTGTGCCGAAACCGCTTGTTTCGCCGGGTTCGGGTGCCGCGCAACGAAATCGTAACAATTTGGGGGATAATGGCCGCTTGCGCAGTTTTCCCCCTTTTTGCCGCCCGGCTCGCGCAGGCCGCACGGACGCCTCCTCAGAGCATTCCATGCCCTCCCATTCCGATTCCCGCCGCCTGTCGGGTCTGTCGTCTTCCTTCGTTTCCTTCCGTCGCCATCCGCTGGCCTTGGCCTGCGCCGGCCTGGCCCTGGTCGGCAGCTTCGGTGCCGCCGCGCAGGACAGCGCGCCGACCCCGACCGGCCTGGACACGATCACCGTGACCGCCGAGCACCGCGAGCAGAACCTGCAGGAAGTGCCGGTCTCGGTGGGCGTGGTGCAGGGCGAGCGCATGCGCGACTTCACCGCCGGCGGCGACGACACCCTGCTGGCACTGTCCGGCCGCGTGCCTAGCCTGTATGCGGAAACCACCACCGGCCGCATCTTCCCGCGCTTCTATATCCGTGGCCTCGGCAATATCGACTTCTACCTGGGTGCCTCGCAGCCGGTGTCGATCATCCAGGACGATGTGGTGCTGGAGCACGTGGTGCTGAAGTCCAACCCGGTCTATGACGTGGACCAAGTGGAAGTGCTGCGTGGCCCGCAGGGCTCGCTGTTCGGCCGCAACACCACCGCCGGCATCATCAAGTTCGACACCCTGAAGCCGACCCAGGACTACACCGGCCGGGTCAACGCCAGCTACGCGACCTACAACAGCGTGTCGATCGACGGCGGCTTCGGCGGCCCGATCAACGACATCGCTTCGTTCCGCGTGTCGGCGCTGTACCAGCACCGCGATGACTACGTCGACAACACCTACAAGGGCCCGAGTGCCGACGGCACGGTCAGCCCGAAGAAGAACGCGATGGGCGGCTTCGATGACCGCAACGTGCGCGCGCAGCTGCTGCTGACCCCGAGCGACCAGTTCTCGATCCTGGCCTCGGCCCACGCCCGTGACTACGAAGGCACCTCGACCCTGTTTCTGCGCGGTGCGCTGACCAAGGGCTCGAACAAGACCGACGTGCCGCGCGACCAGGTCGCCTACGACGAAGCCGACAACAACCCGCAGGCTTACAAGACCTACGGCGGCTCGGTGAAGGCGCGCTACGACTTCGGCGCGATCGACTTCACCTCGATCACCGCCTACGAGACGACCTCCGGCTACAGCCGTGGCGACACCGACGGCGGCGCTGCGGTGAATTTCCCGGTGAACGGCGTGCCGAACGGCTACGGCCAGTCGATGGGCCGCATCCGTGACCTGGACCAGTGGACCCAGGAATTCCGCCTGGCCAGCCATGACGACAGCGCGCTGCAGTGGCAGGCCGGTGCCTTCTACTTCAACGGCAGCGACACCACCGACTTCTACCAGCGCGCCTGGTTCCTGCAGGGCGCGGCCCGCAACCCGAACAACTGGGTGCGCCTGCGCAACAAGAACACCTCGTGGGCCGGTTTCGGCCAGCTGAGCTATGCCTTCACCGACAAGTTCACCGTCACGGCCGGCCTGCGCCAGACCCGCGACGAGAAGCACACCCGCCTGCTGAAGACGGCTGACACTGCCGCTGGCGTGGTCACCTACAAGGGCCGCACCGACGTCAAGATGTCCGACACCACCCCGAGCTGGGATCTGAGCGCGATGTATCAGATCACGCCGGACGTGAGCGTCTATGCCAAGGTCGCCCGCGGCTTCCGCGGCCCGACCATCCAGGGCCGCTCGGCCGTGTTCAATGCCGACTTCACCACCGCCGATTCCGAGACCATCCTGTCCTGGGAAGCGGGCGTGAAGAGCAGCCTGTGGGACAACCGCCTGCGCTTGAACGCCACCGCGTTCACCTACACCGTCAACGACATCCAGCTCAACGGCAACGATTCGGACGGCAACGGCGTGCTGTTCAACGCCGACAAGGCCAAGGCCTATGGTTTCGAAGCGGACATGGAGCTGCGCCCGATCCCGAACCTGACCCTGAGCGCCGGCCTGAGCCTGCTGCACAGCGAGATCAAGGACAAGCGCGTCTACGCGCAGGTCTGCGGCCTCAACGGCCAGGTGGTGTGCACGGTGAATGACCCGACCATCAAGGTCGGTGCCAACACCTTCGCGCAGATCGACGGCAACCCGCTGCCGAACGCGCCGAAGTACAACGTCAACCTGGCCGCCCGTTACGACTTCCCGGTCAGCGACGCGGGCACCATGTTCGTGTCCACCGACTGGAACAAGCAGGGCTACACCAGCTTCGTGCTGTACGACAGCAAGGAGTTCAACTCCAAAGGTGATTTCGAAGGCGGCCTGAAGATCGGCTACTCGGGCAACTATGGTGCCTACGAAGTGGCGCTGTTCGCGCGCAACATCACCAACGAGAAGAACCTCAAGGGTGTGATCGAGAACTATATGGCTGCGGTATACAACGAACCGCGCACCGTCGGTGTCTCGCTGAACATGAACTGGTAATGCGTTGCCACGGTGGCGGGTCTTCCCGCCATCGTACTGCTGGAATGCAAAGGGCGGCCCAGTGATCCGGGTCGCCCTTTTTCATGGCCTTCGACGGTGACCGGAACGCAATCCCGCGCCGCGCTCGGCGCTTCAGCGTGCAGGCAGCAGCGCCTGCAGCCGCGACTCCAGTTCCTGCTGGCGCCAGCCGGCCAGTGCGGCCGGCCATTGGCGGCGCTCCAGGTAGCTTTCCAGATGTTTGCGCGAGGCCAGCACGCCATCCGGCAGACCCAGCTCGCGGCTGCGCTCGGCAACGGCGTCCTGCAGCCTCTTCAGTGCCTGCTTGTTGGTGTCGTTGGCGGGCAATGCCAGCGGTGCCTCGGCCTCATCGGCCAGCGGTGTGTCCAGCGCCTGCCACACCGCGCCGGCGAGCTTGCGCGGTGCCTTCGGGAACTGTTCAAACAGCGTGGCCAGCGCGGCGGCATCGGCCGGTGGCGTGCGTGCCAGCGTGGCGGCCAGTTCGTTGTCCAGGATCCAGCTGCGCGGGCGGTCGCTGCTGCGTGCCTGCACATCACGCCAGCGCAGCAGGCGCAGCAGGCGGCGCTGCGCGGGAGCATCGAGAAACTGCGCTGAGCGCATCGCCAGATGCGGCCAGCGGTCCTCGTCATTGGCGACGCTGGCCAGCAGGCGCTCGCCGTCGTCGTGCAGCCACTGCTGGCGGCCCAGCGCCTGCAACTTGGCATCAATGGCGTCATGCAGCGCGAACAGGTGCTCGACGTCGTCGGCGGCGTATTGCAGTTGCGACTCCGAGAGCGGACGGCGCATCCAGTCCGAGCGGGTTTCGCCCTTGGCCAGCGCCACGCCGGTGATTTCCGCGACCAGCTTCTGGTAGCCCATGCCGCCACCAATGCCGGCCAGCGAGGCGCCGATCTGTGTGTCGAACAGCGGTCGCGGCAACACGCCGCAGGTCCACTTGAAGGCAACCAGGTCTTCGCTGGCGCTGTGCATCACCTTGGTGATCGACTCATCGGCCAGCCACGGCGCCAGTGCCTCGGCCATGCCGGGAATCAGCGGATCGATCAGCAGGATGTCCTGCCCGACCGCCATCTGCACCAGAGCCAACTGCGGCCAGAACGTGCGTTCACGGATGAATTCGGTGTCCAGGCCGATGCGGGCCGGACGCTGCTGGAAGTACGCATCCAGCTCGGCGGGGGTGGTGATCCAGGTTGCCACGGGTCAGGGCCTACTACTCGGGTTTGCTCAGGCAGGGGAGAATAGCCTAACGTCGGTCCGCGTCCGTGCCGAAGGAGATCCTGCTTGCGTTTTCCGCTGTCGTCCGTGCTGTGCACCGCTCTGGCCGTGGCCTTGGCCGGTTGCACGCCGTCGCCCTCGGCAACACCGGAGCCGGGACCGGCTGCTGGCGAAGACGCGCGGCCGCAGGAAGGTTCACTGGCGGAGCCGACACCGGGGGCAGGGCAGGGTAGCGTCACCATTGCCGGTGAGGATGCCACCGAGGACGTGCAGCGGTGGACACCGCCACGGGTCGACCGGCAGGGCCGCAGCGTCGCCCAGCTGCGCCGCGCAGCCGAAAAGGCGTTCAGCGAAGGGCACCTGTACGAGGACGCCGACGCGGCGGTTCCGCTGTGGCTGGCGGTGCAGGAGGAAGATCCGGATGATCGCCTGGCCCGCAGCGGCCTGCAGCGTGCTCGCCAGCGCCTGCAGCAGCAGGCCGATGCTCTGCTGGTTCGGCCACTACGGCAGCGCGAGGCGCTGGCCGAGGCGAGTCGCCAGGCACTGGTGCTGCTGACCCTGGCGCCGAAGGATGAGAAGGTGCGCGCGCTGCAGGGCCGGGTGGAGCTCGCCCAGCGCGTGGTGGCCTATAACCGTGCCGGCGAGGAAGACCTGCGATCGGGGCGGATCGGCGAGGACGGTGACGGTGCGATTGGCAACTTCCGTGAAGCGCTGGCTCTGGACGAACACAACAGCCGGGCGCGGCAGGGCCTGGCGGCGGCCGAAAGTGGCCTGATCCGCCGGGCCGAGGACGCCGCGCGCGTACGCGACTTTGCCAGTGCGGGCACCTGGCTGGCCGAAGCCAGCAAGGTCCGTGACTCGTCACCGACCATTGCCGATGCCTTCGAGCGCATCGAGCAGATCCGCGCCGCCGCGCTGCTGCAGCTGCGTGATGAGGGCCTGCGCGAGCTGGCCACGCCGCAGGGGCTGAAGCCGGCGCGCGAAAAGCTGGCCGAGGCCCTGCGCATCGCCTTGCCGGGGGATGCGGTGGTGGCCCAGCTGCGCGAACGCATCGATCTGGCCACCCACTACGGCAGCTTCCGTCCGGGCCAGGTGTTCAGCGACGCGATGCGTGATGGTGGGCGCGGTCCGCAGATGGTGGTGGTGCCGCATGGCGGCTTCCAGATGGGCGCGGGTGATGCCGAGCCCGGCTCCACCGACGCCGAGCGCCCCTCCCACTACGTGCGCTTTGACCGCGGCTTCGCGATGGCGATCACCGAGGTTACCGTCGGCGATTTCGAGCGCTATGTGAAGTCGACCAATGCACGACCACGTGCGACCCGGCGCGGCCACTCGGTGGTCTATGACGAGCGCAGCGGCAATTTCATCCGCCGCAGCGGCGTCGACTGGCGTTCGGATTACGATGGCGCGCGTGCACTGGGTAACTCGCCGGTGATGCATGTCAGCGTGCGGGATGCCGAGAACTACGCGGCATGGCTGTCCGAGCAGACAGGACGCAGCTACCGGCTGCCGAGCGAGGCCGAATTCGAATATGCGCTGCGCGCCGGGAGCAGTGGCCGCTACCCCTGGGGAGACGCTGGTACGCCGCCGCCGGGCAGCGGCAATTTCACCGGCAGCAAGGACGTCTCGCCTTCGGGTCGGCACTGGCACAACGCATTCATCGGCTATGGCGATGGCTGGTGGGGACCGGCGCCGGTGGCCAGTTTCCAGGCCAATGCTTTCGGCCTGCACGACATGGCCGGGAATCTGAGCGAATGGGTGGCCGACTGCTGGCACGCCAGCTACCGGCGTGCGCCGTCCGATGGTGTCGCCTGGTTCAACCCGGGCTGCCGGTCGCGGGTGATCCGGGGCGGCAACTGGGCCAATGCGCCCGAGCAGACCCGTGCGGCCTGGCGTCAATCGCAGGATTCGGACACCACCAATGCGCGCATCGGCTTCCGCCTGGTGCGCGGCATCTGAGCGGCATCGGGCTTCACCCGCTGCTGGCGTCCGCGCACTAAGATTGCGCCGTGCCCGCCAGCCGGCGGGGTCTGCTGGAAGACCACCGATGCGCAACGATCCCTTTTCCCGCTCGCCCCAAGGTCCGCAGCGACGCGGCCTGTTCGGCAACATCCGCTGGTGGGTGCTGCTGCTGGCGGCGGGCTATGCGGTGTTCTACTGGTTCTCCAATCGCACCGTCGATCCCTACACTGGCGAGAAGGTGATGATCGACAGCAGCCTGGATGCGCGCCAGGAGACCGCGCTCGGTCTGCAGGCCTACCAGCAGATCCTCGCGCAGGAACGGCCGATGGATCCGAATGCGCCGATCGCGCGCGATGTGCGCGACATCGCGCAGCGCCTGATCGCCAAGGTGGATGTGGTGGAGACCGCGCTGGCACAGGAGCACGGCGTGCAGCCCGCGCATTTCGCGCGGGATTTCCAGTGGGAAGTGAATGTGATCCCGTCCGGGCAGGCCAATGCGTTCTGCCTGCCGGGCGGCAAGATGGCGGTCTACACCGGCCTGGTGCCGGTGGCGCGTACGCGTGATGCGATGGCGGTGGTGATGGGCCATGAGATCGCCCACGCGCTGTTGCGCCATGGTGCGCAGCGGATGGCGCAGCAGAAGCTGACCCAGATCGGGCAGATGGCCGGTGCCGCCAGCGGCATGGATGCGCAGCAGCAACAGATGATGATGTCGGCGATGGGCTACGGCTATCTGCTGCCCTATGCGCGCAGCCACGAGACGCAGGCCGATGAAGTGGGGCTGATGCTGGCTGCGGCGGCGTGCTTCGATCCCCGCGAGGCGGTGCCGCTGTGGCAGCGCATGGGCCAGGCCAGTGGCGGCCAGGCGCCGCCGGAGTTCGCTTCCACCCACCCGAATCCGGGCACCCGCATCCAGAACCTGCAGGCACTGATGCCGAAGGCGCTCGAGTACCGGCAGAAGTTCTGCGAGCAGGCAAAGTAGAGGGTGTTCGGCAGGGCTTGCAGCCCTGCACCTGCCGAAGCCAGAGCAACAGCAACAGCAACAGCCGAAGCAAAAGCTGGCTATCCGTGGGATGGCGGGGTGGGTCCGGTTGCGGGAGACGCCGTAAACCCGTCCATGGGGGCTTGGCCGCGGCATCCATGCCGCGGACACTCCCGCAACCGGACCCACCCCGCCTTCGACAGATTTCTGCGACCTGCCGGAATGGCGCTTGGGGTCAGATCCGTTTTCCGCAGGAAAACGGATCTGACCCCGAATTGATTCGATATCTGAAAGAGATTCATCCACGCATGGTGTGGATCTACCCCATCGCGGAAAACTGTCAGAGGTGGGGCGGTGTCGGAGTGCGGGGTGTCAGCCGCATGGATGCGGCTGCCAAGCTTACAGGGACGTACTTGCGGCGTCCCCGCACTCCGACATCGCCCCGCCAACCCGCGGAATGCCAGCTTTTGCTGTTGCTGTTGAGGCTGCCGGCCAGCGGCCGGCACTACCGCGGGTGCAGGGCGCAGCCCTGCCGAACACCCTTCTACTTGACCTGCACGTCGATCACGCCGTCGCCGACGCGCGCCTGCAGGGCGTCACCAGGTTGCACCTGGTCGATGCGCCGCACCAGCGCACCATCGTCGCTGCGGGTCAGGATGCTGTAGCCGCGGGCTACGGTGGCCAGCGGGCTGACTGCTTCCAGTGAACGCGCCAGCCCGCGCAGCCGCAGTGCATCGCGCTCCAGCAGACGCTGCATCGCTGCCTGCGGTCGTCCGCGCAGGGCGGCCAGGCGGCGCTGCATCGTGTCGAGCTGGCGCTGTGGATGGTGCCCGCGCAGGACCGCCGCTGCATGGCGAAGCCGCGCAGCACGGCGCTCCTGCTGCTGGTTGAACGCGGCATGCAGGCGTCGTCCCAGATCGAGCTGGCGTCGACGCAGCAGATCCAGTCGTGCTTGCGGGCTCTGCGCGTTCAGGCGCAACAGGGCGCGGTCGGCGCGCTGCATCGCCTGTTGCATCGCATGCCGGTGCAGCTGCAGCATGCGAACGGCCGTGCGGCGCACGCGCAGGGCCAGTTCGCGCTGGTCCGGTACCAGCAGCTCAGCCGCCACCGATGGCGTCGGTGCACGCAGGTCGGCGGCGAAGTCGCTCAGGCTGAAGTCGGTTTCGTGGCCAACCGCAGACACCACCGGGGTGCGGCTGGCGGCGATCGCACGGGCCAGGGCTTCGTCATTGAAGGCCCACAGGTCTTCCAGCGAACCACCACCGCGGGTCAGCAGGATCACGTCGTAGCGGCCGCTGGCATCGGCGGCCTGCAGCAGCCGGGTGATCTGCGCGGCGGCACTGCTGCCCTGTACCAGGGTCGGCAGCAGGTCAACTTCCAGCAGCGGGAAGCGCCGGCCGAGCACGCTCAGCACATCGCGCACGGCAGCGCCGGTGGGCGAGGTGATCACGGCCAGGCGTCGCACGTGCGCCGGCAGCGGCCGCTTGCGTGCCGGGTCGAACAGGCCTTCGGCCTCCAGCCGTGCCTTCAGCTCCTCGAAGGCGCGGCGCAGCGCGCCTTCGCCGGCTTCCTCCATGTGGTCCAGCACCATCTGGTACTCGCCACGGGCGTCGTACAGGGTCACCTTGCCGCGCACCAGCACGCGCATGCCTTCGCGCGGCACGAACTTCAGGTACTGCGCCTTCATCCGGAACATCGCCGCACGCAGCTGCGCGCGCGCGTCCTTCAGGGTGAAGTAGAGGTGTCCGGAGGCAGGACGCGCCACGCTGCCCAGTTCGGCCTCGACCCAGATCGCCGGGAAGCTGCCTTCCAGCAGGTCGCGGGCCAGGGTGTTGAGCTGGCTGGGGGTGAGGATGTCGTTGTTGCGTGGCTGCATGGAAACGGCGTGCTGCGGGCGGAACGGGGGCTCAGGATCGCACGTCAGCGCGCCGTATGCTGGCCCAGTGCCCACTGCACGTGTTCACGCACCAGCGGCGAGGGATCGTCGATGCGGGTCTGCAGGGCAGCCAGCGCTTCGGCCGAGGACGGCGCATTGCCCAGCGCCACGGCGATGTTGCGTAGCCAGCGCTCATGGCCGCTGCGCCTGATCGGGCTGCCTTCGGTGCGGCGCAGGAACTCGGCTTCGTCCCAGGTGAACAGCTGGTCCAGGCGCGCGGTATCGAGGTTGTTGCGCGCGCGGAAATCGGCTTCGTCGGTGCGCTTGGCGAACTTGTTCCAGGGGCAGACCAGCTGGCAGTCGTCGCAGCCATAGATGCGGTTGCCGATCAGCGGGCGCATCTGTTCGGGAATGGCGCCGTCGTGTTCGATGGTCAGGTAGGAAATGCAGCGCCGCGCGTCCAGCCGCTGCGGGCCGGTGATGGCCTGGGTCGGGCAGACATCGATGCAGCGCGTGCAGGTGCCGCAGTGCGCCGTGGCCGGCGTATCGATCGGCAGCGGGATGTCGATGTAGATCTCGCCGATGAAGAACCAGGAACCGCCATGGCGGTCGATCAGGCAGGTGTGCTTGCCGATCCAGCCGAGCCCGGCGTTGCGGGCCAGTGCGCGCTCCAGGACGGGGGCGGAATCGACGAACACGCGGTAGCCCAGTGGCGCGACTTCGTCGTTGATCTGCGTGGCCAGCTTCTGCAGGCGGTTGCGCATCAGCTTGTGGTAGTCGCGGCCCAGCGCATAGCGCGCCACATAGGCGCGGCCCGGGTCGGCCAGCGTCGCCCAGGCTTCGGTGTCATCCTTGTGGCTGTAGTCCATGCCCACCGAGATCACGCGCACAGTGCCGGGCAACAGCTCGGCCGGTCGTGCGCGCAGGGTGCCGTGGCGCGCCATCCAGTCCATCGTGCCGTACAGGCCCTGACCCAGCCAGTCGGCCAGGTGCGCCTCATCCTCGCCCAGCTCGATACCGGCGATGCCGCAGCGCTGGAAGCCATGCGCGCGGGCCAGTTCGCGGATGCGCTGCACGGCCTGGGCCGGATCGACGGGGGTGGGGGCGAGGGACATGCGCACCAGTATAAAATCCCTGCATGGCCAACCTCGCCGATCTGTTCGATTCCGCTGCCGCGCGTGCGCTTGATGCCCAGGCGTCCACCCTGGCGGGGGATGCTGGCTGGGGACTGATGGCGCAGGCCGGCCAGGCCGCCTGGCAGTGCCTGCTGCAGCATTGGCCGCAGGCGCAGCGCATCGGCGTGGTGGTCGGTGCGGGCAACAATGGCGGCGACGGCCTTGTGCTGGCTCGCCACGCGTTGCAGGCCGGACGCGAGGTGAGGGTGATCGCCCTGCCGGGCAGGGCGCCATCGACCGCGCTGGCGCAGCGTGCAACATCGGAGTTCAGGTCCGACGGCGGCGCCATCACCGAGTTCGACGGCGCGCTGCCCGAGGCCGACCTCTGGGTCGATGCCCTGTTCGGGCTGGGCTTCGATCGCGCGCCGGAGGGTGCGGCGCAGGCGCTGATCGTTGCGATCAATGCGCAGGCGGCACCTGTGCTGGCCCTGGATGTGCCCAGTGGCGTCGATGCCGACCGCGGTGCGATACCTGGCGCGGCAGTGCGCGCGGCGCTGACCCTGCAGTTCATCGTGGCCCATCGCGGGCTGTACACCGGCGACGCGCTGGATCATTGCGGGCACAAGGCCCTGGCACCCCTGCAGTTGCCCGCTGCCGCATGGCAAAGCGTGTCGCCTGCCGTGGAGTACTGGGCGCAGGCACGGTTGCCGGCCCTGTTGCCGCCGCGCCGCGCAAATACCCACAAGGGTGAATCCGGCCACGTGCTGTGCGTCGGCGGCAACCATGGCAGCGGCGGTGCCATCGCCATGGCAGCCGAGGCCGCCTTGCGCGCAGGGGCGGGGCTGTTGAGCCTGGGTACCCGCCGCGACCACGTCGCTCCACTGCTGGCTCGCCTGCCCGAGGCGATGACCCACGCGCTGGAAGACGGCGAGGCGCTGCCGGCATTGCTTGACAGGGCAAAGGTGGTGGCGATCGGGCCCGGTCTGGGCCAGGACGAATGGGCGCGCGCACTGTTTGCGCGGGTGCTGGCCAGCGCCAAACCACTGGTGGTCGATGCCGACGCGCTGAACCTGCTGGCGCAGGATCCGCGTGCCTTGCCTGGCGCCGTCCTCACACCGCACCCGGGCGAGGCCGCACGCCTGCTCGGCTGCAGCACCAGCGACATCCAGGCCGATCGCTACGCCTGTGCGCAGACGCTCGCCGAGCGTTTCCACGCGGTGGTGGTGTTGAAGGGCGCCGGCAGCATCGTGGCGGCGCCCGGGCAAACGCCCCGGTTGATCGCCGCCGGCAATCCCGGCATGGCCGTGGGGGGCATGGGCGACCTGCTCACCGGCATCATCGCCGGCCTGCGCGCGCAGGGCCTGGCCGCCTTCGATGCCGGCGCGGCGGGCGCGTTGCTGCATGCGCTGGCCGGCGACGCGGCTGCCGCTGACGGCGCACGCGGCCTGCTTCCTACTGATCTGCTGGCGCCGTTGCGGCGACTGGCCAACCCGGAACGCTTCCCATGACCGATTTCTTCCTTGCCGACAGCGACGCCACCGAACTGCTCGGACAGTGGCTGGCGACCACCCGGCCGCCGCAGGCGCTGATCGAACTGCGCGGCGACCTGGGCGCAGGCAAGTCCACCACGGCCCGCGCGCTGCTGCGGGCGCTGGGCGTGCAGGGCGCGATCCGCAGCCCCACCTACACCCTGGTCGAGCGCTATCCGCTGGCCAGTGGCGGTGAGGCGTGGCACCTAGACCTGTATCGCATCGGCCAGGCCGGTGAGCTGGATTTCCTCGGCCTGGACGAGGGCAGCGCGGTCTTGTGGCTGGTCGAATGGCCGGAACGGGGCGCCGGCGCGCTGCCGCCGACCGACCTGGTGGTAGCACTGGAGATCGAAGGACAGGGGCGACGCGCCAGTCTCACCGCGAGCAGCGACGTTGGGCATGAATGGCTGAAACGGCTGCCCCAAGGGGGCGACTTGCAGGCCATTTCTGTCGGCTGACGAGAACAAACACCGGCAGGTTACGGATTATTAAGGAAAAAGGTGTTGCATTCCGTTCAGCGCGGTGATTGAATCCTGAGCCATGCGCCCGGGGAACCGTCTCATCGCCATCTGTGCCGCCGTCGGACTGGGTCTGGCGAGCGTCAGTGCGTGGGCGGGTGAAGTCCGCCAGGTCCTGCTGAACACCGGCGCGACCGGCACCCGTGCCGAGATCTCGCTGGTCGGCAGTGGCGGCTACAAGACCCTGTCGCTGGCCGGCCCGAACCGCCTGGTGGTCGATTTCCCCGACTCCAGCGCCGTACGCAACCTGAAGATGCCGGCCGCGCAGGGCGTGGTCACGGCGGTGCGTACCGGACAGCCGGTCCCGGGCACGTTCCGTGTCGTCTTCGACCTTGCCGAATCGGTGGCGCCGTTCCGCCCGCAGATGCAGCGCGAGGGCAATGAATCCAAGCTGGTGATCGAATGGCCGGGTGATGGCCCTGCCGTGGCCACCAGCCGCCCGGCGACGCCACCGGCGGTACAGTCGCAGGCGGCCGCTGTGGGGGGCTCAGTCGCGCCCGCGCCGGCCGAGAACGCGCAGTCGCGCACCGATGCTGCGCGGGCCACCGCCCTGCTGACCGCACAGGTGCAGCAGCAGGCCAGCGCCAGCGCCGCCGCACCCGCCACGCCGACCCCCGCACCGACCAGCGCGCCAGCCCAGGTTGCTGCGGCAGGCGTC
Source organism: Stenotrophomonas maltophilia group sp. P373 (assembly GCF_053295075.1). Classification (NCBI taxonomy): domain Bacteria; kingdom Pseudomonadati; phylum Pseudomonadota; class Gammaproteobacteria; order Lysobacterales; family Lysobacteraceae; genus Stenotrophomonas; species Stenotrophomonas maltophilia group sp. P373. Next base: position 2,950,002 of record NZ_CM129994.1, on the reverse strand, counting down.
GCGGCCAGCAGCACGCCTTCATCCTCGCCGGCTGCAATCCTTGCCGGCCAGCGCACTGCTGCGGTGGTGACCACGCCGCCGGCAACGGCCCCCACACCCGCGCCGACGCCGGCCGAGCCGCCGCGTCCGGCGATGCCCAGCGATGCATCGCGCATCCGCATGCAGCCCGGCATGCGCCACCTGGTGGTGGCGATCGATCCCGGTCATGGTGGCCAGGACCCGGGCGCGATCGGCCCGACCGGCAAGCGAGAGAAGGATGTCACCCTGGCGGTGGCGCGTGAGCTGGCCCGCCAGGTCAATGCCACGCCGGGCCTGAAGGCCTACCTGACGCGCGACAGCGACGTGTTCATTCCGTTGCCGATGCGCGCGCAGAAGGCGCGTGCGAACAAGGCGGACATTTTCATCTCGATCCACGCCGATGCGGCTGAAAACCGTTCGGCCACGGGTTCGTCGGTGTACGTGCTGTCGACCAAGGGTGCCTCTTCGCAGCGCGCCCGCTGGCTGGCGGACAAGGAAAACGCGGCCGACCTGGTCGGTGGGGTGCGCCTGCAGCAGACCGAAGGCACCCTGGCCAACGTGCTGCTGGACCTGGCCCAGAGCGGCTACATGAAGGCGTCCGAAGATGCGGCCGGCCACGTGCTGGGCGGTCTGAAGCGGATCGGCAACAACCACAAGCCGAACATCGAGCGCGCCAACTTCGCGGTGCTACGCACGTCGGACATGCCGGCGATGCTGGTGGAAACGGCATTCATTTCCAATCCGGATGAAGAGCGCCGCCTGACGGACCCGGCATACCAGCGCAAGGTGGCGGGCGCCGTGCTGGATGGCGTGCACACCTTCTTCAGCCGCCAACCGCCGCCGGGCACGTTGTATGCCGCCCGCGCGCAGGCCGAGATCGACGCCGCAGCCACCATGGCAGGCGGCAGCAAGTAAGCCGCCGAAGGCGGATTACTGCTTTCCGTAGAGTCGACTGTCAGTCGACTGCGCGCGCAGTATGGGGGTTTCGGTGGCCGGCGAAGAGCAGTCGATTGACAGTCGACTCTACATGCGCAGCCTCCGTTATCATCCCCGCATGACGTCTGCTACCCATCCGCGCCCGATCCGGCCGTTGCCGGAGATCCTGATCAACCAGATTGCCGCGGGCGAAGTGGTCGAACGACCCGCGTCGGTGGTCAAGGAGCTGGTCGAGAACGCGATCGACGCCGGCGCCAGCCGCGTTGATATCGATCTTGAAGAGGGCGGCGTGCGCCTGATCCGCATCCGCGACAACGGCAGTGGCATCGCGCCCGAGCAGTTGCCCCTGGCGGTGTCGCGCCATGCCACCAGCAAGATCGCCGATCTTGACGATCTCGAATCGGTGGCCACGCTCGGTTTCCGTGGAGAAGCGCTGCCGTCGATCGCATCGGTCAGCCGCTTTACCCTGTGCTCGCGGCGCGCGCACGACGAGCACGGTTCGGCACTGCAGATCGAAGGCGGCAAGATCGGCGAGGTGACCCCGCGCGCGCATGCGCCGGGCACCACGGTGGAAGTGCGCGAGTTGTTCTACAACGTGCCGGCGCGGCGCAAGTTCCTGCGCGCCGAGCGTACCGAACTGGGCCATATCGAAGAGTGGCTGCGTTCGCTGGCGCTGGCACGGCCGGATGTCGAGCTGCGCGTGTCGCACAACGGCAAGGCCTCGCGGCGCTACAAGCCGGGCGATCTGTATTCCGATGCGCGCCTTGCCGAAACGCTGGGCGAGGATTTCGCCAACCAGGCCGTGCGCGTGGACCACAGCGGCGCCGGCCTGCGCCTGCATGGCTGGATTGCGCAGCCGCATTATTCGCGCGCGAGCGCCGACCAGCAGTACCTGTACGTCAACGGTCGCTCAGTGCGTGACCGCAGCGTCGCCCACGCAGTGAAGATGGCCTACGGCGACGTGCTGTATCACGGCCGCCAGCCGGCCTATGTGCTGTTCCTCGAACTGGATCCGACCCGCGTCGACGTCAACGTGCATCCGGCCAAGCACGAGGTGCGCTTCCGCGATTCGCGGCTGGTCCACGATTTCGTCTATCGCACGTTGAAGGATGCGCTGGCCGATACCCGTGCCGGCATGTCGGCGCAGGAGATCGGTGCCGGCCCCGCACATCCGGTGGACGCCGCCGCCGTCCCGACCGCATCGAGCGCCGGCGCGTCGGGGTTCGGGCTGGTGCGCGGGGCTGCGCCCGGCTCGGGAGGTGGTGGTGGCGGGTTTTCAGGCTGGCGTCCGCAGCAACCGCTGGGCCTGCAGGTGGCCGATGCACCGGCCGCCTACGCCGCGCTGTACGCCGCGCCCGCCGGCGTCGAACGCGCAGCGGCGTTGCCGCCGATGCCGAGCGAGAACGGGTTGCCGGTGACCAGTGCCGACGCGGGTGTACCGCCACTGGGCTACGCGATCGCGCAGCTGCATGGCATCTACATCCTGGCCGAGAACGCTGAAGGCCTGATCGTGGTCGACATGCATGCGGCCCACGAACGCATCGGCTACGAGCGCCTGAAGAATGCGCACGATGGCATCGGCCTGCAGTCGCAGCCGTTGCTGGTGCCGATCACGCTGGCGGTGGGCGAGCGCGAGGCCGACACTGCAGAAAGCGAAGCCGAGACACTGGCGGCGCTCGGCTTCGAGGTGACCCGGGCCGGCCCCGGTTCGCTGCACGTGCGCAGCATTCCGGCACTGCTGGCGCATGCAGAACCGGAAGGACTGCTGCGCGACGTGCTGACCGACCTGCGCGAGCATGGCCAGAGCCGCCGCGTGGCCAGTGCACGCGACGAACTGCTGTCGACCATGGCCTGCCACGGCGCGGTGCGTGCCAACCGGCGCCTGACCGTGCCGGAAATGAACGCGCTGCTGCGCGACATGGAAATCACCGAACGGTCCGGCCAGTGCAACCACGGCCGACCGACCTGGGCCCGTTTTTCGCTGGCGGAGATCGACCGCTGGTTCCTGCGCGGACGTTGAGGGGAGCATCGATGCGTTATCGGGGAATGGCGGGCCTGCTGGCCGCCGTGGTGTTGGCCGCCTGCAGCCCGGCAACACCGCCGGCGCCGACGGCCGCTGAAGATCCGGCCTACGCGGCCGCGCAGCAGCAATGGCGTGTAGCGCGCTACCAGGACCTGACCCGGCCCGATGGCTGGACGGCCCTGGTCGGCCTGCACTGGCTGCAGAACAAATTCCATTTCGTTGGCAGCGGCGCCACCAACGGCATCCGCCTGACGGTTGGCCCGGACAGGCTGGGCCTGCTGCGTCGCGAAGGGACGCAGTGGTGGTTCACGCCTGAAGCCGGTGTCGATGTCAGCCACGACGGCCAGCCGGTGCGTGGCCGCATCCGCGTCGACACCGACAAGGACGCGCAGCCGACGCTGCTGGCCTTCGATGGCGGCAAGGGCCAGCTCAGCATCATCCGCCGGGGGCCACGGGACGCGCTGCGGGTCAAGCATGCCGAGGCACCTGCGCGGCGTGATTTCGCCGGCCTGCAGTACTGGCCGGGCGGCGCGGACTGGCAGGTGCAGGCGCGCTTCATCGCGCATCCGCCGGGCAAGACCTTGCCGATCGTCGACATCACTGGCTTGACCACCGAGATGCCCAATGCCGGTGCGGTGGAGTTCGAACGTGATGGCCGCAGCTGGCGCCTGGAGGCCATCGGTGCGCCCGGGCAGCCACTGTTCCTGATCTTTGCCGACCGCACCAGCGGCCGCGGCAGCTATCCGGCCGGGCGCTATCTGGATACCGATGCCCCCGCTGCAGACGGCACGGTGCGCATCGATTTCAACCACGCCTACAACCCACCGTGCGCGTTCACCGCCTACGCGACCTGCCCGCTGGCGCCGCCGGAAAACCGGTTGGACCTGCGCGTGGAAGCGGGCGAGAAGGCCTACCACCTGCCTGAAGGAGAAGGCTGACCATGCCGATCAAACACCTGTTCCGTACCGCGCTGTTGCTGGCGGCCTGCGCAGTGGCGCCACTGGCCACGGCCCGCGATGGCCAGGCCAGCCCTGCCGCGGCCGCGGCCGCAACCGCGGCCAAGCCGCCGGTACCCCTGTTGTGGAAAGTCACCGGTCCGGGCGATGCACGCGTGTACCTGCTGGGATCGTTCCATCTGCTCAAGCCACAGGACTACCCGCTGTCGCCCGATGTCGAGCAGGCGTTCGAAGCCTCGCAGCGGGTGGTGTTCGAACTGTCGCCGGAAGACATGCAATCGCCCCAGCTGGCCAGCCGCATGGTGCAGGCTGCGACCCGCACCGATGGCAGCGAGCTGAAGCGTGATCTGGATGCGGCCACCTGGCAGAAGCTGCAGGCTTTTGCTGCCCAGAACCAGTTGCCGCTGGCGCAGATGCAGGGCATGAAGCCCTGGTTCGTCGGCCTGAGCATTTCGATCGGGCAGATGCAGAAGCTGGGCCTGGACCCGGCGCTGGGCCTGGACCGCCACTTCATGGAACGCGCGCAGAAGACCGGCCGGAAGACCGCGGGACTGGAAGATATCGATACCCAGATCGGCATGCTGGACGGGATGACGGTGCAGGAGCAGCGGCAGATGCTGGCCGAAGCACTGGACCAGGCCGGCAAGGCAGATGAGCAGGCGCGGCTGCTGCATGATGCATGGCGTCGCGGCGACGAGCGCCTGCTGTGGACCAAGATGGCGGCAGAGATGCGCCAGCAGTATCCGCAGCTGTACCAGCGCATCAACACCGGTCGCAACGATGCCTGGGTGCCGAAGCTGCAGCCGTACCTGCAGGCCGGGCAGGGCGGTACGCTGGTGGTGGTCGGCACGCTGCACCTGCTGGGCAGTGATGGCGTGGTCGAGAAGCTGAGGGCGAAGGGCTACAAGGTCGAGCGCGTGTGCACGGGGTGCAAGGCCAAGCGCTGACGCACCGCTGGAGCGATGCCAAACAAGACGGCGCGCCAGGGGCGCGCCGTTTTCGTATCAGCCGTTGCTGCAGCTCAGCGGCGGGTCTTGCCGCCGGTGCCGGTACCGGTGCCGGGTTCGCCGGGCTTGTTGCCGGTTCCCGTTCCGGTGCCGCCCGGGCGCGGGCCACCGAAGCCGCTGCCCATGCTGCGCTGGAATTCCTGCCACAGCTCCAGGTTGCGCTCGGTCAGCTGGTTCATCATCGCCCACGGGGTCTGGCCCAGCAGGTTGCCCATCTGCTGGCGGAACTGCTGCTGCTGGTCGAGGAAGACCTGCATGCTGCGCTCCAGGTAGTTGCCCATGAAGCCCTGCAGGGAATCGCCGTAGAAGCGGATCAGCTGGCTCAGCAGCTGGGTCGACAGCATCGGTTCGCCGTCCTGTTCCTGGTCGGCGATGATCTGCAGCAGGACCGAACGGGTGAGGTCGTCGCCGCTCTTGGCGTCGCGGACTTCGAAGTCTTCACCGTCCAGGATCAGCTGGCGCACGTCCTCGATGGTGATGTAGCTGGAGATCTCGGTGTCGTAGAGACGGCGGTTCGGATACTTCTTGATGATGCGGGTCGCAGCCATGAAGCGGTACTCGTCACAGTAGACGCGCAGCATGGCGCAGTGCAGCAGCGGTTGCAACCGCCCCAGCCCCCGCCAGGCTTGGCTTTCAGGGGCGATCATGTTGCGCAGCAAGGGTTTGCGTGCTGCGCAGCATGACCATCGGCAGGGGCCGTCAGCGCATGCCGCAGCGGCCCCTGCGCGGCTTACCAGCCCATGTGGTGGCCGCCGTTGATGTCCAGGTTGCTGCCGGTGATCCACGAGGCTTCCTCGGCCACCAGGAAGGACACGCCATAGGCGATTTCCTCCGGCTTGCCGAGGCGCCCGGTGGGGATGTCGGCGATGATCTTGGCGCGCACGTCCTCCGGAACCGCCATCACCATGTCAGTGGCGACGTAGCCGGGCGAAATGGTGTTCACGGTGATGCCGAAGCCGGCGTTCTCGCGGGCCAGCGAAATGGTGAAGCCATGCATGCCGGCCTTGGCCGCGGCGTAGTTGGCCTGGCCGTACTGGCCCTTCAGGCCGTTGATCGAGCTGATCTGGATGACCCGGCCCCAGCCGCGGCGCCGCATGCCTTCGATGACCGGACGGGTGACGTTGAACACCGAATTGAGGTTGGTGTTGATCACATCGTGCCACTGGTCCGCGCGCATGCGGTGGAACGTCGTGTCGCGGGTGATGCCGGCATTGTTGACCAGGATCTCGACCGGGCCCAGCTCGGCCTCGACCGCACGCACCAGCGCCTCGGCGCTGCCTGGATCGGAGACATCGCCCGGGAAGATCGACACGCTGTAGCCGCGCTCGGTCATCGCCTGCTGCCATGCGCGGGCCTTGTCCTCGTCGCGGTAATTGGTGGCGACCCGGTGGCCCTGGTCGGCCAGGCGTTGGCAGATGGCGGTACCGATGCCGCCGGTTCCGCCGGTGACCAGTGCGACGCGAGATGTCATGGAATGCTGTCCGGGAATCAGGTGGGGGAAGGGGGATTCTGCAACATCGGCGCGGAAAGTGCGCCGGCCGGCAACAGGATGTCGGTCCGCGGCAGTCGAGCCGGGTCGAATGCCCGTTGCGCAGTGTGCAGCAGCGCATCCCGGTCATCGGCGCCGTCCAGTGCGGCAGGGGCCTGGCCCAGCAGCTGCCAGAGCGCGCGCAGTACCGGCACCGGCCGTGTACTGTCCACCGGCAGCGACGCCAGCGACTTGGACAGCTTGTGGCCGGGGGCGTCTAGCAGCAGCGGCAGGTGCCAGTAGCGCGGCACGGCCAGGCCCAGCGCCTGCTGCAGCAGGATCTGCCGCGCGGTGGAATCGAGCAGATCGGCGCCGCGCACCACTTCGGTCACCCCCTGCGCGGCGTCATCGACCACCACCGCGAGCTGGTAGGCCCAGCAGCCGTCGGCACGGCGCAGCACGAAGTCGCCGACTTCGGCATGCACGTCCTGCTGCTGCGGGCCACGCAGGCCATCGTCGAAGCGGACCAGGTTGCCGGGCGGTACGCGGAAGCGGACGGCAGGATCCGGTCGCGGCTGCCGCGCAACGCAGCGGTGGTGGATGCCGCCGCTGGCAGCCAGTTCGCTGCGGCTGCAGTGGCAGATGAAAGCCTGGTCGCTGGCCAGCAACACGTCCAGCGCGGCCTGGTAGGCCTCGCCTCGAGCGCTCTGCCACAGGACCGGGCCGTCGTGGACCAGGCCGAACGCAGCCAGTGCCTGCAGCTGTGACTGCGCGGCGCCGGGTACGGTACGCGGCGGGTCAACGTCTTCGATGCGCAGCCGCCACAGGCCGCCGTGGTGGCGGGCCAGCAGCCAGCTGCCGAAGGCGGCAAGCAGGGATCCGGGGTGGAGCAGGCCGGTCGGCGAGGGCGCGAAGCGGCCGCAGGGAACAATGGCGGTCATGCAGGCTGAATCGTCGGTCAGGTTGGCGCTTGAATTCAAGCTGAGCGCACCGCAAATTGACGGATATCAACCCCTTCCGAGCCGGATTTTCCCATGTTCACCCGTATTGCCCTGTTCCTGGCGACCAACCTCGCGGTCCTGATCCTGGCCGGCATCGTCATGTCGATCCTGGGCGTGGACGCGCGTTCGATGAGCGGCCTGCTGGTGATGGCCGGCATCTTCGGTTTCGGTGGCTCCTTCATCTCGCTGCTGCTGTCCAAGTGGATGGCCAAGCGCTCCACCGGTGCGGTGGTGATCACTGAGCCGCGCAACCAGACCGAACGCTGGCTGCTGGCCACGGTCGAGCGCCAGGCCAAGGCCGCCGGCATCGGCATGCCGGAAGTGGCGGTCTATGACGGCCCGGAGATCAATGCCTTCGCCACCGGCGCCAACCGCAACAACGCGCTGGTGGCGGTGTCCACCGGCCTGCTGCACAACATGAGCGAGGACGAGGCTGAAGCGGTGCTGGGCCACGAGATCGCCCACGTCGCCAATGGTGACATGATCACCATGGCGCTGCTGCAGGGCGTGCTGAACACCTTCGTGATCGTGCTGGCCCGCGTGGTCGGCGGCATCATCGACAGCGCGCTGTCGGGCAACCGCGAAGGCGGCGGCCGTGGCTTCGCCTACTACATCATCGTGTTCGTGCTGGAGATGGTGTTCGGCCTGTTCGCCACGATGATCTCGATGTGGTTCTCACGCCACCGCGAGTTCCGCGCCGACGCCGGCGGTGCCTCGCTGGCCGGTCGCCAGAAGATGATCGCTGCGCTGGAGCGCCTGCAGCTCAACCACGGCCAGAGCACGTTGCCGACCCAGATTGCCGCCTTCGGCATTTCCGGTTCGACGGCGAAGAAGCTGTTCATGAGCCACCCGCCGCTGGAAGAGCGCATCGCCGCGCTGCGGGCGTCGACGGTGGCGTAATTCTCTGCTCCTTGTTAGTGCAGGAACGCCTGGCCCCGCGCCGGGCGTTTTTGTATGTGCGCGCACGCATTGGTGGTGCCGGGATCATTTCCGCGACCGCGGAGGGGTGTCACTTTCTTTGCGCGCAAAGAAAGTAACCAAAGAAACGCTCCGCCGGCCGCGAGCCGACGTGCTGCGCACGCCGGTGCCCTGCGCTTCTCGGCGAATCAGGGGATGGCGCCGAACTCGCTGCGCTCAAACACCGGCGCCTCTTCGCCCCTGATTCCCCTGCGATGCTCGGCTCGCTCAAGGCGGACTGGAAGGTCAAGATCAAGAGCAACAGCATCCACGCGTAGCATGGATCAACCGGGTGCCGTTGTGGCATTTGACCTTGGGTCCGCCTTGAGCGAGCTGAGCACCGCAGGTCCGGCGAGGGCGAAGAGGTGCGGGTGTCTGAGCGCAGCGAGTTCCCGCATCGCCCCTCGACGGGCCGAGGAGCGCAGGGCACCGATGCGCAGCATCGGCTCGCGCCCCGGCGGCGTGTTTCTTTGGTTACTTTCTTTGCACGAGCAAAGAAAGTGACACCCCTCCGCGGTCGCGGAAACGACTCTCGCCAGGTCGTACCCGGCGCCACCAATGCATCGGCGCGCAAACGAAAACGGCACCCTCGCAGGCGCCGTCTCCATGAACCGCTTTACGCGAAACCTCAGAACTTCGCGTCAAACTCCGCCGCGTAACCGGTGTTCACCAGTACCTTCTGCAGCGACTCGGCCACCTTCAGGTTGCCGGCCACGATCTGGTGGGTCTCCGGGCCACGGTTGTCCATGCGGCCCAGGGTCGCGCCCTTGAAGTCACAGACCTTGCCACCCGCCTCGCGGACCAGTAGCAGGCCAGCGGCGATGTCCCACGCCTTCACACCGGCCTCGAAGTAGGCGTCGGCACGGCCGCAGGCCACGTAGGCCAGGTCCAGTGCCGCCGAACCGGTGCGGCGGATGTCCTCGCCGTGCACCAGCAGGGCGTCGACCGCCTTCAGCTGGGCACTGGCGCGGCTGCGCTCGCGCGGGGCGAAACCGGTGTGGATCATCGTGCCTTCCAGATCCTTGCGGTCGGCCACGCGGATGCGGCGGTCGTTCAGCACGGCGCCGGCACCCCGGCTGGCGGTGAACAGTTCATTGCGCAGGGGGTCGAAGATGACCGCGTCGGTCGGCTCGCCGTTCTCGACCAGCGCGATCGACACGCAGTAGTGCGGCACGCCACGCAGGTAGTTGCTGGTGCCGTCCAGCGGGTCGATGACCCACATCTGGCGGCGCTCGCCCTGCACGCCACCTTCTTCACCGAAGATGCCGTAGTCCGGATAAGCGCGCTTGAGTTCCTTGACGATGACCTTTTCCGCGTCCGCATCCACTTCGCTGGCGTAGTCCATCCGGCCCTTCTGCACCACGTTCAGTGCCTCGAGCTTGTTGATGTTGCGCAACAGGACGTTGCCGGCGAGGCGGGCGGCCTTGACCATGACGGTGACGGCGGGTTTCTGCATGGCGTGGGCTCCCGGAAAGGCAGAAGAGATGGACTGGCGGGGGAAAAGAGCGGGTCCGGCGCAGTGGCCGGCCGCACAGTTTACCATTGGTCATCGTCCAGCTCGACCTTTTCCCTGTTCATGTCCCAGTTTCCCGCCGCCACCCGCCTCCGATTCGTCCTGGTCGGTACCCAGCACCCCGGCAACATGGGCGCCGCCGCCCGTGCCCTGAAGACCATGGGCCTGGCCCGCCTGGTGCTGGTCGCCCCCGAGAAACCGCTGGACGAGGAGGCCTTCCGCCGCTCTGCCGGTGCCGAAGATGTGCTGGGGGACGCCCCGGTGGTCGCCACCCTGGCCGAGGCCGTGGCCGATTGCCGCCTGGTGCTGGGCTGCACCGCGCGTGCCCGCCGCGTGCAGCTGGAGGAGTACCTGCCGGCCGATGCCGCCGCTCGTGCGGTGGCCAAGGCGGGCGAGGGCGCCGAGGTGGCGCTGGTGTTCGGCCGTGAGCGCACTGGCCTGACCAACGAAGAACTGCAGCTGTGCCACGCGGCGGTGCACATCCCGTCCGATCCGGCGTTCAGCTCGCTCAACCTGGCTGCCGCCGTGCAGGTGCTGGCCTATGAGACACGCATGCAGCTGCTGGGCGCGCAGCCGGCCGCTGACGCCGAGCCCGGTTTCCGCGAACAGGCAGCAAGCCATGAGCAGATGGAGAGCTTCTTCGCCCAGCTTGGCGACACCCTGGACGAGATCGATTTCCACAAGGGCCGCGCGCCGGAATCGGCGATGCGCAAGCTGCGCCGGCTGTTCCTGCGCAGCGAGCCGAGCGAGCAGGAAGTGCGCCTGTTGCGCGGCATCCTTGCCGACACGCAGCGGATGGCGCGGCTGGCACAGGCGGGCAACAAGGACAGCTGACGACGTTCTCATTTTTTCGGGTAGTCTGTCCGGATACCCAGGGGGGGATGAAGCCTGTGTCGGGTCTGCGAAGGGCAGTGCAGAGGGGACTGCTGAGCCTGGTCATGATCCTGCTGGCCGGGACGGTGCATGCAGCAGCGGACCGGGTGCTGGTGCTGGGCCGGATCAGCGATGATCCCAAGGCCCATTACGAGCAGCTGCAACCGTTGCTGGACTATGTGGTGGCACGCATGCACGACGTCGGCATCACCGAAGGGCGGATCCTGATGGCACGCGACCCGCAGCAGATGGCCAGCTATCTGCGGCGGGGGCGGGTCGACTGGGTCACGGAAACGTCGGGTACGGCGGTGGCACTGGGCCAGCGCAGTGGCGCGCGGCCGCTGCTGCTGACCGAGCGCAATGGCGTGCGTGAGTACCAGACCGTGTTCTTCGTGCGTCGCGACAGTCCGATCCAGCGGATCCAGGACCTGCGCGGGCATCGCCTGGCGCTGCAGAACACGGCGTCCACCAGTGCCTACCTGGTGCCGGTGATGACGCTGCTGCAGGAGGGGCTGGCGCCGCAGATCCTGGCCGGTGTGTGGGACGTGCCGGGCCGGGACAGCGTGGGGTACGTGTTCGCACGTAGCGAGTTGAACATCGCCACGTTCGTGCACAAGGGCATGGTCGAAGTGGGGGCGGTGAGCAGCGTGGACTGGAATGACGAGCGACGGATGCCGACGGCATTCCGGCGCGACTTCCGCGAACTGCTGCGCACCGAACCCTACCCACGGGCGGTGGAAATGGTTCGCGCCGACCTTGACCCGCGGGTACGTGACCGGCTGCAGGACGTCCTGCTGCAGGCGGCCAGCGACCCGCAGGCACAGGGGGCGCTGCATCGGTTTTTCGGCACTTCCGGTTTCCACCGCGTCGATGCGCATGCGCAGCAGCGGCTGGATGAATTGAAACAAGGATTGACGCGCGTGCGGATGGAAGTGGAATGAAGTGGCTCGGCTCGGGAATGCAGGCCCGGTTCCTGCTCGCGATGGGCGGGGCGATGGTCGTGGTGGTGGCGATCCTGGCGGTGTTGCTGGGGCGGCAGGCGGCGATGCAGGGCGAGGTGCGCAACCTCAGTGGTGGCGTCATCCATGAACTGTTCGACCGCAGCGTGCGCAGCCGCGGCGAAGCGATGGCGCGCGAGCTGTCCGACGCGCTGGCCAACCCGCTGTACTACCGCGACCTGGACCAGGTCGGTGCGCTGGTGCGCAGCACCGCACGGCAGCCGGTCGTGCGCTATGTGCTGGTGTTCGACGAACGTGGCCGGCTGGTGCATGACGGCTCGATCGAGGTGTCCGGCTTCGGCCAGCCGATGACCGACCCGCTGGCCCCCAAGGCCGCGGTGGCGCAGGCGCTGGTGGTGCAGGAATCGCCCAAGGTACTCGACAACACCATGCCGATCATGGTCGGCAACCAGCGCATCGGCGGCGTCCGCGTCGGCATGGCGCTGGACGAGGTGCAGCAGCGCGAACAGGCCGCCAATGCCACGCTCGGCGAGCGCCTGCAGCAGGTCGGCAGCCGCCACCTGGGCTGGCTGCTGCTGATGCTGGGCCTGCTGGTGGTGATCGGCGTGGTGGTGATCCTGTACGTGCAGCGCACCCTGGTGGCGCCGATCCGGGACCTGGCCGCTGCGGCGCGCCGCATCGAGGCTGGCGACTACCAGGCGCCGCTGGCCGAGAACACCCGCGACGACGAAGTCGGCGAGCTGGTGCGCGGCTTCGCCCGCATGCGCGATGCCATCGCCCGCCATGACCGCGAGGTGCGGCGCATGGCCTATACCGATGCACTGACCGGGCTGACCAACCGGTTGGCATTCAGGGAGGCGCTGGACCATCGCCTGATGGCCGCGCGCGCATCCAATCATCGGCTGGGCCTGCTGTTTGCCGATATCGACGATTTCAAGCGCGTCAACGACACCCTGGGCCATGAGGCCGGTGACGAAGCGCTGTTGCAGTTCGCGCAGCGCATCGGCAGTGCGGTTACCGAGGCCGGTGGCGATGAAGCCCTGCTGGCCCGCTTTGGCGGCGACGAGTTCGTGATCCTGGTCGGTGATGGCGACGTGGCGGCCAACGCACGGCTGCTGGCCGAAGTGCTGGTGCGCGAGCTGGGCAAGCCGCTGGTGGTGCAGGGCCGGGAACTGTTCCTGGGCACTTCGATCGGCGTGACCCTGTTCCCGGATGATGCCGCCGATGCGACCACGCTGCTGAAGAACGGCGACATCGCCATGTACCAGGCCAAGATGGCCGGCAAGAACTGCTACCGCTATTACAGCCGTGCGATGGACCACGCGGTCGAGCGCCGCGTGCACATGGAGCAGGAGCTGCGCGGGGCCTGGGAGCGCGGCGAGCTGCGCCTGGCCTACCAGCCGATCTTCCGCATGCGCGATCGCCGCATGGTCGGCGTGGAAGTGCTGCTGCGCTGGCAGCATCCGACCTTGGGCACGATTCCGCCGTCGGTGTTCATCGAAGTGGCCGAGCAGAGCGGGCTGATCGAGCTCATCGGCCCGAAGGTGCTGCGTGCGGCCTGCATGGAAGCCTCGCAGTGGCCACGCGGGGCGGGCGGCGATGATCTGTTCGTGTCGGTGAATGTGTCGCCGCGGCAGCTGCGCGGCGGTGAACTGCCGGCATTGGTCGCGCAGTGCCTGCACGAGTCCGGGCTGCCGGCGTCGCGCCTGCACCTGGAGTTGACCGAAACCGCGGTGATCGGCGACGAAATGGTTGCCGCGCAGCTGCTGGACAAGCTGCACCGCACCGGCGTGAAGGTCTGGCTGGACGATTTCGGCACCGGCTTCTCCGGTCTCAGCCATCTTCGCCAGGTACCGGTGGACGGCGTGAAGATCGACAAGAGCTTCGTGGCCGACATGCAGCGCGATCCCGACGATCTGGCGCTGACCACGGCGATCATCGCCATGGCCCACGCACTGGGCATCACCGTGGTGGCCGAGGGCATCGAGCAGCAGGCGCAGTTCGAACTGCTGGTGCAGCGCGGCTGCGATCTTGGCCAGGGCTACTGGCTGAGCCACCCGGTGACCGCCACCGAAGTGGTGCGGATGATCGAATCGGGCCTCTGACCGACTGACGTTGTGCCGGGGTCAGATCCCTTTTCCGTCGGAAAAGGGATCTGACCCCGGCAGTGCTCCTACACCGGGCGCTTGCTCGGGTCGCCGGGTAGTTCGCGCACCAGTTTCGGGATCAGATAGCCGGACAGGCGTGCGGTCAGGCCGGCAATCAGCGCCTTGGCCTGGGCATCATCCACTTCGAAGTGGGCCACGCCTTCGACCCGGTCCAGCTGGTGCAGGTAATAGGGCAGCACGCCGGCGGCGAAGCTGCGCTCGCTCAGGTCCTGCAGGGCCTGCACGCTGTCGTTGACTCCCCGCAGCAGTACCGCCTGGTTCAGCAGCTGGGCGCCGACGCCGCGCAGGCGGGCCATCGCCGCGTCCACGTTGGCGTCGAATTCATTGGCGTGATTGGCGTGGACCACGATCGCCAGCGGCCATGGCAGGCTGCCCAGCCAGCACACCAGTTCATCGTCCACGCGTTCCGGCAGCACGATCGGCAGCCGGGTATGGATGCGCAGGCGGCGGATATGCGGAATCGCGCGCAGGGCGTCGGTCAGCTCGACCAGCTTGTGCGTAGCCAGTGACAACGGGTCACCGCCGGACAGGATGACCTCATCGATGTCCGGGTCGGCCGCGATGGCGGCTACGGCCTCCTGCCAGCCACCCTTGGCGGCGTTCTCCGCGCCATAGTCGAAGTGGCGGCGGAAGCAGTAGCGGCAGTTGATCGCACAGCTGCCCGTCGCCACCAGCAGGGCGCGGCCACGGTACTTCTGGATGACGCCGGTGGCCTTCTTGGCCGCACCATCACCCACCGCATCGAAGCTGAACCCGGGCGCCGGGCGCATTTCCTCGTCGATCGGCAGCACCTGGCGCAGCAGCGGATCGGCCGGATCGCCCACGCGCATGCGGGCCACGAAGCCCTCGGGCACGCGCAATGCGAACTGGTCCATGGCCGCCTCCGAGACACCCAGCGCCGCCGGGTCCAGCTGCAGCCGGGCCAGCAGGGCGTGCGGGTCGCGCAGCGCCTGGCGCCAGAGCTGCTGCCAGCGCGCGGGCGCGCCTGGCGACTGGGGCCGGGGGAAGGCGGAAAGCTGCATGGAGAGGGGGCCTGCGGTTATCATGGGGGCAGAAAAACAGTCGCCCACCGGCATCCGGTGGGCTTTCCATTCTAACGGCTCGCCGCACCCGCGGCGTTTCTGCCACTCAGGAGTTTACGCATGGCCAGCTACGGCATGAACGACGTCAAGAACGGGATGAAGATCCTGGTCAACAACCAACCGGCCGTCATCATCGACACCGAATACGTCAAGCCGGGCAAGGGCCAGGCCTTCACCCGCGTGAAGTACCGCCTGATCAAGGACGGCCGTACCCAGGAAGTGACCATGAAGTCGACCGACTCGCTGGATGCAGCCGACGTCGTCGATACCGACATGAACTTCATGTACAGCGACGGCGAGTACTGGCACTTCATGGACCCGGAGTCCTTCGAACAGGTCCAGGCCACCAAGGCCGGCATGGGCGGCGCCGAGAAGTGGCTGAAGGGCGAAGAGTCCTGCGTGGTCACCCTGTGGAACGGCGAGCCGATCTTCGTTCAGCCGCCGAACTTCGTCGAACTGAAGATCACCGAAACCGATCCGGGCGTCCGTGGCGACACCTCGGGCGGCGGCGGCAAGCCGGCCACCCTGGAAACCGGTGCCGTGGTCCGCGTGCCGCTGTTCGTCAACCAGGACGAAGTGATCCGCGTTGACACCCGTTCGGGCGAATACTCCGCACGCGTCAAATAAGGTTCCGGCCGCAGGCCGACCTTGCTGTAGAGCCGAGCCATGCTCGGACACGCGCCAGCGCATTCGCGCTGGCGCTCCCATGATCTGCTTTGGCAGATCATGGGCCCCGCTTCACGGGTCTCCAGACCCCGCCGCTTCGCGGCAGCCCCTGACCCAGGGGCGTGTCCCCAGAAGTATCTCGCCGCCCCCCAGCCAGTGAGCCCGCATGAGCGATAGCCCGCACCTCCCCGAAGCCTGCGACCTGCTCATCGAAGCCGGTCATGTCGTTCCGATCGAGCCGCATGCGGTGGTGCTGGAAGACCATGCCGTTGCCGTGCGTGGCAGCGAGATCGTGGCCATCCTGCCGCGTGCCGAGGCGCGCGCACGCTTCCGTGCCGCGCAGGTGGTCAGCCGCCCCGAGTCGGCGCTGATGCCGGGCCTGGTCAACGCGCACACGCACAACCCGATGACCCTGCTGCGCGGCGTCGCCGACGACCTGCCGCTGATGACCTGGCTGCAGCAGCACATCTGGCCGGTGGAAGCGGCCGTGATCGGACCGGAATTCGTGGCCGACGGCACCACCCTGGCCATCGCCGAGATGCTGCGCGGCGGCACCACCTGCGCCAACGAGAACTACTTCTTCGGCGACGTGCAGGCCGCGGTCTACAAGAAGCACGGTTTCCGCGCGTTGGTCGGCGCGGTCATCATCGATTTCCCCACCGCCTGGGCCAGGACCGATGACGAATACTTCGCCAAGGCTGGTGAACTGCACGACCAGTGGCGCACCGATCCGCTGATCGGGACCGCGTTCGCGCCGCATGCGCCGTACACGGTCAACGATGCCAACTTCGAGCGGGTGCGTATGCTGTCCGACCAGCTCGACATGCAGGTGCACCTGCACACCCACGAGACCGCGCAGGAGATCAACGATTCGATCAAGCTGCACGGCCAGCGCCCGCTGGCGCGGCTGGATCGCCTTGGCCTGGTCAACGACCGCCTGATCGCGGTGCACATGACCCAGCTGACCGATGCGGAAATCCACCTGTGCGCCGAACGCGGCGTCAGCGTCGTGCATTGCCCCGAATCGAACCTGAAGCTGGCCTCCGGCTTCTGCCCGGCCTGCGCCCTGCAGCGCGCCGGTGTGAACCTGGCGATCGGCACCGATGGCTGCGCCAGCAACAACGATCTGGACATGTTCAGCGAGAACCGTACCGCAGCGATCCTGGCCAAGGCCGTGGCCGATGATGCCACCGCGCTGGACGCGGCCACCACGCTGCGCGCAGCGACGCTGGGCGGTGCCCGTGCGCTGGGCTTTGCTGACCGCATCGGTTCGATCGAAGTCGGCAAGCAGGCCGACCTGGTCTGTGTCGACCTGTCGGCGCTGGAAACCCAGCCGCTGCACAACGTGCTGTCGCAGCTGGTGTATGCCACCGGCCGCCAGCAGGTCAGCGACGTCTGGATCGCCGGCAAGCCGAAGCTGGTGCAGCGCGAGCTGGTCGGCATGGACCTGCCGGGCATCATCGCCAACGCGCGCCAGTGGCGCGAGCGTATCCGTCATATCCGCGCCTGATCCCTGGCGCCGCAAGGACCCCTCATGACTGCCCCCCACGCTTCCTCCAATTTCGATCAGGCCGAGCTGGACAAGTTCGCCGCGCTGGCCAACCGCTGGTGGGATGCTGACGGCCCGCAGAAGCCGCTGCATGCGCTGAACCCGGTACGCCTGAAGTACGTCGCCGACCGCGTGCCGTTGCGTGGCGCGCGCGTGCTCGACATCGGCTGCGGTGGCGGGCTGCTGAGCGAAGCACTGGCGCAGGCCGGCGCCGACGTCACCGCCATCGACCTGGCCCCGGAACTGGTGAAGGTCGCGCGCCTGCATGCGCTGGAAAGCGGCGCCAAGGTCGACTACCGCGTGCAGGCCGCCGAGGATCTGGCCGCCGAGCAACCGGGCAGTTTCGATGTGCTCACCTGCATGGAAATGCTCGAGCACGTGCCAGACCCGGGCGCGATCATCGACGCCTGCAAGCGCCTGCTGAAGCCGGGCGGCCACCTGTTCCTGTCGACCATCAACCGCACCGCGGCCGCCTTCGCAGTGGCGATTGTCGGTGCCGAGTACGTGGCGCGGCTGCTGCCCAGGGGCACGCACCACTACCAGGAATTCATCAAGCCGGCCGAGCTGGCGCGCTGGCTGCGCGAGGCCGACCTGCAGCTGGTGGATGTCAGCGGCATGGCCTACGAGCCGTGGCGCAACCATGCCCGCCTGAGCAGCCGCACCGACATCAACTACCTGGCCTACGCGGTCAAGCCGGCATGACCTCCGCCCGCTTCCCGCGTGCGGTGCTGTTCGATCTGGATGGCACGTTGCTGGACAGCGCGCCGGACTTCGTCGCCACCTGCAATGCGATGCTGGCCGAGCGGGGCCGGGCAGCGGTCGATCCGGCGCAGCTGCGGCCGGTGGTCTCCAAGGGCTCGCGCGCGATGGTCGGGGCCGCTTTCCCGGACCTGGATGCCGCTGCGCGCGATGCATTGATCCCGGAATTCCTGCAGCGCTACGAAGCGCTGATCGGCCAGTACGCGGTGCTGTTCGACGGCGTGGCCGGCATGCTCGCCGCGCTGGATGAGGCCGGTACGGTATGGGGCATCGTCACCAACAAGCCGGAGTACCTGGCGCGCCTGATCCTGCCGCAGCATGGTTGGCAGCAGCGCTGCGCGGTGCTGGTCGGCGGTGACAGCCTGGCCGAGCGCAAGCCGCACCCGCTTCCACTGCTGCACGCTGCGCAGGCCATTGGCATGGCCGCCGAAGACTGCGTGTACGTGGGTGATGACGAGCGCGACATCATCGCTGCACGTGCTGCCGCGATGCCGTCGGTGGCGGCGCTGTGGGGCTACCGCCTGCACAGCGACGATCCGCTGGCCTGGCAGGCCGACGTGCTGGTCGAGAACGCTGAACTTCTGCAACTGGCCAGTCTCTGGCCGACCCGGCCGGCAGCCCCGGCCCAGCCGTAAGGAATCCCGTAGTGAGCAGTACCGCGCTGGACAGTTTCCTCGACAAGTGGCGCAGCCGTTGGCCGGAATGGTCGGTGGCCGCTCCGTTCGTGGCCGAACCGCAACGCGAGCTCGCAGTGGCATGGTTTGCGCTGCTGCAGGAGTTCGACGACATGCTCAACACCAGCGGCGATCCGCTGCCCGCCGATGCCAAGCTGGCGTGGTGGGGCGAGGAGCTGCGCAGCTGGGCAGGGCATCGTTCGCGCCATCCACTGGGCCGTCTGCTGGAGCCGGTGCGTGCGCCGTGGGTGCAACTGGCCGAAGCGCTGCCGGACCTCGTTGAAGCGCGTACCGTTGCGTTGGATGCAGCCGCTGCCGAGCGTGCGCTGGCCAATTACGCCGAGGCCGTGGCCGCAGTGGAAGCGGCCTTGTTTGCCGACAAGCCGCGCACCGGCGCCGGTCGTGCGGTGCAGCTGCAGACCCTGGCCCAGCGCCTGCAGGACGCCGGCGTGGCCGGTGTGCCGCGCAGCCTGTTGGATGAGGATTCCAGCACGGCCGCGCAGCGCTGGGCCCAGTACCTGCTGAAAGGATGGGGCAGCCGCGTGCCGGGCCCGCGCCCGCGGCGCGTGTGGTCGAGCCTGGCGCGCGCCCGCGTTGCCGCCCAGGCCGCAGGCAAGCCAATCGAAGCCACCCCGGTGCGCACGTTGCTGCGCGTGTGGTGGGCCGCGCGCGGTTGATCCAACTGTCTGGTAGTGCCGGCCGCTGGCCGGCAGCTCGGGCACTGCAGAATTCATGCGGTTGCCGGCCAGCGGCCGGCACTACCGTTATTTGCGTTCCAGCACCAGCAACGGGTCGATGCGGGTGTCGAACCAGTTCATGCCCCAGTGCAGGTGCGGGCCGGTGGCACGGCCGGTGGCGCCGACGGCAGCGATCACCTGGCCCTGCTCCACACGGTCGCCAACTTTTACGTCGATGCGCGAAAGGTGCAGGAAATTGGAACTGACCCCGAAGCCGTGGTCGAGCAGCAGCGTGCCACCGGTCAGGTACAGGTCCGGCCCAGCGAAGGTCACGATGCCGGCCGCCGGCGCCTTCACCGGGGTGCCGGTCGGCACCGCGATGTCCATGCCGGAGTGGCCGGCCCCCGGCTGCCCGTTGTAGACGCGCGCATTGCCGAAGCGGCCGCTGATGCGGCCCTGTACCGGCCAGATGAAGGTCTGGGTGAAGTCGGTGCGGTCGTCATCGCGGGCACGTGCGGCGGTCACCTGCGCCTGTTCGCGCTTGATCCGCTCGGCAATCGCCGGCGGCGGGTTGACCGTCTTCGGCGGCACGCCGTTCACCCGCTCGGTGGGCCAGTCGCGCGGCGTTACCGCAATGGTGGCTGTCTCGCTGCTACCATCGGGGCGCTGCACCTGTACGCGCAGCGGACCCTTCTCGTCGCGGCCGATGCCGAACACCACGCTGCCGTAGCCGCTCACCCGCAGCTGGCGGCCGGCGTACTGCACACGACTGCCTGCGGGCACCTTGCCGATCACCAGCGCGCCCTGCGACGCACTGGCCGGGAACACCACGCGGCTGTCGATCAGGCTGCCGATGCCATCCTGCGCCTGCGCAGGGGAAGAGGAAAACAGGGGCGCGGCCAGCAGCAGCGCCCCGATCATCAGTGCCGAACGCATCAGCGGTCGTAGGTCATGCGCTGGCCGGCGGGTTCACCCACCAGCTTGCTGCCGTCCCACACCAGCTGGCCGTTGACCCAGGTGGAGGCGATGCGCGAGCGGAAAGTGGTGCCTTCGAACGGCGACCAGCCGCACTTGGACAGCACGTCCTCGCGCTTGACGGTGAACGGCACGTCCTCCACCAGCACCAGGTCGGCAAAGTAGCCTTCGCGCAGGAAGCCGCGTTCTTCCACGTCGAACAGCTGCGCCGGCGCATGTGCGAATTTCTGCACCACCTGCTCGCGGGTCAGCTTGCCTTCGTGCACCCGCTCCAGCGCGGCCACCAGCGCGTACTGCACCAGCGGCAGGCCCGACGGCGCCTGCGCGTAGGGCTTCTGCTTCTCTTCCCAGGTGTGCGGCGCGTGGTCGGTGGCCAGCACGTCCAGCACGTCATCGGCCAAGGCAGCGGTGATTGCCTCGCGGTCGGACACTTCCTTGATTGCCGGGTTGCACTTGATCAGGTTGCCCTTGGTCGCGTAGTCCGGACGCGCGAAGTGCAGGAAGTGCACGCAGGTTTCGGCGGTGATCTGCTTGCGGCTGCCATCGGCGCGGATCAGCGGGCCCTTCTCGAACAGCGCCAGCTCATCGGCGGTGGAGATGTGCAGCACATGCAGGCGGGTGCCGTGCTTGCGTGCCAGCGACATCGCCAGGCGCGTCGACTTGATGCAGGCTTCGCGCGAACGGATGTCCGGGTGCATGTCCGGGGTCAGCGCATCGCCGTACTTTTCCTGGAAGGCCTTGAGGTTGGCATCGATCATCGGCGTGTCTTCGCAGTGCGTGATGATCGGGGTCGGGCATTCGCGGAAGATCGCGTCCAGCGTTTCCGGGTTGTCGACCAGCATGTTGCCGGTCGAAGCACCCATGAACACCTTCACGCCGGGCGCCTTCTTCGGGTCCAGCGCACGGATCGCTTCCAGGTTGTCATTGCTGGCGCCGTGGTAGAAGCCGTAGTTGGCCCAGGCGCGGCCGCGCGCGAGCTCGTACTTGGCTTCCAGGATGGTCGAATCCAGCGTCGGCGGGTTGGTGTTGGGCATGTCCATGAAGCTGGTCAGGCCACCGGCCACGGCCGCGGCCGATTCGCTGGCGATGTCGCCCTTGTGGGTCAGGCCCGGTTCGCGGAAATGCACCTGGTCGTCGATCATGCCGGGCAGCAGCCAGCGCCCGGCGGCGTCCACCACCTGCTCGCCGTTGCGCGGCGCCAGCCCGTTGCCGATCTGCGCAATGCGGCCGTTCTCGATGCGCAGGTCGCCGTCGAAGGTGCGGCCTTCGTTGACCATCCGGGCGTTGGTGATGAGGGTGGAGGACATGTCAGTGTTTTCCTGTGCAACGGCAAGAGGGGGCGTGGGTGGATTCGGGCACCGGATCGAAGCCGCCGGGGTGGAACGGATGGCAGCAGCCCAGCCTGCGCGCAGCCAGCCAGCTGCCGCGCAGCGGCCCGTGCCGGGAGATGGCATCCATCGCGTATTCAGAACAGCTCGGCACGAAACGGCAGCGCGGCCCCAGCAGGGGGCTGATGAAGCGCTTGTAGAAGCGCAGCAGGGCAATGAGCAGGCGCGAGATCACCCAGTCATCTTATGCCAGTTGGCATGAAGGCCGCATTTGTGCAGGATGGGCCGTTGGTCGCATGTCGCCGATGGCCTGCGACCGGTACCAGCACCCGCGGGTGTTGGCCAGGTTCCGTACCGCGCAAGGCGGTCCGTGTTCGTCGGACTGCCACTTGGGCACCTTGACTCCAGGACTGAATGGAGCAGGGTGCCAAGGTTGCTGCTGCGGGTCGGGTAGGCTATAAAGGCCCGCTTTCCCGGGCCCCGGGGAATCCAAGGAAGAGCGTTTCGTGGCTGCTAAAAAAACTGCAAAGAAGGCCGCAACGGCCGCCAAGAAAACCGCCAAGCCTGTTGTGAAGAAGTTGGCGGCAAAGCCCGTTGCCAAGAAGCCGGCCAGCAAGCCGGCGACCAAGGCAGCGTCCTCGCAACCGGCGGCCAGGAAGGCCACCGCAAAGAAAACGCCGGTCAAGGCAACCAAGCCGGTGGCGAAGAAGGCCGCTGCGCCCGCCAAGGCCAAGCCAGCCGCTGCCAGCAAGAAGGCGCCGGTGAAGAAGACCGTCAGCAAGGCTGCGCCGGTGAAGAAGGCCGCCGCCAAGCCGGTGGCCAGGAAGGCAGCCGCCAAGCCAGCGCCGAAGGCGGTGGTGAAGAAGGCTGCAGCCAAGCCGGTCGCCAAGCCCGTAGCAAAGAAGGTCGCTGCGGCTAAACCGGCCGCCACGCCCGCCGCTGTAAAGAAGGTTGCCAAGAACGTTGCCGCGCCGGCCACAAAGCCGACCCCGGCCGCAGTAGTGAAGTCCGCACCGAAGCCTGCTGCCAAGCCGGCTCCGGCCAAGCCTGTCCCGGCCAAGACCGTGGCAGTGGCGGCAGCCCAGCCGGCCTCAACGCCGGCCCCGGCCGCCGCTCCTGTCGCTTCGAAGGCCCCGCAATCCAAGAATCCCGTGCCCGTTTCGAAATCGCCTGCCAAAACCGCCGTGAAATCCGATTCCGCCCCGAAGACCGTGTCGCGCCCTGTCGGCAAGGTTGCCGTGGCCGTCGCCGCCCGCTCGGCAGCACCGGCCCCGCGCAGCAAGTACAAGGTGGTCGAGTACAAGACCGACGAGGCCACTGGCCGCCCGATCCTGCCGGCTGGCTACAAGCCGTCCTCGGAAGAGGAATACATGAGCTCGCTGCAGCAGGAGTATTTCCGCCAGCGCCTGCAGAACTGGCGCGCGGACCTGGTGGAAGAGTCCAAGCAGACCATCGAGAACCTGCGCGAGGAAGTGCGTGACATCGGCGACGAAGCCGAGCGTGCGACCCGCGAGACCGAGAACTCGCTGGAACTGCGTACCCGCGACCGCTACCGCAAGCTGATCGGCAAGATCGACAGCACCCTGAAGCGCCTGGAAGCCGGCGACTACGGGTACTGCGTCGACACCGGCGAAGAAATCGGCCTGGAGCGCCTGGAAGCGCGCCTGACCGCCGAGCGCACCATCGACGCCCAGGAGCGTTGGGAGCACCTGCAGAAGCAGCAGGGCGACTGATTCCAGTTCGTTGTCTGGTCATGCGAAAAACCCGGCTTCGGCCGGGTTTTTTGTTGGGTTCGTGTTGGCTGTGTAGAGCAGCGCCTTGCGGGTATCGGGTGGAGCCTGCGGGTGGGTCCGGGCAGGACACGCTGCAAGTACATCCCTGTAAGCTCGGCCGCGGCATCCATGCCGCGGACGGTCCCGCCCGTACCCACCCGCAGGCTCTCGACGGTTTCCTGCGTGCGCGGCCGATGTAGAGCCGAGTCCACGCTCTGCTCAGGCCGACAGGAGCGGTCATGCGTGCTTGCGGCTGTTGAGTCCGCCTTGTAGCGAGCCGAGCACCGCAGGGGAATCAGGGGCGAAGAGGCGCCGCTGTTTGAGCGCAGCGAGTTCGGCGCCGTCCCCTGATTCACCGAGGAGCACAGGGCACCGGCGCGCAGCGCCGGCTCGCGGATGGCGGAGCGTTTCTTTGGTTACTTTCTTTTCGCGAAAAGAAAGTGACAAGCCCAATCATCGAGGGAGAGCAACGGCCCCAGCCAAACACCCGGCGCCGCCGAATCCGCTGTTAGCAGCGTCACTGCAGGTCGCGAAGATTCAGTTTCCGCAGCGTTGGGTTCTTCCACGCGGTGATCCCGGCCACGCTCAGCACCGCGAATCCGCCCAGCACCACCGCCGGCACCAGGCCGAGCAGCTTCGCCATCGTGCCGGCATAGAACGCGCCCAGCTCGTTGGACGAACTGATGAAGATGCCGTTGATCGACGATACGCGACCGCGCATCTCTTCCGGCGTAGCCAACTGCAGGATGGTCGAGCGGATCACCACCGAGACACCATCGAACGCGCCGTAGAACAGCAGGATCAGCGCCGACAGCCAGAAGTGCTGCGACAACCCGAAGCTGATCACGCACAGGCCGAAGCCGGCCACCGCGAACAGCAGCACGCGGCCAGCATTGCGGTGCAGCGGGTGGCGCGCCAGCCACAGGCCTACGCACACCGAGCCCAGCGCCGGCATCGCGCGCAGGATGCCCAGGCCTTCCGGGCCGTGGTGCAGGATCTCGTGCAGGAACGCCGGCAGCATCGCCACCACGCCGCCCAGCAGCACCGAGAACATGTCCAGCGCCATCGCGCCGACCATGATCCGGTTGCCGACCACGAAGCGCGCGCCTTCGGCGATGCTCTTGAAGATCGGTGCGGCCGGACCGGTATGCACCGGTTCTTCCACCTTCAGCGTGGCCAGGCAGGCCATCGCCACCAGCGCAAAGGCCGTAGCCACCGCGTAGGACAGGCCCTTGCCACCGAAGCCGACCAGCACGCCGCCCAATGCCGGGCCGGCGATCATGCCGGCCTGGAACACCACCGCGCCCAGGCCGGCGCCACGGGCAAACTGGTCACGGGCCAGCACGCGGGCGAACAAGGCGTTGTAGATCGGCGACAGGAAGGCGCGGACCATGCCGGTCAGCGCGATGGCCGCGTAGATCGGCCACACGCCGTCAATCGGCAACCAGCCCATGGCCACGCTGGTCAATACCAGTGCAGTGGCGATCAGCCCGCAACAGGCGACCATGCCCAGCCGACGGCGCGGCAGGTGATCCACCAGGTAACCGGCGAACGGAGCCACGCAGAAGAACGGCACGACCTCGGCCAGGCCGATCAGGCCCAGCGAGAACGGATTGCGGGTGACTTCGTAGATGTGCCAGCCGACAGTGACCGCGACCACCTGGTAGGACAGCATCGCAAAGATGCGGTAGGCCAGCAGCCTGGCGAAACCGGGCCGGGACAGCAGGCCCAGTGCACTGTCTTCGGCCGTGGCGGGCTCGCTCACGACGGGGCGCGCTGCAGCTGCGCCTGCGCCGTCTCACGGATGAACGCCAGCATCGCCGCCACGCCGTTGCTGCGGGTGGGCGAGAGGTGGCGGGCCAGGCCGATGTCCTGGATGTAGCTCGGTTCGGTGGCCAGGATCTCCTGCGCCGAGCGCCCGGAGTACACGCGCAGCGCCAGGAAGATCAGGCCGGAGACAATCGCCGAATCGCTGATGGCATGGAAGCGCAGCGACTGCGCGTTGCCTTCCGGCACGATCCAGACCATCGACTGGCAGCCGAGCAGGCGATGCTCTTCGGTCTTCCATTCTTCCGGGAAGACCGGCAGCTTGCGGCCGAGGTCGATCAGGTACTGGTAGCGCTCGGACCAGTCGCCGAAGAAGCCGAATTCCTCGGCGATGGCGGTCTGGGCCTCGGCGGCGGTGGATTCAAGCGGGAACGGGGAGTCGGTCACAACAGTCTCTACGGTGGGGGCGTGGCCGGCGGACCGGCCACGGGGCAGGGCAGGTCAGCTGCGCTTGCGCGACCAGCGAACGCCCTGCGGGGTGTCATCCAGCACGATGCCTTCGGCGGCCAGCTGGTCGCGGATGGCGTCGGCACGGGCGAAGTCGCGTGCCTTCTTGGCCGCGGCGCGCTCGTCGATCAGGCCCTGGATGCGGGCATCGTCGCCGTCATCGCTGGCCGCGGTGCCGAACCACTGCGCCGGATCGGCCTGCAGCAGGCCCAGTGCCAGGCCGGCGCCGAGCAGTTCACCCTTCAGGCGCGCCTGCTCGGCCGGGTCGGTGGCACGACGCGCATCGGCGGCGATGCGGGCCACTTCGGCCAGCGCCTGTGGGGTGTTGAGATCGTCGTCCAGGGTCGCCTCGACCGTGGCCGGAATCACTGCCGTGGCCTCGATCGACGCCAGCTCGCGCAGGGTGCCGTACAGGCGGTCCAGGGTGCGCACCGATTGTTCGATCAGCGCATCGGACCAGTCCAGCGGCTGCCGGTAGTGGGCCGACAGCAGGGCCAGGCGCAGCGCTTCCGGCGGATGCTGGCGCACCAGATCATGCACGCGCTCGATGTTGCCCAGCGACTTGCTCATCTTGGCGCCGCCGAAGTTGAGCATGCCGTTGTGCAGCCAGAAGCGGGCGAAGATCTTGCCGCCGTGGGCGCATTCGCTCTGCGCAAGCTCGTTCTCGTGGTGCGGGAACTGCAGGTCGACGCCGCCGGCATGGATGTCGATGGTCTCACCCAGGTGAGCCGCGGCCATCGCCGAGCACTCGATGTGCCAGCCCGGGCGGCCACGGCCCCAGGGCGACGCCCAGCCGGGCAGGTCGTCGCTGGACGGCTTCCACAGCACGAAATCACCCGGGTCGCGCTTGTACGGGGCCACGTCGACGCGGGCGCCGGCCAGCATTTCGTCGGGATCGCGGCGCGAGAGCTTGCCGTAGCCGTCGAAGCTGGCCACTGCGAACAGTACGTGGCCCTCGGCGGCATAGGCATGCCCGCTGGCGATCAGCTGCTCGATCATTGTGATGATCTGCGGAATGTGCGCGGTCACCTCCGGTTCGATGTCCGGCGGTACCACGCCCAGCGCGGCCATGTCTTCACGGTATGCGGCGGCGAACTTGCCGGTGATGGTGCTGATCGGCACGCCCTGCTCGCGCGCGGCGGTGTTGATCTTGTCGTCCACGTCGGTGATGTTGCGGGCGTAGCGCAGCGCGCCGAAACGGCGCCGCAGCAGATCGGCCAGCACCCCGAACACCACCGGGCCACGGGCGTTGCCGATGTGCACGTAGTTGTAGACCGTGGGGCCGCACACATACAGGGTCGGACAGGCCGGGTCGAGCGGAGTGAACGGTTCGAGCTGGCGAGTCAGGTTGTTGTGCAGGCGCAGGGTCATGGGGCTGTGGCTGGGGGACAAGCCTGTGATTTTAGAACGTGTCGGCCCCGTTTGGGGGCACGGGCTGCCACCGGTGGACGCCGGTTCCTCCAGGTGGGGTGGGCAGGAGCAGCGTGGACGGGTAATGTTCAGCCCCTTGCGCTCGCCACTGCCTACACTATTGCCGTGTCCTTGCTCCCGTCGCCAATGAAATCCACCGCGTTGCTGACCCTGGCCTGCCTGTCGGCGCTGCCCGCCGTGGTGCTGGCCCAGGAGGCCGAGCCCCGCAACCGGGTGGTGATCGTGGAGAACGTGAAGTTCGACTACGCGCAGGTGCTGAACGTCGAACCCGTGTTCCAGACCCTGCGTGCGACCCGCACCGAAGAGCACTGCGAGCCGGTGTCGACCCGGACCCTGGCCCCGGTGAACGTGACCGGCGAGGAGCCGGTCGAGGACAAGGGCCGGATCAGCCGCTTCTGGGACTCGGTGCGCTCGATGTTCAAGCGCAGTGACGAGGAGGCCGTTGAGGAGGTCGGAACCGAGTCGCCGGCCCCGGCGCCGGCCAACACCGGTCCGATGCTGACCCGCGACTGCCGCATCGTGCCGGTGGGGCGTGAATTCCGCCGGCCCATCGCCTACGACGTGGATTACGTCTACAAGGGCACCAAGTACCGCTCGCGGCTACCGGAAGACCCCGGCAACCGGCTCAAGATCCGGGTGTCGATCACCCCCTGGGTCGGCCCCGAGCAGGGTGCGGCCGGCAATCCCTGATTCTGCGACCCCGGCCCCTTGCGCCGGCCCCGGCCGCATGCAAAGATGGTTGACCATGAAGCTCACCGACTTCCAGCACGACAGCAGCGCAGCCCGACAGGCGTCGGGCATGACCTCGCGTGCGCGTCGACCGGAACCCCACATTCTCGCTGGGTAACCGGAGCTTTTTGCTGTTCGTCCGATAAAAACCCAGCCCGCCGGCTGGGTTTTTTCGTTTCTGCGTTCTGAAAGCTGCAACTGCAACCTTTTCGCTCCACCTTTGGTTCCTGCTTTTCCCTTCCACTGCGTCGAACCCGGCGCCGCCACGCAAGGAAAGATGATGTCCCCCAAGCACTTCCTGAACACCCAGGACTGGAGCCGCAGCGATCTCGACGCGCTGCTGACCCAGGCCGCGCTGTTCAAGCGCAACAAGCTCGGCGACCAGCTCAAGGGCAAGTCGATCGCGCTGGTGTTCTTCAACCCGTCCATGCGCACCCGCACCAGCTTCGAACTGGGCGCGTTCCAGCTCGGCGCCCACGCGGTGGTGCTGCAGCCGGGCAAGGATGCGTGGCCGATCGAGTTCAACCTCGGCACGGTGATGGACGGCGATACCGAAGAGCACATCGCTGAAGTGGCCAAGGTGCTGGGCCGTTACTGCGACATCATCGCCGTGCGCGCGTTCCCCAAGTTCGTCGACTGGGCCTACGACCGCCAGGACATCGTCCTCAACAGCTTCGCCAAGTACTCGCCGGTGCCGGTCATCAACATGGAGACCATCACCCATCCGTGCCAGGAGCTGGCCCACATCATGGCGCTGCAGGAGCACTTCGGCACCCAGGACCTGCGCGGCAAGAAGTACGTGCTGACCTGGACCTACCACCCCAAGCCGCTGAACACCGCCGTGGCCAACTCGGCGCTGACCATCGCCACCCGCATGGGCATGGACGTGACCCTGCTGTGCCCGACCGCCGACTACATCCTCGACGAGCGCTACATGGGCTGGGCCGAGCAGAACGTGGCCGAGAGCGGCGGTTCGCTGAAGATCAGCCATGACATCGACAGCGCCTACGCCGGCGCCGACGTGGTCTACGCCAAGAGCTGGGGTGCGCTGCCGTTCTTCGGCAACTGGGAACCGGAAAAGCCGATCCGCGACCAGTTCAAGCACTTCATCGTGGACGAACGGAAGATGGCGCTGACCAACAACGGGGTGTTCAGCCACTGCCTGCCGTTGCGCCGCAACGTGAAGGCCACCGATGCGGTGATGGATTCGCCGCAGTGCATCGCCATCAACGAAGCCGAGAACCGCCTGCACGTGCAGAAGGCGATCATGGCCGCGGTTGCCGGGCGCTGATTTTTTCCGATTCAATCATTTCCGCCGGGCACGGCCCGGCGCTACCAGGGCATACCCTCCCCATGAGCAACAAAGACGTCGTTCTCGCCTTCTCCGGCGGCCTGGATACCAGCTTCTGCGTGCCCTACCTGCAGGAGCGTGGCTACAACGTGCACACCGTGTTCGCCGACACCGGCGGCGTGGATGATGAAGAGCGCGATTTCATCGAGAAGCGCGCCGCCGAACTGGGCGTGACCAGCCACGTCACCGTCAATGGTGGCCCGGCCATCTGGGAAGGCTTCGTCAAGCCGTTCGTGTGGGCCGGCGAAGGCTACCAGGGCCAGTACCCGCTGCTGGTTTCGGACCGCTACCTGATCGTCGATGCCGCGCTGAAGCGTGCTGCCGAGCTGGGTACCCACATCATCGCCCACGGCTGCACCGGCATGGGCAACGACCAGGTCCGCTTCGACCTGGCTGTGAAGGCACTGGGCGACTACCAGATCATCGCGCCGATCCGCGAGATCCAGAAGGAACACACCCAGACCCGCGCCTACGAGCAGAAGTACCTGGAAGAGCGCGGCTTCGGCGTGCGCGCCAAGCAGCAGGCCTACACCATCAACGAGAACCTGCTGGGCGTGACCATGTCCGGCGGTGAGATCGACCGTTGGGAAGCCCCGGGTGAAGGCGCGCGTGGCTGGTGCTCGCCGCGCAGCGAATGGCCGGAACAGGCGCTGACCGTGACCCTGAAGTTCGTTGAAGGCGAAGCCGTGGAACTGGACGGCAAGGCGCTGCCGGGCGACCAGATCCTGGCCCAGCTCAACAAGCTGTTCGCCCCGTACGGCGTTGGCCGCGGCGTCTACACCGGCGACACCGTGATCGGCCTGAAGGGTCGCATCGTGTTCGAGGCCCCGGGCCTGGTTTCGCTGCTGGCCGCGCACCGCGCGCTGGAAGATGCCGTGCTGACCAAGCAGCAGAACCGCTTCAAGCCGGACGTCGCACGCAAGTGGGTGGAGTTGGTGTACGAAGGCTTCTACCACGACCCGCTGAAGACCGACATCGAGGCCTTCCTGAAGTCCTCGCAGGCCAAGGTCAACGGCGAAGTGATGCTGGAAACCCGCGGCGGCCGCGTCGATGCAGTGGCGGTGAAGTCGCCGCACCTGCTCAACGCCAAGGGCGCCACCTACGCGCAATCGGCCGACTGGGGCGTGGAGGAGGCTGAGGGCTTCATCAAGCTGTTCGGCATGAGTTCGACGCTTTACGCGCAAGTCAACCGCTGAGCGGTTGACCTGTGACGGGGGCGCCGGCCGCTGGCCGGCGCTTCGCAGCGTCAATGGAGGGTAGTGCCGGCCGCTGGCCGGCTCGTGGCACGGCTGGATCATTGCGCAGCCGGCCAGCGGCCGGCACTACCGATTTCAAACCCTACGGATATTCAGACACATGCTTGAACAGACGCTCGATCACCTGCAGGCCCTGGTGTCGTTCGACACCCGCAACCCGCCGCGTGCGATCACCACCGGTGGCATCTTCGATTACCTGCGCGACAACCTGCCCGGCTTCAACGTCGAGGTGATCGACCATGGCGCCGGTGCGGTGAGCCTGTATGCCGTGCGTGGGACGCCGAAGTACCTGTTCAACGTGCATCTGGACACCGTGCCGGATTCGCCGCACTGGAGTGCCGACCCGCACGTGATGCGGCGCCTGGACGACCGTGTGGTCGGCCTGGGCGTGTGTGACATCAAGGGCGCCGCCGCTGCACTGGTGGCGGCCGCCAACGCCAGCGATGGCGACGCCGCGTTCCTGTTCTCCAGCGACGAGGAAGCCAACGACCCGCGCTGCATCGCTGCATTCCTGGCCCGTGGCCTGCCGTATGAAGCCGTACTCGTGGCCGAACCGACCATGAGCGAAGCAGTGCTGGCGCACCGTGGCATCAGTTCGGTGCTGATGCAGTTCGCAGGTCGGGCAGGGCACGCCTCGGGCAAGCAGGATGCGGCCGCCAGCGCATTGCACCAGGCCATGCGCTGGGGAAACCGCGCGCTGGATCATGTGGAATCGCTGGCTTCGGCGCGCTTTGGCGGACTGACCGGCCTGCGCTTCAATATCGGCCGCGTCGAAGGCGGCATCAAGGCCAACATGATCGCACCGGCTGCTGAGGTGCGCTTCGGGTTCCGCCCGCTGCCGTCGATGGACATCGATGGCCTGCTGGCGACCTTCGCCGGTTTCGCCGAGCCGGAAGCCGCCGTTTTCACCGAGACGTTCCGTGGTCCCAGCCTGCCCGCCGGTGACATCGCCGAGGCCGAGAACCGCCGCCTGCTGGCGCGCGATGTGGCCGACGCGCTTGAGCTGCCGATCGGCAATGCGGTGGATTTCTGGACCGAGGCGTCGCTGTTCTCGGCCGCTGGCTACACCACCCTGGTGTTCGGCCCGGGTGACATCGCCCAGGCCCACACCGCCGATGAGTTCGTGACGCTGGACCAGCTGCAGCGCTACACCGACGCCGTGCATCGGATCATCACCGCCGGCGCCTGATCGACCCCACAACGCCGCCATGCCCCGGGCATGGCGGAACTGCAACGCGGCGACCGCCGCCTGTGACGAAACCGAAATGTCTCCTGCCCTCCAGCCCCACCGCCAGACCCGCCAGACCATCGTGCGCCTGCTTTCCAGCATGGCCAGCGCGAAGGAGATCAGCCAGTACCTCAAGCGCTTTTCGCAGCTGGATGCCAAGCGCTTCGCCGTGGTCAAGGTCGGCGGCGCGGTGCTGCGCGACGACCTCGACGCACTGACCTCCTCGCTGTCGTTCCTGCAGGAGGTCGGTCTGACCCCGATCGTGCTGCACGGCGCCGGCCCGCAGCTGGATGCCGAGCTGTCGGCCGCCGGCATCGAGAAGCAGACCGTCAACGGCCTGCGCGTGACTTCGCCGGAAGCATTGGCGATCGTGCGCCGGGTGTTCCAGCAGTCCAACCTGCGCCTGGTCGAGGCGCTGCAGCAGAACGGCGCACGTGCCACCTCGATCACCGGTGGCGTGTTCGAGGCCGAGTACCTGGACGTGGACACCTACGGCCTGGTCGGCGAGGTGAAGAAGGTCAACCTGGCACCGATCGAGGCCAGCCTGCGTGCCGGCTCGATCCCGGTCATCACCAGCCTGGGTGAAACCGCCGGTGGCCAGATCCTCAACGTCAACGCCGACTTTGCCGCCAACGAGCTGGTGCAGGAACTGCAGCCGTACAAGATCATCTTCCTGACCGGCACCGGTGGCCTGCTGGACGAGGCGGGCAACGTGATCGATTCGATCAACCTGTCCACCGAATACGACCACCTGATCGCGCAGCCGTGGATCCACGGTGGCATGAAGGTGAAGATCGAACAGATCAAGGACCTGCTCGACCGCCTGCCGCTGGAATCGTCGGTGTCGATCACGCGTCCGGCCGACCTGGCCAAGGAACTGTTCACCCACAAGGGCTCGGGCACGCTGGTGCGCAAGGGTGAGAAAGTACTGCGCGCCACCGCCTGGAGCGAGCTCGACCTGCCGCGGCTGAAGGGCCTGATCGAATCCAGCTTCGGCCGCACTCTGGTGCCGGACTACTTCGAAAAGACCAAGCTGCTGCGTGCCTATGTCAGCGAGAACTACCGCACTGCGGTGATCCTCACCGACGAGGCAGAGGGCGTGTACCTGGACAAGTTCGCTGTGCTCGACGACGCGCAGGGTGAAGGCCTGGGGCGTGCGGTCTGGAACGTGATGCTGGAGGAAACCCCGCAGCTGTTCTGGCGCTCGCGCCACCGCAACCCGATCAACCACTTCTACTACGCCGAGTCCGATGGCTGCTACAAGCAGGACCATTGGAAAGTGTTCTGGTTCGGCGCCGATGGCATCGACCGCATCAAGACCTATGTCGATCATTGCGCGCAGCGCGCACCGAGCCTGCAGGGCTGAGCGATGACCAATCCTGACGTTTGGAACATGGTGCCTACCCTGCGCGGCCAGCATGTGACGCTGCAGCCGCTTCAGCTTGAGCATGTCCCGGGCCTGCGCGCTGCACTCGAAGGCAGCGGCCTGGACCAGCTCTGGTACACCCAGGTGCCGTCACCGCAGCAGGTCGAGCACTATGTGCAGGCCGCGCTGCAGGCGCACGCCGAAGGCAAGGTGCTGCCGTTCGTGATCTACGATGCGGCGGGTGACATCATCGGCAGCACGCGCTTCTACGACATGGATCCCAGCGTGCCCAAGCTCAGCCTCGGCTACACCTGGTACACGCCGCGCGTGCAGCGCACCGGCGCCAACACCGAAGCCAAGCTGTTGCTGCTGCAGCACGCCTTCGAGGCCATGGGCTGCATCAGTGTGGTGCTGGAAACCAGTTGGTTCAACGTCACCTCGCGCACCGCCATCGCCCGCCTGGGCGCCAAGCAGGATGGCGTGCTGCGCAACCACAAGCGGCACGCCGACGGCACGCCGCGCGACACCGTCATCTTTTCCATCATCGATGCCGAATGGCAGGGCGTGAAGCGCCACCTGCAATACCGTCTGGACAGCCACGCATGAACGATTCGACCTTCACCCTGGGCATCGTCGGTGCCCGCGGCCATACCGGCGCCGAGCTGATCAAGCTGGTGGCCGCCCACCCACGGCTGGAACTGGCCTTCG
Organism: Stenotrophomonas maltophilia group sp. P373; assembly: GCF_053295075.1. Taxonomy (NCBI): domain Bacteria; kingdom Pseudomonadati; phylum Pseudomonadota; class Gammaproteobacteria; order Lysobacterales; family Lysobacteraceae; genus Stenotrophomonas; species Stenotrophomonas maltophilia group sp. P373. Next base: position 2,916,298 of record NZ_CM129994.1, on the reverse strand, counting down.
TCTCCTCGCGCGAGCGCGCCGGGCAGCGCCTGTCCGACCACCACCCGGAATTCCAGGGCGAGCTGCAGTACGAAAACCTGGACGCCGACGCAGTGGCGGCCAAGGGGGTGGACGCGGTGATCCTGGCCCTGCCCAACGGCCTGGCCGCTCCGTTCGTGGCCGCATTGGAAGCGGCGAAGCCCGACACCGTCATCGTCGACCTGTCGGCCGACTACCGCTTCGACAACAGCTGGTACTACGGCCTGCCGGAGCTGACCCGCGGCCGGTACAACGGCCAGAAGCACATCAGCAACCCGGGCTGCTATGCCACGGCGATGCAGCTGGCGGTGCATCCGCTGCTGGACCTGCTGGCCGGCCCGCCGCAGTGCTTCGGTGTGTCCGGCTACTCCGGTGCCGGCACTACGCCGTCGGACAAGAACAACGTCGAACTGCTGGCCGACAACCTGATGCCGTATGCGCTGACCAACCATGTGCACGAGCGCGAAGTGTCCGTGCAGCTGGGCGTGGCCGTCGAGTTCATGCCACACGTCGCGCCGCACTTCCGTGGCATCACGCTGACCGCCAACCTGTGGCTGAACCGCGTGCAGACCCGTGAGCAGATCGTCGAGCGCTTCCAGCAGGCCTATGCCGGTGAACCCTTGATCGAAGTGCTGGACGAAGCGCCGTGGGTCAGCCGCATCGCCGGCCGCCACGGTGCCCAGGTCGGTGGCTTCACGCTCGCGCCGGGCGGCAAGCGCGTGGTCGTGGTGGCGACGCTGGACAACCTGCTGAAGGGCGCGGCCACCCAAGCCATGCAGAACCTCAACCTCGCGCTGGGCATCGACGAACTGACGTCGATCCCGCACTGAACACGCATTCCGGAGCCCCCATGGCAGACCTTCTTTGGCAGAAGCCCGGCGTCGCCGTCGACGCCCAGATCCAGACCTTCCTCGCCGGCTACGACGTGATCCTTGACCGCGAGTTCTTCCTGCATGACATCGCTGCCAGCGCCGCGCATGCGCAGGGCCTGCAGCACATCGGCATCCTCAGTGCCGATGAGCTTGCCGGACTTCTGCGCGAACTGGAGATCCTGGCGCAGGACTTCCGCGAAGGCCGCTTCGTGCTGGATACGCAGTACGAGGATGGCCACTCGGCGATCGAAGCGCGCCTGACCGAACGCCTTGGCGATGCGGGTCGCAAGATCCACACCGGCCGCAGCCGCAATGACCAGATCCTGGTCGCCACGCGCCTGTGGCTGAAGGAGAAGCTGCTGCGCGTGGCCCAGCTCAGCGCCGACGTGGCCAAGGTCGCGCTGGACCGCGCGCAGGCTGAGAAGGATCTGCCGATTCCCGGCTACACCCACATCCAGCGTGCCGTGGTGTCCTCGGCCGGAATGTGGTGGGCGGGCTGGGCCGAGGCCTTCATCGACAACGCCATCCGCGCCCGTGACACCCATGCACTGGTCGATGCCAATCCGCTCGGCACCGCTGCCGGCTACGGCGTGAACCTGCCGCTGGACCGCAAGCACACCACCGCCGCGCTGGGCTTCGCGCGCATGCAGATCTCGCCGATCTACGCGCAGCTGTCGCGTGGCAAGTTCGAGCTGGCTGCACTGGAAGCGCTCGGTGGCGCCACGCTGGACCTGCGCCGCATTGCGTGGGACCTGTCGCTGTTCACCAGCGCCGAGTTCGGTTTCGTCGCGCTGCCGGCGCAGTACACCACCGGCAGTTCGATCATGCCCAACAAGCGCAATCCGGATGTGATCGAGCTGATGCGCGCCACCCACGCCAGCGTCGCCGCTGCGCGCACCGAGATCGAGCAGCTGCTGTCGCTGCCGTCTGGCTACCATCGCGACCTGCAGTCGTCCAAGGGTGCCATCTTCCACGGCTTCGGCCGTGGCCTGGCCGCGCTGGAACTGCTGCCGGCGCTGCTGGCCAATCTGGAATGGCGTGAGGACAGGCTGCGCGCGGCGATTGATTCGGGCATGTATGCCACCGACGTCGCAGTGGAGGCCGCCGTGGCTGGCGTACCGTTCCGCGAGGCCTACAAGGCCGCTGCGGCCGGTGCCGACAGTGCAGGGCAGGGACGCACGCCGGAAGGCAGCCTGGCCGCGCGTGTATCGCCGGGCGCAGCCGCTGACCTGCGCCTGGACGAACTGCGCGCGCGCTGGCAGGCGCTGTCCTGATGGCGGGCACTGTCTACCTGGTCCTGGCGATGCGCCGGCCGGACTTCAACGATGCAGCGGTGCAGCCGCACCGCGATTTCCTCGATGCGTTGCAGGCGCAGGGCAAGCTGCAGCTGACCGGTGGCTTCGCCGATGGCAGCGGTGGCGCCTACGTGCTGTGCAACGTGGACAGCCTGGCGCAGGCGCGGGCCATCGTCGCCACCGATCCACTGGTGACGATGCAGGCCTCCGACCTGACCGTGCACGAATGGAACACCCGCTGAGAGCCTGACCGATGATCCAGCACGCTGCCCTTGTCGCCTCGCCGTTCCCCGAACAGGTGCTGCCGCCGTGGCGGCGTGCGGTGCTCAAGGTCGGCAGCAGCCTGCTGGCAGCCGATGGCGGCGGCCTGTCGCCACGCCACGCGCTGGGCCTGGCGCAGTTCGTCTCGGCCAATCTCCTGGCCGGGCGCGAGGTGGTGATCGTGTCTTCCGGCGCGGTCGCTGCCGGGCGCGCGATCCTGCCGCGCGCCGATGAACCGGGCGCAGCGATGGCGGCGCGGCAGGCCCTGGCGGCGCTTGGCCAGGCCCAGCTGATCGGGCTCTGGCAGCGCTTCTTCGAGCGCCCGGTGGCGCAGGTGCTGCTGACCCACGACGACCTGCGCAACCGCCGCCGCTACCTCAATGCACGCGCCACGTTGAGTGAACTGTTGCGCCTGGGCGCATTGCCGGTGGTCAACGAGAACGACACCGTGTCGGTGGATGAGCTCAAGCTCGGCGACAACGACAACCTGGCTGCCACCGTGGCGGCGCTGGTCGACGCCGATGCGCTGTTCATCGCTACCGATATCGATGGCCTGTACAGCGCCGACCCGCGCACCGTGGCCGATGCGCGGCCGTTGCACGACGTGCCGGAGCTGGGTGACGAGGTGCTGGCGATGGCGGGCGGCGCCGGCTCGCGCGCCGGTACCGGCGGCATGCGCACCAAGCTGGAGGCGGCGGCGAAGGCCGGACGCCTGGGCATCGAAACCTATCTGTTCAATGGCCGCAGCGGTGACGTGGTGCGCGCGCTGGCGCAGGACCGCCTGTTCGGCACCCGAATCCATGCCGCACGCAGCCGCGAGGCCGCCCGCAAGAACTGGCTGCGGCATGCACCGCTGGCCGAGGGTGTGATCGTCATCGATGCCGGTGCGGCACAGGCGATGCGCGAGAAGGGCGCCTCGCTGCTGCCCGGTGGCATCACCGGTGCAGAGGGCGTGTTCCGCCGTGGCGACATGGTGCAGGTGTGCTGGAACGCGCCGCAGGGCCGAGTCTGCGTGGCCCGTGGCGTCAGCCAGTATGCTGCCGACGACGTGCGCCGGATTGCCGGCCACCATTCGCGCGACATCCAGGCCGTGCTCGGCTACAACTACGGCGGCAGCGTCGTCCATCGCGACGACCTGGTGCTGCCATGACCGGATTGAAGGACACACCGATGAGCGAGATCGAAGCGCAGGCGCGTGCCTGCCGTGATGCGGCGCAGATCGTTGCCGGCCTGGACAGTGCGGCACGACGCACGCTGCTGCTGGCGATGGCGCAGGCACTGGAGGTGAATGCCGGACTGATCCTGGCCGGCAATGCACGTGACCTCGCCGCCGCGCGCGAGAAGGGCGTGGGCAGCGCCATGCTCGATCGTCTGGCACTGGACCCGCCGCGCCTGTTCGCGATGGCCGAAGCCGTGCGCGAAGTGGCCGGATTGCCAGATCCTGTCGGCGAGGTCACCCGCGATGACGTGCGCCCGAACGGCATCCGCGTGCAGAAGGTGCGCGTGCCGCTGGGCGTGATCGCGATGATCTACGAGGCGCGCCCGAACGTGACCGCCGAAGCCGCGGCGCTGTGCCTGAAGGCGGGTAACGGCGTGATCCTGCGCGGTGGTTCCGAGGCAATTCACTCCAACACCGCGATCGCGCAGGCACTCGCCGGTGCATTGAAGGCCAATGGCGTGCCGCCGGCCGCCGTGACCGTGCTGACCGACCTGCGCCGCGAGGCGATGCTGGAACTGCTGCAGCTGCATGAGCTGATCGACCTGGCGATTCCGCGCGGTGGCGAAGGCCTGATCCGTTTCGTTGCCGAGCATGCGCGGGTACCGGTGATCAAGCACTACAAGGGTGTCTGTCACCTGTTCGTGGATGCCAGCGCCGACCTGGGCAAGGCTATCGACCTGCTGGTGGATGGCAAGTGCAGCCGGCCTGCCGCCTGCAATTCTCTGGAGACACTGCTGGTACACCGTGACGTAGCCGATTCCTTCCTGCCGCGCGTGGCGCAGGCGCTTGGCCAGCGTGGCGTTCAGCTGCGCGCCGATGCGCAGGCGCAGCCGCTGCTGCCGGGCAGCACGGCGGCGACCGAGGAGGACTACGCCGCCGAGTTCCTCGACCTTGTGCTGGCCGTGCGCGTGGTGGACGACCTCGATGCGGCCATCGCGCACATCCGCCGCTATACCTCCGACCACACCGAAGTGATCGCGACCGCAGACGCCGACCATGCCGAGCGCTTCGTCACTGCGCTGCGCTCGGCGGTGGTGATGGTCAATGCCTCATCGCGCTTCTCCGATGGTGGCCAGCTGGGCCTGGGCAGCGAAATCGGCATTTCCACCACGCGCCTGCATGCCTATGGCCCGATGGGTCTGGAAGCGCTCACCGTCGAACGTTTCGTGGTGCGTGGCGAAGGGCAGACGCGCACATAAGTGGAACCACGCCATGCGTGGGTGTTCTTCGCGGCAGACCCCGGTGCCGACCATGATCGGCACCCACCAGGCACAAGCGCCGATCAGGGTCGGCACCCCACCGGGTTGTCGGGCTACACCACCTCGCGGCGGACGCCGACCGGGCGTGCGTGGTCATCCATGTGCAACGTGGCGGCCTTGCAGCCCATCAGGCGTTCGGCCAGCCCCGTGCTGGCACCCAGATCGGCGGCCACTTCGTTGAGGCTGGCCAGTGGCCGCGGCAGGCGGCGCTCGCGGCCACGGAAGCGGGCACGGTTGTACTCGGCCCAACCGATCAGCAGCACGCTGGCGCACAACAGCATCAGCGGCAATGCCACCAGCACGTAGGGATCGAACTGGCTTTGCCGTTCGTACAGCTGCTGCCAGGCCAGCTGGCCGCCAACCAACCACGAGAACAGGGTCACCAGGGGCGCCCACAGGTAGAAGTAGAAGCCCCAGAACGCCAGCGTGACGAATCCCCAGGCGGTGCGCTGGAAGCGCGGCTGGCGGTGTGGCTTGCGGATCATCCGTGAGTCGAAGCGGTTGGACGGGCGTTGCGCGTTCATCGGATCCCCCGGTCAGGGCTGGTCCAGGTGGCGCGCTTGCTGCGACGGCGCAGCAGTGTCTTCGGCAACGCCACCAGGGTGGTGGAAAGGCTGATCAGCCAGTACGCCATCGGGTACCAGATGACCCAGAAATAGTTGCGTCCAATCTGTGTTTCGTAACGCCGGTCGATGATCAGGCTGCTGGCGAACTGCAGCAGGCAGACCAGCGCAAGGATCACGCCATGCCACTGCGGCAGCAGGCTGGCGATATGCAGCTGCGGCGGCAGCTCGATGAACTTGCCCAGTGCCCACAGCAGCACGATGAACAACATGGTGTAGGCCCAGATCACGCTCAGCACGTACTCCAGCAGCACGCCCCACATGCGCCGCTCTTTCCAGTGCAGCAGCGAGCGCGCGTGGCGCAGCATCACCTCCACGCCGCCCTGGGCCCAGCGCAGGCGCTGCCGCCACAGGCCCTTGAGGGTCTCCGGCATCAGGATGAAGCACAGCGCATTGGGTTCGTAGCGGATGTCCCAGTGCGCGCGCTGCAGGCGCCAGCTGATGTCGATGTCCTCGGTCACCATGTCATCCGACCACCAGCCGACCTGATGCAGGGCGGTACGGCGGAAGCCGGCGATCACCCCGGAGATGGTGAAGATGCGCCCGTATACGCGCTGCGCGCGCTTGATCATGCCGATGATCGAGGAAAACTCGGCCACCTGCAGGCGTCCGAGCAGGGTGGAGCGGTTGCGGATGCGCGGGTTGCCGGTGACCGCACCGACCCGGTTGCCGCTGACCAGGTGCCAGATCATCCAGTGCAGCGCATGTTCCTCCAGCATTGCATCGCCGTCGATGCACACCAGGTACTCCGAGCGAGCGGCCAGTGCGCCCATGCGCAGCGCATTGGCCTTGCCCAGGTTACGATCCAGGTGCAATACGCGCAGCCGCGGGTGCCTTGCCGCCAGCACATCCAGCCGCGCGCCGGTGTCATCGCTGCTGCCATCATCGATGGCGATCACTTCGTAGTCGGCGGGGTAACGCTGGGCCAGCGCCGCAGTGAGTGTGTCATCCAGATTCTCTGCCTCGTTGTGGCAGGGCACCAGCAGGCTCGCGAAGGGGGGGGCGACCATCAATGGAGGGTCGTTGCGCGGGCGCGAGTGGCGTTCGCGCCGGTAGTAGTAGTAGAGGCCGCCGGACATCCAGAAGAACGCCATCACCATCGGGTAGTAGAAAGCGAACTGGAACAGGACCTGCAGCAGCGGATGCATGTCCATGTCACTTCTCCGGGTACGGGAAGGTGCCGGCGGACATCGCCGCGCGGGCATCGCGGGTGGAGGGCTGGTCGGCGATGAAATCGTCCGGGTACCAGGCGAAGTGGTGCACGCCCTGTGCCTGCAACTGGCGGATCTGTGCGCGCAGGCGCTCGGCGGGAATCGGTTGCCCGTTGCGCCAATCGACGGTCTGCAGCTCGAACAGAGTGTGCTGCAGCTGCGGGTCGTGTGCGCGTACTGCGGCCAGCAGCTGGTCCAGCCAGCGCTCGGGGTGCTTGCTGCCTTCCATCCACGGCATCGCCATCAGCGCGGTCTGGTCATAGGCCTTGTTGAACAGGTCCAGGCGCTGCGCGAACCAGGCCTCGCTCTGCGGGCGGAGTACCGGCTCAGCGTACAGGTTGCGCACGGTGGCCAGTTTCGGGCGCCAGCGTTGCGCGCTGTCGCGCAGCGCCAGGGTGAAGCTGATCAGCGCCTGCGTGCGCGCACTGCCATCGCCGCCGGCTGCCAGTGCCGGCAGCTCGGTGTCGCGCAGGTAGCCGTCGTCATGGAACAGCAGGCCTTCAAAGTAGGAATTGACCGCCAGATCCTCGTAGATGTCGAGCATGATCTGGCGGGCCTTCGGGTTGGTGAAGTCGAGCCGGTACATGCCGTCGGCATCGCCGTTGCGGATCGCCAGCGCCTTGCGCTGCGCCGGGTCGGGCAGCTCGAAGCCAAGCACCGGCAGCCATGCGTAGACCTTCACGCCGGCGCGGGATTTCAGTTGCCAGGCGACGCGGCTGAACAGGTCCGCCCGCATCGGCATGTGCCGGTTGGGGAAGTACAGCGCATCGGCAGTGTTGTTGCCGTCCGGATCGGCGAATGCCTGCAGGTAGACGTGCGTCGGCGCGATGCGCTTGACCCGTTCGACCAGCGCATCGAGGTTGCGTGCCTGCTGCGTCGGGTCTGCGTCGTAGACATCATCCAGGTCGATCTGCAGGGCACGGATGCCATCGAGCGCGACATCGCGGCGCAGCTCGTAGGCCAGCCCTTCCACGGTCGGGTTGTCGCTGACCAGGAAGCGCGCCAGGCCATGCAGGTCGCTGGCCACCGGCGTGCTGCGGCCCTCCAGATCGAAGGACACCGGCATGCCCAGCTGTTCGGCGATGTCGTTGCTCAACTGGTTGTAGGCGGCGTATGGCCAGACGATGGCGCGCGGGCGCACGCCCAGGTGCTGCTTGATGCGCTGCACGCTGCGCGAGAGATCGGCGCGCAGACGCTGCTCATACTGCGTTTCAGTCTCGTACCCGTGCGTGGCCGGGCTGTAGATGCGGGTGACCACGGCGGGCGTTGAATTGCCCTGTGGATTGGCGAGCACGCCGTGGTGCAGGTCGTCGGTGTGGCTGGCCACTTCGATCAGGCCGCTGTCGTGCATCTGCTTCAGCTGCGCCCAGGTGACGAAGTCATCGCGGCCGAACGGCCGGTACCCGTAGTCGATGGTGCGTCCCGGAGCCATGTCCACGTAGTCGGTGATCACCGCCACCAGTGCCGGGTAGCGGTAGGCCTGCAGCAGCGGGAAGGCCTTGTCGTAGACGCTGCGCAGGCCGTCATCGAAGGTCAGCAGCACAGGCTTGGGCGGCAGCGTGGCCCGCCCCTGCGAGGCATCGATCACCTGCGACAGCGAGACCGGGTGATAGCCATGCGCGCCGAGCCAGTCCAGGTGTGCGGCGAAGTTCTGCGTGCTCACCGCATAGGTATCGGCATCGCCCTTGGCCGCGACCTGGTCGCGGATGTCGTGGTAGCTGAGGATCAGCAGGCCATTGTCGATTGCATCGAGATGCGTGGCCTGCTGCGCGAAGGCCGGTGGCGTAATGGCCAGCAGCAGGAGCACGATCAGTCGCAGGAAGCAGGCCATGTCAGTCTCCCCAGCGCAGTGCGGCTTCGAAGCCGATATGACGCTCGCGGTGGCCGTCGTAGACCGGCCGCGACCAGCGCACGCCGTACTCGAACACGCGGCCCGGGCCCAGCTGCCATTCGTGCATGTACGACACCGACGGCACCAGCGCACTGCCGAAGCCGTCCTGCCAGTAGTCGCCCAGCGAGACGGTCAGCCGGTGCCGGAAGTGGCGCTCGTAGTGACGCCACAGCTGCTGGTCGATGCGCAGGCCGATCTCGACCATGCGGTCACGCTTCGGATTGAAGTAGGGCGCGTCGTCGCGGCTGCCGCGGCTGGTATAGGCACTGGCCAGGCCATCGAGCAGCCAGCGCGGGCGGGTCAACAGGCGCTGTTCAATGCTGGTGCTGAACAGTTCGCGATGGTTGCCGTCGTCGTAGCGGAAGCGGCTGGCACCGAGCATCCAATGGGTGAGCTCGCTGCGCCGGTAGTCCACCTGTGCGCTCACGCTGTCGGCGGTGATGCCGGCCGCGCGTGCTTGCATCGAGGCCTCTGGATCATTGCGCGCGGCCACCAGGCCGGCGTGCCAGTAATCGTTGAACTGCCAGCCGACGCCGACCCGCAGGCCGGTATCGCCGATGTGGTCGTTGGCGCGCAGGACGGCCGCCTCCGCATCCAGCTGCCCGAAGCGGTAGCGAACGCCCGCACCCAGCCACAGGGGATCGATGCGCTGGTCCTGGAAATCGTTCGAGCGCCGGTCGGCCAGGGCGAACAAACGCCAGCGGTCATCAAGGATCGGTGTCTCCACTTCCACACCATAGTGGCGATCGTTGTTGCCCAGTGGCGAGGTGCCACCGCCACCGGAGCTGCGGCCGATGTCGGTCCATGCCTTCAGCTGCCAGCCGCGATGCGCACGCCAGGCCTGGTCCATGCGTTCGACAGCCGGTTGGGTGGGATAGCGTGCGACCAGGTCATCGTGCAGCGGCCGCGCCAGGTCGTCGCGCTGCAGGGCGACGTAGGCCTCTTCCATGCCCAGCCGCGGTTCGATGTCACGCGGGTCCAGCGCGTGTGCCATCTGCTGTCGTTGCAGTGCCCTTCGTGGCCAGCCGCGCATCATGTAGACGCTGCCCAGCGCACTCTGCAGGCCTCCGTTGCCGGGTGCGATGTCCACCATCGACTCCAGGTCGTGCTGCGCGGTGACCAGGTCGCCGCTGTAAGCGCGCACCATTGCCAGGTTGAGATCCGCCTCGTAGCGTGACCAGTTCGCGTACGGTGATTTGCCGTTGCTCCAGCGCCACGCCGGCTCCTTGTCGCGCCATGCCTGCAGCAGGTCGATCGCTTTTTCCTGCTGCTCGCTTTCCAGGTAGGCGTAGGCCAGTTCCGAATGTGAGGCGTCGCGCGCCGGATCGCCAGCGACGGCTGCCTGCAGTACGGGAATGGCTTCTTCCGGGTGCAGGGTGCCCATCAACGAATCGCCCACGGCAGGCAGCACGTAGTCGGGCAGGGTGTGGCCTTCGGCCTGCAGGGCTCGTGCTTCCTCGCGGACCTGCGCATGGCGGCCCAGCCGGTTGAGCAGGATCAGCCGGTCCATGCGGATGCGCAGTGGGGCCTGCGAGGGTGGGGTGCCTTCGCCGCCGACGTAGCGCTGCATGCGCGCCAGGGTCGACTCGGCTTCTTCCAGGCGGCTGTCCTCGCTGCTGCTGTAGGCCAGGCTCCAGACCACGAGTTTGGCCAGGTAGTCGCCTTCCAGGCGCTGCTTCTGGGCGTCGTCGAACAGCTGCGGCCGCTGCTGGTACAGCTCCCAGGCGCGCCAGGCATTGCCGATGTCGCCCAGGGTCAGCACGCGCAGCTTGAACAGCAGATCGTCGTTGGGCTGCTGCTGGCTGGCGCGCTCGATTGCGCCGAGCGCATCCAGCCAGCGGGCCTGGTCGCGGTAGCGGCCGATCTCGGCCAGGGCCGCGTCGCGGTCGGTCGGAGCGGCGCCGCTGGCCCAGGCCAGAGCGGTGCATGCGAGGCCGACGCAGAGCGCCAGCCGGCGGTGGACAACCATTGGGGACCCCCTTGGCTTCCGAACCAGACAACCTGCGAAAATGTGACGCAAGTCACATGCCAGTATTTGGCGTGGCCGTGGCCCGCGTCACTCCCTTCGTGCGTTCCCGCCCATTGAAGACGGATACAACCCGGACAGCGACCTGCAATGTCTTGTCTGAAACGAGAGTCCCCCGCACACCGAGTGGTGGCCTGGGCGGCGCTGCCGCCCCCATGCCCGATGCCGGCACGCGGCAAGGAAGGGCATTCGTGGGCACTATCCGCCCGGAATTGTCAGTTCGGCGTCAAGATTGCCCGGTGTCTGACGAGCGGTAGGCGGGGCCGTCTGGCGGCCCCGGCCGGGCTACCAGAGATCTTCCAGCTTGCGGGGCTTGCAGGCGACCCACGAGGCGCACAGCATCAGGGTGGCGCAGCCGAACAGGAAGCTGAACGGGAGCGTCCAGCCATTGCTGACGGTATGCAGCCAGCCGACCAGGAACGGGCCCAGGCAGCTGAAGCTGTAGCCCACGCCCTGCATGAAGCCCGACAGCGCGGCCGAGCCGGCCGGGGTGCGGGTGCGCAGGTTGATCAGGGTCAGCGCCAGCGGGAAGGTGGACGGGCCGACGCCGAGCAGGCAGGCCCACAGCAGGGGAGCCTTCATCGGCGCCAGCAGCAGCCCGGTGAAGGCGATCACGAACGAGAAGAAGCCGATCAGCACCAGCGGGAACGGGTTCTGCATGCGTACCGCCATCGACGGAATGACCAGTGACGGCAGCAGGCCCAGTGCCGAGAACACCGCTACCATCACGCCACCGAATGCAGGCGTGCCACCGGCCTCGACCACGATGCGCGGCAGCCAGGTGAACATCGAATAGGTCATCAGTGAGGTCATGCCGAACATCAGCGTCATGCTCCAGCCCAGCGACGTGCGCCAGACCTTTCCGTGCGGCTGCGCGGTGGGATCGGCGGCGTCGGCCAGCGGCTTCGGTGCGCGCCTGGCCAGCACCAGCCACGGCAGCGCGGCGGCCAGTGCAAGCAGCGCCCACATGCCCAGCGACACGCGCCAGCCTGCAGCGTTGGCCACCGGTACTGCCAGTAGCGCCGGCAGCATCGTGCCCAGCTGCAGCACGCTGATGTAGAGCGTGCTCATGGTGCCGACCTTGTTGGCGAAGTAACGCTTCACCAGCGGCGGCACCACCACGTTGCCGATGCCCATGCCGGCCAGCGCGATTACCGAGCCCAGCAGCAGCGTGCCGACGTTGCCGGCGCTGGAGCGCAGCAGCAGGCCGGCCATCGCCATCAGCATTGCCAGCAGCGTAGTGCGTTCCAGGCCCAGGCGCCGCGCCAGTGCCGGCGTGGCCACGCCGAACAGCGCGAACGAGGCGGTCGGCAGCATGCCCAGTACGCCGGTCATGGTGGTGCCGAAGCCGAACTGCTGGCCGAGCACGTCCAGCAGGGGCGTGATCGACGTTACTGCGGTGCGCAGGTTGATCGCTGCCAGCAGGATGGCGGCGAAAGCCAGCACGCGCCCGTGCAGCAGCGACGGCGAATCGGAAGTGGAGGAACTCATCGGTGATCCTTGCAGGTGTCGCACGCCGCGGCAATGGCATGCAGCGCCGGCATCGGTCTACGCCGAAGCGGCAGGTGGGGGAGTGGTGGCTGCAGGTGGGCCGGCAGCGCGGCCATTGTACGTGTGCGCTCCGGCAAGGTCCCGTCATGCGGGCGGCCTGGCGCCGGGTACAAAAAAACCCGGAGGACAGTGATGTCTTCCAGGCTTCTTGGTGACCACCGAAGTGGTCGGGGAGACAGGATTCGAACCTGCGACCTCTACGTCCCGAACGTAGCGCTCTACCAGACTGAGCTACACCCCGAAGGGAGCCGCCTATTCTAGCGATTCACCCCGATGGCGGCAAGGGGTGAATGCTGTTTTCTTCACACTGCCGAAGCAGTGCCACCTCAGGGAACAAAAAAGCCTGGATGACTTCACCAGGCTTCAATGCGACCACGTGAGTGGTCGGGGAGACAGGATTCGAACCTGCGACCTCTACGTCCCGAACGTAGCGCTCTACCAGACTGAGCTACACCCCGAAGGAGCCGCCTAAGATACCGTGTGAAGGCCAGGGCGGCAAGGTTTTTTTACGGCTCAGCGACGATTTTCTTTCTCGATGCGGTTCTGCTCGCGGGCTTCGAACCACATGCCGTTGAGGATGGCCACCGTCGAGGCGAGGCCGGCACCGAGAATCCAGGCGAAGTACCACATGGTCAATCTCCTTTGTTCAAGAGTGTGCCGACCGTCGGCCGGCACACCGGCAATCAGTAGGCGTTCGGGTTGTTGCCCATCTCTTCGGTGGTGGTCTTGCCCTTCAGCACGCGGTACACCCAGGTGGTGTAGGCGAGGATGATCGGCAGGAACACCGCCGTGGCCAGCAGCATGATCCACAGGGTCAGGTGGCTGGACGAGGCATCCCACACGGTCAGGCTGGAGGTGGGCTGGCTCGAGGACGGCAGCAGGAACGGGAAGATGGCGAAGCCGACGGTCAGGATGATGCCGGCGATGGCCGCACCGGAGGCGATGAAGGCCAGGCCGCCACGACGGGCACGCAGCAGCACCGCACTGGCCAGCAGACCCGCCAGGCCGAGCAGCGGGGCCAGGATCGTGGCCGGCATCGCGCTGTAGTTGCGCATCCAGCCACCGGCGGCGCCGAGTTCGGCGGTCTTCAGCAGCGGATTGGTGGCGCCATCGGTAACCACCTGCGAGGTGATCTGGTAACCCGGCAGGCCGAAGGCCACCCAGGCGCCACCCACTGCGAACAGCACGAAGGCGATGATTGCCGCGATGCTGCCGAAGCGGGCCGCACGCTCGGCCACCGGGCCGTCGGTCTTGATCACCAGCATGGCCGCACCGTGGGCGACCAGCATCGAGACGCTGAGCAGGCCGGCCAGCAGCGCGAAGGGCATCAGCAGGCCGAAGAACGAGCCGGTGTAGAAGATGCGCATGCTGTCATCGAAATGGAACGGAACGCCCAACAGCACGTTGCCCACGGCCACGCCCATGATCAGTGCGGGAATGAAGCCACCAATGAACAGCGCCCAGTCCCAGGTGTTGCGCCAGCGTTCGCTGGGCATCTTGCTGCGGAACTTGAAGCCGACCGGACGCAGGATCAGGGCGAACAGGATCACGAACATCGCCAGGTAGAACCCGGAGAAGCTGACCGCATACAGCGGCGGCCAGGCGGCGAAGATCGCGCCGCCACCCAGGATCAGCCACACCTGGTTGCCTTCCCAGACCGGGCCGATGGTGTTGATCACCCGGCGGCGCTCGGCATCAGTGCGGGCGACGAAGGGCAGCAGGGTGCCCACGCCCAGGTCGAAACCATCCATCACGGCGAAGCCGATCAGCAGGATGCCGAGCAGCAGCCACCAGATCACGCGCAGCGTGGTGTAGTCCAGAAGAATGAAATCCATCTTGGTTCTCCTGCCTCAGGCCTGGCCGGCGGCCGGCGCCGAGGCATTGTGGGAAGCATGCGGCTGGGGCGACTGCAGCGACGGCAGCAGTTCGTCCGGCCCCTTGCGGATCGCCTTGAGCATCAGCTTGATCTCGACCACGATCAGCGCGGTGTAGATCGCGGTGAAGCCGGCCAGGGTCAGCACGATTTCATGCAGCGCCAGGCCCGATGCCGCATAGAAGGTCGGCAGCACGCCATCGACCGCCCACGGCTGGCGGCCGTATTCGGCGACGAACCAGCCGCACTCGATCGCGATCCACGGTGCCGGCAGCGTCCACAGGGCCAGCTTGAGGAACCAGCGCTTGTCCTGGAAGTTGTTGCGGCACGAGTAGTAGAAGGCCAGCGCGAAGAAGGCGATCAGGTAGAAGCCCAGGCCGGCCATCACGCGGAAGGTCCAGAACAGCGGCATCACGCGCGGCACCGTGTCCATCGCCGCCTGCGAGATTTCCTGCGGGGTGGCGTTGAGGATGTCATCGCGATAGCGCTTGAGCAGCAGGCCGTGGCCCAGGTCCTGCCAGTGGCGGTCGAACATCTCGCGCGCTTCCACGTCGTTCTTGTTCGCACGCAGGCGTTCCAGCGCGCCGTAGGCGAGCTGGCCACCGCGCACGCGGTGTTCGGCGCGCTCGACCAGTTCCAGGATGCCCGGAATCGGCTGGTTCAACGAACGGGTGGCGATCAGGCCCATCAGGTACGGGATCTTCACCGCGTAGTCGTTCTGGTGGGTGTCCTGGTTCGGGATGCCGAAGGCGGTGAAGTCGGCCGGCGCACGCTCGGTCTCCCACATCGCTTCGATCGCGGCCAGCTTCATCTTCTGGTGTTCACTGGCGGCGTAACCGCTCTCGTCACCCAGCACCACCACCGACAGCGAGGACAGCAGGCCGAACGCTGCGGCCACCGCGAACGAACGACGGGCCAGGTCCTTGTGCTTGTTGCGCAGCAGGAACAGGGCGCTGATCGCCATCACGAACACCGCACCGGTCACATAACCGGCGCTGACGGTGTGCACGAACTTGGCCTGCGCCACCGGGTTGAACACCACCGCCATGAAGTCGACCACTTCCATGCGCATGGTTTCCGGGTTGAACACCGCACCGGTCGGGTTCTGCATCCAGCCGTTGGCGACCAGGATCCAGATCGCCGACAGGTTGGTACCCAGCGCCATCAGCCAGGTCACCATCAGGTGCTTGACCTTGGTCAGGCGGTTCCAGCCGAAGAAGAACAGGCCGACGAAGGTGGCTTCCAGGAAGAACGCCATCAGGCCTTCGATGGCCAGCGGCGCACCGAAGATGTCACCGACGTAGTGGCTGTAGTAGGACCAGTTCATGCCGAACTGGAATTCCATGACGATGCCGGTGGCGACGCCCATGGCGAAGTTGATGCCGAACAGGACGCCCCAGAACAGGGTCATCCTGCGCCAGATCTCCTTGCCGGTCATCACGTACACGCTCTCCATGATGGCCACCATGAAGGACAGGCCGAGGGTGAGCGGTACGAATAGGAAGTGGTACATCGCGGTCAGCGCGAATTGCAGCCGCGACAGTTCTACGACTGTCTGATCAATCATGGCCTGGCTACCTCGTTGGATAGTGCCGTTGCAGGTGGCGGGAAGGGTGGTCTACGACGTGAATGATGTGACCGACTACTTCAAACAGCCTTGATCCAGATCAATGTATGAACAGGTGCCCCGGTTGATCGTATGCCAACCTGATGAAGACTGCGACTGCTGGCCGCAGAGGCCGGCCATTGCCTGCGCCTACAATGCCGTGTCTCCCCCGTTGCCCGTGAAGACCCCTTGAGCGCTGCCGAAACCTCCTCCGTCGCCCTGTCCCAGGACGCCGAAACGACCCGCCAGCGGCGCGCCCGCAGCGCGTGGCTGGCCGATCTGGCGCGGCCTGCTCGAGGCCGCCAGCGGCTGGCGGCATTGTGCATCAGCCTGTCCGGTGCCCTGTTGATCGGCCAGGCGGCCGCCATCGCCTGGCTGGTGCAGCAGGTGCTGGTAGAGCGCGCGCCGCTGGCCTCGGGGTTGCCGGTGCTGGGCGGTCTGGCGGCGATCCTGGTGGCGCGCACGCTGCTGGGCAGCGCCACCCAGGCCGCCGCCGGTGATGTGGCCGATGCCGCGCGGTTGGCCCTGCGTGAACGCGTGTTCGGACGCCTGCTTGGCCTGGGGCCGCTGTGGCTGCGCCAGCGCCGCACCGGCGAACTGGGCGAACTGATGCTGCATCACGCTGATGCGATCGAGAGCTATTACAGCGGTTTCCTGCCGGTACGCACCGAAGTGGTGGTGGTGCCGCTGCTGATCCTGGCCGCCGTAGCCTGGGTCGACTGGGTGGTGGCGCTGATCCTGCTGTTCACTGCACCGTTGGTACCGTTCTTCATGATGCTGGTGGGCTGGGGGGCCGAAGCGGCCGGCCGCGCGCAGCTGGGTGAGCTGGCGCGGATGAGCGGCCATTTCGCCGACCGCATCAAGGGCCTGGGCCTGCTGCGCCTGTATGGCCGCGGCGAGGCTGAGCTGGAGGGGATCGAGGCAGCTGCCGAAGGCGTGCGCGTGCGCACCCTGAAGGTTCTGCGCATCGCTTTCCTTTCGTCCACGGTGCTGGAGTTCTTCGCCTCGGTCAGCGTGGCGATGGTCGCCCTGTACCTCGGGCTGAGCTATCTGGGCATGATGTCGC
This sequence comes from Stenotrophomonas maltophilia group sp. P373, assembly GCF_053295075.1. Lineage (NCBI taxonomy): Bacteria > Pseudomonadati > Pseudomonadota > Gammaproteobacteria > Lysobacterales > Lysobacteraceae > Stenotrophomonas > Stenotrophomonas maltophilia group sp. P373. The sequence goes on along the minus strand of NZ_CM129994.1, from coordinate 2,899,527 downwards.
TGCATGCAGCGGTACCGACGCTGGGGGCGGGCCTGTTCTGCCTGCTGCTGGCGCCGGAATTCTATGCGCCGCTGCGACGGCTGGCCGCGCACTACCACGACCGTGCCAATGCGCTGGCTGCCGCTGCTGAGGTGGAGCGCCTGCTGCAGTCGCTGCCCGGTGAGCAGGGCCTGATCGAGAACGAAGCCGCGCCGCTGGCGGTGGAGCCGGCCGAGGCCGCGCTGCCGCCGCTGCGGGCACAGGGTCTGGTGCTGCGTCCGCTGGGCGCGCCGCACGATGTGCTGCAGGATCTGGACGTGCTGCTGGAACCGGGCCAGCGCCTGGCCCTGGTCGGTCCCAGCGGGTCCGGCAAGAGTACGTTGCTGGAGGCGCTGGCCGGTTGGCTGCCGCCGCGTGCCGGCAAGCTGCAGGTGCGTCCCGGCGTGCAGGTGGCCTATGCCAGCCAGCGTCCGTACCTGTTCCACGGCAGCATCGCCGACAACCTGCGCCTGGCCGATCCCGGCGCCAGCGATGCGCGCCTGCGCGCGGTGGCCGAGGCTTCGCAGGTACTGCAGTTTGCGCAGCGCCTGCCGCAGGGGCTGGATACGGTGATCGGCGAACGTGGCTTCGGCCTGTCCGGTGGTGAGGCGCGTCGCATCGGCCTGGCCCGCCTCCTGCTGCGTGATCCGCAGGTGCTGCTGCTGGACGAACCCACCGCGTTCCTGGATGCCGATACCGAAGCGGCATTGCTGCGCAGCCTGGCCGCATATGCACGTGGCCGCAGCGTGGTGGTCGCCACCCACAGCCCGGCGGTGATCGCCTGGGCCGATCGTTGCCTGCTGCTGCCGGAAGGCCGCCTGGTGGAACCGGCACAGGCGGTGCGCGCATGAGCCGTTCGCCCGATTCGCTGCGCGCGGTGTTCCTGCGCCATCGTCCGCGCCTGTTGCTGACGATCCTGTTGTTGTGGACCACGATGCTGGCCGGCACTGCATTGCTGGGCCTGTCCGGTGGTTTCCTCACCGCGGCCGCGCTGGCCGGTGCCGCAGGCCTGGGGCAGGGATTCAATTTCTTCTCGCCGTCTGCGGGTATCCGTGGCTTGACCCTGGCGCGCATCGTGTCGCGCTACTTCGAAAAGCTGGTGGGCCACGATGCCACCCTGCGCATCGCCCGCGATCTGCGCGTCTGGTTCTTCCGCCGCGCGCTGCCACTGGCGCCGGCACGGCTGGGCGCTACGCGCACCGGCGAGCTGCTGGCGCGACTGCTGGGCGACATCGGCGAGGTGGATGGCCTGCTGGTACGGGCGATCGGGCCGCTGGTGGCACTGGGTGCGCTGTCGGTGGTGGCGGTTGCATCGGCGGCGCTGATCCTGCCGTCGGCGGCAGTGCTGCTGGCGGTGCTGGCGCTGCTGATCGCCTTCGGTGTGCCGTGGCTGGGCGTGCGTGGCCACGATGAGGAAGAAGCCGACCGCGCCGCGCATCGCGCCGCATTGCGCACCGCGGCCTTTGAAGGGTTGGAAGGGGCGGGAGATCTGGCCGCGCTGCATGCCGATGCCGCGTGGCAGCTGAAGGTGCGCGTGGCAGCCAAGCAGTTGGCCTCGCGTGACCGCCGCCGTCGCTGGCGCCTGGTCGCGGCCTCGACCCTGCACGGCCTGGTGGCCGGTCTGGGCCTGGTGGCGATGCTGGCGTTGGCCCTGCACGCCGCCGAACGGCAGCGCATCGCGCCGGAGATGGCGGCGGGCCTCGTGTTCCTGACCGTGGCGTTGATCGAACTGTGGGCCGGCATGGGCCTGGCCTGGCAGTCGCTGCAGTCCGGGCGCATTGCCGCAGATCGCCTGCAGGCGATCGTCGAGCAACCGCCGACGGTGGACGATCCGCAAGTGCCACAGCCGGTGCCGCAAGCCGCGCGCGTGCATTGGGACGATGTGCATTTCCAGTGGCCGGGCGCGGCGCGGCCGGTGCTGTCCGGTCTCCAGCTGACCCTGGCGCCAGGCGAACGCATTGCCATCCGCGGCGACAGCGGCAGTGGCAAGACCACGCTGTCCAGCCTGCTGCTGCGGCTGTGGGATCCGCAGCAGGGGCGAATCACCTATGGTGGCCGCGATCTGCGCGACGTCGCCCAGGCTGAGTGGCACCAGCAACTGGCGTGGCTGCCACAGAACGCACCGGTGTTTGCCGGCAGCGTGGCAGAAAACCTGCGGTTGGGCGATCCCGATGCCAGCGACGCCGCCTTGTGGGCGGTCCTCCGTCGCGTGCGCCTGGGCGACTGGGCCGAGCGCAACGGTGGCCTGCAGGCCTGGGTGGGCGAGAACGGCGCGACGATGTCGGCTGGCCAGGCGCGACGGCTGGCGCTGGCGCGGGCACTGCTGCGCAACGCGCCGATCCTGCTGCTGGACGAACCAACCGAAGGGTTGGACGTGGATACCGCACGTGCGCTGCTGCAGGATCTCTCCGGGTTGCTGGACGGGCGCAGCCTGTTGATGATCACCCACGACGACCTGCCCGAAGGCGTGGTCGATGCGCAGTACCGGTTGCGTGATGGGGTGTTGGAGCGCGAAGCGTGACAACACCCCGGTAGTGCCGGCCGCTGGCCGGCAACCACGCATCCGCGTCGAACATCATGACGTTGCCGGCCAGCGGCCGGCACTACCCATTCGAACGGTTACCGCGAGAACTCGCGCAGCATCACCGCGATCGAGGCCACGTTGGCCAGCACGCACAGCCAGAACACCCATTGGAACGCGGCCTTGCGATGCTTGTGGCGGAACATCGCCTGGCCCAGCAGCGCGCCGGGCCAGCCGCCGGCGAACGCCAGCAGCTGCAGGGTGCGCTCGGGAATCCGCCACTGCTTTCGCTGCGCCGCGCGCTTGTCATGGCCATAGAGGCCGAACGACACTGCGCTGGCCAGCACGCACCAGCCGCCCAGCCACAGCGGCAGCACGCTGCTGATCATCAATGCAGCCAACGCGCCGAAGGCAGCCAGCGCGAGATTACGCCGCCACGCCACTTACAGCGCGTCGAGGAAGCCGCGCACGGCCGGGCCGAAACGCTCGAAATCGACGAGAAAGGCGTCGTGGCCCTGCGGAGATTCCAGGCCGATGAAGTGCGCATCGGCACCGCCGGCGCGCAGGCCATCGGCAATCTGTTGCTGCTGCTGCACGGGGAACAGGATGTCGGTGTTGGCGCCGATCGCCAGCGCCTTCTCCACCCGGATCTTCGCGAGCCCGGCCAGCACGTCGCCGTCGGCATACTCGGCCAGGTCGAACCAGTCCATCGAGCGGCTCAGGTACAGGTAGCAGTTCGGATCGAAGAAACGCACGAAGCGCCGTGCGTGGCCTTCCAGATAGCTTTCCACCTGGAATTCCAGGCCGAACGGATCGTCGTCGGTCTGGTCCGAATCCAGCCGTACGCGGCCGAAGCGGCCATCCCACTCCAGTGCGGAGCGGTAGGTGATCACGCCCAGCTTGCGCGCCATGCGCATGCCGGACTCGGGGTACTCGGCATCGTCGTAGTGGCCGCCATTCCAGCGCGGGTCGAGGCGGATCGCCTCGCGCTGAAGCGAGCGGATCGCGATCGAGAACGGCAACGCCTGCGCGCTGCCGGAAATGTTGACGTGGCTGCGCGCGATGCCCGGATGCAGCATCAGGATGGCAAGGGCCGTCATGCCGCCCATCGAGTTGCCGACCACGCAGGCCAGTCGCTCGATGCCCAGTGCACGCACGACGTCGACGGCGGCGCGGGCGCCGTCTTCGACCGACAGCTCGGGGAAGCCCAGGCGATACGGTTCGCCCGTGGCCGGGTTGAGCGAAGCGGGGCCGGTCGAGCCCTTGCAGCTGCCCAGCGAATTCACGCACACCACGAACCAGCGGTTGGTATCGATCGGCTTGCCGGGGCCAACCATCGCTTCCCACCAGCCCGGTGCTGGGTTGGCCTCGTTGGCCGCCGCATGCGCATCCGGCGACAGGCCGGTCACGATCAGGATCGCATTGCTGGCGTCAGTCGCCAGCGTTCCCCAGGTCTCGTAGGCCACGCGCGCGCCGTGCAGGGCGCCACCGCGCTTGAACGGGAACGGCGAGGGCAGGGCGTGGAAGCGGGTGCCGGGCGGGATGAATTCGGTCATGCACGCATTCTAGCGGGGCCGCATGTGGAGCTGGCGACACGCTGGTTTCCACCGGCGATGCAGGTAGTGCCGGCCGCTGGCCGGCAACCTCATGAATCCTGATGCGCCTGCGTGGTTGCCGGCCAGCGGCCGGCACTACCGGGCGGCGCGTTATGGAAACCGCAGCTCCACCACGCCCTCATGCGGCAGGCTTACCTTCACCGGAACGCTCTGCAGGTCGTCCTCGCTGCGATTGGCACTGCCGGTGCGCGAGATGCGTGCCAGCACTTCCACTTCGCGATGGGCCGACAGCGGTGCGGTTGGCATCGGACTGTCACCGTCGCCCAGCGCAACCGTGGCCGGGAAACCGGCCAGCGGCAGCTTGCGTGCGGCCACCGGCATCGGCGGTCCACCCACGGCGCGGGCCAGCACGAATACCCGGGTGCTGGCCGGCCACTCGGCATTCTCCAGCGCAGGCAGCTGCACGCGTACCTGCAGCAGCGCCGCTGGTGCTGCAGGGGCGGCATCGGGTGCCAGGCCTGCGGCTTCGCGGGCGATGGCGATCTGCGCCTGCAGCGCCTGCGCGGCGCCGGGCTCAAGCCGTGGCAGCAGGCCGCTCCACACGTCCGCAGCCTCGGCGTTCTTTCCGCGCTGCCGCAGGGCGATGCCCAGCAGCCAGCTGGCGCGCTCGGCGTCGGGGGCCAGTGTACGTGCCTGCTGCAACCAGGCCATCGCGGTGTCGTCGAACTGCTTGCCGGCATCAGCCTGCGCGCGCGCCTGCGCGGCTTCCACCAGCACGCCCGGATCATCCGGTGCCAATTCGGCGGCCTTCGCGAAGGCGTCTGCCGCAGCTGAGGCATTGCCCAGTTCGGCCTGCGAACGCCCGAGCAATGCCCAGCCATCGGCACGCTGAGGGTCGCGCTTCAGTGCATCCTGCAGGGCCTGCACCCCATCGCGCAGGGTGGCTACCGACGGCGTCGGCTGCACCTGTGCTGCACGCGGATCACCGACCAGCAGGTACAGGCAGGCACCGGCCACGCCCAGTGCGAACACGCCGACCACGAAACCGCGACGACCTTGGTGGCGCAACGGCCACAGCACCAGTGCTGCCATCAGCGCAGCAACCAGGCCGGCCAGCACCGGCAGCCAATGGTTCACCATTCGTCTCCTTCATCGGCCTTGCCGGCCGGTGCCGCGCCGACGGTGCGTCCACGTCGGCGGACGATGCCCAGCACCACCAGTGCACCGGCGCCGAGCACCAGCAGGGGGCCACCCCACAGCAGCCAGGTGCCCGGCTGCAACGGTGGTTGATAGAGCACGAACTCACCGTAGCGGGCGACGAGGAACTGCTTGATCTGTGCGTCGTCGTGGCCCTGCTGCATCAGCTGCAGCACCTCGCGGCGCAGGTCCTGCGCGATCTGTGCGTTCGAATCGGCCAGCGACTGGTTCTGGCACTGCACGCAGCGCAGCTGCGCGGCCAGGTCATGGAAGCGGCGCTCCTCGGCATCGTCGCGGAACTGCAGCGGCTGTGGATCGTGCAGCGGCTGTGGATCGTGCAGCGGCTGCTGGGCCAGCGCGACCAGCGGCAGCATCAGGAGCAGCAGCGCCAGCAGCCAGCGCATCGGCTCAGGGCGCCGTATGCAGGGTGTTGCCGGCACTGCCCTGGGCCTTCTCGATCTTCTGCAGTGCCGGGATCAGCTTCTCGTCGACCACGCGCTGGGTCATCGCGCCACTGTACTTCCAGCGCACGATGCCACTGCCATCGACCAGGAACGTCTCCGGTGCGGCGGTCACGCCCCAGTCGATCGCGGTGCGGCCCTCGACGTCGCTGAGCACCACCATGAACGGGTTGCCCAGCTGTTCCAACCAGTGCAGCGCGTCGGTCGGATCATCCTTCCAGTTGTAGCCGATCACGCGCACGCGCTTGCTCTCGGCAAAGCGGGTCAGCACCGGATGTTCTTCGCGGCAGGCCGCGCACCAGCTGCCCCAGACGTTCAGCAGATAGGGCGCACCGCGCAGGTCGTCGCTGTGTACGATCATTTCCGGGTCATGCAATACCGGCAGCGCGAACGCCGGCGCCGGCTTGTCGATCAGGGCCGATGGCAGCACGTCGCGCTGCGGGTCGCCCGACTTCATCACCCCATAGATCATCAGCCCGAGCAGGCCGAAGAAGAACAGCACGCCGATCACGATGGCTACCGGCGGCAGCGGGCGGGAGGGGCGCGGGGCGGGGGACTCGGACATGGGAACTCCTACGGACGACGGAAACGGCGGTCGGCGGCGGTGATGAATCCGCCCAGGGCCATCAGCAGCGCGCCCAGCCAGATCCAGCGCACGAACGGCTTGATGTGCACCCGTACCGCCCATGCATTGTTGCCCAGCGGCTCGCCCAATGCCACGTAGACATCGCCGTCGAAGCGTGCATCGATGCCGGCCTCGGTCATCACCTGGCCGCCGCTGGCGTACTGGCGTTTCTCGGGATGTAGCAGGGCCTGCTCGCGGCCGTTGCGGAGCACCCGCAGGTGGCCCCGATCAGCGATGAAATTCGGCCCTTCGCGATGGTCCACGCCTTCGAAACGGACTTCGTAGCGACCGACCACCAGCTGCTGCCCCGGTGCCAGCGCCACTTCGCGCTGCACGTTCAGCGCTTCCACCAGCAGGGCGCCGGCCAGGAACACGGCGATGCCGGCGTGGGCGACGATCATGCCGAGCATCTCGGCGGTGAAGCGGCCATTGCCGCGCAGGCGCTGCCAGACGAAGCGTGCGGTGCCGAGTGCGACCCAGGCCGCAGCGGCGACGCCGATGCCGGCCTTCCAGCCATTCTGCGGTGCCTGCCACCAGGCCAGCGCGCCCAGCAGCAGCGACAGGCCCAGCCAGGGTGCCAGCAGCGCGAAGGCGCGCGAGGGCTGGTCACGCTGCCATTTCACCAGCGGGCCGAACGGCAGCAACAGGATCATCGGTGCCATCAGCAGCAGGAACAGGCTGCCGAAGTAGGGCGGGCCGACCGAGATCTTGCCCAGCGACAGGGCATCGGCCAGCAGCGGGTACAGCGTGCCCAGCAGCACCATTGCGCAGGCGGTGGCCAGCAGCAGGTTGTTGGCCAGCAGCAGGGTCTCGCGCGAGGTGGCGGTAAAGCCACGGCGCGGGTCGTCGGCGTCCACGCTGAGCTGGCTGGCGCGCAGCGCGTACAGCAGCAGGCTGCCGCCGACCAGCACCGACAGGAACACCAGGATGAACAGGCCGCGCGAAGGATCGGCAGCGAACGAATGCACGCTGGTCAGCACGCCCGAGCGCACCAGGAAGGTGCCCAGCAGCGACAGCGCGAACGCAGCGATGGCCAACAGCAGGGTCCAGCTGCCGAAGGTGCCCCGTTTTTCGGTGACGGCCTGTGAATGGATCAGTGCCGCACCGACCAGCCACGGCATGAAGCTGGCATTTTCCACCGGGTCCCAGAACCACCAGCCGCCCCAACCCAGCTCGTAGTAGGCCCACCAGCTGCCCAGTGCGATGCCCAGGGTCAAAAAGCCCCAGGCGACGTTGGTCCACGGCCGCGTCCAGCGCAGCCAGCGCGCATCCACGCGACCTTCCAGCAGCGCGGCCATTGCGAAGGCGAAGGGCACCGCGAAGCCTACGTAGCCCAGGTACAGCATCGGCGGATGGATGATCAGCCCCGGGTCCTGCAGCAGCGGGTTGAGGTCGCGGCCTTCCAGCGGCGCCGGGTTCAGGCGCAGGAACGGATTGGAGGTGAAGATCAGGAAGGCGAGAAAGCCGACGCTGACCACGCCCATCACTGCCAGCACGCGCGCCTGCACCGGTGCCGGCAGGTGCCGCGAGAACAGCGCCACCGCGCCGGTCCACAATGCCAGCACCAGCGCCCACATCAGCAGCGAGCCCTCATGCGCGCCCCACACCGCCGAATAGCGGTAGATCAGCGGCAGCAGCGAATTGGAGTTCTCGGCCACGTAGCGCACCGAGAAATCCTGCTGCACGAACGCGGCGGTCAGCACCGCGAAGGCGCCGGCCAACAGCAGCAGCTGCGCGAAGGCGGCAGGCCGCGCCACTGCCATCCATGCCGCGTTGTTGCGATGCGCACCGACCAGCGGCAGGCCGGCCTGCAGCAGCGAGGCCAGCAACGCACACAACAGCAGGATCTGACCCAGTTCGGGCAGCACTCAGCGCACCTCGGGGGCCGTCACCGGCACGTCGTGCTTGCGATGGGCATCGCCCATCTTGTCGGCCACTTCCTTCGGCACGTACTTCTCATCGTGCTTGGCCAGCACTTCGTCGGCGACGAAGACACCGTCCTGCAGGCGGCCACTGGCGACCACCGCGGTGCCTTCGGCGAACATGTCCGGCAGGATCCGCGAGGTGGTCACCGCCAGCTGTGCATCGCCGTCGGTCACTTCGAAGCGCGCCTCCAGCGAGCCCACCGGGCGGTTGAAGGAGCCCTTCACCACCATGCCGCCCAAGCGGAAACGCGACTGTGCATCGACATCGCCGCGCAGCACTTCCGAAGGGGTGTACAGGTAGGCGATGTTGCGCTCCAGCGCCATCGCCACCAGCGCGGTGGCCAGGCCGGAGGCGAGCAGGGCCAGCAGCACCCACACCAGGCGGCGACGCTGCACCGGGGTCATCGTTCCAGCTCCGTCGACAGCGTCGTCGCGGCGTCCTGCCTGCCAGCGCGGGTCTGCTGCCGCTGCTGGCGGGCCAGTGCCAGCCGGCGCGCCACGCGCAGGCGCAGCCACGAACCGAGGGCATCGGCGCTGAGTACCAGCACGAATACGGCGTAGGCGCCGATCACATAGGGCAGGTGGGTCATGGCTGGGCCTCCCGGGAGGCGCGCGCGGCATCGACACGGCCGCCGACCCAGGCCTTGCCGGCCTCGCGGTCGAGATTGTCGGCGCGGGCCTTGGCCAGCACCGAACCGGCGAACCAGAACTTGGTGCCGATCACCATCCACCACAGCGGCGCGATCATCGCGCTGCTGATCGCCGATTCACCGAACACGCTGATCGACTGGCGCTGGTGCAGGCCACCCCACCAGTCCACCGAATAGCGGATCACCGGCAGCAGGCTGACACCTACAATGGCCAGCAGGCCAGCGGCGCGCGCGGCGCTGCGGCGGTCTTCGATGGCGTGGTACAGGCCGATCACGCCCAGGTACAGGAACAGCAGTACCAGTTCGCTGGTCATGCGCGGGTCCCAGTCCCACCAGGTGCCCCAGGTGCCCTTGCCCCAGATGCTGCCGGTCAGCAGGGTGATGAGGGTGAAGCCGGCGCCCATCGGCGCGCAGGCCATGGCCAGGATCTCGCAGACCTTGATCCGCCAGATCAGCGCGATCGCGGCATACAGCGCCATCAGCGCGAACACGAACAGGCTCATCCAGGCACTGGGCACGTGGATGTAGAGGATCCGGAAGCTGTCCAGCTGCTTGGCTTCAGGCGGCACCACCAGCAGCGCCTGCCACATGCCGACCAGCAGCACCGGCACTGCAGCAAGGTAGAACACCCGCGACCAGCGGGCAGCGAAACGGTCGAACGTGGGAGGCGAACCGAGTTGGTGGAACCAGCGGACAATCGGATTCATGCGTGGCGGCTATCCAGCAGGGGTGGATTGGCTCTCAGCTCGGTCAACTCAGAGAAATACGTATTGCAGCGGCGGTGGCCAGCGGCGCCAGCACCAGCGCGACCAGCAGGCCGGCGCCCAGCATCAGCAGCGCACCGACCGGATCCTGCCCGCGCCCGGCTGCCGCCAGGCTGCCTGCGCCGAACACCAGCACCGGCACGTACAGCGGCAACGACAGCAGCGCCACGAGAATACCAGAGCGCCGGATGCCAACGGTCAGTGCGGCGACCACGCCACCGATCAGGCTCAGCAAGGGCGTGCCCAGCAGCAACGATGCCAGCAACATCGGCAGCTGGTCATGCGGCAGATGCAGCATTTCGGCCAGCAGCGGGCTGACCACGATCAGCGGCAGTGCCGTGGTGGCCCAGTGCAGCAGCACGCGCACCAGTACCAGCCAGGCCAGCGGCACCGGCGCCAGCAGCCATTGCTCCAGCGAGCCATCTTCGGCGTCGGAACGGAACAGCGAATCCAGCGACAGCTGTCCCGCCAGCAGCACGGCCAGCCACAGCACCGCGCCGGCGGTTGCGGCCAGCAGGTGTGGTTCGCGGCCCTGGGCCAGCGCGAACAGCACCACCACCAGCACCGCGAACAGCAGCGGTTGCAGCGCGTCGCCGCGGCGGCGCCAGAGCAGGCGCAGGTCGCGCTTGAGCAGGGCGCCTGCGGTCTGCCACAGGCCTGGTTCGGTACCCGGCGCGATCATGCGGCACCGCCGAGGTCGAGCTGGCGGGTACGTACCGGCGGTGCGGCATAGGCGCCATGGGTGGTGACCAGCGCAGCGCCGCCGGCGCGCAGGTGCGCCGAAATCATCCGGTTGACCAGGGTGATGCCCTCCAGGTCGAGGTTGGCGTAGGGTTCGTCGAGCAGCCACAGTGGCGCCGGCGACAGCCAGATGCGCGCCAGTGCCAGCCGCCGCTTCTGCCCGGCCGACAGGTGGCGTACCAGAGTGTCCTCGTAACCGGCCAGGCCGACGATGGCCAGCGCGTTGCCGGGCATCTGCCGCGCACGGCGGCCGTGCAGGCCACACAGGAAGTGCAGGTTTTCCAGCGTGCCGAGGTCCGGCTTCAGCGCCGGCAGGTGGCTGAGATAGGCGACATAGCGCGCACGCTCTGCGTTGCTGGCCGGCTTGCCGTCGATCCGCACCTGGCCGGCGCCGGGCCGGGCCAGGCCGGCCAGAACGCGCAGCAGGGTGGTCTTGCCGGCGCCGTTGCCACCCTGCACCAGCAGGGCTTCACCCGCGTCCACATGGAAGTCCAGCGGGCCGAACACCGGCTCGTCATTGCGGGAGAAGCTCAGGCCGCTGGCGGCCAGCAATGCAGGGGTGTCCAAGGGGCAGGGGTCTTCATGCCGGAGTGCGGTCGCAATTGTAGCGGTGAATTCACAGGGTAGTGCCGGCCGCTGGCCGGCAATTTCGCCATCTGCCAGCCGAGGTTGCCGGCCAGCGGCCGGCACCACCGACGCGCGGATTGCGTAAACTCGGAGGCCTTGTTCCCCACAGTCCAGGCCGATGCAACCCACCACCAAGCTGCCCAAGGTCGGTACCACGATCTTCACCGTGATGTCCCAGCTCGCCGCCGAACACGGCGCGGTCAACCTGGGCCAGGGTTTCCCGGACTTTTCCGCGCCGCAGCGCCTGATCGATGAGACTGCCAAGGCGATGGCCGCCGGGCTGAACCAGTACCCGCCGATGACCGGCGTGGCCCCGCTGCGCCAGGCCATCGCCCAGAAGGCGCTGGACTGCTACGGCGCGCAGGTGGATGCGGACAGCGAGATCACCGTCACCAGCGGCGGCACCGAGGCCATCTTCAACGCCATCCACGCCGTGGTGCGTGCGGGCGAGGAAGTGATCGTGCTCGACCCGGCCTACGACTGCTACGAGCCGGCGATCGACCTGGCCGGCGCCAAGGCGGTGCATGTGTCGCTCGATCCGCAGACCTTCGCCGTCGATTGGGATCGCGTGCGTGCAGCGATCTCCCCGCGCACCCGCATGTTGATCGTCAACACCCCGCACAATCCGTCCGGCGCGATGCTGTCGGCGCAGGACATGCAGGCGCTGGCCGAACTGCTGCGCGGCACGCAGATCTACCTGATTTCCGATGAAGTGTATGAGCACATCATCTACGACGGCCGTCGCCATGAGTCGGCGCTGCGCTACCCGGAGCTGCGCGAGCGCGCATTCGTGATCTCCAGCTTCGGCAAGACCTACCACTGCACCGGCTGGAAGATCGGCTATGCGATCGCGCCGCCGGCGCTGACCGCCGAGTTCCGCAAGGTGCACCAGTACAACACCTTTACCAGCTTCGGCCCGGCGCAGTACGGTTTCGCCGCGATGATCCGCGACGAACCCGAACACCACCTGGAACTGGGCGCCTTCTACCAGGCCAAGCGCGACCGTTTCCGCGAGCAGCTGGCCGGTACGCGCCTGAAAGCGCTGCCGGTGCCGGGTGGCTACTTCCAACTGGTGGACTACTCGGCCATCAGCGACCTGCCCGACCATGAGTTCGTGAAGTGGTTGACCATCGAGAAGGGCGTCACCGCCATTCCGCTGTCGCCGTTCTACGAGACTCCGCCGGCCGGCCAGCGCCTGGTGCGCCTGTGCTTTGCCAAGAACGAAGCGACCATGGACGCGGCGATCGAACGCCTGCGGCTGCTGTGAGCGGAGGCGTAGACATGCAGGACCTGCGCATTTCCCTCGTCCAGGGCGACACCCGCTGGCACGATCCGGCCGGCAACCGCGCCTACTACGGCGCGCTGCTCGCACCGCTGGCCGGCAGCACCGACCTGGTGATCCTGCCGGAGACCTTCACCAGTGGCTTCTCCAATGACGCCATCGCCCAGGCCGAAGGCATGGATGGCCCGACCGTGGCCTGGGTACGCGAGCAGGCCCGGGCCTTGAATGCCGCGGTGATCGGCAGCGTGCAGCTGCGCGACGGCGAGGGCGTGTACAACCGCCTGCTGTTTGCCACGCCCGAGGGCGAGCTGCAGTACTACGACAAGCGCCACCTGTTCCGCTACGGCGGCGAGCACGAACGCTATGCTGCTGGCCGCGAGCGCCTGAGCGTGGAATGGAAGGGCTGGCGGATCAATCCGCAGGTCTGCTACGACCTGCGCTTCCCGGTGTTCTGCCGCAACCGCTACAACGTCGAGCGTCCGCAGCAGCTGGACTTCGATCTGCAGATCTTCGTGGCCAACTGGCCGTCGGCGCGCGCCTATGCATGGAAGACCTTGCTGCGCGCGCGCGCGATCGAGAACCTGTGCTTCGTGGCGGCGGTAAACCGCGTCGGCGTGGACGGCAACCAGCTGCACTACGCCGGCGACAGCGCGGTGATCGACTTCCTCGGCCAGCCGCAGGTGGAGATCCGCGAACGCGAACAGGTGGTGACCACCACCATCTCGGCCGATGCCTTGGCCGCGCATCGCGCGCGCTTCCCGGCGATGCTCGATGCCGATGCCTTCCACCTGGATGAACAGGCCTGAGCCACGGCCTGAACACCGCCGCACCAGCGCGCGCGCCTGCATCCAACGTGCACGCGCGCGCTGCTAGATTCGCCGTCAGTCCGACCGAACTGGAAGTCCTGCCATGAACAAGCCTTTCGCCGTGCTGCTGGCCCTGTCTGCTGCAACGCTGGCCCCGGCTGCGCACGCTGCCGGCAATCTCGATTGCCAGCTGCGCTACAACCTGTCCGGCTGGTCGCTGATCTACAAGACCGCCTCCGGCAACGGCACCGTCACCTGCAGCAATGGCGCCAGCATGCCGGTACGTATCGAAGTGAAGGGCGGCGGCCTGACCGTGGGCAAGTCGAAGATCACCAATGGCCGTGGCAGCTTCACCGGCGCCGTCAGCGTCAACGAGCTGCTGGGCACCTACGCCTCGGTTGGCGCGCATGCGGGTGCCGTGAAGTCCAGCAACGCGCAGGTGATGACCAAGGGCGACATCTCGCTGGCCCTGTCCGGCACCGGCAAGGGCTGGGATCTGGGCGTGGACGGCGCCGCCTTCACCATCAGCCGGCGCTGATCCCAAAAAAAGGGGACGGAGGGGATTAAGTCGCTTTCGCCCCTTTGAGGCAAAAACGACTTAATCCCCTCCGTCCCCTTTTTGTATCAGATGCCGTCGGTGTTGGTGCGCACGATCAGCTTCCAGCGGATGTCGCCCTCGTGGGGCGCGTGCTGGTGATGGGATTGGGGCGGGAATGGATCGTTCTTGTTGCACGTCACTTCGCGCTTGCAGCCCTTGCACCGATAGATGCCTGACGCCTGGACCTTCTCGGCCGGGCCATGCGTGTCAGTCCATACCTGTGTGACCTTCTCTGCCTGCAGGTGCGCCGCTTCGGTGTACCACGCCATCGTCAATGCCTCATGTTGCGGGTGAGGGTTCACGATAGGCGTTCATCGCGTTGCTCGCGTCGACCTATGGCACTAATTGCACGTTTTCAAAGAATTCCTAGCTCACGCTTTTCATCCGCGCATGGCGTGGATCTGCCAACGGATCGACCCACCAGACAAAGAAAAACCCCGGCCTGCGCCGGGGTTTTTCATTTCAACGTGGCTGCCGATCAGCCGCCGCGCGGGCCGCTACGGCGCGGGCCGCCGGGACCGCGGTTGCCACCGGGGCCACGGTTGCCCCCCGGACCGCCGGGACCACGGTTACCGCCCGGGCCACGGTTGCCACCACCACCCGGACCACGACCGCCCGGACGGGCGCCCTGTGCCGGCTTTGGGCTGCCATACGGGTTGAAACCCGGGGTTGCATGGTCGGACGGGAAGCTCGGGGCGTTGCCCGGATGACCGTACGGGTGCTTGTTGCCCTGGCCCTGCGAGCGGTTGCCGGCACCGGCCGGACGACCCTGACCGCCTGCGCCGCCACGGCCTTCACCACCGAAACCGCCACGGCCCTGGCCGCCACCGGCGCCCGGGCCCTTCGGCTTGCCGTACGGACGGCCTTGGCCGCCTGCGCCCGGACCACGGGCACCCGGGCCACGTGCGCCCGGGCCGGCATTGCGATGGCCGCTCGGGCCGGTGCTCACGCCATCGGGCACGTACCAGGTGCGGAACGCGGCCGGATTGCCTTCCGGCAGCGAACGGTCATTCTTCGGCGCGCGCTGCTTGAACGGCTTCTGCGACTGCTTGGCCGCTGCTTCACCGCTGACCGTCAGGCCGCCCTTGAAGCCGCCACCCTTGCCGCCGCGACCACGGCCGCGGTCTTCGCGGACGTTGTCGAAACGGCGCAGCTCGCGACCTTCGTCAGCGGTGTTGTGGCCATTGACGTAGGCATTGCCGCGGCCACCTTCGCGCACGCGCACGGTGGTCTTTGCGGCGCGGCGCTGGCCGATCACCGGCTGCAGCGTCAATGCCGACGGAGCGCCTTCTTCCAGCTTCAGCTGCGCACGCAGCGCTTCCACCTGAGCGGTGCCCAGTTCCACCGAATGGCCACGGGCCAGTTCGCGCGGCAGGCTCACCTTGCCATAGCGTGTGCGCTTCAGGCGGCTGACCTGGCAGCCCTGCGATTCCCACAGGCGGCGCACTTCGCGGTTGCGGCCTTCCTTCACCACGACGCGGAACCAGTCGTGAGAATCGGTGCCGCCGATGCGTTCGATCTCATCGAACTTGGCCGGACCGTCTTCCAGTGCGACGCCACGGCTGAGGCGGTCGACGATGGCGTCGGTGACCTTTTCCTCGCCTTCCGGTGCACGCACGCGCACCACGTACTCGCGCTCGACCTCGAACGACGGGTGCATCATGGCGTTGGCCAGCTCACCGTCGGTGGTGGCCAGCAGCAGGCCGGTGGTGTTGATGTCCAGGCGGCCGATGGCGATCCAGCGCGCGCCCTTCAGCGGCGGCAGCGACTCGAACACGGTCGGGCGGCCTTCGGGATCTTCGCGGGTGGTCACCTGGCCTTCCGGCTTGTTGTAGACCAGCACGCGCGACGGCTCGGCCAGGGCAGTGGCGACGAAGCCACGGCCATCCAGTTCGATCCTGTCGCCGCTCTTGACCGACATGCCGGTCTGCGCGACTTCACCGTTGACCTTGACCAGGCCTTCGGCGATGCGCTGTTCCAGCGCGCGGCGCGAGCCGAGGCCGGCCTGGGCCAGCACCTTGTGCAGGCGCTCTTCCAGCTTGAACTGTTCGGAGGTGGCTTCGCGCTTCAGCGAGAGCTTGTTACGGGGGGTGTCACTCATCAGTTTTGCTCCGGCCGACGGTTTCGAGGTCGGCCTCTGGTTCGGAATCGGCTTGGTCAACAGCCACGGTCGTCATCGCGACGGCGTTGTCTTCGCGTTCGTTCACTGGCACCGCGCGCTCGCCCGGCGCGGAATCGGGGTGCCCATCATCGAGGGGCGAAGGTGCTTGCTCATCGGAGGCCGATGCAGGGGCTGCATTGGCGGAATCGGGGGTGTCACTGCCGGCCAGGCCGGCGTCATCGTTCGCGGCAACGCCATCGGCGCTGGCCGAGATGTCCGGACCCTCGGCACCGGCCACGGCCGGTGCATCACGGTCCAGGGCCAGCTGCGGTTCCAGCTCGCCCAGGTCCTTCAGTTCCGACAGCGGCGGCAGTTCGTCCAGTCGCTTCAGCCCGAAGTAGTCCAGGAAGCCCTTGGTGGTGCCGAACAGCGCCGGCTTGCCGGGCACGTCGCGGTGGCCGACCACGCGGATCCATTCGCGTTCTTCCAGCGCCTGGATGATGTTGCTGCTGACCGCCACGCCGCGCACCTGCTCGATCTCGCCGCGGGTGATCGGCTGCCGGTAGGCGATCAGCGCCAGGGTTTCCAGGGTGGCGCGGGTGTAGCGGGTCTTGCGTTCGGTCCACAGCCGGCTGATCCAGCCATGTACTTCGCTGGTGACCTGGTAGCGGAAGCCGGAGGCGACCTCGACCAGTTCCACGCCACGACCTTCGCAGGCCTCGCGCAGGCGCTCCAGCGCACGTTCGATGCTGCCCGGCGGTGCCGGTTCCTCTTCCGGAAACAGGTCCTTCAGCTGGGCCAGGGTGAGTGGCTGGCTGGAGGCCAGCAGGGCACCCTCGACAATGCGGTCGATCAGCGATTGATCCATCGGCAGTCAGCGCTCACTCGTTGGCATTGGCGGCGTCGTTGTCGTCAAACTCGCTGCTGAACTGCAGCGGCGCGTTGGTGTTGCCAGCAGCCAGCGACTTCACGTAGATCGGCGCCAGCGGTTCTTCCTGGACGATGTCCAGCAACTGTTCCTTGGCCAGTTCCAGCACTGCCAGGAACGTGACAAGCACGCCCAGCTTGCCTTCTTCGGCGGTGAACAGCCCTTCAAAACGATAGAATTTGCCGTCTTCCAGGCGTCCCAGTACTTCGCCCATGCGTTGCCGCACACTCAGTGCTTCGCGCTTGATGGCGTGGCCGCTGAACAGCTCGGCGCGCTTGAGCACGTCGTGCAGGGCCAGCAGCATTTCCTTCAGGTCCACCGGCGGCGGCAGCTTCACCGTGGCGCGCTCGGGCATGAAGGCATGCGCCACCGTCGTGTCGCGGTCCTGGCGGGGCAGGGCGTCGATGTCCTCGGCGGCCTGCTTGAAACGTTCGTACTCCTGCAGCCGGCGCACCAGCTCGGCGCGCGGGTCGGCCTCATCGCCTTCCTCGCTGACCGGGCGCGGCAGCAGCATCCGCGACTTCACCTCGGCCAGGATCGCGGCCATCACCAGGTACTCGGCCGCCAGCTCGAAGCGCAGCTCGCGCATCACGGTGATGTATTCCACGTACTGCCGGGTGATTTCGGCCACGGGAATGTCCAGCACATCCAGGTTCTGGCGGCGGATCAGGTACAGCAGCAGGTCCAGCGGGCCTTCGAAGGCGTCCAGGATGACTTCCAGCGCGTCCGGCGGGATGTACAGGTCCTGCGGGATCTGCAGGACCGGTTGCCCATGCACCACGGCCAGCGGCATTTCCTGCTGCTGGGGGGCGGGCGGCCGGGTTGGCGGGTTCGCGTCGAGCGCGAGTTCGGAAGTCATCTAATGGACATCAGGATTGCAACGGACCAGTCGCGGCACCGGGTTCGCCGGGCCAACGCCACGGAGCCCCAGGGCACCAGACACGCCGGGATCGGCGCGATTCCACACATATCAAACAGCAGGACGCGCCGCAGTAAACGGCAGCGACAGAACTACGGGGAGGTCGTCTACGTGGCCCGGCCAGGTGGTCCGGTTTGAAGCAGCGGATCTGTCGTCGGGGGCTGCGTGGCCGCAGAAACCAACGGGCTGCTGCATCCAGCCACGTGCAATGGAGTCTAGGGTAAGCCTTTGCTGCGCCAGTGTCCAGCCGGACCGGGGCAGGGGCTGCATTGGCTAGAATCGGCGGACCCGACAACGCAAGCGAGGAAATGCCGGTGTGGTATGTGATCGAAGGGTATGACGGCCAGGATGTGCTGGCGCAGCGGCTGCAGGCGCGGCCGGAGCATCTGGCGCGGCTGCATGCGCTGCGCGACGCGGGACGCCTGCTGCTGGCCGGGCCGTGCCCGGCGGTGGACAGTGAAGACCCGGGCCCGGCCGGTTTCAGCGGTTCGGTGGTGATCGCGCAGTTCGAGTCGCTGCCGCAGGCCCAGGCCTGGGCCGATGCCGACCCGTACGTGGCTGCAGGCGTCTACACCCGCGTGCAGGTCCGCCCGTTCCGCAAGGTGCTGCCGTGAACGCGGAACGGATCGAGCGGATCCGTGATGCGCTGCAGCAGGCGCTGGCGCCGAGCGTGCTGGAGATCGAGGACGATAGCCATCGTCACGCCGGCCATGCCGGTGCGCGCGACGGGCGCGGCCATTTCAACGTGCATGTGGTCAGTGAGCGCTTCGCCGGGCTGGGGCCGCTTGCCCGGCACCGCGCGGTCTATGCCGCGCTGGGGTCGATGATGGAGACCGATATCCACGCGTTGTCCATCCGCGCGCAGACCCCGTCAGAACAGGGCTGAGCCCTTGTCCCACGCTGTCCTGGCGGGTCCTTCATGGCCTCGCCACGGACAGGTTTTCATGTCCATTTCGGGACATTCGCCTAACGGACTGTTTACAAGCCTGGATGGAAACGCTTACATTCCGCGCCAATGCTGGTAGGTCCAAGCCGTGGAGGGCGGCTTCGTGAACAAGGCAGCTATCACAATCAAAGACGTCGCACGCGAAGCCCGGGTCTCCGTGGCCACGGTTTCCCGCGCGCTCAACGGGCATGAAAATGTCGCCGAACCGGTCCGCCAGCTTGTGCTGGAGGTGGCCGCACGGCTGCGTTACACCCCGCACGCCGCCGCCCGCAGCCTGAGCAGCCGCCGCACCAATACGGTGGGCGTGGTGCTGCCTGACCTGTACGGCGAGTTCTTCTCCGAGCTGATGCGCGGCATCGACGGGGTGGCCCGCAACCGCCGCCAGCACCTGCTGGTGTCCAGCTACCACGGTGACCAGGAACAGCAGGGCGCCGCTCTGCGTGCCATGCGCGGCCGCGTCGACGGCCTGCTGGTGCTTTCGCCCTATGCCGAGAGCCCGGGCTTCCTGACCGACAACCTGCCGCAGTCGTTGCCGACGGTGTTGATCAACACCTACCTGCCCGGGCAGGACCACCCGGTGCTGAGCATCGACGACCACGCCGGCGCAATGGCGATGACCCGCCACCTGCTGGATGCCGGCCACCGCCGCATTGCCTTCATTTCTGGTCCGGACCTCAACTTCGACGCGCGCGAGCGCCTGCGCGGCTTCCGTGACGCGCTGGCGGCTTCTGGCGGTGGCGCCGAAGGCATCGAGTTGCCCGGTGATTTCGACGAAGCTTCCGGCCATCGTGCCGGTCAGGAGTTGCTGGCAGCCGGAGCGCTGCCCGATGCCGTATTCGCCGCCAACGACATGATGGCCCTGGGCTGCCTGTATGCGTTCACGCAGGCAGGGGTCCGCGTCCCGGCCGATGTGGCCTTGGCGGGTTTCGATGACATTCCACTGGCGCGTTTCGTCCACCCGTCGCTGACCACCATGCAGGTCAGCATCGCCGAGCTCGGCGACCGGGCCATGACGCGTCTGATGCAGTTGATGGACGGCACCTCCACGGATGGGGCAGGGGACAAGCAGACCCTGGTTCCCCGCTTGATTGTTCGCGATTCCACCACTCCGCCATCCGGCCGTTGAAGCCAGAGGCGTTCCTTCTTTTTTGATTGATCGCAGGGACCGCGCAAGCGGTTACCGCCACCCGGAGATTGAGTTGATGATGCATACCACCTTCCGCATGCCGGCGCGCCGGCTGCTGAGCACCGCCCTGGTCAGCTGCCTGATGCTGGCTGCCGCCCCCAACGTCATGGCGCAGTCGGCCAACGCCAGCCTGCGCGGCCAGGTTGCCGGTGCCCAGGCCGGCACCGAAGTGACCGCCACCAACGTCGCCACCGGTACCGTCCGCCGTGGCACCATCCGCGCCGACGGCAGCTACTCGCTGATGGGCCTGGACCCGGGCACGTACAACGTGGTCGCCAACGGCCAGACCCAGAAGGTCACCGTCACCGTGGCCTCGACCGCGACGCTGAACTTCGCCGGCGCGGCCAGCAGCACCCCGGGTTCGACCGCGGCCACCAACCTGGACACCGTCAACGTTGTCGCGCCGACCCTGCTGCAGGAAGTGCGTACCTCCGAAGTCGGCAAGACCGTCAGCCTGCAGCAGATCCAGACCACCCCGCAGGTGTCGCGCAACTTCCTGGAGTTCGCTGACGCGGTGCCGGGCCTGATCTTCACCCGCGACGCCAAGGGCAACACCTCGCTGCGCGGCGGCGCCACCAATGCCGACGGCACCAACGTCTACATCGACGGCGTCGGCCAGAAGAGCTACGTCAAGGGCGGCGGCGTGGCCGGCCAGTCCGGCAGCGCCGGTAACCCGTTCCCGCAGCTGGCCATTGGCGAATACAAGGTCATCAGCGGCAACTACAAGGCCGAGTATGGCCAGGTGTCGAGCGCCGCCGTGACGGCTGCAACCAAGTCCGGCACCAATGAGTTCAAGGGTGAGGCGTTCTACCGCTACACCGATGAAGACATGCGTGCCAAGACCCCGGCCGAGCGCCAGGGTGGCAAGGAGAAGATGGTCTCGGCCGAGAAGGAATACGGCTTCGCCCTGGGCGGCCCGATCATCCAGGACAAGGCGCACTTCTTCGTGACCTACGAAGCCAAGCGCTTCGACCTGCCGGTCACCATCGCGCCGGATGGCGCGGTCACCGGCGCTGCCGGCCTGCTGCCGCCCGCCGGTGCCGCCGGCCTCGGCCCGGCCAGCCAGCCGTTCCAGCAGGATCTGATCTTCGGCAAGATCGACTTCGAGCCGACCGACAACGACCGCATCGAGCTGACCTTCCAGGACCGCGACGAAACCCAGTCGCAGTTCAGTGGCCAGACCTCGCCGGAAGCCGGCCGTGAAGTGGTCAACACCGACCGTCGTTATGCCCTGCGCTGGAACCACAGTGGTGAGCGCTACTACAACGAGTTGATGGTCACCCACGAAGACTCGTTCAACAACCCGACCCCGCTGACGCTGGCCAACGGCATCACCTACACCGCACCGGACGGCCCCGAAGACCGCACCATCGTGAAGATCGGTGGCGCCTCGGCACTGGATTCGCAGGTGAAGGGCCAGAAGGGCTGGTCGATCGAAGACAACCTGACCCTGGATGGCATCCAGTGGGCCGGTGACCACACCATCAAGATGGGCGTGAAGTACAAGCAGATCGACCTGTACGCATCCGATGCGGCGCAGATCAATCCGACCTTCACCTACTCGCTGGGCGATCCGGACTTCCCCGATTCCATTCCGTATAAGGCGCAGTTCGTCAAGCCGGTGACCGGCGTGACCGGCGTGTCCGGCGAAGTGCGTTCGAAGTCCAAGCAGTACGGCGTGTTCATCCAGGACGACTGGCAGGTCAACGATCACCTGCAGCTGAACATCGGCCTGCGCTGGGACTACGAAAAGACCCCGTCCTACCTGGACTTCGTGACCCCGCAGCAGGTGGTCGACGCCATCTATTCGCAGGATCCGCGCGCTCCCGCCGGCCAGACCTATGCCGATTCGCTGGCACTGGGCGGCCTGGACATCAGCGGCTACATCAGCAACGGCCACAACCGCAAGGCATTCAAGGATGCCTGGCAGCCGCGCCTGGGCTTCTCGTATGACATCAATGCCGACGAGCAGCACGTGATCCATGGTGGTGCTGGTCGTTCCTACGACCGCGACCTGTTCGACAACCTGCAGCTGGAAACCACCAAGCTGGCCCTGCCGCAGCCGACCATCTACTTCCGCAACCCGGCCACCGGCGCCTGCATCAACGGCCAGGCTGCCTGCTATGACTGGAACCCGAACCTGCTCAACGGGATCGGCAACCTGCAAGCCCTGGTCGGCGCGACCAGCAATGCCGGCCTGGAAGTGGACCTGCTGAACAACAAGCTGAAGGCGCCGTACTCGGATCAGTTCAGCCTGGGCATGAGCAACCAGATCGGCGACTGGCTGACGGACGCCACCATCGCACGTACCCTGAGCTACGACGGCTTCGCCTTCACCTTGGGCAACCGTTATCCGACCGGCCAGTTCTTCGATGATCCGCGCCTGTGCGGTGGCACCTCCCCGGGCCTGAGCCAGGCCTGGAGCTGCAACGTACCGGGCTTCGGCAGCCTGATCATCGGCCAGCAGGGCATCAAGACCCGTGCCACCCAGGTCCTGCTGTCGGCGCAGAAGCCGTTCACCAAGGAAAGCGGCTGGGGCACCTCGATCGCCTATACCTGGACCACCGCGCGCCATAACCGCGACATCAACGAGAAGTACGCCTTTGATCGCGGCCTGATCGGTGATTACCCGACCATCCGCTCCAACGGCGCACCGCGCCACCGCCTGGTGGTGACCGGTTCGTACGCGGGCTTCTGGGGCATCACCTTCGGCGGCAAGATCACCCTGGCCACCCCGACCGCCGTCAACGACTGGTACCCGGTGATGCAGGCCAGCGGCTACACCCTGCCGACCCCGCAGGCGGCCGTGCCCAACGCAACCGGCAAGTTCCTGGTGGGTGGCAAGATCTTCGGCTACCGTTCGGTCGACCTGCAGGCGACGAAGACGTTCAAGCTGGCGGGCAACACCGAGCTGTACGCCCGCCTGGACATCATCAACGTGTTCAACTTCGACAACTTCTCCACCTACAACTACGTCAAGACCAACGGCAAGCTGCAGGCCAGCTACAACGAGACCGGCGACATCATCGGCACTCCGCGCCAGGTGAAGGCCGAGGTGGGCTTCCGCTTCTAAGCGGCGCCGCCTGCTGCTGTATCCGATGCCGCCGGTCCGCCGGCGGCATCGATTGTGTGAGAACGGCAATGGCCGGCCCCGTGCCGGTCCATTGCCCACGCCGCTGCCGGGCAGGGGGCAGCGGCGTGGGCAATGATCGCGGTGTCAAACCACGTTTTTCGTGGTTTTTTAAGAGCGCATCTTGTAAACGATTTCAGATCATTGGACGGTATGCTTTCCCATCGATCAGACCACCGGAGGAACCGCGCCATGCAGGCACGCCATCTGTTGTCCGCGGCAGCGTTGAGCCTGGCCGTCGCCGCCTGCCAGCCGGCCCAGCAGGAGCCTGCCAAGCCGCGTCCGCCGGTGATCCTGATCGAGGCCGATGCACCGCCGCGGCCGATGAAGCCGGAGCTGCCGCCGCTGTTCGATGACATCGAGCGCCGCACCTTCCAGTTCTTCTGGGACACCACCAACGAGATCAATGGCCTGACCCCGGACCGCTATCCGTCGCGGCCGTTCGCCAGCATCGCGTCGGTGGGTTTCGCGCTGACCGCCTATCCCATCGGTATCGAGAACGGCTGGGTCAGCCGCAACCAGGCGATCGACCGGACCCTGACCACCCTGAAATTCTTCCGCGACGTGCCGATGGGCCCGCAGCGCACCGGCAAGGCGGGCTACAAGGGTTTCTACTATCACTTCCTGGACATGCAGGAAGGCCGTCGCTACGACAGCTGGGTCGAACTGTCCTCGGTGGATACCGCACTGCTGATGATGGGCGTGCTGTTCGCGCAGTCGTACTACGACGGTGACGATCCGCGCGAGAAGGAAATCCGCCAGATTGCCGATACCTTGTACAAGAAGGTCGACTGGCCGTGGCTGCAGCAGCGTGCACCGCTGATCTCGATGGGCTGGTTCCCCGAGAGCGGCTTCATCGATCACGACTGGATGGGCTACAACGAGGCGATGATGGTCTACATCCTCGCCCTGGGCTCGCCCACGCACCCGGTCAGCCCGGACGCGTGGACGGTGTGGACGCGTACCTATGACAACGACTGGGGTGTCTACCAGGGCCAGGAATACCTGTCCTTCGGCCCGCTGTTCGGCCACCAGTACAGCCACGTCTGGATCGATTTCCGCGATATCCAGGACGCGTACATGCGCGAGCGCGGCAGCACCTATTTCCTCAACAGCCGCTCGGCCGCGCTGGCCCAGCGCGAATACGCCATCGCCAACCCGATGCAGTGGAAGGACTATGGCGAGAACGTCTGGGGCCTGACCGCCAGTGATGGCCCGCAGAACACCACGCAGGAGTACCGCGGCGAACAGCGCCAGTTCCGCCACTACTCCTCGCGCGGCGCCGGCCTGCGCGAGAACTTCGATGACGGCACCATTGCCCCGACTGCGGCAATCGCCTCGGTGGTGTTCGCGCCCGAGCAGGTGATCCCGGCCACGCTGGAAATGCACAAGCGTTACGGGGACTACATCTATTCCAGCTACGGCTTCCTGGATTCGTTCAATCCCAGCTTCAACTATGACATCCCGATCAAGACCGGTCGCCTGGTGCCGGATCGCGGCTGGGTCGCCAGCGACTACATCGCCATCGACCAGGGGCCGATCCTGACCATGATCGCCAACTACCGCAACGACTTCGTCTGGGAAGTGATGAAGAAGAATCCGTACATCCGCAAGGGCCTGGAGCGGGCCGGATTCAGCGGCGGCTGGCTGGCGCCGGAAGGGTCGTTCCAGCCGCTGGAACTGCAGAAGGACGAAAAGGCCGCGGCAGCACGCGCGGTGGGTATCGCCGAATCACGCGCGGCTGCCGCGCAGGAACAGAAGAACAATGCCAACCGCACCACAGGCCAGGGCAAGTAACCCGATGCCGAACTGGATCGACCGCCTGCGCCGCTGGGCGCTGCCTGCCCTGGCCGCCCTGGCCGTGGCCGGCTGCGCCCGCACCGAACCGGGCACCACCACCGTGCGCTTCTGGGCGATGGGCCGCGAAGCCGAGGTGGTCAGCGAGCTGATCCACGAGTTCGAGGCCGAAAATCCCGGCATCAGGGTGGATGTGCAGAACATCCCGTGGACCGCCGCGCACGAAAAGCTGCTGACCGCGTTCGCTGCCGACGGACTGCCGGACGTGTGCCAGCTCGGCAATACCTGGGTGCCGGAGTTCGCCGAACTCGATGCATTGACCCCGCTGCAGCCGTTCGTGCAGCGCTCCACCGTGGTCGACCCGAAAGATTACTTCCAGGGCATCTGGGACACCAACGTGATCCACGGTGAGCTGGTCGGCGTGCCGTGGTACGTCGATACGCGCCTGATCTACTACCGCAAGGACCTGCTGGCCAAGGCCGGCTACGACCACCCGCCGCGCACGTGGCCGGAGTGGGAGGAGCAGATGGCGGCGATCAAGCGCATGCAGGGCCCGAACCGCTACGCGGTGCTGATGCCGATCAATGAGTTCGAGCAGCAGCTGTCGCTGGCCCTGCAGCAGCCCGATCCGCTGCTGCGCGACGACGATACCCGCGGCAATTTCGCCAGCCCGGGGTTCCGCCGCACGCTGTCCTTCTACGCCAACATGTTCGAGCAGGGCTGGGCGCCGAAGATGTCCGAGACACAGATCTCCAACGTCTGGGATGAATTCTTCCGCGGCTTCAACGTGTTCTACATCTCCGGTCCCTGGAACATCCGCGAGTTCAAGAAACTGCAGCCAAAGGAACTGGAAGGACAGTGGGGTACTGCGGCACTTCCCGGCCCGGATGGCCCCGGTGCCGGCATCGCCGGTGGCACCAGCCTGGTGATCTTCCGCAAGTCGCAGCAGAAGGAAGCGTCGTGGAAGCTGATCGAATTCCTGTCGCGCCCGGAAATCCAGGCACGCTTCCATTCGATCATCGGCGATCTGCCGCCACGCCGCAGTGCCTGGAACGCGCCGTCGCTGGCCAACGATCCACTGGCCGCCGCGTTCCGTGATCAGCTGGAGCGGGTCAAGCCGACGCCGAAGGTGCTCGAATGGGAGCGCATCGTGCAGGAAATGCGCATCGTCACCGAGAAGGTCGTGCGCGGTGGCCTGCCGCAGGACAAGGCCGTGGCCGAACTGGACCAGCGCGTGGACAAGGTGCTGGCCAAGCGCCGCTGGATGCATGAACAACAACGCCTGCAGCAGCGCGCGCCGTCGCCGCGCTCGAGCAGCGCAGTGGCCGCCGGGAGCGCGCAATGAAACGTACTTCGCTGGCCGGCTGGATCTTCGCCGGCCCCTCGCTGATCGTGCTGGGCGTGTTCTTCGGCCTGCCGGTCGCCTCGGCGCTGGCGCTGAGCGTGACCGACTTCGACCTCTATGCGCTGGCCGACAGCAGCAACCTGCGCTTCGTCGGCCTGGGGAACTACATCGACCTGCTGCAGACGCCGATGTTCTGGAAGTCGCTGTGGAACACCACCTACTTCGTGTTGATCGGCGTACCGTTGTCGATCGGCGTGTCGCTGGGCGCGGCCATGCTGCTCAACGCACCGGCCGCGCGCTTCAAGGCGCTGTTCCGTACGGCACTGTTCGCGCCGGTGGTGACCACGCTGGTGGCGGTGGCGGTGATCTGGCGCTACCTGTTCCATACCAGCTATGGCCTGGTGAACTACGGGCTGGGCCACCTGGGCATCAGTCCGATCGACTGGCTGGGTGATCCCAACTGGGCGATGCCGACCATCATGCTGTTCGCGGTGTGGAAGAACTTCGGTTACAACATGGTGATCTTCCTCGCCGGCCTGCAGGCGATCCCGCATGACCTGTACGAAGCCGCGCGCATCGACGGTGCTTCGCGCTGGAAGCAGTTCCTGCACATCACCCTGCCGATGCTCGGCCCGGTACTGCTGGTGGTCGGGGTGATCACCGTGTCCGGCTACTTCCAGCTGTTCGCCGAGCCGTACGTCATGACCCGCGGCGATCCACTGCAGAGCACCGTCAGCGTGCTGTATTTCATGTTCGAGGAAGGCTTCAAGTGGTGGAACCTGGGACGCGCATCGGCTGTAGCGTTCCTGCTGTTCCTGATCATCCTGGCGGTGACCACCGTGATGCTGCGTTTCGGCCGCAAGAGGCAGTTGGTATGAGTCGTGAAATCGGCCAGTCGCGCTGGTATCCGTGGATGATCAATGGTGCGCTGCTGGTGCTGGCCCTGGTCAGCCTTGCACCGCTGCTGTGGATGCTCTCGGTCTCGTTCATGCCGCAGGGCGAGGCCAGTCATTTCCCGCCGCCACTGCTGCCTTCGAGCATCACCACGCACAACTACCACGAGCTGTTCGCGCGCACCGGCATGGGCGGCAACTTCGCCAACAGCCTGCTGGTGTCGCTGGCTATCACGCTGGGTTCGCTGCTGCTCAACACCATGGCCGGCTACGCCTTCGCCAAGCTCAACTTCGTTGGCCGCGAACGCCTGTTCCAGGTGCTGATGGCAGCGCTGGTGATTCCGGCGCAGGTGGCGATGCTGCCGCTGTTCCTGCTGATGAAGCAGCTGGGCCTGGTCAACAGCTTTGGCGGGGTGATCGTGCCGGCGCTGGCCAGCGTGTTCGGCATCTTCCTGGTGCGCCAGTACGCGCGTTCGATCCCGGACGAGCTGCTTGAAGCGGCGCGCATCGACGGCGCGGGGGAGCTGCGCATCTTCTTCCAGATCGTGCTGCCGATGCTCAAGCCGGTACTGGTGACCCTGGCGATCTTCACCTTCATGGGTGCATGGAACGATTTCATGTGGCCGCTGATCGTGTTGACCGACCAGGAGCACTACACTTTGCCGGTGGCGCTGGCCACCCTCTCGCGCGAGCACATCATGGACGTGGAAATGATGATGGCTGGCGCGGTCGTCACCGTGGTTCCGGTGCTGGCACTGTTCCTGGTGCTGCAGCGGTACTACATCCAAGGTCTGTTGCTGGGGAGCGTCAAGGGATGAAGCGAGCGATCGCCGTTGGACTGGGCCTGTTGTGGACTTCCCTGGCGATCGCCGCACCACCGGCACTGCCGGCGCCGAAGGTACTGGACGATTTCGACGACATCGGCGCCTGGAAGCTGGTGCTGTCCGACCAGGTCAGCGGTTCGCTGCGGCCGGTGAGCGGTGCCGGTGGCGGCCGCGCGCTGTGCCTGGACTACGATTTCCACAAGGTGTCGGGCTACGTCGGCATCCGCCGCGCGCTGGGCATCGAGTACCCGGCCAACTACCGCTTCGGCTTCCAGCTGCGGGGAGATTCGCCGGGCAACGACCTGCAGTTCAAGCTGATCGATGCCAGCGGCGATAATGTCTGGTGGGTCAATCGCCCGGGCTACAGCTTCCCCAAGGCGTGGACGCCGGTCGAATACCGCCGTCGCCAGATCGACAAGGCGTGGGGGCCGTCGCCGGAGAAGGAGATGGCGCGCAGCGCTGCGGTCGAGTTCACGATCTACAGCAAGGTCGGCGGCCGCGGCACGGTGTGCTTCGACAAGCTGACCCTGCAGGGCCTGCCGCCGCAGGATGATTCGGCGCTGGTGCCATCGGTGATCGCCGACACCGCCACCGCGCTGCAGGACCGGATGATTGACGGAAAGAGCGATACGTTCTGGATCAGTGGCGGGGTCAAGCAGCAGACCATCAGCCTGGACCTGCACAAGAGCCGCGAGATCGGCGGTGCGGTGATTGACTGGCTGCCGAACCTGGAAGCCAATCGCTACACCGTGCGGACGTCCGAGGATGGCCGGGACTGGCGCACCGTGCGCGAGGTGGCCGGCGGTGCGGGCGGCCGCGACTGGCTGGCGCTGCCGGATACCGACGCGCG
Source organism: Stenotrophomonas maltophilia group sp. P373 (assembly GCF_053295075.1). Taxonomy (NCBI): domain Bacteria; kingdom Pseudomonadati; phylum Pseudomonadota; class Gammaproteobacteria; order Lysobacterales; family Lysobacteraceae; genus Stenotrophomonas; species Stenotrophomonas maltophilia group sp. P373. Next base: position 2,870,837 of record NZ_CM129994.1, on the reverse strand, counting down.
CTACGTGCGCTTCGATCTGCACGATGGCCCGAACTGGCGCTATGGCATCCGTGACATCACGCTCAAGCCGCTGGCGTTCGCGGCCACGCCGAACGCATTCCTGTCCTCGGTGGCGGCCGACCTGCCGCGCGGCTCGCTGCCGCGCGCATATGTGGGCGAACAGCCGTACTGGACCCTGCTCGGCCTCGATGGCGGCCAGGAGCAGGCACTGATCAGCGAGGACGGTGCGCTGGAACCGGCCAAGGGCAGTTTCAGCATCGAGCCGTTCATCCGCGTGGACGGCAAGTTGCTGGACTGGTCGAAGGTGGCCATCACCCAATCGCTGCAGGATCGCTACCTGCCCATCGCCAATGTCGACTGGGTGCACGAGAAGGCCGGCCTGGCGGTAACCAGCTTCGTGCAGGGCACGCCGGAGCGCGCGCAGCTGATCGGTCGCTACCGGTTGAGCAATCCGGACAAGGTGGCGCACGAGTACACCCTGGCACTGGCGATCCGGCCGTGGCAGGTGAACCCGCCGACCCAGTTCCTCAACACCGTCGGCGGCTTCAGTCGCATCGATGCGCTGGATGTGGGCGAACAGCTGGTGCGCATCAACGGTGAGCCGCGCATCTATCCGTTGCAGGTGCCGGATGCGCGCTTCGCCAGCACGTTCGATGGCAAGCTCGACGCGATGCATCTGGCCTCCGGGAAATACCCGGCCAGCACGGCGGTGAAGGACAGCACCGGCATGGCGTCCGGTGCGCTGCTGTATACGATCAGGCTGGAGCCTGGCCAGAGCCGAGAAGTGGCGGTGGTGTTGCCACAGACCGGAGGCTGGGCGCCGCAGGCGCTGGACGTGGCCAAGGCGCAGGCGCAGGTCGCAGAGCAGTGGCGGCAGAAGCTGGGGGTGGTCTCGTTGCAGGTACCGGCTGCGGGCCAGGCACTGGTCGATACCCTGCGCACCGCCGTGGCGCACATGCTGATCTCGCGGGTCGGCCCGCGCCTGCAGCCGGGCACGCGCTCGTACGCGCGCAGCTGGATCCGCGATGGCGCGATGATTTCCGAGGGCCTTCTGCGCATGGGGCGCAGTGATGCGGTGCGTGATTACATCAACTGGTATGCGCCCTATCAGTTCGAGAATGGCAAGGTGCCGTGCTGTGTCGATGCACGTGGCAGCGATCCGGTGCCGGAGAACGACAGCCATGGCGAGCTGATCTACAGCATTGCCGAATATGGGCGCTATACCGGTGACAGCACCTTCGCCGAACTGATGTGGCCGCATGTGCAGGGCGCCTATAACTACATGGAGCAACTGCGCGCCAGCGAGCGCACGGACGAGAATCGGGCGCGCAATCCGGCGTTCTACGGGATGATGCCGGCGTCGATCAGCCACGAAGGCTATTCGGCCAAGCCGATGCATTCGTACTGGGACAATTTCTGGGCGTTGCGCGGCTACAAGGATGCGGCATCGCTGGCGGCCCAGCTGGGCAAGGTCGAAGCCATGCAGATTGCCGAATCGCGTGACCAGTTCCGTGATGACCTGCAGGCCTCGCTGCTGTCGGCGATGCAGCAGCACAACATCGATTACCTGCCGGGCTCGGCCGAGCTGGGCGATTTCGATGCGACCTCGACAACCATCGCGCTGGCTCCGGGCGGTGAACAGGGGCGCCTTCCGCAGCAGGCGCTTGATGCGACTTTCGAGCGCTACTGGAAGGAATTCGTGGCCCGTCGGGACGGCAAGCGCGAGTGGAAGGACTACACGCCCTACGAGTGGCGCAACGTGGCCGCCTTCGTCCGCCTTGGCTGGCGCGATCGCGCCTGGCAGGCGACTGAGTTCTTCTTCAAGGACCGTGCGCCGCAGGCCTGGAACCAGTGGGCCGAAGTGGTCTCGCGCACGCCGCGCAAGCCGTTCTTCGTCGGTGACCTGCCGCATGCCTGGGTCGCCTCGGACTTCGTGCGCTCGGCCCTGGACATGTTCGCCTACAGCCGTGACATGGACGATGCGCTGGTGTTGGCCGCCGGCATTCCGACCGCCTGGCTGCAGGGCGACGGCATCGCTGTGCAGGGCCTGCGCACGCCGCAGGGCCAGCTCAACTACCGCCTGCAGCGCAGCGACAAGCAGCTGGTGCTGGAGGTGCAGCCGGGCCTGGTGCCACCGGTCGGTGGCGTGGTCTTGCCGTGGCCGTACGCCGGTGATCCGGGCGAGGCGACCATCAACGGCGAAGCGGCCGAATGGACCGACAGGGAACTGCACGTGCACCAGCTGCCGGCGCGGGTCGAGATCGATGTACCGGGCGCGGTGCGCCGCGCCGAGCGCAAGGGGCAGTAACGATGAAGCAGCAGGGGGGAAGGGTGCGCACGGCCGTGCGTGCCCTGGGACTGGCCATTGCATTGGCATTGCCGGGTGCCGTGATGGCAGCCGTGCCAACCGCCGTGACAGCGGCTGACATCGCCAGCGCACCAGGCATGAGCATGGTGACCTTCAACCTGCATCACGACCGCGAGGACTGGCCGAGCCGCCGCCGCACCATCCTGGCCGAACTCAAGCGCCTGCAGCCGGATGCGGTTGCCCTGCAGGAGGTGATCCAACGCCGTAACGTGCGCAACCAGGCACAGTGGCTGGCCAGCCAGCTGGGCTACAGGTACATCTTCGTCTCCACCGATCCGGTGGGCGCGCCGAAACGTTACGGCAACGCGCTGCTGAGCCGGCGCCCGATCCTCGCCCAAGGTGAGCACCTGTTGCGGCCGCTGGACGATTATCGGACGGTCGCCCATCTGCGCATCGATGTGGACGGCAAGGCGGTCAACGTCTATGCCACCCACTTCAACGAGCGCAGCGACGAGAATGGCCAGCGCATCCGTCGCACCCAGGTCGAGGACCTGCTGCGCTTCATCGCCAGCACCTCGGCCGGCGCACCGGTGGTGATCGCGGGCGACTTCAACGCACTGGTCGATGCCAGTGACCTGAGCGAGCTGCGCAGCCATTACGGTGACAGCTACGGCAGCGTGCACGTCAACACCGACCTGGCCGGGGTCAGTACGCTGAACAGGCACTACTACCCGGTGGCCTCGCGGATCGACCACATCTTCTTCCAGCAGGACGCGATGGTTGCACGTGAGGCCAAGCTCCTGTTCGACCAGCCCGATGACAGCGGTCGCTGGGCCTCGGACCACTACGGCGTGTGGACCCGCCTGCAGTTCGCTCCGACGCGCTGATGTCCTGGTAGGTGCCGCCCTTGGTTGGCACGGACGTGTCCGCGTTCGCTCCAACAACGGCGCCGACCAGGGTTGGCCTCCCAGAGCGCTGCACGCGCCCGGCGCACAAACAGAAGCGGCGGGGATCATCGATCCCCGCCGCTTTTTCACGCGATCAAAGCGCGATCAGTTCGCCGGCGGCGTGCGCTTGGCGCCTTCTTCGCCTTCTTCGTCGGCCTTGGCTTCGGCCGCCTGGGCTGCCGCATCGGCGTGGCCATCGGCGACCGGATCGATCGACGGTGTCACCACTGCATCGGCAACCGGGGCCGCAGCTTCCACCGGTGCCGCTTCAACTGCCACCGGCGCGACCGGCTGTTCGGCGACCGGTGCGGTCTCGACGACCGGTTTGGCTTCAAACGCAGGAGCGGCTTCCGCCACCGGGGCAGCCTCAACGGCCAGCGGCTTGGCTTCGACCGCCGGAGCGGCTTCAGCGATCTCCGGCTTCGATTCCACGACCACAGCAGCCTCGGCCTCGGCCACGGCCGACTTCACTTCGACCACCGCAGTGGCTTCAGCGACCGGGGCAGCCTCAACCACCACCGGCTTCGCTTCGACCGCCGGGGCTGCCGCTACCACTGGCTGGGCCGGGGTCGCAGCGTCGATGGCATCAAGCATGCTGGTCTGCACCGGCGACGCCGCCGGTTCGGCCTTGGCGACGGCTTCGACCGGAGCCTGTACCTTCGCCACGACCGGTGCAGGAGCGTCGATCACGGCGCTGCTCACCACTGCGACCGGCGCGGCGACAGCAGCGGCGGCGGCGCGGACCGGCTTCTCGGCTTCGGCAGCGGTCGGTTCGGCTTCGTCATCGAATTCGAACTCCGGCTGCGAACGCGCCGGCTGTGCCGCGGCCACCGGAGTGGTCCCGGCAACGCTGTCGTTGCTCTGCCCGGCGACATCAGCGGCATCGGTGTCATCACCGTCGTCCGCGTCGTCCTGATCATCGCCCAGGCCATCGCTGCCGGCAGCGTTCTCGGCGCCACCACGACGGCGGCGACGGCCACCACGACGGCCACGGCGGCGGCGGGTTGCGCCTTCACCGGCCTGCTCGCCGTTGGCGTCGAGGGCAGCCTCTTCACCGGTCACGGCAATCGCCTCGGCCTCATTGCCGGCGTTGGCAGTGCTGTCGGCCGGTGCAGTGACTTCCGCCGGAGCGGAGGCAGCCGGTGCAACCGGCGCAGTGGCTTCCTGCGCGGTCACGACGTTGGCAGCGACGGCCGTAGCGGCTACGGCTGCCGCCACGGCCTCGGCCGGCAGCTCGGCGGCGCTGCGCTGCGGCTTTTCGGCCGGCTTGTCACCGTCCTGCTGCTGGCGCGGCTGCTTGGGCTGCTTCAGCTTCGGCTGGTTCTGGTTCTGGCCCTGCTGCTCGTTGCGCGGCTTGTGCTGCTGCTGCGGCTGCTGCTGGCCATCCTTCTGCTGCGGTTCTTTCTGCCTGCCCTGCTGTGGCTGCTGCTGGGCATTGCCGTTGTTGCCGTTGCGGCCGTCCTTGTTGCGCTGCTCACCACGGTCCTTGCGGTTGCCGCCATCCTTCTGCTGCTGCGCGTTGCCGTTGCCACCGTTGCCACGGTTTTCGTCGCGACGGTCCTTGCGATCCTTGTTGCGATCCTTGTTGCGGTCCTTGCGACCACCGTCCTGCTGCTGGCGCGGAGCCGGGGCGGCCGGAGCCGGCGCCGGTGCCGGCTCGCCACCGAACACGCGCTTGAGCCAACCAATCACGCCGCCACTCGGAGCCGGCGCCACTGGCGCTGCCACGACCGGAGCCGGAGCGGCTGCAGCCGGAGCCGCTTCCTCGCGCACCGGGGCGGGAGAGGTGTGCTTGACCTGGGTCACTGCCGGCGGCGGGATGTTCAGCTGGCCCTTGGTCAGGGCGTGCACCGGCAGCTTGCGCGGGGTGCCGCGCTGGTAGCTGGGCTTGCTGCTCTCTTCACCCAGCTCGTTCTCACGCAGGCGGGTGACGGCATAGTGCGGGGTGTGCAGCTGCTCGTCGGCGACGATCACGATCGGCGCTTCGTGGCGCTGCTCGATCTCGCGCAGGGCGCTGCGCTTCTCGTTCAACAGGTAGTTGGCGATCTCCACCGGCGCCTGGACCAGCACCTGCCCGGTGTTCTCCTTCATCGCGTGCTCTTCGGCGACGCGGATGATCGACAGCGACAGCGACTCGACGCTGCGCATGCGGCCGTGGCCGTCGCAACGCGGGCAGACGATCTGGCTGGATTCGCCCAGGCTCGGGCGCAGGCGCTGGCGGCTCATTTCCAGCAGGCCGAAGCGCGAGATGCGGCCGACCTGCACGCGGGCACGGTCGTACTTCAGCGCGTTGGCCAGGCGGTTCTCGACCTCGCGCTGGTGCTTGTTGGAGGCCATGTCGATGAAGTCGATCACCACCAGGCCGCCCAGGTCGCGCAGGCGCAGTTGGCGAGCCACTTCCTCGGCCGCTTCCAGGTTGGTCTGGAACGCGGTGTCCTCGATGTCGCTGCCCTTGGTGGCGCGCGAGGAGTTCACGTCGACTGCGGTCAGTGCTTCGGTCTGGTCGACCACGATCGAGCCACCCGACGGCAGGCGCACGTTGCGCTCGTAGGCACCTTCGATCTGCGACTCGATCTGGAAGCGGTTGAACAGCGGGATGTCGTCCTTGTAGTGCTTGAGCTTGCGCAGGGTCTGCGGCATCACCTGCTGCATGAACTCGCGGGCGTGCTCGTACATCTCCTCGGTGTCCACCAGGATCTCGCCGATGTCGGCGCGCAGGTAGTCACGCAGGGCGCGCACGATCAGGCGTGATTCCTGGTAGATCAGGAACGGGGCCGGCTTGCTCAGTGCGGCTTCGGCGATGGCGCGCCAGACGTTGAGCAGGTAGTCCAGGTCCCACTGCAGCTCTTCCGCATCGCGACCGACGCCGGCGGTGCGGATGATCACCCCCATGTCGTCGGGAATGTTCAGCTTGTCCAGGGCCTCCTTCAGCGCGGCACGGTCTTCGCCCTCGATGCGGCGGGACACACCGCCGGCGCTGGGCGAGTTCGGCATCAGCACCATGTAGCGGCCAGCCAGCGAGATGAACGTGGTCAGGGCGGCGCCCTTGTTGCCACGCTCTTCCTTGTCGACCTGGACAACGATCTCCTGGCCTTCCTTCAGCAGCTCGCGGATGCCGGCCTTGTTGTGGTCGACACCGGCCTGGAAGTAGTCGCGGGAGATTTCCTTCAGCGGCAGGAAGCCATGGCGGCCACCGCCGTACTCGACGAAGGCGGCTTCCAGCGAGGGCTCGATGCGGAAGATCCGGCCCTTGTAGATGTTGGACTTCTTCTGTTCCTTCGACGGCTGTTCGATGTCGATGTCATACAACGACTGGCCATCCACGATGGCAACACGCAGCTCTTCAGCCTGCGTGGCGTTGATCAGCATTCGCTTCATTGTTGCGTTCCTCGCAAGCGGCTACCGCGCGGAACGCCATGGGGTTTCGCCTCTGGACACGGCTCGCCGCCCATTCGCGCAAGCGCGGGGAGGGCGGCTTGGGTTTCCAGCGCTACGACACCACGGCAGGCCGCGGGAGCGCTTCACTCTTATGGGTTTTTGGGTGTTGCAGGGCCGCAGGCAGCTGTCAGCCAGGCTGGAGCGCCACGCGGGACATGTTCAGCACGGTTGCGTGTCAGGCATCCGGCGATGGCCGGGAAGGCCGGTGAGCCGCTAACATGGCCGCCCCGCGGGCGGTGGTCGCGCACTGTGCCGGATTCGTCGGAAGCTGGGCTTCTGGCCCTGAGTAACTTCCAACGAAATCAATCCCTTATCTCGCCCCCCGAGTGTAACAGAATAAACAGCCTGATGACCGCCCAAGACCCGACCAAACCCGCTGGCGACAAGCCTTCCGTGCGCATGATCACCGTTCCCGCCGACCGCGCCGGCCAGCGCCTGGACAACTTCCTGCTCGGCCAGCTGAAGGGAGCCCCGCGCAGCCTGGTGTACAAGCTGGTGCGCAGTGGGCAGGTTCGGGTGAACGGCGGCCGCGCCAAGGCCGAGCGCAAGCTGGAGGCGGGCGATGAGGTGCGTGTGCCGCCGGTCCGTCTCAGCGAGGAAGGAGACAAGGCCGGTCCGCCAGAGGCGTTCATGCGCCGCCTGGAGCAGGCCATCGTCTTCGAGGACGCCCGGTTGCTGGCCCTGAACAAGCCCTCCGGCGTGGCCAGCCACGGCGGCAGCGGCATCAGCTTCGGTGCCATCGAGACCCTGCGCGCCTTGCGCCCGGGACAGACACTGGAGCTGGTCCATCGGCTGGATCGCGACACCTCGGGCCTGCTGATCGTGGCCAAGAAGCGTTCAGCACTGAGCGAACTGCAGGCGCTTTTGCGTGAAGACCACGGCGCCGGCATCCGCAAGCGCTATCTGACCCTGCTGGCCGGCCGCATGCCGGACGGCGTGATGACCGTCGACGCGCCGCTGCACGTGGGCCTGCGCCAGGGCGGCGAGCGCCATGTACAGGTCAATGCGATCGGCAAGGAATCGATCAGTCACTTCCGGGTGCTGGAGCGCCGCGGCGGCCAGTCGTACTGCGAGGTTCGCATCGAAACCGGCCGCACCCATCAGATCCGCGTGCATGCCCAGCATCTGGGCCATCCGGTGGCCGGTGACGACAAATACGGCGATCCTGCGGTCAACAAGCGGCTTCGTGAGCAGATCGGGCTGAAGCGACTGTTTCTGCACGCGGCCTCGCTGGAGTTTGCACTGGACGACGGCAAGAGTCCGTATGTGCTGAACGCGCCGCTGGCCGATGAGCTGGTCGAGGCGCTGGACCGGCTGCGCTGACGGCGGTTCGGCGGCGCCGGGTGCTTGGTCGGCGCCGTCGCTTCCCTGCGATGAGTGGGCTTGTCACTTTCTTTGCTCGTGCAAAGAAAGTAACCAAAGAAACACGCCGCCATCCGCGAGCCGGCGCTGCGCGCCGGAGCCCTGCGCTCCTCGGTCCGCCGAGGGCCGGCGCGGAACTCGCTGCGCTCAGACACCCGCGCCTCTTCGCCCTCGCCGGACCTGCGGTGCTCGGCTCGCTACAAGGCGGACCTGCCAGCTGCAGCGTAGACCCATACCCGCACGCAGCCCTTGTAGAGTCGAGCGACGCTCGACTCACGCGCACAGCGCGGGCTTCGCTTTTCATTCTTTCATTGCGCGGCTGGCGCGCCTATAGCCTGTCGGAGGCCGGGCGAGGTGGGTTTGCGGGGGTGTAAGCGCCATGGATGGCGCGCCAAGCCCCATGGAAGGGTTTACGGCGTCCCCCGCAAACCCACCTCGCCCGGCCCAACCCCGGAATCCCGCTCCGCCAGCGGCGAGGGGGCTCAGCCCGTTGGCTGCAAACCCCTCACCACTTGAACAGCACCAGGCTGATCGCCAGCGTGCCCATGCCCGCCACCAGCCCATAAACGGTCTCGTGGCCCTTCGCATAGCGCTTGGCGGCCGGCAGCAGTTCATCCAGTGCCAGGAACACCATCACGCCGGCAATCAGCCCGAACACCCAGCCGAAGGTGGCGTGCGAAAGCGACCCGGACAGCAACCAATAGCCGAGCGCCGCGCCCACCGGCTCGGCCAGACCCGACAGCAGGCTGGCGCTGAATGCATAGGCCTTGTTCTGGGTGGCGAAGTACACCGGCACCGCGATCGCGATGCCCTCGGGGATGTTGTGGATGGCAATCGCAAAGGCCAGTGGCATGCCCACCGACGGGCTTTCCAGCGTGGCGAAGAAGGTCGCCAGCCCTTCCGGGAAATTGTGCGCGGTGATCGCGACCGAGGTCAGCAGCGCGACCCGCTTCAGGTACTCGCGGCTGTTCTCGCGGAACGCGGGATCCTGCTTGTCCAGGCTGTCATGCGGGTTGGGAATGAAGTGGTCGATCAGCACGATCACGATCACGCCCAGCAGGAACGCCAGGGTGCCGTAGGTGAAACCGGTGCGCTCGCCATGGGCCAGTGCGAACGAAGCAATGGACTTGTTGAGGATTTCCGACAGCGACACATAGACCATCGCGCCGCCGGCGAAGGCCAGGCCGAACGCCAGCAGGCGCGGGCTGGGGCGGCGCGAGAACAGCACCAGCAGGCTGCCGATCGCAGTGGCGAGGCCGGCCGCGAGGGTGACCGCCAGCGCAATCCAGATGTTTTCGGGGGGAATCTGCAGCATCTACCGACGCAGTCCTGGTCAACAGACAACCGCCCCGGACAGGGCCGGGGCGGCGAGGGCGAGGCGGGCGCCGGCTGGCCTCGTCGGGTGCGTGCGATCAGCCGCCGCGGCGCAGGCGCTCTTCAATGGCGAAGCACTGGTCCGGCTTCGGCTGCGGCGGGTTGAAGCTGACCGGCACCTGGATGGTGGCCGGCACCGGCTGGCCATTGCGTGTCGCGGCCTTGAACTGCCAGCCCTGCACGGCGGTTTTGGCCAGTTCGTCCAGCTGCGGGTTGCCGGCGCCAGTCAGCAGGGCCACTTCGCTCGGCTTGCCGTCGGTGCCGATGGTCACCTTGAACGTACTGGTGCCGCCCACGCCCATGCAGGCCAGTTCAAGCGGGTACTGCGGCGGCGGCGTCTTCACCGCTGCGACTTCGGTCGGCGGAGGCGGTGGCGGTGCCGGCGGTTCGGATGAACCACAGCCGGCCAGGCCGGTCGCAGCGATCAGGGACAGGCTCAGCAAGCGTACGTTCATGGCAGTTGCTCCGTCAGGGCTGAAGTCTTTGCCGCGCAGATGAAGTCGTTCTCGCTCAGGCCGCCCACGTCGTGGGTGGAAAAGCGCACGACCGCGCGGTCGTAGTGCACGCCCAGGTCCGGATGGTGGTCCTCGCGATGGGCAATCCAGGCCAGCGCGTTCACGAAGGCCATGGTGGCGTAGTAATCCTTGAAGCGGAAGGTGCGCGTCAGGGCCTGCCCGCCCTCGCTCAGCTCCCAGCCGGGAACCTGCGGCAGCAGTTCGGCCAGGCGGGCTTCGCCGAGCTTGTGGTCGCTGCCTTTGCGTGGCACGCAACGGGCCTGGGCCAGTGGAATCAGGTCGGCCATGGGAATCTCCACCTCGTGTTGACTGAACAATGCGCCGGACGGTGTATAAACCGAATGAGCGGCTGACGCTTACTTGGCTAGAATAGCCTGATGATCCAGATCTCCGACACTGCCCAGACCCATTTCCGCAAGCTGATCGAACGCGAGGGCGTGCCTGGCATGGGCGTGCGCCTGAGCGCGGTCGACCCCGGTACTCCGCGCGCCGATGCCCGGCTGGAGTTCGCCGAACCCACCGACCTGCTGGGCGACGAGTGGGCGGTGGACTGCGATGGCTTCACTCTCTATGTCGATGCTGGCAGCGTTGGCTGGCTCGACGGTGCCGAGATCGACATCGTCGCCGGCGCTGCAGGTGCCCAGCAGCTGACCATCAAGGCGCCGCGCATCAAGGGTGAGGCGCCCGGTGATGCGGCTTCGCTGGTGGAGCGCGTGCACTGGGTGGTGGAGAACGAAGTCAATCCGCAGCTGGCCTCGCATGGCGGCAAGGTGGCCGTGCAGGAAGTCTCGTCCGACGGCGTGGTGCTGCTGCGCTTCGGCGGTGGTTGCCAGGGCTGCGGCATGGCCGACGTGACGCTCAAGCAGGGCATCGAAAAGACCCTGATGGGCCGCGTGCCGGGCGTGACCGCCGTGCGCGACGCGACCGACCACGACAGCGGCCACGCGCCGTACATCCCGCGCGACAACGTCGCCTGATCGCTGACGCGTGCCTCTGAGCCGGGCCGAGCAACTCATCGATCTGCTGCTGGCGCGCCAGCAGCCCCGCGCTGTCCTTGAGAAGACCACGCGCCTGCCTTATGGCTGGGCGTTGTGGCTGCGCTCGCTGGGGCCGCTGCCGCGACCGCTGCACGCCCGCGAAATGATTGCGGTATTGCTGCCGCGTCCGCTGCCCGCCCGGCCAGGCCAATCGCCGCAGCTGTCGCTGTGGCAGGCGTTGCGCCGTCTGTTCTGGCAGGACTGGGACGCTGCGCCACGCGACCAGCGCTGGATGCGCTGGACCTCGGCACTGATCAGCGCATTGCTGCACCTGCTGTTCTTCATGCTTCTGCTGTGGGTGGCGGTGATCCGCACCACTGCGCCAGACGAACAGGGCACCGAGGGCGAGCGCGTGCAGGTGGAGTTCGTCGGCCGCGCGACCCAGGAAGGCGGGGGCGATCAGCCAGGCGCCGAAGTCGCTGCGGCCGCTGCGGCAGGTCGGGTTGCGACGGGGCAGCAGGCCGGTGCCGCCACAGCTCCTGCCCCGCGCCCGGCGACTGTCGAAGCCGCCGCATCTTCCCCTGCATCCGCGCCGACCGCCAGTGTTCCTCCGCCGCCAGCCGAAGCTGAGCCGGCGCCGGTTGCCGCGCCGCCGCCTTCGCCGGTCCAGGCCACCGAGGTGGCGCAGGCCAGCACGGATTTCGTGGTGCCGCCGGTCAGCGTGCCGCGAACCGAAGTCAGCGTCGTGCCGCGGGACAGCACGCCCAGCGTACGCGAGCGCAGCGTGCAGCCGGTGCACGCGCCGCCGGCGCCTGCCCAGGTGCGCACCCCGGAGCTGGCCGTGCGCACACCTCAGGTGCGTGACATCCAGGTGCGCGAACGCGAAGTCAGCATCGTCGAAGCGCCCGTCGCGCCCAAACCGCTGCGCAGCCCTGAAATGCAGGTTCGCCTGCCACAGCAGGACGTGCAGGTGCTTGAACGTGAAGTGCAGGCCGTGGCCGATCCGCAGGTGCGGATGGCGGCGGTGGCCGGGCGTGAGCCCGCCGTACGCGCGCCCACCGGCCGTGATGTACAGGTGCGGGAGCGTGAAGTGGCCCCGGCACCGGCGGTGGCACCGGCATCCTCCAGTGGCAGTGCCACCGTGACGCCTGCGGCTGCGGCCCAAGGCCGCGCGGCGCAGACGAGCAGCAGCACGCGTCCGTCAGCCTCCAGCAGCACACCGGCAAACGCAGGAGCGCGCCCGGCCCCCGATCCCGGCAACTGGGCGACACCGGCCAAGGGCGATGACTGGGGATCTTCCAGCCGCAGCCGCGACGGCAGCAATGGCGGTGCCCGCCAGGCCAGTGCCGCCGGCAGGGGCAATGGCCTGTTCAATGCCGATGGCAGCGTACGCGTGCCGGGCCAGGACGGCGACGGCCACGCCGAGCGAGGTGCGCCCGGTGGCGCCAACGACGGCTGGAGCAAGGAGCGCATCGCGCAATCGGGCACATGGCTGAAACGTCCGCCGTACGACTACACGCCGACGTCGTTCGACAAGTACTGGGTGCCACAGGAATCGCTGCTGGCCGAATGGGTGCGCAAGGGCGTCAAGGCGATGGAGATTCCACTGCCGGGCACCAACACGAGGATTTCCTGCGTCATTTCGATCCTGCAGGCCGGCGGTGGCTGTGGCCTGACCAACCCCAACATGCAGGACCAGCCGGCCGTGGCACGGCCGCCGCCGGACATTCCGTTCAAGAAAGAACTGCAGGAAGACAACGGCAGCCGCTAGGACGGCGCATCCACGCATGGCGTGGATCTACTGTGCATCCAGCTGCGCCGGGTAGATCCACGCCATGCGTGGATGATCCATGGGGGGCACGCCCATGCCGACCAAGGTCAGCCTCTATCAGGGCGTTGCCCTTACGCGCTCTGTGACAGGAACACCCAGAACGGCACATCGCGACCGACCCAATCGCGGCTGGCTTCATCCATCACGTCCAGCAGGGTGTCGAAGTCCCTCTGTGCGTTGGCACGCAGTGCATCCACGTCGGCCAGGAACAGCGCGTAGCCGTTGGCCGGCAGCCATTGCAGATCACGCAGATTGTCTGACAGTGCATCCCAGTTGCCGCCGAAACCGGCCGGGAAATCCAGTTGCGCGGCGAGCCGGGCGAGCAGGGTGCGCTTGTCCGTCACGCCTTCCAGATCAATGCGGATCACCTTGAGGCTGGCATCGCGCATTGCTGCGGCCAGTGCGCCGATGTCATCGCTGTCGATGGCATAGACGCCGGCATTATTGATGTCATGCAGGCCGAGGCCGAAATCATCGTGGCTCATCATTGCGCTCCCTGGGCCGGTACGGTGAAGCTGCGGAACGATTCGTAGTGGTCGTCGGTGTAGTACCACGCCTCCGGCGGATCGCCGCCGGTGACGATGCGGCGCGTGCCACGCGTGCGTGCACCGGGGGTGTTGACGGTGTACTCGCGGTAGTAGCCACGCGGACGTTGCGGCAGCTGCTGCTCGCGGTTGCCGAAGGTGGTGCCGTCCTGGCGGTGCGGGAATGGACCGCCTCGCTGGATCAGGGCAATGGTCTGGCGTGCTTCGGTGGGCAGGAACGCGGGGAGGCCGTTGTCCCGTCCGGGCGTGGCCGTGGCAGGCGCCCGTGCGGTCGGTGTTCCCTGCAGGTCCGGTGCGAACTGTGGCGCCGGCGGCCGTTGCAGGAAATGGTTGGCGACCAGGCCGAGCAGCAGCAGGGCGATGGCGGTGATCAGCAGCCGGGGGTTGCGCATGGGCAGGGGCGGGCGAGGGTGGTGCACGCACTGTAGCGCCTGCGCGCTGCATGGCGCATGAGGAGGGTGCCGCGTCACTGCTGCGTAACAATTGCCGTCGTGCTCACTGGCAGGACGCAATTTCCTTTACATCCCCCTTGGTAATCTGCGGGTCTGTCCCCATCATTCACGGCGCACCGCCCGACATCGTCGGGTGCCCTCGCAATCAGGAGATGCATCATGGCCTACACCCTGCCCAAGCTGTCCTACGCCTACGACGCGCTGGAGCCGCATATCGATGCGGCGACGATGGAAATCCATCACACCAAGCATCACCAGACCTACATCAACAACGTCAACGCGGCGCTGGAAGGCACCGAATACGCTGACCTGCCGGTCGAAGAGCTGGTGAAGAAGCTCAAGTCGCTGCCGGAGAACCTGCAGGGCCCGGTGCGCAACAACGGTGGTGGCCATGCCAACCACTCGCTGTTCTGGACCGTGATGGCTCCGAATGCTGGCGGCAACCCGGTGGGCGACGTGGCCAAGGCCATCGACAAGGACCTGGGCGGTTTCGACAAGTTCAAGGACGCCTTCACCAAGGCGGCGCTGACCCGCTTCGGCAGCGGCTGGGCGTGGCTGAGCGTGACCCCGGACAAGAAGGTCGTGGTCGAGAGCACCGGCAACCAGGACAGCCCGCTGATGGAAGGCAACACCCCCATCCTGGGCCTGGACGTGTGGGAGCACGCGTACTACCTGAAGTACCAGAACCGCCGCCCGGAATACATCGGCGCGTTCTTCAACGTCATCGACTGGAATGAAGTCGAGCGTCGTTACCAGGAAGCGATCGCCTGATCGCGGTGACGGGATGAGTGGAAAGGCCGGGGGAGACCCCGGCCTTTCCTGTTGCAGGACTCATTCGGTAGTGCCGGCCGCTGGCCCGCAATCGTGTGGTCCCGAGGGAGCCGGCCAGCGGCCGGCACGACCTATTCGGCAGTGGCCGTATCGTCCTGCAGGCGCAGGGTTGCCAACACGCCCAGGCGCAGTCCGGGCAGGTCGCCGTCGGCGGGCAGCAGGATCGGCTGCTGGCGGATGCCGCCGAAGTGCTTGACCTGGAACAGCACGTCCAAGCCGTGGCCACTGGCGCCGCCACCACTGGCTGCAGGCGGCTCGGCGCGGCCGCCGGGATTGCGCCGTGCCGGCTGGAAGCCGGGCGTGCTACGCACCAGCTCAACCGTGCTGGCCGAAAAGTCGCCCGCGATCAGGCTGGGCATGCCTTCGGCGGTGGCGCCGATCCAGGTCATCAGGTCGCTGGTCTGGTGTTGGCGGGCGGTGGCCTCGTCCGGGTCCGGGCGCAGCCGCGCCACGTAGATGTTGACCAGCGCCTCGCCCAGCTTCAGCCGCATCATGCCGGCCGCACTGAAGGTGCCGGGAGGATGCAGCAGGGTCACGCCGTCCTCGCTCACCGGCAGCCGGGTCAGCATGGCGTTGCCATGCCGCAGTGGCTGGCTGGGTGGGTCGGCGGTGACGAAGTCGCAACTGTAGCGCAGCCGGCTGGCCAGCCAGCAGGCCGGGTTGCGGCCTTGCTGCTGCAGCACCTGCTGCACCGAGATCACGTCCGGCTGCAGGTCGGTCAGCAGTTGTGCGACCTGCTCGCGGCGTTGCTTCCATTGCGCGTCATCGCGGCTGGGCAACTCCAGCGCGGCCACGGTCAGCTGCCGGGGCGCGCTCTCACTGGCGGCGGCCGGCGCCTGCGGCCGCGCCTGTACCTGCAACGCCGGCAGCAGCACGAGACAGCTGAGCAGGAGGCGGGCGGGGGCGAGGGGGCGCATAACGATAAGTTTACGCTTTTGTCGTGCAGGTGCCGTGACTTCCGGCAGGGCCTGCACTGCCTGCCATGGATTGGCACCGTTGTCATGCAGCCCTGCAGCGTGCTTCGCAAGCCCCGGTTCCGGTAACCTTGCGCCTTTCGCTTTGCAGGAATGCCTTACAGGATGAGCCACGACGCAGTCGCCCCCATCGCCGGCCAAGGAAAGATGCCGCGCCAGATTCCGTACATCATCGGCAATGAGGCCTGCGAACGGTTCAGTTTCTACGGGATGCGCAACATCCTGGTGCAGTTCCTGATCACCTCGCTGCTGCTGCAGGAAATCACTGCGGAAGGCCGTGCCGGTGAAGCCAAGGACATCATGCACAGCTTCATGATCGGCGTGTATTTCTTCCCGCTGCTCGGTGGCTGGCTGGCCGACAGGTTCTTCGGCAAGTACCACACGATCCTCTGGTTCAGCCTGGTCTACTGCGCCGGCCACCTGTGCCTGGCGCTGTTCGAGAACAGCCGCGAGGGCTTCTTCCTCGGCCTGGGCCTGATCGCGCTGGGTGCCGGTGGCATCAAGCCGCTGGTGGCCTCGTTCATGGGCGACCAGTTCGACCAGAGCAACAAGCACCTGGCCAAGATCGTCTTCGACGCCTTCTACTGGATCATCAACTTCGGCTCGCTGTTCGCCTCGCTGCTGATCCCGCTGGTACTGAAGAACTGGGGGCCGCAGTGGGCGTTCGGTATCCCGGGCATCCTGATGTTCATTGCTACCTTCGTGTTCTGGCTGGGCCGCAAGCGCTACGTGCTGGTGCCGCTGCCGCCGAAGGATCCGCATTCGTTCGCCAACGTGGTGCGTACCGCGCTGACCACGCGCGTGGCCGGCCAGGGCCGTCCGGGTCTGGTGATCGCCGTGCTCGGCCTGGCGCTGGCTGCAGCCTCGTTCGGCCTGGTCGGCTCGCTGGGCATCGTGATCTGCCTGTGCCTGGCGCTGGTGTCGATCCTCGCCGGCATCGGTGGCGGTACCTGGTTGCAGCTGGACCGCGCCCGCGGCCAGCATCCGGCCGAAGCCGTGGAAGGCGTGCGCTCGGTGCTGCGCGTGCTGGTGATCTTCGCGCTGACCACGCCGTTCTTCTCGCTGTTCGACCAGAAGGCCTCGACCTGGGTCCTGCAGGGCCAGCAGATGCAGATGCCGAGCTGGTTCACCGCCTCGCAGATGCAGGCGCTGAACCCGCTGCTGGTTATGATCCTGATTCCGTTCAACAACCTGGTGCTGTACCCGGCCCTGCGCCGCTTCGGCTTCGAGCCGACTGCGCTGCGCCGCATGACCGCCGGCATCGCCTTCAGCGGCCTGGCCTGGATCGTGGTCGGCGGCATCCAGGTGGTGATGGACGGCGGCAACGCCATGTCGATCTTCTGGCAGATGCTGCCGTATGCGCTGCTGACCTTCGGTGAGGTGCTGGTCTCGGCCACCGGCCTGGAGTTCGCCTACAGCCAGGCGCCGCAGGCGATGAAGGGCGTGGTGATGAGCTTCTGGAACCTGACCACCACCATCGGCAACCTGTGGGTGCTGCTGTCGAACGCTGCCGTGCGCAACGATGCCGTGACCCACAGGATCGCCAGTACGGGCCTGAGCGAAGCGGCGTTCCTGATGTTCTTCTTCGCCGGTTTCGCCTTCGTCGCGGCGTTGGTCTTCGGTTGGTACGCGAAACGCTATCGTATGGTCGACAACTACCGTAGCGCCTGAGCCTGACATGACCCCCGTCAATCTGCTGTTGATCGCCATCACCGCCATCCTGTCGTGGATGGCGTTCAACAACCGCAAGCTGGCCGATCGCCTGATCCTGTGGCCGCCGGCCGTCGACCGCCATCGCCAGTACGACCGGCTGGTGACCTATGGCTTCATCCACGCCGACTGGTCGCACCTGATCTTCAACATGATCACCCTGTTCTTCTTCGGGGGATTCATCGAGAGCGTGATGGTGCAGCTGACCGGCAGCTACCTGACCTACCCGGCGTTCTACATCGGCGCGCTGCTGGTCTCTATCCTGCCCAGCTACCTGAAGAACCAGAAGAATCCGAACTACCTCAGCCTCGGGGCATCCGGTGCGGTGTCGGCGGTCCTGTTCGCCTTCATCCTGATCAAGCCGTGGTCGATCATCCTGGTGTTCTTCATCCCGGCACCGGCGATCATCTATGCCGCGTTCTACGTCGGCTACAGCATCTGGATGGACAAGCGCGGCGGCGATCGCATCAACCACAGCGCGCACCTGGCAGGTGCGGCGTTCGGCGTGATCTTCATGCTGGCCATGCAGCCGAGCATCTTCAACCACTTCCTGCGCGAACTCTCCAACCCGACCTTCCGCCTGGGCGGCTGAAGCGTGCCAGGGTCGGATCCTGCGGATCCGACCCCGGCGTATCCGGTTTCAGGCCTGGGTCGTGTGGCCGTAGGTATCCAGCAGGCGGGCGAATACTTCCTCGCCGATGCGCTGGAAATCCTGATCCTCGGTCTGCCCTTCCACCGCCAGTTGCAGCAGGCCCTCCAGCAGGGCGCGGTCGGTATCGGAATGGGAATCGCTGGCGTGCATGGGAGCCTCCACGGTGGTGCGCATGATCAACGGTCGCAAGGGTCGTGCCAGCCTGGCCGTACCCCGCCATAGGCGATAGCGGCCGGCGCCCCTCCAGCTTGAGGGCGAAAACTGACGTGAATGGACTGGACTTGCCCCTGTTCAGGCTTCACGCGATCATGGCGCCCGGCTGCGCACCATCCACGCAGTCGCCGCAGGAGACAGTTCCATGGCTTCGGTCACGCCCCCCGGTCTGGCCTACGAGGTCGAACACGATCTGGCCAACCACCGCTTCACCGCCCGTGTGCGAGGACAGCTGGCGGTGCTGGACTACCAGATCAAGCGCAAGCGCATGGTCATCACCCACACCGAGGTGCCTGAGCCGATCGCCGGCCGTGGCATCGCCGGTGAACTCACCCGCGTGGCACTGCGTTTCGCCCGCGAGCAGAAGTACAAGGTGGTGCCGGCATGTTCCTACGCCGAGGCCTTCCTGCAGCGGCACGAGGAGTACCACGACCTGCTCGTTGGCTGAATGCCAGCGGGCCACGCTTCAGCCATGGCAGGCGATGATGTACAAACATGAACAGGGGATCCCGATGAAGATTGGAAACAACCGGCCACTGCACGGCAGCGTGCTGGCCGGCGTGGTGGGCGTGCTGTTGCTGGCCGGTTGCCAGCGTGAAAGCGAGCCGGCGCCGGTAACCGACGCGGCGCCCGCCGCCGAAGCCACCGCCGCCGGCGAGACGCCGGCCACGGAAGCGCCGCTGGACCTGCGCGACGTGATCGAAAACAACGAGCGCGAAGTGGTGGGCATCAGCTACCCGGCCGGTATCGACCGCTACCCCGGCCTGGCGCGCGCGCTGCAGAGTTATGCGACGAGTGCACGCAGTGACCTGCAGCAGGCGCTGGACGGGCTGGGCAATGACAAGCCGACCATGCCCTACGAGCTGTCGTTGAGCTTCGAGAAGCTGCTGGAAACCCCGCAGCTGGTGGTGGTCAGTGCCGATGGCAGCCGCTACACCGGTGGCGCCCATGGCGAACCGCTGGTGGCGCGCTTCGTATGGCTGCCGCAGCAGCAGCAGATGCTCAGTGCCGACAAGCTGGTGACCGATGCCAAGGGCTGGAAGGCAATCAGCGATTTCGTCTCCGACCAGCTGCGCGAACGCGTGGCCACGCGGCTCAGCGGCGAGGACATGGACCCGGCCCAACTGCAGGAATCGCTGCGCAACGCATCGCGCATGATCGCCGACGGTACTGGCCCGCAGGCCGACAATTTCAGCCAGTTCCAGCCACTGACCGACGACAAGGGGCAGATCACCGCGCTACGGTTTGTTTTCCCTCCGTACCAGGTGGGTCCATACTCGGACGGCACCCAGACCGCCGATGTACCGGCGGCGGTGCTGTTGCCGCACGTGGCCAAGGACTACGTGGAGCTGTTCGCACGCGGTTGACCGCAGTCGAGGAGGTGGCGTGGATACAGGGTTGCAGGAGCGGGTCGCCGGCCTGCTCCACGAAGCCGGGGTCCGCATCGGCGGTACCCAGCCACAGGACATCCAGGTGCATGACCCGCGCTTTTTCGCGCGGGTCATGGGCCACGGCTCGCTCGGCCTGGGCGAGAGCTACATGGAAGGGTGGTGGGATGCGAACGTCCTGGATGAATTCCTCGTCCACCTGATGCAGGCGCACCTGGATGAACGGGTGCACGGCTGGCGCGAAGTGGCCGATGCGCTGAAGGCGCGCCTGTTCAACCTGCAGGCGGGGCAGGGCAGCTACGAGGTCGGGCGCCGTCATTACGACCTGGGCAACGATCTCTACCAGGCCATGCTCGGTCAGCGCCTGGTCTACAGCTGTGGCTATTGGCGCAACGCTGATGATCTCGACGCCGCACAGGAAGCCAAGCTCGACCTGGTCTGCCGCAAGCTGGGCCTGCGCCCGGGCCAGCGCGTGCTGGACATTGGCTGCGGTTGGGGTGAAGCGCTGAAGTTCGCCGTTGAGCGCTACGGTGTCAGCGGCGTCGGCGTGACGATTTCGCAGGAGCAGGCCGAGTTCGCGCGGAACCTGTGCGCGGGCCTGCCGATCGAGATCCGACTGCAGGACTACCGCGAGCTGGACGAACCGTTCGATGCGATTTTCTCGATCGGCATGTTCGAGCACGTCGGTGACAAGAACTACGCGGGCTTCTTCGAGGTGGCCAAGCGCTGCCTGTCGCCGCGCGGCCTGCTGCTGTTGCACAGCATCGGCGCCAACATCTCCCGGCATCGCACCGATCCGTGGATCGCGCGCTACATCTTCCCCAACTCGATGCTGCCGTCGGCGGTGCAGATCACCCGGGCGTTCGAAGGCCGTTTCGTACTGGAGGACTGGCACAACTTCGGCACCGACTACGACCTGACCCTGCAGGCCTGGCGGCGCAACGTAGAGGCGGCGTGGCCACGGCTGGATGCGCGCTACGACGAGCACTTCCGCCGCATGTGGCGCTTCTACCTGGCCGGGTCGATGGCCACCTTCCGCTGCCGGCACGCGCAGCTGTGGCAGCTGGTGCTGTCGCCGGAAGGCGTGCCGGGCGGGTACGTGGCGCCACGGTAGTGTTGCGTCGGGAGAGAGGGATAGATCAGGCCTGATACGACACTCATTGACGTTGACTACGGGTATTGCACGGCCTGCTCTCCGCAAGGGTGCCGACGACGCTAAGCTGTTGGGTCGGCGGCATTACCGCATTCCTGAAGGCGTTGCAGCATGGGTTGGGACATCACCTACCATCCAGTCGCGGACTCGGAAATCCGTGGCCTCTATTTCCGTGCGCTGGAGGACGCGACGCTGGTTGAGCCGCTGCAGCAGCAATTCCGGATCGAGCCGTTCTACATGGAGCAGCTGCAGGAACGCATCGACGAGGCTCGCTCGATCAGCGCAGACGTGCCCTTCGAGAAGGGGCATGCTTTGTACCTGGCGATCGTGGCCGGTCACCTGCGCCGGTATCACTATCTTCGCGGGAGCGCCCTTTCGTTCTTCATCGACGATCCGGTGGTTGCCCGCTATTTCGCGGACTGGCGGCAACTGGTGCCGCCACAGTGGGCGGACGCCGCTGCAGGCAACCACCTGCGCGAAAACTACGGTGGTGGTGTGTTCATCACGCATGACCGGCTGAAGCAGATGCGCGCGGACTACGCCGGGAACAATGACCTGCGCGCGCGTCTGCACGAGCTGTTCTCCGATGGTCGACTGGCCGTGTTCTGGAGCGTTGTCGATGATGCCATCGGCAAGGGATGCGGATTGCTGGAAGCAAGCGAGGTGGTCGAGCCGAATCCGATGGACCTCAACGCATCGACCAGCATGAGCAATCTGCTCAACTGCGCCCCCGATGGCGCGTTGCTGTACGCAGAGGCCGTCGCGGCGCAGCTGGCGCAGTTCGTGCCGGAAACCCTGGATACGGATACGGCTCCGGCGGCAACCACGCAGAAACGATGGTGGGAACGATTGTTCCGGCGATGACCTCAACGAAAAAACCGCCCGGTCTCCCGGGCGGTTTTCGTTTCACGCTAGCGCGCAGGCGATCAGTTGCTGGCGCCGGTCAGGCCACGCTTTTCCAGCAGCGGTTCGATCTGCGGCTCGTGGCCGGCGAAATCGCGGAACAGCTGCATCGCGTCGACGCTGCCGCCCTTGGACAGCAGGGTAGCGCGGAAGTGGTCGCCGTTCTTGCGGCTCAGGCCGCCATTGTCCTTGAACCACTTCTGGGTGTTGGCATCGAGCACTTCCGACCAGATGTAGGCGTAGTAGCCGGCCGAATAGCCGCCCATGATGTGGCTGAAGTACGGGGTCTTGTAACGCGGCGGAACCGGAGCGTAGTAGATGCCGTCCTTCTCCAGTGCGGCGCGCTCGAAGGCCATCACGTCCTTGGCCGCCGGCACCTGGTCCGGGCCGATCTGGTGCCAGTTCTGGTCCAGCATCGCCGCGCCCAGGTATTCGGTGGTGGCGAAACCCTGGTTGAACTTGGCCGCCGCCAGCACCTTGTCCAGCAGCACCTGCGGCATCGCCGAACCGTTCTGGTAGTGCTTGGCGTAGTTCTTCAGGATGACCGGGTTGTCCGACCACATCTCGTTGACCTGGGAGGGGAACTCGACGAAGTCACGCGGCACCGAGGTGCCCGAGAAGTACGGGTACTTCACGTTGGAGAACATGCCGTGCAGGGCGTGGCCGAACTCGTGGAAGGTGGTGTTCACCTCGTCCCAGGTCAGCAGGGTCGGCTGGCCGGCCGGCGGCTTCGGAATGTTCAGGTGGTTGGCGACCACCGGCTTGAAGCCGGTCAGCTTGGACTGCGAGACGTAGGAGTTCATCCACGCACCACCGCGCTTGGAGGCGCGTGCATACGGGTCGAAGATGAAGATCGCCAGCTGGCTGCCGTCGGCGTCGAACACGTCGTAGACGGTGACGTCATCGTGGTAGACCGGCAGGTCGGTGCGCTGCTTGAAGGTCAGGCCGAATTCCTGGCCCGCGGCGTAGAACACGCCGTTCTCCAGCACGTTCTTCATTTCGAAGTACGGCTTCAGCTGCGACTCGTCGAAGTTGTACTTGGCTTGGCGCACCTTCTCGCTGTAGAAGGCCCAGTCCCACGGTTCCAGCTTGAACGTCGGCTTGCCGGCGGCCTTCTGTTCCTGGTCGATCATCGCCTGCAGGTCGGCGGCTTCACGCTTGGCGTTGGCCACCGCGGCCGGGGCCAGCTTGCCCAGCATTGCGTTGACCGCTTCGGGGGTCTTGGCGGTCTGGTTGGTCAGGTTGTAGGCGGCGAAGTTCGGGAAGCCCATCAGCTTGGCCTTGTCGGCACGCAGCTGCATGATGCGCGAGACCAGCGCGGTGTTGTCGAACTCACCGCCACGGCTGCCACGGCTGACCGACGCTTCGTAGATCTTCTGGCGCAGGGCGCGGTTGGCCAGGTTGGTCAGCGGCGGCTGGCCGGTGGTGTTGAGCAGGGTGATCACGTACTTGCCGTCCTGGCCGCGGGCCTTGGCGGCTTCGGCGGCGGCGGCGATCTGCTCCTTGGACAGGCCGTCCAGCGCCTTGACGTCGTCGACGGTGATTGCCGAAGCGTTCACTTCCGACTGCACGTTCTGGCTGAACTTGGTGCCCAGGTTGGCCAGCTCGGCGTTCATCTCCTTCAGCTTGGCCTTGTCGGCCTCGGACAGCTTGGCGCCTGCGCGCACGTAGTTGTCGTAGTACTTCTCGACCAGGCGCACGCCTTCGGCGTCCAGGCCCAGCTGGCTGCGGGTGTCATACAGCGCCTGGATGCGGGCGAACAGCTTGCCGTTCAGCGCGATCGCATCGCTGTGCGCGGCGAACTTCGCCGAGTAGTCGGCCTGCAGCTTCTTGCGGGTGTCGTTGGTATCGGCGCCGACCAGGCTGAAGAACACGGTGGTCGCGCGGTCGAGGATGTCACCGCTCTTTTCCAGGGCGATGATGGTGTTGTCGAAGGTTGGCTTGGCCTTGTTGTTGGCGATGGCCTCCACTTCCTTCAGCTGCTGCGCCATGCCGGCGTCGAAGGCCGGGGCGAAGTCGCTGTCCTTGATCCTGTCGAACTGCGGATAATGCAGGGGCAGCGGGCTTTCGGCGAAGAACGGATTGGCCTGCTGGGCATGGGTGCTGGCAGACGGGGTGACGGCGCTGGCCGAGAAGGCGGGCAGGGCAAGGCCGAGGGACATGGCCACGGCAAGGGCAAGGCGGGTGGTCAAGGCAGGGACTCCGGTAAGGCAAACAAGGGCCCGAGGGTAACCCGGCCGGCGGCGTCCGCACTTGTGTCAAAAGGCATGTTGCCGGCTCCGGGCGCGGGTACCATGCATTCACCGCCCACGGCCCGCCATCATGACCAGCGCCTACGATTTCAGCTTCCGTGACCTCGACGGCCAGCCGCAGGCGCTGGCCCGTTATCAGGGCCACCCGTTGCTGCTGGTGAACGTCGCCAGCCGCTGTGGCTTCACCCCGCAGTACACCGGCCTGGAACAGTTGTGGCAGGACTACCGCGAGCGCGGCCTGGTGGTGATCGGCTTCCCGTGCAACCAGTTCGGTGCGCAGGAGCCGGGGGACGCGGCGCAGATCCGCCAGTTCTGTTCGCTGGACTATCCGGTCAGCTTTCCGCTGTCGGAGAAGATCGAGGTCAACGGCGAGGGCGCTGATCCGTTGTGGGCCTGGATGACGCACGAAAAGCGTGGCCTGCTCGGCAGTGCCCGCATCAAGTGGAATTTCAGCAAGTTCCTGGTCGATCGCCAGGGGCAGGTGGTGTCGCGGCATGCGCCCACCACCAGGCCGGAGCAGTTGCGCAGCGCGATCGAAGCGCTGCTGTAGAGCCGAGCCCACGCTCGGCTGCTTTTCCGGCTGACTCCGAGCGCGGGCTCGGCTCTACAGATGCGATGGGCTATTTCTCGACGAACGCGCGCTCGAACACGTAGTGGCCCGGTTGGCCGATGCGCGGCGAAACCTGGAAACCCCGGGCATCGAGCACGGTGCGAAGGTCGGCCAGCATCTGCGGGCTGCCGCAGATCATCGCGCGGTCGTTTTCCGGGCTCAGTTCCGGCAGGCCGAGGGTGCGCTGCATCTCGCCGCTTTCCATCAGCGAGGTCAGGCGGCCCTGGTTGGCGAACGGCTCGCGGGTGACGGCCGGGTAGTACAGCAGCTTGTCGCCGATCATCTCGCCGAGGAACTCGTGCTCACGCAGTTCCCTCTCGAAGTAATCGCGGTAGGCCAGGTCCTTTTCGAAGCGCACGCCGTGGCACAGGATCACCTTCTCGAAGCGCTCGTAGGTTTCCGGGTCCTTGATGACCGACAGCCACGGCGCCAGGCCGGTGCCGGTGCCCAGCAGGTACAGGTTCCTGCCGGGATGCAGGTCGCTGATCAGCAGGGTACCGGTGGGCTTCTTGCCGACCAGTACCTTATCGCCCGGCTTGATGTGCTGCAGGCGCGAGGTCAGCGGGCCGTCCTGCACCTTGATGCTGAAGAACTCCAGCTGTTCTTCCCAATTGGCACTGGCAATGGAATAGGCGCGCAGCAGCGGTCGCGCCTCGGTTTCCAGGCCGATCATCACGAACTGGCCGTTCTCGAAGCGGAAGCCGCTGTCGCGGGTGGTGGTGAAGCTGAAGTAGGCATCGGTCCAGTGACGGACCTCAAGCACCGTTTCGGCGCCGAAAGCGGAGGACATGGGCGTATCTATCGAAAGTCGTCGGGGGTAATTCTATCTCAAATGAGACAAGTTCTCATTGGGCGGAACGAGAGGCGTTCTCAACGGTAACCCGCCGCCTGCAGCTCGAACAGCTCGGCATAGCGGCCGCCCTGCGCCATCAGCTGCGCATGGGTGCCGCTGGCCTCGATCCGGCCATCGGCCAGCACCAGGATGCGGTCGGCCATGCGTACCGAGGAAAAGCGGTGGGAAATCAGTACTGCGGTGCGATTATCCGCCAGTTCCCTGAACCGCTGGAACACCTCGAACTCACTGCGGGCATCCAGCGCTGCCGTTGGCTCATCCAGGATCATCACCTGCGCATTGCGCATCCATGCACGGGCAATGGCGATCTTCTGCCACTGGCCACCGGACAGGTCCACGCCCTGCTTGAAGCGGCGGCCGATCTGCTGGTCGTAGCCGCCGGGCAGGTCGTCGATGACTTCCTCGGCCATGCCGCGTCGCGCCGCGTCAGCGATGCGTGCCTGGTCGTCCATCGCCTCGACCTGGCCGACGCCGATGTTTTCGCCGGCGCTGAGGTTGTAGCGCACGAAGTCCTGGAAGATCACCCCGAGGTTGGCGCGCAGGTCATCCAGGTCGTAATCGCGCAGGTCGCGGCCATCGAGCAGGATGCGGCCTTCGTCCGGTTCGTACAGCCGCGCCAGCAGCTTCACCAGGGTGGTCTTGCCGGCGCCGTTCTCGCCGACCAGGGCCAGCACTTCGCCGGCGTGCAGCTGGAAATCCAGGTGACGCACCGCCCACTGTTCGGCATCGGGGTAGCGGAAGCCGACGTTCTCGAATACGAAGCCCTGGCGGATCGGTTGCGGCACGCGCACGGCCCCATCGCGCGAGTGGATTTCCGGCTGGATCTGGAAGAACGAGAACAGGTCATCCAGGTACAGCGCCTGGCTGGCCACCTGCGAGAAGCCGATCAGCAGGCCTTCCAGCAGCTGGCGCAGGCGCAGGAAGCTGCCGGCGAGGAAGGTCAGGTCGCCGATCGAGAAGTCCCCACGCACCGTGCGCCATGCGATGTAGGCGTAGGCGGTGTAATACCCCAGCGTGCCCAGCGCAGCCAGCAGCGTGCCCCAGAACGCGCGGCGCCGTGCCAGGGCGCGGTTGGCCTGGAACAATGCCACCGACAGGCGCCGGTAGCGCTCCACCAGGAAGCGGTGCAGGTTGTAGATCTTCACTTCCTTGGCCGTTTCCACGCTGGCGCCCAGCTGGCGCAGGTAGTCGAGCTGGCGGCGCTCGGGCGTCCACTGGAAGTTGAGGCTGTAGCCGGCCGCGTTGAAGTGCGATTCGCCGATGAAGGCCGGCACCAGTGCCAGCGCCAGCAGCAGGATCAGCCACGGCGCGTAGACCAGCAGGCCGACGGCGAGGCTGGCCACGGTGATCGCGTCCTGCACCTGGCCGAACAGCTGGCTCATCAGGTTCATCCTGCCCATGGTCTGGCGGCGCGCACGGTCCAGCTTGTCCTGCAGGTCCGGGTCTTCGAAATCCTCCAGGTCCAGCGTCGCGGCGTGTTCCATCAGACGGATGCTGGTGGCGTTGGCGAACAGTTCGGAAAGCAGAACGTCGGCATAGCTGACCAGCCGGCCGAGCAGGTCTGAGGCGATGGCCAGGCCGAATTCCAGTGCCAGCAGGCCCAGCAGTGGATTGAGCAGGCCGCTGGACAGCGCCTCGCCCAGCGGCGGGAAGCCGGCATCGTGCTGGCTCAGGTGCAGGGCGCTGTCGATGATCAGCTTGCCGACGTAGAGCATCGCCACCGGCAGCAGCGCACGGATCAGGCGCAGCCCCAGGCTGGCCAGGGTCAGCGCCGGACTGGTCTTCCAGACCATGCGCAGGAAGGGGGGCAGATTGCGCATCGCCCTGAAGCGCTGGCGCAGGCTGGGTTTCTTCGCGGCGGCAGTAGGCATGCCGCCATTGTGCGCGCGCACGGCGTGCAGATGGGGTCAGATGGGGTCAGATCCCTTTGCAGCGCAAAGGGCTCTGACCCCGCCACCGCGCCTCGGAGTCAGAGCCCTTCGCCATGCGAAGGGATCCGACCCCGCTCTCCGTTACGGCAGTGGCGGCAGCAACCCCGCACCGAGGCGGTTCCAGGCATTGATCACCGCGATGCCCATGCTCAGGTCACTGATGCCCTTCTCATCGAAGTGCGGTGCCAGTGCATCGAACGCCGCCTGCGACGGCGCTCCGTCGGTCAAGCGGGTCAGCGCCTCGGCCCAGCCCAGTGCTGCGCGTTCGCGCGCATCGAAGAAGCGGCTTTCGTGCCAGGCGGGCAGGGTGTCCAGCTTGCGCGGCTCGATGCCACCCTTGCGCAGCGCGGTGCCGTGCATGTCCATGCAGTAGCCGCAGCCGTTGAGCTGCGACACGCGCAGGAACACCAGCTCCATCAGGGTCGGGTCGATCGAGCTGTCATGCACCGCCTGGCTGGTGGCCAGCAGGCCCTTGAAGGCCTCGGCGGCCAGGCGGGTGTAGGGGACGCGGGGGAAGGTGTGATCGGACATCGTGGGCTCCACGGCGGCCACGATGGCCGCCTTTCATCACAAGGACGCCGCAGCGTCGCGGTGCGTGACAACCTTCGGCAATTTTTCTGGATTCAGCACGCTGTACACGTTGGCGATGCGACCATCGACCACTTCGATGGTGGTGATCGAGTGCAGGCGGTCACCCTGGAAACGCAGGATCGCCGGTTCGCCGTTGACGTAGCCCAGCTGCGCCGGATGCGCCGCGCCGCGGCGGGCGATGGCCCAGAACAGGCGGCCGATGCGTTCGGCGCCCAGCAGGGGCCGTACCGCCGCAGTGACTACGCCACCGCCGTCGGAGACCAGCAGCGCGTTGGCGTGCAGCAGGGCCTGGATCGCTTCGCTGTCGCCGCGCTGCGAGGCATCCATGAAGCGCGCCAGCAACTGCCGGTGCTGGATGGCATCGGCGTTGAAGCGCGGCCGTCCGGCCTGCAGACGCTGCCGGGCGCGGTGCACCAGCTGCCGGCAGTTGGCTTCGCTGTGGCCGATCAGGTCGGCGATCTCACGGTAGTCGTGGTCGAAGACCTCCTTCAGCAGGAAGGCGGCGCGTTCTTCGGGGCCGAGCTGTTCGAGCAGGGTCAGGAAGGCGACCGAGACCTCGTCGGCCAGCGCATGCAGCTGGGCCGGGCCGGGCGCGGGGTCAGGCTCCAGGGTGACCGCCAGCGGTTCGGCCAGCCATGGGCCGACATAGTGGACACGCTCGCGCTTGGCCGCTCGCAGGCGGTCCAGGCCGAGCCGGGTGGTGGTGGTGACCAGCCAGGCCTCTGCATCGCGGACACTGGCGGGATCGGCGCCGGACCAGCGCAGCCAGGCGTCCTGCACCACGTCTTCGGCGTCGGCGCGGCTGCCGAGCAGGCGGTAGGCCAGCGCCATCAGGCGCGGGCGGTGGGTCTGGAAAACGGTTTCGGCGTTCATGTGTGCAAGGACGCCGCAGTGGCGCGTGGCGTGACAGAGCGTCGGGGGGAATCTTGCCGGCCAGCGGCCGGCACGACCACCCCGGGGCCGGGGGAGGGGGTAAAATGGGCGGATTACCCCCGCCAGCCTCGAGCAAGCGAGCAAGCCGTGACATCGATCAAGCAGGAAGACCTCATCCAGTCCATCGCCGACGCGCTGCAGTACATCTCGTACTACCACCCGGTCGACTACATAAAGAACCTCGCCGCCGCGTACGAGCGCGAGGAGTCGCCGGCCGCGAAGGAAGCGATGGCCCAGATCCTGATCAATTCGCGGATGTGCGCCGAAGGCCACCGTCCGATCTGCCAGGACACCGGCATCGTCACCGTGTTCCTGGAAATCGGCATGGACGTGCGTTGGGATGACGCCACCATGGGCGTGGAAGACATGGCCAATGAAGGCGTTCGCCGCGCCTACATGCATCCGGACAACAAGCTGCGCGCCTCGGTGCTGGCTGATCCGGCCGGCAAGCGGATCAATACCAAGGACAATACCCCGGGCGTGGTCAACGTCAAGGTGGTGCCGGGCAACAAGGTCGACGTCATCGTTGCCGCCAAGGGCGGTGGTTCGGAAGCGAAGACCAAGTTCGCCATGCTCAACCCGTCCGACTCCATCGTCGACTGGGTGCTGAAGACCGTGCCGACCATGGGCGCCGGCTGGTGCCCGCCGGGCATGCTCGGCATCGGCATCGGTGGCACCGCCGAGAAGGCGATGCTGCTGGCCAAGGAGGCGCTGATGGAACCGATCGACATCACCGAGCTGCAGGCCCGTGGTGCCTCCAACCGCATCGAGGAGCTGCGCCTGGAGCTGTATGAGAAGGTCAATGCGCTGGGCATCGG
Source organism: Stenotrophomonas maltophilia group sp. P373 (assembly GCF_053295075.1). Classification (NCBI taxonomy): domain Bacteria; kingdom Pseudomonadati; phylum Pseudomonadota; class Gammaproteobacteria; order Lysobacterales; family Lysobacteraceae; genus Stenotrophomonas; species Stenotrophomonas maltophilia group sp. P373. The sequence goes on along the minus strand of NZ_CM129994.1, from coordinate 2,841,276 downwards.
CGCGCAGGGCTTGGGCGGCCTGACCACTGTGCTGGACATCAAGATCAACGACTATCCGACCCATGCGGCCAACCTGCCGGTGGCGATGATCCCGAACTGCGCCGCCACCCGCCATGCGCACTTCACCCTGGATGGCAGTGGCCCGGTGATGCTGGACCCGCCGTCGCTGGAAGACTGGCCGAAGCTGACCTATGACGCGTCCAAGGGCACCCGCGTGGACCTGGACACGATCACCCCGGAAGACGTGGCCAGCTGGAAGCCGGGCCAGACCCTGCTGCTCAACGGCAAGCTGCTGACGGGTCGCGATGCCGCGCACAAGCGCATGGTCGACATGCTCAACAAGGGCGAGGAGCTGCCGGTCGACCTGAAGGGCCGCTTCATCTATTACGTCGGCCCGGTCGATCCGGTGCGCGACGAAGTGGTGGGCCCGGCCGGCCCGACCACGGCGACCCGCATGGACAAGTTCACCGAGCAGGTGCTGGCGCAGACCGGCCTGCTGGGCATGGTCGGCAAGGCCGAGCGTGGCCCGGCCGCGATCGAGGCGATCAGGAAGCACAAGTCGGCCTACCTGATGGCCGTTGGTGGTTCGGCCTACCTGGTGTCCAAGGCGATCAAGGCGGCCAAGGTCGTTGGTTTCGCCGACCTGGGCATGGAAGCGATCTACGAGTTCACCGTGCAGGACATGCCCGTGACCGTGGCGGTGGATTCCACCGGCGAATCGGTGCACAAGACCGGCCCGCGCGAATGGCAGGCCCGCATCGGCAAGATTCCGGTGGTTGTGGAGTAAGCCCTCCATCCCGGACCAGACAACGGCGCCCCTGTGGCGCCGTTGTTGTGTGGGCAAAAATATTGATGTTCCGGTAGCGGTTGTTCTGCTACGGTCGGAACACCCTCGCACAGGACGTGTCCATGGCCCTGCATCGGTTCATCGTGGTAGGCGTGCTGCTGGCCCTGGCCGGTTGCAGCACCCCGGCGTCATACGAAGGCGCGGATTTCCCAGCATCCGCGCAATGCCGCGTGCAGTGCCAGGCCGGCTATCGCAGCTGCATGGCGCAGAATGACTCCCTCGGCAGCCGCCAGAGCAACTGCGAGCAGCAGGTGGTGCCGGCGCCGGACAAACGCTGCAAGGACGTGGACAATCCGGACCTGCGCCGTGCCTGCGAACTGAAGACGCACGACTGCGCGATGCGCGCGCCGATGATGTCCTGTGGCGAGCGCCGGGATTCCTGCATGAGCAGCTGCGGCTGAGCAACGATCGCGCGCGTGGGCGCATAATCGGCTGATCCCCCTGCACAGGATCTTCCGCATGAGCACCACGCTGTATGGTTCGACCAGTACCGCCGCGCTGGTCGTGCACTGGCTGCTGATCGAGCTCGGCATCGAGCATGAACTGGTGCTGCTGGATTTCGACGCGCGCGAGCACAAGTCGGCGCGGTACCTGGCGCTCAATCCGGCCGGTGTGGTGCCGACACTGTTGATCGATGGCCTGGTACTGACCGAAGCGGCGGCCATCGCCCTGTACCTGGCCGATCGCCACCCGGAGGCCGGCCTGCTCCCGGTACCGGGCACGCCGCAGCGTGGCGATGCCTACCGCTGGATGTTCTGGTGTGCCAATACGCTGCAGCCGGCCTATCGGGCCTGGTTCTATCCGCATGAAATGGCCGGCCAGGCGAACGTCGAGGCCAGCCGCGAGAGGGCGCGTCAGCGGCTCGAAGCGGCCTGGCAGCACGTTGCCGCTCACCTGCAGGCGCACGGCCCGTACCTGCTGGGCGCCACGCCCTGCGTGGTCGACTACATGCTGGTGATGCTGATGCGCTGGTCGCGCAACATGCCCAGGCCCAGTGACACCTGGCCGGTGCTCAAGGCGCATGCCACCTCGATGAAGGCGCGCCTGGCGTTCGCCGAGGTCTACCGCCGCGAAGGCATCACCGACTGGCGGTAACCAAAAAAGGGGACGGAGGGAATTAAGTCGTTTGTGCACAAACGACTTAATTCCCTCCGTCCCCTTTTCCGGGCTACAGGATCTCCAGCACTGTTTCCGGTGGGCGGCACAGCCGCGTGCCCTTGGTCGTGCGCACCACGGGGCGATTGATCAAGCGGGGATGTTCGCTCATCGCCGCCAGCAGCGTGGCGTCGTCGGCGCCGTCCAGGCCCAGTTCGGCGAACAGCGCCTCCTTGCTGCGTACCAGTTCCTGTGCGTGCAGCCGGGATTCGGCCAGTACCTGGCGCAGCGTGGCTGCGTCCGGCGGGTTGCCCAGGTAGTCGATCACCACCGGCTCGAAGCCCGCATCGCGGATCAGTTTCAGTGCGCCGCGCGAGTTGCTGCAGGCCGGGTTGTGCCAGATCGTCACGTCCATCAGAACCACTCCAGCAGAGACACGCCCACACCCACGTAGGTGGCCTTGTGGTTGTAGTCGATCAGGCTTTCGCCGTAGCCGTCGAAGACCTGCACATGGCCACGCAGCAGGTTGCTGATCGGGAAGCCGTAGTCCAGCTGCAGCGCACCGTGCGAACGGCTTCCGGTGCGCAGTGAATGGCGCGCCATCAGCGAGACCTCATGCCCATTGCGGTTCCAGGTCAGGGTAGCGTCGCCGCGGCCCATGTAATCCTCGATGTCCGGATTGTTGTCTTCGCTGCGGCTTTCCGGAATGCGGTACCAGGGACGCAGCACCAGCGCCCAGTTCTCGCGGTCCAGGCCGATGTTGAGCATGACCCGGTTCCAGCTGCGTGACAGCGGGTCGGCGCGGCCATTGGACTGGTGGTTCAGCGCGATGCCGGTCATGCGCCCGCGCCAGCCACCGATCGAGTAGCCGTTGCGGAACACCATCATCACTTCCGGCTCGTAATTGGTTTCGCGGAACGGGCGCGAATCCTCGCTGTTGTAGGCCTGCCAGCGCGAACTCTGGGTGTAGCCGGCCCAGATGTCGCCGTTGTCGCCGAACAGGTTCTCGACGATCTTGGTCTTGAAGCTGATCTGGAACTTCAGCTCGGCACTGTCGAGTACCTGCGGGGTGGTTACGCTGTTGGCCGGGTTCGGCGAGTGCGGCATGGTGTTGCGATCGCTGGTCCAGAAGGCGGGCAGCAGGTACACCGGCTTGTAGGCGCGCAGTTGGAACGGCCCCAGCTTGGAGTCCTCGGCCAGTTCCCAGCGGCTGTCCAGCAGCGAACCGCGGCCGGCGTTGGCCAGCGCGCTGTCCGGCGTCGCCGGGCGGAACAGGTCGCTCACCCGCTCGCGCAGCTTTTCCTCGCCCTGGCTCACGCGCGCGGTCTGCCGTTCTTCGCGGCGGGCCTGTGCAGCCGCTTCGGCGGCAGCATCAGCGGCGGCGGTAGCCTCCGGGGTATGCCCGAACAGGCGGTCATAGCAGGCCAGCCGGGCCGCGTCGGTGGTAATTGCCGCGCAGGCGGCCGGTGAGGTATCGGCGGTAGGCGCGAACTCCTGCGCAGCCAGCGGTGCACTGGCCAGGGCAAGCGCCAGCGGCGCCAGACGGGGAGACAGCGTGGGGAGGGTCATTGCAGCAGGCCCTTCGATGAATTCGGGAATCACACAGTGTGGCGGCTGTGCCGGATCGCGGCCAGCCCCACGGTTTATGCACGGTCACAGCGTGCGCGTGGCGTGAAGGCCCGGTGGCTCAGAAGAACCAGGCGAACGCGAACAGGCCCAGCATCGCGATCACGACCGCCAGTTTCAGTGCCAGGCCAAGCAGGATGCCGAGCCAGGTGGCCAGACCGACCCTGGTCGAGCGGCCGAGTTCGCGGGTGTGCCAGTACTCGCCGAGCAGGGCACCGACCAGCGGTCCGGCGAACAGGCCGATGGGCATGAAGAACAGGCCGACGATGCTGCCGACGAAGGTTCCCCACAGCGCCTTGCGGCTGGCACCGACACGCTGCGCGCCGACCACCGTGGCCAGCACGTCCACCAGCAGCGAAAGCAGGGTCAGTACCCCAAGCGCGACCAGGGTAGGCCAGCCGACGTGGGCAAAGCCGTCGGCCCAGGCGGCCAGCAGCAGTCCGATGAACACCAGCGGGATGCCCGGGAGGGCCGGCAGGATGATGCCGGCGATGCCTATCAGGACAAAAATGACCGCTAGCAGATACAAGATGAATGAGAGTCCCATGCTGTCCCGTATGGAGTCCGTTTTGGGGTTGACAGTGAAAGATTTTGCCAGTTGCTTTTTCGTTTTGGCCGGGTTAAGTTGCAGTCGCTGAGCTTGGCAAGGTCACCGTGGATCGTGGCCTGATGAAGCAAGATCTTCCCGATCCGCTGCATCGATGCACCTCGCTTCCCCCTTGCTTGTCAGCCGCCCACCAGGCGTTTCCAACAACAAGAGAGAGTCAAAGGGAGTTAGTGAGATGGCTGATCGCGAGACCGGTACCGTAAAGTGGTTCAATGATGCGAAGGGCTTCGGCTTCATCAGCCGGCAGAATGGCGAGGACGTGTTCGTGCACTTCCGCGCCATCGAGACCCAGGGCTTCAAGAGCCTCAAGGAAGGCCAGAGTGTGAGCTTTGAAGTCGTGCAGGGCCAGAAGGGCCTGCAGGCTGACAAGGTCCAGCCGATGTAACACCTGCCGTCCGTCGGCATGAAAAAAGGCCCGCGCAAGCGGGCCTTTTTCTTTGCCTTTGGCCCGCTGCAGGTCAGCGCAGGATGACCTTGCCGTTGACCACGCGCACATAGGTGTTCTCACGGATGCCACCCAGGTCACGCTGGTTGACCACGATGGTGCGGCCATCATCCATGCGCACGCTGATGTCGTAGGTATCGCTGGTCACATTCTTCTGGATCTGGTTGCCGGCCAGGGCGCCACCGACTGCGCCTGCAGCGGCGGCAATGTTCTTGTTGCCACGGCTGCCACCGGTGTGGTCGGAGATTTCATGGCCGGCCACGGCGCCAACGATGCCGCCGAGGATCGCGCCGGTCGCGCTGGGTGCGGTGCGGCCCGAGGGCACGGTGTTGATGCGGGTGACGATGCCACAGTCCGCGCAGCGGCCCTGGTTGTAGCCGCCGTTGTTGCCGTAGCCGCCGTTGTTGTAGCCGTTGTTGTAACCACCGCCACTGTAACCGGGCGAGGTGGCACAACCGGCCAGCGCGAGGGTAGCGATGGCGCTGGCGGCGATGAGCTGGATCTTCATGGGGCGTCTCCTGGCCGTGAAGGCGGGTATGTTGGGTGGTACTGCGTCATGCAGCAGGGTGGACGAATCCTCTCCCTTCGAACGTGAACAACGCGCCAACCACGCACCCGATGCCCGGCTGCAGGATGAACGCGCCTCAGCGGAAATCCTGGTGGCAGGCCCGGCAATCGGCCTGCAGCGTTTCCACGAGCTGGGCCAAGGCCCTGCAGTCGCCTGGCGGTGCAGCCAGCGCCGTGTTGAGGTTGCCGCGAAGTCGGCTGGCGTGCTGCTGGAACTGCGTGCTGTCCTTCAGCCCGGGAAACGCCAGGTCCAGGTCATTGGACAACAGGCGTAGCGCCTGCAGCCGCGGCACGCTGTCGGCCAGGCTGCAGCGGTTCTGCTGCTGGGCCCGCTGCAGCAGCTGCGACTGCCGCTGCATCACCTGCATCAGGCTGTCCGGGAACGGGTCGCGACGCGCCTGCAGGGCGCGGCCTACCATCACCGTGGCGACCAGGCCGATCAGCAGGCCCAGGCACAGTACGAACAGGTAGCGATGGGCAGGGGACAGGCGGCGGGGCGGGCTGGCGTTCATGCGGGCTCTCCGGGCGTGCAACGGTGGGTTCGACGTCGGCGTGCTTTGGGCGCTGGCACCTGCACGTTAAAATAGCCCGATGAACGAACAGGTCAAACAACGCTTTGCCGGCATCGAACGGCTGTATGGCGTGGGTGCGCTCGAGCGCCTGCAGGGCAGCCGCGTGGCGGTGGTCGGCATGGGCGGCGTCGGCTCGTGGGTGGTGGAGGCGCTGGCCCGTTCGGCGGTCGGTCATCTCACCCTGATCGATGCCGACGACATCTGCGTGTCCAACACCAACCGGCAGCTGCCGGCGATGGAAGGCAATTACGGGCGCAACAAGGCCGAGGCGATGGCCGAGCGCTGCCGTGCGATCAATCCGGGGATCGACGTCGATGCCGTGCAGGCATTCCTGACGATGTCCAACATGGCTGAGCTGCTGGACCGCGGGTTCGATCTGGTGATCGATGCCTGCGACAGCTTCCGGGTCAAGGTCGAGACGATCGCCTGGTGCCGCCGCCGCAAGCTGCCGCTGCTGACCGTCGGCGCTGCCGGTGGCCGCACCGACCCGACCCTGGTACGTATCCGCGACGTCTCGCGAACCGAGCACGACGCCATGCTGGCGCTGATCCGCAAGAAGCTGCGCAGCGAGTTCAACTTCCCGAAGAACGCCAAGCGCTATTTCGGCGTGCCGGCCGTGTATTCGCTGGAGAATGTGAAGTACCCGCAGGCCGATGGCAGCGTCTGCGGCATTCGTCCGAACCTGGGTGCCGATGCGGCGTTGAAGCTGGACTGCGGCGCCGGTCTGGGCGCGGCGACCCACATCACCGGCGCGTTCGCCTTTGCGGCGGTGGGCAAGGCGCTTGAGATGCTGCTGGAGCCGAAGAAGGCGAAAACCGAGGTGACCGAGGCCTACGCCGACGCGTGACGGTGGTGCCGGCCGCTGGCCGGCATCGGGTTCGTCGCCGTCGTTACAGCGTGCCGGCCAAGGTCGGGCCCCCGCCGTCACATTGCCGGCAGCGCGAACAGCCGCCGTGCATTCTCTGTCGTGGCCTGTGCCAGGGCCTCCAGCTCCATTCCGCGCAGCGCGGCCACGTGCCGGGCAATGGTTGCCAGCCGTGCCGGTTCGTTGCGCTGGCCGCGGACCCCTGCGTCGGGCTGGTCGGGCGCGTCGGTTTCCAGCAGCAGCTGCTCCAGCGGCATCCCGCGTACCAGCCGTTGCAGGCGCTGCGCCCGCTCGTAGGTCAGCGGACCGCCAAGGCCCAGCAGGAAGCCGTGCCTGTGCAGTTGCGCGGCCTGTTCAGGGCTGCCGGAAAAACTGTGCACCACGCCGCGCAGGCCGCCGACGCGACGGATCGCGGCGATCACCGCATCCACCGCGCGTCGCGCGTGCACGATCACCGGCAGATCGAATTCTCGGGCCAGTTCCAGCTGGCCGATGAAATACGCCTGTTGAGCCTCGGCATCCAGTCCTTCGACGAAGAAGTCGAGGCCGCATTCGCCGATCGCGCAGGGGCGTTCGCGCTCGATCCACTCGCGCAGCAGTGGCAGGTGCCCAGGCTGGTGATCGGCCAGGAACATCGGGTGCAGGCCGAAGGCCGGGTACAGCCCGGGCGCCTGCTGGCAGACCTCGCGCAGTTTCGGCCAGCTGGCAGCGGTGACCGCTGGCACCACCTGTTGGCGCACACCCACGGCCTGCGCCCGCTCGATCACCGCGGCACGGTCAGGGTCGAACGCGCTCGCGTCGAGATGACAGTGGCTGTCGACCAGCACGCTCAACGCTGTTCCAGCGGCGGTGGCGTGGTGGCGTTGCGGCTCTTCCAGTTCGCCAGCAGCAGCGTGCCGAAGCCCAGCACCAGCTCATCGATGAACGGGATCGGGTCCGGGATGAACAGCGTCAGCACGAACAGGCCGGCGGTGAGCTTGAACAGGGTGGGGTAGCGCAGCCGGCGCGCCCATTGCAGTACTGGCAGCAGCATCGGGTTGGCCATGGCGGGGATCCTCGTGGGGAATATGCAAACGCTACCACGGGCCCTGCATTTCCCGATGCTGAATGGGTTACAGCAATGAGCAGGAAATGTGGAGATTCCGTTCAGGCAGCGCGTGCTGCAATCTGTCCCGAGAACGTTGCGGATGGTCCGCAAGGAGCAGGTCATGAAAAGCACAACTACAACTGTCCTGGTCGCAGCGGGCGCGCTGCTGGTTGGTGGCATCGCCACCGCCGCCTTCATGAAGAGTGGCGACCGCTCGCCCGACTCCATCAGCGCCGCAACCCCCAATGGCGAGTCGCGCCTGGTTGATGGCAACGCCACCGACGATGGCGTGCGTGGTGACCAGCTCGACCCGTCCGCGCCGCGCGGGCTGGAATATGCCGATGTGCTGAAGGTCGACCCGATCACCGAGAAGCAGAAGGCCTATGCCACCGTGATCGGCACCGATCCGGTGCGTGAGATCTCCACCACCCAGACCCCGCACGAGGTCTGCCAGGACGTGACGGTGCAGGAACGCCTGCCGGAGCGTGATGGCAACGTTGGCGGTACCGTGGTTGGCGCGGTGGTGGGTGGCCTGCTCGGCAACCAGGTCGGTGGCGGCAACGGCAAGAAGGCCGCGACCGCAGCCGGTGCGGTGGCCGGTGGCTTGATCGGCAACCAGATCGACAAGCGCCACGTGGGCGGCCGCGTGGTCAACCGCACCGAGCGCCAGTGCCACACCGAAACCGCAACGTCCGAGTCGAGCCGCGTCACCGGTTACAACGTGACCTATCGCAACGAAGACGGCACCACCGGCACCATGCGCATGGCCAGCAAGCCGGGCAGCCGCATCGCCATGGGTACCAATGATGTGGTGAAGGGCTACAACGTGACCTATCGCTATGATGGCGCCGAGAAGACTGTGCGCATGGACAACAAGCCGGCCAGCGATCGCCTGCCGGTGGTCGATGGCCAGCTGGTCACGCAGACCGCTGCTGCCGGCGCCACGGCGGCCACGCGCCAGTAATCCAGAACATCCTGCTGCACCCGACGGGCCGGCTCATGCCGGCCCGTTTCGTTGTGCGCACGGGCATTCATCCGTGGGCAAAGGGAATCGACCATGATGGACGCCCCCTTCGACAAGGAGTCGGCATGAGCATCTTCGACCTGCGCCTGGAAACCGAGCGGCTGATCCTGCGCCCGCTGCTGCGCGAGGACTACGAACCGTACCTGGCATTCTGTGCCGACGAGGAAACGATGCGCACCCTGGGGGGTGTTCAACCGCCCTCGGTGGCATGGCGCGGCTTCTGCAGCCTGGCCGGCGCCTGGCAGCTGTTCGGCTTCTCGATGTTCAGCGTGATCGAGAAATCCAGCGGTGACTGGATCGGCCGGATGGGAGCGTGGCAGCCGCAGGACTGGCCTGGAACCGAGGTCGGTTGGGGTATTCGGCATGCCAGCTGGGGCCGGGGCTATGCACCGGAAGCGGCGGTTGCTGCCATCGACTGGGCATTTGACACGCTGGGCTGGGACGAGGTGATCCACACCATCGCCGAGAACAACGACAACTCGAGGGCGGTCGCGCGCAAGCTGGGCAGCACGCTGCTGCGCATGGGAGAGCTGCCGCCGCCGTACAACGACAAGCCGATGCAGATCTGGGGCCAGTCGCGAGAACAGTGGCGGCAGCGCGTGCGCTGAGCGTTGCCGGTAGTGCCGGCCGCTGGCCGGCAACCTCGATGTGGCAGGATTCGTGCGATTGCCGGCCAGCGGCCAGCGTTACCGTGGTGTCATGCTGCATCCGCGCTTGGCATTCACCGGCGGGCTTGCCAGACTGCGTGCAGCTGGCCGCCGGCCGGATCCGAGGAAGCAGGCAATGGTGGAAGAGCGCGTCCCGTTGACGGTGCATGGCATGTCGGTGTCCGGCAATTGCCACAAGGTCCGCCTGCTGCTGGAGCAGCTCGGCAGCCGCTACCGCTGGGTGGAAGTGGACAGTGCCCATGGCCAGACCCACACCGCCGAGTTCCTTGCGCTCAATCCCAACGCCAAGGTGCCGTTGATCGTCCGCGACGATGGCCGCGTGTTGACTGAATCCAATGCGATCCTGTTCTGGTTGGCCGAAGGGACGCCCTACCTGCCTACCGACGGTTGGGAACGCGCGCAGGCATTGAGCTGGATGTTCTTCGAGCAGTACACGCACGAGCCATGCGTGGCGGTAGCGCGCTTCATCCGCGGCTGGACACCGCCCGATTCACCGCGCCGTGCTGAACTGCCACGCCTGCACGAGCGCGCCGCCACCGCGCTGGCGGTGATGGAGCAGCACCTGCGCGAAGCGCAGTGGTTCACCGGCAGCGCATACGGTATCGCCGACATTGCGCTGTTCGCCTATACCGACGTCGCAGGCGAGGGCGGCATCAGCCTGGCGCCCTTCCCGGAAGTGCGCGCCTGGCTGCAGCGCGTGCGCGCGCAGCCGCGCTTCGTGGCGATGCCAGCGGTGACCGCCGAGGTGCGCGCGCGCTTCGAGGCTGCCTGATCCCACAGGGTAGCGCCCGGCGTTGCCGGGTGGAATGCAACAACGACACGGAGGGTGTTCGATGTTTGCTGTGGTCCCAGATCCGATTCCTGCGCGCATGCGCGTGCTCAACCGCGCCGAAGTGTGCGACGCCAATTTCCTCGATGCGGTGCGTGGCTGGCGAGGCACACCGCGCGCACGTCCTGCACCGGACGCGCCGATCCTGCCGGGCAGCTCGCTCAGCGCTGCGGCCTTCGGTGAGCTGTTCGATTCCCAGCTGGCCAGCCGCCAGCTGGACCTGATGGCGCGCGTATTGCGCGTGCAGAACAAGGTCTTCTATACCATCGGGTCGTCCGGCCATGAAGGCAACGCGCTGCTGGCGCGGGCCTGCCGGCATACCGACCCCGCATTCCTGCACTATCGCTCCGGCGCCTTCATGGTCGAGCGCTCGCGCCAGGTGCCGGGCATCGACCCGTTGCGCGATGCGGCGCTTTCATTCGCGGCCAGCGCCGATGACCCGGCCAGTGGCGGCCGGCACAAGGTGTGGGGCAGCAAGCCATTGTGGGTATTGCCGCAGACCTCGACCATCGCCTCGCACCTGCCGAAAGCGCTGGGCACCGCGCTGGCCATCGAGAGTGGCAAGCGGCTGGGCCATGCGCTTCCCATTCCGGCCGACAGCATCGTGCTGTGCTCGTTCGGCGACGCCTCGGCCAACCATGCCACTGCGCAGACCGCATTCAACACCGCGATGTGGGCGGCCTACCAGAAACTGCCGGCGCCAATCCTGTTCGTCTGCGAGGACAACGGGCTGGGCATCTCGGTGAAGACGCCGGACGGCTGGATTGCCGAGCGCTTCAGCCACCAGCCAGGGCTGGACTATTTCTTTGCCGATGGCCTCGACCTGGCCACTGGGCACGCCCAGGTGCAGGCCGCAGTGGACCACTGCCGGCGGACGCGGCGACCGACCTTCCTGCATCTGCGCACCACGCGCCTGATGGGCCACGCCGGCACCGACTTCGAGGTGGAATGGCGTGCATTGCCGGAATTGTGCGCGGCCGAGGCACAGGATCCGCTGTTGCGCTCGGCGCAGATCGCGCTGGAATCGGGCTGGATGGATGCAGGCGCCATCGAAGTGGCCTACGAGACGATGCGCGCGCGCTGCATGGCCGCCGCTGCCGATGCCGAAGGCCGTGCGAAGCTGCAGTCGCTGCAGGAGGTCATGGCGCCATTGGCACCCTATACGCCCGCAGCGGTGCAGGCCGAAGCCCGGCGCGAGGTCGCCGACGAAGCGCGCGAGGCACTCTATGGCCGTACCGAGGCCTTGCCGGAACGACAGGCGCCACGGCATCTCGCGATCCAGATCAACCACGGCCTGCTGGAACTGCTTGCGAAGTATCCGCAGAGCCTGCTGTTCGGCGAGGACGTGGCTCAGAAGGGCGGTGTCTACACTGTCACCAAGGATCTGCTGCGCCGCTTCGGTCCACGCCGGGTGTTCAACACGCTGCTGGATGAAACCATGATCCTGGGCATGGCGCAGGGCCTGGCCAACCTGGGCATGCTGCCGATTCCGGAGATCCAGTACCTGGCCTACCTGCACAACGCCATCGACCAGCTGCGTGGTGAAGCCTGTTCGCTGCAGTTCTTCTCCAACGACCAGTACCGCAACCCGATGCTGGTGCGGGTGGCCGGGCTGGGCTATCAGAAGGGTTTCGGCGGGCACTTCCACAACGACAACTCGATCACCGCGTTGCGCGACATCCCCGGGCTGGTGGTCGGCTGCCCCTCGCGCGGCGACGATGCGGTGATGATGCTGCGCACGCTGGCCGCATTGGCGCGGGTGGATGGGCGCGTGGCGGTGTTCCTGGAGCCGATCGCGCTGTACATGAGCAAGGACCTGCACGAAGCAGGGGATGGCCAGTGGCTGTTCGACTACCCGGCACAGGGCCAGGCGCTGGTGCCGGGCGAGGGCCGGGTGTATGCACCGGAGGCCGGAGACCTGGTGATCTACACCTATGGCAATGGCGTGCCGATGGCGTTGCGCGCGGCGCGGGCGATCGAGCAGCAGCTGGGCTGGCAGGCGCGGGTGGTCGACCTGCGCTGGCTGGTACCGTTGGATGCCGGCTTCATCGCGGCCCAGGCCGCGAGCGCGCGGCGGGTGCTGGTGCTGGACGAAGGCCGCCACAGCGGCGGAGTGGGTGAGGGCGTGGTCACGGCACTGGTCGAGGCCGGCTTTGGTCACCTGCCGCTGCGCCGCGTCTGTGGCGCCGACACCTACACGCCACTGGCAGGGGCAGCAATGTTCGGGCTTCCAAGCGACAATGCGGTGATTGGCGCCGCCCTCGACCTGGCGCAGGAACCCTGATGCATGTGTGGATTGGCGGGAATGTTGTTGCCGGCGCCGCTGGCGTCGGCCGAGGCGCTGCAGGCGCAGGCGCTGGCCATGGGCCAGGCGCTGCACCATCGCGGGCCGGATGATGGCGGCAGCTGGGTCGATGCCGAGGCGGGCATCGCGCTGGCGCATCGACGCCTGAGCATCCTCGACCTGTCCCCGCTGGGCCACCAGCCGATGGCCTCGGCGGACGGCCGCTACGTGATGGCCTACAACGGCGAGGTCTACAATTTCGCGGCCCTGCGTGAACAGCTGGAGCCGCTGGGGTACACCTTCCGCGGCCATTCCGACACCGAAGTACTGCTGGCGGCGATCCTGCAGTGGGGCGTCGAAGACACCCTGCAGCGCTGCAACGGCATGTTCGCCATCGCGCTGTGGGACCGTCAGGATCGTTGCCTGTGGCTGGCCCGCGACCGCGTCGGCAAGAAGCCGCTGTACTACGGCTGGGCCGGCGACACGCTGGTGTTCGGTTCGGAACTGAAGGCGCTCTGGCAACATCCGGCGTTCGACAACGACATCGACCGCGATGCGCTCACCTTGCTGCTGCGGCTGGATTACATCCCGGCGCCGCACAGCATCCACCAGCGCTGCTACAAGCTGATGCCGGGCCGAGTGCTGCGGCTGGATGCAGCGGCTGTGGCCGCAGGCGCCGCGGCACACCGCCCGGAGCAGGCGCAGCGCCCGTACTGGGATGCGCGCGCACGCATGCAGGCGGCGTTGGCCGCCCCGTTCCAGGGCCGCATCGAGGAGGCCGAGGAACAGCTGGATACGCTGCTGCGCGATGCGGTGGCGCTGCGCATGGTGGCCGACGTGCCGGTCGGCGTATTCCTGTCCGGCGGCACGGACTCATCGCTGGTGGCAGCGCTGATGCAGGCGCAGAGCGGGCAGCCGGTGCATAGTTTCAGCATCGGCTTCACCGACTCGGGACATGACGAAGCTCCGCTGGCCAGGGAGCTGGCGGCTCATCTCGGCTGTGATCACACCGAGTTGTACGTCAGTGGCGCCGACGCGCTGGCGGTGGTGCCGCAGTTGCCGGCGATGTTCGATGAACCTTTTGCCGATGCGTCGCAGGTGCCGACCGCGCTGGTGGCACGGCTGGCACGGCAGGGCGTGACCGTCGCGCTGTCCGGCGACGGTGGCGATGAGCTGTTCTTCGGCTACACCCGCTATGTACGCGCGCTGCGCAACTGGCAGATGCTCGGACGCGTGCCGGGGCCGCTGCGGCGCTGGATGGGCGCACGCTCGCAGCAGCAGGGCGAGGCCTCGCGGACCGGTGGCCTGGCGGCGCTGCTGGCCGAGACAGGCGCACGTGGCATCGGCGACGTCTACCGCAACCGCATCTCGCGCTGGCGCGACCCTGCCGCGGCGGTACCCGGTGCGCAGGCGGCCGGCAGCTTCTACGACCTGGCCGATCCGCTGCACGGCGCGGGGACACCGGCTGACGCGATGATGCTGGCCGATTTCGTGACCTACCTGCCCGATGACCTGTTGTGCAAGGTCGACCGGACCTCGATGGCGGTCAGCCTGGAGGCGCGCGCGCCATTGCTGGACTGGCGCGTGGCCGAGTTCGCCTGGTCGCTGCCGCTGGGCTTCAAGCGCAGTGAGACGACCAGCAAGGTGCTGCTCAAGCGCGTGCTGGGCCGTTACGTGCCGCATTCAATGGTGCACCGTCCCAAGCGCGGTTTTGGCGCACCGGTCAGTGACTGGTTGAAGGGCGACCTGCGACCCTGGGCAGAGGACCTGCTGCAGCCGGCGCGGCTGGAGCGTGAGGGCGTGCTGTCGGCGGCGGCGGTGCAGCCGCTGTGGCAGCAGTTCCTGGGGGGGCAGCGCAAGTGGCATACCCACTTGTGGAACGTGCTGATGTTCCAGGCCTGGCAGGCGCATTGGCGGCAGGCGCGGACCGGCGTGACCGGCGGCTGATCTTCACCGGATGGCACGGGCCTGGCGACTAGGCTGGGCCTCCCGCACCGTGAGGAGTATGTCCCGATGTCCGTCCCCACCATCGCCGTGTTCGTTGGCAGCCTGCGCAAGGATTCCTGCAACCGCAAGCTGGCCCATGCGCTGGAGAAGCTCGCCGGTGATCGCGCGCGCTTCCAGTACGTGCAGATCGGCGATCTGCCGTTGTACGACCAGGATTTCGACGCTGATTATCCGCCGCAGGGCACCCGGCTGAAGGATCAGGTGCGCGCCGCTGACGCGGTGCTGTTCGTGACACCCGAGTACAACCGGTCGGTGCCCGGCGTGCTCAAGAACGCCATCGATATCGGATCGCGCCCGTACGGTGACAGTGCGTTTGCCGGCAAGCCGGCGGCGGTGATCGGCGCCTCCATCGGCCAGATCGGTACCGCCGTGGCCCAGCAGCACCTGCGCAACAGCCTGGCCTTCCTGGACATGCTTGTGCTGGGCCAGCCCGAGGCATTCATCCACTTCAAGGACGGCCTGATCGATGCCGATGGCACGATCCACAACGAAGGCACGCAGAAGTTCCTGCAGGGCTACGTGGACCGGTTCCTGGCGTTGATCGCAGTGCACGTCAAGGGCAATTGACGCCTGCGGGGTCAGAGTCCCCTGCGTCGCAGGGGATCCGACCCCGGGGCGTTGATCTGCGATAATGTCCCGCTCGGGCGCCGCAACGGCGCCCGTCGCAGGCAGTGCGACGCTTTCACGCCAGTCTGGCCAGGTACCGGCGGATATCCCCCGTTTTCCCACGGCTTATCCACAGGCTTGTCCATGGCTGCTGGGGTCGGCACATGCCTACACTCGTCTGGCCCACTTTTGCAGGAAACACCGCAGCATGTCCGCTCGTCCCGGCTTCCGTTCCAACCGCAGAGAGCGCGGTGATGGCTTCGATCGCGATCGCGACGAGTCGCGCATCGACCAGTTGCGGGTACCGCCCCATTCGGTGGAAGCCGAGCAGGCGGTGCTGGGGGGCCTGATGCTGGCGCCCGAGGCGTATGACCGTGTCAACGACCAGCTGACCGAAAGCGACTTCTATCGTCGCGATCACCAGATGATCTATCGTGCGATCCGCGAGCTGTCCGAGCGCGAACGGCCGTTCGACGCGGTGACGCTGGGCGAGTGGTTTGAATCGCAGGGCAAGATGGAACTGGTGGGTGACGGCGCCTACCTGATCGAACTGGCCAGTACCACGCCGTCAGCTGCCAACATCGTGGCCTACGCCGAGATCGTGCGCGACAAAGCGGTGCTGCGGCAGCTGATCCAGGTCGGCACCGACATCGTCAACGACGGTTTCCAGCCGGAGGGGCGTGACAGCAGCGAGCTGCTGGCCTCGGCGGAAAAGAGCGTGTTTGCAATCGCCGAACAGGGTGCGCGTGGCCGTACCGATTTCGTGGCCATGCCCGGTGCACTGAAGGATGCCTTCGAGGAGCTGCGCAACCGCTTCGAGAACGGCGGCAACATCACCGGCCTGCCGACCGGTTACAACGATTTCGACGCGATGACCGCTGGCCTGCAGCCGACCGACCTGATCATCCTCGCGGCGCGCCCGGCAATGGGCAAGACCACCTTCGCGCTGAACATCGCCGAGTACGCGGCGATCAAGTCGAAGAAGGGCGTGGCGGTGTTCTCGATGGAAATGTCGGCGTCGCAGCTGGCGATGCGCCTGATTTCCTCCAATGGACGCATCAACGCGCAGCGCCTGCGTACCGGCCAGCTGGAAGACGAGGACTGGAGCCGCGTCACCAGCGCGATCAAGATGCTGAAGGAAACCAAGATCTTCATCGACGACACGCCGGGCGTGTCGCCTGAAGTGCTGCGTTCCAAGTGCCGCCGCCTCAAGCGCGAGCATGACCTGGGCCTGGTGGTGATCGATTACCTGCAGCTGATGAGCGTGCCGGGCAACAGCGAGAACCGCGCGACCGAAATCTCGGAAATCTCGCGTTCGCTGAAGGGCCTGGCCAAGGAACTGAACGTGCCGGTGATCGCGCTGTCGCAGCTCAACCGCTCGCTGGAAACGCGTACCGACAAGCGCCCGGTGATGGCCGACCTTCGCGAATCGGGCGCAATCGAGCAGGACGCGGACATGATCGTGTTCATCTACCGCGACGACTACTACAACAAGGAAAACTCGCCGGACAAGGGCCTGGCCGAAATCATCATCGGCAAGCACCGTGGTGGCCCGACCGGCTCGTGCAAACTGAAGTTCTTCGGTGAGTACACCCGCTTCGACAACCTGGCCCACGACTCGGTCGGTTCGTTCGAATAGCGGTCATGCCGGCCGCTGGCCGGCAACCACCATCGGGCGCTGCAGAGCCAAGGCACCGGCAGGAGCTGCTGTCAGCGCGGGTTCCATGCGGTCGCCACGAAGCGCAGCCGGGCATGGGCGTGGCGTTGCACTGCGCTGGACCGGTTTCATCGCCGCCAGCCCGGTTTCGTCGCAAACTGTTTGCCGGCGCCAGGGTAGGGCGCCAAGGTGTCCGCAGGCGGCAGGGTGCCGTCCCAAGGAGACCGTGATGAAGACCCTGTTCGCGCTCGGTGTGTGGTGCCTGCTGTTCGTACTGTGCTGGCCGCTGGCGATCCTCGCCCTGATCGCCTGGCCGTTCGTGTGGCTGCTGAGCCTGCCGTTCCGACTGGTCGGCATCACCTTCTCGGCGCTGTTCGCCTTCCTGCGCGCGCTGTTCATGCTGCCGGCGCGCATGCTCGGTGGCCGGGCGGTGCCCGCATGAGGGCGGTGGTGCTGGTCGGTCTGGCCCTGTTGGCGGGCCCGCTACAGGCCGCTCCTCCAGCACCGCCTTCGGTGTGGCTGGAGCGCCAGCAGGCAGCCGGTGCTGACGAAGCGAATGCTGCTGGGGCGAAGGCTTCGACGGGGCCCGGGGACAGGGAGCGCTGCCGGGTCACGAAGGAATGGAAGGTCGGCGAGACGGTGGTGCAGCATCGGATCTGTGACGATCCACCGAAGAAGCCCGCTGGAAAGGTGTAGCGCCGAGCCCAATGCTCGGCGCTACAGGAAAATGAGCAACAAAAAACCCCGCCGAGGCGGGGCTTCTTGAATCCGGGTGAAGCCGGCCAGCGGCCGGCACTACCAGGTGGACGATCAGTTCGCTTTGTGGATGGCGCGCTTGCTGACCGCCATCGCGGCGTCGTGGATCACTTCCGACAGCGACGGGTGGGCGTGGCAGATGCGGGCCAGGTCATCGGCCGAGCCGCTGAACTCCATGGTCAGCACGCCTTCGTGCACCAGTTCAGAGACGTTGGCGCCAACCAGGTGCATGCCGAGGATGCGATCGGTTTCGGCATGGGCCAGGATCTTCACGAACCCCGCCGGCTCGATCATCGCTACGGCACGGCCGTTGGCGGCGAACGGGAAGCTGCCGGCCTTGTACGGAATGCCCTCGGCCTTCAGCTGGGCTTCGGTCTTGCCGACCCAGGCCAGTTCCGGTTCGGTGTAGATGACCCACGGGATGGTGTCGAAGTTGACGTGGCCCGGCAGGCCGGCGATCAGCTCAGCCACCGCGATGCCTTCCTCGAAGCCCTTGTGCGCCAGCATCGGGCCGCGCACGCAGTCGCCGACCGCCCACACGCCGTTGACGCCGGTGTGGCAGTGCGCGTCGACTTCGATCTGGCCGCGCTCGTTGACCTTGACGCCGGTGCCTTCGGCCAGCAGGCCCTTGGTGGCGGCGCGACGGCCGACGGCCACCAGCAGCTTGTCCACGGTCAGGGTCTTTTCGCCTTCCGCGTCAATGTAGGTGACGATGACTTCCTTCTTCTTGCCCTTGCCGGTGATCTCGGTCTTGGAAACCTTGGCATTGAGCTTGATGTCCAGGCCCTGTTTCTTGAATTCCTTGGCAGCGGCCTTGGCCACTTCGGCGTCGGCAGACGCCAGGAACTCCGGCATGGCCTCAAGGATGGTGACTTCAGCGCCCAGGCGCTTCCACACGCTGCCCAGTTCCAGGCCGATCACGCCGGCACCGATCACCGCCAGGCGATTCGGCACTTCGGTGAAGTCCAGGCCGCCGACGTTGTCGACGATGGTCTCGCCGTCGAACTTGGCGAACGGCAGTTCGATCGAATCCGAACCGGCCGCGATGATGACGTTGGTGCCCTTCAGCTCGACTTCCGAACCGTCGTGCTGCTTCACCTTGACCACGTTGCCCGGCTGCAGCTGGCCGAAGCCGTAGTAGGCGGCGACCTTGTTGGCCTTGAACAGCATGCCGATGCCGCCGGTGAACTGCTTGACGATCTTGTCCTTGCGGCCAATCATCGCCTCGACGTCGATCTTGGCATCCTTGAAGCTGATGCCGTGGTCGCCAAAGATGTGGCCCATGTTCCAGAACTGGCGCGAGGAATCGAGCAGCGCCTTGGACGGGATGCAGCCCACGCGCAGGCAGGTGCCGCCGAGGGCCGGCTTGCCGTCCTTGCCCAGCGCTGCGTCGATGCAGGCGGTCTTCAGGCCCAGCTGGGCCGCGCGGATGGCAGCGTGGTAACCGGCCGGGCCGGCACCGATGACGACGACGTCGAATTGTTCAGCCATTGAATTATTCCTTGATGCATTACCAGAACCCCTCCGCGCAGGCGCGGAGGGGCGGGAGGTTTCTTACAGGCCGAACAGCATGCGGCCCGGGTTTTCCAGCTGGTTCTTGATGTCCACCAGGAACTGCACCGAGTCCTTGCCGTCGATGATGCGGTGGTCGTAGGACAGCGCCAGGTACATCATCGGCGCGATCACGACCTGGCCGTTCTGGGCGATCGGACGCTCCTTGATGGCGTGCATGCCCAGGATGGCGCTCTGCGGCGGGTTGATGATCGGGGTCGACAGCAGCGAACCGAAGGTGCCGCCGTTGGTCACGGTGAAGGTGCCGCCCTGCAGTTCTTCCAGGCCCAGCTTGCCGTCACGTGCCTTCTTGGCGTAGTCGGCGATGGTCTTCTCGATGTCGGCGAACGACATGCGCTCGACGTTGCGCAGGACCGGCGTGACCAGGCCCTTCTCGGTCGACACGGCGATCGAGATGTCCGAGTAGCCGTGGTAGATGATGTCGTCGCCGTCGATCGAGGCGTTGACCAGCGGGAAGCGCTGCAGCGCGTTGGCAGCGGCCTTCACGAAGAAGCTCATGAAGCCCAGCTTGATGCCGTGGGCCTTGACGAACTCGTCCTGCAGCTCCTTGCGCGCCGCCGACACCTTGGACAGGTCGACTTCGTTGAAGGTGGTCAGCATGGCGGTGGAGTTCTTCGACTCCATCAGGCGCTCGGCGATGCGCTTGCGGATGCGGGTCATCGGCACGCGCTCTTCCGGACGCGCGCCGCCGGCCTTGCCGGCGCCGCCGTTGCGGGCGAAGTTGACGATGTCTTCCTTGGTCACTGCACCACGACGGCCGGTGCCGTCGACGTCGGCCGGGTTCACGCCTTCGGTGATGGCGGTGAAGCGGGCGCCCGGCGGCAGGGTGTCGGCGGCCGACTTGGCAGCCGGAGCCGGAGCGGCGGCTGCGGCCGGAGCAGCGGCGGCCGGTGCGGCTTCAGCCTTCTTCTCTTCAGCGGCCGGGGCCGGAGCCGCAGCCACGGCGCCTTCTTCGATGATCGCCACGACCTGGCTGGAGGTCACGGTATCGCCTTCCTTGAACTTGATTTCCTTCAGCACGCCGTCAACCGGCGACGGCACTTCCAGCACGACCTTGTCGGTTTCCAGGTCAAGCAGGTTTTCGTCGCGCTTGACGGCGTCGCCCACCTTCTTGTGCCAGGTGGCGATGGTGCCGTCGGCGACGGATTCGGGCAGTACCGGGGCTTTGACTTCGGTGGCCATTGCGGGAGCTTCCTGGTTTGTCTTCTAAATAGGGGGAGGATTATTCAGCGAACGTGTCGTTGAACGGGTTGACCAGTGCGTCGGCAATCAGCTGCTGCTGCTCGCGGACGTGGTCAGCCATGTGACCGGCAGCCGGCGACGCCGAACGTGCGCGACCGGCGTAGTGCAGGTTCTGGCCATCGGCCAGGCAGAACTGCAGATGGTGGCGGATCTGGTACCACGCGCCCTGGTTCTGCGGTTCTTCCTGCGTCCACACCACGTCGGTGGCCTTGCCGTACTTCTTCAGCTCGGCAGCCAGCAGCGCACGCGGGAACGGATACAGCTGCTCCACGCGGATGATCGCCACGTCGTCCTGGCCACGCTTGGTCTGGTCTTCCAGCAGGTCGTAGTAGACCTTGCCCGAGCACAGCACCACGCGCTTGACCTTCTTGGCATCGGCATTGGCGTCGCCGATCAGGTGCTGGAACTCGCCATTGGCCAGTTCGTCCAGGGTCGACACGGCCAGCTTGTGGCGCAGCAGCGACTTCGGCGACATCACCACCAGCGGCTTGCGGGTGGTCATGTGCAGCTGGCGACGCAGCATGTGGAAGGCCTGCGCCGGGGTCGACGGCACGACAACCAGCATGTTCTCCAGGGCGCACAGCTGCAGGAAGCGCTCCAGGCGCGCCGAGCTGTGTTCCGGGCCTTGTCCTTCATAGCCATGCGGCAGCAGCAGGGTCAGGCCGGAAATGCGGCCCCACTTGGCTTCACCGGCGGCGATGAACTGGTCGATCACCACCTGGGCACCGTTGGCGAAGTCGCCGAACTGGCCTTCCCAGATGCACAGCGTGTTCGGATCGGTGGTGGAGAAACCGTATTCGTAGGCCATCACCGCTTCTTCGCTCAGCAGCGAGTCGATGACGGTGGCCTTCTCCGGCGAATCCACCAGCTGCCGCAGCGGCATGTAGTAGTTGTCGGTCTTCTGGTCGTGCAGGATCGCGTGGCGGTGCGTGAACGTACCGCGGCCGACGTCCTGGCCTACCAGGCGCAGCGCGTGGCCTTCGTCGAGCAGGGTGGCGTAGGCCAGGTTCTCGGCAAAGCCCCAGTCGCCCGCGATCTCGCCGGCGGCCATCTTGCGGCGGTCGTCGTAGACCTTGGCCACGCGCGAGTGCAGCTGCACTTCGTCCGGGATGGTGTTGATCAGCTTGGCCAGCTCGACCAGCTTGTTCTTCTCGACCTTGGTCGAGACCGGGTCGGACAGCTTGCCTTCCAGCAGCTTCGGCCAATCGACGAACAGCGGGCTGGTCGGCGGAGTCTTCTCGACCTTGGCCAGCTCGGTGGTCACTTCACCGGCGTCCAGCTTCTCGCGGTAGGCATCGACCATGGCCTTGCCGGCACCGGCGGCGATCACGCCCGCCTTTTCCAGCTGCTCGGCATACATCTCGCGGGTGGTCGGGTGCTTGCGGATCACCTGGTACATCAGCGGCTGGGTGATCGCCGGCTCGTCGGCCTCGTTGTGGCCCCAGCGGCGGTAGCACATCAGGTCGATGACCACGTCCTTGGCGAACTTCTGGCGGAACTCGAAGGCCAGCTGCGCGGCGAACACGACGGCTTCCGGATCATCGCCGTTCACGTGCAGCACCGGGGCGGCGATCATCTTCGCCACGTCGGTGGCATAGCGCGTGGAGCGCGTATCCAGCGGGTTGGAAGTGGTGAAGCCGACCTGGTTGTTGACCACGATGTGCACGGTGCCGCCGACGGCGAAGCCGCGGGCCTGCGACATCTGGAACAGCTCCATGACCACGCCCTGGCCGGAGAAGGCCGCGTCGCCGTGGATCAGGATCGGCATGACCTGCTTGCGTGCGGTGTCCTTGCGGCGCTCCTGGCGCGAACGCACGGAACCGGCCACGACCGGGTCGGCGATTTCCAGGTGCGACGGGTTGAACGCCAGCGCCAGGTGCACCGGGCCACCGTCGGTGGCCACGTCGGCGGAGAAGCCCATGTGGTACTTCACGTCACCCGCCGACGCGTGCTCGTCGTGCTCGAACTTGCCTTCGAATTCGTCGAACAGCTTGCGCGGGTTCTTGCCCAGGGTGTTGACCAGCACGTTCAGGCGGCCGCGGTGGGCCATGCCGATCACCACGTCCTTGACGCCATCCTTGCCGGCGCTGCGGATGATGGTGTCCATCATCGGGATCAGCGAGTCGCCGCCTTCCAGCGAGAAGCGCTTCTGGCCGACGTACTTGGTGTGCAGGTAGCGCTCCAGGCCTTCGGCCGCGGTCAGGCGCTCCAGGGTGCGGCGCTGGGTGTCAGCGTCCAGCTGGTAGTTGCCACCGGCCGCTTCCAGCTTCTTGTAGATCCACTGGCGTTGCTCGACCTCGGAGATGTGCATGAACTCCGCACCGATCGAGCCGGTGTAGGTCGCCTTCAGGCGTGCGAGCAGGTCGCGCAGCTTCATGCGCGGCTGGCCGCCGACGCCGCCGGTGCTGAACTCGCTGTTGAGATCGGCATCGGACAGGCTGTGGAACGGCAGGCCCAGGTCCGGGGTGTTGACCGGCGCGGCCAGGCCCAGCGGATCGAGGCGGGCGTCCAGGTGGCCGCGCGAGCGGTAGGCGGTGATCAGACGACCGACATTGCGCTCGCGCTCGTCGCCCGCACCGGTGCCGGTGCCAGCTTTCAGCGCATCCTTGGCCGCGTCCGCGATGTGGGAGATGACGGCCGAGTGCGGAATGTCACCTGCTTCGCGGCCCTTGAAGCCGTCGAAGTAGGTTTTCCATTTGGGATCGACACTATCCGGGGAGACCAGGTACTGCTCGTACAGGTCCTCGACATAGGAGGCGTTGCCGCCGGCGAGTTGCGAAGATTGCGCAAACTGCTTCAGTTGATTGTCCACGATGGAGGGTGTTGATTCGCTTTGTGGGGTATGGCTTCAGAAGGACCCGGCAGGAAGATGAATAGCCCTGCGCGGGCGCGTTCAAACAGCCAAATTGTACCCCCAACGGGACACGAAGGGGCACCACTGCGGGCATCCCACGTCCGCCGGTGCCGGTTCCAGACAGGTTGGGTCAGCGGCGCCGGCTCAGATGCCGAGCGCGCGCAGTTCGCTGCAATCGCGCGAACGGTCCCAGACGCGCTGCAATTGCTGCCCGAACGGCTGCGAACGTGCCGGCAGCGCGATACCGGCCTCGCCGTCGAGGCGATGGCCGATCAGACGAAAGTAGAAGTCGCCCGCATCATTGAGCAGGCAGGAAGAGGCCAGCGCGCGGTCGACCGGGTCGCTGACCTCGCGGAACTGGATCACGCTCGGCAAGCGCTGGGCCAGCGCCAGCAGCGGTGCCCCGGCAGAGGCGATCGCAGCGGCATCGTGCACGATCACCCGCAGCTGCTTGTCGTGGCGGGCGGTGACGAAGCGGCGCAGGGCGGCCTGCACCGGCGCCGCGTCGAGCAGTCCCGGGTCCAGCTGGCGGCTGTGCAGCCACAGCTGGCGGCGGGCGCGGTGGACGATGGCCGTGGTGATGGCCACCGCCTCGGCGCGGCGGTCGATCGCGCTGGCCGCGCCCAGCCGGCGGCGCATCTGCTGGTGGCCGATGCCGGCCTCCTCGAACGCCTCGCCTTCCGGCAGGAAGCCCTGGCGGGCATAGAAATCGCGGGCGGGCAGCTGGGCGTGCAGGTGCAGCTCGGCCAGGCCGAGCCTGCGCCCGGCCTCGACCAGTGCCTCCAGCAGGGCCTCACCGACCCCGTGGCTGCGATGGCTGGCCAGCACGGCCATACGGCCGATGCGGCCGTCCGGGGCCAGCCGGCCGGTGCCGACCGGCTGGTTGTCACTGTCCAGTGCCAGCACATGGACGCTGACCGGGTCCAGCGCATCGCGTTCCAGTTCCGCGGCGATGCCCTGTTCCTGCACGAACACGCGTTGGCGCACGTCGTGGATGGCAACGTGGGCGTCGGCGTGGCTGACCTGCTGGACCCGGACCATGGCGGCAGGGCTCAGGCGCGACCGTCGTCGCTGTCGTCTTCGTCGTCGTCCTCGAAGTTGACGATGACCTCGATACCGTCGTCGTGCACGGTCACGGTGTGGACATCGTCGGACACCGCGTCTGCGTCGATCGCGTCGACACGGTCACGGCCTTCGACCACTTCGCCGAGCACCACGGCGTCTTCGCCGTCATCCTCATCTTCAGCGTCATACACCTCGTTCGGATCGATCAGCTGGAACACGCCACCGGCCAGCAGCTGCTGGAGCACGGCACGGCCCTTGTCGGACAGGCCGCGATAGGCGGCGGCGTCGAGCTGCTCGGCACCGGCCAGGCGCTGGGCGTCCTTCACCGGCAGCGCGAAGTCCTGGCCGCTGACGTACAGGCTGGCGCCGCGCTTGGCCCGGCGCCAGGCCAGGCGTGCCCACGGGTGGCGCTGCAGCAGCAGGCCGGAGGCCAGCGCCTGGACCACTTCCTCCGGTGCCGGTGCGGCCTGGTGGGCCATCACTTCGCCGGCGGCGCGGTAGGTGGTGATGAAGCGACCGAACCAGTCACCCAGCTTGTCCGGGTCGTTCATGCGGATGGCGTTGAGCGCGGTGATCACCCGCGCCATCGCCACCGTGTCGATTTCGTTCGGGTCGGCCGGCACCTTGAGGTCGGCATCCTGGTAACGGATGTTCTCGTCGGCATCGGCGATCAGGGTGTCGAGGTAGTCGCTGATCAGCTCGGCCGAGGACGGCGCGCGCATGCCGAAGGAGAACGTCAGGCAGGGATCCTCGGCGACGCCGTGGTGCGGCACGTTCGGCGGCAGGTACAACATGTCGCCCGGCGCCAGCACCCAGTCGTGGGTCGGCTTGAACACCTTCAGCAGCTTCAGTTCCACGTCCGGGCGGAAGCCCAGCGGTGGCTGCTTGCCCTTGATCGATTCGCTGGCGTCGATCTGCCAGCGGCGGTGGCCGTGGGCCTGCAGCAGGAACACGTCGTACTGGTCGACATGGGCGCCGACCGAGCCGCCGGTGGCGGCGAAGCTGATCATCACGTCATCCATGCGCCAACGCGGCAGGAAGCTGAAGTGTTCGATCAGGGCGCGCACGTCCGGGTCCCACTTGTCCACGTCCTGCACCAGCAGGGTCCAGTCGTGGTCGGGCAGGGCGGGGAACACGTCTTCCTGGAACGGGCCGGTGCGCACGCGCCAGCCGTCCTGGGTCTTGTCGTGCTCGATCAGGCGCGCAAGCACGCCTTCCTCGCAGGCCAGCCCGGCCAGGTCTTCCGGCTGCACCGGGGTCTGGAAGTTGGGGAAGGCGTTGCGGATCAGCAGCGGGCGTTTCTGCCAGAAGTCGCGCAGGAAGGTGGCCGGCGCCATGCCCAGCGGCTGGCCGGGGCGGGCGGTGACTTCGATGAGGGGGGCGGAGGACTTGCGGGCGGCCATGGGGGGGAATCCTTGCAGCGGAAAGCGGGAGGGGCGGCGTGGCGGGCCGCCAAGGTCTCCATTGTCCGACGTTCGTGGGGATTGCGCACGTGCGGTGGTTTGTCGCGGGGTGTCCGGCCAACGGCGGAGCCCCTCGTGGCGGGGACGGGTTCACAAGCAAAAGCCGCGCTTGGCCGGGCGGGTGGGCTGCGCGGGGGACGCTGCAAGTACGTCCCTGTAAGCTTGGCCGCCGCATCCATGCGGCGGACACCCCCGCGCAGCCCACCCGCCCGGCCCCTGACAGTTTCCTGCGCGGCCCGCCACGGAATGAAAGAAGAAAATCAAAGGCAAAAGCGGGTCGCGCGCTGCGCTTGCTCATGTAGAGCAGAGCCAACGCTCGGCTTGCTGATGCCCGTGCCCAAAAGCAGCCGAGCACGGGCTCGGCTCTACAAAAGACCCTCAAACAAAGAGGGACGCGGCGAAGCCGCGTCCCTCTTTTAAATTCCGTCCCGACAACCCAATGCTCTTCGATCCGTCACCGGGAAACTGTCAGAGGTGGGGCGGGTTGGGTTCGCGGGGGTGTCCGCGGCATGGATGCCGCGGCCAAGCCCCCAGGGACGGGTTCACGGCGTCCCCCGCGAACCCAACCCGCCCCGCCAGGCGAAGCAATAACCCAGAGCCGCCTTTGACGTTGATGTTGCTGTTGCCGTTGCCTGCCGCAGGCAGCGCCCGCGGCCGCCGCCGCAAAGGAAACCCCTTAGATCTTCTTCGCCAGCGCCTCGGCCAGACCGGTGTAGCTGCCCGGGGTCATCTCCAGCAGGCGCTGCTTCGCATCCGCCGGCAGCTCCAGCCCCTGCACGAACGCACGCATCGACTCGGCGGTGATGCCCTGGCCACGGGTCAGCGCCTTCAGCTGCTCGTACGGGTTCGGCAGGCCATGGCGGCGCATCACCGTCTGCACGGCCTCGGCCAGCACTTCCCAGGCCGCGTCCAGATCCGCATCCAGGCGCTGCGGGTTCACCTCCAGCTTGCCCAGGCCCTTGGCCAGCGAATCCAGTGCCACCTGGCTGTGGCCGAACGCCGTGCCCAGCGCACGCAGCACGGTGGAATCGGTCAGGTCACGCTGCCAGCGGCTGATCGGCAGCTTCGCGCTGAAGTGCTCGAACAGGGCGTTGGCGATGCCGAAATTGCCTTCCGCATTCTCGAAGTCGATCGGATTGACCTTGTGCGGCATCGTCGACGAGCCGACTTCGCCTTCCTTCAGGCGCTGCTTGAAGTAGCCCAGCGAGATGTAGCCCCAGATGTCGCGGGCCAGGTCGATCAGGATGATGTTGGCGCGGCGTGCGGCATCGCCGATCTCGGCCACGTTGTCGTGCGGCTCGATCTGCGTGGTGTACGGGTTGAATACCAGGCCCAGGCCGGTCACGAAGCGCTCGGCGAAGGCAGGCCAGTCCACGTCCGGGTAGCTGGCGATGTGGGCGTTGTAGTTGCCGACCGCACCGTTGATTTTGCCGGTCAGTTCGACCGCGGCAATCTGCCTGCGCTGGCGCTCCAGGCGCGCGACCACGTTGGCCAGTTCCTTGCCCAAGGTGGTCGGCGAGGCGGTCTGGCCGTGGGTGCGCGACAGCATCGGCTGGCCGGCCTGGGCGTGGGCCAGGCTGCGCAGGGTGCTGGCGATGCCGTCCAGGGTCGGCAGCAGCACTTCACGGCGGGCCTGTTCCAGCATCAGGCCGTAGCTGAGATTGTTGATGTCCTCGCTGGTGCAGGCGAAATGCACGAATTCCAGCGCCGGAGCCAGCTCGGCGTCGTCCTTCAGCTGTTCCTTGATGAAGTACTCCACCGCCTTGACGTCATGGTTGGTGGTGCGCTCGATCTCCTTCACGCGTGCAGCCTGGGCCGGGCTGAAGCTGGCGGCCAGGGCGCGCAGGCGGGCGACGGCGGCGTCGGAGAACGGGGCCAGTTCGACGATGCCCGGCTCGGCGGCCAGCGCCAGCAGCCATTCCACCTCGACCGTGATGCGGGCCTTGATCAGGCCGTACTCGGAGAAGATCGGGCGCAGGGCGTCGACCTTGCCGGCATAGCGGCCATCGAGCGGGGACAGGGCGAGCAGGGCGGAATCGGACATGTCGGCAGGGCTGGGGCGAGCGGCGGGGGCCATATTCTACGACGTGCCGGTCAGGTAGTGCCGGCCGCTGGCCGGCAACCACGCCCGGCCTACGCTTCCATGGATTGCCGGCCAGCGGCCGGCACTACCCCTGCGCGTGCACAACGGCCGTGCAGACGGAACGATCTGGCCCGCGCTCGTCATCCCACGCTGCGGGCAAGGGAGTATCGTTGGCGCAGCCGCCAGCCCGGGAAGCGACACCCTGCCAGCCGCCGCTTCCCTTTCCCCAACTGAAGTAGTGCGGAGTTGATGCAATGAGCAAAGCTGCAAGCAAGGGTTTCAGAATCGAACACGACAGCATGGGCGAGCTGCAGGTGCCTGCCGACGCCCTGTGGGGCGCGCAGACCCAGCGTGCCGTGCAGAACTTCCCGGTGTCGGGCCAGCGCATGCCGCGCGGTTTCATCCGTGCCTTGGGCCTGATCAAGGGCGCCGCCGCGGGCGTCAACGCGGAGCTGGGCCATCTGCCGAAGAACGTGGCCAAGGCCATCCAGACCGCTGCCGCCGAAGTGGCCGCCGGCAACTGGGATGCGCAGTTCCCGATCGATGTCTACCAGACCGGTTCGGGCACGTCGTCGAACATGAATGCCAATGAGGTCATCGCCACGCTGGCCAACCGTGCCGGCAAGGCGGGCAAGACCGCCGTGCACCCCAATGACCACGTCAACCAGGGGCAGAGCTCCAACGACGTGATTCCGACCGCGCTGCGCGTGTCGGCGGTGTTGGCGACGCATGAGCAGCTGCTGCCGGCGCTGGTGCACCTGCGCAAGACCCTGGACAAGAAGGGCCGCAGCCTGCGCAAGGTGGTCAAGACCGGCCGTACGCACCTGATGGACGCGATGCCACTGACCTTCGAGCAGGAGTTCGGCGCATGGTCGGCACAGCTGGCCTCGGCGCAGGAGCGGATCGAAGACAGCCTCAGGCGCGTGCGCCGCCTGCCGCTGGGTGGCACCGCCATCGGCACCGGCATCAATGCCGACCCGCGCTTCGGCGGGCAGGTGGCCAAGGCACTGAAGCAACAGACCGGTTTCAAGTTCGACAGCGCCGAGAACAAGTTCGAGGGCCTGGCCGCGCAGGATGATGCCGTGGAACTGTCGGGCCAGCTCAATGCACTGGCCGTGGCGCTGATCAAGATCGCCAATGATCTTCGCTGGATGAATGCCGGTCCGCTGGCCGGGCTGGGCGAGATCGAACTGCCGGCGCTGCAGCCGGGCAGCTCGATCATGCCGGGCAAGGTCAATCCGGTGATTCCGGAAGCGACCGTGATGGCCTGCGCGCAGGTGATCGGCCACCACACGGCAATCACCGTGGCCGGGCAGACCGGCAACTTCCAGCTCAACGTCACCCTGCCGCTGATTGCGGTGAACCTGCTCGATGGCATCGGCCTGCTGGCCAATGTGTCGCGGCTGCTGGCCGACAGCGCGATCGCCGGGCTGAAGGTGCGCGAGGACCGTGTGGCCGAAGCGCTGGCGCGCAATCCGATCCTGGTAACGGCATTGAATCCGATCATCGGCTACGAGAAGGCCGCGGCCATCGCCAAGCGTGCCTACAAGGAACAACGCCCGGTGCTGGACGTGGCACTGGAAGACAGCGGGCTGGAGGAGGCCGAATTGCGGCGCCTGCTGGATCCGACCGCACTGACCGCAGGTGGCATCCAGGCTGGCGGTGGTGGCGCCGGCGGTTGATCTGCTGGTTGTAGAGCCGAGCCCATGCTCGGCTCAGGTTCCGGGCAGCAGCCGAGCATGGGCTCGGCTCTACAAAAGGAAACGCCGCCCTGGGGCGGCGTTTCTGCTTCAGCGACGGTCGGCGACGATGTTGCCGAACGTGTCGGTGTAATCCTTGAACTCGGGTATGCGCTGGATCAGGTCCGCCGGAATCACTTCCATGCCCTCTGGCGGCTGGATCTTCACCGGTTGCATGTTGGGATCGGCCGGGGCGGCGACCAGGGTGTTCTGGCGCAGCACCTGCAGCCTGCCGAACATCGTCTGCAGCATCTGCTTCTGCCCCTGGTCCAGCGGGATCTGGATCTCGTCCACCTTCATCGTGCCATCGCCGAGGATGATGATGTTCGGTGCCGGCGGGCGACGCACGGTCACCATGCCTTCGCTGACGGAAATCTTGGGCTTGCCGCGCTCGGCGCGGTGGTTGCGGTAATCCTTGTCACAGCCGACCAGGCCCAGGCAGAGCAGGGCGGCCAGCAGCAGGAACAACTTCTTCATGGCATTCGGTTCGGGGGGCGTCCGGGGCCGACATTGTAAGCCGGTCGGCACGTGACGGCCGGCAGCGGGGCGCCGCTGCCGGCCGGGTGCGCTGATCTGTCACAGGCCTAGCGCTGGACCACGGTGTCCTTGCCGCAGTCGTCGACGTCACTCTGGTCCATTGTGGCGTAGGGCTTGAACGCGGGCAGCGATGCGGCCAACGCCTGCTGGCTGGCCAGCATCGCCGGCATGCGGTTGCAGATGCGCTTGGCCTGGGCTTCGATCTTCTCCGCCTCGGCATTGATCCGCTTCTCGATGCCCTCGCTGTCGCCGCTGAAGATGCCCTTCAGGGCCTCTCCGGCAGCACTGGCGCCGAGCTTGGCACCGGCCAGGCCGACATCCATGCCGTCCATTGCAATGGCGACCACGTGGCCGCGGTACTCCTGCAGTTGGCGGCGCTGGGTTTCGTTGGCGGCCACTTCCTTGCCGGCGATCAGCAGGCGGCCATCCGGGGTGATCTCGGCACGCGGCTGCTTGTCGGCCGAGATCTTGATGTTGCCCTGGGTGATGTCCTTGCGGGCATCGTCCATGGCCTCCTTGACAGTCTGGCCGACCCCGCTGGTCGCGTCGGCCACGCTTTTGCCGACGGTGGTATCAGGCGTGGAGGACGTGCCGCCGCAGGCGATCAGCGGCAGGCACAGCAGGGCGGCAGGCAGCACGCGCAGCAGATTCATGGCAGTTCCCTCGATCGGTCAGGTAGCGGTTACTTCTTACGGGGCAGGGTGACGGTGCCGCTGACGTTGCGGTGGCCGACATCGCCGCTGCCGCTGTGGTCGACGGTCAGGCTGCCGCGCACGCCATCGACCTGGATGTCCCCCGAGCCGTGGCTGCGCACATGCACATTGCCGCCGATGTCGGACAGATCAACATCGCCCGAGCCGACCACACCGACCTCGACGTTGCCTTGCACGCGCTTGAACCCGATGTCGCCGGAACCGACCGTGTCCAGTCGTGCGTTGCCGCGGACATCGCTGATCTTCAGGTCACCCGAACCGACAGTGCCGGTGACCGCATCGCCACCGATGTTGCGCACCTTGACGTCGCCGGAACCCAGCGAAAGCAGGTTCAGCGAACTGCCGCCATCAATGTCCAGGTCGCCCGAACCCACCGCTGCGTGGATGCTGCCGCGGGTGCCACGCACGATGGCATCACCGGAGCCGACATCCACGCTCAGCGACTGCGCGTTGTCCACGCTGGCGTCGCCGGAGCCGACCTTCAGCTGCAGGGGCAGGTTGTCCGGCACGCTGCCACGGATGTCCAGCCAGGCGTAGCTGCTGCCCAGGCTGATGCCGCTGTCGCGGCCCTCGCGGCGCAGGCTCACCACCAGCTTGTCGCCCACCCTGCGCTGGTCCAGTACCAGCTGGTCCAGCCATTCCTGGCTGGACGCGCAGGCGCGGCCATCGAGCTGGCCAGTGCCCTTGCCGGCGACGACCTTCAGGTCGTGCTGGTTGACCTCGAGCACCACAGCCCTGGCACCGGCCACATCCAGCTTCAGCGTGCGGGCGGCGGTGAACTTGCAGTTCGGAGCATCGGCGGCCAGCGCCGACAGCGGCAACAGCAACAACGCAGAACAGGCGAGCAGGGAACGCATGGGTGGTGCCTCCGGGTGGATGGAATCAGATCTCGCCGGCGCGCTTGCGCAGACGGATGGCAAGGACGATGAACACGGCGCCGACGGCGGCGCCGATCCACAGTTCCGGCATCGCCAGTGACTTCAGCTGCGAGGCCGGCGACATCAGGCTGACCACCGATTCGAGGTCGCGACGCGTGCCTTCCTCGGCGCTGAGGCGATACACCAGGTCCGTGCCCGGTACGCCGCCCAGCAGCAGCCGGCCAACGATGTTCTGCCAGAACCAGCCCGTGGTCAGGCCGATCAGCGGCATCACCTTGGTCGTGCTGACGATGACGCCGGCGAACAGCGGCAGCATCACCGCCCACAGGAACGGCTTGCTGCGGGCCCAGGCCGAGCACAGCAGCAGCCAGCCGGCGGTGGGCAGGGCCCACAGGGCGTAGACCGGGATCCAGGCCAGGTGGCCGGCGGCCAGGGTCAGCGGGCTGGCCGGGCCCCAGATCAGGGTCATTGGGCTGCCGCCGTGCATCAGCGCGACGATGCTGATCACCAGCATGAAGCCGAACATGGTGATGATGCCGGCGATCACCGCGATCAGCGGGGCCACGATCAGTGCGCTGATCACCTTGGACAGCACGGTCTGGGTATCCGACAGCGGCAGTGACTTCCAGAACAGGATGCTGCGGTCGCGGCGGTCGTCGTACAGGGCACCCAGGCAGTAGAAAAACACCACGAAGGCCAGTACCAGGAACGGCCAGGCCGAGCTGAGCACCAGGGTCAGGTCGAGGCCGTTGCCGAGGTCAGCCAGGTCCTTGGCACTGATGTCGCGGGTCAGCAGGGCCAGGTCCAGGCCGTTGATGTTCACGTCTTCGCCGTCGATGTGCAGGCCACCATCACGCGCGGCCCGGTGCAGGGCGAACAGGCCGAAGGCGATGCCGATGGTGCTCATCACCAGCGAGATCAGGCCGGCGATCAACGGTGCATACAGGAAACCGCCACGGTTCTCCCAGTACTCGCGCTTGAGCAGCCAGCGCAGGGTGCCCATCGGGCTGACGGGGTGGTTGACGGCATTCATGCGTAGGTCCCCTTCATGATGGCGACGAACAGATCGGCCAGGCCCGGGCTGCGGGTCTCGCCAAGGGTAGAGAGCTGGGTACGCGGCACGCCGTCGAACAGCATCACGGTCTTGCCGAACGCCAGGCTGCGCTCGTCGATCGGCTTCAGCGCACGCGCGGTCTCCAGCTGGTCGGCATTGACCAGCAGCTCGGTGTAGCGCTGGCCGACGTCGTCCATGTCCGCGTCGAGCACGATGCGGCCATCCCGGATGAACATGACGTCGCTGAGGATGTGCTCGATCTCTTCCACCTGATGGGTGGTGACGATGATGGTCTTCTGTTCGTCGAAGTAGTCCTCCAGCAGGCGCTGGTAGAACTCCTTGCGATAGAGGATGTCCAGGCCGAGAGTGGGCTCGTCCAGCACCAGGATGCGGGCGTCGATGGCCATCACCAGCGCCAGGTGCAGCTGCACGATCATGCCCTTGGACAGTTCGCGCACGCGCTGCTTCGGTTGCAGCTTGGTATTGGCCAGGAAGCGCTCGCAGCGGGCCCGGTCGAAGCGCGGGTGCACGCCGGCGACGAAGTCGATCGCCTCGCGCACCTTCAGCCAGCGCGGCAGCACGGCGACGTCGGCGATGAAGCAGATGTCATTCATCAGCTCATCGCGATGCAGTCGCGGATCGCGGCCGAGCACGCTCAGGTCGCCTTCCACCGAGGTGAGGCCGAGGATGGCCTTCAGTGCGGTGGTCTTGCCGGCGCCGTTGGGGCCGATCAGGCCGACGATGCGCCCGCTCGGAATGCTGAAGCTGGCGTTGTCGAGGGCTACCGTGGTCCTGTAGGCCTTGCGCAGGCCTCGCGCGGTGATGACGGGTTCGCTTGCAGTGCTGTTCATCAGACGTTCCCCTGGGGCAGCAATTCGTCGAGGCTCAGGCCCAGGCGCTGAATGCGCTCCAGCACCGCGGGCCATTCTTCGTTGAGGAAGCGCTCGCGCTCGCTGCTGCGCAGCTGCGTGGCCGCCTGCTCGGTCATGAACATGCCCAGGCCGCGGCGCTTCTCGACCAGGCCTTCATCGGCCAGTTCCTGGTAGGCGCGCGAAACGGTGATGGGGTTGAGTTGATAGTCGGCGGCCACCTGGCGCACCGAAGGCAGGGCATCGCCCGGCTTCAGGATTCCGTCGAGCATCATGGCGATCACGCGCTCCTTCAATTGACGGTAGATGGGAGCGCCGTCGCTCCACTGGATGTCGCTCATATTCAGCTCCGTGGGGTCAGCGGCTGGGCGAACGAGAAATACGGCATGGACAGGGAGCTGTGCAGCCGACGCGGGGGAGGGGGGGAGGAATCGGCGTTCCCGGCCGGTGCAGCGGTTGCGTCCTGCGCACTGTCGGGAGAGGCGGGGGTGGTGGGCGTGGCCAGCCAGGCCAGCACGATCAGGGTCGAAACAGCAGCGGCCGCGGGTGCGGTGAGGTTGCGACGGATGCGGGCGTTCATGGCTTCCCCCTGTCTCAGGTGACTGGTGTTGTATGCAACTATAACACCGGCACGCCTGGGTGCAACCCCCTGCCGTCCCCAACTGATGGCAGGGGTGGTCAAATTGCTGAAATATCCTCTTATCCATTTGATTGGAAAGGGAAATAAATTTGATGTGCGGGCTGGTCCAGTTCCGCCTGCCATTCAGTGTTGTCCATGCTATGTCATCACTGCGCCGTCGCTGGTGGGTCCAGCGGGAAGACGCCACGCCGCGCAAAGCCGCTGGCGCTTGCCGCAACAAGGGGGGGGCGAGGGGCGGTGCTATAGTTCGGCCGATTCCCGGCCGCTACCGGCCGGCCCTGTGAATGGCTACCGCGGACCGCTCTCGATGCCCCTGCCGACCGTTATCCCGCGCCGCCTGCGCGGCCTGTCCCTGCTGACCCTGCTGGTGGCCGGCCTGGCCGGTTCCTCCCATGTGCTGGCGGCCGATCTGCTGGACCTGGAGTACCGCCCACTCGCGAGCAAGCAGCAGGTCAACCTGCAGCAGCGCTACCACGGGCAGGTACTGCTGGTGGTCAATACCGCAAGCAAGTGCGGCTATACCCCTCAGTACGAAGGCCTGGAGGCGCTGCAGAAGCGTTATGCCGGCCGCGGCTTTGCCGTGCTCGGTTTCCCGTCCAACGATTTCAAGGGCCAGGAGCCCGGTGACGAAAAGCAGATCCAGGATTTCTGCACGCTCACCTACGGCGTCAGGTTCCCGATGTTCGAGAAGGTGCATGTCGTCGGTGCACAGGCCACGCCGCTGTACCAGAGGCTGACCGCGGCCACCGGCGTGGCGCCGGGCTGGAACTTCCACAAGTACCTGGTCGGCCGCGATGGCAAGGTCATTGCCCAGTTCGCCAGCAAGGTAACGCCGGACGATCCGCAGCTGACCGCCGCCATCGACAAGGCGCTGGCCGCAGCCGCCACGCATTGATATCCGGCACGGATGCCTCGACATCGACGGCATGCGTGCGACAATGTTTCTTTTCGCGCCGACGTCGGCGCCCAGACACTTCCAGGAATGCAGCGAATGAAGATGGGAATGCGCGGCGCCGCGGCGTCGGTTCTGATTCTGGCGATGGGCACTTCGGGTGTCGCTCTGTCGCAACAACCGGCTGCCCCCGCAGCCGCCAAGGAGACCGCAACCTTGAATTCCCCCAAGCAGAAGCTCGGCTACGCCATCGGCCTTGATGTCGCCAAGTCGTTCACCCCGATCGCCGATGAGATCGATGTGGCCGCGCTGCGCACTGCCGTGGAGCGTTCGTTCGAAGGCCTGCAGCCGCAGATCACCCAGGAACAGGCCAAGGCCACCGATGCCGCGTTGCGCCAGGTCGTGATGGCCCGCAGTGGCCAGCAGGTGCCGGGCATGGCGCCGGGTTCGCAGCCGCCGAAGGTCGATCGCGTCAAAGTGTCGCAGATGATCGGTTCGTACTCGGTCGGCCCGTCGCTGGCACAGCTGAAGGACGACATCGATGTCGCCTCGCTGTTTGACGCGATCAGCACAGGCCTGAGCAAGGGCCAGCCGAAGATGACGGAAGCTGACGCGACCGCCACCATCCAGGCCTTCATGGGCAGCAAGCAGGCCGAGATGCAGGCCAAGGCCGCCGCCGCTGCGCAGACCAACCGCGAGGAAGGCAACGCGTTCCTGGCCAAGAACAAGACCCAGCCGGGCGTGGTGACCACCCCGTCTGGCCTGCAGTACCAGATCATCCGCCCGGGTAGCGGCGAGCGCCCGCTGCCGAGCAGCAAGGTGCGTGTGAACTACGAAGGCAAGCTGCTCAACGGCACCGTGTTTGACAGCTCCTATGGTCGCCAGCCGGCCGAGTTCGGCCTGGACCAGGTGATCAAGGGCTGGACCGAAGGCGTCGCGCTGATGCCGGTCGGTTCGAAGTACCGCTTCTGGATCCCGGGTGAGCTGGCTTACGGTGAGAACGGCACCCCGGGTGGCCCGATCGGCCCGAACGCGACTCTGACCTTCGACGTCGAGCTGCTGGGCGTCCTGCCGTAAGCGACCACGGAGCCTGCACGGACATGCGCGTTGCGATTTTCGGTACCGGTTATGTAGGGCTGGTGACCGGTACCTGCCTGGCCGATGTCGGCCACCAGGTGGTCTGCGTCGATATCGACCAGGCCAAGGTCGATGGCCTCAACCAGGGCATCATCCCGATCTATGAGCCGGGCCTGGAGCCGATGGTGAAGGCCAACCACGCCGCGTCGCGGCTGGCGTTCACCACCGATGCCGCGGCCGCGATCGGCCACGGCCAGGTCGTGTTCATCGCCGTCGGCACGCCGCCGGACGAGGATGGCAGTGCCGATCTGCAGTACGTGCTGGCTGTGGCCCGCACCATCGGGCGGCACATGAGCGTGCCGACCGTGGTGGTCAACAAGTCGACGGTGCCGGTGGGCACCGCCGACAAGGTGCGTGCCGCCATTGCCGCAGAGTTGGCGGCACGTGGCGCGGACATCGCCTTCGATGTGGTGTCCAACCCGGAATTCCTGAAGGAAGGCGACGCTGTCGCCGACTGCATGCGCCCGGATCGCATCATCATCGGCGCGACCAGCGCCGAGTCGGTGGCGGTGATGCGGCGCCTGTACGCACCGTTCAACCGCAACCACGACCGCGTGGTGGAAATGGACGTGCGTTCGGCGGAGCTGACCAAGTACGCCGCCAACGCGATGCTGGCGACCAAGATCTCGTTCATGAACGAAATCGCCAACATCGCCGAACGTGTCGGCGCCGATGTCGAGCAGGTCCGCCAGGGCATTGGCTCGGATCCGCGCATCGGCTGGCATTTCATCTACCCGGGCGCCGGTTACGGCGGCTCGTGCTTCCCCAAGGATGTGCAGGCGCTGGCCCGCACCGCGCAGCAGGCCGGCCTGGAGCCGAAGCTGCTGAACGCCGTGGAAGCGGTCAACGACGCGCAGAAGGGCCATCTGTTCGCTCTCATCCAGCGTCATTACGACAAGGGTGAAGACGAAGGTGTGCGTGGCAAGACCTTTGCCGTGTGGGGCCTGGCGTTCAAGCCGAACACCGATGACATGCGCGAAGCCTCCAGCCGTCGCCTGCTGGCGCAGCTGTGGGAAGGCGGCGCGACGGTGCGTGCCTACGATCCGGAAGCGATGCACGAGTCGCAGCGCATCTTCGGCGAGCGCGATGATCTGGTGTTCTGCAGCAGTGCCGACGAGGCGCTGCAGGGGGCCGATGCACTGGTCGTGGTGACCGAGTGGAAGCAGTTCCGCAGCCCCGATTTCCAGATGCTGCGCGAGCA
This sequence comes from Stenotrophomonas maltophilia group sp. P373, assembly GCF_053295075.1. Taxonomy (NCBI): domain Bacteria; kingdom Pseudomonadati; phylum Pseudomonadota; class Gammaproteobacteria; order Lysobacterales; family Lysobacteraceae; genus Stenotrophomonas; species Stenotrophomonas maltophilia group sp. P373. The sequence goes on along the minus strand of NZ_CM129994.1, from coordinate 2,803,795 downwards.
GTTGAAGGACGCGGTGGTGTTCGACGGCCGCAACCTGTACGAGCCGGCGGATGTGGAAGCGGCGGGCCTGGCGTACTACGGCATTGGCCGGGGGCGCTCGCTGCATGTCTGATCTGCTGCCAACCGAACGCGAGCAGGCGCTGGAAGCGCGCCTGGTCGAACTGGAAATGCGCGTGTCCTTCCAGGAACAGGCGCTGGCCGAACTGAGCGATGCGCTGGCCGATGCCCGCATGCAGGGCATGCGCAACGCCGACGTGCTGCGCGTGCTGCTGGAAGACCTGGGCAAGGTCCGCAACGCGCTGAATTCTTCCGATCCGGCGAGCGAACCGCCGCCGCCGCACTACTGATCCGAATCCTATGAGCGATACCCTCCGCGACCAGCTGATGGGCCTGGGCTTCAAGCCTGCGCCCAAGCCCGAGCGCAAGAATGATGGCCCCCGCCGTGATGGTCGCCCGCAGGGCAAGGGTGGCAACGGCAATGGAAAGCCGCAGGGCGCTGGCAAGGGCGAGCACAAGCCCGGCGAGCGTCGTGGGCATGGCCACGGCGGCCCGGGCAAGCCCGACCAGTCACGTGGCCCAGGCCAGCAGGGCCCGCGCAAGCCGCGCAGCGCCGAAGAGATGGACCTGGCCAAGGCCTACGCCATCCGCGCGCAGAAGGAAAAGGAAGAGCGCATCGAGACCGAGCGCCTGAAGCAGGAAGAGGCGCGTGTGCGCCGCGAGGCCAAGGCCAAGCTGGAAGAACTGCTGAAGGACAAGAGCCTGAACTCGGAAGCGGCCGATATCGCCCGCCACTTCCCATATGGCGGCAAGATCAAGCGCATCTATGTGACCGCCGAACAGCTGACCGCGCTCAATGCCGGCGAGCTTGGGGTGGTCCAGCTCAATGGCCGCTACCTGCTGGTGACCGCCGAGGTGCTGGCGCAGTCCGAGGCGGTGTTCGCCGCGTCGGTGGCGCTGAAGGTCGATCCGAATGCGCCGGCCGAGGAGGATCCGTACGCGGACCCGCAATACCAGGTGCCGGACGACCTGGTCTGGTAGGCGCGTGACCGCCGCGGGCGCGCTGCCGTCGCGGCCGTGGGGGAAGGGATGACCGCTGATCCAAGCCGCGGCAACGTGCCGCACATTGACGGCCTGCGCGCGATCGCGGTGCTGGCCGTCATCGTGTTCCACCTGGACCCGGCCTGGTTGCCGGGCGGGTTCACTGGCGTGGATGTGTTTTTCGTCATCTCCGGTTTCGTGGTCAGCGCATCAGTACACCGGCTGCCGCCGCTGTCGCTGGGGCAGTCGATGCTGCGCTTCTATGCGCGTCGCATCCGTCGTATTGCACCAGCGCTGCTGGCGTGCGTGTTGCTGACCGCTGTGGCGAGCGTGCTGTTCATTCCCGAGTCGTGGCTCAGCGAAGCCAGCGACAAGACGGGGCTGATGGCGTTGTTCGGCTTCAGCAACTGGGTGCTGGCGGCGATCGGCAACGATTACTTCGCGCCCAAGGCCGAATTCAATCCCTATACCCATACCTGGTCGCTGGGTGTGGAAGAGCAGTTCTACCTGCTGTTCCCGTTGCTGTTCCTGGCCTGGGCACGTGGCGCGCGCGGGCGTTGGATCAGCCTGGGCCTGTTCGCACTGGTCAGCATGGCATCGCTGCTGCACGCTGCTGCACGCTGCGGTGCTGGGTCTGCGCGAGGCGCCGCCATCGTGGGCGTTCTACGCCACCAGCACCCGTCTCTGGCAACTGGGGGTGGGCGTGCTGTTGTTCCAGCTGCTGCACGTGCGGCAATCGCTGGACCCGGCAACCAGTCAGGCACTGAAGCGCGCTGCGCCGGTGTTTTCCCTGCTGGCCATGATGGCGCTGGCCCTGCTGGGGTGGGCGCTATGGTCCTCGCGTGCCGGGCGCTCGCCGTGGCCTGACGGCCTGCTGCCGGCCTTCGCCACCGCGGGCCTGCTCTGGGCGCTGCATCACCATCCGCAGGCATGGGTGGCGCGCCTGTTGGCCAGCGCTCCGATGCGCCGCATCGGTCTGCTTTCGTACTCGCTGTATCTGTGGCACTGGCCGGTGTTCGTGCTGATGCGCTGGACCGTGGGCCTGCAGACACCCTGGCAGATGATCGCTGCGATGGTGCTGGTACTGGTGCTGTCATGGGCGTCGTGGCGCTGGGTGGAACAGCCGTTCCGCGGCACGTTGGCGCAGCGCCTGCGCCCCGGGCGTTGGGTGCTGGCCGGCGCGGTCGTACTGCTGTGCGCCGCCGGTATCCAGGCATTGCTCTATCAGCAGGCGCCACGACTGTCGCTGAGTACCGTCAGCCGGCATCCGGCCGATTGGTACCCCAATGGCAAGAGCGTGGCTGGCGATTATCCCAATTGCGCTCTGCTGGCTGCCAAGCATCGTTTCGAAGGCGGCAGTGCGCGGACCTTTGCCCGTGGAAACTGCGACCGCCCGACGCCGGCCGGCGCGCCGAAGCGGGTGTTTGTTGCCGGTGATTCGCATGCGATGGCTTACATCGAGCTGCTGCAGCGGCTGGCGCTGGAAACCGGCTCGGAGGTCTCCCTCTATGGCCGCGGCGGATGCCCGCAGGTGAGCCTGCAGAAGTGGCGTGGGGCGGGTGCCGGTTGCGCTGATTTCGATGCCGCGGTGTTCGCCGATATCGCGCGGCGCGCGCAGCCGGGCGATGCCGTGGTGCTGGTGTCGCTGCGGATGCCGCGCCTGTCCGATCAGTTCGTGCTGTTCGATGCGCGGGCGCAGCTGGCGGGCGAACTGACAGCGGAGGCCGCGGCAGGGCGTGAGGCCGAAGCGGTCGAGGCGATCAAGCAGTGGAAGCCACTGGCCGAGCGCGGTGTGCGCATCGTGCTGGAGGCGCCCAAGCCGGTGCTGCCGGCGCCGCCCTATCGCTGCTCGGACCGATTCAATTCGCGCAACGAAGTCTGCCGCAATGGCCTGGACAGCACGCGCGAGGCGATGGAAGCGCTGCGTGCGCCGATGCTGGGCAGCCTGCGGCAGGTGGTTGATGGACTGCCCGGTGGCGTGCTGTGGGACCCGATGCCGGTGCTGTGCGACGACGCGCTATGTCCCGCGCAGCGCGATGGCCGCCCGCTGTTCTTCGATGGCGATCATCTCAGCGCGCATGGCAACCGCGTGCTGCTGCCATCGCTGCAGCAGGTGTTGCTGCAGCGCTGAATCGGAGCGTTGTCAGTGTGCGCCGTGGGTCCGGCGCGCGCGTATCAGCGGCAGGCTCAGCGCGAAGAAGCAGAGCAGGGCGCCAATCAGGGCGAAGCCGCTGCCGGCCAGGAACGCGGTGCGGCCGTCGTCGATCTTCCACAGTTGGCCGGCAATGAGCGCGCCCAGCACACCGCCGACACCGGACGAAAAGCCGTACAGCAGTCCTTGGCCGTGGCCGTTGAGACGACCGGGGAAGTAGGTCGCCAGCATCTGCATCGCTGCAGCGAAGAACGCGGCAAAGCCCAGCGCGTGCGCGGTCTGCGCCAGCAGCATCACCGGCAGGTTCTCCGGGAACAGTGCGGTCACGGCCCAGCGCAGGCAGGAACTGACCAGCGCGATCAGCAGCATCCAGCTGGCGTCGTAGCGGCGGAAGAAGCGGCCGATGGTGAAGAACACGCCCACTTCGAAGACCACGCCGATGGTCCACAGCAGGCCAAGGGTGGAGGTACGGTAGCCGTGATGGTCCATGTAGACCGAAAAGAACGTGTAGTACGGGCCGAACGACAGCTGTTCCATGAAGGCGGCCAGGAAGAACGCCAGCACCGGCGGTCGGCGCACGATCTGCCAGAAGCCGCTGGTGTCACCCGCAGTCTTGCCGATGCCGCGCGCGTAGTGGTTGCTGAAGGCCGAGGCAACCAGCAGCACGAACAGGGGCAGCATCATCCACGGCAACAATCCGGCGTGGTTGCCGGCGCCATCGCCTTCGATCAGCCAGCCGAACAAGGTGACCACGGCGATGAAGCCGAGCGAACCCCAGACCCGGATCAACCCGTAACGGTGGCTGTCGTTGCCCAGGTGGGTGAGGGTGATCGACTCGAACTGCGGCATCACCGCGTTGTAGAAGAAGCAGAACACGATCATCGCCGGGTACATCCACGGCTGCGGCAGTGGCAGCAGGAAGCCAGCGAAGCTGAGCAGGGTCAGCACGCAGCCGACGCGCAGCAGGCGGATCGGCCGCGGTGATGCGGCCGCCAGCGAGGTCCAGGTACTGGGTGCGATCACGCGGGTGGCGTACCACAGGCCCATCATCACGCTGATCGCGGTCACGCTCATGCCGCGCGCGGTCAGGAACAGGCTCCAGTACGGCGTGAACGCGCCGAGCGCCGCGTAGTAGAACAGGTAGAAACTTGAGAGGCGGGCAACGGGAACGGTCATCGCCGAATGATGAAGCAAAAAAGGGGACGGAGGGGATTAAGTCGCTAATGCACAAACGACTTAATCCCCTCCGTCCCCTTTTTGTGTCATTCGGGGTCGTAGTCGAGGTTGGAGGCCAGCCAGCGTTCGGCCTGGGCGCGGTCCACGCCCTTGCGCCGGGCATAGTCGGTGACCTGTTCGCGGCTGAGCCGCCCGACCACGAAGTACTGGCTCTGCGGATGGCTGAAGTAGTAGCCCGAGACAGCGGCCGTGGGCAGCATCGCGAAGCTCTCGGTCAGTTCCATGCCCGCGTTCTTCTCAGCCTGCAGCAGGTCGAACAGGCGGCGCTTCTCGCTGTGCTCGGGGCAGGCCGGGTAGCCCGGTGCCGGACGGATGCCGCGGTACTGCTCGTCGATCAGGGCCTCGTTGTCCAGCGTCTCGGCGCGGTCGTAGCCCCAGAATTCGGTACGCACGCGCTGGTGCAGGCGCTCGGCCAGCGCCTCGGCGAAGCGGTCGGCCAGTGCTTTCAGCAGGATCGCGTTGTAATCGTCATGCTCGGCCTCGAAGCGCGCGACGTGGGCGTCGATGCCGATGCCGGCGGTGACAGCGAACGCGCCGATCCAGTCCTGCTTTCTGCTGTCGGCCGGTGCAATGAAATCGGCCAGGCAGAAATCCGGGCGTTCGGCTGGCTTGTCCACCTGCTGGCGAAGGAAGTGCAGGGTGGTTTCGCCCTGTGCGTGCTGCACGCGGACGTCGTCGCCGATGCTGTTGGCCGGCCACAGGCCGAACACGGCCTTGGCCGTCAGCCACTTCTCGCCGACGATGCGCTCGAGCATCGCACGGGCATCCTTGTACAGCTCGCTGGCCTGGGTACCGACGATCTCGTCGGTGAGGATCGCCGGGAACTTGCCGGCCAGCTCCCAGGCCTGGAAGAACGGCGTCCAGTCGATGTAGTCGACCAGTTCGGCCAGGGGATAGTCGTCGAACACGTGCAGGCCGGGCTGATTCGGTGTCGGTGGAGTGTAGTTGTCCCAGCCGCCATGGAATTTCTGCGCGCGCGCATGTTCCAGCGTGACCAGGCGCTTGGCGTCGCCCCGGTTGCGGTGGCGTGCGCGGATTTCGGCATAGTCGGCTTCGTTGGCGGCAACGAAGGCCTCGCGCAGATCACGCGAGATCAGCGACTGCGCCACGCCAACCGCGCGCGACGCATCCTTCACCCACACTGTCGGCGCCTTGTAGTGCGGGTCGATCTTCAGCGCGGTATGCGCACGCGAAGTGGTCGCGCCCCCGATCAGCAGCGGCAGGTCGAAGCCCTGGCGCTCCATCTCGCGGGCGACGTGGCTCATCTCCTCCAGGGACGGGGTGATCAGCCCGGACAGGCCGATCAGGTCTGCGTTGTGCTCGCGGGCAGCATCGAGGATCTTCTGCGCCGGCACCATCACGCCGAGGTCGACCACGTCGAAGTTGTTGCAGGCCAGTACGACGCCGACGATGTTCTTGCCGATGTCATGCACATCGCCCTTCACCGTGGCCATGATGATCTTGCCGTTGCTCTTGGCGGTGTCACCGCTGCGCGCCTTTTCCGCTTCGATGTAAGGCAGCAGGTAGGCCACGGCCTTCTTCATCACGCGCGCGGATTTCACCACCTGTGGCAGGAACATCTTGCCGGCGCCGAACAGGTCGCCGACGATGTTCATGCCGTCCATAAGCGGTCCTTCGATCACGTCCAGCGGGCGGCTGGAGGCCTGCCTGGCCAGTTCGGTGTCTTCCTCGACGAAGGCATCCAGGCCGTGTACCAGGGCATGTGCCAAGCGCTGTGCCACCGGCTTGTCGCGCCAGGCCAGATCTTCGGTCTTCGCCGCGCCCTTCTTGCCCTTGTAGCGCTCGGCGATCTCCAGCAGGCGCTCGGTGGCATCGCTTCGGCGGTTGAGGATCACGTCCTCGACACGCTCGCGCAGGTCCGGCTCCAGTTCGTCGTAGATCGGCATCGCGCCGGCGTTGACGATGCCCATGTCCATGCCGGCGGCGATCGCGTGGTACAGGAACACCGAATGGATGGCCTGGCGCACGGTTTCGTTGCCTCGGAACGAGAACGAGACGTTGGAGACGCCGCCGGAGACATGGCAGTGCGGAAGGGTCTGCTTGATGATGCGGGTGGCTTCGATGAAGTCCACCGCGTAGTTGTCGTGCTCTTCAATGCCGGTGGCGACGGCGAAGATGTTCGGGTCGAAGATGATGTCCTGCGGCGGGAAGCCGATCTCGTCGACCAGGATGCGGTAGGCGCGTGTGCAGATCTCGACCTTGCGCGCACAGGTGTCTGCCTGCCCGGCCTCGTCAAACGCCATCACCACTGCCGCGGCACCATAGCGCAGCACCTTGCGCGCGTGCTCGCGGAACAGCGCTTCGCCTTCCTTCAGCGAGATCGAGTTGACCACGCTCTTGCCCTGCAGGCATTTCAGGCCGGCCTCGATCACGCTCCACTTGGACGAGTCGACCATCACCGGGATGCGCGCGATGTCCGGCTCGGACATGATCAGGTTGAGGTAGCGCGTCATCGCCGCTTCCGAATCGATCAGGCCCTCATCCATGTTGACGTCGAGGATCTGCGCGCCGCTGGCTACCTGCTGGCGGGCCACGTCCACCGCCTCCTCGTAGCGGCCTTCCTTGATCAGCTTGCGGAACTGCGCGCTGCCGGTGACGTTGGTGCGTTCGCCGACATTGATGAACAGCAGGTCCGGGGTGATGACCAGAGGTTCCAGGCCGGACAGGCGGGTAGGGCGGACAGGCGTCATGGCAGGCGTCGGCTCAACAGCAGTAGGGCGGGAAGTGCGGGACGGTGGCGGCAACGTTCATGCGGCCTGCTCCCGGGTGCCGGGCAGTGCGCGCGGCGGCAGTCCGGCCACGGCATTGGCAATCGCACGGATATGCTCGGGGGTGGAGCCACAGCAGCCGCCGACCAGGTTCAACAGGCCATCCTCGGCGAAGCCGCGCAGGGTGGTGGCCATCTCTTCAGGGGTTTCGTCGTACTCGCCGAACGCGTTGGGTAGGCCTGCATTGGGGTGGGCGCTGACGTAACAGTCGGCGACCTGCGAGAGGGTTTCCACATGCGGGCGCATCGCATCGGCGCCCAGCGCGCAGTTCAAGCCGATCGACAACGGTCGGGCGTGGGCGAGCGATGCGTGGAAGGCCTCGGTGGTCTGCCCGGACAGGGTGCGACCGGAAGCGTCGGTGATGGTGCCGGAGATCATCACCGGCAGCCGCCCGCCGCGCGCATCGAACGCTTCCTCCAGCGCATACAGCGCGGCCTTGGCGTTGAGCGTGTCGAAGATGGTCTCGACCATCAGGGTATCGGCGCCGCCGTCGATCAGGCCCTCGATGGCTTCGCGGTAGGTGTCGCGCAGCTCGTCAAAGCTGGTATTGCGGAAGCCGGGATCGTTGACGTCGGGGCTGATCGAAGCGGTGCGGCTGGTCGGGCCGATCACCCCGATCACGAAGCGCGGCTTGCCCGGAGTGGTTGCGGCCACTGCATCACAGCACGTGCGCGCGACCGCAGCGCCGGCCTTGTTCAACTCGTACACCAGGTGCTCGAGGTGGTAGTCGGCCTGGCTGACCGAGGTTGCATTGAAGGTGTTGGTTTCGACCAGGTCCGCACCGGCCTCGAGGTAGGCGGTGTGGATATCGGCGACGATCTGCGGCCGGGTCAGCAGCAGCAGATCGTTGTTGCCCTTCAGGTCATGGCCTTCCGGTGTGGCGTGATCACAGCCGGAGCCATGCAGATGGTCATAGCCACCGGCGAAGCGTTCGCCACGGTAATCGTCTTCCTGCAGGCCGTGGCGCTGGATCATCGTGCCCATCGCACCATCGATGATCAGGATCCGCTCGCGCAGGGCGTCGAGCAGGGCGTTGGCACGATCTGGATGCAACCAGGGCAGGGCGGGCATGGCGGTCTCGGGCTCAGGGCTTGTTGGCGATCAGCGAAATCACTTCGAAGTGCGGCGGACGCTTCTCGCGGGTGACCGTCTCCAGGCTGGACACCTGCAGGCCGGCCTTGTCGACGAACCTGCGCAGTTCCTTGTCGCTGAAGCCGAGGTTGACGTGGCCATAGGCCTCCACGGCCGCCTTGTGCTCGTGCCGGGCCAGGCTGCACAGCAGCAGGCGGCCACCCGGTCGCAGTACGCGCGCGGCTTCGGTCACTGCCTGCGCCGGTTTGCTGGCGTAGGTCAACGCGTGCATCAGCACGACCAGATCGAAGCTGCTGTCCTTGAACGGCAGGGCATGCATGTCGCCCTCGCGCACTTCCACGTTGGGCAGGCGGCGCAGGCGTTCACTGGCGGCGGCAACCACGCGCGCGCTGGTGTCGATGCAGATGTAGCGCTTGGCATGCGGGGCAACCAGTTCGGCCAGCACGCCATCACCAGAGGCGATATCCAGCACGTCGCCGGTCTCAAGCAGCGGCAGCGCGGTGCGGGCCAGCGCTTCCCACGTGCGCCCCGGCGAGTAGTGGCGTTCCATGTCGCCGGCCACGCTGTCGGCCCAGTTCTGGTCGGAGGCGCGGTGGGCCAGCACGGCGGCCACGCGTTCAGCGTCCTGGCGCAGCAGCGGGTCATCGCTTCCGTTGCTCAAGGCATGCCACAATGCACGCTGCGCGGGGTCCAGCTGGGCCTCGTCGAAGCGGTAGTAGGCCGACACGCCGGCACGGCGGTCGCGGACCAGGCCGGCTTCCTTCAGGCGTGCCAGGTGGGTGGACACGCGCGGCTGCGCCAGCCGGGTGATCGCCGACAGTTCGGCCACGGTCAGTTCCTCCTGCTCCAGCAGCGCCAGCAGGCGCACGCGAGTGGCATCGGCGAACACCTTCAGGCGGGTCGACCAGTCTTCCAGATCCATAAACATCTACCTATCGCGATATAGAGATATATTCGCTGAAGGGGCTGTCGCGGTCAAGTCGCCAGCGTACGGAAACTGCCGGGCCCCGGTACAATCGGAGCACCTGGGCGCGCCGTATGCGGCCCATAACTTCATGTACCCGGGAGGGTGTTGTGGATTTCAGCTTTACCGAAGAGCAGTTGATGCTGCAGGACGTTGCGCGGCGCATCGCGCAGGAGAAGATCGCCCCCAGTGCGGAGCATCATGACCGCACCGGCGAGTTCCCGCTGGACAACATCCGCCTGCTGGGCGAGAACGGCCTGATGGGCATTGAAGTGCCGACCGAATACGGCGGTGCGGGCATGGACCCGGTTGCGTACGTGCTGGCGATGGTGGAGGTCGCCGCCGCCGACGCAGCCCATTCGACCATCATGTCGGTCAACAATTCGCTGTTCTGCAACGGCATCCTGACCCACGGTACCGAGCAGCAGAAGCAGACCTACGTACGTGCCATCGCCGAAGGCACGGCCATCGGCGCGTTCGCGCTGACCGAGCCGCAGTCCGGTTCCGATGCCACCGCCATGCGCTGCCGCGCGGTGAAGCAGGCCGACGGCACCTTCGTCATCAATGGCAAGAAGAGCTGGATCACCTCCGGTCCGGTGGCCAAGTACATCGTGCTGTTCGCGATGAGCGAGCCGGACAAGGCCGCGCGCGGCATCACCGCCTTCATCATCGATACCGACAAGGCCGGTTTCGGTCGTGGCAAGACCGAGCCCAAGCTGGGCATCCGCGCCTCGGCCACCTGCGAGATCGAGTTCAACGACTACGTGGCGCAGGCCGAAGACGTGCTGGGCCAGGAAGGCGAGGGATTCAAGATCGCCATGAGCGTGCTCGATGCCGGTCGCATCGGCATCGCTTCGCAGGCCATCGGCATCGCCCGTGCCGCCTATGAAGCGACGATTGAATACGTCAAGGAGCGCAAGGCATTCGGCGCGGCCATCGGTACCTTCCAGATGACCCAGGCCAAGATTGCCGACATGAAGTGCAAGCTGGACGCAGCGCTGCTGCTGACCCTGCGCGCGGCGTGGGTGAAGGGCCAGGGCAAGCGCTTCAGCAATGAGGCTGCCATTGCCAAGCTGACCGCCTCTGAGGCGGCGATGTGGATTACCCACCAGGCGGTGCAGATCCACGGCGGCATGGGGTATTCCAAGGAAATGCCGCTGGAGCGCTACTTCCGTGATGCCAAGATCACCGAGATCTACGAAGGTACTTCGGAGATCCAGCGCCTGGTGATCGCCCGCAACGAAACCGGGCTGCGCTGAGTCGCAGGGCCGCGCCGCCGCAATGGCGGCGCGGCGGTAGGTCCACGCCACGCGTGGATGCGCTGTTCTCTGGCCGTCTGTAGAGCCGAGCCCATGCTCGGCTCCGGTACAAGCAGCCGAGCATGGGCTCGGCTCTACAGAGCGGCAACCTGCGCATCGCCATACATTTCATTCTGCGGCGCCCTCCCAAAGCCCCGCTACAATGCAGGCCGTTTTTTTCATGGGTCTGCACGATGATCTATCGCGGTTGGGGAATCATGACGCTGGTGACGCCGATTGCAGCGATCCTGCTGCTGGCGTACTTCTTTCCGCATGACGGCCCCAAGGGCAATACTCCGCTGTCACAGGTTCTGTTGGGCGCAGGCCTCGGCGCAGCGGTGAACGTGGTGCTGGGCCTGTGGCTCAACCGTGCGCCGCGGCAGAAGGGGGAGGCCGCGCCCCACCATTTCTTCTTCGTACCCATGCAGTGGGCCTCGCTGATTCTGGTGGCGGTGTGCGCCGTGGTCGCGGTGATGCGCTGAGGCGTTGCCCGAACAGCGCCAACCCAGGTTGACGGATATCGGCCATGCCGTTGTTCCGGTAGATGCCAACCTGGGTTGGCATGAATTCAATTGTGGCAATAAAAAGGCCCCGGATCGCTCCGGGGCCTTCTCGTTCTCAGCGCAGCACCGGATCAACGATCCGGACGATGTGCGGCATCCGCATCGCGCTGGCGTTCCATGAACTCCTTGGACGGTTCGTCCAGCTTGTCGCCCAGCATGCGGCGCACGACCACGAAGAACACCGGGATCATCAGCAGGCCGAGCAGGGTGGCGAACAGCATGCCGCCGATCACGCCGGTACCGATGGCGTGGCGGGAGTTGGCGCCGGCACCGGTGGAGATCGCCATCGGGATCACGCCCATGATGAACGCGAACGAGGTCATCAGGATCGGGCGGAAACGCAGGCGCGCCGCTTCGATGGTGGCATCACGCAGGTTCTTGCCTGCTGCGCGCTGCTCCACCGCGAACTCCACGATCAGGATCGCGTTCTTCGCCGCCAGGCCGATCACGGTGATCAGGCCGATCTTGAAGAACAGATCGTTGGGCAGGCCGCGCAGCATCGACAGGCCGAGGGCACCCAGCACACCCAGCGGCACCACCAGCAGCACCGCCACCGGGATCGACCAGCTTTCATACAGGGCGGCAAGGCACAGGAACACCACCACGATGGACAGCACCAGCAGCAGGGTCGCAGCGTTGCCGGCCAGGATTTCCTGGTAGGACATGCCCGACCAGTCGTAGCCGAAGCCGGCCGGCAGGTCGTCGTTGACGATGCCTTCCATGGTCTGCATCGCCTCACCCGAGCTGGTGCCCGGTGCCTGCGAACCGACGATGTTGATCGCCGAGTAGCCGTTGTAGCGGCTCAGCGACGGCGGCGCCGACACCCATTCGGACTTGACCACCGTGTTCAACGGGATCATCGCGTTGGTGCCATCGGCGTTCTGGGTCAGACTGGACGGGCTGTAGAAGCTCTTCAGCGATTCCTGGCCAGTGCGGTACGGACCATCGGCCTGCATGGTCACGCGCTTGATGCGGCCTTCGTAGAAGAAGTCGTTGACGTACACCGGGGCCAGCATCAGCTGGATGGTGCTGTACACGTCCGACACCGACATGCCCATCGACTGCGCCTGCACACGGTCCACGTGCAGCTGCAGCTGCGGCGCGTTTTCCAGGCCGTTGGGGCGCACGCCAACCAGGTGGTCCGGCTTCTGCGCGGCCTGGCCGAGCAGGATGTTGCGGGCCTGGGTCAACTGTTCGTAGCCGGCACCGCTACGGTCCTGCAGCCACATGTCAAAGCCACCGAACTGGCCGAGGCCCTGCACGGTGGGCAGGTTGACCACGAAAATCTGCGCTTCCTTGATGCCGTAGAACGCGCCGTTCATGTTCTGGATGAACTCGGGCGCGGTGAACTTGCGTTCCTCCCACGGCTTCAGGCGGATGAAGCCCATGCCCACGTTCTCGCCGGAACCGACGAAGCTGAAGCCGGCCACCTGCAGCATGCCTTCATAGCCATCCTGCTTTTCCAGGATGCCACGCATCTGCGCGAACACTTCGTTGGTCTGGCCCTTGGTCGAGCCCGGCGGCAGCTGCACGATCGCCAGCGCATAGCCCTGGTCCTCTTCCGGCAGGAAGCTGCCCGGCATGCGGGTGAACAGGAAGCCGCACAGCGCGGTCAGCACCACGAATAGGATCATCCAGCGCGGCGCATGGCGCACCGCCGAGGTGATGTGCCCCACGTAGGTGTGGCTGATCTTGTCGTAGTACTTGTTGAAGGTGCGGTAGACGATGTTCGGGTTGTCGTTGTGCGTCGGCTTGAGGAAGGTCGCGCACAGCGCCGGGGTGAAGCCCAGCGCCAGGAACGCCGAGAACGCCATCGAGATGGCGATGGTCAGCGCGAACTGCTTGTAGATCTCGCCGGCAGCACCGCCCTGCAGGGCGGAGGGGATGAACACCGCGGCCAGCACGACGGTGATCGCCACCACCGCGCCGGTGATCTGGGTCATCGCCTTCTGCGTGGCCGGCTTCGGCGCCAGGCCCTCCTCGGTCATGATGCGTTCGACGTTCTCGATCACCACGATCGCGTCGTCGACCACGATGCCGATCGCCAGCACCATCGCGAACAGCGTCAGCTGGTTGATCGTGAAGCCGATCATCCACATGCCCAGGAAGGTACCGAGCAGCGCCACCGGGATGACCAGGGTCGGGATCAGCGTGGCGCGGAAGTTCTGCAGGAAGATCAGCATCACCAGGAACACCAGGAGCACTGCTTCAAACAGTGTCTTGACCACTTCCTGGATCGAGATCTTGACGAAGGTGGTGCTGTCGTACGGCGAGAACCAGGTGACGCCGGCCGGGAAGCTGGGCTGCAGCTCGTCCATCTTGGCGCGCACCGCTTCGGCCACGTTCAGGGCGTTGGCGCCCGGCAGCAGCTGGATGGCGAAGGCGCCGGTCGGCTTGCCGTTGTACTGGGTGTCGAAGCCGTAGTTGTTGGCACCGAAGGCGACGCGGGCGATGTCCTTCAGCAGCACGCGCGAGCCATCAGCGTTGGCACGCAGGATGATGTTCTCGAATTCCTGCGGCGAGCTGAAGCGGCCTTCGGCCGAGACCGTGGCGGTGAAGTGCTGGCCTTCCGGCGACGGATCCGAACCCAGCGCGCCGGCGGCGAACTGCACGTTCTGCGCACGCACCGCGGCCAGTACCTGGCTGGCCGACAGGCCGTAGCCCTGCATCTTTTCCGGGTTCAGCCAGATGTTCATGGCGTACTCGGAACCAAACTGCTGGGTGCTGCCGACGCCGGGGATGCGCGAGACCTGGTCGAGCACGCGCGAGCCCACGATGTCGTTCAGCGCGTCACGGTTGATGGTCGGGGTATCGGACTGCAGCGCCACCACCATCAGGAAGCCGGCGTTGGCCTTGGCCACCACCACGCCCTGCTGGGTGACTTCCGAAGGCAGGCGTGGCGTGGCCAGCGAGACCTTGTTCTGCACCTGCACCTGGGCGATGTCCGGATCGGTACCGGTCTCGAAGGTCAGGGTGATCTGTGCACGGCCGTTGGAGGCGGACGAGGAGCTGAAGTACAGCAGGTGATCGATGCCGGTCAGCTGCTGCTCGATCACCTGGGTGACCGACTTTTCCGTGGTATCGGCGCTGGCGCCCGGATAGGTCGCCGAGACGGTGACCTGCGGCGGGGCGATGTTGGGATAGGACTCCACGCCCAGGTTGAGGATCGCGATCACGCCGCTGAGCGAGATCAGGATCGCAACCACCCAGGCGAAGACTGGATGTTCGATGAAAAATTTAGGCATGACGGAAGGTTCCCGTTACTGCTTGTTCGAATCGGTGGCGGCCGGCTTGGCCGCATCGGCCTGCTCGGGCTTGGCCGCGTCGGCCGGTGCCTTGCCTGCAGCCGGTGCAGCGCCCGCCGGGGCGGCGCCGCCTGCGGCCGGCTTGCCGTTGGCGTCCTGGCCAGGGGTCCACGGCTTGGCCACCGCCGGTGCACCTTCCTTGACCTTCTGCACGCCGGCCACGATCACCTTGTCACCGGCGGCCAGGCCGTCGCTGACCAGCCAGTTGCCGTTCTGCGCGCCATCGGTCTTCACGTTCTTGCGCACGACCTTGCCGTCGGCGCCGACCACCATCACGTAGCCGCCGGTGGTATCGCGCAGCAGGGCCTGCTGCGGCACCAGGAAGGCGTTGTTGCGCTCGCCCAGGTTGGCCTGGAAGCTGACGAAGGCGCCCGGCAGCAGGATCTGCTGCGGGTTCGGCAGCAGCGCGCGCAACGACACGGCGCCGGTGGCCGGGTCGACCGTGGTCGAGGAGAAGTCCAGCGTGCCCGGCTCACCATAGGTGGTGCCGTCGGCGAGCTTGACGTTGACCGTGGCCTTGCCGTCGCCGGACAGCGCCAGCGCGCCCTTGGCCTGCTGCGCGCGCAGCTGGGTCAGCTCGTCCACGCTCAACGAGAAGTTGACGTACAGCGGGTCGAGCTGGTCGACGGTGGTCAGCAGGGTCACATCGCCCTGGCCCACCAGCGCGCCCTCGGTGACCTGCTGCTTGTTGGCCACGCCACTGATCGGCGCGGTCACTTCGGCATAGCCCAGGTTGATCCGCGAGGAGGTCACTGCCGCTTCGGCCTGTTTGACCGCGGCCAGCGCGGTGCGCTCGGCCGATTCGGCGTTGTCCAGGTCGGACTTGGAGACGAACTGCTGCGGGGCCAGCGAGCGTGCGCGGTCGGCGGCGACCTTGGCGTTGGCGTAGGTCGCGCGGGCCGAGGCCAGCTGGGCCTCGGAGGCGTTGAGCGAGGCTCGCAGCGGCGCCGGGTCGATCAGGAACAGGGTCTGGCCCTGCTTGACCTGCGAGCCTTCCTGGTAGACGCGCTTGAGCAGCACGCCGGGCACGCGTGCGCGGACGTCGGCGCTGCGGAACGGCGACAGGCGGCCGACCAGTTCGCGCTGCAGCGGCAGGGTCTGCGGCTTGGCGTCGATCACGCCCACCTCCGGCGGCGGGGGCGTCTGCTGTTCCGGCTTCTTGCAGGCAGCCAGCGCGACAGCAACGGCGCACGTCAAGGCAAGGGTGCGGAGTGGGGCGGTCATCAGGAGGAACTCCGGGGTTGGTTTGTAGACGGGGCCGGCGACGGCTGAGGCGCGAAGGCGCGCAGGAAGCTGTCGACGGAGAACTCTGCCCAGCGCCGACGCAAGAGCGCGTCATCACGGTGGGGGGTATGGAAGCGCTGTTTGTCGAAATCCTGACCGGCGATCATGCTCAGCAGCAGTTCGGCCATGAAGTGCGGGTCGTCATGCCGGAGCTGGCCCTGCATGCAAACGGTTTCAATCCATTCAGCAAGATGAAGCGACAACGCGCCGGCACCATGCCGGTACAGCGTACGCGCCTCTTCGGGAAACTGGGCCGCCTCGGCCGCGATCAGCCGGCAGGCCTGCCCTACGTGCGGTTGGTTGAAATGCTCCAGGAAGTCGGTGGCGAACTGGAGCAGGCTGGCACGCAGGTCGTCACTGCGGAGTGCACGAACCATGGCCCCGGTGGCGTGGCCGACGTGGCGCTGCATTACCCGGCGCAGCAGTTGCTGCTTGCTGCCATAGCGCGAGTAGAGGGTCTGCTTGGAACAGCCGGCATGCTGGGCCACCGCGTCCATGCTCATCTGGATGCCCTGCTGGGCCAGCAGTTCGCGCACGGCATCGAACACGCGCTCATCGCGTGCGTCGAGGGCAACGGGGAGGTAGGCCGGGTTCACGCGGTGGACTATACCGTCCAGTTCAGGATTGTGGAATCGAATCGGCGTCGCCGCGTGTGTCTTCCAGTAACACGCTTTGCCGATCCTGTCGGCAGTGCTGAAGCAGGCGCCCGCTCCATACCGGAGCGAACTGAATAGGCGTCTAAACCGCAGCAAACCCGAATCTGCTTATTCCGTCCTGCAGCAAGGCCTTTTCGTGCGGTAGGGCTACAATTTCATTTTCCCAACTGAGCAAGCGCATCGCTCTGCCATGAAACCGCAAAAAACCGCAGCCAAGACCGTGAAAAACAAGACGAAACCAGCAGAGTCGGAGGTCGCAGTGACCGCTGGTTTCTCCCTGGAGCCGGTGTACACGGCCTTGCGCAAGCGCTACCCCGCGGCCGCACAGGCCGAAGCAGTGGCCTTCGCCACTGACTTCTACAAGCGCATGGAGTCGGACGAGTTCCCGCACCACAGCGCTGAAGAGTGGGCCGCTCTCGCGGCTGAGACGCTGGAATTCGCCCGGGCCCGCAAGGCTGGCAAGGCCAACGTCCGCGTGTTCAATCCGACCGCGAAGGCCAACGGTTGGGAATCGCCGCATACCGTGCTGCAGATCGTCAACGACGACATGCCGTTCCTGGTCGATACCGTCACCATGTCGCTGGCCGAGCAGGGCGTGGGCGTCCACGTGCTGGGCCACCCGGTACTGCGTTTCACCCGCGACAAGGCCGGCAAGCTGGTCAAGGTCGGCGAAGGTGATGCCGAGTCGGTGATGCTGCTGGAAATCGACCGCCAGCCGGCCGATGCGATGGCCGCCATCGAGCAGGCCATCAACAAGGCGCTGGATGAAGTGCGTGCAATCGTGCGCGACTGGCAGCCGATGAAGGACAAGGCGCTGGCACTGGCCGACGACCTGGGCAGCCGCCAGCTGCCCGTCGACGACGCGTCGCGCAAGGAAGCACAGGAGTTCCTGCGCTGGGCCGCTGACAACCACTTCACCTTCTTCGGCTACCGCGAGTACCGCGTCGAGAAGCAGGGCAAGGAAGAGGTGCTGGCGCCGCTGAACGACACCGGCCTGGGCCTGATGCGCGGCAAGGACAAGTCCGCCGCCCGTCCGGTCAAGACGCTGGCCGCGCAGGGCCTGAATACCACGTCAGGTTTGAAGGATGCGCTGATCCTGACCAAGACCAATGCCCGTTCGCGCGTGCACCGCGCCGGCTACATGGACTACATCGGCGTGCTGGAGTTCGACGCCAAGGGCAAGATCATCGGCGAGCAGCGTTTCCTCGGCCTGTTCACCTCCAGCGCCTACAACCGTCGCCCGTGGGAAATCCCGCTGGTGCGCCAGCGCCACGAGCATGTGATGAAGCAGTCCGGGCTGGCCCCGGCCAGCCACAGTGGCAAGGCCCTGCGCCATATCCTGGAAACCCTGCCGCGCGAAGAACTGTTCCAGTCCAGCGAGGACGAGCTGTTCCGCACCGCGATGGGCGTGCTGGGCCTGCAGGAACGCGTGCGCAGCCGCCTGTTCCTGCGCCGTGACAAGTACAGCCGTTTCATCTCCGCGCTGGTCTACCTGCCGCGCGAGCGCTTCAACACCGACGTGCGCCTGCGCATCGAAGCGATGCTCAAGGACGCGCTGCACGGCGAGTTCGTCGACAGCTCGGTGGTGCTGGGCGAATCGCCGCTGGCGCAGGTTCACCTGATCGTGCGCCCGAAGCCGGGTGAAATGCTCGACGTCGATACCGCCGAACTGGAGCAGAAGCTGGCCCAGGTGCTGCGCAACTGGCAGGACGACCTGCGCGAAGCGCTGGTGAGCCGCCACGGCGAGACCGAAGGCCTGCGCATCGCCGCCCGCATCGGCAAGGCGCTGCCGGCCGGCTACATCGAAGACAACAGCACCGCCGTTGCCGCCAACGATGTCAGCCAGCTCGACGCGCTGACCGGCCCGGACGACCTGCGCCTGAGCCTGCAGGCCGTGCCGCGCGAAAGCGGCGATGGCCTGCGCCTGAAGCTGTATCGCCAGCTGGATGACATCCCGCTGTCGGACGCGCTGCCGATGATGGAAAACATGGGCCTGCGCGTGATCGCCGAGCGTCCGTACCGCCTGTCGGTCGACAACGCGCCGGTGTACGTGCAGGACTTCGAGGTCGAGTCGACCGCTGGCGTGATCGATGCCGCCAGTGTCGATGAAGCCTTTGGCGAGACCTTCGCCCGCGTCTGGCACGGCGACGCCGAGAACGACGGCTTCAACCGCCTGGTGCTGGCTGCTGGCCTGCACTGGCGCCAGGTCGCCATGCTGCGTGGCTACTGCAAGTACCTGCTGCAGACCGGCGTGCCGTTCTCGCAGGCCTACGTGGAAGGCACCTTCGCGCGTTACCCGCTGCTGGCCCGCCTGCTGGTCGAACTGTTCGAGGCCCGCTTCGATCCGGCTACCGGCCATGAGAGCAAGGACGACATCGCGGCCGGTCAGGCCCAGCTGAAGGCCCACTTCGATGTGCTGGCCGCTGGCGACGATGCCACCCTGAAGGTGCTCAAGAGCGTGGTCGATGCCCGCAAGGGGGACCGCGACGCGCAGATGCAGGCCGCTCGCGATGCACTGCTGAAGCTGATGGATCGCGTGTCCAGCCTGGACGAGGACCGCATCCTGCGCTCGTTCATGGGCGTGATCGACGCGACCCTGCGTACCAGCTACTACCAGACCGATGCCAACGGCCAGCACGGCCATGTCATCAGCTTCAAGTTCGATTCGGCGCTGGTGCCGGACCTGCCGAAGCCGCGCCCGTACCGCGAGATCTTCGTGTACGGCCCGCGCGTGGAAGGTACCCACCTGCGCTTCGGCGCGGTTGCGCGTGGCGGCCTGCGCTGGTCGGATCGTCGCGAAGACTTCCGTACCGAAGTGCTGGGCCTGGTCAAGGCACAGATGGTCAAGAACACTGTCATCGTGCCGGTCGGCGCGAAGGGCGGCTTCTTCGCCAAGACCCCGCCGGTGAACGGCGACCGCGATGCGATCTTCGCCAACGGCGTGGCCTGCTACAAGCTGTTCATCCAGGGCCTGCTGGACATCACCGACAACATCGTCAACAACAAGATCGTGCCGCCGGTGGATGTCGTGCGCCACGACATGGACGATCCGTACCTGGTGGTGGCCGCCGACAAGGGCACTGCGACCTTCTCCGACATCGCCAACGGCCTGGCCATCGCGCACGGCTTCTGGATGGGCGATGCATTCGCCTCCGGTGGTTCGGTCGGCTACGACCACAAGGGCATGGGCATCACCGCGCGCGGCGCGTGGGAATCGGTCAAGCGCCACTTCCGTGCGCTGGGCCGCGACAGCCAGAGCCAGGACTTCACTGCGGTTGGCGTCGGCGATATGTCCGGCGACGTGTTCGGCAACGGCATGCTGCTGTCTCGCCACATCCGCCTGGTCGCTGCGTTCGACCACCGCCACATCTTCCTGGACCCGAATCCGGATGCGGCCACGTCGTTCATCGAGCGTGAGCGCCTGTTCACCCTGCCGCGTTCGAGCTGGGCGGACTACGACACCAAGCTGATCAGCAAGGGCGGCGGCGTGTACCCGCGCAGCCTGAAGTCGATCGAGATCACCCCGCAGGTGCGCGAAGCGCTGGGCCTGGACGAGAACGTCAAGGCGCTGTCGCCGAACGATCTGATGAGCGCGATCCTGAAGGCACCGGTCGACCTGCTGTGGAATGGCGGCATCGGTACCTACGTCAAGGCCGCCAGCGAGCAGCACAGCGATGTCGGCGATCGCGCCAACAACGCGCTGCGCGTGAACGGTGGCGAGCTGCGCTGCAAGGTGGTGGGCGAGGGCGGCAACCTGGGCATGACCCAGCTGGGCCGCATCGAGGCTGCCCAGGCCGGCGTGCTGCTCAACACCGACTTCATCGACAACTCGGCCGGCGTCGATACCTCCGACCACGAAGTCAACATCAAGATCCTGCTCAACGATGTGGTGCGGGCCAAGAAGCTGACCGTCGAGCAGCGCAACAAGCTGCTTGCGTCGATGACCGATGAGGTCGCCGAGCTGGTGCTCAACGACAACTACCGCCAGAACCAGGCGCTGAGCCTGATGGAGCGGATGGCAGTCAAGCGCCTGGGGTCCAAGCAGCACTTCATCCGCACCTTGGAACAGCAGGGCCTGCTTGATCGCCAGATCGAGTTCCTGCCGTCCGATGCCGAGCTCTCGCAGCGCAAGGCACGCGGCCAGGGCCTGACCCGTCCGGAGCTGTCGGTGCTGCTGTCCTATTCCAAGCTGGTGGCGTTCAACCAGCTGCTGGATTCGGACATTCCGGAAGATCCGTACCTGTCCAAGGAGCTGCAGCGCTACTTCCCGACCCCGCTGCAGAAGAAGTACGCCGACGCGATGGAGCGTCACCGCCTGAAGCGCGAAATCATCGCCACGGCCGTGACCAACCAGACCATCAACCGCATGGGCGCCACCTTCCTGATGCGCATGCAGGAAGACACCGGCCGTTCCATCGCCGAGGTCGCCAAGGCCTACACCATCAGCCGCGAAACGCTGGATGCGCGCGCGTTGTGGGCACAGATCGACGCGCTCGACGGCAAGGTGCCGGAGTCGGTGCAGATCGACGCCCTGGAAGTGATCTGGAAGCTGCAGCGCTCGTTCGTGCGTTGGCTGCTGTCGCGCCCGGGCGCGATGCCGGGCATCACCGAAGCGGTCAACCGCTACCAGGGACCGTTCAACGACATCCGCGTCGCTTCGGGCGTGCTGCCGGATTCGCAGCGTCCGACCTACGAAGCCCTGGTGGCCGAGTGGAAGGAAAAGGGCCTGCCGTCTGCACTGGCACAACAGCTGGCCGAACTGCACTTCCTGGAACCGGCGTTCGACATCATCGAACTGGCCCGCACCCGCAAGCTGAAGCCGGTGGACGTGTCCAAGGTCCACTTCCGCCTGGGCGATGCCCTGCAGCTGCCGTGGCTGTTCGAGCAGGTCGACGCGCTGGAAGTCAACGGTCGTTGGCACGCGGTGGCGCGTGGCGTGCTGCGTGATGAGCTTGCAGCCAACCACCGCAACCTGGCCGGGCAGGTGCTGGGCACCAAGGGCAGCAGTGCCGAGGCCAAGGTCGCTGCCTGGATGGGCCGCGATGACAACAGCCTGCGCTTCACCCTGGCGATGCTGGCCGAACTGGCCGAGCAGAAGACCCTGGACTACCCGACCGTCTCGGTCGCGGTGCAGCGCCTGGGCCAGCTGGCCGCGCATGGTGCGTAAGTGACGTAGTGCCGGGCCGTGCCCGGCGTGCGTGGAGAAAAGGAACGGCCCCGCGAAAGCGGGGCCGTTCTGTATCCGGGGCCGCTGGCCGCCGATGGCTGCCAGCAATCAGTCCATCAACGCGCGTGGCCGTAGCGGGCGACTTCGGCGGCGACACCGTTCATGTGCTGCACTTCGTCGCGCTGGCCGGGGTTGATGGCGCGGTTGCCATCGTCCACGAAGCGCAACGGCGTCGGGTACAGCGGCAGCTTGTTGCCGGCGCCGATGACCGGAACGCCCTGCATGCCATTGACCTTCATG
The DNA here is from genome assembly GCF_053295075.1 of Stenotrophomonas maltophilia group sp. P373. Classification (NCBI taxonomy): domain Bacteria; kingdom Pseudomonadati; phylum Pseudomonadota; class Gammaproteobacteria; order Lysobacterales; family Lysobacteraceae; genus Stenotrophomonas; species Stenotrophomonas maltophilia group sp. P373. The sequence continues at coordinate 2,781,951 of NZ_CM129994.1, read as the reverse complement.
CCCAGTGCCTTGCCCATTTCCTCACGAAGCATGTCGGTGGAGCAGAGCAGGTTCATTGCCACCGCAAACTGCTTGCGCGGCTTGGAGTGGTGGACGCCGTTGCAGCCGGTGGCCACACCACCGAAGTACACGCCGTCCGCCCCGCTGTCGCTGATCACCTGCGGTGCATGATTGGCAATCCACTCGGGGATGGCATAGGTCGGCAGGTAGTACGGCACGGTGATATCACGCACTGCCGCTTCACGGAAGCGGAACGTCGCTCCCGAGTTGTCGAGCGCCTGGTTGGTCTTCGCCAGGCTTTCGCGCATCAACTCCAAGGCCATGTCCTTCGAACCGATCTCGCCGAGCTGGCCGGAAACGGCAAACACCACGTCGACAGTGGTCGTTTCACGAATCCACTTGTAGTCCCTGAGGCGATAGGACACCTGCTCGCCCGGCAGTACCTTGTCCGACAGGCCGGGCCCGATGACCGTGGTCGTCCTAGGTGCCGGGTAAGGATGGGTGCCGGTGACATTCTCCACAACCAGTCGCGTCAGGCGCTGGAACGCATCGGGCAGTGTGACCGTGCCGCCGCCCGTGGTCACCCAGGTGAGCAGTGCGGCTGCGTTGTCGACCTTGCCACCACGAGACTTGTCAACGTCGACGCGCGACACCGGATAGCGAAGTGCGTGCCAATGGCCGGAACCGGAGCCGCCGTCGTCGACGTACATGAACTCGAACTCTTCGCCGGGGTTGGTCCAGACGTGGGCCTCGCGGTCAAAGATGTTGTCATCCTTGATCTTCAGTCCCCAGCTCGGATCGATCACTTTCGAATCAGCGACCTTGAACATGCGGCGATCACGGTCCGACGGGCTATCGGGGAAATTCAGATAGTAGCCCCGGAAGTTCTCGTTGGTGGCCGTGACCAGTGTGCGTGCCGTACTCGTCTTTCGCGATGCGTCATTCGGAAGTACGGGGCGATAGGTTGCATGATTCAGTTTCCACACGCGGAAGAAGGGATCAAAGGCGTAGTGGTGCACGTCACCCGACTCGATCCGCAGGTTCGAGCGCGGGAACTGCGTATCGGCTGCGATGACCGAGCTCGGCCACGTTGCCGTGTGCCGAATGGTAACCGTGTCATAGGAGTGTGCGCCGTCGGGCAGGCCCACCTGGCCGACATGCTGCCCATCACGGAGATTGAGTACCGTTGCGAGCTTGCGTCCGTTTGAAGGAATGCGCCAGCGCGCTTCGTTCGGGCCATTGATCTCGCGCAGGTGCTTCGGGGACAGGCGCCAGGCCATGCTCATCCTGTTGCTGACGGCCAGGTTCTGGCCGGCGGGCAACATCACCTTTCTGACCTCTGAGGGCAGATGGGTGAATACACCGTCGACCTCCAGATGGCGGGGCGATGTCGCCAGGTTGGCCAGATAGATGGAACGCTCGGACAACGACAGCGAGGTGGGCAGCCGCACCCGGTCCTGCCAGTCATCATTGCGTAGCGTGAAGTACAGATTCGTATAGTTGCCCGGCAGCAGCTCGCGGTAGGCGTTTGATGCCGGGCTCAGGAAGCCGATATGGGCCTTTGCCGCTGCGGTTTGCTGAGAAGTGGCTGCGTCTTGGGCAAGACTGGCCCAGGACGGCAGTAGTGCCGCCAACGCAAGGCTGAGGTGCTTGAAGTTCATGTGTCCTCTCTCTCTGAAGGGTGGAGCGCAATCAGCCGCGGAACGGCGAGTACGCTGCTGCATGGTCGGTGCAGTACCGGACGGGAGCTATCGGACGTTGTCGGTAAACGATGCGAGCGGCCTTCGATGTGTTGGATTTTTTACAGAGTCACCTCGAGCAGATGGAAACCTCCGCGACGTTGTTCGCGTGTGCCAAGCGGTCACGGCTGCCCGCAAAAGTGCGGCTTCCGTCATCCACGATGTAGTTGGTATCGGACCCAACGCGATTGTTTCCCCGCACATCCAGGGAGCGAAGGAACAATCAGCCTTGGGCGTAGGCCGGTTCTGGAGGGCTGTGGCCGCCGTCGCCCAGGCGTTCTACTTGGTGGCGTGCAGAGGAGGGCATCGCTTGGGAATCGGAAGTCAGACAGGCAGCATTGGAATCGGCAACCTCAGTTGCGTTGGAGCAGTGGCGAGGTATGCTCTATCCACACTTCCAGGGCCCCACGCCTGATGAGCGACACCCCCCGCATCGCTTTCCTGGCCAGCACCGCCGAACCTGCACAGATGGCCCGCGCGGCGATGATCTCGCGTTATGGCGATCACGCGCCCGAGCAGGCCGACGTGCTGTGCCCGCTGGGTGGCGACGGTTTCATGCTGCAGACCCTGCACCGGCACGGGCACCTGGGCAAGCCGGTGTTCGGCATGAAGCTGGGCACCGTTGGCTTCCTGATGAACCAGTACCGCGGCGACGATGACGTGCAGGCCCGCATTGCGCGTGCCGAACCGGCCAACCTGCGCCCACTGGAAATGGTGGCGCTGACCGAGTCCGGGACCAGCACCGGCTCGCTGGCGTACAACGATGTCTCGCTCCTTCGCCAGACCCGGCAGGCGGCCCATATCGGCATCGACCTCAACGGCCAGGAGCGGGTGGCCGAGCTGATCGGTGACGGCGTGCTGGTGGCCACCCCGGCCGGCAGTACCGCCTACAATTATTCCGCGCACGGCCCGGTGTTGCCGCTGGGGTCGCATACCATCGCGCTGACGCCGCTGGCTCCGTATCGGCCGCGACGCTGGCGCGGGGCGATCCTCAAGGCCGACACCGAAGTGCGCTTCCGCGTGCTCGATCCCTACAAGCGTCCGGTCAGCGTCACCGCTGATTCGCACGAGACCCGCGATGTGGTCGAGGTTACCATCCGCGAGTCGAGGGACCGTCGTGTGACCCTGCTGTTCGACCCGGAGCACAACCTGGAAGACCGGATCCTGAGCGAACAGTTCGTTTTTTGAGGACAATGGGCGGCCGGCCCCGCCGACCGCTTGAAGGACCCCCACCGATGGGCGACAACTCCCCCCGTTTGCTGACCGTCGCGGTCACCTCGCGCGCGCTGTTCGACCTCGAGGAAAGCCACGCGCTGTTCGAGAGCGATGGCGTGGCGGCCTATGCCGAGTTCCAGCGCCAACATGAGGACGACATCCTCGGTCCCGGCGTGGCCTTTCCCGTAGTGCGCAAGCTGCTGGCACTGAACCAGGGCGCCAGCCCGGAGAACCCGCGGGTCGAGGTGATCCTGCTGTCGCGCAATTCGGCCGATACCGGCCTGCGTATCTTCAACTCGATCCAGCATTACGGCCTGGGCATCATCCGTGCGACGTTCACCGCTGGCGAGCCGACCTGGCCGTATGTGAAGCCGTTCGGCACCGACCTGTTCCTGTCGGCCAACCCGGAATCGGTGCGCAGTGCGCTGCGCCATGGCATCGCGGCGGCGACCATCCTGCCCAAACCACCGGGCGAGACCGCTGCGGCAGCGGCCGACCAGATCGATACCGGTCGCCCGGCCGGCCAGCTGCGCATTGCCTTCGACGGTGACGCAGTGATCTTCGGTGACGAGAGTGAGCGCATTTCGCGCGAGCAGGGCGTGGAAGCCTTTGGCCGCCACGAACGCGAACGCGCCCGCGAGCCACTCAGTGGCGGCCCCTTCCGCGGCTTCCTGTCGGCCCTGCACACGCTGCAGGAAGTGTTCCCGGCTGGCGACAGCGCGCCGATCCGTACCGCACTGGTGACCGCGCGGTCGGCCCCGGCGCACGAGCGGGTGATCCGTACCCTGCGGGAGTGGGGCGTGCGCCTGGACGAAGCACTGTTCCTCGGCGGCCGGCACAAGGGGCCGTTCCTGCAGGCCTTCGGTGCCGACATCTTCTTCGATGATTCGCAGCACAACATCGACAGCGCCCGCGAGCATGTAGCCGCCGGCCACGTACCGCACGGCGTCGCCAACGAGGGCTGAGCCCGGTAGCTGCCAACCCTGGTTGGCATCGCGGCGCAGCCGCGCCCACCAAGGTGGGCGTCTACCAGAGCGGGGTATGAGGCGGCGCAGCGCCGGGCCATGTCCGGCGAGCGCAGCGGCATGGGGCTACGGGCTGCCCGACATCCCCAACTGCAGGTCCACCACTTTCCAGCGCAGGCCCTGCGGCTCCAGCACCACCTTCATCGGTGGCTGGCCGGGGCCGCGATCCACATCGATCACGAAGCGGTCCAGCGCTTCGAAATGATGTTCGGCATTCTTCAACGGCCGCGCCGGTTCAGTTGCGCCGAAGGCGTCGCCACCCTGCAGTTCATTGCGGCCACGCTTCCACAGCACGTGGCCCTGCAGCATCGCGCCGATCCCGGTCGGGGTCACCAGGGTGTCCACCGCGGCCCCCCCGAGCTGGTCGCCGAGGCCGTAGAGGAGGGCACCGAACGGGCTGGCCGCCACGTCTGGGCCGGCCTGGCGCACCAGGTAGTCATTGAGCTGCGCGCGCAGGCTGCTGCGCACGCGCGGGAAATCGACGTAGCGCTCCAGGCGCGCAGTGTCGCGCTGCTCGATGGCCTTGGACAGGCCATTGACGGTCAGGTACGGGCCGCCGAACCACCAGGCCGCCAAGGCCAGGACCAGCAGCACAAGCAGTGCGGTGAGCTTCTTCATGCCGGACAGACTGCCGCAACGGCGGCAGTGCCGGGTGAAGACTCACTGACTGGGCGAACCACGGCCATCACCGAAGGCATCGACCAGCCGTTGGCGTTCCGCCGGAGTCAGCGCCTCCAGCCGCGTCGCCAGCACTTCGTCCAGGCTGCGGGTGCGGGTGGTGCCGAGGATGCCGCTGGCAACGCCGGGATGGCCCAGCGCATAGGCGAAGGCGGTCTGGGCCGGGCGCTGGCTGTGGATCGTGGCCACCGCGCGCCGCATCTGGCGGGCACTGCGCATCAGCTGGCGGCTGCTGGGCTTCAGCCACGCGCGCGCCAGATACCAGCCATCGGCCAGCCGTGGCAGGCGCGCACGCGCGGGCAGCAGGTGTCCTTGCGCCAGCACGGTGCCGGCCAGCACGCCGATGCCCACTGCCTGCAGCCGATCGATAAGCGGTTCTCGGTCCTGCTGCAGGGCGTTGTAGTCCAGCAGTACCACATCGAAGGCGTCCGGATGGGCGATCATCCAGCGCAGGGTCGAGGCCGAGTGGGTGTTGATGCCGGTGTACCGGATCAACCCACGTTCGCGCAGGCGCTGCAGTGCCGCCAGCAGGTCGTCACTGATGTCGTGTTCGCTGGCGCCATGCAGCTGGTAGACATCAAGATGGTCCAGGCCGAGGTTGCGCAGCGACGCCTCGCAGCTGGCGGTGATGGCCGCGGGCGAGAAGTTGCGTTGCTCGGCGCCGCTGATGCCGGCCTGGCCGGTCAGCGTGCCGCCCTTGCTTGAGATCACCAGTGAATCGCGCGGGTACTGCTTCAGCAACGGGCGCAGGATGCGGCCCAGGCGCGGCTCGGCATGGAAGCCGGAATAGTTGTGACCGGTATCGAGCAGGTTCACCCCGTGGGCAAGCGCATGTTCGACCACAGCAGCCGCCTCATGCTCGGGGAAGCGGCGATGACCCCAGAAGCCGGAGCAGCCCAATCCGATCGGTGAAACGGCCAGGCTGGTGCGGCCGAGCACGCGCCGCTGGCGGGCCAGCGGAAGATTCTGCGACATCAGAATTCCAGGTCCAGCGCAGCGCACAGGTAGTCGACGAACGGGCCGAGCGCGGCCAGGTCCTTGCCCAGCGTGGACAGCAGGCGTGGGCCGGTCATCGTGGCGTCGTCCAGCGAGCGCCACATCACCCAGTTGCGGTGCTTGAGGTCGTCGATGAACTCGAAGTCGGCCGGGAAGCCACGAGGGGGGCGCACCAGCTTCTCGCTCTCCTCGAAATCGAAGCGCTTGCGCAGGGCCGGCGCGTGCGAGGCGGCCTTCCAGCTGCCCGGGTTGTCGAGGATGAAATGGCGCACGCGGCGCTGGGTTTCCGGTTCCGGATGCCACAGGCCGGCGCCGACGAAGCTCTCGCCGGGTTGCAGGTGCACATAGAAGGACGGCGCGGCCACCTCTCGGCGGCGCTCATGGAACAGGCGCGCACCCTGCCACGTCTTGTACGGTGACTTGTCGTTGGAAAAGCGCGCGTCACGGTGGATGCGGAACAGCGAGCCACCGACGCCGCGGGTATCGGCGCGGAAGTGCTCGCTGACCTCGGCCAGTGCCGGCTGCAGGTCGCCCAGCAGGCGCAGGAACGGCTGCCGGACGTGGTCTTCATACTGCTGGCGGTGGTCGTTGAACCAGGTCTTGTCGTTGTGCCGCGCCAGGCTGCGCAGGAACTTGAAACTGGCGTCCGAGAAATAGGTGCTCACAGCGTCTCCTGCAGGTGCTGGCCCCAGTCGCGCAACGATTGCAGCAGGGCCTGGCGCCGCGCGTCGCCGGGCGCTTCGGCGGCCAGTGCATCAAGCTGTTGCCGGTACTGGGGCAGGTTGAGTTCGCCCAGGCCGCCGTCGCCGAGCAGGCGCTGGCGGCGGTAATCCTGCCAACGCTGGTGTTCAGCCGGCGCGAGGCTGCCGGGATGGTTGCGTGCGCGGTAGCGGAACAGCAGCTCTGGAAGGCGCGGGTCGCGGAAGCGGCCTTCCAGCGCGGCCAGCTGCTCCGGCGCGGTGGTGCGTGCCAGCGCGAGCAGCGGCTTGTCGCCGTTGCCGAGGAATCCGTCGTACAGCGAGGCATCGACATCGGCCACGGTCGCGACGCGGGGCTGGTTGTAGACCTGGCGTGCCTTCTCGGCCAGCTGTGGAGCGAACGCGCGCAGCCGTTCCACCTTGGCCTCGATCGCGGCCACGTCCAGGCCGAGGCGCGCATGGTCGTCGGCGCGCAGGTGGTTCCATGCGATCAGTGCCGGCACCTTGTTCAGGTGTACTTCCTTCAGCGGCACGCGTGTCACGCCTTCGGGCAGCTCGCTGGCCCGCATGTACAGGCGCTGTGCGATCACCTCGGCCGGCAGCTCCAGCAGGTCGTCGATCTCGCCTTCCAGGTCGAACACGATCACCCGGTTGTTGATGGTCGGGTGTACGGCCAAGGGCAGAACCGGTGCGGCGCAAAGGCGGCTGGCAGGGTAGCGCATGGAAATGTGCAGGACCGGCTTCATCGCGGCCACGTCCAGCAGGCCGCCGACGAAGCGCTTGTCGCGCAGCTTCAGTGCGTACTCCCACAGGCGCGGCTGCGACTGCTTGAACAGCCGAGCCATGCCGATGGTGGCGCGCACGTCTGACAGCGCTTCGTGCGCATCGCCTTCGCGCACGTTGTTGGCCTCGGCCAGGTGCTCGAGCTTGAACGAGGTGGCGCCGTCTTCGCGCAGCGGCCACCGGATGCCGTCCGGGCGCATCGCGCGCATCAGCCGCAGCATGTCCAGCAGGTCCCAGCGTGAATTGCCATTGCGCCACTCGCGCTCGTAGGGATCGTGGAAGTTGCGGAACAACCCGTAGCGGACGAACTCATCGTCGAAGCGCAGGGTGTTGTAGCCAAGTGCGCAGGTGCCGGGGCGCGACAGCTGCTCGTTGATGCGGTCGAAGGCTTCGGCCTCGCTGATGCCCTCGGCCAGGGCCTGCTGCGGGGTGATGCCGGTGACCAGGGTGGCCATCGGCGAGGGCAGCAGGTCGTCTGCCGGGCGCACGAAGAAGCTGACCGGCGTGTCGATCTGGTTGAGGTCGGCATCGGTGCGGATCGCGGCGAACTGCGAGATGCGCGTGCGCCGCGGGTCCTGGCCGAAGGTTTCCAGGTCGTAGAACAGGAAGCTGTCTGCCATCAGTGCGCGCCCTCCAGGACCGGCAACTGCGCGTGGACCTGCGTTTCCAGTGCGGCCCAGTCGATGTTGTCCAGTGAATCGTGACCGGCGGTGGCTGCAACCAGCAGGTCGCGCTGCAGTTCGGTGCGGCGCAGCGCCTCGGCGTAGGGCGTGTGCAGGAAGGTGACCATCGTGTAATGCGGCACGAAGCGGGTCGGCCAGCGCCGCTGCAGTTCCTGCTCCAGCTCGCGTTGCAGCAGGAATGCAGGGTCGGCCACGCGGTCGCGCATCTCCAGGTAGTTCTCAAGCGCCATCTGCTGGATGGCACGTGCATTCGGTTTGCGCTCGGCTTCGAACGCGGCGAACGCGCTTTCCAGGTCATCGGCCTCCATCAGCTGGCGGGCCAGTGCAACGCAGTCCTCGAATGCGCAGTTCATGCCCTGGCCGTGGAACGGCACCATCGCATGCGCGGCGTCACCGATCAGTACGGCGCGGCCCTGCTGATGCCAGCGTTCCAGGGTGAGCGTGCCGAGCAGGCCCGGCGGGTGTTGTTCCCAGTCCTTGCGCAGGTTGGGAATCAGCGGCAGGGTGTCGGCGAACTCGCGCGCGAACAGCGCCTCGGCCTGCGCGCCGGTGTTGACCGTGGCAAAGCTGGGATCGCCCTGGTTGGGCAGGAACAGGGTGACCGTGAAAGTGCCTTCGTGGTTGGGCAACGCGATGCACATGTAGTGGCCGCGCGGCCAGATGTGCAGCGCATTGCGCTCGATGCGGAAGCCGCCGTCGGCGGCCGGCGGGATCTCCAGTTCCTTGTACGAATGGTCAAGGAAGGCGATGTCCTCGCCCAGCGGCGCACGACGGTTCATCGCCGCGCGCAGTGCCGAGCCCGCGCCGTCGGCACCGATCAGGGTGTCAAAACGGATGTCGTGCGGGCTGTCGTCACGGTCATCGATGAAACGCGCGTAGCCCGCATCGAAATCCACGGTGTGCAGGCGGCGATGGAAGTGCACGGTGGCACCGGCCTGTTCGGCCAGTTCCAGCAGCGTGGTGTTCAGATCGCTGCGATGGATCGACCAGATCACCTCGCTGTCGTCGCGGCCATAGCGCTGCAGCTGCGGTTCGCCGTCGCGTGGATGCACCATGCGCCCGCGCATCATCACCGCGCGCGCCATCACCTCGTCTTCCACGCCGGCCTGGCGCAGTGCATTGCGCCCGCGCTCGGCCAACGCCAGGTTGATCGAACGACCGCTCTCGTAGTCGGCAATGCGGGGATCGCCACGGCGTTCGTACAGGGTGATGCGCCAGCCTTGCCGTGACAGCAGGATGGCCAGCAGGGACCCGGCAAGGCCGGCACCGATAATGCTCAACGAGCGGGAGGCGTGTGCGATCAACGAACTGTCCAGCAGCAGGGGAGGGGTCGGCTTACAGGCCGGCCCAGGCTTCCACTTCCTCGACGAAATGGTGCACGTCCAGGTAGCGGTTGTAGAGCGGGGTGGGCGAGATGCGGATCACGTCAGGCTCGCGCCAGTCGCCGAGCACGCCGATGCCGCGCAGGTGCTCGAACAGTGCACGGCCACGCTCGCGGCCACCGATCACGCGCAGCGACAACTGGCAGCCGCGGCGCTGCGGATCGGCCGGGGTAATGATGTCCAGCACCTGCGGCAGGCGTGCGCGGACCAGTGTTTCGAGCAGGCCGGTCAGCGCCAGCGATTTGCTGCGCAGCGCCTCCATGCCGGCACGCTCGAACAGGTCCAGCGAGGCACGCAGTGGTGCCAGGCCGAGGATCGGCGGATTGCTCAACTGCCAGCCTTCGGCACCGATGGCGGGGGTGAACTGGGGCGCCATCTGGAAGCGGGTCGATTCCTCATGGCCCCACCAGCCGGCAAAGCGCGGCAGGGTGGTGTCGCGATGGTGGCGCTCGTGCACGAACGCGCCGGCCACCGCGCCCGGGCCGCTGTTGAGGTATTTGTAGTGGCACCACACGGCGAAATCGGGCGCCACCTCATGCAGGCGCAGCGGCAGGTTGCCAACCGAGTGCGCCAGGTCGAAGCCGATGCGTGCGCCCTGCAGGCGTGCGGCGCGCGTGATCGCATCGAGGTCGAAGGCCTGGCCGGTGCGGTACTGCACGCCGGGCCACAGCACCAGCGCCAGGCGCGGGCCGTGCTCGGCGATGGCGCGTTCGATCGCGGCCAGCGAAATCGTGCCGTTGGCTTCGTCCGGCTGCACTTCCACCAGACACTCGGCCGGGTCGAAACCATGGAAGCGGATCTGAGCTTCCACCGCGTGGCGGTCGGTCGGGAATGCGCCGGCTTCCATCAGGATCACCGGGCGCTGCGTGGTCGGCCGGTAGAAGCTGACCATCATCAGGTGCAGGTTCACGCTCAGCGTGTTCATCGCTACCACCTCGCTGGGCAGTGCGCCGACCACTCGGGCCAGCTGCGCGCTCACCAGGCGGTGGTATGACAGCCACTGCGTCGGGCCGGTGAAGTGGCCTTCCACCGCCAGTTCGCCCCATTGTTTCATCACTTCCTGCACCGCTGCCTGCGCACCGCGCGGCTGCAGGCCCAGCGAGTTGCCGACGAAGTAGGTCTGCTCGCCGCCTCCATGGCGCGGAATCAGGAATTCGCCACGCAGCGGGCGCAGCGGATCGGCGGCGTCCAGGGCGATGGCGTGGGTGCGGCTGAGCAGGTCGGACATGGTCGGGCAACAGGCTGCAACGGGACCGCCAGTGTAGCGCTTGGCGGCGTGCCTGCCGCCGAACCTGTAGAGCCGAGCCCATGCTCGGCTGCCGGGCCACGAAGCCGAGCATGGGCTCGGCTCTACAGGGGCAGGTGCTCAGCCCGCCGCCGCCGCCGGCACCGGCAGCGGATCCACGTGCCCGCACTGGCTGCAGGTACGCAGTTCCAGGCTGGCGTGATAGCGCGCAAACACCTTGGGCAGGTCGGTTTCGATGTTCTGCAGCGGGAAATACTCTTCGTGCAGCTTGTGGTTGCAGCGCTCGCAGTGCCAGATCACGCCGTCCATCTCATGCGGCAGCCGCTTGCGCTCGACCACCAGGCCGATGCCCCCGGGCGGGCGCCGCGGCGAGTGCGGCACCTTCGCCGGCAACAGGAAGATCTCGCCGGCGCGGATCGGAATGTCGCGTACCGCGCCGTCCTCCTGCACCTTCAGCACCATCTCGCCTTCGAGCTGGTAGAACCACTCGGGGCCTTCGTCGTAGTGGTAGTCGGTACGCGAGTTCGGCCCGCCGACCACCATCACGATGAAATCGCCGTTGTCGATCATCTTGTTGCCCACCGGCGGCTTCAGCAGGTGGCGGTTCTCTTCGATCCAGGCGTGCAGGTTGATCGGTGGAGCGAGCATGGTGGTCATCCGTGTGGGGATCAGTCGCGACGGCCCTTGCGCGGCACGAAGGACAGCGCTTTTTCATACGCTGGCTGCAGCTCTTCCAGCGAACCGACGTCGATGCCCATTTCACGCACGCGTCCGTCTTTCAGGCTGTAGACCCAGCCGTGCACCATCAGCTTCTGGCCGCGGGCCCAGGCATCCAGCACGATGGTCGAGCGGCAGAGGTTGGCGACCTGCTCGATCACGTTCAGCTCGCACAGCCGGGCGTGCTTGAGTTCGTCGTCTTCGATGGCGTCGAGGATGCCCTGGTGCTTCTGCACCACGTCACCGACATGGCGCAGCCAGTTGTCGGCCAGGCCGACGCGGGTGTTGTGCAGGCAGGCATGCACGCCGCCGCAGCCGTAGTGGCCGACGATCAGGATGTGCTTGACCTTCAGCTGGTCCACCGCGTACTGCACCACGCTCAGGCAGTTGAGGTCGGTGTGGGCGACCACGTTGGCGACGTTGCGGTGCACGAACACTTCGCCCGGCGCCATGCCGATGATCTGGTTGGCCGGCACGCGCGAATCGGAGCAGCCGATCCACAGGTACTCGGGATGCTGCTGCTTGGCCAGCTGGTGGAAGAAGTCGGGGTCCTCCTTCTCGATGCGGTCGGCCCAGTCGCGGTTGTTCTGCAGCAGCTTGTGGATGTCTTTCATGTTCGGGTCCCTGGCGTCGGGTGGGGGCGCACCGCAGCCATCCAGCTGCGACGTCGCGGGAATCGGGGGTGTTCAGCCGCTGCGGGCGGCCTGTTCGCGGTGCCAGCGCATCCACTGCGCCAACTCGGTGGAGGAAGGGGTGCCCAGCTGTTCCAGTTCGGCGATCACGGCGCGCTGGTTGGCGTCGGGATGGTTCTGGCTCAGCTTCAGCTTCAGCTGCACGTGTTCGACCTGGAAACGGAAGCCGACGATGGCACGCAGTTCCGGGCCATGTTCGGCACGCGTGGCATCGAACTGCCAGGCCTGGCCGACGCTGGCTTCGAAGTGGTCGCTGATCGCGCCGACCAGCCCGGCCAGCGCATCGGTGTCGTCGAAGGTGTGCAACTGGCCACGCAGCTCGGCGGCGGCGTAGTTCCAGGTCGGCACCCGTGCGGCAGGCTCCTTGTCCGGATACCAGCTGGCCGAGACGTAGCCGTGTGGTCCGTCGACCAGCACCTTGGCCGCACCGCCGTGGCGCGACTGCGGGTTGGCGCGGGCCCAGTGCCCGCGCAGCTCGATGCGCTCGCCCTCGCGCCGGTACAGCACCGGCATCCGGGTCAGCTCCGGCAGGCCATCGCTGCCGGGGGTGAGCACAGTGACGAATGGATCACGCGCCAGCAGGCGGTCCAGCCAGAGCAGGTCGGTCTCGGCGAAGGCGCGTGGAGTGAACATGCCTGGATCAGGCGCGCGCGCCCAGCGACTGGATCATGCGGCCGCGCAGGCCTTCGTCGTTGTCGGCCTGCGGCGGCTGCACTTCGTGCAGGCTGAAGCCACGCACCAGCGCGTCTTCCTCGTCCAGACCGTCATACTCGACGAATTCGGCGTCGAACAGCTGCGAACGGGCGGTGTCTTCGCTGTCATAGCTCAGCGTGTTGCCGTCGCTGTCGAGCACCTCAGCGGTGCCGGCCGGGCGAACGCGCAGGCGCGCCCAGATCAGGGTGTTGCCGAGGCTGGCCAGCCACCAGCTGTCGCGCGAGGCGGAAATGTCATTCATGGGGGTTACCAGAGCGAGGCCAGCCAGAGCAGGGCGGCCATGCCCAGTCCGGCCAGCAGGGTCAGCAGCGATACCCAGGCCGGCGTCGCCAGCCCGGACAGCGAGCGGTCCGGCTGCTGGCGATAGTCGCGGCGCAACAGCCAGGCCAGGGCATCGGGCTTGAGGAAGGCGCCGCTGCCGAAGCGCTCGGCGAGCGCCGGATGGCGGTCGCGAACGTGCACCAGGGTCAGCGGCCAGAAGATCACGAAGGCACTGAACCCGGCCACTGCAACGCCGACGAAACACAGGGCGAAGAACAGGGTCATGGGAGCCGTACCTCCGTGGACGTGTGGGGCTTAGAAGTCCGCGCTGCCCGGGGCGCGCGGGTAGGGGATCGCATCGCGGATGTTGGACAGCCCGCAGACGTACACCACCAGGCGTTCGAAGCCCAGGCCGAAGCCGGCGTGAGGCACCGAGCCATAGCGGCGGAAGTCGCGGTACCAGCTGTAGTGCTCACGATCCAGGCCGAACTGGGCCATGCGCGCGTCCAGCACGTCGAGGCGCTCCTCACGCTGGCTGCCACCGATGATCTCGCCGATGCCCGGGGCCAGCACGTCCATCGCGGCGACGGTCTTGCCGTCGTCGTTCAGGCGCATGTAGAAGGCCTTGATGTGCTCCGGATAGTTGGTCACCACCACCGGACGGCCGACATGCTCCTCGGTCAGCCAGCGCTCGTGCTCGGTCTGCAGGTCCAGGCCCCATTCCACCGGGAAGTCGAACTTCCTGCCGGACTTCTGCAGCAGGCTGACCGCATCGGTGTAGTCGATGCGCTCGAACGGTGCGTTGATGAAATCTTCCAGCTTGGTGATCGCGTTCTTGTCCACGCGCTCGGCGATGAAGGCCAGGTCGTCGCTGCGCTCGTTCAGCACGGCGCGGAACAGGTACTTCAGGAACTCTTCGGCCAGGCGTGCGTCTTCGGCCAGGTCGGCGAAGGCGATTTCCGGCTCGATCATCCAGAACTCCGCCAGATGGCGGGTGGTGTGGCTGTTCTCGGCGCGGAAGGTCGGGCCGAAGGTGTAGACCTTGCTCAGCGCCAGGCAGTACGCCTCGACGTTCAGCTGGCCGGACACGGTCAGGAACGTTTCCTTGCCGAAGAAGTCGCGGCTGAAGTCGATCGCACCCTTCTCGTCACGCGGCAGGTTCACCATGTCCAGGGTGGACACACGGAACATCTGGCCGGCGCCTTCGGCATCGGAGGTGGTGATGATCGGGGTGCTGATCCAGTTGAAGCCGTTCTCGTGGAAGAAGCGGTGCACGGCCTGGGCCAGGCAGTTGCGGATGCGGGTGACTGCGCCGAACAGGTTGGTGCGCGGGCGCAGGTGCGCCACTTCGCGCAGGAACTCCGGCGACATCGGCTTGGGCTGGATCGGGTAGGTGAGCGGGTCTTCGACCCAGCCGACCACGTCCAGCGTGCTGGCCTGGATCTCGAACGACTGGCCCTTGCCCTGCGACTTCACCAGGGTGCCGGTGCCGATGACCGAGCAGCCGCTGGTCAGGCGCTTGATCTCGTCGAAGTTGGGCAGGGTGTCGTTGGCCACGATCTGGATCGGGGCGAAGCAGGAGCCGTCGCTCACATTCACGAAGGCCAGATTCGCTGAACCGCGCACCGTGCGCACCCATCCGCGTACCGTGACTTCGCCGCCTTCCGGGATCTTCCCGGCAAGCGCATGTTCAACGCTGACCACCGTCATGACTTGAATCCTCTGCTGATCGACTCGATCTGTGAACACGGGAGTTTACCGGTTGCAGCGTTCTGCTTGCGAGGCATTTTTCGTGGCAACGGCTCCTTATAATGTCCCCGTACCTCTGGAGTAGCCCCATGGCCGTCAGCCTGACCCCCATTGCCTTCGAGCGCGTGCAGCGCTTCGTCGCCCAGACCCCCGGCGCGCTGGGCCTGCGTTTCGGCGTGACCAGGACCGGCTGCTCCGGTTGGGGCCACGTGACCGACCTGGCCCGCGACGAGCGCGAGGGCGATACCGTGTTCGACCAGGACGGCGTGAAGATCTATGTCGACGCCAAGAGCCTGGCGCTGGTGGACGGCACCGTGATCGACTTCGGCAAGCATGGCCTGAGCGAGACCTTCACGTTCAGCAACCCGAACGCCACCGCCGAGTGCGGCTGCGGCGAAAGCTTCACCACCGACGCCGACAAGGCCTGACGCGCGGCTTTGGCGCCCGCCGGGCATGGCCGGCGCTACCCGCTTGGTGGGTGCCGACCTTGATCGGTACCGGGGCAGGGCATCCCGGTTCAGAAGGTCGGGTGCCCCCGGTTGCCCGCCATCCCCATCTGCGCCATAATGCGCGGCTTCCTGCCTTCCTGGCGGGAATCCTTGCCCCACCGCGGTCTCAACGGCGGGGGGCTGTCCGGCCGAAAGGCCACATCCGAAAGGTAGAAAAAACATGAGTCGTCATTACGAAATCGTGTTCATGGTCCACCCGGACCAGAGCGAGCAGGTCCCGGCCATGATCGAGCGCTACAAGTCGCTGGTCGAGAACGGCAACGGCACCATCCACCGTCTGGAAGACTGGGGCCGCCGCCAGCTGGCGTACCCGATCCAGAACCTGGTGAAGGCCCACTACGTGCTGATGAACATCGAAGCCGACCAGGCCGTTCTGAACGAACTGACCGAGAGCTTCCGCTTCAACGACGCCGTGCTGCGCAACCTGGTCATCAAGCGTGACGAGGCTGACACCGAGCAGTCGCTGATCATGAAGAGCAAGGACGAGAAGGGTGACAAGCCGGAGCGCGGTGAGCGCCGTCGTCGTGACGACGAAGAAGGCGAGTCCAACAACACCGCTGACAACGAAGCCGGCGACGACGCCGCTTCCGCCGCCTAAGGAGCCTTCCCATGTCCAAGTTCTTCCGTCGCCGCAAGTTCTGCAAGTTCACTGCTGAAGGTGTGAAGGAGATCGACTACAAGGATCTCAACACCCTGCGCCAGTACCTGACCGAGAACGGCAAGATCGTGCCGAGCCGCGTCACCGGTACCAAGTCGAAGTACCAGCGCCAGCTGGCGACCGCCGTCAAGCGCGCTCGCTTCCTGGCCCTGATCCCGTACACCGACAACCACGACGTCTGATGCCGGCGGGGCGGCCCGGTGCCGCCCCCGCTGTGCCAGCTATTCGGACAGCCTTTGTTGCGGGGCATCGCCTCGCTAACGAATAACTCATCTGGAGCAATACCATGCAGCTGATCCTCCTGCAGAAAGTCACCAACCTCGGCAACCTGGGCGACCTGGTCGACGTGAAGCCGGGCTACGGCCGTAACTTCCTCGTGCCGCAGGGCAAGGCCGTGCCGGCCACCGAGAGCAACAAGGCCGAGTTCGAAGCCAAGCGCGCCGAGTACGAAGCCAAGGCCCAGGCCATCCACGCAGAAGCTGAAGGCCGCAAGGCCAAGCTGGAAGGCGCGAGCGTGACCATCGCCGCCAACGCTTCGACCGAAGGCAAGCTGTACGGCTCGGTCGGCCCGCGCGACATCGCCGAAGCCTTCACTGCCGCCGGCCTGCCGCTGGAGAAGAGCGAAGTCATCCTGGGTGAAGGCGCCTTCCGCAACATCGGCGAATACGACGTGCTGGTCCACCTGCACGCCGACGTCGAGACCACCGTCAAGGTCGTCGTCGTCGCCGAAGCCTGATCCCACGCCGCAAGGCCTGGCATCACCGCAGAACGGGCGCCCGCAAGGGTGCCCGTTTTGTTTTATGGTTCCGTTTCGCCAGCTCGGGCCACGTGCGGCCGGCGGGGCAGGGCCGGGCAATGTTCCACGCCCATTCGTAGAACACGGCCACATCGGTATACTCAGGGCGTCACACCCGTTCCACGGGCATCGATCCCAACAGGATCAATGACTTGGAGGGTAAACGCAGGCCGCTTGCCGGCCCCAGTCCGGAACCCCTATGCGTCTTTCCACGATCAAGCTGTCCGGCTTCAAGTCGTTCGTCGATCCGACCACCCTGCACCTGCCGACCAACATGACCGGCGTGGTGGGCCCCAATGGCTGCGGCAAGTCGAACATCATCGACGCCGTGCGCTGGGTCATGGGCGAGAGCTCGGCCAGCCGCCTGCGCGGCGACTCGCTGACCGACGTGATCTTTTCCGGTTCCAATGCCCGCAAGCCGGTGTCGCAGGCCACGGTCGAACTGATCTTCGACAACTCCGACCACACGATCTCCGGCGAGTACGCCGCGTTCAACGAAATCTCGGTCAAGCGCACGGTCAGCCGCGACGGCACCAGCAACTACTACCTCAACGGCACCAAGTGCCGCCGCCGCGACATCACCGACCTGTTCCTCGGCACCGGCCTGGGGCCGCGCAGCTACTCGATCATCGAGCAGGGCATGATCAGCCAGATCATCGAGGCGCGCCCGGAAGACCTGCGCGTCTACCTGGAAGAGGCAGCCGGCATCTCCAAGTACAAGGAGCGCCGCAAGGAGACCGAGACCCGCATCCGCCACACCCGCGAGAACCTGGACCGGCTGGGCGACCTGCGCGACGAGATCAGCAAGCAGCTGGAGCACCTCAAGCGCCAGGCCAAGCAGGCCGAGCAGTACCAGGCCCTGCAGGAAGAGCGCCGGGTCAAGGACGCCGAGTGGAAGGCGCTGGAATTCCGCGGCCTCGACGGGCGCCTGTCGAAGCTGCGCGAAGGCCTGTCGCAGGAAGAGACGAGGCTGCAGCAGCTGATCGCCGACCAGCGTGATGCCGAGGCCCGCATCGAGACCTCGCGCGCGCGGCGCGAAGAGGCCGCCGACGCGCTGAACACCGCGCAGGCTGCGGTCTACCAGGTCGGCAGCACGCTGGCGCGCCTGGAGCAGCAGATCCAGCACCAGCGCGAGCTGTCGCAGCGCCTGCACAAGGCGCGCGATGAAACCCAGCAGGCGCTGGCCGAACTGGGCCAGCACATCAGCGGCGACGAGGCCAAACTGAGGGTGCTGCGCGAGGCGGTGGAGGCCGCCACTCCGCAGCTGGAAGCACTGCAGGAAGAAAACGAGATCAAGCAGGAAAGCCTGCGTGAGGCTGAAGAGCGGCTGGCCAGCTGGCAGCAGCGCTGGGAACAGCACACCTCGCAGAGTTCGGAAGCCTCGCGCGCCGGCGATGTCGAGCGCACGCGCGTGGACTACCTGGACAAGCAGATCCTCGACGCCGACCGGCGTCGCGAGGCCCTGGCCGCCGAACGCGCAGGCCTGGACGTGGACGCGCTGGAAGAAGCCTTCGAGCAGCTGCACCTGCAGCACGACACGCAGAAGGCCGCACTGGATGAATTGAGTGAAGACGTCGAGCTGCGCAAGCAGGGCGTGACGGCAGTGCAGGAACAGCAGCGCAATGGCCAGAACGAACTGGCTGAACTGCGCAAGCAGGCCAACGGCCTGCGCGGTCGCCTGGCCTCGCTGGAAACCCTGCAGCAGGCCGCGCTGGGCCAGGAGCAGGGTGCAGCCGTGGCCTGGCTGAAGGCGCGCGGGCTGGATTCGGCGGCGCGCGTCGGCGAACGCCTGGACGTGGATGCCGGCTGGGAGAACGCGGTGGAAAGTGCGCTGGGCCAGCTGATCGAAGGCGTGCTGGTCGATGACCCGGCCAGCCTGGTCGGCGCGCTGGGCGAACTTGGCGAAGGCCACATTGCGCTGGTCGCCGACGATGCTGCTGAACTGAAGGTGGCGCCGACCTCGCTGGCGGCACGCGTGCGCGGCCCGGCGGCGATCCGTCGGCTGCTGGCGCACCTGCATGGTGCGAAGGACCTGTCCGAGGCGAAGGCCCTGCAGGCGAGCCTGCCGGAAGGCGATTCGATCATCACCCAGGGCGGCGAGCGGCTGGGCCAGGGCTGGCTGCGCGTGTCGCGCTCCGGTGCCGCCGAGCAGGGTGCGCTGCTGCGCGAGCGTGAGATCAACGAACTGCGTGAGCAGATCGAGCAGCTGCAGGACCGCGAGGCCGAGCTGGAAGAGCAGCTGAGCGGTTTCCGTGAGCAGCTGCAGGCAGCCGAGCAGCAGCGCGAGGACGCGCAGCGCGCGC
This sequence comes from Stenotrophomonas maltophilia group sp. P373, assembly GCF_053295075.1. Classification (NCBI taxonomy): domain Bacteria; kingdom Pseudomonadati; phylum Pseudomonadota; class Gammaproteobacteria; order Lysobacterales; family Lysobacteraceae; genus Stenotrophomonas; species Stenotrophomonas maltophilia group sp. P373. Next base: position 2,763,107 of record NZ_CM129994.1, on the reverse strand, counting down.
TCTACCAGGCCCACCGCGCGGTGTCCGAGCTGGCCGGCCAGCTGCAGGGCCAGCAGGGCAAGGTGGAAGCGGCACGCACCCGCATCGACCGCATCGAGGGCGAGCTGAAGCAGTTGCAGGAAACGCTGGAAGCCAACAACGAGCAGGCGCGTGAAGCGCGCTCGCGGCTGGAGAGTGCGGTCAGCAGCATGGGCGACCTGGAATCGACCCGGCAGCGGCTGGAGGGCGAACGTCGGCAGTTGACCGAGGCCCGTGACCTGGCCCGCGATGCCGCCCGCGCGGTACGCGAGCGCGCGCATTCGCTGGCCTTGACCCTGGAATCGCAGCGCGCGCAGCTGGACTCGTTGAGCCAGGCGCTGGAACGCATGGGCACCCAGCGCGGGCAGCTGGACGCGCGGCTGGGCGAGCTGCACTCGCAGCTGGACGAAGGGGATTCGCCGGTCGAATCGCTGCAGGCCGAACACCAGAACGCGCTGGAAGAGCGCGTGCGGGCCGACCGTGTGCTGACCGAGGCGCGAACGCTGCTGGACGGCATCGACGCCGAGCTGCGCAACTACGAGCAGACCCGCCATCAGCGCGACGAGCAGGCGTTGGCCCAGCGCGAGCGCATTTCGCAGCGCAAGCTCGACCAGCAGGCCTTGGTGCTCAGCGCCGACACCCTGCAGGCGGCGGTGGAAAAGGCCGGCTTCGTGCTGCAGGACGTGCTCAATGCACTACCCGAGGACGCCCGCCTGGGCGACTGGGAGCAGGCCGTGCACCAGATCGACGCACGCATGCGCCGGCTGGAGCCGGTCAACCTGGCCGCCATCCACGAGTACGGCGAGGCTTCGCAGCGTTCGGACTACCTGGATTCGCAGCACGCCGACCTGACCACGGCGCTGGAAACACTTGAGGATGCCATCCGCAAGATCGATCGCGAGACCCGCGGGCGCTTCAAGGACACCTTCGACCGCGTCAACGCCGGCGTCCAGGCCCTGTATCCGCGCCTGTTCGGTGGCGGCCACGCCTACCTGGAACTGACCGGTGAAGACCTGCTCGACACGGGCGTGACCATCATGGCGCGCCCGCCGGGCAAGCGCGTGTCGAGCATCTCGCTGCTGTCCGGCGGCGAGAAAGCGATGACCGCGGTGGCGCTGGTGTTCGCCATCTTCCAGTTGAATCCCGCCCCGTTCTGCCTGCTGGACGAGGTGGACGCGCCGCTGGACGAAGCCAACGTCGGCCGCCTGGCCAACATGGTCAAGGAAATGAGCGAGAAGGTGCAGTTCCTGTTCGTCAGCCACAACAAGGCGACGATGGAGGCCGCGCACCAGCTGTCGGGCGTGACCATGCGTGAGCCGGGCGTCAGCCGCCTGGTCAGCGTGGACCTGGAAGAAGCGGCGCGATTGGCGGGCGCGGCCTGACGTGCCATCCTAGTTACCTGAATGAATTAGCCGGAGAACCTATCGAATGTCCGACACGGCACTGTTGCGCATCGGCATCCTGGCCGCCGGCCTGCTGTTGATCGCCGCGATCTTCCTGTTTGGCCGTCCGAAGAAGAAGCCCCAGGGCCGTCGCGTGGAGAACGCGGAACCGGCCAGTGGCGAGCGCCGCGAACCGGTCCTGGGCGAGGACGGCGTCGTGGTGGCCGAGGGCCGCGTCGAACCGGGCATGCGCGGCGAAGGCGAGCAGGCCGAACTTGGCCTGGCCGACACCGATCCGGGCGCGGCCAACGACCTCGGCAAGCGCACCACCCAGGATTTCGACAAGATCGTCTCGCTGTTCGTGGCCGCCCGTGCCGACGAGCAGCTGCGCGGCGAAGACATCGTGGTGGCGGCGGAGAAGACCGGCCTGGTATTCGGCCACATGAACGTGTTCCACCGCCTGGTGGAAGGCCACCCCGAGCGCGGCCCGATCTTCTCGATGGCCAGCATCATGAAGCCGGGCAGCTTCGACATGGCCAACATCCGTGCCATGGAAACCCCGGCCATCGCCTTCTTCCTGACCCTGCCGGCGCCGCTGACCGCGCTTGATGCCTGGGAGAAGATGCTGCCGACCGTGCAGCGCATGGCCGAGCTGCTCGATGGCGTGGTGCTGGATGACAGCCGCAATGCCCTGGGCCGCCAGCGCATCGCGCACATCCGCGACGAGCTGCGTGCCTACGACCGCCAGCACCAGGCACCGCCGCTGACCAAGACCCCGCGCTGGTGAGCGCCATGGCGTGCCGACCAACGGTCGGCACCCACCCCGACCAACGGTCGGCATCCACAACAGCAGATCCACGCCATGCGTGGATGGGGCGAACCAAGTTCGCCCCCACCAACGGGGTCAGGCCGGTACGCCGGCCACCTTGGCGAACGCACGGCGGAATGCGGCCATCTCGTCTTCGGTGCCGACGGTCACGCGCACGCGCTGTGGCCAGATCGGCCAGCTGCGGCCAATGATCACGCCGTTGTCTGCCATCGCCTTGGCAAAGGCGGCACCGTCGCGCTGCACATCCACCACGAAGCAGTTCGCTTCCGACGGGACGCAGCTGAAACCACGCTTGCCCAGCCACGCGATGGTGGCCTGCCGCACCTGGGCATTCTGCAGGCGCCGCTGCGCGATCAACTGGGGATCCTGCAGGCTGGCCAGTGCTGCGGCCAGTGCTGGCACGGGCAGTGGGTTGTCACCCAGGCTGGCCAGTTCGCGCAGGCGGTCGGGATGTGCGGCCGCCACGCCCAGGCGCAGGCCGGCCATGCCGTACAGCTTGGAGAACGTGCGCAGCACGATCAGGTCATCGCGCTGCGCTACCTGCGCGATCAGGCTCGGCTGCTCGCTGTACTGCAGGTAGGCTTCGTCGACCAGCACGCGGGTCGATGCGGGCTTGTGGGCCAGCAGCCAGGCGAGCTCATCCGGTGGGCTGATCGAACCGGTCGGGTTGTTCGGATTGCACACATACACCAGCCCGGTCGGGCGCGCTTGCGCGGCGGCGACCATCGCACGCAGGTCATGCGCGCCGTCGTCGCGCAGCGGCACCTTCTGCACATGGGCGCCGCGAGCAGCGGCGACCTCGCCCAGGGTCTCGAAGGTCGGGTCGGCCACCACCAATCCCGCCTGCGGCCCGGTCCACACCGTGGCGGCGCGGTTCAACGGCTCGCTTGAGCCGGGATAGAGGCGCACGTGGTCGGCCGGAATACGTGCCTGCTCGATGAAGGCATCGCGCACCTGTGCGGCCAGGGCGAAGCGGTAGCGGCCGCAACTGGCGATACTGTCGCGCGCGGCCTGCTGGGCCGCCGGCGAGGGGCCGTAGGGGCACTCGTTGAAGTTCAGCAGTACCACGCCTTCGGCAGGGGCCGGGGCGACGGCGGCCGCAGGTTGGGCCTGGCCAAGCCGCGGCAGTCCGCTGCCAGCGACGGCGAGGCCGGCACCGGCCAGTTGCAGGAAGCGTCTACGGGAAGCAGGCAGGGTCACGGGTGGGATTCCGAGGAGTAGCCTTCGCACGCTAGCGCTGGTTGCGGTGGGCGGCAAGCCCGCTTTTTGTAGTGCCGAGCCATGGTCGGCTGCAGGTGTGCCAACCAAGGTTGGGCACCTGCCGGGGCGGGGAGATGGTTGGCATCCACCAGGGCAGGGGGGGGCGCCCGTCGAGCATGGCTCGGCGCTGCGAAGGGGGGGCATTACAGGGCCTGACGGCCGGGCGCGGTAGAATCCCCGGCCATCCCAGAACCACCGGATTCCGATGAGCTCCAGCCCCGCCGAACGCGCCGAAGATCTCCGCCGGCAGATCGCCCAGGCCAACCGCGCCTACCATGAGCTGGACGCCCCGGAGATCCCCGACATCGACTACGACCGGATGGTGCGCGAGCTGGAAGCACTGGAGCGCGAACATCCGGAACTGGCCCGGGCCGACAGTCCGACCCAGCAGGTCGGCGCGCGTCCCTCCGGCCGTTTCCCCGAAGTCCGCCATGCGGTGCCGATGTTGTCGCTGTCCAACGCCTTCAGCGATGAGGAAGTGGCGGATTTCGTGCGCCGCATCGATGAACGCCTGGGCCGCCGCAGCCTGCAGTTTTCGGCCGAGCCGAAGATGGACGGCCTGGCGATCAGCCTGCGCTATGAGGATGGTCATTTCGTGCTCGGCGCGACCCGCGGCGATGGCAGCACCGGCGAGGACGTGACCGCCAACCTGCGCGAGATCGGCGATGTTCCCAAGCGGCTGCACGGCAAGGACTGGCCGGACGTGCTGGAGGTGCGCGGCGAAGTCTACATGGCGCGTGCCGATTTCGAGGCATACAACGAACGTGCGCGCCTGCACGGCGGCAAGGTGCTGGCCAACCCGCGCAATGCGGCGGCCGGGTCGCTGCGCCAGCTCGACCCGAAGATCAGTGCGCAGCGCAGGTTGAGCTTCTTTGCCTACGGTACCGGTGAAGTGCAGGGCGGCGAGCTGCCCGATACCCATTCGGGCACGCTGGCGCAGCTCGGTGCCTGGGGCTTTCCGGTCAGCGAGTTGTGCAAGGTGGTGGAAGGCACCGACGGCCTGCTCGGCTACTACCGTGACATCGGCGAGCGTCGCGACAGCCTGCCGTTCGACATCGATGGCGTGGTCTACAAGCTGGATGACCGTGCCGGCCAGCAGGCGATGGGGTTCGTTTCGCGCGCGCCGCGCTGGGCCATCGCGCACAAGTTCCCGGCACAGGAACAGAGCACCACGGTGGAGGCGATCGAGATCCAGATCGGCCGCACCGGTGCCGCCACACCGGTCGCGCGGCTGGCACCGGTGGCCGTGGCCGGCGTGATCGTGTCCAACGCCACGCTGCACAACGCCGACCAGATCGCACGCCTCGACGTGCGCGTCGGCGACAGCGTGATCGTGCGCCGTGCCGGCGACGTGATCCCGGAAGTGGTCAGCGTCATCCTCGATCGCCGCCCGCAGGGCACCACGCCCTGGCAGATGCCGACGCGCTGCCCGGTGTGCGGCTCGGAGATCGTGCGCGAGGAAGGGGCGGCCGCATGGCGCTGCTCGGGCGAGCTGTCCTGCCCGGCGCAGCGCAAGGAAGCCATTGCCCATTTCGCTTCGCGCCGCGCGATGGACATCGACGGCCTGGGCGACAAGTACATTGAAACCCTGGTCGACGCTGGCATCGTCAAGAGCGTGGCCGACCTGTACCGGCTCAGTCGTGACCAGCTGCTGCACCTGAAGCTGGTGCTGGACGCTGAAGATCCCTCGGCGCTGGCCGCCGCACTGAAGCTGCACCTGCCGGCTGAAGGCAGTGGCGCGGTGCTCAATGCGGTGCTCAGGCTGGACGGCAACGATCCGGGCTGGCGCGCGCAGGCGCTGGCGCAGCCGGCCCGCTTCGAATGGAACACGAAGAAGATCGCGACCAAGTGGGCCGACAACCTGATCGCGGCCATCGACGCCAGTCGTGCCGCCACGCTGGAACGGCTGCTGTTCGCGCTGGGCATCGAGCACGTGGGCGAAAGCACGGCCAAGGCGCTGGCGCAGTGGTTCGGTGACCTGGAACTGATCCGCCACCTGCCGTGGCCATTGTTCAAGCGCGTGCCGGACATCGGTGGCGAAGTGGCGCGGTCGCTCGGCCACTTCTTCGAACAGCAGGGCAACCAGCAGGCCATCGATGACCTGCTGCAGGTCGGCCAGGTCCGCATCAGCGATGTGCACGCGCCCAGCGCCAGGCTGCGCGAGGGGCTGGACCTGGAGCAGCTGTTGGTCGAATCAGAGATTCCCGGCATCACCCGCCTGCGCGCGGAGAGACTGGTGGCCGCGTTGCCCGGTGCCCAGGCGGTGCTCGACGCCGAGCATGGGCAGTTCGTCAACGCAGGATTGCCGGACGACACCGCGCGTGGCCTGGCCCAGTGGCTGGACAGCGAGGGCCATGGCGCGATGCTGCTGGCAGCCGAGAAGGCGATGCAGCAGATCCTGGCCAAGGCACCGGCGCTGGCCGAGATCGTGGCCGGCCCGCTGGATGGGCAGACCGTGGTGCTGACCGGCACCCTGGCCCAGCTCACCCGCGATGCCGCCAAGGAGCGCCTGGAGGCCCTCGGTGCAAAGGTCTCCGGCAGCGTCTCGAAGAAGACCAGCTTCGTGGTCGCCGGTACCGAAGCGGGTTCCAAGCTGGACAAGGCGCAGTCGCTGGGCGTGCCGGTGTGGGACGAAGACCGCCTGCTGGCCTATCTGGCCGAACACGAGTGACGATCCCGCCGGGTGTCCCCGCGCCCGGCATGAAACACAAAGGAACACCGATGCAGACCGCCCCGCTGGATTTCCGCCTGGCCACCCGTGCCGACGAGGAGCTGTTGATCGCGCTGATGCGCGAGTTCTACGCCGAAGACAGGATCGACTTCGATGACGCGCGCGTGCGTCGCGGCGTGGACGCGCTGCTGGCCGATCCGCGCAATGGTGAAGTGCTGTTGTGGCTGGACGAGGCGGGCGAGGTAGTCGGCTACGCGGTGATCGCGATGGGCTTCAGCCTGGAGCAGGGCGGCCACTTCATGCTGCTGGACGAGCTGTACCTGAGCCATCGTGCGCGCGGTCGTGGCCGCGGCAAGCAGGCGCTGGCCATCTGCGAACAGCGCGCTCGCGGTCGTGGCGTCAGTCGCCTTCGCCTGGAAGTGAACCACCACAACGAACTGGCACGCCGCCTGTACCTGGCCAGCGGCTACATCGACGATACGCGCGATCTGCTGACCCTGCCGCTCGACCATCCGTGCCCGGAGGGCATCCTGTGAGCGAGGCCCTGCTGCGCGCGCTGCAGCAGCGCGCCGCGCTCAACGCGCTGGTGCGCCGCTTCTTTGCAGAGCGCGATGTGCTCGAGGTGGAGACGCCGATCCTGTCGGTGGCAGGCAACACCGAGCCGAACATCGACAGCTTCCATACCGACTTCACCGGGCATGTCGATGCCGGCGGACGCCGCCGCTGGCTGCGCACCTCGCCGGAGTATCCGCTCAAGCGCCTGCTCGCTGCCGGCGTGGGCGACTGTTACGAACTGGGCCGGGTGTTCCGCAATGGCGAGGCCGGTGGTCGCCACAACCCGGAATTCACCATGCTGGAATGGTATCGGGTCGGTTGGGACCACCATCGGCTGGTACAGGAGACCGCCGAGCTGATCGGGCAGGCGCTGGCCCTGGTTGGACACCGTGCGACCCTGCGCGTGCTGAGTTACCGCGAGCTGTTCCAGCAGCACCTTGGCGTGGATCCGTTCGAGGCGGATGAGTCCACGCTGCGTGCCGCGTTGGGCGAGGTGCACATTGACCCGGTCGGATTGACCCGTGATGACTGGCTCGACCTGTTGATGACCCATCGTATCCAGCCGCATTTCGATGACGCGGTCATGACCGTGGTGCATGACTGGCCAGCCAGCCAGGCCGCGCTGGCACGCATCCGCGCCGGCACGCCGCCGCTGGCCGAGCGTTTCGAGCTGTACCTGGGTGCAGTGGAGCTGGCCAACGGCTATCACGAACTGAACGACGCCGACGAGCAGCGCGCCCGCTTCCGGCGCGACCAGCAACGCCGCCACGAACGCGGGCAGGTGCAGCCGCCACTGGATGAGGCGCTGCTGGCGGCGTTGCCAGCGTTGCCGGCCTGTGCCGGCGTGGCGGTGGGTGTCGATCGCCTGCTGATGGCGATGAACCGCACGCCACGCATTGCCGATGTGCTGGCCTACGACTTTGCCCACGCGTGACGCCCGCGTGTTGCTGAACATTGCAGGCTGAACGAAACGCGGGCTCTGTGCGCTTGCGTCGGTAAGCAGGATGATGCTCTTATCACGGCCAATGCCGGACACTGGCATGCAGTTCATCCATTCCTGCTGGGGAAGGCTTTGGTCAAGTGGTTTGCGGTTGTCGCTGCACCGATGTACTCCATTGCGCTCTGGGGTGCCTGGCTGCCGTCGCCGGCGTCGGCCCAGCAGGTGGGCTACGACGATGAAGTGGTGACCTGCGAGTCCCGCGACATGGGCTGGGTACACTGCGATATCGACGTGGCCAACGGCGTCGATCTGGTGCGCCAGCTGTCGAGCAACAGCTGCATCCGCGGCAGCGAGTGGGGCACCGACCGCAGCGGCGTGTGGGTCACCCTTGGCTGCCGCGCCGAATTCCGGGCGCGCCGTGCGCAGGGTGCGGCACCTGCGGCAACGGAAGGCAAGCGCCTGGTGCGCCGCGTGGTGCGCTGCGAATCCAATGGCCGTCCGCAGAGTTGCCCGGTACGCCTGGATGGCGCGCCGGTGCGCCTGCTTCGCCAGTTGTCGGTGCTGCCGTGCCGGGAAGGCCAGGGATGGGGCTACAAGCGCAATGAAGTCTGGACCAGCCGTGGCTGCCAGGGCGATTTCGAGGTGGCCGACGAGGATGGCCGCTTCGTCGATGTGCCGCGCCGCCTGACCTGCGAATCGAAGTCGAAGAAGCGCCGCTTCTGCGGCGCGAGCATCTCGGTGGGTGCTGTGGTCTCCGAGCAGCTGTCCAGCACGCCCTGCGAGGAAGGCAGCACCTGGGGCTGGAACCGCAACGGGATCTGGGTGGATGGCGGCTGCCGCGCCGAATTCTCGGTGAATTGAGCCGGGGCAGGCTCCAACCACGCGGGGCGTGGCCCTACAATGGGCCCATGAACACTGCCTCCGACATCGACTACGCCCGTTACGACCACATCCGCCCGATCCTGTGGACCGGCGATGCCTTGCAACTGCTGGACCAGCGCAAGCTGCCGTTCGTGGTCGAGCACGTGGTCTGCCATGACAGTGACGAGGTTGCCAGCGCCATCCACGCACTGACCGTGCGTGGCGCGCCGGCGATCGGCATTGCCGCCGCCTGGGGCGTGGTGCTGGCCGCGCGCGAGGTGCAGGCCGCAGACGGTGCGCACGCGTTGCAGCAGCTGGAGCCGGCACTGCAGCGCCTGAACGCATCGCGCCCTACTGCGGTCAATCTGGCCTGGGCGCTGGCACGGATGCGCCGTTGCCTGAACGCTGCCGGCGCCGACTGGAAGGCGTTGCTGGAGTCCGAAGCGCAGGCGATCGCAGAGGAAGACCTGGCGGCCAACCGCCACATGGGCGCACTGGGCGCTGGCCTGATCGAGGCTGGCAGCGGTGTGCTGACCCACTGCAATACCGGCTCGCTGGCCACCGCCGGCTTCGGTACCGCGCTGGGCGTCATTCGCGCCGGCATGGCCCAGCACCGCATCGCGCGCGTGTTCGCCGGCGAGACCCGGCCGTGGCTGCAGGGTGCACGCCTGACCGTGTGGGAGCTGCAGCAGGACGGTATCGATGCCACCCTGATCGCCGACTCGGCGGCCTCGCACCTGATGAAGACCGGTGCCGTGCAGTGGGTGATCGTGGGCGCAGACCGCATCTGCGCCAATGGTGATACCGCCAACAAGATCGGCACCTACCAACTGGCCATTGCCGCACGCCACCACGGCGTGAAGTTCATGGTGGTGGCGCCGTCCTCGACCGTGGACATGGAGACCGTGGACGGCAGCCAGATCGAGATCGAGCAGCGCGACCCGGGTGAGCTGTATGGCGTGGGCGGTGCCCGCACCGTGGCCGAAGGCATTGCCGCCTGGAACCCGGTGTTCGATGTCACCCCGGGCGAGCTGATCGACGCCATCGTGACCGAGCGCGGGGTGATCCTGAACCCGACCGCCGAGAACATGCGCGCCGCCTTCGGCGGCTGAGGCGGGCAGGACCGCGGACGTGTGTAGAGCCGAGCCCATGCTCGGCTGCGGCGTATTGCCGGCCGAGCCGGGCATGGGCTCGGCCCTACAGCATCGGTAGGGCCCCTAAGTTCCTGATTTGTGCCGGTAAAATCCCCGTAAAGGCAGGCGGAAAACAGCCCGTTGTGGTAGTATCCACAGGTTGAATCGAGGTTCCGGCGCGACCCCCTCCCGCAGAGGGCTGCGCCGGACTGGACCGCTACCAGACAACGGAACCCGAATGGCAGAAACCGCCAAGGAAATCATCCAGGTCAACCTGGAAGACGAGATGCGCAAGAGCTACCTCGATTACGCCATGAGCGTGATCGTGGGCCGCGCGCTGCCGGATGCGCGCGACGGCCTCAAGCCGGTGCATCGCCGCGTGCTGTACGCGATGAACGAGCTCAACGCGCACAGCAACAAGCCCTACTTCAAGTCGGCGCGTATCGTCGGTGACGTCATCGGTAAGTACCACCCGCATGGCGATCAGTCGGTGTACGACACGCTGGTGCGCCTGGCACAGCCGTTCTCGCTGCGCTACATGCTGGTCGATGGCCAGGGTAACTTCGGCTCCATCGACGGCGACTCCGCCGCGGCCATGCGATACACCGAAGCGCGCATGTCGCGCCTCGCGCACGAGCTGATGGCGGACATCGACAAGGAAACCGTCGACTTCCAGCCCAACTACGACGAAAAGGAACTGGAGCCGACGGTCATGCCGACCCGGTTCCCGAACCTGCTGGTCAACGGCTCGGCCGGTATCGCGGTGGGCATGGCGACCAACATCCCGCCGCACAACCTGAGCGAATCGATCAACGCCTGCATTGCGCTGATCGACAACCCGGAGATCGACGTCGACGGCCTGATGGAGTACATCCCGGGCCCTGATTTCCCGACTGCCGGCATCATCAACGGCACCGCCGGCATCGTCGCTGGCTACCGCACCGGCCGTGGCCGCGTGCGTATCCGTGCCAAGGCCGATATCGAAGTGGCCGACAATGGCCGCGAATCGATCATCGTCACTGAAATTCCTTACCAGGTGAACAAGGCGCGTCTGATCGAAAAGATCGCCGAGCTGGTCAAGGAAAAGAAGATCGAAGGCATCAGCGAGCTGCGCGATGAGTCCGACAAGGACGGCATGCGCATCTACATCGAGATCAAGCGCGGCGAATCTGCCGAGGTTGTGCTGAACAACCTGTACCAGCAGACGCAGATGGAATCGGTGTTCGGCATCAACATGGTGGCGCTGGTCGACGGCCGCCCGCAGTTGATGAATCTGAAGCAGATGCTGGAGGCGTTCGTCCGCCACCGTCGCGAAGTGGTCACCCGCCGCACCGTGTTCGAGCTGCGCAAGGCGCGCGCCCGCGCCCATGTGCTGGAAGGCCTGACCGTCGCGCTGGCCAACATCGACGAGATGATCGAACTGATCAAGACCTCGCCGAACCCGAACGAAGCACGCGAGCGCATGCTGGCGCGCGTGTGGGAGCCGGGCCTGGTCGGTGCGATGCTGGGTGCCGCCGGTGCCGAAGCCTCGCGCCCGGAAGACCTGCCCAAGGGCGTGGGCCTGATCGAGGGCGGCTACCAGCTGACCGAGATCCAGGCCACCCAGATCCTGGAAATGCGCCTGCACCGCCTGACCGGGCTGGAGCAGGACCGCCTGACCGACGAGTACAAGCAGCTGCTGGAAGTGATCGCCGGGCTGATCCACATCCTGGAAGATCCCGACCGCCTGCTGCAGGTGATCCGCGAGGAGCTGGTCAACGTCAAGGCCGAGTTCGGCGACGAACGTCGCACCGAAATCCGCCACAGCGAAGAAGACCTGGACATCCTCGACCTGATCGCACCGGAAGACGTGGTGGTCACCGTGTCGCATGCAGGTTACGTGAAGCGGCAGCCGGTGAGCGTGTACCGCGCACAGCGCCGCGGTGGGCGTGGCCGCAGTGCGGCGGCGACCAAGGAAGAGGATTTCATCGAACAGTTGTGGCTGGTCAACACGCACGACACGCTGCTGACCTTCACCAGCTCGGGCAAGGTGTTCTGGCTGCCGGTCTACCAGCTGCCGGAAGCGGGTTCCAACGCCCGCGGCCGTCCGATCATCAACTGGATTCCGCTGGAACCGGGCGAACGCGTGCAGGCCGTGCTGCCGGTGCGCGAGTACGCCGATGGCCAGTTCGTGTTCTTCGCCACGAAGAACGGTACGGTCAAGAAGACCCCGCTGGGCGAGTTCGCCTTCCGTCTGGCCCGCGGCAAGATCGCGATCAACCTCGATGAGGGCGATGCGCTGGTCGGCGTCGGCCTGACCGACGGCCAGCGCGACATCCTGCTGTTCGCCTCCAACGGCAAGACCGTGCGCTTCGGCGAGGACAAAGTCCGCTCGATGGGCCGTACCGCAACCGGCGTGCGTGGCATCAGGATGCCGGCCGGCGAGGAAGTGGTCAGCCTGATCGTGGCCGAAAGTGCCGGTGGCATCGAGGACGAGAACGAGGACGACAACGGTGTCGAGGAAGCCGCCGCCACGGGTGATGCGGTGATCGATAGTGCCGACGACGCCAGCGTGCAGTACATCCTCACCGCCACCGAGAACGGCTACGGCAAGCGCACCCCGCTGCCGGATTACCCGCGCAAGGGCCGTGGCACGCAGGGCGTGATCGGCATCCAGACCACCGAGCGCAATGGCAAGCTGGTCGCCGCAGTGCTGATGGGCTCCCGCGACGAAGTCCTGCTGATCTCCGACGGCGGTACGCTGGTGCGTACGCGTGGCTCGGAAATCAGCCGCGTCGGCCGCAACACCCAGGGCGTGACCCTGATCCGCCTGTCCAAGGACGAGAAGCTGCAGGCGGTGGAGCGCATGGATGCCTCGATCGACGAGGACGAGGACGAGGTGGCAGTCGCCGCCCCGGCCACGACCGACAGCGCCCCGGCTGCGGCCAGCAGCGAGGACGCCGCACAGGACTGATTCTGCTGCATTCCACAGCTGAAGAAAAAACGCCGGCATAGCGCCGGCGTTTTTTTATGAGTTCCCTTTAAGACTCTTCAGTATTCCGGTTAGCTGGTCGAGGCCATCGAACGTGGAAGGAATGTCTGAGCCGTCTAATACCAGTCCACTAAAGATTAATGACTCAAATCTTTTTAGTGATGAGGCGTCTTGTTTTCTAATCTTTGAGGCGTAATCCGAATATCCTTCGATAAATTGGCAAAGTGCAATGCGAAGATCTATCTGAAGGAGTTGAGCTTTTACTGACCTAAACTGTAATAGGACTATTCTGAAAAAATACAATATGAACAGTTCAATGGCCACCAGAGAGGGGAGTGAGTAGACCAACGTGAGCTTGTGGCTCTCAATTTCATTAAGATTTGCAAGAATAAATGATATTTGGATGGCGGGTGCCGCTAGAAGTAACAATGCAAGTGCGATAGCGGAAACGAATGATGTGAGAAGTTCCTTGTTCTTTTTCGTCCTTATTGAGCTGAATCCGTGGACGAGGTTGACGAAATTGTAGTCCGAGGACAGCTTCTTGATCTGGTCAGAAAGAGCTTCTAGTCTTTGGCTTCTTTCAAGATTTTCATCTTCCCACTGCTTCTTTAGACGTATAGAGTTCTCAACGGAATTTGAGAAATCCTTAAAGCTTGATATTGCCGGATCCCGCAGTGCTCTGCTCGCAATTCTTGCGGGCATTAGATAGATTGCGAAATGAAGTTGTCTGGCTATTTCAGTTGGGAAGAGAGCATGATTTTTGTCGACATAGTTGTGGATCGAGTGTAGCTCGGGCTCGTTATTTATATCTTTGTGAAATTCCAGCTCGCAAAGTAGCCTGTATGCGAGGCAGAAAACTCTATATGCGGATGACTCTTCTTCCTTTGCGCCCGAGATGTGGATGAATTTCAATAGTTCTTTTCTGAATTGACCGCCGATGCTCTCTATGTTGAATCGGCATAGGGAGTCAATGTCGGTTGCGTGGTCTTGTATTGATGTCAGTAGAATATCGAGGATGTCTATGAATCCTTCTGGTTCATAGAGGTCTGTCCTCACGGCCCTTAGCTTGTTCTGAAATGAAGATAGTGATGATTTCATTTCAATGGTTGATAGAAAATCAGCAAACTGCATCTTTTCAGGTTCCTTCATCCAGTGCGCGTTTGATGGTGGCGGGTCTCTCATGCGTTGCATGGCCTGAATAGAATGGCCTAAAGTGCCTCATGGCGCGAACATACGTTCGCTCTCTTGGTTCTATCCTTTCTGCTCGTCGAATCAATTCGCTACGATTTGCAGGTTGGACAAAGAACGCGCGCTTCACGCAGGCGGTGGGATAACGACGCATGCTGCCCCCGGAGATCGACGATGTCCGCCACGCCGCAGTCCGCTCCTGCTCCCGTCCGCGCTTCCCGGCACCCTCTCGTTACTGTGCTGTCGCTGCTGCTGGTCGTGCTCGGCCTGGTCATCGGCGGGCTCGGCGCGTGGCTGCTCAGCCTGGGCGGGTCTGCGTACTACGCCATCGCCGGGGCCGGCCTTCTGGCCAGTGGCCTGTTGTTGTTCGGCAATCGCCGCAGCGGCGCGCTGCTGTATGCGCTGGTGTTCGTCGGCACGCTGCTTTGGACCTGGTGGGAATCGGGCAGCGACTACTGGCGCTGGGTGCCGCGGCTGGGCCTGGTGACCGCGCTCGGCATCGGGCTGGCGCTGCTCGCGCCGACCCTTCGCGAACCGGTTTCAAAGCGCCTGTCGCGCAGCGTGGCGGGCGTCCTGATGCTGGTGTTCGTCGCTGCCTTCGGGTTGGCGTTCGCACCGCATGGTGAAGTGGACGGGCACCAGTCGTTCCCGGAAGGCGCGGCCAGCGCCGGACTGGAACCCACGCGGGATACCACCGGCCTGCAACCGGCCGACCAGCCGGCCGAGGGAGACTGGCCGGCGTGGGGCCGCAGCAATGCCGCCACCCGCTATTCGCCGCTGCAGCAGATCACCCCGGCCAACGTGGCCACGTTGCAGCTGGCCTGGCAGTTCCGCACCGGTGACCTGCCGAAGAAGCGCTGGGGTGCGGAAACCACGCCGCTGAAGATCGGCGACCGCCTGTACCTGTGCACTGCACGCAACCGCCTGATCGCGCTCGACGCTGCCAGCGGCAAGGAACTGTGGCGGTTCGATCCGAAGGTGAAGGACGCCTCGATCCCGTACACCGCCGCCTGCCGTGGTGTGAGCTACTACGAGCAACCGGCAGCGCCGATCCTGGCCGATGCCACCCTGGCCGATGCCGCGGCTGATCTGGCGTTGCCCGAGCCGCCGACCAGCGTGAGCCGCAGCGCTGCACCGGGCAGCCGTCCGGCGTGCTGGGCGCGCATCATCGAAGGCACGCTGGACGGGCGCATCATTGCAGTGGATGCAGATAGCGGCCGTCCCTGCGCGAACTTCGGCAACAACGGCCAGGTCGACATCACCCTCGGCATGGGTGAGGTACCACCCGGCTATGTGTCGATCACCTCGCCCCCGGCCATCGTGCGCGGCGTGATCGTCACCGGCCACCAGGTGCTGGATGGTCAGCGCCGCGACGCGCCATCGGGCGTGATCCAGGCCTACGACGCGATCACCGGCAAGCTGCGCTGGGCGTGGGACATGGACCAGCCCGAGCGCAGCGGCCTGCCGCCGCATGGGCAGACCTACACGCGTGGCACGCCGAACATGTGGACCACCGCGACCGGTGATGAGGCGCTGGGGCTGGTCTATCTGCCGCTGGGCAATTCTGCGGGCGATTACTGGAGTGGCTCGCGTACGGAAAACCAGAACCGCTATGCGACGTCGCTGGTGGCGATCGATGTGGCCACCGGCAAGCCGGCCTGGCATTTCCAGGCCGTGCGCAAGGACGTGTGGGATTACGACCTGGGTTCGCAGGCCAGCCTGATCGATTACCCGACGGCGGCAGGCAAGGTGCCGGCACTCCTGCTGCCGACCAAGCAAGGTGATCTCTACATCCTCGACCGCCGCAACGGCCAGCTGCTGACCGCTGCCGAAGAGCGCAAGGTGCCGGTCGGCGGTGTCGAACCGGAACAGCGCTCACCCACGCAGCTGTTCTCGCTGTACCACACGCTGCGCCGCGAGCATGACCTGACCGAGCGCGACATGTGGGGCATCACCCCGATCGACCAGCTGATCTGCCGCATCCAGTTCCGCAAGGCCTATTACGAAGGCTTCTACACGCCGCCGAGCAGTGATCGCCATTCCATCGAATACCCCGGCTACAACGGCGGTTCGGATTGGGGCAGTGTGTCCATCGATACGCGCCGCGGCGTGATCGTGGCCAACTACAACGATATGCCCAACTACAACCGGCTGGTGCCACGTGCCGAAGCCGACCGCCTGGGCTGGCTGCCGCGCGAGAAGATCCGTGCCGACAGGGGCGGTGGCGAGGGGGCCGGCGATCCGCAGGTGGGAACGCCGTATGGCATCCAGGTCAATGCCGGCTGGCGGCTGCCGTTCACGGGTCTGCTGTGCAAGCAGCCTCCCTACGGCGGCATCCGTGCCATCGACCTGCGCACCGGCAAGCTGTTGTGGGATCGTCCGTTTGGCAGTGCGCGCGGCAATGGGCCGTTCGGCATCCGTTCCGGCCTGCCGATCGAGATCGGCACGCCGAACAACGGCGGTTCGGTGGTGACCGCCAGCGGGCTGATCTTCATCGCGGCCGCCACCGATGACCTGCTGCGCGCCATCGACCTGAAGACCGGCAAGGAGCTGTGGCACGCGGCGCTGCCCGCGGGCGGGCAGGCTACGCCGATGGTGTATGAACAGGACGGACGCCAGTTCGTGGTGATCATGGCCGGCGGCCACCATTTCATGGAAACCCCGAACGGCGATTACGTGATGGCCTTCGCCCTGCCGAAATAGCGATCGCCGGCCTGAACACGCACGCGGGGCTGTGACCGCTGTAGCTGAAATTGCGCTGGCGACCGGGCAGCATCCATCATCGGAACAGGACGGGGCCGGCCAATGCCCCCAGGGAAGGAAACGCATGCTGAACTCTGAACGCCTATCGGGGCGTGCCACCCGGTTGCTGGCAGGACTGCTTCTGCTTGGCCCCTGCCTGTGGGCAAGCGCTCAGGCGCAGCCGCAGCCCGCCGCACGCAAGGTGCCCAGTGGTGCCGAACTGATTGCCGGCGATGCACGCTTTCTGAGCCCTGCCTATGCGCCCTGCATGGCGGCCGCGGTCACCGCACTGGACGCCCGTCGTCGTTGTGTCGACGCTGAATTCAAGGTGCACGACGATGCGCTCAACGCCGCCTACAGTGCGGCGCGCTCCACGCTGACCGCCAGTGATCAGCAGGTGCTGCGCGATCTGCAGCGGCAATGGCTGCGCCAGCGCGACAGTCGTTGCCCGGAAGGCAGCACGGCCGTTGCCCAGCTGGATTCACAGCAATGCCGCACGCACATGACCCTGCTGCGTGCCCGCCAGCTGCAGGGCGGCGGTGCGGCGGCGCTGGTGGCGGAAGCCAAGGCGGACTCGGCGCCGGCGCAGGCCGCTGTGCATACCGCCGATGCCGCGCCCGACAAACAGGGCAGGATCGTCCTGCGGCCCGGCGAGGGCAGGATCACGCCTGCATTGCAGGTGGTCTTCCAGGTGGCCGACTGCGGCGGCGCCGACAACGTGACGACCTGCAGGGTGCGGAGCATGGGCGTTACCCGTGGCGGGCGCAACGTGGCGGTCACGGGCGTGCAGCCGCGCCTGACCCGCGCTGGCGCCGATGCCCAGGGTGCGGCGGCCGTGCTGCTGACCGTTTCGGATTTCAATGGCGATGGCATGCCGGACCTGCAGGTGTGGCAGGACAACAACGGTGTCTACAACGTTCCGGTGCATGCGTTCTACCTGTTCGACGCCAAGGTCAACCGCTATGTGCGTGCCAAGGCATTGGAAGCGGCCATCGGCGGGCGCGACATCGACCATATCGACAATGGGCGGTTCGTGCTGCGCGCGAAGGTCAGCCCGTGCGCGCGCGAGGACAAGGTCATCCAGCTGCGCGGAACCGGGCCACGCACGCTGCTGCAGCGCCGCTATGACACCTGCAGGGGCGAGGCCCCTACCGAATCGGACCTGCTGAAGTAGGTCTTCCCCCGACGAACGGATGCGTTCCGGAACTGGAGAGCTGAAGGATGAGCGAAGGCTATGGAAAAGGTGGGGTGGGCTTCGGCCTGACCCGGGACCAGTCGGTCGAGATGATCGTGCGTACCTGCATCGACAACGGCATTACCGACCATCGGCAGATTGCCTATGTGCTGGCCACGGCGCAGCACGAATCGCGTGATTTCGCCGCGCCCGAGGAAGCGGTGCGGTACCAGATCGGCATGGGCGTGGAATCGCTGCCGTATGAGCGGAGCGAATGGCATCGCATCAAGGCGTTCGCCGTCACGGTCGAGGTGTTGCGGCAGAGTCCCTAGCGTGGATGCAGCTGGGGTGACGACCGTCATGGACCTGGCCAATCTGCGGCAGGTGAAGCGGTTCCAGATCGTGGGCGCTGAAACGCCGGACAAGATGAAGCTCGCCCACGCCTGCAAAGCGGAGCGCTGGTCTCACCTGCATTGCTGCAGCGGGCCACCACGGCGCAGAACCACAAGGGCTGGTATGGCTTGGTTTCGTGGTGCAGGGCGAGGGTAGGGAGCACCGGTACGGCCACGAAGACGGTGCGCCTGCTTCCCGCGAACGGCAGTCGACCAGCGGTCGACTCTACCCAATCAATGTTGCTCGGTTGGTGCCGGTACCCGCACCATCTTCGTCATCAGGTGTTCCACCACACCCGCCGGGTCGGCAGTGCGGCCGACATGCGTGCTCGACATCTGCACAACCGAGCTGCGCTTGGCGGTGAGGAAATGAAAGCGGGCGCGCGCGGGCAGCTGTGCGATCGGTCCGGCGCTGGCGTCGCCACGGCAGATGGCCACGATCGCATCCAGCCACGGTTGCAACGCATCCTGATCAAGCGCTGGAGCGAACGCGTGCAGGCGTGCCGGATCGATCTCGATGGCCGCTTCCAGATGGCGCGCGCCGGGGCAGGAGACGATCACTCCGACGTTGATGAACTCCTCGCGTTCCACCCGCGGTACCACGCGGATGACCGCATAGTCATACGTGTGCAGCGTGGGCACGGACGGCCTCCTGCACGAACACCGCACGCACTTTCAGGCGATGCTTGAGATAGTCGATGTAGCCCTGGCGATAGGCCTGCGGACTGTCGAATGCCGGCTCGTTGACCAGCCAGCTGTCCGGCACCAGGCCGACGATGCGCTCGATCTCGGTATCGCTCAGGCGCGCGGCCAGTTCGGTATCCACCTCGGCGATGCGGCTGGCGAACGACAGCAGCACATGGTCGCGGATCAGCACGAACGGCTTTTCGCAGGCATCGCCGGCATTGGCCCAGTCGTGGTGGAAGTACATCGCCGCGCCGTGGTCGATCAGGTACAGCTTGCGGTGCCACACCATCAGGTTGGGGTTGCGGGTGGTGCGATCAACGTTGCTGGTGAATGCATCGAACCAGACGATGCGCGAGGCCAGGTCTGCATCCACCGGCATCGCCGCCGGATCGTAATTGATCGCACCCGGCAGGTAGTCCAGGCCCAGGTTCAGGCCCTCGCTGGCGCGGATCAGCTCCTGGATTTCCGGGTCGGGCTCGGTGCGGGCGAACTCGCGATCCAGCTCGACGAACAGGATTTCCGGAATCGGCAGGCCCAGCGTGCGTGCCATCTCACCGGCAATCAGCTCGGCGATCAACGCCTTCGGGCCTTGGCCGGCGCCGCGGAACTTCAGCACGGCCATGCCGTCGTCGTCGGTCTCGACCACGGCGGGCAGGGAGCCGCCTTCCCGTAACGGGGTGATGTAGCGGAGGGCATGTACGGTGCGCATGGGCGCATTCTAGCGTGGTGCAGGTGCACCCCCCTGATCGGCGAGGACCGAGTTCGGCCTTCACCTGTCCCTTCCGCCTGTGATGGCAGCATCGTGCTCCAGGAACCCTTGGGTTCATGGGCGTACTGGCACTCTCGATGCAGAGGCTTCAGGCCGGGCATTTGCTCGGCTGCCAGCGACGCGCACTGCGAAGCGGAAACCTCATCCACGATGTCCTGCAGGCTACGGAGGTGCACCGATGAGCGACGAATTCACTCCCATGCTGCCGCCCTTGGACGACGCCAAGGTCGAGGAAATGATCGGCAAGGTCGTACTGGTAGGTGTGACCCGCTATGGCGGCGACGGCCAGGTAAAGGGGCTGGAGCAGTATGCCGGCACGGTGCTGCGCATCAGCGCCGACGAGGGCGTGGTGCTGGCCGACGAGAATGATGGCCACGAGCGCTACCTGCCGCCGATGCTGGACCAGTATCAGCCAGCCGAGCCCGGGGAGTACCGCATGCGGAACAGTGGCATGATCGTGGTCGACCCCGACTACCTGGCCACCTGGGACCTGCACGCGCAGCAGTAGTGCCAGGCCAAGTCTGGCAGGTGCAACGGGTTGCCCTGTTGGAACCGAACTCAGCTAGCGCAGCCGTTCGGGCAATCTGCGGGTCAGCGGGCTCAATGCCTGACGATCGGGCCAAAGATCGGGAAAGATCTCAAATTTGAGATCGTCCCGATCTATCCCGGTGGTGAAATGTCGAACAAGCCTGTCCTGGAGGTCGTCACTCCCCCCCGCATGTTGGTCAGCTCGAACGCTTCGATCGCTTCCCGGTCTTCGTCGACTGAGAGGCTGTGCTTGATTACGGGAGCTTGTGTGACATCAAGATCATTCCCGGGTCCTAGATCGATCAGCCGTCCACCAAAGAATAGGCTGTCGGCGGAACTCGTGAAATACTGCCGATCCATTGAGCTGTAGGGGCGAGTCCAGTAGTTGGGAAGCTCAATCAGGCAACGGGTACCAATGGCTATCTTCCGCATTGCCAGTCGTTGGTGGACCACGTTCCAACGAACACCTGGAACAATGGCCGGTATTGGCTCAAGTCAGGGGAATCCCAAGAATCTTCACTTGAGCAGATATCGAAAAAGCGCATTACTGATCTGTTGCGCATCTGTGCAATCGTCAATAGATCCTCCCTCAGCTTGAGTACGACATGCTGCCCAGGCTTCCATCTGATAGTACCTGTCGACCTTTTGGCTGGATCTGAGGGATTCATAGGCTTGTAGAGCGATAGAGGATCGCCCCATCCTTCTGGCGGACAGTGATCGTGTCCTCGCACCACTCAAGACTGCCAAGTCGATGGGCAAAAATGATTTCGTCCGGCAGACATTCGAGGATGACCTCCCTCAGCACGGTATGACCGTCCTTGCTGATGTCCAGTGTCATGCTGAAGTTGTTTGGTTTGAGGCTGCAGTGGAGCGTTGCTCGAACCCGATCAGTGCGATAGTACTTGGTTTGGTGCACCCATTCGTTCTTGTACCCGCCGGCCCTGAATTCGGCAATCCCGTCGAGGATCTCCGAAATCGGGATGACGTGGTGTTCTGCCAGACCGGAGAGTCCGTCCAGGATCATGGCGATGTAAAGCTCGTGCCTGTTGTCATCGTCAAGTGCTTCATAAACGCTGGCGTTAAATGAAACACGCGGAACAACGGCATGGGCGCCCTGCACAGCCCATGTTGCCGTTTCCAGCTTCGATCCTTGAATACAGATCTTGTTGAAGCCAGCCGTTCTGAAACGCAGCTTCTTGAGGTGGCGCTCCAGGTAATTGCAGATATATCTGGTTTTGAATCCGAATGTGGTGCCCAGCGAAAACCCGAGTTCTGAGATTGGATCGCCCCAATGCTCGTCTGGGTTCAGGTAGAGATAGATATTGCGCAGGATCATGAATTACAGGGTAGAAGATCGCATCTCCAATTTTTGGCGCGGTCGAGACCTGCATCCCATTGTTGACTCGAACGGCAATTTGCGCGGACAGAGCCGAAATCCGCTGGGACCCTTGGCCCGAAAGGCTTAGCGCGCTCTGCGGCTGGCTGTTGACAAGCGGGGAGGCTGCGCTTCGGGCCGCACTTTGCCCCATCCGGCCACTAGCCCTTCCGGCCCATTCACGACAACCCCTGCGGTGCTAGATTCGGGACCTTGCCCGATTCCGGGTACCCATTCACACCCAGGGGATAAGGATGCTCATCCGTCGAACCTCTCTGGCGGCGGCCGTTGCCGTTGCCACCTTCGGCCTGCTGGCCGCTGGCCCGGCGCTTGCAGACTACGCGAAGCCGCCGGAACACCTGCTCAAGGTGTTGAAGGCACCGCCGCCGCCGGCGCCGAACGTGGCCCCGGGCGGCCAGCGCCTGCTGTTGACTACCGCGCAGACCTACCCGTCGATCAGCCGTGTCGCCCAGCCGTACCTGAAGCTGGCTGGCGTGCGCCTGGAACCGAAGAACCGCAGCCGCCATGACACCCCCGGTGGCTATGGCATCCCGGCCTGCGTGGCCGACTTCACCCTGGTCGACATCGGCAGTGGCCAGCAGACCAAGGTCAACCTGCCGCAGGGCTGTGCCACCGGCGCGCTGTGGTCGGCCGATGGCAGCCACTTTGCGTTCCAGAACGCGGTCGATACCAGCGTGCAGCTGTGGGTGGGCGATGCCGCTACCGGCCAGGTGAAGCAGGTGCCGAATGTGCAGCTGAACCCGATTTTCGGCTATACCGTGCAGTGGCTGGGCGGCAGCCAGAACCTGCTGGTGAAGCTGGTGCCGGCCAACCAGGGCCCAGCACCGTCCAACGGTGGCGTACCGACCGGCCCGGATGCACAGGAGTCGCTGGGCAGCAGTGGCGAGAGCAGCACCTACGAAGCCCGCGACACGCTGACCAGCGTGCATGACGAGAAGCTGTTCGCTTATTACGGCGCCTCGCAGCTGGCCGTGGTTGATACTGCCGCCAACAGCGTGCGTCCGGTCGGGCAGCCGGCGCTGTTCAACGAAGTCAGCGCCGCGCCCGATGGCGTGCACGTGCTGACCGAATCGATCAAGGCGCCGTACTCGCATGCGGTGACCTACCAGCGCTTCGCCAACGACGTGGCCGTGCTGGATATCGCCAGCGGCAAGTCCACGCCGATCGCCAGCCTGCCGCTGGCCGACCGCGTGCCGGTGCACGGCGTACCGGAAGGCCCGCGTGGTTTCGACTGGCGTGCCACCGATCCGGCCACCCTGGTCTATGCCGAAGCGCTGGACAAGGGTGACTGGAAGGTCAGCGTGCCGCATCGCGACCGGGTGCTGATGCTGAAGGCGCCGTTCAACGGCAAGCCGGTCGAGATCACCCGCACCGCACAGCGCTTCGAAGGCTTCGCATGGACTGCCGATCCGGCCGTGGCGTTCCAGTTCGAGAACGACGAGAACCGCCACTGGATGCAGACCCGCATCGTCGATGTGGACCAGCCGAAGAAGGAAGGCCGCCTGCTGTGGGACATGTCCAGCGATGAGCTGTACGGCAACCCCGGCAACCTGGTCTTCACCCGCCTGCCGAATGGTGCGCAGGTCGTGCGCCGTGAGGGCAACCATGTTTTCCTCAGCGGCCGTGGTGCCTCGCCGCAGGGCGACCGTCCGTTCCTCGACCGCCTCCACCTCGGCACGCTGAAGAGCGAGCGCCTGTTCCGCAGCAGCGCCGATGCCTACGAGCAGTTCCTTGGTTTCAGCAATACGCCTGGGCGCTACCTGACCTGGCACCAGTCGGTGATCGATCCGCCGAACGCCTTCATCCGTCAGCAGGGTGAGGCGGTGGCCGATGCGAAGACCGGCGAGGCGCAGTTCGCGTCCACCGCGACCGCGCTGACCAAGCTGGTCGACCCGACTCCGGAAGTGCGCCAGATCAAGAAGCAGCTGGTGACCTACAAGCGTGCTGATGGCGTGGACCTGTCGTTCACCCTGTACACGCCGCCGGGCTACAAGGAAGGCCAGCGTGTGCCGGCGATCCTGTACGCCTACCCGGCCGACTTCGCCAACGCCGCGCAGGCGGGGCAGGTGTCCGGTTCGCAGCAGACCTTCACCCGCTTGCAGCCGTACCGCCTGATGCTGCTGGCCGGCTACGCGATCATCGACAACGCCTCGTTCCCGATCGTAGGTGACCCGAAGAACGCCTACGACACCTACCTGGAGCAGCTGGAAGCTGACGCCAAGGCGGCGGTGGACAAGGCGGTGGACATGGGCGTGGTCGATCGCAACCGCATCGGCGTGACCGGCCACAGCCATGGCGGCCTGATGACCGCCAACCTGATCGCCCATACCAACCTGTTCAAGGCTGGCGTGGCGACCAGCGGTTCGTACAACAAGACCTTCACCCCGTTCGGCTTCCAGAACGAACGCCGTTCGGTCTGGCAGGCGCAGGACGTGTACCTGAAGGCCTCTCCGTTCTTCTATGCCGACAAGATCAAGCTGCCGCTGCTGCTGGTCCACGGCGAGGACGACGCCAACCCGGGCACTGAGCCGTTCCAGTCGCGCAAGCTCTACCAGGCGATCCGAGGCAACGGCGGCATCACGCGGCTGGTGATGCTGCCGAACGAACCGCACTGGTACACCGCGCTGGAATCGAACGAGCAGCTGGTGGCGGAAATGCTGAACTGGTTCGACACCTACGTGAAGAACGCCAAGTAATGGAACGGGAAGGCCGCCTCAAGGCGGCCTTGCTGTATCGGGATGTGAGTGGGCAGACGGCCTGGATCCGGATGCGCAATCGGGAATCGGGAAGCCACCTGCCATGCGGCATCCGGGTCCACCCGGGCTGCTAAGCTGGGAGTGGAAACAGACCAGGAGACATCGATGCATCGCAATGGGATGCGCGCCATCACTTTTGTCATCGCGACGCTGTTGGCCGGGATGACACACGGAGTGGAAGCGCAGGCTCTGCGGGCAGATGACCGCAGCTACTTTGGCAGCGCCTCCCAGGAACGTGAGGCGTGGCAGAACCTCGAGCGGAGGACCCATGCCCTCAAGGCACTTCATGCGCCGCCAGACGTGAGGTTCCAGCAGGCCGAACAGCTGTATGGCGAGTGCCTCCGGCACCATGGCTACCTGCATCTTCAGGCCGCGCGCAATGCCGACGATGCCCGGCTGGCCAACACCCAGGGCGAAGTCGCCAGCACATGTGGACGCATCGCGGCGATTGCCAAGCAGGCATTGCGTGATGCGCCCGCGCACGCTGCCTGGATCGGGCCGCATGCCGACCTGCGTGAACGGGCGTTGCGGGAGGATGTGCAGCCGGCCAATGCAGCGCTGGTGGATGCGGTCGACACGTTGGCTGACCCGGCGCTGGACAGCTTCGGGCGTCTGCACCGGCAGCTGCTGCAGTCGGCCCCCTTTGCGCGTTTCGAACATGAAGGCCGCACGCTCGACAGTCGCACCGACGCGAGAGCCCTTTCCCGCCTGCCGGACCGTTCACTGCGCGAAGCGGCATGGCGTGCCTACTGGCAGGGAATGGCGTCGCGGCGCAGCGAAATGGCAACGGTGCTGCTGGGCCTGGTCCGCCTCAACGAGCATGCGTCGGAACTGCTGGGCGATGGAACTGCGCCTGACCGCAGCTACCGGCACATGGGCCTGGATCAGGCCGCCGTCGACGCGACACTGGCGGCGGTAGCGCGCCACGCGCTGCTGCGGCGGAACTACCAGCAGATGCAGTTGACCCATCTTGAGCGCATGGGCCAGGCGTCTCCACAGATCTGGGACATGGACCTGCCTGATGCGGGCTATATTCCTCCGCCGCTTGACCTGGCGCAGTTGCGTGATGCGGCGGCGGTATCAATGCAGGTGCTGGGGCCGGATTACGTGACAGGGCTGCGCGGGCTGCTCGATCCTGCGGGCGGACGCATGGATCTGGGCGGATCGGCAGGGCGGCGCGCGATGGATGCGTTTTCGATCAGCGCCCCCGGCGTGCCTTCGTTGCTGTTCGTTGGCCATCGCCAGGGCGATCTGGAGGGGGATGTCCAGATCGCTCACGAAGCCGGCCATGCCATGCATGGCCAGTGGATGCAGCGCGGCGGCGCATCATCATTCCAGCGCAACGGCAACAAGTGGTTGACCGAGGCCTTCGCCATCTACAACGAACTGAAGTTCCGCGATCAGCTCTACCGGCAGGCCAGTGATCCACGTGCCAAGGCGTATTACCTGAAGTCGTTGCTCGATGACATCATCCTGCAGCTGTTCGTATCGTCTGAAGAGGCCGATCTGGAACAGTCCATCTATCAGGACGTGGCCGCCGATGAGGTTGGCAACGCAGACGCGCTTGATACGCTGACGATGAAGGTGCTGGGCAGGTACGGGGGCGCATCGGAGCAGTATCCCGAGCTGCGCAGCACCTGGATATCCAAGCGGCTGATGTATGAGGATCCGCTTTACCTGGCCAATTACCTGTATGCCGGACTGATTGCGGTGCAGCTCTTCGCCCAGGACCAGCAGGATCCGGAGGGATTCAGGGAGCGCTACCTGGCCGTCCTGGGCGAGGGCTTTGATCGCCCACCGCAGCAGCAGGTCGAGCAGTTGCTGAGTACGAAGCCCGACTGGTCACGCCTGGTCGAGGAGGATCTGGGCATCTTCCAGCAGTACCTGGCGCAGCTGCAGGGACTGCACGCGGAAATCGAGCGCAAGCGCGGTCGCTGAACAGGCGACAGCCTGCTGCTGCCGCTGATTCCCGATGGCACCCGGGTGATGTACGCGGTGCGCAGCGAGCCGGACGCGCTTTCCGCGGTCCTCGACTCGGCCCGCAATGCGCTGGCCGCGCGCGAAGCGAACCGGATGCTGCCCCGGGTTCAGCGCTTCAGCGAACTGCGTGCGGAATACTTCCGGCGTGACCAGACCATGGCGATCATCTTCCTGTGCACCGGCATCTCGCTGTTGATCGTGACCGGCACGGGCGTGTATGGGCTGGCCAGCTTCTGGGTCCGCAAGCGCTATCCGCAGATCGGCATACGACGTGCGTTGGGTGCCCGCAGGCGCGATGTGATCAGCTTCTTCATGATCGAGAATCTGATGCTGACCTTCGTCGGCGCGATCGCTGGCAGCGTACTGGCATTGGCGTTGAATGTCTGGGTTTCGCGCTACTACGAGGTACCTCGCATCGATCCCGGGTACCTGGTGCTGGGCGTCGGGCTGGTGTTCGCCCTGGGGCAGCTGGCTGCCTGGGTGCCGGCGCGGCGGGCGGCGCGCGAGGCCCCCGTGGCGGTTCTCAACAGTACCTGATGGATCCGGAGGGTGACCTCGTGTCATTGGCCGTTGCGATTGCGTAACCATATGTGATGCGGGTGCCATGGCGTGCGGAAGCTGCGATACGCTGCAGGCCTGTTGCTGTCTGCCATGGGTTTCACCTATGAAGTCCAAACGTGTTGTCGCAGTGTTGGCGCTGGTGATGACGCCGAGCCTGCATGGCCAATCACTCCCCTCCGAACTGGCGCAGCTGGGCATTGTCGCCGGCATGCCTTATGCCAAGGCCAAGCGCCTCATGGATGCGGCAGGGTGGCAGGTGAGTCCGGTTCAGGGCGCGCCTGAGTCACTCGAGGGCTTTCCGGAAGTCGGATGCCAAAGGGGCGCCAAGCAGTGCGCGACGACCTTCGAAAAGGAAGGTCAGCAGATCGCGGTGCGGCTGGGCACTACCCTGGCAGGGCAGCCGTTCGTGCAGGGCGTGGACTGAGCGCTCATTGCGTTCAGGCCAGCGGTAACCGGTCCTGCGCGTGCGACAGCCGATCGTGCAGCTCGCGCACATGCTCGGCCTTGGCATGCACCCGGGAGGTGTCGCCGAAGCTGCGCAGGTAGGTGCACGCGGCAAAGCCGGCACTCTTCTTTTCGTACTCGGCAATCCAGGCCAGTCGATCCGGATTGTTGGCCTGTTCGGCTGACCACGCGGCCACCGGCGGCCGGATGCGGTACTTCAGGCCGACGCGCCACGGCTTCGGTGTCAGTCGCGCACGGAAACAATGCTGCAGCCGGCACATGCGCGCGTACAGGGTGTCGGTGCCCAGTGCCTTGAAGAATGCCTGGAGCTGCTCGTCCTCCGGTGAGAACGTGGCATGCATCGCCAGCACGCGCAGCCCGGCGGGTGTGCGGTAGGCACGCAGGTGCCAATCGGGATGCTGTTCGCTGAAGGCGTCCACGCGTTTCAGCGCAAGCCCTTCAGCACCGCCGGCGGCGGCCAGGCGCTGCTTCCGCCGCATCAGCAGTGTCGCGTTGACCAGCAGCACTGCCGCCACGCCCAGTACCAGGCCCACCAGCCAGTGCCAGAGCAGGGTGCCGATGACGGCGCCGGCAAGCAGCACGATCGCAGCCACGATGGCCGGTATCACGCATCCGGCCGGTGGCTGCGCATGGTCGATGTCGGCAAACAGCACGTCGGGGCTGTTGAGGCACAACGCGCCATAGCTGTTGCGGGTGATGATGACATCGCCGTCGCGCTGCACGATCTGCTCGCGGATTGGCACACCCTCCACGCCATAGTTGCTGCGCACTTCGCGACGCGGCAGCGCCTGCCCGGCGAGGATGGCATTGAGGGCTTCGTTGGCGCGGCGGTCGGCGTGGGCCTGGGCCTCGGCAGGACCCTCATCGGACCAGCCGAAGCGGCGTACGACCACCGGCCGGCCACGGAAACGGGCCTGCAGGCGGGCTTCGGCCCAGTACGCGGGAACGATCATCATCGTACGGTGCTCCATCATCCATGGCAGGTGCCTGAGTGAGTCTGGCACAGCCCCGAAGGGCCTGCATGTACCCGCTGCGGTGGCCGGGGCGGAGTGATAGATTGCGCGCTTCGCATGCACTCCACCAAGGACGGAGCGATGTCCAGCTTCCTGCGTTGCCTGCTTGCCCTGGCCTGTGCCGGGGCGGTCGGCGTGGCGTCGGCGGGTACCCCGCCGGGGCCGCAGATCCTCACCACCGATGCCAGCCGCTTCTACGCGCTCTACGACAGCACCGGCGGCAAGCCCAGCGTCGCCCAGCTGGCCGGTTACCTGGCCGAAGGCAGTCCGGGCCTGAGTGAACTGGCGAAGGCGCGCCGGGTCACGCCCGAACGCATGGCCGAAGCCATTGCCAGCCAGCCCGGGGTGTATGTGCAGGGCCGCAGCTGCCTGGCGGAGCTGCCGGCGGTGAAGCAGCGCCTGGTGCAGGTGTTCGGCAACCTGCAGGCGATCTATCCGCAGGCCGCGTTTCCTCCGGTGACTCTTGCGGTCGGCCGTGGTCGGCCGGTCGGGTTGACCTCGAAGAGTGGGGTGATCATCGGCCTGGAAGCGCTGTGTGCAGCCGATTTCATGAATCCCAACGTGCAGGACCGTTTCGTGCACGTGATCGCGCACGAGTACGTGCACATCCAGCAGACCGGCCTGACCGATTTCGAGCCCGGCGACCCGCATGCGACGGTGCTGCGTGTTTCGCTGGGCGAAGGCATCGCCGAATTCATCGCCGAATTGATTTCCGGCAACGTCGGCAACAGTCGCCATGCGGCATGGACGCGCGGCCGCGAGGTCCACATTGAAAGCGCCTTTGCGCTGGATGTGGACAGTACCGATCTGTCGCCGTGGCTGTACAACTACAAGCCCGGTTCGCAGGAGCCCTATGACCTCGGGTATTGGGTGGGCTACCGCATCGCCAAGGCCTATTACCTGCAGGCCAAGGACAAGCGCGATGCAGTGCGTGCGCTGATCCAGCAGGACAACCCGAAGGCAATCCTGGCTGCCAGTGGCTGGACGCCCGGCATGTGGATGCCGGCCAAGGTGACCGGCGTGGCCGCGCGGTCGGCGGCGCGGTAAGCGCGGGGCCGCGCGCTAGACTGGCCCGGACATTCAAGGGAGAGACCCCATGCGTTCCTTGTCCGGCGGCCTGGCCGCAGTTGCCCTCGGTATCGCGCTGAGCGCCCACGGGGTGGCGGCCGAGATACCCGCGATCAACCCGTTGCTGCTGGAGCCTGTCGAAAGCCTGCGCGCGGACGAAGTGCGCTTCATGCAGCAGCGCCTGGCCGATTGGCCGCAACTGCAGCGTTATCGCGACGCCAACGCGCGACTGCCTGCCGCTGTACCGGGGCAACCACGCGTGGTGTTCTACGGTGATTCCATCACCGAAGGCTGGGGCAGGGAAGGCAGCGCATCGTTCTTTCCCGGCAAGGGCTGGCTCAACCGCGGCATCAGTGGCCAGACCACGGCGCAGATGCTGGTGCGGTTCCCGCAGGACGTGCTGGCCCTGAAGCCACAGGTGGTGGTGATCCTGGCCGGCACCAACGACATCGCCGGCAACACCGGCCCGTCCACGCAGGCGATGATTGAAGACAACCTGCACGCGATGGTGGACCTGGCACGCGCACATGGCATCGCCGTGGTACTGGCATCGGTGCTGCCGGTCAGCGATTACCCGTGGTTGCCGGGCACGGCACCTGCTCCCAAGGTGCGCGCATTGAACGCGGCATTGAAGCGCTACGCCGATGCGAAGCAGCTGGTCTATCTGGACTACTACACGCCGATGACCAATGCGGCTGGTGGCCTCGATCCGCAGCTGGCCGAGGATGGCGTGCATCCCACGGCGAAGGGCTATGCGGTGATGGCGCCGCTGGCCGAGGCAGCGATTGGCCGAGCTCTCAGGGACATGAATGCTGGAGCACCATAGTCAGGCCGGAACGTCAGACATTGACGCATACGCCGCAGTCGCTGGCGCTTGTTTGTTGCAGAATGGCTGATTTGGATCGGGAGGGACGATGGGCGCTGTTTCGCTCACGGTAGTAGAGATTGTGGCGCGCGCAATTTTCAAGCGCGCACCGTCGCTGGTCACCGAAATCTACTCCACGCCGGGCGAGACTCTCCAGCGATTCGGTAGCGCAGAGGATCTATGCAGCTATGCGGAATTGCTCCGGCAGGTAAAAGGAGGAGCGGTTTTTGTCGGAGTGAGATATCCCGATATGGATGGTGACGTCACCATCCGAGAATTTGAGCTGACCAAGGGGCCAGATCGCGGGAAGATGCGCTCGAGCGTTGCAGGATGGGGGCTAATACACGTTTTTCTGCCGGTGAATCAAGACGCCAGTTGCTTGGCAAGTATCTATCGCATGTCCGAACGCGGCGCCTTCGCCAGAGAGCGCGGTGGAATCGATCTTCCTCCCGTGAGGGATTGGAATTGGAAAGCGGTTGAATCGCACTCGCGCAGATTGAAGCGTGTTCTGAAGGATGCAATCTAAAGTCGCGTGAAGTCTGTGCTTGCAGGTGGCGGGGTACTACTTGAGCGACATTGTTGCCAACAGCCACTCGCAGAAACTGATCACCAGCGGATCGGCCGCACTGTCCTCATGCACCAGCCAGCTCCAGCGCGGGCCGCGCACGCGTGCCTCATCCAGCGGCTGCAGCAGGCCCTGCTCGCAGGCGCGCGCGGCAAGAAGTTCGCTGACCAGTGCGATACCCAGCCCTTGGCAGGCGGCATCCAGCAGCTGCCCGGGCTCGGAGAAGTTCATGCCCTCGCGGTGCTGTCCGACATCGGCGCCGCCCTGGACCTGCCACTGGCTCCAGTCCATTTCGCGCTCGCCATGCAGGGTCAGGCGTTCGTGCACGGGCGTGGCGAGAAGGGCCGGATGGCAGGCTGGATAGAGACGGTCCTGCAGCAGCACGCGGTGCTGGCACTGTGCCTGTGAGTCGAGGTCGTCGCGTACCGCCACGTCCAGCGTCTGCGTGGTCATGTCCGGCGCATCCTCGCTGGTCAGCAGCCACAGGTCGGCGCCGGGGTGCAGGCGGTGGAAGCTGGCCAGGCGCGGCACCAGCCAATGGCGGGCGAAGGCCGGGCTGGTGTTGACGATCAGTTGATTCGGCTTGCGGTACTGATCGAGCCGGCGGATGCCGCTGGCCAGCTGCCGCAGCAGCGACTGGGTGGTTTCCAACAGGTCGATGCCGGCGTCGGTGAGGGTGACGCTGCGGCCCTGCCGGAAAAACAACGGCTGCTGCAGCGACGCCTCCAGGCCCCGGATCTGCTGGCTGATGGCCGACTGGGTCAGGTGCAGTTCCTCGGCCGCCCGGTGGAAGCTGCCCAGGCGGGCGGCCGCCTCGAAACCACGCAGCGCGTTCAGCGGGGGCCAGTGCTTGAGCATCCTGATTAGGAAAACTGTTCAATTGATGGCTGAATCTATCGTTTTTGCTTTTGGATGGGCAAGCGCAGCATAGGCGCTATTCCACATCGGCCCTGGAGCCTGTCATGAGCAGCCGTCGTCATTTCCTCACCCAGCTGGCCGGCGCCGCCGGTCTTGGCGGACTGGCCGCACTGGGCCTGGCCGGGCTGCCGGGCCGCGTGTCCGCAGCGGGGCCGGGTGCAGGCGTCTGGCGCATGCCGGACGAGCACGGCCCGCAGGAGCGCGTTTTCCTGGCCTTCGCCGCGCAGCCTCGGGTCTGGGGCGCGCAGGCTGATGCGGTGAACACCGCCGTGGCACGGCTGGCCCGCACCATCGCCCGCCACCAGCCGGTCAGCGTGCTGTGCCGCCCGGAGCAGCTGAAGCAGGCGCAGGACCGCTGCGGCCGCGACAACATCGAGTTCCTCGAGGTGCCGCTGGATGACATCTGGGTGCGCGATTACGGCGGCTGCTTCGTCACGGATGGCCAGGGCGGGCTGGGCCTGGTCGACTTCAACTTCAATGGCTGGGGCGGCAAGCAGAGGGCGCGCAACGATGGCGCCGTGGCGCCGTGGCTGGCGCAGGTGACCGGCGCCACGCTGTTGGAAAGCGACCTGGTGGGCGAGGGCGGGGGCATCGAAGTTGATGGCCACGGTACCGCGATCCTCACCGAGAGCTGCTGGGTGAACCGCAACCGCAATCCGGACTGGTCGCGCGCGGATATCGAGGCGGAGCTGAAGCACCACCTCGGCCTGCGCAAGGTGATCTGGCTGCCCGGCATCGCCGGCGAGGACATCACCGATGCGCACGTGGATTTCTATGCGCGCTTCGCGCGGCCGGGCGTGGTGATCGCCAACCTGGACAATGATCCGGAGTCCTACGACTACGATCTGACCCGCGAGCACCTGGACATCCTGCGCGGGGCCACCGATGCCGATGGCCGTCGCCTGCAGGTGCACACGCTGCCGCCGCCGCTGGACGGGCGCGACAACGTGCATACCCGCGACAACGACGATCTGGCCATGGGCTACATCAACTACCTGCCGATCAACGGCGCCGTGGTCGCGCCGCAGTTCGGTGACGACGAAGCCGATGGTGTCTGCCGTGAACTGCTGGAAGACATGTATCCCGGCCGTGTGATCGAGCAGGTGGACATCGATGCGATTGCCGGCGGCGGTGGCGGCATCCATTGCGTGACCAAGAACATACCGAAGGTGTAGTCGGCCAAGGTACAGTGGCGCCGAAGCCGGCCACGCAGCGTGGCCGCCAGGGACGATGGGGTGGGTGATGCGGAAGGGAATCCAGGGATGGCTGCGCCGCAGCGGCGCAACGATGGCACTGCTGCTGGCAGCCGTACCGGCGTTCAGTGCAGACACGGCGGCGCCTTCGCCGCTGACGCGTGAGCCGGTGGCCGGAGTTTCACTGGCCGAATGGACCGCCCGCTGGTGGCGCTGGGCCGACGCCCAGGGCGGCGCGCCCTATCTCGACCCGGATGGCCGTGTATGCGATGTGGGCCAGGAAGGCCCGGTCTGGAACCTGGCCGGCACCAATGGCCGTTTCCGGCCACATCGCGAATGCGTGGTGCCGGCGGGCAAGTACCTGTTGCTGCCGATCATCAACATGGCGCACTACCAGGTGGATGAGTCTGTGTCCTGCAAGGAGCTGCAGGCGGGGGCGGCGGTCAACAACGATTATCTGATCAGTGCAGTAGTGCTGCTGGATGGCCAACCCTTGGGCGACATGCGCATGCATCGGGTGCGCAGTGAAGGCTGCTTCCGCATGGATGACGATGACGCAGACTCACGGCTGGCCGCCGCCGACGGCTACTGGGTGATGCTCAAGCCGTTGCCGCCAGGCCGGCATACCCTCAGCGTGGGCGCCAACTACGGCGTGCCGGAGGGTGGCGCGTACAGCCGCATGCGGCAGTCCTTCGAGTACGTGCTGCATGTGGGAGGGCGCACCCAGGTCGTATCGCGCAAACTGCACGCGGTGCCGCTGGCCGCCCCCTGAAGCTCAGGCATCGTCCTGCTTCAACGCTGCATCGGCCGCCAGCAACGCTTCGGCGGCCGCACCGAGCGGCGGCGAGGGCGGGGCAACCACACCGATCGCTTCCATCATCTTCGGCATGCCCAGGAACTGGCGCGCGCGGCGGTCGTAGATGCCGGTGACCAGCAACGCGCGCGTGGCGATCTTCTGCTCGGCACCGATCAGCACGCGCTGCTCCATGATGCCGCGCGAGCCGACCCAGCCCACCAGTCGTGTTTCCAGGGTGAAGCGCTGGAACGGCTTCAATTCGCGGCGGAACTGGATGGTGCCGGCGCCGACGATCGGCGCCCATTTCTCGCGCAGCGCCACCCGGCCCAGACCCATGCGCAGGATCAGGTCCAGCCGGCCCAGGTCGAAGATGTTCCAGTAGCGGCCGTTGGTCATGTGCAGGTTGCTGTCCAGGTCGTTGGGCAGCACCCGGAACTGCAGCCGCGAGACCCCGAACGGGGCCTCCAGCTTCGGCCGGAACAGGCTGCACAGCAGCAGGTGGAGCAGGCGGAACCAGAGATTCATGGCTATGACGACCGTTATAGAATCGCCGGTACGCTAATCTATGACGACTGTCTTAGCAAGGAGACCGCCGTGAGCCCGCGACCGTCCGATGCCCCACAGCGCGTGATCGATGCCGCGGCGCAGATGCTGGCGCGGGTGGGCCTCAATGCCACCAGCATCCGCGAAGTGACCAAGCTGGCCGAGGCGCCATTGGGCTCCACCTACCATCACTTTCCCGGCGGCAAGCAGGAGCTGCTGGCGCGCGCCACCCACATGGCCGGCGACAAGGTGGAGGCGCTGCTGGTGGAGCTGTTGAAGGATGGGGCGGTACAGGGCCTGCAGCAGTTCCTTGCGATGTGGCGCGAGCGTCTGCTGCGCTCCGGGTTCCGCGCTGGCTGCCCGGTGCTGGCCGCTGCCGTGGAGGAGCCGGTGGAGGCGACACCCAGCCAACCCCGCGCGGCGGCCGCCGAGGTGTTCGCACGCTGGCACGGCCACCTCGCCTCGGCATTCGTCGCCGAAGGACACGCCCCGCCAGCAGCGGCTGAGCTAGCCAGCCTGGTGATCGCCAGCGTGGAGGGGGCGGTGGCGATGTGCCGTGCGCTGCAGGACATCGCCCCGTTCGATCAGGTGGCCGCGCAGCTGCTGAAGGCGGCCACGCGGCCTTGATCGGCCGGTGCCGACAGGCCAGACTCGCCAGCAGCCCACGACTGGATGCCGCCATGGACGAATTGCACCATCGTCAGTTGATCGAGCACTACCTGCAGGCCTACAACCGCTTCGATATCGACGCCATGCTGGCGGTGCTGGCGCACAACGTACGCTTCGAGAACCACAGCGGCGGCCAGCTGACGATGGTCACCGAAGGCGTCGATGCCTTTGGCGAACTGGCACGCCAGTCTGCGCGCCTGTTCCGGGAGCGCGAACAGCGCTTGCTGGCGCTGGTGTTCGATGGCGACCAGGCGACGGCGACGATTGGCTGGCGCGGCGTGTTCGCGCAGGATGTTCCCGATGGACCGCGTGCGGGCACTGAGCTGGAACTGCAGGGCCAGAGCGAGTTCGTGTTCGCGGGTGGCCGCATCGAACGGATCATTGATCGCAGCTGAGGAACGGCCGCTTGGAACCGCCGTCTGGACAGCGGAGCTGCCCGCGGTAGAATCCGCCCAACACCGCCTACGCGTGCCCGGCAAGGATGTCCGCATGCAGCATCAGGTTCCCGAGGTCCCTGGCCGCGATGCCTCCCGCCCCCTGGCGGCGGCATGAAGCGCTCGCGCCATTTTTCACGCAGCCCACTGACATTGCCGATGAACCGCGGCAGCGAAGTCGTGCGTGCGCGCAGGCACTTGCAGCAGCGCGGTTGGCCACGCCTGCAGATGGCACTGATCGTCGCCCTGACCGGTGCGGCCGGTTTCCTTGCCTCGCACCTGCTGCGCCTGGCCGGTATCGACGCGATGTGGTTTCGCTACCCAATGGCCGTAGTGCTGGCCTACGGCGTGTTCCTGCTGCTGATGTGGATCTGGATCCGCTGGCGTTGGGACAACGTGCTGGATGGCCTGTCGCCGGATGTGGGCGGTGGCAGCCCATCCCCTCGCGGCAGTGCCGTGGAATCACCGTGGAGCGGCGCCGGCGGCCGTTCCGGCGGTGGCGGTGCGTCGGCCTCGTGGAACGAGCCGGCATCGGTGAGCAGTGGCGACGCCGGAGAGCTGCCGTTGGCCGGGCTCGCTGAAGACGAAGCGGGCTTGCCGTTGCTGGCCATCCTCGGCATCGTCGCGCTGGTGGCGACCGTCCTGCTGGCCAGCGTGTGGGTGGTGTGGTCGGCGCCGGTGCTGATGGCCGAACTGCTGGTGGACGCGGCGATCGCCGGCGGCCTGTACCGGCGCATGCAGGGCATGCACGAGCAGGGATGGTGGCGGGTATGCGTGTCGCACACGGTCTGGCCGCTGATCGGCCTGTTGCTGTTCTTCGCGGTGCTGGGCTGGCTTGCTCAGGAACTCGTGCCGGGTGCGAGCCACCTGCTGCAGGTCATCCAGGGGCTGTAATGCGGTTGCTTCCTTCATATGGCCCGGTCCCGACCTGTTTTCAGCCGCCCTGAACAGTGGGCTATGATCGCGGTCGCCGAGGATTCGTGTCCTGGCGGTTTCACCTATCCGGAGCTTGTCGTACTGCATCGGGAACCGGGGCGCTGGATGGCCGAACGCCCACTGAGACACACAACCACTGACGAGGAAGAGCGCATGGATGTCGCTGCACGCAGGAACAGGACGTTGTTTCGTTGGATCATGGTGACGCTGCTGGCGGTGTGGTTGCCGTTTGCAGCACTGGCGCAGCCGGCAGCCGGGCAGGGCGATGGCGCTGAAGCCGGCACTGCCGCGGAAGAGGCGCAATGCCGCGCCTGCGCCTATGAGCGCATTGGACCGAAGGTTGATATCGGCCTGGTGGCACTGGTGTCGCTGCTGGTGGTGGGTCTGCTGGTAGCGGTGTCCCGCGAGTGGGGAACCACCTCGCAGCGCTGGACCTGCCGCACGCTGGCGCTGCTGCTGGTGGGCATCGGCCTGGCGTTGTCGTGGTGGGCTGGCAGCGTCGTCTACCTGGGCTACAACCCGTGGCAGGAAATGGCGGCTCCCGTCGATGGCTCGCTCACCTCGACACTGCTCAATACCTCACCGAAGTGGCTGGCGGCACTGGTGCTGGTCGGCTTGGCGCCTTCCATCTGGAAGCGCAGCGAGCGCCTGCCGTCCTGGCGTATCGGCTGACCCTGGAACGACGGCGCCGGATCACACCCGGCGCCGCCTGCGGCAATCACTCAAAGCGCCAGCGCACGCCTGCATAGAGGCCACGACCTTCGCCCGGGGTCGAGCGCGCAACATCCTTGCCGGCATCGTCGTAGCCCGGTGTGACCGTGGCGGCATAGTGGCGGTTGCCGATGTTGCGCATCTCCGCCCAGGCCTGCCAGCGACCGCCGGGGGCGTTGTAGCCGATGCGGCTGCCGAAGATCACATGGCTGTCGGCCCAGTAGCTGTTGGCATAGTCCACCGCGATGCGCGAGGCGTATTCGGTGTTCAGTGCCGCGTACAGGCCGGATGCATGATCGAAGCGCAGCTCGGCCTGGTAGGCGTGGCGCGGCAGGCCGGGCAGGCGGTTGCTGCCGAAACGTGCATCGTGGCGGTAGCGGAAGTCGCTGAAGGTATACGCCTGGCGCAGCGACAGGCGGCCCGGTGCAGCCTGCCACAGCGTGCTGTCCAATCCGGCTTCGATACCGCGGTGCACGGTGGGGCTGGCATTGTTCTCGGCGATGAACAGGTTCGGCAGCGGTTGCAGTTCGACGCTCAGCAGTTCGTGATTCACGTGGGCGTAGTAGCCGGTCAGTTCCCAGCGACCCAGCGCCGCGTCACCGCGCGCGCCCAGTTCCAGCGTGGTGGCGGTCTGGTTCTGCATCGGCACCGGCGCGCGCTGGCGGCCGGTGGACGGGCCATTGCCCGGCCCGAAGTACTGGTTCGAGCCCCAGATCATCGACCACGGGTGCGGTGCCTCCACCGAACGGCTGAGGTTGCCGAACCACTGGGTTTGCGCGCTGTGCTGCCAGGTAAAGCCCAGTCGCGGTGCGTAGTCCCAGTCGTGGTCACGCAGGCGGCCGCTGCTGCTTGGCCAGGTCACCTGCACATCGCGGCGGGTGTTGATCAGCGCCAGCCCAGCCTGCATGCGCAGGCGGTCATTGAAGGCGAGGGTGTTGCTGACGTGCAGTGTGCTGTCGGTGCCGTGGTGGCGGAAGTCGCGCGTGCGCGTGCCGGCGGTATAGCCGTTGCTGGCAAAGCGCAGCGACTCGCGCACATCGGCATCCAGGTCATGGGTGACGCGCAGGCCGACCGTGGTCTCGTTGTCCAGCCCGAACAGCCGGTGGCGGCGGCGGTAGTCCAGTGTGGCGTTGAGGTTGGCGTAGTCCAGCTGCTGGCGGTACAGGCTCTCGTTCAAGTCCATCGGGTAGGTGTGGTAGACCAGCCCGGCCTGCAGCGACGAATCCTCATCGATCTGCAGCGTGGTGACATTGCCCACCCAGGTGCTGCCCGGCTGCGGGCGGCGCGCATCGATGGCCAGGTTGGCCGCATTCGCGGCATGTGGATCGTTGCGGATCTGGTCGCGGGTCAAGCGACCGGGCGTTTCGTGATTGGTTTCGCGGTAGCGCACGAAGAAGCGCGTCTGCAGATCGGGCGTGATCTGCCAGCCGATGTTGGCCATCGCGCCCTTGCCGTCGCCGTGCGCATGGCGCTGGTAACCGTCGAACTCGGTATCGGTGTAGGCCAGGAAGTAGTCGACATCGCCGTTGACGCCGCCCCAGCTGAGGCCGCGCTTCTGGTAGCCACGGCTGCCGGCTTCGTAGTGCAGCTGCACGCCCGCCGAATCACGGCCGCTGCGGCTGACGTAGTCGATGGCACCGCCCAGCGCCAGCGCGCCGCGCTCGAAACCATTGGCGCCCCGCAGCACTTCCACGCGTGAAAGCCACAGCGGTTCGAGCAGCTCGTAGGGCGTGCCGCCCGGTCCGGTCAGCGGCAGCCCGTCGATCGAAACTGCAATACCAGACGCATGCGCACCCGGGCCACGGTTGATGCCCGAACCGCGGATCGAGATCTTGGTGCCCTCATTGCCCGGCGACTGCGCACTGATGCCCGGCTGGTAGGCCAGCACATCCGCGCTGGAGGACAGGCGGCTATCGGCCTTGGCCACGTCGATGACGTTGCTGGCGCCGGGGATGCGCTTCAGCGCTTCGCGCGCTTGGGCGCTGGCATCGGCAGCAGCGGAGACCTGCACAGCATCCAGCGTGGTGGCCTGCGGGACTGCAGCGGCAGTGGAGGCGAGGCCAAGGGAAACGGTCAGAGACAGCAGCGAGGGGATGGGGCGGTACGACGAGAGCGACATACGGAAATGCTGTAAACCACGAAGGTGGCGCGCAAGTTAACAGGTCGACGGCGCCACGTCACCCATCGGCGGCGTATGGCCGCCCGCCGCGTTCCTGTAGAGCCGAGCCCGCGCTCGGCTAATCGCGCAGCGCGGGTTGTCTGCCATCGCGACAAAGAGCAGCCAAGCATGGGCTCGGCTCTACAGCAGGGTCTATGGCGAGAGTTTCGTCAGCGTCTTCGACTTTGCGTAGAACTGATCAGCTGCTTCCTTCTCGCCCAATGCCGCATGACACTCGGCCAGGCTGTCCCACACATTGGCCGAATCCGGATACAGCTCGGTGTTGAGGGCGAATACCTTCAACGCCCTGCGTGCACCAAGGCTCTCGCGGATGGCATAGCCGCTGGCGTTGATCGCTCGTTCCAGCTCGCTGCCCGCCACCCGGTTGTTATCGCGCAACCAACTGCGTATCGCCTGGGCAGCGCCTGCATCATCATCCAGCGCATACGCGACCAGCCCCTCGGACAGCACCGCGTGCGGAAACGCCTGCGGCGCCGCGACCGCCATCGTGCTTTCCACCAGCGTGCTCGACCAGACATTGCGGGCGCTGCCGTTGGTGAGGTAAACGAATACCCAGTAGCCGCTGGCCAGCGTGCCCTTGTAGGCCAGCCGCGCACGTACACGGGTGCCGCCATCATGGCCGACCTGGGTGTAGCCGTCGCTGCGGGTGGTGTCCCATCCGGTGGAGAAGAAATTGCTGCCGCCACCGCTCAGTTTCTGCGGCTGCCAGAGCTTTTCCAGGGTCTCCGTACGCACCAGCGTGCCGGTCGCCAGCGCCTGCAGGAAGCGGTTCATGTCGCCCACGGTGGTCTGCAGATCGGCATGGCCCCAGCCGTAGTCCGGCCAGGGATCTTCATTGGCAGGCTGCAGTTGGCCATCCTTGCCGATGTACGGCACCGCCGCGCGCCGGGCCGGCACGCTGGCAACGCCCCACGAGGTGCTGGCCATCTTCAATGGCTGCAGGATGCGTTTGCGCGCGATGGTCGGGTAGGGCTTGCGGTAGTGCGCTTCCAGCAACGCCGTCAGCACCAGGTAGTTGGCCTGGGTGTACTGCACGCGGCTGCCGGTGGCGAACTGCATCGGTGTCGCGCCGGCCACCTTCAGCGCAGTGCCAAGGTCAGGCGCTACACCGGGGTAGCCCTTGCTCACCCAGCGGTTATCCACCCGGTTGTAGTACTCGCCGATACCCGAGCTGTGGTTGAGGAAATCACGCACGTGGATCGCCTGCCATGCAATCGGCAGGTCCGGAACATAACGGCTGGCCAGCGCGTCAAGATCCACCTTGCCCTGGTCCACCAGTTGCATCACCAGCGTGCTTGTCAGCAATTTAGCCATGGACTGCGCGGCGAAGATGGAATCGACGGCGGCAGGTGTGTGCGTAGCGCGATCACGTTCGCTGCTGGCGCCCTGGTACAGCACCTGGCCGTTGTGGGCGACCAGTACCGCCTGACCGGCGATGCCGTAGCGTTCGAGGTTGGCCTGCAGTTGGGCGTCGAGCTGGGTAGAGACGCCGGCGGAGAGGTCACTCGCTGATGCGGGCGGAGCAGCGAACAGGACGCAGAGCAATGCAGCAGCAAAGGTGCGGTACATCGCGGTGATCCATCAGCGGTGATGGCGCATGGTGGTCAAGACGGAAGAGCGGGTCAAGGGCACCGATTCCCGCATCAGGGAGTGCCGGCCGCGGGCCGGCACCCCTGCGATCAGCCCAGGATCGCCGGCAGATCCAGTCCCTTTTCCTTCGCACAGTCGATCGCGATGTCATACCCCGCATCGGCGTGGCGCATGACGCCGGTGGCTGGGTCGTTCCACAGCACGCGGCCAATCCGCTTCGCCGCTGCATCGGTACCGTCGCAGACGATCACCATGCCGGCATGCTGGGAGAAGCCCATGCCCACGCCGCCGCCATGGTGCAGCGAGACCCAGGTCGCGCCGCTGGCGGTGTTGAGCAGGGCGTTCAGCAGCGGCCAGTCGGACACCGCGTCGGAGCCATCGGCCATCGCTTCGGTTTCGCGGTTTGGCGAGGCCACGCTGCCGCTGTCCAGGTGGTCACGTCCGATCACCACCGGCGCCTTCAGTTCGCCGTTGGCGACCATCTCGTTGAACGCCAGTCCGAGTCGATCGCGATCACCCAGGCCGACCCAGCAGATGCGCGCCGGCAGGCCCTGGAACTTGATCTTCTCGGCGGCCATGTCCAGCCAGCGGTGCAGGTGGGGATTGTCCGGAATCAGTTCCTTCACCTTGGCATCGGTCTTGGCGATGTCTTCCGGGTCGCCACTCAGTGCCGCCCAGCGGAACGGGCCGATGCCGCGGCAGAACAGCGGGCGGATGTAGGCCGGCACGAAGCCGGGGAAGTCGAACGCGTTCTCCACGCCTTCTTCCAGCGCCATCTGCCGCAGGTTGTTGCCGTAGTCCACGGTCGGCACGCCGAGTGCGTGGAAGCCGAGCATGGCGCGGATATGGTTGGCCATCGACGCGCGCGCTGCTTTCTCCACTTCCTTCGGCGCGGACACGCGCTTTTCGTCCCATTGCTCGACGGTCCAGCCCTGCGGCAGGTAGCCGTTCACCGGGTCGTGCGCGGAGGTCTGGTCGGTCAGCAGGTCCGGCTTCACGCCCCGCTTGAGCAGTTCGGCCAGCACGTCGGCGACGTTGCCGAGCAGGCCCACCGACTTCGGCGTGCCGGCCTTGCAGGCTTCATCGATCAGGCGCAGCGCTTCGTCCAGGTTGTCGGTCCAGGTATCCAGGTAGCCGGTGCGCAGGCGCATGTCGATGCTGCTCTTGCGGCACTCGACGGCCAGGCAGGAGGCGCCGGCCATCACGGCGGCCAGCGGCTGTGCGCCGCCCATGCCGCCGAGGCCACCGGTGAACAGCCACTTCCCGGTCAGGTCGCCACCGAAATGCTGGCGCCCCATCTCCACGAAGGTCTCGTAGGTGCCCTGCACGATGCCCTGCGCGCCGATGTAGATCCAGCTGCCTGCGGTCATCTGGCCGTACATGGCCAGGCCCTTCCTATCCAGCTCGTTGAAGTGGTCCCAGTTGGCCCAGCGCGGTACCAGGTTGGAATTGGCGATCAGTACGCGCGGCGCATCGGCGTGGGTGCGGAACACGCCCACCGGCTTGCCCGACTGCACCAGCAGGGTCTGGTCGTCGTCCAGGCGCTTGAGCGTTTCGACGATGGCATCGAAGCTCTCCCAGTCGCGTGCGGCGCGGCCGATGCCGCCGTACACCACCAGTTCCTGCGGGCGCTCGGCCACATCGGGGTGCAGGTTGTTCATCAGCATGCGCAGCGGCGCTTCGGTCAGCCAGCTCTTGGCGTTCAGCGTGGTGCCGGTCGGCGCGGCGATGGTGCGGGACGGGTCGTTGCGGGTCATGCGGCGCTCCGGTTCGTAGCGAATTCAAGGCAGGCATTGAGCACCTGCGCCAGGGTGTGGCGCAGCGGTGCGGCGTGGTCGGGGTCGAGCGGGGTGGGCCAGCTGTGCTCGTCCACCTGGTCCGGCAGGGGCTCGTGCATGTAGCCGCGGCAGGCCAGCTCCATCTGCAGGCTGTGCACGCCGCCGGCGATGTTGCTGTAGTGGCGGGTGATCCAGCCACCCTTGAAACGGCCGTTGCGCACCTGGCTCATGCCACTGATCTTCAGCAGGTTCTCCACCACGTCGCTCAAGGCGTTGTCGCAGGACGTGTCAGGTGCGCCGGACGGGCCAGCGGTGCCCAGGTTGAACTGCGGCAGCTCCCCGTCGAACAGATGCGGGATGTGTGAGCGGATCGAGTGCGCGTCGTACACCACCACGGTGCCGTGGCGTGCACGCAGGCGCGTGATCTGCGAA
Organism: Stenotrophomonas maltophilia group sp. P373; assembly: GCF_053295075.1. Classification (NCBI taxonomy): domain Bacteria; kingdom Pseudomonadati; phylum Pseudomonadota; class Gammaproteobacteria; order Lysobacterales; family Lysobacteraceae; genus Stenotrophomonas; species Stenotrophomonas maltophilia group sp. P373. Next base: position 2,720,159 of record NZ_CM129994.1, on the reverse strand, counting down.
GCCAGCGCATCGTGGTAAGGCAGGAAATACGTGTCGCGGCGACGGGCGATTTCTGCGTCGTCCGGTTCGCGCCCGGCGTGGTACAGCGGCTGGTTGTCGAAGGTCGCCAGCGGGCACAGGCCGGTGGTGTTCTGGCCCGGGTACAGCGACACGCCGCTGGGATCGCGGTTGAGGTCGATCACCGAACGCGAGATTGCCGAGCGCACCGTGGTCGCGCCCATGCCACGCACGAAGTCGTACAGCTCGTGCACCCACCAGTCGGCGTCGCGGCGTGCCAGCCACGGCGAGTGGTAGTCGCCGATCAGGTCGTGCGGCAGCTCGCTGCCGGTATGCGGGAAGCTGACGATGAGGGGGGCGTCGCCCTCGTGCACCGTCAGCCATTCGGGAAGGGTCGTCATGCCTGCGGTTCCACGGTCGGCAACAGATCGCCCAGGCCCTGCGCCAGCGCACCGCTGCGCACCAGATTCGTGGCGGTCACCATGTCCGGATGGAAGTAGCGGTCTTCTTCCAGTGTCGGCACCTGCGCACGCAGGCTGGCGCGCACGCTTTCCAGCGCGGCACTGGAGCGCAGCGGGGCGTGGAAGTCGCAGCCCTGTGCTGCGGCCAGCAGTTCGATACCGATCACGTTGGCGGCGTTCTCGGCCATCTGCATCAGGCGGCGTGCGCCGTGCGCGGCCATCGACACATGGTCTTCCTGGTTGGCCGAGGTCGGGATTGAATCAACGCTGGCCGGGTAGGCGCGCTGCTTGTTTTCCGAGACCAGTGCAGCCGCGGTCACCTGCGGAATCATGAAGCCGGAATTCAGGCCCGGGCGCGGGGTCAGGAACGCCGGCAGGCCGGACAGCGCCGGGTCCACCAGCATCGCCAGGCGGCGCTCGCTGATCGAGCCGATCTCGCACACCGCCATCGCCAGCATGTCGGCGGCGAAGGCGACCGGCTCGGCGTGGAAGTTGCCGCCGGACAGTGCTTCGCCGGTGTCGGTGAACACCAGCGGATTGTCGGAGACGCCGTTGGCTTCGATTTCCAGCGTGGTCGCGGCCTGGCGCAGGATGTCCAGCGCCGCGCCCATCACCTGCGGCTGGCAGCGCAGGCAGTACGGGTCCTGCACGCGCACGTCGTTGTCACGGTGCGATTCGCGGATCTCCGAGCCCTGCATCAGCGTGCGCAGCGTCGCGGCAGTGGCAATCTGCCCGCGCTGGCCGCGGATGGCGTGGATGCGCGGGTCGAACGGCGTGTCCGAGCCCTTGGCCGCTTCCACCGACAGCGCGCCGGTGACCAGTGCGGCCTGGAACACGGTCTCGATCTCGAACAGGCCGGCCAGCGCGTAGGCGGTGGAGAACTGCGTGCCATTGAGCAGCGCAAGGCCTTCCTTCGCTCCCAGTTCGATCGGCTGCAGGCCGGCACGTGCCAGGGCATCGACCGCCGGCAGGCGCTCGCCATCGATGAAGGCTTCGCCCACGCCCAGCATCACGCTGGCCAGGTGCGAGAGCGGCGCCAGATCGCCCGAGGCACCCACCGAGCCTTGTGCCGGCACCACGGGCAATACGCCCTTGACCAGCATCGCTTCGAGCAGCAGCAGGGTTTCCTCGCGAATGCCCGATGCGCCCTGCGCCAGGCTGACCAGCTTCAGCGCCATCATCAACCGCACCACGCTGGCCGGCATCGGCTCGCCCACGCCGGCGGCATGCGAGAGCACGATGTTCCGCTGCAGGGTGGCCAGGTCTTCGCGCTCGATGCGCACGCTGGCCAGCTTGCCGAAGCCGGTGTTGATGCCATACACCGGTGCGCCCTTGGCGACGATGGCGGCCACCGCCGCAGCACTGGCGCGCACCACCGGCAGTGCGACCGGGTCCAGCGACAGCGGCGCACCGCGATAGACCTGCCGCCACTGGGCGAGAGTGACATGGCCGGGGCGAAGAACCAGGGTGTTGCTCATGTGTTGCTCCAGGAGGCAGGCAGGTCGGGCTGCCCGCGCGCCACGCGCGCGTGCAGCGGGTTGAATCCAATGCGATAGACCAGGTCGGCGGGCGCATCGATATCCCAGATCGCCAGGTCGCAGTCCATGCCCACCGCCAGGCGGCCGATGCGCTCGCCGTGGCCCAGTGCGCGCGCCGCTTCACGGGTGAAGCCGGCGATGCACTCATCCACGGTCAGGCGGAACAGGGTGGCGCCCATGTTCATCGCCAGCAGCGGGCTGGTCAGCGGCGAAGTGCCCGGGTTGCTGTCGGTGGCCAGCGCCAGCGGCACGCCGGCCGCACGCAGCGCGGCGATCGGCGGCAGGGTGGTATCGCGGGTGAAATAGAAAGCACCGGGCAGCAGCACGGCGACGGTACCGGCAGCGGCCATCGCGGCGATCCCGGCATCGTCCAGATGTTCGATATGGTCGGCCGACAGTGCACCGAAGCTGGCCGCCAGCTCGGCACCGTGCTGGTTGCTCAGCTGTTCGGCGTGGATCTTCACCGCCAGTCCGTTCGCGCGGGCGGCCTCGAACACCTGCCGCGCCTGCGCGGGCGAGAAGGCGATGTTCTCGCAGAACACGTCCACCGCTTCGGCCAGGCCTTCGGCAGCAATGGCCGGAATCATTACCTCGCACACCTCGTCGGTGTACTCCTGTGCCTCGTGGCCCGGCGGAACCGCGTGTGCGCCGAGGAAGGTGGTCACCACGTTGACCCGGCATTCCTCGCCCAGCGCACGCGCCACCTGCAGCTGCTTGCGCTCGTCGGGCAGGGTGAGGCCGTAGCCGGACTTGATTTCGATCGTGGTCACGCCTTCGGCGCGCATCGCCAGCAGGCGCGGCCGGCTTTCGGCGGCCAGCTGTTCCGGGGTGGCAGCGCGGGTGGCGCGCACGGTGGAGACGATGCCGCCGCCGGCACGGGCGATCTCGGCATAGCTGACGCCCTGCAGGCGCTGCTCGAATTCGTTGGCGCGGTTGCCGGCGTAGACCAGGTGGGTGTGGCAGTCGATCAGGCCCGGCGAGATCCAGCGGCCTTCACCGTCGATGCGGGTGGTCGGCTGCAGGTGCGCATCGCTGCCGGCAGCGCCGACGTGGACGATGCGGCCCTCGGCGCAGGCCAGTACGCCATCGCGGATGACACCCAGGCCCTCGCCATCGAGGGTGATCAGGTGGACGTTGGACCAGAGGGTATCGACGTGCATGGCATCCACAACGCGGCTGTGCTTATATGTCTATACAATATAGGCGTCCATTTCGGGTTGTCCAGCCATGTCCGATTCGCGTTCCCTGCTCAGTTTCCATGCCACCCACGCCCTGCTGGCCGAGGGCTGGGCCCGCGATGTCCGCCTGCAGGTGCGGGACGGCCGCATCACGGCAATCAGCAAGGGGCAGGCCCCGCAGGGCGGTGACACCCGCGTCGGCATCCTGGTGCCGGGCCTGCCCAACCTGCACAGCCACGCCTTCCAGCGCGGCATGGCCGGCCTGACCGAGATCGGCGGCGGTGACGGCGACAGCTTCTGGAGCTGGCGCGAGCTGATGTACCGCTTCCTGGCCCATCTGCGCCCGGATGCGGTGCAGGCCATCGCCGCCCAGGCCTACATGGAAATGCTGGAAAGCGGCTTCACCCGGGTCGGCGAGTTCCATTACCTGCATCACGAGGCCGATGGCCACGCCTATGCCAACCGTGCCGAGATGAGTGCACGGATTGCCGCCGCCGCCAACCAGACCGGTATCGGCCTGACCCTGCTGCCGGTGTTCTATGCGCATGCCGATTTCGGCGGGGCGCCGCCGAATCCAGCGCAGCGTCGCCTGATCCACGATGTGGACGGTTTCGCGCAGCTGCTGGATGCCGCGAAGCCGGCATTGGCCGCGCTGCCCGACGCGGTGCTCGGCATTGCCCCGCACAGCCTGCGCGCGGTTACCGGCGAAGAACTGAGTGCGTTGCTGCCGCTCACCGATGGCCCGGTGCACATCCATATCGCCGAGCAGGTGCGCGAAGTCGAGGCCTGCCTGGCCTGGAGCGGCCAGCGGCCGGTGCAGTGGCTGTACAACCATGCGGCGGTGGATGCGCGCTGGTGCCTGGTGCATGCCACCCACATCACCGACGACGAGCGCGCGGCGATCGTGGCCAGCCAGGCCGTGGCCGGCCTGTGCCCGATCACCGAGGCCAACCTGGGTGACGGCCTGTTCCCGATGCAGGCGTTCGCGCGCGAGGGCGGGCGCTTCGGCGTCGGCTCCGATTCCAATGTGCTGATCGATGCGGCCGAAGAACTGCGCCTGCTTGAGTACGGCCAGCGGCTGACCTTGCGCGGGCGCAATGTACTGGCGCCGGATGCCAGCCGCAGCACCGGTCGTTTCCTGTTCGAAGGCGCACTGCGCGGTGGAGCGCAGGCGCTGGGCGTGGCCGCTGGCCTGCAGGTCGGCGCCAGTGCCGATCTGGTCGAACTGGATGCCGCACACCCGGCGCTGCAGGCGCGACAGGATGACGCATGGCTTGACAGCTGGGTGTTCGCCGCACGTAATGGCGCGCTGCGATCGGTCTGGCGCCATGGCCGCCAATGCGTGGCCGAGGGCCGCCACCTGCAGCGCGAGGCGATCACCACCGCCTTCGCCGCCGCCCTGCGTGGCGTGCTGGGCTGATCGCCTCCGCCACCGGGATCCCATTACGTGAAGGCAAGCAAGTCCGCCACGCTCAACCAGCGTATCCGCAGCGATCTGGAAAGCCGCATCCTCAGCGGAGAGTGGGCGCCGGGCTTCCGTATTCCCTACGAGCACGAGCTGATGGAGCAGTACGGCTGCTCGCGGATGACGGTGAACAAGGTGCTGACCGCGCTGGCCGAGAGCGGCATGATCGAGCGCCGCCGTCGCGCCGGTTCATTCGTAGCGCGTCAGCCGCCTCACCTGGAGCAGGTGGCGCTGGAGATTCCCGATATCGCGATGGAGGTCGGTTCGCGCGGCCATCAGTACGCGTACCGCCTGCTGCAGCGCGAGCTGCGCCTGGCCGACGCCGGCAATGCCGGTGAAGTGGAGCTGGCCGGCAGCGAGAAGCTGCTGGCGATGCGCTGCCTGCACCTGGCCGATGGCCGTCCGCTGGCGCTGGAGCATCGCCTGATCAGTCCGGTGGGTGTGCCCGAGGTACTGGAAGTCGATTTCAGTACCACCGCGCCGGGCAGCTGGTTGCTGCAGAACGTGTCCTGGACGCGCGCGCAGCATCGAATCAGTGCCTGGGGTGCGGACACCGCCACGGCCAGGCTGCTGGACGTGAAACCGGGCACCGCCTGCCTGGTGATCGAGCGCCTGACCTGGCGCGGTGAACAGCCGATCACCCGCGTGCGGCAGGTGTTCCTGGGGGATGCCTGGGACCTGGTTGCGCGCTTCGCGCCGGGCGCTCGCTAGGGATTCCATCCACGCATGGCGTGGATCTACTGGTCCGGTACGGCTGTCGTCTTGAACTCTGTTGGTGCGTGTGTGCGATGTGTATCGTCCCTGCATGAAGAGCAGGGAACTCATCCGCGATCTGGAGGCGGCAGGTTGGACCTGTGCAGGATTCGCGGATCCCATCATGTATTCGTGCACCCGCAGTGGCCTCGCATCATCACCGTGCCTCACCCCAGAAAGGATCTGGACAAGGGGCTGGTTCAGGCGTTGCGGAAGCTCGCAGGACTGACGTAGGAGGTCCCATGCGCTATCCAGTCTTGATTGAGGCCGGCGATGAACGCACCGCGTGGGGGGTCATCGTTCCCGATCTGCCGGGGTGCTTCTCGGCAGCCGACACGCTTGACGATGCACTCAGCGCGGCCGAGGAGTCTGCGCTTGCCTGGATCGATGCGGCCCTGGATGAGGGGCGCTCGATTCCCAGTCCTTCTGCGCCACAGAAGATCGTCGCCGAGGCTCCCAGGGGTACGGCCTGGATTCTTGCCTACATCTGCATTGATCCATCTCTGCTGGACGACACCATCGAGCGGGTCAACATCAGCCTGCCGCGTCGCATCCTGGCCAGGCTGGATGCGCAGGCCAAGGCGGCCGGCGAGTCCCGCTCCAGTTACATCGCCCATCTCGCAGCATTGGGCTGAGCGGGCGCCTTGTAGAGCCCAGCCCATGCTCGGCTGCTGTTCGCGCGATGCGCGATGAGTCGAGCGTGGCTCGACTCTGCAAAGGCATCCACGCATGGCGTGGATCTACCAGAGATTCGTGTATCGGGATTCAGTAGATCCGCGCCATGCGTGGATGTTGCCCCATCAATACGTAGCGCACTGCCGCCAGCGCACCGGCTCATCCACGCCGGGGCGGGCATTGAGCTGGATGCGCACGTTGCGCAGGGCGGGGTAGTGCAGCACTTCCTCACAGACCTGCGGCCAGACCTTTTCCAGTTCACCGGTGCGGTTGATCGCCAGCGTCTGCCGGGTCAGCCAGACACCGCTGGCGATGCCGGGCTTGCCGGCCAGGGCGCGGGCCAGATCGGCCTGGTAGCGATCCAGCGTGGCTGCATCCGGATTGGGGTTGCTGCGCGGGTCGGTCGCCGAGGCGACGGCAGCCTCGGCGGCGGCTACGGGGGCTGCCTCGTTCGGGGCAGGTACGGTCGCAGGCGTGGTTGAAGGCGTCGCCACCACCGACGCTGCAGCAACCGGCGCGGCCTCTTCCACACGCAGGCCCTGCAGGCCCAGGCCAACCAGCAGCCCCAGCGTTGCCGAACCCAGTGCGGCGATGGCGATGCGGCGCAGCGCTTCGTGCCGGGCGCTGGCGCGCACGCGCGCTTCGATGTCGCCGGGCAGGTAAGGCTGCAGCAATGGCCACAGGCGCGGGCCGTCCAGCACTTCAACCGCCTGCTTCTCGGCGGCGCTGCGGCCGTCGCGCTCGATGCGGCCTTCGGTCAGCAGCACGCCGCCCTTGGCGCCGGCCAGGCGCGCGGCCGCACCCAGCTCGTTCACTGCGGCGGTGCCGATGCGGTAGGCCAGGCCGTGCTTGCACGACACCAGCCAGTGGTTGGGGCCATCGCTGAGCATGAAATCGCTGCTTGGCTCGCGGGCTTCTTCCGCCGGATCGATCAGTTCACGCAGGCCGCGCTGTTCGCGCAGCATGCGCTTGACCAGAACGGAGAATTCGCGCCAATGCATGCCCGCCAGGGCCTGCAGGCCGAGTTGCATCTCCTTCTGCCGCCGCTTGACCCACCACAGATAGACAACGGCCAGGAAACAGCTAAGCAGGGCCGACAGCAGGGCCAGGATCCAGGGGAGCATGCAGGAGTAGGGCGGAAGGGGCGAAAGCGGAGAACGACAGTGTAAAGGTCGCGGTGCCTGGCCGGGTCAGGATGTTCCTGACAGAAAGCGTGATGGAGCGCGCAGATCGACGTACAGCGGGCACGAAAAACCCGCCAATCCTGTAGCCGTGAGGGGAGGGAACAAACGGCAGCCGAAGCGATTGGCGGGTTGCTCGCGATTGTCAATCAATTTTTATTGCATTGCAACAATCGTGGTCAGGGCACGCTGTCCGGTGACTGATGGCTGCCCGGAGCAGGGGCATCGGTGCCGGACGCGGCGCGGTTTTCCAGCTTGGCCAAGCGCGCGTGCAGGGCATCAATGCGCGCCTCCAGCGCGGTCACTTCGTCGGCGGTGGGTACATGCAGGCGCTTGAGTACGCCCTGCACCTGGTCATCGAAGGCCTTCTCGACCTTGTTCCAGGTGCCGGAGGCCTTCTCGCGGGCCTCGTCCAGCGAGGTCTCGACATTGTCACGCCAGCCCGGGCCCTGGTCGCCGTTGCGTTCACGGCGGCGGGCTTCCCAGGCTTCGCCTTCCTTCACAAGGCCGTCGAAGAAGCGGCTGCCCTCGGCCTGGGCGCGACCCAGCGCACCCAACCCGGCCAGCCAGACCTGCTGGGCCGAATCGCTCAGCTTGCGCGAGAAGCGCTCGGCCTGGTCACCGAAAGAGGCATCGTCGTTGCGGCGGTCGTCGTTCTCGTAGTGGTTCATCGCACTTCCCGTGGGAGTTGGGCCTGCCCCCGAGAGTAGCGCGCACCGGCGTTGCACGGCCGTGACGGCCGCCGCCGGGGTTCAGCCCAGCTTTTCCTTCAGCACACGCTGGATCTCGCCTTCGACCATGCCCTTCATCGCCGACAGCAGGAAGCCCAGTTTGGCGGTTACGCGCACCGCGCCCGGCTGCAGTTCGATCGCACCGTCCACGCCGCTGCCGGAGAAGTTCAGTACGTCGGCGGTCCAGGACGACTTCAGGCCAAAGCGCTCGGACAGCTTGGCAGCGACCTGTTCGATCGCGGCGCGCGCCTGTGCATCGGGCAGGGCGTGGGCGTGGCGGACATCGATGGTGGACATGCAGGCTCCTGGCGCAGGGCGGGGATGGTCGAAGAGGGCAAGCATTGTGCGCATCAAGGGCCGCCGCGCCAAGCACTCATCGTGGGTTCTTCTTCGTTGGCGACCAACCTGCTAGGCTGCGCCGCGTGCAGAACCTGCTTGTTCACTTCAGTCAACAACAACAGCCCGACCAGCCCTTGCGGCCCGGGGTGCAGCGCATCGTGCGCCAGGCCAACGGCAGCGTGCGGCTCGGAGATCCTGGCCACGGCGCACTGCTGCTGGCCCAGTTCTGCATGGATGATCGCGGCCTCTGGCTGCAGGTCGGCAACGGCATCCGCGGCGTCCACGTCAACGGTCGCCCGGTACGCCGGATGGCCCTGCTGCGTGCAGGCGATGCGGTGTATGTGGATGGCGTGGAGATGGTCCTGCAGGGCGAGGTCGAAAGCCTGCTGCAGGCGCCTGCGCCGAAAGCCGAAGATGGCAGCGACGAGCAGCAGCGGCTGCTGCGCGGTGTCGGCGGTCTCCATCATGGCCGCAGCTTCACCCTGTCGCGGGCCCGCCTGATCGGGCGTGGCAACGAGGCCGACATCGCCATCGATGACCCGGCTTTTGCCGAGCAGCATGCCCGCGTGGAAGTGCACGGCGAACGCGTGCTGCTGCGCGATCTCGGCAGTGCCGACGGCACCCGCGTCAATGGCGTGGCCGTGCGCCATTGCTGGCTGCAGGCCGGCGACCAGGTGGTGTTCGATGGCCAGCACCGTTTCGTGCTGGAAGTGCCGCATGATCCGCGCCGACGGTCGTTGCCGGTCGAGGACGAGTCGGGCGAGGACGTGGAACAGGCGCCGGTGCTGCCGGCTGCGCCGCGCAGGGTGCGGCGCTGGCCGTGGCTGCTGGTCAGTGCGCTGCTGCTGGCCGCGCTGCTCAGCCTGCTGCTCTGGTTCGGCGCGCGCTGACGGTAGTGCCGGCCGCTGGCCGGCAACCGCCGCCCCGAATCCGTTAGGTTGCCGGCCAGCGGCCGGCACTACCTGGTCGCGTTGCCGATGGATTCCGATGAAACCAAATTTCCCTTGCCGCACAAGGCCGCAAGGCTGGTGCACTGCGGCATACTAGGGGTCTTGCCCCACAGGTGTGACATGACGCGCGCGTTCAACTTCAGTGCCGGCCCTGCGACCTTGCCGGAATCGGTCCTGCGCCAGGCGCAGGCGGAAATGCTGGACTGGCACGGGTCCGGCGCTTCGATCGTGGAAATGAGCCATCGCGGCGCGGAATTCATGTCCGTGGCCGCCGAGGCCGAGGCCGACCTGCGTCGCCTGCTCGATATTCCCGAAGACTATGCGGTGCTGTTCCTGTCCGGTGGTGCCACCACCCAGCAGGCGTTGATCCCGCTGAACTTCGCCGCCCCCGGCCAGCGTGCCGACTACGTGGTCAGTGGCCACTGGGGCAAGACCGCGGTCAGGCAGGCCGGTGTTTACGTGGACGTCAACATCGGCGCCAGCAGCGAGGCCGATGGCTATCGCACGCTGCCGCCGCGCGCCGACTGGCAGCTGTCACCCGATGCCGCCTACGTGCACATCACCGCCAACGAGACCATCCACGGCGTCGAGTTCCGTGATGTGCCCGACACCGGCAACGTTCCGCTGATCGCCGACTTCAGCTCGTCCATCGCCAGCGAGCCGCTGGACGTGCGCCGCTACGGCGTGATCTATGCCGGCGCGCAGAAGAACCTGGGCCCGGTCGGCATCGCGGTGATGATCATCCGCCGCGACCTGCTCGAGCGCAGTGGCCAGCCACGCGCGGACATCTTCGATTACCGCTCGCATGTCGCCCGCGATTCGATGCTCAACACCCCGCCAACCTGGAACTGGTACCTGGCCGGCCTGGTGTTCAAGTGGATGCTGGCCGAGGGCGGCGTGGCCGAGTTCGCCAGGCGCAATGCCGCCAAGGCCGCGCTGGTGTACGGCGCCATCGACGGTTCCGGCGGCTTCTACCGCAATGAGGTTGCACACGCGGCCCGTTCGCGGATGAACATCCCGTTCTTCCTGCCCGATGCCGATCTCGATGCCCGCTTCGTGGCCGAGGCCAAGGCCGCTGGCCTGCTGGCGCTGAAGGGGCACAAGGTCGTCGGTGGCATCCGTGCCTCGCTGTACAACGCCATGCCGCTGGCCGGGGCCGAGGCGCTGGTCGCCTTCATGGCCGATTTCCAGCAGCGTCACGGCTGAGCAATGAACGGCGCGCACCGTCGGGTGCGTGCCCCGCAACAAGGAATTCCGATGGCAAGCAGCAAATCCAGCAAGAAGGCGCCGAAGAAGGCCGAACCGGCCAAGGACAGCGTGCCCACCAAGGCGAAGGGCAAGGCCAAGGCCACCTCGAACCCGGCACCCACCCTGGCGCCGCTGGCGCTGGCCGATGTGCGCTCGAAGATCGACCAGATCGACCGCGACATCCAGAGCCTGATCGCCGAGCGCGCGCGCTTCGCCCACCAGGTCGGCAAGGCCAAGGGCAAGCTCGCCGCCGCCGTCGACTACTACCGCCCCGAGCGCGAAGCGCAGGTGCTGCGCATGGTGGTGGACCGCAACGAAGGCCCGCTCAGCGATGAACTGCTGGTGCACGTCTACCGCGAGATCATGTCGGCCTGCCTGGCCCAGCAGGAGCCGCTGAAGATCGGTTACCTCGGCCCGGAAGGCACCTTCAGCCAGCAGGCCGTGCTCAAGCACTTCGGCCGCTCGGCGCTGGGCCTGCCGATGGCCAGCATCGAAGAGGTGTTCCAGGAAGTGGAAGCGGGCAACGCCGATTTCGGCGTAGTGCCGGTGGAGAATTCGGGGCAGGGCACCATCCAGATCACCCTGGACATGTTCCTGACCTCCAACCTGAAGATCTGCGGCGAAGTGGAACTGCGCGTGCAGCAGTTCCTGATGTCGCGCAGCGGCCGCATCGAGGACATCGAGCGCATCTACGCGCATCCGCAGTCGTTCATGCAGACCTCGGCGTGGCTGCGCGCCAACCTGCCGAAGGCCGAGAAGATTCCGGTGTCGAGCAACGCCGAAGGCGCGCGTCGTGCGCGCAACGCCGACGACGCGGCGGCCATCGGCGGCGAGAGTGCCGGCCACGTGTACGGCCTGAAGAAGGTGGTCACCAAGCCGATCCAGAACGATGCCGACAACACCACCCGCTTCCTGGTGGTGGGTCGCAACATTTTCCCGACCTCCGGGCACGACCGCACCTCGGTGCTGGTGTTCATCCATGACAAGCCCGGTGCGCTGTTCGACGTGCTCAGCCCGTTCGCCCGCCACGGCATCAGCATGAACCGAATCGAGTCGCGGCCGTCACACCACGGCAAGTGGGAGTACGGTTTCTTCATCGACCTGGCCGGCCATATCGACGACGCGCCGATGCAGGCCGCGCTGGCCGAACTGGAAGCGCACTCGGCGCAGATCAAGGTGCTGGGCTCCTATCCGGTGGCCGTGCCCTGAGTGCTGCTGTGGCGGCAACAGCAGCCGCTCCCTGATGCATCGCCGGCGCTGCCGGTGTTTACGGAATGATCGAACGATGAGCAACGCGCAACACTGGATTGCCCGCAAGGGCCAGCCGCTGCAGGGCAGCCTGACCATTCCCGGCGACAAGTCGGTCTCGCACCGCTCGGTGATGTTTGCCGCGCTGGCCGATGGCACCTCGCACATCGAAGGCTTCCTGGAAGGCGAAGACACCCGCGCCACCGCGCGCATCTTCAGCCAGTTGGGGGTGCGCATCGAAACCCCCAGCCCGTCGCAGCGCATCGTGCATGGGGTGGGTATCGACGGCCTGAAAGCACCGCAGGCACCGCTGGACTGCGGCAATGCCGGTACCGGCATGCGCCTGCTGGCGGGCCTGCTGGCAGGCCAGGCCTTCGACTGCACGCTGATCGGCGATGAATCGCTGTCCGGCCGCCCGATGCGCCGCGTGACCGGCCCGCTGTCGCAGATGGGCGCAAGGATCGACACCCAGGACGACGGCACGCCGCCGCTGCACGTGCATGGTGGCCAAGCGCTGCACGGCATCGATTTCGCCTCGCCGGTGGCCAGTGCGCAGGTCAAGTCGGCGGTGCTGCTGGCCGGGCTGTATGCGCAGGGCGAAACCAGCGTGACCGAACCGCACCCGACCCGCGACTACACCGAGCGCATGTTGTCCGCATTCGGCGTGGACATCGCGTTTTCGCCGGGCAAGGCCCGCCTGCGCGGTGGCCAGCGCCTGCGCGCCACGGATATCGTGGTGCCCGCCGATTTCTCTTCGGCCGCGTTCTACCTGGTCGCCGCCAGCATCATTCCCGGCTCCGAGCTGCGCCTGAAGCAGGTCGGCCTGAATCCGCGTCGCACTGGCCTGCTGCATGCGCTGCGCCTGATGGGTGCGGACATCAGCGAAGAGAACCCGGCAGAACAGGGCGGTGAACCGGTGGCCGACCTGGTGGTGCGCTACGCCCCGCTGAAGGGCGCACGCATTCCGGAAGCGCTCGTGCCGGACATGATCGACGAGTTCCCGGCGCTGTTCGTGGCCGCTGCGGCCGCCGAGGGCCAGACCGTGGTGAGCGGTGCGGCCGAACTGCGAGTGAAGGAATCCGACCGCCTTGCGGCGATGGCCACCGGCCTGCGTGCGCTGGGCATGCAGGTGGACGAGACCGAAGACGGCGCCACCCTGCACGGGGGCGTGCGCCTGGGCAGCGGCACCATCGAAAGCCACGGTGACCACCGTATTGCCATGGCGTTTGCCATTGCCGGCCAGATCAGCGACGGCGAAGTGCGCATCAACGACATCGCCAACGTCGCCACCTCCTTCCCGGACTTCGACGGCCTGGCGCGCAGCGCCGGCTTCAACCTGGCCTGATCGGCCGATCAGGTTTTCCGGTAGGTGCCAACCATGGTTGGCACGCGCCCCCTGTCCGGTAGGTGCCGACCTCGGTCGGCACGCTCACATCGCCCGGTAGGTGCCGACCTTGGTCGGCACGCTTCTCCGCATAAAAGGACGGAGGCCGAAGCCTCCGTCTAAACATCACGAACCCCTCGTCCGCGATCAACGCTGTCCGGTACGGAAATCCACCGGGACCCGCACCACACTGGCCACTGCACGGCCTTCATGCATCGCCGGCTGGAACTTCCAGTTCTGCACGGCGCTCAGCACCGCACGATCCAGGTCACGGCTGCGCTCGCCGCTGCGCGAAACAATCGCAGCATTGGTGACCTGGCCGCGGGCATCGACATTCAGGCTGGCGATCACGCTGCCCTGCACGCCATTGCGCAGCGCGGCAGCGGGGTAGGTCGGCTTGCTGTTGCCTGCCAGCGGGCGTGCCTCGCGATTGCGTACGGCAGGGGGGGCCTTGCGCTGGTTGCCGGCCGCTGCGGCCTGGCGGGCCGCAGGCTGTTGTACATCGGCGACCGGCGCCTGCTCGGGCGCGGGCAGCATGCGCTCGCCGACCGGTGCCGGCGCCACGTCTTCCTGGTTCGAGTGACGCAGCCAGAGCAGCGCGGCGGCAAACATCGCCACGATCAGCGCGATCCACATCCAGGGCGACGTGGGCTTGTGCTGTTCGCTGGCGTCCTGCTGCAGCTGCGGCGAATGAAGGTCTTCGTGGGTGGTGGCGGTCATCGCAAACTCCTTCCGTCAATGGACGACGGGGAGAGTGTTGCGCGGGCCAGTGGCGGGAAGTGTCAGCGTTGCGTCAACGCGACCGGCAGGGTTCAGTTTGCCTGCCGGGAAACGTTCAGTTACTGGGTCTTGAAGTCGAACGGCACTTCAATGCTGCCCGGTACGGCCTGGCCGTTGCTCTGCGCCGGGGTGAAGCGCCAGCGGCGCACCGCATCGGTCGCGGCACGGTCGAGCTCGCGTGAGCCGCTGCGCTGGATCACCGTGGCATTGTTCGGATAGCCGGTGGCATCCACGTCCACGCGCACCACCACGCTGCCGGTCTCGCCGGCGCGCAGCGCGGCGGCCGGGTAGGCCGGTGGAGGCGACTGGCCGGCAATCGGCATCGGCTGGCTGTTGCCTGTAGCAGCCGGCGCCGGGGCCGGTGCGACCGGGGCCGCTTCAGCGACGGGCGCCGGCGGTGGCGGCGGGGTTTCGACCAGCTTCGGGGCTTCCTCCTCGACCGGGGCCGGCTTGGCATCGGGCATGTCGCTGGAACCGGCGGCCGCAGCCAGCGGTTCGGGCAGCGGTTCCACCTGCGCCGTCTCCTGTGGGGTCTGTGCGGCCGGGTCGGCGCGGAAGAATTCCTTGTCGCGACCGGTGTACCAGACCAGCACGAACAGCAGTACGCCCACGCCGAAGGCGATGCCGGCGATCTTCAGGGCGTTGCGCGGGATATGCACGGTAAACGACTTGGCGGACGACGAGCGGGGTGCAGACATGGACCGGACCAGTACGGAATGCCCCGATTCTGCCACGGCGGGAATGAACCGGGCGGCAGAAATCCGTATAACAAGCGATAATCCCATCCCTGATACCCACCACGACACCTGCCATGCTTGATCCAGCCCTGCTCCGCCACCAGCCCGCCGACCTCGCCGAACGCCTGCGCACCAGCCGCGGCTTCGAGCTCGACGTGTCTGCCCTGGAGTCCCTGGAGGCCGATCGCAAGCGCATCCAGGTGCGTACCCAGGAGCTGCAGAGCCTGCGCAACAGCCGTTCCAAGGCCATCGGCCAGGCCAAGGCCAAGGGCGAGGACGTGTCGGCCATCATGGCCGAGGTCGCTGCATTCGCCGACGAGCTGAAGGCCTCGGAAGTGGCGCTGGACGAGCTGCGCGAGAAGATCGAAGCGATCTCTATGGGGATTCCGAACCTGCCGGCCGATGACGTGCCGGCCGGTGCCGACGAGAACGACAATGTCGAGCAGGCGCGCTGGGGTACTCCGCGCCAGTTCGACTTCAAGGTGCTCGACCACGTTGAGCTGGGTGCGCGCAACGGCTGGCTGGACGGCGAGACCGCGGCCAAGCTGTCCGGCTCGCGCTTCACCGTACTGCGCGGCCCGATCGCGCGCCTGCACCGTGCGCTGGCCCAGTTCATGGTCGACCTGCACACCGGTGAGCACGGCTATGAGGAAACCAACGTGCCGCTGCTGGTCAACGCCGATTCGCTGCGTGGCACCAGCCAGCTGCCGAAGTTCGAGGACGACCTGTTCAAGACCGCCGTGGGCGACTCCACGCGGTACCTGATCCCGACCTCGGAAGTGCCGCTGACCAACATCGTGCGCGACGAGATCGTCGACGCCGAGCGCCTGCCGCTGCGCATGACCGCCCACTCGATGTGCTTCCGTGCCGAGGCCGGCAGCGGGGGCCGCGACGTGCGCGGCATGATCCGCCAGCACCAGTTCGAGAAGGTCGAGCTGGTCTCGATCAGCCGCCCGGAAGACAGCGACGCCGAGCACCAGCGCATGACCCGCTGTGCCGAAGTGGTGCTGGAAAAGCTGGGCCTGCCGTACCGCAAGGTGCTGCTGTGCACCGGCGACATGGGCTTCTCGGCGGTGAAGACCTACGATCTGGAAGTCTGGCTGCCGTCGCAGGAGACTTACCGCGAGATCTCCTCGTGCTCGAACTGTGGTGACTTCCAGGCCCGCCGCATGCAGGCGCGCTGGCGCAACCCGGCCACCGGCAAGCCTGAGCTGGTGCATACCCTGAACGGCTCGGGCGTGGCGGTTGGCCGCGCGATGATCGCGGTGATGGAGAACTACCAGAACGTCGACGGCAGCATCACCGTGCCGGAGGCCCTGCGCCCGTACATGGGCGGCCTGGAAACCATCGCCTGATTCTCTGGCTGGGTGGGTGCCATGCTTGCATGGCACCGTACCCACGCATGGCGTGGATCTACTTGAGGATGTTGCACGCGCCGGGCATGAATTCAACGATGCCCCAGTAGATCCACGCCATGCGTGGATGAACCCCGGCGATCACTCCACAGCGCGCAGCTTCTCCAACGGCACCCATCCCGGTTCGCCGGCCTCCGGCATGCACCATGCCCACCCGTTAAGCGTGCGCATCCCTCGCAGCAGCTGCCCCGGATCCACATCCAGCTCCCGCGCGCAGTAATCCTCGGTGGCAAACGCGCCACCCTGCGCATCGCGGCCGATCACCGGCGCCGGCACGAAGCCGGGCTGCTGCCCCTCGGCCTCGCACAGGAACCAGTCGTCCCAGCCCTCCGGGCCTTCATAGCGTTCGCCCACTACCAGCGCCTGGCCGCGGCGCAGGGTGATCGGGTGCGGAAATTCGCTGCGGTGCGCAGCCGTCACGATGTAGTTCATGCCCCCAGCCTAGCGCGTCGCAAAAGAAGACGGCCCCGCACAGCGGGGCCGCCAGGGTGGGCCGGGATGGGGGAGGGGATCCCGGCCCGCGTTCAGCGCCCAGACGAGGAGAGAGGGGCGCCGAACGTTGGAACGCGTTACGCAGCGACGGCTTCGGCCGCTTCGTGCGACGGAAGTGCCGCCAGCGCACCGGCAATGGCGTCTTCACGGTGCTGCGGCGAATAGGCGATGCCTTCGGCGCGCACGAATTCGACCTCGTTGATGCCCATGAAGGCGAACACCTGGCGCAGGAACGGCTCCTGGAAGTCGGCCGGCGAGTCGGTGTAGATGCCGCCACGGCTGCTGGCGATGATCACCCGCTTGCCACCGGCCAGGCCCACCGGGCCGTTCTCGGTGTACTTGAAGGTGCGGCCGGCCACGGCCACGCGGTCGATCCAGGCCTTCAGCGTGGATGGAATGCTGAAGTTGTACATCGGCGCGCCGATCACCACGATGTCGGCGTCCAGGAACTGCTGCATCACCTGTTCAGCGTCGGTCGCCTCGGCCGCGTCGGTCTTGGCCAGCGAGCTGCTGCGCAGATGCGGTACCGGATTGGCGTCAAGATCGCGATAATCGACCTGCAGGCCATCGATCTGGCTGGCGAAGCGGGCGACCACAGCGGCCGACAGCTGGCGCGAGACGGAGTTGTCGCCAAGCACGCTGGCGTCGAGATGCAGAAGCTTCATGGCAGTCACCTGTGTTCTGGGAGGAAGGGGCGGGGTGGCCCCGCCGACGGAGAGAACGATAGGTTGTTGCAAAGGCGGAATAAAGGTGGTTGAATGCCACGTATTGTTCTAGATATGGAACTCGGGTATGCATGACCTGAATGACCTGTACTACTTCGCGATGGTGGTCGACCACGGCGGATTCGCCGCCGCCGAGCGCGCACTGGGTATTCCCAAGTCGCGCCTGAGCCGCCGCATCAGCCAGCTGGAAACCGACCTGGGGGTACGCCTGCTGCAGCGCTCCACGCGCCGTTTCGCGGTCACCGATGTCGGCACCAGCGTGCATCGCCATGCGCAGACAATGCTGGCCGAGGCCCAGGCCGCCCGCGAAGTGGTGGACCGCCTCAGCGCGGAGCCGCGCGGCGTGGTGCGCGCCAGCGTGCCGGTGTCACTGGCGCAGATGCAGCTGCCCAAGCTGCTGCCCAAGTTCCTTGAGCAGTACCCGAAGGTGCGGCTGCAGCTGAACATCAGCAACCGCCGCGTGGATATCATCAATGAAGGCTACGACGTCGCCCTGCGCGTGCGTTCGCGCCTGGATGACGACGGCAGCCTGGTGATGCGCAGCTTCGGCCAGGTGCAGGAACTGCTGGTGGCCAGCCCGAAGTACCTGGACCGCGCCGGACGCCCCAAGGACCCGGAAGAGCTCACCCAGCACGTCACCCTCAGCATCAGCGAAGACGAAGCACGCCAGCGCTGGGAACTGCATGGCCCGGAAGGCGAAGTGCGCCGGGTCGACTTGCAGCCGCGCGTGGCCGGTTTCGACTTCCCGCTGCTGCAGAGCATGGTGAAGGACGGTTTCGGCATCACCATGCTGCCGGAGACCGTGTGCGCCGACGCCGTGCGCAACGGCGAGCTGGAAGTGGTGCTGCCGGACTGGTCACTGCCGCAGGGCGTGTGCCACGCCGTGTTCGCCTCGCGCCGCGGCCTGCTGCCGGCGGTGCGCGTGTTCATCGACTTCCTGGCCGAGCACCTGCCGCCGCAGCTGGAGGCCTCGCGCCTGGATTGCGGTGGCGCCTGTGAAAAGGCCAAGGAGCGGATCAAGGCCAGTGCGCTGGGCGCGTTGGCAGTGGATGCGGGCTGAGGCACCTGCCCGCAACTGCACCGCCAATCTGTGAAACGGTAGCGCCGGGCCATGCCCGGCGTTGCTGCTTTCCGGCCCCGGTCACTTCCGCCCGAACAACCGGTCCCAGAAGCTGCGCTGCGGCGGTGCGGCCGGTGTGGGCTCGGCCATGACCGGTGCTTCCAGCACCGCCATCAGCTCCGCGCTGCGTGGCTTCTTCAGGAAGCGCGCATAGTCCAGGTAGCTGGTCACCTTGCTCATGTGCAGCCGCTCGGGCATTGCCGGCAACGCGCCGCCCTGCAGGAGTACCCGCAATGCCTCTGGGCGGTCCAGACGGATCGCCTCGAACACGGCGGTGCCGCCGCAACCAGGCTCGATCTGGTTGGCGCGCTGTGGCGCATCCTTCAGCAGGTCGCGCAATGCGTTAGCATCATCGCGTTCCACCGCCGCTACAAGCCGTGCCAGCGCTTCAGCCTCTTCGTATGGGAGGCTGTCGCGATAGGCCTGGTCGGCGATCTCGCGCTCGTCGCGCCCGTCTCCGCTCTGGATGCACAGGAAATCGGTGACCAGAGCGACTGGAATGCCGGACGTATCCAGCGCCCAGTAGCTGGGGTAAACGCCGTCGCCCCAGCCGCTGGTGAATACGACCAGGCCGTATGGTGAGTCCTCGCCCCAAGGGCGGTATTCGGCGCCCTCATCCAAGCCGTCATGGTCGATCAGCGCATCCGACCACTCGCCGCCTTCGTCGCCATCGGCCCGTTCGATCAGGGCCAGCAGTGCCTGCTGGGTGTCGGTGTCCATGAAGCAGCCGATGCCGGCGTCGACCGGGTAGCCGATGAAGCTGTCCTCATCCAGTCCGGTCAGGTCCTGCGTGGTCCAGCGCGCCATCTGCCAGTGCAGGGCAGATGCCGTGAGGGCTTCGCGGGGCTTGAACCAGACCACGGCCAGTGCCGGGCGGCCGCTGTGCACGATGATCTCGACCGCATGCCGGCCCAGCGGGGCGGTGTAGTCGGCCAGCGCGGGCGCTTCGGCCTGGACCAGCGGATCGCAGACCACCAGGTGCCCGCTGCTGACCGGCAGGTGCCCGGCGAACGTGCGGTGCAGGGCCACTGCGGCCAGCTGGGTGTCGTCCAGCAGGGTGGTGCGCAGGTTGGCCAGGTCGAGATGGGCCATGGGGGCTCCGATTGCAGTGAAGGCCCCACCGTGCCGGATGCGAAGGTCGGGAGCAAGGGTGGTCTTGGGCAAATGCCCTTCACGTGCGAGAATACGCCGCTGCCCGGGCGACCGGGACCCGATTGGAGAGATGGCCGAGCGGTTTAAGGCACCGGTCTTGAAAACCGGCGAAGGGTCAAACCTTCCGTGGGTTCGAATCCCACTCTCTCCGCCAGTCTTTGCAAAAAGCTCCTAGAAATAGGGGCTTTTTCGTTTCTACAGCTTTCGCTACCCGCCCGCTTACCCATCCACCTGCAAAGGTCGATTCTGCTCGAACTGCTGCCGAACTTTCAGCCGCGCCCATGATGGCTTCCGATGCGGCGAGCCCTGATAGGACGGTCGGCCAGCCCAAGCTGGAACTGCTGAGCGCTGCAGCTTTTGGTTGCTGTAGGCACAGACGTGTGAGCGGCGAGCCTGGCCCAACGCAAGCGCTACGCCGAGCTCTGGTGCGCGGTCAGGTCTACCTAGAGTTGCGCCTGCGAGCAGCCGTGGCCCGGCTGCTGGACACCAGGCCGAGCGAACCGCTCGAACCGCTGCCCGGCCTGCCGCCGACCCGCGAGCACCTGCAATAGGCTCAGCGCTTGGCCGAGACGGGGGGCGAAGGGGTTGGAGCGGGTCAAGGAAGGGCTGGAGCCGCGCAGGCCGCCAGCTTAGCGAGGTGGTGATTCTCTGAGAATTTGTTTTGTTAAATCAATCGGTTGCGGGTATTGGGGGCCGGGAGTGGACTCCGCGCGAAGGTGCAAAGGGACAGATACCAAATCTGGTGACGGCTGCTTAGCTACCAAAGGTTGACACTTTTTACAGTTGTCAATAGACTTGACACCGAGAAATTTATGGCTTTTAACGGTTCGAGGGCGGGCGATTGCTTGCCCTTTGTGCTGCCCGGAGTCAAGGAGTGATTATGAATGGCGTTGCGAAATCTGTTGATCTGAGCTTTGCCGACGATGTTGAGGTGGCAGAGGCGTTGATGCTGTCCATGTTCGACAGGGAAGTGAGGTCTGGCGATGCGATCGTTGATTTGACGGCCGCCTTGCGTGACCGGGTGTCTCTCCTTCGACTGAAGGCTGAGCGCTTCCAAGGCGCCCACTCGGAGGGGTAAGCTTGGCGCCCTCGCGGCTTTCGTTGAGCTGCGATTCTTCAGCTAGGGGGCTGCTTGATCGTCAAGGGATGGAAGTTGAAGGCGCATCGCCTTTTCTTGGAAAAGTACGAGCAGCTTCTTGCTGCAGTCGAGCGTAAGGCTGAAGATGATCCAGAAGGATTCGCGGATTCTCCCGATTGGAAGTTGCTCGATCGCCTTGACCGGGTAATTTTTGAGCGTGTACCCCAGGACCCAACTCACGTTGATTATGTCGTGAGTACACTTGGTCGTGCCGCATGGCGTCGAGTGAAAGGGGGCATGCCGTCGAGATATCGATTGTTCTTCCAGTTCCGCAGCGACAGGCGAACTATCATCTACGCCTGGTACAACGACGAGAATACACTTCGGAAGGCGGGGGCGCGTACCGATGTCTATGTCGTATTTAAGGCCCTATTGAAGCGCGGAACTGTGCCGTCCGATTTCGAAGAACTAGAGAGGCACGCGGCCTCTTTAGCAGTTAAGTCCTAGACTAGTCACCATTGGTCCGAAAGTTCGAGCTGACGACGATTCTGATAGACCTCGGCGGTATCGTCGTCAATCATTCCGGTTGCTAAGCCCTTCAGTATGACGAATGGTTGCATAAGCGGGTCGCTAAATCGATAGCGATAATTTCTTGATTCGCCATCTCGGTGCAATACGCCGCCCCTCTGCTCATTGCAGAATTCGTTCATATGGGACGCGAATGTTGCTGGCTTGTAGTTCTTACCTGGAAGGATGCGATTCAGGGGTTGAGTGACCGCGGATTGCTGGAATGCACCGAGTTCGTCTCCTTTGGCCAGCGCACATGCGAGCAGCACATGCGCAAAGAGTGCATCATTACGTGGGCTGCGAATAGCCTTCATATAGCTATCTTGAATGCTCTGATCCAGTTCGCTGACAGAGGCGCTTAGCGCGCTGCTCACGTCAACGGCATTGATCTCTCGACGATGCTCATCGAGAGCCGCGCGTCCGGAATGCATGCCGATAAGCTGCGCATAGAATGGCAGTCCGCGCGCTAGGAAAGTCATCTTCCACATCGCTTCCTCATCTGCTCGCATGCCGCAACGCTTGTAGCGGGTGGCAATAATCTGGGCCAGCTCCTGCTGTGACATTCGAGGCATCTTCACCTGAACCATCGCGCGGGCAACGGAGCGATGCCCCTCGATAAGTTGGCCAACGTCATCAGCTACGCCAACTAGGACAATAGTCGCCCGACTCGAGTAATCTGAGAGAGCCTTAAGTGTGTCAGCAATCGCCGCCGTGACCTCGGTCGATTGGATTCGGTCGAATTCATCGATGACGATCAGCGCCGATGCTCTTGCAGGTATGGCGCTCAACGTCACCACAATGTCGTCAATAGATAGCTCGCCATAATGCTGATCGCAAATATTTTCGAATAGCTGTGCGATCTCCCTGTCCACTCGCGCGTCAGTCATAAGCCTACGGAAGATCTTTTTCCAAAGGCTAGTAAAATTCTCCCCGGGTTCGGCATTTAGTTTTGCATACAGGGTTTTGAAGAGAGGATTGCGGACGACTAGGTTCAGCACGTTTGCTAGAGATGTTTTTCCAACGCCTCGCTCTCCGAATATCAACGCGTGACGACCGCGCTGCTCCACCGCATCAATCAGCAAGCGCAACTGGTCCAGTCGGCCGGCGAAAAGATCCCTTTCAAGCACGGGTGCGCCCGGGCTAAAGGCTTCATTGAGCTCCGACCGGATCGCATGAACAGTCTCAATGTTGGAAATTGATTTGGTGAACATCGATGTGGTGACTGCCTTGTGATTGGTCTAAGAGAACTCGAGCCGCCTTCGCGTCGCAGTAGTAGCCTACCGGCGTTGCTAGGTTTGATCCAGTCCAAGTCCACGCGTCGAAGCTGTTCGAGCGTTCTGGGGCTCTACTTAGCCCTTAATCTGCTTTCAGCGAATGCTGACCGGGCCTCCATCCTCTTTCGCCGCTTCTCTAGCACCGCCCCGGACAACAACTGCTGATGCAGCTTGGCGAGGTGCCGGCGAACGCCATCCTGCAGCTCCTCGCGTCGATTCATCTGGAACGCCTGCAACACCGGGCTCATAGCCGGTGTAGTAGAACGAACCTCCTTTACGATCTGCGCGGGGTTCCTGCTGACGAAGTGACTGGAGGCATTGCAGAGAGCCTGAGGGCATGGGCAATGAAGGTCCGCATTAAGTCGATCAGGTCCACATCGGGCATTGGCTTGACACCCTGTTCGGGCAGCTCATGGTCCGGGTCCGGGTCCGGGTCCGGGTCCGGGTCGAGTTCGATGTCAGGCGCACCAATCCGCTCCGCAAGGTCCTGCAGGGCATGTCCACTGCGCAGGCCAAACGACGTCGTCTGGACCAGCGCGGTGCCGCGCGCCACATGCCGCTGGCGCTTCCAGTGCATCCCTTCGCTGTAGTTGGCAAGCGGCCGATGCGCCGCACAAGGATGCCGTCAGCTATCACAGCGCAAGCATGACGCTATCGACCCCTTGTCCGCTGGAGCCCCGTACCTCGCGCACTCTTACGTTCAAAAGTTGGTTACAGCCAACACAGCCCAACGGTATGGCCTTGTGGGGGAAAGATGGAAGCGGTGGTTTCAATTGCGTCGCCACCTTTCATCAGATTCCGCATAGTTGCATTGACTCGCCATCTCCCTTCGTTAGACTGCCGCGCCTCATGCGTGTCTATAAGGGCGCCAACCTCGACCTAGATTTGTGCGATGCCGTCGGGCTGTGAATTGACCTCGCCTCTGCGCTACTCAGTGTGAGGCAGCGTTACATAGAAAGTCTGACCCCAACTCCAGCCTCTACAGGACTAGCGCGTTGTCGTGAGGCCAGGAGAACGGAAAAGTACAATCGACTGATGTTCGGAGTGAGACATGCCTATCCCAAGTGCTCAATGCAGATTGGTAGCTAAGTACGAACAGAAAATATTTGGCGGCACACCACAGGTCCGCGAATACCTGGATGAGGCAGGGACTGCGTCAATCGACATGCTGACATGCCTAGACCCCGTCGACCCGGAGATTGTATCGATCGGAACGATCGGTGTGTCGGAGGTTGCGTTGATTACAGGTTCTGGCGATGAGCTCTTCACGAGAGTTGAGCTATGTGCTGCAGCGCTCGCCTCTGAGGGCTACTGGGTGAATGCCGTTGCGTCAGTCGCGCTCCACATCATAAAGAATAAGAGATCTGTACTTCCGGGGTGCGTTGTGGAGAACATATTTCGTGATTACATTCCAAATCCAAGGATGCCTCACGTTTATCTGGCTGTACCATTCTTCTGGAATGAAGATCATTTTCCGCAGCTTGATATTCCGCCGCTGCAGGTCAACTGGCTTCAATGCATCTCGATCTACGAGGAGGAGCGCTTTTTTATCCAGGAATTTGGCAGCGACGCCTTTGAAGCCCGGCTCGTCGACCAGAATGTGAACATACTGGACATGTCGAGGCAGCAGGCAGTGCCGGATTGAGGTGTTGACGCCCTGGCTGAGTCGGTCGGTCGAGAAGGGGCGGCATGATGCCGCTCATCACCTCGATCTGGTGTAGGACCAACGCCAGCGGTCTCGCGAGATGCCACTGTTCCATGGGGTCATCCATCGAAAGTTGACGAGGTCCAGCTGCAGGCATGGATGGCCGATCCCCTGACGGGACCAAGCCCCGGGCATAACTCTTGATGAAAGTTTGGCCAGGTCTAACATCGCCGCGCTGAGTGCGCAGATGAATGCACTTACCCGCGTCGTCCACCCTTCGGCCTGTTGTGGCACAACGGATAGCTCGAGCACGACCGGAAAGCCCCATGCGGTCCATTGCGGTCCACAAACACGCCAACCTTGCACACTGAGCAGCGTTCTTCATTGACGGCCACGCCAGACAGGCTTGTTATTTCCACTGCCCCGTCCTCCACCAGCTCATCCAGGAATGGCGAGTGCTTGCCCTGCAGGGTGAACATCGCAACCGACCGTCGCGCACGCGTCAGCGCGACATAGAACAGGCGTCGTTCTTCGCTCAGCGGATAGGTATCACCATCCGGCATCGCCAGCGAAAGCACCGGGTCATCGGCGCGCAGGCTCGGGAAGCTGCGGTTGATCATGCCCGGCAGGATCACGTAGTCCGCCTCGCGCCCCTTCGATCGATGTGCGGTCAGGAACTCGACGTCCATCGTGCTGCCAAAGGCCGTCTTCCAATCCGAAGGCACCGCGCCGCGGTCCGCGCGGTAGCGCCCCAGAACAAAGACCGTCACGCGCCCGTTGCGGCCCTGCGCCACCGCGCCTGACAATAGTTGCTGGTGCAGTTTCGACAGGTATTGGCGAACGCCATCCTGCACCTCCTCACGCCGGTTCATCTGGAACGCCTGCAGCACCGGGCCCATTGCCGGCGCAGCAGAGCGGACCTTCTTGGCGATCTGCGCGGGGTTGCGGCTGATGAAGCGGCTGGAAACATCACACAGTGCCTGCGGGCATCGGAATGTCTGCTCCAGTTTCAGCACCTGGCCATGCCCCATCCATTCACGGAATCCGGTCATCACCGAAACGTCGGCGCCAGCGAAGCGATTGATCGACTGCCAGTCATCGCCCACCGCAAACAGATAGCGGCCCGGTTGGCTGACCAGCGCACGGCAGAGGCGCGCACGGGCGCGCGAGGCATCCTGGAATTCGTCGGCCATCACCAGATCGTAGGGTGATTCATAGTGGCCCTGTTCCAGCAGCCCGGCGGCCATGTTGAGCATGTCCTCGAAATCGATGCTGCGCTCGTCAGCCAGTGCATCGTCCCAGGCCTGGAAAACCGGCCCGGCGATCTCCAGGAAGCGCCGGTAGCGTTCCTTGAACTGATCCTCAGGCATCTGCCGCAGGCGTGCGGCCATGTCATCCAGCGTCAGGCAGTTGCTCTTGGCATGCGCAATGAAGGTGCGCATCAGGCCAATCAGGTCTGCATCCGGCATCGGCTTGGCGCCCTGGTCAGGCAGCTCGCGGTCCGGGTGCGGGTCGAGTTCGACACCAGACGCACCCAGCCGCTCGGCAAGATGCTGCAGGGCCTGTCCACTGCGCAGGCCGAACGACGTCGTTTCGACCAGTGCGGTGCCGCGTGCCGCATGCTGCTGCCGCTTCCAGCGCATCCCTTCGCTGTAGTTGGCAAAGTGCTTCGGCGGCTGGCCATCGGCATCCAGCGCAAAGTGCTCGTGATACAGCTGGGCGTCCGGATAGTAGAAGTCAGGACGATACTGGCGGTGGGTATCCGTCGCGGTATCGAACTCGTAGCGCCGCTCGTAGTCGTACGCCACGCCGTTGTAGAACAGCCAGTCGGCGATGACGCACTCTTCCAGGCTCTTCACTCGCTCACCCTGCAGGGTACGCATGTAGGGCGTGCCATCGCGGTCGTAACCATCGGCCATCATGTCGGCACCCAACGGCGGCAGATCGCGTCCGAACACCAGGCGGAACATGTCCCACTGGGTGCGGAAGTGGGTCGAACGGTCCTTCAGGTCGTCCACCAGTTCGGCCAGCTTGTTGAAGCCCAGCGTCGCGTCGACCGCCCATTCCGGGATATCCGGCTTGCGCCCTGTGGCCTTGGCGATGAGGGACAGGCCCAGGGCGTGGAAGGTCCAGGCTTCCACCATGGTGTCGCCCATGCCGAGCCGGTCGAAGCATCGCTGCGCGCGCTCTTCCAGCTCCTGAGCGGCGTCCTTGTTGAAGGCGAGCATCACAATCCGTTCGGGCTGGAAAAAGCCGCGATCGATGGCATAAGCGGCCTTGGCAACCATCGTGGAGGTCTTGCCAGAGCCGGCCGCGGCCACGACCTGCACCCGGTTGTCGAAGCAGATGACGGCGCGGGCCTGCTCCTCGGTCAGCGGCCTGCTCTCGACCCGGTCCAGGAAGGGCTTGGCCAGACCCAGTTCACGGGTCGCCATTGCCTCATTGGCGTCCGCCCACATGGCGGGCCAATCCAGCTGCCAGTCGTGCAGTGCATCCAGTGCCATGCGGTGGCGGTCCGAGTGCAGGTCGTCATGCACCTCCTCGTCGAGGAACAGCTGCTCCAGCTCGGCTGACGTGAGGGGCAGGGACGGGCGTTCGGCCAGCAACGCCTGCTGCTGTTCGTACGTGATCCAGCGGCGGCCGGTGGTGCCTCGGTCGGTAAGCGCATCTGCCTCGGCCAGCCACGCCTGGATCTGCGCCAGAACGTGCTCAAACAGTGCCTTGCGCCCTCGTCTGGAGCGCGCGAAAAGCACGTGCTGAACGGCAGCGGCAAGCCCGGAGCCCTGGCTGTTGGGCAGCCCATCCACGGACAGTGCTTCACCGTGCTCGGTCGTCAGTTCGACCCGGGACCAGAGCACGCCGCGAACGACCCGCACGCTGTGTTCGTTCGCCACATGCTGGTGGTATTGCCTGCCGTCGATCAAAAGCGCGAGCTGTTCGCCATCCAGCCGCAACTGCCAGTCCGGCGAGCGGGTCACACGCTGGCCCCAGACCGAGGGGCGCCATTCCATAGACATCCAGATACTGCCTTGCGTACGTCACCGGGCGTAAAGCGCCCTTGCCGCCCCATGATAAGGCGGCTTGGCGTGGCACGCTGCGTTTTCCGGTCAGTCGCGCGCGTGAGCCAGCGATGGCATTGCACCCTCGCCAGCGCGACAGGCGTCAGGCGTTCACATCCACGACGATGCGGCCGCGCACCTTGCCGGGGATGATCTGCTCATAGACATCCAGCACCTCGGCGAGGCCGATCTGCTGCACGGTGCTTTCCAGCTTCTGCGGGTCCAGGTCGGTCGCAAGCCGATCCCAGGCGCGCTGGCGAACCTCTTGTGGGGCATTCACCGAATCCACGCCGGCCAGGGTCACGTTGCGCAGGATGAAGGGCAATACCGAGCCGTGCAGAGCGTCGCTCTGCGCCAGGCCGCACGCGGCCACGGCACCGCGATACTTCGTCTCGGCGATGGCGTTGACCAGGGTAGGGCCGCCGGCCACATCCACCACGCCGGCCCAGCGTTCGGCACTCACCGGCCGCTCGCGCGGCTCCGAAAGCTGCGCACGATCGATGATCTCGGCCGCACCCAGGTTGTGCAGATACTCAGCATGCTCCGGGCGTCCGGTGGCGGCTACCACGCGATAGCCCAGCTTCGACAGGATCGCCACCGCAATCGAGCCGACGCCACCGTTGGCGCCAGTCACCAGCACATCGCCCTTCTCGGGCGTCACCCCGGCATGTTCCAGGGCCAGCACGCACAGCATCGCGGTATAGCCAGCGGTACCGATGGCCATGGCGTCACGGGTGCTCAGGTTGCCAGGAATCCGGTTGAGCCATTCGCCGCGTACGCGGGCGCGCTGTGCCAGGCCGCCGTGGTGGCCCATGCTCAGGTCCCAGCCATTGAGCACGACGCGGTCGCCTGGCTTGAAGTCGGCCCTGCTGGATTCCAGTACCACGCCTGCCAGATCGATGCCGGGAATGAGCGGGAATCTCCGGATGATCGGACTCTTGCCGGTGAGCGCAAGCGCATCCTTGTAGTTGAGCGTGGAGTACTCGACCTGCACCAGGACATCGCCGTCCATCAGGTCCGCCTCGTCGAAATCGACCAGCTCGGTCGAAAGCTGGTTGTTCGTCTTGCCGGTCAGCAGGGCTTTGAACGTCATGGATGGCCTCACATTCATGGAATGGGGCCATGCTAGGCTCGTGCCACTATTGCAACAAGAACGATGATTTTCCGTAGGTACTATGGTTTTCCGGAGTATGCATGCGTAGCAGGCGTTGGGATGGCAAGAGCGGGTGTGCGGTGGAAGTCACGCTGTCCGTGATCGGTGGCGTGTGGAAGCCGATCATTCTGTTTCACCTGATGACCGGCAAGCGACGTTTCATGGAACTGACGCGGCGGGTGCCTAATGCCACCCAGTCCATGCTCACCAGCCAGCTGCGTGAACTGGAAGCCGATGGCGTGGTGATCCGCCACGTGTATCCGGAAGTGCCACCCAAGGTGGAATACGAGCTGTCCGAGTTCGGTCGCACGCTGGTGCCGGTGCTGCTGGCCATGCGCGAGTGGGGCGAGACCTATCGCGGCCATGGAAGCACGGAAGGCGATTGCCAGAGTTGAAGAGACTTTTGGCTCTGCGCGAGCGCATTGGTGGATGCGCTCGCGCCTGGATGGGTCAGGCCGGCTGCGCTTTCCGGCCCTGCACCACCCGGGTGGCCAGCAGTGCCAGGGTGACCAGCCCGGAGGCGATTGCCAGCCACAACAACAGCAGGGAGTTGTCCGCTTCGCCAACGGCCATCGCCACGGACGGGTCTTTGGCGTTGTAGCGGATATCAATTTCCTCCGCCTCGTCGGTGGCACGCATCCGATTACCAAGGTCGTTGGAGACCGCAATCTTCTCAACGCGTGATTGGCCGTCTTCAGTTTCGAACTCGACATTCAGGACGAAGTTGCTCTTTCTGCCCCTCTTCTCATCCCAATGCACCTCGGTGACGAGGCCCACCGCATCGCGCCCTTCAGCGCCATCAGTAAGCGCATGACGATGATGATCGTTGTAGGCGGCCACGGAAAGTGCGACAGCTATACCAGCGGCAACAAGGATGTTGCGCCAGGAAGTGAATTCCATGATGAGCTCCTGATCCATTGAGGTCGGCGACTATAGTCATCAGCTCGCGGATCTCGTATGAAAATGGCGCGGCGCGCACATTCCGTTGTGATCAGATCTCGCGCTCGAATATAGCTCTGGGCGCTTCCATGCAACGGTTCCCGGTGTGTCTCCAGCGCGGGCCGATGGTGTTCGAGCTGGAAGGGAAGGCCGTGCGTATTGCGACTTTCTGCGCGATCGCCATAGCCGGTGTGTCGTGTCCGGCTCGAAGTGATCGTTGGGTCCCACGCGCAGGCAGGCGCGATGTACCAACGAAGCGCGTCAGTCGGTGGGCGGTTCGCCATCCCGTGACGCAACCAGCGTAGGAACGTGTCAGCGCGGACTTTTCCTACTTTCCATCCACGACGGAGTGCGCCCATTATCGCCGCGCCAAGGCACTCGCCCTGGCCGGGATTGGCGTCTCGAACTTACGTAGTACAAGGCGTCGTAGTTGCAACGTATGTTGCGATCACGACAATGCACTCTCTGTCAGTTCATGGCGGATGGTGCGTGGGGGTCTTAGGGCCCGTCGGCTTTCGTACTACGTATCCGGCACGCCAACCCGCACCGTCCGCCACCTTGCATCTGCAGGTGGCCACATCGTGAGGTTGCCGTCATGCCCGAACGTCTTCCCGACCATCCCCGCCTGCATGCGCTGCTGGGCGCCGCCGTGCGCGATCTTCCCGCTGCCTTGGCCGAAACGCTGGAGGACGCGCTCCGCGAATCCGCCGAGTTCGTCACGCCATCGGCATTCTTTGCACATCTGGCAGGCCACGGCAGGAACCTGCGCGCTGATGGCGAGGCCTGGAGTGAAATGTGCCTGAGCCCCGGCCGCGCCTTCGACATGGCCCTGGCGACCCGAAGCATTTCGGGCATCACGGCGTTGACCGCGGTGCTGCACGCTGCGCATGTGGCGCGGGAGAGCGACGATCCCGCCTGCTGTCCCTCCGCCGCCGTGGTCGAGGGCCTGTTCAACGCCTGCCAAGTGCTGTCACTGCAGGTAGAGCGCTGCCTGGTTCCATGAAGGGCTGCGATGCGGTTCCTGTTCCGTTGACGCCCGGCTCCTTATAGTGGCGCTGGAACCCTGCAATGGAATGCCCATGCACGTGATGTCCCCGAGCCGTTGCCTGACGCTTGCACTTGCCGTCGCGGTGAGCGCCAGCGCATGTGCACGGTCACCGTCCACCGAACACGAAAGGAATCCCGCCATGTCCGGCGCAACGCAGACCGGCCGCACGATCAACGGCCACACCTATACCGATGCGCCCGTGGACGTGAAGCTCGGGCCGAATACCTTCCGCATTCCGGCCAACTACCTGGACAGCCAGATCGCACCGTGGCCAGGCGAGGGCGTGACGCTGGTCATCGAGTGGCCGGACATGAAGCCGACGGCGCCGGGCGCCCGGGCCAATCCGCGTACGAATGATTTCCGGAAGGAGATTGCTGTGGCGATCGACTACATCGATCGTGCGCCAATCGAAACATCATTGGAGCGCTTGTCCTCCAACCAGGCATCCACCGAGGAGGGGTCGGTGGAGCGAAAGGATCCTCGGGATCGGCTCGATCTGCGGATTGCGCAGCCCGATGTCATGGGCCTGACGCCTTACGCCATCGATGAAACGAGGATGGCGGTTTTCTCGAAGGAGTACGAAGCACGCTATGGACAACCGCCCACCCGCAATCCTGCCTATGAAGATGACTGGTACATCGCGCGCGCTCCCAACGGCAACCTGACCACATTCATCAAATGCGAAAACACGGCGTTCCGGGGGGACGGCGTTCGACTGCAGGGCGATCAGGTCATCAGTGAGCAGGGACAAGCCGCCGCGGGGTGCTTCCACTATTTCTCGGATGTGGAGAACAAGCTTTCCATCTCGCTGAACTACAAGCGGGCCTTCCTGGCGGACTGGAAGCGGATGGAAGATGCGGTGCGGGATGTTCTCGCGCGCTCCCGGGTCCGGAAGTGAGTGCATTCAGGAGCAGGCGATGGGCGGATTGACGCAAGAAAATCTCAAGATTCTGGCCAGCTATGCCAAGGCTGGAAACCGCGAGTTGTACTGGAACTATCTGTCGCAGCTGCCGGACGCGGATGGCTATGGGACGCTTGCGCTGGGCGTGGTTCGCAACGACAGCTTGCCTGGCCGCGTTGCAAACAGCTATGCACAGGAGTATGCCCGGCATCAGGAAGGCAAGGGCTCCGGCTTTCCCGACGCGCAGCTGAGCGAGCGCCAATGGGAGATGTTTGGGCAGACGCTTCTGCGCCAGGACCTGGAGCGACGCCTGTTTTGGATGGAGCAGGGGCGATCCGACCTGGCACTGAATCTTCCCGGCAAAGACGTGATGCTGGCTCACGACCGCGCATTTGAACGGCATGAACTCGATCCCAACTGCTGGACGCCGCGCGTGTTGCTGCAGGCGGCTGAACAGAAGAGCGGCCCCGAGAAGCTGGAGCAGATCTGGACCAACATGCTCAACAACGACTACGCCGGCGGCCCGCGCGTAGGCAATACCAGTGTCGATGCCATCAGCCAGATGGGATGGGCGAAGGGCGGCCAGTACCTCACCCGGTTGAGCGTGCTGGAAGCCACTCAGGCATTGGAAGGGCGCTCGGCGGTCGATCCGAACGTCATCGGTGGCAACAGCTACTACGCAATGTACTTCGCAGCGGACAGGAAGTGGGCCAGTGTCAGCGCGGGCGGCGGCCACATGTCGATGCGGGAGATCACCGACCCCGCCCGCATCGCCGAACTCAACGACGCGCGCGAGGTCCGTCTGGAACGCCAGGAAAAACGCACCCAGTTCCACCCGGACGACCCGTACCGGACCATCACCCGCAGCCCGCTGACCGCCGCCGTGGACGACGTGCCGGATCCCTCGCAGGCACCGACCCGCCTGGCCGACATTGGTCCGGGCCACCGCGACTACGCACTGATGCAACAGGTGCGCGAAGGCGTGGCCGCGATCGATGCCGGCGCCGGGCGTACCCACGATGAGAACAGCGAGCGCCTCGTAGCGAGCGTGATGGCATTGGCCCGTCGCAACCAGCTTGAACGGGCCGACCATGTGCTGCTGAGCGCGCAGACCGCCGAGCATCCGGCCGGCCGCAACGTGTTCGTGGTGCAGGGCGAGATGAGCGATCCCGCGCATCTGCGAGCCGTCATGCCTACGGACACGGCAGTGCAGACGCCGGTCGAACACTCGCTGCGGCAGATCGAGGCCGCCAGCCTGGAGCGACAGCAGGCGACCATGCAGCGCCAGCAGGACAACGACGTCCACGCGCGTGACAACCCTGCGATGCGGATGGGCTGAGGTTACGCAGCAGAGCCGCGCGGGCGCCCGGCTCTGCTGGAAGGCCTTCTCAGAAGCGGTAGGCCGCCTGCACATACACCCGCCGCGGCTCGCCCGGGAAGTGCCCGTTGCGTTCGATGAAGCCACTGGCTGCGTACACCTTGTCGAACAGATTCTTGACGTTGGCCTGGAACTGCCACTGCTTCCACGTGGTCTTCCAGCTCATGTCGAATACCGTGTAAGCCTTGACCGTCTGCCCATCCAGGCTGACACGCTCGCCCACATGGTCGGCGCCGAAGCCGATGGCCGAGTTGATCGACGGCAGGTCGTAGCGTGTCCACAGGCCGAGCTTGTTGCGTGGCGCATTCGCGAAGCGGTCGCCTGAGGCATTGGTGATGCCATTCGGTCCGGCGTCCTTCACCCGTGCGTCGTTGTAGGCATAGGTCAGGTTCACCACCCAGCGCTCGGTCACGTCGGCCAGCAGGTCCAGTTCCATGCCTGTGCTGCGTACCAGGCCCAGCGCGGCCAGCTGGTTCACGCCGTCTCGCACTTCGCCGGTGGCCTGCACGATGTTGCTGCGGTCGATGCGGTAGGCCGCCATGTTCAGGGTCACACGGTCGGCCAGCAGGGATTTCAGGCCGATTTCCCATTGCCTGCTGCGCTCAGCGTCGAAGGGCCCACCGGCCGCCGGATTCTGGTTGGCGGCACTCTGCGGCACGAAGCCACTGGCGACGTTGGCGTACAGGTTCACGCCGTCCCGGGCGGCAAAGGTGCTGCCCAGACGCCAGCTGAGCGCATTGCCATCCACGCTGCTGCCACCCATGCGGTCCTCATCCTTGAAGCCATCCCAGCGCAGTCCGGCCAGCACATGCCAGCGGGTGCCCAGTGCCAGCTCATCCTGCAGATAGCCGCCGTAGCGTTTGCTGCGGGTGGCGGTGCTGCGCCAGGGCAGGGTGGCCAGGTTGTAGTCGTGCCAGGTGCTCGCGCCATAGACCGGGTGGAACAGGTCGATGCCGCGCACAGGGCCGGCGCCGCGTGTCAGGTCGGCACTGTTGGCGGTCTGCGCGGTGAAGTCGGCGTCGAGCTGATACACGTCGGCACCGAACAGCACCTTGTGTTCGATACGGCCGGTGTTGATCCGCCAGACGGCATTGCCGCTGGCGGTGAAGGCCTCGTTGTCGCGGATCTGGTTGCGCAGCTGGCGCGTCATCCACTCGGCCACGCCGTCGCGATCACGATCAATCAGCCCCATCGGCTCGTGGTACATCTGGTGCTCGTTGTTGCTGAACCAGCGCGCGGCAATGTCCACGTCCAGGTTGTCGCGCGGTGCGAAACGATACTGCGCCAGTGCGACCTTGGCGCGCATGTCGAGGAAGTCACTGGCCTCGTTGTGGTTCCATCGCCGGTCGGTCAGGAAGCTGCCTGCATCGTTCACCGGCACGCCGCGCAGGCGGTTGCCGCCCAGGTTCTGGGTGATGTCGGTGAACTGCAGCACCAGTTCGCCGGTCTGGCCGACATCGAAGGCCAGCGAGGCATCGCCGATCACGCTTTCGCTGTCGGTATTCCAGCGCACGCCCTGCTCGCTGTCGGCATACAGGCCGGCGCGATAGCGAATGCTGCCGCTGGCATTCAAGGGGCCGGTGCCTTCGATCGATCCGGCGCGGAAGTCCCTGTCGCCTGCCTGCATCTCGATGCGGCGTTCGGCGCGCGCCTTGGGCTTGCGCGTTACATAATTGATGACACCGCCCGCATCACCACCGCCGTACAGCGCACCGGCCGGACCTTTCAACACTTCCACGCGTTCGATATTGAACAGTTGCGGCACCGAGAAGCCTGCATAGGGATCACCGCGAAGGCCGTCGTAGAGCACGTTCTCCTGGCGGAACCCGCGCAGGGTGACGCCGGCATAGCTGAAGAAGCTGATGCCGCTGATGCTGCGGTACAGATCGGTGACCTGGCGCGCCGCCTGGTCGTCGATCAGCTCGCGCGGCACGACCTGGATCGACTGCGGTACCAGTTCCAGCGGGGTATCGGTGCGGGTGCCGACAGCGGCATCGTCGGCCCGGTACAGGGTCTGCGCGCGGCCGCGGACTTCCACTTTGTCCAGGTCTTTCGGGGTGTCAGCGGAGGCCTCGGAAGCCAGTGCAGGTGTAGCCAGGGAAAGGGGCAGCGCCAGGCAGAGGGCGTGCTTGAGCGGGGTTGGAAAGGGCATGAGGGACGAGGCTGGGCTGCAAATGAGAAAGATTAGCATTTGCAGTGCTTCGAGACCTATCCCCCGAATGCGCTATGGACGCGGGCCCGGGTCGGTATACGGGGTGCCGGCCAGGGCCACCAGCACGCCGGTCCCGCCGCGCACGATCAGCTGCAGCATCGCCTGGCGCGGATCCTCACCCTCCTGCTGGCTGGCCAGGCCTCCCTGATAGGCCGCCACCATCGACGCCAGCAGCATCGCCGCACCCAGGCGTGCCTCGGCATCATCCGCTGGCCGCCCGACCGCGCTTGCCATCAACAGCGTGAGGTCGTCGGCCAGCAGTGCCTGCAGCCGTCGCGCGTGCGCCACCAGCACCGGACTGTCGGCCACGGTGGCCCAGAAGGTCGCTGCACCGGAGTTGATCCGCAACAGGGGATGGCCGCTGTCGAGCAGCTCCCTCACCAGAGACTGGAAGGCGGCCAGCGGCGTCATGCCGCGGCGCGCCGCCATGCCCTCGCGCAGCAACGCCCGCGCCTCCTCGTCGCGGTCGAATACCAGGTCCTCCTTGCTGGCGAAATAGTTGAAGACTGTCTTGCGCGAGACCCCGGCGGCCTTGGCGATCTCGGACATCGACACCGCCTCGAAGCCACGCCGGATGATCAGCGCGGTGGCGACATCGGAAATTGCCTGTCGGGTCTGTGCCTTGCGTTGCTCGCGACGGCCTTGGGGCGGGGTCATGGCGGTTGGCTTGTGTAAACGTACACCGAGTGTAACATTGTGCTCACCAGAGCGCCGGGCCGGCGCAGGCGGGGGAACCTGATGCTGTACGACGTTGTCATTGCCGGGGCCGGCCCGGTCGGCCTGTTCCTGTCCTGCGAGCTGGCCCAGGCCGGCTGTTCGGTCCTGCTGCTGGAGCAGGCTGAGTCGCCCGATTCAGCCCTGAAGCGCCTGCCCTTTGGCCTGCGCGGCTTGAACGCGCCCACGTTGGAAGCGCTGGATCGGCGCGGCCTGCTGGACGCGGTCGCAGCCCGCCAGGTGCTGAAGCCGGACAAGGGCGCACCGCCGCCCGGCACCGCCCATTGGCTGGCGCAACCGCGGCCGCTGGGAGGCCACTTCGCCGGCATTCCGTTCGCGCTGGATGACGTGGACAGCGGGCGCTGGCGTGATCGCCTGCCGACCCCGGTACCCACCCAGATGGCGGTGGAGCTTCAGTCGCTGGAAACGGTGCTGGCCGAGCGCGCAGTGTCGCTGGGTGTGCAGATCGAGCGGGGCTGTTCGGTGCAGGCAGTGCAGGCACACGACGCACAGATGCAGGTGCAGACCGGTCGCGGGCTGATGCGGGGCCGATGGCTGGTCGGTTGCGATGGCGCCCGCAGCACGGTACGCAAGCACTCCGGCTTCGAGTTCGCAGGGACGGCGCCCGAGTTCACCGGGTACACGCTGCAGGTTGAGCTGGCCGATCCGTCGGTGCTCACCCCGGGGCGTCAGTTCACCGAATACGGCATGTGCAATTTCAACCCGCCGGGCGTGCTGGCGCTGGCCGATTTCGACGGTGGCGCAGGCCACCGCGGGCCACTGGACCTGCACGCCGCCCAGGCGTTGCTGCGGCGGGTGTCCGGGCGCCAGGCAACGATCACCGCGTTGCATCTGGCCACCACATGGACCGATGCCGCGCGCCAGGCCACGGC
Source organism: Stenotrophomonas maltophilia group sp. P373 (assembly GCF_053295075.1). NCBI lineage: Bacteria > Pseudomonadati > Pseudomonadota > Gammaproteobacteria > Lysobacterales > Lysobacteraceae > Stenotrophomonas > Stenotrophomonas maltophilia group sp. P373. The sequence goes on along the minus strand of NZ_CM129994.1, from coordinate 2,683,729 downwards.
CTATCGCAGCGGCCGCGTGCTGTTGGCTGGTGATGCGGCGCACATGCATTCGCCGCTGGGAGGGCAGGGCCTGAATCTCGGCATCGGCGATGCGATGAACCTGGGGTGGAAGCTGGCCGCCGTGGCGCGAGGCGACGTCGCCGAGACGCTGCTGGACAGCTATCAGGCGGAGCGCCATCCGATCGGCGCGCGGGTGCTCGACTGGTCGCGTGCGCAGGTGGCGTTGATGCGACCAGGCCCAGGGCAGCGCGCGCTGGCGGCGGTCTTCGCCGACCTGGCCGCGACCCGCGACGGTGCCACCTATCTCGCTGAGCGGTTGTGGGGCGTGGCACAACCACCGGTGTTCAACGGCGAGCATCCGTGGGTTGGCCAAAGCGTGCCTGACGTCCAGCTGGCCAATGGCGATCGCATGGGGGAGCTGCTGCGCGCAGGGAAGGGCGTGCTGCTGGGGCTCGATACCGGCGTTTCACTCGGCCCGATCTTTGCGCGCTGGCAACGCTCGGTTCCCTGCGTGATATCCACGGCGCGCGATACGATGGGACTGGGTGCGTTGCTGGTCCGCCCTGACGGTATTGTGGCCTGGGCCTGCGATGCTGGCGGCGACACGTCGGGGCTGGAGTCTTCGCTGGAACGCTGGTTCGGTTTGCCGTGGTGAGCGACCGGCTAGGGCGATGCCATCACAGCCAGCGCGCGGCGCGCGGTCTCGGTCATCACCGAGGCCAGCTGCTTCAATGAGTACGGCTTGCGCAGCAGGGTGAAGCCATGGCCAGGATCCCGCGCCAGCAATTCGCTGTAGCCGCTGGTGAGGATCACCGGAAGCTCCGGGAAGCGGGCGCGGATGGCACGGGCCAGATCCAGGCCGTTCATGCCTGGCATTACCACGTCGCTGAACACCACATGGAAGCGCGCGGCATCCCGTTCCAGCTCGGCCAGGGCCTCGTCCGCATTGCGTGCAAGGACCACGCTGTAGTCGAGTTCGCGCAGGGCGCCCACCGCAAATTCGGCCACGTCGACGTTGTCTTCCACCACCAGCACGCAGACGCCATGCCCATGCTGCAGCCCCGATTGCGCCGCCGGCCGTTCCGCCGTTTCTCCTGCCTGCGCCAGCGGCAGGTACAGCGTAAAGCGGGTACCGGCGCCGGCCTGGCTCTGCACGTCCACCTCACCTTCTGACTGCTTGACGAAGCCGAATACCTGGCTGAGACCGAGCCCGGTCCCAGCGCCCACGCTCTTGGTGGTGAAGAAGGGCTCGAAAATGCGGTCAACCACCGCAGGGTCGATGCCCGCTCCGGTGTCGGTCACACTGATCGCGGCAAAGTCGCCCTTCATCGGCGCGGCGAAGCGCACCGAAGGCACGGCGGTTACCCGTTCCACTTCGATGGTCACCCGGCCGTGTCCCTCGATCGCGTCGCGGGCATTGACCGCGATGTTGATCAATGCGGTGTCCAGCTGGGTCCGGTCCAGCAGTACCGGCATCGGTGTATCGGGCAATGTCAACGACACCTGGATGCGCGCGCCAAGTACCGTGGTGATGATATCCGAGAGCGCGTGCACGCTTTCGCAGAGGTCGAAGACCTCCGGCGACAGGCTCTGGCGACGCGAGAATGCAAGCAGTTGCGCGGTCAGCTTGGTGGCGCGGTCCGACGCTGTTGCAATGGCCTGGATGTAGCGGCGCCGGGTGTCGTCTGCCGGCCACGTGTGCAGGAGCATGTCTACCGAACCGGTGATGACCTGCAGCAGGTTGTTGAAGTCGTGGGCCACCCCGCCGGTGAGCTGGCCGATCGCCTCCAGCTTCTGCGACTGGCGCAGCTGCTCGCGGGCGCGCACCAGTTCCAGATGGGCCTCCCGCGCCTGCTCGGTGATCGCCGCGACCTGGCGGCTGTGCAGGTCGCGCTCGATCACCCGTTCGGTCTGTTCGCTGACCACGCACAGGATGCCGGCCACACTGCCGCAGCCGACGCGCAGCGGCGAATAGGAGAACGTCCAGAATGTTTCACGCAGCGTGCCGTCGCGATCCATCATCAGTGGGAGGTTCTTGAAGCTGCGGCTGGTGCCGGCGAAGGCATCGTTGACGGCCTGCACCACGTTCGGCCATACGTCCGCCCAGACATCCTCCAGGCGATTGCCCATCGCGCCGTGCAGTTTTTCCCCCAGCATGGGCAGGTACGCATCATTGAAGAAGAACGCCTTGTCTTCCTTGCCCCAGGCAAGCCACAGGGGTTCTGGCGAATCCAGGATCATCGCCAGCAACGTGCGAAGTTCGGCGGGTGCGCTTGCGGCAGTGGCCGAGCGGGCCCAGTCACTGTCCTGCAGCAGTCGGTAGGCGAGCTGATCAGGTGCAGAGACTGGCAGGGGAAAAGGATGCATGGCCGCCATTGGCGCAGGAAGGTGGCGCAGCATAGCCGAGCGCATGTCATGACGCTCTGCACACCGCCGACATGAAAGGCCTCGCCACTTCGCCGCCGACGTGGCAGGGATGCACCCTTTGCTCCGCAGGTTGCCGCTATCGCGGCGCAGCGCGAAGGGAGGCGACGCTGGCCTGAGCGGCGGGTCTAGCCCTCACGACCTGCCTGCGCGGTGAGCGCATCCCGGCCAGCCTCGGTGAGGTCGATATCCCCGTCCTCTGCCTGTACCGCCCATCCGGCGGTCACCGCCCACGTTGCGGCATCACCGCGCACCGGTTCTGCAGCGGCGATGGCCTGGAGTATTTTCCGCTGTTCCACAGTCATTACCACGTCGCGGTCCTCAGATACCCAGCAACGACGCCGGTTGCCAGTCCGACAGACGGGCATGGCTGACCGGTTGATGGCAGCCGCACCCGTCGCAGCGGAACAATGCTCCACCTGGCAAGTGCACCAGATTGTCCTCACTGGCCGAACTGGTCGACGTGCAATGCCGGCAGGTGACCGTGAGCGCGGTGATGCGCTGCACGCCCCCTGACAGATCGAACACGGCCTCGAACGCGCGAATGACAGGGTGGGCAGTGTCCGGCATCTGAATCTCGACAGGGTGGGGAGACCTCATCGTCGCGCGCCGGTTGTGATGGGCCAGTCGCCCAGGTGCATGGACATGATCAAGACAGCTGCGGCAACCGGCAGCGCTCCATTTCAGAGATCCTTTTTCTTTCCGCTCAGGTCCAGCGGCTTGTCACTGCCGCCGCGCTCGCTCGACCACACTTCCACACCCTTGTTGCAACGGCTCTCGCGGGCAGCGACCTCGCGTGGCAGATCCTTCAGATGGGGTGACTCTTGGCAGGTCGGATGCATGGCGCTGTCGTCGTAGGTGGCGCAGGCGCTGAGCGACGCCAGAGCGATGGCAGTGAGGGTGGCGCGGAACGAAGGCTGCAGGTTCATGGGGTGGCCTCGGGTAATGCCAGGATGGTCATGGAATTCAAATCCGTGACGCCGGGCATGCACAATCGGACCCATTGCACTTGTTATTCTGTAACAAATGCGCGATAGTCCGGCCCCTGCTGGGTCAGGCGATGCACATCATCAGCACCATGCACAGCGCCACCATCAGCACGAACACACGACGGCTCAGCGCCAGGCAGGCCAGATAGGCTGCGAGCGCCCAGGCAGCCAGCAGTGCGCAGGCCACCACCCACAGCCCGATCCCCATCATCGAATCGGCTGCCAACGCGGACAAGGCGATGGCCTTGGACAACGCCACCCCCAACACGCTGCCCAGCATGCCGGCCTGCAAGGCGATGGCATCGTGGCGGGCAGGGGCGCGAGGGTGGTGCATTGCGGGTCCGGTGCAGGCCGAGAAAACGGCGTCGGCTGCACTGTGCCCAAATGCACATCCACGAAATGTGTTCATCGCGCGTCAGGAGCGCGACGAAGACCGCGCAGTCGACCGGTCGACCTGTGGATGCGGTCGTCCGTTCTTCAGTGGTTGCCGGCGGCGACGGTCTTGTGCTTCCTGTCCAGCATCACCGCCACGCACCACAGCAGCAGGCCGCCGATCGCGGTGGCTGCACCGACATAGCCGGTACTGGCCGGGCTGAAGCCGGCGCTGATCGCCATGCCGCCCAGCCACGGGCCGAGTGCGTTGGCGGTATTGAAGGCGGCGTGATTGGAGGCCGCCGCCAGCGTCTGCGCTTCGCCGGCCACGTCCATCAGGCGCGTCTGCAGCACCGCCGCCAGCGCACCCATGGTGCCGACCGTGATGATCATCGGGCCGATGGTCCACACCGACTGTGCGGCCAGCGGATACAGCAGCAGCATCACGATCGACCACAGCAGCACCACGGCGGCGGCCTTAAAATGGAACTTGTCCACCAGCCAGCCACCGGCGATGTTGCCGATGATCGCGCCGATGCCGAACACGCCTACTGCCAGCGGCATCCACGATTCGGCCACGCCGGTGACCTGCACGAGGGTGGGTGCGAGGTAGGTGAACACGCAGAACATGCCGGCGAAGCCGACCGCACCGATCGCCAGCGCCAGCCACACCTGGGGAGTGTTGAAGGCGCGCAGTTCGCGCATCGGCGAGGTACGCACTTCGTCCGGGTCCGGCAGCAGGAAGCGCGCGATCATCGCCACCGTGGCAATGGCCAGCACGCTGACCAGGGCAAAGGCGGTGCGCCAGCTCAACTGCTGGCCCAGCCAGGTGGTCAACGGATTGCCGACCAGGATCGCGATCGACAGGCCCAGCAGCACCCGCGACATCGCCTGGCCGCGCTGGCCGGCAGGGCTGATCGCAGCGGCCACCAGCATCGCAACGCCGAAGTAGGCGCCATGCGGCAGGCCGGCGACGAAGCGTGCCACCAGCATCGTGCCGTAATTCGGTGCCAGCGCGCTGGCCAGGTTGCCGATCGCGTAGAAGCCCATCAGCGCCAACAGCAGCTTGCGGCGCGGGAAGCTGGCACCCACGAAGGCGAGGATCGGGGCACCGACCACCACGCCGATGGCGTAGGCGCTGATCAGGTGCCCGACCTGGGTTTCGGAAATCGACAGGCCGCGGCTGATCTCCAGCATCAGCCCCATGCTGGCGAATTCGCTGGTGCCGATGGCAAATCCACCCAGCGACAGGGCGAGGATGATCAGGGTGCGCTGGCGGGGCGTCAGCCGCGCAGCCAGGGAAGAGTTGGGGCTCATGCGGGGGCGCGATGGGGCGGGGGAGCCGTCCATTGTACTGCTGCACTGCAACAGGAGCAGCAGCACTCAGGGTAAATCAGCGTTTGATCGGTGACACGCCGGCCCTCCGCGCCGCCTCGCGGCCGGCTCAGATGCCCAGCGCCGCCCGGGCATGAGCGTATTTGTCGCGAAGGCGCCCTGCCGTGGTCCCGTCCAGCATCGCCAGCCGCTGTGGATCGGCGTTGTCATCCAGATCGGCGCGCTTCACTTTCAATGCAAGCGGGTGGGCGGCAATGCGCGCGTAGTAGCTGTCCGCGTCAGGAGCTGCATCGCGGTTGAGCAGTTGCACCGCTTCGCGCAGCGGCGCAGGGAATACCTCGATCCGCGCGGCAAACGCCGGGCAGTCCTCGGCCACGTCATGCAGCCAGGCCACCACTTCGGCGTCATCGTCGCCGCGCACGGCGGCCGCCACCCGCGCCACATGGCCGATATAAGGCTGGCCGGCCTTGTCGATCTGCCCCGCGTGGGCCTCGGTGGCCAGCGTACGGGCAAGTGCTACCCAGTCCATTGCAGTCTCCTTGGATATCCGCGCACAGTTTCGCGCAAAAGCCGCAGCGGTTGTGGATGCGCCCATGACGCTGCCACGGGCATGATGGCGAGGCAGGGGACGCAGTGTTGCCCCGACAAGGAGGAGTGAGATGCAGGAATTCAGGCATGTGCTGGAAACCCGTGGACGCTATCAGCTGGTAGCGGTGTCCTACGAGCCGGTGTACGCTCCCGGCGATGTGGTCGGCCATGCGGTCGTCGCCGACGATGGGGATCGTTTGACCGACCTGATATCACTGGCCGAAGCGCGCCAACGCTTGCTGCAACTGGTGCGTGAAGAGGGCGAGGAGCCCGGGCTGGAAAACGAGAACCACCTGCGGAAGAAGGCGTCGCGCTGGCGCCACCGCTAGGCCGTCGCGCCGCGTGCGCATCATGGAGGATTCGGGTGTTGCCCAGTAAGAAGTATCTGCTCATCGCCATCATCACGCTGGCGACCCTGCTGCTCGGTTTCGTGTTTTCCGGCTATCTGACCCTGCTGTTCCTGGGGCTGGACACCCAGCTGTTCACCTGGAACACCTACTACCAGTACGTCCACGCCATCGGCCAACCGCAGGTCGCGCCCTTCGTGGGCAAGATCAAATGGGCTGGCTACGTGGGCTTCGGCCTGCCCCTGCTGGTGCTGCTGGTGGCCGGCCTGGTGCTGCTGCTGAAGAAGGACAAGCGCTCGCTGCACGGCGACGCGCGCTTCGCCACCGGCGCCGACCTGGCCAAGCACGGCATGTTCAAGAAGACCGGGCAGAGCATCGTGGTCGGCAGCCATGGCGGCAAGCTGGTGCGCCTGGATGGCCAGCAGTTCGTGATCCTGGCCGCGCCGACCCGCTCGGGCAAGGGCGTGGGCGTGGTCATCCCGAACCTGCTGGAGTACGGCGAATCGCTGGTGGTGCTGGACATCAAGCAGGAGAACTTCGACCTGACCAGTGGCTGGCGCGCCAGCCAGGGCCAGGAAATCTACCTGTTCAATCCCTTCGCCGAGGACCGGCGCACGCACCGCTGGAACCCGCTCAGTTACGTCTCCGATGATCCGGCCTTCCGCGTGTCGGACCTGATGAGCATCGCCGCGATGCTGTATCCGGACGGGGCCGAGGACCAGAAATTCTGGGTCAGCCAGGCGCGCAACGCGTTCATGGCCTTCACCCTGTACCTGTTCGAGAACTGGGACGACGAGCGCAGCAGCGGTTTCCCGGGCGGCGCCGGCACCCCCACGCTCGGTGCGGTGTACCGTCTGTCCTCCGGCGACGGCACCGACCTGAAGAAGTACCTCAAGACCCTGTCGGAGCGGCCGTTCCTCAGCGCCAATGCACGTTCGGCATTCGCCAACATGCTGTCGCAGGCCGATGAGACCTTCGCCTCGATCCTGGGCACCTTCAAGGAACCGCTCAATCCCTGGATCAATCCGGTGCTGGACAAGGCCACCAGCTGCAACGACTTCCTGCTGACCGATGTCCGCAAGAAGAAGATGACCATCTATATTGGCATCCAGCCGAACAAGCTGGCCGAGAGCCGGCTGATCATCAACCTGTTCTTCAGCCAGCTGATCAACCTCAACACCAAGGAACTGCCCAAGTCCAACCCGGACCTGAAGTACCAGTGCCTGCTGCTGATGGACGAATTCACCTCGATCGGCAAAGTGGAGATCATCGCCTCGGCGGTGTCCTACATGGCTGGCTACAACATCCGCCTGCTGCCGATCATCCAGAGCATGTCCCAGCTCGACGCCACCTACGGCCGGGAAGTGTCACGCACCATCATCACCAACCATGCCCTGCAGATCCTGTACGCGCCGCGTGAGCAACAGGATGCCAATGACTATTCGGACATGCTGGGCTACACCACGGTGCGCAAGAAGAACGTCACCCATGCCCGCGAGAAGACCCACAACTTCACCGAGGAACGGCGCGCGCTGATGCTGCCGCAGGAGCTGAAGGCAATGGGGCCGGACATGGAGGTGTTCCTGTATGAGGGCATACCGCATCCGGTGAAGTGCGACAAGATCCGCTACTACAAGGACCGCTACTTCACTTCGAGGCTGCTGCCGAAGGTGGACGTTCCGATGCTGAACGTCTAATTCACGACGCTTAATTTGTGAATTTGATTCGAAGTTAAGGATGTGAATTCGTGATTTCGGTCAAGAATTTGGCATTTGTTCATGGATTTTCAGACTTGTCTGACATGGAATTGACGCGTGGTTGTGCGACCCTGTGCATGTCGTCCAGAAGTGTGTGCTGGATGTCGAAGATGTAGCAGCAGGGTGGCCAGGAGTTTGTGCCATGGAAACAAGGATGGTTTCGACGTTGGTGAGGTATGCGGATGTGTTGTCGGCTGCGCCGATGGCCCCGCGACCTGGTTGGCAGCCTTTGGGCTGCAGGGGAGCCGGAGTGGGTGCGCTGCACACAGCGTGTCCCTCCGATTCCGGCGTGCGCGATGCAGCGCCGGACGACCAGGGGACCAATGCTCGGGACTGCTTTTTCGTACGTCAAAGTGAAGCCCGTATGAATCAGGCGTTTATCGCGAAAATGTCCATCGCCGCAGTGGCGGCGCTGATGGTGGCCGGTTGCGCCACCAAGTCCGCTCCGGATTTCGGAGGCCGCTGGAAGCCGGTCAACCGCTTTGCTGCGACGACGACCGAAATTCCGCTGTACTCCAGCTACGTCTACCAGGCCTCGCCGATGGATGGCACGCTCAAAGCCATGCTCGAGCGCTGGGCCAAGGATTCCGGGCGCACGCTGGACTACCGCCTCAGCTCGGATTTCACTCTGTATGGCGCGGTCTCGAACATCGACACCACCAACGCACAGCAGGCCGTGATCGATCTGACCGCAGCCTATGCGGCGCAGGGCATCTCCGTCTCCATCGTTGGCAACCAGATCGTTGTGCAGAGCGCTGGCTCGACGCCGACCGCGTCGGCGCAGGGCGCTGATTCCAAGAGCGGCACCTGAGCCCACCTCGAAATCATCGAACGTGCCGCTCCCCGCGCCTGTCGCAGGGGTGCCACGCCCATTGATGTTTCAGCAGTACGGAAGAATCCATGTTCCGCAAGAAGGATCCCGGCAATAGTCCCAAGGTCGAGCAGTCGGTCGCCAAGGCGGTCAGCTACGAGATCACCGTGGCCGACATGGCGCGCCGCAGCGAGCGGCGCGCGTGGTGGGTCGCCACGGGCTCGTTGCTGATGTCGCTCGCGCTGGCGGGGGGCTACTACTACATGCTGCCGCTGAAGGAGAAGGTGCCGTTCCTGGTGATGGCCGATGCCTACACGGGTACCGCGACCGTCGCGCGCCTGAGTGGCACGTTCCAGGGCGAGACGATCACCACCAACGAAGCGATCAATCGCAGTAACGTCGCCCAGTACGTGCTCGCGCGCGAATCGTACGACTCGGCGGTGATGGGGCTGCGTGACTGGGAACTGGTGTTCGTGATGTCTACCGATCCGGTGGCGCAGTCCATGCGTGTCCGCTATGCCGGCAACAATCCGCAGAACCCGTTCGTGATGTATGGCCGCGAACGCGCGATCCGGGTCAAGATCCTCAGCATCACGCCGCTGGGCGCAGAACCGAACGGCAGCTTCCGCGGCGCTTCGGTGCGCATCCAGCGCAGCCTGCTGGACAAGCGCACCGGCGTCTCTACCTACCTGGACAACCAGCTGGTGACGATGCGCTTCGAGTACAACCAGAACCTGGCGTTGTCCGAGCAGGATCGCATCCTCAATCCGCTGGCGTTCCAGGTCACCGAGTACCGCGTCGACAACGACTACTCGCGTGGCGTGCCGGTGCCGGATGACGGCGCCATGCAGGCACAGGCGCAGCAGGCCGCGCAGGCCGCGCAGCAGGCGCAGGGTGTCTACGATCCCAACAATCCGGCCGCGGCCACCATGATCGACCCGGCCACCGGCCAGCCGGTCGCGGTGCCAGCCAACGGCCAGGTACCGGGTCAGGCAATGCCGGGACAGCCTGTACAGGGCCAACCGATGCCGGGTCAGCCGGTGCAGGGGCAAGCAATGCCGGGGCAGGCCATGCCCGGACAGCCGGCCATGAGGCCGGCGCAGAACAATTCCACCGGAACTGCTGATGGAGCAAGCAACCGATGAGTAGTCGAAATATCAGGGGAAGCGCGCTGGCGCTGCTGTCGATGTTGTCGTTGCTGTTCTCAGCAGCGGCGATGGCGCAGGCGGTTGACCACTACGAGTACGAGAAGGACCGCATCTATCCGGTTCGCACCGGCCTGGGCCTGACCACCCAGATCGAGTTGAGCCCGAACGAGAAGATCCTCGACTACAGCACCGGCTTCAGCAGCGGCTGGGAACTGACCCGTCGCGAGAACGTGTTCTACCTCAAGCCGAAGAACGTCGACGTCGACACCAACATGATGGTGCGCACCGAGACCCATTCCTACATCTTCGAACTGAAGGTAGTAGCCACCGACTGGCGCCAGCTGGAGCAGGCACGCCGTGCAGGCGTGCAGTACAAGATCGCCTTCGTCTATCCCAACGACACCGTGTTCGGTGTCGCCCAGGAAGCGGTCGAAGAAGAGGCCAAGCCGTTGTTGAGCTCGGAACTGGCCAAGGACCGGCAGTACAACTTCAACTACTCCTATTCGACCAGCAAGGCGAAGAAGATGGGGTGGCTGATCCCGGTCAACGCCTACGACGATGGTCGTTTCACCTACCTGAAACTGCCGAATTCGCCGGAGTACAAGACCGGCATCTTCCCGGCGGTGTTCGGTCGTGAAACGGAATACGGTGAAGACTTCGTGGTCAACACCACGGTTGAAGGCAATACGCTGATCGTGCACGGGACGCACCCGTACCTGGTCATCCGCCACGGCGACTTCGTCGTCGGCCTGCGAAGGAACGTGAAGAAATGAGCCAGCAGAACACTCCCGGAAACGACCCGAACAACGGACGCGACGAGAGCCAGAGCCCGTACGGCGCACAGGGTGCCGCGGACGCGCCGTCGAATCCCTACTTCGGCACGACCCAGGCCGAGCCTGCGCCGGATCTGGATGCGGCCGCGCCGCAGCTGCGCTCTGCCGAAGAGCAGCGGTTGAACCGCAAGGCGCTGCTGTTCCTCGGCGGTATCGTGCTGCTGCTGGTGGCCATGGGCTTCCTGCTGTTCCGGAAGGGGCAGGATGACAAGAATGCCGTGCAGAAGGTGCCGGAAGTTGCGCGCGTGTCTACGCCGACGCTGCCGGACGCCGTGCAGACGGATCCGGTTCCGTCGCAGGCGATGCAGCCCGCTGACCCGATTCCGATGCTGCCACCGCTGCCGCCGCAGGAGAGCAATGCCATTTCGCCAGCGATGATGGGCACGCGTCAGGAGCGCGAGATCGAGCGTGGCCCCTCGCTGCTTGATCGCCGCATTGCCGGGTCTGGCGGTGGCGTGGGTGGCATGGGTGAAGGGCAGGGTCAGGCTGGGGGTCCTCCTTCATCCTACGAACAGGCCATGCTCGCCACGCTGCAGGCGCAGAACGGCAACACCGCTCCCGCAAAGGTTCGCCGCGGCCCGGACGTCGAGGATGTCTCCAGCGCCACCTACATCCAAAGCCCCGATGCGCTGCTGGTGCGTGGCACCTACCTGCGTTGCGTGCTGGAAACCCGCATCATCACCGACCTCGCCGGCTACACCTCGTGCCTGCTGACCGAGCCGGTGTACTCGATCAACGGCCGTAACCTGCTGCTGCCGAAGGGCTCCAAGATCTATGGCGCCTACGGCGGCGGTCCGATGGGCAAGCGCGTGGAAGTGATCTGGGATCGCATCACCACACCGAATGGCATCGACGTTGCGATGTCCAGCCCGGGCGTGGATCAGCTGGGTGGCGCCGGTCATCCGGGCCAGTACAGCGCGCACTGGGGTAGCCGTATCGCATCGGCGCTGATGATCAGCCTGATTTCCGACGCCTTCAAGTATGCGGCCGCCGAGCACGGTCCGGAGACCACGACCATCGCCAACAATGGCATGACGGTGCAGTCGCCCTACGAGAGTGCTACCGCACGCACGATGGAGCGCCTGGCCAACGAGGCACTCAGCAGCAACCGTCGTCCGCCAACCGTCACCATCAACCAGGGCACGATCGTGAACGTCTACGTCGCCAAGGACGTCGACTTCACCAACGTGCTGCATCCCCGCCGGTAACCCAACGAACGATCATGGACGCCGAAGTGTCACCCCTCGCCCTCGTCTCCAGCGATTTCCTGCGCTATCAGTACGAAGTGCTGGGCATCGCCGAGTACATGACCTCTCCGGAAGTGACGGAAATCTGCATCAACCGTCCCGGTGAGCTGTACCTGGAAACCCGGGCGGGGTGGCAGCGGGTGGACGTGCCGAGCCTGACCTTCGAGCGGGCCCGGCAGTTCTGCACGGCGGTGGTGAACGAGAGCAACACCGGCCAGCGCATCACCGATGCCGATCCGGTCGTGTCGCTCACGTTCCCCACCGGCCAGCGTGCGCAGTTCGTGATTCCGCCGGCATGTGATGCAGGCAAGGTGTCGATCACCATCCGTCTGCCGTCCAAGCACACCAAGTCGCTCAGCCAGTATCACGAAGATGGCTTCTTCAACCAGATCCTGGAGAGTGATGGCAGCATCAGCGAGCAGGATCGCGAGCTGCTGGAGCTGCGCCATTCGCGCGAGTACGCCGAGTTCTTCCGGCGTGCGGTGATGTACCGCAAGAACATCGTGGTATCCGGTGCGACCGGTAGCGGCAAGACCACCTTCATGAAGGCGCTGGTCAACCATATCCCGGACAACGAGCGCCTGGTCACCATCGAGGACGCACGCGAGCTGTTCCTGACCCAGCCCAATGTCGTGCACCTGCTGTATTCCAAGGGCGGGCAGAGCACCAGCAATGTCACGGCCAAGAGCTGCATGGAAGCCTGCCTGCGCATGAAGCCCGAGCGCATCATCCTGGCCGAGCTGCGCGGTGACGAAGCGTTCTACTTCATCCGCAACTGCGCGTCTGGCCACCCGGGCTCGATCACCAGCTGCCATGCAGGCAGCCCGGAGCAGACCTGGGACCAGCTGGCACTGATGGTGAAGGCGTCAGCCGAGGGTTCGGGCCTGGAGTTCAACGTGATCAAGCGGCTGTTGATGATGACGATCGATATCGTCGTGCATATCAAGGCGCATGCCGGCTCGCGCTACATCACCGGCATCGACTTCAATCCTGGGCGTGCCCAGGGGCAGGAGGGCTGAGGGATGCTGCCAGGACTGGAAATGATGGCGTGCCCGGAGATGGCCGTATCGATGGATGTGATGCAGCACGTCATCAATGTCGAATCGTCGCGCAATCCCTACGCCATCGGCGTGGTCGGCGGTGCACTGGTGCGCCAGCCCAAGGCCTTGGATGAAGCGCTGGCGACGGTGCGCATGCTGGAAGAGAAGGGCTACAACTTCTCGATCGGGCTGGCCCAGGTCAATCGCTACAACCTGGGCAAATACGGGCTGGATTCCTACGAGAAGGCCTTCCAGCAGTGCCCGAACCTGCAGGCCGGTTCGCGCATCCTCGCCGAGTGCTACAAGCGCTCCGGTGGTGACTGGGGCAAGTCGTTCAGCTGTTACTACTCGGGCAACTTCGAAACCGGCTTCCGTCACGGCTACGTGCAGAAGATCTACGACTCGATCCGCCGCGGCCAGCAGGTTGCCGGCAATGGTGTCGCACCGATCGACGTGGTCAGTCGGGGGGAGCGCCGCGCGGTGAAGGTCGAGCATCACCCGCAGCTGGTTTCGCCGGCGCAGGCGCGCATCGTTGCTCAATCCAATGGCCCCGTGTACGTGCCGTCGGAAGATCCCGCACGCGCCTATGTCGTGTACCCGTCCACCGGGGCGATGGCGCGGGGCAGCCTGCTGAACATCGCCGACCAGGCGCTGTCCAAGGTGGTACTGGGTTCGGTGGATCGGATGATGCAGCCGCAGGCGCAGCCGGCCCAGGCGGGCGCCTATCCGCAGCAGCAGGCCGGCGGCATGCCGCAGCAGGGCCCCGCACAGGCGATGGCCATGCCGCAGCAATTGCCGGGTGCGGCTGGCGTCGGCAACGAAGGGCCGGTGATGTTGCGCCCCTGGAGCGAGCGTAACCAGCCTGTGGCCGGTACCGACAATTCGTACAACGCGCCGGTGCAGGCCGCACCGGTGCAGCAGATTCCCGCAGGGGATGCGGCCTTCGTGTTCTGACGAAGTCGTGGTGCGGCCAGTCCCCCGGCTGGCCGATTCAGTTGTGTTAGTCCATCAACAAGGAAATCAATCCATGAAGCGATCCAATCTCGACCTCGTCCAGGCCCAGCGCACGCTGAAGACCCTGCTGATGGCCACGATCTTCGTTGGCGCACTGTTCGCCCCGCAGGTGTTCGCCACCAGTCCCGACTTCGGCGGCACCGACAAGAAGGTCTGCGGTTTCTTCTCCAACATCAACGGCCTGCTGAACATGGCCTCAATCGCCGTGGTGACCATTGCGGTGATCTTCGCCGGCTACCAGATCGCCTTCGCGCACAAGCGCATCGGTGACGTCGCGCCGATTCTGATCGGTGGCGTGCTGATCGGTGCCGCTGGCCAGATCGCACGCATGCTGCTGGGCGAAGGTAGTGATGGCAAGTGCGGTGCTGGTACCAGCACTGGCTACTACCTGATCAAAAACGCGATCCAGTACTACAGTGCATAAGAACGTCGTGTTCCGCGGCTGCACGCGCCCGGCCATGTTCCTGGGCGTGCCTTACCTGCCATTCTTCATGGTGGCAGGTGGTTTGCTGCTGCTCAGCATGTATACGAACTTCTGGTTCCTGCTCACCATTCCGGTGGCGGTCTTCATCATGCGGCAGATGGCCAAGCGTGACGAAATGATCTTCCGCCTGTTGGGCCTGCGCCTGATGTTCAAGCTGAAAGTCCGCAACGTGCAGGAACACGATGGCATGTGGGTGTTCAACCCCAACCATTACCGCGACAAGCCGGCCCGAATGGATTGAGGTCCGGATCCGGCCTGGCGGGCGTCCGCGCCCGCCGGGTCCTTTGTAACTCCTTGGCACTACCTCTTTGGAAGCAGTCGTATGTTCAGCCCTGACACCTCCATCAGTGAGTTTATCCCGTTGTCGTCGCACGTCGCCCCGAACGTGGTCAAGACCACGGGCGGCGACTACCTGCTGACCTGGCATCTGGAAGGGTTGCCGTTCGTCGGCCGTGAGGAGTGGGAGCTGGAGCATCGCCACAACACGTTCAACCGCCTGCTGCAGACGCTGCGTGCTCCCGACTTCGTGAACGTGGCGTTCTGGGTGCATGACATCCGTCGTCGCCGCACGCTGAAGGGCAAGAGCAACTACAAGCAGCGCTTCAACCAGGACGTGTCCGATCAGTACATGGGCATGCTGTCCTCGCAGCGCATCATGCAGAACGAGCTGTACCTGACCATGATCTATCGCCCCGTGGTGGCGGGTAAGCGCTTCGTCGAGAAGTCGGCGAACGTGGACAAGCTGCGCGCCGAGCAGGAGCAGGCAGTAGAAAAGTTGATGGAGCTGGCCGGCAACGTCGAGGCCGTCATCCGCGACTACGCGCCGTACCGCCTGGGAATGTACGAGGCAAAGAACGGCGTGGTGTTCTCTGAAACGCTGGAGCTGTTCGGCTACCTGATCAATCGCATTGACGAGCCGGTCCCGGTGCTGTCGGCACCAATCAAGGACTACCTGCCGGTCAGCCGGCACATGTTCTCGTCCAAGACCGGTGACTTCGTCATCAATACCCCTAATGGTGCCAACCACTTCGGCGCCATCCTGAACATCAAGGAGTATGCCGAGGGGACTTACCCGGGCATCCTCAACGGCCTGAAGTACCTGGACTACGAGTACGTCATCACCCATTCGTTCAGCCCGATGGGGCGTCAGGACGCGCTCAAGGTGCTCGACCGCACTAAGGGCATGATGATCTCCTCCGGTGACAAGGCAGTCAGCCAGATCGTCGAGCTGGACCAGGCGATGGACCAGCTGTCGTCGGGTAATTTCGTGCTGGGCGAGTACCACTTCATCATGACGGTCTACGGCGACAGCCAGGCCAAACTGTCGCAGAACGTGGCCACGACGCGCGCCGAGCTGTCCAATGCGGGTTTCGTGTCGACCAAGGAAGACCTGGCGGTCACCTCGTCCTTCTATTCGCAGCTGCCGGCCAACTGGCGCTATCGCACCCGCTTGGCCAATGTCAGCTCGCTGAACTTCCTGGGCCTGTCGCCGCTGCACAACTTCGCGACCGGCAAGCAGCACAATAACCCGTGGGGCGACTGCGTCACCACGCTGCAGACCACCAACGGCCAGCCGTACTACTTCAACTTCCACGCGACCCATCCGTCGGAAAACTCGCTGGGGGAGAAGGCGATCGCCAACACCATGGTGATCGGCAAGTCCGGTACCGGTAAGACCGCGCTGATCAACTTCCTGCTCAGCCAGGTGCAGAAGTATGAGCCGTCGCCGACCATCTTCTTCTTCGACAAGGACCGTGGTGCGGAAATCTTCGTGCGGGCCTGCGGAGGCAACTACCTGGCCCTGGAGAACGGCGCGCCGACCGGCTTCAACCCGTTCCAGTGCGAGAACAACGAAGCCAACGTGCAGTTCCTGGCCGACCTGATCAAGGTGCTGGCCGGCAAGCGTGAGTACAGCGCCCGCGAGGAAGAAGACATCTATCGCGCGGTGGAAAGCATGCTCGATACGCCGATGCATCTGCGCAGCATGACCAATTTCCAGAAGAGCCTGCCCAACATGGGTGACGATGGGCTCTACGCGCGCATGCGCCGCTGGACCTCGGGCAATTCGCTGGGCTGGGTATTTGATAATCCGATCGATACCGTTGACCTGAGCAAGGCCAATATCATCGGCTTCGACTACACCGACATCATCGACAACCCCGAAGTGCGTGTGCCGGTCATCAACTACCTGCTGCACCGCCTGGAGTCGCTGATCGATGGTCGTCCGCTGATCTACGTGATGGACGAGTTCTGGAAGATCCTGGACGGCGAGGGTGGCCTGAAGGAGTTCGCGAAGAACAAGCAGAAGACCATCCGTAAGCAGAACGGTCTTGGCATCTTCGCGACGCAGAGCCCGGAGGACGCGCTGAAGAGCGATATCTCCGCCGCGCTGATCGAGCAGACCGCCACGCTGATCCTGCTGCCGAACCCGAATGCCAGCAAGAGCGACTACATGGACGGCCTGAAGCTGACCGAGGCCGAGTTCAGGGTGGTTACCGCCCTGGACGAGCGCTCGCGCTGCTTCCTGGTCAAGCAGGGCCATGCGTCCAGCGTCTGCCAGCTCAACCTGCGTGGCATGGACGACATCCTCTCGGTGATCTCGGCCTCGACCGACAACATCGACATCATGCATCGGGTGTTGCAGACCGCTGCAGTCCGCAACCGGATCACCGTGGATGAGCTGACGCCGGAGCAGTGGCTGGAAGATTTCTACAAGAATCGAAAGGGTTCGGGCAAGACGGCAAGTACGGAAGCTGTGGCGTGAGTCGGGTGTCCCGACGCTCTTGAACGACCGACTATGGAGACGATGATGAACAGTCCGCACAAGAACAGTAAGAAGGCCCGTATGCCGCGCAGCACGAGACTGAGCGCGCTGGCAGTGGGCGCCGTGATGTCATTGGCAACCACGACGGCGAACGCAGGCTGGCCGGTGTTCGATTACTCGAACCTGCTGCAGGCCATCTATGAGTATAGGAATTCGATTACGAGTTACACGGCCGACGCCGCCGAGTATGCCGAGCAGGCAGAACGCTGGAAGAGAACGCTTGACCAATACGCTCAGGCGCTGGTGAAGGTGCAGGCGCAGATGCGCAAGATCGGCCTGCCGGAAGGGCAGCCGTTGGTACCCGTGCCTGCGGACTATCTGGTGGCGGAGACCTGTGGCAGCAAGAGCAGTTTCTCGCCCGGTGATCTCTTCAAGAGCCTTGTGTTCAATCCGACCGGGGACATCAAGGAACAGCAGACCCAGATCTGCGTGAACATCCGCATGATGCAGAATCGCAAGTACAACGATTCGGTCATGTTCCTCGCGCAGTCCATTCCCCAGATGGAGTCGGGCCTGAAGGAAATTTTCGATCTGCGCATCCTCAGCAATGATCAGGGCAACGTCCAGGGTTCGGACAGCGAAGCGACCCGCATGGCCAACAACCTGGAAGTGGCAGCGCAGAGCTGGGAAGGACGCATGCGTTCTTACGATGCCTACATTGAAGTAATGGAAGCCAACCAGAAGATCGTGGCACAGGCGGCGCTCAAGGGTGATCCCACCAAGACTCTTGCGAGCGATCTGGTGAAGACCGTCGCGCTGAAGACGGCACTGTCCATCGATTAAGGCCGGCGGTGGGGTAGGCGGAGCAAGTGCATGGGCGTCGCCACCGGTGGAAAAGCAGTATTACCAAGGGATTGCAGGAATGACGATCAGGTCGATTGCCAACTTTGATTTTTCGGGCGGGTTCCAGGATCTGATGGAGCACGCTGTGCGTATCCAGTCGATCGGCGACTTCGTGTTCTTCAAGCTGATTCTTGACTACCTGCGCGACAGGATTGGCAAGTTCGGCTTCCATTTGATGGAGAACATGATGACGTGGGTCGGCGGCATCGCGCTGACCCTGATGACCCTGTGGGTGCTGGTGCAGGGCTATCGGATCGTCACCGGCCGCAGCCGGGATTCGATGATGATCCTGGTGACCAACATGGCGCGCGCCGCCCTGATCGTGGCGGTGGCGACGAGCATGGGCATGTTCGGCCGCGACCTCCATGAATTCCTGACGGAAGACGTGAAGGGCCTGATCACGCACGTTGTGACCGGCAAGGACGAGAAGCCCGAGGCGCAGATCGACAAGAGCCTTGCCTGGATGCAGGTGGCGCTGTCCAGCATCGATGGGATCAAGATTCTCAATGATCCCGAGCTGCAGGCTGACAAGACCCGTGCGATGTGGTTCATCGGCCTGGGCACGGGCGGACCTGCAGTGACGGCAGGTTCCATGTTGCTGCTGTATGAGGTCGCCATGGCCCTGTTCATCGGCTTGGGACCACTGTTCATTCTTTGCCTTCTGTTCGACCAGACCAAGCAGCTGTTCCAGCGATGGCTGTTCTACGGCATTGGAACCATGTTCTCCATGGCGGTACTGGCGGCGATGGTATCTATCGCGCTGGACATGGTGATCCGCGTGTCGGCCTCGTTCTGGATGACAGCGCTTGTGAACAAGTTCCCGCTCATGGGCGCGTCCAGTGACGGTATGACCAGTCAGGCGATGCAGCAGGGTGGCATGGGATTGATCCTGACGACCTTGATTCTGACTGCGCCCCCAATGGCGGCCATGTTCTTCCAGGGCACCTTGGGTAGCTTCATGGCATATTCGCAGATAGGTGGTAGCGCAGCCGCTACTCCGAGTGCGGATGGGCGTCCACCCGGCACCTATACACCAGCTGCTCCTTCGAAGCAGGATTCTGTCAATCCGGAAACCAGTAATTCAGCTGGGAATGGCAGGCTCACTGTTCCGCAAGGGGGGCTGCTGTCCCCCCAGGAGACTGGGCTCCGGGCTGCGAATAAGATCAGCGGCAATTGATGAAGAGGTAAATATGTCTTTGGCTTCGCGCGTGATTCTTCTGATGATTACGTTGGTAGCTGCCGGCCAAGCATTTGCAGAAGGGCGTTGCCCGCCAGGTCAGTACCCAATCGGTGGCCCGGGTGTCGGTGGGTGCGCCCCGATTCCAACTGGGGGGGAGAGCGGCACATCTGCGCCCAGGCCCGACGGCCGTTGGATCAAGACGTGGGGTGCCATCTCTCTGTCACCTGCGTCTGGTGACATGGGGGCATCCAAGGGTCATAAGGATAAGTCGGCAGCCGAGACAGAAGCCCAAGAGCGATGTGCGCAGTATGGGGCGACCGACTGCAAAGTCCTGACAACTTACAAGAACCAGTGCGTTGCCTACGCGACCGCGCAGGAAGGACGGAAGGTAAGGACGAACACGGGAGCATCGCGCGAAAGTGCAACCCAGAATGTGCTGGCTGCGTGCAGTAAGGAGAGCATTGGGCAATGCAAGGTGCTCTATACCGACTGCACTGAGCCGCTCTTCAAGTCTTACTGAGCGAAGTGCGACCGGGGCGTACAGGCATGAGTTGTTAGAGGTCGCATTACGGCTTGTTAGCGAGTATTGACCAAACCAACATTCAGAGCGTTTGCTGTACGAGGTCGCTTTGGGCCTCGTTCTTCGTCCTGCGGTCCCTGTGCATCTTCTGTCTGCTGTTTGCCTAGGCCAAGCAGCTGTTCAAAGGTAGTTGTTCTACGGCATAGGCACCATGTTCTCGATGGTGGTTCTTGCGGCGATGGTATCTATCGCGCTGGACATGGTGATCCGCGTGTCGGCCTCGTTCTGGATGACAGCGCTTGTGAACAAGTTCCCGCTCATGGTCGCGTCCAGTGACGGTATGACCAGTCAGGCGATGCAGCAGGGCGGCATGGGATTGATCCTGACGACCTTGATTCTGACTGCGCCCCCCAATGGCGGCCATGTTCTTCCAGGGCACCTTGGGTAGCTTCATGGCATATTCGCAGATAGGTGGCAGCCCGGTGGCTGCTGCGCCGGGACCTAATGGACAGCCGCCGGGTAGTTACAAGCCTACTGATCCCACGAGTGCCGAGCGGCGCGCAGAGAGCAGTCAGTTGACGATGCCGAAGGTGGCGCCAAGTCATGATGCGCCGAGCCATACTCTCGGAGCGCTTGGAAATGCGCCCACTCGTTAACTGAAAGCGGAAGCGTTTCCGCAGAAATTGGAGAGTCGTCATATCATGCGCATGTATCCGTTCATTGTGTTGGCATCGTTTGGTGTTCTTGGCGCCTTTCTTCCAAATCTTGGTCGTGCGGAGGGCGGAAGTTGCCCTCCGGGCTTCTACCCAATTGGGGGGCAGGGCGCGAGCGGCTGCGCTCCAATTCCTGGTGGCGCTGCTGGATCAGGTGACCAGATACCCTTGCCGCCTCGGCCCACAGGCGAATGGATCAGCACTTGGGGAGCGATAGCGACCTCTCTTGCTACTTCCGAGGTGGGAATGGTCTCAGATATGCGATCTGCAGAGCTTGCTGCTTCTGAAGCCATGCGGCGGTGCGCTGGTGGTGGAGCACGGGATTGCAAGGTTACGGTATCCTACTCAAACCAATGCGTGGCATGGTTAGTTCCATCTGCTGATTTACCTGGAGCCCAATCTGCGGTTGGCCGTGCTCCAAAAAAGAGGATTGCGATTGCAGAAGCGCAGAGAAAGTGCGTGGATCCGAGTGGCAAAAAGTGCACCGTTTTTTACGCTGATTGCTCCGAGCCAGTTTTTCGAAAATTTTGAAAGTTGAGTTGACCCAATTGAAGTCTGTTCAACGGCGCCACGTTCGTGATCAGGCTCAGTGCATGTGCGTTGGCTGGATGCTTATCTCAAAACGCCATGTGGGTCCGATCGGTCGGGGACTTCGTGTTCTTCCGGTCGATCCTGTCGTATCCGCGCAAGAGGATTGACGAGTTCGGCATCGAATTGCTCGGCAAACTGATGGCGTGGGTCGATAGCATCACCCTGATACTGATGACCCTGTGGGTGCTGATCCAGGGATTCCGCATCGTCACGGGTCGCAGTCGCGATTCGATGATGATTCTGGTGACGAACATGGCTCGTGCGGCACTGATCGTCAGTGTCGCAACCAGCATGGCGATGTTCGTTGGCAGCCTGAAAAACTTCCTGATCAAGGACTCAAGAACGAGATCACCTATGTGGTGACCGGCAAGAATGACTCGCCGGAGGATCAGATCGACACCAGCCTAGCCTGGATGCAGGCGGGCCTGTCGGACATTGACGCGATCAAGGTGCTCGATGACGGCAACCTGCGCGACGACAAGAATCGTGCCTCGCGGGCGGTTGGCCTGGGGACCGGCGGCCCGGCGGTCACCGCTGGTGCGATGTTGCTGCTCTACGAGGTCGCGCTGGCGCTGTTCATCGGCCTGGGTCCCTTGTTCATTCTGTGTCTGCTGTTCGACCAGACCAAGCAGCTGTTCCAGCGATGGCTGTTCTATGGCATCGGCACGATGTTCTCGATGGCGGTACTGGCAGCAATGGATCGATCGCGCTGGACATGGTGATCCGTGTCTCGACCGCGTTCTGGTCCACCGCCCTGGTCAACAAGTTCCTGCTCGACGGCGCCTCCAGCGACGGCATGACCAGCCAGGCGATGCAGCAGGGCGGCATGGGCCTGATCCTCACGACCCTGATCCTGACCGCTCCCCCAATGGCGGCGATGTTCTTCCAGGGCACGCTGGGTAGCTTCATGGCATATTCGCAGATAGGCGGATCCCCAGCAGCCCAGCCGGGCCCTCAAGGGCAGCCGCCCGGCTCTACTGGCGGCTCCTCGTATAAGCCCAATGCTCCCAGCAACAACCAGGCGTTCGAGACGCCAGCTCAGAGCTCGATGCCACGATTTAGCGGTGCAACGGATGCACCCGCGCAGGCCGGGCAGCGTGGCAATGCTCCCGCAGTAAATGTCTGAATCAGTTTGTGGGGTATTCCAATGCGATTAAATCGTGGCTTTCTGGCTTTCGCTCTGACATTCCTTGTTCCATTCTCAGCCTACTCTGAAGGAGGGAGTTGTCCTTCAGGGTTTTATCCTATCGGAGGACAGGGTGTGCAAGGGTGTGCGCCAATACCTGGCGCGTCTTCCGGTGCCGCTTCGGGGACTGTGGACTCCCCGCCGGTTCCGACCGGGGAGTGGCTCACAACTTGGGGGGCCGTCGCGGAATCTCCGACTTCGAATTTGGTTGGAACCTCGGCAAACAAGAGGAGTAAGGACGCCGCTGAATCCGACGCAATTAGAAAATGCGCGGCGGAAGGGGCGAGGGACTGCAGGACTACTGTGAGCTATTACAATCAATGTGTCGCATATTCCGCTCCATCGACAGGCAAAGGTCGGGGCTCCGTGAATACTGCAGTGGACATTGATACTGTGAGGGCCAACGCACTTCGCAGTTGCAGAGATACTGGTGGCGGTAGCTGTGTGATCGCCTATTCGGAATGCTCAAAACCCGTTTTTCGTGAGTTTTAAGCGCACGTCTGCCAGGTGAAGATGCGGTTGTTTTTGAGTGTCTAGGATGATGAGTTTACATGCTCGGGTTCATTGTGGTGCTGGTCCTGGCGTGGTCAACTGCATCAAAATCCCATCTCGCTGATTGGCAATAGCTACGGAAGATTGGCTCAAGCCCTAGGGTTCGGCAGCGGCGTTGCCGATGTCGAATCTGGTGTGAGCCTCGCCGAGCCCGTGCTGATCGGACAGGGGGTTGAGGGTTGTGCCCCAATTCCAGATGCATCTTCGGGTGCGTCCGTAGATGTGCCTGCAGCGCCCACAGGCGAGTGGGTGACGCGGTGGGGAGCGATTGCTGAATCCGGTAGTTCTACGCTCGTTGGTACAAGCACGGGACAGCCCTCAAAGCTGGACGCGGAGCGACAAGCGATTACGAGGTGCCAAGCGGAAGGGGCAAAGGACTGCCGTGTGGCCATTAGTTACTACAATCAGTGCGTGGCGTATGTCGTCCCGTCCTCTAGCCGGGGCAAAGGATCAATCACTTCCGCGGTGGATAAATCAACTGCCATAGCGCTGGCAAAAGAGAAGTGTACGGATGCACAGGGGGGCGCTTGTGCCGTGGCCTACTCGGAGTGCTCACTGCCTGAATTTCACAGCTTCTGAGTTTGGTCGTGCATGCTTTGCCTTGCAGGCGTGGCGAAGCCGTCGCGCTCCCTTTGTCTTCGCATCATGGATGCCATTCGGCATTGTGCTGAGGGTTGGCGTCGCTCGAGGCGACGCGCCAGGTCGAGCTATTAGGCGCCACCCGCGATGCCGCAAGTCTTCGCGCCATTGGAAGGAACGAATCATGCAGAATCCAGGCCGTGTTGCCTTGCTGATTGGCGGACTGCTGTTCGCTTCGCTGGCACAAGCCACTGATAGCTGGGTCATCTTCACCGGTGGCGAAACGCCGAACCGCGAGGCATGGGTGGTCGATACGCAAACGCTCGCCGACCGCTCGGATCTGGGCGGTTTTCTTCAGCGTGCCACGCCGGCAGAGCAGAACGCGTACCTGAAGCAGTTGCGCCGCAGGAAGCCGCCAAAGCCCGGTGAGCCCGTTGCTGGGCCGGAGCCGGTGTACGAGATCCAGGTCGATACCGTCTACGAGAACGCGACCAAACCGAATCGATTGGTCAGAAAGTACTGGGTGAACTGCTCACGGAACACCGTGGCCATCAGGACGAGTCTGATCCAGTGGCGCGATCGGCCAATGGAGAACGACCCTCCGGATAAGTTCGAACCGCGAACCGAGGCGATTGCTCCTTGGCAGGTGCAACTGGTGCGTTTTGCCTGTCTCGTGGGGCCTGATCCCAAGGCCAAGGTGCCGGCGGAAATGATGAAGCGTGGCTTCCTTTCCATCGGTGACGCCGGGCAATCGCCTGTGGATTTCATCTGGGCCAGCCTGTGGAAGGACGGCAAACGCCCAGCATTCACCTATCGGCTGACCGACGCTGAAATGGATCGGACTGTGCGTAGCCTTGAAGCGACTGTGGCGCGCGGCCAGAATGAAACCAGCAGGGCTTTGGATGAGTCGCGTCGCGCAGCGAACCGAGTGGGTCGCAACAATCTCATGGACCTGTGGATCGGCAAGACAGAGCAGGAATTCGTGCGGAAGTGGGGCCCACCGGATCGTGTGGAGCATGGGGCCGATGGTTTGCGCACGTTGTACCTGCATCGTGGCGAGCGTGTGCAGGGGTTGAATGCTCATGGGCATGTCGTCAGTGACGTGAACAATCGATGCGATATCACGGTGCTGGCGACGGACGGCTACGTCCGCGACTACGCCACACAGGGGGCCGCATGCGCCCAGCAGTTGCGCTGATCGCGATTGCTGGCCACGACGCGCGGATACAAGGCGCGTGCAGGATCCAGTACCCATCCGCATAGGCGACGCAGACCTTCCGTGCAACATCGCCCCGGCCGGACCAGACCGTATGTGGGAATGCGAGTCATACCTGCGGTGCCATCCACCGCGTGTCTGATTGTCGGATAAGCCACCATTCACGTTAACCGCGCTTTTTATGTGATCAAGTGCGCTTTTCATTCCAAGCCCCCTTCGACGAGCGCCGCCTCCTCGAAGTAAGCTGCGTGTGCGTCAAAATCCCGACGCACAGGTGCCATCGAACGCAGGAGCTTTCCCGTCCATGAGGACTCTGACCCGCCGCGTTGCGGATGACGCTTGCCACCATCGCGGTTGCCGTGGGCTCGGGGCTATCATCCGCCATGGCGGCCGCAGGGCACGTGCGAGGCATCGCCCCGTTTCCGGCCTCCGCTCGGGAACTGGCAGGACGGGATTGAAGGAGTTGCAGGGGATGGAGAAGGGGAGTGGCGTACACATGGACAATGCCTTGGCGTTCGTTCCGTCCGGCGCGAACCTGCTGGAAGCCGTGCGCGGTGATCTGACCGGCAATGGTTTCCAGGACCAGCTGCTGGTGATCGACCAACCTCCTCCGGAGGGCTTGCTGCCCGGCGAGCACGGTCCCAACCGGGTGCTGTTGCTGCTGCTGGGCGACGCCACGGGTCGATGGCAGTTGGCGGCGCGCAACGACAAGCTGGTGCCGTGTTCCACCCGGGGAGGCATTGCCGGCGATCCCTTCGCGTACGTGACCATCGAGGATGGTGCGTTCAGTGTGATCACCAACGGCGGCAGTCGCGAACGCTGGAGCAGCGTCTACACGTTCCGGTATGCACCTGCCGAGCAGGCGTGCTGGGTGCATGGCGTGCAGCGCAGGGTGGTCGACACCGAGACCGAGGCCACCCATACGCGTGACTTCTCGGCCGCCGAACTTGGCCGGGTGCGGTTCGAGGATTTCGATCCGTCCGTCGTCGCCGACGTCAGCTTGCCCTGAGTGCCATGCCGGTGAGGAGGCGGGAGTATCCAACGATGATCGAGCAGGAGTTTCACCGTGTCGCAGGATAGGGAGTCGCAGCTGTTGCGGCAGGCCACGGAGGCCGGCATGACCTCGTCCCGGGAACTGGCCAACTTCATGGCGCAGGCCGGGCACGAGTCCCGTGGCCTGAGCCGGCTCAATGAAAGTTTCAACTTCACCCGGGGTATCTCGCAGATCCCGGTGGAAGCGGCGTGGCGCAATGGCAATGGTGCGCTTGAGAGCGCTCGCCAGGAGGCGCTGCGTGGGCGGCCGGAGAGCCTGGCCGAACTGATGTATGGCGGGCGTATGGGCAATGACGCGCCTGGCGATGCGCTGAAGTATCACGGCCGTGGCTATCTGCCTCTGGTCGGCAAGGAGAATTACGAGCGTGCCGGCAAGGCGCTGGATCTGGACCTGGTGAACCACCCGGAACTGGCCGCGCAGCCCGAGCACGCAGGCCGCATTGCCGTGTGGCAGTGGCAGACGCGGGTGCCGGAAGCGGCGCGCGAGGACGTGCGCGAAGCGACGCGCGCGATCAATGGTGGCCTGAACGGCATCGAGGCCCGCCAGCAGCGATTCGAGGTGTGGCAGCAGAAGCTGACGCCTGATGTGATGGCGCGGCTGGAGCGGGGCGAAGTCGGGGCGCCGGCCCAGCAGGCCACCGTGCGCGACATGTCGCAGCCTGGCGCGCCGGGGCATGCCCTGTTCCAGGGCGCCCGCCACCATCTGCAGCAGATGGGACCACAAAGCGGTCTGCGCAGCGTGCAGGAACTGGACAATGCTGCCGGCGCACTGGCGCTGAGCGCGCAGAAGGCGGGGATGTCGCGCATCGATCATCTCCTGGCTGGCAACGACGGCCGCACGTTGTTTGCCGTGCAGGGCGCGCTGGGTGACCCGGCCATGCTGCGCGCTTCGGTCGAGCGCGAACAGGCGGCGCAGCAGCCGCTGGCGCAGAGCAGCCAGCAGTTGGCCGCCAGTGTCGCCCAGCAGGACCCCGCGGCCGCGCTCGCCCGCGAGCAGGAGCAGCGCTCTCGATCCCTGTAGCACCTGATGCCGGCGGGCAGAGTGCCCGCAGGCGCTTTACGTACGACGCGTGGCGCCCAGTGGCGCCGACATGGAAACCCACTCGTAAGGACACCACATGCGAATCGTTCCCTCGAATACCCGGCACGCCGCTGCCCGCTGCACTGCATCCGTGCGCCGCTTGCCGGCGGTCTGGCTGCTGTCACTTGGACTTGCCGCAGCGTCGGCACAGGCTCAGGAGACAGCGGCACCCGCCGTGGAGACGCCCCCCGCTGCAGATGCAATCGTTGAGGCGCCTGCAGGGGCGGCGCCCGTTGCAGCGCCCACGGCGGCCGACGCCGTTGTCGCGGCGCCGGCTCCCGAAGTACCGGCTGCCGTGACACCCCCTGCGACACCGGTGGTGGACACGCAGCCGGCGTCGGCTGCGGACCCGGCGCCCGTTGCGCCCGCAGCGGCGGCGCCTGTGGCTGCACCGCCTGCCGCCGTCGAGCCAACCGTTCCCGCGGTAGCCCCCGCTCCGTCGGCATTGGCCATCGTGCCGTTGCCGCCAGAGCAGGCGACCGAGCGGGCGCTCGGTGCCCGCTGCCCGGTGGATCTGGCCGGGCGGCTGGCGACCCAGGGCGACCTGCTGATTGGCGCCTGCCAGGGCACCATGCCGACGCATCTGGCCGCGTTGCTGGTCGCGCTGCCCGCGCAGGACATCCACCTTCCGCGCAGCTGGCGCGAGCGTGAGGTGCGGCAGAAGGCCTGGTTCAAGGCTGTGCCGGGCTATGGCCAGCGCCCGGACTTCATCGTGCGGATGGGCGACATCTGGGTGCGTTCGCTGGAAGGGCGCGACGCCGACAGCACGTTCTATCTGGTGTCGGCGCCGTTCACCTGCAGCGACCAGGTCGCCAACCGTGATGAGTACGGCGCGGAGCCGGTTCGTGTGCCAGCGGGTGATTGCCGCGAGGCTTATGTAGCCCAGCGTGTGTACCAGGTCCGCGGGGATGCGGCGCCGAGGGATGTGACCGCCGATGCCATGCCGACGATGCCCCCGGTCACGGAGGCCGATCGTGCGCGCCAGCTGTCGCGTGAGGGCCGGATCAGCCTGGACCACAGCAAGCTGCAGTACGGCCCGGCCATGCGTTGGTTCGTGCAATACCCGGAGTCGGCGCAGAAGGGTGGTCCGCGCGCCTACAGTGACTGGAACCGTGAGCACATCGCGTTCGTGGTCTGGACCGGTGATCGCTTCGAGCTGCGCGAGAAGGTCGCGCGCGCGCAGTGGCCCTGTGACCCGGTGGCACCCGGCGATCGCGCCTGTGGCGGATTCCCGGATTCCGGGCCCGATCTGTTCGTGACGGCCGCAGCATCCGTGCCAATGGCAGCGTCCGGCCCCTGAGCCGGAGTCTCGAAGTGATGCGGGAGCCGGGCTGACCGGCTCCCGCGCTGCATCAGGCCTGCAGGCTGCGGGTCTGGTTCCGCTGCTGTTCCAGCTGCTGGTCGCGCTCCAGCGTAACGCGCTGGTCGGCGGCCTGCTGGTCGATGCGCTGGCTGCTCTGTTCCAGCGGGGTGTTCATCGCCACTGCCGTATCGACCGATACGCGAAGGTGGGCGGGGTCGCCGCCCTGGCCCTGCACGGCGAAGCTGCGCGAGGCATCGGCATTCATGACCACTTCGTCGATGCGCTTGCCGCCTGCTGCGTGCATTTCGGCGGCCAGGCTGCCTGCCAGTTGCGTGCTCATCACGTCTGGTACCCGGCCGACGCGGACATCCTGCGCGTGCACGCCACGGATCGCGTCGTTGAACAGTGGGTTGCCCACATGGTTGGCATCGTCCATTCGCAGCATGCTGGTGTGATGGCCGTTCTTCTCCGCTTCGCGGCGTGCCGGCTCACCGGGCTGCAGCGGGCCGCGGATGTGGTCGTACAGGTCGACGGCGCCGCCTGGAATGCCCCGCGCCGCACGGGTGATACCGCTGCGCAGCGATTCCAGGTTGTCGCGGTACTCCTCGATCATCCTGGCGTTGTCTTTCGCCAGCGTCTGGGTTTCCGGGTGCTTCAGCACCGAGCCTTGATCGAGGAAGTTACCCAGTTTGTGGGAGCCCAAAGAACTGGCTGCCGCGATGACCGGGTAGTCTGGAATCAGGGCGCGCAACGAGTGGTTGCTGAAACCGGCAGCAGACAGCGTCCTGATCTCCTCCGGCTTGGCATAGATGCGCACCTGGCCGAAGTGCGGCGAGGCGGCGCTGACCGGATCGGAGGCCATGACATGATTGATCATGGTGTTGCCGCCTTCCGGGATGCGGTAGCCGAGGCTGACCGCGCCGTAGGCGTTGAAGGTCTCACCCTTGATGTTGAAGTGATGCGAGGTAATCTGGGCCAGGGCGCCGCCGAGGGAGTGACCGGTGACGGTGACCTCAGGAGCACGGCCTCCAAAGGCGGCGTCCTGCTTCGCGTAATCCAGTGCACTCTTGGTCAAAGCAATGGCATCGGGCGCTTGCACATTGGTGCGGGCGACGACCATGCCGCCGTCGGTCAGGATGGCATCACGAGCTATCTGCTCGGTGCCGCGATGAGCGACCACGATCTCGTTGGTGTCGGCTCGCTGATAAACCGTGCCTTGGTAACCATTGAGCCGATTATTGACGTGATCGAGAATCTTGTATTCATGCCCGTTGATCGTGACGAGCTCTTCTTCCCCCGGACGCCTCCGGCCGACAGCGCGATCCTTGTAGGCATCGTCGGAAAGCGCCGCATAATCCTGCGTGCTGATGGTCATGGGTTGACCTCGCTGGCGCTGAGACTCATCGTGAACAACTTGCCCTGAAGTTCAGCAACGTAGTCAGCCGGGTCAGCCTTGCCGGTGGCCGGATAGTTGGCAGCAAGTGGTGCCCGCGGATAGGCTGCGTCCGGATAGTAAAGCGTGTGGGTCTTGCCTTCAGTCAGCGGTTCCGCCTTGACGAAAGTCAGGAAACGGGTCTCTTCTTCAGCACCCGTTGCCTTCAGCATTGCCCCGGCGCCGGTGAACTCCCACTTGCACACGCCACGACCGTAGTAGTCTTCATCCAGCATGCGGTCCGCATACAGCGTGCCGCGGTACTCGCCATCAGCGACCTTGCGCAGTTCCACCGGCTCCTGGCTGGTGATGCGAGCAGCCGTGCCGGTGGCCGGCTCGATGTGGCCGCACTGGTCTTCGTTGGTGACGTCGTACTGGGCCACGCCTTCAACCACAGCGAAATCACCCGGGGCGTCCTTCAGGCGCAGCACCAGTTCATAGGCCTTGCGCGGGCTGGGGTTGAGCTTGGCGAGGCCGCGCCCACCCTGGGCGACATCGGCTTCAGCAGCGGCACGTTCCTGGTTCATGGCGGTCTCCGGATGGCAGGCGGTCAACAGAAGCAGAGCAAGGCACGGAATCATCTTGTGGCGCAATGTCGGCCTCCTGGTGTGTAGGGGGAAATGTGGCACTGGCAGTTCATGGCACAAGCCTCTGCACAGTGGTGGTGGTTGAGAACAGCGCATTGCGCAGCTCTTCCCTG
This sequence comes from Stenotrophomonas maltophilia group sp. P373, assembly GCF_053295075.1. Lineage (NCBI taxonomy): Bacteria > Pseudomonadati > Pseudomonadota > Gammaproteobacteria > Lysobacterales > Lysobacteraceae > Stenotrophomonas > Stenotrophomonas maltophilia group sp. P373. The sequence continues at coordinate 2,653,567 of NZ_CM129994.1, read as the reverse complement.
TACGCCGAAGGATCTTCCTTGCCACTTGCTCCGTATCCGGTGATCTCTTCGATCCGCGGGTAGTCGGCGCGTGGGTAGTACCGCGTCAACTGGCTCCCCGCGTCCATGCGCTTCTTGTCGATGAACGTCAGGAATCGCGTATCGGCTTCGCCGTTCGTCGCACGCAACATCGCGCCAACACCGGTCAGCGTCCAGTGGCACGTACCGCGATCGTAATAGTCCTGATCCTGCATGCGGTCGAGGTAGAACGTACCGCGGTATTCGTTCTCGCCAACCCTGCGCAGTTCCACCGGTTCCTGGCTGGTAATGCGGCTTGCCGTACCGGTGGACCATATGATCCGCCCGCAGTCTTCGTAGTTACTGACGTCGTACTGGGCCACGCCCTCCACGATCGCGAACGGGCCCGGCGCGTCCTTCAGTGTCAGCACCAGTTCGTAGGCCTGCTTCGGCGCCGGGTTGAGTTTGGCCAGGCCGCGTCCACCCGCGGCGACGTCACGCTCGGCGTCGGCGTAGGGCGAACATGCCGCCAGCGGGACGAGGGCGAGCAATGCCAGCAGCGGCCGCCCCCTGGGTTCGGGGCGAGCTACACGCATGGCGCGAGCCTGCATCGTGCGTCCATGTCCATCTATCCTTCCTGGGTGGCAGGTTTCTCGATTATGGAACGTGCCGGGAGCGCTGTGCCACCCTTGGAGACGGATTTTTGACGCCCCGGCGAGGCATTGCCCGGGCGGATCGCTTGCCGCACAAGGCTCGCGATCATCACGTTGGCATTGCTGCCGGAGGCAGGTCTGCGGCTGAATCCGTGACTGAAATCAATCATTCACATATCCATCACTTCATTGAAGGCGCTCTCCTTGAACTGCACGATCCGCCCTGAAATCCGCGAAGACCGCGCTGTCATCCACGCACTCACCGAGGCAGCCTTCCGCGAAGCCCCACACAGCAGCCACACCGAGCAGTTCATTGTGGATGCACTGCGTTCGCGTGGAGAGCTGAGTCTCTCGCTGGTCGCCGAGAAGGACGGGCAGGTCGTCGGGCATGTTGCCTTGTCGCCGGTGACGGTCAGCGATGGCAGTACGGGCTGGTTTGGCCTGGGACCAATCTCGGTGCTGCCAGTATGGCAGGGGCAGGGTGTCGGCGCGGCGCTGATGCATGCGGCGCTTGATGCACTGCGTGAGCAGGGGGCGCAGGGCTGCGTATTGCTGGGAGAACCCGCGTACTACGGTCGATTCGGATTCCGCGCCGAGCCGGGCCTGGTGCTGCCGGGTGTTCCGCCAGAGTACTTCCAGGCGCTGCACCTGAGGCCGTCGATGGCGCAGGGAGAGGTACAGTACTCACCGGCATTCGAAGCCACGGCCTGATGATCGGGGGCGGGCCTCGAATATCCGTCCAATGTCAGCCGTTGTGCCGGAGATGGATCAGGGGATACGGACGGCCCTGCGAATCTAGCGGTGAGCGGCCGGTTTCGACGAAGCCCATGCGCAGGTAGAAGCCGACGGCCTGTGCGTTCTGCTCATTGACGTCGGTACTCAGCTGCGGATGCCGGGCCAGCGCGTGCTGCAGCAGTTGCCGGCCGATACCAGTGCCGCGCACGTCCGGATCGATGAACAGCGCTTCCATGTGCGTGCCGTCGATCAGCATGAAGCCCAGTGGCCGATCCTGTGCATCGACCGCAACGGTCATCGGCGCCTGCGGCAGGAAGCTGGCGACTTCGGCATCGATGGCCTGCCGGTCTTCGGCGCTGAGGAAGTCGTGGGTGGCGTCGACGGCACGGCGCCAGAGGTCGACGAGGGCGGCGCCGTCATCGGCGCGCGAGGGACGGAGGGTGGTCATGTGTTCACCAAGGTGCTTGCGGAAGGGCTCAGTATGAGGCCTGCAGCCTGGCTTCAGCGCGCTCGCTGCTTGGACCACCGGTCGCGCGCAATGGCACCGCCGATACCCGCGCCGCCTGCACGGCCGCGGGCGTACAATGCGGCCCCGGCGGCCATCCCGGCCCTGCAGACACGCGAGAACCGCCATGACCGATGCCCTGGGTGTACCGGTGCACGACGCCGATGAACACTGGATGCGCCATGCGCTGGCGCTGGCCGAGCGTGCGCAGCGCGAGTTCGACGAGATTCCGGTCGGTGCGGTACTGGTGGGCGCCGATGGCCAGCTGCTGGGCGAGGGCTGGAACCTCAACATCGCCTCGCACGATCCCAGTGCGCATGCCGAGATCGTGGCCATGCGCGCCGGCGGCACGCGGCTGGCCAATCATCGGCTGCTCGGCAGCACCCTGTACGTGACCCTCGAACCCTGCGCGATGTGCGCGATGGCCATCGTGCATGCACGCGTCGCCCGCTTGGTCTACGGCGCCAGCGACCCCAAGACCGGCGCCTGCGGCAGCGTGTTCGACCTGCTGGGTGATGCCCGGCACAATCACCGGGTGGAAATCCACGGTGGGGTGCTGGCCAAGGAGGCCAGCATGCGCCTGACCAATTATTTCCGCGCCAAGCGCGGCAAGCCGCCGTTGCTGCTGGAAGACCATGCGGGCGAGGGCTGAGGGGCGAACGGGTATGATGGGCGCCTCTTTCCTTCACCGGTAGGCCGCGCGCCTGCCCAGCAACGAGGCGACACAATGGCGGACACCGGCGCGGCCAACGAGCGACTGATCTGGATCGACCTGGAGATGACCGGGTTGGATACCGACAACGATTCGATCATCGAGATCGCCACCGTGGTCACCGATGCCCAGCTCAATGTGCTGGCTGAAGGCCCCGAGTTTGCCATCCACCATCCGCTGGAAACGCTGGAAGCGATGGATGAGTGGAACCGCAACCAGCACCGTCGTTCCGGCCTGTGGCAGCGCGTGGTGGACAGCACCACCACCCTGGGCCAGGCCGAAGCGCAGACGGTGAACTTCCTGGCGCAGTGGATTCCGGCCGGTCTTTCGCCGATGTGCGGCAACTCGATCTGCCAGGATCGCCGCTTCCTGCATCGCCAGATGCCGAGGCTGGAGAAGTACTTCCACTACCGCAACCTGGACGTGTCCACGGTGAAGGAACTGGCCAAGCGCTGGGCGCCGAGCGTGGCCGCCGGCGTCGGCAAGAACAGCAACCATACCGCGCTGAGCGATGTACACGATTCGATCGCCGAGCTGCGCCACTACCGCCAGTTCATGGGCGCGCTGTCGGGCCTGCCGGCTGCCTGAACGACGCCGTCGGGCATGGCCCGGCGCTACCGGGTGACACACCAACGGGTAGTGCCGGCCGCTGGCCGGCAAGGCGCGGGATCCGCGCCTTACTGTCGTGACCCACGACGAACCGTTCAACTTCCGGGCGCTAAGATCGGCGCCATGAACGAGCCCATCCTGCTTCCCCGCGACATCGCCCATGACGCCCGCGACTGGTCCGACCTGCAGCGCGCGGTGGCGCTGCTGGAAGCGCCGACCCTGACCGCGCGCATGGCGAACCTGGTCGGTACGCCGCTGGAGTTCGCGGTGAAGGCGCTGCCCAGTTCGGTCTCCAACCGCATCCACGGTGCGGTGCAGGCGGCACTGTCCAAGTCGGCGCAGGCAGCCCTGTGGAGCATGGACAACTCGCCCGGCAAGGGAGCGTCGACCCGCTGGCACAAATTGGCGGCAGCCACCTCCGGTGCGGTCGGCGGTGCCTTCGGCTTTGCCGCCCTGCTCATCGAGTTGCCGGTGTCGACCACGATCATGATGCGTGCGGTGGCCGACGTCGCCCGCAGCGAGGGGTTTGACCTGTCCGAGTTCAGCACCCGCCAGGCGTGCCTGGAGGTGTTCGCGCTGGGCGGCAACTCGCCGCGTGATGACGCCAGCGAGACGGGCTATTACCTGGCCCGCGGCTTCACCACCGATGTGATGCGCCACCTGTCGGCCGAGCTGGCCGGGCGGGTGGTGACCGGCCGCGACCTGACGCTGGGCGTGGCGCCGAAGGAAGCCGGCAAGCTGCTGGCGAAGATGGTGGAGAAGGTGGCGGCGCGCTTCGGCGTGGTTGTTACCGAGAAATTCGCTGCGCAGGCGGTGCCGATCGTTGGTGCGGCCGCGGGTGCAACACTGAATACCATGTTCACCGATTACTACCAGGACATGGCGCGTGGTCACTTCATCGTGCGCCGGCTGGAGTTGAAGTATGGGGAAGATGTGGTGCGCGCCTGCTATGACCGCGTGGCGCATGGCGGCGTGCTGATCGAACCCACGCTGTAACCGGCTTCGCGGTCGGAGCCCTTTGCGTTGCAAAGGGACCCGCCCCCGGTTGCGCGCGGGGCCGGATCCCGTTCCGCAGGAAGGGGCTCTGCCCCCCGGCGGGCCATCCTTGCCTTCGGGGAACAATTGTTTTGCCAGTGCATGCCTGTTGCCTGGCAGCTGGCATCCCCATCCTTTGCGGCAGTCCCCCCGCAAGAGATCGCCGCCATGTTGTTCACTCCCCACCGCTTGGGCGCCTTGACCCTGCCCAACCGCATCGTGATGCCGCCGATGACCCGCTCGCGTGCCGCCGACGGCAACGTCGCCACCGCGGACATGGCCGCCTACTACGCCCAACGCGCCAGTGCCGGCCTGATCGTCAGCGAGGGCACCCAGATCAGCCCGCAGGGCCAGGGCTATGCCTGGACCCCGGGCATCCACAGCCCGGAACAGGTGCAGGGCTGGCGTCGGGTGACCGATGCGGTGCGCGCCGCTGGCGGCCGCATCTACGCCCAGCTGTGGCATGTGGGCCGGGTCTCGCACGTGGCCCTGCAGCCGGGTGGTGCCGCCCCGGTGTCGTCGTCGGCGTTGTTGGCGGAAGGCGTGAAGGTGTTCGTCGACCCGACCGGGGCAGGTCCCGAAGCCGGGGTGGGCGAAATGATCCAGCATTCGATGCCGCGCGCGCTGCGCGAAGACGAGATTCCCGGCATCGTCGCCGACTACGCCCAGGCGGCACGCAGCGCGCTGGACGCAGGCTTCGATGGCGTGGAGTTGCACGGTGCCAATGGCTACCTGATCAACCAGTTCATCGACTCGCAGGCCAACCAGCGCACCGACGGCTATGGCGGCGCGTTGCAGAACCGCCTGCGGTTCCTGCGCGAGGTGGTGCAGGCGGTGGTTGCGGTGGTCGGTGGTGATCGCGTCGGCGTGCGCCTGGCGCCACTGACCACGTTGCAGGGTGCGGTGGACGATACGCCGCAGGCCACCTATCTGGCCGCGGCGCACCTGCTGGGTGAGCTGGGCGTGGGTTACCTGCATATCGCCGAAGCTGACTGGGACGATGCACCGCTGATGCCGGTGGCGTTCAAGCAGGCGCTGCGCATGGTCTACCCGGGCACGCTGATCTACGCCGGCAAGTACACCGCCGAGCGCGCCGAGCAGGCACTGGCTGAAGGCTGGGCCGACTTGATCGGCTTCGGTCGCCCGTTCATCGCCAACCCGGATTTGCCGGAGCGTCTGCGTCTGGGGGCGGAATTGAACCCGCCGGATCGGGCGACGTTCTTTGGCGGTGGCGCGGCGGGCTTCACCGATTATCCGACGCTGGAAGAGAGCGTCGCGGCCTGATCCTGAAGGCTGCCGGCCAGCGGCCGGCACTACCGGTGCATGGAGATGGGTGGGTGCCGGCCAGCGGCCGGCACTACCAGGGGGCGCGGGGCAGGGTAGTGCCGGCCGCTGGCCGGCATTTCTGTTTGGGATCAGGGCTTGTCGCGCACCAGCGCCTCCGCCTCGACCACGCCGCCATCCTTGCCATGCAGGTAAAGGTGCATGTCCTGCTGCGGATACGGGATGTTGATGCCGGCTTTGTCGAAGCCCAGCTTCAGCTGCTCCAGCAGCGTGACCTTGGTACCGAACCAGTCGGCCGACTTCACGTAGCAGCGGATGCCCAGGTTGATGGCGTGCGCGCCCAGCTCATACACCACCACGTCCGGTGCCGGTGTCTGCAGCACGCGTGGGTCGGCCTTCATCAACGCCAGCGCGGTATCGCGCGCCAGCTGGATGTTGTCTTCATAGCCGATGCCGATCACCAGTTCGACGCGGCGGGTCGGTTCGGCGGTGAGGTTGATGATCGGTGCAGCGGTGATCAACGTGTTCGGAATGGTGGTGTGCTGGTTATCGGCACCGGTGATGACGGTCTGGAAGATGCGCACTTCGCGCACCGTGCCGGTCTGTCCGGCAACGGTGACTACGTCGCCGACGCGGAACGGCCGCAGTGTCACCAGCATCACGCCCGAGGCGATGTTGGACAGCGAATCCTTCAGGGCAAGGCCAACGGCCAGGCCGGCGGTGCCGAGCACGGCCAGCAGCGGCGTGATCTGCACGCCCAGCGTGCCGATGGCCAGCACCACCACGATCACCAGCGATGCGGCGTACACCACGTTGCGCAGGAAGCTGCCCAGCATCGGGTCCACGCCCATGCGCGCTGTGGCGCGCGGCATCGCGTTGGACAGGCGACGCGCCACCCACAGGCCCACCAGCAGCACCACGATGGCGGCCAGTAACGGCACACCGTAGGTTTCCAGCAGGCGCTCCCAGTTGAGCGAGTGGAACCAGGGCGTTGCGGCGGGGGCGGGAGGTGCGGCGGCGATCATGCGGAAGTCCTTTGCTGCGTAGCGATGTCTGCGTGGGGCCGGGCGTGCGTGGACGCCAGAAACAGCAAGCCCCGCAGAGGCGGGGCTTGCGTGCAGCAGCAGTATGGGCGGACGTCGATGAAAGCGACGTCAGCCCATCACGGCATCAGCCGTTGGCCTTCAGCTTGGCCAGGCGCAGCCAGGTATCAACCACGGTGTCCGGGTTCAGCGACACCGACTCGATGCCTTCCTGCATCAGCCATTCGGCCAGATCCGGGTGATCGGACGGGCCCTGGCCGCAGATGCCAACGTACTTGCCCTTGGCACGTGCTGCCTTGATCGCCATCGACAGCAGCTTCTTCACTGCCGGGTTACGTTCGTCGAACAGGTGCGCGACGATCGACGAGTCGCGGTCCAGGCCCAGGCTCAGCTGGGTCAGGTCGTTGGAGCCGATCGAGAAGCCGTCGAAGATTTCCAGGAATTCATCGGCGAGCAGTGCGTTGGACGGCACTTCGCACATCATGATGATCTTCAGGCCGTTCTCGCCCTGCTTCAGGCCGTTCTGTTCCAGCACCTCGATGACCTTGCGGCCTTCTTCCAGGGTGCGCACGAACGGAATCATGACCCACAGGTTGTCCAGGCCCATTTCGTTGCGCACGCGCAGCACGGCCTTGCACTCCAGCGCGAAGGCGGCCGAGAAGCTCGGATCGACGTAACGGCTGGCGCCGCGGAAGCCGATCATCGGGTTCTCTTCGTGCGGCTCGTAGTTGCTGCCGCCGATCAGGTTGGCGTACTCGTTGGACTTGAAGTCCGACAGGCGCACGATCACGGCGTTCGGGGCGACCGAGGCGGTGAGGGTGGCGATGCCTTCGGCCAGGCGGTCGACGTAGAAGCTGACCGGATCACCGTAGCCGGCGATCTTCTCGTCGATCTTCTTCTTGGTCGCGGCGTCCTGGCGGTCGTATTCCAGCAGCGCATTCGGATGGATGCCGATGTGGCTGGCGATGATCATTTCCAGGCGGGCCAGGCCGATGCCGGCGTTCGGCAGCTGGCCGAAGTCGAAGGCACGTTCCGGGTTGGCCACGTTCATCATGATCTTCAGCGGCGCCGGCGGCATGTTGCCCAGATCGGTGGTGGTGCGTTCAAAGCCGAGCTTGCCTTCGTAGATGAAGCCGGTATCGCCTTCAGCGCAGCTGACGGTGACCAGCTGGCCATCTTCGATGACCTGGGTCGCGTTGCCCGAACCAACCACGGCCGGCACGCCCAGCTCGCGCGCGATGATCGCGGCGTGGCAGGTGCGGCCACCGCGGTTGGTGACGATGGCCGAGGCGCGCTTCATCACCGGTTCCCAATCCGGATCGGTCATGTCGGCGATCAGCACGTCGCCGGGCTGCACGCGGTTCATGTCGTCCAGCGTCTTCACCACGCGGGCCACGCCCGAACCGATCTTGGCGCCGACGGCACGGCCCTCGGCCAGCACCTTGCCGCCCTTCTCGGTCAGCGCGAAGCGCTCGATCTGGGTGGCGTGGCTGCGCGACTTCACCGTTTCCGGGCGCGCCTGCACGATGAACAGCTTGCCGCTGACACCGTCCTTGGCCCACTCGATGTCCATCGGGCGGCCGTAGTGCTTTTCGATGACCAGCGCCTGCTTGGCCAGTTCCTGCACGTCCTCGTCGCTGATCGAGAAGGTGGTGCGCAGTTCGGCCGGCGTGTCTTCGATACGGACGCGCTCACCGGGGACATCCGAATACACCATGCGGATCGCCTTGCTGCCGAGCGAGCGGCGCAGGATCGCCGGCTTGCCGGCCTGCAGGGTGGGCTTGTAGACGTAGTATTCGTCCGGATTGACCGCGCCCTGCACGACCATCTCGCCCAAGCCGAACGAGGAGGTGACGAACACCACGTCGCGGAAGCCGGATTCGGTGTCCAGGGTGAACAGCACGCCGGAGGAACCGACGCCCGAACGCACCATCAGCTGCACGCCGGCGGACAGGAACACGTCCTCATGCTTGAAGCCGTGGTGCACGCGGTAGGCGATGGCGCGGTCGTTGTACAGCGAGGCGAACACTTCCTTGACCTTGTGCACGACGTCGTCGGCACCGGTCACGTTGAGGAAGGTTTCCTGCTGGCCGGCGAAGGACGCATCCGGCAGATCCTCGGCAGTGGCAGACGAACGCACGGCCACGGCCACGTCGCCGCCGCCATTCTCGGCGCTCAGCTTGGCGTAGGCGGTGCGGATGTCCTGGTCCAGCTGCGGCTGCAGCGGGGCGTCGATTACCCAGCCGCGGATTTCCTTGCCGGCTGCGGTCAGCGCGTTGACGTCCTCGACGTCCAGCGTGGCCAGCCTGTCGAAGATGCGCTTGGACAGGTCGTTGTGCGCGATGAAGTCCTTGAAGGCTTCAGCGGTGGTGGCATAACCGCCCGGCACCGAAACGCCCAGACCGGCCAGGTTGCCGATCATCTCGCCCAGGGACGAATTCTTGCCGCCTACGCGGGCCAGATCGGCCAGACGCAGTTCGTGCAACCACAGGATGTTCTCGTTCAAGCGCGATGCTCCGTTTGGCCATCGCCCGAGGCGGGCTGAGTGGCCGCGTCCGTAGGAAGAAGCCGATATGATGCCGGGCAGAGCACCGTCGGCACAAGCTTGTGCTGGCGGCCTTTTTAAGCTTCGTAGGGGGTAAAAGCGCGCATGTCGACCATCCGTCCGGTGTTCTACGTTTCCGATGGAACCGGTATCACCGCTGAAACCATTGGGCATAGCCTGCTGACCCAGTTCTCCGGGTTCAGCTTCATTACCGATCGGATGTCGTTTGTCGACGACCCTGAAAAAGCGCGTGAAGCCTGCGCCCGGATCCAGGCGGCGGGGGAGCGGTACCAGGTCCGGCCGATCGTGGTGAACTCCTGCGTGGACCAGAGCCTGAGCCTGATCCTGGCCGACAGCGGTGCCCTGATGCTGGATGTGTTCGCGCCGTTCATCGAGCCGCTGGAGCGCGAACTGGCCAGCCCTCGCCTGGCCCGGGTCGGCCAGGCCCACGGCATGGTCGATTTCGACACGTACCACCGCCGCATCAACGCGATGAACTTCGCCCTGACCCATGACGACGGCATCGCAGTGAACTATGACGATGCCGACGTGATCCTGGTGGCGGTGTCGCGCGCCGGCAAGACGCCCACCTGCATCTACCTGGCTCTGCATTACGGAGTGCGCGCGGCCAACTACCCGCTGACCGACGAAGACCTGGAAAGCGACCGCCTGCCGCCGCGCCTGCGCAACTACCGGCGCAAGCTGTTCGGGTTGACCATCGATCCGGACCGCCTGCAGCAGATCCGCCAGGAGCGCCGCCCGAACTCGCGCTACGCCAACCTGGACACCTGCAAGCGCGAGGTGGCCGCGGCCGAGACCATGTTCCGCATGGAGCGGATCCCGACCCTGAGCACCACCCACACCTCGATCGAGGAGATTTCCAGCAAGGTGCTGGCCACATTGGGGCTGCAGCGCGAGCTGTATTGACCCTTTTCGCACTGCGGGGCTGCCGGCCAGCGGCCGGCACTACCACGATGAAAGCGACCGTCGGGTTGGCTGTGGCTTGAGGCGCCCCCACGTTGAAGCACCAACGTGTAGGATCGACCCATGGCCCGAGCCTTGCCCCGTACCGAACGCATTCCCCGCCTGAGCCGGCTGAGCTGGCTCATGGGCCTGTACGCGGAGAACTACCGCCATCTGGTGCGCCTGTTCGAACCGGCGGGACTGGCGGCGGGCAGCTACATTTCCTCGATCGGCGACGGCCTGGATGTCCGCCTGGACGTGATCGAGTGCCACCGCTATACGGTGGAACTGCGGCTGACCTACGACATTGCCGACCCGGTCACCGGCGAGCCGGATCCCTCGGCCTATGTTCGCCTGTACCGTGACGCGCGCCAGGCCGAGACCACCCATTGCTACGTCGGCCGCCGCTGGCAGGACACCATGGGCCTGTACCCGCCGCCGGCGGAGTTGATCAGTCATCGCATGCGGATGAACACCTTCCTCGGCAAGTGGCTGGAATACCTGGCCGAGCGCGGCCACGGCGTCGCAACGCTGCGCCGTGACCCCGATGGCGCCGGTGCGCCTGCCGAGCGCCGCCTGTCGCTCGTGCGCTGATCGGCCATAATCCAGGGCTGACCTGCCGCTGGATGCCGCCCCATGCCGTACACCCCGATCGTCGCCACTCTGGGCTATGTGCTGTCGCCCGATCGTCGCCAGGTGCTGATGATCCATCGCAATACGCGCCCCGGTGACCATCACCTCGGCAAGTACAACGGCCTGGGTGGCAAGATCGAAGCGGACGAGGACGTGGCGGCCAGCATGCGCCGCGAGATTGCCGAGGAAGCCGGCATCGACTGCACCGGCATGCGCCTGCGCGGCACTCTCAGCTGGCCCGGTTTCGGCAAGCACGGCGAAGACTGGCTGGGCTTCGTGTTCGTCATCGACAGCTTCGAAGGTACCCCGCACGGCGGCAACCACGAAGGCACGCTGGAGTGGGTAGATCTGGACAAGCTGGACACGCTGCCGATGTGGGAAGGCGACCGCAACTTCCTGCCGCTGGTGTTCGACGCCGACCCGCGCCCGTTCCACGGCGTGATGCCGTACAAGGACGGGCGCATGGTCAGTTGGTCCTACAGCCGGCTGTGACCCGGTGAAGCGGGGAGGTGCCAACCATTCCGGGGAGTGCCAATCTGGGTTGGCACGCTCTTTTGGTCGATTAATGCCCGGGCAATATTGACAGCCATAAATTACCCGGGCAATATTCGCGCATCACCTCTGATGCCATTGCCATGCCTGCGTCCCGACTCCCTCCCTTCAGTTGTTTCGACGGCCATCGCCTCGTTGCCTGCGGCAGCCCGGAAGTGGCGGCACTGGCGCTCAAGCGGCTGCGCGCCGACAACGCTGCCGGACCATTGCTGGTGTTCGACAACGCCACCGGTCGCACCCGCGATTTCGATACGCGCGGCAGTGACGAGGAACTGCTGGCGCGGGTAACCGAAGCGTTTCCCCCCTCTGACGAGGCGGATGCCGAAATCACTGCCGAAGACGCTGCGACCCCGCGTGGCCGTGGCCGCCCCAAGCTGGGCGTGGTCGCCCGTGAAGTGACCTTGCTGCCGCGCCATTGGGCCTGGCTGGCCGAGCAGCCGGGCGGCGCCTCGGTGGCATTGCGAAAACTGGTGGAGGCGGCCAGCCGCGCCGGTGCGGACAAGGACCGCCGGCGTCGCGATGCCGAGCGCGCCTATCTCTTCCTGCAGACCATCGCCGGTGACCTGCCGGGCTTCGAGGAGGCCATCCGCGTGCTGTTCGCGCACGACCGTGCGGGCCTGGAAGCGGTGCTGCATTCCTGGCCCAGGGATGTGCGCGACCACGCCCTGCGTCTGGCGTTCGACAGCGCTGACGGCTGATCCATCGCGCCGTCGTTGAACGGCGGCGCCACCTGATCGCGGGCCACGGCCCGGTCCCCTGTGCTTGCTTTGCTGGTGGAAACGCCGGGCAGGGCAGCGCCTTGCCCAGAGAACCCCATGAACTCCCCTGTACATCCCACGCCCCTGGTCGCGCCGCCTCTGTGGCGCACCTACCTGGCCCTGCTGCTGCCGATGCTGCTGACCAATGCGCTGCAGCTGGCCGCAGGCACGCTGGACAACATCTACCTCGGCCATCTGCTCGGTACCCAGGCGGTGGCCGTGGCCGCTGCGTTCTTCCCGGTCTTCTTCCTGCTGCTGGCCCTGGTGATGGGCCTGGCGACCGGCGCGATGGTGCTGATCGGGCACGCCTGGGGCGCGGGGCGGCCGCAGCAGGTGCGCGCGGTGGCTGGCAGTGCGGTGGCGCTGATCCTTGTGCTGTCGGTGCTGGTGATGGCTCTGGGGAGCGGTTTCGCACCACAGCTTCTGATGTCACTGGGTACACCGGCACCGATCCTCGGTGAGTCCATCGTCTACGCGCGCGTGCTGCTGCTGGCGGCGCCGGCGTTTTTCCTCCTGTGGCTGGCCACTGCCGTGAGCCGCGCAGTAGGCGATGCGAAGACGCCACTGCATGCGCTGCTGCTGGCCACGGCGGTGGGCCTGCTGTGCACGCCGCTGCTGATTCTGGGCTGGGCCGGCCTGCCGCGGCTGGGATCGGCCAGTGCGGCGGTGTCGGCGGCGTTTGCCTCGCTGTTGGCCCTGGGCTGGCTGTTGTTGCGTTGGCATCGGGCAGGACATCCCTTGGCACCGGGCCCTGAGTTGTTGCATGCCATTCGTTTCGATGGCGCGATCATCCGATCGATGCTGCGCATCGGCATACCCTCCTCGCTGCAGATGCTCAGCCTGGCCGTCGCCGAAATCGTGTTGCTGGGCTGGATCAACCGTTACGGCTACACCGCTACGGCCGCCTACGGTGCGGTCAACCAGCTGATGAACTGGGTGCAGTTGCCGGCAATGTCGTTGGGGATCACCGCCACCATCCTCGCGGCGCATGCGATGGGCGCCGGGCGTACAGCACGGCTGCCGGCCATCGCCCGGACTGGTGTGCTGGTGGCGCTGGCGACGCTGAGCGTGGTGGTGGTGCTGGTTGTGGCGCTGGCGCGCGGGCTGACCGGGCTGATCCTGGCGGCAGCCGATGTGCGCGAGCTGGCTGCGTTGCAGCTGCGCACTGTGGTGTGGGGCGTGCTGGCGATGGGAATCAGCGCGGTGCTTGTCGGGGTGATGCGCGGCAGCGGCACGGTATGGTTGCCAGCGTTGCTGGGTATGGCAGCGGTGCTGCTGGTGGAACTGCCGCTGGCGATGTGGATGCAGGCGCAGCACGGGCTGGCCGGCGTGTGGTGGGCGTGGCCGCTGGGGTTGCTGGCCATGCTGGTGATGCAGGTGTTGTGCTTCGCGCGTTGGCGGCGGGTGCACGCTGGGTAGTGCCGGCCGCTGGCCGGCACTCCGGAATGGCAGGTGCAGCCGGCCAGCGGCCGGCTCTACCACTTCAGCGCCGCTGCGCCAGCAGCAGGCGGAAGTACAAGCACAGGGTGTTGACCGCCAGTGCAGCGCTGCGGCGGGGCCTTCGCAGCTGCGCGGCCAGGGTGGAAGCATCCGGCATCATCATCGCCCGTCACCAGGAATCGCGCGTGGCGGCGGCGGGCCCGCTGGTGACCATAGCGCCGACCTCGCGGCTTGGGAAGTAGGGAAACCCCGTGTCAGGGTGATGAGGAAATGTCCACCGTCGCAGTCGGTGAGATCTGGTTGTCCACAGGGGGTGTGGATTACGCGTGGGCAACTTTGTGGATAAGCCGCGACAGGGGCCACCCCCCTAGGCTGTCAAGATGGGTGGCGAAAAATTCACCGCCGGTGAGGGCGGGTGAGGGGGCGGTGAAGGGTGGGCCCCGTCAGCGCTGTCACCAGCGACGGCGCTCGCGGTAACCTGTGGGCCTTGATGCTCCGTGAGTCCCCATGAAACGTCACTTCTCGATGCTGCGCGAATTCCAGCTGGCCGACTGGTTCACCCTGGCCAATGCTTTCTGCGGCACCGGTGCGGTATTTGCCGCCATGCGCTTCCTGCAGGACGGCGAGCGTGGCTACCTGCTGTTCGGCATGGCGCTGATCCCGTTGGCCTTCATCTTCGACGCCCTTGATGGGCGCATCGCGCGCTGGCGCAAGTCCAGCTCCACCCTGGGCCGCGAGCTGGACTCGCTGTCCGACGTGATCTCCTTCGGGGTGGCCCCAGCGGCGCTGGCCTATGCCTGCGGCATGCAGGGTGGCTGGGACTGGCTGGTGCTGAGCTACTTCGTCTGCTGCGGCGTCAGCCGCCTGGCACGCTACAACGTCACAGCCGAGGCAATGACCGGCGATGAGGGCAAGGTCGCGTATTTCGAGGGCACCCCGATCCCGACCAGCCTGGTGCTGGTGATCGTACTGGCGATCGCCGCCGGCACCGATGCCATCGGCCAGAACATCTGGTTCGGCCAGTGGCAGATCGGACCGTGGCAGCTGCACCCGATGGTGCTGTTGTTCGCCCTGTCCGGGTCGCTGATGATCAGCAAGACCCTGCGTATCCCCAAGCCATGAGCCAGCCCTGCGGAGGCCTGCGATGACCAGCTCGGCCCACGATGCCGGCAGCAGCGATTTCGAGACGCTGGCCCGGCAGTACTTCGGCGCCTGGGGTGATGCTCTGCGCCATGCGGGCGCGCCCGCTGCACCTGCCGGTGACGACCCCGGCAGCTGGCAACGGTTGTTTGACTGGTGGGGCCAATTGCTGCCCGAACAGGCGCCCGGCGCGCCGGAAGATGCCATGCGCCGGTTCCGCGAACAGGCGGGCAGCTGGTACGGCACCATGCAGGAGGTCGCCGCTCGGTTTGCCGGCCGCGACGCCAGCAGTGCCGACGTGGCCCAGGCCTGGCGCGAGGCGGTGCAGGGGCAGGGCGACGGCATGCTGCAATGGATGCTGCAGGGCGCCCGCGGCAGCACCCACGCCGGTGCCGCAGTACCTGAATTCGCCGCATGGCTGCAGCAGTTCCAGCTGCAGGCGGGCCCGTGGCTGCAGAGCCCGGCATTCGGCCCCGGCCGCGAGCACCAGGCGCGCTGGCAGGCCCTGCTGCGTGCGCAGGAAGAATACCAGCAGCATTCGCGCGCCTATGTCGACCAGATCAAGCGGGCACTGGACGAGGCATTTGCGCTGTTCGAGCAGCGCCTGGCCGAGCACGAACAGCCGGGCAGCCAGCTGACCAGCGCCCGCGCGATGTTCGACCTGTGGATCGAAGTGGCCGAGGAGGCCTACGCCAAGGTCGCCATGTCCGAACCGTTCCAGCAGGTGTACGCCTCGCTGGGCAACGCGCAGATGCGTCTGCGCGCCGGCCTGCAGCGCGAGGTGGAACAGATGAGTGAACGTATCGGCCTGCCGACCCGCAGCGAGATGGATGCCGCACACCGCCGCATCGCCGAGCTGGAGCGCGGCCTGCGCCGGCTGCAGGCACAAGTGGCGGTGCTGGCTGGAACCGCTGCGGTCGATCCGGTGGCGCAGCCGACGCCGGCGAAGGTGAAGCCAGCCGCCCGCAAGGCCGCGAAGAGGGCCGCGCCGGCAAAGAAGGCGGCTGCCAGAAAGTCCGAATCTCGCACCACCTCACGGGCACGTGACCGATGAAGGGACCGCTGGGCTTCAACGCCGATGACCTGATGCAGGAGACCCTGGCCATGCAGCGCAAGCTGATGGAAGGGCTGAAGCTGCTGCCGCAGGTGGAAGACGTTGACTATGGCGTGACCGCCCGCGAGGAAGTGTGGCGCGACGGCAAGGTGGTGCTCTACCGCTTCGTCGGCGAACAGGCGCCGACCCGGCGCACGCCGCTGCTGATCGTCTACGCGCTGGTCAACCGGCCGTACATGGTCGACCTGCAGGCCGACCGCTCCCTGGTGCAGAAGCTGTTGGCGCTCGGGCAGGACGTGTACGTGCTGGACTGGGGCTACCCGGATCGTTCGGAGCGCTTCCAGACGCTGGAGGACTATCTGCTGCGCTATATCGATGGTGCGGTGGATGCACTGCGCGTGCGCAGTGGCGGCCCGATCGACCTGCTCGGCATCTGCCAGGGCGGTGTGTTCGCGCTGTGCTATGCCGCGCTGCGCCGGGAGAAGCTGGGCAAGCTGATCACCATGGTCACCCCGGTCGATTTCCAGACGGCCGACAACATGCTCTCGCACTGGGCGCGGCAGGTGGACGTGGATCTGCTGGTGGATACGCTGGGCAACATACCGGCTGACCTGATGAATGCCAGCTACCTGATGCTCAAGCCATTCCGCCTAAACGTGCAGAAGTACGTCGGTCTGCTCGATATCCTCGACGACAAGGCGGCGCTGGAGGATTTCCTGCGCATGGAAAAATGGATCTTCGATTCGCCGGACCTGGCGGGCGAGGCGTTCCGTGACTTCATCAAGCAGTTCTACCAGGGCAACGGCCTGGTGAACGGTACGGTGCGGATCGGCGAGGAAGCCGTGGATCTGTCGCAGGTGACCTTGCCGGTGCTGAACATCTATGCCGAGCAGGACCATCTGGTACCGCCGGACGCCTCGCGCGCGATGCGTGGGCGCCTGGGTACGGACGACTACACCGAGTCCAGTTTCCGCGGTGGCCACATTGGTATCTATGTGTCCGGCCGCGCCCAGCGCGAAGTGCCGGCCACGATCGATGGCTGGTTGAAGGCGCGTGACCTGTAGAGTCGAGCCATGCTCGACTGACCTGGGGGGATGATGACGTACCGGATTTCGTTGATTCTTGCGGCACTGCTGGCAGCACAATTTGCCCACCCCGCACCCAGTGCCGATGCACGCCGGGAGATCGCCCAGCTGATTTCCAGCCTGGACGGCTCGCAGTGCCGTTTCCAGCGCAATGGCAGCTGGTACGACGGCGGCGATGCGCGCGCCCATCTGCAGCGCAAGTACGACTACCTGCTGAAGAAGGACATGGTGGACAGCGCCGAGCAGTTCATCGAGCGCGCCGCCAGCCAGAGCAGCATGAGCGGGAAGCCTTACCGCATCCAGTGCCCGGGGCAGCCTGAACAGACCGCGGCCGCCTGGTTCGGTGCGCGGCTGCAGGCGCTGCGTCTCCGCACGCCGTAGACACGGAGGCGGTGTAGAGTCGCGGCGTGCTCGACTGATTCTGCCCGCAAGCCGAGGAGACACCGCCGTGAACACCACGCCCAAGACGCTGTCGCGTTCATTGAACGACCGCATGATTGCCGGCGTGATGGGCGGCATTGCCCATCGCTTCGGCTGGAACCCCACCCTGGTGCGGATCGTGTTCGTGCTGGTATCGATCGGCTCGGCCGCCTTCCCCGGCATTCTGATCTACCTGATCCTGTGGCTGCTGATTCCGAACGAGGCGGATTGAACACCGCCGCTCGATCCTGGCCGCTCTGGCTGCGCGCGCTGCAGATGCTGGGCGCCGCATGGACGTTGCCCAACACACTGATCGGCCTGATCGGCGGCTTGGCCGGCATGCTTGGCGGCGCGACGCTGCGCTGGAGCGGGCGGGACTGCGCCGTGGTGTTCGATCACTGGCCGTGGGGGCCGGGCGGTGCGATCACCCTGGGCAACGTGATCCTGCATACCGGCCATGACCTCGGCATCTGTTGCCGGACCTATGCGCATCAGGCGGGGTGGGGCGTGGAGCCGCTGATCCGGCTGGACGACCACGAGCGCGCGCACGTTTACCAGTACATGGTGCTGGGGCCGCTGTACCTGCCGGTGTACCTGCTGTGCGGCGGGGTGAGCGCGCGCAACCCGTTCGAGCGCGCGGCCGATCATTTCGCCCGGTTCGGGCGTGGTTGGTGGCCGTAGTTTCCAGCCAACGGCGCAGCCCCTCGTGGGTGGTGATGCCTGGTTGTCAAATGCAAAACCCTCGCGCTGGTCGGTCGGGTTGGGTTCACGGCGTCCCCGGCCTACCCACCCTCCCGGCCAGCCCACAGGAAACCGGCTTTCCGCGACCAACCAAACCACCCACGAGGGGCTGCGCCGTTGGCGGGAATCCCCCACCGATTCGTTAGCCGGAAGTTAAAGATCCGTAAGCATTCTGCAGCGATCCCGCAGTCATCTGCATGCAACCGATCGTCATTAGCCTTCGTGACGTTCCAGTCAGGTTCGACGCGGTAAGCTCTTCCTTGATGAGCTCGCAGCATCGCTCATCGAGCGCAGTACGCAGTAGCAATTTGGAGGAATACATCACATGGCAATCGTTCTTTATGTCGGTGGTAGCAAGGATGGCGAGAAGGGCGTGGTGCCCTACGGCTTCAGCAAATCCCGCGCCGACACCGCGCTGGGGCCGGAGTTCTACACGGAGCGGTTCATGGAACTGCAGGGTGTCGGCAAGGTCCGCCTGATGGCCCTGGAAGGCATGCGTGACGACATCGTCATGCAGCGCGCCGCTCGCCACTACCGCTGACCGACGCAACACGCGGCAGGGCGCGCCCACCATCGCGCGCCCGCGCCGGCATCCCAGCCCCGGGCCAGTCCGAGCCCGCTCTTTGCCAGGATGCCGGCGTCCAATCCGGCTTCGCCGCTGAACCTCGCCCCCTGTCAATGCCTTGTCCGGCTCCGTCGCGGATTGCCAGAATGGGGGCTTCCCGAAACGCGGCACAGACCTGAAGCAATGCACGACGCCAAGAACGCCCAGAGCGCGCTCGCCCAGCAGATCGCCCAGACCATCGCCGACGAGATCGGTGCCCAGTCCGCCCAGGTACGCGCCGCAGTCGGCCTGCTCGACGAAGGCGCCAGCGTTCCGTTCATCGCGCGCTACCGCAAGGAAGTGACCGGTGGCCTGGACGACACCCAGCTGCGCAACCTGGAAACCCGGCTGACCTACCTGCGCGAGCTGGAGGACCGCCGTGCGGCGGTGCTGGCCAGCATCGGCGAGCAGGGCAAGCTCAGTGACGAGCTGCGCAATGACATCCTGGCCGCCGACACCAAGAGCCGGCTGGAAGACCTGTACCTGCCGTACAAGCCCAAGCGCCGCACCCGTGCGCAGATCGCCCGCGAGGCCGGCCTGGAGCCGTTGGCCGATGGCCTGCTGGCCGACCCGACGCAGGACCCGCAGACGTTCGCGGCCACCTTCGTCGACGCCGACAAGGGCGTAGCCGACACCAAGGCCGCGTTGGAAGGCGCGCGCGCGATCCTGATGGAGCGCTGGGGCGAAGACGCCGCGCTGGTCGGTGAACTGCGCACCTGGCTGGGCGAGACCGGGGTGATCCGTGCCCGCGTCGCCGAGGGCAAGGAAACCGAGGGCGCCAAGTACCGCGACTACTTCGAGCATGCCGAGGCGCTGGCGAAGATTCCGTCGCATCGCTTGCTGGCACTGTTCCGTGCGCGCCGCGAGGAGATCCTGTTCCTGGAACTGGACCCGGGCAGCGATGCCGAGACTGGCCATCAGTACGCCGAAGGACGCGTGGCGCGCAAGGCCGGCATCGCCGACCAGGACCGTGCCGCCGACCGCTGGCTGCTGGATGCGTGCCGGCTGACCTGGCGCGCCAAGCTGCACACCCATCTGCTGCTGGACCTGTTCAACCAGGCCCGCGAAAAGGCCGAAGCCGAAGCCATCGCGGTGTTCGGCGACAACCTGAAGGACCTGTTGCTGGCGGCACCCGCCGGCCCGAAGACCGTGCTCGGACTGGACCCGGGCATCCGCACCGGCTGCAAGATCGCCGTGGTCGATGCCACCGGCAAGCTGGTCGCCACCGACACCATCTACCCGCACGAGCCGCGTCGCCAGTGGGAGCAGTCGCTGCAGACGATCAAGCAGCTGTGCGCCAAGCACAACGTGGAACTGATCGCGATCGGCAACGGCACCGCCAGCCGCGAAACCGACAAGCTGGCTGGTGAAGCGATCAAGGCCGCTGCCAACCCGAAGCTGCAGAAGGTAGTGGTCAGCGAGGCCGGGGCGTCGGTGTATTCGGCGTCCGAGTTCGCGGCCAGGGAGTTCCCGGGGCTGGACGTGTCGCTACGTGGGGCGGTGTCGATCGCCCGCCGCCTGCAGGACCCGCTGGCCGAACTGGTGAAGATCGAACCCAAGGCGATCGGTGTCGGCCAGTACCAGCACGATGTGGACCAGTACCGCCTGGCGCGCGCGCTGGATGCCCGCGTGGAGGACTGCGTGAACGCGGTGGGCGTGTACGTGAACACCGCTTCGGCTGCACTGTTGTCGCGGGTGTCTGGCCTGTCGGCCACGGTGGCCGAGAACATCGTGCGCCACCGTGATGCGAACGGCCCGTTCAAGCGCCGCAAGGACCTGCTGAAGGTCGCGCGCCTGGGCGAGAAGACCTTTGAACAGTGCGCGGGCTTCCTGCGCATTGCCGACGGTGATGAGCCGCTGGATGCTTCGGCGGTACACCCGGAAGCCTACCCGGTGGTCGAGCGCATCGTGGCCAGCACCGCGCGCCCGATCAAGGCGCTGATCGGTGATGGCAGCTTCCTGCGCGGCCTGAAGGCCGAGCAGTTCACCGATGCCACCTTCGGCGTGCCGACCGTGCGTGACATCCTCAAGGAACTGGAGAAGCCGGGCCGAGACCCACGTCCCGAGTTCAAGGCGGCACGCTTCGCCGAGGGCGTCGAGGACATCAAGGACCTGCGCGAGGGCATGGTGCTCGAGGGTGTGGTCAGCAACGTGGCGGCCTTCGGTGCCTTCGTCGATATCGGTGTGCACCAGGACGGCCTGATCCACATCTCGGCGCTTTCCGATACGTTCGTGAAGGACCCGCGCGACGTGGTCAAGGCCGGTGATATCGTCAAGGTGAAGGTGCTGGAGGTGGACGTGGCGCGCAAGCGCATCGCCCTGACCCGGCGCCTGGACGATACCCCCGGGCAAGCGACCAGCCGCCCGGGCCAGCGTGATGAGCGCGGCCATGGGCAGGGTCCGCGCCGCGATGCAGGCGGCCAGAACCGCGGGCCGAACCGGGGCCAAGGCAATGGCAGCCGTCCCGCCGCGCCCGCGCGGCCGGCCAACAACGCCCTGGCCGAGGCCTTCGCCCGCGCCAAGCGCAGTTGAGGACCGCGTTCCCCGTCACACTTGATTCGTGGCGGGGGACTTGTCGATTTTCCCCGTGATTGCGCACACTTGCGCTTGAGGGGAGGCGTCCGGCCACCCCGCTGTTGCTGGGGAGGGCCATGACGCCAGCACGACCCGCCATCTTCGTTGCAGGCCGCAGCGTTCCGCTGCGGTCGGCGCCTGCCCGTGCCGGCAGGGGACCGGATTGATGCCGGGCCAGGGCACCCACGGCAATGGACTGCTGGAGCGCCGCCTGCAGGAGCTGGCGGAAGAGCGTCGCCGCCTGGCGATGATCATCGACGGTACCGCCGCGGGAACCTGGGAATGGAACGTGCAGACCGGCGAGATGCGGGTCAACGCGCGCTGGGCTGAGATCGTCGGCTACCGCCTGGAAGAGCTGCAACCCATCTGCCAGAAGACGTTCCTGAAGCTGGTCCATCCCGATGACATCGCGCTGTCCGATGCGGCGCTGGATGAGCATTTCGAAGGCCGCAGCGACAACTACGCCTGCCTGCTGCGCATGCGCCACAAGAACGGGCAGTGGATCTGGATCCAGGACCGCGGGCGGGTCTTCGAATGGGATGGGCAGGGCAAGCCGCTGTGGATGGCCGGCGCGCATGCTGACGTCACCGAGCTGCAGCAGGCGAGGCAGGACGCGGCCGAGACCCGGCAACGCCTGCAGGCCGTGGTCGATGCGTCCGATGAGGTAGCGGTGATCGCCACCGATACCGATGGCACCATCACCCTGTTCAACACGGGTGCGGAGCGCCTGCTGGGCTACAGCGCAGCGGAGGTGGTCGGCCAGCGCCGGCTCGATGCGTTCCACGATCCGGAGGAACTGAAAGCCTGGCTGGAGCCGCTGGCCGATGCCGAGGGCAACCTTCCCGACGTGTTCGAAGCGCTCAGTGCTCGCGCTGACGGGCAGACCTACTCGCGGCAGTGGACGTTGCTGCGCAAGGAGGGCCTGCCACGCCAGGTGCGCCTGTCGATCAGCCGCATGGAAGGTGCCGATGGCGCACGCATCGGCTACGTCGGCATGGCCATCGACATCACCGAGATCCTGCAGGCACGGGCTGAGGCGCGGCTGTCGGCGGAGAAGTTCGCCGGTGCATTCACGTCGGCGGCGTTGGGCATGGCGCTGGTGTCGCTGGAGGGGCGTTGGCTGGACGTCAATGATGCGCTGTGCCGGATCCTGGGTTACCCGCGCGAAGAGCTGCTGCAGGTCGACTTCCAGCGCCTGACCCATCCCGATGACCTGCAGACCGACCTGGCCCTGGTGCAGGACCTGCTGGCCGGACGGCGCAGCCATTACCACCTTGAAAAGCGCTATCTCGACCGCGACGGCCGCATCATCTGGGCGCGGCTGTCAGTGTCGCTGGTGCGCAGCGAGCATGGCCAGCCACTGCATTTCGTGTCGCAGATCCAGGACATCACCGCCCAGCGCAGCAGTGAGCAACGCCTGTTCGAGAGCGAACAGCGCAGTCGCATCACCCTGGATGCGGTGGCCGACCTGGTGCTCAGCGTCAACCTTGACGGCCGCATCGACTATGCCAACGCGGCCGCGGTACGCACCCTGGCCGGTGATGGCGCGCTGTCGCTGGCCGGGCACAGGGTGCAGGACGTGCTGGCGCTGACCACCGAGTACGCGCCCGGCTCGGTGCTGGATGTGCAGGTACTCCTGGACCCGGAAAGCAACGCGGTGGACCTGCATGCCGACCTGCTGCTGCGCCTGGGCACGGCAACGGTGCCGGTGGATCTGACGCGGGCCTGGCTGCGCGATGACGAAGGCCATGTGCGCGGCGCGGTGTGGGTGCTGCGCGACGACACCCAGCAGCGGGCGCGGCAGCGCGAAGCCCGCCACCTGGCCGAGATCGATCCACTCACCGAACTGAGCAACCGCCGCGGTTTCGAGGTGCACCTGCAGCAGGCGATCACCCGCGTCGAGCGCACCGGGCAGGCCGCCTCGCTGATGTACATCGATCTGGACCGCTTCAAGCCGGTCAACGACACCTGGGGCCACCTGGCCGGCGATGCCGTGCTGTGGGCGGTGGCCAGTGTGCTGCGACATGGTGTGCGTGATTCGGACGTGGTGGCGCGGCTGGGCGGCGACGAGTTCGCGGTGATCCTGTCCGGGTGTACGCCGCGTCGTGCCGCACGGATCGGCGGTGAGCTCCTGCAGACCCTGTCAGCGCTGTCCATTCCATGGGATCAGCACCGGCTGCGGGTCGGTGCCAGCATCGGCATCGCGCCCCTGGCGGGGGGCATGAGCGTGGACCAGGCAGTGGCCGCTGCCGATGCACAGTGCTACCGGGCCAAGGCGCTGGGGCGCAACAACGTGCAGGTGCAGGGCGAGCTGTCGGGGCTTCCAGGCGACGATGCCGATGCCGCCCAGGACTGATCTCAGCCTGTGAGAGGACGCGCGCGAATACTGCGCGCATCTCCACTCAAGCAGGTGAACCCATGAATGCCTGGAACCCGGTTGCGGTGCGCATGTTCATTCCGGCCCTGATCGGCTGGTGCCTGGCGCTGGCCACCTGCCTGCGCGCCGAACAGCTGCGCGGCGACCCGTACGCGCAGGCGTTGTTGCCCGTGCTGCAGCAAGGCGCGGTCGCGCTGCTGGTCCTGAGCCTGGCCTGCACGGTTGCAGCCTGCCTGTTGCTGTGGCGGCATGGCCGCAGCGTCGGCGGGCGTCTCGCTTCCGGCACTACACCCGTGCGGCGTCCATCAGCAGGACCCGGCACGGTGCGCGCTGGAACGCGTTGATCTGAGGCACCAGACGCTGGAAGTGCTCGCTGGCGCAATGGATATCCAGTGCGTCGCGGTCCGGCCATTGCTCGATGAAGACGAAATGCCCGGGGTCCTTCTGGTCGACGAACAGTTCATAGCCGAGGCAGAGCGGCTCTCGCTGCGTGCATGCGACCAGCTCGCGGTACAGGGGAAGCACGGTATCCACGGCATCGGGATGGATGATCCTCGGCGATCACTTTCAGCATGTCGGCACCTGCAGACGGGCCTTGCAGGATAGTGCCAGCGCATGGCCGGCACCTATCCTGGTCAACGCAGTACTGCGTCCGTACTGACCAGCTGCACGTCGTGCATCTGGTTGAGGTAGGCCTCGTAGTAGCCCTTGTGCGAGGCACCGACGATGGCCAGCATTCGGCTGCCAGGGTGCAGGCCCAGCACGTCGCGGATGTTGGCGACCATGCGCAGGTTGCGGGTTTCCCAGTAACCGACATACATCCGGCCGAACGCCTTGGAGGACGGCTCGACGAGCGTCGCGCCGAAGTCGCTCTGGTACGCTGCCATCGCTGCCGCCGGGCTGTTGTAATCCTGATACAGCGCCATGACGCCACCGGGCTTGTCCAGATTGGCCACGAGGCGTTCATCGGCCTCCCGTCGCGCCCGCAAGTACGTATTGTTCCAGGCACCGGTGATGGCTGCACTGGCCGCCGCCTTATCCTCCGCCGGTGTGGGAGAATCGGCCGTGTGGTCGTCCACGGCCCACAGCCGTTCATGCCCGAGGCGGGCGGCAACGACGGCGGCGATCAGGCTGGTTTCATTGCGGCGGACCAGGCCTTTGCCGAGGATCTCGACCAGGGCCGGCGTCAGCCCATCGCCGGCTTTGCGCTCGGACGCAGGCAGGCGCAGCCATTGCACCTGCGCCGAGCCGCGTTCGCCCGCAGCCAGGAACAATGCGGCGAGCCGACGACGCTGGGCGGGCGTCGGCTCGTCCGGCCAGGTCGCAAGCAGGCGCTCGGCCTGGGCGTTCGCTGAAGGCACGTCCAGGCCGGTGGCAGCCTGCGCAGCGGTGGTGTCGAAGCAGTAGGTGGCCACGCTCTCCGCATAGCGTTCCGGGTAGCGACGCATGGAATCGCACTGGAGGCCGGACAGGTCTTCGGTGGCGATCAGCCCGGGCTTCCAGGCGACCAGTCGCTGCAGCAACGGTTCAAGCAAGGCGGGCTGGAAGGACTTGGGCAGGCCGGACAGGTGGGCGGTGCCCAGTACCAGTACCTCGTTCGGTCGCCCTGCAGGCGGCCCCTTCAGCTGGTCCGGCTGGAAGGCGGGCCGATAGGTGGCATCGGCAGCGAGGGCGCCGGTACTGCACAGGCCCAGGATCAGGAAGCTGGCCAAGCGTGGGAACATGCGATCTCCGTGTCAGTGAGCGTCCTGCGGTTCGCTGCATGCTGGCCATTTTCACCTGCCATGGAATCGCCCGTTGGTCATGCAAACCTTTTGGGCTTGAACTGCATCGGCGTGCCGGGCAAGGCTATGCCCAGTGACGGCGGCAACGCGCGATATGTTCCGTGACGACACCCCGTGCCCCGCCGAGCGTGAGCAGAATGTGAAGTACATCGCGATTGTCTACCGCGTCCCTGCAGCCGCATCTGAAGTTGCGACGGACGTCGCGTAATCCGGCTAAAGCCACCGATCGCCTCGCCGATACTCCCTCTGGATCCCGCTCCAGTCACCCGCCGCAGGACCCCAGGCCGTCCCCGATGGGCGGCCCGCGCTGTGTGTTCCGCCGCTCCCAGATGCCGATCGCACCCGCAGCAGACGTTCGTGGCAGTCGCTCGAGAGGTGCCGGTTGGCACCTGTAGTCCCTGGCACCTGAAGTTGCCGCCGGGCATCCCGCCCGTCGGGTCGCAACCGCTTACCGGACACCGAGGATCAGACAATGCTCATTCCAGGCTTCACGGCGGGCGCGCAGGCGCCGGCCGAGCTGCATACCCGTTGGTCGCCGTGGCGTGCCCTGCTGGGCGCGCTGGCTCCCCAGCACCGCACCGGCGCCGAGGCCGTGTCCGATGGCCGTGCCGAGCTGGAAGCCCAGGTCGCGGCGCTGCACCGGGTCCAGGCGGTCATCGAGTTCGCCCTCGATGGCACCATCCTGCAGGCCAATGACAACTTCCTGCAGGCGATGGGCTACCGGCTGGAGGAGATCCAGGGAAAGCATCATTCCCTGTTCGTCGATCCCGAGCAGGCGCGCAGCGCCGAGTACCGCGAGTTCTGGGCGCGGCTGGGGCGTGGCGAATATGACGCTGGCCAGTACCGGCGCTTCGGCAAGGGCCAGCGCGAGATCTGGATCCAGGCCTCGTACAACCCGGTGCTGGACCGGCAGGGGCGGCCATACAAGGTGGTCAAGTTCGCCACCGACATCACTGCGCAGAAGCTGCAGGCAGCCGACTCGGCCGGGCAGCTGGCGGCGATCGACAAGTCGCAGGCGGTGATCGAGTTCGGCATGGACGGCCGCATCCTTTCGGCCAACGACAACTTCCTGGCCGCCACCGGCTACAGCCTGGACGACGTGCGTGGCCAGCACCACTCGCTGTTCGTCGAGCCCGAGTATCGTGGCAGTGCCGAGTATCGCCAGTTCTGGGAGAAGCTCGGCCGTGGCGAATACGATGCCGGCCAGTACCGGCGCCTCGGCAAGGGCGGGCGCGAGGTCTGGATCCAGGCGTCCTACAACCCGATCCTGGATCTCAACGGAAAGCCGTTCAAGGTGGTCAAGTACGCCACCGACATCACCGCGCAGGTGCATGAGAACCAGGCCATGCAACGTGCCGTGGCGCAGACCCGTGAAGTGGTGGCGGCCGCGAAGGAGGGCGACCTGACCCGGCGCGTGGCCACTGCCGACAAGAACGGGCCGATCGCCGAGCTGTGCGAAGGCGTGAATTCGTTGGTGGAGGCGATGGCCGCGATCATCGCCCAGATCAAGTTCGCCGCCGACACCATCGCCGTCGGTGCCACCGAGATCGCGCAGGGCAACAGCGATCTGTCGCAGCGCACCGAGCAGCAGGCCGCGTCGCTGGAGGAGACCGCGGTGTCGATGAAGGGCCTGGCCGAGACCGTGCAGCGCACCGCGACCAACGCACGGCAGGCCAGTCAGCTGGCCGGTGGTGCTGCTGATGTCGCTGCCCGCGGTGGCAACGTGGTGCACGAAGTGGTCGAGACCATGGCCGTGATCAACGCGTCCTCGCGGCGCATCGTCGACATCATCGGCGTGATCGACGGCATTGCTTTCCAGACCAACATCCTTGCGTTGAACGCGGCGGTGGAAGCAGCGCGTGCGGGCGAACACGGGCGTGGCTTCGCCGTGGTCGCCACCGAGATCCGCGAACTGTCGCAGCGCTCGGCCAGTGCCGCGAAGGAGATCAAGCAGCTGATCGATGCGTCGGTGGCCAATGTCGGCGCCGGTACCGCGCAGGTTGAGAGCGCCGGACGCACCATGGACGAGATCGTGGTCAATGTGCGCCGTGTCAGTGATCTGATGTCCGAGATCAGCACGGCCGCGCAGCAGCAGAGCGACGACATCCAGCAGATGAACCATGC
Source organism: Stenotrophomonas maltophilia group sp. P373 (assembly GCF_053295075.1). Lineage (NCBI taxonomy): Bacteria > Pseudomonadati > Pseudomonadota > Gammaproteobacteria > Lysobacterales > Lysobacteraceae > Stenotrophomonas > Stenotrophomonas maltophilia group sp. P373. Next base: position 2,626,200 of record NZ_CM129994.1, on the reverse strand, counting down.
CGTCGATCTGATCGATCAGGGCACCCAGCAGAACGCCGCGCTGGTCGAGGAAGCCTCGGCCGCAGCGCGCAGCATGGAAGAGCAGTCGGCGCAGCTGCTGCAGACGGTGGCCAGCTTCCGGGTGCAGGGCGGGGCCGGGCACCTGCATGGCGCGGCGGTGCTGCGCGCGGTCTAGGCCCGGCGGTCGGAGTGTTGTTCCCCGGCATCGTGGGTCGGCCTGCTCATGCGCAGCCTGCCAGGCTACGCCGATGCTGATGGTCACATGGGGCCTCAGCGGCGGGCAGGGCGGCGGTTTCCACGGCGGCGCGCAGGCGCTCGCAGGGTGGCGATGAATTCCTCGCCGCCGTCGCGGGCCAGCAGGTCATCACTGCGTTGCGGGCAGCCGTCGAGGATCGCGGCGACCGCCTGCAGGGTGTTGGCGTCCCAGCGCCCGGCGCTGATCGGATGCGTCAGGCAGATGGCGGGCGATCTGCAGCGCCATCGCCCGTTCGGAAACGTCGCCCCAGCTGGTGTGCTCGATCACGCCCGGCAGCGAGAAGTAGTGGGACCGGGCGACGGCGTCGGACGCCCGCAGGAGGGGCAATCGCGCGGGCAGGACATGCTGGGGCATGCCTGCCAGTGTCGGCGCTCTGGCCCGGGAAATGCAAAAGGCCAGGTCATGGACCTGGCCTTTGATGCAGTGGTGCCGGTGAAAGGACTCGAACCTTCATGGGGTCACCCCCGGCTGATTTTGAGTCAGCTGCGTATACCATTCCGCCACACCGGCAGGCAGCGTGCGAGTGTAACCGAGGTCGGCAGGCGATGCATAGTAGGAGGGCCTATGAGGGCGGTTTCTGTCGGCATTGGCCCCTTGATAGCTATACTCCCAGCGTGCAATTGCCTCCAGGAGCGGTAGCCGATGACAGTGTTGCAGGACCTGAGGGTGCTGGTGGTCGAGAACGACGAAATGAGCGCGGCCCTGCTGCAGATGCAGCTGGTGCATGCCGGTGCGGTCGTGGTTGGCCTCGCAGCGAGTGTGTCCGAGTCCCTGCGGCTGCTGGAGCAGAGCACTCCTGACGTGGCCCTGCTGGATTACCGGCTGGCCCGCAACGAGACCAGTGAGCCGGTGGCTGCAGCGCTTTCATCGCGTGGCATTCCGTTCGTGCTGGCCACCGGGATGCTGGCCGAGCAGCTGCCGGCGCCGATGTTGGCCGGCCTGCTGCTGGTCAAGCCGTACCTGTCGGCTGATCTGTCACGCGCGCTGGCGCGAGCGGTGGGTCGCTCCAGCGTCAAGGCCTGAGCCGTCCGCCACGGACCGGCAGGGGGATACTGCCGACGGCTGAATGCTCGCGTCTGCGATGTTCGGCGGCAACCCCTGATCCAGGAACCCCGCCCAGGCGGGGTTTTTCAATTGCGTCCGGCGCTCAGCCCGCTTCCTCGTACACGTAACGGATCTCCTCGCGGTCGTCGAGGATGCGGTACTGGCGCGCCAGGTCATCCGGTTCGGGGTTGAGCCAGGCGTCGAGGTGTTCCTTGCGGATCGGCACTACGCCGCGGTCATGCCCGGCAGCGGCGACGTCGCTGGGCGGTGCGTCGGTGATCGTGGCAAACGACAGCAGGCGGCCTTCCGGTCCTTCCCATTCTGCCCAGAGGCAGGCCAGCAGCAGGTCGCGGGGCGGATCGGGACGGAATTCGAGTACCACGTCCTGTTCCTTTTCGTCGGCACCGAGGGTGCGGCCGGCGATGGCGTGGCGGGGCACGTGCTCGTAGAACGCCTGTACCACCACCACGCCATGGCGCAGTCCGAACGCACCCCGCCAGTAACCTTCCAGGCTGTCGCGCCGCGCATTGTAAGTGCCGGGGTAAAGCACGTCGTTGCGCGCCGGCTTGTCCGGCAGCCGGCACTGGTAGCGCATCGGCCTGATCACGCGCTGGCCGTTCTCGCTGACCATCACCGGTGCGTAGGTGCCGGGGAAAATGCGGTTGTCACGCGGCAGCAGCTGCACCCGATGCAGGTCTTCCAGCCGGGCCTGTGCGCGCTCGATGCGGTTGCCGGCCACGCGCAGGTCGTTGCGCGCCTTCTGCGTGGGCCGGGTGGCCAGCGTGGCATGGGCAATATCGCGTCGTTCGCGTTGCCGGGCCAGTTCGGCCTCCAGTGCCTGTTGCTCCTGCGCATGCCATTGCTGGATCTTCGCCACGATGTCCCGCCCCTGTTCGGTACGCGCACCGGCGAATCCGTCATCCATCGCCTTCGGGGTCTTCGGCCGCTTCTTGCCCGGATCGTGTGCGTACAGCTCGGCGAAGTCCTCCAGCGACAGGATGGCGCCGAACTCGCGTACCAGCTTGGCGTAGTCAGCGCGGATCAGGGCGGAATAGCACATGGGACTCTTTGGGCCTGGGTCGCAGCGGCTGCGACGTGGATGCGGCAGGATAGCCCGACCCATCCGGAGATGCCGCATGAATGGTTCCATCACCTGCCAGTTCCGCGAAGCCGTACCCACGGTCGAGGACTACTGCCAGTTGCGCGTGCTCGCAGGCCTCAGCGCCAAGTCCCGCGAAGCAGCCGCCCGCGCGCTGCCCAATACGTTGTTCGGCGTGTGCGCTTACCAGGGTGCAGAACTTGTGGCGATGGGCCGTATCGTCGGCGATGGCGGCTGCCACCTGCAGGTCTGTGATATCGCGGTGCTGCCGCGTTTGCAGGGGCAGGGCCTGGGCAAGGAAGTGATGCGGCGGCTGGACGGCTGGATGCAGGCCAACCTGCCGCCGTCGGCGTACGTCAGCCTGCTGGCCGATGGCGAGGCGCATCGGCTGTATGCACAGTTTGGTTTCGCACCGACTGCGCCGGCATCGATCGGGATGTATCGGCGGTTCTGAGCCATGGGCGGGGTGAAGCCATCTACGCGCAGGGAGGTTTGATGGCAGATCGCGGGCAAAGAAAAACCCCGGCCGAAGCCGGGGTTTTCAAGAATTGGCGTCCCCACGGGGATTCGAACCCCGGTCGCCACCGTGAAAGGGTGATGTCCTAGGCCTCTAGACGATGGGGACGCACGAAAACTTCAAGTTGTAGATCCTTCGACGGCCTAATGTCGAAGTGGTGGAGCCAAGCGGGATCGAACCGCTGACCTCCTGCATGCCATGCAGGCGCTCTCCCAGCTGAGCTATGGCCCCATGAAACTCTGGATATCTGCCAGGAGCAGAGTCCGTTTTGAAACTGGCGTCCCCACGGGGATTCGAACCCCGGTCGCCACCGTGAAAGGGTGATGTCCTAGGCCTCTAGACGATGGGGACGCACGAAAAACTTCAAGTTGTAGAACTTTCGACGGCCTAATGTCGAAAGTGGTGGAGCCAAGCGGGATCGAACCGCTGACCTCCTGCATGCCATGCAGGCGCTCTCCCAGCTGAGCTATGGCCCCGTGTTACCGAGCCGCCTATCATACCTGCGTGTTCACGTTTGTGGAAGCTTTTTTCGAACTTTTTTCGTCCCGATTCAACCTTTGCCACCAAGGGCAGGGGAACCGCAACGCCACAACCTGAATGCCGGTAGGCGGTGAACAAAAAAGACCCGGTTATCGGCCGGGTCCTCGTTGTTCGTGATGAGTGGCGTCCCCACGGGGATTCGAACCCCGGTCGCCACCGTGAAAGGGTGATGTCCTAGGCCTCTAGACGATGGGGACGCAATTCTCATCAATGTTCTTTAGCGACCTTTCGACGGCCTAATGCCGAAAGATTGGTGGAGCCAAGCGGGATCGAACCGCTGACCTCCTGCATGCCATGCAGGCGCTCTCCCAGCTGAGCTATGGCCCCACGTCGCTGAGGAGCGAAATAATAGCCTTGCCCCAGAGGGTTGGCAAGCATTTGTTGCACTTTTCTTCACGTGCGTTGCGAGGGGGGCGACGATCGCACGTACTCAGTCGGCGCCGTCGGTCAGCGCCGCCAGGATTGGGCACTGATCCAGGGTGCCGTGGCCGGGGCAGGCGTCGACCAGCTGCGAGAGCGCGCTGTGCATGCGTTGCAGTTCAGCCATGCGCTGCGCGATGTCCTGCAGTCGGGCTTGCGCCGCGTCGCGCACGCTGCCCATGTCCTGCGGATGGCCATCACTGAGTGCCAGCAGTTCGGCGATTTGTTCCAGGCTGAAGCCCAGCGTCTTGGCGCGGCGGATGAAGCGCAGCCGGCGCAGGTCCTGCTCACCGAAGATGCGATAGCCCCCGGCCGAGCGTGCCGCGGTGGGCAGCAACTGCTGGCGCTCGTAGTAGCGCACGGTATCGATCGGTACGCCGGCCTGGCGCGCCAGTTGACCAATGTTCATGGCGGATTCCTGCGGATGCTGCCGGTCATTCTGAAGCCTGGAGTCAGGTCCAGGGTCAAGCTCCCGTCGCTGACGGCGCATTCAGCGCACTTTGCAACTTTCTTCATAGCCCCGCCGTCGTGGCAGTTCCTACCCTGCGCCTGAACCGGCCGCTGGATGGCCTGCAACGAACCGAGGAGATGCTCTGTGGAAGGATTCAGGAACGAGGGATTCGTAGAGGTCGCGGTGGTCGAGTACCCGGGAGGGGACCCGTCGGCGGCCTCGGTGCTGACCGAAATGGCACACGTCGCCAACCGGCTTGCCCAGCAGCAGCGTCGCCCGTTCAAGCGTGTCCTGGTGACCCGCTGGGTCGTGCCAGCCAGCCAGACCGGCGTGCATCGCATTGCCGGCGCGGAGATGCTCGAGGCGGACATTCCCGCCGTGATCGCCGTGCCTGGCCAGATCAGTCAAGGCGTCTGCCTGCGCGCCGATGAGGTCCTGCTGGATTGGCTGCGCGCGCATTACGATGGCGGCAGTCTGCTGGCAGCTGCCAGCGATGGTGTCAGCATGCTGGCACGCGCGGGTCTGCTTGCCGGGCGCACCGTCAGTGGGCCGGACCTCGGGCGCCATCCGGGCCTGCAGGGGCAGTCGGCCAGCTGGGTGCCCAGTGAGCGCGCGCTGGTCGACGACGGTGATCTGCTGACAGTGGCCGGTTCCCAGGCTTGGCGCTTCCTCGCCCTGCGGCTGCTGTACCGGCTGCACGGCCAGGGCGTAGCGAGTTCCGTGGCGCAGCAGTTGGGGATCACGGTGCCCGCGGCGATCCAGCAGGATCTGGAGCGTTTCAGTGCCAACTTCGCCCACGGCGATCGCGACGTACTGAAGGCGCAACGCTGGCTGCATACCACCGCTGCGCGTGGGGCCACGCTCGGAGCGATCTGCGAGGTCTCCGGACTGGAGCCACGGACTCTGCAGCGGCGCTTCCTGAAGGCCACCGGCCTGCGTCCGATCGAGTATTGCCAGCGGTTGCGTATCGCCAAGGCGCAGACATTGCTGCAACAGGGGGCGGGTATCGATGAAGTGGCCTGGGGTGTGGGCTATGCAGACCAGAGCGCATTCCGCCGCCTGTTCCTGCGCATTGTTGGAATGACGCCGGCCAACTATCGGCGGCAGGTCAACAACAAACGGCGCGAACGGCCGCTGTTGTCGTCGGTGGCGGGCAGCCTGCGCGGGCTGCAACCGGCGCCTGGCATGCAGATGCCGCGCAGCGCGGCCTGAAGCCGGCGTTGGGCGTCGCACTTGCAACCTGGGCGCGACGCTTTGACCATGCAGGCAACGAGATGATGGGACAGGTGGGTTGATGTCGAGTGTTGGACCGGTGCCGATGCCGGTGGTGCTGATCCTGATGTGCGTGCTGCTGGCCATGGCGGTGGCCCACCTGTGGCCGCGGCCGAAGGACGGGATGGCAGTGCCTTCCGGGGCCAGCTTGGTCCTGGACATGTTGCTGATCGGCCTGCTGTGTGGACGCATCAGCTTCGTGGCCTTGAACTTCGCGCTCTACCGTGAGGCCCCCTGGAGCATCCTGCAGATCGCCGACGGTGGGTATCACCTTGCAGTCGTGCTGGTTGCGGGCCTGGCGTGGGGCACCTGGCGGCTGCGGTTGTGGCGCGCGTTACGTGCGCCGGTGTTGGCGGGCGCGCTGGTGGGTGTGGTGCTGTGGGCGGCGGGCAGCCACCTGCTGGCAACATGGCAGGAGCAGCGGATGCCGCTGCCGGCGGTACAGGTGGCCGATCTGCAGGGGCGCAGGATCGATCTGCAGCAGTTCCGTGGCAAACCGGTGGTGCTGAATCTCTGGGCCAGCTGGTGTGGTCCCTGCCGTCGCGAGATGCCGGTACTGGCATCCGCACAGCAGACCCACACTGACGTGCAGTTCGTGTTCCTCAACCAGGGGGAAACCCTGGACGAAGTGAAGGGTTTCATCGCATCCGAACAGCTCTGGCTGGGCAACGTATTGCTGGACGATACCGCGTCGGCGTCAACCGTGCTGGGTGTACAAGCCTATCCGTCGACGCTGTTCTTCGACGCCGAAGGCCGCCTGCGTGAACTGCACCTTGGCGAACTGACGGCGGCGGGTCTTGAACACAAACTGCGCCGGCTGCGGTAGCCTGCGCGGGCATCTCACTACGGAGTTCCCATGTTGTCGACTTCCCTGCGCATCGCTCCGGCGGTGCTGTTGCTGCCGGTCATGCTGGCATTGGCCGCCTGCAGCCAGGCCCAGACCCCGCCGGGCAAGGCGACCGCGCCGGCAGCGAGCGCTCAGGCCCCAGCGGCCAAGGGCGAGCGCCCCGCAGTGCTGAAAGGCATCGAGAAGCACGGTTTTGAAGTCGTTGCCGAGTTCGATGCACCGGGTGGCCTGCGTGGATTCGCTGGCGTGGTGGGCGGGCAGCAGCCGGCCGCAGCCTATGTCACCGCCGACGGCAAGCATGTGCTGGTAGGCAGCCTGTTCGATGCCGAGGGCAACGACGTGGCCGCCGAGGCGGTGGAGAAGCTGGTCGCAGCACCGATGTCGGCCAAGATGTGGACCAAGCTGGAGGCCAGTGCCTGGGTGCGTGACGGCAAGGCCGATGCGCCGCGCGTGGTCTATACCTTCAGTGATGCCAACTGCCCGTACTGCCACAAGTTCTGGGAAGCGGCGCGTCCGTGGGTCGACGCCGGCAAGGTGCAGTTGCGCCACATCATGGTCGGCGTGATTCGCGAGGACAGCCCGGCCAAGGCTGCGGCCATCCTGTCTGCGCGTGACCCGAGTGCGGCCTTGCTGGAGAACGAACACCAGTTCGACCGAGGTGGCATCAAGGCCCTGCCGAGCATCAGCCGCGAGATCGCCGCCAAGCTCGACGCCAACCAGGTGCTGATGATTGAAATGGGCTTCCAGGGCACGCCGGGCATCCTGTTCCAGGATGCACAGGGCCAGGTGCAGCGTCGCGCCGGCCTGCCACAGGGCGCTGACCTGCAGACGGTGCTGGGCCCACGCTGATCGGCACCCATGTCGTGATGCGACACCACAGGCCCGCATGGCAGCATGCGGGCCTGTTGCGTTTCGTCACTTGTGCGGGTGATGCAGGCTGCGCACCACCTGTTCGTCGTCACGTCTGAATCGTGACTGACATCAAGCATCGCGCCTTGATTCCAATCAAGGCCAAAAACGACAGGCGGACTAGCCTGTGACGCATGGAATACAGCGTCAACGCGCCAGGGATGCCGCGCCTGACACTCCCTGAACCGGGGCAGTCGGCACAGCCATTCACGACGTTCTCACTCCCTGGTTGTTACCCAGACTGCTGCGGTCGCCACCTCTCCGGCAGTGCGGCCCTGATGGCGTCGATATCGGTACGGGCGGGGCAGTGTCATCGTCCTGTTGCCTGCCACGCGCAGGCTGGCCGGTGTCGTCGACGCAGTACCCGCATTTCCAGCAACGGCAACGCAACGTCGGAGCTGCGCCTGCGCGCGCGCCGTCAGTGCGCTGCGAATGTTCGTCCAGGGAGGATGCAATGCGCTTTGCGGTACTGAGTCTGGCCTGCCTGACCGCGCTGGCGGTCACGCCAGCATATGCGCAGCAGAATGGCCAGGAGGATGCGCACGCATTGCGCCAGGAAATCGCTGCCATGCGGCAGGCACTGGAGGGCATGCAGAAGCGCCTGGATCAGCTCGAACAACGCGAGGGCGCTGTCGCGGCCGCTGCGCAGGTAGCGGCGCCGGTGACACCACCTGGCAGCAGCGCCAACCTGCTGCATCCCACCCAGGTGCCGGGTGTGGCGCAACCGGTGCTGCCGCAGCGCGAATCGGTGGCCGATCCCTCAACGGCGGCCTCGCGTCCCGACAGCGCCGCTGGGCCGACCGACCCGGATCTGAAGGGCTTCTTTGCCATTCCAGGTACTGACACGGTGATCCGCATTGGCGGCTATGCCAAGCTCGATGCGATTGCAGATTCGCGCGCGGCCGGTGACGAGGATCAGTTCATCCCTTCGTCGATGCCGGTGGGCGGCAGCCATCGCGATGTTTCCAATTTCAATATCCACGCCAAGCAGACCCGCTTCAGCTTCGAGGCGCGGCGCCCGACCACGCACGGCAACCTGCGCTTCTACCTGGAGAATGATTTCTTCGGCAGCAGCGATGGCTACGCGTTCCGCCTGCGCCACGCGTATGGCCAGCTTGGCAATACCTATGCCGGCTACGGTTACTCCAGTTTCATGGACCCGGACAGCCTGCCCGACACGCTCGACTTCGCCGGTCCCGGCGGCGCCGGCTATCTGCTGGTGGCCGGCATCCACCACAGCTTCGCGATGGGCAAGGGCAACACCCTGACGCTGGCCGCCGAAGACCCCAAGACCGAACTGGCCGGTGCCAGTGATGAACGGGCCGCAGTGAACCGGCTGCCGGATGTGACCGTGACCGCACGCATGGAGCGTGACTGGGGCCATCTTCAGCTGGGCGCGGTGGCGCGCAGCCTGGCCTATGACGGCGAGGGCGAGCGCGACCGGCGCATGGCCGGCGGCCTGCAGTTCAGTGGCTCGGCATCGGTAGGCGAGCGCGATCTGTTGCTGTTCGGCGCGCTCGGCGGGCGCGGCCTCAGCCGCTACACCGCGGACCTGACCGGCTCCGGGCTGGACGCGGTGGTCGGTGCCGATGGCCGTCTCGACGCGCTGGACCTGCACGGCGGCTTCGTCGGCTACACGCATTACTGGTCCGAGCTGTGGCGTTCGAACCTGATCTTCGGCCAGCTGACCCTGGAGCGGAACGCGGCACTCGCTGCCGACGCCTTCCGGCAGAGCCGATACGGCGTGTTCAACCTGATCTGGAGCCCGGCGCCGTCGTGGACGATGGGCATGGAGCTGCTGTACGGCCGCCTGGAACAGCAGGGCGGCGCGCGCGGCGACACGGTCCGGGTGCAGGGCAGCCTGCAATACAACTTCATCAAGTAAGCGCCAGCGGCGTTACGCCAGCGCAACCGTCCCCACGCCCGGCCGCACCGGGCTCATGCCAGTACAGGAGATTGTCATGGCAGAAGCAAAGAAAATCGGGGTGGTCGGAGCCACCTTCCTCGTCGCCGGCAACATGATGGGCTCAGGCGTGTTCCTGTTGCCGTCCAGCCTGGCCAAGATCGGTACCGCATCGATCTGGGGCTGGCTGATCACCACGGCCGGTGCGCTGTTGCTGGCCTTCGTATTCGCCAAGCTGGGCAAGCTGGCGCCGAAGGCGGGCGGTCCGTATGCCTATGCGCGTGACTGGTTCGGGCCTTACATGGGCTTCCAGACCAATACCATCTACTGGTTCGCCAACTGGATCGGCAACGTTGCCATACCGATCGCCGCGGTGGGCTACTTCAGCTACTTCTTCCCGATCCTGTCCGAGCCGCTGGTGCGCTGCATCGCGGTGCTGATCCTGGTGTGGGCGCTGAGCTTTGCCAACGTGATCGGCCCGGCCTTCGTCAGCCGTGTGCAGACGGTCACCACCAGTTTCGCGCTGGTGCCGATCCTGGGCATCGCCATTTTCGGCTGGTTCTTCTTCGATGCCGACATTTTCAAGGGCGCCTACAACGTGTCCGGTGAGTCCAACTTCGGTGCGATCTCCAGTGCCGCGGCACTGACCCTGTGGGCCTTCATCGGTGTCGAGTCTGCATCGGTGACTGCCGGTGTGGTCGAAAATCCGGAGAAGAACGTCGCCCGCGCGACGCTGGCCGGTGTGTTCCTGGCTGCCATCGCCTACATCGCCAGTTCCTCAGTGATCATGGGCATGGTGCCCAATGGCGAGCTGCAGACCTCCGACGCGCCGTTCGCGCTGGCGGCGGCCAAGGCGGTCGGCGGCTGGGGCGGCGCGCTGGTCAGCCTGTGCGCCTTCATCGGCGCTGCCGGTTCGCTGGGCGGCTGGATCCTGCTGACCGCGCAGAGTGCCAAGGCGGCCTCGGATGATGGCCTGTTCCCGAGCATCTTCAGCAAGACCAACAAGGACGACGTGCCGGTCAAGGGCGTGCTGATCGTGGCGGTGCTGATGACCCTGGCGGTGCTGGTGACGTCCACCTCGGAAACCGCGTCGGCCCAGTTCGACGTGATCACGTCGGCGGCCGTGGTGCTGACCCTGCTGCCCTACATCTACTCGTGCGTGGCCTGCTACTTCGTGGTCGAGCGTTCGCACACCCTGGTCCATACCGGTGCGTTCTGGACCCTCACCAGCCTGACCGTCGTGTACTGCCTGTGGGCGATCTACGGCTCGTCGGGAACCATCGTGCAATACGCCTTCCTGTTCGTGCTGTTCATCACCGTGTTCTATCCCTTCTTCAGCGAGGAGCGCCGCCAGCAGCGGCAGCGCGCCCGCGAGGCATCGGCCATCAGCGCCGGCGCCCAGCGTTCCTGAGTTCGACAAGGAGAATCAACGTGTACTTCAAGTCCCTGGACTACCCGGTCATTGTCATCGACAACGACTACGAGTCGCCGCGCATCGGCGGCATCCTGATCCGCGCCCTGGTGGAAGAGCTGCGCAGCAACGACCAGCGGGTGCTGTGCGGGCTGAACCTGGATGATGCGCGTGCCGGAGCCCGTACCTACGTGGCGGCCTCGGCGGTGCTGATCTCGATCGATGGCAGCGAAGAGGTGGATGGCGAGTTCCAGCGCCTCACCGCCTTCCTGCGCGAGCAGAGTGCGCGCCGCGCCAACCTGCCGGTGTTCCTGTACGGCGAGCGCCGCACCATCGAAAAGGTGCCGAGCAAGCTGCTCAAGTACATCCACGGCTTCATCTTCCTGTTTGAAGACACCAAGAGCTTCATCTCGCGGCAGGTGATGCGCGCGGCCGAAGACTACATGAAGAATCTCTTGCCGCCGTTCTTCAAGGCGCTGATCCATCATGCGGCAGAGTCGAACTACTCCTGGCATACGCCGGGCCATGCAGGCGGCGTGGCATTCACCAAGTCGCCGGTCGGCCGTGCGTTCCACCAGTTCTACGGTGAGAACACCCTGCGCAGCGATCTGTCGATCTCGGTGCCGGAGCTGGGCTCACTGCTGGATCACACCGGCCCGATCAAGGATGCCGAGGAAGAGGCGGCGCGCAACTTCGGTGCCGACCATACCTTCTTCGTCACCAATGGCACCTCCACCGCCAACAAGATCGTCTGGCATGGCACGGTGGCCCGCGGCGACGTGGTGTTCGTCGACCGCAACTGCCACAAGTCGCTGCTGCACGCGCTGATCATGACCGGCGCGGTGCCGGTGTACTTCACCCCAAGCCGCAACGCACACGGCATCATCGGCCCGATCAGCCTGGATCAGTTCACACCGGAATCGCTGCAGCAGCGCATCGCCGCCAACCCGCTGGCCAGCCAGGCCTACAAGGCCGGTTCCAAGCCGCGCATTGCAGTGGTGACCAACTCGACCTACGACGGCCTGTGCTACAACGCCGAGAAGATCGCCGACGAAATCGGCAGCGCGGTCGACTTCCTGCACTTCGACGAAGCCTGGTACGCCTACGCCGCGTTCCATCCGTTCTATGAGAACCACTACGGCATGGCCAAGGGCAAGCCGCGCGAGCAGGATGCGATCATCTTCACCACGCATTCCACCCACAAGTTGCTGGCCGCGTTCTCGCAGGCGTCGATGATCCACGTACGCAACTCGGCGCAGCGCGACCTGGATGCCGAGCGCTTCAACGAGTCGTTCATGATGCACACCTCGACCAGCCCGCATTATGGGGTGATCGCGGCCTGTGACGTGGCCTCGAAGATGATGGAGGGCGAGGCCGGCCGTTCGCTGGTGCAGGAAATGCATGACGAGGCGATCGCCTTCCGCCGCGCGATGCTGCACGTGCGTGACGACCTCGGGCGCGACGACTGGTGGTTCAGTGTGTGGCAGCCGACCAAGGTCGAGCGCAGCCTGGACAAGGGCGATACGCCGGCTCCGCTGGTGGCCAAGCGCGAGGAGTGGTACCTGCAGCCGGATGCGCACTGGCACGGCTTCGAGAATCTGGTCGATGACTACGTGCTGATCGACCCGATCAAAGTGACCCTGCTGACCCCGGGCCTGGCGATGGACGGCAGCATGGGCACGCTGGGCATTCCGGCGGCGGTGCTGAGCAAGTTCCTGTGGGGCCGCGGCATCACTGTGGAGAAGACCAACCTGTATTCGGTGCTGTTCCTGTTCTCGATGGGCATCACCAAGGGCAAGTGGAGCACGCTGGTCACCGAGCTGATGGCCTTCAAGGAGCTGTACGACTGCAACGCGCCGTTGAGCCAGGCATTGCCGACGCTGGCGGCGGACTATCCGATTGCCTACGCTGGCTGGGGACTGCGTGACCTGTGCGATGCATTGCACGCGTTCAACCAGGAATTCGAGGTCGCCAAGGTGATGCGCGAGATGTACGTGGATCTGCCGACGCCGGTGATGACCCCGGCCGATGCCTACAACCACCTGGTGAAGGGCGAGATCGAGCGGGTCGACATCGAGCAGCTCAGTGGTCGCGTCGCGGCGACCATGCTGGTGCCGTATCCGCCGGGCATTCCGACCATCATGCCGGGCGAGCGATTCGGCGACAGCGACGAGCCGATCATCCAGTCACTGCGTATTGCCCGTGAACAGAATGCGCGTTTCCCGGGCTTCGAGTCGGATGTGCACGGGCTCATCATCGAGCACGATGGCGATGTGACCTCGTACAGGGTGGAGGTGCTGAAGGCCTGACCGGGGACGGTCGGCCCTTCGGCGAGCGATGGATACCGCGCGCGAGCAACGCATCCTGAAGTTCTCCATCGGGGTGACCATCGCGGTGAGCGCGGTCGGCTTCATCGGTGGCCTGCTGGTGGGATCGCAGGCGATCCTGTTCGACGGCGTGTACAGCCTGGTCGACGTTGCCTTGACCCTGGTGTCGTTGTCGGTACTGCGGCTGGTGGCGCGGGAGCAGAGCCCGCGCTTCCAGTACGGCTATTGGCATCTGGAGCCGATGGTCGAGGCACTCGGCGGGGTGATCCTGTCGCTGGCCTGCGTGTACGCGCTGGCCAACGCGGTCATCGGCTTGACCACGGGCGGGCACGAAGTGAAATTCGGGCCCGCGCTGTGGTGGGCGGCGCTGCTGAGTGCCAGCAACCTGGCAATGGCGACGTTCGTCGCGCAGCGTGCGCGGCGCCTGCGCTCGGCGTTGTTGTGGCTGGATGTAAGAGGCTGGCTGCTGGGTGGATTGATGAGCCTGGCGGTGGTGCTGGCCTTCGTGCTGGCCCTTGTCCTGCATGGCGGCGAGTGGCACCACTGGGTCCCGTACCTGGATTCGATCGTGCTGGCGTTGATCAGCCTGGCGGTACTGCCAGTGCCGGCGCGCAGTGCATGGAAGGCCATGCGCGAAGTGCTGCAGGTGGCGCCGGATGACCTGGACCGGCGCGTGCAGCAGGTAATGCAGGCATTCGTGTCCGAGCGTGGCTATGCCGGTTTCACCAGCCACGTGGCGAAGATGGGGCGGATGCGCTTCATCGAGATCCATGTGCTGGCAGACCCCGGTACGCCATTGGGCTCGGTGGGCGAGGTCGATGCGATGCGCGATGAGATCGCCGTGCGGCTGGATGCGCGGGGCAGCACGTTCTGGTTGACCATCGATTTCACTGCGGATCCGGCGTGGACGTAGCCTTGCCTCTTTCGCGCCGGGGCCTCGCCCGGCCAGGTTCTGTTCCCCTGTAGAGCCGAGCCCATGCTCGGCTGCCGTTCGCATGGAGCAGCCGGGCATGGGCCCGGCGATACAGCACGCTGCGATCGTTGCACACGGCGGACTGCTCTGTTGCGCCGGATGTGTTTGACCTGAACCTGGGTTGAGGTTGCAGACTGCAGCACAGTTCCACAACGCCTAGCGCAGGTAGTACTCCACCGGCACCACCAGTTCCTGTGGTGCCTTCAGTTCATCGGGAATGGGCGGCAGCGGCTGCGCGCGGCGGAAGGTCTGCAGTGCGGCGCCGTCAAGCATCGGCTGGCCACTGGACTGCTCCAACCGCAGGGCCAGCAGGCGTCCCTGGCGATCGATGCTGGCCCTGACCCAGGCAGTGCCCTGCTGGCGCCGTGAGCGGGCCGCAGCAGGGTAGTAGCGATAGCGCTCCAGCCGCGCCATCAGGCGGGCTTCCCACTGGTCGCTGGCGGCGCCGGCCTGGAAGTCCGCCGGTGGGGCGTCGGGAGCGGGCGGCGCGGCCGTGATCGATGCCGGTGCGGGACTTGCATCGGTCGCGGCCGCAGGCGGGGCGACCGGCAGGGCTTGCCGGCCAGCGCCACTGCGTTCGCTGGCGGCCACTTCGCCCTCGCGTGCGGCGGTGGGCTTCGGTGGAGGGGGTGACTTCGTGGGTTGGGATGCGCGCGCCTGCTGCGCCTGGCTGGGGGTGTCGGCCTGGCGTTCTTCCACTGGCTGCGGCGGCGTCGCCGGTGCCAGCAGGCGCAGGCTGATGCGCACGTCCTGCTCGGGCGGCGGCAGCAATGGCGGCGCGGCCACCCAGTGCACCAACAGCAGCAGGGGCAACAGGTGAAGCCCAATGCTGATGGCGATCGCCTGCCAGTGTTGGCCGCGCTCACTCATCGTCCAGCACCCATAGCAGGTCGGCGTCGGCCGCATCGACGGATGCACCGACTGAAGCGAGCGCGATCACCAGCGCTGGTGTGCCCGCTGGCAGGTAGCCCGGCATGCCAGTACCGCGCAGTACATGCCAGCGACCGGCCACCAGCAGCGCGGGTGCCGCGGCTCAGGTTGTGGGCGACGCGGTACAGGTAAGCGCGGCCATTGCTCAGCAGGCCACTGGCGGCGATTCTGACGACGCGCAGCCAGGTCTCCTGGACGACATCATCGGCGTCGCTGCGTTGCGGGAGTTTACGGCGGACATGGGCGTGCAGCGGCCGGTAGTGGGCCGCGCACAGCTGCGCGACATCCGTCGGTTCGACAGGCGTGGACACGGGGCGGGCGACAACTGGGAAAGGGAACAGCCCGCGGCGGCAAGGGCAGCGGCTACATCTTACAGCAAAAGAGAATCATTTGCATCCGTGAGCGCAAGGCACGGCATGCGTGGCCGACTGCGAGGTCAGCGCGGACGATAATCGCAGTGGATCTGCAGGGCTTCGGTGGGGTTGTGATGCAGCTCGAAACCGCAGTGCTGGAGGCTGCGCTTCACCCGGGCGATCGCTTCGGCATGGCGGGCGGTGCGACGCTGCTGCCAGCGCGGCGGGGTGAACACGCCCAGTGGCAGCAGCCGCAGCCGCTTGCCGTGCAATACCACTGAGACATCGATATGACGGCCATCGATGTCGTGGCCGTTGGCGCCGAAGATGGCACCGACTTCATCATGGCGCTGCGGATAGCAGGCGCGGAACACCGCGATGCCGAGCCAACGCACGCCACGACGGAAGCTGCCGAGCCGGCTGTGGCTGGGTTCGAAGCCGCGCGTGACGAGCAGGCCCAGCCCGGCAGGCAGCAATGCCTGCGCGTCGAGCAAACGTTGCAGCACTTCTTCTTCCAGCTGGATGCGGGTAGAGGGCCAGCGCGGTGCGATGAGCAGTCCGTAGTGGCTGCCGCGTTGCAGGGTAAGCATGGGTGAAGCTTCGCACGCGGGCGAACAGCCGGGGTAGTGCGGGCCGCTGGCCGGCAAATCTGTTGCCCGTCGGGTGCCGGCCAGCGGCCGGCACTACCGTGACGATCGTCAGAGGTCGCGGTACTGGATCTGCGAAGCCAGTACGCGCAGGCCATCGGCATTGCTGGACAGGATGCGCTCTTCGCCGATGCCTTTCTGCCGTTTCAGCTGGAAGCCCTGGTCTGCAGGCAGCTGTGCGGCGATGGCGTCCATGCGTTGCATGGCATCGGGGCCGCTGCAGTCGAAGTGGCCCCAGTAGGCGCCATCGCGGTGGATCTGCAATCGGTAGTTCATCGCGGTAGCTCCGGCAGGTCCTGCAGCCAATGGTCGAACATCGCGGTGGCGGCCGCGGCCAGTGGCGCGCCATAGCGACGCGCCTGCGTGCGCAGGTCGTTCGGATCGATGCCGGCCTGCGCCAGTTCCAGGGTGTGACCGATCAGCCAGCGCTCGAACTGGCGCGCGTCCAGCTCCGGATGGCATTGCAGTGCCAGCGCATGGTTACCGATGGCAAAAGCCTGGTGGCGGCAGGCCGGCGTGCTGGCCAGGCGGCGTGCACCCGCTGGGAGTTCGAACGCCTCGCCATGCCAATGCAGTACCGGAATGCCCTGCAGGGCCTGCAGTGGCGAGCGCTGACCGTCATCGGTGAGCAGCAGTGGCGCAAAGCCGATCTCCTTGCCACCACTGGCGGCGACATCGGCACCGAGTGCACGTGCCATCAGCTGCGCGCCCAGGCAGATGCCCAGCGTGGGCCGCTGCTGCTGCAAACGCCCTTGCAACAGCGCGATGCTATCGTTGAGGAACGGGTAAACATCAACATCGTTGACGCTGATCGGGCCACCCAGCACCACCAGCAGGTCAGCCGCTTCGGCCGGATCGAGTGCATCTACACCCGCCTGCAGCACCTGCAGCTGCCAGCTCTGGGCCAGCAGCAACGGTTGCAGGGTGCCAAGGTCCTCGAAGGCAACGTGTTGCAGGACAACCGCGTGCTTCATGCCGGGGCTCCATTGCTGGGCCAGTAGAAACTGTCCGGGGTGGCGCGTGCGCCGAAGATGGCCTGGCCGACACGGACCACGGTGGCGCCTTCCTCGATGGCCACCTCGAAGTCGCCGGACATGCCCATCGACAGCTGCGACAGGTCGATGCCGGGTGGGGCGGTACGCTGCAGCTGCTCGCGCAGTTCGCGCAGGCGCACGAAGCACGCGCGCACACGTTCGACTTCGGGAGTGAAGATGGCCAGAGTCATCAGGCCACGCACGCGTAGCCGGTCGAAGACTGGCAGCTGCTGCACGAATGCCTCGACGGCAGCGGGTTCCAGTCCGTACTTGCTGGGTTCGGCGGAGGTGTTGACCTGCACGAAAACATCCAGCGTGCGGTCTTCCAGCTGCAGGCGCTGCTGCAGCGCTTCGGCCACGCGCAGGCTGTCAAGCGCCTGGAACTCGCTGGCGAAGCGCGCCACGTAGCGCGCCTTGTTGGTCTGCAGATGCCCGATCACCGACCAGTGCACGCCCAGATCGGCCATCGTCTCGGCCTTGCGTTGCGCCTCCTGCACCTTGTTCTCGCCCAGCTCGCGGCAACCGGCGGCCACCGCCATGCGGATGCGGGCGTCATCGACGGTCTTGCTGACCGGCAGCAGGCGCACGCTGGCCGGGTCCCGGCCGACGCGGGCACACGCATCGGCGATGCGTTGGCGCACCGTACCCAGGTTGGCGGCGATCTGTTCAACAGACTGGGCGACGGGCCAGTCGGCGGCGGCAAGGGGCATGCGGGCACCTCCAATGCAGGGCGGCCAGGGTGGGATACACTGGCACAGGACAAGAATTATTTTGGCATAGGACAAAATGAAAATCACCGGGCATAGCGCCGAGTCGATCTTCGACAGCATCCGCGATGGCATCGGCAAAGGCCGTCTGCCGGCCGGCAGCGTGCTGCCGCCGGTTCGCGATCTGGCCGATCAGCTGGGGGTCAATCGCAACACCGTGGCCGCCGCCTACAAGCGATTGGACGCGGCCGGCCTGGCCAGCACCGCAGGCCGGCGCGGCACGGTGGTGCGTGGCCTGCCGCCGATGCTGGCGCGCGAGGGCAGTACGCCGGGGTTGGCGCTGCAGGACCTGGCCGGTGGCAATCCGGATCCGCGCCTGTTGCCCAGCCTGCGCCTGGCCGCGGCGGCACCGCGGTTGTACGGCGTGGGCACGGTCGACCCGAGGTTGCAGGCGTTGGCACGCGCCTCGCTAGATGCGGATTGCCCCGAGGGGTACGCGCTGGAGCTGACCCATGGCGCGGTCGATGGCATCGAGCGCCTGTTGGCGGCATGGCTGCTGCCGGGCGATCGCATCGCGGTGGAGGATCCATGCTTCCTCGGTAGCCTCAATGTGCTCAATGCCGTCGGCCATGCGCCGTTGCCGGTGACGATGGATGCGCATGGCATGCAGGTCGAATCGCTGCGACAGGCGCTGGAGGCCGGTGCACGCGCGGTGCTGTTGACCCCACGGGCGCACAATCCGACCGGGGCCAGCCTGGATGCGAAGCGGGCACGGGCGTTGCGCCAGCTGCTGGCGGCCTATCCGCAGGTGGCGGTGCTGATCGATGACCACTACGCACTGCTCTCGCAGCAGGCCTACCACTCGGTACTGCCGCTGGATGGCCGGCGCTGGGCGCTGCTGCGTTCGCTGTCCAAGCCGCTCGGCCCCGACCTGCGCCTGGCCTGGCTGGCCTGTGATGACGAGACCGCGATGCGGTTGCGGTTGCGATTGGCGTCCGGCATCGGTTGGGTCAGTCATCTGCTGCAGGATGCCGCCACTTCGGTGCTGGCATCGGCGCCGCAGCGGGCAAAGATCGCCTCGGCAGGCGAGCGGTACCAGCAGCGCCTGCAGTCGCTACAGGAACTGCTGCGCGTGCGTGGCGTGCCGACGCCGTTGCCGATGGAGGGATTGAACCTGTGGCTGCCGTTGCCGGCCGACAGCCATCCACAGGTGCTGGCGCTGGCTGCGCGCGGATGGCATGTGCGTGCTGGCGAAGTGTTTGCGGTGGCTGCACCAGCGCATGGCCTGCGCATCACCTGCGCGGCGCTGGGGGCGGCGCAGCTGCGGCAGCTGGCCGATGACCTGGCGGCGGTGTGTGGGGTATAGCGCCCAGCCATGCTCGACGCTACTTCACCTTTGTAGATACCGTGTTGCCCTTGCCTAGGCAAGGGCGCCGTCAGGCTCAAATGGGCGGCCGCTTTTCAGTACGCCCCAAACCAGATGGATGAGCTTGCGCATCACCGCACACATGACGACCTTGAAGGGCTTCCCTTTCGCGCTGAGCCGGTCTGCAAAGGACTTCAGCCTGGGGTTGTAGGTCTTCCCGGTCAACGCCGGCATGTACAGCTTTTTGCGGAAATTGGCGTCGCCCACGCGTGATATGTGGGATTTGCCTTCGTAGTTTCCTGATTGACGCTGGGCCGGATTCAGGCCTGCGTGGGCAACCACCTGGCGCACGTCGCTGTATTTGCTTAGATCCCCCAGCATGGCCAGCAGCTGGGCACTGCTGGTGTTGCCTACACCGGGAATGCTGGTAAGCAGGTGATGACGCTGGCGCAGGTCCGGATCGTTATCGATATGGTCCTCAATCGCCTTCTGGACCTGCTTGATCTGCTCCTCCAGCGTCTGGATCACATCCTTGATCCCTTGCTGGACCGAGATGTCGGCAACGTCCAGGCGATTGCGCTCCATCTGCAGCATTTCCTGGAGGTCATCTCGACGCCGTACCAAGGCACGCAGTTTCACCTCCGAGGGGGTCGGCGGAACGTAGGGATGCAACTTCTCCGAGCGCTGCGCCTCAAAGAACCGGGCAATCAGCTTGGCATCGCTGCGGTCCGTCTTGGTCCGGATGCCCTCCGCCTGTCCAAACGCCTTTACCCGGGCGGGATTGGCCACATGAACCACCACCCCTGCTTCCACCAAGGTTCGCGCCAAAGCTTCGTGGTAGATACCGGTGGCCTCCATGCCTACCGCCGCGTTCGGCGCATGCTTGGCGCGCCAAGCAAGAAGCTCATTAAAGCCCTTGGCTGAATTGGGGAGTTTGGCCTTGGTTCGATATTTGCCATCAGGCAGCGGCAAGGCGATATCAAAGGTCGCCTTGGCAGCGTCGATGCCGATAAATTGCATGATTTCGCTCCAGCTTGAACTTACGATCGTGATCGGAAGCCGCCAGACTTGCCCTTGTGAGTACAGGCTCTCACCCAAGGGTGGGCCTAAGATACCGTTCAAGTTCCAAGGCGGTGTCAGGCCGCCGACGCGCTGAATCTACTTTGCAAGCTCAAAGGCTTAAGAGCCGAGGCAGCGTCATCGGAGCCTCCCGGGTCACCGGGGAATTGTGCCTGATCAGGGCACCATCCGAGACACAAGAGCCGAGCCATGCTCGGCTGCTGTTGCTAGAAGCAGCCGAGCATGGCTCGGCGCTACAGGGGCGAAACAAAGTCGAGCATGGCTCGACGCTAGAAGCAGATCAGGGCGCGGCGTTGGCGTTGGGGCGCACGTAGTAGGACTGGCCACTGTCATCGACGAACATCAGCTCCGGCTTGCCCTGCCAGGACGTGAGCATGGCGCCGGTATTGTTCTGGTGCTTGACCATCAGGCTGGCGCCACGGTCCGGATTGGCGACGACCTTGAAGACTTCGGTGGTGCCAGTGGCATCGTCCAGAGTGAGCAGGGCTTCGCCCCCGCGGTCGCTGGTGCCATAACCGCCGCGCTCGGAACCGTCGGGGCCAAGCAGGATCAGGCCGGACAGCGCAGTTGCACGCGGTCCCTGGGTGCGGCCCCTGCTGAGGGGGTCCGGCACCGGCGCACCGAGGATCAGCCGTGGTTGGCCAGTGCCATCGTGGATGACCAGGCCACGCGCTTCGATGATCCGCTCAGGCGATTGGCTGCGATGCAGGCTCCAGGCGGTCCAGCCGGAAACGAGCAGGGCAAGGGTCGAGACCACCAGGGTGGTCAGCAGCAGCACACGGGGCATCGGGTCGTCCTTCCTTGGATAGGCCGACGATAGCGGATGCCAGCGGGCAAAGGCCAGTTCGTTGTGTGACGATCTGTATCGTCAGTGGAAATCGCGGCTGTGGCTGCGCAGTCCCTGCAGCAGCTCATCCAGGCAGTGCATGCGCTGCACGATGACATGCTGCACGCCATCAACGCGCTCCAGGCGGCCATCGATCTGCATCAGCTGGGTGTCGACCAGCACCCGGTGCTGGCGGTCGGCCAGGTGGCGCCAGACCACGGCGTTGACCATCCCGGTCTCGTCTTCAAGGGTGAGGAAGGTAACGCCACTGGCGGTCTGCGGGCGCTGGCGCATGCGCACCAGTCCGGCGATGCGCACGCGGCGGCCATGGCCGTGCCCGGCCAGCTGCGCGGCATCCAGGCAGCCGCGGCTGCGCAGCTGCGCGCGCAGGAACGAGATCGGGTGGCGGCCGAGGGTGGTGCCGGTGCTGCGGTAGTCGGCCTGCATGTCCTCCCAGGCGCTGGGCAGTGGCAGGGGCACGCGGGCTTCGGCAGTGGCACGGGCCTGGTCGAACAGCGGCAGCCGGTTCTCTACGCCCGAGATATCCCAGCGTGCACGATGGCGATGGCCACTGAGCCCGCGCAGTGCGCCGGCATCGGCCAGCAGGCCCTGCTGGCGGCGGTCCAGCGCGGTGCGCTGGCACAGGTCGCCGACGTCGTCGAACGGGCGCCGCGCGCGCTCGCGCATGATGGCCTGCACGGCATCTTCGTTGCAGCCGTCAATCAGACGCAGGCCCAGACGGATCGCCGCCGGCCCCCTGCTGAAGTCCAGCGTGCAGTCCCAGTCGCTGTGGCGTACGTCCACGGGAAGAACGGTAATGCCATGCCGCCGCGCGTCCTGCAGCAGCTGGTCAGGGCTGTAGAAACCCAGCGGCTGGCTGTTGATCAGGCTGGCAGTGAACGCGGCGGGATGATGGCACTTCAGCCAGCAGCTGGCATAGGTCAGCAGGGCGAAGCTGGCGGCATGACTTTCCGGGAAACCGTAATCGCCGAATCCCTTGATCTGCTCGAACAGGTGCTCGCCGTATTCGCGGCTGAAGTTGTTTCTCAGCATGCCGGCCAGCAGTTTCTCGCGATGTGGTTCCAGCCCACCGCGGCGCTTCCAGGCCGCCATCGAACGGCGCAGGGCATCGGCCTCGCCCGGGGTGTAGCCGGCCGCATCCACCGCCAGCTGCATCACCTGCTCCTGGAACAATGGCACGCCCAGCGTACGCGCGAACACGCGTTCCAGCTGCGGTGGGTAGAGCGGGTTGTCCGGGTCGTTCAACGCGTCCGGGCCTTGTTCGCGCAGGATCCGGCGCCGCTCCAGGTAGGGATGCACCATGTCGCCCTGGATCGGGCCGGGACGCACGATCGCCACTTCGATCACCAGATCGTAGAAGTTGCGTGGCTGCATGCGCGGCAGCATCGCCATCTGTGCGCGCGACTCGATCTGGAACACGCCGATGGTGTCGGCGGCGCTGATCATGTCGTAGGTGGGGGTGTCTTCGTCGGGGATCGCATCCATGCGCCCGCTGTGCAGGCCATGCTGCTGCAGCATCGCTAGGCACTTGCGGATGGCCGTGAGCATGCCCAATGCCAGGCAGTCGACCTTCATCAGGCCGGTGGCATCCAGGTCATCCTTGTCCCACTGGATGACGGTGCGGTCGGCCATCGCCGCGTTCTCCACCGGTACCAGGGTCGACAGTGGATGCTCGGAAATCACGAAACCGCCCGGGTGCTGCGACAGGTGGCGCGGAAAATCGATCAGCTCTGCGGTGAGTGCCAGCAGGCGCCGCATCAACGGCGTGTCCGGATCGAAGCCACGCTCGCGCAGGGTTTCCGGCAGCGGGATGTTGCCGCCCCAGTGGTCCATCGCCGCGCCCAGTTCGTTGACCTGGTCCATCGGCAGGCCCAGCGCGCGGGCCACGTCGCGGATCGCGCTGCGGCCACGGTAGCTGATCGCCACCGCGGTCAGTGCGGCGCGCTCGCGGCCGTAGCGCTTGAACACGTACTGCAGCACCTCCTCGCGCCGCTCGTGCTCGAAGTCGATGTCGATATCCGGTGGTTCGTCGCGCTCGGCGGAGATGAAGCGCTCGAACAGCAGGTTGCTGCGTGCCGGGTCGATCTCGGTCACGCCCAGCACGAAGCACACCGCTGAGTTGGCCGCTGAGCCACGGCCCTGGCAGAGGATGTCCTGGCTGCGCGCAAAGCGCACGATGTCCTGCACGGTGAGGAAGTAGGAGGCGTAGTTCTTCTGCTTGATCAGCGCCAGTTCGTGCTCGATCTGCGTGCGTTGCTTCGCTTCGATGCCGCCTTTCCAGCGCCACTGGATGCCGCGCTCGACCAGCACGCGCAGCCAGCTGTCCGGATCGTGTCCTTCGGGCACCAGCTCGCGCGGATAGGTGTACTGCAGCTGTTCCAGGGTGAAGTGGCAGCGCTCGGCGATGCGCAGGGTTTCAGCCAGCAGTTCGGGCGGATACAGCTGGACCAGCGCGGTACGCGGGCGCAGGTGGCGCTCGCCATTGGGAAACAGGCGCCAGCCGGCCTCGGCCACGCTGCAGCGGTGGCGGATCGCGGTCAGCGTGTCCTGCAGGGCGCGGCGGCGTCGCACGTGCATGTGCACATCGCCACTGGCGACCAGGGGCAGGCGGTGGCGTTCGCCGAAGGCCTGCAGCTGCTGCAGGCGGCGTGCGTCATCGTGTTCGCGGTGCAGTTCCACCGCCAGCCACAGCCGATCATCGAAGCCGGTGCGTAGCAATTCAAGATCGGTGGCGGATGGCTGCCGGTCCAGCCACAGGCACAACAAACCGTCGGGCAGGCCGAGCAGATCGTCGCGCAGGCAGCGGTATTCGCCCTTGGCAGCCCGCCGCCGGCAGGTCGTGATCAACTGGCAGAGCCCGGCATAGGCGGCCTGGTCGGTGCACAGCAGGGCCAGCTTCGGCCCGTCCTCGACCTGGAATTCGGCACCGACGATCAGCGCCACGCCATGCGCCTTCGCCGCTTGCCAGGCACGCACGATGCCGGCCAGCGAGCATTCGTCGGTGATCGCCAACGCGCGGTAGCCCTGGCCAGCGGCGCGCGCGAACAACTCTTCGGCGATCGAAGCACCGCGCTGGAAACTGAAGGCCGACAGGCAGTGCAGTTCGGCGTAGCCGGGCAGTTCGCTGCGCATGGCGGCTCAGCCGAACCAGCCGTGCAGCATCCACGGCGCATGCGGATCGTTGCGCGCGCGGAAGGCCCAGCCGCGCTGGCCATGCGCGGTTTCCACCACGTAGTAGTCGCGGCGCGCGTCAGCCTGGTCCCACCAGCCCGATTCGATCCGCTCCGGCCCGGCGATGATGCGCAGGCGCGGGTCACGCAGCGGCTGTGGGGTGTCCAGCAGCCAACCGGGGCGCAGTGGCCAGTATGCCGGCGGCCTGGCCGCTGGCTGGATGCCGCTGGCGCGTTCGGGGCGATGGTCGGCCTGCACCGCCAGCGGCTGCACGGCGTCATCGCCCAGCCGCGCGCGCAGGCGCTCGCGCAGCTGGTTCCAGGGCATCGCCTGTGCCGGCCGGGTGTCGAACAGGTCACGCGCGGCCGGCACGAACGGTGGCAGCTGTTCGGCCTGCAGGCGCAGTGCGCGGCTGCCGGCGGGCAGGGCGAACGCTTCCATGCGGTTGCGCGCGATCTCGAACAGCAACGCGGGATCGCGTTCGGGCGCCAACAGGCCGATGGTCAGCACGCTGGCCGGCAACAGGTCATGCTCGAAATGCAGGTCGAAGCGCTGCACGCCGCCATCGCGCGAACACAGGAAGGCAGCCAGGTCCAGCAGCAGGCGGCGCAGCGGGAACAGCAGGGCCTGGCTGGATTCGATCTCGTATTCGAATTCGATGCGCGCATCGAAACGGTCCGGTGGCTGGTAGTAGCGCAATGGCGCGGTGGGCAGCCCGCGCAATGCATCCAGCTGCTGCAGGACCTCGGGGGCGAAGCGCCGGGCCAGGCTGTCGCGCGGCAGCTTGAGCACCGCGCCCAACGTGCGCAGGCCGGAACGGCCAAGCACCGTCACCGCCTCGCTGGGCAGGCCGCAGCGCGCCAGGGGCAGCTGCGCCAGCGCCGCTGGCAGCTGCTGCGCATCAAGGCCGAGGCCATCGTGGACGTTGGCCAGCACGCGCGCGGCATGTGGGGTAGGCGCGGCCACCAGGCGGTGGCGGAAGCCGAGTTCGTGCAGTTCGTTGCGCAGGCGCTGCTGGATCGTCAGCCAGTCACCGAACAGGGCGCGGCTGGCACCGATTTCCAGCACCAGCGCATGCGGAAAATCGAGGCTGACCTGCGAGCTGTAGGCATAGGCCCAGCTGGCCAGCAGCTGCCGGGTGTGCTGTTCGGCATTGGGGTCGTAGTCGTGCAGGTGCATGTCCTGCACCAGTACCTGTGCAGCCGACAGCAGCATGCCCGGGCGCAGCCCTGCTGCACGTGCCGACGGGCTGACCGCGCGCAGCACGCGTCGCTGCGCCGGCCCCTGCAGCAGCACCAAGGGCCGCTGCGGTTCGGGCTGCAGGCGCAGCACGCTGTCCAGCGCCAACTGCGGCAACAACAGGCAGGCCCAGTGCATGGCGCGTCCTCAGTGGGCGATGGCCAGCGGCAACGGTTGTGCCGGCGGCAGGCCGCCACGGCACTTCAGCACCCGCACCTGGCCGTGGTCGAGCTGCAGGCGCAGGCTGGCCGGGGAGGGATTGCGCGCGGCCTGCGCCTCGCGGAACACGAAGCCCAGGCACTGGCCGCTGTCGGCGGCCACCTGCAGGCGGCGCAGGGCGCGGTCGTCGGCTTGATGCGGCCAGCACAGTACCGCCGCGCAGGCCGCAGAGCGCAGGCACTGTTCGGCGGCCCACAGTGCCTGCTTCGGCGCGGCCTGGATGATCTGCAACTGGCCCAGGTCCAGCCCGGCGGCGGCCCAGGCCGGGGCATGCGGACGGTAGGGCGGAGCGACCAGGACGATCGGGCGGTCGCGCTGGCTCAGCCTGGCCAGTGCCGGCCATACCAGCGCCAGTTCGCCAACGCCGGGCGCCGCCTGCAGTACCTCGCACAGTCCGCTGGCCGGCCAGCCGCCGCCGGGCAGGCGTGCATCCAGTGCCGGGTGGCCGCTGGCCAGATGGTCGCTGGCTGGGCCCTGGCGGGCCGGGCCGCGCCACAGCTGGCGCCCGTCCAGCAGCCGGTCGAGGGCGACGACGGCACCCATCAGTCAGCCCTCCAAGGGAGGCGCCGGGTGGGCTGGAAGCGGCAGGAACGGGCGGAAACGGCGGGCATGGCGCGAGTATCGACGAGCCGGTATCAGGGGCTGAGACCAGACATGCTACTCGCGTTGTAAGTAGAATTACTAATGAAATCGGAGGGCCGGGTTTCAGGTTGCTGAAGGGGTAAAGCATCCACGCATGGCGTGGATCTACTGGAGAGCCACGGCAAATCCATGCCGCAGCCTGGTAGATCCACGCCATGCGTGGATAGCGGTAAAGCGCGGTGCCGACCAAGGTCGGCACCCACAGGATGCGGTTACGGGTGGACCGGCAACGCCACCGGGCGCAGCGGCGCGGCATCGCCGCCACGGATCTTCAGCGGGCCGCCGATGAAGGCGAATTCGTAGACCTTGTCGCGGGCCAGTTCGTCCAGCGCCACCAGCTCGATGATCGGCGCACCCTGCTGAGCCAGCAGGTAGGTGTGCAGCGGCACGTAATCGTCGGACACCTCCGAGGGGAAGGTCTCGAAGCTGAGGTTGTCGGCACCGACGATCATCGCGCCGCTGTCTTCCACCAGGAAGCGTGCCGCGTCCAGGCCCATGCCCGGCGGGTTGGCCATGTAGGCCCTGGGCTGCTCGAACAGGCGCATCCGGCCGGTGCGGATCAGCACCACGTCACCCTGCTGCAGTTTCACCTTCTGGCGTGCCAGCGCATCCTTCAGGTCCTGGCGAGTGACGCGGTAGCTGTCCGGCAGCATGTCCACGCCCTTGGCGCCGGCCACGTCGATCAGCACGCCACGCGCGATCAGCGGCGGGAATTTCTCGATGCCGGTGACATTCCAGCCGCGGTCGCCGAGGTGCTTGTCGGCCTCGAAGCCGTTCCAGATCTTCCCGTGGATGCCGAAGTGGTTCAGCGCATCGATGTGGGT
This sequence comes from Stenotrophomonas maltophilia group sp. P373, assembly GCF_053295075.1. Classification (NCBI taxonomy): domain Bacteria; kingdom Pseudomonadati; phylum Pseudomonadota; class Gammaproteobacteria; order Lysobacterales; family Lysobacteraceae; genus Stenotrophomonas; species Stenotrophomonas maltophilia group sp. P373. The sequence continues at coordinate 2,599,172 of NZ_CM129994.1, read as the reverse complement.
GCCGGTGTGGCTGTACATCGAGAACGCGGTGCCGGTGTAGCTGCGGGTGAGGTTCATGGCCTCGCCCACGCCCATCGGATCGTCCATCACTGTGCCGCGCGGGGTGTGGGTCATCCAGAACTGGTAGTGCGGGTCGCCGGCATCCTGCCAGCTGGGCATGCCGACGTAGTATTCGGTGGCCAGGTCATAGGCCTTGCCGCCGCTGACCCGCGACAGGATCGCCGCACGCGAGGCTTCGGTGATCAGGTTGAGGCGGCCGATCTCGTCCTTCGGCCCCCACGGGCTGGTGCCGACCTGCTGGCCGGAGGGAACGCGTTCGTGCGCGGACACGGTGGTGGACGCGGCGGTGGCGGCCAGCAGCAGGGCCAGCGCGGTGGACAGGGTACGTGGGGTCATGGGGAAATCTCCTTGCAGGGTGGGGGAGGGGGCGGCTCAGGCCGCGACCAGGGGCGCCAGGGCCTGGCGCAGGTGTGGGAGCGGCAGGGTCTGCAGGCGCAGGCCGTTGCCGCCGATCACGGTGGGGATGGAGCGGATGCCGAGCGCGGCAGCTTCGGCGCGATCGGCCTGCACGCGCTGGCGCACCGCGTCGCTGCGCATGTGGTCAGCGAAGGCGCCACGTGGATGGCCCAGCGATTCGGCAATATCCAGCAGCACTTCGGCATCGCCGATGTTGCGGTGCTGGTGCAGGTGCGCCCATTGCACCGCGTCGAACATCGCGCCATGGGCATCATTGCCACCGATCAGCCCTGCAGTCTGGCAGGCCAGTGCGCCGAGCCAGCCGGACGGATACTCGAAGTCCTGTGCGCGCATGCCTTCGATATCGATGCGCGCGATGTCTTCATGCGCGGCGCAGTCGGTCCAGTGGCGCAGGATGATCGCCTTGGCGCGCGCCATCGAGCCAAACACCTCGACCATCTGCGCGCGCGAGTCCTGCAGCACGAAGCTGCGGTGGCGCACCTGGATGCCGAGTTCGGCGGAGACCTGCTGCAGGCGCGGGGCCAGCACGAAGCACCAGCCGCAGACCACGTCGTGGAAGAAATCGACCACCGGCGCTGCGGTGGCGGGGGAAGGAACGGGAGACATCTGCCTGCCATCGGTGAGAGGAGAGGCGGCAGAGTAGGCAGCGCGGCGTGGCCGAAACAGCACGCTGCGGGCAGCTCAGTTTTCGCTGGCGGTTACGAATCCAGGCCGGCGCAGCCGGGCAGCTCGGCGTGCAGGAAGTCGATGAAGGCACGCACCTTGGGCTGCAGGTGGCGCGAGGTGGGGTAGACCGCATGCACGAAGCGCGGCGGATAGCGGTAGTCGGGCAGCACCTGCTGCAGTTCGCCCCGCGCCAATGCCGGCGCGGCCAGGAACGAAGGCAGGGCGCCGATGCCCATGCCCGCCACCAGCAGGTCACGCAGCAGCAGGCTGTTGTTGACGGTCACGCGTGCCGGAAGGGTGATCGTCACCTGGCCATCCGGGCCGAGCAGCGGCCAACTGCCCGGTGAGTCGGACAGGCTGTAGGCCAGCACGCTATGGGCCTGCAGATCCCCTACTGCCTGCGGTGCTGGATGCTGCCGCAGGTAGGACGGCGCCGCGCACAGCACCTGCTGCAGCGAGGCCAGCCGGCGTGCCACCAAGCGTGAATCATCCAGCTCGGCACGCAGTCGTAGCGACACATCGAAACCTTCGCCGACCGCGTCGAGCAGGCGATCTTCCATCACCAGATCCAGCGACAGCTGCGGATGCTGCTGCAGGAAGCGGGGCAGCAGCGGCGACAGCGTGCTCAGCGCGAACGACTGCGGCACATTGACGCGCAGGCGCCCGGTCACCTCGCCACGCTGCTCGGCGATGCCACGTTCCAATGCGTCCAGTTCGTCGAGCAGGCGGCAGCATTCACGGTAATAGGCGTGGCCGGTCTCGGTCAGGCTCATGCGCCGCGTGGTCCGCTGCAGCAGTACCACGCCCAGATGCGCTTCCAGCGTGCGCAGCTGTTTGCTGAGCCCGGCGGGCGACATGCCCAGGTCTTCGGCAGCGCGGGCCAGCCCGCCGCGTTCGACGATGCGGCGGAAGGCGCGCATCAGGTTGAAGGAATCCATGCCGGTCCCGGGCGCGATGAGGGCGCCATTGTAGATCCACGCCATGCGTGGATGCAGGAAACGCGGTGCGGGCCAGGGCAGTCTCTCTGCGGGGGCGCGGGTTGCGCCGTTTGTTCAAGCCAGCAACCCACACGCCACGCCAGCATGCAGGCCCCTCACTTCCCGGGTTGCCCATGAAGCACTGGATGCTCCGCCTGTATGCCCCGCTGTTCCTGCTTGGATTCGTCGCCACTGCCGTCGTCTGGGTCGGCCACTGCCATGGCGATCCGTTGTGGCTGCTGGCCCTGCTGGCGATCGCCATTGCGGTTTCGTTCGTTGCCGAGCGCGCCTGGCCGTATGACCCTGCGTTCAACCGTGACCACGGCGACCGTGTGCGTGACGCCCTGCACGCGCTGGTCAACGAAGGCCTGAACCTGTTGTCGATCGCGGCGGTGCCGCTGCTGGCGGCGATCATTCCGTGGCAGTTGTGGCCGCTGCAGTGGCCATTCGCGCTGCAGGTACTGGTGGCGATCATCGCTGCCGATCTCGGCATCACCCTGGTGCACTACGCAAGCCATCGCATCGGCTGGTTGTGGCGCCTGCATGCGGTGCATCACAGCGTGACCCGCATGTATGGCTTCAACGGCCTGATGAAACACCCGCTGCACCAGGCGGCCGAAGCGGTGGGCGGCGTGCTGCCATTGTTGCTGCTGGGCCTGCCGATGCCGGTGGCTGCGGTGCTGGCGTTTGCCATCGCCATCCAGCTGCTGCTGCAGCACTCCAACGTGGACATGCGCCCGGGTGTGCTGGGCCGGGTGATGGCGTGGGCACCGCTGCATCGCTTCCATCACATACGTTACGGCACCGCCGGTGACGTCAACTTCGGCCTGTTCCTGACCGTCTGGGATCACCTGCTGGGGACCGCCTTCGATGCGCCGGGCTATCGACTGCAGCAACGCGACCTCGGCATCGGCAGCCAACCTGACTATCCACGCGATTACGCGGGGCAGCTGCTGGCGCCGTTTCGTGAACTGCCGCATGGCGAGGTGCCGGAGCTGCCCGAAGGCCTGCGCAGGCGTGGGTGATCGGCCGTGTCAGGTCGCGCGCAACTGCAGGCCCTGCAGCTGTGCGGCACCGATGCCGAACATGCGGCGCAGGCTGCGCGAGAGATGGGCCAGGTCGGCGAAGCCGGCGGCATGCGCGCTGGCGGTCAGACTGTGCCCCTGCAGGTGGTGCGCGAGCGCGGTACGCAAACGCTGCCACAGCACCCAGCCGCGCAGGGTCACCGCCAGGTCGGACTGGAAACGCCGGTGCAGCTGGCTGGTCGACAGGTGCGCGGCTCCGGCGATGTCGGCAGCCGGCACCGGGCCAGGCAGGTAGTGGCTGATGCGGGCCAGCGCCGCCTCTACCCGCCGGTCCAGTGGCTGCGCGCGGCTCAGCCGTGGCAGCCAGCGGTGCAGCCCGGCCGCAGTGCCGGGCAGCGAGTGCAGGTGCTGCTGGATCTGTTCGAGGTCGGCATGCGCCGGCTCAAGGAACACCGTGCAGCCCGCGTCCGGTGCCGACAGGATCGCGTGCGGCCGGAACGACGGCACCCACAGCCGTTGGCCCTGCTGGCGCACACCGTCGATCTCGACGTGCCAGGGAGTGGCTTCGCTCAACAGCAGCTGATGGGCATAGTGCGCGTGTACATCGCTGTCACCGGCACGTCCCTGCAACACGGCCACGTGAGCATCCAGCAGCAGCGTGCCATTCCAGGGCAGGGCGGGGGAGGGCATGGAGGGATTGTAGATCCACACCATGCGTGGATGAATCTCCATCGAAATCGAGTAATTCGACGATTGATCGAAGAGCATCCACGCATGGCGTGGATCTACTGCAGATTGCGACGAACTGTCGAAGGCGGGGTGGGTCCGGTTGCGGGGGCGTGAGCGCCATGGATGGCGCGACCGAGCCTCCAGGGACGGATTCACGGCGTCCCCCGCAACCGGACCCACCCCGCCATCCCACAGGAAGCCCGCTTTTGCTTCGGCTGTTGCTTCTGAGGTTGCCGGCCAGCGGCCGGCACTACCGCGGGGGCCGGGCGCAGCCTGGCCGTTCGCCCCCTCACCGCCCCTGCGGATCCGGCCGGTGATGCACGTACTCGACCACCGTGCCATCGGGATGCACCGCATTGAACGCCGCCCCGGTCGGGACCACCTGCAACGGGAAGATGATCTCGGCGCCGGCGGCAACCAGTTTGTCGTGATAAGGCCGAACGTCATCGACCAGCAGTGTCCCCGTGGTCGAGGTGAACGGCGCCAGCGCCGCCTCGCTGCCCTCGATCAACAGGAACGCACCGACCATGGCCAGGCGCAGCCCGGCCTCCGGAAACGGAAAGCCCGCATCGGCCACCACGCCCTGCAGCTGCTCGTAGAAGGACACGCTGCGTTCCAGCTCACCGGGGGCCACGAACACCCGGATCAGCACGCGCGGTGCGCGCTGGCTGGAGGTATCGCAGCGGTCGCGCCAGAGATGGTCGAAGTCGCGGTGGACGGTCATGGGCTCGGTTCGTGGCCAGGGACCTTCATTATCGGCAGCCTCGCACGGCGCGCTGATGACCGCCGGTGATGGCCTGATAACTGCAGGCTGGGATCGCCCCTGTGACTTAGGTCCTGTTGACAGGTGTGAACGCCCTCGCACAATCTTCACAGGATTGGGTCGCCCTGCGCGGCCCGGGCAGGCAGGTTGTCACGCCGGGAGGAGGGTCCCGCGCGCAGACCGGCCCGTCCTTCGGCCTGCGGGAGGTTGCCTGGCAACCCCTGCGCGGCATGAACGCTGCACCCTTCGGCGGCACTTTCCCTGGACCGATTGCCTTGGCAACGGAATTACGCCCGTCGATGAAAACGTTTACAAAGCAGCTTGTACTGTCCCTGGCCCTGTCCGCTGCACTGGCCGCTCCGGCCTGGGCCGACCCTGCCGCGTTCACCGTGCTGACCCTGGAACAGGCCCCGACCGCCGAGGCGATGCCGGCCCTGGCCGCCCAGCTGAAGACCCTGCAGGTGGACGCGGTGAGCGTGCGTCAGGTGCAGCGCGGCATCGGCCAGGTCGATCCGCTGCAGGTGCTGGCCGACGGACTGGGTTACGAATACCGCTTCATTGCCGCGGGCAGGGATGATGGCCAGACCCAGCGCGGCCAGGCCGTACTGACCCGGCTGCCGATCGCCGCTGAATCCGGCCCGGACCAGCCGGGCCTGAACTACCTGCGCCTGGACGATGGCCGCCACACCGTGGCGGTCTATACCGATGCCGGTGCAGGTGCCGCGCAGCTGCCAGCGCTGGTCACCCGTTCGCGGCTGGGTGCACCGGCGGTGCTGCTCGGCGCGGTGGCCGGTGAATCGGCCAAGGCCGCCGGCTTCGATCCGGCGCGTGTGGCGCTGGAAGCCGATGCCAGCTATTTCAGCGATGGTTTCCAGGCCGCCAGCAGCGCGCCGTTCAAGGTGGAAGGCAGCGCCTTGCGCGCCACCCTGCTGACACTGGCCTATGCCGCCGACACGCATGGCGACAGGCCGTGGATGGACACCACCCTCAACGCCGATGCGCGCGCCGCGCTGCTGCTGAAGGCGATGACCGAGGATGAGAAGTTCCAGATGCTGCACAGCTACTTCGGGCTGGGCAAGGATGGTGGCCCACTGCCGGAAGGCGCGGTCGGTTCGGCCGGTTTCGTGCCGGGCGTGGCGCGGCTGGGCATTCCGTCGCAGCAGTCGGCCGATGCCGGCGTCGGCGTGACCAATCCGGGCGGCATCCGCCCGGGTGATTTCGCCACGGCGATGCCATCGGGCCCATCCACCGCGTCCAGCTGGAACCGCGAAGTGGCTTTCGCCGGTGGCGCGACCATGGGCCGCGAGGCGTGGCAGCAGCGTTTCAACATCCTGTTGTCGGGCAGCGTCAACCTGCAGCGCGACCCGCGCAACGGCCGCAATTTTGAATACGCCGGTGAAGATCCGCTGCTGGCCGGTTCGATGGTCGGCGCGCTGATCCAGGGCGTGCAGAGCCAGCACGTGATCTCCTCGATGAAGCACTTCGCGCTGAACGACATGGAGACCCGCCGCAACTTCCACGACGTGCGCATCGGCGAACAGGCCATGCACGAGTCGGACCTGCTGGCGTTCGAGATTGCGCTGGAGGCTGGCCGCCCGGGCGTGGCGATGTGCTCGTACAACAAGATCAACGGCACCTACGGCTGCGAGAACGGCTACCTGATGAACCAGGTGCTGAAGCAGGAATGGAAGTTCCCCGGTTTCGTGATGTCCGACTGGGGCGGCGTGCACAGCGGTTCGAAGGCGGCGCTGGCCGGCCTGGACCAGCAGTCGGCCGGTGAAGTGTTCGACGCAGCGGTGTTCTTCGACGAACCGCTGCGTCTGGCCGTGCATGGCGGCGTGGTGCCGCAGGCGCGCCTGAATGACATGGTCACGCGCATCCTGCGCACGATGTTCCTGCACGGCAACTTCGACAACCCGCCGCAGCACCAGAAGGTGGATGCCGAGGCCGGCTTTGCCGTGGCCCAGCGCACGGTGGAAGAGGGTAGCGTGCTGCTGCGCAATGAAGGCAACCTGCTGCCGCTGGCCGACAGCGTGAAGCGCATTGTCATCATCGGTGGCCACGCCGACAAGGGCGTGATCGGTGGCGGTGGTTCCTCGATGGTGGGCGTGACCGCCAAGGGCACCAACGCGGTGCCGGGCGTGCTGCCGACCACCTGGCCGGGCCCGGTGATCTTCCACCCGTCCTCGCCGCTGGAATCGCTGCGTGCGGCGCGCCCTGACGCAACCATCGAGTATGTGGACGGGACCAATGCCGCCGCTGCGGCCAGGGCCGCCGCGCAGGCCGATGTGGCCATTGTGTTTGCCACGCAGTGGGCCGCCGAATCGGTGGACCTGCCGGACATGCAGCTGCCGGACAACCAGGACGCACTGATCTCGGCGGTGGCCGCGGCAAACCCGAAGACCGTGCTGGTGCTGGAAACCAACGGCCCGGTGCGCACCCCTTGGCTGGCGCAGGTGCCAGCGATGCTGCAGGCCTGGTACCCGGGCATCCGCGGCGGCGAAGGCATCGCCGCGCTGCTGACCGGTCAGGTCAATCCGTCGGGCCGCCTGCCGGTGACCTGGGTGACGGACGAATCGCAGCTGCCGCGCCCGCATATCGATGGCCTCGGCTTCAAGCCGGCCAAGCCGTTCGGTGATGTGTTCGATTTCGATATCGAAGGCGCCAACGTCGGCTACAAGTGGATGGCGGTCAAGGGCCTGACCCCGACCTTCGCCTTTGGTCATGGCCTGTCCTACACCTCGTTCGCCTATGACAACCTGAAGGTGAGCGTGGAAGGCTCGCGCCTGGTCGCCAGCGTCGATATCCGCAATACCGGCAAGCGCGCCGGCGCCGATGTGGCCCAGCTGTACCTGAAGCTGCCGGCAGGCAGCACCACGCCGATCCGCCTGATCGGCTACGACAAGGTGAACCTGCAGCCGGGCGAACAGCGCCGCATCCGCATCGAAGCCGAGCCGAAGACCCTGGCCCACTACGATGCACAGGCGCGCCAGTGGAAGATCGACGGTGGCACCTACCAGGTGCAGCTGGCGCGCAATGCCGCCGAGCCGCTGCAGACCGTGGACGTGCAGCTGGTGGAGCAGGTGCTGCGCTGATGCCTGACGACACGGCCCGCACAGGGCCGTGTCTGAAAAAGGGGACGGAGGGGATTAAGTCGTTTATGCATAAACGACTTAATCCCCTCCGTCCCCTTTTTATGTGGCGAACCGGTCGCGCAGGAAATCAATCAGCTGCCGTACCTTCGGTGAGGGCTGCGTGCTGTGCGGGTAGACCGCGTAGACACTCTGCTGCGGGAAGCGGTGCTGGCGCAGCACCGGGCGCAGCCGGTCCTGGGCCAGGTCGTCCTCGATCAGCCAGCGTGGCAGCACGGTGACCCCGGCGCCGGCCAGGGCGAACGCGCGCAGGCTGCTGGCACCATCCACGCGTACCACCGCGTTGCCCGGGTTGGTGGCAAACAGGGCGCCGCTGCCATCAGGCGCGATCACCGGCACATCGGCCAAGCGCGGATAGCCCAGGCGGGGCAGGGTGCCCAGCTGTGCCGGGTCGTCGGCAGCCTCGGCAGAGGGCAGGCGCGCCAGCAGCGAGGGAGCGGCCACCGCGCACAGTGGGTGGCGCTCCAGTTCACTGGCGTGAAGGCCCGAATCCGGCAGGCGGCCGAGGCGGATCGCCAGGTCGAAGCGTTCGGGAATGAGGTCCGCTGGCGCTGGAGAAGTTGAAAGGTGCAGCTGCAGGGCCGGGTGCTGCGCGCGGAACGCCTCCAACGCGGGAATCAGGCGTAGCTGGGCGTACTCCGGTGTGGTGGTCAGGCGCAGCACGCCCTGCAGCTGGTGCTGGTCGCGGCGCGCGGCATCGATCGCCGCCTGCGCAGCATCCAATGCCTGCACGCAATGTTGCAGGAACTGCTCGCCGGCCTCGGTCAGGGACAGGTGGCGGGTACTGCGCAACAGCAGGGTCACGCCCAGCTCCTGCTCCAGCCGCTTCAGGTTGAAGCTGACCACCGCGCGGCTGAGGCCGAGCCGATCGGCCGCAGCGGTCAGGCTGCCGGCTTCGACCACGGCACGGAAGATATCGAAGCGATCAAGGCTGACCATGGCGATCCATTGTCAAAACGGATTTGACAGTGTTGCAGCTGCCGTCGTGTTTTTCCAATGGGGTCCGGACGGCATGCTGGCTGCTTCCTCGCTGGAGCGCCGCCGATGCCGTCCCCCCGCCTGCGCCATGAGGCGATCTTCCTGCTGGTATTCGCCCTGGATCTGGTCAACATGTTCATCGCCACGGTGGCCTATCCGGCATTGGCAGTGGAGCTGCACGCCGACGTCAGCACCCTGGCCTGGGTCGGCACAGCGTACATGCTGGGCCTGAGCGTGGTGATTCCGCTGGCGCCGTGGCTGGCCGCGCGCTGTGGCGAGCGTCGCTTGCTGCTGGTGGCGTTGCTGTTGTTCGCGGTTGCCGCTGCGCTGGCAGGTTCCGCATCGGGGATCGGCTGGCTGCTCGGATGGCGCCTGCTGCAGGGGTTGGCCGGCGGTCTGCTGATTCCCGTGGCGCAAGCCGCGGCGTACCGGCAATGCACGGCCGGGCAACGTGGCGCGCTGACCCGTCGCATCCTGCTGGTGGCGCTTCTGGTGCCGGCCCTGGCACCGGCACTGGGCGGGCTGCTGGTGCAGTGGCTGTCCTGGCGCGGCGTGCTCTGGGCCAGCCTGCCATTGGCGGTGGTGGCCATCGGTCTGGTGCTGGCCTGGATGCCGGCCGACTGCGCGCGCAGTGCGCCGCGCCTGCAGGCCTATGCCCTGTCCACCGCGATGCTGGCGCTGGGCGCGCTGCTGCTGGCGCTGACCTGGCTGGGCGAATCGGGACATCGCGGTGCAGGTGCCGTGTTGCTGCTGGCCGCGCTGTTGCTGGCGGCGACGCACCTGCGGCATGCACGTCGGCAGGCGCAGCCACTGCTGCGCTGGTCGTTGCTGTCCCATCGCGGGCTGCGGCTGGCGATGCTGGTGTATCTCGCCGTACCCGGTGTGTTCATCGGCAGCCAACTGGTCAGTACCCTGCAATTGCACCACGCCGGTTACAGCGCGGCACGCATCGGCGCGCTGATGCTGCCCTGGGCGCTGGCTGCGGCCATCGCGATCATGGCCAGCAAGCGCCTGCTGGCTCGCTTCGGTCCGGCCGCGGTACTGCGCGCCGGCATGCTCCTGCAGGCCGGCGGCCTGTTGTTGATGGCGCTGCTGCCGCAGCCGGCCTTCGTGCTGGCCGGATTGTTGTTCGCGCTGATGGGCGCCGGCGGCAGCCTGTGCAGCAGCACCGCGCAGACGCTGGCCTTCCATGGCGTGGAAGGTGAGGCGTTGGGCGATGCCAGTGCACTCTGGAACCTCAACCGCCAGCTCAGCTTCTGCCTCGGCACCGCCGCCATCGCACTGCTGCTGGCATTGGCCATGCAATGGCTGCCGGCACGCGCCACCAGCGTGGCGCTGGGTTTGGCCGCTGCAATGACGCTGCTGCCGATGGCGCTGCTGCGCCGTTCGCAATCGATCTCTCTTTCCCAACCCGAGACAATGCAATGACGATGACCGCAGAGAACGAGTTCCATGATCTGATCGCCAAGCTGCAGGCCTGGTTCCGTGCGGAAGCAGCCGCCAGTACGCTGGATGCGCTGATGGATCATTTCTGCACCGACTTCAGCATGGTCGGTATTGCTGGGCAGCGCCTGGACCGCGAAGCACTGGCCGGCATGTTCGCTGGCGGCCACGGTGCCCGCCCGGGCCTGTGTATCGAAATCGATGCCCTGCAGTTCATTGCGGTGCCGGCACCGTTGGCAATGCTGCGCTACCGTGAAGGGCAGGGCGTTGCTGAAGGTGGGATGGCCTGGCGTGAAGCACTGGCCGTGCTGCGGCAGGAAGACGGCCGTTGGCGTTGGCTGGCGTTGCATGAAGTAACGGCAGCCTGATCGGGTAGTGCCGGCCGCTGGCCGGCAACTTCATGATCCTGGGCGCGTTACGCGGTTGCCGGCCAGCGGCCGGCACTACCTTTCGCCGACGAGCGCAGCGGCACCGCAGGCACATGTGCCATCAGTCCTGCCCGCATCCACCGAAGAATGCAAAGCCTGCACACACTTCACGGCGCCAGGCAGGAGTAGGCTTGGGGCTTTCCTGCCGGGAGGGGTTGTCCATGCGTGTGCGTGCCGTCGCTGTAGCCATTGCCCTTTGCCTGTCCAGCACCGTGCTGGCCGCCGATACCCCGCCGATGACCCCGGATATCAGCGGCAAGCCGTTCGTTGCCCCCGATGTCGGTCGCGACTACGACAAGCGCGTGGTGATGGTGCCGATGCGTGATGGCACCAGGCTGTATACGGTGATCGTTGTGCCCAAGGGCGCCCACAATGCGCCGATCCTGCTGACCCGGACTCCCTATGATGCTGCCGGTCGCGCCAGCCGCAGTGATTCGCCGCGCATGCGCGACCTGTTGCCGCAGGGTGACGAGGTGTTTGTCGACGGCGGCTACATCCGCGTGTTCCAGGATATCCGCGGCAAGTATGGCTCCGAGGGCGATTACGTGATGACCCGGCCGCTGCGCGGGCCGTTGAACAACACCAAAGTCGACCATTCCACCGACGCCTGGGACACCATCGACTGGCTGGTGAAGAACGTACCGGAGAGCAATGGCAAGGTCGGCATGCTCGGCTCGTCGTACGAGGGCTTCACCGTGGTGATGGCGCTGACCGACCCGCACCCGGCACTGAAGGTGGCCGCACCACAGAGCCCGATGGTCGATGGCTGGATGGGCGACGACTGGCTCAACTACGGTGCGTTCCGCCAGGTCAACTTCAACTACTTCGCCATGCAGACCGAGAAGCGCGGCAAGGGTACCCCGCTGCCCAGCCTCGGCTACGACGACTACAGCACCTTCCTGCGCATCGGTTCGGCCGGTGACTACGCGCGTTTCACCGGCGTGGACCAGCTGACCTGGTGGAAGAAGCTGGTCGAGCATCCGGCCTATGACGGCTTCTGGCAGGGCCAGGCGCTGGACGCGGTGATGGCAAGGACACCGCTGAAGGTGCCGACCATGTGGCTGCAGGGCCTGTGGGACCAGGAGGACATGTGGGGTGCCAACCACGCCTATCAGGCGATGGAAGGACGCGATAGCGGCAACAACCGCAATTACCTGGTGATGGGCCCGTGGCGACACAGCCAGGTGAACTACAGCGGCAGCGAACTGGGTGCGCTGAAGTTCGACGGCGATACCGCGCTGCAGTTCCGCCGCGACGTGCTCAAGCCGTTCTTCGACCAGTACCTGGTGGATGGCGCGCCGAAGGCCGATACGCCACCGGTGCTGATCTACAACACCGGCGAAAACCACTGGGACCGCTTGAAGGGTTGGCCGCGCAGCTGCGACAAGGGATGTGCCGCCAGCAGCAAGCCGCTGTACCTGCGCGCCGGCGGCAAGCTGGCGTTCCAGGCACCGGCGGCGGGCGAGGGCGACTTCGAGGAATACGTGTCCGACCCGGCCAAGCCGGTGCCGTTCGTGCCGCGCCCGGTCCGCTTCGGTGACCGCGACATGTGGACCACCTGGCTGGTCAAGGACCAGCGCTTTGTCGATGGCCGTCCGGATGTGCTGACCTTCATCACCGAACCGCTGACCGCGCCGTTGCGCATCGGCGGCGCGCCGGTGGTGCACCTGCAGGCCTCGACCAGCGGCACCGACAGCGACTGGGTGGTGAAGCTGATCGACGTGTATCCGGACCAGGAAGCGTCGACGCCGGAAATGGGGGGCTATGAGTTGCCGGTGTCGCTGGCGATCTTCCGTGGCCGCTACCGCGAGAGCTTCAGCGATCCGAAGCCGCTGGCCGCCAACCAGGTGCTGCCGTACCGTTTTGACCTGCCCAACGCCAACCACACGTTCCAGAAGGGCCACCGGGTGATGGTGCAGGTGCAGTCCAGCTTGTTCCCGTTGTACGACCGCAACCCGCAGACCTACGTGCCGAACATCTACCTGGCCAAGCCGGGCGATTACCAGAAGGCCACGCAGCGCGTGTGGCACAGCGCGGCGCAGGCCAGCTACATCGATCTACCGGTGTATTGAGGCCCGCAGGGTGACGCCGGGCCGTGCCTGGTAGCACGTGGTAGTGCCGGTCGCTGGCCGGCATTTCCATGTTCAAGGATAAAGGTTGTCGCTAGTCAGCAGGCCGCTGTCGAACTTACGAAAGAGTTCGGCAATAGATTCGGCGATGGGCTTGCCCTGGCTGATATCGAGATCGGCCAGATCGAATGAGACGATCTGGCCGGGTCTGAGCAAACGGAGATCGAGCGCAATGAGCGTCGATCCACCGTCCGTTCCAATGCCCATCAGGGAGTCGCCAAGATAACGACGGATCTGGTAGCTGCCGTTAAGCTGAATGATGCTGGCGATGGACCACAGGTCGACATAAGCATGAGGGAACACGCAGCGCCCACCGTTTGACCAACGCAGGAGCTGTATGAAGCCCTCTGGAATCGCTGCCTCGCTCCAATGTGCCTGTAAGCTGCGTAGATCGTCCGTATGCGCGCCTGTCTCGGGTAGCCACGGACTTTGGATGCATCGGATGAAGTAAGGCGTGCTTGGCTGATCTCGGTTGTCCACGAGAAGTCCCTGTAGTCAGCCTTACTACGATGCCGCGGCCCATCTTTCGCCGCAATGGGCATCTGCGACATGCGCAAAGATGTGCCGGGAATATGATCGCTTTCAGCGCGTGTCGACCAAGGTCGACACCTACCAGGGCTGAGCCATGGCAGGTGGATCCAGGCGGGTGTGGTAGTGCCGGCCGCTGGCCGGCATCCGCAATGGCGCAGGAGCGTGTCGACCAAGGTCGACACCTGCCAGGGCCCGGGCCTTCAGCCCACCTTCGACGGGCCCGTACGCCAGCGGCTGGGGACCAGGCCGAAGCGCTTGCGGAACGCGGCGGCGAAGTTGCTGGGGTGGCGGTAGCCGCTGGCGGCGGCAGCCTGCTCGACGGTCCATCCGTTTTCGCGCAGGCCCTGTTCGGCATGGCGCATGCGCTGCTCATGCAGGTAGTCGAACACCGAGCTTCCATATTGCTGGGCAAAATGGCGGCGCAAGGAGCTGGGGCTCATGCAGGCCAGCTGGGCCAGTTCGATCAGGCTGTGGGCATGGCTGGGGTCGTCATGCAGATAGCTGCGCACTCGCTCCAGCCGCTCGCGCTGGCCGGCGCGCAGCGTGCGTATATGCTCGGTCTGCATATCCTCGGCCTGCAGGCCGACGGCCAACACCTGCAGGGCCACGCCTTCGCGCCACAGCGCATCGATGTCGTCCTGCCAGGGGCTGTCGAACAGTTGGGCGAGCGTCGGCAGCAAGGCATGCGGAATGGCCCAGTGGCGGCACTGCAGAGGGGAATGAAGGACCCGTTGCAGTGCCGGCAGGCGCAGCATGTCCACGTCCAGATCGGCCGGTACGCTCAAGCTGACCCCGCGCAGGTGGCTGCCACCGGGATGCAGCCCGGCCATCGACACAGGTTCATGGTGGCTGGTGGTCATGCCTGTGCCGGCGCGCAGGGTGAACCCCTTGCGACGAGGAAACTGGACATCCACTTCGCCCTGAAGCATCAGGCGGATGGTCAGGCCGGCACCGTGCACAGCGGTGGCCGTGTAGGTGAACCGGTTGTGCACGTCCGAGGCGATCAGGCCCAGGCCACCGCGCAGTGACTGTTCGTGGACGTCGCCACGCCCTGCCCATTGGTCGTCGCGCAGTTCACTCCCTTCGATCCGGTAGTCGTAGCCATGGCGTTCGCCGAACTGGCGGTAATCAGCAAAAGTGAAATATCGGGACATCGCTCTGCGCAAACACAGGTTGAATTGAATGTGTCGAAGAATCTGGAAGCGTTTCCCATTGTCGCCGCGATTCGCGCGCTTTTGACTTCGATAAGGTCAAAACGATTGGCGATTACGGCCAAAGTTAAAATGCCGAAGAACATACGCCGGCGTTTTGCACGCATATCCGTACGTAGTTCCATACATAAACTGCGGTTGAGGTTTCATGGCTGGAACGATCTGGAGATGCGATGTCAGCCCGACCATCACGGGCGTGCGCGTAGGGTGGGTGGGTTGGCTGTTGCAGGCCACTTTGATACCCCCACCGATGGAGAATGGAGATGATTGATTACCAGTTGACCGGCAAGACCGCGATCGTGACCGGCGGCGTGTCGGGCATCGGCCTGGCCGTGGCCCAGACGCTGGCCGCATCCGGTGCCCGTATCTCGGTCTGGGACCTGAAGCAGGATGCAGTGGATGCCACCGTGGCGCAGTTGCGCAGCACCGGCACACAGGCCATCGGCATCGCGCTGGACGTCACCGACGACGCGGCGGTGGAGGCAGCGGTGCAGCGCACGATCAAGGAACTCGACGGCCTGCACGTTGCGGTCAACAACGCCGGCATCAGCGGGCCGGCGGCCAGCAGCGGCGACTATCCGATTGATGGCTGGCAGCGCGTGATCGATGTCAACCTCACCAGCGTGTTCCTGTGCCAGCGTGCGCAGATCCAGGCCATGCGCGCGGCCGGCACGGGCGGCAGCATCATCAACATGGCCTCGATCCTGGGCCAAGTGGGGTATGCCGGTTCCACTGCGTACGTGGCGGCCAAGCACGGCGTGGTCGGGCTGACCCAGACCGCAGCGTGGGAACATGCGGCTGACGGCATCCGTGTCAACGCAGTGGGGCCGGGCTTCATCAGCACACCGCTGCTGGAGAAGATGGACCCGAAGGTGCGCGCCACGCTGGAAGGGCGGCACGCGTTGAAGCGGCTGGGTACGCCGCAGGAAGTGGCCGCGTTGGTAGCCTGGCTGGCCAGCGACGATGCCTCGTTCGCGACCGGCACGTACTACGCCATCGATGGTGGCTACCTCGCGCAGTGATGCGCTGAACGCGGGTTACGGGGTCGCCGGGCATCGCCCGGCGCTACCGGGTGAACGCACTGTGGGGTGGCCTTCACCTCTGTGCCACGCATTCCACGCGACGCTCAGGGAAATTCCCGGAGCCTGCCCATGGAACTTACCCAGGATGTCTCGATCCTGCTGCGCGTAGCCGCAGCGATGCTGTTCGGCGGTGTGCTCGGTGTCGAGCGGGAAATGGGCAAGCACGCCGCCGGCCTGCGAACGCACATGTTGATCGCCGGGGCCGCCGCGTTGATCGTCGGTCTCGGCGACTCGGTGGCCGAACATTTCCAGCAGGAGCGTTACCGCGACCTGTTGCAGGTCGATCCGGTACGCCTGATTGAAGCGGTGGTGGCCTGCGTCGGCTTCGTGGCCGCCGGCACCATCCTGCGCGGCTCACGCGAGGACCAGGTCAGCGGCCTGACCACGGCCAGCTCGTTGATCATGGCGGCGGCCATCGGGATCGCGGTGGGGATCAGCAAGTACGTGATCGCCATCGGCGTGAGCGTGCTGTGCGTGCTGGTGCTGGCGGTGATGCGGCGGTTGGAGAAGAAGATCTAAGGGGTTGAGGGAGTGGGATCAGAGTCCCTTCGGGGGATCTGATCGTGATTCCAAGGCGGAGTTGAAGCAGTCAGGTCTGCTGCGAAGTGTTGCGCTGCAGGATGGCCAGTGCTCTGGCCAGCATCTGGTCAGGAACATCCGTCGTAGCGCCGTACAGATCTGCGATTCCCACTTCAACGCAGGAACAGATCAGGTCATTCAACTCCTCGTGCTTGTCTGTGGCGATCTGCCCCAACAGAGATGGCGGCAATGGATCGCCTCGACCCGCGATCTGAAGCTCTGAGCCTGCCTGATCCCAGTCTGGCAGGGCCATGGGTTCGCCCGAATCCGGATATGCGCGCAGGTGGGCGATGAGCGCATCCAAGCCTGCATGATTGAGAAGGTTCGCTTCAGCGTAGCCGGCCAGGCAGTCAGCTGCCTGTTGCTGCATGGACTGCAGGTCGCGGGTGGGGGCGAGTGTCATTCGTGTACCAGAGATGGGGCAGGATCCAGTGTGGTGGATGCGCGCCACGGTCTCAACCGTCTTAATGGTCGTACCAATAATTGATTCTAGCCCTATGGTCTAATAGGCTCTTCGCGCAATCAGCGGTTCAATCTGCGTCCAGTGGCTCCATAAATCCATTATTGGTACGACCAATAATGCTGAAGCCCATGACCGCCCACCCCTGCGGTGTTGAACCCGTCCCCCAGTCGAGAGTCTTCATGCAGCCCTGGCAACACCTGTACGACCCCGCTGGCAACCTGTGGTTGTCGAGCCTGATCGCGCTGCTGCCGATCGCGTTCTTCTTCGTTGCCCTGGCCGTGCTGCGCATGAAGGGCTGGCTGGCCGGCACGATCACCGTGGCCATCGCACTCGGCGTGGCCCTGCTGTTCTACCGCATGCCGGTGCCGCAGGCGCTGGGCGCGGCCGGCTTCGGTTTCGTCTACGGCCTGTGGCCCATCGCGTGGATCATCATCGGTGCGGTGTTCCTCTACAAAGTTTCGGTCAAGACCGGGCAGTTCGACATCATCCGCGCCTCGATCCTGTCCGTGACTGAAGACCAGCGCCTGCAGATGCTGATGGTCGGTTTCGCGTTTGGTGCCTTTCTGGAAGGCGCGGCCGGCTTCGGTGCGCCGGTGGCGATCACCGCAGCGCTGCTGGTCGGGCTGGGCTTCAAGCCGCTGTATGCCGCCGGCCTGTGCCTGATCGTCAACACTGCGCCGGTAGCGTTCGGCGCGATGGGCATTCCGATCATCGTGGCAGGGCAGGTCACCGGCCTGGACGCATTCGAGATCGGCCAGATGGCCGGCCGCCAGCTGCCGTTCCTGACCATCATCGTGCTGTTCTGGATCATGGCGATCATGGATGGCTGGCGCGGCATCAGGGAAACGTGGCCGGCGGTGCTGGTTGCGGGGGGCTCGTTCGCCATCGCGCAGTACCTGACCTCCAACTTCATCGGCCCGGAACTGCCGGACATCACCGCGTCGCTGGCGTCGCTGGTGTGCCTGACCCTGTTCCTGCGCCGCTGGAAGCCGGTGCGGATCTTCCGCTTCGATACCGAAACCAGCGCCGAGGCGGCCGCACAGGCACTGGAAGCGCCCCGCTACAGCGTTGGCCAGATCGCCAGGGCGTGGTCGCCGTTCCTGATCCTCACCGCGATGGTCACGCTGTGGAGCATCAAGCCGTTCAAGTCGCTGTTCGCGGCGGGTGGCCCGCTGGAAAGCTGGGTGCTCAAGATCCCGGTGCCGGGCCTGGACCAGATGGTGCAGAAGATGCCGCCGATCGTGGATGCACCGTTGAGCTACGAAGCCGTCTACAAGTTCGACTGGTTCTCGGCCACCGGTACCTCGATCATCCTCGCTGCGGTGATCGCGATCATCGCGCTGCGCATGCCGGCCCGTTCGGCGCTGCGCACCTTTGGCGAAACCGTGCGCGAGCTGCGCATGCCGATCTACTCGATTGGCATGGTGCTGGCGTTCGCCTTCATCGCCAACTACTCGGGACTGTCTGCCACGTTGGCGCTGGCATTGGCGCACACCGGCGACGCGTTCCCGTTCTTCTCGCCATTCCTGGGCTGGCTGGGCGTGTTCCTGACCGGTTCGGATACCTCGTCCAATGCGCTGTTCTCGGCCCTGCAGGCAACCACCGCGCAGCAGATCGGCGTGTCCGACGTGCTGCTGGTGGCGGCCAACACCACTGGCGGTGTCACCGGCAAGATGATCTCGCCGCAGTCGATCGCCATTGCCTGCGCAGCGGTCGGCCTGGCCGGCAAGGAATCGGATCTGTTCCGCTTCACGGTCAAGCACAGCCTGATCTTCACCACGATGGTCGGCCTGATCACCCTGGCCCAGGCTTACTGGCTGACCTGGATGATTCCCTGAGCCATGCGCGGCTGGCCGACCACCCGCTGCGCGCTTCGGGCCACAATGGCGCCATGAGCACGCAACGTATTTCGGACAAGGTGGCTGCGCAGCTGCGCGGCCTGGTGCAGGAACAACAGCTGCGGCCGGGCGACCGGCTGCCGGCCGAGCGCACCCTGGCGGTGCAGCTGGGGGTCTCGCGCACCGCGCTGCGCGAGGCCATCGCGCAGCTGGCCAGCCAGGGCCTGTTGACCGCACGGGTCGGTGGCGGCACCTACGTGGCCGAGCCTGCGGCACGCGCGCGGCAGGCGCTGGATGAACCGCTGGCGCCGTACCTGCCGCTGTTCCAGGGCGACCCGGAATACCGCTTCGACGTGCTGGAGATCCGCCACGCGCTGGAAGGTGCCACCGCCTGGCATGCGGCGCTGCGTGCCACCGACGAGGACCGCGCGCGCATCGCACAGGCCTTCCAGACCATGATGGACGCGCACGGCAAGGACGACCCCACTGGCGAGGCGGAGGCCGACGCGGCCTTCCACCTGTCCATCGCCGAGGCCTCGCACAACCTGGTGCTGCTGCAGGTGATGCGCGGGCTGTTCGAACTGCTGCAGACCAACATCTCGCAGAGCCGCGAAAAGCTCTACACCTCGGCGAGGACCTTCTCGCCGCTGTCCGACCAGCACCGCGAGATGATGGATGCGGTGCTGGCCGGCGACCCCGAACGCGCGCGCGCCGCCGCGCATGCCCACCTCGAGTTCGTGCACACCACGCTGCGCACCCTCGATGACAACGAAGCCCGGCGTGCGCGGGCCTCGCGCCTGCCTTCCCCCCACGGTTGACCCCATGATCATCTCCGCCTCCACCGATTACCGTGCTGCTGCCGAACGCCGGCTGCCGCCGTTCCTGTTCCACTACATCGATGGCGGCGCGTATGCCGAGCACACGCTGAAGCGCAACGTTTCCGACCTGTCCGACATCGCGCTGCGCCAGCGCATCCTGCGCAACATGTCCGACCTGAGCCTGAAAACCGAGCTGTTCGGCGAAAAACTGGCGATGCCGGTGGCGCTGGCGCCGGTCGGCCTGACCGGAATGTATGCGCGGCGCGGCGAGGTACAGGCGGCGCGCGCGGCCGACAGCCGCGGCATCCCGTTCACCCTGTCCACGGTGTCGGTGTGCCCGATCGAGGAAGTGGCACCGGCCATCCAGCGGCCGATGTGGTTCCAGCTGTACGTGCTGCGCGACCGTGGCTTCATGCGCAACGCGCTGGAGCGGGCGCAGGCCGCCGGCGTGACCACGCTGGTGTTCACCGTGGACATGCCGGTGCCGGGCGCGCGCTACCGCGATGCACACTCGGGCATGAGCGGCCCGAATGCCTCGCTGCGCCGTATCGGCCAGGCCATCACCCATCCGCACTGGGCGTGGGACGTGGGCCTGTTCGGCCGCCCGCATGACCTGGGCAACATCTCCAACTACCGCGGCAACCCGACCGGGCTGGAGGACTACATCGGCTGGCTGGGCAGCAACTTCGATCCCTCCATTTCCTGGAAGGACCTGGAGTGGATCCGCGAATTCTGGAAGGGCCCGATGGTGATCAAGGGCATCCTCGACCCGGATGACGCGCGTGATGCGGTGAAGTTCGGTGCCGATGGCATCGTGGTCTCCAACCACGGTGGCCGCCAGCTGGACGGCGTGCTGTCCACCGCACGCGCACTGCCGGCCATCGCCGACGCGGTGCAGGGCGACCTGAAGATTCTCGCCGATTCGGGCATCCGTACCGGCCTGGACGTGGTGCGCATGCTGGCGCTGGGTGCCGACACCGTGCTGCTGGGTCGCGCCTTCGTCTATGCGCTGGCTGCGCAGGGCGAAGCCGGGGTGGCCAACCTGCTGGACCTGATCGCCAAGGAAATGCGCGTGGCGATGACGCTGACCGGCGCGCGCCGCATCGCCGACATCGGCCGCGATTCGCTGGCCAGCCTGCCATGAGTGGCCACGGTGCGGTGCTGGCGCAGTTGCGCGATACGGTCGGCGGTCGCCATGTACTGACCGGTGACAAGGCCACGCGCCGCTTCCGTCGCGGCTACCGCTTCGGCGATGGCCCGGTACTGGCGGTGGTGCGTCCGGGTACCTTGCTGGAACTGTGGCACGTGCTGCAGGCAGCGGTGCAGGGCGGCGCGGCGATCATCCTGCAGGCGGCCAACACCGGCCTGACCGGCGGCTCGACCCCGGACGGCGATGACTATGGCCGGCCGATCGTGCTGGTCAACACGCTGCGCCTGACCGGCATCCAGTTGTTGAACGAAGGCCGCCAGGTGCTGTGCCTGCCCGGTGCCACGCTGGACCGCCTGGAGCAGACGCTGGCCCCGCTGGGTCGCGAACCGCATTCGGTGATCGGCTCGTCCTGCATCGGTGCCTCGGTGCTGGGCGGCATCTGCAACAACTCCGGTGGCGCGCTGGTGCGACGTGGCCCGGCCTACACCGAGCTGGCGCTGTATGCGCAGGTCGATGCGCAGGGCCAGTTGCAGCTGGTCAACCATCTGGGCATCGCGCTGGGTGATACGCCCGAGCAGATCCTGCAGCGCCTGCAGGCCGGTGACTACACGGCCGCCGACGTGGGCGATGGCGACGGCCGTGCGGCTTCCGATCCACGCTATGCCGAGGAAGTACGCAAAGTCGGTGCCGATACTCCCGCACGCTTCAATGCGGATCCCAGCCGCCACTTCGAGGCAGCGGGATCTGCCGGCAAGCTGGCAGTGTTCGCGGTGCGCCTGGACACCTTCGAGAAGGAGGCTGCCGAGGTCTTCTATATCGGCAGCAATCGCACCGACAGCCTCACCGCGATCCGTCGCCAGCTGCTGACCGGCTTCGAGCGCCTGCCGATCGCGGGCGAGTACATTCACCGCGATGCCTATGACATCGGCGAGCGCTACGGCAAGGACAGCTTCCTGCTGATCGATCGCCTCGGTACCTCCCGTGTGCCCGCGGCGTTCGCATTGAAGAGCCGCGTCGATGGCTGGTTCGAACGGCTGGGCCTGCGCGGGGTGACCGACCGGGTGATGCAGGTGCTGACCGGCCTGCTGCCCTCGCACCTGCCAAAGCGCATGGGCGAGTTCCGGCAACGCTACGAGCATCACCTGTTGCTGAAGGTCTCTGCCCAGGACGCTGCGGAAACCGAGGCCTGGTTGCGCGGGTTCTTCGCCGGGCACGAAGGCGGCTATTTCCACTGCACGGCCGAGGAGGGACGCAAGGCGTTCCTGCATCGCTTCGCGGTGGCCGGTGCGGCAGTCCGCTATCGTGAAGTGCATCGTGAGCAGGTGCAGGACATCGTCGCGCTGGATATCGCATTGCGCCGCGACGATACGGATTGGTTCGAGCAGTTGCCGGCCGATATCGACGGCCGCCTGCTGCACAAGCTGTACTACGGCCACTTCCTGTGCCACGTGTTCCACCAGGACTACATCGCGCGCAAGGGCGAAGACCCGGTGGCGATCGAGCATGCGATGTGGGCGCTGCTGGACCAGCGTGGCGCCGAGTATCCGGCCGAGCACAACGTCGGCCACCTGTACCCGGCCAAGCCGGCGCTGGCAGGTTTCTACCGGCAGCTGGACCCGAGCAATACCTTCAACCCGGGTATTGGCCACACTTCGAAGGCGAAGGGGTGGGGCAGCTGCGATTGCAGTGGGCATTGAGGACGGACAGGGCAGTCGAGCGTGGCTCGACGCTACAAGGGCGATGCCGGGCAGGTCCGCCGCCGTCCGGGTAACGGTTACCATCGGAATCCCAGCCACAGGAGCCGCCCATGCCTTCCATTCCCGTCCGCGCCGCCCTGTGCGCTGCATTGCTGGCGACCCCGCTGCTGGCGCTGGCGCAGTCTTCTATCCTGCCGCAGCAGCGCGATGCCGCCGGCAACGTGATGGAACCGCTGGGGCAGGTGCTGGAACAGGGCGGGCAGGGCGAAGTACGCACGCAGTACTGCACGCTTGATCGTGTCTGGTGCGTGCGTGTGCAACCGGTGGCCGAGGACGGTGATCGGCCAACGACGCTGGAAGTCTCTGAACGGGTGGCCGGCGAAAGCGAAGCGCATACCTACCACGTCAGCATCGACGTGCCGCAGGAAAGCGAGCTGTCGCTGTGGCCGTGGATCGTGCGCCTGGCTCCGGGTATCGGCAGCGATGAGCCGGTGACCGACCCGCAGCATCGCGCCCACCAGAATGTGCTGGTAGGCGGCATCGTCAAGTTCAGCACCATGTACTCCGGTGGAGGTGCCGACGCGTCCACGCTGCAGTTGGCACGCGTGCGCCACCTGCAGGACGACATCCAGGTGGACGACGACGTGCTGACGGTGCCATGGCTGGGCAATGCGATGATCCGTGCGTGTTTCAGCGAGCAGGACATGAAGCAGCGCGCAGGCGCCTGCCACGACGAATACGGGTTCTCGGCCAGGCTCGGGCTGGATCCGGTGGCCGAGGGCATGCCGGTGCTGCGCTACCAGACGGTGGCAACCCGCTTTCCGGCGGGCGTTTCGCGTTTCGAGGATTCGCTGGCCAAGGGCCCGCTGAAGAAGAAGGACCTGCGCACCGAGCAGGACCCTGTGTGCAGCTACACGCGGCTGTTCCGCTTCGGGGAGGGGATGTTCCACCCCGACCAGGCGCTGCCGGACTGCGCGGGGTATACCGAACCCTGAGCCCTGGAGAGCCGAGCCATGCTCGACTCGGGTTCTCGCGTGGCCCGACCGCAGAGCAGCCGAGCGTGGGCTCGGCTCTACAAAAACTGAGGCGGCGCTTACTCGCAACGGGTAGCGGTGATGATGTTGTCCTTGTCCACGTACACGCGCAGGCGATCCTGGCGGATGTCCTTCGTGGTGATGGTGCTGGGGCCGATCGGGTTGACCAGGCCGGCGCCGCTCTCGCTGGACAGGCGGCGGATGTTGGGTTCGTTGGCCGGCTGGCCGATTGCCCAGCCCAGCTGGCTGGCATCGCAGTGGCCGGTACCCTTGACCTGCGGGCCAGGGGTGCTGACGCAGGCCGACAGCAGCAGGGCCGACGCAGGCAGTAACAGGGACAGACGGAAGGCGGACATGCGAGCGCTCCTGCGCAGGGAAGATGGCGGAACGATAGCACCCGTCGCGCGAAAGGCGTCAGCACTCCGGTCATTGCCGGCACAGCGTGGTCATTGCATAGTGGGAGGGATGGCTGGCAGCACGCCAGCGGGCAGGCCGGGCCATTCCGGTGCAGGTGTTGGATACGCTATGACGGCAGGCAGTTTGCGCGACAAGCGCAGGGCGAGAAGAGTACTGGCAGTGTCGGTGCTGGGCGTGGCGTTTGCCGCCTCTGCCATCGAGCCGACGCCGGACGCCGCTGCGAAAGCGCCGGTGTTCGGTGCCTGGCGCAACCTGCAGACCGAGGCAGGCTACGCACCCGCCCAGCGCAACCTGGCGTTCGCGATGCTGCCGCAGGCCGCCACCCGCGGCGATCGATTCGCCATTGTCGATCGTGAGGGCAAGCGCGCGGTGTGCTGCCTGCAGGTGGCCAGCCCGTCGCTGGGCGTGGCCGCACTGCGCGAGCAATACCACCTGCCACAGGCCTGGGTGACCGACCTCAGCAATGGCCGCAGCCCGGCACGCCCCTACCTGCCGCACGTCTATGCGATGCAGCGCGTGGATGAACTGGCTGACTATGGTTTCACCGATGTGCCGGGGGCCTACAGCGACCTGGGGGGGCTGCTGATTCCCGAAGGTGCCGCGCTGGAGGCCGATGGCAGCGCCGTGCGCCTGGGTGATGACCGTTATCCCCTGCATTTCCAGCGCCAGCCGCACGCCGAAGATGATGGCGCACTGGACCGCTACACCCTGCAGGCGGGCGACGGCGTGGCTCCGATCGTGGTTGAAGTGCCGTTCGGCACCTACTGATTGCAGCACCGCGCTGGCTAGAATGCAGTGCGGCGCCGCCTGCCGTGCCTGTTCCGTGAGTCGCCGCCGTGTCCCTGCGCTCGTTGCTGCTGTCGCCGCTGCTGCTGTTGTCCGCCTGTGCGAGCGCGCCGCCTCCGCCGCCCGTCCATTCCGATGCGCTGTGGCGCCTGATCGAGCGTGACTGCCAGGCAGCTGACGGCCCGCGCGGCAGCTGCCTGCGGGTGGAGACGGCGGCCGGCCGCCGTGACGTGCTGGTCAAGGATGCACACGGTGACTACCAGTTCCTGCTGATGCCGCTGGACAAGGTAAGTGGCATCGAGAACCGCGGTCTTTACCAGCGTGGGGCGCCCAACTATTTCGCGGCCGCCTGGCAGGCGCGCGCGCACACCGAACAGGCCCTGGGCCAGCCATTACCGCGCAACGTAGCCAGCCTGGCGCTGAATTCACCGCACGGACGGTCGCAGCACCAGTTGCATATCCATGTCGATTGCCTGCGCACGGACGTGCTGCAGGCCCTGGATGCACACGCCGGCGCCCTGGGGCCACGCTGGTCACCGTTGCCGGTGCTTCTGCGCGGGCATCAGTACCAGGCCTATCTGTTGCCCGGTGCGGAAATGACCGCCAATCCGCTCAACCTGCTGGCCTATGGCCTGAGCGGCGTAGGCGATGTGGGCCAGTGGAGCCTGGTGGTGGCCGGACGCGATGACGTGCAGGGTGGCCCCGGCTTCATCCTGCTGGCCACCCGCGTGGATGCCGCCAGCGGCAACGATGCCAGCGGCGAAGAACTGCAGGATCACGCCTGCACGGTGCTGACCGGCGCGGGTGCGGCACTGGAGCGGGTGCGCTAGCCGATCCGCTGCAGGTGGCTGCGCCACGCTGGCGCGGTAAGCGCCAGCAACTGGCGGTCATGCCATCCCTCGGCGTCCAGGTGGAAGTCGCGCAGGATGCCTTCACGCATGAAGCCCAGGGCCTGCAGTGCCTGGGCGAAAGGGGTGGTGCAACCCGGTGGCAGCAGTACGAAGATGCGATGCAGGCCGACATTGTCGAACAGGAACGGGCACAGCGCGCGCAGTGCGGCCTGTGGATGGGCGTTGCGGTGCTGCAGCGACTGCAGTTCTGCGCAGCGCGAATGCAGTGACTGCAGGCGGACATGCAGTTGGTCGTGCAGGATGCCCTGCGCGTCGTCGAACACGCCCAGTACCAGCAGATCGTTGTCTTCCTGTAGGCGTGAACGATGGACGCTGGCAAGGAAGCGGGCCTCTTCATCAATGCCGTAGGAAGGCCGTTGGCCGCGCTGGCGACGGTCGTCGAAGTTGCGCCAGCGCGGCAGATCGGTGCGCTGGAAGGAACGCAGGGTGATGGGCGTTGCCTGGAGGTGCAGCAGGTGGCGGCGCAGGACGGGGCGCAGCGGGGCGAGGTGAGTGTAGGTGGCGCGGTTGGTCATCCATGCACGATGCGTATCGGAAGCGCGCCAGACCATGCAATTCATTGCAAAAGTGTGGCGGTGCCGTGGGTCCGTCTGATTCGGTTCAGGCATAAGGCCATCAGGCCTGGTCATTTCCGTTGAAACCACCCATTCAGGACACTTTCGTTACGGGATCGTTATGTGCCCCACAGGCCGCTCCCGCTACCACCCGCCCAACTCCCCCCAGGAAGCCCATGTCCGCCTCCCCCAAGGCGCTGCGCCCGCGTCCGCTGGTGCTCGCACTGTCGTCCCTGATGCTGGTTTCGCTGCCGGCCTTCGCGCAGGAAAGCGCGCCCACCACATTGCAGGAAGTGAAGGTCACCGGCTCGCGCATTCCGCGCGCCAGTGTCGAGGGGCCCTCGCCGGTGACGGTGATCAGCCGCGAGCAGATCGACGCGCAGGGCTACCGCAATGCCTTCGATGCGCTGAGCGCGCTGACCGAGAACACCGGCAACGTGCAGGGCGAGGACTTCGGCAATACCTTCACCCCGGCCGCCAACACCATCAACCTGCGCGGGCTGGGCCCGAACCGCACGCTGGTGCTGGTCAACGGCCGCCGCCAGGCCGACTATCCGCTGGCCTACGAGGGCTCGGTAAACGTGGTCAACCTGGCCAACATCCCCAGTGCGCTGATCGAGCGCATCGAGGTGCTGGCGGCCGGTGCGTCGGCGGTGTACGGCTCCGATGCCATCGCCGGTGTGGTCAACATCATCCTCAAGGACCGCTTTGAAGGCGTGGACGTGAACGTGCGCGCCGGCGGCACCCAGCAGGGCGGGGGTGACAACCAGCGCGCGCAGGTGGTCGGTGGCAGTTCCGGCGAGCGTTGGGATGCGCTGTTCGGCTTCGAGTTCGACGTGCGCAAGGCGATCCACGCGCGCCAACGCGACTTCATGGATTCACTGGACGATGATCCGGCCGGCAAGGCGCCGCAGGCGACCGCGATCGCCTATCGCCGCAATGCTGCCACCGGCCGCAACATCGATCCGGGCGTGAGCGGCTGCGACGCAGCGTCGGGCATTTATGGCGGCAGCGTGTTCCGTGCCAACAACCCGCGCCAGGGCTGGTACTGCGGCAGCAACGAGGCCGCCGCCAGCTACTGGACCGTGCAGACCCAGAAGCGCAACCTCAATGGCTATGGCCTGTTGACCTTCCACGTCAACGACACCACCGACCTGTTCGCCGATGTCGCCGTGGGCAGCGCGCGCATCTACAACAACACGCGCGCGCCGACCTGGACGTCCTCACGCAACTACTTCTACAACCAGAACAGCGGGAACCTGGAGAGCTGGTACCGCCGCTTCGCGCCGGAAGAAATCGGTGGCCTGCCGCGCAATGCCAATCGGTTCCTGGAGAACTCGTGGTCGTTCAACGTGGGCGCACGCGGCCAGATCGGCGACAGCGGCTGGGACTACGAGGCGGTCTACAGCCGGTCGCGCTACGAGAACCGAACCCGTCGCCCGGTGCTGCTGGCCGGCATCAACGAGTACCTGCTGGGCCCGAAGCTGGGCGTGCGCAATGGCGTGGAGGTCTATGCGCCGGACCCGGTGCGCCTGTTCAAGCCTTTGACTCCGAACGAGTATGCGGGCCTGTCCGACTATCAGGAAAGTCGCAACGCGGCGTGGCTGCAGACCTTCAGTGCCAGTGTCAATGGCCGCCTGTTCGCACTGCCGGGCGGCGATGCTGCGCTGGCCGCAGTGGTCGAGGCCGGCAGCCAGGGCTACCGCAACCGCCCGGACCCGCGGCTGGGCACCGGCGAGTTCTGGAACACCAGCGCCGGTATCGGTGCCGGCGGTGATCGCGATCGCTATGCGGCCGGCGTTGAACTGCAGTTGCCGTTGCTGCAATCGCTGACCACCACGCTGGCCGGCCGCTACGACCAGTACCGCGCAGGCGGCGAGCACATCGGCAAGGCGACCTGGAGCTTCGGCGTCGAGTTCCGCCCGATCGAGAGCCTGTTGATCCGCGGCTCTGCCGCGACCAGCTTCCGTGCGCCGGACATGAACTACGTGTTCGCCACCGAGACCCGCGGCTACAACCCGGGCATGACCGATTACTGGCGCTGCCGTACTGCAGGCCAGTCGTACGACAACTGCGACTACAACGGCCTGTCGATCGACTACAGCAACCGCGCCAACGCACAGTTGCAGCCGGAAACCGCAAAGTCGTACGGCTTCGGCGTGGTCTGGTCGCCGCTGTCCGGGCTGGATTTCAGCGCCGACTACTACGACATCCGCATCGACAACGAGGTGACCAGCCTCGATACCAGCCGTATCCTGCGTGACGAGGCCGATTGCCGCCTGGGCCGCACGCTGGGCGGCGAAGCGCGCGATATCGGTTCACCGCTGTGCCAGGACGCACTGTCGCGGGTGATCCGCAATCCGTCCAACGCCACGGTGCAGCCGGACCAGGTGACCCGCGTGCTGATCAATCCGATCAACGCGGCCTCCGAATCGGTGCGCGGCCTGGACCTGAAGGGCAACTGGCGTTTCGATGCCGGCCGCTATGGCCGCTTCACCACGCGCCTGGCCTACACCGTGGTGCTGGAGCACAAATACCGGCAGTTCTCCGATGATCCGGAGCGTGACATCCGCAATTCGCTGGATGATTACCAGTGGCGCAGCAAGGCTAACGGCAGCATCACCTGGAACCAGGGTGACTGGACCACCACGCTGTACGGCAATCGTTTCGGTTCACTGCCGAAGACCGATGGCAGTGGTCGCATCGCGCCGTACATGACCTACAACGCCAGCGTGTTCCGCCAGTTCGGCGAGAACCTGTCGGTGGGCGTGATCGTCAACAACCTGCGTGACAGCCGCCCGCCGGCAGACAGGAACGGGGGCGGCTGGCCGTTCTACCCGGTCGGCAACTACGACCCGTATGGCCGCCAATACTGGCTGCAGCTGGACTACCGGTTCCGCTGACCGGGCGGGCAGACAGAAGGCCCGGCAATGCCGGGCCTTCTGCTGTCTAGACACCGCGGTGATGGCGCGCGCGGTCGCCTAGGGCAGCGCCTGTTGCAGGTACGACTCGATGACGTAGCTGAAGGGCTGCTGCTGGCGATCGCGCAGCAGCGCGCGCACTTCCAGGACCACACCGTCGTCGCCTTCGCCACGCGGTGGCCAGAACGTCTGGTCGGCCAGGGTCTGGCGCTGGAAGCCGAGCGGGCCGACCACGCGGCCAAAGGGTTCGTCGGTGCTGTCCAGCACCTGGTTCATGGCCGGGCTGAGATGGTCCGGCAGGTACCAGTTGTCGGCCTCGGAGAGGACGCGGCTGCCACAGACCAGCTGTACGCGGCGGTAGCGCAGGGCGGTGCCCGGCGTCGCGCCCAGCGCCTGCAGAACGTCGGCGGGGGCAGACTTGTCCTGGCCGTGCACGCGCACCGCGCGCACCCGGGCTTGTTCGGCCAGCCCATGTTCGGCGCACCAGTGTTCCAGCGTGGCGGTGGCGCTCTGCCCGGACAGCACGCGCTGGTGCAGGCGCTCGACCAGTGCAGCCGGTGCGATGCGTTGCTGGCCCGGCGGCGACTGCAGCGGTGCAGCGGCCGCAGCATCAGTGGCGGACAGGCTGGCGATCGGGGCCGCAGCGAGCAGGGACGCGGCCTGCCAGCGGCGGAGGCGATCGTGGCGGTCGGACGGGCCCATGCGGCATCACAGCGGAAACAGGTGCCTATGGTACCCGTTCAGGCGTGTGCACGGCGTGGCTGCGAGCTCCGTCGCAACCGCGTTCATCGGATTGGTGAATATGTGGCATCCAGATATTTCGTTGGCCGATGGCAGCGCGGGCGCGCAGGATGGCGTCATGACTTGGCTTTCCGGGAGTTTCCGATGACGCTTCAGTTCGTCCATGGCGGTGTAGACCGCCACGGCGCGCCACTGCATTTCCATATCCGTGACGGCCGCATCAGTGGCCTCAATGGCGAGGCCTCGCCGGCCGACGGGGCGGAATGCGTCGACCTGCAGGGCTTCGCGGTCCTGCCCGGGCTGGTCGACGGCCACATCCATCTGGACAAGAGTTTTGTCGGCGACCGTTGGCACCCGCACCAGCCGGTGAACAGCCTGCGTGAGCGGCTGGCGGTGGAGAAGGCCGCGGTAGCGGGTGCCGCGCCGATGGTGGACCGTGCCGAGGCATTGATCCGCCAGTGCAGCCGCTTCGGCACGGTGGCCATGCGCTGCCACGTTGACATCGACGGCAGCACGGGTCTCGGCCATCTCGAAGCGGTGCGCGAGGCGGCACTGCGCTGCGCCGACATCATGCGGATCCAGCTGGTGGCGTTTCCGCAGGCCGGGGTGATTTCCTGTCCCGGCACCGCCGCCGTACTGGAGCAGGCCCTTGCAGCGGGCGTGGAGGTGCTGGGAGGCATCGACCCGACCACGCTGGATGGCGATGCTGAAGGCCAGCTGGCACTGCTGTTCGGCCTGGCCGAGCGCTATGGCGTGTGCCTGGACATCCACCTGCACGAGCCCGGCGAAACCGGACTGGCCCAGTTGCTGCGCATTGCCGCGCGGACCCGGGCCGCTGGCCTGCAGGGGCGGGTGGCGGTCAGTCATGCCTACTCGCTGGGCGACGTGCCGCTGGCGCGCGCGTTGCAGGTGGGCGAGGCGCTGGCGACGGCGGGCGTAGCGATCATGAGCAACGCGCCGGGGGATCATCCGTTCCCGCCGCTGCGTGCGCTGCATGATGCCGGCGTGCGCGTGTTCGCTGGCAATGACAACATCCGTGACTGCTGGTGGCCGTACGGCAACGGCGATCTGCTGCAGCGGGCGATGCTGCTGGGCTACCGCTCGGGCTTCTACACCGATGCAGACCTGATGCTGGCGCTGGACATGGTCACCACCCACGCCGCGCAGGTGATCGGGCTGCCGCAGCACGGCATTGCCGAAGGCCTGCCGGCCACCTTCGTGGCGGTGCGCGCCGATCACGGTCCGGCGGCCGTGGCCGCAGTGCCGGTGGAGCGACGCGTGGTGGTGGACGGCCGCTGGCTGTAGATCCAGGCCGCGCCAATCTCTGTAGCACCGAGCCATGCCCGGCGGCTTTCAGGCGTAATCGTCGGCGCGGGTAGCGACGAATTGTTCCAGCCACGCCAGCAGATGGGCGATGTCGATGACCTCGCCCTGCTCCACGCGCTTGAGCAGCAGGGTGCTGGCGCCGATCTGCAGGCTGCTGTCGGCATAGCGCAGCACCGCATCGATGCCCCAGGCATCGGTGACCTGCATCCAGGCCAGGCCCGGCACGCGCTGGGCCAGAATGTCACCGAACGCCACGCCCAGCGCTTCCCAGCCGCCGCAGTCGTCACGATCGATCAGTTCGGCATCGACCACGCGCTGCAATGTGCTGGCGGCCAGCGGCCATTGCACCGGCAACGTCGGGAAGCTGGCGGCCACGCGTGAGGCGATCCGTGCACGCTGGTGCTGCAGGTGCGTCTGCAGCGCCGCAGGCAGCGGATCGAAGCGGGTAGGGATTTCATCGGACATGGCAGGGCGCCGTGGGGCACGGAAACAACCGGCACTGTACGAGGCGATGATGTCTGCCGTGCGGCCGGATTGATCAGATATCGATGATCAATGCGCGAACTCTGGTTGCTTCCGCAGGTGCAGCATCAGGGTCCGTATACGTCATTCTGCGCGGCTCAATCGTCCTCTCATGGGCTCAGCTGGACTTGCGCGCTTGCTGGATGACGAACTCCTCGAGAGTTTCAAGCAGATGGTTGATCTCGATGGTCTCGCCTTCCTCGACGCGTTTGATCAACAGGGTGCCGGCGCTGACCATGATATTGGCGTCTCCATAGCGGAGAACCGCATCGACGCCCCAGGCATCCGTTACTTGGGTCCAGGCAAGTTCCGGTACACGCTGTGCCAGACAGTCACCGAATGCGACCCCCAGTGCTTCCCAGCCGTCACAATCATCGTGATCGATCAGCACTGCATCGACTACGCGTTGCAGCGTGCTCGGCAGCAGCGGCCATTGAACAGGCACGGCGGGGAACGCAGATGCGACAAGGGCAGCAACCTGTGCACGCTGCTGCTGCATGTGCGCGATAAGTGCAGGTGGCAGCGGATCGAACCGCATGTCGGCTTCATCCTTCGGAGCTGGGGTCAAAGTAACCTGGTACGTGCTGGTCATAGGCGGGGTAATCCGGAGAAGGGCGTTCACCACCCTATCGCCCAGACCTTGGGTACGCCATCAGTGGGCCTTTTGCGACAAGCGTGTAATTGCGGGCACACCAGCGCCCTTTTCGATGCCGGATGCTCGTTTCCATCCACGCATGGCGTGGATCTACCGTGGTCAATCCGGTTCGCGCTGCACCTGCCGCCACAGCTCGCTGGCCAGTGCGCGCACGGCATCATCGGCGTCCGCGCGATGCAGCAGGCCGATCTCGTAGTTGTCGATCACCGGCAGCCCGCGCTCGCCATCGATGATGCGGTGCTCGCGCGTGACCGCGCGGCGCGGCAGCAGGCTGACGCCGATGCCATCAGCCACCGCGCCCTGGATGCCACTCAGCGACGAACTGGTGAAGGCAATGCGCCAGCGCAGGCCCAGCGCTTCCACGGCGTGGATCATCTCGTCGCGGTACAGCCCTCGCGGCGGGAAGGTGACCAGCGGCAGCGGGTCCTGCTGCAGGCAGCTGCTGCGCAGGCTGTCGATCCAGTGCATCGGCTCGTGCCGGCAATGCACCGCCTGGCGGCTGTTGCGGCGTTGCTTGACCAGCACCAGGTCCAGCTCGCCGTGGTCGAAGCCCTGGGCCAGGTCACGGCTCAGGCCGCTGCTGATCTCCAGCTTCACCTGCGGGTGGCGGCGGCTGAAGGCGGCCAGCATGCGGGTGGTCTGCGGGTTGACGAAGTCTTCGGGTACGCCGATGCGGACCGCAGTTTCCACCGTCGCGCCGGCCAGCGCCTGTGCCATTTCCTCGTTCAGGTCGAGCATGCGCCGCGCATAGCCGAGCAGGGTGTGGCCGGCGTCGGTGGGGTGTACATCGCGGTGGCCGCGCTCGAGCAGGCGATGCCCGGCCAGTTCCTCCAGCCGCCGTACCTTCTGGCTGACCGTGGACTGCGTCGAATGCAGGCGCGTGGCCGCCGTGGTGAAGCTGCCGCAGTCGGCCACCATCACCAGCGCCCGCAGCAGGTCCAGTTCGAACAGGGTTCTATTCGATTTGGCACTGTCTTGCATTTGAACATTTCACTTCTGGATACCCAGGCCGACTTCTACCATGCGGGGCAGGGGCCGGCAATGCGCGGCCCCTGCGACCATCGCCCTGCGGCGATGGAGAAAAGGAGACACCGTGATGCGCTTCCATTGCCCTGCTGGCTGGCCTGCACCGTTCACGCGCGTGCTGTTGTTGTGTCTGCTGGCCATGGTCACCCCTGCCTGCACTGCCACCTCCAGAGCCGACGCAGACGCGCGCCTGCGTGATGCCGCCAGCCGCGGCGACGCCGATGCGGTGCGACAGGCGATCGAGGATGGCGCCACGCTGGAGGCGCACGATGGCCAGGGCCGCACGGCGCTGCTGCTGGCCACGCAGGGCAACAACGTGGATGCCGCGCGCGAACTGATCGAGGCCGGGGCGGACGTCAATGCCAAGGATGCGCTGCAGGACAGTGCCTACCTGTATGCCGGCGCGCGCGGCCTGGATGAGATCCTGGCGATGACCCTGGCGCACGGCGCCGATCTGCGCAGCACCAACCGCTATGGGGGCACTGCGTTGATTCCGGCCGCCGAGCGCGGCCACGTCAGCACCGTGCGCATGCTGCTGCGTGCAGGTGTGGCGGTGGACCACGTCAACCGCCTGCACTGGACCGCGCTGCTGGAAGCGATCCTGCTTGGCGACGGTGGTGAACGCCATGTGCAGATCGTGCAGCTGCTGCTGGAGGCCGGTGCCGACCCGGAGCTGGCCGATGGCGATGGCGTAACGCCACTGGCGCACGCGCGCCAGCGTGGCTATGCCGGCATTGAAACCCTGCTGCGCCAGCACGGCGCGGCGCGCTGAACCGCTACTCCTTCCACCCGCACGCTGGCCGTGCCTACCAGGATGCTGTCCATCATGTTCCGTTCCCGCCCGTTGTCCCTTGCCATCCTTCTTGCGGTGGCGCCGCTGTCGGTATCTGCTGCCGAGCGCGCCGACCTGCTGATCCGCAATGCCATCGTGGTCGACGTCGAGCACGCCAGCACGCGGGCCGGGCAGAGCGTGGTGATCCGCGGCGAGGACATCGTCGCGGTGGGCCCGGACGCGCAGCTGCGCAGCCAGTGGAGCGCGGCCCGCCAGATCGATGCCAAGGGCAAATACCTGATCCCGGGGCTGTGGGACATGCACGTGCACTTCGGTGGTGGCCCGGCGCTGATCGAAGAGAACAAGGCACTGTTGCCGCTGTACATCGCGCACGGCATCACCACCGTGCGTGACTGCTCCGGCGACCTGCCCGAGCAGGTGCTGCAGTGGCGTGGCGAGATCGCCAGGGGCGCGCTGTTCGGCCCGCGCCTGCTCAGCTCGGGCGCGAAGATCGAAGGCATCAAGCCGGTCTGGAAGGGCACGATCGAAGTGGGCAGCGAGGCCGACGTCGACAAGGCGATCACCCGCCTGCAGCACGACAGGGTCGACTTCGTGAAGATCACCGACAGCACGCTGAAGCCGGATCTGTTCCTGTATTCGGCCAGCGCAGCGCGCAAGGCCGGCTTCAAGGCCTCGGGCCACATTCCGATGGCGCTGACGGTGGAGCAGGCGGTCGATGCCGGCCTGGCCTCGATCGAGCACCTTGACTACGCATTCAAGGCCGGCAGCAAGGACGAAGCGAAGATCGCCGCCGACTTCGGCGCCGGCCGCATCGACCGCGCGGAAGCCAATCGCCGCCTCGACGCCAGCTTCGACCGTGACACCGCGATGCACGCCTACCGTGATTTCGCCAAGCGCGGCGTATTCGTGACCCCGACCCTCAACGGTGGCCGTATCCTCGATTTCCTGGACCAGGATGACCACGCCAACGATCCGTACCTGGCCTACATCGGCCCGGGCCTGCGCGCGACCTACCAGTGGCGCGTGGACCGCGCCGCGAAGGCGACGCCGGCACAGATCGAGGCGCGCCACGCGCAGTACCACCAGGTGGCGGCCGTGCTGCCGTTGCTGCAGGAGGCGGGCGTGACGATCATTGCCGGCACCGATGCGGGCTTCCTCAACTCGTTCAACTTCCCGGGCATCGCCCTGCACCAGGAACTGCAGCTGTTCGTGAAGGAGGGCCTGAGCGCGCCGCAGGCGCTGTCGGCCGCAACCCGTTCCGGCCCGGCCTGGTTTGGCCAGATGGACCGTTACGGTGATGTCGCGCGGGGCAAGGCCGCCGACCTGGTGCTGCTGACCGCCAACCCACTGCAGGACATCGCCGCCACCGAGAAGATCGACAGCGTGATCCTGCGCGGCAACGTGTATGACCGCGCCGCGCTGGACAAGATGCTGGCCGACACCAAGGCCAAGGTCGCGGCGTGGAATGCAGAGGCGGCGAAAGCTGACTGATTGCGGGGTTGGACGGAATCCACGCATGGCGTGGATCTACCCGTACCCTCAGTAGATCCACGCCATGCGTGGATGATGCGGCCGATGACCTAACGCGGTGCCGGCCGCATGCCGTGCAGCTGCGGCAGTGCGGCCTTCATCGCATCGATGAAGGCGCGCAGCCGTGGCGGCTGCTGGCGCGCGGCAGGAAACACGACGTGTACCGGCAGTGCCGGTGCCTGCCAGTCCGGCAGCAGCTGCACCAGCCGCCCTTGTGCGAGGTCGTCGGCCACCAGCCAGGCCGAGACCACCGCTGCGCCCAGCCCGGCGCGCGCAGCCTGCTGTACCACGAACAGGTTATCGCTGAGCAGGCGCGGGCTGATTGACAGCGTATGCGCCCGGCCCTGCGCATCATGCAGCAGCAGGCGTTCGCGGTAGTAGGTGACCAGCGAGATCCACGGCAGTGACTGTGCCTGTTCCGGCGTACTGACCGCCGTGGCGTCCACCAGCGAGGGCGCTGCCACGACGATGCGCGGCACTTCTGCGAGCGGCAGTGCAACCATGCGCGGTTCGTCGACAGGGCCCACCCGCACCGCGCAGTCGATGCCTTCTGCGATGAAATCCGGGCGACGATCTTCAAGGATCCACTCCAGGCACAGCTGCGGGTGCTGGGCGAGGAATGCGAGCATGGTAGGCAGCAGCTGCGCCTGGCCAAAGGCGTGCGGCACCATCACCCGCAGGCGTCCGCGCAGCGTTTCCGGTTCGCCGTTCAGCTCGGCCTGCAGCGACTCCCATTCGTCGACCACGCGCTGCGCATGACGCTGGCAGCGCAGGCCGTCCTCGGTCAGTTGCAGGCCATGGGTGGAGCGCTGCAGCAGGCGCAGGCCGAGCTGCCGCTCCAGTGCCTGCAGGCGTCGGCTGACCGTCGGCTGGGTGGTGCCCAGCTGCAGGGCCGCAGCAGACAGGCTGCCGGCATCGACGATGCGCAGGAAGGTGCGCAGCAGATCCAGGCGATCAGCGCCGGTGGCGAGGTCATTCATGCGTGTGGCGTATGAAATATATGTGCCAGAGCCTACTACAGACGTTTGGCGAATACAGGCAGGATACGCCCACTTCCTCTACGGGGCTCCCCCATGTCTACCCCCTCGCTGTCTGTTGCGGCCGCACCGGCGACCGTGCCTTCCGCCCCATTGGTGCTGGCAATGGCGGCCGGTGCCGGCTTCTCGGTCGCGTCGCTGTATTACAGCCAGCCCATGCTGGGCCTGATCGCCCAGGACCTTGGCGCCGGTGAGCGCGCCGCCGGCCTGGTGCCAACCTTGACCCAGCTCGGCTACGCACTGGGTATCCTGCTGCTGGCACCGCTGGGCGATCGCTTCGACCGCCGCCATCTGATCCTGTTGAAGTCCGCGCTGCTGGCGCTGGCACTGGGCGCCGCCGCGATGGCCGGGCACCTGCCGGGCCTGCTGATGGCCAGCCTGCTGGTCGGGCTGATGGCAACGCTGGCGCAGGACATCGTTCCCGCCGCTGCGGTGCTGGCACCGGATGCGCAGCGCGGCCAGATCGTCGGCCGGGTGATGACCGGCCTGCTGCTCGGCATCCTGTTGTCGCGGGTGGTCAGTGGCGTGGTGGCTGAAGCGTGGGGCTGGCGCACGCAGTTCGTGCTGGCGGCGGTATCCGTGGCGGCGATGGGCGCGGTGATGGCGCGTGCACTGCCGCGTTTCGCGCCGACCAGCACGCTGCGCTATCCGGCGTTGCTGGGTTCGTTGCTGGCGTTGTGGCGCGAGCAGCCGCAGCTGCGCCGTGCGGTGGCCAGCCAGTCGCTGCTGGCCGTGGGATTCAGCGCGTTCTGGTCGACCCTGGCGCTGATGCTGCATGCACGTCTGGGCCTCGGCAGTGCGGCGGCGGGTGCGTTCGGTATCGCCGGTGCGGCCGGTGCATTGGCCGCGCCGTTTGCCGGCCGTTTCGCTGATCGACTGGGGTGCCATGCGGTGGCACGGCTGGCGATTGCGGTGGCGCTGCTGGGCTTCGGCCTGCTGCTGGCCGAAGCCTGGTTGCCGGCCGCCGCGCTGTTGCCGTTGCTGGTGGTGAGTGCGCTGCTGTTCGACTTCGGCTTCCAGTCGGCGCTGGTGGCGCACCAGACCCTGGTCTACGGGCTGGTGCCGCCGGCACGCAGCCGGCTCAATGCGCTGTTGTTCACCGGCATGTTCATCGGCATGGCCGCCGGTGGTGCGCTGGGCAGCCTGGCGCTGGCGCAGTGGGGGTGGCACGGCGTGGCCTGGCTGGCGGTGGTGTGTGCGGGCGGCAGCCTGGCACTGCGTTTGAAGTAGGGGGTTGTTCGGCAGGGCTTGCAGCCCTGCACCTGCTGGAGGCAACAGCAACAGCAACAGCAACAGCGGGGTTCCTGTAGGGAGGCGGGGTGGGTCCGGTTGCGGGGGACGCCGTGAATCCCCAGTCCGGCCCAGCCGCTGGCGGCTGGGCGTTCGGGCGCTTGCGAAGCAATGCTTCGCAAGCGAAGCGCCCTCACCCATGGAGGCTCGATCGCGCCATCCATGGCGCTCACTGATCTGGCCCCCCGCAACCGGACCCCCCCCGCCTTCTGTTGGAATGGCTCTTGGGGTCAGATCCGTTTTCCGGAGGAAAACGGATCTGACCCCAGATTGATTTCGATATCTGAGAGAAGTGTCGACCAAGGTCGACGCCTACCGACAGCCGCAGGAATCTGTCAGAGGTGGGGCGGTGTCGGAGTGCGGGGTGTCAGCCGCATGGATGCGGCTGCCAAGCTTACAGGGACGTACTTGCAGCGTCCCCGTACTCCGACACCGCCGCGCCATCCCACGGAAAGCCCGCTTTTGCTGTTGAGGTTGCCGGCCAGCGGCCGGCACTACCGCGGGTGCAGGGCTGCAAGCCCTGCCGCCCCCCCCCTAATCGTGACCGCTGTCGTCCAGGCTGATGATGCCGCGCCGCAGCGCCTGGGTTACCGCATGCGTGCGATCACCCACGCCGAGCTTGTCCATCAGGCTCTTCATGTGCGCCTTCACCGTCTGCTCGGAAATCTGCATGCGCTCGCCGATGCGCTTGTTCGACAGCCCTCCGGCCACGTGCCGCAGTACCTCGGTCTCGCGCGGCGACAAGCGATCTTCCACTACATGCGCGGCGATGCTGGCCGCCACGGCCGGGGGAATCGGTGCGCGCCGGCCGCCGGCGACCATGCGGATGGTGTCGACCAGTTCATGGCGCAGCATGTCCTTCAGCAGGTACGCGCTGGCGCCGGCCTGCAGCGCCCGCACCGCACGTACGTCACCACGGTAGGTGGTCAGCACGATGATGCGCGCGCGCGGATCCATCGCGCGGATCCGCACGATGGCTTCCACACCATCCAGGCGTGGCATCTGCAGGTCCATCAGTACCACGTCTGGCTGCAGCTGCTGATAGCGCGCGATGGCTTCCTCGCCATCGGCGGCCTCGCCGAGCAGGCGCAGGTCGGAATGGGCGCCCAGCAGCGCAGCCAGGCCGTCACGCAGCAACGGGTGATCATCGACCACCAGTACGCCGATCGGGGTAGGGGATTCAGTCATGGCTCGTTCTGCTCCAGGGCCAGCGCCAACGCGATGGGCGGCGGTGATACAGGCGACGGGCGGGAACCGCCAGCGCGACCTCGGTGCCCAGCCCGGGGCGGGTCCACAGCTGCAGTTCCGCGCCGAGGCGCTGGGCGCGCTCACGCATGCCCTGCAGGCCCCAATGGCCATGGCCGGCGTTCTCGTCGGCAATGCCGGCGCCGTCGTCGCGCACGTGCAGCAGGAAGCAACGCGTGCCATAGGACAGTTCCACTTCAATGGCACTGGCATTGGCATGGCGCAACGCATTGCGGATGGCCTCGCGCCCGATCAGGAACACCTCTTCGGCCGCGTCGGCCTGCAGCGGTGGCGTCGCGCCTTCCACGGTCAGGCGCAGGGGATTGATGCCATGCCCGGCGTATTCGGCGTGCACGTCGGCCAGCGCCGAAGCGAGGTCGCGGCCCGCGAACGGCGCCTCGCGCAGCGCATTGACCCGCTCGCGACCCTCGGCCAGGTTGCGCTCGGCCAGCTGCATCGCTGACTCAAGCTGGCTGCGCACCGGCTCTGGTGTCTGCGCTGACTGGCTGATCGCGTGCAGGCGCAGGATCAGGCCCTGGCTACCCTGCAGCAGGGTGTCGTGCAGGTCGCGCGCGATGCGTTCGCGCTCGCCGTTGCGTTCCTGCAGTCGGGCGCGGAACAGTGCGGCCAGCTGCCCGCTGCGGATGCGTACCGCCAGCACCAGCAGTGCAAGCACGGCGGCGGTGCACAGCAGCTTGAACCACACGGTCTGCATGAAGGTGGGAGCGATGCGGAAGCTGCGGCTGGCCGGTGCGGTGCTCCAGATGCCGTCCTCGTTGGCGGCTTCCACCTCGAACCGGTAGCTGCCGGGCGCGAGGTTGGTGTAATACGCACGTGTGCTGCTGCCAGCGTCCTGCCAACCATCATCCACGCCCGACAGGCGGTAGCGGTATCGGTTGCGCTCCGGACGTGCCAACGACAGCGCCACGTAATCGATCTGCAGCTGGCTGGTGCCGGCCGGGAGACGCAGGCCATCGCGTAGCGGCGCGTGCTCGCTGCCATACAGCACCTCGCCGATACGCACGCTGGGAGCCATCGTATTGACGTGCGAGCGGGTGGTGTCCAGCCAGGCCAGGCCCTGGTTGGTGGCCAGCCACAGCAGGCCGTCGTCGGCCAGGGCGGCGGTAGCGATCGGTCCGCTCTGCAGGGCGATGCCGGGCATGCCGTCGATGGCATCGAACAGGCGTGGCGTCACTGGCAGACCGGTGCGCAGGGCACGGCGCAGCAACCCGCTTTCCATCCGTACCAGGCCACGGCTGCCGTTTAGCCACAGGTGCCCATTGGCATCGGCGACCATGCCGGTGATGCCCTCCAGGACACCGGCCATGTCGGTGTGCACCGGAACGAACCGGCCGTTGCCCAGCCGTGCCGCCAGCCCCGCTTCGCCGGCGACCAGCAGAAGGTCCCGGTGGTGCAGCATCGCGGTGATCGGCCCTACCGACAGGCCGTTCCCGGCGTCGAAGGTCTCGGTGCCATTCGCACCCAGGCGGCGCAGGCGGCCATCGGCATAGCCGAGCAGCAGCTGGCCATCGGCATCCAGCGCCAGCGATGAGCAGGCCTGCTCTGGCAGGCGGATTTCACGTTGCCACTGGTCATGCTGGTAGTGCAGCACCCCGCGTTCTCCGGCGCAGACCCAGGCCTGTCCGTCATCGGGGAACAACAGGGCATGCAGCGGCTGCCCGGTGAACGGCGCCGGCAGCGGGATCAATGTGGTGTGGCCGGCGACCGTGCGCGCGAGGTTGACCCAGTCGAACTGCCAGATCGGCGTGGGTGCCTGCCGAGCGGCGGCCTGCAGCTGCGTGGCGCTGCCATCGAGCAGGGGGCGCCGCAGGTCGTAGGGCTTGAGGTCTTCGCCATAGCCATACACGCGCCCATCGCTGGCCCGTACCAGCGAGCGGTAGGGATCGCTCGGGCCGACCACCAGGGCGTGCACGCTGCGTGCGCGGAAGCGGTTGAGGCCGAGATTGGTGCCGACCCAGAGATTGCCTTCGCGATCGACGATGATCGGCACTGCCGATGTGGCAGTCAGTCCTTGCGGCGAATCGAAGCGTTCCATTCGCACGGCCCGGGTGCCGTCGAAGGTGATGCGGGCGACGCCGCCGTGCGGGCTCATCGTGGCCCACAGCGCGCCATCGGCAGTGAACTGCAGGCGCGCAGCAACCAGTTCCGGCAACCGCCGCGCCTCACGTTCGCTGTCTGCCAGCAGACCCTGCGCGTTGGCCAGCGGCGAGGTGCCGCGCACCCGGTCGGCCAGCCACACTTCACCCTGCGGGCTTTCGGCCAGCGTCGCCATCTGCGAGACCGCGATGCCGGTGTCCTCGAACGCGGTCTGGCCCGCCGCACGCATCCAGATCTTCAGGTCGGCCAGCACCCAGAACCTGCCCCGGCTGTCGTGCAGCACCCACTGCACACGGCGCTCTGGCAGGCCGGCAGCGGCCGGCAGTGGCTGCCAGCGATGTCCGTCAAAGCGGCGCAGCCCGCCATTGATCGCCGCCCAGAGCTGGCCCTGGCGATCCTGGCTGAAGCGTGGGACCACGCCGACCGGCACCCCCTGCTCGCGGCCGTAGCTGCGCAGCTGCCCATGCGTGAACTGGCTGATGCCGGCCTGGAAGTAGCCGATCCACAGCGCACCGCCGGCGGCATGCGCCAGCGTGACCATGTTGGTGGACGGGAACTGGCTGCCGGCGGGCGCCGCCTGCCGTTCGAAGCGACGGCCATCGAAGCGGTACAGGCCCGAGCCGGTAGCCAGCCACAACAGGCCCTCACGGTCCTGGGCAATGTCCCAGATATCGCCCGGCGCGCCCTGGCCGACACGCCAGGCGGTGTGTTCGTAATCGGGCAGCCCGCCGCTCACCGGCGGGCGCTGCACGGCAAAGGCGGGCAGGGAGGTCAACAGGAGCAGGCACGTCAGCAGCGTCGGCAGGCGACGCACGGACGGGAAGGGGCGGCCACGCATGGCGCGCATTCTGGCAGGTGTGGGGCAGTCCGGGGTGACCCGAACGGGGTAGGCGGCGTGCGCCGGCGTCGGCTATCACGCCGGCATGCCCTCCGGAGCCCCGCCATGCAGCGCCTGTTCGTGATGTTCCCCGACCGCGGTCCGGGCATCGGCCTGCTGTGGTTGCGGTTGTGCCTGTCCGCTGCGCTGTTCACGCCCGGCATGCAGGCGGGCGGGTGGTCGGCGTTGTGCCTGCTGGCAGTGCTGATGCTCGTGCTGGGTGCGTTGACGCCGCTGGCGGCGCTGATGGCGGCCGTGGGCATGTTCGCGCAGCAGGCTCCGTGGCCGCAGGCGGTGCTGCCATTGGCGCTGTTGATGCTGGGCCCTGGCGCCTATTCATTGGATGCGCGGTTGTTCGGGCGCCGCCTGCTCGGCCGTCGGCCTCCCCCATTCGGGTAGGTGCTGGCCTCGACCGACGGGGGTAGGGCATCACGCAGGGGTCACGCACCATGGGGCACCCCTTCGCGGCGTCCCGCATGGCCACCCTCTTCCCGCCTGATCCGCCCGCCGCTTCACTGGCACCGCAACAGGCCGCCGCGTTGCAGCGCGCCCTTCGCTATGTCGATGAGCATCTGTCGCAGCCGCTGCGGGTGACCGAGCTGGCGGCGGCCGCCTGCGTCAGCCGCTTCCATCTGGTACGCCTGTTCCGCGCCGGTACCGGCGCCAGCCCGCTGCGCTATGTCCGCCGCCGTCGCATCGAGCGCGCGCGCCAGCTGCTGCCGGGCGCGCAGCTGCCGATGGCCTGCCTGGCCCAGCAGCTGGGCTTCTTCGACCAGAGCCATTTCGTCCGCAGCTTCCGCGCGGAGACCGGCTGCAGCCCCGGCCAGTACGTTGCCGGCGATGCCGCCCTGTTGCATCCCCTTGATCGTGTTTCCAACGGAGTCCACCCATGAGCCTTGCCACCGCCACTCCCGCCCCGGCGCTGCTGTCGCCGACCGACCACGCCCTGGTGCTGATCGACTTCCAGTCGCAGATGGCGTTCGCCACCCACACCATCGACATCTCCGCGCTGCGCAACAACGTGTCGCTGATCGGCAAGGGCGCCAAGGGCTTCAATGTACCGGTCGTGCTGACCACAGTCGCCGAAGCATCGTTCTCCGGGCCGATGTTCCCGGAACTGCCGCAGATCTTTCCGGGCCAGACGGTGTTCGATCGCACCTCGATGAACACCTGGGAAGACCAGCCTGTGATCGATGAGATCAACCGCATCGGCAAGCGCCGTCTGGTCATCGCCGGCCTGTGGACCAGCGTCTGCATCGTCGGCCCGGCACTGTCGGCGCTGGCGCAGGGCTTTGAGGTGTATGTGATCACCGATGCCTGTGGCGATGTCAGCGAGGAAGCGCACGAGCGTGCGATCACCCGTATGGTGCAGGCCGGCGCGGTGCCGATGACCAGCGTGCAGTACCTGCTCGAACTGCAGCGCGACTGGGCACGGGGTGAAACCTACGACCTGACCACCGGCATTGCGCGCGATCACGCTGGCGGCTACGGCATCGGCATCCAGTACGCCAAGCGGATGTTCGGTGCGCAGGAAGGCGGGCACTGAGCATGGTTGCCGGCCATGGCCTCGACCTGGCCCTGCTGATGCTGCGCGTGGCGGCAGGAGGCTTCCTGCTGCCGCACGCGCTGGGCAAGCTGTTCGGCTGGTTCGGGGGGCCGGGGCTTTCCGGCTTCGCCACCGAGCTGCGCGGTTTCGGGCTGCCGGCAGTGGCACCGTTGCCATTGCTGTTGGCCTTGCTGCAGGTGTTGTCCGGGCTGGCCGTGCTGCTGGGGTGGCAGACCCGCATCGCCGCCCTTGCGGCGGCTGCCTTCATCGGCTTCACCGTGCTGTTGGCCCTGCCCAAGGGCTGGTTCTGGATGCGCGGCGGCAGTGAGTACCCGTTGATGTGGACCACGGTGCTGCTGGCCCTCGCGCTGGCCGGCCCCGGCGCCTGGGCGCTGGACGGCCAACGCCTTCCGGGAGAATTCGCATGAGTCACGATCCCCTCGATCACGGCCGCCGCAACGTGGTGCTGGCCAGCGGCGCCGCTGTTGCGCTCGGCCTGGCAGGTCGCGCCGGTGCCGCACTCGATTCCACTTCCAAGGAGCGTCGCATGAGCACGCTGGTCATCCGCAATGCCCGCATCACAACCCTCGACCCGCAGCAGCCACATGCGCAGGCGCTGGCTGTACAGGAAGGCCGCATCGTCGCCGTCGGCAGCGACGAGGAGATCATGCGCGGCTGGGGCAATGAAGCGACGCTGATCGACGCGCAGGGCCGGCGCCTGCTGCCCGGCCTCAACGACAGCCACACCCACCTGATCCGTGGTGGCCTGAACTACAACCTGGAGCTGCGCTGGGACGGCCTGCGTTCGCTGGGCGACGCCCTGGACATGCTGAAGGCCCAGGTAGACCGTACTCCCGCGCCGCAGTGGGTGCGCGTGGTCGGTGGCTTCACCGCCGCGCAGTTCAACGAGAAGCGCCTGCCGACGCTGCAGGAGCTCAACGACATCGCACCGGATACGCCGGTGTTCCTGCTGCACCTGTATGACCGCGCACTGCTCAACCGCGCCGCGCTGCGCGCCTGCGGCTACAGCAAGGACACACCGGATCCGCCGGGTGGCCAGATCGTGCGCGATTCGCTGGGCAACCCGA
This sequence comes from Stenotrophomonas maltophilia group sp. P373, assembly GCF_053295075.1. Taxonomy (NCBI): domain Bacteria; kingdom Pseudomonadati; phylum Pseudomonadota; class Gammaproteobacteria; order Lysobacterales; family Lysobacteraceae; genus Stenotrophomonas; species Stenotrophomonas maltophilia group sp. P373. The sequence continues at coordinate 2,554,619 of NZ_CM129994.1, read as the reverse complement.
CCGGGCTGCTGCTGGCCAAGCCCAATGCGCTGATCCTGTACGCCACGCTGGCCAAGGGCCCGCGCCTGCCGATCGAATACCAGGCCAACTCGACGCGCCATTTCATGCGCGAACTGAACCGGCTTGGCATCACTTCGGTGATCGACGCCGGCGGTGGCTTCCAGAACTACCCCGAGGACTACCAGGTCATCGAGCAGCTGCATCGCGATGACCAGCTGACGGTGCGCATCGCCTACAACCTGTTCACCCAGAACAAGGGCAGGGAAGTGGATGACTTCCGTGGCTGGAGCGAGATCCTGCAGCCGCGCCAGGGCGATGACCTGCTGCGCCACAACGGCGCGGGCGAGATGCTGGTGTTCTCCGCCGCCGACTTCGAACTGTTCAACGAGCCGCGCCCGGAACTGCCGCCGGAGCTGGAGCCCGAACTGCACGACGTGGTGAAGCTGCTGGTCGAGAAGCGCTGGCCGTTCCGCATCCACGCCACCTACGACGAGAGCATCACCCGCATCCTGGATGTATACGAACAGGTCAACCGCGAGGTGCCATTCGATGGCCTGCACTGGTTCATCGACCACGCCGAGACCATCACTCCGCGCAATATCGAGCGCATCCGCGCGCTGGGTGGGGGTATCGCCGTGCAGCACCGCATGGCCTACCAGGGCGAAGCCTTCGTCGAGCGCTACGGCGTGCAGGCGGCACGGCACACGCCGCCGGTCAAGCGCATGTTGGCCGAGGGCGTGCCGGTGGGCGCAGGCACCGACGCCACCCGCGTGGCCAGCTACAACCCGTGGGTGGCGTTGTCCTGGCTGGTGACCGGGCGCACCGTGGGCGGGTTGGCCCTGTATGGCGAGGAAAACCTGCTCGAACGCGAGCAGGCGCTGCGCCTGTGGACCCAGGGCAGCGCCTGGTTCTCCGGCGACGAAGCAGTGAAGGGGACATTGAAGGTTGGTCAGCTGGCCGACTTCATCCTGCTCTCGGCCGATTTCTTCCGCGTCGACGACGCGCAGATCGCTGACATCACCAGCATGCTGACCGTGGTCGGCGGGCGCATCGTGCACGCCGACGGCGATTATGCTGGGCTGGCGCCGCAGCTGCCGCCGGCGATGCCGGACTGGTCGCCGGTCAACCGGTTCGGTGGTTACCACGTTGGTGGTGCCGCCACCGGATTGGCCGCTGCCCATCGCCACCATCACGGTGTGGCCTGCAGTACGCATGGTGCTCACGGTCATGCCGCGCATCACGCGGCGCCGACCGATGACCTGGCCGGGTTCTGGGGCGCGATGGGATGCTCGTGCTTCGCGTTCTGAGCCTGGCGCTGCTGTCCGTGCCCTCGCTGGCGCTGGCCTGCGAGGGCGGCCGCTGCAGCGACGCGGGCAACGGCGAGCTGCAGCTGGACGCATCGCTGCGCCTGCGTGGCCTGTACTACGACCCGACCCGGTTCGGTATCGGCGGCAGCGAAGATGGCTATGGCCTGCTGCGCGCACTGGCTTCGGCCACCTATGTGGAGGACACCTGGCAGGCAAAACTGCAGCTGGGCGTGCATGCCGAGAATGGCAAGGCAGGCGGCCCGGGCCGCACCGACCGTGGTGCCTTGGACGTGCAGCAGGCGTACTGGCGCTGGCAGCGCGGTGGCTTCCATGTGCAGCTCGGCCGGCAGGAAGCCGGCTATGGCAGCTCGCGGCTGTTGTCGGTACGCGATGGGCCGAACATCCGCCTGGCCTTCGATGGTGCGCGCCTGGGCTGGAAGGGGCGGCTCGGCACGCTTGACCTGTTGGCCCTGCGGCCGGTCGAGAACCGGCCGGGTGCCTTTGATGATCGCAGCGAACACGGTGCGCACCTGTGGGGTGCCTATGCCACCGCGGCACGCGGGCAGGGCGTGGGACAGTGGGATCTGTACCTGCTGGACTATCGTCGCGACGGTGCGCGCTTTGCGGCGGGCTCGGGAACCGAGCGCCGGCAGACACTCGGTGCGCGCTGGTTCGGCCAGTCAGGTCCGCTGGACTGGAACAGTGAGCTGGTGGCGCAGGGCGGTGAACTGCGTGCCGCCACCGGCCCACTCGACGTCCGTGCCTGGACGCTGGCGACCGACACGGGCTGGCGCTGGAGGGAGCGGCCACTGCAACCGCGGCTGGGGCTGAAGGCCGACATCGCCAGTGGCGATGGCAACCTGCACGACCGGCGACTGGGCACCTTCAATGCACTGTTCCCGAAATCGGCCTACTTCAGCGAGGCCAGCCTGCTGGCCCCGGCCAATCTGATGGACCTGCAGCCGACCCTGACCCTGCGCCTGCACGACGCGGTGACGACGGAACTGGGCGTACAGATGGCCTGGAAGCATCGTCGTGCCGATGCGGTCTACACCACGCCGGCGCCGCTGGTGGCGTTGCCGGGCAGCGCCGGTGGCGCGCGCCGCATCGGCACCCAGTACAAATCCGAAACCCGCTGGCAGGCCAGCGAACACTGGCAATGGCAGCTGCAGCTGGCCTGGGTCGACGCCGGTCCTGCACTGAAGCAGGCTGGAGGCCAGGACACGCTGTTCGCCTCGATCGTTGGAGCATGGCAATGGTGAACGCAACCGCGTCGCAACCCCCCGTACAGGACGCAGGTGCCTGGTCCCCGCTGAAGATCCAGATGTTCCGTTCGCTCTGGCTGGCAATCCTGGCCAGCAACATCGGCACCTGGGTCAATGATGTGGCCGCCGCCTGGGTGATGGCCGAGCGCACCGGTTCGCCGCTGATGGTGGCCCTGGTGCAGTCGGCCACCACGGTGCCGATCGTGCTGCTGGCGCTCGCTGCCGGCACCCTGGCCGACATTGTCGATCGTCGGAAGTACCTGTTGGCGACCCAGGGCTGGATGCTGCTGGTGGCCGCAGCGATGGCTGCGTTGACCGCGATGGACCTGCTGACCCCGCAGTTGCTGGTGCTGCTGACCTTCTGCATGGGCTGCGGTGCGGCGATGGCAATGCCCGCGCAGGCCGCCATCGTCTCCGAACTGGTGCCACAGCCGATGCTGGCCTCGGCGGTGGCGCTGAACTCGATCGGCATCAATATCGCCCGTTCGATCGGCCCGGCCATCGGCGGCGTGATCGTCGCCCAGCTGGGTGCGGTCTGGGCGTTCGGCTTCAATGCCATCACCTTCGCCGCGATGCTGTTCGTGGTGTGGGGCTGGAAGCGCGACCCAAAGCAGTCGAGCTTGCCGCCGGAAGGCTTCGGTGCCGGATTGAAAGCGGGCCTGCGCTACGCGAGCCGTGCCGGACGGCTGCAGGCGGTGCTGATCAAGTCGGTCGGCTTCTTCTTCTTCGCCGCGGCAATGAACGCGCTGTTGCCGGTGGTAGTGCGTGGGCAGATGCAGGGTGGGGCGGGGCAGTACGGCATGCTGCTGGGCTGCATCGGCATCGGCGCAGTGGGTGGTGCGTTGCTGCTGCCGAAGCTGCGCGCACGGATGGATCGCGACCTGCTGGTGCTGCTGGCGACGTTGTCGCTGGCCCTGAGCCTGGTCGGGCTGGCGCTGACCCGCAGCTGGTACGTGCTTCCGGCGGTGATGCTGGTCAATGGTTTTGCGTGGATCACCGTGCTGTCGTCGCTGCAGATCGCTGCGCAGACTGCGGTTCCGGCATGGGTACGTGCGCGTGCGCTGGCGCTGTACATCATGGTGTTCTCTGCCGGCATGGCCGCCGGCGGCCTGAGCTGGGGCGCGCTCGCTCAGCGCACCTCGCCCGAACTGGCATTGCTGGTGGCAGCGGCCGGTGCGGTGATCGGTGGGTTGCTGGTGTGGCGCGTGCGCATCGCCGGCACCGAAGACCTGAACCTGCGCCCGGCCGGGCACTGGCCGGCACCCGAGCTGTCGGTGCCGGTGTCGAACGATCGAGGCCCGGTGCTGGTCACCATCGAGTACCGCATCGATGATGCTGATCGTGCCACGTTCCAGGCGCAGATGCGCGCGCTGGGCACGATCCGCCGCCGCGATGGCGCCGTGGTCTGGGGCGTGGTCGAGGACGTGGCCAGCCCGGGCATCCACCTGGAGTATTTCGTGACCCCGTCGTGGCTGGAGCACCTGCGCCAGCATGAGCGCATCACCGCCGACGACAAGGCGATCCAGGAAGTGCTGCGGGAACTGCATCGCGGTGAGCGCGCACCGGTGGTACGCCACTTCGTGGGTGGCCATGATCCGCTGCCGAAGACCGGGGTACCACACCATCACAGCGATATCTGACACAAAAAGGGGACGGAGGGGATTAAGTCGTTTGTGCACAAACGACTTAATCCCCTCCGTCCCCTTTTTTGCGGCGGCGCTGGGTAGCGCCGCCGCGATACCTCACTTGCGTGCGAACGCCAGCAGGTCGGCGTTGAACTGGTCGGCGTGGGTGATGGTCAGGCCATGCGGCGCACCGGCGTACACCTTCAGTTCGGCATCCTTGATGATCTGCGAGGACAGCTTGGCCGAGGCATCGAACGGCACGATCTGGTCGTCATCGCCGTGCACGACCAGCGCCGGCACGTCGATCTTCTTCAGGTCCTCGGTGTAGTCCACTTCCGAGAATTCGTGCACGCAGTCGTACTGGCCCTTGACGCCACCGAGCATGCCCTGCAGCCAGAACGCATCGCGCATGCCCTGGGTGACGTTGTTGCCATCCCGGTTGGCGCCGAAGAACGGGGTGGTCAGGTCCTTGAAGAACTGCGAACGGTCGCCGCCGGTACCCTTGCGGATGCCGTCGAAGACCTCCAGCGGGGTGCCGGCGGGGTTGCCAGCGGTCTTCAGCATCAGCGGCGGTACGGCGCCGACCAGCACCACCTTGGCCACGCGCGCGCTGCCGTGGCGGCCGATGTAATGGGCCACTTCACCGCCGCCGGTGGAATGGCCGACCAGGATCGCGTCCTTCAGGTCCAGCGCTTCGATCACCGCGGCCAGGTCATCGGCATAGGTGTCCATGTTGTTGCCGTTCCAGGTCTGGCTGGAGCGTCCGTGGCTGCGGCGATCGTGGGCGACCACGCGGAAGCCGTTCTGGCCCATGAACAGCATCTGCGGATCCCAGGCATCGGAAGACAGCGGCCAACCGTGGGCGAACACGATCGGCTGGCCGGTGCCCCAATCCTTGTAGAAGATGCGGGCGCCATCGGCGACGGTGACGAAGTTGCTCATTGCAGGTTCCTTGGCGGAAGGGAGGGAAGGCTTCGGCAGGATGCCGGTGCCTTCGGCAGTACAGCGCAGGCGCAGGCGACCGACTTGCACGGCTGTGCTGGATTGCATCGGATGTGACGCGTATCGCTCTGGCAGGACGGGAGCCGTATGCCGAGGATGAGCGCAGCCCGCCACAGGAACGCACGGATGCCCGCCATGCGATGGTCGCTGATGCTGTGCCTGCTGCTGCCCATGGCAGCGCCGGCACAGACCCATGTCTACAAGTGCGTTGATGGACCGCACCCGGTCTACCAGCAGACACCCTGCCAGGGGCGTGCCGCATGGCGCTGGGACGTGCCCGCGGAGCAGTCATTGTCCCGCGGCGCTGTGGCGCCAGCGGCCTCGACACCGAAGCCATCGCCGCGGCAACGGCGTGCGGCGCGGGCGCACGGTGCGCTGATCACGATCAGCACGGATGCGGCGGCCTGCGAGCGTGCCCGGCGTGATCGCGAGCAGGCGTTGCTCAAGCGTCGGCGCCTGGATTTCGTGCAGCGCCGGCAGCTGGATGACGCGGTCTACGGCGCCTGCCAGTGACGCGGGGACGCTGAAGTGCCGAAGACGACAACGGCGCCATAGGGCGCCGTCGCGTGGAGTACCGTGAGTGCAGCTCTCAGCGACCGTCGCTGGCGGCCGCCGGTGCGGGCGCGCTGTCCGGCTTGGGCAGGCTCAACTCCGGGTTGCCCTGTTCGGCCTGCAGGATCTGGATGCGGCGCTGCAGGGCGTCCAGCTGGCTGTTGGTGCTCTGCACGTCGGTGCTGAGGCTCACGGCCTGCTGCTGGGCCTGCTGCAGGGCGGCGCTGACCTGAGCCGACTGCGCCTGCTGCTGTTCCATTTCCTGCTGCAGGGTACGCAGGCGTTCCTCGTTGTAGGCCACCAGGCGCTCGGTGTAGCGCTTGCCGGCTTCAAGGCGGGTGGTGTCGATGTAGACCTGGGCCAGCTGTTCGGACTGCTGCGCGAAGGTGCGGTAGACGCGCTCGGCGTTGTCCACCGCATCGGTCTTGATCACCCGCCAGAAGTTCTTCTCCTGGAACAGGGCGACGTAGTAGGTCAGGGTGTTGGCATTGAACAGCAGGCTGGCGCCGTAGTTGCCGTTGTAGGTGGTGCGCAGCTCGGTCAGCTGGCGCGAGTCCATCAACTGCTTGAGTTCGTCCACGGTATTGCGCACCACCGGCGCGCTGCGCGCCGGTTCGGCTGCCGCCTCACGGTCGCCACGTGCAGCCATCGCTGCCGGTGCCACCAGCATCATGACCACGGCCAGCACTGCCGCGCTGCGCGCGTGCCGGGCAAAGACCGCGCCCCCTGAAGTTTCTCGCATGTCTAGACCATCCACGGATGAGTGTGGGTTGATATGAAGGTGGTTCCCCGCCGGGAGTCTAGCATGGGTGTGGGCGCCGCCAAGGGCGCCCGTCACCGGTCAGTAGACCAGTTGTGCGGTGCTGCACTGGATCGACTGCACATTGACGTCGGTCCGGCCCAGTTCAACGCCCAGCACGCTGGCCAGCAGGTTGGTCAGCAGGGTGCCGATACTGTTGAGCACCGGCCGCAGTGCGGCCAGGATCGGCTTCAGCAGGGTGCACAGCAGGCCGCTGCAGCTGACGCTGCCATCGGGGTTGGTGACACCCGTTCCCCCGCCACCATCGAGAAAGCCGGCCGGTGCGGTCTGGATGTAGGACGCCAGATTGTTGCGCACGCAGCCGTTGTAATCGATCAGGTTGCCGAGCAGGCTGTCGCAGCGGTTGATCAGCAGGCCGCCGACCAGCGAGCCGAGCAGACCGTCGAGCACGCCCAGTCCCTGGCCGGTGACCGTAACCTTCAGTGCATCCCAGACCGGCCCGTCCTTGTGGCAGGTGGTCAGGTTGAGCAGCCCGCACGCATATGGCAGCCCACCCGGCACGGTCCAGCTGTTCAGCGGAGCCAGCTGCTTGCCGGGATCGCCGTCGCGCAGCAGTGGAATGAGCTTGTCGATGTCGTAGCGTCCACCCGTGGGAAACGCCGCCTGCAGATAGCGATCGGCCAGCGCCTTGGCGGTGTCGTTGGCGTTCATGCCCTGCTTGGGCGAATTGAGCATGCCCGACAGCACCCGTAGCAGTTCGTTGACCAGGCTCGACACTGCGTCACCGATCGCGAGCGGGTTGAACCGGGTCGAGCCGGTCTCACCGGCGGCCAGGGTCAGGGTCTGCGTGCTGGTCAGGGCGGGCAGGGTAATCCTGTCGTTGATCAATGGTTGGCCCAGCAGCTTCAGCAGCTGTTCGTCCTGCAGCGTGGCATCGCAGACATTGGCCTTGGAGAAGCGCTGTGCGGGGTCGACATTGCCGACGCAGGCGCGCAGCACCGACGAGTCCACCTGGATCGTGGCCTTGGGTGGACTGCCGCCGCACTGGATGCCGGTCAAGGTGCCCATACCGTTGGCCACGTCGACGTGCAACGGCAGGTGCAGGCGCGTGCCAAGCAGGTTCAGCAGCGGCCCCAGCGCGAACAGGTTGTTGCTGTCCACGTCCGCCATCAGCCGCACCTGCGCGTTGTAGGCACGGCTGCCGACGCCGCCGATGGCGATCGATGGCGGCTCGACCACGCCGGCCTGGATCCTGATGCCCAGCAGGTCCAGTCCCTTGACCGCCACGCCGTTGCCATCGTTGGCGATGGAGATCGCGGTGTTGATCAGGTTGAGCACGTTGATCTGTGACTCCAGTGCGCTGCCGACCGTGCCGTCGGGCGAGACAACTTCGGCAAACAGGCCACCGCCGCCGGACTGGCTGCCAAGCACGATGTTGAGCTTGTTGATGTCCAGCTGGGTGGCAACCAGATCGGACAGGGCGCGCAGCTGCACCCCCACTGCGGAGTCACGGCCGACCACGGTGGCGGTAGCATCGACCAGCTGTGCCAGCGAAATCTTGTTGACCGACAGCAGGCGATTGAAGTCGGCCACGCTGAGGTTGGCGCTTACCGGTATGTTGAGCGCTTTCAGCAGGCCGGACGGAGTCACGTTGGCCTGCGCCAGGCCGTCATAGGACAGCACCGTGGCATTGGTGACGTCCAGGCCAACCAGGCGCAGGGTGGACAGCAGCACTGAATCGCCATTGGTCCGCAGCAGCTGCGAGCCGACCGCAAACACCGCGGTGGGTTCGGCACGGCGCGCCACGGCCTGCACGCTCACGGTGGGCAGGCTGGAAGTCTGACCGAAGAAGGGCAGCACGCTGCGCCCGGCGATCACCTGAACCGCATTGCGGGGATTGCTGGCATCGACGCTGGTGACGAAGCGGGTGCCGGTGCCACGGCTGGCGCTCCAGTTGCCGCAGCGGATCTGCAGGGTGCCTGCGAACCCGTTCTGGACCACCGCATTCTGCCGGGCAGCGCTGTTGTCGCTGTTGTCCGGGCTGCACAGCTCCAGCCGCTGTGCGCCGGCCAGTGCGGCAAGGTCGGCCACCTTCTGCGCATCACGCTTGGCCCAGAACAGATAGCCGATCTCGATCAGGCCCAGCATGGCCACCAGCGCCAGCATGACCAGCATCATCGTGACCGACATGCCGCCGCGTGCGCGGCTGAAACTGAACTGTCGTGTGCGTTTCATGGCCGACCTCAGCGTCCGGAGGAGGAGGCGTCCTTGGACCGGGAGACATCGGTCTCAAAGAAGTCCGGGATCTCGTGTTCAAAGCTCTTCAGGTAACGCGCATAGCTCAGCGTGGCCTGGTCACCCAGGATCGGCAGCCGTTGGCCGGCCTGCTGCCCGGAGGCCTGCAGGCGGAACAGGTTGCGGGTCGCCTCGCCGCTGGGCAGGCGCGCGCGCGGTGCTGCGGGCGATGCAGGTGCGACGTCGTTTGCGATGGTCGTCGCTTGCGCCGTGGCCCCCCCGGCGGATGCGGAGGGAGCGGCGATGTCCAGGCTGGGAAGCGGCTCGGCCTGCATCGGCGCCGTGGCCGGTGCCGACAGCGAGGGGCCACCGAGCATCTGTCCGGTCAATGGCTGTTGCTGTGCCTGCACGGCACCGGCCACAAGCAGGCAGCACAGCACGGGCAACAGGCGTCGGGTCTGGCGCATCGCGGTCATGGTGTGCTTCCGGTCGGGTGGTCGGTGGCGCTGAAACGTTCCAGCATCGAGGGTGGCAGGCGCTGCGGATCGCGTTGGACGCGCGGGTCGCGGCGGGGTTCGCCCGCCAGCCGTGCGCCGCCCGATGCACGAGCGCCACTCTCGACGCTGGCCGTGTGTGCAGATGTGGCTGCGTTGGCTGCGGCAGCGGCCTGTCGTTGCTGCAGGCGCGTGCGGATCTGCTGGGCCTGCTGCTGGATGCTTCGGCGCGTTTCCTCGTTGAGGCTGGCCTGTGCCGATAGCCGCTCCGCCGTGGCCTGGTCGCCGCGCAGTACCGCCCAGAGTGCAAGGTTGGCCGTTGCCTTGGCGTTGCCCGGTGAAAGTTCCAGGGCCTTGGCCAGCGGCTCGCGGGCTTGATCGAACTGGCCGGCACGCAGCCGTGCATAGCCCAGGTCGCCCAGATAGTCGGTGTTCAAGGGCTGCAGCTGCGTGGCGCGCGCCAGCGCCTGTTCGCTTCCGGCGTCGTCGTCGCGGCGTGCAGCGATCAGGCCCAGGCCGTGGGCGGCCGCCGCGGCCTGCGGCCCGCTGGACAGCTCGCGATACAGCGCGACCGCCGCGTCGGCCTGGCCGGTCTCGCGCAGTGCGTCGGCCTGCAGCAGGCGCAGGGCAGGGCGATCACCATAGCGCTGGCGGAAGGCCTCCACGTGGGCCAGCGAGGCATACCAGGCGCCCTGCTGCTGCATGCGTTCGATCAGCTCCAGATAGGCGTTGCGGCTGTCCTGCGGATCGGGTTCCGGCGGCGCAAGGCTGGGCGCCCGCACATATTTCGGTGTGGTCGAGGCGCAGCCACTGGCCAGGGCGGCGAGGGCGACGGCAAGCAGCAGGCAGGAGGTGCGCAGGGCAGGCATCAGGGAGATCCCATCTTGGACAGGGTGGTGGCCAGCGCGACCAGCGCCGGGCCGGCAAGCACCAGCATCAGTGCCGGCAACAGGGTCAGCATCATCACCACGGTCATCTTCACCGAGAGCTTGCCGACCTTTTCCTTCAACGCGTTGCGGCGCTGTTCGCGCAGGCGGATGCTGAACTGGCGCAACGGCTCCTGCACTGCGCCGCCGTGCGCATGCACCTGCAGGATCAACTGCATCAGGCTGGCCAGGTCATCATCGGCGTAGACCTCGCTCAGACGCCGCAACGACTGCGCGCGCGTGCGGCCATGGGTATAGGCCACATTGGCTTCCTGCAGTTCGCCGCCGAGTACCGGCAATGCATCGCGCAGCTTGTCACCCAGCGTCTGCAGGCTCTGGTCCATGCTGAAGCCCACGCCCTGCAGCAGGCGCAGCAGGTCGATCAGCAGGGGCAGCTCGTTCTCGACCGCACGGCGGCGGCGCTTGACCCACGACGACAGCACGAACTTCGGCAGCAGCAGCCCGGCCGCCAGCGCACCGATCACCACCATCACCTTGGCAAGCCCGTGCGCGCTGCTGAACGCCAGCGCCAGCGCCAGCACCAACAGGGCAAGCAGCAGGCGCAGGCCGAGATAGATCGCGGTGCCACGGCGCGTGTTCCAGCCAGCCAGGTCCAACAGCAGCTTGTCTTCGTTGGCAAGCAGCGCAGCCTCCAGGCGGCCGCCACTGAGCGAGCGCCCGAAACGCTCGATCCAGCCCAGCGAGTCGCGGCGCGTGGCCTCGGTGTCGCGGCCTTCCTCACGCGGCTGCAGGGCGGTTTTCAGTGTGGCTGAGGTGCGGTGCTCGCGATGGCTGCGCACCCAGCCGGCAATACCGAGCAGGGCGACGCCGGCCGCCAGCACCAGCAGCGAAAGGGCGAACCAGGCGCTGGCGCTCATCGGGCACCTCCGGGGCGGCTGTGGGCGGTCATAGCGATTTGGCCAGGCGGTACAGCAGGAACGCCCCTAGCAGTTCCAGGCCCAGCGCGATCAACAGGATCCTGTGACCGAGCGGGTCGTGCAGCACCGGCTGGAAGAACGCCGGGCTGGAGATCGCCATCAGCACCGCACTGGCGGGTGGCAGCAGCCCCAGCACCCAGGCCGACATCCGTGTTTCCGAGGTGGTGGCCGCCAGTTCCTGCTGGGCCTGTTCCAGGTCGCGCATGAAATCGCCCATGCGTTGCAGGATCTGGTCGGCGCGGCCACCGATGCGCACGCTCACGCCGATCACCACTGCCAGCACCTTCAGTACGTCCATCCGGTACGGCTGCGCGGCCAGGCTCAATGCACGATCCAGGTCCATGCCGCTGCGCGCATAGCGCACCGTGGTGTCGAGCAGGCCGCGCAGTGGCGCGCTGGTCTGCATCGAAGACACCTGGAACGCGGCCTGCAGGCTGTTGCCCAGCGCGGTGAGGCGGACCAGGTTGTCGAGAAAGTCCGGCATCTGGTGCAGCAGCTGCGCGCGCAGCTTCGTGATCCGGCGCATCACCCACAGCCAGCAGCCCAGCAGGTACAGCAGCAGGGTCAGCGGAAACATCCAGGCCGTGCCCAGCCGCATCGCCGCCACGACCGCAAGCATCAGTCCCGGCACCAGCAGCATCAGTGGCAGCTTCCAGCCCGGCGGAAGGCCGGCGCGCTGCAGGACACCGTCCCACGGCAGTACACGGGTTCCGGTGCTGGCCGGGCGGGTCGAATCGTTGGCCGCCGCAACGGCAGGCCCGGCCGGTACCGCGCCGGCCGCGCTGCCGCGCGCCAGCTGTTGCTCGGCATGCTGCAGCGAGGCCTGGCGCTGCTCACGGCTGGCGGCGGTGCCCCATAGCCAGACGGCCAGCGCCAGCAGCACCGAGATGATGCTCAACACGCCCAGCAGCAGGCCGGTGCCCATGCTCAGAAGTCCCCGTAGAGCGATTCGCGCAGTTGCTGGCGGAACGGCTCCAGCTTGTGCGAGTGCGGATGGAAGCCCAGGCCGATCCAGCGGTCGGTCTCGCGGCCGGTGGCGTCGATCTGCACCTCGTGGCGGAACATTTCCTGGGTGGTGATCAGGTTGTCGCTGACCCCGGTGATCTCGGTGATCGAGACCAGCACCCGGCGCCCGCTGCCCAGCCGCGAGATCTGCACGATGAAGTCGATGGCGCTGGCAATCTGCCGGCGCAGGCTGTCCTCGCTGCCCTGGAAGCCGGCAAAGCCTGCCAGCATCTCGATGCGGTACAGGCAGTCGCGTGGCGTGTTGGCGTGGATGGTGGCCATCGATCCGTCATGGCCGGTATTCATCGCCTGCAGCATTTCCAGCACTTCAGCGCCGCGCACTTCGCCGACCACGATGCGGTCCGGGCGCATGCGCAGACTGTTGCGCACCAGGTCGCGGATACTGACCGCGCCCTGGCCCTCGGCGCCGCCGATGCGGCTTTCCAGGCGCACCACGTGCGGATGGTTCAGCGAAAGCTCGGCGGTGTCCTCCACGGTGATGACGCGCTCGCTGGGTGGCACGTAGCTGGCCAGTGCATTCAGCAGCGAGGTCTTGCCGGAACTGGTGCCGCCGGAGACCAGGATGTTGCAGCGGCCCAGCACCATCGCCTTCAGCAGGGCCTGCATCGGTGCGTCGAAGGTGCCCTTGGCAAGCAGCTCGTCGGGGGTGAACGGGTCCTTGCGGAACTTGCGGATGGACACCATCGGCCCGTCCACCGCCAGTGGCGAGATGATCGCGTTGAGGCGGCCGCCGTTGGGCAGGCGCGCATCGACCATCGGATTGGAATCATCCAGCCGGCGGCCAAGCGGCGCGAGGATGCGGCGCAGGATGCGCAGCAGGTGGGTGTCATCGGTGAAGCGCTGGGTGGCACGCCGGAGCTGGCCACCCTGCGAAACGTGCACGTCCTTGAAACCGTTGATCAGGATGTCTTCGATGGAGGGGTCGTGGAGCAGGTCGTCCAGCGGGCCGAAACCGGTCAGCTCCTTGACCAGGCCCTCGGCAACCACCTGCATCTCTTCTTCGTTGATCGGGATGCGCCATTCCTGGATGAAGCCCACGGTCTGTACCTGCACCCAGCGGGCGATGGTATCCGGGGCCCAGGAATCGATGTCGATGCGCTCGTCCTCGATGCTGTTGAGCAGGTGCTCATGCGCGGCCGACAGCACCTTCTGGTACTGCTCGGTCTGTGCGAACGGCAGGTGGCCCGGGCTTTCGTGCAGCAGCGGGCGGGCAACGGCATGCGGGAACGGGGTTACCTTGTCTTCCATTGCGATCCACCCAGGGCAAGGGAGAGTCTTTCCCGCAGGCCATGCGGCTGGACCGGGCAGGCAGCCGGGTCCAGCCGTGACACGAGCGGGGCGAGGGCACGCAGGTAGGGATCGCGCGGCGCATCCTGCAGCAGCAGGCGGCCCTGGCTGGCGGCAAGGCGCACACGCGGTCGTTCAGGCAATGTCGCCAGCAACGGCAGTTCGAAGCGGCGTGCGATCTGTTCCGGGCTCATGCCGCTGCTGTCGTCGTGGCGGTTGATCACCAGTTGCAGGCGTTTCTCGCGCTCGCGCTGGCCTGCAAGATGCTTCAGTGCCTGGTCCAGCGAGACCAGCGTGGCGATCGACGCGTCGGTGACCAGCCAGATCTCGTCTGCCTGGTCCAGCAACAGCGGCGGCAGCTGCCGCAGCGGGCAGCCGCCGGCATCACACAGCACGCTGGCGAACACCCCACGCAGGCGCTGCAGCAGCGCGCCAGGGTCGGACGGGGGCACGGCATCACTGCCGCCGGCACGGTCCAGCAGCACCAGCCCGGAGTCATGGCGCGCCATCGCGGTGCGTGCAAGGGTGGCGTCGATGCGGCTGGCGTTGCGCAGCGCATCCTCGTAGTGGAAGCGGCTGTCGAGATTGAGGTACAGCGCAAGGTCACCGGTGGGCTGTGCCAGTTCCATCAGGAGGCCGTCCTGTTGCACTGCATCGCCCTGGGCGAGGGCCCGCGTCTGTTGCGCCAGCACCGAAAGATGTGCGGCCAGGGTACTGGTGCCGACGCCTGCGCGCACGCCCAGCAGCACGATCAGGCGCGCCTTGTGCGCATGCTGCGCCACCGCGGCCGGGCGCGGTGACAGCGCACGCCGCAGGGCCGCCTCGATGCCGGCGTTGTCACTGTCCAGGTCCAGCACATCGCGCAGGCCGGCGCGCAGCGCGATCACCACGCCTTCGACCTGGCCGGCGCTGGTGGCGCCGACCGCGACCAGCGCCAGGTCCGGTTGGGTCTGCTGCAGCTGCTGTGCCAGTACGCTCGAGGCAGCCGCGTGCTCGGGCCGGAAGTCAAGCAGCACCAGGCTCTGCGGGCCGCGTTGCAGGTCCTGCGCCGACGTCGGCGCACTGCTGTCCTGCCAGTGCAGGGTGGTGGTCGGCGGCAGCTTGGCGGCCAGCCGGGGCAGCAGTTCGCGGTCGATGCCGTACAGGACCAGGTTCATCGGTGGTCCTTGCGGATGCAGCGGCTGGGCGGTGGCGTAGGGCATGGGCGTGGTTCTACAGGCGTCATGGAAGTCAGCGCGAGAAGCCGGGCACCGGGTCCTGGCTGACCGGCCCCAGCAACCACGATCCCCATTCGGGAAGATGCGGCTTGGCTTCGCGCTCGCCAGGCAGCGGCAGTTCGGTATTGCGTGCCAGCGGCTGCACCAGACGCGGGGTGACGATGATCACCAGCTCCTTGTCCTGGCGCTTGTAGTCGAAGTTGCGGAAGAACGAACCAATGATCGGCAGGTCGCCCAGCAGTGGAATCTTGTTGACGTTGGAGACGATGTTGGAGCTGACCAGGCCACCGATGACGAAGCTCTCGCCATCGCCCAGCTCGACCGTGGTATCGGCGCGACGGGTGGTGATCGAGGGAATCTGCACGTTGTTGAGCACGATCGCGTTGCTGTAGTCCAGGTCGCTCGCCTCCGGCGCCACCTTCAGCGCGATCCGGTTCGGCGCCAGTACCGTTGGGGTCACGGTCAGGCCGATGCCGAAGGGCTTGTAGGTGATGGTGGTGGTGCCAAGCCCCTGCGGCTCCAGGATCGGCAGCTCGCCACCGGCCAGGAAGCTGGCGCTCTGGCCGGACAGTGCCACCAGCGTCGGCTCGGCCAGCACGCGCGCCATGCCATTGCTCTGCAGCAGTTCGACATCGGCGTTCCACAGTCCCTTGGTCGAGCCGAACACCAGCCGGAACGCCGAGGAAATCGGCGACACGGCCTCGTTGCTGCTGTTGCCTTCCTTCATGCCGGGCAGCAGGCCGGTATTGCCAGGCAGGCCAGTGCCGGGCCGCGCGAAGCCATAGGCGAAGCCGCCGTTGCGGTTCTGGAAGTTGATGCCGATCTGCTTCATCGCGGTCTTGTTGAACTCGACCACCTTGACCTCGACCTGGACCACGCCCCCACTGTTGATGGTGGACGCATCGGCAAGCATGCCGTCCTTGCCCAGCGCCATCGCCGCAGTGCGCTGTTCCTGCATGTGCGTGAGCATGCTGTCGGTGCTTCCCTGCAGGAGGCCTTGCTGGTCCTGCTGGGTGAACACCAGCCCGGTACCGCCGGTGCTGGCAGCGCCCTGTACGGCGCTCTGCACCCGTACCGTCAACCGCTGTGGCTCGGCCTGTCTGCGGTGCCACAGCAGCAGGGTGGTGGTACCGGGCATCTTGCCGACCAGCAGCGCCTGGCGCTGCCCGCGCAGCATCACGATGTCGGCCACACCCGGGTCGGCAATGGCCACCCGCTCCAGGTCGGCCGGCAGGTTCCAGGGACGCTGCTCGCGCGCCTGCAGCACCAGGTCATCGGCGGCCACGCTCGTTGCCGGCGCCAGCAGCACCAGCAGCAGGGCCAGCCAGCGCTGGCGGAGGGAGAGGCGTGGACGGCGGCGACGTTCGGTCATGGATGCACTCGATGCAGGTCAAAGGGAGGCACGGGATGCGGAACTGTCGCCGCGGATGATCTCGATCCCCGACGCGCGCGGTGCACTGCGACGTGGCGCCGGCGCGCGCGACGGTGAATCCGGGGTGCCGCGTTGCGGTGCACTGCCACGTCCGGCCAGCGCGTCGCTGTCGATACCGGCAAAAGCGTGGTTCTCCGGCCGCTGCAGGGCGAGCTGCTGTTCGGCGTCGAGCCCACGCAGCGGGTCGATCACTCCGCGCGATTGCGGGAACAACGCCAGGTCGGGCAGGCCGGTATCGGCGGGATTGCGCAGGGCCAGGAAAAGCTTGCCCTGCTGCGCACCCAGCAGCAGCCGGTTGGCGTCGGCCACCGGTACCGCAAGCACCGCGCTGCGTGCGGGTTGCGGCGCTTCATTGCTGTTGCTGTGCGTGCTGCCACTTCCGGTGATGTCGGCAGCGCGCGGGTCGTTGCGGGAGTCGGCCTCGCTGTTGGAAGTAGTCTCTGTGGCCACCGGCACGATGTCCTGCTGGCCGTAGCTCAGGACGCGCAGGCGCGACAGCAGCAGGCGCGTCTGCGCGGCTTCGCCAGGGCTGTTGATGTTGGGCTGGGCGTTGCGGAGGTTGAGGAAGACGTCGACGAAATCACCGGGAAGGATGCGGTTGCCGGCACCGACCAGTTCGTCCACGGGCACGGCCAGTGCACGCTCGCCCGGCCGCAGCTGCAGCGAGAAGCCCTGAGCCAACGCGCTGCCGTTGATCACACTGCCTTCGGCAATGTCCTGCACCGGCACCTTGCCGGTCACGGCGGCAATGCTGGTAGCGGCGCCGGGGACGGGTGAGGTGCGCTGGGCCAGGCGCAGGCCGTTGGCGCTGATCGGCTCGCCCGCAGGCAGGCGTGCCACGGCTTCGACCACGGTGATCGCCTGCGTCTCGTTGTGAGCGACTGGTGCGACCGTTGCAGGTGCGGCGGGTTTGCGCCCGATCATGAAGGCGATCAGCGCCAGCAGCACGGCCAGGCCGATCAGGGCGACGGCAGCGATGCGGGTCAACTTGAGCATGGAACCGTCTCCAAAGTACCGATCATCAATTGCCGCTGCCGAGATCGAGCTGCGCGACCGCGACGCTGCGGATGGGGGCCTGCATCACCCACTTGTAGAGCGTGGCGGTGCCGGGCAGGAAGGGATGGTTGGCGTAGTCGTAGCTGACCGTCACGGTCATGCACTGGGCCGTGGCCAGACCGGCGCAGGGCGCCTGTGCCGACACCACGATGGCGTTGCTGCCCCCCGCGCTGCAGTCCACGTTCTGCCTGGAAAACTGCAGCAACCATTGCATCGAGGTGCGTGCGGCGACGCAGGCGGCTGTGCGTCGTTCGCTGGCGGTGCCGTAGCGCAGCGAGGCGCGCGCGCCTTCGGCCGAGGCGGTGGCCAGGGTCTGTTGCGCCGCCGTGATCATCACCCCGGAGAAGGTGAACAGCAGCAGCGGCAACAGGCCGAGCATCAGCATCAGGGCGAACTCGATGCTGGCGACACCGCGTTGCAGGCGTGGGCTGCGGATGTTCATGGTGCACCTCCGTAGATGCTGGCCAGCACCCAGCCGATGGCGGCCAGTGCCAGGTAGGCTGCATAGGGAATGCCACGTCGTCCCTGGCGGGCGGCCTGCATGTCACGCAGCACCGGATGCGCTTGCCACTGCGTGCTGGTGCGATTGACCTGCATCTGCAGGTGACCGGGCAGCAGCACGCCCAGGCGGCGACCGGCCAGCACCAGCACGGCATGCAACCCAGCCGTGAGGCTCGCTACCAGCCAGACCGGCAGCAGCGCCTGCCAGCCCAGCATCAGGCCCACCACGGCGAAGAACTTCACGTCCCCGGCGCCCATCCAGCGCAGGGCATGGAACGGCAGCAGCGCCAACAGGCCGATCGCCGCGCCGGCCAGGTGGGGCAGCCACGGCTGGCGCGGCGCACTGAACTGGCCGACCACGATCACCGCAGTGGCGATCACGCATGCGGCGACCAGCCAGGTGTTGGGCACCCGACGGGCATACAGATCACTGATCGCGATCCGCAGGCAGACGCCGATGGCCAACAATCCCAGCACTGTCATCGCACACTCCATCGTCCGTCACTGGACGGTCTTCGCCTGGTTCCATGCGCCCCGCCGTCGCGGCCCTGCCGGCCGCGCGCGGTCGCCGCTCAGGTCGTCGAGCCCGACGCCTTGGTGGCCAGTGCGGAGAGGTTCTTGAACAGCGTTTCGAAGAACCCCTTGATCTGGTCGTTGCCGACCGCAATCAGGACGCCAGCGATGACGGCAGCCAGCAGCCCGTACTCGAGCGCGGTGACGCCGTCTTCTTCCTTCAGGAATTTGCGGATCGATGCGTTCATGACCAATGTCTCCCTCTACCTGTCTGCGGATGCAGTACACCTGCGTTGGGCGGTGGCCCGGCTCCGCCGGGATCGTCCGTGGGCCTCCGCGCGTCCTGGCGGAGGAGGCACGGCGGGACTGGCCCGCTGTGCTCAAGCAGGGTGATCGTTTCCAGGCGGGACATCGGCCGCACGGTCGCGACCGGACGGCCCGGGGCCGGTGGTCGAGGCATCCAGTGATGCGTGCGTGGTCATGCTGTCCCCCTGGGCGCGGCCAGATCAGATGGCCGGATCACCGTAATGTCGACTTTGCCTGAATGGCGGTTGGCTGCAACCGGAACCTATATGCAAATTCGGCAGAAACCCCGGAAGCCTGAAAATTTCAGATGGTTTCTGTGACGAAAATCCGTTCGCACGCAAAACGATTCATTGTCGTGCAGATAATGTGATTTGCTTTGTGGTCGATGCGAAAACCGTGCCAGCCGCTCCGACATTTTCTTCACTTGTGTATCCATTTTCATCATGCCGGGCCGCGGGTTTACCTTTGCCGATTATTGGGCATACTCGCATTCAAGCTCTTGCATTGATTTGTACGATCGCATCGACGCCGGCGCCGCCGGCGTGGCAACAGAAATGGATTCTGGATCGTTGCGCGCCCTGTCAGGCAGTGGGGGCCGCAGCGGATGGCGGATCAACGGGGGGACAACACTGTCATGGTCGATGGTGGGGTAGAGGACAGCGACGACAGCGGCCTTCGGTCCATAGACCTGGCCACGCTGAGCGGCGTGCTTCGCGTCTGTGATGTCGAACTGCTGCTGCTGGATGGCAACGGGCCACGGGCGGCGTTCGCTTCGCGCGTGCACGAGGAAGCCCTGTTCTGCAGCATCACCTGCGGCTTTCATTGCCGTGGCCGTTTCATGCTGCCGCCGGACTGGGCGATGCTGGGGTACCTGCACGCCACCGATGAAACGATGAGCTGGTGCCACGGCGTGCCGCTCACGCCGGGCATGGCGCTGACGATCATGCCGGAGGGCATCAGTGAGTTCACCCTGAGCCCGGGCACGCACATGACCCTGATGCTGGTGCCGGTGGCCCGCGTCCAGCGCAAGCTGACCGAACTGAGCCTGCGCAGCACGCCACCTGCTGGCCAGGCACTTTCGCTGTTCAACCTGGCCAGCGACGCCACGCCGCTGGCGCGCCATTACCAGCAGCTGCACCTGCAGCTGGGACAGGGGGCAGGGCTGCAGCCGGATGAAACCGAGAACCTGCTGCATGAGCATGTGCAGGCCCTGCTGGGCGCCGGTGCGGCGGATCGCCCGGGCTGCACCCGTGCGCGGCGCACGCATTATCTGATCGCGCAGCGTGCAGAGAACTTCATGCGGCTCAACCTGCGTCGCAACATCTACATGAACGAGATCTGCGATGCCGCCGGCGTCAGCGAGCGCGGCCTGCGCTATGCGTTCGAGGACCTGTTTGGAACCTCGCCGAACCGCTACCTCTCCATGCTGCGCCTGTGCGCGGCCTGCCGCAGCCTGTCGATGGCAGACTCCAGCCGTCGCTCGGTGAAGGCGATCGCCCTGAGCTGCGGGCTGTGGGACCTGTCGCGCTTCGCTGACAACTACCGCAAGGTATTCGGCGAACTGCCGCGCGACACCCTGATGCGCGCACCCGCGCAGATCGGCCAACCGGCCTGATCCAGGCCCGGCAAGGGTTTTTGCGGTGTTTATGCCGGAATTGCGTATCCGCTTGCCGATCGTGTTGCCGCTTATGCATAGCCGGCTGCCGATTCCGGCCGTGGATTTGCCGGAATGCGCGATTGCCGTGCCGGATTGAAGTGCACCGCCCTCGTTGCAACCGCTGAAATGTCAGTCACCTGCCTAGCGGCAAGTCCACTGACATTCCAGTTGTTCGCCTACGGGGGAAATGCTCATGAACCGCATCTACCGGCGTGTATGGAACCGCCAGCTCAATGCTCTGGTTGTGGCCTCGGAACTGGCCACCGGCGACAGCGGCGGCAGCGCCGCACGCGATCCGCGCGCCTTCCTGCTGATGCCCACGGCCCTGGCGCTGGCACTGCTGTGTGCGCTGGCCAGCGGTCACGCTGGGGCCTCGGAAACCAATCAATCGCTGCGTGACCTGCAAGCACTCGCGGCAAAGTATGCGCAGCCGATGCCGGTCAAGGTTGACGCGGAGGTGGCCCTGGCTGCCGCCGCGCGGCAGGCGCAGAACAGCCCCGCAATCAGTGCGGATGCTCGTCTGGGCCTGCAGTTGAATACCACGTCGCTGCCGCAGGTATCTGACGTGTTGCCGGCCACCGTGCAGGTGAAGCTGGCAGCGAACACCGTGCCGAAGCAAGTGGCCGTGCCGGCGCTGGTGGCTGATGTCCGCGCCAATGTTGGCGTGGGCAACGCTGCGGCCAGGGCGGCACAGGTGGATGCATCGCTGGCTGCGCACGTCGCGCCCGGCGCCCAGGCGCCGCTGGGCGTCGCTGCCGATGCGCGCGCCAGGGCCAAGGTCGGCATCGCTGGCCGCCAGGTCGCTTCGATCGATACGGGTGCCCGGGCGGCCGCCGGCCTCAGCGGTGCAGCCGCCGGATCACTGCCTGGGCTGAAAGCCACCGTCGACGGCAAGGCCGACACGCATCTGGCGGTCGCTGGCCATCACATCGAAGGGCAGGGCCAGGCCCGGGCGACGGCGGCAGTCACGCTGCCGGCCAAGGAGGAGCTGCCGGGTGAAACCCATGATCGTGCCATCAGCGCCGCGTTCGATGCCGGCGTCGCCGGCAAGGTGCGCGTGCAGGCGCCGGACGGCCAGGAGGTAGTGGCCGATCGCAACCTGAAGCTGGCCGGACAGGCGACCGTCGCGGCGCAGCACAGCGCACTGGGCGTCGGCAACCTGGTGGGTGGTGCGGTGGGTGCTGTCGGTGGGACGCTTCACAGTGCCGCGGGTGCAGTTGGTAGCGCGGTGGGTGGCGCGCTGAACGGTACAGTCGGCACTGTTGGCGGCGCAGTGGGAGGCACGCTCAACAACACGGTAGGCGCAGTCGGCGGCGCAGTGGACGGTGCTCTGAACGGCACTGTCGGTACCGTTGGAAGTGCAGTGGGCGGCGCACTGAACGGCACCGCCGGCCAGGTCGGCAGCGCCGTGGGCGGCACGCTCAACAACACGGTTGGCGCAGTCGGTGGCGCAGTTGGTGGTGCTCTGAACGGCACCGTCGGCCAGGTTGGCGGCGCCGTGGACGGTGCTCTGAACGGCACTGTCGGTACCGTTGGAAGTGCAGTGGGCGGCGCACTGAACGGCACCGTCGGCCAGGTCGGCGGCGCCGTGGGCGGCATTCTCAACGGCACCACCGGCAGCCCCACCGGCGACCTGGGCGGCGTGCTGGGCAGCACGCTGGGCAGTGTCGGAAGCGCGGTGGGCAACCTGCTCAACGGCAATCTCAATGGCACCGTCGGCAACCTGGGCAGCGCCGTGGGTGGCCTGGTGGGAGGCACGCTGGGCAGCCTCGGCCTGACCCAACCCTCGGCGATTCCGCCAACCAGCCCGAAGGCGCCCGCGCCGGCCGATCCGAATGCTGGCCTGATCATCGGCACCGGTGGCCTGGTCGGCAATGTCGGCCAGCTGATCGGGCCGACCACCACCAGCCTGTTCGGCGGCAACGGCTACCTGAGCAACGGCAATCTCAAGCTCAGCAACGCCAACGTCATGCAGACCTATTCGACGGTCAATGTGCTGGGCCTGCCGGTAGTCAACCTGTCGCCGGTCGGCAGCACGCTCAATGGCCTGGGCGGCGCAGCCACGGGCGGCAGCTCGCACCTGACCCTGATCGGTGGCGTGACTTCCGACAGTTACATCTACAACATCAACAACGGCAATCCCGGTGGCCTGCTGGGCCTCCTTCTGCCAACCGACTCGCCGGCGTGGGCGGCCAAGTGCCTGGACATCGCGCTGGCCGATATTTCCTGCTGGGCGGTCAACGCGGCACAGGACTACCAGGTGTTGATGGGCGATGGCGCCTTCGCCAACGGGTCCAAGGAAGTGGTGATCGGTGCCAATGCACGCCATGAACTGCCGAAGGTCGATGCCAATGTCGCCTTCCCCGGCGATGGCGTCAACGATCCCAGCAATCCGACCGGCGTGCCGACGGCCGACTATGCCGCCCGCATGGGCCACTCGGTCGTCGTCGGTGACAGTGCCGTGGGCACCGCCAACGGACAGACCCTGCTGGGTGCCGAAGCCACTTCGAACCAGGCCAACTCGGTCGCGCTGGGTTACCGCTCCGCTGCACTGCGCGGCGCTCAGGCCAGCTACAGCGCGTACGGCCTCACCGCACCCCAGGTCTCGGCCGGCGAAGTGTCGGTGGGCACGGCCGGTGGCGGCGAGCGCCAGATCACCAACCTTGCCGCGGGCAGCGCCAATACCGATGCTGTCAACGTGGCCCAGCTGAAGGGCGCCATCAGTCTGATCGACGATGTGGCCTCCGCAGCGGTCACCTATGACCTGGACGGCTCGGGCAACCCGAACTATCGCCGGGTCACGCTCGGCGCAGGCACCGGCACCACCACCATCGGCAATCTTGCCGCCGGCGCGGTCACCGCCGGTAGCCTGGAGGCGGTCAACGGCGGCCAGCTGGCGGCTACCAACAGTGCCATCGCCAGTTTCTTCGGTGGTCGTGCGGCTTTCGATCCGGCCAGCGGCATCTTTACTGCACCGTTGTTCGAGATCAGCACGATCTCCACTGGTGGTGCCATCGCCAAGGGCCTGTATGAGAATGCCACCGATGCCTTCGCCGCAGTCGATGGCTCGCTGGTCAACCTCAATACGCAGATCACCGACATCCGCAACGGTGGCACCAAGTACCTGCGGGTGAACTCGACCGGTACCGAGGCGCTGGCCACCGGCGCCGACTCGATCGCGGTCGGTACCAACGCCCGCGCCACTGCCGCCAACAGTATCGCGGTGGGTGCCGGCAGCCTGGCCGACCGTGCCAACAGCGTGTCCATCGGTGCGGCCGGTGCCGAGCGCCAGGTCACCAACATGGCGGCCGGTACTGCTGCGACCGACGCGGTCAATGTTGGCCAGCTGCAGGCATCGGAACAGGGCGCGCTGCGCTATGACCTCAACGCCGATGGCAGTGTCAACTACGCCAGCGCCACGCTGGGCCAGACCGGCACGGCAACCACGCTGCGCAACCTTGGCCCGGGCCAGGTCAGTGCCACCAGCAGTGAGGCCATCAATGGTGCCCAGCTGTTTGCCGCCAACCAGGCGGTAGCCACCCATCTGGGCGGTGGTGCCGCGGTCGATGCCAACGGCGTACTGACCGCACCGACCTACTCGATCAACAACGTCGCCGCCAACGGCACCGTGACCAAGGGCAGCTACAACGATGTTGGCACCGCGTTCGATGCCGTCAGCAACTCGCTGGCCAACGTTGCCGACCAGACCGGCGAGATCGACAAGCTGGCCGTGAAGTACGACGTCGATGGCAGTGGCAACGTGCTCAACAGCGTGACCCTGACGGGTACCGGCACCGGCGCGGTGAAGATCACCAACGTCGCCGCCGGCAGCATCCTGGCTGGCAGCAGTGATGCCATCACCGGCGACCAGCTGTTCAGCACGAACAGCACCATCGCCACCTACTTCGGCGGCACCACCGCCTACAACGGCACCACCAACGTGTGGACCGCGCCGACGTTCAGCATCTCCAGCATCGCCACCGATGGCACCTTCACCAGCGGCGACTACAACAACGTCACCGCCGCCTTCACCGCTGTCGACGGCTCGCTGAAGGTCCTAAACCAGCGCATCACCAATGGCGGTGGTGGCAGTGCGTACCTGGCGGTCAACTCAACGGCGGCCGCAGCCACCGCGGCAGGTGCGGAAGCGGTGGCGGTCGGCCCGCAGGCCAGCGCAGCCGGTGCGAACAGCGTGGCGGTCGGCAACGGTGCCAGCAGCAGTGCCGGCAACAGCGTGGCGCTGGGTGCCGGTTCGGTCGCCAGCGTCGGTGCACAGAGCGGCTACACCGGCGCCTACGGGCAGACCGGTGCCAGCAATTCGGCCGGTGAGGTCTCGGTCGGCAGCAGTGGCAGCGAACGCAAGATCACCCACGTAGCCGATGGCTCGGACACCTATGACGCGACCAATGTCGGCCAACTGAAGAACGGCGTGAACTACGCCATCGACGAGTCGAAGAAGTACACCGACCAGAAGATCCAGAACATCACCAACGTGGCGGGCAGCTTCCGCGCCAACAACACCAACAACCTGGCCGATCCGTCCGCCAGCGGCGCCAACTCGGCCGCCGGCGGCGCAGGCTCCACCGCCGCCGGTGCCAACTCGACCGCGCTGGGCAATGGTTCGCAGGCGCAGGCCGACAACTCGGTGGCATTGGGTGCGGGTTCGGTCGCGAACCGGGCCAACACGGTCTCTGTCGGTGCCGCCGGTGCCGAACGCCAGGTGGTCAACGTGGCAGACGGCTCGCAGGCCACCGATGCGGTCAACGTGCGCCAGCTGCAGGCTTCGCAGCAGGGCACGATCCGCTACGACACCACGGTGAACGGCGCGACCAACTACAACAGTGTCACCCTGGGCAGCACCAGCAGCGGCCCGACCACGGTCCGCAACGTTGCCGCCGGCACCGCCGGTACCGACGCGGTCAATGTGGACCAGTTGAAGTCGGGCATGGCGCAGACCCTGGACTGGTCCAAGGCCTACACCGACGAGCGCATGGGCGGCTTCGAGCGCGACCTGCGCAAGACCGACAATCGTGCTTCGGCCGGTATCGCTTCGGCGATGGCCACCGCAGCGCTGCCGCAGCCGAGCGAGGCGGGCCGCAGCATGGCCTCGATCGCCGCCGGCAGCTACAACGGCGAATCGGGCGTGGCGGTCGGTATCTCCGGTGTCTCCGAAGGCGGCCGCTGGATCTACAAGTTCAGCGGTTCGACCAACAGCCGTGGCGAGGCCGGTGTGGCCGTCGGTGCCGGCATCCAGTGGTGATCACCGCCGCCGGGCCGCACCCGCGGCCCGGCATCGCGGAAACGTCTACAGGGGGAACGACATGAAACAGCATCGCATCGCCCGCGCCGGCCACTATGCCGCCACGCTGGGCCTGATCCTGGGGATGGGCCTGCTGGCCGCCTGCCGCAGCCATGCGCCGGCCGCCGACGGTCCTGCCGAAGCCACCGCCGTGCACTTCCCGGAGGCCTCCAGGGCCTCGCTGAAGGAAGGCATCTATCCCGACGTCGCCGACCTGCGCCGCTTCGCGCCGGGCATGAGCAAGCGGCAGCTGTACACGCTGCTGGGCACGCCGCACTTCAATGAAGGCATGTGGGGCGTGCGCGAGTGGAACTACCTGTTCAACTTCCGCACCGCGCAGGGCGCGGAGTACTTCACCTGCCAGTTCCAGGTGCGCTTCGACAGCAAGGGCATCGCGCAGGGCGGTTATTGGAAGCCGGAGTCGTGCGCGGCCGTGCTCGAACCGCCGCGGCCACCAGCGCCGCTGGCACCGGCACCGCTGCCGGAGCAGCCCCTGCGGCTGTCGGCCGACGCGCTGTTCGGATTCGACAGCGCGGTACTCAGCGCCGAAGGCCAGCAGGCGGTGCAGGGCATCCTGGCGCAGGTACGCGAGGCCGCGCAGGTGCAGTCGATCAAGGTAACCGGCTACACCGACCGCATTGGCAGCGCCAGCTACAACCAGGCACTGTCGCAGCGCCGCGCCGATGCCGTGCGCAACGCCCTGGTGCAGGGGGGCGTGCCTGCAGCCAGCATCAGTGCCGAAGGACGCGGTGCGGCCGAGCCGATCGTGCAGTGCGAGCAGCGCAACCGGCGCGAGCTGATTGCCTGCCTGGCGCCGAACCGGCGCGTGCAGATCGCCGGGATGGCACAGCCACGTTGACCTTCCTGCGCCGGGGCGATGCCCCGGCATCCCGAGTCCCCCCTGACCGCCGGCAGGCGTGGCAACGTCTCCCCCGTCGTCCACGCCTGCCTGCGGCTCAGGTTTCCAAACGGTGCACGCGATGAATGCCCAATTCCTGCCCCTCTCCATGAAGACGGAAGCTACGCTCAGCGTGTATGGCCAGCTCGGCAACCATGCCGTGGTGCGCATCCCCGGGCGGCGCCTGCCGGGCCTGATCCTGCAGGCCGATACCGTGGCCGGGTTCCTGGCCCAGCTGCAGGAAGCCCAGGCCTGCCTGCGCAGTGGCCGCGCACAGCGCACCGATGCCGAGCTGGACATGCTGATCGACGTGCTGCAGCAGTGGTATGCACTGATCGAATCGCGCCTGGCCGACGCCGGCGAGGCCCTCTAGCAAAAAAAGGGACGGAGGGGATTAAGTCGTTTCCGGCACAACCGGGGCATATGCGACTTAATCCCCTCCGTCCCCTTTTTTCAAGCGTGGGCGCGGATCAACCAACAGGCGGCATCCACGCGAACGCGGTCACCTTCGATGAACGGCGCGAATGCGGCCAGTGCTTTTTCGCGAAGCACTGCGGCGCGGGCTTCCGGCATCGATCGCAGGGCCAGTCCCAACGGTCCCAGGTGACCGACATAGGTCGGCAGGTCTTCGCGGGCGAGCGAACAGGGCAGGTCCACCGCAACCACTTCCACGTCATTCCAGCCGGCGGCCTGCAACAGGCGCTGCACGCGCTCGCCATCGGCAAAAGCGAACTGTCCCGGTGCGCCGGGTACGCGGGGCGGAAGATCCAGTTCATCGCCAATGGCGCGCTCGGCGGTGGTCATGAACGGATTCTCCCCGGCACTGCGCCACGCGATGAAGCGCAGCCCAGCGCCCGGTGTCGTGGCACGATGCAGGTTGGCGAACGCGGCCTGGCTGTCCTCGAAGAACATGACGCCCAGCCGCGACTGGATCCAGTCGAAGTGCGCGGGCGGCAGCGGATGGCGCTGCGCGTCTGCCACGATGAAGTCCGCATCCAGTCCTGCCGCCTTGGCGCGCTGATGGGCCAGCGCCAGCATCGGCGCGGAGATGTCCAGGCCGGTGCAATGTGCCGCGGGACGCGCTGCGGCCGCGGCCAGCAGGCTGGCGCCGGTGCCGCAGCCGATGTCGAGCAGTTCGGTAGCGGTCTCAGGAAGTTCGGTGACCAGCAGGTCAGCCATCGGCTGGAACAGGCCGTCAAGAACAGCCTGTTGCGCAACCCACGCCTGGCCGCCAGGGCCGTTCCACAGGGCGTTCTGATCAATGGGAGATGTGCTTGCCATGGCCTTGCCTCGCCGGGTAGTTGCCCATAGCTTGGTGCTTGAAGGTCACTTGAGGTCAAGCCCGTGCGCGAACTGGATATCGGCGAGGTGGTCAAGCGCAGTGGCGTGCCGGCCTCGACCCTGCGCTACTACGAACAGCTGGGGTTGCTGCAGGCGCTGGGGCGCCGCGGCCTGCGCCGGCAGTACGACGCGCAGGTGCTGGAACGGCTGGCGCTGATCGGCCTGGGCCAGGCGGCCGGGCTGTCGCTGCAGCAGATCGGTGCATCGCTGCCGTCGCAGCAGGGGTGCATCTCACTCGACCGCGAGGCGCTGCTGGCACAAGCCGAGGTGCTGCAGCGGCAGATCACCCGGTTGCAGCGGGTGCGCCGGCACCTGCAGCGCGCAGCGGCCTGCCCGGAAGCGCAGGACGCGCGGCAGTGCGGTTCATTCCGCAAGCTGCTGCGGGCACAGCAGCGCATGACGGGTGGGTGAGAGAAGCGCATCCACGCATGGCGTGGATCTACTGCACCACGAACTCGGTAGATCCACGCCATGCGTGGATGAATCAATCGCGGGTACTGACTTCCCACGTGGCATGCAGCACGCCCGGCACCTGCTCCATCCGTGCCAGCACCACGTCCAGTTCATCGGCACTCACGGCCGTACTGACCAGCACCGCGATCACATCGGTAGGCGCGTCGGCATGCTCGACCACCTGCACATCGCCCACCGGATACTGCGCCGCTTCCAGCGCATCGACCAGGCGCTCGCGCACCCGCGGCACGGCGTCGGCATCCACGCTCAGGCGCACCTCGTAGGTGGCTTCGGTCGCTGCCTCGTTGATCGGAATGCGGTTGATGGCATTCACCAACGGCCGCAGCAGGGTGTTGCCGGCGATGATCAACACGGTCAGCAGCACGCCCTCGGCCAGCATGTCCGCGCCGGTGCAGCTGCCGACCGCTGCAGAGCACCACAGGGTGGCGGCGGTGTTCAGGCCACGCACGTTCATGCCTTCCTTCATGATCACGCCGGCGCCGAGGAAGCCGACACCGGAGACCACGTAGGAGATCACCCGCACCGCCTCGGCGCTGCCGGCGATGCGCATGCCGAGGTCGACGAAGGCGGCGGCGCCGACCGCCACCAGCACATTGGTGCGCAGGCCGGCGGTGCGTTGCCGGTACTGGCGCTCGGCACCGATCAACGTACCCAGCACGAAGGCGGCCAGCAGGCTGACCACGGTGTCGGCGAAGGGACCTGCCTGGAAAGTCTCAATGAAGCGCATGGCCGGAGTCTACCCGGTCGAGGTGACAGTAGATCCACGCCATGCGTGGATTTCGGAAGTGCCAGAAGCGACTTAATCCCCTCCGTCCCCTTTTTGCGGGGTCAGTCGGTGTCGTCGACGCGCTCGCCCATCAGTTCGCGCTGGCGCTTGTCCAGCTCCTCGGCGTAGCGCTTGCGTACGAAGGCTTCGGACACTACGCCCAGCACCTGGCCGTCGGCGCCGACCACGGCCAGTTCATCGGCCTGGGTCTGGTCGAAGCGCTGCATCACGCTGACCACGTCCGCGGACGGCGAAAGCGACACGTCACGGTTCTCGGCCAGCTCGCCAATCGCCGTCTCCGGTTTCACGCCGTCGCTGTAGACGCGCGGAATCTGCACGATGCCGGCGTAGTGGCCCTCGCTGTCGATCAGGATCACCCGGCTGCCCGAGCCCAGCGGGAAGCGCTGTCGGAACGCCTCGGCGTCAAGGTCGGACGGGGCGGTGGCCACGCCCTTGCGCATCAGTCGGCCGGCGTTGAGGTTCTGTACCCAGCCCACGTCGCGGGCACTCTTGATGGTCTCCCCGCGCAGGTGCATGCGCCAGGTCGAGAACGAATAACCAAACCACTGCCGTACCAGCGTGCTGGACACCAGCACCGCGCTCATCACCACGCTGGTCAGCAGGAAGTCGTGGGTGCCTTCCAGTACCAGCATGGCCATGGTCATCGGCGCGCCGACCACGGCTGCGGCCAGCGCCGCCATGCCGGCCAGCGCGGCGGAGGTGGCGTCGACCACCGGCACGCCGGTGGCCATGGCCAGCAGGCCGGCGAACAGCGCGCCGACCAGGGTGCCCATGAACAGCGAGGCGAAGAACAGGCCGCCACGGAAGCCGAAGCCCAGCGAGATGCCCGAGGCCAGGCACTTCAGGGTCAACAGGCCGCCGATCCATATCAGCGGCAGGTGCGTGGTCAGGTCCAGATGCAGCGCGCCGTGGCCGGACGACAGCACTTGCGGGCTGGCCAGGGCCAGCGGTATCAGAAGCAGTCCACCGACCACCGGCCGACCCCAGGCAGGCAGCGGGCTGCGCTTGACCGTGCCCTCGATCGAGGCGATCAGCCGCATGATGGCAATGCCGACCATCGCGCAGCAGCAGCCGAGCAGGCCGTAGATGGCGTAGTCGGCAGCGCGAACGTCGATGGTCGAGGCAGCGGGCAGCAGGTAGGCCTCGATGCCAGCCTGGTCGGCCACGAACGCGCCGGCCAGTGCAGCCACTGCCACCGGTGCCAGTGCGGCCGGCGTGTAGGCACCGATGACGATCTCGAACGCATAGAACGCACCCGCCAGTGGCGCACCGAAGGCGGCGGCGATGGCGCCGGCGGCACCGGCGCCGACCAGGATGCGCACGTCATTGCGGCGCAGGCGCATCACCCGGCCCAGCTGCGAACCACTGCCGGCGCCCATCTGCGTATACGAAGCCTCCAGACCCACCGAGGCGCCGCAGCCATTGGACAGCAGGGTCTGGGTCAGTACGATCAGGTTGTCGCGCATCGACATGCGGCCGCCATGCAGGGCATTGGCTTCCACCGCATCGAGCAGGGGCCGCTTGAGCCGGGTCGCGGCCAGGCTGACCAGGCCGACCAGCAGGCCACCCAGCGGCAGCACCAGCAGCGCGGTCCATGTCAGCGAGGGCAGGGAGCTCAGGCGCATACCGTCGTCCAGCCCATACAGCGTGCCCTGCAGCCAGCGCGCGATGCCCGACTGCAGCAGGGTCAGGTAGCCGGCGATCAAGCCGACCAGCAACGCCAGCGCGATGAACCACAGGTCGCTGCCACGCAGGCGCAGGCGCAGGCCCTGGAAGGCCAGATGCAGGCGCGATGGCGAAACAGGCAGTGACATGGTGGCGGCATGATACGCCGCCACCGTGAGCGCCACCGTCACCGCATCGGGTGGCTACCGCCTCAGAAGCGGTAGCGGCCCTGCACGTAGAACGTGCGCGGCGCGGCCACCATGCGGCCGGCGTTGCCATCAACGTTGCGGGTGTACCAGCGCTTGTCGGCCAGGTTGTTCACGCCCAGCGCAATCTCGCTGTCGCCCAGGCCCGGCACCTGCCAGGCCACCTGCGCGTTCCACAGGCGCACGCCCGGCACGCGGCCCACGCGCGCGTCGGCGGTTTCTTCCCAGGTGTTGGCGGCATCGGAGAACTGGCCGCTCTGGTGGGTGCTGGAGACATTGAAGGTCCAGCCGGCCAGCGCGTAGCGGGCGCCGACGCTGTCGGTGTCGCGCGAGTAGAACGGCACGTCCAGGCCACGGTTGTCGCCCGACTGCTGGATCGCCTTGGTCCAGGTGTAGTTGGCGTACAGCTCCAACCCGGCCAGCGCACTGTCCTCGGCGAAGTGGTACTCCAGTGCACTCTCCACGCCCTTGTGGTCGGTGGCGCCGATGTTCTGGAAGGTCGGCGGGGTGATTCCCGGCACCTGCAGGATCTGGTTGTCGAAGCGCATCTTGAACACGGTCACTTCCGCGCGCAGGGCGCCGTCCTGCCAGCGCGCGCCCAGCTCGGTGGTCCTGGCGATTTCCGGGTTCAGCGGGTTGTTGGCCGTCTGCGAATTGAGCTGGATGTTCTGCACCGGCCCGAACGAGGTGGTGTAGTTGCCGAACACGGTCAGCTGCGGGGTCAGCAGGTAGGCGATGTTGAGCGAGGGCAAGGCCTTGTCGTTGCGGCTGCTGAAGGTTGCCGCGCCACCGGCCTGGCGGCGGTCCATGTCGATCCATTCCATGCGCACGCCCGGAGTGATCCGCCATTGGCCGATCGCGATGCGGTCGTCGATGTAGAACGCATGCGCATCGGTGGCGTTGTCGAAGCGGGTGGTGGCGCTGGCCACGCCGGTGCGGCGGGTGACGGTGTAGCTGCGGTCGTTGCCGCGCTCGCGCAGGAAGCGATAGCCCGCGGTGATGTCATGCACGCTGCTGCCCCAGTGCAGGCGCTGGGTGTAACGCGGCTCGATGCCGAGCACGCGGTAGTCGCGCGGCTGCACGGTCAGCTGGGTATTGGCGGCGTTGATCAGCGAGCTGGCTCGGCTGCTTTCGTTGTAATAGGCCAGTACCTCGAACTCGCTGTTGGCCGACAGCGTGTTGGTGTAGCCCAGGTCGACGCCGGTGCGGTGGCCCTTCCAGAAATCGGTGGGGCGGGTGTTCTGGAACGGATCGGCCTCGTACTGGGTGCGGGTCAGGCCGCCCGGGGTCAGCGAGCGCACATCGTAGTAGGACAGCTTGGCGCGCAGTTCCTGCTGCGCATCGATGGCGTAGGCGAACTTCAGCGCGAGATCATTGAAGCGGTCATCGCTGCCCCGGCGCCAGCCGCGACCATCCTGGCCGGAGTACAGCAGGGCCGCGCCCAGGCCATTGTCGCCGGTACCGCCGAGGAAGGCGTTGTACTGGGTGCTGTCACCGCCGCCACGGTCGTAGGCGGTGTAGCGCATGCCGGCTTCGCCGTGCAGACCGGCCTTGGTGGGAATGGAGCGGGTGCTGAAGTTGATGATGCCGCCCACGTTCTGCGGCCCGTAGCGCACCGCGCCGCCGCCGCGCACCACGTCGATCGACTCGATGTTGGGCAGGCTGGTCGGCGCGAACGACAGCTGTGGCTGGCCATACGGCGCCACCGCCAGCGGCACGCCGTCCAACAGTACGGTCGAGCGCGGCGAGTAGCGCCCGGTGAGGCCGCGCACGCCGATGTTCAGCGACACCGAACTGCCCGCTGTGCCGGAGTTGTCGGTGACCTGCACGCCGGGGATGTGGCGCATCGCATCGCCGAGGCTGGCCGCGCCGCTGGCCTCGATGCGCTGGCGGTCGACCACGGTGCGCGCGCCGGCGAAGCTCTTCACGCTGTCATGCAGGCCGGTGCCCAGCCAGCTGCCCGAGACCTGGATGCTGTCCAGCGTGGTGGTGCCGTCCTGGGCGAAGGCGGTGACGGCCGGGAGCAGGCACAGGGTAAGGGCGGCGGCCAGCGGCAGGCGGGCCGGTTGCAGGGCAGGGATGGGCATCGGTGCGGGCTGTGGAAGGCGGTAAATGAGAATTATTGCTGATTCCATTCGCCAATGGAATGCGCCGCCGGTTCACGCTGTTCCCCCAGTGGTAGAGTGGGGGATTGCTTCCTGACTCGCTGAGATCTGCCATGTCCCAAGCCGCCTTCTACCCCGTCGGAACCCCTGGCCAGCCGTGGGGAGCGGCGGAACGGGAGACGTGGCGTGGCCGCCAGCAGCGCCTGCGTCGCTATGATGAGGAAGTGCTGCCGCGCATCGAGGCGCTGGCCCCGCGCTTCGACAAGGTGGCCTATGGCCAGCTCGACTACGCTGGCGAGACCTACACCCTGTTCGCCCTGCGCAGCCGCGATTGGAACCCGGCGCTGCCGGCTGCCCTGGTTACCGGTGGCGTGCACGGTTATGAGACCAGCGGCGTGATGGGCGCGCTGGAATTCCTCGAAAAGCACGCCGCCGACTACGCCGGCAAGGCCAATCTGCTGGTGGCACCCTGCGTGAATCCGTGGGGCTTCGAGCGCATCAACCGCTGGAACTTCGATGCGATCGACCCGAACCGCAATTTTCGTGTCGACGGCCCGGCCCGCGAGTCGACCGCGTTGATCGAGCTGATCGCACCGATCAAGGGTCAGTTCGTGCTGCACATCGACCTGCACGAGACCACCGACAGCGACGAGAGCGAGTTCCGCCCGGCGTTGGCCGCGCGTGACGGCAAGCCGTTCGAACCGGGCCTGATCCCCGATGGCTTCTACCTGGTGGATGACAGCGAGAACCCGCAGCCGGCCTTCCAGCAGGCGGTGATCGCCGCGGTGGAGAAGGTCACCCACATCGCGCCGGCTGACGACAAGGGCGAGATCATCGGTTCGCCGCTGGTGGCCCACGGCGTGATCGAATATCCGCTGGTGAAGCTGGGACTGTGCGCGGGCATCACCGGTGCGAAGTTCACCACCACCACCGAGGTCTACCCGGACAGCTCCCGGGCGACCCCGCAGCAGTGCAACGACGCGCAGGTGGCCGCGGTGTGCGCGGCACTGGATTACGCGCTCGCCCATCGTTGACCGGTAGTGCCGGCCGCTGGCCGGCAACTCGTATCACCCCAACGCGTCGGCCCACCACAGTGCGGCCGGTCCCGGCGGCGCGTCGCGGCGCCAGAGCAGGTCGCTGTGGATGCGCCGCGGCCAGCCGGGCAGCGTCAGTTCCACCAGTCGCCCGCGATCATAACGCTGCACCAGTGCCCGCGGCAGCTCGGCCCAGCCGATGCCGTCCTCGGCCATCTCCATCACCATCAGATAGTCGGTGGCGGTCCAGGCCAGGCCGGTGACGATGTGGGATTGATCGACCTCCGCACTCAATCGCACCTGCCGGTGCCGCGCCAGCTGTGCGGCGCTGCGACGGCCGGCGCTGGCCAGTGGGTGCTCGCGCGCCACGTACACCGACAGTTCGCTGTGATGGGCCAACGGCCGGGCCATCAGGCCATCCGGATAGCTTTCCTGTTGCGGCAGCAGGCCCAGCGCGGCGCGGCCGCTGCCGACCAGCTCCAGCACGTCATCGCCTTCGGCATCCAGCCATTCCAGTTCGATCTCCGGGAATGCTTCGGCAAAGCGCTGCAGCACGCGCTGCTCCGGATCGAGCTGGTACACGTCGGAGAACACCACGGTCAGCCGCGCTTCGACCGGCGCGGCCAGGCGCACACTCAACTGCTGCAGGCGGGCATCGGCGGCGAGGATTTCCTGGGCATGGCCGAGCACCTGGCGCCCGGCCTCGGTCAACCGGGGGTAGCGCCCGCTGCGGTCGAACAGGCTCACCCCCAGGTCGGCCTCCAGATGGGCAATGGCGGTACTGACCGTTGACTGGGTCTTGCGCAGGCGGCGCGCCGCCGCCGAGAACGAGCCCAGCGCGGCGGCTTCCACGAAGGCCTGCAGGGATTCAGGGGAATAGGGCATTGATCCATCGCTCCTGTCGATGGGATCTATTTTGATACCACCGTAAAAGGCGATGATACTGGCCGTCGTCGCCCCTGTCTGCGGGGCGTTCCGGACCCTCCACGCATGCCGTGGACCCATTGAGGAGGCGGCGCGGTCCCCGCCCTGCAAGGAGCTTCACATGTCCCGTACTGTTCCCGCCCGTGGCGCGCTGGCCGCCTGGGCCTGCCTGACCGTGGCGATCATCGCCGAGGTGGTCGGCACCTCGTTCATGGCCCATGCCGCCCGCGACGGCGGCTGGAGCGGCTACCTGATCATGGCCGGCGCGTTGGCGCTGTCCTACTTCTTCCTGGCGCAGTCGGTGCGCCGCATTGCTGTGGGCGTGGCCTACGCGGTGTGGGAAGGCCTTGGCCTGACCCTGCTGACCGTGGTCGGCCTCACTGTGTTCGGCGAGAGCCTGTCGCTGCAGCAGCTGGCCGGCCTGTTGCTGGCCGTGGCCGGCATCGTCTGCGTCACCCTCGGGGAGGCGCACTGATGAATACCCTGGCCCTGTTTTTCGTGATCTGCTCGGCGCTGACCGACGTCGCCGCCAACATGATGGTGGCCAAGTCGGAAGGTTTCCGTCGTTGGCGCTGGGGCGTCGGTGCGATCGTCCTGGTCTGGATCGCCTTCGCCCTGCTGGGCCAGGCCGTACGCTACATGGATCTGGCCACGGCCTATGCGATGTGGGGGGCGATCGGCGTGATCGGCACCGCCACCTGCGGCCGCCTGTTGTTCGGTAACCGCCTGCGGCCGATCGGCTGGGTTGGCATCGCCCTGGTCACGGCGGCGGTACTGCTGCTCAGCACCGCCAAGTAGCAGCACGCCCGGTCGCGAGCGGGGCGGCGATGATGCAGCGATTTGCGAAGTCGCCCGCGCTCATCGACACTGCGGTTTTCCACATGGAGTGCCCGCATGTTCAGCCACATCACCGTAGGAACGAACGACATGGATGCCGCGCGTCGCTTCTACGACGCCCTGTTCGCTGCGATGGCCGCGCGTGCGGGCGTATTCGACGAGAAGGGACGGCTGCTGTACTTCAAGGATGGACGGATGTTCGGTGTAACCGCGCCGATCGATGGGCAGCCAGCGTGCCATGCCAACGGTGGCACCATCGGTTTCAGTCTGGGCAGTGCAGAGGCTGTGCGTGCCTGGCAGGAAGCTGGAGTGGCTCACGGTGGTACCGCCATCGAAGATCCGCCCGGCGTCCGCAACATGTCCGGTCGGCAGGTGTTCCTGGCCTATCTGCGTGACCCGGATGGCAACAAGCTGTGTGCGGTGCATGTAATGTCGTGATCGGACAGGATGCGCGTGGCCGCGCCGCAGGCGGTACGCGCGGCCCGCGCAAGCAAGGGTGCGTCGCAGCGCGCGCGTGATACCACGGAATGAGCGGAAGGGCCTGCGACCACAGGCCGCAACTTCATGCTCTGTCCACTGCGGTTCAGCCAGAATCGGTCGGCTAACCCTTTGATCTACCGGAGAACGCCGCCCCATGGAAGTACTGGAGCCGCAACAATCCCCGGTGCGCACCCTTCGGCCTGTGTTCGCCTTCGCGGCGATCGTTGTCGTGGCGTTCGCGCTGTTCGTCAGCCTGTTCCCGCTCGGCGCGGGCCGCCTTCTGCTCAAGGCACAGGACTGGGCCGCCCTCAACGTCGGCTGGTACTACCTGCTGGCCATGACCCTGTACCTGGTGTTCGTGGTGGGCGTGGCGCTGTCCAAGTACGGTGGCATCAAGCTGGGTGCCGACCATGACGAGCCGGAGTTCAGTTACCTCTCATGGGCCGGCATGCTGTTCGCCGCCGGCATCAGCATCACCCTGTTCTTCTTCTGCGTATCCGAACCGCTGACCCACTACCTGCAGCCGCCGCAGGGCGATCCGGCCGCAGGCGAGGCTGGCGCGCGCCAGGCCATGCAGCTGCTGTTCCTGCACTGGGGCCTGCACGGCTGGGGCGTGTTCGCGCTGGCGGCGATGGCGATGGCCTACTTCGCCTATCGCCACAACCTGCCACTGGCCCTGCGCTCGGCGCTGTACCCGCTGATCGGCAAGCGCATCAATGGCCCGATCGGCTACACCGTGGATGCGCTGGGCATCGTCGCCACCGTATTCGGCATCGGTGCCGACATGGGCTTCGGTGTGCTGCACCTCAATGCCGGCCTCTCGCACCTGTTCGACATTCCGCACTCCAACCTGGTGCAGATCATCCTGGTGGTCAGCATGATGGGCGCGGCCGTGGCCGTGGCCGTGTCCGGCGTCGAGAAGGGCGTGCGCTGGATGGCCAACATCAACATGCTGCTGGCGATCGCGCTGGTGCTGTTCATGCTGTTTGCCGGCCCGACGCAGTACCTGTTCAGTACCTTGATGCAGAACCTGGGCGACTACCTGGGCAGCGTGGTCGGCAAGAGTTTCGATGTGTACGCCTATGGCGGCCGACCGGAATGGCTGGGCGGCTGGACGGTGTTCTACTGGGCCTGGTGGATCGGCTGGGCACCGTTCGTCGGCCTGTTCATCGCGCGCATCTCACGTGGCCGCACCATCCGCGAATTCGTGTTCGGGGTGCTGCTGATCCCGCTCGGCTTCACCCTGGCCTGGCTGTCGATCTTCGGCAACAGCGCGCTGGACCAGGTGCTCCACCACGGCCAGCAGCAACTGGCGCAGCTGGCGGTGGATGACCCACCGACCGTGTTGTATGCACTGCTGGATGGCTACCCGTGGAGCCGCACGGTGATCGCGGTGACGGTGCTGGTGAGCTTCATCTTCTTCGTGACCTCCGCTGATTCGGGGGCGGTGGTGTTGTCCACGCTGTCGTCGCATGGTGGATCACCCGAAGACGATGGTCCGCGCTGGCTGCGCGTGTTCTGGGGCACAGTGATTGCGGTGCTGACCGCAGGGTTGTTGCTGGCCGGCAGCATCGATGCATTGAAATCGGCGGTGGTGCTGGCATCGCTGCCGTTCTCGGCGATCCTGCTGCTGATGATGTGGGGCCTGACCCGCGCGTTCAGTGACGAGTCGCACCGCAAGCGCGCGCTGCAGTACCGGCCGTCGCCGTTGATCGGAGACGATCGCCATCATCAGGGCTGGCGCCAGCGCCTGAGCCAGGCCATGCACTTCCCGGTGCGCGACCAGGTCTACCGCTTCATGGATGACACCGTGAAGCCGGCGATGGAGGCGGTGGCCGAACAGCTGCGCGGGCAGGGTTGGGATGTATCCACCCGCTTCGAGGCTGGCGACATGGAGCTGACGGTGAACCACGGCGAGCAGCAGGACTTCCTGTACCGGGTGATCCTGAGCGGCTACCTGACCCCGTCGTTTGCCGCGCAGCAGCTGCGCAACCAGCGCTACTACCGCGCCGAGGTGCATCTGTTCGAAGGCAGCCAGGACTACGACCTGGTGGGCTACAGCCGCAAGCAGATCATCAACGACATCATCAGCCAGTACGAACGGCACCTGCAGTTCCTGCACCTGAGCCGGTGATGGTAGTGCCGGCCGCTGGCCGGCAACGCGAACGGGGCGGCGCATCATCGCCGCCCCGTTGGCGCATCAGAACCGGTAGCGCGCACCCAGCGAGACGAACTGTCCGCGCAGGTTGTACTGGCTGATGTCGAAGCCGTTGGAACCGCCAGCCGGATCGAACGGCGGATCCTTGTCGGTCAGGTTCAGCACCGACAGCGACAGCGTGGTATTCGGAATTCCCTCGTACGCCACGTAAAGGTCCAGCTGGTGATACGGCTTGACGCGGTTACGCAGCCCCGGATTGCTGGTCGCCGTCGCCACGCGCTGGTCGTAGCCGCTCACGTACTGCAGGCTCAGCGTGCTGCTCCAGTCGCCCACCGCCCAGTTCAATGAGGTGGTGCCGCGCGTACGCGGCAGTGCGCCGTGGCGGTTGTTGCCGGCGCCTTCGTACGGCGACTGGCCAGCCACCAGCGGCTGCTTGAAGCTCAGCAGGTGGGTCCAGCTGCCGGCCACGGTGAAGTTGCCCCAGCCGTCGGTACGGAAGGTGCGGCTGGCATCCAGGTCCAGGCCGGAGGTGGTCAGTTCGCCCTGGTTGGCGTACTGGTTGGTGATGAACTGGATGCGTCCCTGCGCGTCACGCTGCACGCGACCCGGGAACAGCGTCGGGTTGTCGACGATGAACTGCGCGCTGTCCGGCTTGACCAGGTTGTCCTGCTCGATGCGGTACCAGTCCAGGCCGATGCTGGTGTCGCCATCCGGCGACCACACTGCACCCACGTTGAAGTTGCGCGAGCGCTCGGCCTTCAGGTCCGGGTTGCCGGTGCGGATGTTGGTCACGCCACGGCTGCCGCCCGGTTGCAGGGGGTCCAGCGGATCGATCACCGAGCCGTAGCTGACGGTCTGGCCCGGCGCGATCTCCGGCAGCGACGGTGCACGGAAGCCGCGCGAGAACGAGCCGCGCAGCAGCAGGCTGTCCAGCGGCTGCCAGCGCAGCGCCACCTTGGGCGAGAACGCTTTGCCGAAGTCATCGTAGTGATCGCCGCGACCGGCTACCTGCAGTTCCAGGGTGCGATGCAGCGGCACGCTCAGTTCGGCGTAGGCGGCGCTGACCTGGCGCTCGCCGTTGACCACGTTGATCGCCGGGCGCAGTTCGGTGCCCGACAGCACCTGGGCACTGGTGCGCGCATCCAGCGATTCCTTGCGGAACTCCGCGCCCCAGGCGAAGCCGACCGCACCGGCGGGCAGCTCCCACAGCGAGGTCGAGGCTTTCAGGTTCAACGCGTGCAGCGTGTACCAGCCTGGCCGCTTGGTCTGCAGACGCAGTGCATCCAGCGCGCCCGGCGTGGCGGACGGGTTGAGGAAGTTGTAGCTTCCGTCGCGCAGGATCTGTTCGAACGCATAGCGGTTGACGAAATTGTCGACGTACTCGCGCTGCGCACTTTGCGAGGTCAGCGCCGCGACTTCCCAGTCCCAGCGTTCACCGCTGCCGCGCACGCCGGCCAGGGCACGGTAGAACACCTGCGTGTTGTCCTTCAGGCGCGGGCCGAGATCGAAGAAGGTGTACTCGAACGGCAGCGGCGTGCTGCCCGGGTTGTTCGGGTGGCCGACCGGCAGCACCGCCGGCACGTCAATCAGCGTGCCGGTGGCCGGGTTGTACGCGCGCAGGCCGGGGCCGACGGTCAGCGGCGCGCTGAAGATCTGGTCGGCCTTGTTGTGGCTGTACAGCACATCGGCGAACGCCTCGACGCTGTCATTGAAGCGGTAGGTTGCACTCAACGAGGCCTGCAGGCGCTCGGCGCCGGGTTGCAGGGTCTTGAACGGCTGCGCATTGAAGGCGCAGGCCTGGCCGGGCAGGGTACTGCCGAAGTCGCTGTACGGGCGCAGCTGGCTGCCCTCGGGGCAGTTGGCGAACGGCTGAGGTGCACGTGGGTTGGACAGCCAGTTGCCACCGGCGGTGGACCAGCCGGCCAGGCGTCCGCCGGGCTTGTCGCGGAAATCGCCGCTGCGGGTATAGGCGCGCTGGTCGGCGTCGAGGCGATCACGCTTGAGCAGGTCCAAGCCGAACAGCACGTTCCAGCCCTGCTGCTCCAGGTCGCCGAAGCCGGCCAACAGGTTGGCCTTGCGTTCGTTCAAGCCGCCTTGGGTGGCGGTACCGAAGCCGCCACCGACTTCCACGCCCTGGAAGTTCCTGCGCAGGATGATGTTGATGACCCCGGCGATGGCATCGGAACCGTACACCGCCGAGGCGCCGTCCTTGAGCACTTCGATGCGCTCGACGGCGCTGATCGGCAACGCGTTGAGGTCGACGAACGTGTCCTGGGTATTGAGTGCGAAGCCGAAGTTGGACACGCGGTAGCCGTTGACCAGCACCAGCGTGTTCTTCGGTGACAGGCCACGCAGGCCGATCGAGGCAGAGCCGGCGGCGAAGCTGCCCGTGTACTGCTCGTCGAAGCTGTTGCCGGCATTGGCCGACAGATTGCGCAGCACGTCGGTGAGTGTTGAACGACCGGTCTGCTCGATCTGTTCGCGGCTGACGATCTGCACCGGGTTGGGCCCGGCGGTATCGCTGCGCTTGATGTTGGAGCCGGTCACCAGCACGGCGCCGAGGGTGGTGCTGTCCTTGCCGGCATCGGTGGTTTCAGAGGCGCTGGCGGTGCCAGCAGTGAGGCCCAGCGCGATCGCGCCGGCAAGCAGGTTCAGGGTGGTGCGGTACATGGAAGCGGCAACGCCGAACGGGGGAGGAGCCGTCAGTACCGCATGCAGGTACTTGCGCCTTCCAATGACGAAAGCGCATTCAGTTATACATCACAGGTTCTTAACGACCGGAACAGGCAGCGGCGGACCGTATCCGGGCGCCGCTACTGCATTCAACCCCGATCCATTCAATCGACTGGGTGAATTATCAGGTCGGAGACGAAAATCCAGAGGCTGTCCGGTATGTCGTTGTGGCAAGCAAGCCCCATATCCGTGATGCTTTCAGGAAACTGGACCAGCACCCTCATGCCACGTTGATGCCTGGTCATGGAAGTCTGGGATTCCTCAAGAACAATGGTCCCGTTGGTACCGATCAACCTCCAGTAGTCTTCGGAGGGCCGAACATCGTCAGGAGGGGATTTGCTCCCGAGAAAGGTCGCCAGCAGCACCTTCCGACCATTCATTCCGCTCAACGTGATTCCTTCTTCAGCAAAGACGATGTAGACATTATCCATTGGGATGACGGCGGCGCGCGGCGCCGCCGGATCCAGTGCCTAGCATCACGGCCGCAGCAGCACCTTGCCATTGCGTCCCGACCCAGCACCGGCCTTCGCTGCCTGGGCGATATCGTCCAGCGCGAAGATCTGCTCCACCGGCAAGGTCAGTTCGCCGCTGGCCGCGCGCTTGAGCAGCTCGCCGACCAGCCGGCGCTTGTCCTCCACCGCCATCGCCTGGCTGACCTTGCTGCCCCAGAAGCCCTTCACCGTGGCCTCCTTGTAGATCAGGCCGCCGGCTGGAATGTGCATCGGCTCGCCACTCATCACGCCGAACGACACCAGCGTGCCGTGGTGGCCGAGCAGGTCGACCAGGTCACCGCTGGCATCACCGCCGATGGAATCCACCGCGGCCGCGGCCTGTGCTTCGCCGGTCGCTTCACGCACGCGATCCTTCCAGCCGTCCACCGAGGTGTCGAATACATGATCGATGCCCAGCGCCTGCAACTGCGCTACGGCCGCGGCATTGCGCACCAGGTTGGCCACGTGCACGCCGCGCGCCTTTGCCAGCATCGCCAGCGACTTGCCGACCGCGCCGTTGGCGGTGTTCTGCACGATCCACTGGCCTGCTTGGACGTGCAGGAATTCCAGCAGCATCAGCGCGCTCAGCGGCATCGCGATCAACTGTGCGGCCATCTCGTCCGGGATCGCCTCCGGCATCGGAATCACCATGCGTGCCGGTGCGACGAAGGCCTCGGCCCAGGTGCCGTGCACCGAGGCGGCGGCCACCCGCTGGCCGATCTGCAGGCCGTCCACGCCATCGCCGAGTGCATCGACCACGCCCAGTGCTTCACTGCCACCGATCGCGGGCAATGTCGGCTTGTACCCGTAGAGGCCACGCACGGTCAGCAGGTCGTGGTTGTGGATCGAGGCCAGCACGGTGCGGATGCGCACCTCGCCGGGGCCGGGCTCGGGCAGGGCGGCATCGGCAATGGCGAGGACGTCGGCCGGGTTGCCGAAGGAGGAGTACTGGGCAGCGCGCATGGGGCGGTGTTCCGGGGAAAGTGGATGTTGTACCGAACTGGGGACGCAGGGCATGTCGACAAGGCGTCGCCGCTGCAACACGGCATCCTGCGACTGATCGTCGCGGCATGTCGTGATTACCGCATCTTGTGTTGACGGTGCGCGTCATCCCCACTATGTTGTGGCCGTCACTCCCGGTCAGCCGCCGCCGCCGGACATGTAGCAAACGTCCCGCGGCCCGCCCCTGAAGGCTTGCCGTGTCGACGCGGCCGCCATCGTGCGGACGCAGGTCGCCCCCCACGGCCCGGATACCGGCCGCAGGCGCAGGCAGATGCCGACGACCTACGTTCCCGCACCCTGGCAATCCACCCGTTCGCCCCGTGCGCCGGTATCGCGTCCAGGGCCGCCATGGCATCGACCGCCAATGCGCGTGCGAGCCTGGAGTTTCACCACCATGACCGACAGTACCTTCCGCGTGGCCGATCCGGCCGGCGCTGGCGACGCTTTGCGCGCTGGTGGCGAGCGCGTGCCGACCTGGATCACCAAGGAGGCCGGCAACCGCCGCCTGCCGTTCGACGCCGAGCGCCTGCAACGCAGCATCGACGCGGTGCATGCCGAGTTCCCGCAGCTGGATGTGAGCGACTACCGCCGCGTGGTGCAGGCGATGGTCGAGCGCAAGCCCAGTATCAGCGCCGACGACCTGGTCGATTTGCTGATCCGCGAGGCCGAATCGCGGGTGGACCTGGTCGCGCCCGAGTGGGAACAGTTCGCCGCGCGCATCTACCTGCGCCGCCTGTACAAGCGTGCCAGCCGCAACCGCTTCTACGATGTCAGCCTGAAGTACGGCTCCTACGTGGGCCTGCAGGAAAGCCTCGCCGATCGTGGTATCTACAGCAACGACATCCTGCGCTGCTATTCCAAGGAAGAGCTGCAGCAGGCCGGTGAGATGATCGATCCGGAACGCGACCGCCTGTTCGCCTACAACGGCCTGTACCTGCTGGCCACGCGCTATCTGGCCAGCGACCGCAGCCGCGAGGTCTATGAACTGCCGCAGGAGCGCTGGCTGACCATTGCGCTGTACCTGATGCAGGAGGAAAAGCCGCGCGAACGCCGCATGCAGCTGGTTGGCGAGGCGTACTGGGCGCTGTCCAACCTGT
The DNA here is from genome assembly GCF_053295075.1 of Stenotrophomonas maltophilia group sp. P373. Lineage (NCBI taxonomy): Bacteria > Pseudomonadati > Pseudomonadota > Gammaproteobacteria > Lysobacterales > Lysobacteraceae > Stenotrophomonas > Stenotrophomonas maltophilia group sp. P373. The sequence continues at coordinate 2,510,989 of NZ_CM129994.1, read as the reverse complement.
ACATGACCGTGGCCACGCCGACGCTGGCAAATGCCGGCAAGGTGGGCGGCCAGCTGTCCAGCTGCTTCATCGACACGGTGGACGACAGCCTGCAGGGCATCTATGACTCCAACACCGATATCGCGCGCGTGTCCAAGCACGGCGGCGGCGTCGGTGCCTACCTGGGCTACGTGCGCAGCAGCGGCGCACCGATCCGTGGCGTGGCCAACTCCTCCGGCGGCGTGGTGCCGTGGATCAAGCAGCTCAACAACACGGCGGTGTCGGTTGATCAGCTTGGCCAGCGCAAGGGCGCAGTGGCGGTGTACCTGGACATCTGGCATCGCGACATCGAAGCCTTCATGGACCTGCGCCTCAACAACGGCGACCAGCGCCTGCGCGCGCACGATGTGTTCACCTCGGTGTGCGTACCCGACCTGTTCATGGAAGCGGTCGAGCGCCGCGCCGACTGGTACCTGTTCGACCCGCACGAGGTGAAGCAGGCCAAGGGCTGGTACCTGCAGGACTTCTACGATGAGAAGCGCGGTTCGGGCAGCTTCCGCGACCGCTATGCCGAGCTGGTGGCCGATGAGCGCATCAGCCGCCGAACGGTGAAGGCCATCGATCTGTTCAAGCGGATCATGCTCAGCCAGCTGGAAACCGGCAACCCGTTCCTGTTCTACCGCGACGAGGTCAATCGCAGGAACCCGAACAAGCACGCGGGCATGATCTATTCCAGCAACCTGTGCACCGAGATCCTGCAGAACATGAGCCCGACGCGGATGATCCAGGAGATCGTCAGCGGCGACCAGATCGTCACCACGCGCCGTGCCGGTGACTTCGTGGTCTGCAACCTCTCCTCGATCAACCTCGGCCGGGCGATCAGTGCACCTGATGACCTGCTGGCCACCGATGTGCTGGAGCGCCTGATCCCGATCCAGGTGCGCATGCTCGACAACGTGATCGACCTCAACGCGTTGCCGGTGCCGCAGGCCACGATCACCAACCGCAAGTACCGCGCCATCGGCCTGGGCACGTTCGGTTGGCACCACCTGCTGGCGCAGCAGGCGATCCAGTGGGAATCTCCGGATGCCGAAGTATTGGCCGACCATCTCTACGAACGCATCAACTTCCTGACCATCCAGGCCAGCGCGCAACTGGCGCAGGAGAAGGGCAGCTATCCGATGTTCGCCGGCAGCGATTGGCACAACGGACGCTATTTCAGTGACCGCGGCTACAGCGGCGCGGCCTGGGACAGCCTGGCCCGCGAGGTCGCCACGCATGGCCTGCGCAACGGCTGGTTGCTGGCCGTCGCGCCGAACATGAGCACCGCGCAGATTGCCGGTTCCACCGCATCGATCGACCCGATCTACAGCGCGTTCTACTACGAGGAGAAGAAGGACTTCCGGCGGCCGGTGGCAGCACCGGGACTGTCGCTGGAGACCTGGCCGTACTACGAGAAGGGCGCCTACAAGGTCGACCAGTTCGCCAGCGTGCGCCAGAACGCGCGCCGCCAGCGGCATGTCGACCAGTCGATCAGTTTCAACCTGTACGTGCCCAGCACCATCCGTGCGAGCACGCTGCTGGAGCTGCACCTGAGCGCCTGGCGCGAAGGCCTGAAGACCACCTATTACGTGCGCTCCAACGACATCGACATCAGCGAATGCGAGTGGTGCGCCAGCTGACCACCGGCGACCCACGGTAGTGCCGGCCGCTGGCCGGCAACACGATAGAAAGAGAACGAAGGCAGAAGCCCATGGCAACCCCCCTCGACCGCATCAAGATCCTCGAACCGCGCCATCCCAACCGCAGCACCGGCATCATCAACGGCCAGACCAGCGGCATCCTCAACTGGAACGATATCCCGTACCCGTCGTTCTATCGGGCCTACAAGGAGCTGTCGACCAACTTCTGGATTCCCGATGAGGTCGACATGAAGCTGGATGCCCGCCAGTACGGCGAGCTCAACGCGCGCGAAAAGAATGCCTACGACTCGATCATCGGCCTGCTGGCCACGCTGGATTCACCGCAGACGCGCTTCATCTACAACGTGGCCGAGTACATCACCGACCCGGCCGCGCATGCGAACGCAGCCATCATCGGCCAGCAGGAAGTGATCCACAACGAGAGCTACAGTTACGTGCTGGCCTCGATCACCGACCTGCCGAACCAGAACCGGATCTTCGAGATCGCCCGCACCCACCCGACCATCATCAAGCGCAATGCCCCGATCATGGGTGCGTACGACGACTTCATGCGCGAGAAGACCGCCGAGACCCTGCTCAAGTCGTTGATCCAGTCCTCGATCCTGGAGGGCATCAATTTCTATTCCGGGTTCGCGTACTTCTACAACATGGTGCGGCAGAACCGCATGAACGGCACCGGCAAGATCATCAGCTTCATCAATCGCGACGAGCTGGCCCATACCAAATTCATCAGCGAGCTGATCCGCGCCATCATCGGCGAAAACCCCGAGCTGCAGACCAATGAGTTGACCGCCTATGTGCACCAGTCATTCGAACATGCCATCGAGCTTGAGACGCAGTGGTCGTCGGAGGTGCTGGATGGCATCGATGGCATCGACGTGGACGAGATGGTGCGCTACGTGAAGTACCGCGCCAACAAGATGGCCGGCATGCTCGGCATCGAGCGCCTGTACAGCGACACCACCGACAACGTGATGCCTTGGATCAGGGCCTACGCCGACAACTTCACCGAGACCAAGACCGACTTCTTCGAGATGCGCAATGCAAGTTACAAGAAGACCAACGTCGACAACGGCTTCGACGACCTCTGAGCCCGGCACCGCGCTGAGCATCCTGATGGTGGTCGCCTCCTTGAGCGGCAACACCCGCGAGCTCGGCCGGCAGATCGCCGAGCGCTGCCGCGCCGCAGGTCATGCGGTGCACTGGCAGGAGGCCGACGACCTGCGGCAGGCGCCGCCGCTGGCTGCCGGCGAGGCCGACCTGGTGCTGCTGGGCTGCTGGACCGACAACGCCGGGCGCACGCCAGCGGAGATGAAGGCGTGGGTGGCTGGCATTGCCGAGCGCGGTCAGCAGCCACGCCAGCTGGCGGTGTTCGGCACCGGCGAAACGCAGTGGGGGCAGGAGTACTACTGTGGTGCCGTGCACCGGCTGATCCGCTATTTCCGCAGCGACTACCCGCCGCTGGAGATCGAACAGATGCCGCATGGCGAGCGTCATGCCGAAGCCATCGACGCCTGGACCGATGCGGTCCTGGCCCACTACTGGAGCAACCACGATGCAGATCATCGACGCCACCACGCCTGAGCAGTTCCAGCAGCTGCTGGCCGAGCACCCGCGGGTGCTGGTGGATTTCCACAAGGACCAGTGCCCCGGGTGCCGGATGCTGGAAGTGTCGCTGCACCGCGTGGCCAACAGCGTGGCGGGGCAGGGCACCACCTTGCTTCGCGTGCAGCTGGAAGTGCTGGGTGAGGCGTTCTTCAGGGAACTGGGGCTGCGGCAGACGCCGACGCTGTCCCTGTTCCGTGATGGTAACGAACGCACGCGCCTGGCCGGGTTCCAGTCGCCGCAGCAGATCGAAGCCGCGATCGCGTTGCATTTGTAGATACCGTGTTGCCCTTGCCTAGGCAAGGGCGCCGTCAGGCTCAAATGGGCGGCCGCTTTTCAGTACGCCCCAAACCAGATGGATGAGCTTGCGCATCACCGCACACATGACGACCTTGAAGGGCTTCCCTTTCGCGCTGAGCCGGTCTGCAAAGGACTTCAGCCTGGGGTTGTAGGTCTTCCCGGTCAACGCCGGCATGTACAGCTTTTTGCGGAAATTGGCGTCGCCCACGCGTGATATGTGGGATTTGCCTTCGTAGTTTCCTGATTGACGCTGGGCCGGATTCAGGCCTGCGTGGGCAACCACCTGGCGCACGTCGCTGTATTTGCTTAGATCCCCCAGCATGGCCAGCAGCTGGGCACTGCTGGTGTTGCCTACACCGGGAATGCTGGTAAGCAGGTGATGACGCTGGCGCAGGTCCGGATCGTTATCGATATGGTCCTCAATCGCCTTCTGGACCTGCTTGATCTGCTCCTCCAGCGTCTGGATCACATCCTTGATCCCTTGCTGGACCGAGATGTCGGCAACGTCCAGGCGATTGCGCTCCATCTGCAGCATTTCCTGGAGGTCATCTCGACGCCGTACCAAGGCACGCAGTTTCACCTCCGAGGGGGTCGGCGGAACGTAGGGATGCAACTTCTCCGAGCGCTGCGCCTCAAAGAACCGGGCAATCAGCTTGGCATCGCTGCGGTCCGTCTTGGTCCGGATGCCCTCCGCCTGTCCAAACGCCTTTACCCGGGCGGGATTGGCCACATGAACCACCACCCCTGCTTCCACCAAGGTTCGCGCCAAAGCTTCGTGGTAGATACCGGTGGCCTCCATGCCTACCGCCGCGTTCGGCGCATGCTTGGCGCGCCAAGCAAGAAGCTCATTAAAGCCCTTGGCTGAATTGGGGAGTTTGGCCTTGGTTCGATATTTGCCATCAGGCAGCGGCAAGGCGATATCAAAGGTCGCCTTGGCAGCGTCGATGCCGATAAATTGCATGATTTCGCTCCAGCTTGAACTTACGATCGTGATCGGAAGCCGCCAGACTTGCCCTTGTGAGTACAGGCTCTCACCCAAGGGTGGGCCTAAGATACCGTTCAAGTTCCAAGGCGGTGTCAGGCCGCCGACGCGCTGAATCTACTTTGCAAGCTCAAAGGCTTAAGAGCCGAGGCAGCGTCATCGGAGCCTCCCGGGTCACCGGGGAATTGTGCCTGATCAGGGCACCATCCGAGACACAAGAGCCGAGCCCATGCTCGGCTGCTCTCCGCGCGATGCGAGAAGCCATCCACGCATGGCGTGGATCTACCGGGGCAGGGTCCGTGGTTTGGCGTCAGGCGCCGCTGAAGGTATCCACCAGCAGCTTCACGTTCAACACCACGATCACCAGCGCGATCACCCAGGCGATCGCGCCCAGCCAGCGCGGTGCCACCAGCGCCCCCATCGTCACCTTGTCGGTCACGATCCGTACCAGCGGGATGATCGCGAACGGCAGCTGCATTGACAGCACCACCTGGCTCAGCACCAGCAGCTTCACCGCGCCCTGGTCGCCGAACAGCAGGATCACCACCACCACCGGAATGATCGCCAGTGCGCGGGTGATCAGCCGTCGCAGCCACGGCGGCATTCGCAGGTGCAGGAAACCTTCCATCACGATCTGGCCGGCCAGCGTCGCGGTCACCGTCGAGTTCAGGCCGGAGGCCAGCAACGCGATCGCAAACAACGTCGCCGCCGCGCCTACGCCCAGCATCGGCGCCAGCAGCTGGTGCGCCTGCTCGATGTCTTCCACGTCGAAACGACCATTGGCATGGAACACCGCCGCCGCCAGGATCAGGATGCTGGCGTTGATGAACAATGCGAGTGTCAACGCGAGAGTGCTGTCGGTAACCGCCCAGCGCAGCGCACTGCGGCGGCCTTCATTGGTACGCGGGTAGGCGCGGGTCTGCACGATGGACGAATGCAGGTAGAGATTGTGCGGCATCACCGTGGCACCGATGATGCTGATCGCGATGTACAGCGCGTGCGGATCGGTCACCACCTGCGCGCGCGGAATGAAGCCGCCCAGCACCGCCATCACTGGCGGCGCAGCCATCGCGATCTGCACCATGAAGCAGGCGAAGATCACCATCAGCAGCGCGATCACGAAGGCTTCCAGCGCACGGAAGCCGCGGTTCATCAGCAGCAGGACCAGCAGCGTATCCAGCGCAGTGATCACCGCGCCCCACAGCAGTGGCAGGTCGAACAGCAGCTTCAGCGCGATCGCGGTGCCGATCACCTCGGCCAGGTCGCAGGCGATGATCGCCGCCTCGCACAGCGCCCACAGCGCCAGGTTCACCGGCTTGGGGTAGCGCGCGCGGCAGGCCTGCGCCAGGTCCATGCCGGTGGCGATGCCGAGCCGCGCCGACAGCGCCTGCAGGATCACCGCCATCAGGTTGGAAATGAGGATGACCGACAGCAGCAGGTAGCCGAAGCGCGAACCGCCGGCGAGGTCGGTGGCCCAGTTGCCAGGGTCCATGTAGCCGACCGAGATCATGTAGCCCGGGCCAAGGAAGGCCAGCAGGCGGAACCACCAATGGCCCTTGTCGGGCACCGCGACCGAGGCGTTGAGCGCACCCAGGCTGGCCGGAGTGGAGGCCGAAGGGTCGTGGGGCGCCAGGGTGTTCATGGGTCCGAATATAGCTCCTGCTATAGTCATTAGCAATGTGAAACAATCGTCTTTATCGTGTGACTGGTCCAGAATTCAGGTTCAACACCGGATTGCACCGGAAGGACAGGCGCAGGCGTGGGCAAGACCGACGATTCGACATCGCTGAAAAGCACCCCCTTGATCGAGGCCGAGCGCCAGGTCGAGAGCTTCCGGCAAGTGCGCGAGGCGCACCGGATGGAGCTGGTGGAGGACTATGTCGAGCTGATCTCGGACCTGCTGGCCGACGGCGGCGAGGCCCGCCAGGTCGACATCGCGACGCGTCTGGGCGTGGCCCAGCCTACGGTGGCGAAGATGCTGCGGCGCTTGGCCCGTGATGGTTGGGTGGTGCAGCGGCCGTACCGTGGCGTGTTCCTGACCCCGGAAGGTGAGGCGCTGGCCCATGCCAGCCGCCAGCGCCACCAGACCGTGGAGCGTTTCCTGCTGGCGCTGGGGGTGGACGCGGATACCGCGCGGCGCGATGCGGAGGGCATCGAGCACCATGTCAGCGAACAGACACTGGCTCTGTTCGAGGCATTCGTGCGCAGGGCCGAGGGCGGCTGAGCCACGTTTCCTGTAGAGCCGAGCCATGCTCGGCTGCTGTTCGCGCGATGACAGGGAGCATCCACGTATGGCGTGGATCTACAATCCAGGCGGGCAGCGCGCCTGCTGCTGCGCGCACGCGCGTTTCGTCCATTCCTTCAACACCGGCTGCAGGCCTTCATAGCGCCGGCCCTGCCATCCGTTGGCCAGCACCTTCCCATCCGCATCGATCAGCACCAGGTTCGGTGGTGCCAATCCGGCCAATGCCTGCAGTGCCGGCATGCGCGCGGCACGTCGTGGGTCCAGTACCGGCCACGGCATGTCCTGCGCGTGCATGTAGCGGCGAAGCGCGCTCTCGCTCTCATCCTGGCTGACGTACACCACTTCGGTATCGGCGCCGGCTTGGCGCAGGGCATCACGCACGCTGCGCAGCGTGGGTACGAAGGCATGGCACGGTGCACACCAGTCGGCGCCGAAGTACAGCGCCACCAGTTTCGGCGGCGACGACCACTGCATCGGCCGTAGCGATCGCTGCTCCGGCCGCATCAGCGAGGCCGAAACCTGCGCGTGCAGGTCCGCAGCCATCGCCGGTGCGGCCAGCAGCACGGCACAGGCCAGCAACAACGCTCGCAGAGCTTCAGAACGCATAGCGCAGGTTGACGTACCACGAGCGCGCGAAGCGCGGCCCGTAGACATAGTCGCTGTCCCGCAGCGCGCCCAATTCCAGGTCTTTCTGGCGCTGGTCGAATACGTTCTTGACGCCCGCAGCTACCGACACTTCCTGCTGCGCCTGTGCGCCCAGATGCCGGTGCCAGCGCGCACCAAGGTCGGTGACCAGGAACGAACGTGTGCGGTGCAGCTCGCCCAGCCGGTTGTTCAGCACCGACATCGGCCCGGTATGGCGCAGCGCGACGAAGGTTTCCCACGGTTCGGCCGGCATCCAGCTGAGCTGCGCCAGACCGGTCCAGCGGGGTGTCTTCAGGTAATCGCGGCTTTCGATCACGGTGTCGCCACCGTCGCCACCGTCGCCACTGTCGTCGAAGATGCGTTGCGGCTCGCGGAAGCGCGAGCGGTACCATGAGGCACCTGCGGTCAGGCGCCACTGCGGCGAGGGTTGCCAGCCGAGGTTGGTTTCCGCACCCAGCACGTTGGAGCCGGAGGCGTTGTAGCGCAGCTGGCTCAGCTGGCCGTCATCGCCGCGCTGGATCTCGCCCAGCGCGAAGGTGTCGCGGATGCGTGCATAGGAGGCGGTGGCATCCCAGCTCCACACCGGATTGGCCGGGTCCGAACGCCAGTCGAAGCCGAACAGGGTGGTCAACGCGCGTTCCTCTTTCAGACCGTCCGTGTTGCGCACGCGCACCTGTTCGCCGCCCAGCGTATCGACGTGCACATCCTCGACGAAGATTTCCGGCGCACGGAAGCCGGTGGCAATACCGGCGCGCCACTTCAGGTTCGGCGTGGCCTGCCAGGCCAGCGCGATGCGTGGTGAGAACACCGCGTTGTCCAGTTCCGAGCTCTTGTCCACGCGTGCGCCCAGCACCAGGTCGACGTTGTCGCGCAGGCTCCACTCGTCCTGGATGAAGGCGCCCAGGTTGTGGAAGGTCGCATCCTCCAGTACCGCAAGACGCTGCCCGTCACCGGTACGGTTGTCGTCGCGCAGCGCCTCGTGCTTGTACTGCACACCGAAGGCCAGTGCATGCGCGCCCAGCCGCCAGTTCAACTGGCTGTCGATGTAGTGCAGCGGGTTGTGGGTGCGGCCGTACTGGCGCCACGAACGCGAGGCCGCGCTGCCGGCCAGGTTGCGGTCAAGCTGCAACGGGTCATGGCCGGGCGCCGAGGGGGCGGTGACCACGTCGCCCAGGCCGCCGTAGAAGCTGTCGCGGTCGATGTCGGCGAAGGCGTAGGCCAGGCGGAAATCGACGTCGGCGGTGATCTCCTGGTCCCACGACACACTGCCGCGGCGGTATTTCGTATCCAGCGATTCGGCGATGTTGGCCAGGTACTCTGGCTGGTCCAGGCGATTGCCGCCGCGGCGGGTTTCATCGGTCACCTGCAGGTCCAGGCGCAGCCGCGTGCCCGGCGTGGGCGCGTACCAGGCCTGCAGCCCGCCGACCTTGAGGTTCTTGCGGGTGATCTCGGTGTAGCCGTCACCGTTGTAGTCGATGCCACTGTTCCAGTTGCGCTGGGCAATCACCGACAGACCGGCGTCTGCGTCCTTGGCGACCAGGTCCAGTCGAACGTCGGCGTTCTTCTGAGGTGTACCCTCCAGCACATCCACGCCGGCCTGCACATGGCCACCACTGCGCGCCGGCAGCGGCGGAATCAGGTTGATCACACCGGCAACCGCACCCGGGCCATACAGCGCCGAGCCACCGCCCTTGACCACTTCGATGCGGTCGACGAACCCGGCCGGGATCTGTTCCAGGCCGTACACGCTGCCCAGCGTGGACAGCAGCGGGATGCCATCGAACAGCAGCTGGTTGTAGGCGCCGGGCAGGCCCAGCAGCTGTACTTCGCTGGTGTTGCAGTTCTGGCAGTTGCTCTCCACGCGCAGGCCGTTGATCAGCTCGGCGGCGCGCGAGAAGTCGGTGGCCGCGCGCAGCGCGATGTCTTCCTTGCGCAGCACTTCCGTGCGGATCGGCACGTCCGACAGCAGGCGTTCACTGCGCGTGGCGGTGCTGACCTTGACCTGCACACGGTCCAGTTCGGTCGGTTTCGGAGTGTCAGCCAGTGCAGGCAGCGGCAGGGCCAGGGCAATGGCGGCGGCCAGGGGCAGCCGATGGAAGAGGGGCGTGGCAACGGGCATGAGGGCGTCGTCCTTGGGGGAAGAAAGGCGGCGAGGGCGACCTGGCTGATGCATATGGAAGCAGCGGCTTATCAATATAGCAAGTGCTATATAACGAAGCCGCAGCAATTCCGAGTGGAGCGCCGGCCGGGTCAGATCACGGGAGTGTTATAACATTACATAAAACAACCACAAACCTGCCGGTGGTCATGTCCGGAGGATGGAGTTGCCGTGTGGGCAGTGAGGTTGGGGTCAGAGCCCTTTCCTTTGGAAAGGGATCCGACCCCAGGGCGCGATCGTCAGCCGCGGCGGAATGCGGCGGGCGTGCGGGCGCCGACGATGATCATGCGGATCATCGTGGAGATCTGTTCGACCAGCTCCGGATCCTTCTCCGGAGGCAGGTCCATGGCGGTGGCGCCCATCGCGAACACCAGCCGGGTGATGGCCTTGGCTACCAGTTCCGGAGCGTGCAGCACCGCGCCATCCAGTGCGGCCAGGCGCACCAGGTCGTGCTGCAGCTCTTCCTCGAAATAATGCAGCTCGCGCTCGACTGCGTGCTTGAAGTCGTCCGAGCCGACCGCGCCTTCGCGCAACAGCACGTGCAGCAGCTTGTCGTCGGCGCGCAGCTGTTCCATGAAGGTCTCCACCGAAACCCGCACCACGCTGGTGGCGGTGGAGGTGGCGCGCTGGCGGGCCTCGCCGATGATGGTGCGCAGCGAGCGGCCGGCTGCGTCGATCAGCGCTACGGCCAGTTCGTCCATGTCGCGGAACTGCCGGTAGAAGCTGTTCGGCGCGATGCCGGCCTCGCGTGCCACTTCGCGCAGGCTGAGCGTCGACAGACTGCGGTGCGGCCCGATCAGCTTCAGGGCGGCGGCCAGCAGATCTTCGCGGCTCACCGTACGGCGGGCCGGGCTGTTGGCATCTTCAGGCGTCGACAAGACGGTGGCGGCGGCCATGACGGTTCCGGTGGGGCGAGGCTGAATCATACCCAATCCGGTTCAATATACACATGTATACACAGGTGTATGTGCGCCCGTATAGTGCGCCCATGAGCGCTGTCGTCCGTCCATCCCTGTTCTCTCCGTACCGCTGGGTCTCGCCGTCGCTGTTCGATTTCTGGGCGGGCCAGCTCAATCCCCTGTGGACCCTGCGCGAGCCGGTGGCCCGCCTGGTCCGGCGCGAGCCGGCCGGCGAGGGCGCGGCGACCCTGGTCCTGCGCACCAACCGGCACTGGGCCGGCATGCGCGCGGGCCAGCACGTCACCCTCGGCGTGGAGATTGAAGGACGCCTGTGGCAGCGCAGCTACAGCCCCACCGCGCTGGGACCGCGCGAACTGGCGATCACCGTCAAGGCGGTCGACGGCGGCCGGGTCAGCCAGCATCTGGTCAACCACGCACAACCGGGTGAGCTGTTCCGCCTGGAGGCTGCGTTCGGAGAATTCCAGTTGCCGGCCGCGGCTCCGGTATTGCTGCTGGCGGCCGGTAGTGGCATCACGCCGATGCGCAGCCTGCTGCGCGACGCCTGCCAGCGCCCGCTGGCCGCGCCGGTGGACCTGTTCTACTGGGAGCGCAGTGCCGCCCAGCTGCAGTTCCGTGATGAGCTGCAGGCGCTGGCCGCGCGCCAGCCGAACCTGCGTGTGCACCTGCTGACCACCCGCGAGGGTGATGTGCCTGCCGCACGCATCGATACTCACGATCTGCAGGTCGCCGGCGATGACACCCCGTTGGCGCAGCGCCACGTGCTGGCCTGTGGCCCGGATGGATTCGTTGCCGCTGCGCGCGAACGCCTGGCGCACCAGGTTGCGGGTTTCCAGGCGGAAGCGTTCACTCCGCCAGCGCCGTTGCGTGACGCCAGCAGCGAAGGCGAAGTGTCGCTGACCCTTGCCCGCAGTGGCCGCCAGCTGAGCGTGCCGCGCGGCCGCTCGTTGCTGGAAAGCCTCGAAGCCCATGGCATCAAGCCCAAGCATGGCTGCCGCATGGGCATCTGCAATACCTGCAGCTGTGACCGTGTCAGTGGCGCCACCCGCCACCTGCGCACCGGCGACCTGCAGTCCGAATCGGCACAGCCGGTGCGGATCTGCGTGAGCGCACCGACCACCGACCTGACCCTGGATCTCTGAGGACGCCTGCCATGACCCGCGCCACCGACCGTGCCCTGAGTACTGCCGAGATGCATGCCTTCGGCGAGGAACTCGACGCGATCCGCGACCGTGTGATCGGCAGCCTCGGCGCCTCCGATACCCGCTACATCCGCCGCGTGGCCGCCGCCGTGCGCTGGTTCGGCGTGGGTGGCCGTGGCCTGCTGTTCCTGGCAGCGTTTTCGCCGCTGTTCTGGATGCCGCTGCTGTGGCCGGCCGCGATCACCGGCACGCTGCTGCTGGCGCTGTCGAAGATCCTGGAGAACATGGAGCTGGGCCACAACGTGATGCACGGCCAGTTCGACTGGACCGGTGATCCCAAGCTCAATGGCAACACCTACGAGTGGGACATCGTTGCCACCGCCGACAACTGGCGCAAGACCCACAATTTCCGCCACCACACCTACACCAATGTGCGTGGCATGGACGATGACATCGGCTATGGCCTGCTGCGCATCTTCCCCGAACAGCGCTGGAAGCCGTTCTACCTGCTGCAGCCGATCATCGCGCCGATCTTCGCACTGCTGTTCCAGTGGGGTGTGGCGGCGCAGGACCTTCGCCTTGGCCGCTGGCTGAAGGGCCGCATGAGTGCCCGTGCGATGTGGCTGCAGACCCGCCCGGTGGCGCGCAAGATGCTGCGCCAGGTGCTGAAGGACTACGTGTTCTTCCCGCTGCTGGCGGGTCCGTTCTTCCTCACCGTGATGCTGGGCAACCTGGTCGCCAACGGCCTGCGCAACATCTGGACCTACGTGATCATCTTCTGCGGGCACTTCACCGCCGAATCGGAAACCTTCCCCAAGGAGTGCCTGCGCAATGAGTCGCGCGGCCACTGGTACCTGCGCCAGCTGCGCGGTTCGTCCAACATCAGCGGCGGCTTCCTGATCAACGTGCTGTCGGGCAACCTCAGCCACCAGATCGAGCACCACTTCTACCCGGATCTGCCGGCCAACCGCTACGCGGCCATCGCCAAGGAAGTGAAGGACATCTGCCGCCGCTACGGCCAGCACTACAACAACGGCTCGCTGCCGCGCCAGTTCGGCCAGGTGGTCTGGCGCATCCTGCGCCACGCGTTCCCGAGCAAGCCGCGCCGCCTGCCGATGCCGGACATCATGTCCGCACCGGCATCGGCCAACGCGGGCTGATCGACTCAGCCCGCCTTCGCCAGGGCCGCCTGTTCGCGGTCCAGGCGGCGCAGGAACACCTGCATTTCCTTGCGTGCCTGCTGGTCGCCCTTGCTGCCGGCCACGCTCAAGCCGCGCTGCCACGCCTCACGGGCCGCCTGTGGCTGGCCACTGGCCAGCCAGGCTTTGCCCAGCAGCTTCCAGGCCGCCGAGTACTGCGGATCAAGCACCACGCAACGGCCCAGGTGGGTTGCCGCGCGTACCGGGTTGCCGGCATCCAGCCAGCCCTTGCCCAGGCCGAAGCGCAGCAGCGCGCCGTCCTTGCCGGCGGCAAGCATGCATTCCAGAGCTTCGATGTTCATCCGCGTACCTCCGCCAGCAGCTCGGCCGGGCCGGGCTGGAAGCGGCCGCGATGGAACAGCAGTGGCGCGCCGCCGTTCTCGTGCACTTCGATGATGCGGCCGGCCAGCAGCAGGTGATCGCCCACCGGCCACTGCGCGTGGCGGGTACAGGTGAGATGGGCGACCGCACCGGTGATGCGGGGTGGGGCGTCCTCGTCGTCATCCAGCAATGCCAGGCCGTCGAAGCGGTTGCGGACCTGCGGATCGGCGAAGCGCCGGGCCAGCGCTTCCTGGTCGGCCGCCAGCACGCTGAGCGCAAAGCGCGTGGCGCGCTGGAAGGTGGACAGGCTCTGTGCGTGCAACGCCAGGTTCCACAGCACCAACGGTGGCTGCAGTGAGACCGGCACGAACGAGTTGATGGTCAGGCCGACCGGCTTGCCCTGTGCATCGCGCGCGCAGACGATGGCCACGCCGGTCGGGAAATGGCCGAGCAGCCGCCGCAGGGCACGCGGCGGCATCTCGACCGATGGCACCGGGGCCGGGGCGGGGAACACCCCGGCCCACGGCCCGGCGTAGGGCAGTGTCTCGCCGCTCATGAGGCCCGGGCCTGGTGGGAGCGCCGGCCGACTTCGGCCCAGTTGATGATGTTGAAGAAGGCGCCGATGTAGTCCGGGCGGCGGTTCTGGTAGTGCAGGTAGTAGGCGTGTTCCCAGACATCCAGTGCGAGGATCGGGGTGTGGCCGGACAGGCCTACGGCTGCACCCATCAGCGGGCTGTCCTGGTTGGCGCTGCTTTCCACCTGCAGGCGACCATCGCGATCGCTGGTCAGCCAGGCCCAGCCACTGCCGAAGCGGGTCTGCGCGGCCTTGGTGAAGGCCTCCTTGAAGGCATCGAAACCGCCGAGGTCACGGTCGATGGCGGCGGCCAGTTCGTCATCGGGTGCACCACCGGTGGTGCTGAGCACGGTCCAGAACAGGCTGTGGTTGGCGTGGCCGCCGCCGTTGTTGCGGACCGCGCCACGCTGGGCCTCGGGCACGGCATCGAGGTTGGCGATCAGCGCCTCGACCGGCTGCTCGGCGATGCCGGCCTGCTCGATGGCGGCGTTGAGATTGTTGACGTAGGTCTGGTGGTGCTTGCTGTGGTGGATCTCCATCGTGCGCGCATCGAAATGCGGCTCAAGGGCGTCGTAGGCGTAGGGGAGCGGGGGAAGCGAGTACGACATCGAAGCAATCTCCGTGGGAAGGCCAGGGGGCTGGCCGTGGGGAGATCGTTATCGCACCTCAACATTGGTTGAGGTCAAGGGGCGGGATTGAGGTGCGTGCGCGTTCATCGCTTTGATTCTTCCTGCAGGACAGCACGAGCGGAATGGTAGTGCCGGCCGCTGGCCGGCATGCTGGCAAGGTCGGGTTGCCGGCCAGCGGCCGGCACTACCAGAACCCGCTTTTCGAACCTCACCGGCGCGCTGAAGTGCTGCCCGCGCTCGCAGGAAACCGTCCGGTGGCGGGGGGAGGGGCTGGCCGGGACCGTTGGCGCCATGGATGGCGCCATCGAGCCCCCAAGGATGGGTTTACGGCGTGTCCCGGCCAGCCCCTCCCCCGGCCACAACCGGCATCAACAAAGGCGCCGGCAGGCGAACCAGCCGCCCGCGTTTTCATCAACTCAACTCAACCAGTCCTTGCACGCGCCATCCACCTGTTCACCGCACGCCTGCTGCATCCTCTGCTGCAATCGCGCCAGCGTCTCGGCACCCTGGTGCTTCCCGCTCCACGCCTTCAGCTGCCCGGCCAGGCGCTCGAAACGCTGGCGGGTGCGCTGGTGGTAACCCGACGGCTGCGCCTCCAGTTCGGCGATCAGCGAGGCGGTGGCCTGCTCGATGCGCGGCGCGTCGTTCGGCGCCAGCTTCAGCAACCCTTCCACGTACAGCACGCCCCATTGCACGCGGGTGGCCGGGCCCTGCGCACCGTCGTAGGCACGCTTCAACCACTCCAGCGCACCGGCAGTGTCGCCGCGCTGCTCGGCCAGTTCGGCCAGCTCGGGCATGTAGTAGTAGGGCTGCTCGCTGCGCTTCAGCTCCGCCAGCAACAACGCCTCGGCACCGGCGTCGTCACCGACCTGGCGCAGTGCGTAGACCGCGCTGCTGATCGTGGCCTGGCGTGCATGCGCATCAGTGGCGGTGGCATCGGCCGCGGCCACGCGCTGCTTGACCCGATCAACCAGCGGCGCGGGCAGTGCGCCCTTCTGCTGCTGCTGGCGGGCCAGCGATACTTCCGTCAGTGCGCGCGACAATGCGTCGTCGGCGCGGTCGCCGCGCTCGGCATCTGCGCGCTCCAGCGCGACCAGCAGCTGCTGCCCCAGCGTGTTGCGGGTGGCCGGGCCGGCGCTGGCCTGCTGGACCAACTGTGCGCCTGCATAGCCCAGCAACTCACGGTTGCGGCGGACTTCGGCCGGCTGCGCCAGCACGGCCTGCAGCAGCTCGCGTACTTCGGTAGGCGAGCTGGCGGGCGTGTCGGCGGTGGCCAAGGCCAGCAGGGCGAAGCGGCGTTGCAGCGCTGCGTCGGGTGCGGCCTTGGACAGCTGGCGCAGTACATCCTGGCCCCTGCGCCCGCCAGCCAGACGGTTGGCGTCGACTTCCCAGCCGTAGTCGCCCAGTACCTGCCAGTCTTCTGCAGCCAACTTCTCCGGCGTGGCCAGGGCGGTGGCCAGAGTGGCAGCGATTGCACTGCGGCGCCCGGCGGCGACGGTCAATGCCCGGGTCAGTTCGGCGGCGTCGTTGCCACCGGCCACGCGTGTAAGTTCATTGCGCTGTGGGTCCAGCACGATCAGGGTCGGGTAGCCGCGCACCCCGAAGCGTTCGCCCCAGGCCTGCGCACCTTCCTCGTCGCCATCCAGGTAGACCGGCACGAACTTGCCGGTCAAGGCGATGAAGGCCGGGTCCTTGAACAGGCCGGCCTTGAGCTGGTTGCACGGCGGGCACCAGACCGCGCCCCAGTACAGCAGTACCGGCTTACCGCTGTCTGCGGCTTCGGCGAAGGCATCATCGACGTCACCCTGGCGCCACGCGATTCCCTTGGCCGGCGCAGGTGCCTCGGTGGAGTTGGCGGTGGAAACCGGGGCCGGGGCGCAGGCACTCAGCGCCGAAGCCAGCAGCAACACGGAAAGCGCGACGCGCATCGGCGGCATCTCGAAGGGGGACAGTCCATTGTAGGAATGGCAGGGGAGTGTGCTGATTCAGTTTGCTTATATCGGCTGGGCAGCTGGGCATGACACCCGCTGCCTTCAGGCGGCCGCCCGCACCATCTGCTGGTAGACCAGACCGTTGAACTCGCCGGCCTCACCGTCAACCACGAAGCCATAGCGCAGATAGGTCGGCACAGCATTGAGCGATGCGCGTACGGTCAGGACCGGCTCGCGTACCTGCGGCAGCACCGCCTCGAACAGTGCATGGCCGATGCCCTGTCCCTGGCAGCCGGGATCGACGAACAGCATCGCCAGGTGGCGGCCTTCCTTCAGCTCGACCACGCCGACGATACGGCCGTCCTGCTCGGCCACCAGGATATGGTTGTCGCCGTGCAGGCGTTCACCGAACGCATCGGCGGCGGCGACATTGCCGAACGTGGCGATGCCGGCTGCGCTGAGCGAGGGCGCCACCGCCGCAGTGAACGCGGCCAGGCACACCGCGCTGATCGCGGGCAGGTCATCGACGCGGGCAGGGCGGATGTTCGGCATGCAGTGTTCTTCCCGTGGCGGGCTGCGCGTCATCGCTGCCCCGTGCCTGCACGCTAAGCTGCAGGCATGAGTGATTTCAATCCCGCGTACGCTGCGTTGTTTCCAGGGCAGGGCTTGAGCCTGGGCCTGATGACGCCAGTGGCGTCGCAGGGGCTGGCCGATCCGCATCAGGCGCGGCGCATCGCGCGGTTGGCCGACGATCTTGGTTTCGCCGCGTTGTGGGCGCGCGACGTGCCGTTGATGGTGCCGCAGGGTCCGGACGCGGTAGCGAGCGCGCTGGATGACCCGTTCCTGTGGCTGGGCATGCTGGCCGCTGCGACCGAGCGTATCGTGATCGGCAGCGCGGCCATCGTGCTGCCATTGCGCCAGCCGCTGCAGGTGGCGAAGTCGGCGTTGAGCCTGGACCGGATCAGCGGCGGACGCTACGTACTGGGCCTGGGTTCGGGTGACCGCCCGGAAGAGTTCGCCGCATTCGGCGAGGATCTGGAGGGCAGGGCGGCGACCTTCCGTGAGCGTTGGACGTTGTTGCGGGCGGCGCTGTCACCGGCCGCCGATGAGCGCACCGCCGTATTGCAGGCCACTGGTGGCTTCGACGTGCTGCCAGCGCCGGCAACCCGCATTCCGATGCTGGTGGTGGGTACCGCGCGGCAGAGCCTGCAGTGGATAGCGCGTGAGGCCGAAGGCTGGGCCACCTATCACCGCGAAGAGGCCGCGCAGGAAGGGCGCATCGGCCTGTGGCAGCAGGCGCTGGCGCAGCGCGGCGGGCCAGGCAAGCCGTTCGTGCAGTCGATGCTGCTGGACCTGCAGGCAGATCCGCAGGCGCCGCCCGAGCCGCTGCCGCTGGGCCTGAAGGTCGGCCGCGAAGGCCTGCGTGAGTATCTGCTGCGCGTGCATGCGCAGGGCGTGGCGCACGTGATGTTCAACCTGATCGATAACGGGCGGACGATGGATGACGTGCTGCGCGAGATCGGGGAGCAGGTTCTGCCGGATATGCCCGGGTAGGTGTCCACCTTGGTGGACACGCTCTCGCCGCTGCGCCCGCTGAACTGCTGAGTGTTTCCTTCAGTGGCCGAGGCAGAAGCAGTCGAGCACGGCTCGACTCTACATGCAGCGTGCATCTGCGTATCATTCGCATTTGATACCCCGATGCCGGAGCCCCACGTGACCCAACGTTCCCCCATGCACCCGACCGGACGCCTGTTCGCTGCGGTCGCTTTCATCGAGGCCGTGACCTGGGTCGGCCTGCTCATCGGCATGTGGATGAAGTACGGCCCGATGGCCAACGTGGCCCTGGTGAAGGTGTTCGGGCCGCTGCACGGCGTGGCTTTCCTCGTGTATGTGGCGGTGACGCTGCTCGCGGCGGTGCGCCTGCGCTGGCCGTGGTGGGCCAGTGCCCTGGCCCTGCTGGCAGCGATCCCGCCGCTGGTGACGCTGCCGTTGGAGTGGTGGTTCAAGCGCCGTGGCCTGCTCGGCCTGCGTGCAATGCGCTGAACCCACTGTTGCGCGCCCATTCAAGAGAATGGGTATCAAATGCAAATACGAGCCGTTATCATTTGAGGGTGGCATCTGGCCCTGAGCAGGGTCGGTGCCGGGTGGGGCGCGCAGGCGCGCCCGGCCAATCCTTTCCTGTTACGGCTGGTGTTTCATGCACGCACGTCCCGTCGTTCCCGGCTTGCCGGCGCTGGTGTTGGCTGCCCTGATTGGCACCATGGCGATGATGTCCTTCGTCGCCGTGATCGGCCCGGTGGTCCGCACGCTCGGATTGTCCGAGTGGCATGCCGGGCTGTCAGTCACCGCCGCAGGCGTGTTGTGGATGCTGGCCGCGCGCCCTTGGGGCCGGCTCAGCGACCGCATCGGCCGCAAGCGCGTGCTGATGCTGGCGATGAGTGCCTACACCGTGGTCTACATCGCGCTGGCGGTGTTCATCGACGTGGCCCTGCAGGCGGTGCCGCCGGTGCTGGTGTCAGTGCTGGTGCTGGTCGCTGCGCGCGGCCTGATCGGCCTGTTCTACGCAGCGGTGCCTCCTACCGCAGCTGCGCTGATCGCCGACAAGGCACCGACCGGGCAGCGTGCGAAGTTCCTCGCCCGCCTGGGCAGCGCCAACGCATTGGGCATGGTGCTGGGCCCGGCTGCCGCGGGTTGGCTGGCCTATACGAACCTGTCGCTGGCGCTGTACGTGGCCGCACTGTTGCCACTGCTGGCGTTGGCGCTGCTGGCCTGGCGACTGCCGGCCACACCGCCTGTAATGGGCGTTTCCGCCCAGCGCCGCGCGCCGATGAGCCGCCTCGACCCGCGCCTGCGCCTGCCGCAGCTGGCGGCGTTCATCGCCATGGTTTCCGTGACCATCGCGCAGGTCACGGTTGGCTTCTTCGCGATTGATCGCCTGGGCCTGGATGCGGCGGCCGGTGCGCGCATGGCCGGCATCGCGCTGACGGCGGTCGGCGTTGGCCTGATCCTGGCGCAGGCGCTGGTGATGAAGCTGGAGGTTCATCCGCGGCGCTGGATCGTCCTCGGCGCCGTGATTTCCAGCATCGGCTTCGCCTCGGTCGCGGGCGTGCAGCAGGGCTGGCAGCTGCCGGCGGCATATGCGCTGGCAGCGTTCGGCATGGGCTTCGTATTCCCTTCGTTCCAGGCGTTGGCCGCCGACGCGGTGGAGGCGCACGAGCAGGGCGCCGCCGCCGGTACTGTCGCTGCCGCGCAGGGACTGGGCATGGTGGCCGGGCCGATGCTCGGCACGCTGGTGTATCGCGGCGGGCCCAGCCTGCCATACCTCCTGGTCGGCGCGTTGCTGCTGTTGCTGTGCGCGCTGGCCGCAGTGCATCGGATGAAGGAGACCCCATGAACGATTCCCTGATGCAGGGCGCGTGGCCGGAGGCTGCGCCAGCGCCGCAGGAGAGCAGCGACGACGCGACGCTGTTCCTGCTGCAGCACGCTGGCCAGCACGTGCACGCACGCGGTTGCCGCGCCACGCTGCCGGCAGGTGCGCTGGCGACATTGGCGGAACGCGTTTCGGTGTTCTTTGCCCAGCAGCGCGGCGGCCCGGGCCTGCTGGTCGGCGCAGTCCCATTCGAACCCCGTGCCGACGACGCGTTGTACCAGCCCGAGCGCCTGCTGCCAGCGCTGGCACTACAGCCACAGGCCGCGCCAGCGCTGGAGGGTGCCCTGCAGGCCGAGCCTTCGGCGCAGGCGTACGCGGCGTCGGTGGCTGCGGCGGTGCAGGCACTGCGCGCGCCCGAACTGGACCTTCAGAAGATGGTGCTGGCGCGCAGCCTGCTGGCACGCACCCACCGGGCGCTGTCTCCGGACGTGCTGCTGGCACGGCTGGGCGCGGATCCGTCGGTGGCGACCTATGCGGTTCCGCTGCCGGTGGAAGTGGGTCAGGCGCCAGCGTGGCTGGTGGGCGCGACCCCGGAACTGCTCCTGCGCAAGCGTGGCGCCGAGCTGTTGTCGCACCCGCTGGCGGGGTCTGCGCGGCGCTGCGCCGATGCTGCCGAGGACGAGCGCGCCGCGCAGGACCTGCTGGCCTCGACCAAGGACCATGACGAGCACCGTCATGTGGTCGAGGCGATCGTCGAGGGTCTGGCGCCGTATTGCAGCCACATCGATGCACAGCCGCGGCCGGCGCTGCATGCCACCGCCAGCATGTGGCATCTGGGCACACGCATCCATGCCACGCTGAAGGATCCGCACACGTCGGCCGCCGAGCTGCTGGCGCAGCTGCACCCTACGCCGGCGGTCTGCGGTACGCCGCGGTTGGCGGCGCTGCAGCGCATCCGCGAGCTGGAAACGGTGCCGCGCGGCTTCTATGCCGGCGCCGTGGGCTGGTTGGATGCGCAGGGTGACGGCGACTGGTATGTGGCAATCCGCTGCGCACGCCTGCAGGGAATGCAGCTGCGCCTGTTCGCCGGCGCCGGCATCGTTGCCGACTCGCAGCCCGAGGCCGAGGTGGCCGAGACCGCTGCGAAGTTCGCCGCCCTGCTGAATGCGCTGGGTGTCCATGAATCCGCGCCTGCGATCGAGCCTGCCGCATGACTACCTCCACTGACGCTTCCCGCCTGGCACTGCAGCAGGTGTGGCCGGATGACCTGATGGCACGCTATCGCGAGGCTGGGCATTGGCGTGGCGAGACCTTCCCGGGGTTCCTGCGCGAACGTGCAGAACGCTATGCCGATGACATTGCGGTGGTCGCCGGCGACGTGCGCCTGAGCTATGCGCAGCTGTGGCACGAGGCCGGGCGGATCGGTGCCGGCCTGCTGACGCTCGGCCTGCAGCCAGGGGAGCGGGTGCTGGTGCAGCTGGGCAACACGGCAGGCTTCGTCACAACGGTCTGTGGCCTGTTCCGCGCCGGACTGGTGCCGGTGTACGCGTTGCCGGCACACCGCATCACCGAGCTGGTGCACTTCGCCAGCAAGGCCGAAGCCAGTGCCTACATCACCACCGGGCTGCATGATGGCTTCGACCATCGCGGACTGGCGCGGGCGCTGCAGGCCGACGTGCCGGCGGTTCGCCATGTAGTGATCGACGGCGATGCGGCGGAGTTCATTGGGCTGGAGGCATTGCAGGGCGATCGCAGCCGGTTGCCGGCCGATCCGGACCCGCAGTCTGTGGCGTTCCTGCAGATTTCCGGTGGGAGTACCGGGCTGTCCAAGCTGATTCCACGCACGCACGACGACTACATCTATTCATTCCGTGCCAGCAATGAAATCTGCGGCATCGACCGCGACAGCGTCTACCTGGTCGCGCTGCCGGCCGCGCACAATTTCCCGATGAGCTCGCCCGGCTTCTTGGGCGCGTTGTACGCCGGCGCCCGCGTGGTGCTCAGCCCCGGCCCCGGGCCGGATGCTGCATTCCCGCTGATCGCCCGCGAAAAGGTGACCTGCTGCGGCCTGGTGCCGCCGCTGGCGCTGCTGTGGGCGCAGGCCGCCGCTACCGGCAAGCATGACCTGTCGAGCCTGCGGGTACTGCAGGTGGGCGGCGCCAAACTGGTGCCGGAAGCCGCACGGCGGGTGATCGACGGCCTTGGCTGCACGCTGCAGCAGGTGTTCGGCATGGCCGAAGGCCTGGTCAACTACACACGGCTGGATGATCCGGAGGACCTGATCGTGGCCTGCCAGGGCCGGCCGATCAGTCCGGACGACGAAGTGCGCGTGGTCGATGACCATGACCAGCCGGTGGCCGAAGGCGAGGTGGGGCATCTGCTCACCCGTGGCCCGTATACCATCCGTGGCTACCACAACGATGCGGTGGCCAATGCGCGCTCGTTCACCGACGACGGCTTCTATCGCACCGGCGACCGTGTGCAGCAGCTGCCCGGAGGCTACCTGGTGGTGCAGGGCCGCGCCGGTGACCACATCAACCGTGCCGGGGAGAAAATCTCCGCCGAAGAGATCGAAGATCATCTGCTGGCGCACCCCGGCGTGTTTGATGCCGCCGTGGTCTCCATTCCCGATGAGTATCTGGGCGAGCGCAGCTGCGCCTTTGTGATCGCGCAGGGCGAACCGTTCAAGGCGCCGGCACTGAAGGCCTGGATGCGCGGGCGCGGCCTGGCGGCGTTCAAGGTGCCCGATCAGGTCGTGTTCGTCGACAGCTTCGATACCACTGCGGTCGGCAAGATCAGCCGCCGCGAACTGCGTGCGCAGCTGCGTGCGCGTCATCTGCAACAGACAGGAGGAACGCGCTGATGGCGCTGCCCCGTATCACCGATTACCCCTTGCCGACCGCCGCTGAGCTACCGCAGGCGCGCGGACCGTGGCGTCCCCGGCGCGATCGTGTCGCGCTGCTGGTGCATGACATGCAGCGTTACTTCCTGGCCGCATTCGACGCCGGCAGTACGCCCTTGCGGCCTGCGGTGGACAACATCGTGCGCCTGCTGGCGCATTGCCGTGCGCAGGGCATTCCGGTGTTCTACACCGCCCAGCATGGTGACCAGGACCGTCGCGACCGTGGCCTGCAGGCCGACCTGTGGGGGCCGGGCATGCGTCGCAGCGCCGACCATGAGCCGATCATCGAGGCGCTGGCACCGCAACCGGGCGAGCACGTGCTGGTGAAGCACCGCTACAGCGCATTCCAGCGCAGCAACCTGGAGACGCTGATGCGGGTGCGTGGGCGCGACCAGTTGCTGGTGACCGGCGTGTACGCCCATATCGGCTGCACCGCGACCGTGGTCGATGCCTTCCAGCGTGATATCGAGGCCTTCATCGCCGCTGATGCGGTGGCGGACTTCTCGCGTGCCGATCACGATCAGGCGCTGCGCTGGATCGCGCGCACCTGTGGTGTGCCGATGACCACCGATCAGCTGCTGGAGGTGCTGTGATGGCTGCCATGGGTGAGGCGCTGGATCTGGAGCGGATGCGTGCCGACGTGGCGCGTGTCCTGGAATGCACGCCGGCCGAGATCGGTGACGACGACAACCTGATCGACCTGGACCTGGATTCAATGCGCATGCTCGGCCTGGTCCTGGCCTGGGGCAGCACTGGCCTTCCGCTGGAGTTCTCGCAGCTGGCCGAGCACACCACGCTGCGCCAGTGGTGGGGTGTGGTGCAGCAACTGCAGGCCGCGCAGAACGCATGAACGCCGCAGCGCTGGCCACGCCGGTGGCGTTGACCGAGGCCCAGGCTGGGCTGTGGTTTGCACAGCGGCTGGCACCGGACAATCCGTCATTCAATACCGCGCACGCGGTATGGATCGACGGCCCGCTGGACGTGGCCGCGTTCGTCGCAGCGGCAGACCAGGCTGCGCGCGAGGCCGAGGCTTTCGCATTGCGCTTTGCCGAAGGTGCCGATGGCCAGCCACTACAGTGGCATGACCCGGTACGCGTGCCGCTGATTTCGGTACGCGATGTGTCCGCCGAGGCGGATCCCGCCGCTGCGGCACGCAGCCTGATGCACGCTGACCGGCTGAGCCCGGTCGATCCCACCCGCGACCGGATCAGCCAGCAGGTGCTGCTTGAACTGGGTGGGCAGCGCTGGGTCTGGTACCTGCGGGTGCATCATCTGGCGGCCGATGGCTACGGCATGGCGCTGTTCACTGATCGGGTGTGCGCGTTGTATGCCGGTCGTACCGGTGAGTCACTGCCGGGGCTGGCGGGCGTGCTGGCCGATGATGCCGCGTTTCGTGCCGATCCGCGCCGCGTGCAGGCCGGGCAGTGGTGGCGTGAGCACATGCAGGGCGCACCGGCAGGCGCAGGCCTGGCCGGCACGCTCGCGGCCAGTGTCGACGCGCTGCGCTGGGTACAGCCGCTCGATGCGGCCTTCCGTGAGCAGTTGCTGCAGGCTTCGGTGCGTTGGCTGCAGCCCTGGCCGGATGTGCTGGCCGCGCTGGCGGCCGAGTACCTGCGGCGGATGAGTGCCGCCGATGAAGTGGTGCTGGGCGTGCCCTACATGGGGCGGCTGGGCAACGCGTCGGCGCGGGTGCCGGCGATGGTGATGAATGTGTTGCCGCTGCGCGTGGCGGCCGGCGAGGGCAGCGTCGAGGCCTTTGCCCGGGGCCTGGGTCGCCAGCTCAGCCAGGGCCGCAGGCACGGCCGCTACCGGGGCGAGCAGCTGCGCCGGGACCTGGGCCTGGTCGGCACGCAGCAGCGCCTGCACGGCCCGCTGGTGAATGTGCAGCCGTTCTACAGGCCGCTGGCGCTGACTGGCGTGCAGGCGGCGCTGGAGGTGCTGTGCACCGGGCCGGTGGATGACCTGGCGCTGGGTTTCCGTGGCGATGGCCAGCACCTGCTGGATCTGGAGATCGAGGCCAATCCCGCGCTGTACAGTCGCGAGGATGTCGAGGCGCACGCGGTGAGGCTGCTGCATTTCGTGTCGGCGGCGCTGCAGGCTGACGATATCGCCGCCGTGCCCCTGGCGACGCCCGCGGAGGCGCAGCAGCTGCTGCAGGGTTTCAACGCCACCGCGCACGCGCTTCCTGAGACCACCTTGGTTGAATTGCTGCAGCAGGGCATGGATCGGGACCCGCACACGCCTGCGCTGGTGTTCGGCGATGCGACGCTGGATTACGCGACGCTGGAAGCGCGCAGTTTCGCGCTGGCGGCACAGCTGCGTGCAATGGATGTCGGCCCAGGCAGCGTGGTGGCGGTGGCATTGCCGCGCTCGCTGGAGCTGGTGATCGCGCTGGTCGCGGTGCTGCGTGCAGGCGCGGCCTACCTGCCGCTGGACCTTGCCCATCCCGACGAGCGGCTGGCGCGCATCTTCGCCTCGGCGCAGCCGGTGTGCGTTCTGGCTGCGGCGGAGATTTCGGCGCGCACGGCCGGCGTACCGGTGCTCGCGCCGGAGCAGTGGACCGCGCTGAGCTTCGCCGCGCCGTGGTCCGATCCGGCGCCCAGCGATGCGGCCTATGTGATCTATACGTCCGGTTCGACCGGGGAACCGAAGGGCGTGGTCGTCGAACACCGTGCCATCGTCAACCGCCTGCTGTGGATGCGCGAGCACTACGGCATCCGCGCCGATGACCGCGTGCTGCAGAAAACCCCGGCCACCTTCGATGTCTCGGTCTGGGAGTTCTTCCTGCCGTTGCTGTGCGGGGCCACGCTGGTGGTTGCCGGGCCCGATGCGCATCGCGACCCCACCGAACTGGCGCGGCTGATCCGCGGGCATGGCATCACCACGGCGCATTTCGTGCCGTCGATGCTCGATGCCTTCCTCGCTGCACCGGCCTCCGAAGGCCTGCAGCTGCGACGGGTATTCACCAGTGGCGAGGCGCTGGACGCCGCGTTGCGCGACCGCTTCCACGCGCGCATGCACGCCGAGCTGCACAACCTGTACGGCCCGACCGAAGCCGCGGTGGACGTCAGCTACTGGCCGGCGTCGGCGCAGGATCGATCGCGGCCGGTGCCGATCGGCTTCCCGGTCTGGAATACCCGCCTTTACGTGCTGGACGCGCGGATGCAGCCGGTGCCGGTCGGTGTGGCCGGTGATCTTTATCTGGGCGGTGCGCAGCTGGCGCGTGGCTATCTCGGTCGCGAGGACCTGACTGCCGAACGCTTCCTTGCCGATCCTTTCCTGGCGGGCGAGCGCATCTACCGCACCGGCGACATAGCGCGCTGGCGCAGCGATGGCGCGGTGGAGTACCTGGGCCGCAGCGACCATCAGGTGAAACTGCGCGGCCTGCGCATCGAGTTGGGCGAGATCGAGGCGGCTTTGCGCGAACTGCCGGGCATGGAGCGGGTGGAAGTGCTCCTGCGCCACGACGCACCCGGCGATGCCCGGCTGGTAGCCTATGTGCCGTCGGCACTGGCCGACGCCAGCATGCTGCGCAGTCATCTGGCCACACGCGTGCCGGATTACATGGTGCCGTCCGCCTTCGTTGGCGTGGATCACTGGCCGGTGACCGCCAACGGCAAGTTGGATCGCAACGCGCTGCCCGTACCACCGCGGCAGGAGATCGCCGGGCTGGCGCCGCGCACGCCGTTGGAACAGGAGCTGGCGTCGCTGTTTGCCCAGGCACTGGGGCGAGAAGCGCCGGTGGCGGTGGATGCGGATTTCTTCAGTCTCGGCGGTGACTCACTGTCGGCGGTGCACCTGCTGCTGGCGATCGAACAGCGCTGGCGCTGCGATCTCGGTCTGGGGGCCTTGTTTGCCCAGCCCACCGTGGCCGCGCTGGCGGTTCGTATTGCCGAGCCGCCGGCGCTGGCCGATCACGCACTGGGGCCGGTGATCGCGCTGGCCGCGACCGACGCTGCCGGGCCTACGCCGCTGTTCGTGCTGCACCCGGCCGGCGGCATCGCCTGGAACTACCGCGCCCTGGCCCGGGCACTGCAGCCGGCACGCCCGGTATATGGCCTGCAGTCGCCGGCACTGGACGCGCGGCAGCCGCTGCCGAGCAGTATCGAGGCGATGGTCAACGACTACGTACAGCGTGTGGTCGCATTGCAGCCGACGGGGGCGGTGCATCTGCTGGGCTGGTCGGTGGGTGGCATCCTCGCCCAGGCGATGGCGGTGCGACTGCATGAGATCGGGCGCGAGGTCGGCGAACTCGTACTGCTGGACGCCTATCCCAGCGAGTGCTGGCGGGCCGAGCCGGAGCCCGATGCCATCGCCGCATTGCGGGCACTGCTGGCGATTGCCGGTCATGACCCGGATGCGCATCCGGAACTGGACAGCCGGGAACGCATTCTCGCGTTCCTGCGTCGTGGCGGCAGTGCGCTGGGTAGCCTGCCGGATGTCGTGCTGGATGGCGTGGTGCGCGCCGTGACCGGCACCAATCGACTGATCCGTGAACATATCCACCGGCCGTTCGATGGCACGCTGGTGCATGTGCGTGCCGGTCGAGATCACCAGGCGCGGCCACAGTTGCGGTCGGCGTTGTGGCGGGCACACGCGCGCAGGGTGCAGTCGTTGGAACTGCCATTCCTGCACGCAGAGCTGGCCGGACGCGATGCAGTGGCGCAGCTGGCGCCGTGGTTGTCGGCACGCTTGCGCCAATGGGACGAACAACAGGAGATCGCAACATGCAGTTGACCGGTTTCAAAGGCCGCGTGGCGTTGGTGACCGGCGCTGCCGGTGGCATCGGCGAGACACTGGTGCGGTTGCTGGCCGAGGCCGGTTGCACCGTAGTGGCGACCGATCGCGAGGCGCCTGTTACGGCCGATGTGCGTGTGCACACCTTTGCGCTCGACGTGACCGACAGTGCCGCCGTGGACGGCCTGGTGGATCAGGTCGAGTCCAGCATCGGGCCGATCATGCTGGCCGCCAGCGTAGCCGGTGTGCTGCATGTGGGCGGCGTGACCGAGACCGGCGATGACGACTGGCGCCGGGTGTTCGCGGTGAACACTGACGGGGTGTTCCATGTCGGGCGTGCCCTGGCGCGGGTGATGTCGCCGCGCGGGCAGGGCGCGATGGTTACCGTCAGCTCGAATGCGGCCGGTGTGCCGAGGCATGGCATGGCCGCCTATGCGGCATCCAAGGCCGCCGCCACGATGTTCACCCGCTGCCTCGGGCTGGAGCTGGCGCCGTTGGGCATCCGCTGCAACATCGTCGCCCCGGGGTCCACGCTGACCCCGATGCAGACCGGCATGTGGCAGGACGAGCACGGCGCCGAACGGGTGATCGTCGGCAGCCTTGAGACCTACAAGGCCGGCATCCCACTGCGCAAGCTGGCCACCCCGGAAGACATCGCGCACTCGGCGATGTTCCTGCTCTCCGAGCAGGCCGGGCACGTAGCGATGAGCGACCTGTACGTGGACGGCGGCGCCACCCTGCGCGGCTGAGGTCTGGTAGTGCCGGCCGTTGGCCGGCAACCCATGGCCCCGGTAGTGCCGGCCGCTGGCCGGCAACCTCATTCAACTTCAGACATCTCCCAACCCGCATCGAGGCTTGGCCTGAAAGCCAACGCCCAATGATCGACCCACCATGGCGCATGAGCAGCCATCGCCTCCGCCTGGGCCGTCACTCGATCATCGGCCAGGCCTATGTCCTGACAACCACGACCCACCAGCGCCGCCGGCTCTTTGAAAGCGAAGCTGCAGCAGCCTGTGTAATCGACCAGTTCCATTACATCGAACAGCGCGGGCTCGTATGGTCACACGCATGGGTTGTCATGCCGGATCACGTCCACTGGATGTTCGAGCTGCGTGCAGTTCACCTTCCAGACGTCGCGCGCCGGATGAAATCGTCGAGCGCACTTGCCCTGAATCGCCTGGCGGGCCGTCGAGGTACGGTGTGGCAGCCCGGCTACTTCGATCATGCAGTAAGGACCGAAGAGTCGCTGGCGCGGCAGGCCCTGTACATCCTGGGGAATCCGGTGCGCGCCGGTCTTGCTGGGCAGATTGGCGAGTATCCGTATGCGTGGTCGGCCTGGGGGTGATGCCGGCCAGCGGCCGACACTACCACAGCGCAGATCCCGTTCCGGTGCACAGAGCATCCGTAAGGGTAGTGCCGGCCGCTGGCCGGCAACCGCAGGAACCCGCGAGGAGATGCGTAGCTGCCGGCCAGCGGCCGTCGCTGCCATTCATTGTTCAGCGCGGCCATTCGCTGTTCAGCGGCGCTTGCGCGCGCTTTGGCGTGGTCGGCCTGGATGTGATGCCGGCCAGCGGCCGGCACTACCACAGCGGAACCGAAGCGCAGCGCAGATTCCGTTACTGCGCACAGAGCACCCGCGATGGTAGTGCCGGCCGCTGGCCGGCAACGACATGACCCGCGCGGAGGTGCGTAGCTGCCGGCCAGCGGCCGGCACTACCAATCAATGTTCGGCACGGCCATTCGTTGTTCAGCGCCGCGTGCGCGCTTCGGCCGTGGTCAGCCTGGATGTGATGCCGGCCAGCGGCCGGCACCATCATTCAATGTTCAGCGCGGCCATTCGCTGTTCAGCGCCGCTTGCGCGCTTCGGCCGTGGCCGGCCTGGATGTGATGCCGGCCAGCGGCCGGCACTACCATTCAACGGTCAGCGCGGCTTGCGTGTCCGTTTCGGCTTTGCGGTATCACCGCCGCTGGCGGCGCCATCCTGCAGCGCCTGCAGCCAGGACAAGGTGTCCACATAGTCGATGAAGTGGCGCAGGTAGCCGGGGCTGGTGGCCTGCATCGTGTCGAGCATGCGTTGCACCAGTACCGCCGAGTTCAGCGGGCCGCCATCGGCCGGGGCCTCGGCGCGCAGCGAGCGGCGCACCTGCAGTTCGCTGCGCAGCTCCGACCACTCGCGCTGCACCTGCTGCAGCATCGGCACTTGTGGGTAATACGGCAGCGAGCGCGACCCCGCATTGAGGTCACGCACCAATGCGCGCAGGCCTTCCAGCGCGGGCGGCTTACTTGGCATCCGGGGCCTTGGGCTTGGGAATCGGCGCGATCTCCACGCGACGGTTGCGCGCGCGGCCTTCCTCATTGGCGTTGGAACTGACCGGCTGCTCGCTGCCGAACGCGGCGGCGAACACGGCGTCAGCCGGTACGCCATCGGCGATCAGGGTGCGGGTCACGGTCAGCGAACGCTGCGCGGACAGCTCCCAGTTGTCGGCGAAGCGGCGGTTGCCTTCGCGCACCGGCGCATCATCGGTAAAGCCGCTGACCATCAGGATCTCTTCGCGGCTGCCCAGATAGGCGGCCAGCGGTGCGGCCAGAGTGCGCAGCAGCTCCTGGCCTTCCGGCTGCAGCTGGTCGGAGTTCAGCGCGAACAGCACGCTGCCGCTGATGCCGATGCGTCCATCGACCAGGGTCACGCGACCGGCGGCCAGCGGGCCGGCCAGCGCCTGTTCCAGCGTCTGCAGGCGCTTGGCTTCGGCCTGGCGCTGCTTCACTTCCTGGTCCAGCCGCTGCGACAGCTCCAGCTGCACCGCGACCACACCGACCAGTATCAGCACGAACGCACCCAGCAGCACCGACATCAGGTCGCCGAAGGCGGCCCAGATCGGTGCGTGCGAGCCGCCATCGACCTCCAGCTCGTCGCTCATGCGCTACCGGCCTTGCCGCGGCGCGCGGCCAGCTGCTGCAGTTCTTCCATCACCTGCTTCTGCGACAGCAGGCTGAGGTCGACCACCTCGCGCGCCTGCGCCACGTAATAAGCCAGCTGCTCATCGCTACGGGCCAGCGAGGCATCCAGCGCGCCGCCAATCTGTTCCAGACGGCCGGACAGCTCGGTGGAGGCGTTGCTGAACTGCGCGACCGCTTCACCGAAGGCGCCGGCCAGCTGGCCGACGTCACCCGCGCTGCCGGTGAGTGCTGCCGCAATGCCATCCAGCTTGCCGGTCTCGGCCGCGATATGGTCGGTAAAGCGGTTGCCGACACGCTCCAGCAGCTCGGCCGAACCGCCAACCAGTGCGTCCACCGCGGTGCGCTGTTCGTGCGATGCGTGGTTGATTGCATCCAGCAGGGTCTGCACGGTGGCCAGCAGGCGGCCGCGCTCTTCCAGCATCGCGTTGTCGCGCACCAGGCTTTCGGACAGCGTACTGCGCAGCTCGTTGATGACGTCGGCCGCAGCCTTCGGAGCGGCGGCCGCGGTCTGCAGCAGGGTGGACACTTCGGCCAGCGTGGCGCTGGCCTGCGCGCGACCGTTCTCGCCGATCTGCTGTGCGGTCGCCGCCAGCGTGTCGCAGACCTGTTGCTGCTGTGCAGCCAGGCGTTCGCCATTGGCCTGCAGGCGCTCGGCCAGCTCGGTGGAAACGTGCTGCAGGGCATCACTCCAGCGCTGCAGGCGCTGTTCGTCGCCAGCCTGCAGCTGCGCATGCAGGGTGGCGTGGGCCTGCTGGAGTTCGGCGCTGACCGCGTCCCAGCGCGCCTGGCGCTGCTGTTCGCGGCTGTCCAGGCTGGCCTGCAGTTCGGCGTGCGCAGTCGCGGCGGCAGCCTGGGCGGCTTGCCACTGCTGCGAGCGCTGCTGTTCGTGGTCCTGCAGCAGCGACTGGCTGGCGTCGTGGCGCTGCTCCAGTGCCTGCAGCAATGCCTGCGCACGCTCGTCCAGCTGCTGGCCGGCCGCCAGCAGCGCCTGCTGCTGGCGCTCGACCAGCGCGCTGTTCAGTGCCTGCTGCTGCTCGATGGCGGCGCGCCAGGCCTCGGCGTTGCCGTTGGCATCGGCCTGCAGGCGCTCGCCGATACGCGCGACGAGTGCTTCGGCGTGCGTGCCCTGGCCATCGCTGAAGGCCTGCAGGTGCTGGCGCAGATCACTCACCAGCGCCTGCTGCGCCTGGGTCTGTTCACTCACCACCTTGGCCCAGCTGGCTTCGGTGGCGACCCGGCTGCGTTCGAAACCGTCGCTCAGGCCGGCCAGCTGCTGCTGCACGGCCTGCTCGACGCGGGCATGCAGTGCTTCGCCGTGATGGGCCAGGCCAGCCAGGGTGGTCTCGGCCATCGGCTGCAGCGCGCCACCGATGGCCGCGGCGCTGGCTTCAGCACCTTCGCGCAGCGACTGCTGCAGCGACAGGGCCAGGCGTTCCTGCAGCGCTTGGCTCTGGGTCAGGAACTCGGCCTGGCCAGCCAGCAGGCGCTCATTGGCGGCGGCACTGTGCTGTTCAAAGGTGCTGGTCATCGCCTGCAGGCGGTCGACCAGCGCCGGCAGCGCTGCGGACTGCGCCTGCAGTAGGCGCAGCGATTCGGCACGCTGCCAGGCCTGCGAGTACGGATGCAGGTCGCTGGAAATGGCGCGGTCCAGCTGCTGCACGGCCAGCAGACGGTCACGACGCAGCAGCGCCGCCAGCAGGCCGAGCATGGCCGAGCTGGCCACACCGGCGATCGAGGTACCGAAGGCCACCGCCAGGCCCTGCACGGGCGAGGCCAGCGAGCCGCGGATCGCGGCCATGTCGGTCGCGCTCTGCAGGGCCAGGCCGGTGCCACGCAGCGTGTCCATCATGCCCAGCAGGGTACCGAGCATGCCCAGCAGCACCAGCAGGCCGACCAGGTACGGGGTCAGCACCGGTGCGGGCAGGGCGGTGCGCTCGCCTTCCACGCGCAGGCGCACGGCGTTGCGCAGGCCTACCGGCACGCGCTCCAGCCATGGGGCGAGGCTTTCCTTCGCGCTGGACAGGTCATTCAGTGCGGCGCGCAGGCCGTTGCTGGCCTGGCGGTAGCGGTACAGCTCCACGCCGCCGGCGATGTAGCAGGCCGCAATGATCGCCGCCACCGCTGCACCCAGCGGATGCACCGAAACGTAGCCAATGCCGATCCAGCACACGGCCAGCAGGCCGACAAGGAAAACAACGACATGGAGAGCAGTTCTGGACATGGTGTTCCGGTCAGTGGGAGCGCAGGGCGTCTTGCAGCCCTTCGATCGGGTGGAAGCGCAGCTGCAGCTCGGCGAGCAGCAGCGTGCGCATGTCATGGCGGAAGGCCGCGCGCCAGCCGGGCTGGCCATGCACGCGTTCAAAACGGGCGCCGAGCACCGCCGGCGCGGTGGCCAGCAGGCTGTGCTCGCGCGGGGTGAGTGTCTGTTCCATCACCGCATCAACCTCGGCCAGTCGCGCCAGCTCCGGCGAGACCTGTACCAGCTGGTCGCGCAGGCGGCCGCGCAGGCGCCCGGTGGCGGTCTGGATGGCCTGCTGCAGCACCCGGTAGCGCTGGCGCAGCGAAGCGAAGTTGGGTGCGGCAGCGGCCTCGGCCAGGTCCAGCAGGCGCTCGGCCTCGGCGTCCTCGCGGATCGAGGCCAGCAGGCTGGCATGGGCCTGGGCGCAGTCGGCCAGTACATCCTCGGCCCCCTCGGCAGCTTCGCCGGGCTCGGGCAGGCGTCCGCCCAACGCGCCGGACAGGGCCACGGCACGGCTCCAGTCCACCCACTGGCCGAGGCGATCGGTCAGGGCGGGACTGCTGGCCGGCATCGCGCCGTCGCTGAGACGGGCGAGCAGGCGGAGGAACTCCGGTCCACCCAGGACCGGCTGCGCTGCGTTCGCCATCAAGGGGTGAGGGGCCAAAAACCGTTGATTTTACAACCAGATGACCCCGGCTGGATGAAGGCGGGGCCTGGGTGGCGGTACCCACAGGCGCGACAAGGCTTAGAATGTCCGGCTGCATCCCCCCGTTCGTCCCCTGGAGTACCCCCATGACTGTTGCGCAGTTCTACCCGATCGGCACCCCCGGACAGCCCTGGGGCGACGCGGAACGCGCACAGTGGCGGGCCCGCCAGCAGCGCCAGCGCAGCTACCACGATGACGTGGTGGCCGCCCTTGAGCGCCTGGACGACAGCGTTTTCGACGTGATCCAGTACGGCCAGCTGGACTATGCACCGGACCATTACCCGCTGTTCGCCGTGGTCAACCACGACTGGAACCCGGCGCTGCCGACCGCGCTGATCACCGGCGGCGTGCATGGCTACGAAACCAGCGGCGTGCACGGCGCCCTGCAGTTCCTGGAACAGCAGGCCGAGCGTTACCTGGGCCGGCTGAACCTGATCGTCGCGCCATGCGTCAGCCCGTGGGGCTACGAGCGCATCCAGCGCTGGAACCCGGATGCGATCGATCCGAACCGTAGCTTCCGTGACGGCGGCCAGATAAAGGAAGCCGCCGCACTGATGGCCTGGGTGGGCGAGCGCAAGGCGAACCTGCTGGTGCACCTGGACCTGCACGAGACCACCGACAGCGACCTGAACGAGTTCGATCCGGCGCGCTGCGCGCGCGACGGCAAGCTGTTCGAGCGCGACACGATTCCCGATGGCTTCTATGTGATCGGCAACAGCGAAGATCCGCAGGCCGAGTTCCAGAAGGCCCTGATTGCCGCAGTGGCGCCCATCACCCACATCGCCCCGGCCGATGCCGACGGCAACCTGGTCGGCCTGCCGCTGCAGTCGCCGGGCGTGGTCTGGGGCGAGTCGCGTTCGATCGGCGCCTGCGCCGGCTTCACCGACGCACGCTTTGCGACCACCACCGAGGTCTACCCGGACAGCCCGCGCACCAACCCGCAGGAATGCAACGACGCCCAGGTGGCGGCGGTGTGTGCGGGCCTGGATTTCGCCCTGGCGGCGCAGTAGCGCGCCACGTTGCGGGCGGTGACCGGCATCAGCCGGTGCCGCTTCTTCGCCGGCGTGGCGGCCACAGCCGGCGAACCCGACGGGCGGCATCCGGCAAACACATCCAGATTACGCTGGTACACCGTGCTGCTGACCCCGAACAGGCCCAGCAGCGAGTGGAAGATGTTGTCGTGGCTGTGCGCCCGGTGCAGCGCATTCCCACGCAGGCAGGCCATGTCCAGGCCCGCGTTGCGGCCGAAGTCCGATGAGAACCACATCACCATCGGCACCTGGGTCTGTTCGCGCGGGGCGATGAAGTAGGGCGTACCATGCAGGTACATGCCGCGTTCGCCGAGCGACTCGCCGTGGTCGGACACATAGATCAGCGCAACGTCGCGCCGGTCCGAATAGCCTTGCAGCAGGTCGATGGTCTCCGCCAGCACCCGGTCGGTATGCACCAGGGTGTTGTCATAGGTGTTGACCAGCGCCTCGTTGCTGCAATGCTGGATCTGGTTGCTGTCGCAGGTCGGGCTGAAGGCCCGCGAGGCAGCCGGATAGCGCTCGAAGTAGGTCGGGCCGTGGCTGCCCAGCTGATGCAGCACGACCAGGCCGTCGCCGTTGATCGCGTCGATGCGTGTGCCAAGCTGGTGCAGCAGCACGTCGTCGTAGCAGGTGCCGTCGGTGTTGACGCACTGGCCCGCCACCTTCAGCGCAGGCATGTCCTCGGTCGGCACGCGCTCGCACACGCCCTTGCAGCCGCCATTGTTGTTGTTGCGCCAGAGCACGCTGACGCCGGTACGCTGCAGGATGTCGAGCACGTTCTCCTCGGTCGCCGCGCGAACGTTGTCGTATTGCTGGCGGGTCATCTGCGAGAACATGCACGGCACCGAGATGGCCGTTGCGGTTCCGCACGAGGAGACATCACTGAAGCTGATGACGCCTTCCGTGCGTGAGAGCCGGGGATTGGTTGCGCGTGGGTAGCCGTTGAGCTGGAAGTTCTGTGACCGCGCGGTCTCGCCGACGACCATGACCACCAGCTTCGGGCGCGGGCCGGGTATGCGCCGCGCGTCCGTGCCGATCGGGCGCAGCGGTTGCTGGCGGGTGCTATGGAGGCTTTTCAGGTAACCGTGGGTATGGCGCATCACGTTCAACGGCAGTACCTGGTCGCGGATGTGGCGGTTATTGCGCAGCAGTGAGGAGTAGTCCTTGTAGAACGCAAAGCCGATTACCAGCAGCATCACCAGTGACGCCAGAACGTTGGCCGGCCACACCAGCAGTGACCGTATCGAACCCGCTCCGCTGGCGGTGCGCACCAGGGCAAGCCCTGCAGCGGGCATCGCGCCCAGCGCCAGCAGGGTCAACAGCAGCGGCAGCGAGAGATAGGCGTTCAGTTCGGCCTGATTGGTCTCGAACACGTTCTGCACCATGCTGCGATCGATCAGCACGTTGTAGTGCAGCATGAAATAGCTGCAGGCGGCGCTGGTGACGATGAGTACGGCCAGCAGCGGCTTGCGCACGAAGGGTAGTGCCAGCAATGGCGTCAGCAGCAGATTGAACAGGCAGAACAACACCAGCGGCAGGCTGGCCAGGAACAGGATGCTGCGCACACCGTTGAGATCGGTCAGTTCCCACAGCGACTTCCAGAGGGCGATGTTTCCAATCGTGGTGAAGAAAAACGCTGCGGCCCAGACCAGGATGATCGGATGGGGCCGTGGAAAACGGAGGCATTGACGCACGAGCAGGGTCCGCGGAACAGGAGTGCGCGCAGTATCGAAACGGCCTTATCAGGAAGTTGTCAGGATTGCCGGCCTAGCCCAGCAGGATCACGCCCCACACCGCGCCGACCATCAACAACGCGGTGGTCTGTGCGGCGCTGCCCATGTCCTTGGCGTTCTTCGACAGCGGGTGCTGCTCCAGCGAGATGCGATCAACCACGGCCTCGATTGCCGAGTTGAGCAGTTCCACCAGCAGGCTGATGAAGCAGACCGCCAGCACCAACGCGCGCTCGGTTGTACTGATGTCCAGCACGAACGCCGCAGTGATCAACAGCGCGTGCAGCAGCAGCAGCTGGCGAAAGGCGGCCTCGCCGCGGAAGGTCGCGATGAAGCCATCGCGCGAATGGACCAGGGTGTGCAAGATGCGGCTCAGGCCGGTCTTGCCGTGCGGATACTTGCCGCTGTGCTTGGGGTGCTGCATGCCGTTCTCGAGGTTGGGACAACCCCGAGCATGTGCACGCCGCTGTCAGGAATACGTCAGATGCGGGCCGCAGGCCAGTGCAGGGCGAACCGGCAGCCGCGCTCCGAGGACTGTACCGTCATTGTCCAGCCAAGGTGTTCGACGATGCGCTGCACGATGGAGAGTCCCAATCCTTCGCCGCTGTGCGGTGCCCCGGGCACGAATCGTTGGAACTGCTGCGGGTCGATGCTGGAGGGCAGGCCGGGGCCGGTGTCTGCGATGATCAGTGCGGTGGTGTCCAGGGTGATCCGGACCTTGCCCTGTTCGGTGTATTGGCAGGCGTTGCGCGTCAGGTTCCAGATCACGCTGTGTACCAGGTCCGGATTGGTGTGCATCGTTACCTCGCGACCGGGATCAACGGTGATGCCGACCGGCTTGCCGGCCAGCCAGGGCTGGCAGCGTTCCACGCAGGACTCGATCAACGGACGCAAAGCCACCTCGCTGCGCGGGACTGAGCCGGGGGAACGAGAGAGCAACAGCAGGCAGGACAACTGGCGCTGCATCTCCTGGGTAGTACGCAGGATGCGCTCTGCGCTGGGAACCAGATGGCTGTCAGGAGGAAGCTGGCAGGCAAGGGTTTCCGCAGCGCCGCCGATGATGGCCAGCGGCGTACGCAGCTCATGGCTGGCATCGCCGCTGAAGCATTGCTCGCGGTGAAGGAAACGCTCCAGTTCATCACTGTGCCGGGCAAAGGCGCGGGCCAGAACACCGATCTCGTCGCGTGCGTCCTGGCAGGGAAAGGGCTTCCGCCCGCTCTGCACGGCATCGGCCAACTGCGTGATGGGCGCGATGACGTGCGACGCCACCTTGCGACCGATCAGGAAGGCGCCGAGCACGCAGATCGAAATGACCAGCGCTGCAAAGGCGTTGATCAGGTATTCCAGATAGCCATAAGGCGCCGCGTCCTGCAGCAGGTAGTAGCGCTGTCCGCCACTGTCGAACACGCGCAGGTGCCACTCGTTGGGTGCTGCTTCGCCGTGGTAGCCCAGGCCATACTGGCGCAGCACCACAGGTACGTTCCGGGCATCGTACAGTGCGCTGCCGGAGGGCAGGGCGGGGCGTTGGCCACGAGCCAGTTCGTCCTGCAGGCGGCGTACTTGGCTGTCCTGGGTGCGTCCAACGACGGCGGCCCGTACCTGGTCGTAGTCCACCTGTTCGGCCAGAACGATGAAGCCCATGGCGCCGGCCATCAGCAGCACGAACGAAATCGTGATGCGGGTGCGCAGGGTCAAGCGCCGGTAGAGAGCGGCGGGGGTCACGCCGGCATGCGCCAGCCGACGCTGTGCACCGTGGCGATCAGCGTGGTGTCGAAACTGCGGTCCACCTGCAGGCGCAGCTCATGGATGTGGGTACGCAGCGCGCCGCCGTCCGGTGGCTCGTCGCCCCAGACCAGGTATTCCATCTCCTGCTTGCGGACCACGGCGGGTGCCGCGCGTACCAGGCACAACAGGAGCTTGTGCGAGGTGGGCGTCAGCGCGATGCAGCGTCCCTGCCGCCAGGCCTGCGGCGACCGCGTATCGACCTGCAGGTCCTTCCACGCCAGTACGCTGTCGACCTGGCGGCCCTGGGCGCGTCGCACCAGGGCCTTGATCCGCGCATCCAGCTCCTTCAGCGAGAAGGGCTTGACCAGATAGTCATCCGCGCCCAGCGCCAGGCCCTGCACGCGGTCTTCGACCGGATCGCGCGCCGTCAGCATCAGGACCGGCACCGGATTCTGGAACTCCTGGCGCAGCTTCCGGCACAGCGCCATCCCGTCCAGGCGTGGCAGCATCAGGTCCAGCAGGATGGCATCGTAGTCGTTCTGCGTGGCCCGACGCAGGCCACTGGCGCCGTCACGGGCGTCGTCCAGCACATAGCCGAGTGGCTCAAAGAAGGCGTACAGGTTGGCAACCAGTTCGGGGTTGTCTTCGATGATCAGCAGGCGGGTCATTGCGAGCGTCCTTGCGCGTGGCCGAACTCTGCCCGATCCCTTGCCGGATGCCAATGCCCTGGCTGAATGGATCGCAATCCGCGCTCGGCGTCCTCAAGACGTTCAATCGGCCGGGCTGCGTGAATCGCGGATCGAGTAGATCACCGAGAAGATCTTCCAGCCTTGCTCGGTCCGGACCAGCTGCCACATTTCCCTGCCCCAGTTGGTCTTCACCCCATCGTCGTGGAAGCTGTAGTCGAACGACACCGAAGCCACATCGCCGTCCGTTTCGATCTTCGTGTTGGAGAACTTTTCCTCCTTCGGCTTCGGCGAGGCGACCGCCCCGTCAATCAGCGCGATGAAGTTGTTGGCGGGAATCTGCCGCGCCTTGATCGCATCGGGCTTGGCCTTGCGGATGTCCTGCAGGCGCGCGTCCTCGGAAACGAACTGCCAGCCGATATCTTCCGGCTTGTCAGAGAAGAACAGGCTCATGTAGGTCGGCTTGTCCTTGTTGATCAGCGAGGTGCGGAACGATTCGACCACCTGTTCGATGGCCTTGACGTCGGCAGGGGCGTTCTGCGCGGCTATGACTGGCAGCCACGCCGGGAGCAGAAGGGCGAGGGCGGCGGAGCGTGCACGTGCCTTGGGCATCATGGGGGTCCTGGGGAGGAGTGAGGTGGCGCTCGCGCATCACCGCGCGTCGGTTCGCCAGAAAAGCACGTGGTCTTCGGCCGTGTTGACGGCGACGAAGACGGATTTTCCGGATTCGGGCGCGCAGCGAAAGACACGGTACGACGCACTGAGCGTCGCGTTGCCAGGCCACCAGTATCGATTGAATGCAACAGGATCACTGTTGTTGAATGTGGTCGCCTGGCAATCCGCAGGCAGCTGCAGTGGTATCGCAGGGGGCTTGGTGAAGGCCAGCGCGCTGGTGTTGGAGTCGAGGTCATGGACCTCGCGCAGATCGGTCGCCGCTTGCGGCACCCAGCCGGGAATCCACCCCTTGTTCACCCTGTCGGAGTCAAGCGCCTCCTGCAGGGTGTCGAACGAACTGTCCATCACCATACCGCAGGCGCATAGCGCGCTACAGAACGTCACGACAATGGCGCGCCTGGCCCATGCAACGGGGCTGGTCATCCTCGTCATGCTCTGCGGAAAGCAGCCTACCCACTTCCAAGGGCGGCAAGCGCTTGAGCCGCTCTCCCAGCCCCGGTCGTACGGCCGGTCGCAGGGTTCTGCATGGCGCTGCGCCTTGCGCGCGTACTGCTGCATGAACAGGCCGATCTCCTGCGCGATCCTGTCCTTCCGGCTCTTGCCTGCCATCGACGGGCGTCCCTGTGTTCATCCTGAATCATCGGTCGGCGCACGCTAGCACGGATGACGGGCGCCGCAACAGGCCGGTTTGACGTTGAGGAAGGTCTGCGCGGATGATGCGCGGGCGCGCGGCGCAGGAGGGGATCTGTCAATGAGGACATTGATGTGGGGGCTTGCCGGCCTGTTCCTGGCGTACGTTGCCGGTTGCTCGGCAATCTCGGCGTGGCATTCCCGCGCGCTTGCCTCGGTTCGGCCGGGGGCGGGCAAGGCCGGAGTACTCCAGGCGCTGGGGCAACCTGACGTGGTGGAGCACGCCGCTGCTCCCTTTACCCGCTATGCCAGCCGTGGATGCAGTGGTCGCTGTGCGCAGCGATGGTGGTATGAGAACCGGCTGGGCCTGGATACCGAAGCCTGGTCGGTGGAGCTGGATGCTTCCGATCGCGTGCTCACAACGTCGCGCTTGACGTCACCCTAGAAGACCGCGACGAACGCATGCGCATCCATCGACCTTTCATCTTCATCGCAAGCCTGGCCCTGATGGCGTTGTGCGGGCTGATGGGCGTGCTGGTGCTCATCCATGGCTTCAACGAGCAGGGCCTGCGCTGTGGCAGGCTGTGCTCACTGGAGGTCTCCCTCCGCCTGCTCTTCGGTGATCGGGGATTCGAACTGCTGGTGGCGATGGGACTGTTTGCCACAGCGCTGATGTGCGCGTATATCGCATTGCGGGAGGGCATGCATGCCGGGCGGCCGCGAAGGCAGGTACAGCGTCGGGGGCATAAGCGCCGCCGATCGTCACAGCCCAGGTCGTGAAGTATCTCTCCGCGCGGCGTTCTGCCGCGCGGAGGGACACCGCAGGAGGTGTCAGCGATGCAGCGCGTCGATGATCAGCCCGGTGGCGATCTCCACCAACAGGTACTCGTTATCGGACTGCCGGACCCAGCGCCGGTCGCGGCCCGGCTCGCGCAGGTCATAGCGCGCGTAGTCGTCCACCCAGTAGCGGCGGTCCACTTCGGCCCAAGGGAGGCGGTCGCCACGACGCCAGGCCTTCTTCTGCCAGCCCGGCGGCGGCGCATCGCGGTTGTGCGGGCCACCTGCATGCGGCGGCGGGCCGTTGCCGCGGGCGTGGTGCGGCGGATCGGCGAAGGCGGGGGCCGCAGCCAACGCGGTGGCGGTGGTCAAAGCGATGGCAAGCAAACGTGTGGTCTTCATGGATGTGCCTCCGTCATGGCCGCAGCATGCGGCGCTGTGGCGGGAATATAGGGCAGACAGCGTGAATGAATACGGGTGTGCGCGGCACTTTCCTGAACACACAGCGTGACGTGCAGTCGCCGCCCCGGAACGGATCAACGGGCCCCGTCCGGGGCCGGACCCAATGCGCCCCAGCCGCCGCCCAGTGACAGGAACAGATCCATCTGGCGATCGACCCGGTCCGCGCGCGATGCGGCCAATGCGGACTCCGCACCTGCCAGCGCGGCCTGGGCCGAAAGCACATCGAGAAAATCGATCCTGCCGAAACGGTAGAGCTGCTGCGCCTGTCCCGCGGCCCGCGCTGCGTCCCCACGCGCCTGTGCCAGGCTGCGCTCGCGTTCAAGCGCCTGCGTGCAGGCAGAAAGCGCAGTCTCGGTCTGGCGAAGTGCCTGCAGCACCGCGCCGTCAAAGGAAGCAAGAGCCGCATCTGCATTGGCACCGGCCGCTGCGATGCGGGCCTTGGCCACGCGGCGGTTGGGCCAGTGCCATGACAGCAGCGGCCCGACGCTCGCCCCGAAACTGTCGGCGGAAAGCAGATGCGCCGGTGTGCCAGCCACGCCCGAAGAGGCGCCCAAGGTGATCTGCGGATAGAGACCCGCCGTCTCGACACCGATCATTGCAGTCGCGGCGGCCAGGCTGCGTTCGGCTGCGCGTACGTCAGGGCGCCGCTGGAGCAGCTGCCAGCCGTCACCGACCGGCAATGCCTGCTGCAGCTCAGGGGGCTGTGGGCACCCTCCTGCTTCCTTGGGATAGTCTGCCGGGACTTTGCCCATCAGTGCGGCCAGTTCGAACAGTGAGGCCTGCCGTTCCGCCAGCAGGTGCGGTATCGCCGCCGCGCTGCGATTGACGGCTGCACCGGCACGGCTGACATCGAAGTCCGTTCCGCGTCCGCCTGCAGCCAGGCGTCGGGTTGCCTCCAGCGTGGCGCGCTGTATCGCCAGCACCTGCCGGGTTGCAGCGAGCGTGTGATTGCTTGTGCACACCTGGAGATAGGCACGGGTGACGGCCGCAGCGACGACCACGCGGACCTGGTCGCGTGCCGCAGCAACCGCCTCCGCGTCCGCGTTGGCGGCTTCGATGCCGCGGCGGATGCCGCCTGCAAGATCCAGTGGATAGGAGAGGTGAAGGCCCAGCGCATAGGATTGCGGCGCGGCCGACGCCTGGGTGTAGCCACCGGCATGGACGAGCGTGCCCGATGCATCCACGTCCCCTTGCACGGCACCGCGCGCGCGGTACTCCAGCACGGTCGCGCTGGCGCGCCGAAGGTTGGCATCGGCGGCGCGCAGGTCGGTATTGGCCGCCAGTGCCTCGCGTACGTAGGCGTCAAGCTGAGGGTCGCCATACAGTTGCCACCATCGATCCGGTGGCGCGTCGTGGCTGAACGGTGCGTCCTGGCCTGAGACGAACGCCCGCGCAGCCCGTTGTGAAGCTGCGACGGCATTCGCAGGCAGGTGATAGTCGGGGCCGGAGACGCAGGCCGTCATCGGCAGCAGCAGGGCAAGCAGCCCACCGCGTAGTGTTCGCAGGCTCACTTGCAGGTTCCCTGTGCCGAGGGCGTGATGGTCACACTTGCAGTGCGACCGACGATCAGGCGGGTATCCGGCCGCGCATCGTCA
Organism: Stenotrophomonas maltophilia group sp. P373; assembly: GCF_053295075.1. Lineage (NCBI taxonomy): Bacteria > Pseudomonadati > Pseudomonadota > Gammaproteobacteria > Lysobacterales > Lysobacteraceae > Stenotrophomonas > Stenotrophomonas maltophilia group sp. P373. The sequence continues at coordinate 2,468,436 of NZ_CM129994.1, read as the reverse complement.
ATGCGGATGCGTACCGGGATCCGCTGTGCCAGCCTCACCCAGGTGTAGGTCGGCGCCACCGCCGGCAGCAGGTTGTGGGTGCTTGAGCGCTGATCGTCGGCAATGCCGGCGGCGATGGTATCCACGTGCCCGCGCACGTCGTGGTCGTCGCCCATCAGCCGGGCCACGGCGGCATCGCCCTCGGTGATGCAGGCCAGCTTGGTTTCCTCGAAATAGCCCTCGATGCGCAGGCTGCGGGTGTCGATCAGCGCCAGCGCCTGTGCCCCCGGCTGCAGGTAGTCGCCCGCGTGCAGGTCCAGGTTGGTGACGATGCCATCGGTGGTCGCACGCACCTCGGTGCGTTGCACATTGAGCCGGGCAACGCGCTGTTCGGCCCGCGCCTGCGCCAGGGCGGCCAGCTCGGTATCGACCTTGGCGGCATTGCGTTCGCGGGTTTCCGAAGCGACCAGGTTGCCCAGTGCGTCGTCCCGCGTCGATTCGCGGCGGGCCAGTGCCAGCGTGGCGCGTGCGCTGCTGGCCGCTGCGTCGGCCTTCTCAAGTGCGGCAGCGAAGCGCGGCTGGTCCAGCACCAGCAGCAGCTGTCCGGCGCTCACCCGCTGGTTGTCGTGCACCAGCACCTGGGTGACCAATCCCCCCATGTCCGACGCAACGCGCACCACGTCGGCGCGCACCCGCCCATCGCGCGTCCACGGGCGTGTTTCGTAGCGATGCCAGATGGCCAGTGCAGCGACGACGGCAATTGCGAACACCACCAGGGTTGCGCTCCAGCGCCCGATGACAGCAAGCGTGTGTTTCATCTCATTTCTCGAACAGGGGCGCGAGCCGGATCATCAGCTCCGCCAGGATCACGAACAGGGACAGACCCACCAGTGGCCACGCGGCGAACAACCGGTACAGACCAAGGCTGGCGAGGAAACGTGAGGTCAGTACCGACAGCGCCAGCGCGGCGACGGCCACCGCAAGCAGGCCGGGAATCAGCACGCCGTCAATCGAAAGATCAGGAAGCATGAGGTCAGCGCCGGTGGGTGAACAAAGGTACGAGAAGGTCGCGGTGCAACCCGCAGAGCAGGTGCGACAGATGCTCCCGATCAGCCCCACTGCTGGTAACCACTGCTTCGCGCATTCGGTCCAGCACTTCCAGAAGATGGGTGTCGATACGGCGCGGCGGGTGGGCACGAACCCTGAAATGCTCGGCGATGCGTTCGATCAGCAGTGCATGAAGCGCCCGGACCTGCGGATTGTCCAGGCACCTTTCCAGTGCGCGGAGTTGGCTGGATGCACGTGCCGCACGAACATCCGCAAACAATGCCCGCAGGTCGTGTCCTGCGCTGGAACGGCCCTGCAGCCTGGGAGCGAGCAGCCCGATTCGATCCAGCATGCGGCTGAGCCAGGCGCGTGTCACATCACCTTGTCCGGCGGCGTGTCGTGCGATGTCCCGGCGGATCGAACGCTCCAGCCGAGCGCGGTTGCGGCCCGCATCGGCGGTCTGGAACAGCTGCATGCTGCACAGTGCCACCGTCGTACCGATGAACAATGCAACGCTGTTGTTGAGTGCGCCGACGATGTTGACCGTATTGGTCGCGCCCAGTCCCGCGATGAGCGGAAACGTCAGCACCACGCCCAGCGCAGCCATGATGAAGGGAGGCCGGGCCAGGAACGATCCGCACAGCAGCAGCGCAGGCGCCAGCGCGGCAATCAGGCCGACGAAATCGGACAGCGCGGGGAAGATCAGCAGACCGTAGAGCAGGCCGACGGCAACGCCGATCAACGACCCCACCAGATAGCGCATGACATGCGGCGCAGGCGCTTCGATCGTGCCGAACAGCACGCACGCCGTGCCGATGATGGACACCGCCGTGGCGCCGTCCGACCAGCCGGTAACGATCCACAGAACGCAGCTCAGCAGGATGCCGACGAACGCGCCCAGCGCGCTGCGCAGGGCAAGCCGATGATCCCGGTGAAGTACCGCACCCTGCACATGTCGCGCAAGGCGGGCAGGTACATGCCGACGCCAGTGGGGCCTGGCGGTGTGCAGTTGCGCCTGCAGCACGCGGCAGTCGGCGTGGGCGAGGTCGAGCTCCGTCTGTTGCGCGGCGAGGCCGGCCTGTAGCAGATCGCGCCAGCCCGTTGCATCCATCGCGCCGGCCTGTGGTGAACGCAGCCGGTCGATGGAATCTTCCACCGCGCTGGACAGCATCAGGACGTCCAGCATCCGGTCGTGCAGGGCGCGCAGGATCTGTACCTGGGCCACGCCGTGGGCGCTGTCGAAGGGCAGGTGGATCGACAGCACATGCAGCTCGAGCAGGTCCGCCGCCACTTTCGAGCGGTCCGTCGCCAGCACCGTGTCCGATGCGCCGGCGCGCAGGTCCCGTGTCCATCGTTCCGCGTCATCCAGCACGGCAGCGACCCGTGCGTGCACGCGCGACGAAACCCGGCGCGGCAGCACCAGCCCATGGACCAGCGTTGCGGCCAGGATGCCGATGGCGATTTCCTGCACCCGCGTGATGGCGATGGTGAACACGTCTGCCGGCACCATCACCGCAGGAAACCCGATCAGGCTGGTGGTATAGCCGGCCAGCAGGAACGCATAGGCACGTGGCGTGCGGTCGAGCATTGCCAGATACAGGCAAAGTGACATCCAGGTGGCGAGCGCGGCGCTCAGCACCAGGGGGGCATTGGCGAAGCGTGGCACCAGCGCGACGGTGGCGACGGCCCCACCCACGGTACCGAGCAGGCGAAACAGGCCGCGGCTCAGTGTTGCCCCGGAAAGGGGCTGCGACACCAGATAGACCGTGCCGATCACCCAGAACGGGCGATTCAGGCCGATCCGCAGAGAGACATACAGCCCCAGTGACGCGGCGAGCAGGCATTTGAGCGAGAACAGCGCTGCTTCCTGGTCGGTCCTGAGGGCAGGGCTTTTCAACCGGCCGAATGCCTGGAACACATGGGGACGAAAAGGGGTGGGGGAGGGCATGCGGCTCATGCTAGTGATCGGCCGCACTGGCGAATTTCGCTACAATGACAACCAATCGCTAAAACAGGTCAATGTGAGAATGGCTCGCATTTCGCTCCCCGGCTTTGACCTGGACCCGGACGAGACCGATCGCCCGGCGGTCGCCAGCCGCCTGCAGGTGGCCGAGCACGACGCAGAGATTCCCGTGCATGAGCACCGCAAGGGCCAGCTCATTCTTGCGCTGCATGGGGCGGTGACCTGCGAAGTGGCCAACGCGCTGTGGATCGTGCCGCCCCAGTGTGGCGTCTGGATCCCGGGCGGCATGCCGCACAGCAATCGCGCCACCGCCAACGCGCGCCTGTGCTACCTGTTCGTCGAGCCCGGCGTCGTCGACCTGCCGGCGCAGTGCGTGACGCTGGCGATCTCGCCGATGCTGCGCGAGATGATCCTGCACCTGGCCGACGCGCCGCTGGACTACCCGCATGGCAGCCACACCGACCGGTTGGCGCGGGTGCTGCTGGACGAACTGGTGCAGATGCCGGCCGAGCATCTGTCGCTGCCGGTCAGCCATCACCCGAAGGTGCGGGCGTTGGCGGCGGCGCTGTCGGCGGATCCGGCAGATCGCAGCACCATCAGCCAGTGGGCGGTGCGCCTGGCCCTGGGCGAGCGCACATTGACCCGGCTCATCGAACGGGAAACGGGCTTGTCCTTCGGGCGCTGGCGGCAGCAGCTGCACCTGCTCATCGCCATTCGGGAACTCGCCGCGGGCGCACCGGTACAACGCGTTTCCGAGACGCTGGGCTATGAGTCGGTGACGGCCTTCATCACGATGTTCAAGAAAGCGCTTGGCCTTTCCCCGGCGCGGTACTTCGCGGTGCGCCTGCGCGGGCAGTAGCGGGGAACAACGGGGGAAGCCGTTGCCTGGAACGGCTACTTCGAGGTGTCGGAGACCGATTGAATCGCGGCCACCACCGCAGCAGGGTCCTCGCGCTGGAGGGTGTGGCCGGTTGCCAGGTAGCGATGCGTACCGCGCGTGAACCCCGAGAAGAGCAGGGCGTGCTGTGCTTTCCAGAGCGCCTTGCCCGCTGCGGTTTCTTCGAAGAACAGCGGTTCGGCAGCCAGCTGGGTTGCAGTCAGCAGCGCCACCGGCACGTCCGGCATCGTGCGCGGGGTTTCCGCACCGGGTGCATCCAGTTGTTCGGTCAGCACGGCGTAGTCGGCGGCCATGGCCGGCGGCAGCATCGCCCGCAGCTGGGCATCGTCTGCCTGCACGCGGGCACTGTCGGCCTGCTTGAACGCATGGCGCTGCCCCATCGTGGCCGGGTCCACCAGCACCAGGCCCTGCAGGCGCTCCGGATGGCGGCGTGCAAACTCCGTGGCCAGCAGACCGCCATAGGAATGACCCACCAGCACAACGCGGCGACCGGGGGCGAGCGTATCGATCACGGCCGTGAGGTCGGCCAGATGCGCATCGATGCGCTTGGGGTGACCGTCGCTGCCGGACTTGCCGAGTCCCGCACGGGCGTAGGTGATGCTGTGGTAGTCGCGCCCCAGACCCGCAACCACCTCCTTCCAGGCGGCTGCGCCCTGGCCGAAACCGGATTCAAAGACCACGGTGATCGGGCCTGACCCCGTTTCTTCGGCCTGCAGTGCGTAAGCGCCTCGATCCACCTGGATTTCCCCTGCGTGCGCGGTGCCCACTGCGGCCATCATCGCGGCCAGCGCCCACAACGTCACTCGGCTGCTCTTCATTGCCGTTCCCCTGGGCCGTGCGCGTGCCAGCCCTTCCGATGGGTCAGGTCTGCAGCGGAGTGCCACAGCCTGCCGACCTCGCGACGGGTCGTGCTGGTAATGTAGTGAGGTATAACACCTACTCCCTGTGCAGGAAGTCATGGTGCATGAGGTCGCTGCGCCTGCGCTGCGGGTTCTTCCGCCCCCCCCTATCAACGCGGCTGACCTTGCCGGCATCTGGTGCGTCGGATCTGACGCTGCTTTTGCCCTTTGTCGCCGGCGTTGCAGCAGTTGGAGGAAGGGATGCCGGCAATCTATTAGGTTGTATTGGGTATCGTCTGCGCTATGGTTGGAATTCAAACTGTGTATTGAGCCCTATGAAGCTGACGCGCGGATGGTTTCTTGCACTATCTGTAATGTGGCTGGCCATTTTCACTTTGATGCTGTGGCTTGACCGAATCTGGGATGCGTGTGGCGCGTTGCTAGCTGCGACAGCCTTCTTTCTCGTTGCCTTGAGGAGAAAGCAGCATTTGGCTGGTGGATCACAAGAGTAGCGTGCCTTCTCAGCCCCCTCTTCGAAGAGGGGGCTTGAGAATTTTGACTCCACCGGTAATCGCACCCCGCTGACCACTTCGGCAGGCACCGCCAGCTACACCTATCCCCCAACCAGCCATCGCCTGGCTGCGGTGGATGGCGAGGTGCGCAACCATGACGCAGCGGGGAATACCACCAGCATCGGCAGCAAGACGTTCATCTACAACGATGCGAACCGCATGAACGCGGTGAAGCAGGGTAATGCCGTGCAGGAAAGCAACGCCTACAACCATCGCGGCGAGCGCGTGCTGCGTACCCCTGCCGGTGGAACTGCCCAGATCACGCTGTATGACGAAGCAGGGCAGTGGCTGGGCAACTACTCGGCCACGGGCCAGGCGCAACAGCAGGCCATCTGGCTGGACAACTACCCGGTGGCGCTGATCAATGTGCCGGCTACCGGCGTGCCGGAGCTGGCCTACGTGCAGCCGGATCATCTGGGCACGCCGCGTGTCGTGATCGATCCAGCGCGTGATGTCGCGATCTGGGAGTGGAGCAACAAGAGCGAGGTGTTCGGCAACCAGCTTCCGAGTGCCGATCCGGATGGTGATGGTGTGGCGTTCGAACTGGCATTGCGCTTCCCGGGCCAGCAGGCCACGGATGCGAGCGGGTGGTTCTACAACTATAGTGGTTCGATAACTATAGTGGTTCGATCAAAACATCAAGGGCGACTCCACCGCTGACTCCGCTGCGGATCAGCTGGCAAACCGCCTCGGACGATCATCTGGACAAATGAGCCGTACGCGGAGTTGCTCGCAGATGTGCGGGAGCTATCGACCCGGTGGAAACTTCCCTTGCTGATGACTCGGATGCCTCAGATGTACGCTTCCAAGCTGCTCCAAATCGTGACGCTGTCAATCGCACTTTCTGGTTGCATGGAAGTTGCCAGCACCGAGTATGCAGACCGCAATCAAGCCGTCTCAAGGCAAGCAATCGGTGAATCGAAATGGTTGCCTTCATGGTTGCCAGAGGATGCAGTCAACATACGCGAGTCGCACGACATGGACACAAATGAATCGTGGCTGGTTTTCCGCCTGACCAGCGGGGTTCTTGCTTTGCCCGAAGAATGTAGGCCGATGAGCAGGCCGGAGATGTCCGACGCGCGAGTCATGCGGAGATTTCCTCAGTTTGCCCGCAACGCGTGGTCGCGAGCGTCAAGCCATGGCGGCAAGTTCTATCTGTGTCCGGAGGGAAATGTTGGCCGCTGGGTCATGCGCGATGAAGAGCTGGGCCTTGTTTACAGCGGAATAAAATTATAGGTGGCTGGGCGGTCTCACCCAGTAAGCGAAATGCGTGAGGGGCACGTGGCGGTCTCCTTTCCCGGTGCCTGATTCGGCACTTTCCCGCCGAGCGTCGTGTGGGTTCGGGTATGTGTCAAATCGACCTTGCCACTGGTCCGTGTTCACGAATGGGAGGGCCGTGTAGGAAGATCGGATGGTCCGGCAAGCTTTAAGCACCCTGGCGTTCGGCAGGAAGATTGCTGGGCCGCGGTGACGACTGTGCGGGAGGACCTATGGGATATCGGCTCCATGCTCTATTGTGGCTGCAGCGCAGGCGGTGGATGGAGGCGAATGGAAATGAAAGAAAAAATGAGAGAAAGAGAGGCGCTGTCGCCAACTGGCTTCTATGACCAATACTATGCGGACAGTGGCCTGGATCAGGAAACCGTAGTGGAGCTGCTGGAGCATGTTGCAGACGAGCTTCGTTTGCCCTCCGGGAAGCTCCGTCCTGGAGATCGATTTTCGAAGGAACTGTCGCCTGGTGAAGCTGATGGCTGGGACTCGGGGTATGGAGTTTTAATATTCGAGCTTCAATCGCTCGCGAAAGAACGGGGTATTGCAGTCAATCGGCGGGTGGATTCGCTCGACGACTACATTCGTATCATGGCGGGTATCTATTGATGAGGTTGATGCGTACCTGAATGGTTGTATGCGTGAGACGTCGCAGTGCGTACTGAGGATCCGAGGATGCCAAAGGTGAGGTGTGCCGCAGCTGTCATGGCCGGTCTGGTTCTGGCCGGCTGTGCAACATTGGGTGGCGATATGATCGTGCGCGTCTCGGGAAGCGTGCCGCCAGGTCAGGGTGACGTTCGCGCTCTGGATTGTGAGCTGAGCATGCTCGGGGAGGGCGAAGGTGTAGTTTCGTCGAAACCGGTTGGAAGCACATTCTCGGTCCCCATGATGGTCGTTGCAGGGCCGGAACCCCAGAGCTACCAATTCGCCGTTGAATGCAGGGACGGCCGGAGTTTCGCATCCAAGCCGGTGCAGATCAGTAGTCGGCGCTCCTATGCCCGGGATCTCAATCTTGGGGAGCTCCAGGAGCGGTGAGAGAGAGGAAGGGGCGACCGGGGTCGCACCTCCGTCGTATGCATCTGACGGATTCCAGTGGATGAACGAAGATTTCAACTTGCTCGAATGGTGTGACGCCACGTTGCTGGCCATCAACATTGACAGGAGCAAACCTGGCGTATGCGACGAGGTAAAGGTCCACGTGCGCTGGCCGGACGGCCGGCAGGCAACCGTCTGCTTCTCGGAAGCCTACGGGTGCTCGGCGCTCATGAACTTCGGCGTACTGGGGGAGGAGGGAATAGAGTTCGCCAGGGTCGAGGACGACGAGCCGGGGCTTGCTCATCTTCTTGATCGTTGGAAGGCGGTCGGCTATCCGTTGTCCGGCCTGAAGTGTTTCCGTATCGAGACCACCTCGACCGGAAGCGTAATTCTCATCTACGCCAGGACATGGCGGATCGAGCATCTGCCGATGGCGGGTGCAGTGCCCTGAAGGACATTCCGTGCCCAGATTCCTCACCCCCGACACGGTCTCCCTCATCCAAGGGAAGCGGCCTGAGAAGACCGAGCGGAGATGTGTTTGGGGTCATGATTTTTGGCCCTGCGGCGACGTTGTCCGCCACACTCTGCAAACTGGGGCCTTGATGATGGTGAGGATCCTGACAGCACTACTTCTGATTGGAGTCGGACTTGGATTCTCTGGCGGCGCATGGGCTGTAGGAAAGCGGCCCTTCAAGATGATCCAGTTCTGCGTGCATGACCAAGAGGGCGTGAATCGGTTCAAGCAGACCCTCAGCTCTATCGCCAACGACGAAGGAATGCAGTACTTCGATGGCAGCGCTGAATTGGATCGCCAGCTTGCCAGAGCAAAGGTGGACGTGAAGCGCCCTGTCGTCTACGTCGGAGTGAAGCGGGAAGATGGCTCTGGACTGGAGGCGGGGAACTTCGGATTGGATCGCTTCGAGATAGCCATCGGCTTCTCTGAAGGGAAGATGCCCGCCGAGGCACGGTCATTTTCTTTCCGCGTCGAACGCACCTTGGCCGAGCGCTGGAATGTACTCGCGATTCCCTCGGCGAAGGGCGCTACGCCGCTGGCATGTCGGGTGGAAGGCGGTTCTCGCTGAAGGGCGTTGCACATGACATTCACCCTTCGGGCTGCAAGCGCCCCACCGCCTGCGCGCACAACGACTGGCAGGCCATGACCAACCCCTCCATCACCCGGTCGCCCACGTACTGCCCGGGTTCGCCATTCTGCCGGGTGCGCTCCGCCGCCAGCAGCATTTCCAGCACCACCCGCAACCCGCTCAGCGCGCAATCGGCATCGGCGAGGGCCAGGAGGCGGCCGGGCAGCTGGTGACGCTCCGGCCAGGGTTGCCCGTCGGCCGCCGCACCGGAGCCGATGCGGTGGAGGTTGGCAATGAAGGTGTTCCTGTCCACTGGCGGCGCGGCTTGTGGCGAACCGTCGTCGCCGGCGGTGCTGCGGTAGGCGTGCAGATGCGGGAAGTCCGACTCGTTCATGGCAAGGCTCCGTGCAGGGCAATCGGTAGCCGCCACCCATAAAAGTGGCGGACGGTACGTGGTTCGAACACCGGGTTGATGTCAGTCCGGCGGGCCCGAAGGCCCCCACGCACCGCCCGCCATAGCCGGCAGACGGATTGCCAGCCGGCGCCACGCTAGGGTGGCGCCGGCTGGCAAGCGCATACATCAACATCAACTCGGGTGTTCGAAGCCCGGCCACCCTTTTCCGGTGGCACGCCATCTGAGCCCCTGGCGCTGTGCAATGCCAATCAGAAGAGTTGTAAACAACACTCGATTGGAGACGCTTTCGGCATTCTCCCATGCTGTTAAGCACTGCCAGCGCTGGCTGGCGCGGCGGTCCGCCCGCACCGTGCAATCTGCGACAGATGTCGAGGTTGGGGGGCGTTAGGGAACAAAGGGGGAGGGGCGATGACGACAGGCTCTGCGGGGAGCGACCTGTGTCGAGCATGGCCCGCGTCTACAGGCGCCAAAGCGTGACGTGCGACTCGGGTTGACGTTCCCAGCCACCAAGCGCAGGCTTGTTCAGCACGTTTCCTAAACAGAAGGAGACTTATGACCGCCACCGCTTCGCTGCACCCCACCCCCGACACCCAAGGCCGTTCCCGCCTGTGGAGTGTGTTCTGGCTGCAGGGCGTCATTCCCAGCAACATTCTGTGGGCGGTGGCCCTCTGGGCGCTGGCCAACCAGCGCACCACGCTGCTGCTGGGGGTATTTGCCGTGCTGCTGCTCTATACCGGCTGGATCATCCCGGCGGTCTGGCGGGCGGCGCCCACCGCGCACAACCCCAACCTGGGCGTGGCGGCGCGCGGGCTGACCGTGGCCTGGGGGCTGAACACCGTGCTGGTGATCTTCTTCCTGACCCTGCAGCTGGTGGCTCAATAGAACTGAACGGGCTCGCCGCCACGGTCGAAGGCGGCGAAGCGGCCGATCTGACCGCCATGGATGGCGTTGACCATCAGCTGCAACGGGCGCGCGGCTTCGTCGCTGTTCGGCGCGAAACCGCCACGGCCATCCAGCGCCGCTACGAACACCAGGTCCCAGTCGATGCCGGTGGTGGTCGATTCGGCCGCCAGCGCCTGGAAGCTGGGCACCTCGGCCGGCAGCTTGTCCACGCACAGCACCGGCGACAGGGTGCCGCCCTCGCGGCGGTCATGCCGGTCGCGCTGGTCGCTGGTGGGCGATTCGGGCAGCTCGGCGCGCACGAATACGAACAGCAGGCGTTGCGGTTCAGCCTGCTCGCCGGCGGCGTGCAGCAGTTGCTGGAAATCGTTCATCATCATGAGGGTTGTCACACGCCCGCTGCACGGAAAGCCGCATGCTGCCACAACGCCTTCCGCGGGGGGCCGAACGCGATTGATTTAAGTCATGCCGATGGAACTGAAGGCCGCGTACTCTGGCAATCGTTCCAGCAGGCGAGGGTATCCGGGCCGTTCCGGGCACAGGCAAGACGGTGGAGCAACAAGGTGGACCAGCCATGAGCCAACTCACCGACGGTTTCGGACGCAGCTTTCCGTACCTGCGCCTGTCGTTGACCGAAGCCTGCAACTTCCGGTGCAGCTACTGCCTGCCCGACGGTTACCAGGCCGATGGCCACCCGCGTTTCCTGCAGGTGGAGGAGATCGGCCGCCTGGTGCGGGCCTTTGCCGCGCTGGGGATGAGCAAGATCCGCCTGACCGGTGGCGAGCCCAGCCTGCGCAAGGATCTGGACGAGATCATCGCCACCGTGGCGGCGGTGCCGGGCATCCGCAAGGTGGCCATCACCACCAACGGCACGCTGCTGCCGCGGCGGCTGCCGGGATGGCACCGGGCAGGCCTGACTGCGCTGAACGTGAGCATGGACAGCCTGCAGCGCGAACGCTTCAATACCATCACCGGCCATGACCGCCTGCCGGAGATCCAGCAGGGCCTGGCGCTGGCGCAGGCGTTGGGCCTGCCGGCGATCAAGCTCAACGCGGTGCTGCTGCGTGGCCTGAACGACGACGAGCTGCCGCAGTGGATGGACTACCTGCGTGACCGCCCCTTCAGCGTGCGCTTCATCGAGCTGATGCGCACCGGCGACAACGAAGCCTATTTCCAGCGCCACCACCTGCGCGCCGATCGGGTGATCGAGCAGCTGCTGGCCGCGGGCTGGCACGAGCGCCCGCGCGCGGCCGATGCCGGCCCGGCGCGCGAGTTCGGTCATCCGGACCATCGCGGCAGCATTGGGATCATCGCGCCGTATTCGCGTGACTTCTGCAAAGGCTGCAACCGCCTGCGGGTGACCGCCAAGGGCGACCTGCGGCTGTGCCTGTTCGGCGAGTTCGGCGTGCCACTGCGACCGCTGCTGCAGCGCGATGAGGACCACGACGCGCTGCTGGCACGCATCACCACCCAGCTTGGCCTGAAAGCGGCCGGGCATGGACTGCACCAGGGCCAGACCGGGCTGACCCCGCACCTGGCCTCGATCGGAGGATGAGCAACACGATGAGTGGGGAATTGAATGCGGCCTTCCATATGGCCGATGTGCGCAACAAGCGCATCACCCGCCGCCGTGCGGTGGCGGTGGGCGAGTTGCATGCCGGTCCAGTGGCCTATCCGCTGATCGTCGAGCGCCGCCTGCCCAAGGGCGATGCGCTGGTGATGGCCGAGATTGCAGGCCTGCAGGGTGCCAAGATGGCGTCGATGCTGATGCCGCTGTGCCATCCGCTGCCGCTGGAACTGGTGCAGGTGTTCTGCGCGCCGGTGCCGGAACGGCAGGCGATCCGCGTGTGGTGCGAGTGCGCCAGCGAGGCCCGCACCGGCGTGGAGATGGAGGCACTGGCCGGCGTCAACGCGGCGCTGCTGACCCTGTACGACCTGAGCAAGCCGGTGGAACCGGCGCTGCGCATCGAAGGCATCCGCCTGCTGTTCAAGGAAGGCGGCAAGCGCGGTGTCTGGCTGCACCCGGATGGCATGGACGAGGCCGAGCGCGAGCGGTTCAAGCCGCGTGCGCCGAAGGGGCTGCAGGGCGCGGCCTGCGCGGTGATCACGCTGAGCGATCGCGCCAGCGAAGGCACCTATGAGGATATCTCTGGCCCGACCCTGGTGACCGGGCTGAAGAAGCTGGGGGGCGAGGTGGTAGCCGCCGAGGTACTGCCCGATGGCATCGAGCCGTTGGCGGGCCGCCTGCAGGCCTTGGCCGCCGAGGGCGTGCGCCTGAGCCTGTGTACCGGTGGTACCGGGCTGGGCCCGCGTGACCTGACCCCGGAGGCGCTGCGTTCGTTGAATGCGCGGCCGGTGCATGGCCTGGCGCAGATGGTGCGGGCACTCAGCGCACAGCACACGCCGATGGCCTGGCTGAGCCGCGCCGAGGTGGTGCAGCTGGGCAACATGCTGGTGTTTGCATTGCCGGGCAGCCCGAAGGCGGCGGCGCAGTGCCTGGACATCCTGGCGCCGGTACTGGGCCACGCACTGGCAATGGTCGAGGGTGGTGGCCACTGATGATTGCCTATAGCGAAGCCTTGCAGCACCTGCTGGACGCGGCCACGCCGCTGCCGGCCGAACGCCTGCCGCTGCACGAGGCCGCGGGCCGCACGCTGGCCCGTGACATCCACAGCGCACAGTCGCTGCCGCCGTTCGACAATTCGGCGATGGACGGCTTCGCGCTGCGCGCCAACGGCGTGGCATTCGAAGCCGGTACCGAATTCGGGGTACAGGGCTGGCAGGCGGCCGGCGATGCCGGTGCCGAAGGCGGCGAGGGTGCCTGGGAAATCATGACCGGCGCGCGCATGCCGGTCGGGCTGGACACGGTGGTGCCGGTCGAGAATGTGGAGATCCTCTCCAGCGAGGACGGCCGCCCGACCCGCATTGCCCTGAAGGGATTGGTGAAGCCGGGCCAGAACGTGCGCCTGCGCGGCGAGGATGTAAGCGACGGCGAGCGCGTGCTCCAGGCCGGGCAGGTGCTGGATATCAACGCGCGCACCCTGCTGCATGCGATCGGCGTGGGCGAGGTGGCGGTGGTGGCGCGGCCGAAGGCGGCAGTGATCGCTACCGGCAAGGAGTTGGTGACCGAGGCGGCGCAGACGCTGGAATCCGGCCAGATCCGTGACAGCAACCGGCCATACCTGGTCGGCCGCCTGCAGGCCGCCGGTGCCGAGGTGGTGTGGCAGGGCACGGTGGGCGACGACGTGGCCGCGTTCAATGCGGTGCTGGATGAAGCGCTGGCTGCGGGTGCGCAGCTGTTGATCAGCACCGGCGCGGTGTCGGCCGGCCGGTACGATTTCGTTCCCGACGCGCTGCGCGGACGGGGTGCGCGCATCGTGTTCCACAAGGTGGCGATCCGCCCCGGCAAGCCGTTGCTGTTTGCGGTGCTGCCCAATGGCGCGCTGTATTTCGGCCTGCCGGGCAACCCGGTCTCGGCGGCCGTGGGCCAGCGTTTCTTCGTCGAGCCGGTGCTGCGCCGCCTGCTGGGGCTGGCGCCGGAGCCGGTGCTGACGCTGCCGCTGCAGGCCGACGTGCGCACGCCGCCGGGCCTGCGTTTCCATGCGCGGGCGCGGGTGGAAGTGGACGCGCAGGGGCGCCTGAGTGCGCGCGTGCTGTCCGGGCAGGAATCATTCCGTTTGAAGTCCATGCTGCAGGCCAACGCCTGGGTGGTGCTGGAAGCCGAGGGAGACCAGGCCAGCGCGGGCACCTACGTGCGGGTGCAGGGCTGGGGTCACCACGAACCGGTGCAGCTGGTGAGCCAGGAGTCATGATGAAACAGGTGAATCTGCAGTTGTTCGGTGCGTTTTCCGATCTGGATGCCAGCCGTGAAATCGCGGTGGAGGTGGCCGGTGGCACCGTGGCCGATCTGCGCCAGGCGCTGCGCGAGCTGCTGCCACTGCGTTGGCCGGGTTTCCGTGCCGGCCTGCTGGATTACTCGGCATTCGCCGATCAGCAACGCGTGCTGCGCGACCACGAGGCGCTGCCCGACGATGGCCGGGTGGCGATCCTGCCGCCGGTGAGCGGGGGCTGAGCGATGAGCGAGACGATCATTGCCAAGGTGGTGGACCGCGCGCAGGCGGCGATCGATCCGGCCGAGGGCATCGCGGCGGTGTCCGATCCGGGCTTCGGTGGCATCGATGTGTTCATCGGCAAGGTGCGCGATGTCAACATCGGCCGGCCGGTGACCGGGATCACCTACGACCTGTTCGAGCCGCTGGTGTTGAACGAGTTCAAGCGGTTGGCCGCCGAGGTCGAGGCGACGTTTGGCCCGAAGCTGAAGCTGTATGTGGCCCATGCCAAGGGCCGACTCGGCATCGGCGATGTGGCGGTGGTGGTGGCCGCCGGCAGCCCGCACCGTGACGAGGCATTCCGGGCCTGCCGGCAATTGATCGAGGTGGTCAAGCACCAGTGCCCGATCTGGAAGCAGGAACATTACGAAGACGGCGACAGCGCGTGGAGCGAGGGCTGCAGCCTCTGCCACGCGGACAGTGAACCTGCACATGCCCATGACCATGCGCACGATCATCAACATTGATGCCGGCGCAGCCACGCATGGCGTGGCTCTACTGCGATGAGCATCACCGGCATCGTGCTGGCCGGTGGCCTGTCCACCCGGATGGGCCGCGACAAGGCGCTGCTGCCGTGGCAGGGGCGCACGCTGCTGGAACACATGCGGGGCCTGTTGATGCAGGCTGGCGCACGCGAGGTCTGGGTCAGCGGAAATTACCCGGCGTTCGGCGGCATACCGGACCGCGTGGCACGTTGCGGGCCGCTGGGCGGGCTCTACAGCGTGGCGACGCGCATGCCCGATGGCCCGGCCTGGGTGGTGCCGGTGGATACACCGCTGCTGCCGCCGCGATTGCTACAGCAATTGCGTGACGGCCATCGCGGTCCATGCACGATCTTTGCGGGCCACCCCCTGCCCATGCTGGTGGATATAGACGATGCTTGCCGCAACGTACTTGGATCGATGCTGGATGACCCGGACGGCCCGCGCTCGCTGCAGGCCCTGCAGCGCCGTCTTGGCGTGAATTCCGTGGCCCTGGCGCCGGTTGACGAGGCCGGGCTGGTCAACTGCAATACCCCCGAACAATGGGAGGATGTTGCGTCATGAAAGTGCAGTTTCAGGACCAATCGGTACGGCTTCGCCTGGACGAGGCCGAACTGGCGCGCCTGCTGGCCGGTGAATCGGTCGAGAACATGACCCGCTTCGGCGGTATCGAGGGTTGGGGCATGGCGGTGTCGCTGCATGGCGGCGAGCGGCC
Organism: Stenotrophomonas maltophilia group sp. P373; assembly: GCF_053295075.1. Lineage (NCBI taxonomy): Bacteria > Pseudomonadati > Pseudomonadota > Gammaproteobacteria > Lysobacterales > Lysobacteraceae > Stenotrophomonas > Stenotrophomonas maltophilia group sp. P373. Next base: position 2,453,131 of record NZ_CM129994.1, on the reverse strand, counting down.
GGTGCTGCTCGATGGTGGCACCTTCTGCCGCCTGGTGCTGCCGCGCCCGGCGGTTGAGGCCTTGGCGGCGCGGCTGCCGTGCCGGGATGGCCTGCCATTCGACATTGCCCTGGAAGATGGCAGCCGGCTTCAGCTGCAGTTCGATGTGGACGTGCGCGACAGCGTGCGCCAGCGCGGAGTCACGCGCCGCAATACCGCTTCATCGGTTTGACATTTGTCAGGGGCAGGGTGAAAACCGGCCCCTGATTGATCCAGATCAACCCCGTCGTAGTTGCCGCACGGCCTAATGGCTGCACGACGACGGGTCACAACTTGAAAGCAATACCCACGTCATTCCACAGCCTTGGAGCCATGTATGACCGTCGGTAGCGATCCTGTTGTCCGCAGCACTGCCCGTCCGGGTCGCGTCATCAGCAACTGGACGCCGGAGGACCCCGGCTATTGGGAGCGCACCGGCAAGCGGGTTGCCACCCGCAACCTGGTCATCTCGATCCCCTCGCTGCTGCTGGCCTTCTCGGTCTGGGTGCTGTTCTCGGCGGTGTCGATCAGCCTGCCGAAGATCGGCTTCAACTTCAGCACCGACCAGCTGTTCTGGCTGGTGGCGCTGCCCAGCCTGTCCGGCGCGACCCTGCGCATCTTCTATTCGTTCGTGATCCCGATCTTCGGCGGCCGCCGCTGGACCGCGCTGTCGACCGCCTCGCTGCTGGCGCCGACGCTCTGGCTCGGCTTTGCGGTGCAGGACCCGGCCACGCCGTACTGGGTGTTCGTGGCCATCGCGATCCTGTGCGGCTTCGGTGGCGCGAACTTCTCATCGTCGATGTCCAACATCTCCTTCTTCTATCCCAAGCAGAAGCAGGGCCTGGCGCTGGGCCTGAACGCTGGCCTGGGCAATGTGGGCGTGTCGGTGGCGCAGGCGGTGATCCCGCTGGTCATCACCGTAGGCGTGTTCGGTGCGCTGGGTGGTGCACCGCAGCCCACGGTGGAGGGTGGGGCATCACTGTTCCTGCAGAACGCCGGCTTCATCTGGGTGCCGGCCATCGCGCTGTGCGCCATCGCGGCCTGGTTCGGCATGAACGACCTGACCAGCGCCCGCTCGTCGTTCTCCGAGCAGGCGGTGATCTTCCGCCGCAAGCACAACTGGCTGATGTGCTGGTTGTACATCGGTACCTTCGGTTCCTACATCGGTTTCTCGGCCGGCTTCCCGATGCTGGTGAAGAGCCAGTTCCCGGACGTGAACCCGCTGGCCTACGCCTTCATCGGCCCGCTGCTGGGCGCACTGATGCGCTCGGTGGGTGGCAGCATGGCCGACCGCTGGGGTGGCGCACGCCTGACCTTCTGGGTGTTCGCGCTGATGATCGCCGCGGTGTTCGGTGTGTTGCACTTCCTGCCCAGCGATGGCCAGGGCGGCAACTTCCATGGCTTCCTGCTCAGCTTCATGGCGCTGTTCGTGCTCAGTGGCATCGGCAACGGCACGACCTTCCGCATGATCCCGGTGATCTTCCGCACGCTGCATGAGCGCTGGTCGGCCAACGACAACGCCGAGGGCAAGGCTACCGCCGCGCACCAGGCCAGCATCGAGTCGGCTGCGGTGGTCGGCTTTTCCGGTGCGATCGGCGCCTACGGCGGTTTCTTCATTCCCAAGAGCTACGGCTCGTCCATTACGTTGACCGGCAGCCCCGACATGGCGCTGTACGGATTCGTTGTTTTCTATGTCACCTGCCTGGCCGTGACCTGGTGGTGGTACTACCGGCGCGGTGCCGAGACACCCTGCTGACGACATGAAAACGCACCGCAGCCAGATGACACACACAGCCACGATGCCGATGTCCGCAAAGGGAGATCCCCGATGAGTTATTTCCTCGATCGCTTGCAGTTCTTCAAGCGTGACCCCCAGACCTTTGCCGATGGCCATGGATTTGCCAAGAGCGAGGGCCGCGACTGGGAAAACAGTTACCGCGCCCGCTGGCAGTACGACAAGATCGTGCGGTCCACCCATGGGGTGAACTGCACCGGCTCCTGCAGCTGGAAGATCTACGTCAAGAACGGCCTGGTCACCTGGGAAACCCAGCAGACCGATTACCCGCGCACGCGTCCGGACCTGCCCAACCATGAACCGCGTGGCTGCCCGCGTGGCGCCAGCTACTCCTGGTACCTGTACAGCGCCAACCGGCTGAAGTACCCGCTGATCCGTGGCACGCTGCTGCGCCTGTGGCGCGAAGCGCGCAAGAGCAAGGCCCCGGTCGATGCCTGGGCCAGCATCGTGGAGGACAAGGAGAAGGCGCGTTCGTACAAGACCCGCCGCGGCATGGGCGGCTTCGTGCGCCTGCAGTGGGAAGAGGCCAACGAGATCATCGCCGCCTCCAACCTGTACACGGTGAAGCAGTACGGCCCGGACCGCGTGGTCGGGTTCTCGCCGATTCCGGCGATGTCGATGGTGTCCTACGCCGCCGGTGCGCGTTACCTGTCGCTGCTGGGTGGCGCCTGCCTGTCGTTCTACGACTGGTACTGCGATCTGCCGCCGGCCTCGCCGCAGATATGGGGCGAGCAGACCGACGTGCCCGAATCGGCTGACTGGTACAACAGCCGCTACATCATCGCCTGGGGCTCGAACGTGCCGCAGACGCGTACGCCCGATGCGCACTTCTTCACCGAGGCGCGCTACAACGGCACCAAGACGGTGGCGATCTGCCCGGACTATTCCGAGCTGGCCAAGTTGACCGACCACTGGCTGCACCCCAAGCAGGGCACCGACGCGGCGCTGGCCTTTGCGTTCGGCCATGTGATCCTGCGCGAGTTCCATGTCGACTCGCCCTCGCAGTATTTCCAGGACTACTGCCGCCAGTACTCGGACATGCCGATGCTGGTGCGCCTGGAGCGCCGCGACGATGGCCGCCTGGTGGCGGGCCGCTTCCTGCGCGCCAGTGAGCTGGGCGGGCTGGGTGAAGCCAACAACCCGGACTGGAAGACCCTGGCCTACGACGAGAACAGCGGCCAGATCGTGGTGCCCAATGGCTCGATCGGTTTCCGCTGGGGTGAAAAGGGCCGCTGGAACATCGAAGAGAAGGCCAGCAATGGCGCCGACACGCGCCTGCGCCTGAGCTTGTCCGACGCCAACGACGGCATCGAGGCGGTGAGCTTCCCGTACTTCGGTGGCATTGAAAGCGACGGCTGGACCGCCGCGCCGGCCGAAGACGTACTGGACCGCAACATTCCGGTGCGCCGGCTGGCCACGGCCGATGGCGGCCAGACGCTGGTAGCCACGGTCTACGACCTGCTGCTGGCCCAGTACGGCGTGGACCGTGGCTTTGGCGGCGGCAACGTGGCATCGAGCTTCGATGACAGGGTGCCGGGCACGCCGGCGTGGCAGGAGCGCATCACCGGCGTGTCGCGCGCCGAGGTAATCCAGATCGCCCGCGAGTTCGCGCGTACCGCCGACAAGACCCACGGCCGCTCGATGATCATCGTCGGCGCGGGCATGAACCACTGGTTCCACAACGACATGAACTACCGCGGCCTGATCAACATGCTGATCATGTGTGGTTGCGTGGGCCAGACCGGCGGCGGCTGGGCGCATTACGTGGGCCAGGAGAAGCTGCGCCCGCAGACCGGCTGGCAGCCGCTCGCGTTCGGCCTGGACTGGAGCAAGCCGCCGCGCCACATGAACGGCACCTCGTTCTTCTATTTCAACACCGGGCAGTGGCGTTACGAGAAGCTGCAGGTGGACGAGCTGCTGTCGCCGCTGGCCGATGCCCGCAAGTACAGCGGCAGCCTGGCTGACCTGAACCTGCGCGCGGTGCGCATGGGCTGGCTGCCGAGCACCCCGCAGCTGGACCGCAACCCGCTGCAGCTGGTACGCGAGGCCGAAGCGGCCGGCGTGGCCCCGGCGGACTACGCGCTGGGCAAGTTCAAGGATGGCTCGCTGGACTTCGCCTTCGCCGACCCGGACGCCAGCCAGAACCACCCGCGCATGATGTTCATCTGGCGCTCGAACCTGCTCGGTTCCTCGGGCAAGGGCCATGAGTACATGCTGCGGCACCTGCTGGGTACGCGCCACGGGCTTCAGGGCAAGGACCTGGGCGAAATGGGCGCAGTGAAGCCGCAGGAGGTGAAGTGGCGCGACGAGGCGCCGGAAGGCAAGCTGGACCTGCTGGTCACGCTCGACTTCCGCATGTGCACCACCGCGCTGTATTCGGACATCGTGCTGCCGACGGCAACCTGGTACGAGAAGGACGACCTCAACACTTCGGACATGCACCCCTTCATCCACCCGCTGTCGAAGGCGGTGGACCCTGCGTGGGAATCGCGCAGTGACTGGGACATCTTCAAGGAGGTGGCCCGCACCGTGAGCGAGATGGCGCCGGGCGTGCTGGGTGTGGAGAAGGACCTGGTGCTGGTGCCGACCCTGCACGACACCCCCAACGAGCTGGGCATGCCGTTCGGCGTGGCCGACTGGAAGAAGGGTGAGTGCGAGGCCATCCCGGGCCAGACCATGCCGTCGATGACGGTGGTGGAGCGTGACTACCCGAACCTGTACCGCAAGTTCACCTCGCTCGGCCCACTGCTGGACAAGCAGGGCAACGGCGGCAAGGGAATGAGCTGGGACACCAAGCACGAGGTCGAGTTCCTCGGCAAGTTGAACCACACCGTGCACGAAGAAGGCGTAAGCCAGGGCCGCCCGGCCATCTCGACCGCAATCGACGCGGCCGAAGTGATCCTGCACCTGGCGCCGGAAACCAATGGCCACGTGGCAGTTAAGGCCTGGGAATCGCTGGGCACCTTCACCGGCCGCGAGCATACGCATCTGGCGGTGGGCAAGGAGCACGAGGCGATCCGCTTCCGTGACATCCAGGCGCAGCCGCGCAAGATCATCTCTTCGCCGATCTGGTCGGGACTGGAAGACGACAACGTCAGCTACAACGCCGGCTATACCAACGTGCACGAGCTGATTCCGTGGCGCACGGTGACCGGTCGCCAGCAGTTCTACCAGGACCACGAATGGATGATCGACTTCGGCGAGGCCTTCATGAGCTATCGCCCGCCCGTCAACACGCGCACGGTGGAGCCGCTGCTGAACCAGCGCCCGAACGGCAACAAGGAGATCGTGCTGAACTGGATCACCCCGCACCAGAAGTGGGGCATCCACAGCACCTACAGCGACAACCTGATCATGCAGACGCTGTCGCGCGGTGGTCCGATCGTGTGGATCAGCGAGGACGACGCGCGCAGTGCCGGCATCGTCGACAACGACTGGATCGAGCTGTTCAACGTCAACGGTGCGATCGCCGCGCGTGCGGTGGTCAGCCAGCGCGTGATGCCGGGCATGGCGATGATGTACCACGCGCAGGAACGCATCATCAACGTGCCGGGCTCGGAGATTTCCGGCACCCGCGGCGGCATCCACAACTCGGTGACCCGCATCGTGCTCAAGCCGACCCACATGATCGGCGGCTACGCGCAGCTGGCCTATGGCTTCAACTACTACGGCACCTGCGGAACCAACCGCGACGAGTTCGTGATCGTGCGAAAGATGGACAAGATCGATTGGCTGGACGATGAGGCAGTACCTGCAGCTGTAAAGGAGGTGGTGTGATGAAGGTCCGTGCACAGATCGCGATGGTGCTGAACCTGGACAAGTGCATCGGCTGCCATACCTGCTCGATCACCTGCAAGAACGTCTGGACCTCGCGCGAGGGTGTCGAGTACGCCTGGTTCAACAACGTGGAAACCAAGCCGGGCATCGGCTACCCGAAGGAATGGGAGAACCAGGACAAGTGGAACGGCGGCTGGGTGCGCAGCCGCGCCGGCAAGCTGGTGCCACGCGCGGGCGGCCGCTGGCGCATGCTGGCCAAGATCTTCGCCAACCCGGACCTGCCGCAGATCGACGACTACTACGAGCCGTTCGATTTCGACTACCAGAACCTGCACACCGCCAAGGACAGCCAGCACCAGCCCACCGCACGCCCGCGTTCGCTGATCAGTGGCGAGCGCATGCAGAAGATCGAGTGGGGCCCGAACTGGGAGGAGATCCTCGGTTCGGAGTTCAGCAAGCGCTCACGCGACTGCAACTTCGACCAGGTGCAGAAGGAGATCTACGGCGCCTTCGAAAAGACCTTCATGATGTACCTGCCGCGCCTGTGCGAGCACTGCCTGAACCCGGCGTGCGTCTCGGCGTGCCCCTCGGGCGCGATCTACAAGCGCGAGGAAGACGGCATCGTGCTGATCGACCAGGACAAGTGCCGCGGCTGGCGCATGTGCGTGTCGGCGTGCCCGTACAAGAAGATCTACTACAACTGGAAGAGCGGCAAGTCGGAGAAGTGCATCTTCTGCTACCCGCGCATCGAGATGGGTGAGCCAACCGTGTGCTCGGAAACCTGCGTGGGCCGCATCCGCTACCTGGGCGTGATGCTGTACGACGCCGACCGCATCGCCGAGGCCGCTTCGGTAGCCGCCGAGAAGGAGCTGTACCAGGCCCACCTGGACATCTTCCTGGACCCGAACGATCCGGCAGTGATCGCCGCCGCGCGCAAGGAAGGCATCCCGGACAGCTGGCTGGATGCGGCCAAGCAGTCGCCGGTGTACAAGCTGGCGATCGACTGGAAGCTGGCGCTGCCGCTGCACCCGGAATACCGCACGCTGCCGATGGTCTGGTATGTGCCGCCGCTGTCGCCGATCCAGTCCGCCGCCGAGCGTGGCCGCGTGGGCATGAGCGGCGAGCTGCCGGACGTGGCGTCGCTGCGCATCCCGATGCGCTATTTGGCCAACCTGCTGACGGCCGGTGACGAGGCGCCGGTGGTACGCGCGCTGGAGCGGCTGATGGCGATGCGTGCCTGGCGCCGGGCCAAGAACGTGGACGGCGTGGAAGACACCGCCGTGCTGGAACAGACCGGGCTGAGCATCGCCCAGGTGGAAGAGATGTACCGCTATCTGGCCATTGCCAACTACGAGGACCGTTTCGTGATTCCGACCGGCCACCGCGAGTACGCCAACGACGCCTTCGGTGAGCGCGGCGGCTGCGGCTTCACCTTCGGAAACGGCTGCAATGGTGACAGCCCGGCGGACCTGTTCGGGCAGCGCAAGACCACCACCTTCGTGGTGGACAAGGGCCCGAACCAGCGCCGCAAGGAGGTGGTGTGATGAGGGTGCTCAAGCTGGTCGGGGTGTTGCTGGACTACCCCCGCGAGGAACTGTGGGAGCACGGCGAGGAGCTGCTCGCCGCCTGTGACGACCCGGCGCTGAACCCCGCCCGCCGCCAGCAGCTGCGCAGCTTCGTGCAGCAGCTGCTGGCCACCGATGCGCTGGATGCACAGGCGGCGTGGCTGGCCAGTTTCGACCGCGGCCGTTCGATGAGCCTGTTGCTTTTCGAACACATCCATGGCGAGTCGCGCGACCGCGGCCAGGCCATGGTCGATCTGGTCGAAACCTACCGCCGCAACGGCTTCGAACTGGATGCCCGCGAGCTGCCGGATTACCTGCCGTTGCTGCTGGAGTTCCTGGCCCACCGCCCCGGTAGCGAGGCCCGCGAGTGGCTGCACCACATCGGCCATATCGCCGGGATGCTGGCCGCGCGTGCCGCCGAGCGTGAGCTGCCGCACCGGGTGCTGTTCGAGATCCTGGTCGAAGCCGGTGACGGCAAGGCCGATCTGCAGGCGCTGCGCCAGCGTGCCAGCGAGGAAGTCCGCGACGATACCGCCGAGGCCATGGACCGCTTGTGGGAGGAGGAGGCGGTGCGCTTCGGCGCCGAAGCCCCTGCCGAAGACTGCAAGCCGCCCGTGCGTTCGCCGGCCCGTCCTTCGCATCGTGAGGTCCAGCCATGAGTTACTCCCTGCATCAATTCGCCTTCCAGTACTACCCGTACATCGCCGTGGCAGTGCTGCTGATCGGCAGCTGGGCCCGCTATGACAAGGCCATGTACACCTGGCGCACCGGCTCCAGTCAGATGCTGTCGGACAAGGGCATGCGGCTCGGCAGCAACTGCTTCCACATCGGCATCCTGGCCATCCTCGGCGGCCACCTGGTCGGGCTGCTGACGCCGCACGCGGTGTACGAGCACTTCATCACCTCCTCGCAGAAGCAGATGCTGGCGATGGTGGTCGGTGGTGTGTTCGGCGCACTGTGCTTCATCGGCATCAGCATCCTGCTGGTACGCCGCCTGTTCAATGCGCGTGTTCGGGCTACCGGCAGCTTCGGTGACACCCTGGTGCTGGTGCTGCTGTTCGCGCAGCTGTGCCTGGGCCTGTACAGCATCCGCGTCTCGTCCGGTCACCTGGACGGCGGGGTGATGGTGCAGCTGGCCGAGTGGGCGCAGCACATTGTGACCTTCCGTGCCGGTGCCGCTGATTACATCGAGGGCGTCAGCTGGGTCTACAAGATGCATATCTTCCTCGGCCTGACCCTGTTCCTGATCGCGCCGTTCACCCGCCTGGTGCACGTATGGAGCATTCCGATCAGTTACCTGTGGCGGCCCTACCAGGTGGTGCGCCGCCGTCAGGCCACGCTGCGCTATGGGCCGCGGGAGTAAACCATGCGCAGCCTGCCGAAATTCCTGCCGATTACCGTGATCGACTCCGCGGCACCGGTTCCCGCCGAGGCGCATTCGCACCACCATGACGCGGCGGCGCAGGGGCCGCGTTCGCTCGGGCAGCCGGCACCGTGCCGGCTGTTCGTGGACGAGACCGCGATCAGCGAGGCCGACATCGCCCGCGAGATGCAGCACCACCGGGCGATGCGCCCGGAACAGTCACGTGCCGAAGCGGCACGTGCACTGGTGGTGCGCGAACTGCTGCGCCTGGAAGCGCAGCGGCTGGGCCTGCAGGCGCCGGAGGGTAACCGGGTAAGTGACGAGGAAGTGCTGATCCAGCAGCTGCTGGAAGACGCGATCGAAGACCGCGTGCCGACCGATGAAGACTGCCGGCGCTACTTCGAGCAGAACCCGGAGCGCTTCCGCTCCCCCGACCGTGTGCGCCTGCGCCATATCCTGCTGGCCGCACCGGCCGACGACGTGGCCGGGCGCTTCGCTGCACGCACCGAGGGCGAGCGGCTGGTCGGACTGCTGAAGGAGTCGCCGCACCTGTTCGCCGATTTCGCCCTGCGTCATTCACGCTGCCCGTCCAGCAGCGAAGGCGGTGACCTGGGCTGGCTGCAACGTGGGCAGACCACGCCGGAGTTCGACCGACAGGTGTTCCGCCTGCGCGAAGGCCTGGCCGGATTCCCGGTGGAATCGCGCTGGGGCTACCACGTGGTCTGCGTCGATGCCCGCGAGGAAGGCCAGCCGCAGCCGTTCGAGGCCGTGCTGCCGCAGCTGCGTGACTACCTGGAGTTGCAGGTGCGGCAGCGCGAGGTGCAGGCCTACCTGCTGCAGTTGCAGGAACGCTACCCAGTGCGCGGGCTGGATGAGATCGAAGCCGAAGCGGATATCGGCTGAACCCCTTTGAACGAGGAAAATTCATGAACCAGGCCCTTGCCCCCGCCAGTGCCGGGCAGCAGCAACGTGCGCTGTGGCTGAGCACGTTCGCCTTCACCGTGTGCTTTGCGGTGTGGATGATCTTCTCGATCATTGGTATCCAGATCAGTCAACAGCTCGGCTTGAATGACACCCAGTTCGGCCTGTTGATCGCCACGCCGGTGCTGACCGGCTCGGTCAGCCGCGTCTTCCTCGGTATCTGGTCCGACCAGTTCGGTGGCCGCAAGGTGATGGTGCTGGTGATGCTGTGTGGTGCAGTCGCTACTTGGATGCTGACCTACGCACAGACCTACAGCCAGTTCCTGGTTGCCGCGCTGTGCGTGGGTATCGCCGGCGGCAACTTCTCGGTGGGCGTGGCCTACGTCTCGAAGTGGTTCCCGGCCAGCAAGCAGGGCACTGCGCTGGGCATCTTCGGTGCCGGCAACATCGGTTCGGCGGTGACCAAGCTGCTGGCGCCGCTGGTGATGGTGGCGGCCGGCTGGACCATGGTTGCCAAGGTCTGGGCCGTCGCGCTGGCGGTCACTGCGGTGCTGTTCTTCCTCTTCAGCAAGGAAGACCCGTCTCTGGAACAGCGCCGCCGCGAAGGCGTGAAGCCGGTGCCGTTCGCCGAGCAGATGGCACCACTGAAGAACCTGCAGGTATGGCGGTTCTCGCTGTACTACTTCTTCGTCTTCGGCGGCTTCGTGGCGCTGGCGTTGTGGCTGCCGCACTACCTGGTTGGCGCCTATGGCATGGACGTGGGCCACGCCGGCATGCTGGCGGCGTGCTATTCGATCCCGGCCAGCCTGTTCCGCGTGGTCGGTGGCTGGATGTCGGACCGGATGGGCGCGCGCCGGGTGATGTACTGGACCTTCGGCGTGTCGGCCATCTGCACCTTCCTGCTGGCCTACCCGGATACCGAGTATGTGGTGAAGGGTATCCACGGCCCGCTCCATTTCCATCTGGCCATCGGCGTAGTGATGTTCACCGTGCTGGTGTTCGTGCTGGGCTTCTTCATGTCGCTGGGCAAGGCCGCGGTCTACAAGCACATTCCGGTGTATTACCCCAGGCATGTGGGCGCGGTGGGCGGCGTGGTCGGCATGATCGGCGGCCTGGGTGGCTTCGTCCTGCCGATCGTGTTTGGCGCGTTGAACGATGCGGTGGGCATCTGGAGCAGCTGCTTCATGCTGCTGTTCGTGCTGGTGGCGGCTGCACTGGCGTGGATGCATTTCGCGATCCGCCGCATGGAACGTCGCCACTTCCCGCAGATCGACCGCGAAACCGACCTGCCCGAAGCCATCGACGCGGCCGCCGCCGAGCGGGTGCGCGGCGGGTGAAGGGTGCTGCCGGCCAGCGGCCGGCACTACCAGGACGATACGCGGCGGGTGAAGGGGTGATGCCGACCAGCGGCCGGCACGACCGAGTGGTGGGTGAAAGGGTAGTACCGGCCGCTGGCCGGCAGGAACCATCAGATTCGCCACGCTTGATTTCAATCAGGGCCACGCGAAGAGGAACGCCCGAAGATGTCTGCCATGAGCTTCCACGTTGACGAGAGCGAGGACACTGCGCTGCAGGCGGCATTGCTGCGGCAGCCACGGCACGTGCTGTTTCCGCCGGCTGACCAGTTCAGTACCGGCTTTGGCGAAAGCGGGTGGCGCGCCGCCGTGCGCGCCAGCAACGAGCACCTGATCCCGCGTGGTTTGACGCTCGGCTTCCAGGCGGGTCGTGGCGGGCGCGACGTGCCACCGCAGGCGTATCTGGACACCCTGCTGCTGGCGCTGCGCCTGCAGGCCGGCGCGCTGGCTGAAGATCGCGAGGTGGTGGCAATGGTGCTGCAGTTGGGGCTGGCCGAGACGCTGCCGCCACCACAGCTGGGCCAGCTGCTGGATGCCGTGCCGCAGTACTTGCGCACCGTGGCGCGGCCACAGGTGGAGGTGCGGCTGGACGCGGGCAGCGCGCTGGCGCCGGCACAACTGCGTGCGGTGGGCTGCACCCGCCTGAACGTGATTGATCGCGCCGATGCACCCGGGCCGACGCTGCTGGCGCATGCGCGACAGGTGGGCTTTACCGCGCGATACTACCAGTTGCGGGTGCCCGGCAGCGCGGATACCGGCTTCATCGAACGACTGCATGAGGTGCTGGCCGAAGCGCCCGAGCGCATCCTGCTGCCGGCGCCTTGCGCGCTGCCAGACCATCCCTCGGCGGCACGATGGCTGCAGAGTTGGCGCCTGCTGCGCGCAGCCGGCTACGAACCGATCGGTGGTGACCACTACCAGCGCGGCGACCTGCCGATCCCGCATGGCCCGGGCGATGGCCAGCGTCATTGTGACCTGGCCGGCGTGCCACGCCGCGACCGCAGCGATTTCATCGGGCTTGGGCTGTCCGCCTGCAGCCAGATCGGCGAGGTGTTCTACCGCCTGGAGGACGAACTGGGCGAATGGCGTGCGCGGCTGCAGGCTGGGCATATGGGCGTGTCTGCTGGATTGATCCTGTCCGAAGACGAGCGACTGGCGGCCGAGGTGGCGCAGAGTATCGCCTGCGATCACGCGCTCGATGCGGTTGCCTTCGAATGGCGCAACGATGAACCGTTCGAAGAATGCTTCGCCGGGCAGCTGCCAGCATTGGCACCGTTGCTGGCGCGCGGCTGGGCGCACTGGGATGCGCGCGTGCTGCGGCTGGCCGAAGAAGGGCGCCTGCTGTGGCGTATGATGGCCGCATGCTTCCGGCCGGCGGCCGCCATCGCTTGAGTCTTGCCCAGATGTCTTCGAATCCGCCTTCGCACGGCCGCCTTGGACAGGCCACCCCGAACCCCGCCGCCGCCGATGACGGCGACGCGCTGCACTTCTGCAGCACCTGCGCGTTTTCCGACGCCTGCATGTCGCAGGGCTACGACAAGACCGCACTGGGCGATCTGCACGTGCTGGTCGACCACGTCGGTCCGTTCCATGCGGGTGACTACATCTTCCGCGCTGGCGAGTCGTTTGATTCGATTGCTGCGGTGCGCGCCGGCATGGTCAAGACCTTCGTCGACGACAGCCAGGGCAACGAGCAGGTGCTGGGCTTCAGCCTGCCGGGCGAAGTGATCGGCCTGAATGCGATCCACGGTTCGCGCTTCCCCTGCAATGCGGTGGCGCTGGATACGGTGCATCTGTGCCGCATCTCGTTCCCAAAGCTGAGCTCGCTGGCCACGCGCATGCCCGGGCTGCAGGCCAAGCTGTTCAGCCTGCTCAGTGCGGAGATCGGCAAGGTCGCCACGCTGGCCGCCAACCACCGTACCGAAGAGCGCATGGCCGCATTCCTGCTGGACATGTCCGAGCGCTACGCGCGGCGCGGTTTTTCTGCCACGCGCTTCAACCTGACGATGGCGCGTACCGAGATCGCCAACTACCTGCGGATGGCGCCGGAAACCGCCAGCCGCGTGCTGCGCCGCCTGAGCGATGATGGGATCATCGCGGTGAAGCAGCGTGAGATCCTGCTGCTGCAGCCCGAGCGCCTGGCCGCGCTGGCGGTGGCCGACGAATCCGATCCGAACTGAACCTGGCCGGGAGCCGACGATGAAGCGAGCTGGACTGTTGTTGCTGGGCCTGCTGGCCACGGTGCCGGCCTGGGCGGCCACGCTGACCGTTTCGGCGGCATCGAGCCTGACCGAGAGCTTCCGCGAACTGGGCAATGCCTATGAGAAGGCACACCCGGGCACCAAGGTGGATTTCAACTTCGCCGCGTCCGGCGTGTTGCTGCAACAGATCAGCCGCGGTGCGCCGGTGGATGTGTTCGCCTCGGCCGACGAAACCACGATGGACCAGGCCCAGCAGCAGGATCTGCTGGCGGCCGGCACCCGCGAGGTGTTTGCAGCGAACGCGCTGTGGGTGGTGGTGCCGCTGCAGGCCAAGGCGGCGCCGCGTACCTTGAAGGACCTGGCCGGTGCCGGTGTGCAGCGCATCGCACTGGGCAACCCGGACAGCGTGCCGGTCGGCCGCTATGCCAAGGGCGCGCTGGACGTGGCGGGCCTGTGGTCGTCGGTGCAGGGCAGGATCATCACCACGCAGAACGTGCGTCAGTCGCTGGATTACGTGGCGCGCGGTGAAGTGGATGCCGGCTTCGTCTATGCCACCGACGCGCAGGCGATGCCCGACCGGGTGCGCCGTGCGTTCGCGGTGCCGGTGTCCGGGCGCATTGCGTATCCGCTGGCGGTGACCAGGGCCAGTACGCAGCCGGCAGAGGCACGGCGCTTCGCTGCCTTCGTGCGTTCGGCACAGGGCCAGGCGATTCTGGCCAAGCACGGGTTCGGCAAGCCCTGAGGCATGGATCTGGACTGGACCGCGCTGGGGTTGTCGCTGAAGGTGGCCGGCTGGGCCACCGCGATCAATCTGGTGCTGGGCGTGGCGCTGGGCGCGTTGCTGGCCCGCCGTCGCTTCCCCGGGCGCGAGCTGCTGGATTCGCTGCTGACCCTGCCGATGGTGCTGCCACCGACGGTGCTGGGGTACTACCTGCTGGTGTTGATCGGTCGCAATGGTCCGATCGGTGCGTGGCTGCAGTCGTGGTTCGGCATCAACCTGGTGTTCACCTGGCAGGCGGCCGTGATTGCTGCGGCGGTGGCCTCGCTGCCGCTGGTGTTCAAGCCGGCACGCGCGGCGTTCGAGGAAGTGGACGGGCAGCTGGAGCAGGCCGCACGCACGCTGGGTGTGTCCGAAGTGGCGGTGTTTTTCCGCATCACGCTGCCACTGGCGTGGCGCGGCATCCTCGCCGGCCTGCTGCTGGCGTTTGCGCGCGCGATGGGCGAGTTCGGCGCGACGCTGATGGTGGCCGGAAGCATTCCGGGCCGGACGCAGACGTTGTCGATCGCCATCTACGAGGCGGTACAGGCCGGCCAGGACGGCAAGGCCAATGCGCTGGTGATCCTGACCTCGGTGGTCTGCATCGTGATCCTGTTGCTGGCCGCGCGGCTGGTGGGCGGGCGTCGCCGGGAGCTGCGCGATGTGGCTTGACCTGCAGGTGCAGCGTCGCCTGCAGGCGGCCGGCCAGGAGTTCGTGTTGGACGTATCGCTGCAGTGCACGCAGCGGCAGGTGGTGTTGTTCGGGCCCTCGGGCGCGGGCAAGAGCCTGACCTTGAAGGCGGTGGCCGGGCTGCTGCGGCCGGGCCAGGGGCATGTGCGCGTGCAGGGGCAGACCCTGTTCGATGCGGCCACCGGCGTGGATCTGCCGCCGCAGCGCCGCCGGCTGGGCTATGTGTTCCAGGATTACGCGTTGTTCCCGCATCTGAGCGTGCGCCAGAACGTGGCGTTCGGGCTGGAGAAGGGGTGGTTGAATCCACGGAACCGCCAGCACTTCGGTGCGGTGGAGCAGTGGTTGCACGCCTTCCGCATCGACACCGTGGGTGATCTGCTGCCCTCGCAGATTTCCGGCGGGCAGCGCCAGCGCACCGCACTGGCGCGGGCGCTGGTGACGCAACCGCAGGCGCTGCTGTTGGATGAACCGTTCTCCGCACTGGATCATGACCTTCGGCAGCATCTGCGCCAGGAGTTGGAGGCGGTGCTGGACAAGACCGGGATCCCGTTGTTGTTGATCAGCCACGACCCGCAGGACGTAGCCATGTTTGGTCAGCAAGTGGCGCGCGTGGTGGACGGCCGCATCGTCGGCAATTGACCCGTGATGGACGCACCGGCGCTGGTTGGTCACATCTGATGGTAGTGCCGGTCGCTGGCCGGCAACAACGGAATCCTGAGCAGCCGGCCAGCGGCCGGCTCTACCGGTTCAAGGTCCGTGCGGTCCGGTGGTCATGGATCAGTACAACTCGCAGTGGGTGCGGCCTTCGCCCCGCAGTGTGTCCCAGTATCCTTCACCACCGATGGCATCGATGGCCTCGCGCACCGCGCCTTCCAGGTGGCTCTTGTTGCCGCACAGGTACAGGTGCCCACCGCGGGCCAGGACATCGCGCACTTCGGCGGCACGCTGCTGCAGCACATGCTGCACATAGACCTTTTCGGCGCCATCGCGCGAGAACGCGGTATGCAGGCCGGCCAGCACGCCTCGCGTGTGCCAGTCCTGCAGCTGGTCGCGGTACAGGTAGTCGTGCTGGCGGTGCTTCTCGCCGAACACCAGGTGCACTTCACGTTCGCAGGCGTTGGCCTGCAGTTCCTGCATCAGGCCCATCAAGGGTGCGATGCCGGTGCCGGTGCCGACCAGCAGCAGCGGTGCCTGGCCGGTATCGGGCAGGTGGAAGCCGGGGTTGGAACGGCAGTACACCCGGGCGTGGTCGCCGCCGTGCAGCAGGCTGCCGGTGGCGGTGCCGAAGCGCTCGCGGTCGCGCAGGGTGTAGCGCACTTCGCGCACGCACAGGCTCAGCTGGTCGTCGCAAGGGTGAGAGGCGATGGAATAAGCGCGAGGCAGCCGCGGTGACAGCAGCCCGCGCAGCCTGGCCAGAGGAACGCTGTGCGGGGTGGCGTGGTCCTGCAGCACGTCCAGCAGGTCCAGGCCGTGCAGGTAGGCGTCCAGCTCGCGCTTCTGGCTGACCTTCAACAGACCCTTCAGTACCTCGCTACCGCCGAGCCTGGCCAGTTCGCGCAGTACGCCCTTGCTCAGCAGGCGCAGCTCGCGGTCGTGCAGGGCGGCCAAGGCCGCGGTGTCGCCATACCAGGCAGCCAATGCCTGCAGCAGGGCGGGATCGTTCTCGGGTACCACGTGCAGGGTGTCACCTGCGCGGTAGGCCATGCCACTGCCGGCAATGTCCAGCTGCAGGTGCCAGGCAGCGGGGTCGCTGCTGTTCAGGCGGCGACGTTCGAGAATGGGGGCGGCAAACGCATTGTCTTCGCCATAGGCGGTGACCTGCAGGCGCAGGTCCTGGCCAGCGTTGAGGTCGCCCTCCAGCACCTGGCCGAGCACCGGCCGCCATTGCTGGAAGAACTGCTCGTAGCCCAGGTCGGCGTCCACCCGATGCAGCAGCGGCTGCGCCTGGCGCTCGCTCAGTGCAGCATCCAGCGCCTTGGTGAAGCCGCAGAAGCTCGGGTAGCCGGTGTCACCGAGGCCGAACACTGCATAGCGCAGCCCAGCCAGCGTCGGGGTCTGGCGCAGTGTTTCGAAGAACTGTTCGCCATTGGCCGGCGGTTCGCCATCGCCGAACGAGCTGGAAATCGCCAGCAGCACGTCGCCGTGACCGAGACTGGCCACCTCGATGTCGTTGAAAGGGAGCACCTGCGGCGCGTGCGGCTGCAGGTCCGCGCCCAGGCGCTGGGCCAGGGCGCGGGCATTGCCCGACTCGGACGCGAAACCCACCAGCAGGCGGCTGAAGGGCGTACTGGTCGGGAGGGCGTTCACGCGGCCTCGTAGAAGTCGTCGAACTTTTCCTTGCTGAACTCGACCAGCTCGTAGTTCTGCATCAGGTCGTTCACCACGCGGCGGATGCTGATGTAGGAGGTGATGTTGCCGTCGGCGTCGAACAGCGGTTGCACGGTGGTGTCGACCACGTAGAGCACGCCGCCCTTGCCGAGGTTGGGCACGATGCCGGTCCAGGTCTTGCCGGCCTTGATGGTGTCCCACATGTCCTTGTAGACCGCCTTGGGCACATCCGGGTGGCGCACGATGCTGTGCGGCTGGCCGATCAGTTCCTCGCGGGCGAAGCCGGTGAGGGTGCAGAACAGATCGTTGGCGTAGGTGATGTTGCCCTGCAGGTCGGTGGTGGAGATCACCATGACGTTCTGCATGGCGTTCAGCAGCTGGGCGTTGTCGGGGGTGTAGCTCATCGCAGGGTCCTTGTGGATGCCGGTAACGCCGGCGTGTTCGGGTCCTGCATAGAGATACGCCCGCACGGCAGCGGGCGGTTTGACATTGGTCAAGCGGGTGGCGCGAAGGGCTGCGACCGGGTGTCGCAGGGAGCTGAGCCCATGCTTGGCTCGCGCGGCAAGCGGGAATGCCAGCTGCCGGGCGTGGGCTCGGCTCTACAGAAACGGCGGGCGCGTCAGCCCATCAGATAGCGCAGCAGTCCGGCCGAGGTGACGCCGATCAGCACCGTCGGCAGCATCGAGAGCCGCGTGGCGGCCAGCAGGGTGATCGCCAGCGCGGCGAGGTCGGCCGGCTTGTCGGCGACGAAGTCCGGGGCGATCACCGAGATCAGCACGCAGCCCGGCGCGGCTTCCATCACCGTCACGGCGCGTTTGCTCAACGTGCGGTTGCGCAGCGCGAGGAAGCCGACGATGCGGGTCAGGTAGGTGGCGGCAGCCATCAGCACGATGGTCAACACCGAGGTCCAGTGGATCAGTCCATTGAAGATCATGCCGGGTCCTCCGCCAGCAGCCAGGCGGCGGCCAGGCCGGCCAATGCGCCGCTGGCCACGTACCACGCGCCCGGGATCAGCAGGTAGGTGGCGGCGGCGACGACCAGGCTGACCAGCCACGGTCTAGCCGCCTTCATGCCCTGCCACATGCCGCGCAGCAGCACCAGGAACACGGCGGGGAAGGCCATGTCGAAGCCGTAGGCGTGGATGTCGCCCAGCATCGGCCCGACGATCGCACCGAGTGCGGTGCAGGCCACCCAGACGGTGTACAGGCCTGCCGATACGCCCAGGTAGTAGGCCAGGCTGAAGCCAAGTGCGCGTCGGCGCGCATCAGCCACGCCCATCGCCCAGCTTTCGTCGCACATGAAGAACAGCGCTGGCAGCACACGGCGGCGCGGCAGGTGTTGCAGCAGCGGGGCCAGGCTGGCGCCCATCAGCAGGTGGCGGCTGTTGACCAGCGCGGTGATCGCCACGATCAGTGCGATGTGCGGTGGCGAGGTCCACAGTTCGACGGCGGCGAACTCCGAACCGCCAGCGAAGTTGAGGCCGGTCATCAGCGGTACTTCCAGTGCGCTCAGACCCTTCTGGGCCGCCTGCGCGCCGAGCACCAGGGCGAACGGAATGAAGCCGATCATCACCGGTACGGCGGCGCGCAGGCCGCGCAGGAATTCGGCACGCGGCGCGGTATCGCAGGTGTCTGGCAGGGGGAGGGTGGTACGGGCGTCCATGGAACGGCACGACGAGGTGGGGGTGGCCCATGCTAGCGGTCCGATCACGAAATCGGGTTGCGTTGATGCCACTGGATTCTGGATGATTGATATTCCATGCGGCCAGAGTCGACCAGGACGAAATTTCATGCAGTATCAGCTCGACAACCTTGATCGCCGCATCCTCGACGCCCTGCAGCGCGACGGCCGCCTGCAGAACCTGGAGCTGGCCCGTCTGGTCGGGCTGTCGCCGTCGGCCTGCCTGCGCCGGGTGCGGCTGCTGGAGGAGGGCGGTTACATCGACCGCTACGTGGCGCTGTTGAACGAGGCCAAGGTGGGCCGCGGCTTCACCGTGTTCGTGCGGGTGTGGCTGCGCGGGCAGGACGAGGACACCACCAATCACTTCATCAACAGCATCAAGTCTTTCCCGGAAGTGCTGGAATGCCATCTGATGGCCGGTGACTGCGATTTCCTGCTGCGGGTGGCGGTGGCCGACCTTGATGCCTACCGGCAGTTCCAGATGCAGCACCTGAACCGGATCGCCGGCGTGCAGAACACCAAGACCGAGATTCCGATGCAGCGGATCAAGCAGACGACCCAGCTGCCGCTTTGAGGGATGGGGTTTGCGGCCGGGTTGCACCCGGCACCCGCCGGTAGTGCCGGCCGCTGGCCGGCAACCTCAGAAGCAACGGCCGAAGCAACAGCGTGCATTCCGTGGGATGGCGGGGTGGGTCCGGTTGCAGGGGACGCCGTAAACCCTTCCATGGGGGCTTGGCCGCGGCATCCATGCCGCGGACACCCCTGCAACCAGACCCACCCCGCCTTCGACAGTTTCCCGCGATCTGCCGGAACGGCATGAACTGCTCTTGGTGGGGGTCGACCTTGGTCGACACGTTTGGGTCGGCACGGGGCGGATCCCGTTGCTGCGCAACGGGCTCTGACCCCAGGGGCAGATGGTCATGTCTGTTCGATTCATTGATTCCTGATGCGTGACTGGCCCCACGGAGCCTGCCTCGGCGTCAGCCGTGGCGGCGGTCATCGCAATGACATGTGCCCCCGGTACGGTTTGAGCCCGCTTGCGGGTCGCGCGCGGGCCGGGGTTCCGGTCGTGGTGCGCGTCCACTGCAGCTGCTGTCGCTGCCGAGGGTCATGTGTTCTACGTCAGGGGGCTGAATGGACACCATGCGGTCAGAACTTGGAAGGTGGCCATCGCCGCATGGCTGCTGCTGTCCTTTGCCGCTGCCGCACAGGACGCGGTTCATGCCTACGACATCCCTGCGCAGCCGCTGGAACAGGCGGTCGAGCGCTTCAGTGTCATCAGTGGGTGGTCGGTGATGTACCCCGGCGACCTTGCTTCGGGCCGCAGCAGCCATGCGCTGCGCGGGAGCCTGGCGCCGCTTGCGGCGCTGGAGTCGCTGCTGCAGGACACCGGGATCGAGGCGGAGGTGATCGGCGAGCAGCGTGTGGTGCTGCGCCGGGGCAAACCCTCGGCCGCGGAACCCGGTATTGGCGCGGGGCTTCCCGAGGCCGAACGTCGGCGTCGCTACGGCGGGTTGCAGCAGCGGCTGCGTGAGGCGTTCTGTGACGACCCGGAGATTGCGCCCGGCCGCTATGCCGCAACGCTGCGCTTCCGCATCGACGGCGCGGGCCAGGTGAGCGAGCCCGAGCTGCTGTCCGGCAGTGGCAGTGATCGCCGCGACGCACGCCTGCTGCAGGCGCTGCACGGCCTGGTGCTGGCGGCCGAGGCCGCCGCGCTGCCACAGCCGGTGACGCTGCAGATCCGTCCTTCCGGCACCGACCACGACTGCGGCCGGCGCGCGCCCCTTCCATGACTTCAAGGATTCGAACATGAGCAACGGTACGGCTGGGGCGGTTGATCTGATGGACCACCTCCTGGGTGCCTACGACGAGCTGAAACGCCGGTTGGTGCGCAAGCTCGGATCGGAAGAGCTGGCCGGCGACGCGCTGCAGGACACGTGGGTGCGCCTGAGTGCGCGCCGTGACCGCCTGGACGCGGTGCAGAACCCTGCGGCCTACCTGCTGCGGATGGCGATGAACACCGTGATCGACCGCCAACGGGCAGACCACCGCCTGCTGAGCCTGGAGGAGGTGGATACGCTGATGGACATGGCCGACCCGGGGCCGGGGCCGGCGCAGGCGGCCGAGCTGGACTTCGCGCTGGAAGACATGGTCGGCCTGCTGCAGCGCATGCCCGAGCGCCGTCGTCGCATCCTGCTGGCAATCCGCGTCGATGGCCTGCAGCAGCGCGACGTGGCCGACCACCTCGGTGTGTCGCTGCGGTTGGTGCAGCGGGAGCTGAAGGCAGCCCAGGACTACCTGGCCGAACGCAGCGGGCAGGGGCGCCAGGTGCGGTTCTGAGCGACGGCATCCGTCTACACTTTGACGCCGAGCAGAACCCCGCAGCGTGCGGGTCCGGCATGAGACCCATGGATCCTGACGACCGCCCGCAACGCCCGCTGGATGCAGTTGAGCGTCAGGCCCATGCGTGGGTGGTGCGGCTGACCTCGGGCGAGGCGACCGCTGCCGATGGGCGCCGGTTCCGTGCATGGTGCGAGTCCGACCCGCGTCATCGTGAAGCGTTTGGCCGTGCGCGCAGGCAGTGGGAGCAGGTGCGGCTGGCCGGCGAGCGACTGCCCGCCGGCGCGCGCGAACCGGTCGCGCCGACGCCGGCCCAGCGCTGGAGCCGGCGCGCCTTCCTGGGCGCTGCGGTGGCAGCGCCAGCCAGTCTGGTGGTGGCGGCGGCGCTCCGCCCGCCGCTGGGATTGTGGCCCTCGGTGACGGCGATGGCGGCCGATTTCCACACCGGCACAGGTGAACGACTACAGATCGCGCCCTTGCCGCAGCTCAAGATCGAACTGGATACGCAGAGCAGCCTGCGTCGCCGCGCGCACGCGCAGGGCGAAGGCTTCGAGCTGGTGCAGGGCCAGGCCTCGATCGAAACCGGCGCTGGCCTTCGCCTGGCGCTGTTCGCGGGCCCGGGTTGCGTGATTACCGATGAAGGTGCGGTGCGCCTGGACGTGCGCAACACCCACGGCCAGGTACGGGTGACCTGCCTGCAGGGTAGCGCCCGTATCGAGCACCCGCAGGGCCGCCTGCAGCTGCAGGCTGGCCAGCAGACCCGGTTCGACGAGCGCCTCAGTGGCGTCGTGGCCGAGGCCGTAGCTTCGGAAGTGAGTGCCTGGACCGAAGGCATGCTTGTGTTCCGCCGCGCACCGCTGGGCGAGGTGGTGGACGAGATCAACCGTTACCGGCGGGGCAAGGTACTGCTGGGTGAATCGGCATTGGCGCGCGCGCCGGTCAGTGGCCGCTTCCGCATCGATGATCCGGACGCGGCGCTGGAGCAGCTGCGACTGACGATGTCGCTGGATCTGCGTCGCTTTCCGGGTGGCATCGCCGTCCTTGGATAGATGAAGGCGCTGGCCGTGCGCGCCGCGCAGGGCTGTTGCAAGCGAGGAGAAGCCAAGGATGCGCAACGAGACCATCGGTGTGCTCGATCTGCGTCGCAATCTGTCTGCATTGCTGGAAACCACCCAGCGAAGGCCCTTGATGGTGCATCGCTATGGTTCGCCCTGGGTGTGCGTGGTGTCTGACGCGCAGTGGCAGCAGCAGGCGGTGCTGCTGGACTTCAATCCGCAGTCACACCCATTGGCGATGCTGCTGCGGCTGCAGCAGCAGGAGATGCCCCTGGTCGAATCCGGGGCGCTGCCGCCTGCGGCGCTCGCACGCGCACTGCTGTTGGCGGACATCCATGGCATCGACGATCTCACGCAGCTGCATGAGCAGGTGCTGCATCATCGGCTCTGGCACTGGTTCGTGGCGGGCGCCCATGGGGTGATGGACGGGTGGCAGCTGCCCGCACTGCGCGTCGCGCTGGCGTCATGGTGCGATGACGTGGACATGACCGATGCACTGGTCGCATTCGCTGCCCGCAGCGACGTGGCGGTACTGGCCCGCCGTTGTGGGGGTGACGCACCGCGGCTGCAGCGCGAAGCCTGCAGGCGGATGACGCTGCGATGACGTTGCCGATGAAGCGCCACCCCGTGCACAGAGTTGCATTCGCGGTGTCGCTTCACCTGCCTTGCTGACGTCTTCTCCAGAGTACGACGCACCACGCGTCGCGGAGCACGGGCGGCGCAGATGGAAGACAGTCGCAGGATCAGCATGCTGGAGCTGGATCGCCACCTGAGCCAGTCACTGGAACAGGCACGGCACACGCCACTGAACGTGCAGCGCTACGGGCGCTCGTGGGTCTGGGTGCTGTCCAGTGACGCCTGGGCGGATGCGGCACGCTGGGCGGCACTGGACAGCAGTGCGCATCCACTGGCGGCACTTCGAAAGGCCCTCGACCTGCGGCTGTCGCCCTGGCCCGACGCGGCCATGAGCGCGCTGCCGCTTGGCGCAGCCGATGCGCGGCTGCTGCAACGTGCGGCCCTGCTGGTGATCGTGCGTGACCTCAACAGTGCGCAGCGTGTGTACGACGACCTGCGCTACCACCAGGCGTACCGCATGTTCATCGGTTTCGACCACGGCACCGCGTGGTCGCCGACGCAGTGCATGCGCCTGCTGCAGGCGTGCGTGCATCCGTTGCTGCGCGAGTGCATCGACCAAACACTGGCCAGCGTGCCGCCGCACCTGCTCGAGGCGGCACGCGTGCCGGCTGCACGTGCGCCCGCACAGGCAACCGCGCAGCGAATCGCAGGCGGATGTTTATCGTACTGACACATGCACCGCTGACCATGGTGCAGCGGTCTCTTCCAGGATGACGAGGGCGGAACAATGGCAAGGCAGGCAGGTGGTCGCAGGGCTCGGGAGCAGGGCTTCAGCCTGATCGAGATCATGGTGGTGGTGGTGATCATCGGCATCCTTGCCGCGCTGATCGTGCCGCGGTTGATGGACCGTCCGGACCAGGCGCGTGTGGTGGCGGCGCGCCAGGACATCGCGGCGCTGATGCAGGCGCTGAAGTTGTTCAAGCTGGACAATGGGCGCTATCCCAGTGCCGAACAGGGCCTGCAGGCGCTGGTGAAGCCGCCGCAGGGCAGCGGTGCGTTGCCGGTGACGCCGTATCTGGATCGCCTGCCGAATGATCCGTGGGGCCATCCTTACCAGTACCAGGTTCCAGGCACTCATGGCGACATCGATGTGTTCTCGCTGGGTGCGGACAGCAAGCCCGGTGGCGACGCCGGGAACGCAGACATCGGCTCCTGGCAGCTGTGAGGCGTGCTGATGGCAGCCCGGACGCGTTCGATTTCATGCATCCACCAGCGTGGCGTAGCGGTGATCGTCGCCTTGCTGGTGGTGGCATTGGTGGCCGTGATTGCCACTGCGCTGTTGACCCGGCAGTCGGCGCAGCTGCGCGCGCTGCGCGGCGACCAGTTGCGCGCACAGGTACGCATGGCGGTGGATGCGACGCTGGAGCGTGCGGCGCAGCAGCTGCGTGAGGATGTCAAGGAACAGCTGACCACGGTGCGCAGCGGGCGCTGGGCGCGCCCGTTGGAACTGCAGGCGCCATTGCCGGTGCAGCTGCAACTGGTCGATGCGCAGTCGATGTTCAACCTGCGCAACCTGCTGGCACAGGGCAGGCCGGACCCCGAGGCGCGGGGCGCGTTCGTCGCGTTGTGCGCCGGGCAGGGGCTGGGCCAGGGCACCTGCGCATCCGCGGTGGACCACATCCAGGCGCGCCTGCGCGACGGCGATGTGCAGGCGCAGGCACCGCTGCCGCGCGAATCACTGATCGAACAGGCGCTGGTCGGCGCTGACCCGGTGGCGTTGCAGGCGTTGGTGCGGCGCACAGTGGTGTTGCCGGCGCAGACCCTGGTCAACGCCAACACCTGCGACCTGAGCGTCCTGCAGGCGGTGGCGCCTGCGGTGGAACCGGCAAGGCTGCAGGCGCTGCTCGCTGAGCGCGACGCCGGCCACTGGCTGCTCAACCGCGGTGACATCGCCAACCGACTCCAACTGAGCAACGAACAGATGGCCGTGCTTCCGCTGGGTATCCATAGCGAGTGGTTCCTGGCCGTGGGCCGGGTGCAGGCTGACGGCAGCGCGGTTGATTTTCGCGCGCTGCTCTGGCGCGAGTACCGCGACGACGGGGTACGTGTACAACGGGTGTGGACGAGGATCGGCGCATGACGGTGCAGCTTCGGGTGCGCCTGCCGCCGTTGGCGCACCTGCGCGCCGACAGCGCGGTGGACTGGGCGCAGCTGCACAAGGACGAGGTAGTGGCACACGGCCGCGACACGCTGGCCGCGCTGGGTCTGCGGCATCCGCGGGCCACAGTGCATGCCTGCCTTGACCCGAACGACCTGATCCTGCTGGAACTGCAGCTGCCACCGCTGTCCGGGCGCCGCCTGCAGGCGGCGTTGCAGGGTGAGGTGGAGGCCATGCTGCTGGATGACCTGCAGGACGTGGCGCTGGCCCACGGTCCGCAGGCGGCAGACGGTACGGTTCCGGTGGCCTGGCTCGGCCAGCAGGCCATCGCGCAGGTGCAGCAGCTGCTGGCCTCGTGTGCGCTGCAGCTGCAGGCGTTGTATCCGACGCCACTGCTGCTGCCTTGGCAGCGCGGCCACGCCACGCTGCAGGTCAGCGGCGAGCATCTGCTGGTGCGCAGCGGGCGCGATCGGGGACTTGTCCAATGGTATGGCGGACGTGACGCGTCCGCGGTGATGCAGGCGTTGGCCACCCGCCTGCAACAGGCCGGGGTGCGGGCCGTGCAATGGATCGACAGCGTACCGCCGGCGTGGCCGGATAGCCTGCCGGCCAGCGCCGTTGCGCATGAACAGCAGGCCTGTGGTCCGTTGCCGGGTTGGTCATTGCCGCTGCCCGGCGCAGGCCGTCAAGCGCCGCGACTGGCGATCGGCCTGGCACTGGCGGCGGTGCTGCTGGCTGCACTTGGCCTGCAGTGGCAGGTCTCGCGTTGGCGGATCGAGGGTGAGGCGCTGCAGCAGGGCATGGCACGGCAGTTCAGCGCACGCTTTCCGGAGGTCACCGATGTGGTGGACCCGGTGTTGCAGGCAAGGCGAGCGCTTGCGGTTCCACCGCCGACGCCGCCGTTGCCGGCGCTGCAACGTCAGATCGCCAGCACGCTGCACGCGGTTCCGGAGCTGGCGGGTCAGGTGCACAGCCTGCACTACCAACCCGGGCAGGTGTACCTGGAGCTGGACGCCGATGCCCAGGCATTGGCCGACGATCCACAGCGGCTTGAGCGCTGGCAGCAAGCGATGCAGGCGCAGGGACTGCAGCTGGCGCGCGATACCGGTGGACGCCTGCGGGTGAGCGGAGCGGGACAGTGACGACCCGAACCCTGCGGCTGGGCCAGGGGCTGGTGGGCCTGCAGCAGCGCTGGCAACGCCTGCCACCGCGCGACCGGCTGATGCTGTGGGTGATGGTGGTGGCGCTGCTGGTAGCGGGCCTGTGGTCGTTATGGCTGGAGCCCCTGCTGAAGCAGCGCACGCACTGGCAGGCCGAACTGCCACGGCTGCAGGCGCAGTCCCGCGCACTGGCGCCGCTGCTGCGCGCGCGTGAGCGCCAGCAGCTGGCGCAGGGCCAGCATCCGACCCTGGCCGGGCTGCGTGACCAGATCAAGGCTGCCGGTCTGGCCGACGGCCTGCATATCGAAGCGCGCGACGGGCGCTGGCACCTGCAGGTACGGGCCGTACCCGCCGATGCGCTATGGAACTGGCTGCTGCCGCTGCTGGCCGACCCGGCCATCGAGTTGCAGCAGCTGCAATTGACACGCACAGGGGATGCGAACATGCCGGCGGCACGGATTTCAGGACACATCGTGATGGTGGCAACTGCGGGTGCCCATCCATGAGGGCGATGCGCAGCCTTGCCTGCAGTGCCGCATTGGCACTGATCGTGTGCATGGGCCACGCGCCGGCACCCGTGCTGGCGCAGGACACCCGCGATGAGCCGGTGCAGTTGAACCTGGTCGACACCGACATCGGCGGCGTGCTGCGCATGGCGGCGCGCTTCACCGGGCGCCAGTTCCTGGTCGACCCACGCGTGACCGGCAAGATGACGGTGGTTTCCGATGGCCCGGTCAGCCGTACCCAGGCCTACCAGTTGCTGCTGGGCGCATTGCGCATGCGTGGCTTCGCCGTGGTCGAGAACGGCGGCGTCAGCCGGGTGGTGCCGCAGGCCGATGCCAAGTTGCTCGGTGGACGGGTGGGCAGCGGTGGTGCAGGGGGCGAGATCGCCACGCGCACCTTTGCGCTGCGCTATGAGAATGCGGCGGCGCTGGTGGCTGTGCTGCGGCCGATGATCAGCCCGGACAATCCGATCACCGCCAATCCAGGCAACAACACCCTGGTGATCACCGACTACGCCGACAACCTGGATCGCATCGCGCGGGTGATCGCCAGCGTCGACACGCCCGCCGGCATGGACACCGATGTGGTGAAGCTGCAGCAGGGCATTGCGGTGGACGTGGCGGCAATGGTCGCACCGCTGCTGGATGCGCAGGGTGCCGAGCCGGGCCAGAAGGTGGTGGTGATGGCCGACCCGCGCAGCAACAGCGTGCTGCTGCGTTCCAGCAGCCCGGGCCGCACCCGCCTGGCGCGGCAGCTGGTGGAAAAGCTGGACCGTGCCCAGGACGAGTCCGGCAACCTGCATGTGGTCTACCTGCGCAACGCCCAGGCCAACCAGCTGGCCGGTGTGCTGCGTGGCGTGGTAGCCGGACAGAGCGATGCACCGGCAATGGGCAGCAACCAAGGAATCACCCCGCTGCCGGGTGACGCCAACCGTCCCACGCCCACCCAGACGTCGCAGCCGCAGCAGGCCAAGCCCGGGGGCAATGCGCTGGAATCGCAGCGGCTGGACCCGAGCCGGGGCGACCCGATCGATGCAGGAAGCACCGGCTTCAGCCAGAACGGCATTTCGGTACAGGCGGACGTGGCCACCAACACCCTGCTGATTTCGGCGCCGGAGCCGGTGTACCGCAACCTTCGGCGGGTGATCGACCAGCTCGACCAGCGCCGTGCGCAGGTGCTGGTGGAAAGCCTGATCGTGGAGGTCAACCAGACCGACGCGGCCGAGCTGGGCGTGCAGTGGATGCTGGGCAACGGCCGTACGTTTGGCGGCACCCATTTCGGGGGCGCTACCGGCGGTAGCGGGCTCAATACCGGTGCGCGTACCACGCTGGACGTGCTGCCCAAGGATGGCCTGAAGATCGGCGTGATCGACGGCACCATCAACCTGCCCGGTGTCGGCCAGATCCTCAACATGAAGGCGCTGGCCACTGCGCTGCAGAGCAAGGGCGGCGCCAACATCCTGTCGACGCCGAACCTGATGACGCTGGACAACGAGGCAGCCAGCATCATGGTCGGCCAGACCGTGCCGTTCGTCAGTGGCCGCTACGTGACCGACGGTGGCGGCGGCAGCAACAACCCCTTCCAGACCATCGTGCGCGAAGACGTGGGCCTGAAGCTGCGGGTGCGCCCACAGATTTCCGAGGGCGGTACGGTGAAGCTGGACATCTACCAGGAAGTCAGCAGCATCGACGCGCAGAGCGCGAACAGCACGGCCGGCATCATCACCAACAAGCGCGCACTCGATACCAGCGTGCTGCTGGACGATGGCCAGATCATGGTGCTCGGTGGCCTGCTGGAAGACAGCGTCAGCCACGGCCGTGATGCGGTACCGGGGCTGGGGAAGATCCCGGTGCTGGGTGCCTTGTTCCGCAGCGACTCGCGCAAGCGCGCCAAGACCAACCTGATGGTGTTCCTGCGTCCGCACGTGGTACGCGACCCGGCCGCAGGACAGCGCCTGACCCGCGACCGCTACGACTACATGCGCAATGCGCAGGCCGGCGCGCAGCCCGTACAGAGCTGGGCCTTGCCCGCGCTGCCGGCGCCGCAGCTGCCACCGCAGGACCTGACGGTACTCGGCCAGGGCAATGCGCGCGATGGCCACGGCCAGCCGTTGCAGAACACCAGCCTGGCAGCGTTGTATCCGGCCGGTGACGGCGATGCGCAGCTGGTGCAGTTCGCACAGGGGCTGGAGCCGAGCCGTGCCAGCCAGGGCGTGGCGCAGGTGCGGGCGCTGGGCCTGCAGGCCTACGCGGAGGCGACGCCGGGCGAGAGTGGGCAACGCCTGCGCGTGCGGCTGCCGCGTGATCCGGTGAAGTTGGACCCGGCATTGCAGCAGCTGCGCGGGCTGGGCTACACGCCGGAACTGGTGATCGGGCCGTGAGCGCCGTTGTGCCGCTGCCGTACGCGTGGGTGCGCAGCCACGGCGTGATGCTGACCGAAGCCGGTGGCGAGCAGGTGCTGCTGGGAACGGACGATACCGCAGCGTGGGCCGTGGCCGAGCTGCGCCGGCGGCATGGCCCGCTTCCGTTCCAGGCATTGGATGCCGCGACCTGGCAGCAGCGGTTGGGTGAGCAGTACCGTGACGGCGGTGATGCCGCTGCCGTGGTCGGTGCCGCCGAAAGCGAAGTCGATCTGGACCGGCTGATGCAGGACATGCCGGAGGTCACCGACCTGCTGGATGCGCAGGACGATGCACCGGTGATCCGCATGATCAATGCGCTGCTGGCACAGGCCGCGCGCGATGGCGCCAGCGATCTGCATATCGAGCCATTCGAGACCCATTCAGTAGTGCGCTACCGGGTGGACGGCACCCTGCGCGACATGGTGCAGCCACGGCGCGCATTGCACGCGGCGCTGGTGTCGCGCATCAAGATCATGGCCCACCTGGACATCGCCGAGAAGCGGTTGCCGCAGGACGGGCGCATCGCGATCCGCGTGGGCGGGCGGCCGCTGGACATCCGTGTTTCCACTGTACCGACCGCGCATGGCGAGCGCGCCGTGCTGCGATTGCTGGAAAAGGATGCCGGCCGCCTGCAGCTGCAGCGCCTGGGCATGGCCGATGACACCTTGGCCACGTTCACCGGATTGATCCGCCAGCCGCATGGGATCGTGCTGGTGACCGGGCCGACCGGCAGCGGCAAGACCACGTCGCTGTACGCCGCGCTGGGCCAGCTCGACAGCAGCACCAGCAATATCCTCACCGTGGAAGATCCGGTGGAGTACGACTTTGCCGGCATCGGCCAGATCCAGGTCAATGCGCGCATCGGCATGAGCTTCGGCACCGCGCTGCGCGCGATCCTGCGCCAGGATCCGGACACCATCATGATCGGCGAGATCCGTGACCTGGAGACCGCACAGATCGCGGTGCAGTCATCGCTGACCGGGCACGGTGTGCTGGCTTCGCTGCACACCAACGATGCGGTCTCGGCGGTGACCCGCCTGGCCGACATGGGCGTGGAACCGTTCCTGCTGGCCTCGTCGCTGCGCGGTGTGCTGGCGCAGCGGCTGGTGCGGCGGCTGTGCACGCAGTGCCGGCGTGCCGAGCTGGATGGCGAAGGCCGGACCGTATGGCGCGCAGTGGGCTGCACGGCCTGTGCCAACAGTGGCTATCGCGGACGCACGGGCATCCATGAGCTGTTCGTGGTGGACGACCGGGTACGCGCACTGATCCATGAAGGGCAGGGTGAGCCTGCGCTACGCGAGGCGGCGCGGCGGGCCGGCATGCGGACCCTTCGGCAGGACGGCCAGCGCTGGGTCGACAGCGGGGTGACCACGCTGGAAGAGATCCTGCGCGTCACCGGCGACGACTGAGGCCTGCATGGCACTGTTCGATTACCAGGCTGCCAACGCGCAGGGCCGCATCGAGAAAGGTCAATTGGACGCCGACAGCCCGCGCGGTGCTCGCCAGCTGCTGCGTGGGCGCGGGCTGACACCCGTGCAGGTCAGCGCGGCGCGAAGTGCAGGCACTGGCTGGGGCGCTCGCCGCTTGTCGGCCAGCGAGCTGGCCTGGGCCACGCGCCAGCTGGCCAGCCTGCTGGCGGCCAGCCTGCCGTTGGAAGCTGCATTGAGTGCGGTGATCGAACAGGCCGAGCGCCCGCACGTGGCCCAGGCACTCACCGCTGTGCGCGCCGACGTGCGCGCCGGCCAGCGCCTGACCGTGGCACTGGCCGCGCGGCCACGCGATTTCCCGCCGATCTATCGGGCGCTGGTGGGTGCAGGTGAGGATTCCGGCGATCTGGCGCGGGTGATGGAGCGTCTGGCCGACTACATCGAGGAACGCAATGCGCTGCAGGCCAAGGTACTGACCGCCTTCATCTACCCGGCGGCGATCAGCCTGGTATCGGTGGCGATCGTGATCTTCCTGCTCAGCTACGTGGTGCCGCAAGTGGTGACCGCATTCGTGCAGGCGCGGCAGACGCTGCCGATGCTGACCCAGGTGATGCTGGCCGCCAGCGCGTTCGTGCGCAGCTGGGGCATGTGGGTGGGGCTCGGCATCGCTGCGCTGGTGGTGGCATGGCGGTTGGCGTTGCGGCGGTCGGAACTGCGCCTGCGCTGGGACGCGATGCTGCTGCGGCTGCCGATGGTCGGGCGTTTCGTGCTGGGCGTGAACAGTGCGCGCTTCGCCTCGACACTGGCGATCCTGCTGGATGCCGGCGTGCCATTACTGCGCGCATTGGAAGCGGCGCGGCAGACCCTGGGCAACGCGTTGCTGGCGCGCTGTGCCGATGATGTGGCTGCACGCGTACGCGAAGGTGCGGCACTGGGTGCTGCGTTGAAGGCGCAGAAGGTCTATCCGCCGATCCTGGTGCACCTGGTGGCCAGCGGCGAGAAGACTGGTTCGCTGGCGCCACTGCTGGACCGCGCCGCACAGACGATCTCGCGCGACATCGAGCGTCGCGCGATGGCACTGACCGCGCTTCTGGAACCGACCATGATCCTGGTGATGGGCGGCGTGGTGCTGACGATCGTGCTGGCCGTGCTGATGCCGATCATGGAAATGAACCAGTTGGTGCAGTAGATCCACGCCATGCGTGGATGGATCAACCGACGCGCGCATGGGCGGCACATCCACGCATGGCGTGGATCTACTGGTGCCTGGATTTCTCCACACAATCCTCCACACCTTTTTCCGATCTTCCACAGGTTTCTTAAGCGGCCTGTCATCGGCGCGGACCAGCATGGACCCGTCGCCGCAGAGTGGGCTGGGAGGCCCTCGGCGGCAGCAGGCGTGTAGTGACCGTTCCTCCCTTGGCGTTTCCCTTCGCAGTAAACCCTTCAGGAGAAGATCATGACCAAGTACAAGACCCTGGCCGCGCTGGTTGCCACCGCGCTGCTCGCTACCGTGGGCGCCGCCTCGGCGCAGACCGTTACCGGCGGCGGTGCCTCGCTGCCGGCCGACCTCTACAAGGGTTCGGCCGACAGTATCCTGCCGGCGAACTTCACCTACGCCGTGACCGGTTCGGGTACCGGCAAGAAGGCCTTCCTGGAAAACAACTCGGCGCTGTTCTCGACCACCGGCACCGTGCATTTCGCCGGCAGCGATTCGGTGCTGAGCAGCACCGACCTGAGTAACTACACCACCAACTTCAACCAGCCGACCAACGCCAATCGCTACGGCGCGCTGATCCAGGTGCCGTCGGTGGCCACCTCGGTCACCATCCCGTTCAACAAAGCCGGTTCGGCGGTGGACCTGAGCGTGGCGCAGATCTGCGGCGTGTTCTCGGGTGCGATCAGCGACTGGTCGACCATCGATGCCAACCGCAGTGGCCCGATCCAGGTGGTGTACCGCGCGGAAAGCAGCGGTACCAGCGAAATGTTCAGCCGCTTCCTGACCGCGGCCTGTGCCGCTGAGAACGCTGAAACCTCGAAGCTGGTGGGCGGCAAGTTCGCCATCAAGTCGACCTTCGCCGACCTGTACAAGCGCGATGCCAACGGCAACCTGCCGGCGTTCCTGGTGGCCGCCCCGGCCACCGGTGGCACCTCGCTGTACAACACGGTCTACGCTGCTGAAGGCCGTATCGGCTACGTCGGCCCGGACGTGATCCCGAGCCTGACCGATGCGACCAAGGTCGCCAAGGTCAAGGGCTTCTCGCCGGACCAGGTGAGCGTGCAGGCCACCCTGGACACCGTTGCTCCGCCGACCGGCACCGATGCTGAGAACCCCGCCAACTGGGTGCCGGTGTTCGGCAACCCGTCGGCTGGCTATCCGATCGCCGGCTACACCAACCTGGTGATCGGCCAGTGCTACAAGGATTCGAGCGTTGCCACCAGCCTGCGCGGCTTCCTGGCCCGCCACTATCCGGCCACCTACACCGTCACGTATGAGAAGTCGATCACCGACCACGGCTTCATTCCGCTTACCAAGGCCTGGCGCGATGCGATCCGCAACCGCTTCGTGCTGGCCAGCAGCACTGCCGGCCTGAACAACCCCAGCACCTGCGCCGGCATCGGTCGTCCGCTGTAATCCGCAGCGCCGGTTGAATCCTGCTTGACGCGACGCCGGCCTCTGGGCCGGCGTCGCCATTTCCGCGACGGTGCCGCCGCCGCAGTGTTTCGCTGTCGGCTTCGTGCCACGTGAACCGTCTATCAGTGGCAGGGCATGCGTTGCGCGTGCCTCCCCGATCGTCGCCGCAGCCGCGGCCCACCAGGTTGATGAGGTTCCGATGTCGCACCCGCTCCCGTCCGTTGTTCGTCCGGCCGCGTCGATGCGCCGCAATCATCCGATGGCGTGGGCCATCGCAGTCGCACTGGGGAGCATGGTGGCCCCGGCCAGCCAGGCGCAGCAGGCGTTCAGTCCGGGCTGGTTCGCCGAACGGGGCGCGGCCCAGGGCAGCGCGGCACAGAGTGGCCGGATGCCCAACGGCGTGCCGATCCAGTTCCAGTTGCCGGCCCAGCAGCAGGACGCAGCACGGCAGAAGCTGCAGCAGTCGATCGACAATCTTGGCACGGCGGCGCAGGCGATTGCCCTGCAGCAGCGCCTGCAGGAACAGGCGCGGCAGGCGCGCCGCGAAGCTGGCTTCGTCGTTGCCGACGGCCTCGGCAAGGACGGCCTGAGCGTCGACCAGAATCCGCTGACCCGTGGCTGGCTCAACGCGCGCGAGGCGATCCAGTCGCAGGGCAGCGACGGGCGGGTGCAGGTCACGGTCGAGCAGACCGCGGACAAGGCGATCCTGAACTGGGAGACCTTCAACATCGGCGGCAACACAACGCTGAATTTCCTGCAGCACCCTGACTGGGCAGTACTGAACCGCGTCAACGATCCTCAGGCGCGGCCCAGCCAGATCCTGGGCCAGCTGAAGGCCAATGGCACGGTGTTCGTGGCCAACCGCAACGGCGTGGTGTTCGGCAACAACAGCCAGGTCAATGTACGCAATCTGCTGGCGGCTGCAGCACGGATCAGCGATGCGCAGTTCCGCGACAATGGCCTGTACAGCCCCGACGCCAGCAGCAGCACGCTCAGCGATGCATTCGGCAAGGTGATGGTGGAGCAGGGTGCCCGCATCGCGACCCATGAGCCGACCAGTGCGACGCGCGGCGGTGGCTACGTGCTGCTGGCCGGGCACAGCGTGGAGAATGCTGGCCATATCGAGGCGCGCAAGGGCCAGGTGCAGCTCGCTGCGGGAGACAGTTTCGTGATCCGGCGCGGCGTGGGTACGGCCACCAACACCAGCTCCACCACCCGGGGCAATGAGATCGCGCCGCGCTTCATCGCCGGCAGCACGGCTGGCAGCGTGCGCAACACCGGCCTGCTGCGCGCGCTTGAGGGTGACGTGACTCTGGCCGGGCGCAGCGTCGAGCAGGCCGGTGTGGCCGTGGCCAGCACCACGCTCGCACAGCGCGGCACCGTGCATCTTCTGGCCTCGGCCAGTGATGCCGGCAGCAGCGTCACGCTGGCCGATGGCGCCACTACGGCGGTGCTGATCGAGGACGATGGCAAGGCCACGGTGCTGGATACGCAGCGCGACAGCCTCATCAAGGAGTCGGCAGAGCAGGACGCGATCCGCGCTGGCGCGCGCTCGGCAACCTTCGACAATCTGTCCCAGCACAATGATCGCCGGGACCAGTCGCGGGTGGAGATCGTCTCGGGTGGCAACATCCATTTCAGCAGGGATTCGCTGACGGTTGCCACGGGCGGCCAGATCATCGCCGATGCGGCGGCCCGCAGCTACGTAGACGACGCCGCGCGCGTGGACGTGTCCGG
Source organism: Stenotrophomonas maltophilia group sp. P373 (assembly GCF_053295075.1). NCBI lineage: Bacteria > Pseudomonadati > Pseudomonadota > Gammaproteobacteria > Lysobacterales > Lysobacteraceae > Stenotrophomonas > Stenotrophomonas maltophilia group sp. P373. The sequence continues at coordinate 2,418,687 of NZ_CM129994.1, read as the reverse complement.
CGCAGTGGGCGTGCAGGTGTCGATGGAAAGCAACAATGTCCAGGTCAAGGTGCAGGGCAACGAACTGCGCGATGCCCTGGACAACCGCGACAGCGGCAAGCTGACCAGCAGTGAAGTCTGGGTCGATCGCCGCAGGCTGGTCCACGTTCCGGCCGGTACCGGGGGCTACGAGGGGGAGCGCTGGTACGCTGCAGGCGGCCTGCTGGAGGTGGGTGGCTACCTCGACAACCAGGGGCACTCGATCGGCGAATGGGCTGCGCAGGGAGGCACCGTCCTGCTGGGTGGCAGGGAAGTGATCACGAACGGTGGCTCACGCATCAACCTTGCCGGCGGCAGCCTGGATGTGCAGAGCGGCGTGATCCGGCAGAGCTGGGTGCGCGGCGTCGACGGCCAGGTCTACCGCCTTGATGAGGCGCCGGCGGAGATGCTGTTCGATGGCCTGTACAGCGGCCATGAAGTAAAGCAGGAGCGCTGGGGCATCACTGAGACCTTCCGTGATCCGATCGTATTCGCAGCGCAGCGTGTCGATAACGGATACACCGTCGGCCGCGATGCAGGTCGGCTGATCGTCTCCGCACCGACCGCAGTGCTGGATGGGAAGGTTGAGACGACCACCTTCCAGGGCGCGCAGCAGAACCGCAGGCCGGAGGCCGCGCTGGATGGCTATGCGCAGGCGCAGACGGCAGTGGCGCGCAATGCGCAGCTGTACCTGGGGCGCTACGACGGCCAGGGCCGCAGTGGTGTGTTCGGCTCGGATGTGCGCCTGGATGACAAGGCTCCGGCGAAGGCGGCGTGGTCGCTGCTGGCTCCGATCAACGAGGAGCGGCGTGACACGGTGTGGTTGGATATCGCAGCGCTGAGTGCCCAGCAATGGGGACGGATCGACCTGGCGACCGCCGATCGCATCCGCATCGACGGCAGCCTTCGGCTTCAGGCAGGTGGACAGCTCAACCTGACCGGCAGCGAGGTCGAACTGGCAGGCGACATCGGCATTGCTGGCGGCCAGCTGTCGGCGGGCAACCTGCTGGATGTCCAGGGCCGGCCGACGGCGCTGCTGCACGACGGCCGCGCCCGCACCGCCATTGCCGGTGGCACGCGGATCGATCTCTCCGGCGAATGGAGCAACGCATCACTGCCGATGCCGCTCGACGCCAGCGGTGCCTGGACGGATGGCGGCCGCCTGAGCCTGAGCAACAGTCATGACGTGGTCGTGGGCGCCGAGGCAACGGTGGACGTCGAGGCCGGCGCCGCGCTGGACCTGCGCGGCAAGGCCCGCATCGGCAAAGGGGGCAGCGTCAGCCTGCAGGCCAACAGCAGCACGGTTACGACCGACGGCAGTGGTCGGGTGCAGCTGGGTGAGGGGAGCCGGTTCAGTGGCCGAGGACAGGGCAGTGGTGCCTTCTCGCTGGGAACCGGTGGCCGCGTTCGAGTGGGCGATGCGGACCCGGCGGGCGCATCGCTACGACTGGACACCGGCTTGTTCGGCAGTGGCTTCGCGCAATACGACATCAATGGCCACCAAGGCGTGGAGGTGGCCGACGGCGCGCGGCTGGTCGCTGCCCTGCCAGGCCTGCGCATGACCCAGGACGCGCAGACGGCAACCGATCGGGCGTCCGCACTGGCGGCATGGGATGCGCCGCTGTACAGCGCCGATCCGTCGAACGGGCGCGTCAGCCAGCGCGCCGGTGCGAGCATCAGCCTGCGTTCGGACCGCAACGGCGTGGGCGGTGACCTGCGGGTCGGCAAGGATGCACTGGTGGCGGTCGATCCAGGGCAGACGATCTCGCTGCTGGGTGCAGGCAACATCGATGTTGAAGGCACACTGCGTGCGAAGGGCGGTCGCATCGTGATCGACGATGTGCGTCCGCAGGATGCGCTGTACGCGGGGCAGCGCACCGAACGCACCTGGCGTTTCGCCGAAGGCGCGCTGCTGGATGCCGATGCGGACGCGATCTCGCTGCCCGATGCCAGCGGCCGCCTGCGCGGGCAGGTGCGCGCGGGTGGACGCATTGAGATTGGCGGGGCGCTGGACTGGGAGACCGCAGCATTCGTCGACAACCGACCACCGGAAGCGTTCGTAGTGGTCGAACGCGGCGCGCGCCTGCAGGCGCGGGGGGCGTCGGCCGAGCTGGATATCGACGGCCAAGGCCGTGTACGCGTGGACAGCGACGGCGGGCAGATCGTGCTGCGCTCGGCCAATGCGCTGTATCTGGAGGGCGGAATGGACGCGGCCGCCGGTGGTGCCGGCGCACGCGGTGGCACGCTTGGGCTGGCCTTCGGCGGCAGCATCCATGCACGTGGCGCCAGCGAGGAGGTACTGCGGGCACGTGCGATCACCCTCGGCCAGCACAGCGCACCGGTGCAGCCACTGCCGGCCGCATTGGAGTATGGCCACGCCGCGTTGTCGGTCGAGCAGCTGCAGGCGGGCGGCTTCGACAACCTGTCCGTGTTCGGTGACATCCGCGCCGTTGGCGATGTCGACCTGCGCCTGGCCCAGAGCCTGCGCATCCATGGCCAGGGCACTTCGAGCCTGGGCATGGCCGTGGATGCCGGGCCGTCGTCGGCGTTGCGGCTGAGTGCGCCCTACGTCCGCCTGGCGCAGGCGCGCTGGGGCCAGCTGGCGGGCGAGAACCTGCAGGGCACTGCGGCGGTCGCTTCGGCCGGGCCGGACGATCACGCGCTGGCGGTGCAGGCCGCGCTGATCGACATCCGCGACGTCACCTGGCTGCCCGGGTTCGACCACGTGGCGCTGGAAAGCCGCAGCGACGTGCGCCTGACCAACGGCATTGCCAGCAGTGGCAACACCAGCGCGTTGATGACGGCCGGTTCGATGGACGTCACCGCTGCGCGCCTGTACCCCACCGCAGGCGCGGTCGGCACGCTGGTGGCCGGCGCTTCGGCGCAGACCGTGCAGACCGCTGATTACTGGGCCGATCCAGCTGCCGTGCTGCGAATCCACGGCACAGGTGCGGCCACGCAGCCGGCGCCGGAATCGGCGCTGGGCACGCTTCGCCTGGTGGCCGCCACGGTGCAGCAGGGCGGCAACGTACAGGCGCCGATGGGCACGCTGCAGCTGGGCGGCCTGATCCAGAACGGAACCATCGGCAGCCGGGTGGAACTGCTGCCAGGCAGCGTTACCTCCACCAGCGGTGCCGGCTTGTCGCTGCCCTATGGTGGCACCGTCGATGGTGTCGACTGGCGGGTAGGCACGCGCAGCCTGAGCTCGCTGACGCCGGCCGGCATCTCCTCGATGGGGGTGACCCTGAAGGCCAACGAGATCGAGGTGGCGTCGGGGGCACTGCTGGACATGTCCGGCGGTGGTGAGTTGACCGGTGCGGCCTTCGTGTCCGGGCGCGGCGGCTCTGTCGACGTGCTGCGCACGGCGTTGGCCGACGCCAATCCGCGCTACGCGTTCAGTGCGTCGGGCAACCCGGTGTACGCGATCGTACCGGGACGCGCCGGGGCGTTCGCCCCCAGCGGCGAAGAAGGATTCTCAGCTCCGGCGGTGGGCCAGCAGATCACCGTGCCGGCTGGCGTGCCCGGCCTGGCGGCCGGCACCTACACGCTGATGCCGGCAAGCTATGCGCTGCAGCCCGGTGCATTCCGGGTGGAGCTGGGCGCTACCGGCACCTCTGGCATCGTGCAACCGATTGCGACCGGCACCGGCACCTGGCGTGTGTCCGGGCAGCAGCGCACGGCGCTGGGCGCGGCAATCTCGCCGTTGCTCACCGACATCCTGCTGACGCCCGCCGCAGTGGTACGCCGGCACTCGGGCTACAACGAAACCTCTTACAACAGCTTCGCGCAGTCGGTGGCCGACCGCCGCGGCGAGTCGCGTGGCTGGCAGACCATCGATGCGCTCGGGTTGACCCTAGCGCTGGGCGAAGGTGCAGGTCGTGCAGACACGCCTGCCATCCGCTTCGCCGGCACCGCGCGGTTCGGCGCCGCCACCGACAATGGGCGCGGCGGCACGCTGGCAGCCACGTTGGCGAGCCCGGCGGTCGGTTCACTGGAGATCGTTGACGGTAGCGCGCAATCGCAGGCGCGTGATCGCGGCGCCACCTTCAGCGACGACGCGCTCAATGCCTTCCTGCCGGCGCGGATGATCATCGGCGGGCAGTTCAGCCAGGAGGCCTCGCAGGTGGCGGTGACCGGCCAGGCGCGCAGTGTGGCGATCCGTTCCGGCGTCACCCTGAACGCACCGGAAGTGCTGGTGGCAGCGGCCTCCGGTGGCAGCGGCGTGCTGGTCGAGGCCGGTGCGACCCTCGATACACTGCCGTTCGCAACCGCCAACGCGGGTGCCAGCGCGACGCTGCCTTACCAGGTCTCCGGCGGCCTGCTGGCGGTGTCCAACCAGCGCCTGAACCTGATCACCGGCACCACGGGCGTGGAGGCCGGTCCGGTGGCGATCGACATCGGGGGGTGCCAGGCGGCGTGCGACGGCCAGGCCCGGCTGGTTTCCGATGGCAGCATCGCGGTAGCGACCGATGGCACGCTGCAGATGCGCGACTCGGTCAGCTATGGCACCCGTCAGCTCGGCCTGAGCATGGCGGCGCTGAACCTCGGCAGTGCCGAAGCGATCGCACAGGCCGCTGCGGCAGGGGCACTGCCCAGTGGCATGACCATGAACCAGTCCGTGCTGCAGCAACTGCTGCGCGGCAATGATGCCACCGGCGCGCCGGCGCTGGACACGCTGAGCCTGGTCGCGCGGGAGTCTGTCAACGTGTTCGGCAGCGTCGACCTGGACGCGCGCGACAGTGCCACCGGCCGCAGTGGCCTGCAGACGCTTGTGCTGGGTGCGCAGGCCATCCGCGGCTACGGCGCGGCGACCGACCGTGCGCGCATCCTGGTGGACACGCTGGTCTGGGACGGCGCATTGGCGGCGAGCCAGGCGCCGGGCAGCGACGCGTCGGTGCCGCCGGCCGATCCGATGGTGGACCGGCTCGGCGCCGGGCAGCTGGACCTCGTCACCCGCCAGCTGCAGCTGGGGCGGGCACCATTCAGCCGTCCCAGCTCTGAAGTACCTGCGAACCGGCAGGTGCTCGGATTCAGTGCGCTGAACCTGAGTGCTTCGGAGCAGCTGTCGTTCTCCGCGCAGGGCACGCTGGACGTGTTCCAGCAGCGCGGCGACTATCTGGCCGACAAGGGCTGGCAGTACAGCGGAGGCAGCCTCGGCATCGATACCTCGTTGTTGACCGCCGATCCCGCCGCGCAGCTGCGCGTGCGCACTGGCGGCGAGTTCCGCCTGCACGGAGGCACCGGCAAGGCGGGTGGCGATGCACTGGGCAGTGAGCTGAGCATCGACGCCAACCGGATCACGCTGGACAGCACGATCGCGCTGGCGTCAGGACGGCTGTCGGCGAGCGCGCGCGAGGGCATCACGCTTGGCGGCCGGGCGGCGCTGGACCTGGCCGGGCGCAAGGTCCCGCTGTACGACGTGGACAAGTTCAGCTGGGGCGGTGATGTCCTGCTGTCCAGCGACACGGGTGACATCCGCACCGATGCGGCCTCCCGCATCGATGTTTCCGCCCGCAACAACCGCGGCGGGCGCATGACGGTCACCGCAATGGCCGGCCAAGCCGATCTGGCCGGTTTTCTGCAGGGTGCCGCCAGTGGCCGCTACGATGCCGGCGGCACGCTGGTGCCCTACGACGGCGGTGAACTTGTGGTGCGGGCACGTCAGCTGCAGGACTTCGCCGGCCTCAACCAGCGATTGACCGCCGGCGGTGTCGTTGGCGGCCGCAGCTTCCAGATCGGTGAAGGCGATCTTCGGATCGGCGACGAAGTGAAGGCGCGCCGGGTCGACATCAGTGTCGACGCGGGCAGCCTGACCGTGGCCGGCCGCATCGATGCCAGCGGCGAGCAGGTCGGCAGCATCCGCCTGTACGCCCGCGACCAGTTGCAGGTGGACGGCACGCTGGACGCGCACGGTACCGGCCTGCGCGTGGACAGCCATGGCAAGATCATCGACAGTCCGAACCGGGCCACCATCACGCTGGGCAGCGCCGAAGGCGCCGTGGGTCTGGGCAGCGCGGCGCACCTGGACCTGCGTGCCGGCAGCGGCGTGGCCGTCGGCGACGGCGCTGGACAGAACGACGGCATGGCGCGGGGCTCGCTGAAGATCGATGTGCCGCGGGTGGGCAGCAACGACGCGGCGATTGCCGCGGCCAATGGCCTGCGCATCGATGGCGCGGCTGACATCCAGCTCAATGGTGTCCGCCGTTACGACGATGCGCCCCTGGCCAGCACCGCTGATGTGCGCGGCAACCGCGCGCAGCTGGTGACCCAGCAGTGGCTGGACCAGGTGGTCGATCCGCACAGCGTGGCGTGGATCGATGGTGCGCTGGGCAACCCGGACCTGCAGCAGCGCACCCGCGCGCTGGGTGATGTCCGCCTTCGTCCCGGCGTGCAGGTGGTGGCGCGGCGCAGCGACGCCAACCCGGACGGCGACCTGACCATTGCCGGCGACATCGATCTGTCCGGCTACCGCTACGGGCCCGAAGCCAACCGCGCCGATCCATCGCGGCGTGGCTTCGGCGAATCGGCCTCGCTGGTGCTGCGGGCCGAAGGCAACATCAACGTCTACGGCAGCATCAACGATGGCTTCGCACCGCCGCCGTCCACGCCGGATGAGGGGGGCTGGCAGCTGTATGAGGGCCGCAATGGCAGCGCCGGGCACACCCCCTTCGGCAGCGGCCTGGTGGTGCCGGTGGACGGAGTGAAGCTGCAGCCCGGCACCGAGTTCCAGGCCGGCACCCGCCTGAACTACGACGTGCCGGTCGAATCGGTAACGCTTCCGGTTGGTACCGTGCTGCCCGCGCCGATGGTGATCTCGCAGAATCTGCGCCTGCCCGCGGGTACTGTACTGGGTGCGGCAGTGACCACCGACTCCGGGCAGACGCTGGCGGCGGGCACCGTGCTGCAGGAGCCGCTGGTGCTGGCGGCAGGTGCGCGGCTGGGAGCCGGCTTCCGCCTGCGCAGTGCGGTACAGGTGGCGGCACAGGAGTGGCCCGCCGGCGCGGTGTTGCCGGTTGCGCTGCGCCTGGCACGGGAAGTCGCGCTCAAGGTGGGCGCGTACATTCCCTCGTTGACCAAGGTGGAGCTGCCCGGCGACGCGCCGGTGAATCTGAGGCCGGCCGATGCCAACGGCAACCAGGGGCGCAACTGGGCGCTGGCGCCGATGCTGGCCGAGGGCACCACCTCCTGGGACCTGACCGTGGTTGCCGGTGCCGATGCCGGGGCGGCCGATCCACGCAGCCGGCGCTGGGGCAGCGAAGGCAGCGTGGTGCTGGCCGATACCCACCAGGGCTCGATCGGTACGGTCAAGACCGAGATCATCTGGGTGGGTGATCGTGCGTTGACCGAGCGGGCATCGCTGGACTGGATCGGCGACACGTCCTATGCGGGCCGCCCGATCGCAGAGCTGGCTGACATGTTCGGCTTCACCGAAGATGAGTTCTGCGCGATGTCGGCCGACTACTGCGGCCCGGCACCCCGCCAGGTGGCCGCGCAGGGCTCGCTGGATTACTGGGGTGACGAGACCTACGTGGGCACCCCTGCGAAGGACTTCGCCGCGATGTTCGGCATGACCGAAGACGAGTTCTGCAGTACCGCGCCCACCTACTGCGCCGGCGGCGGCACGCAGACCGAAGTGACTACCTACGGCAAGCGCGCGGGCACGCCGGCGTGGAGCGTGCTGCGCACCGGCAAGGGGGACATGGAACTGCTCGCTGCCGGTGACGTCGTGATGAAGTCAGGCTTCGGTGTCTACACCGCCGGCACTCCCACCGCGCTGGGTGGGGGCCACGACGCTGCCTTCAATTCGCCCCGTGCAGCGGCTCCCTGGAACACCGCACTGCTGGGGCCGAACCTGGTGCCGGGCAGCTATGACGCAGCGATCGCAGGCTACCAGGCCTGGTATCCCGATCATGGTGGCAACCTGCGGGTCGAAGCCGGGCGCGATATCGTCGGCGACGCCTGGACCGCGCGCGCGGAGTCGGGCACCAGCGAGCGCGACTGGGCGCTGTACTCCAGTGCCGCGGTCGGCAATTGGCTGTGGCGGCAGGGAACCGGGAGCACCACCGGCGTGGAGCCGGTGCCGACCAGCTGGTGGGTGAACTTTGGTACCTACACCAACGTGTCCGCTGCCGCTGGCGCCTCTCCGCGGATGGTCGGCTTCACCGGCTTCGGCACCTTGGGTGGCGGCGACCTGACGCTTGAGGCCGGGCGCAATGCCGGCGTCCGCGATCCGATCGGCGACGCGCTGGGCTCGCTGAGCGCACCACGCTCGGGCGCGATCATCGCGGCGGTGGGATCGACCGGCCGCGTCAGCAATGGCCAGCTGCACCTGACCGGTGGCGGCGACCTGCGGTTGCGCATCGGTGGCGCACTGAATCCGAATCTGCAGGCGACGATCTCCAGCCTCAATCCCTCCAGGGCGGGACAGAATCTCGATCTCAACGGTACCTTCAGCAATCTGCGTGGCAGCCTGCAGCTCGATGCCGGGCGCATCGGTGCAATGGGCGTCACCCTGGAAAACTACGCGACGCTGCGTCAGCAGCGCGCCGCAGACCTGTTTGCGCCCGACACCGCCCGCGCGATGGGCGGACCGGTGCTGGTGCTGGGCGATGCGGTCGCGCAGCTGCAGGCACGGGGCGATGTGGTGCTCGGCGGGATCGCCGATGCAGGCCGGGTGCCGCTGGCCAACTACAGCGCGGTGCTGCAGGATGATGGCGCGCGCGCTGCAGGCAGCACGTGGTTTTCCCTGTGGACCGCCAGCACGGCCGTGGATCTGTTCAGTGCCGGTGGTGACCTCGCGCCAGGCCTCGCCGGGCCGGATAACGTGACCGGCAGCAATCTGTGGCGCGAGCAGGTCCAGCTTGTTGTGCGTGGTGGTGATGATCTGCTGAATTACTGGCTCTATCCTTCGCGCTTCAGCGCCATTGCTGCGCAGGGCGACATCAAGCTGGACCGGATCAGCGCCACGCCGGGGACGCAGGATGTGATCCTGCTGGCACCCTCGGCAACGGGACGGTTGGACGTCCTGGCCGGTGGCAGCATCTTCGCCCAACGTGGCGCGACCCAGATCGCGCGCTCGGGCGCGGATGCGCGCCTGCCGGGACCCTTCGACCCCGCATTCCTGGCCCAGCAGGGGGATTCCGGCGGCAATGTGACCCGCTCGCGGCACAACCTGTCGGTCGACGGCAACATTGCATCGCCGGACGCGTCGCTTCCGCTGTTTGCGTTCGGTCCGAATACTCCGCTGTCCACCGTGTCTGCGGCCCTGGCGCCGAGCCGCTTCTACGCGGTGCAGGGCGACATCATCGGTCTGTCCGGCGGCGCCCGGCGCACGCTGAATCCCAACGTGGGGCAGCGCACCCAGCTGAACTGGTTCGAGGCCGCCGGTGCCGTGCAACTGCGGGCAGGCCGGGACATCCTCGGGGTATCGATGACCGCGTTGAACACCGCGCCCACCGATATCACGGTGGCGGCGGCGGGCCGCGACATCGTGCATCTGAACGCGACCATCGCCGGCCCCGGCAACACCGAGATCAGTGCCGGCCGCCAGCTGCGCCAGGAGGATGCGGGCAGCATCGTCAGCCTCGGTGGCATCGTGCAGGGCGACACCCGTCCCGGCGCCAGCATCGCGCTGACGGCCGGCAACCAGCAGATCGATTACGCGGCCCTGCGTGCCCGCTATCTGGACCCCGACAACCTTGCCGATCCCGCGCAATCGCTTGCGTCGCAGCCGGGCAAGGCAGTCAAGGTCTACGACCAGGAACTGACGCAGTGGCTGCAGCAGCGCTTCGGCGTGGCTGCTGACGGCGACGGGGCGCTGGCTGCCTTCGATGCGCTGCCGCAGGAACAGCAGCACATCTTCCTGCGCCAGGTCTATTACGCCGAGCTGCGCGAAGGTGGACGGGAATATACCGATGCAGAAGGGCCCCGCTTCGGCTCCTACCTGCGTGGGCGCGAGGCCATCGCCACGCTGATGCCAGACAAGGCTGCGACCGGCGCGACGATCGACCGTTACGGCGATATCGTGATGTACGGTGGCTCCGGCGTGCGCACCGAAGCGGGTGGCAACATCGAGCTGATGGCGCCGGGTGGGCAGATCGTGATCGGTGTGCAGGGCGTGGTGCCCCCGGCCAGTGCCGGACTGGTGACCCAAGGGCAGGGCGATATCCGGCTGTTCAGCCAGGACAGCGTGCTGCTGGGCCTGTCGCGGGTGATGACCACGTTCGGCGGCGACATCCTGGCGTGGTCGGAGCAGGGTGACATCAATGCTGGTCGTGGTTCGCGCACGACGTTGCTGTACACGCCACCGCGCCGCGTCTATGACGGGTGGGGCAATGTGATCCTGTCCCCGCAGGCCCCGGCCAGCGGTGCTGGCATCGCGACCTTGAACCCCATCGCCGAAGTGCCGCCGGGCGACGTCGATCTGATCGCACCGCTGGGCACCATCGATGCGGGCGAGGCCGGTATACGCGTCTCCGGCAACATCAATCTGGCCGCGCTGCAGGTGCTCAACGCGGCCAACATCCAGGTACAGGGCGAGAGCAAGGGCCTGCCGGTGCTGGCATCGGTCAACGTCAATGCGCTGGCCGCGGCCAGTGCGGCAGCCAACAGCGCCAGCCAGGCGGCACAGGACGTGATGCGCAAGAGCCAGGACGACGCACGGCGCAACCAGCCGTCGGTGATCAGCGTGCAGATCCTGGGCTTCGGCAGCGGTACCAGCAGCGTAGCGCCGCCGGCGCGCGGCACTACCGCCAACAGCGGCTACGACGCCGACAGCGCATTCCAGTTCCCGCAGGCCAGCCGCGACGACGGCACGCAGCGCAGGTAGGTGCCGACCCTGGTCGGCACGATCGCGGCCGGCAGTAGATCCACGCCATGCGTGGATGGGACTGACCAGGAAGAACGGACAGCATCGGGCCAGCCGCCAGGGAACGGTGGCGGCCCCAGCCAGGACGGCACGGAGGGCAGGGAGCGGCCATCGGCGGTGAGGACCACCGACACGGCGCCGCCGGGCGCAGGATGGCACCCGGCGGCAGGCTCGGCAGTAGATCCACGCCATGCGTGGATGGCTGGGCCAGCATCAGTGCCGACCAACGGTCGGCACCCACCAGGGCAGGCCGGGCAGTAGAAGCCGCTCGGCAGTAGATCCACGCCATGCGTGGATGGCTGGGCCAGCATCAGTGCCGACCAAGGTCGGCACCCGCCAAAGCAGGCCGGGCAGTAGAAGCCGCTCGGCAGTAGATCCACGCCATGCGTGGATGCTTTGCCTGGGAGGAATCCTAAAGCTCCAGCACCCGCCGGTAGCTCAGCGGCCCACGCCCATCGCGCAGGCCCAACCGCAGTTCCAGCCCGGTGGCCGGCAGCACCTCGCCTTCGCTCGGCAACAGCGCCCACCCCGCGCCCGGCTGCCAGGCGCGTACCTCGAACCGCTGCACATCCCTGGCCACCGCAATGCCTTTCGACGGCTCAGGCGCGGGCAGGGGGTATCGATCCGTCGCCGCGCCACTGGCCCGCCACAGCGTATTGCCCTGCCGCCACCAGCGCACCCGCTGCCAGCGTAGTCCATCACTGCCGACACTGCGGGTGATCTCCAGCGCGAAGCTGCCATCCGGGTGCCGTTCGCTTACCAGGGACGGAGGCAGCAGCCGCTGCGGTTGATCGGCCGGACGCACTGCACCATTCATCAGCGCGTCGTCGGCACGCATCTCGATATCGCGCTGGAACTGCTGCAGGATGCGCAGCGCCGTCGTGGTTTCGGCATCGGCCCGGCGCAGGCGCTGGTCGCTGCTGGCCACGCTGTCCAGCGCACGCCAGCAGATCAGCGCCAGCACACCCATGATGGTGATCGCGATCATCACTTCGATCAGGGTGAAGCCACGCGCGACCCGCTTCATTGCATGGTGGTCCATGGCAGCTGCATCCGCGCCAGGGACTGCTGCGGTGCATCTTCAGCCACCACGCTCAGTTCCAGTTGCGGCTGGCTGTCGCTGCCGGTGCCGAGATGTTGCAGCACCAGGAACGTGCTGCGCCCCTGCACGCAGCGCTGCCGTGCATCCTGCGGCGGCTGCCCAGCCAGGCGCAGCTCCTGCCAGCGGTCCTGCGCGCACATCAGTGCCAGCCGACGGTCGCGCAGGCGCGATTGATCGTCGGTAGCCACCGCCACCGAACGCATCACCGCCGCCAGTGCGATTGAAACGATCGCCAATGCGATCAGCACTTCGATCAGGGTGAACCCGTGCCTGTTCCGCTTCACTGCACGACCTGCAACTGTCCGCTGCCATCATCACGAAGACGCAGCTGGCGGCCCTGCAACGACAGCGTCAACTCCCACGCCACGCCAATCCATTCGGGGCTCAGTTCAATCGGCGTGGTCGGCTGCACCGCGATGCCCGCCAGCTGCCATGGTTGTGGGCGCAGCAGGTCGTCGCGCTGCACATCCACCCAACGGGTGCCTTCGCGGCGGCTGAAGCGGTAGCCGGCGGCGTCGGCCTGCCAGCGCAGGGGGCGGCCATCGATGCGGGCCTCGTCGCGCGCCACCTGCAGGCGCTGCGCCAACTGTTCGGCTTCCTGTCGCAGCTGCCGGCCCGGGTCGAGCAGGCTGCCCAGGCCCAGCCCGATACCCGCCGTGCAGATACCGATGATCACCAGCACCACCATCAGTTCCAGCAGGGTGAAACCACGCGGCACGCGCTGCATCGACGTTGCCTTCTGTCCGGGTCGATGCCTGCCAGCGTAGGCCCGCATGATGAAACAAAAGCGTCAGCCGCACCTGCTAGCGTGGGCAGACATGAACGTGGCGATGGTGCGGAACATGGACGGCAGGCGCTGGGATCGCAATCGCATGTTGACCCTGCTGGCGGCGGCGCTGCTGCTGGCCGTAGTCGCCTATTGGAGCATCACTCTGTCTGCGGTGGCGCCGGCGGCCGTGGCCAGCGAGGCGAAGACCGAGGCGGCGGTGCGGCCGATGTTCGATGCGGTGGCAAGCCTGCCGCTGGTGCGGCTGCTGTCCCCGGGCGCGGTGCAGACCGAGGTGGTCGTGCTGGGTGTGATGGCCGGCGACCACGCGCCGCTGGCGCTGCTTTCGGTGGATGGGCGTCCTGCCGAAGCGTACGCACCCGGCCAGCGGCTGGGGCCCTGTACGGTGCTGGCCAGCATCAATGCCAGCGCAGTGGAACTGAACCAGGCCGGTCAATCGCGCAGCCTGCCAGTGCCCGCGCTGCCACCAGTGCCAACTGATGGCATCGTGCCGGCTGACTTGTAGAGCCGAGGCCGCGCTCGGCTGCTCCTGCGCGGCATCGCCGATGAATGCAAAGACAGCCGAGCATGGGCTCGGCTCTACAAAGGCGCTGGCTCAGCGCGCAGGTCGCTGCGGCACCACCGAGCGACCGAACGCATCGCCCATGCGCTGCCGCGTGCCTTCCAGGTTGTACTGCATCAGCTGGTTGCCGGGCTGCTGCATCAGGCGTTCGGCTTCGGGGAGCGCCGCCGACTTCGCCGGCCTTGTCGCAGGCGCCAGCTTGCGTTGCAGACAGTCCCAGGCCGGAATCCGCTCGCCGTTGACCAGTACTTCGATGCAGGGCGCAGCTTCTTCCTGCTTCTTCGCTTCGTCGGCGCGACCCGATGGCAGCGCCAGCAGCAGGGCGAGGGCGAGGGCAGCGCGCAGGTCCGGCATCAACGATTCACACATCTCGAATCTCCCGCAGCAATCGATGTCCTGCAATGAAGACGGGTGGCCAAGGCAGGGTCCGCCTGCGTGCGTTGCGGCGCTTTCAAAAGATGACAGTGCTGTCACAAAACTGTTGGCGGCTTTGACGCGATGTACACGTCCTGTTGGTAGATCCACGCGCCGCTCCCTGGCCCTCCCTTCGATACGACGCGATGCCTTCGACGAATCCTGTTCCGTGCCGAGCCGTTCGCCTTCCGCTGCGCCTGCATCCGCTGGTGCTGGCCCTGGCCGCGATGCCGCTGCCGCTGTTCGCGCAGGAGGCAGCACCCGCGCCCAGCGTGAACATCAACGAATACGTCGTGCGCGGCAACACGGTGCTAGATCCGCGGCAGATTGAACGTGCGGTGGAACCGTTCCTCGGCCCGGGCAAGACCCTGGCCGATGTCGAGAAGGCGCGCGATGCGGTCCACGCGCTCTATCAGCAGGCCGGCTACCAGTCGGTCTACGTCGAGCTACCCGAGCAGCAGGTCAGTGGGGGCGTGGTGCTGCTGAAGGTGCAGCAGACGCCGATCGGCCAGCTGCGCGTGGTCGGCACCCGCCACGAGTCGCCCGAACGCATCCGGGAACGTGTACCGGCGCTGGCCGAGGGCAAGGTGCCTGACTTTGACCAGGCCCAGAAGGAACTGACCGCACTGAACGAAGGCGGACGTCGCCAGGTGATGCCACTGGTGCGCGAAGGCCAGGTGCCGGGCACGATGGATGTGGACCTGCAGGTCGAGGAGAAGTCGCCGTGGCGTGCCAGTGCGTCACTCAACAACGACCATAGCGCCGACACCGAGAAGCTGCGCCTGAGTGCATCGCTGGCCTACGACAACCTGTGGAAGCGTGGGCACAGCGCCAACCTCGGCGTGTATCTGGCGCCGGAAGACACGAAGCAGGCCAAGGTGTTCTCGGCCTCGTACACGATGCCGTTCGAAGGTACGCCGTGGAGCCTGGAAGCCTCCGGCTACAGATCCGACAGCCGCGTGTTGAATGCAGGTGGGCAGGTCGGTACCGGCACCGGTACCAATGTGATCGGCAACGGCCATTCGATCGGCCTCAAGCTCAACTATCGCCTGCCGGGCAGTAGCCAGTGGTGGCGCCAGCTCAGCCTCGGCGTGGATTTCAAGGACACCGAGGAAGACACGCAGATGGGCAAGGAGAGCCTGAAGACGCCGCTGAGGTACGCGCCGATCACTCTGGCGTTTGTCGGTGTACGCCAGGGCGAGCAGGATCAGTTGAGCATCAACACCCAGCTGGTGGCCGGTACGCGTCGCTTGTTCGGCTACGGCAGTGACGCCACCGCGTTCGGGCAGAAGCGCTACTGGGCCGATCCGAGCTTCGTGGCGTTCAAGGCCGATGTCGCCAACACCCACACTTTCGGCAACGACTGGCAGTGGTATGCGCGTGGATCGCTGCAGGTGACCGACGCGCCGCTGGTGTCGGCAGAGCAGTTCGCCGCCGGCGGCATGTACACCGTGCGTGGGTATCTCTCGGCCGAGGCGATCGGCGACTACGGCGGCCTGGCCAGCCTGGAATGGCGCACGCCTGCGTGGTCACCGTGGCGCGGCACCGACCTGCGTGTCTACAGCTTTGCCGACGCGGCCTACCTGCGCCTGCGCCAGCCGCTGCCCGAACAGCGCGACAAGTACAACCTGGCCTCGGTCGGCCTGGGCGCGCAGCTGCGCCTGGGTCAACACCTGCAACTGCGCCTGGACTACGCCTGGCCGTATGCCGATGGCCCGGTCACGCGCAAGGACGACCCGCGCCTGCATTTCAACATCAGCACCAGTTACTGACCCTTCCCTTGAACATGCGTTCTCCGGAGACCCTTCGCATGGACCGTTTGCTTTCCCGAGTGTTGTTGCTGCTGGCCGCGCTCGTTGCGCTGCCGGTGGCTGCGGCCGATGCCAATTGGTGGCAGGCCGAATGGAAGTACCGCAAGCCGATCACCATCGACGCCGGCCCGCAGGGCGCGGGCCTGGCCGGTGACCCGGGCCGCACGCCGCTGCTGCTGCGCCTGCATACCGGCAACTTCGGCTTCGACGGAACCCAGGATGCGGGCAACGACCTGCGCTTCGTTTCGGGTGATGGCCGTACCGTGCTGGCCCACCAGATCGAACAGTTCGATCCTAGGATGGGCCTGGCCCTGGTCTGGGTCGACGTGCCGGCGGTCAGTACCGCCGCGCCGCAGACGATCTGGATGTACTACGGCAATGAGAAGGCACCGGCCAGCGGCAACGGCCAGCAGGTGTTCGATCCGGACTACACGCTGGTCTACCACTTTGCCGAGGCCAATGCGCCGGCACGCGACACCACCGCCTATGGCAACAATGCCGGCGCGGTGGTGCCGCCGTCGGAAGGCTCGGTGATCGGCCGTGGCGTGCAGCTGGGCGCCGGTCCGCTGCCGCTGCCGGCCAGCGCATCGCTGGCTCAGGAAGCGGGCGCGCCGCTCACCGTTTCAGCCTGGATCAAGCCGGGCGGCAACACTGCGGCGCAGGCGATCTATGCGCGTCGCGACGGCGCATCCGAGCTGGTGCTGGGCATCGAGAACCGCGTGCCGTTCGTGCAGCTCAATGGCCAGCGCAGCACGCCCGCGCAGCCGGTTCCGGAAGGACAGTGGGCACACGTTGCACTGACGGCAGAGAAGGGCGCGTTGCAGCTGTACCTCAACGGGCGCGTCGTTGCCCAGCTGAGCGGTGCGCTGCCGGCGCTGGGCACGGCTCCGGTGGTGGGTGCCGATGCGCCGGGGGCGGTGCAGCCACTGGCCAACTTCGAAGGTGCGCTCGATGAACTGCGCGTCTCGCGCGTGGCACGGCCGGCCGCGCTGCTGCTGGCCGATGCCACCGCACAGGGTGCCGACTCGCGGCTGATCAGCTACGGCGCGGACGAGCAGTCCGCCGGTCAGAGCCACTTCGCCTTCATCCTCAAGGCAATGCCGTTCGACGCCTGGGTGGTGGTGGCGATCCTCGGCCTGATGATGCTGCTGTCGTGGGCGATCATGATCGCCAAGGGGCGCCACTTCGGCCGTACCAGCAAGGCCAATGCGGTGTTCACGGAGAGCTTCGGCAAGCTGTCCGGCGTGCCGCTGCGCACCCTGTCCGACATGGACCGCCAGGGCAAGGCACCGGCCGCGATGCACGATGGCTCGTTGTGGCGCATCTACCAGGTGGCCATCGATGAAATGCAGCAGCGCCACCAGCGCGATGGCAACAGCGGTTACCTCAGTGGTGCCACCATCGCGGCGATCCGCGCGTCGATGGATGCGGTGATGGTGCGCGAGCAGGAAGCGATGGCACGGCGCATGAACTGGCTGTCGACCACCATCGAGGGGGCCCCGTATGTGGGCCTGTTCGGCACCGTGATCGGCATCATGCTGGTGTTCGTGGTTGCGGCGATGGCCGGCGCGGTGGACATCAACTCGGTGGCGCCGGGCATGGCCGCGGCGCTGCTGTGTACCGCCGCCGGCCTCGGCGTCGCGATCCCGGCGCTGTTCGGCTACAACTACTTGGGCGCGCGTGCCGAAGCGATCGGCGCGGACATGGCGGTGTTCATCGACGAGTTCGCCGCGCGCCTGGCTGAAGAGCAAGACGGGCGCGGCCCGGCCGCGGTCCAGGGTTGAGGGGCGCGCCATGGGCCAGAAGGCGAAGTTCGGCATCAAGAAGCGCGAGAAGGGCATCAACGTGACGCCCTTCGTCGACGTGCTGCTGGTGGTGCTGGTGATCTTCATCCTGACCAGCAACGCCTCCATCCCCGGTATCGAGGTCAACCTGCCGAAGGCCAGCAACAGCGTGGCACTGGAGAAGCCGAAGATCAAGGCGATCACCATCGACCCCAGTGGCCAGGTGTTCCTGGATGCCTACCCGGTGACGATGGCCGAGCTGGAAGACCGCCTGCGCACCGAGCGCGCGACCACGCCGGATTTCCCGGTGATCGTGCGCGGTGACGCGCAGGTGCAGTACGCCCGGGTGGTCGAGGTGCTGGACCTGCTGCGGCGCCTGGAGCTGGCTCAGGTCGGCCTGGTCACTGGCAAGGCGCAGGGCTGAGGCATGACCGCCCATCAACCCCCTCGGCCGGAGCCCGGCATGCGTGGTCGCCCGTTGCTGGTGACCGTCGCGCTGGTGCTGGTCGCGTTGCTGGTGCTTGGCGTCGCGCTGTGGTGGCTGTTGTTCAAGGACACCGCAAGCACCCGCCGGCCGGTGGTGCAGCCGCCGATGCTGGCGTTGCCGCCACCGCCTCCGCCACCCCCGCCGCCGCCGGAGAAACCGCCGGAACCGGAAACGCCGCCGGAAGAGGCGATGCCCGAACCGGAGCCGCTGGATCAGCCGACGCCGGCCGAAGAGCCGACGCCGACCCCGGACAACAGCGATCCGGTGACGATGAACGCCGACGCGCAGGCCGGTGGCGACAACTTCGGCATCCAATCCGGCAGTGGTGGCGGTTCGTCCGGTGTCGGTCGTGGCGGTGCCGGCAACGCCACCTATGGGCGCTACCTCGGCTACCTGATGCAGCAGGCGATCTCGCGCGACGACAAGGTCAAGCACCTGGCGTTCCAGTTGCAGGTGAATGTGTGGCTGGCCAGCGATGGTCGCCTGGAAAAGGTCGAGCTGGTGCGTGGCAGTGGCAACGAGGAGGCCGACGCGGCCGTGCTCGATGCACTGCGTCGCATCGGCAAGGTCGACCAGGCACCGCCGCCGTCGCTTGATTTCCCCGCCCGCGTCCTGATCCAGGGCCGCCGGCCCGGGGCCTGATTCCCGACCTCCGTGATTTCCCTTCTTCCGATGAGAACCGTGATGAACGACCACGTCCGTGCACGAACCGACTCCCGCCACCCGCGGCCGGCCCGACGGGCGCTGCTGTGCTGCGCCGTGCTGCTCAGCCTGGCCGCCCCGGCCGGCGCGATGGCCGCCGAAACCACCATGGTCAAGCTGATCAAGGGGCTGATCGCCAGCGGTGCACTGAAACCCGAAGACGGCCAGGCATTGCTGGTGCAGGCGCAGGCCGAAGCAGCGGCGTTGCAGCGCACCGCGGCCGCCGGGACACCGGCCGCCAGTGGTGGCGTGGCCCTGGAGGCCGGTGACGTGCGCGTGCCGTACGTACCGCAGAGCGTGCGCGACGGCATTCGTGACGAAGTGCGCCAGGAAGTGATGACGCAGGCCAGGTCCGAGGGTTGGGCGGCGCCGAACGAAGTGGCTGAGTGGACCAAGCGCATCAAGGTCACCGGTGACATGCGCGTGCGCAGCGAGTCGCGCTTCTTCTCCGAACGCAACAGCGACATCGTCAGCAACTGGTCGTCGATCAATTCCGGCAACGGCTTCGACACCAACACCAACACCAACCTGCAGCTGCCACCGCTGCTGAACACCCGCCAGGACCGCCGCAACCTGTGGCGCATCCGCGCCCGCCTCGGCATCGAGGCGACCATCGGCCAGCACACCACGGCCGGCGTGCGCCTGGCCAGCGGCAGCAGCAATGGCCCGGTGTCAACCACCGAGCAGCTGGGTGGTGGCCTGAGCAAGAAGGACGTGTGGCTGGACCAGGCTTGGCTGGCCTACAGCCCGGCCGACTGGGTGACGGTGCGCGGCGGCCGCTTCGGCAATCCGTTCTGGACCAGCGATACGCTGTTCTCCAACGACCTGAACTTCGATGGCCTGGCCGCCAACCTGCAGTACGACTTCGGCGGCGGTGACCTTGGCCTGTTCGGCAATCTGGCGGTGGTACCGCTGGAGTACACCTCCGACAGCGCGCCCAGCCAGAGTCGGGTCAAGACCCCGAACGAGAACAAGTGGCTGTCCGGTGCACAGGTCGGCGTGAACTGGCGTTTCAACGATGACAACGCGCTGCGCGCCGCGCTGGGTTACTACGACTTCAAGAACATCAGCGGCCGCCTGTCCTCGCCGTGCGCGCTGTATGCGGGCGCGGTGGGCTGCGACACCGACTGGTCGCGCCCGGCGTTCATGCAGAAGGGCAACACCCTGATGCTGATCCGCGACATCGCACGCAACCCGCTGGATCCAGCCAACACGCCCACCCCGCAGTACGTCGGCCTGGCCTCGGCATTCCGCCTGGCCACGCTGAACCTGCGCTGGGATACGCAGCTGGCCCAGGGCATCGGCCTGCGCCTGGACGGCGACTACATCCGCAACCTGGCCTACGACAAGCAGGCGATGTTCAGCCGCGCCAACAACGGCATCGTCAACAACTACGGCGCCGGTGGTACCGCCAGCATCGACACCTTCCGCAGCGGCGACACCGCCTGGATGGTGCAGGCCACCTTCGGTGCCACCGACCTGAAGGAGAAGGGCCAGTGGCAGGCGCTGCTGGGCTACAAGCGCATCGAGGCCGATGCGCTGCCGGACGCCTACAACGACCCGAACTTCCACCTCGGGGGCACCAACGCCCGCGGCTACTACGTGGGCGGCGCCTACGCGCTGGACGCGCGCAGCTGGATCAGCGGCAAGTGGATGGCGGCCAAGGAAGTGTCCGGTGCTCCACTGTCGATCGATGTGTTCCAGCTGGAGTTCAATACCGGGTTCTGAGTGACGGCGTGATGTGGATCACGTAGTGCGTGGCGGGGGCGCAGCGATGCGCCCGTCTAGGGAAAGGAGACCACGCGCTGCACATAAGGAGGAGTGGATGAGCCGTCGCAAGCTGTTCGAAAGTTCCGAACCGTCCAGCCGATCGCTGGGCATCGGCCCGGCCTATGTCTCGGTGGAGGGGCTGCGCCAGCACCTGGCGGAGTTCCTGCTGTATGCAGGCCGGCCGGTGGTGATCATGCGCGGGCGCAGCGAAGTGGGGTATTTCCTGCCAGCGCGCTGCTGGCGCCAGCGTGACGATGATCCGCTGGCCGCCGCCGCCGCCGACGAGCTGCTGGACGCGGCCGGGTTCCAGGCCGAGGATATCCAACAGGTAGAGCAGGAATTCAACGCGATGCGCCAGCGCACCGTGCTGCATTCACGGCGTTGAGCCTTTTGTAGATACCGTGTTGCCCTTGCCTAGGCAAGGGCGCCGTCAGGCTCAAATGGGCGGCCGCTTTTCAGTACGCCCCAAACCAGATGGATGAGCTTGCGCATCACCGCACACATGACGACCTTGAAGGGCTTCCCTTTCGCGCTGAGCCGGTCTGCAAAGGACTTCAGCCTGGGGTTGTAGGTCTTCCCGGTCAACGCCGGCATGTACAGCTTTTTGCGGAAATTGGCGTCGCCCACGCGTGATATGTGGGATTTGCCTTCGTAGTTTCCTGATTGACGCTGGGCCGGATTCAGGCCTGCGTGGGCAACCACCTGGCGCACGTCGCTGTATTTGCTTAGATCCCCCAGCATGGCCAGCAGCTGGGCACTGCTGGTGTTGCCTACACCGGGAATGCTGGTAAGCAGGTGATGACGCTGGCGCAGGTCCGGATCGTTATCGATATGGTCCTCAATCGCCTTCTGGACCTGCTTGATCTGCTCCTCCAGCGTCTGGATCACATCCTTGATCCCTTGCTGGACCGAGATGTCGGCAACGTCCAGGCGATTGCGCTCCATCTGCAGCATTTCCTGGAGGTCATCTCGACGCCGTACCAAGGCACGCAGTTTCACCTCCGAGGGGGTCGGCGGAACGTAGGGATGCAACTTCTCCGAGCGCTGCGCCTCAAAGAACCGGGCAATCAGCTTGGCATCGCTGCGGTCCGTCTTGGTCCGGATGCCCTCCGCCTGTCCAAACGCCTTTACCCGGGCGGGATTGGCCACATGAACCACCACCCCTGCTTCCACCAAGGTTCGCGCCAAAGCTTCGTGGTAGATACCGGTGGCCTCCATGCCTACCGCCGCGTTCGGCGCATGCTTGGCGCGCCAAGCAAGAAGCTCATTAAAGCCCTTGGCTGAATTGGGGAGTTTGGCCTTGGTTCGATATTTGCCATCAGGCAGCGGCAAGGCGATATCAAAGGTCGCCTTGGCAGCGTCGATGCCGATAAATTGCATGATTTCGCTCCAGCTTGAACTTACGATCGTGATCGGAAGCCGCCAGACTTGCCCTTGTGAGTACAGGCTCTCACCCAAGGGTGGGCCTAAGATACCGTTCAAGTTCCAAGGCGGTGTCAGGCCGCCGACGCGCTGAATCTACTTTGCAAGCTCAAAGGCTTAAGAGCCGAGGCAGCGTCATCGGAGCCTCCCGGGTCACCGGGGAATTGTGCCTGATCAGGGCACCATCCGAGACACAAGAGCCGAGCCCATGCTCGGCTTCTCACTGGGGAGCCGAGCATGGGCCTGGCTCTACAGTAGATCCACGCCATGCGTGGATGGGGTTACGCAGCACCCCCGCGCTCACTGGTGATGCGTGCACCTTCGCGCATCACCAGGGTCTTCTCCGCCACTTCCAGCGCTGGCATGCAGCACGCGGTGCACGTGGAAACGGCCATCCTCGTCACGTTCCGAGCGCAGCTCGGCATGGAAGCTGCCATGCCGGAGTGAATGCGCCGCGGCTGCGATCTTCATCTATCATCACGCGCCCTTGTAGCCCGGTTCGCGCATCCTACGGCTGTTGCGGCGGAGGTGGGCCGCGTGTATCGAGGAGCGCCGGTCGTGCTGGAAGCGGGCAACAAACCAGAAGGCCTGAAAGGGTTGAGAGTACTGGTGGCGGAAGATGAATTCGCCATCGCGATGTTCCTGGTGGACTACCTGGAGCTGAAGGGCGCGCAGGTGGTGGGGCCGGCCGGGGACCTGCAGGCACTCGGCCGGCTGCTGGATGACAACCCCATCGATGTGGCCCTGCTGGACATCAACCTGGGCGGTGAACAGGTGTACCCGCTGGCCGACCGGCTGGCCGAAGCGGGTACGCCGTTCATGCTGACCTCTGGCTACGATGACAACCTGCCCAGCCGCTTCGCGGATGCGCCCCGCTGCACCAAGCCCTATCACATCGAGGCCCTGGTCCAGCAGCTGGCGGGACTGGTGGCGACGCCGCAGGCCCCTGCGGGCATCGCCTGATTGCGCGGCATGTCGCGCCGCACCGAAGGCCTCCGGGCCGTTGAGCGCCCGGCAGGCATGCCGCCGTCGCTGCAGGCCCATGCGCGCCATGACGGCATGGCCGCCCGCATTGCCCGGCACGACTGGTCAGGCACGCCATTGGGTGCGATCGAACAATGGCCGCCGCACCTGCGCGCCACCGTCGACCTGATGCTTGCGCACGGCTTCCCGATGATTGTGCTGTGGGGCGAGCAGCTGGTGCAGCTCTACAACGATGGCTATGCCGAGATCCTGGCTGACAAGCATCCTGGCGGACTGGGCCAGCCGACGCGCGAGTGCTGGCCCGAGGTCTGGCACATCAATGGCCCGATCTACCAGCGTGTGTGGCAGGGCGAGACCATCACCTATGAGGACAAGCTCTATCCGCTGGCGAGACGGGGGCGCTTGGAGGATGTCTGGTTCACCATCACCTACAGCCCCATACGCGGAGAGGACGGGTGCATCAACGGCGTGCTGGTGACCATGTTCGAAACGACCGCTGCGCACGTCGCGCAGGCGGCCCGCGAACGCGAGGAACAGAAGCGCCGTGAGAGCGACCGCCGGTTGGCGCTGGCCTTCAAGGTGCTGCCGGTGGGTGTCTGCATTGTCGACGCCGACGGCAACCTGCAGCTGTCCAACGACCAGATGCGGACCTATCTTCCCACCGGCAAGGTGCCCTCCACGGATCGCCCCAACCATTACCGGTGGCAGGGTACGCATCCCGATGGCTCGCGCATCGAACCCCACGATTTCGCCATCGCCCGCGCCCTGCGGGGGGAGACGATGGTCCCGGGCCTGGAGTTCCAGTTCATCCATGACGACGGGCGCGCGCGCTGGACACGCGTCGCCGCCGCACCGTTGCGTGATGCCGATGGCGGGGTGAGTGGCGTGTTCGCGATCGCCGTGGACATCGACGATCTCAAGCGTGCCACCGAGCGCCAGTCGGTGCTGCTGGCCGAACTGCAGCATCGGGTGCGCAACATCATGTCGACCATCCATGCCATTGCCTGGCGGACCCGCGTATCGGTCGGCAGCGTGGACGAGTATGCCGAGCGCCTGTGCGCGCGGCTGATGTCACTGGCGCGCACGCAGAGCCTGTTGACCCGCGGCGCCAATGTAGGGGTCTGCCTGCGCGGCATGCTCGAGGAGGAGATCGCGGCGCAGGCACCGGCGGCCGCTGCCTGTCACCTGCAGGGTGAGGATGTGCTGTTACCACCGAAGGCGGCCGAAGTACTGTCGCTGGCCATCCATGAGCTGGCCGCCAATGCGCTCCGGCACGGCGCGCTGGCCCACGAGGACGGGCGGGTCGATGTCTGCTGGCAGCTGCAGGTGCAGGACGGGCAGCCGTGGCTGGGCCTGCACTGGTGCGAGCGCCATGCCGAGGTGGAGGGGTGGGAGATGCCACGCCAGCGTGGCCTGGGGCGGGTCCTGATCGAGCAGCGGGTGCCCTATGAACTGGCCGGCAGCGGCGAGCTGCGCTTTACCCCGCAAGGCCTGGATGCCTGGATCCGCTTCCCGCTGCGCGATCGCGACAGCCTGCTGCAGACCGACGCCCCGGACACCGGGCTGCCTGGGTAAAAGGGCATTTATCTCCAATTTGGCCAAATTGGGTATAGTGGTTCCCATCCGCCCCGCTTGGAGCCGTGCCATGACCCTGCCGCTGGATCTGCCTGGCCTCGAAAAGGCCCCGGCCTCGTCGGTGAAGACCCGCGGCTGGCCGAGCCTGATGCGCACCGTGCGCGAAAAGCAGGCGCTGGTCATCACCAACCACAATCACCCGGAAGCGGTGATCGTGGACATCCGCACCTACCAGGAACTGCTGGCCAAGGCCGCTGGCGGCGATGCCGGTGAGCGCAACGAGGAACTGCAGCGCCTGCGCCGCGAGTTCGACCAGACCCTGGCCGGGCTGCAGCGCGGTGAAGGGCTGGGCAAGGTGCTGGGCCAGCCGATCCGGCGCGGCCGCAAGGTCACCCTCGGCCGCCCGCTCTGATCGATGGGACGCATCCTGGCGCTGGCCGGTGTCAATGGCGCCGGCAAGAGTTCGCTGCTGGGCACCTGGCTGGACGCCGAAGGGCTGAGCTGGTTCAACCCGGACGCGTTCACCCGTCGCCTGGTCGACGCCGGCTGGTCGCTGCCGGAGGCCAACGCCGAGGCATGGCAGGAAGGCACCCGCCGCCTGCGCCAGGCCATGGCCGAGGGCACCGACTTCGCCTTCGAGACGACGCTCGGCGGCAACACCATTCCGCGCCTGCTGCGTGAGGCCTGCGAACGGCATCAGGTGGCGATCTGGTTCTGTGGGCTGGCCGATGTTGAGCTGCATATCGCCCGTGTTGCTGCGCGGGTGGCCGCCGGCGGCCATGACATTCCAGTCGAGAAGATCCGCGCGCGTTTCGATTCCGCGCGCGCGAACCTGCTGGAGCTGCTGCCGCACCTGGCCGAGTTGCACGTCTACGACAACAGCGCACCGGCCGACGCGCAGGGTTGCGTGGTGCCGCTGCCGGTATTGGCCATGGCTGCAGGCGAACTGCAGTACCCGATTGCCGTAGCCGACCTGCTGCACACGCCCGGCTGGGCCAAGCCCATCGTGATGCGTGCAATGGAATCGAACACCCCGCGCGATT
The DNA here is from genome assembly GCF_053295075.1 of Stenotrophomonas maltophilia group sp. P373. Taxonomy (NCBI): domain Bacteria; kingdom Pseudomonadati; phylum Pseudomonadota; class Gammaproteobacteria; order Lysobacterales; family Lysobacteraceae; genus Stenotrophomonas; species Stenotrophomonas maltophilia group sp. P373. Next base: position 2,393,359 of record NZ_CM129994.1, on the reverse strand, counting down.
GAGGGCGCGTGCGTTGTAGAGCCGAGCCCATGCTCGGCTGATTCCCCCGAAGGGCAGCCGAGCGCGGGCTCGGCTCTACAACGCCGGCTTCACCTGCTCGGGCTCGGCAACATCCGGCAGCGGCGGCAAGGTCGGGTCCACCGTCACCGGCACATCGCTCTTCAACAGCGCGGCCGCTTCCTTGTCGCTGCCGACGGCCGGCGGTGAACCGCGCAGCGGCAGGCCGGCGGTTTCCTTCACGAACAGCATGGTCACCAGGCCGATCACCGCCGCGCCCATCAGGTAATAGGCCGGCACCAGCGGGTCGCCGGTACGCTCCACCAGCCACGCGGTCACCAGCGGCGTGGTGCCACCGAACAGCGACACCGACACATTGAAGGCGATCGACAGCGCGCTGTAGCGCACCGGGGTGTAGAACAGCGCCGGCAGCGTGGACGGCATCGAGCTGGTGAAGCACACCAGCGCCAGCCCCAGCAGCATCAGGCCCAGGAAGATCAGCCCGTCGTTGCCGCTACCGACCAGCAGCAGGCATGGAATGGCCAGCACCAGCAGCGCGATGCACGCACCGATGATCATCGGGCGCCGGCCCAGCCGGTCACTGAACAACCCGCCGACGATGTTCAGCGGCATCATCACCAGCATCACGATGATGATCAGCAGCAGGCCCTTGCTCTCGGCATAGCCCATGGTGACGCTGAGGTAGCTGGGCATGTAGGTCAGCAGCATGTAGTCGGTGACGTTGAACACCAGCACCAGGCCCATACATACCAGCAGCTGGCGACCGTGTACCTGGAACAGCGCGCCCAGCCCCGGCCGCTCGTGCTCACGCTTCTCGGCTTCCTCGGCGAAGGCGCGGAACGCCGGTGTTTCCTCCAGCTTCATACGCATGTACAGGCCGAGCAGGCCCAGCGGGCCGGCCACCAGGAACGGAATGCGCCAGCCCCAGTCCAGCATCTGTTCGCTGCTCAATACCATGTGCAGCGCGGTCACGGTACCGGCGCCGGCGATATAGCCGCCCAGCGTGCCGAACTCCAGCCAGCTGCCCATCAGGCCGCGGTTGCGGTCGGTGGAGTATTCGGCGATGAAGGTCGCCGCTCCGCCATATTCACCGCCGGTGGAAAAGCCCTGCACCACGCGTGCGAGCAGCAACAGCACCGGTGCCCAGATACCGATGCGCTCATACGAGGGAATCAGGCCGATGGCAAACGTGCCCAGCGCCATCAGGATCATGGTGAACGCCAGCACTTTCTGGCGGCCGTAGCGATCACCCAGCGGGCCGAACACCAGACCGCCCAGCGGCCGTACCAGGAACGCCACGGTGAAGGTGGCGAACGCGGCGATCACCTGCGCAGTGGGATTGCTGGACGGGAAGAACACCTGGCCGATGGTGACGGCCAGATAGCCGTAGACACCAAAGTCGAACCACTCCATGGCATTGCCAAGTGCGGCCGCGCCGACGGCGCGCTTGAGCATGGGCTTGTCGACGACGGTGATCTCATCGACCTTCAGGTGGCGGCGGCGTTTGAACCAGCCGAAATGGGCGTGTGCCTCGGGGGTGTCCTGCATGGGGCTCCCTTGTAAGTGGAAGAGGTGAATAGACGGTGGGCTAGGTCCCGGAAATCGGAAACGGCGATGCAGGCGCAGGTGGCGCAGGGGCATCGGTGAGTGGCGTGGGGGCCGGGGAATGTGTGCAGGCACGACGCCACGCGCACGGCAAAGCACCGGCGTAACAGTGGACATGCGGAAACAGACCGGTGCAGCCGCGCAATCAGCGGCCAGCGGTCACATCAGCGTGGGAATGCAGGCAGAGCGCCTGCGGGCGTCATCCGCCGGGATCCAGCGCGAGGCGGTGGAAGGGCAGGGCGGGAGCCATCGTGGCAAGCGAAGCGCCGGTCGGCAGTGCTTCCCACGTAACAGGTGCGCCCGTCACGTAGTGGGTCGTGTCGATCATCCGTTCATGATAACGGCATCGGCGTGAGCATGCAGAGAAGCCGGCTGATCTGCACGCTGTGTTCCATCACGCCTGTTCATCCGCGCAGCGTGCAATGACATGCGTTGAACGAACTCTGGCCGCAGCGCTCACGCCATGCTGTCTACGGTGGGGGTGAATGCAATAGCGCAATCGAAAAGGAGCACCGCATGACCCGTCGCATTCCCGAAGGTACGCTGATCATCGTCGCTGATGGTGGTTCGGCCCGCGTGTTCACCAATGTTGGCAGCGAACACCAGCTGACCCTGAAGCAGGAAGGCGAACTGCGCCTGCAGGACATCAGCGAGCAGGGTGTCTCCGGGCAGGGGCCGGCCGGCGCGGTGCCGAAAGACATGTCCATTTCGCAGCTCAACGAGGCGACGTTCGCCAAGCAGGTGGCGGAGCAGTTGAACGAAGATGCGCTCAACAACCGCTTTGCACACCTGGTGCTGGTGGCAGACCCCACCACGCTGGGCCGTATCCGCCCGCTGCTGCACAAGGAAGTCCAGGCCCGCCTGCTGGGCGACATTGCCAAGGACCTGACCAACGCCCCGCTGGCGGATATCCAGAATGCGTTGGGGGCGTAGAACTCCGGAGCCTGGAAGATGCGTGGCGGGGGTGCCCTGCAGGGCGCCAGAGATTTGACGCTTGGCCTGCGTTTCCCACCTGAAGGGCGACTGCCAAGCCTGCAGAAGATGGCGTACTGCCCGTGCGTGTGCGATGACTGTTGTCATGCATTTCAATTGCAAGCAACATCCTGTTTGGCAGTCGCGGGGATGATGAACCTGACACAGGTGTCGGGGAGCAGCAGCGCCGCACGGGTAGGCACCATCATGGAAAGACTTTGTCTGGGCAGGGCGCAGAGTGGCACGGATGATTCCCGGTTCCGGACCGGTGGAGACAGGCAGTCGAGGCGAGCGGCACGTGTACCAGTTGCTGAAGGAGCAACTGGACGACGACTTCGTGATCATCCACAGCCTGCCTTGGCTGAACGAGGCAGTTCGAAACATTGGGCAGGGCAGGGAGTTGCCATCGACCGGAGAGATCGACTTTCTGGTGCTTCATGCCGATCTCGGTATCCTGGCGCTGGAGGTGAAGGGCGGCATCCACCATCTGCAGAATGGAGAGTTCGTTTACCTGCAGACGGGGAAGCCGACCTATGCAGTCTCTCAATCAAGGCGGAATACACACGGACTGGCACGATGGCTGGGAGACGATCCGTCGTTGCGCTTCAGGATCGGATATGGCCTTGTGTTCCCGCACAGCGACTTCGAGTATGCGGATCTTCCCCCTGCGCTTACAGCAAACAATGACGGGCGCAGCAGCTCGTTGCTGATCTCCAAGCCTGATCTCGATTCGATTGGGCAGGCAGTGATTCGTTTGATGGGTTTCTGGAAAGGAGGCTGCGCCGCACCCGTGCTGGGGGCACGGATGGATGCCTTGGTGGCTCGTCTGTGCCCAGGCTATGACGGAGCACCAAGCTGGGCGTCGCGTGTACTTTGGGATGGCAAGGTCTGGCTTCGGCTCACGCCTGAACAGTCACGAGTCATCGATGTGGTTGAGAAGCGCAAGCGGACCGTCGTGAAAGGGTGGCCGGGCACGGGGAAGACAGTGGTGCTGATCGAGTCCGCCAGACGTGCAGCGCTTCAGGAAAAGCGTGTTCTGGTGCTGGTCTTCAATGCACTCCTGAGCCGCTACATTGCCGGTGAACTGAACAATGCACCGCAGGTTCAGGTGGCAACCTGGTATGGATTCTGTGCGGGTGCAACTCCGGCCAGCAAGGTCTCAACGTCCAAGGCCGAAAAAGACCAGTGGCTGGCATCAGGTGCGTTTGAGGACGTCCAGACGGCGGCGTCACGTGGCGCTCTGGCTGCGTTCGACGTCATCCTCATTGACGAGGCGCAGTCCTTCGCGCGCGAGTGGATCGAGTGGTTGTGCAGCTGGCATAAGGGCGCGCTGCTTGCGTTCTGTGACTTCAGTCAGGTGTTTTCGTTCGAGCGTGATCGGGTAACCCAGCAACAGCTTTGCCAGGCCGTGGGAGATCCTTCTCCCTTCCAGATGACGATTGCCCTCCGCTCGCCGCGCGAAGTCTATGAGCGGTTGCAGTTGGCAGTACCACCTGATGTGCAGCTTTCACTACCGCGGGACGCCGAAAGCCATGGATTGCGTGAATTGGTGGAGGCGCCTGCAACGGACGCCTTGCAACGGATAGTTGCCGAGTATGTGGCCGGAGGACTTCAGCGTGAGGACATCGTGGTCCTGGTCAAGACAGAGGAGGACGGGAAATGCCTGCAGAATGCCAGCTATCGCACTGAGATCCTGTCACGATTCCGCGGCATGGAAGCGCCGGTCGTCATTGTGATGTGGGCCGATGCGATGTCCGATGCAGAGCTGTTCTGTGCATACTCTCGTGCCACCACCGCGTGTACTGCCATCTACGATGCAGAGAACGTCGGCGCCCGTGGTGTTCGTGGTGCATTCGAGCCCGCATTTCTTGGCGTGCCAGCGTTGAGCGACGCGATCCGGAGTGCGAGGAAGCGCGCTGCCTCCGCCGAAATTATCGGAAGGGACGACGAGGTCACCTGGCAGCCCACGAAGACGATCCGCCTAGCGCACATACCACGATGGCAGGGTTGGGGCTTGGAGTTGCAGGGAGCGATGGCCCAGGCATGGTGGAAGGTTCTGGACGAGTGGCGCGTTGCGCCGCTGTACGTCTGGAAGATCAGTACATTGCGTACGGTCCAGTTGTCCGTCGCTCCCGAGCGCGACGATGGACGGCGCATTCCATGGATGGGACGCGAGTTGATCCATTGCAGCACGTGCAAGGGCATCACTCCCCACCTTCGCTCGCTGAGGCAGGATTCTTCGATCATTGATCACTGCAGCCCATGTTGCGGATTCGATGTGTTTCCATCCAATGCTGCCGAAGCGTTTCTCGAGCGGATACTGCGAGTGGATGCGCTTCTCGCGCGTGAATCAAAGAAGCTGACTGCTGCGGAGCGGAAGGACGTTCCCTGGCGCTTGGCGGTGGCTGCCATCTATCAGGCCTTGCAGGCAGATCATCCTCATCGGCTTCCTGTGGAAATTCCCTCGGCGGGAGGATTGCCGATGTATCAGTGCGCCTTGACGCTAATCCTTGCCCTTGTTGCAAAGCTTGGCCCGAATGCCCTGATCGAAACGGACCACGTGGCCGAGAAGTACTTCGGGCGCTACCAGCAGCCAGTGGATCTGACTCTCCATTCCTGGAAGGCGCACATGGCGGCTGCGGGGAACGTCGCCTGCCAGCGCGGGTTCCTCGTCAAGCAGCCGGGTGCCAGCAAGACCTACAAGGTGGCGGCGGAGGACGTGCTTCGACGGCTCGCGGGCTCGCCCTAGAGCCAGAGTTGGAGAGCCGCACTGCAGCATGCGACAGAGCAGGCCCGGTGCTAGGATCCGACTACCACCTGAATCGATCCAAATGCCGATGCCCACGCTGGACCGTCGTCTCCTGATCGCTTTCGTCGCGACCGCCATGCTTGCCTCCGGGGCGGTGCTGGCCGCCCCGTCGAAATCCGCCGCCGAACGCGCCTATGCCTCGGTCGACCCGTTCATCGGAACCGGGGGGGAGGGCCATACCTATCCCGGCGCCACGGTGCCGTTCGGCATGGTCCAGCTCAGCCCGGACACGCGCATCCAGCCACGGGAAAAGGCCTATGGCTGGGCAGCGGGCTATCGCTACGACGACAGGAGCATCGTCGGTTTCTCGCACACGCATTTTTCCGGCACCGGTCATTCGGACCTGGGCGACATCCTGCTGATGCCGTTCACCGGCAACCCCGGGCTGGAGCGGGGTGATCCGGAGAAGCCGCGCAGCGGTTACGCCTCACGGTTCCGCCACGCTGACGAGAAGGCCGAGCCGGGCTACTACGCAGTCACCCTTGATGACTACAAGGTGCGTGCCGAGCTGACCACCAGTGCGCGCGTGGGCGTGCATCGCTATGCCTTCCCCAAGGGCACCGACGCCAAGGTGCTGCTGGACATGCGTACCAGCATGTATGACTACCCGGGCAAGGTGCTGTGGTCGCGGGTACGGGTGCGCGCCGATGGCACGGTGACCGGCTTCCGCGAGACGCGCGGCTGGGCGCCGGGTCGCCAGCTGTACTTCGCGATGCGTTTCTCGCGGCCGCTGGCCGGACATGAGCTGCACAACACCGAGCAGGACATCGTCTACAAGGGCTTCCCGCCGCCGGGTGAGAAGGATCCCGCGCAGCGCGCCCAGATCGAGGGTCGTCAGCTGGTTGGTACGTTCGCTTTCGGCAAGCTAGATGCACCGCTGGTGGTGAAGGTGGCGATCTCACCGGTGAGTGAAGCGGGTGCCATCGCCAACCTCGACGCGGAAGTGGCCGACTTCGATTTCGACCGCGTGCGTGCACAGGCGAAGCAGGAGTGGACGCAGGCACTGTCCGTGCTGGACATTGACGCGCCGGAACATGCGCGGCGCAGTGCCTATACCGCGCTGTACCACACGATGCTGGGGCCGACGCTGTTCATGGATGCCGATGGCCAGTACCGCGGCGCGGACAATGCCGTGCACAAGGCCGATGGCTTCACGCACTATTCGACGTTCTCGCTGTGGGACACCTACCGCGCGCTGCACCCGCTGCTGACCTTGGTGCAGCCGGGAAAGCGCAACAGCGACTTCATCAACTCCATGCTGGCCCACCACGAGCACAGCCCCTACGGCATGCTGCCGGTGTGGTCGTTCCACGGCCTGGAGGACTGGTGCATGATCGGCTACCACGCCGTGCCGGTGATCGCCGATGCCTACGTGAAGGGCATTCGTGGCTTCGATGCGGACAAGGCTTTGAACGCGATGGTCGAGACCGCGAACTACGGCCCGTATGATGGCATCGCGCAGTACCGCGAGCTGGGCTATGTGCCGATCGACGAGGAAGGTGAAGCGGCCAGCAAGACGCTGGAGTACGCCTTCGACGACTGGACCATCGCACGCATGGCGCAGGCCATGGGCAAGGCCGATATCGCGGCGACCTTCGACAAGCGCGCAGGCAACTGGCGCAATGCCTTCGACAAGGACACCGGCTTCATGCGCGCGCGCAAGCGCGATGGCAGCTTCCGCACGCCGTTCGACCCCAGCGCCAGCGGCTACGGCACCGACTACACCGAAGGCAACGCCTGGCAGTACTCGTGGTACGTGCCGCAGGACGTCGCCGGCCTGGCCGCCGCGCACGGGGGCAGCGACAAGCTGCTCGCGCGCCTGGACGAGGTGTTCAACGCCAAGGTGGATCCATCGATCTTCGAGCACATGGAAGACATCACCGGCCTGATTGGCTGGTATGCGCACGGCAACGAGCCGAGCCACCACGTGGCCTACCTGTATTCGTATGCCGGCCAGCCGTGGCGCGCGCAGGCGCGCCTGAAGCAGATCATGGACACCCAGTATGCCGACCGCCCCGATGGCCTGGCCGGCAATGATGACGTTGGCCAGATGTCGGCCTGGTATGTGTTCACCGCGCTGGGCTTCTACCCAGTGGCGCCGGGCTCGGGCGAGTACATCCTGGGCCGTCCGTTCCTGCCGAAGACCGCGATGCGTCTTCCGAACGGCAAGACGTTCACCATCGTGGCCGAGGGTCTGGATGACAAGCACACCTATGTGGGCAGCGTGACGTTGAATGGCAAGCCGCTGCAGCGTACCTTCCTGCGCCACGACGAGATCCTGGCCGGTGGCGAACTGCGCTTCAGCATGCAGGCCGAGCCGAACAAGGACTGGCCGGGGCAGGGCGCGCAGGCGCCGTATTCGATGAGCCGGTGATGCGCACGTGGTAGGTGCCGACCTTGGTCGGCACGCTTCACGGGTGACCTGATACCTGTAGAGCCGAGCCCATGCTCGGCTCAGGCACCGTGCCAAAAGCAGCCGAGCATGGGCTCGGCTCTACAAGGGCAATTCGACAAAGGTCAACGAAACCGCAACCCCACCCGCGCACCGCCGATCGGGGCGGTATCAATCATCAAGGTCGCGCCATGTCGCTGCGCGATCTCGGCCACAATCGCCAGCCCCAGCCCGCAGCCGTCGCCCTCGCTGCTGGCCCGGTAGAAGCGTTCTGTGACGCGCGCGCGTTCGGCTTCGGCGATGCCGGCGCCGTCATCGTCCACCCATACCTGCACGCCGTCGGTTCCCTGCCGAACGCCGAGGGTGATGACTCCGGGCGTGGCGCCATAGCGCAGCGCGTTGTCCAGCAGGTTGCCCAGCGCCTCGCGCAGCAACTGCGGATCGCCCTGTACCTGCACGCCGTCGTCGGGTCCGTCGTAACCCAGGTCAACGCCCGCCACCAATGCGCGGTCGGCATAGCGCTCGACCACGCCACGCGCGAGCGCGGCCAGATCCAGAGGCTGCAGCGGCAGTGCGCTGCCCTGTGGATCTTCCGAGCGGCTGAGCATCAGCAGCTGGTTGACCAGGTGCTGCAGCCGTGCCAGCCCGGCCAGCGTGCCGGACAACGCCAGCTGCTGGGCCTGCGGATCCTGGTGGCGGAGTGAGCTCTCCAGCTCCACCTGCATTGCCGCCAGCGGCGTGCGCAGCTGGTGCGCGGCATTGCTGACGAAGCGCCGTTGCGCGGCCTGCATGGCGTCCAGTCGTTGCAACAGTGCGTTGTAGGCCTCCACCGCCGGCCACAGCTCGCGTGGCGCCTCCTGCGCGGGTTCCAGGGGCGCCAGTGGGTCCGGGCGGGGGCTGGCCAAGCGCCGCGCCACCTGGTTGGCATGGCGCGCGGCCGCGCCGGTCCCGGACCAGGCCAGCCACGCGGCCAGCGTGAGGATCGCAGCCTGGAACGGGATGCTGGTCAGCAGCAGCTTGCGCTCCAGCCGGTGGCGCTTGCGCAGCGTCTCGGCTACGCGCAGCCGGATATCGTGGCCCGGTCCGGCACTGACGAGGACTTCGACCATGCGCACCGGCTGCCCGCGCAGGCGCGCATCGTAATAAACCGCGTCGTCGCTTGATGCGGCGGTGGCCGGGCGCGGCAGCGCTTCGGCCAAGTCGCCATACAAGCGTCCACCCGCAGCATCGACCACTTCGCCATGCACTTCGTCGGCGGTGTCCCAGCTGAACATACGTGACACCGCGGGCGTGATCTCGATCGAGGCATGACCCTCCTGCACCGTCACCAGCTCGGACAGGGACATCGCCGAGTCCAGCAGCCAGCGGTCATAGACCTGACCGGCGTAGAAGCGCGCCAGCGCGAAAGAACCCACAGCGCTGCACATCAGCAGCACCAGCAGTGGCAGCCACAGGCGGCGCAGCAGCAGGCTCCGCAGGCTGTGCACGCGCTCAGTCACCGCTGGCCTCCAGGCGATAACCCAGGCCACGCAGCATGCGGATGCCGACGCCGGCACGCGCCTGTTCCAGCTTGCGGCGCAGGCGACTGACATGCACTTCGATCACCGACAGGTTGGCGTCGTGGTCCCAGCTGTACAAAGCGTCGAACAGGCGCTGCTTGGTCACGGTGCGGCCGGGATGCTGCATCAGTGCCTCGACCAGCGACAGCTCGCGGGCGGTCAGTTCGATGCGCTGGCCGTCCACCTGCGCCTCATTGCGGATGCTGTCGAAGCACAAACGGCCCAACCGCTTCTGCGCCGGTGCGTCGCTGCGGCGGCGCGACAGAGCACGCAGGCGCGCTTCCAGCTCGCCCAGTGCGAACGGTTTGGCGAGATAGTCGTCGCCACCCCGGTCGAGGCCGAGGATGCGGTCCTCCACGCCGTCGCGCGCCGTCAGGATCAGCACCGGCAGGATCACACCGTCGTTGCGCAGGCGCGAGAGCAGGTCGAGGCCATCGACGTCGGGCAATGAAAGATCGAGCACCATCACGTCATACGGCGCGCTGGCCAGTGCAGCCGGCGCGTGCAGCCCACGCGAAAGGTGGTCGCACAGATGGCCGGCGCCCTGCAGGGCGCGGATCAGTCCATCGGCCAGGGCGGCGTCGTCTTCGATCAGCAGGATTCGCATTGCAAGCTTCGTGCAAGGTTGGGGCAAGATTGGCGCAAGTGCGTCACCTTACCGTGACGCGCATGAATTTCTCCCCTTGCCTTGCGGCTGTGTTGGCCGCCCTTTCGTGCGCACCTGCGGCGTCGGCACTGTCCCTGCAGGAGGCGCAGCGCGCCATGGAAGCACACAACCCGGACCTGCGTGTGGCGGCACTGGCGCTGCGTGGCGTGCAGGGCGACGCGCAGACGGCGGCGCTGCGTCCAGCGACCGAGCTGTCGATCGGCACCAGCAAGCTCAGCCCCAGGCACGGCGTCGGCCCGGGCCGCTGGCAGGACAAGCGGATGGACAGCACCGTGGGCCTGGGCTGGACCTGGGAACGCGGTGGCAAGCGCGCGTTGCGTATCCGCCAGGCCGATGCGCTGCTGGAGGTGGCCGGGCTGGAGATGCTCGATGCGCGGCGTCGCCAGCAGGTGGCGCTGCATGAGGCCTACTTCGGCCTGAAGCGCGCGCAGGAGCGGGTGCAGATTGCCGAGGCCAACCGCCAGAGTTCGGCCGAACAGATGGCGGCAGCCGACAAGCAGGTTGCCACCGGGGCGATGGCGCCGGTGGATCGCGCGCGTCTGGCGGTGGACGACCTGGCGGTGGCCGACGCGGCGCGCGAGGCGGCCCTGGATCTGCGCGATGCGCGGCACGCGCTGGGCCTTCTGCTCGGGCGTGACGACAGCGGTGACCTCAGCGCCGATGACCCCTGGCCGGACCTCGCAGGCGTTGCCGCAACGCGCGCGTTCGATCCGCAGCAGCGTGCCGATCTGCGCGCAGCGCGTTCGCGCCTGGCCGCGGCCGATGCCGGTGTAGCACTGGCGCGCAGCGAGCGCCATCGCGATGTCCAGCTGGGTATGGAAGCCGAACGCGAGCCGACCGACATCAGCGGTGTGACCTGGGGCGTGTCGTTGACCATTCCACTCGGTGGCCCATCGCGTGCACGCGGCGCGATGCAGCGTGCCGAGGCCGACCGTGATAGTGCGGCGCTGGAACTGCAGGTGCTGCAGCGCGAAGCGCGCGCCGAGCTGGACCAGCTGCAGGCCGGCGCGCAATCCGCCGCGCAGCGCCGCAGCGACTACGAAGGACTGCAGTCCGACGCCGCGCGCAAGGCGGTACAGGGCATCGAACTGGCCTACCGCCGTGGTGCCGCCAGCCTGACCGATCTGCTGGATGCGCGCCGCAGTTGGCGCGAATTCGAGGCCGCGTTGATCGAAGCGCGTGCCGACCATGCCATTGCCCTGGCGCGCTGGGAAGCGGCCACATCCGTTGTTGAAGGAGCGTCCCGATGAAGTCCACCGTCGCCCGTCGCCTGCGTGCGCGACATGCCGTGCTGCCGGCCCTGCTGGCGCTGGCCCTGCTGGGCGGCTGCGGCCGCGAACCGGCGTCGTATACCGAGGACGCGCCGCAGGTCAGTGCCGGCCAGATCCAGTTTCCAGCCGGCAGCCGCCAGCTGGACGTGCTGCGCAGCGAGGCGGTGACCGCCGGCGCCAGCGCCAGCCTGCAGCTGCCGGGCCGGGTGGCCTGGGACGAGACACGCTCCAGTGCACTGCGCACGCCGTTGCCGGGTCAGGTGGCGCGCATCGAGGCGCAGCCGGGGCAGAGAGTGAAGGCAGGGCAGGTCATCGCCTGGATCACCTCGCCGGAGTTCGGCCAGGCCCAGGCAGAGGGCGCGCGTGGCCGTGCCGAACTGCAGCAGGCACGCAAGGAGCTGGAGCGCACCCGCGAGCTGCACGCCGCGGGAGTGGCGTCGGGCCGTGAACTGGATGAAGCCGAAGCGAACCTCGCTGGCAGCCAGGCTGATCATGCACGTGCGACTGCCTTCGCCAGGGCCTACGGCAATGGCCAGCGCGTGGACCAGCGCTTGCCGCTGCGCGCGCCCATTGATGGCGTGCTGGTGGAGCGGCGGATGAACCCGGGCATGTCGGTCAGTCCCGACAGCGAGCAGCCATTGGCAGTGATCGGCGATCCGGACCGCCTGTGGCTGCTGCTGGATGTTCCTGAAAGCCTGGCAGGGCGGTTGAAGGCCGGCATGCAGGTGAGCGTGCCCGGCGCCGATGGACAGCCGCTGCAGGCGACCCTGCAGCACGTGGATGACTTCATCGACAGTGAGCGCCGCGTGGTGCAGGCGCGTGCCGAGCTGGACAACCGCGCACGTGGCTTCAAGGCCGGGCAGTACGTACGCGCCCAGGTGGCGTTGCCGTCCGAGGGCGGTGTCTCGCTGCCCGACGCCGCGGTGTTGCTGATCGACGGAAAGCAGGTGGTGTTCGTGGAGGAAGGCAAGGGCCGCTTCGCGCGCCACGCGGTGCACGCCGAGGAGCTGGGTGACGGCCGCCTGTGGGTGCGTGAAGGCCTGGCGCCGGGCAGCAGAGTGGTCGTCGAGGGTGGCCTGCTGCTGCAGCAACTGGTCGACAGCGCGCCAGCCGCCGCCAGCGCCGGCACGGGGCATGCCGCGCCATGATCGATCGCCTGATTGCCTATTGCCTGCGCCAGCCGCTGATGGTGATGCTGGCGCTGCTGCTGTTCATCGGCGCTGGCATCGCCGCGTTCCGCGTGCTGCCGGTGGAAGCCTTCCCGGATGTGTCCGACACCCAGGTGACGGTGGTGTCGCTGCACCCGGGCCGTGCCGCCGAAGAGGTCGAGCGCGAGGTGACGATGCCGCTGGAAGTGGCGCTGTCTGGCATTCCGCATTCGGTGCGGGTGTTCTCGCATACGCAGTTCGGCCTGTCGATGATCATCCTGACCTTCGACGACAAGGCCGATGACTACTTCGCACGCCAGCAGGTGCTGGAGCGCCTGCAGGGCGTGGAGCTGCCGGAAGGGGTGACCCCGGAGCTGGAGGCGATGAGCTCGGCGGTGGGCGAGATCTACCGCTATGTGCTGAAAGGCCCGCACCTGACCCCGACCCAGCTGCGCACCGTGCAGGAATGGACGATGGAGCGTAGCCTGCGCACCGTTCCTGGAGTGGCCGATGTGATCAGCTTCGGTGGCTTTGCGCGCACCTTCCAGGTCAAGCCGGATTTGGACAAGCTGCGTGACCGCGGCATCAGCCTCGGTGAGTTCGCCGAGGCGCTGGAGAAGGGGAGTTCGAACGCGGGCGGCGGCTATGTGGAACGCGGCCAGCAGCAGTTCCTGATCCGTGGTGTGGGCCTGATGCGTTCGCCGGCCGACATTGGCAACGTGGTGGTGGCGCAGCGCGGTGGCACGCCAATCCTGGTACGCGACCTTGCCGGTATCGCCGATACCGGCCTGCCCCGGCAGGGCCTGGTCGGCCAGGATGACAATGACGATGCGGTGTTCGGCATGGTGCTGATGCGCAAGGGCGAGAACCCGTCCGACGTGCTCGACGCCCTGCACGCGCGCATCGCCGAGATCGAAGCGAACCAGCTACCGGCCGGGGTCAGCATCGAGCCGTTCTACGACCGCTCGTGGCTGGTGTCGACCACGTTGAAGACCGTGTTCCGCAACCTGCTTGAAGGCGCGGTGCTGGTGTTCCTGGTGCTGTGGTTGTTCCTGTACAACGCCCGCGCCGCGCTGATCGTGGCGGCGATGATGCCGCTGGCCCTGCTGTCGACCTTCCTTGGCCTGCATCTGTGGGGCGTACCGGCCAACCTGTTGTCGCTGGGTGCGATGGACTTCGGCATCATCATCGATGGCGCGGTGATCGTGACCGAACACATCGTGTCGCGGCTGTCGAAGCTGCCGCCGAACGCTGACAGGAAGACGGGCTTCTCTACCGTACTCTCGGCAGCCTCCGAAGTGGGGCGCCCAACGTTCTTCTCGATGCTGATCATCATCGCCGCACACATCCCGATCTTCACCCTGCAGCGCCAGGAGGGCCGAATGTTCGCGCCGATGGCGTACTCGGTGACCTCGGCGTTGATCGGTGCGTTGATCCTCGCACTGACCGTGGTGCCACTGTTCTGCTACTGGTGGCTGCGCCGCGACCGCATGCGCGATGGCAATCCGCTGATGGACCGCCTGACCGGCGGGTACAAGCCGATCCTGGAGCGTGCATTGGCCCGCCCGCGTGCGGTGGTACTGACCGCAGTTGCGCTGCTGGTCGGCACGCTGGCATTGGGCACCCGGTTGGGTTCGGAGTTCCTGCCCGAGCTGGACGAAGGCTCGATCTGGCTGACCGCCACGCTCGACCCGAGCACCAGCCTGGGCGAAGCGCAGCAGCAGTCGCGGCGCATCCGTGAGCTGGTCGGCACCTTCCCGCAGGTATCGACGGTAGTGGCCAAGCTGGGGCGCCCGGAAGATGGCTCCGACGCCAAGGGCGCCAACCAGATCGAGGCGCTGGTGGCACTGAAACCCGAGAAGGAATGGCCGAAGGGCGTGGACAAGCGACAGCTGGTAAGCGACCTTCAGCGCATGCTGGAGCAGCGCATTCCGGGGCCGGAGTTCTCGATCTCGCAGCCGGTGCGCGACAACATCCTGGAGAGCATCTCGCAGATCAAGGGCCAGGTGGTGATCAAGGTCAGCGGCTCGGACCTGGATGTACTGAACCAGCACGCGCAGGCGATCCTGGGGCAGGTGCGTGGCGTGGAGGGCGTAGAGAGTGCCTTCATTGATCGTGACGGCTCATTGCCGCAGCTGCAGATCGAGATCGACCGCGATCGTGCGGCACGCTATGGACTGAATGTGCGCGACATCGACGAGGTGATCGAGACCGCACTGGGCGGGCGCCAGGTTGGTGAACTGTGGGAAGGTGACCGCAGGTTCCCGATCACGCTGCGCCTGGACGACGCCGACCGTGACCTGCAACGGTTGCGCACGGTGCCGGTGGGCATTGGCGATGGCCACACCGTGACGCTGTCCGACGTGGCCGAGTTCCGCATGGCCAGTGGCGCGATCAACATCTCGCGTGAGAACGCACGGCGGGTGAAGGCGGTGAGCATCTTCATCGCCGGCCGCGACATGGGCAGCGTGGTGGCCGACATGCGCAAGCGCGTGGACGCCAGCGTGCAGCTGCCGGACGGCTACCGGCTGGAGTGGTCTGGCGAGTTCGAGAACCAGCAGCGTGCGATGAAGCGGCTGGGCTGGGTGATTCCGCTGTCGGTGCTGATCATCTTCGTGCTGCTGTTCGATGCCTTCAAGGACATCAGCAGCGCTGCGCTGATCCTGGCCAACGTGCCACTGGCGATGATCGGCGGCATCCTCGCCCTATGGCTCACTGGCATCGCGCTGTCAGTGTCGGCGGCGATCGGTTTCATCGCGTTGTTCGGGCAAGCAGTGCTGAACGGGGTGGTGATGCTCAGTCGCTTCGCCCAGCTGCGCGAGCAGGGCATGGACCTGCTGCAGGCGGTGGTACAGGGTTCGCTGCAGCGCCTGCGCACGGTGCTGATGACCGCACTACTGGCGATGTTCGGCCTGCTGCCGATGGCCACCTCGCATGCGATCGGTGCCGAGACCCAGAAGCCGCTGGCGGTGGTGGTGATCGGCGGCCTGCTGTCGGCGATGCTGTTGACCCTGCTGGTACTGCCCACGCTGTACTACTGGGTACACCAGCGTCGCGAGGCCCATGGCGCCTGACCTGCCTGTAGCGCCGAGCCCACGCTCGGCTGCTTCTGGCCTTCGCGCGAAGAGCAGCCGAGCGCAGGCTCGGCTCTACACCGGCTTTGCGTCCTGCGTGGATTCGATCAACCGCCACGGGTTCCCAAGCAGATCCACGCCATGCGTGGATGCCATCTGTGCGATCTACACCATTCCGCCGTTGGCGCGCAGCACCTGGCCGTTGATCCATCCGCCATCGGCACCTGCCAGGAACCCCACCGCGCCGGCGATGTCCTCCGGCGTACCCAGCCGCTCCAGGGGGGTCATCCTCGCCAACCGCTCGATCAGCTCGGGCGATTTTCCATCCAGGAACAGATCGGTGGCGGTCGGGCCCGGCGCCACGGCGTTCACGGTGATATTGCGCCCGCGAAGCTCCTTGCTGAGGATCGCGCCCATGGTCTCCACCGCCGCCTTGCTGGCGGCGTACACGCTGTAGTTCTCCAGCCGGATGCCGACCACGCTGGTGGACAGCGTGACGATGCGCCCGCCGTCGCGCACCCGTCGTGCACTTTCGCGCAGCACATTGAAGGCGCCCTTGAGGTTGATGCCGATCACCCGATCGAACAGGGCGTCGTCGGTGTCGGCCAGCGGCGCCAGCTGCAGTACGCCCGCGCTGTTGACCACCACGTCGATGCCGCCGAAGCGGTCTTCGATGGCATCGAACAGCTGCCGCACTGCCTGCGGATCGGCGACATCGGCCTGCAGCGCGATGGCCTGCGCACCGGCTGCGTTGAGTTCGGCCGCCAGCGCTTCGGCGTCGTCGCGGCGCCCTGCATAGTTGATGGCGACAGCGTGGCCATCGGCGGCGAGCCGGCGGGAAATGGCGGCGCCGATGCCACGGGAGCCGCCGGTGACCAGAGCGACAGGGCGGGCGGGGGAGAGGGTCATGGTGGTCTCCAGTGGGGCACGCCGGAGTGGCGCAGGACTATCTTCGCGACATTGCCCGTTCGGATAATCCTGCATAATCCGCCAACATCATCCGGATCACCGAACAATGGATCGCTTCACGGCCATGCGCGCCTTCGTCCGTATCGTCGAGCGCCGCAGCTTCACCCGGGCCTCCGAAGACCTCGGCCTGCCACGGGCCACGGTGACCGACGCGATCAAGGCACTGGAACAGCGGCTGGGCGTGCGCCTGCTGCACCGGACCACGCGGCGGGTGGTGCCAACGCTGGAAGGCGAGGCCTTCTATGGCCGTTGCCTGCGCCTGATCGCCGACATGGATGATGCCGAGGCCGCGTTCCGTGACGCGCCGCCGCGCGGCCCGTTGCGCATTGAAGTGCATGGCACGCTGGGCCGGCACCTGCTGTTCCCGCACCTGCCGCAATTCCTGCAGCGCTACCCCGAGATCGAACTGGAGGTCAGCGAAGGCGACCGCTATGTTGACCTGCTGGGCGAAGGCGTGGATGCGGCGTTGCGGGTCGGGACGCTGGCCGACAGCGATCTGGCGGCGCGCCGGTTGACGATGCTGCGCGAGGTGACGGTCGCCTCGCCTGGCTACGTGCAGGCCAGGGGCGTGCCGGGCAGCATCGATGCCCTGCAGGACGGCCACCAGATGGTCGGCTACCGCTCCAGCACCAGCGGCCAGCTGATTCCCCTGGAGTTCCAGCAGCGCGGGCAGGTGCGCTATCTGCCGTTGCCGGCGCGGGTGCGTGTGTCCGGCGCGGATGCGTTCCTCGGTGCCGCGCTGGCAGGCCTGGGCATCATCCAGGCACCTCGCTACCGGATGGACCCGTACATCGCGCGCCGGCAGCTGGTGGAGCTGCTGCCGGAGGCGCCGCCGACGCCGAGTCCGTTGAGCCTGGTCTACCCGCGCAATCGCACGCCGTCGCCCCGGTTGCGGGTGTTCATCGACTGGGTGGCCGGAGTGTTCGAGCAGACCGGTGTTGCCGGCCAGCGGCCGGCACTACCGACGCAGCACGCGAAGCTGTCCGACCGCAGGGGGTAGTGCCGGCCGCTGGCCGGCATCACAGCGCTGCCAGCGGCCCCTGCATGCGATGGAAGCTGCCATCGGTGGCGGTGAACCAGGCCAGCGAACGCCCGCCCACGAAATCGTCGACATGCACGACCGTAGCGCCATCGGCTTCCTGCCACGAAATGGCATAGACCCCGTCGCTGATCCGCTGCCACTCGCAGGCGGCTTCGCCCTGCGCACCGGCATAGGCGCCGGAGACGATGGCGTACTGCATGTGGCGGCCATCGGCGCTGTAGACATTGTCGGCGGCCAGGCCGTCATAGCTGACGCGGAAGCGGCGGCCGGCGAACACGGGAAGGTCAGCGGCGGTGTTCATCGGATCGCCACCGGGTTGATGTTCACCTGGGTCGAGCCGACATACAGCGGTTGGCCGAGCACGAACAGGAATTCCCAGGCCTTGTCGCGCACCAGGGCACGGCTGTCGATCAGCTCCAGGTTGTAGATGCCGCGCTTGGCCAGCATGTACTGGTTGACCGGAAATTCCTCGGCACCGTTCGGGTTCGGGTAGACCTCCGAGGCCCAGGTGTCGCCACCGAAGGCGACGATGCCCTGGTCGGCCAGCCACTTCGCCGCCTCCATGCCGATGCCCGGTTCCACTTCCAGGAACTGTTTGTCGTCCTTGCCGATCAGTTCCAGCCAGCCGGTGTTGAACAGCACCACGTCGCCCTTGCGCAGGCTCAGGCCCTGCTTCTTCAGCACGGCCTGGATGTCGGCCACGGTGAACTCGGTGCCACCGGGCACGATCGCCTTGCCGTAGTACGCGGTCATGTCCAGCACGACGCCGCGGGTGACCATTGGCGGCACCTTCTCGACGCCGAGCTTGCGCACACCGTCCACGGTGACGAAGTCGGCGGCCTTGTTGCCGTTGTAGTAGACGTTGTCGATGCCGATATGGCCGATACCGTTGAGCTGGGTGCCAACACCGGTCCAGGCGTTCACCAGTTCATCGTTGAAGGTGAACCTGTTGGGGCCCAGCGACCTGCCGGCCTGCTGGCCGACCTGCACGTTGTACAGGCGGAAGCTGCGGTGGCGGAACGCGGGCAGGTTCTTGTCCACCGGCACCGCCAGCGGATAGGTCTTGCCGGTCCTGACCAGCGAGACCGCGTGCTTGACCACGTCGGCGGTCAGCAGGTTGGCCGCGCCGATCTCGTCGTCGGCGCCGTAGGCGGAGGGATACCAGTCCTCGGCGGTGGCCTGGAAGGACAGCGGCAGGGTGGCCAGCGCAAGCGCGGCCAGGGTCTTCATCTTCATGGCAAAGCTCCGGTAACTGTCAGGCCGTCGCGGCGGCGCGGGCATGGGCCGGGAAGCGCGGCAGCACGTACTCGGCGATTTCGTGGAAGGTTTCGGCCAACGGCCGTTCATTGCGGCGGAACTGCAGGCCGATGTGGTCGACACCGGCTGCCTGCATGGCGTGCAGCTCGGCCAAAAGGGCGTTGCGGCCGCCACGCAGGCCGAAGCGCCAGCGCTGCAAGGGGGCATCAGCATCGGCCACCAGGTCCAGGTGGATGAAGCTGGCATACGGCTTGTTGCCGGCCACGGCGCGCCAGGCCGCCACGCGCTGCGCATGGTCCTGTGGCGTGCCCGGGTAGGCCAGGCAACCCTCCATGTGCTGGCCGATCCATGCCGGTTGCTGCTGGGCCAGGCCGGCCACGAACAACGGCAGGGCCGGGCCATCTGCGGGCAGCACGTCCAGGCCCTGCGGCAGGTGCGCAGCGGCGCCTTCGCGCAGCAGTGCGATCTGCTCGCGGAAGCGGCGGCCACGGCTGTCGAAGTCGCGGCCGAACAGCGGGTACTCCACCGGGCGGTCGCCACTGGCTACGCCCAGCAGCAGGCGGTCGCCGCTCAGCCGCTGCACGCTGCGCGCCGACTTCAGGGTCAGCAACGGCTCCCGGATCGGCAACACCACCGCACCGGTGCCCAGCAGGATGTGCTCGGTGATGCCGGCCAGGTAGCCGAGGTAACTGAATACCTCGAACACCTGCGCCGCATCACCGAAGGCCGGGTCGTACACCGGCACGTCGCGTACCCAGAGCGCACGGAAGCCGAGGCGGTCGGCCAGCCGTGCCAGTTCCGCATGGCGCTGCAGGTCCGGTTCGCCGGGCAGGCGTCGCGCGGCGCGTCGTGCCTGTTCGCCCAGTGGCGTCCAGTCATTGTCCAGCGGTGCCTCGATGCCGATGCTGAAGCCACCGGCCTGCAGACGCGTCAACGCACTGCCCATGGCGAGGCGCCTCAGTCCCAGTCCGGGGCCAGGCCCGGCGGATCGACTTCGCGGCCGTTGCGGTCAAGCGCGGCGATCGCGGCCATGTCATCGGCATCCAGGTGCAGGTCCTGGGCGAGCAGGTTGCTGGCCAGGTTCTCGCGCTTGGTCGAGGACGGAATGACCGAGTAACCCCGCTGCAGGGCCCACGCCAGCGCGACCTGGGCCACGGTGGCCTGGTGCTTGTCGGCGATGCCGGCCAGCACCGGGTCCTTCAGCACCTTGCCGTAGGCCAGGGTCATGTAGGAGGTGACCGCGATGCCCTGCTCCTGCAGGAAGGCGGTCAGCGCCGGGTTCTGCAGGTAGGGGCTCAGTTCGATCTGGTTGGTGGCGATCTCGCCGGTGCCGACCACCTCGATGGCCTGCCGTGTCAGTTCGATGTTGAAGTTGGACACACCGATCTGGCGGGTCAGGCCCAGCGCCTTGGCTTCAGCCAGCGCGGTCATGTACTCGCGCAGTTCAACGCCATTGCCCGGCGCCGGCCAGTGGATCAGCAGCAGGTCGACGTACCCGGTGCGCAGCTTGGCCAGGCTGTCGCGCAGGCTCGGGCTCAGCTTGTCGGCGGCGTAGTTGTCGACCCAGATCTTGGTGGTCAGGAACAGCTGGTCGCGTGGCACGCCGGATTCGGCGATGGCCTGGCCGACCTCGGCTTCGTTGCCGTAGATCTGCGCGGTATCGACCGCACGGTAGCCGACGTCGAGGGCGTTGCGCACCGAATCGATGACGGTCTGGCCGGTCAGGCGGAAGGTGCCGACGCCAAAGGAAGGAACGCTCATGATGGACTCCAGGGACTTCGTTGAGAGCGGGTGGGCTCGGGACAGGGCGAAGTGTGGGCGCTTTACATTTGTTGATTAAGCCGTGTATACGGGAAATGCTTTTGCGGCGAGGTAAATAATGAAAACCACCCTGGATGAGCTGAAGGCCTTCGTGGCGGTGGTCGATGGTGGCTCCATCACGGCGGCGGCCGAGGCCCTGGAGCTGACCATCTCGGCCACCAGCCGCACCCTGGCGCGGCTGGAAGACAAGCTGCAGACCACGCTGCTGCGGCGGACCACGCGGCGGCTGGAACTGACCGAGGAGGGCGCGGCGTTCCTGGAGTACGCGCGCACGATCCTGGCCACGGTGGACGAGGCCGAGGAACAGATGGCCGCGCGGCGGCTGCAGCCGGTCGGGCGCCTGCGCGTGGACGCCGCCACGCCGTTCATGCTGCACGTGATCGTGCCGTTGCTGGAGGGCTTTCGCGAGCGCTACCCGCAGGTGGAGCTGGAGTTGAATTCCAACGAGGGCATCACCGACCTGATCGAAAAGCGCACCGATGTGGCGTTCCGCATCGGCGTGCTGCGCGATTCCACCCTGCATGCGCGACCGATCGGTCACAGCCGCATCCGCGTGGTGGCCAGCCCCGAGTACCTGCGACGGCACGGCACGCCGACGCGCGTGGAGCAGTTGCGCGAGCACGACCTGCTGGGTTTTACCCAGCCCAGTTCGTTGAACGAATGGCCACTACACGATGCCGATGGCGGCCCTTTCGTGATCGAGCCGGCGATCGCTTCATCCAGCGGCGAGACGCTGCGGCAGATGGCGGTGGCCGGGCTGGGCATCGCCTGCCTGTCCGACTTCCTGACCCGCCAGGATCGGCGTGATGGCCGCCTGGTGCAGCTGTTTGCCAGGCAGACGCAGGAAGTGCGGCAGCCGATCAATGCGGTGTACTACCGCAACACCGCGCTGGCCGCCCGCATCACCTGTTTCGTCGACCATGTGACGCAGACGCTGGGGCAGCGTCCGTTTGACGAATAAGGAGGGGTAGAGCCGGCCGCTGGCCGGCTGCCGGGAGTGCATCAGTAGATCCACGCCATGCGTGGATGGTGTTTTCCGTCCGGCCAGCGGCCGGCTCTACCGTTGGCTGTGTTGCATGTTTCAGTAGATCCACGCCATGCGTGGATGGCGTGTTCCAACCGACCCGCAGCCGGTGTTAGCGGTTGCGCAGCGCCCGCCGATTGCCGATGTGTGCTGCCGCCAGCATCATGCCGCCGCACGCGGTGGTGACGCCATGCCAGAGCAGTGATTCCTTCAGCGGCAGGTACAGCGAGGCTGACAGTAGAAGGATCGCGCCGACGCACGCCAGCCGCAGGGGCCGCCCGCGCCCGTGCCGGTGCAGCCCGGCCGAGGTGCTCGCCAAGGCCAGCGACGAGGCCAGCAGCGCGAACAGCCATTCCCAGCGCGACATCACCAGCAGCACGGTCATCGCGCCATGGCCGGGGTGCTGGAACGAACGCAGCGCCATCATCGCTGCCGGCACGAAGGCCAGCAGCAGGGGCAGGGCGATGCAATGGGCGGCGCAGGCCAGGGACAGCCAGGCACCGGCAAGATCGAAGCGGGGGTGCCAGCGTGCCGAAGTTGGCGGCCGGGCCAGGGCCCTTGCGGGCGTCGTGGGGATGTGGTCCATAATGTTACATAGTAACAATTGGAGCGTCCCCCATGAAGCTTTCTGCTGCTCTTTTCCTGCTGCTGGCCGCCAGCGCCGCGCAGGCCCACGATATCCGCCAGCACGCACCGCACGTGCACGGCCAGGCCAGCGTCGATGTTGCGCTTGACCAGCAGACGCTGGAATTCGCCCTGCAGGCCCCCGGCATCGGCATCCTTGATTTCGAGCGGCCGCCGGCCAATGCGGCCGAGCAGTCCGCGCTGGCGCGTGCGACTGCGCTGCTGCAGGGCGGCAGCTGGGTCACCTTGCCTACCGCCGCGGGCTGCCGCCTTTCAGGCAACGATGCCAAGGCCGAGGGATTCGATGCGACGGCTGCCGCACCGCCATCAGGTCAGCATCGGCACGCGGGGTTCAGCGCAACGCTGCAGTACCACTGCGCCAAGCCTGCCGAGCTGCGGGCCATTGTCGTGCGCCTGCCCGCATTGTTCCCGGGCCTGCACGAAGTAATCGTCAACAGCGCCACCGCCCATGGCCAGAACCGCAGCGTGCTGACCCCGGACAACCTGCGCGTGGTGCTGGCTCCGTGAGCATGCGACCGGTGATCGCGCTGGATGGCGTGCAGTTCGGCTATGGCCGGCAGCTGGTGCTGGACGTGCCGCGGCTGTGGATCGAGCAGGGCAGCAGCGTGCTGCTGCGCGGGATCAGTGGCGGTGGCAAGAGCACGCTGCTGGGCCTGCTCGCGGGCGTGCTGCTGCCCTGCAAGGGCCGCATCGAGGTCGCCGGTCACGCGCTGCAGGCGATGCGTGGTGCCGCGCGGGACCGCTTCCGCGCCGACCACCTGGGTGTGATCTTCCAGCAGTTCAACCTGCTGCCGTTCCTCACCGTGCGCGACAACATCGCGCTGGGCCTGCGCTTCTCGCGCCTGCGCAGCGCACGCATCAGTGGCCCGTTGGATGCCGAGATCGCCCGCCTGCTGCAGGCCCTGCAGCTGGACCCGGCGCTGATGCAGCGGCGCGCAGGCACGCTCAGCGTCGGCCAGCAGCAGCGCGTGGCGGCGGCACGCGCCCTGATCGGCCGCCCGGCGTTGCTGCTGGCCGATGAGCCGACCTCGGCGCTCGACCGCGACGCGGCCACCGCGTTCCTGCAGCTGATGTCGGCGCAGTGCCAGGCAGCCGGCACCACAGTGCTGGTGGTCAGCCATGACGACAGCCTGCAGCCGTTGTTCGACCGCACCATTTCACTGTCCGAGATCAACCAGGCAGGTGCCGGCCATGCTTGAGCTTGCCTGGGCCAGCCTGCGCAGCCGCGCGTTGAGCGTGGGCCTGACCGTGCTGGTCATCACCCTCAGCGTGGTGCTGCTGCTGGGCGTCGAGCGTGTACGCACGCAGGCGCACGAGGGGTTTGCCAGCACCGTTTCGGGCACCGATCTGATCGTCGGTGCGCGTTCGGGGCCGGTGAACCTGCTGCTGTATTCGGTGTTCCATATCGGCGACCCGACCAACAACGTGTCCTGGCAGTCGTATCAGGAGCTGTCCGCGCTACCGCAGGTGAAGTGGGCGGTGCCGTTGTCGCTGGGCGATTCCTGGCGCGGCTACCGCGTGGTCGGTACCAGCGGTGGCTATTTCGAGCACTACCGCTATGGCGCCGGGCACGCGCTTGCGTTCGCGAACGGACGGCCGTTCGATGACCTGTATGACGTGGTGATCGGTGCCGAGGTGGCACAGGCACAGAAGGTTGGTCTCGGTGACCAGATCGTGCTGGCGCATGGCACCGGCGCGGTCACCCTGGCCACGCATGCCGACAAGCCATTCCGTATCGCCGGCATCCTGCAGCGAACCGGCACGCCGGTCGACTCGTCGCTGCTGGTCTCGTTGGCAGCGATCGAGGCGATCCATGCCGACTGGCGTTCGGGCGTGCAGCTGCGCAGCCAGAGCGTCAGCGCCGAGCGGGCGCGTCATCTGGATCTGACCCCGACCAGCATCACCGCCTTCATGCTCGGCCTGAACTCGCGCATTGCCACGTTTTCGGTGCAGCGCAGGATCAACGAGTATCCCGACGAGGCGATGCTGGCGATCCTGCCCGGCGTCACGCTGCAGCAGTTGTGGCAGTCGCTGGGCATGGCCGAACGGGCGCTGCAGCTGATCAGCGCGATGGTGGTGGCACTCGGCATGGTCTCGCTGGTGGCGCTGCTGGTCTCGACCCTGCAGGAGCGGCGGCGCGAGATGGCGATCCTGCGTGCCACCGGGGCACGGCCGGGTTACATCGCTGCCCTGCTGGTGGTGGAGGCGGTGGCGACCAGCGCGGTGGCCTGCGCGCTGGCGCTGGTGCTTCTGGTTGCCGCCAGCATTGCCGGGCGCGGCTGGGCGCTGGCCAACTTTGGCCTGTCGATCACCCATGTCTGGCCGGATGGCCGCGAATTGGCGTGGGTTGGGGGCGTGCTGCTGATCGGCGCCGTGGCCGGGCTTGTGCCGGCATGGCTGGCCTACCGGCGCACCGTGGCCGATGGCCTTTCACCGGGAGGTTGAGCATGCGCTGGATGCGGGCATTGCCGATGGTGCTGGCGCTGTCCGCCTGCGAGCGGCCGGTGGATACCGGTGTGCAGGCGTTGCCCCCTTCGCCGGTTGTCGACCGCGCTGACCCTGCGGATGCGGCAGAGCAGGAACTGGACTGGCTGCAGATGATGCCCAAGGACGAGCTGGCCGCGCTGGAGCGGGGCGAGGGCCCGGAGGTCGAGCACAACGGCAACCGGCGCATGCCGCAGTTCGGTACGTTCCGTACGGTGGATACGGTGCTGCAGCGACCGGTGCGCCTGCCGGGCTACGTGGTACCGCTGGCCAACGCGCAGGACGGGCGGCTGACCGAATTCCTGTTCGTGCCGTACTACGGCGCCTGCATCCACGTGCCACCACCACCACCGAACCAGATCGTGCACGTGGTGCTGCCGCGCCCGATCGAGATGCCGGACATGTACTCGCCGCTCTTCCTGGCCGGCACCCTGCGTGCCGAACGGTTGGACGACGATCTGGCCGGTTCGGCCTACACCATGCGTGACGCACAGTTGAGGCCCTATGAACCGTAGTTGCCTGCTGCTGGTGCTGGGGTGCGTCGGGTTGGCAGGCTGTACGGCGCCGGGCGGCGACGCCGTGGTGGTCACGCCGCAGGACAAACCGGCGCCCTCCGCCACGGCCGAAGCCCCCATCGACCGTTGGGACGCGTTGCGACCCGACGAAGTGACCTACCAGCGCCCGCCGCCGCAGATCGGCCTGTCACGCGGTGGCATGGACGGCGTGGGCGGGCTGATCGACGACACCGGCTCAGGCACGCCGCCGGGGCAGGAGATCGACCATTCCAGCCCGGATCACGCCAAGCAGTTCGGCTCTTCGCGCGTGGTCGACGCTGTCGATGGTCGCGTGGTGGATCTGGATGGTTACGTGGTACCGCTCGGCACCAACGATGCCGGCCTGGTCGATGAACTGCTGTTCGTGCCGTTCTACGGGGCCTGCATCCACGTGCCGCCGCCGCCACCCAACCAGATCATCCACGTGACCCTGGCCACGCCGATCGCGCTGGGCGATCTGTGGGATCCGTACCGGCTTGCCGGCCGCCTGCAGGTGAAGCGTTTCGACGCGGACATCGCCAGCGCGTCCTACGATGCCGCGGCGGCCACGCTGACGGCGATCCACAACTGATGCGCCGGTGCCGGATCATGGCTGCCGGGGTGCTGCTGGGCGCAGTTGTGCTGCTGGTGTGGTGGCAGCGGCGGGCTGCACCCGCTGCGCCGCCCGCAGTCGCGTTCCCGGCACCGGCGTCCGATGCCCGCCAGCGCATCGAACAGCGCCTGGGCGATGACCACGCGTTTCGCAATGACGTGCTGTTCCTGCTCGCGGCGACCCTGCGCGACCGCTGCCAGCCAGCGCAGGCGGGGCTGCTGGCGCGCATGGCCAGTCGTGCGTCGTTGCCGGTGCTGGCGGCGGTGAGTGCGGTGACCCAGCAGGATCCAATGCTGGACCGGCCGATCTACCAGTACATCCAGCATCGCGCTGATGCGACGCCGTGCGGCCAGCCGCTGCAGATGCCGCTGGCCGGTGGGCGCAGCATGGCGGTGGATATCGAACAGTACGCGCGCATGTTCCCGGACAGCTACTTTGACCCGCAGCGCAGCAGCGAGCCGCGGGATTTCGGTGGACTGCCGTTGCAGCAGCGTGCCGGCAATGCCTGCAACAACGTGGTGTATTCGGTGTTGCCATTGGGCGGTACCGATTGGCGGTGCAGCAGCCTGCGCGCGAATGCCCGTGCACGGGTGCGCGGCCTGTGCGAGGTCGAACTGCGGCGCCAGCACGGTGGCATCGGCGGCGAGCTGGACGCCGCCGTGGGGCAGGGCATGCAGAGCGCGGTGGTGTCGGCGGTTGCCGCGCTGCCCGAAGACTGCCGGTAAACGTTAATCAGTAGAGCCAGGCCATGCCTGGCTGGCGGCGCAGTCGAGCAAGCCCGCCTCTACAAAAGCTGAATCGGTGGACTTCGAAGATCATAACTATACAGGATATCCGGTATAGTTATGGCCGTACTCCACCCCACCAGGTTCTCCCATGGCTCTATCCCAGCCCTTGGCCGGTGCTCCGGCCCTGTCGCGTGCCCGTCGCTGGGCACTGCTGTTCACCGTCGCCGCCGGCCTGCTGCTGGTCACGCTCGACAACTCCGTGCTCTACACCGCACTGCCGACGCTGACCGAAGAACTCTCGGCCAGTGCCGGCCAGGCGCTGTGGATCATCAACGCCTATCCGCTGGTGATGGCCGGCCTGCTGCTGGGTGCGGGTACGCTGGGCGACCGCATCGGCCACCGCCGCATGTTCCTGATCGGCCTGATGGTGTTCGGCGTGGCCTCGCTGGCGGCGGCGTTCGCCGACACCGCAGCGCAGCTGATTGCCGCACGCGCGTTCCTGGCGGTCGGCGCGGCCGCGATGATGCCGGCCACGCTGGCGCTGATCGGCCTGAGCTTCCACGAAGAGCGCGAACGCAACATCGCCATCGCAATCTGGGGTTCGGTGGCCATCGTCGGTGCGGCGCTCGGCCCGATCATTGGCGGCTGGCTGCTGCAGCACTTCTGGTGGGGCTCGGTGTTCCTGATCAACGTGCCGGTGGTGGTGGTCGCCTTCGTGGCCACGCTGCTGCTGGCACCGGAAGGCCAGCGCGACACCTCGCGGCCGTGGGACCTGGTTTCGTCGCTGCTGGCATTGGCAGCACTGTCCGGCCTGGTGCTGGCGATCAAGTCGCTGATCGCGACGCCGCCGTCGTACGCCCTGGGCGGGGGCGCGCTGCTGTTGGCCGTCATCAGCGGCGCAGCGTTCGCACGCCGCCAGCAGCAGCTGCCGTACCCGCTGCTGGACTTCGCGATCTTCCGCAACCCGGCGTTCCTGGCCGGCACGCTGTCGGCAGTGTTCACCCTGTTCGCCATGGCCGGCCTGCAGCTGGTCACCACCCAACGCTTCCAGCTGGTGGCGGGCTTTACGCCGCTGCAGGCGGGCCTGCTGGTGTCAGTGGCAGCGCTGGGCAGCCTGCCCAGTGCGCTGCTGGGCGGCAGCATCCTGCACCGAGTGGGCCTGCGCCCTTTGATCTGCGGCGGCCTGGCCGCAGGTGCGCTGGGCGTCGGCGTGGTGGCGTTCGGCTTCCCGAACGGCCTTGGTTGGGTCGTCGCGGGCATGGCGATCATGGGCTTTGGCATGGGTTCGGCCATCTCGGTGGCGTCCACGGCCATCCTCAACAACGTGCCGGCGCATCGTGCGGGCATGGCCTCGTCGGTGGAAGAGGTGTCCTATGAGTTCGGCGGCCTGCTGGCGGTGGCGATGCTGGGCAGTCTTAGCGCTGCGATGTACAGCGCGTTCCTGCCGGTCTCGGCCGATATGCCGGCGCTGGCCCGCGAGGGTTTCACCCAGGCGCTGCATGCCGCGCGCGCGAGCGGGCAGGGCGAGTGGTTCGCACTGGCTGCGGCGGCATATGACCGTGGCTACCAGATCGTGCTGCTGGTGATCACGGCGGTGCTGGGAGCGGGCGCGACGATCATCGCGCGCCTGCTGCGCGGCCGCGTCGGCAGCCGCGAGGGCGCGGCCGATCGCGTAAAATGACGCGATGAGAACCAGCAAGCGCGACCGCATCCTCGACGCCGCCGTCAACGTGATCAATCGTGACGGCGTGCGCGCGGTGACCTTCGAGTCGGTGGCGGCCGAGGCCAAGCTGACCCGTGGCGGCCTGCTCTACCACTTCCCGTCGCGCGAGGCGCTGCTGCGCGGCATCGACGAGCACCTGGTACAGGCCTGGGAGTCGTCGATGGAAACGCTGCTGGGCAAGCGTGCGGACGAAGCCTCGGCGCTGGAACGTTACCAGACCTTCGTGCGCGTCTCGGCGCAGAGCGCTACCCGTGCCGAGCTGATGTTCATGCTCGAATCGGCCGACCCGGACGCCGATGAGCGCCCGTGGGGCCCGGCGGTACGCCGCTGGGCGCCGTTGCCGCCGTCGGCCGGGCAGAATGACCCGGCCGCGCTCGACAATTTCGTAGCACGGCTGGCGGCCGACGGCCTGTGGATCTACGAGGCGATGTACGAAGGGCAGCTGGATGAAGGCGTACGTGCCCAGGTGGCCGAGCGCATCGCTGGGCTGCTGGCAAAGTCTGACGGCACGTCCAGTTGAGCGGCCAGCCGGCGCGCCGACATCGCCCGTGGTAGAGCCGACCGCTGGTCGGCTGCTCTGCGGCCAAGCCATGAAAACCCCGCGCTTTGCGCGATGGTCGGCCAGCGGCCGACCCTACCCTGACGCATTTACCGAGCCTGCGTGGCGCTCGCGGCCAACCAGGCCCTGGGCGACGCCCCCAACCGCTTGCGGAACGCCTTCGACAGTGACGCGGTATCGGCAAACCCCACCTCGACCGCTACCTGCTTGACCGCCACGCCGGCCCGCAGCTGCGCGCAGGCCAGGCTCAGCCGCCAGTCCAGCAGATAAGCGGCCGGCGTCGCCTGCATCACCTCCTTGAACACTGCCGCGAATGCGCTGCGCGACATGCCGGCGGTCGCCGCCATCCGGGGCAGCGTCCATTCGTCCTGCGGTGCCTTGTGCATCGCCACCAGCGTGCGTGCCAGCCTCGCGTCGGACAGCCCGCGCATCAGTCCATGACTGACACCCGCTGCATCCGGGTGGTCGACCACCCAGCGCAGGATCTGGATCAGCGCCACCTCGAACAGGCGATTGGTCAGCAGCCGTGAACCGCAGCGCTGGCGATCGGCCTCGGCAAACAGCAGCTGCAGGGTGTCATCCAGTTCGCCGATGGCCGCCAGCGGTACTGCCATTACCGGTGGCAGCGACTGCACGATCGGATTGCGCGCACCGCCATCGAAATCCAGCGTGGCGCAGGTGAAATCCGGGCCATCCAGCGGCGCGTTGAAGAACACATGGTGCAGCGGCTGCGGGTACAGCAGCAGGCTGGGTGTGTCGATCTTCAACCGGGGCAGCGCGCTATCGCAGTCGGGATGACGGACCTCCATTTCACCCTGGCGCAGGATGTGCAGGAAGGCACGACCGGGCTGCGGCTCGAAGACGTGCTGCCCGCACAGCGGGCCACTGTGGAACAGCGCCGCCTGCACCCGGAAGCGTTCCAGCAGGCAGGAGAGTCGATCTGGCGCAAGGGCGGCGGCGGGCATGATCATGGACGTATGGACAACATGTGCGGAGAATTGCGACTGATGCGTCCGGAGAGTCTACCTAGGATGGGCAGGTCGTCCAATCCCGGACGCTTTCCCAAGGAGATCCACCATGTCCCGTGTCCCCCTGATCGATGCCGCCAACACCACCGCCGACCGCCAGGCCCTGCTGGGTCAGGTCCACGCCGCTTTCGGCGCCACCCCGGCCATGTTCCGCGCCGTGGCCAACTCGCCAGCCGCCCTGCAGAGCATGTGGGGTTCGTTCGGCGCGCTGGGCGGCGGTCGCCTGTCGCCGCTGCTGGGCGAGCAGATCGCCGTGGCCATCGCCAACCGCAACGCCTGCGAGTACTGCCTGGCCGCGCACACGGCATTGGGCCGCAAGGCCGGCGCCAGCAGCGAGCAGATGACCGCCGCGCAGATCGGCCAGTCCAGCGACCCGGCCACTGCGGCGGCGCTCGAATTCGCGTTGAAGGTGGTCGAGCAGCGTGCGCAGATCGCCGACGGCGACGTGCAGGCGCTGCGCGCGGCTGGCTTCGATGATGAGCAGATCGTGGAGATCCTCGCGCATGTGGCGCTCAACCTGTTCACCAACTACGTCAACGTGGCGTTCGACGTGCCGGTGGACTTCCCGAAGGTCGCGCTGCGCTGAGTGCAATTGCTCCGGGCAGCAGAGTGCTGCCCGGACTCAGGCCCGCAGCTTAGTGGCTACGCCGGCTGGAAGCTGAAACCGCGTTCGCGCAGCGCTCTGATGTAGCCGTTCCCGTCGAACGCATCTGCAATATCGAGCATCGCAAGCGTGGTTGATCTTCCCGCAGTTACGGTTTCCACTGCGCTGAGCCAGGCCTCGCGTCGAAGCGTGTCCAGCTCGTTGCTGCCAGTCGCTGTCACGTGCATATCCATAGGCACGTCATGCCCACACATGCCAAGGGCATCGCCCTGCGCCCAGGCCTTGGACTGAACACGGGCGGTATGGTGAAGGCGACGGAGTCGTTCGACCTGCACCGCAAACCGTGTCGTGTCATCCAGTGCAGGATGCGGTTTACCGCAGTCGTCAGCTGCCGCGATGTCGATAGCCAGTTCAGTGCGCGGCACGAAGTAGCGGGCTCCGCCCGCGCGTCCTATCCTGCGCAGCTCCTTGCAGAATGCCTTCGGCGACTCCAGCTGATGCCTGGCCATGACGGCCTTGCGCAGCGCTCTGGCCGCGAAGTGGGGACGCAGGCGTTCCAGCTCGATTGGATCGATTCCGCACTCATTCAATGCCGCTTGCCATTCTGCATGGACGTCCGCCGGCAGAACATCCTTCAGGGTCAGGTTGTCGGGATTGTGGTGGATGGTTTCGGCTTCAGACACCGCACGGGCCAGTGTGAACAACGCGCTCAGTCCCGAGCCCTCCCATCTGCCGGTGATGTCCACCTTCGGCCGGCCCAGAATGGTGTGCGCAACCGCGGCAATGCGTCCTGCTTCGCCCGTCACGCATCGCATCGATCCGGGTAGCGCGGTGGGGACGGGCAGGATCCACAGGTGGGCCTCTTCACGCCTTGCCTGCCAGAGCGCCGGACCTTCTGCACGGATCGTGGGGGGAGGCAGGGCATCCGTTACCTTGGTTCCGCGGCTTCCGGAAGCCGGCGCACCTGCCAACGTACGGTGCACGGAAACATCAAGGGAAACCGACAGCAGTGAGCGTGGTTGCCGGGCAGCCGACATGGGAACTCCAGAAAGGACCATGATGAGTGTCCTCGATGGTGCGTGGCGCGCCGATTGCTGGCTATCGGACTACGACGATTTCGCCTTGGCTGGGCGAGGGGCCCGGAAGCCGTTGCGGTAGAGTCGACAGTTAATCGACTGCTCGTCCTTCAGGTGCCCGGAAACCTCGCGCCACGAGTGATAGTCGACCCTACGCAGCGGAGATTACCGGTCGTCCGCCTGCAACCGGTCCGGATGGGTATACACATTGAACCCGCTCTCCCGCGCGAACCCGACCAGGCACAGGCCGGCACTGCGGGCCAGGTCGATCGCCAGCGCGGTCGGTGCCGAGACTGCAGCCAGTACGCTGGCACCGGCGCGCACCGCCTTGCTGACCATTTCGTAGCTGGCCCGGCTGGAGATCACCAGCAGGCCGCCTTCGATGGCGTGTTCGTTGTGGTGCAGCGCACCGATCAGCTTGTCCAGTGCATTGTGACGTCCGACATCCTCCCGCACCCAGCCGATGCGCCCACTGGCATCGGCCCAGGCCGCGGCGTGGGTGGAGCCGCTTGCCGCATTCATCGGCTGGTGCTGCGTCAGCGTGGCCAGCGCGCGCTGCAGAGCGGCGGGCGAGTAGCTGCGTCGCTCGCGGATCTGCGGCAGTGGGCGCAGCACTTCTTCCAGCTGGCGCGTGCCGCACAGGCCACAGCCACCACGACCGGGCAGCAGGCGTCCATTGGACGGGTCCAGGTCGGCACCGGGTGCCTCCTCAGCCACGGTCATCTGTAACTCGATGCCTTCCAGCTGCGGGCGGATGTCGATCGACAGCAGCTGCGAGGGGGTGTCGATCAGGCCTTCGCTGAGCGAGAAGCCGAGCGCGAAGTCTTCCAGGTCGCACGGTGTGGCCATCATCACAGCAAAGGCGGCGCCGTTGTAGCGCAGCGCCACCGGCACTTCTTCGGCCACCACATCGACCTGCTGCTGTTGCCCCTCGTTGCGCCAGCGCTGCAGCGGGCGTTGGGCGGTGCCGGCAGGTGGGGTGTGTGGCGGGATCGAATCAGGCATGCAGCGCGTCCGGACAAGGGAGAAACGCGGGCGGGCCACCGCCTGCGGCTTCGAGGATAGCGCAGTGGTCGCGCGCAGACGCGGCTGTAACCGTTGCCATGGCAGGTTGTGCTGAAAACCGCCTGTACCCTCTGGCGAAGCCGCGCAGGCCGTGCTTGACTGTGCGGCTGGTCGTGCCATTGACTGCGCCGCCGGACCGCGTTGTGCCGATTGTTGCTGCGTTCCTTCCGTAAGGTTCCCGAACATGTCCGAGCAGAAACCGCCGCGTTACAAGCCCTACAACCAGCCTGCCGGCGGCTGGGGTGCCGCCGGTGCCACTGCCAAGGTGCTGCTGCAGCAGAGTGTGATCGGCAAGGGGTCGAAGGCGCTGCTGGCGATGAACCAGCCCGGTGGCTTCAAGTGCCCCAGCTGCGCGTTCCCCGATGCCGACGAACGCAGGAAGCTGGAGTTCTGCGAGAACGGCGCGAAGGCACTGGCCTGGGAGGCTACGGAGTTCCGGGCCGGCCGCGAGTTGTTCGCCCGCCACACCGTCACGGAGCTGATGGCGCAGACCGACTACTGGTTGGAGATGCAGGGCCGGCTGACCGAGCCGATGCGCTACGACGCAGCCACCGACCACTACGTGCCGTGCAGCTGGGACGATGCCTTTGCACTGATCGGTCGCCACCTGCAGGCGCTGGACAGCCCACACCAGGCCGAGTTCTACACCTCCGGGCGCACGCCCAACGAAGCGGCGTTCCTGTATTCGATCTTCGTGCGCGAGTTTGGTACCAACAACTTCCCGGACTGCTCGAACATGTGCCACGAGCCGACCAGCCGCGGGCTGCCGCCGGCCATCGGGGTGGGCAAGGGCACCATCGTGCTGCAGGATTTCGAGCACGCCGAGGCGATCTTCGTGATCGGCCAGAACACCGGCACCAATTCACCGCGGATGATGAGCAACCTGGTCGATGCGCGCAAACGCGGCATCCCGATTGTGGCGGTCAATCCGATGCCCGAGCGCGCGCTGATCCGCTTTGCCGAGCCGCAGGACGTGGTGCAGATGGCCACGTTCGGTTCGACCGAGATCACCAGCGAGTTCGTGCACATCCGCATCGGCGGCGACCTGGCCCTGATCAAGGGCATGATGAAGGTGATGTTCGAGCGCGAGGCGCAGGGCGAGCGCGTGCTCGACCATGATTTCCTGTCAGAACACACAGTGGGCCTGGAGGCGCTGCGCGAGGATGTGTTGGCGCAGGACTGGGACCAGATCGTGCAGGTATCCGGCATCTCGCAGGCGCAGATACACCGCTGTGCGGAGATCTACATCCGCTCCAAGGCCACCGTGATCTGCTACGGCATGGGCCTGACCCAGCATCAGTACGGCTCGCGCCTGCTGCAGCAGGTCGCCAACCTGCTGATGCTGCGTGGCAACTTCGGCAAGCCCGGTGCTGGCATAGGGCCGATCCGTGGTCATTCCAATGTGCAGGGCGACCGCACCGTCGGCATCGACGAGAAGCCCAAGCCGGCCTACCTGGACCGCGTGCAGCAGGTGTTCGGCTTCGATCCGCCGCGTGAGCATGGCCACCATGTGGTCGAGTCCATCGAGGCGATGCTGGACGGCAGCGCCAAGGTGTTCATCGGCCTGGGGGGCAACTTCATCCATGCGGTGCCCGATACGCCTCGCGCGTATGAAGCGATGCGTGGGCTGGACCTGACCGTGGGCATCGCCACCAAGCTCAATCGAGGTCATCTGGTTCATGGCCGCGATGCGCTGATCCTGCCGGTAGTGGCGCGCTCGGAGCGCATCGTCACGCCGGCCGGCGAGCAGTTCGTCACCATCGAAGACGCGATGTCGAACGTGACCGCCTCGCGCGGCGTGCTCGAACCGGTCAGCACGGAGGTGCTGCCCGAGGTCGAGATCGTCTGCCGCATGGCGATGGCTGCGCTGCCTCACAGCAAGGTCGACTGGGCGCGCTGCATGCACGACTATGCACCTATTCGCGAACTGATCGCTGCCGTGTACCCGGAGATCTACACCGGCTTCAACGAGCGCATCCAGCAGCCGCACGGTTTCCATCTGGACATTCCGCCGCGCCGCCGCGTGTGGCCCACGCCCAATGGCAAGGCCAACATCCTGGTGATGCCCGGCCTGGACGTCGACGATCCGGTGCACGATCCGGACATGTTGCGGTTGGCCACCGTGCGCTCGCACGACCAGTACAACACCACGATCTACAGCTACAACGATCGCTATCGCGGCGTGTACAACGATCGCATGGTGCTGTTCATGAACATCGAGGACCGGCTGGCGCGCGGGCTGGAGAAGGAGGCGCTGGTCAGCCTGGAGACGATCAGCCGCGATGGCGTGCAGCGGCGCGTCGAGGGCCTGACCGTACTGGACTACCCGATGCCGCGCGGCGCGCTGGCCGGTTACTACCCGGAACTGAACCCGTTGTTGCCACTGGACTACTACGACCGCATCAGCGGCACGCCCGCTGCCAAGTCGATTCCGGTGCGGATGAGTGCAATGGCGGCGGCGATTGCGTGACACGCGCATCGGCTATCATCGGCGGGTGAACCTGCCTGGCCTGCTGCTGCGATGGATGCTGCTTGTCGCCCTGGTGCTGAATGCACCGGCGCTCGCGCTTGCCTCGTCTTCGTACGGCGGGTCGGGCAACCAGGATCACTGCGCTGCACCGCACTCGGCCGCGATGGCGGCAGCCGGCTGCTGCGATGATGCGGCCCCGGCGGCCTGCCAGAGTGGTGAGTGTGAATGCCCGCCGCCCTGCCTTGGCATGCTGGCCATGTCGAGCGGTATGCCCGCCTCGCCGTGGCGCGAGGCGCCGGTAGCCGCCAGTACCCGGCAACGCGCACCGCCGCCGATGCCGGACCCGTTGCGGCCCCCTATCGCGTGATTCCCTGCAGGCCTCAAGCGCCTGCCGTAGCTGCTCGACTTTTCTCGACGCTGCCTGTGCCTTCGATGCGCGGGCGACGGGCCGCGTTGCCCGCCTCTGCAAAGGAATCACGCAATGAACCGTACTCTCTCCCTCGGCCTGCTGCTGGGTACCGTGTTGGCCACGACCGCCTGTGCACGTGCCGCCGAAGAATCCGCCGCCGCACCGATCGCCAGCGCAGCACCGGTGGCACCGATCCAGGCCAGCCCGGCCAAGGTCGATCCGGCCTTGCCGGTGGCCATCGTGCACAAGACCGCCAGCTGCGGCTGCTGTGGCATCTGGGTCGACCACCTGGAGGCCGCCGGCTTCCAGGTGGAGGTGCATGACACCGACGACATGAACCCAATCAAGGTTCGCCTGGGCGTGCCGGTCGGCAAGGCGTCCTGCCATACCGCCGAGATCGGCGGGTATGTGGTCGAGGGCCACGTTCCGGCCGAGGACATCAAGCGCCTGCTGGCCGAACGCCCGGCCGCGCGCGGGCTGGTGCTGCCCGGCATGCCGGCCGGTTCGCCGGGCATGGAAATGCCGGATGGCTACGTGCAGCCGTATACCGTCGAGCTGGTGCGCACCGACGGCAGCACCGAGCCGTTCGCCCAGCACGGACAGGGTGGCTGATGGACGGCGGGTGCCGGTCGTTCTGACCGGCACTCTTCGACGAATCCTGTGTAGAGCTGAGCCCACGCTCGGCTGTGTTTGGCCGGCAAGCCGAGCATGGGCTCGGCTCTACGGGATCAGCGTGCTGCGGCCGTTTCCTTGGCCAGCTGCGCGTCGAACTTCTTCTCGGCCGCATCCGCGTAGGCCTTGCAGTTCAGTGCCTTGTCGCTGGCCTTGCTGCCAGCGGCATAGTTCCAGTTGCTGGCGCCCGGATGCGGGGTCAGCAACAGGTCGCAGGGCAGGCCGCGCACCGTAGCGAAGCTGCGCCGGTAGTCCTCGACCAGGTGGGGATAGCGGGCGTTGCCCTGCAGCTGGTAGCCCGGCGCACTCAGGCTGTCGGCGTAGGCGATGCGCACCGGCTTGCCATCGCGGGTATCGGTCCAGGTCCAGGCGGTGCTGCCCGGGGTGTGCCCCGGCATGAAGTGTGCAGTGAACGCGATGCCACCCACCGTGACCACTTCGCCATCCATGATGATGCGGTCGGTGCTGGCCGGCGGAAAGGTGATGCTGTCGCCAAAGTGCAGGTCGTTGCTGCCGCCGCGCGCCAGCAGCACCGCTGATTCGGCGTTGGCTACCACCATCGCACCGGTACGGCGCTTCAGTTCTGCCACCGGGCCCGCATGGTCGGCATGCGCATGGCTGAGCAGGATCAAGCGCAGGTCCTGCGGCGCCACGTCGCGCACCTTCATGTTGCTGATGAGGTGGCTGGCCATCTGCGGCATGCCGCCGTCGAGCAGCACCGCGCCGTCGGCGGTCTGCACCAGTAGCGCGGTCAGGTCCTCCGTGCCGATCTGCCAGGTATGGTCGGCGATCTGCAGCGGCGCCATCGGCTGCAGCCAGGATGGGTCTACGGTGTAGGCCTGCAGCTGTGGCAGCGGTGTGTCGGCGGCAGTGGCATCAAAGGCAAGTGTGGCAGTCAGGGCAAGGGTCGTCAGGCAACGGCGCATGGCGGAGAGGGGTCTGGATAGGGTCGGATGAAGCTAGCACGTACCCTGGACGGCCCGTTTCGCGAATAACTCATGGCTGCCATAAGGTCCGCCGCAGCCGATGCCGGGATTGTTCGCTTGCTCTGGACTGTGAATCCATCTCCACGGGCTGTTGCGCACAATCGGCCGGGGCTAGCCTGTTCCCAGGCTCAAGGAGGTGGACCATGCATGTGCTCATGGTGATGCTCGGCGGCGTGCTCCTGCTGGGCGTGTTCCTGCTGTTTGGCCGTCTCTGGAGCGTGGGCACCTCGCAGCTGCCCACGGCGCTGATTGCCTTCATCGCTACCTGGCTGCTGGTGGCCGTGGCCAACATGTGGGTGGGGGTCAGCAAGGCCGGTTACGCGGTACGCGAGGAGTTGCCGATCCTGTTGCTGGTGTTTGCCGCGCCGGCGTTGCTGGCCGGTTTCCTGTACTGGCGCCTGGCGCGCTGAAGGAGTTCCATGCGTACCCGACTGCGCTTGCCCGCGCTGCGCCACCGCGACGGCCACCATGCCCGCGTGACCTACGAAGAACTGTTCTTCGATCTGGTCTACGTATTCGCGGTCACCCAGCTCAGCCACCATCTGCTGCACCACCTGGACCTGGCCGGTGTACTGCAGACGCTGGTGCTGTGGTTCGCGGTCTGGCTCGGCTGGCAGTACGCGTGCTGGGTCAGCAACTGGTTCGACCCGGATGTGCCGCGCATCCGCGGCCTGCTGTTCGCCACCATGCTGCTGGCGTTGTTGATGTCCTCGTCCATTCCCGAGGCGTTTGCCGATCGTGCGTGGATCTTCGCCGGGGCGTACGCCACGATGCAGGTCGGACGCACCGCGTTCGTGCTGCTGGAGGTCGGCCGGAGCCATCCGTTGGCACCGAACTTCCGCCGCATGCTGGCCTGGGTCAGCGTGTCGGCCTGCTTCTGGCTGGCCGGCGCGGCGGCCGAGGGCAACCTCCGCCTGGCATTGTGGGCGGTGGCGGTGGCCTGCGAATACATCTCGCCGATGTTCGGCTTCGCGTTCCCGGGCATGGGCCGTTCGCACACCCGCGACTGGACCATCGAGGGCGGACACCTGGCCGAACGCTGCCAGCTGTTCGTCATCGTCGCACTGGGCGAGACGTTGCTGGCAACCGGGGGCGTGCTCAGCGACGTCGAGCATTGGAGCCTGGAAGTGGTTTCAGCGGTGTTGGCCACCTTCGCCGGCACGATTGCCATGTGGTGGCTGTACTTCGGCATCTCCAGCCGCGATGCCACAGAGGCCATCACCCACGCCGAAGACCCCGGGCGGATGGGCGCCAACTTCCACTACGTGCATGCATTGCTGATCGCCGGCATCATCGCCACGGCGGTGGGCAATGATCTGGTCATGGACCATCCGGGGGTGGCCGTCACCCCGGTTTACGCCACCGTGATGGTGGCAGGCCCGCTGATCTATCTGCTGGGCAGTGCCCTGTACAAACGCGTGGTCTATGGGCACGCGCCGCGCTCGCATCTGCTGGGCGCGGTGGCGCTGCTTGTGCTGGGGCTGATGCTACCGCACGTGCATCTGCTGGCCGCCGGATGGCTGACCAGCCTGGTGCTGCTGGGCGTGGGGCTGCTGGATACGCGATTGAAGCGCCGCTTGCAGCGGGCGTGATCCGTTGGGTCCGCCCACTGCTTCAGCCTTCACGGAGCGCGAGCGCGGCGCAGTGCCTGAAGGTCGACGCTACCGCCTCCGGCCAGCACGCGGATTGCTGGCAGGCGAGGTAAGCGCTGCGGCCATCACTGCAAGCTTGCCGATTGTGTTCATATTGCGGGCGGTGCCGTGCTGGGCATAGGGCACCCGCAAGCGCGAGTCGGCCATGCCGGCACCGTAGTGGATGAAGATCTCGCGCGTGCCGAGTGCGAGCTGTTCATCGCGCCGGCCGGTCACGCCGTCCAGCGGATCGGCAGGCAGGCTGCCGTCGAGGAACAGCGCGACCACACGGTTGCCGGCGGCCTGCGCAAACGGGTTGCGTGCTACCACGCCGGCGATCTCGTTGGCCGAGCGCACCAGCACGCCCAGCGGCTTGCCGGCGTACGCCTGCAGCCGTTGGGCGAGGGCCTCCCGTACGGTGGATTCATCAAACCCGCTGCGGAACACCACATTGCCGCTGGCGATGTAGGTGCGGACATCGGCGAAGCCTGCGTCCTCGCACATCGCCACCAGTTCGCGCATCGGCAGCTTGCCGGTGCCGCCGACGTTGACCGCGCGCAGCAGCGCGACGTGGACGTTCATGGCGTACCCGCCTGCAGGCGGTCGTACATGCGCACCAGGTCAACCAGGGTGCGTGCGCCCATCTTGCGCATCACCTGCGCACGGCGCACCTTCACCGTGATCTCGCTGACGCCCAGATCGCCGGCGATCTGCTTGTTGAGGCGGCCGCGCACCACGCCATCGACCACCTCGCGCTCGCCGGCATTGAGGGTGTCCCAGCGCAGCTGCAGCGCGCCGAGTGCCTCGCCCTCACGGCGGCGCTGGCGGTCGATCTCGATGCCCTTGTGGATGGCGTCAAGCAGTTCCTGGTCACGGAAGGGCTTGGTGAGGAATTCGATGGCGCCGTCCTTGATCGCGTTGACGCCCATCGCGATGTCGCCGTGGCCGGTGATGAACACCACCGGCAGCTGCAGGCCGTGGCTGCCCATCGTGCGATGGAATTCAAGACCGCTCTGGCCGGGCATGCGCACGTCCAGCACGAGACATGCCGGTGCGTCTTCCAGCGCGTGTTCGAGGAAGGCCTGGGTGGAGGCGAAGGCCCGCACCTGCAGGCCCATCGAGGCCAGCAGGTCTTCCAGTGCCGCGCGCACCGACGGATCGTCGTCGACCACATAGACGATGGGTGCCCGATCGGGGTTGGCGGCAGTGGGCTTACGCATGGTGGGCGTCCGTGGCAATGGGCAGGTCGAACACAAAGCAGGCACCGCCGCCTGCCGGTCGTTCGGCACGGATCTGGCCGTCGTTGGCTTCGATCATCGAGCGGCTCAGGCTGAGACCCAGCCCCAGACCGTGCGACTTGGTGGTCCAGAAGGCATCGAAGACGCGTTCGGGATGGTCGGCGGGCAGGCCGACACCGCGATCACGGACGCTGAGGCTGACCCGCTGGCCGTCGCGCCGGGTCAGCAGGGACAAGCGCCGGTCGGCGGTGGACACGGTCTCCATCGCGTCCACCGCATTGAGGATCAGGTTGCCGATCACCTGCTGCACCTGCACACGGTCGGCCTGCACCGGTGGCAGTTCGGCGTCCAGCAGCAGCGCCACGGCCACGCCATGCCGGTCCAGCTCGCTGCGCGACAGCGCCAGCATTTCCTCCACCGCCTCGTTCAGATCGAAGGCGCGTCGCTCCGGTGCCGCGCCCTGGGTCAGGCCGCGGATGCGGGCGATCACGTCGCCTGCGCGGTGTGCATCGGCCAGGATGCGGGCCACGGTCTGCCGGGCCTTGTCCACGTTCGGTGGGTCCTGCGCGAGCCAACGCTGGCAGGCTTCGGCGCTGCTGGCGATGGCCGCCAGCGGCTGGTTCACTTCATGCGCGATGGAGGTGGTGAGCTCGCCCACGGTGGAGGCGCGCGCTACCCGCAGCAGGCGGCCCTGTGCTTCCTGCACGGCGGCCTTGGCCGCTTCCATATTCAGCGCGAGGTAGGTGGTGATGCCGATCACCAGCATGCCGATGACCGAGTTGACCAGGCCGATGCGATAGGTGCCGAAGCGGGTCAGGAAGAAGCTCAGCCCGGTCAGCGCGATGCAGGCCAGGGCAAGCGTGATCAACCCGCGTGCGCCCAGCACGCGCGATGCGGCCAGGATGACCGCCGCGTAGAAGCAGGCAGCGGCAACCGCGTAATCGGTGACGGTGTCGATCAGGAAGATCGCCGCCATCACGACGATCAGGACCAGCAGCACCAGTGGGCGGCGGGGCGACAGCGATGGCATCGGGACGGCTCCCTGGCGTGGGGTGAAAGGATAGCAAAGCCGCCATCGGTGGATGCCGGCCTTGGTCGGCACCGGTCAAAGCGATGCCTGGTAGTGCTGGCCACTGGCCGGCATCTGCACGGTGCTTCCGGAGATCACGGGGTTGCCGGCCAGCGGCCGGCACTACCCCCAGCGGTGGGCATGCCGAGGCGATGCATGGGGCGTCTGCGGATCATCCGGTTGCCGGCCAGCGGCCGGCACTACTCCTCCAGGCTGGCGTTCCAGAACCCCTGCAGCACGCCGGGCGTGGTCGCCAGCGTGGCCAGTACCGCATCGAGTTCGCCGGCATCCACCGTGGTGGCATACAGCACCGCTTCGATTTCCACGTCGCGCTCGCCGAACGGGCGCTGGTCGACCGCGCGCACCGGGTACTGCGCCTGCTCAAGCAGCAGCAACAGCTGGTCCAGTACCTCGGCCTGCTGCTCGCGCTGGCAGACCACGTTGATCGCATAGGTTGCCTCGCTGAATGCTTCCGGCAGCGGCTGCCGCTGGATGCGGTTCACCACCGGCCGCAGCAGGGTGTTGGCGGCCAGCACGAACACCGCCGCGAGCACTGCTTCAGGCAGCAGCTTGATACCGGCACATGCTCCCACCGCCGCCGATCCCCACAGGGTGGCGGCGGTGTTCAGGCCGGACACCTGCGCGCCGTCCTTCATGATCGCGCCGGCACCAAGGAAGCCGACGCCGGAGATCACATAGGCCACCACATGCAGCGGTGACGGTGGACCGCCGTACAGGTCATGGAATCGCACCGCCAGATCGACGAACACCGCCGCTCCCACCGCCACCAGTGTGTTGGTACGCAGGCCGGCGGTGCGTTGCCGCAGCTGGCGTTCCAGGCCGATGACCGTGCCCAGCACGAACGCCACCGACAGGCTGATCAGCGAGCTGAGCGTTGCGCCGGCGTTGAACGCCGGCAGGTTTGGATTGATGTCCATTGTGTTTCTCCCTGGACAAAGCGGCGGGCGCTTACTGCCAGCCGTAACGACGGATGTAGAACCGCTTCAGCGCAGTGGTCAGCACCGCGTAGCCGAACAGGATCGCCACCAGGAACGGCCAGTAGCCGGCCGGCAGCGCCTGCAGCTTGAAGTAGCCGGCCAGCGGGCTCATCGGCAGGGCCACGCCAATGGCCATGATCAGGCCGGTCATCAGCAGCAGCGGCGGCGCGGCGATGCTCTGCAGGAACGGCACCTTCGGCGTGCGGATCATGTGCACGATCAGGGTCTGGGTCAGCAGGCCGACCACGAACCAGCCGGACTGGAACAGGCCCTGGTCGGCCGGCGTGCGTGCATCGAACACGTACCACATCAACGCGAAGCAGGTCAGGTCGAAGATCGAGCTGATCGGCCCGAAGAACACCATGAAGCGGCCGATGTCCGCCGGGTTCCACTTCAGCGGCTTGCGCACCAGCTCCTCGTCCACGTTGTCGAACGGAATGGCGATCTGCGAGATGTCGTACAGCAGGTTCTGCACCAGCAGCTGCAGCGGCAGCATCGGCAGGAACGGCAGGAAGGCCGAGGCCACCAGCACCGAGAACACATTGCCGAAGTTGGAGCTGGCGGTCATGCGGATGTACTTCAGCATGTTGTTGAACGTGCGCCGGCCCTGGATGACGCCTTCCTCCAGCACCATCAGGTTCTTTTCCAGCAGGATGATGTCGGCAGCCTCCTTGGCGATGTCCACCGCGCTGTCCACGCTGATGCCGATATCGGCTGCGCGCAGCGCCGGTGCATCATTGATGCCGTCGCCGAGGAAGCCGACCACCTTGCCCTGAGCACGCAGCTCGCGCACCAGGCGCTCCTTGTGCAGCGGCGTCAGCCGGGCGAACACGCGATGGTGGTGCAGCGCCCGCGACAGCGCGCCGTCGTCCATGCGCTCGATCTGCGGCCCGGTCAGGATGGTGTCGGCGTCCAGCCCCACCTGCGCGCAGACACGCGCGGTCACCAGTTCGTTGTCGCCGGTGAAGACCTTGACCTCCACGCCATGCGCGGCAAGCGCCTGCAGCGCCTGCGCGGCCGATTCCTTCGGCGGGTCGAGGAACGCCACGTAGCCGATCAGGGTCAGGCTACATTCGTCGGCCTGCGAATAGGTGGTCTGGCTGGCCGCGGTCTCCTTCATCGCTACCGCAACCACGCGCAGGCCCTGTTCGTTCAGTTCCTCGGTGGTCTGCCGCACCCGCGCCAGGCGGCGCTCGTCCAGCGGCATGTCCTGGCCGTTCTCGCGCACGGTGCTGCACACCGCCAGCATCTCTTCCACGGCTCCCTTGCAGATCAGCTCATGGTGATCCTCGCGCTCGGAGACCACCACCGACATGCGGCGGCGCTCGAAGTCGAACGGGATCTCATCCACCTTGTGGTAGTCCTGCGACAGCCGCAACGAACTCTGCAGCTCCACGTGCTCCAGCACCGCGCGGTCCAGCAGGTTGATCAGCCCGGTCTGGAAGTGACTGTTGAGGTAAGCGAACTTCAGTACGTCTTCCGAATCGTGGCCGAACACATCGGTGTGGCGCTCCAGCGCGATCCTGTCCTGGGTGAGGGTGCCGGTCTTGTCGGTGCACAGCACTTCCATCGCGCCGAAGTTCTGGATGGCATCCAGGCGCTTGACGATCACCTTGCGCCGCGACAGCAGCACCGCGCCCTTGGCCAGGGTGGAAGTGACGATCATCGGCAGCATTTCCGGCGTCAGGCCCACCGCCACCGACAGCGCGAACAGGAACGCCTCGGTCCAGTCGCCCTTGGTCCAGCCGTTGATCAGCAGCACGAACGGCACCATCACCAGCGCGAAGCGGATCAGCAGCCAGCTGACACTGTTGACGCCGGCCTGGAATGCGGTGGGCGCACGGTCGGTGGCGGTGCTGCGCTGGGCCAGGGTGCCGAAGTAGGTGCGGTTACCGGTGGCCAGCACAATGGCGGTGGCCGTACCGGACACCACGTTGGTACCCATGAACAGCAGGTTGTGCTGTTCCAGCAGGCCGGCCAGGCCATCGCCCGGGTGCGCGAACTTCTCCACCGGCAGCGACTCGCCGGTCATCGCCGCCTGCGCCACGAACAGGTCCTTGGCGTTCAGCACGCGGCAATCGGCCGGAATCATGTCGCCTGCCGACAGCACGATGTGGTCGCCGGGCACCAGTTCACGGATCGGCAGGTCCAGCAGGCGTGCAGGGCGACGGCTGTGCAGGCGCGCGCCGAAGTACTGGTCTGCCACATCCGCAGCCTCGGTGCCGGGATTGCGGCGCAGCACGCGCGCAGTGTTGCCGACCAGTGCCTTCAGCCGCTCGGCCGCTCGGTTCGAACGACCCTCCTGCACGAAGCGGATCAGCGTGGACAGCAGCACCATCGCACCGATGACGATCGTCGCC
Source organism: Stenotrophomonas maltophilia group sp. P373 (assembly GCF_053295075.1). NCBI lineage: Bacteria > Pseudomonadati > Pseudomonadota > Gammaproteobacteria > Lysobacterales > Lysobacteraceae > Stenotrophomonas > Stenotrophomonas maltophilia group sp. P373. Next base: position 2,348,840 of record NZ_CM129994.1, on the reverse strand, counting down.
TTGATGTCCTCGGTCAGCCAGGACACCGCCGCCAGCACGGTCAGCAGCAGGTTGAACGGATTGCGGTAGCACTGCCACAGGTGGCGCCACCACGGCAGCGGCTTCTCGTGATCCACCTCATTGGGGCCGAGCGTGGCCAGTCGCTCCTCGGCCTCATGCGGACTGAGGCCATCGGCATGCGAGCCCAGCGTGGCCAGCAGCTCGGCTTCGTCCTGCTGGGCGAGGGTGACCAGGCCGGTGGTGAGCGCGAACGGCGCTGCTTCGGCGCTGCCCGGACCAAACCCGGCTTCGGGCATTGCGCGGCGGCGGAACAGGTTGCCTGCGCGACGGCTGCGCAGGAAGGCGTTGAACCAGGCGTTGAGCAGGCTCATGGGACGCTCCTCGAATGTCAGAGCCGGCCGCAGCCGGAACACGAACGGAATGGGTGACACAGATCAGGCGTGGCGCATCGCCAGCACCGCCGGTGACCATGGCTGCATGTGCAGCCGCTGGCTGCCACCGATGCACAGTGGCTTCATCGCATCGCGCAGGGGATAGGGCAGATGCCGCAGCACAGTGATGCGCTCGCTGATCGGCAGCAGCGACAAGGCGTCGGCCACCACGCGCGGCGAACCGAGCGACAGCGAACGGGCAAACATGACCGGGCCGTATTGCAGCAGCTGGCTGCGCAGGGCGGCAACATCGCGCTCGCCGATCAGGCGGCGCAGGGTGATGTAGAGGATCTTGTAGGACATGGGGGCGATCTCCAGGCAGGCGGCGCCTGGCGGTCCCCCGTCACTCAGGCAGGCAGGGACCGGCGGACAGGCGCCAGGAACAGGCAACAGGCGGTGATCCGGGGTGCGGCGCACCCGGCAGGGTCGGGGTCCATCTGCGTCTCCATGAGGGAAAGTTGCCAGCCAGGGTTGCCCTGGCCAGTGGTGCTATTGTCCGCCCCTGAATGGGACAGGCCTAGAGACTCGTGGGTTAGCCCGGCTATACCTTGGTATAGCCGGGCATGCACAGCGCCAATCGAGGGTTCAGTGATGGATCAATGCGAAGCGCTGGTCTGCTTGCACACGTCGTACTCGCCACGGGTCAACGTCTTGTCACGGTCGGTATCGCAGGCATGCAGCCGTTCGGCCCAGTCCGGTGCTACCGCATCGACTTCCGCCAGGGTGACGATGCCGTCCTTGTCCTTGTCCAGCGATTCGTAGGCAGGGATGAGCCTTACTTCTGTCACGTCCTCGGCGGCGGTGGCCTTGCTGGCCTCCTGGGGATTGGAACAGGCGCCCAGCAGCAGGCCCGCAGATAGCGAGAGAGCGATGGGAAGGCAGCGATAACCGGCCATGGCGTGCTCCTGGGGAAAGGGCGAACCACCGGTGCGGTGGTCACCGCCGGATCTTCTGCGCGGAGCTGTAAGCGGGCTGCGAAGAATGGGGCCGTGGACCGTTGCCGGTGGGTCGCCATTCACCTGGCCGCGCAGCAGCGATTGCGCGGAGTCGAAGCTACCCTCGAACGGTGGGATGCCGGCCATCGACCGGCACTCCCGTCTGCTTCAGAAGCGGTCGGCAAAGGCGTCCGTGGCCCGCACCAGCGCATCCACCGTGGCCGGCTCGTTCGCGCTGTGGCCGGAGGTCACCATCTCCAGCCGGGCTTCCGGCCAGGCCTTGGCCAGATCCCACGCACTGCGCGGCGGGCAGATGATGTCGTAGCGCCCCTGCACGATCACGCAGGGCAGGTGGCGGATGCGATCGATATCGCGCAGCAGCTGGTCCGGCTCCAGGAAGATGCTGTTGCGGAAGTAATGCGCTTCAATGCGGGCCTTTGCCAATGTGTCCAGCGGGTCGTCGGTGGATTGCGCATCCACGTCGTGCTGCAGGGTGGCCGCGTTGTCCTCCCAGCCCAGCCAGGCCTGCGCGGCTTCGATCCGGATCGCCACATCCGGGCTGTCCATGCGGCTCCAGTAGGCTGCGATCATGTCGCCGCGCTCGGCTTCCGGAATGTAGGCCTCATAGCGGTCCCAGCGCTCCGGGAAGATCCAGCGCGCACCGCCGTTGGCTTCGGCGAACCAGCGGTTTTCCATTTCGCGGCCGAGGAACACGCCGCGCACGATCAGGCCGGTGGCGCGCTCGGGATGTGCCTGTGCGTAGGCCAGTGACAGGGTCGACCCCCAGGAGCCGCCATAGACCAGCCAACGCTCGATGCCCAGGTGCTCACGCACCTTCTCGATGTCGGCCACCAGGTCCTGCGTGGTGTTGTCGCGCAGCTCGCCGAACGGTGTGGAGCGGCCGCTGCCACGCTGGTCGATCAACACAATGCGGTAGCGTGCCGGATCGAAGAAACGGCGATGGGTGGGTGAAATGCCCGCGCCTGGGCCGCCGTGCAGGTACACCACCGGAATGCCGTCCGGTGTGCCGCACTCTTCGACATGCAGCGTGTGCAGATCGCTCACCGGCAGGGTGAACTCGCGGTAGGGTTCGATGGCGGGGTACAGGGTACGCATGGCAGGTGTCTCACAAGCTGGGGCGGCCAGCATAGCGCCGCCACCTGCGGGCTGCAGCGACGGGCTCCTGCGCGGCGCTGGAAATGGGTTGGCCGATGCGCATAAGCTTCCGCGATGCAAGCGACCACGACCGGGACGTCAACCTTCAACTTCACCCTCTGCAGCGGCGCGCGCGAGCTGCTGAAGTGGATCGCACTGCTGGCCATGACCGGTGATCACGTGGCCAAGGTGGTCTTTGGCGGCTACGTACCGGTGGTCAGCGAACTGGGGCGCATTGCCTTCCCGCTGTTCGCGCTGGTGATGGCCTGCAACCTGGCCCAGCCCGGGGCCGACCTGCGCAAATCGATACGCCGGCTCGCGTTGTGGGGGCTGATCGCGCAGCCATTGCACGCATTCGCGTTTGGTTCCTGGCTGCCGCTCAACATCCTGCTGACCTTTGCCCTGGCTGCGGTGGCCATTCATGCGCTGGCGAACCATCGGCCCGTTCTGCTGTTGCTGGCCGCCGGCGTGCTGCCGATGTTTGTGGATTACCAGTGGGCGGGTGTCGGCTGCGTGCTGCTGGGATGGATCGCGTTCCGGCATCGCGCGTGGTGGCTGCTGCTGGTCGGGCTCGCAGCGGTGTGCTGGGCGAACCACAACGGCTGGGCATTGCTGGCCGTACCGGTGGTGCTGCTGGCCGCGCGGGTGACATGGCCACTGCCGCGCTGGCGGTGGGCGTTCTATCTCTACTACGTCGGGCACCTGGCGGTGCTTGCTGCGTTCGTGCTGCTGCGCGCCTGATTCGTCGCTGCAGGGTGGCGGCTATCGTCCCTGTCCGATGGAACGTGCTCGATCCTGCTTCCACGATGCGGTTTCCGGCCGCGTCTGCGGTCGCGCAACCACGCAAAGGAGCACTCCATGAGCATTGAACAGATCCTGTACACCGCCCAGGCCACCGCCGTCGGTGGTCGCGAGGGCCACGCCACCTCATCGGACAGGATGCTCGATATCGCGCTGTCCACGCCGGCAGAACTGGGTGGGACTGGCGGGACGGGCACCAACCCGGAGCAGTTGTTCGCCGCAGGTTACTCGGCGTGTTTCCTCGGCGCGCTGCGCCATGTCGCTGGCCACGAGGGCGTGAGCATCCCCGACAATGCTTCGGTTACCGGTCGCGTTGGCATCGGCCCGGTCAGCACCGGCTTCGCCATCGACGTCGCGCTGACCATCTCGTTGCCGGGCGTCGACAGCGAGCAGGCACGTGATCTGGTCAGCAAGGCCCACGTGGTATGCCCGTACTCGCATGCCACCCGCAACAACATCAACGTCGCGCTCATCGTAGCCTGAGCCAACCGCCGCAGCGGGACGCGCCCGCTGCGGCCTTCGGGTTTACCTCGGCGCCATCCAGTCCAGCGGTGATGCCGCAAGAAATGCCTGCACCGCGCTGGACAGTGCGTCCGACTGTGCAGTGCTCCCATCCAGCCGGAACTCACCCAGCACGTGCAGGGTGCCGGCGCCGTCGTCATCGTTACGATGCGCGGCAAGCAGCACTGGCACGCGCGCCAGTCGTGCCAGCCGCAACGGTGCGGGTTGGCGATGGCCCGGCAGGGCGGAATGTGCCATCAGCAGTGGGTCCAGCAGCGCGATGATCGTGGCGCCGCGTCGCAGCTGCCGCCAGCCCTGGCCGGGACTGGGCGATGATCCGATGTCCAGGCGATGGCCCTGGCCCTGCAGTGCCGCCAGGATTCGATGCTCGGCCGACCCTGGAGCGTGCGGGCTGCGGATGAAATAGTGCGCAGGCGCACCGGGTCGATCCAGTACCGCTGCGATGGCCAGCTCCACATCACCGGTGGGCAGCAGGCAGACCACCCGGCGCCTGCCGGCTCCTGCTGCCCAGAGCGCCTGAGGGTCCTTCCAGGTGATCAGGCGCGCATGCCGCTTCACAGCGGGGAAGGGGAGTGTGCGCAGGTGGCGCAGGCGCATTCGTCGCAGCCACGCGTGCGCCACTACGATGCTGCCCAGCCTGCTCGCCGTGCCGGCGGGCAGGCCGAGCCGTTGCAGGGCGCTACAGGCGCTCTGGTAGCGACGGGGCTGCAGGCTGGGCCCCAGCGCAGCAGAGATGCGGCAGGCGACGCGCCGTTGTTGCGACGGCGACAGCAGGCGCGCGGCGAAGCCGCCCAAGCGCAGGCTGGCCTGATCGAGTGCGTGCCGGCTGAGCAGCCGCAGCAGCCACCAGCGTTCGCCCATGCGTCGTGCCCACATCGCGGTCTCTCCATGTCCTGGGGTTCGGGACGGAGAGGGTCGCGGCGGGTGGGACGGGCAGAAACCGGACAAGTACGAATTGTGAGGGGCGTGAAGATTTGGGCGGAATACGACACATCAAACGTCGAATTTGGACATCGTCCTACATCGATAGGGGGGGCGCGACTGCATGCTGAGCGTCCCCGATCTGTCTGCGAGCCTCCAACGCCGCCTCCTGCCATGCAGTCGTCCCCTACCACCGTCGCAGCGTCCCCGTACCGCCTGCACGCCCGTGCTGGCGCGGGTCCGGCTGATGGCGGCGAGCTGCAGGCACTGCGACGCTACCCGCGGCGGCTGATGCTGGCGTGCGGGGCGGTACTCAGCCTGCTTTCGATCAGCGTGCTGATCACCCTCATCGTGGTCCAGGTGAACGCCTACGAAGCCCGCCGCATCGCCGATTTCCGGCGTGCTCACAATGCATTGCAGATCCAGCTGGCGCGGCAGGATGCCAGCTACGCCCGCCTGGCCAACATGGCCGAGTACGCCTGGGGCCACGACGCGCGATTGGGCCAGGCCAGTTCCGATGCGATGTACCAGGCGTATCTGCAGGGCGGCCAGCGGCTGCTGGTGGTGGCCGACGACAGCAGCCGGCCGCAGATGGCGCTGGGCCTGCAGACACTGCAGTGGCAGCCGCAGGAGCTGAAGCGTTACCTGCAGCTGAGTGCCGCCGTCTCGTTGATCCAGCGCCTGACCCGCACCTCCGATGAAGGCGAGCCGGTGGGGGCTTCGTACTTCTTCGACCCCAGCGGACAGTACCTGTCGCTGGACAACGGCCTGACCGAGCGCAGCCTCGCGGACGCGCTGGGCATGCGCTCGCGCGAGGAGATCTTCGAGCACCTGCGGGCTCCTGCGCAGCTGCTGGCCCCCGCCTCGCTGCATGACCAGGTGCCGCTGCTGGAGAGCCTGGCACGCAGCGACGCACCGCAGCGCACCTTCGGCCGCCATCCGATCAGCGGCGAGCCGTCGCTGGTCTCGGTGTTCCAGGCCAGTGCCGGCGACGCCCCCATTGCCACGTTCGTCGCGTACGAGCCCTTGGCCCGCTTGCAGGACCTGCTTCGCCGCAACAGCCAGGGCCACCTGATGTTGCTGGACCGTGACGGCCTGCGCGTGCTCTCCAGCCACGAGGATGCACGTGATGTCAGCGGCGCCGACGCCGACTGGGTTCTGCTCGGCAATGCCACCCGCGCACGCTTCCACAACGGGCGCTTCACCCTGGCGCTGGCGGTGAATGGCACGCCCTGGACGCTGGTGGAAACCTACCGCTGGCGCGACATCCTGCGCGGCATAGCGCCGATGTTGCTGTCGGGCGGCGCCTCGCTGATCGCCGCGCTGGCCGTGCTGTGGATCTTCCTGCTCTGGCTGCACAAGCGCATGTACATGCCGGCGCTGCGCCAGGTCAAGGCGATCTACGCGCGTGACCAGCGCCTGCGCCTGCTGCTGGACTATGTTCCAGTCGGGGTCGCGTTGCTGGATGCCCGCAGTGGTGAGGTACAGGACCTCAACAGTCCCCTGCAGCGGATGGACCGCGCCAGCGGTGGCCGCTTGATTCCACAGCTGCGCGCTGCGGTCGAACAGGCTGATCTGGCCGATGGCCCGGTCACCCTCGGCGGTGAGCTGCCGCTGGCCAGCGATCCGCAGCAGCGCCTGTTCCACCGTACTCATGTTCACTGCGGCGGGCACGCGTGGCCGGGCGGGGTGCTGCTGATGGTGGAGGACATCAGTGAGGACATGCGTGCCCTGCTGGCCGAGCAGGCGCAGACCGCTGCCGCAGAATCGTGCAGCCGCGCCAAATCGCATTTCGTGGCGGCGATGAGCCATGAGATCCGCACGCCGCTGCACGGCATCATCGGCCACCTGGAACTGCTGGCGCGCGCACTCCTGCCCGCAGAGTCGATGGAACGGGTGCTGCGCCTGCGCCAGTCCGCCGATTCACTCATGGACATCATCACCGACGTGCTGGACCTGTCGCGCATCGAGTCTGGCCAGTGGACACTGACGCCCGAACGCTTCTCGCCTGCGGCAATGCTTGAACGGGTGGCGTTGCTGTACGCACCCATGGCCAATGCCAAGGGCCTGCAGCTCGATTGCGTGGTGGGTGCCGACGTCCCGGAAGGTGCGGTGGCACCAATGGCGGCGATCGAGCGAGTGCTGCGCAACCTGGCCAGCAACGCGTTGAAGTTCACTGCGTCCGGGCGCGTGCAGCTGGGCGTAACCTGCCGTCGCGAGGACGCGCTGGCGTGGCTGCGCTTCGAGGCGACCGACTCCGGCATCGGCCTGAGCCAGGCCGAGTGCGATCGGCTGTTCCAGCCGTTCGTGCAGGCCGACACCACCATCCTGTCGCGGTTTGGTGGTTCGGGCCTGGGGTTGGCACTGTGCCAGCAGCTCTGCGAGCGCATGGGCGGCCGCATATGGGTGGAAAGCACCCCCGGGGTCGGCAGCCGTTTCGTGTTCGAAACCCCGCTGGCGACCTCGGTCACACAGGCGGCGGCGGTGCCCCTGGCGGGCCGGGTGGTGGGCCTGCTGGCTGCGGCCGGCCCGTGGCGCGCGGAACTTGAACGGCGCATCCGCGGTTGGGGAGCCCAGGTCGTCACTCCGCAGCTGCTGGCGACGGCGCCGTGGCTGGATATTCCCGAAGGGGCGGTGGTGGTGATGTTTGAGCCTGCTCCAAGCGAGTGGGAGGGCGTGCAGCGCTCCGGCCGTGCGTGGGTCCGGGTCTGCCGTGAAGGCCCGCTGCGTCCGCAGTGGCAAGGGGAGGGGCAGGTGGTGTCCTGCTATGCCAGCGAATCGCTGTATCAGGCTCTGGTTCAAAGCGAGCCAGAACCGCCAGTGAATGTCGCAATCGGATAAATTGCATGGGCACCCACGTCAGGATCAATGTCATGGCAGGTTCCGGAACCGCGCCCACCGCAGGAAGCTCGGCTGCCGCAGCGCGCCTGGACGACCTGCGCCGCCTGCGCAAGCGCCTCCTCATCGGCGGCGGCGCCCTGATCACCGTGCTGGTGTTGCTGGCGGCCATCGTCAGCTCCATCGCCGACGTGGAAGAGTTCCATGGCCGTGAACGCCAGTCGTTCATGGAAGCGCGGGCTGCGATGGACTACTTCCTGTTCCAGCGTGACCGCGCGTATGCCACGGTGGTCAACGGCAACGACGTGCTCTGGCGCGACCAGCGGGCGGTCCTGCAGCACGCCGGCGGACCGTTGGCCGAGCGCTTCCAGGCGCAGGACCAGAAGCTCCTGGTGCGCGCCGAAGGCCGCACGGCGGTGCCGTGGCTGGTGCTCGGCCTACGCGACAATCCGCTGCCGGCGGATGAGCTCAGCGCCTATCTGGGCATGATCGAGATCTACTCGGCCTACACCGCCGATTCGATCACCTCGCAGGAGGCTCCCGGCGCGGTGATGGTCTACGCCTACGAGCCACAGGGGCGGTTGCTGGCCGTGTCCAACGTGCGTGATGAGGCGCAGCTGCTGCAGACGCTTGGGGTTGCGACGCGGCAACAGGCCTTCGCACGGCTGTTGCGCGACGAGCCCGATGTACGGCGGTTGGCAGCGCGCCCCGGCCCGATCCGCTCGGCGTCGCGTGAAGGACGCCTGCGCTCGCATTTCGCCGTCAATCCGTTCAATGGCCAGGCATCCCTGGTGGGAACCGTGACCATGGCCGAAGGCACCACGCCGTACTTCAGGCGGGTCGTGTTCGAGTCCATCGATACCATCCGTGCACGCCTGGAAGCGCGCGAGGAGGGCCGCTACCTGGTGGCCACCGGCGATCATCGCGTGGTGCTCAGCAGTGGTGGGCTCACCGCTGACGAGCAGGCGCTGGCACTGGCTGCCGTCGCCAGCGGGCTGGGCACCAAGCCGGTGCGCGACTATGCGAACGGCCGTTTCATCCTGGCCTGCGCGCTGCCCGGCGTGGACTGGACGCTCAGCCACGTCTATGACTGGTCCGACATCTGGCAGGCGCAGGGCAACTATCTGCTGGTACGCTGGATCAGCGCGCTGTTGATCATCGTCCTGCTGTGGTGGTTGCTGCGCCGCATCGACCGGCGGGTGTTTGCGCCGGCGCTGGCCGATGCGTCGCGTGTCTACGAAAGCGAGGCCCTCAGCCGCGCCATCATCGGTACTGCACCGATTGGGCTGGCGCTGCTTGCCCGCGACAATGGCCGCCCACTGCTTGAGAACGAAACCGCGCGGCAACTGGTGCGGGCCGTTGAGGAGGATGATGCCGAGGAAGGTGAAGTGCCGCCGTTGTACGCGCGCCTGGCCGAAGCCGGGCGGGGCGTGCAGGGTGACGAATCATTGGACCTTCATTGGTCGGCCGAAGAAGGCAATGCCACCCAGCTGCAGATCAGCCTGGCGCTGGCCAGGTACCACGACCAGGCGGTGTGGGTGTGTGCACTGCGCGATGTCACCGCGCAGGTCGAGCTGGAAGAAAACCTGCGCCGCGCGCGCGAGGACTCCGAGACCGCGCGGCAGTCCGCCGAAGCCGCCACCCGGGCCAAGTCGGCCTTCGTGGCCACCATGAGCCACGAGATCCGCACCCCGCTCAACGGCGTCCTGGGCCATCTGGAGCTGCTCGGCCGATCGCCGCTGCAGCCGAGCCAGCGCGAGCGGCTGGACCGCATCCGGTTCTCCGCAGACGCGCTGATGCGGATCATCAGCGACGTGCTGGACTTCTCCAAGATCGAGGCCGGGCAGCTGGATGTCGAGCTGGCTCCGTTCCCGCTGCGGCCACTGATCGAGAGTGTGGCCCTGCTGTACGCACCCGACGCCCTGCGCAAGGGCGTGCGCCTGTACTTCGCGGTGGAAGCACCGGCCGGCCAGGACTGCATCGGCGATGTGCACCGGCTGCGCCAGATTCTCAACAACCTGGTCAGCAACGCGGTGAAGTTCACCGCCTCCGGTCGCATCCTGCTGCGTGCGGAACTGCGGGTCGACGGCAGCGCATCGCAGCTCCGGGTGCAGGTGGTGGATTCCGGCATCGGCATGACCGCCGAACAGGCCGAGCAGTTGTTCCAGCCTTTCCAGCAGGCCGATGCCAGCGTCTCGCGCCGCTACGGCGGAAGTGGCCTGGGCCTGGCCCTGTGCCAGCAGTTGGCGCACGCCATGGGCGGCCAGGTGTCGGTGCAGAGCACGGTGGGCGTGGGCAGCAGTTTCACCCTGTGGCTGCCGGTGCGCACGCAGGCGGCGACGACGGCGCGGCCGCAGCCACTGCGTGGGCGTCGCATCACCGTACTGTCGTCGTCACCGGAATGGCGCGGCGAGTTCGAGCGCCTGTTGGTGCAGTGGGGTGCGGCTGTCACCGTACTGGATCATCCGCAGGCCGAAGCCGCTGGCGATTCGCTGCTGGTCATTGGCGATCACCGTCCGTGGGACCGCGAGGAGGAACGGCAGCTGGCTGCCGCCCATCGTCATGCCGTGCTGGCCTACGCACAGGGTCCGTTGAATCCAGAACTGCGCGGCGTCTATACCGAAGTCACCTGCTATGCCAGCGATGCGCTGTTGGCGGCGATCGGGGCCGACGAAGGCGCCGCGCCTGCGCCACAGGCGAACCCGGTGCCAGCGGTGAACGCACGTGGACGGGTACTGCTGGTGGAGGACAACGCGGTGAACCGGGAACTGATCCAGCAACAGCTGGAGGAGCTGGGCTTTGCCGTGGACGCTGCCGAAGACGGCCAGGCGGCTTTGGCGTTGTGGCAGGACGGCGTTTACCTGGCGGTGCTGACCGACATCAACATGCCGGTGATGGACGGCTACGCGCTGGCGCGTGAACTGCGCAGCCGTGGTCACTCGCTTCCGATCCTGGCCATCACCGCCACTGCGCTGGCCAGTGAGCGTGAGCGCTGCCTGGCGGCCGGCATCGACGACCTGCTGCTGAAACCCTTGAACCTGGACCGCCTGGAAGCCGGGCTGACCCGCGTGCGTGTGGATGCAACGCCCGCCATGGACGCGGCTCCGCCCGCAGCAACCGTGTCGCCCGCGATCCGCCGCATCTTCGTTGAAACCGGCGACAAGGACCTGCGTGCGATTGCACAGGCCCGTGCAGACGGCGACGCGCTGCGCCTGCTGGAGCGCGTGCATGCCTTCAAGGGCGCACTGCAGATGCTGGGCGAGAAGACGCTGGCCGAGCAGTGCGGCGTCATCGAACGTGCGTTGCGTGACGGCGAGACGGTCGATGCCGAAGCACTGGATGCCCTGCAGCACGCATTGCAGGTGCGCCTGGACCAGTACCGGCAGACGCTGGAGGCGGCCCCGTGATTCCCGCAGCGCGCCAGACCGCCTCAGCTGCCGAGCAGGTTCAGGCCCAGGTCAACGGCAAACTTGTGCAGCTCGGCGTCATTGGTGGCGTTGAGCTTGCGCATGGCATTCACTTTCTGCGTGCTGACGGTCTGCTTCCTGCGGTCCAGCCGGGCAGCGATCTCGGCAACGGTCAGCCCATTGACGAACAGGGCGACGACTTCCTTCTCGCGCGGCGACAGTTCGGTCACGCGCCGGGCCTCCTTGCGCTGCAGCAGCTCGGCCACGCTGGGCGAAAAGTAGCGGCGGTGGGCATACACGGCCATCACCGCGGCCTGCACGTGATGCAGGTCGTCGCCCTTGCTGAGGATGCCGGACACGCCCAGCACGTCCAGCCGGTTGAGCAGGCTGGGCTGGTCCAGGCCGGTCATCACCACAATGCGCAGCTGTGCGAAATGCTGCTGCAGGTACGCCAGCAGCTCCAGGCCATCGCCATACGCACCGCCCGGCATCGCGTAGTCGGTCACCACCACATCGCAGTTCTCCCGTTCCAGCAGTGCCACCAGCGCCGTGGAGTCTTCCACCGCACCGATGCAGTGGATGGCCGGCGCCTGGTCCAGCGCGCTCTGCACGCCCAGTCGTATGACCGGATGATCGTCGGCGAGCGCAACACGGATGGCGAGCTGGATCATGAGGGGAACTGTCCGGTCGTAAACGAGATGGCTGGCAGCGCAGCAGGAAACACGAACCGCTTCAAGGAGAACGCACCATGAGTATCCGCATCGTTATTGCCGATGACCATCCTGTCATCCTTGCTGGCGTACGCGAAGCATTGGACAGGGTAGCCGACATCAAGGTTGTAGCGAGCGTAGAGGATTCTACGGCATTGGTCGAGGTGATGGACCGCTTTCCCGTGGATGTAGCGGTCACCGACTTCTCGATGCCCGGGGGCCAGTACGGCGACGGCGTCGCCCTGGTCGGCTTCCTGCGCCGCCGCTTCGCCGCCGTCCCGCTGGTGGTGCTTACCGCCGTCGGCGGCCGGCAGGTCCTGAGCAGCATACGCAGGGCAGGGGTGAACTGCATCGTGGCCAAGACCGACCCCATCGACGAATTGGCCGAGGCGATCCGCTGCGCCAAGCAGGGTGTGCGCTACCTCTCTCGCGACGTGCGCCACCAGCTGGGCGATGATGATGCGCCGCCGGCGGTGCTGACCAAGCGCGAGGCCGAAGTGGTGCGGTTGATCGCCGAAGGCAAGTCGCAGAAGGAAATCGCCGCACAGCTGCAGCGCAGCCGCCAGACCATCAGCACGCAGAAGCACTCGGCCATGGTCAAGTTGAAGCTTGATCGCACGGCAGACATCTTCGAGTACGCCGTGAGCGAAGGCATGGTTTCTGCATCACAGGGTGCACGGCTGGCCCGCGGAACCGGCAGCAAAGAAGATGACTGACGCCGTGCAAATCAGACGTCGTCCGATAGAACTGGCCGCTGCGCTGGATAGGGTGATGGGGACCCCTCACTCTCATTCCGGAGCCGCCGTGTCGCGTCTGCTCGATGTTCGCATCGCCGCATTGATGTCCAGCTTCTCCCGCTTGTCGCCGCAAGGGCAGAAGCGATTCCTGGATCTTCTGAATGTGTATCTGTATGCCTCGCCCGCACAGCGCAGGCAGCTGCGCAGCACATGGCCGGACGTGGTGATCGAACCCTGTGGCTGCCATGAGGACACGCCCGCAGCCCAGGTGCGTACTGGCACCCGCTAGCCGCATGCACTTCGGCCTGGTCACTGCCAACGGATTTCGGCCCAGCGGCGCAGGTCGCTCTCGTACACGCCAGACAGGCAGCACCCGGTGAGGTTCCAGCCCTTCCTTGCACCATGTGAAATCGACGTGAAAATCGTACACGTCAGACAGATGTCATGGCGCCTCGCAGGCATCGTTGGGGCACCACGCTACTGCCGCAGGCTTGGGCAGTGGCGTGGTTTCCCTCAACTGAAACCGCGAGAGACCATGATTTCACGCAAGCTCCTGTGCGCCGCCACCCTGCTGTGCCTGGCCCCGTTCGCCGCCAGTGCGGCTGAAGCTCACCTGACCCCGAAGTCCAACGGCGACAGCGGCGCCATGCCGTCGGGCTACAGCAAGCTGTTCTTCGAACTCTCGGACAGCGACTTTGCCGCAGAGCTGAAGCTGCCGGCCAACCCGCGCGATCTGGACCAGGTCGTGCTGACCTCGACGGCCGGCCGTCGCGACGCCATGCTGGACGCCGCGGGTACCAGCGTGGCGGACCTGGCCTACATCCCGGTACCGCGCCTGAGCAATTTCGGGCTGATCAAGAGTGACATCTTGGGGCGCTGGTACGCCTCCACGCGTGGCCTCAGCGAGACGCGTATGGTGTTGAAGAATGGCCCGCACGCCCAGGCAGCTGCTACCGACAAGACCTTCATCGATCTGCATGTGGTGCAGAACGTGTCCAGCGTGGGCCTGCCGCCGCAGGCGCCGGCACGTGCCGTGCTGGGCCTGGTGAACTACACCCAGAACGAAGTGACGATCAAGGGCCCGGAAGTGGCGGGTGGCGCGCAGACCTGTGGCGTCGCGCAGAGCTGTGGTTTTGTCTTTGATGGTGCCGATGGCCAGTGGCACGCCCGTCGTGGCCGTGCCCACTTCCAGCCGACCACCGCGCAGCTGCCGAAGATGCAGCAGCGCTGGACCGACATCGTGCTCTCCGGCCCAGCCGAAGACGTGACCACCCCGCGCAACATGACGCTGCCGGTCGAGGCCGTGGATGGCGACATCATCCAGATCACCGATCTGTCGAACTCGCGCTTCTACACCGTCAACGGTCACCCGATCAACAAGGCGACCTACCGCTACAACGCCAGCGAAGGCCGCTGGGGTAACAGCAGCTACTGATCTGCGAACCCGGCACGGGGCCTTCGGCCCCGCGCCTTCCTTCCGCTTCCCCAGAGAGTTATCCATGAAGACCTCCCTGCTGGCGCTGTGCGCCATCACAGCGTGTGCGCTGCCGTCGCTGGCCGCCGCCGAAACCGACGCTGGCTACTACGCGTCCGTCCGCGTCATCGACGCCCACCATCAGGCCCGCAACATGGACGCCAGTGCCCGCCCGGGTATCGGCCAGTTCGTTGCCGGCGACCAGAAGCAGAACTTCACCACCGGTTCGCTGTCCTTCGGCCGTGCCTATGGCAATGGCTGGCGCACCGAGGGCGAATACGTGGCGCGCCGCAACGACACCTACACCAGCGGCTCCAGCATCTTTGCCACCAGCTTCAACCACCATGAGGTGCGTTCGCAGCGGCTGATGCTCAACGCCTACCGCGATATCGCCTTCAACGATGCCTGGTCGGTGTATGGCAGTGCCGGGCTGGGCCTGTCGCAGATCGAGTCTGGTGGCTGGCAGGGCAATGAAGGCCGCCAGTACGCAAAGGCCACGCGCACCGGCCTGGCCTGGTCGCTGGGTGCCGGCGTTTCGTTCGCTGCCAGCGATGCATTGGTTGTGGACCTGGGCTACCGCTATGTGGACCTGGGCAGCACCGAAAGTGGCTGGAACACCTTCGGCAATGCGCGTGGCCTGCAGGACGAAAAGATGCAGCTGGATCTGGTGTCGCGTGAAGTGACGCTGGGCCTGCGCTACGCATTCTGAGTCGACTTCGTTGCGGCACGGCCAGGCGGTACTTCTCGTCGTTGTCCTATGCCTGGCTGGTCGCGACGTCTCTAGCATTCCCTCTCGAAGGGAATGCCCTTCGCTCAAGCCCATGCATAGCGCGGCTTGAAAAGAACCCACTCCTAAACAGGAAATCCAACAACATGAAGAAGCTTGCAACCGCTCTGTCTGCCGCGCTGGCGCTGGGCGCCGCTGCCTCGGCCAACGCCGCCGATGCAACCATCACCTTCACCGGCCAGATCGACGCAACGTCCTGCGGCGTAGCGGTCGGCGGCGCCGATGCCGCTGGCTCCGCAGTGACTCTGCGCCGTGTGACCAAGGCCAACGTCGAAAGCGGCACGAACGCCTCCAGGGAGACTCCGTTCACCATCGTCGTCGGCAGCGCCACGAGCAAGTGCCCGGGCACCACCAGCATCCTGAAGTTCAGTGGCGGGATCGATGCTGCAGGCCGGATCGAGAACGGCGCCGGCGCAACGGCCGATAACGTCGCCGTTACCCTGGTGAATTCGGACGACACCGAGCTGGACCTGCGCACCGCCGAGCTGGAATCCACCTCACTGGCTGATGGCGTTTACACCCACAACGTGAAGGCGCGCTACACCCGTGTGAATGCCTCCGAAGAGGTCACTGCCGGCGGCTTCTCGGGCTCGGTTGGCATCGATCTGGCCTTCCGCTGATCGATGCGCGGGCCGGCGGACAGCTACGCCGGCCCGCGATCACCCTCATCCATTGGAGCCTCGCCATGCGCTGCATTCATATCTTCACCCCAATCGCGTTCACCATTGCAGGTCTGGGTTGCATTGATTCGGCCGCTGCGGGCGTCATCCTTGGTGCAACCCGCATCGTCTATCCAGAACAGTCACGCGAGGTGAGCATCCGCCTCAATAATGACGGGAACGTTCCTTCCCTTGTTCAGACCTGGATCGATGACGGAGACGTCGACGCAACACCGAGCACTGCTTCGGCACCCTTCCTCATCCGTCCGCCCATCTTCCGCGTAGAGGGCGGAAGGGCGCAGGTACTCCGCATCCAGGCAATGGGCAGCCAGTTTCCGAAGGACCGCGAAAGCCTGTTCTGGTTCAACTCGCGCGATGTGCCTGCTGCGGCCGCTGGCCAAGATCAGAGTCAACTGCATCTCATTGTCCGCACCCGCATCAAGTTGTTCTATCGCCCTAGCGGGCTCTCGGCGGCAGGGGCCGCGAAAGCGCCGGCGCAGTTGGCCTGGGCCCTCGTCAATGGCAGTGAGGGACATGTCCTGGAGGCACGCAATCCGACGCCCTACCACGTCAACTTGAATCGAGTCAGTGTGGGCGGCGGTGATCTGGACATCCAATCGGGTGTCGTCGCGCCGCTGGCGAGCGTCCAGTACCGCCTGACCGATTCGCAGCATCGCTCCCTTGGTAATCAGGTGACGTACGAATTCGTCAACGATCAAGGCGGGCAGATCGAAATGAAAGCACCGCTGAACTGATCAGCCGCCTCAACTCCGCAGCCCAGAACGGCGTCACAGGTCGCTGGGACTTCCTGTGCCTTTGCCGTGGACCATTGCCATGAACCGGAACTCTACCATCACATTGCTGCGCCACCACCGCCTTGCTGCGGCTGTGCTTGCCGCACTGCTGCCGATGAGTGCCGCGGCCGCTCCCGCGCTGGAGTTCAATGCAGACTTCCTGCACGGCGGAGGTGCCGGCCTGGATCTGAGCCGTTTCCAGAGCTCGGGGCCGCTTCCCGGCACTTACAGCGCGGATATCGTCGTCAACGATGTGCTGGTGGGCCGTCAGGACGTCGAGGTGCGTGCGGCGGACGGCGGTGAGGTGAGCCTATGCCTGGAGCCGGCGTTGTTTGCCTTGATGTCACTGGACGAGGGCAAGCTGGCGACGTACCGGCAGAAGGAAGAGGGCCGCGACCTGCTGGCTCTGCCGGAAGGAGCCACCTGCGAAGCACTGGCGCGCTTCATTCCTTCCGCCAGCGCCTACCTGGACGGCGGGGAGCAACGGCTGGAGATCTCCATTCCGCAGGCTTACCTGCGATCGAATCACAGCAACTGGGTGACGCCCGATCGCTGGGAAACCGGCATCAATGCGGCACTGATCAACTACAGTGTCAATCACAACCGCCTAGAAAGCGGCGGCCGCCAGAGCAGCCACACCGGCGCGACCATTGACGCTGGCGTGAATCTGGGGGCGTGGCGTTTCCGCCATAGCGGCTATTTCTCGCAGGACAGCAATGGCAATCGCAGCTATAGCGCGAGCCGCAGCTTTGCCGAGCGCGAAATCCGAGCCTTGAACGCACAGTTGACGGTGGGTGAATCGTCCACGGCTGGCGACCTCTTTGAGTCGATCTCCTACACCGGCGTCAACCTGCGTACTGATCCGCGCATGCTTCCGGAGGTGTTCGGCAGCTACGCGCCCGTGGTGCGCGGCGTGGCACAGACCAACGCGCGCGTTACCATCCGCCAAGCCGGCCGTGTGGTGTTCGAGACGACGGTGGCACCGGGCCCCTTCGAGATTGACGACCTGCGCAACACCTCGGGCAGTGGTGACCTTGAAGTTGAGGTCACTGAAGCCGACGGCCGCGTGGAGACCTTCGTGGTGCCGTATGCCTCGGTGCCGCAGTTGCTGCGCCATGGCCAGAAGCGCGGCAGCCTGACCGTTGGCCAGTTGCGCAACGAGTCCGTCGATTCGCCTGCGTTCGTTGAAGCTACCTTGCGCCGGGGCGTAAGCAGCGGGTTCACCGCGTTTAGCGGTGCGACCATTGCGGACGGGTATGGCGCCATTATTCTTGGCGGAGCGCTGAACACCCGCCTCGGCGCATTCTCCGGCGACGTCACCTTTTCCGATGCAAGGCTGCCGTCGCCTCTGGAGGGCGCCAGCAAGCGCATGCAGGGTCAGTCCTATCGCCTGGCCTACAGCCGCAGCTTCAATACGGCAACCAGCTTCACCCTGGCGGCCTACCGATACTCGACGCAGGGCTATCTGTCCTTCAGCGATGCAGCTCGCCTGCGCGACGACTTCGCCAACGGCAGTTCGGGTTCCAACGTACTGCGTCAGCGCAGTCGTCTCGACCTCACCGTCAACCAGCGTCTGCCGAAGGGCTCGATGTTCCTCAACGGCAGCACCACGGATTACTGGAGCGAGAATCGGCGTGCCACGCATTTCTCGCTGGGCTACAACGGCCGGCTGGGTCGCGCGTCATACAGCATCAGTGCCCGCCGCACGCTGGAGTCGTCGCTGTTCAAAACCGGCAGCCAGAAGCAGAGCACGGGCGCCTATCTGAGCGTCAACGTGCCCCTGGGCCGCGCGCCGGCCGCTCCGCGGTTGAATGCCAGCGTCAACAGTGATCGCAATGGTGGAAGCTACCGTGCCGGGGTCAATGGCAGTTTCGGCGACGGCATGCAGGGCAGTTACAACCTGTCCTATGGTCAGGCGCCAGGTAGCCGAAACCTCGGTGCGAATGTCGGCTATGCCGCGCCAATGGCCAACCTCAATGCGTCGTGGAGCCGCAGCGACACCAGTCAACAAGCGGGTCTTTCCGCGTCCGGTGGCGTCATTCTGCACGGTGACGGCATTACCTTCTCACAGCGTTTGGGCGACACCGTCGGCCTGGTGCATGTGCCAGGCGGCCCCGGCGCAGGGGTGGGTAGCTATCGCGGCGTCAAGACCAACAAGCGTGGCTATGCGGTGGTGCCGTACCTGAGCGCCTACCGCATGAACGAAATTGTGGTGGACCCGACCGGCCTCCCGATGGATGTGGAACTGAAGAGCGGCTCGGTGACGGCGGTGCCGACTGCTGGCGCGGTGGTCAAGGCGGTTATTCCGACGGCCAGCGGCCGCAGCGCACTGATCGAAGCCTTGGACAACCACGGCCAACCGCTGCCGTTCGGTCTGGATGTCTATGACGAAGCCGGTCAGGTCGTCGGCGTGGTGGGGCAGGGAAGTCGCCTGTGGGTGCGCGGCATCAACGACAGCGGGCAGTTGCGGGTGGCCCCGCAGGGTGACGACGAGCGGAGCTGCGTGATCGCCTACGACTTGGCGGGCACATCCAGCGATCAGCTGTACATCAGCAGCTGCCTGCGCGCAAGCATCGCCGAGCGAAGCGAACCGTCCCCCGTTGTGGCGGCTCCCGGCGCTCAGAACTGAGGTAGATACTGCAATGAAGGGAGAACACCTCATGAATGAACCCTGCAAAGGCAGGCCCAGGGCAATAAGGCATGGTCTGGCAATGCTGGCTGCTGCAGTGATGGGCACTGGACTGGCTGCAGATGCAGTTGCCTGCGTGGCCGACACAGACGAGCTGATCGATTCTCGAAGCCTTGTGTACTTCGAATCATTCTCCGCTGGGGATGTGATCACTCCCTGGTCGGGCAGTTCGAATGGTACCTATCTGGAAAAGTGTGCGCCGAACACCAGCGTCGGCTTGTCGATTGTTGCCAATGGTAGCCCAGTCAGCACGGTAGACGGCATACCGGTCTTTGCCACCGACAATGCCAATGTGGGTATCCAGTTCCAGTATCAATTCAACGGGAGACGTGTTGGCTCCGGTGGACCTGTGTGGTCGACGTGGAGGAACCTGTCCACGACGGCCGTCAACATCAGTACCGTCAGTTATGTGGGCCCCGACGTGTATACCGAGTATGTCGGGCTGAACTACCGGGCGCGATTTGTGGCGCTGCGCTCGTTCAGCGGCAACCAATCGGTAGGCAGGACGCAGGTCGCGAACGTTACAGACCGGACGTTTGGTATCACCTTGAATCAGCGGGTGTTCGAGGCATTCCGCCTCGACGCGCCACGACGTGCGAGTTGTGGTTTCAGTGGAACGGTGGACGGCAGGAGAATTGCAATGCCGTTTACTCATACGACGTCACTACCGAAGGAGGGCGATACCAGCAGGGCTTCTGGGTTCAACTGGGCCTTCCGTTGCGACTACGGAAACATGGAAGGCGTAACAAGGGCGATGGGCATCGACTACACTGCCGGAACAGCAGTAGTGGATGCTGCAGACGGGCGGATGCGCGTTACTGGGGGAGCGCAGGGTGTTGATCTGCAGGTACGGCGTAATGCGGCAGGCAGGATGGTGCCCGTGGACCTCCGGTCGGGTGCGTGGATTCGGTATAACGCTGAAACGGGTAGTGAATACCTGGAGGTTCGCTACATCCGCAATGCCAGTCCGCTGATTCCCGGCGCGGCGAACGGCGCGTTGAAAATCCATATCACGCCCTGGTGAGGTGTTGTCATGCGTTGCTTGACGAGAGTCCTGATCGCGGCTGTCCTGATGGGGGGCTGCCTGGAAGCCCGTGCTGATCTGGGCGTGGAGCGCACCCGGGCAGTTCAGATAGGCGACTCTGTTGTTTCAGTACGGGTCTGGAATGAAGGCACGCGTGATTCGTTGGTCCAGGCGTGGGTCGATGCCGGGAATGAATCGGCACGTCCAGAGGATCTGAAGGTTCCGTACATGGTACTGCCGCCCATGTTCAGGCTGCCTGCGGGGCGCAATCATGACATCCTGCTACGCCGGATCCAGGGGGTGGCACTGCCGCAGGACCGTGAGTCTGCATTCTGGATCAACATCCTGGATGTACCATCTGCTGCGCGTGCAGAGGACACGCTGAACCTGGACTACGCGGTCAGTTGGCGAATCAAGCTTTTCCATCGGCCGGCACGCCTGAAAGGATCCCCGGAAGCGGCGGCTGCGTCCCTGCGGTGGGGAATGGACAGAAACGGTGCGACTAGCCGCCTGTGGGCTCGTAACGATTCGGCCTTGCATGTAAGCCTGGCCAAACTGGGCCTGGACGGGCGGGAGTTGGAGTTGAAGCCCACCAATGCGCTGATCAAGCCATTCTCCACGTGGTCATTTCCGCTTGACGAAGAGGTGGAAGGAGCAAGGTTGGAGTTCACCTGGATTGACGATGAAGGAATTGCGCACCAACGTGAGGCCGTGGTCTCCAGCCCTTAGTGTGTGGCTCCGGTGATAGCATTGTCACCACCGCCGATGGGGTTGCGGCGACCAATGGTCTGCAATGTTGGGCTGTTTCCGGTTCAACGCGGGACGGCCATACTTTTTCTAACTCCTCTGGCCGGCGTTGAGCTTGATCCGGAACCGGGCAGCCGCGGTGCGCGACCTGCTATGGGGGTGGGTCAGCAGCAAGGCTCCACGACATCGGGGCGGTCTCCCGAATTGGGCGGGCGAACTGCCCGCTGATATGCATGGCTTGCGTTGGGTGTGCGTGCCAAGGTATATGTGCGCCCACGTCCCATTCACCGCCATCGTGCCAGACTCACGCATGCTTTCCACTTCTGCACGTTCCAGGAAGTTTGCACGGGGCGGGCCGGGTAGGGCCTGGTTTTTGTTTTCGCTGTTGGCCATCGTGCCAGGCACGACGGCCGCTGCATCGTGCAGCGGGGGCGGCGGTCACACAGATTTCCACCCCCCCGCGATGGTGGAATTCACTGCCCGCGACGTTCCCGTCGGGGCGGCTCTGACGCCCTGGCTGCCGATCAACGGAGGAGTGGCCACCACCGAGTTCCGCTGCGATTCGAGCGCCTCGATCGACTACCGGATGGAGACGCACGGCGGATTCATCAAGCAGCGCTACCATGAAAGCGGCGCGGAGTACGTCGTGTACGAGACCGGCGTAGCGGGGGTTGGCATGGCGTTCCTGGCAGAGTACGCAGGCAGTAGTCGTGGGCGTCCGTCCGCACTTGGCTACTACGAGGCGGTGCTGCACAAGGGTGACAGCGGCACCGGACCGGTCGGGGCGCGATTGATGATCAAGTACATCCGTACCGGCAACATCGCCCATGGCAGCGGCACCAGCAACCGCGAAATGGTGATCGAGTCCCGCCTTTACGAAGGGGGTACGGGGCCAATGCGTCATCAACTCTGGGTGGGCGCAACGACACTGAAGATACAGGATCGTCCGAGCTGCCGCATGCGCACGCAGGAGATCAATATGGGGTTCGTGCCGGTGGCTGCATTCAAGGGTGTGGGATCCACTGCCGGCGAACGCAGCTATGAGCTGGTGCTCGACTGTGAGGCCGGTGTCGGGCGGGTGGATTATCAGGTGGTTCCCACCACGGTGGTGCTGGATGCCGAACAGGGCATGGCCGAGGCCAGCGGCGGCGTGGTCGGTGTTGGCTATCAGTTCCTCAACGGCGATGGTTCGCCAATGCGTTTCTATGGGTCAGATGAGTTTGGCCGGGGCTCGGCCAATGCCGAGATCCTGCGCAAGAGCTTTGGTGTGCGCTATCGGCAGACGCTGCCGGCCATCACGCCCGGTCCCGCCAATGCGGGGCTGACCTTCAGCCTGACGTTCCCCTGAGGTCTCATGTCCTGTCTCGACCGAACGAAGACCTGGCTACAGGCGACCTGCTGCGGCGGCGTGTTGTCGCTGCTGCTACTGGCAGCCGGTGCAAAAGCAGACGTGACCGTCGAAGGCACGCGGGTGATCTACGCGGCGGGCCAGCGTGAGGTAGCCTTGCAGCTGAAGAATGAAGGCGAGCGCGCATCGCTGGTTCAGGCGTGGGTGTCAGACGGCAACCTTCAGCAGACCCCGGAAGCATCGAAGGCACCCTTCGTTCTTGACCGGCCCATGCTGCGGTTGGATCCGGGGGCATCGCATGCACTGCGGATAAGAGGCATCGCCGCGCAGCTTCCGGCAGGCGAGCAGGAGCAGCTCTATTGGGTGAATGTGGTGGATGTGCCCGCACGCGAGGCTAAGCTCAGTGACAGTGTTGTGCAGGTGGCCATTCGCTTCCGCATGAAGCTGTTCTATCGTCCCAAGGGCCTGGGGGCGCCGGTGGATCCCGATGCCCAGGTGGCGATGGAACGCGGGCCAAATGGGCTTGAACTGCGCAATGCCGCACGTCACTACTTCAATCTCGCCACGATGACGCTGCTCTCCGCCGCTGGCGAGCGCAGCGTGGATGCCTTCTATCTGGCGCCCGGCGAAGCCCGCACACTGGCATTGCCCGAAGGGTTTGCCGGCCCGCTGACAGGGGTGCGCTACGAATGGGTGAACGACGACGGCGTGCTGCACGCGGAGCAGCGAGTGCTCTAGGCGCCTGCGTCCTCGTTGTAGATAGACTTGTGAGATCAACACCGCCCTCTGGGCGGTGTTTTCGTTTCCGGTAGGGGGCGATCGATAAGGCCCGGCCTTTTGCGGGCCAGCGGGCGCCTGTCTGGATAACGTCCTACACCTCCCGCGGGCCGGGCGGCGGGGCTCGGGGCCTTGCAACGCATTGCTTTCAGCCTGAATGGCTTCGTCTGGGCTGAGCATGGCGATTGCCTTTAGTACCGGTCCTATGCCTGCCAATTCCTGTCGCTTTTAGCATCTCTTCTCGAAGGCAGACGCCCTTCGCTCAAGCCCCAGCACAGTGCGGCTTGAACCCTAACCTCAAACCGATCAAAGGAAATTCATCATCATGAACAAGCTTGCACTTGCCCTGTCCGCCGCCCTCTCGCTGGGCGCGGTCGCTTCGGCTTCCGCCGCGGAAGCGACCGTCAACTTCACCGGCGAGATCAAGGCCATGTCCTGCTCCGCGACCATCAATGGCAGCGGGACCACGCTCACCTTGCCGACGGTGTTCGCCCACGAGATCAACGATGACCGCGCTCCCAAGCAGCCCTTCACGATTCAGTTCGGCGACACGGGCAAGCCGTGCCCCATCGCGAACTACACCTTTACCTTCGCGGAAAGCGCTCTCGATGCCAACGGTCGCCTGACCAACAAGGCCGCTGCCGGGGCTGCCACCAATGTCGTCCTGGCGGTGGGCAACACCAGTGGCGACCTGAACCTCTGGAGCCATTCCCACAATGAATCGCTGACCGCCGACGGCACGATCAGCATTCCGTTGCAGGCGCGCTTCGCCAAAGCCGACAGCGCTGACGTGACCGAAGGCTCCTTCAGCGCCCCCCTGCTGATCAACGTGGACTACACCCCGTGAACACCCCGGCGCCCACGCCCGCACGGGTCTGGGCGCCCCTTCCTGGAGGAACAATCATGAAGCGCAATCCACGCCCGGCCATGCTCGCGTCAATGCTTGTCACGCTGGCGGCTCTGTCAGCCTCTGCACACGCGGGTGTGGTGGTGGACGGAACCCGCTTCCATCTGTCCGCCGAGGAGAGCGAACTCACAGTTCGACTGATGAACCCCGACCAGACGTCGTCTCTTGTCCAGTCCTGGATTGACGATGGCGACGCGAACAGTACTCCGGCCAGCCCGTCGAATGTGCCGTTTGTCATCCGCCCGCCCGTGGCGCGCGTCGGTGCCGGCGGCGAGCAGGTGCTGCGCATCGTCAGTGCCGGCCAGCCTGCTGCCCAGGACCGCGAGGGCCTGTATTACCTGAACCTGCTGGACGTTCCGGCCACGGAAGCAACTACAGATCCGCAGTTGCAGTTGGCAGTGCGATCGCGTTTCCCGCTGTACTACCGCCCACAGGGCCTCAGCTCGGCGGGTGCTGCAGATGCGCCGAAGAAGCTGAAGTGGTCGCTGGTGCGCGAGGCGCAAGCATGGTCGCTGCGTGCGGACAATCCCACGCCCTACCACGTCAGCCTTGTATCCGTCGGCAGTAGCCAACCCATAGAAGGTGGCCTGATTACGCCCTTTGCCAGCTCGACCTATCGGCTCAGCCAGGCGGAGTACAACGCACTGACCACTGATATTTCGATCGAATACAGAACGGAGAAGGGCCGTACGGCAACGTTGACTTCGCCGTTGCACCGTCCCTGATTCGCGCCTGAACCCACTGAAACGTCTGCCTGCGGCCCTCGCAAGAGGGCCCACGGGACCCTTTTTGCCTAACGCCAGGAATTCGCCATGAACCGACTCCCGACGACAACTCCGCTGCGTCCGCATCGCCTCGCTGCGGCACTGCTCGTCGCGCTGCTTCCGGCAGCAGCGATGGCGGCGCCGTCGCTGGAGTTCAATACCGATCTGCTCTACGGCGACATCGATGTCAGCCGCTTTGAACGTGAGGGCCACCTGCCAGGCATCTACACCGTGGATGTGCGGGTGAATGGAACCATCGTTGGCAAGCATGACGTGGAAGTGCGCGCGGTAGACGGCGTGGACCGGCTGTGCCTGTCGTCGGAGCTGTTCGAAATGATGGGCCTGCATACCAGCAAGATTGACGACCTGCGCGGCAAGGCCGAGCATGCGGACCTGCTGCCGTTGCCGGAAGGCGTGACCTGCGAAGATATCGCGCGCTTTGTGCCGTCCTCTACGATGAACCTGGATACCGCCCAGCAGATGCTGGACGTCAGTGTTCCGCACGCCTATGTGGCACGAAACAGTGGTTGGGTGGATCCGTCGCGTTGGGATTCGGGCATCAATGCCATGCTGCTGAACTACAGCGTCAGCCACAGCATGGCCGAGTATGGCGGTGTGAGATCCAGCTATACCGGCGGCAGCATCGATGCTGGTGTGAACCTGGGCGCGTGGCGGCTGCGCCATTCCGGCTACTTCTCCAAGAGTAGCGGCAGCAAGGCGTCGTATGACGCCGGTACGACCTATGCCCAGCGCGAGATCCGTCGTTTCAACGCCCAGCTGACGCTGGGCGAAGCCAGCACGGAAGGGGACCTGTTCACCGGCTTCGGCTATACCGGCGCCAATATGCGTACCGACCCGCGCATGCTGCCGGATACCGCCCGCAACTATGCCCCGATCATCCGTGGCGTAGCACAGACCCATGCGCGCGTTACCATCCGCCAGCGTGACCATGTCATCTACGAGACCACCGTGGCACCTGGTCCGTTTGAAATTGACGATCTGCGCAATGCGGCCGGTGGCGGCGACCTGGATGTGGTCGTCACCGAGGCCGACGGCCGGGTGGAGTCGTTCACCGTGCCGTACGCAGCGGTCCCCGGCCTGTTGCGTGAAGGCCAGAACCGCTTCAGTGTCACCGCCGGCCAGCTTCGTGACGAGCGCACCGACGCGCCCACCTTCGTACAGGCGACGCTGCGCCGCGGTGTAAGCAACGGATTTACCGGCTACGCCGGCGTGCTGCTGGGCGAAGGCTATGGCGCGATGGTGCTGGGCGGGGCGGTGAATACCCGCATAGGTGCGTTCTCCGGCGACGTGACCTTCTCCGACACGCGCTTCAGTTCGGATGTGGAAGGGTTTGGCCGTCGCATGCAGGGCCAGTCCTATCGGCTGGCATACAGCCGCCGGCTCAGCGATGCGACCAGCCTGAACCTGGCCGCGTACCGCTATTCCACGGATGGCTATCTCGATTTCAGCGACGCGGCGCGGCTGCAGAGTGCCCTTGCTGCGGGCGAAACCGGCCAGGGTATTTCCCGCCAGCGCAGCCGCCTGGACCTCACGTTGAGCCACCGTTTCGGCCAGGGGTCCCTGTATATGCAGGGCAGCACGGCCGACTATTGGAATACCGATCAACGCAGCACAAATTTCTCCGTGGGCTACAGCGGGCGGCTGGGGCCGGCGTCGTACAACATCAATGCGCGCCGTACCTTGACGTCATCGTTGTCTGGCGGACCGACCAAGGCGAGCGACAGCGCCAACCTGAGCATCTATCTGCCGCTGGGGCGGGCCCCGTCGGCACCGCGCGCCAGCACCAGCGTGAGCACGAGCGGCGCCGGTACCAGCTTCCAGGCCAATCTGGATGGGCAGTTTGGTGCGAGGCAGCAGGGCAGCTACAACCTGTCATACGGCCAGTCGGCTCATGCCCGCGATATGGGCGCTAGCGTCGGTTACATGGGGTCGAGCGCGACCGTGGGCGCCTCATGGAACCGCAGCGCCGGGGGCCAGACCCTGGGGGTGTCTGCCAGTGGCAGCATGGTTGTGCACGGCGAGGGCGTTGCGCTGTCCCAGCGCACCGGCGATACGGTCGGTCTGCTGCATGTTCCTGGCGCAGCCAACGCGGCTGTGGGCCACGGCCTGGGCCTTCGCACCAACAGCAAGGGCTATGCGGTGGTACCTTACCTCAGCGCCTACCAGCACAACGAAGTATCGGTGGACCCGAAGGGCCTGCCCATGGACGTGGAGCTGAAATCCGGCTCGACCACCGCTGTGCCGACCGCCGGTGCGGTGGTGAAGATGGTCATCCCCACCTCGGTCGGCCGCAGTGCCCTGATCGAGGCGCTTGACGGCCAGGGCCAGGTGCTGCCGTTCGGCCTGGATGTCTACGATGAGGACGGCCAGGTCGTCGGTATCGTGGGGCAGGGCAGCCGGCTGTGGGTACGCGGCATCAACGAGAAGGGGCTGTTGCGTGTCGACCATCGCGCTGGTGGGCAACGTGGTTGCACCATCGCCTATGACCTGGCCGCGGCGGGCGATGCACCGATCCACACCAGCATCTGCACGCCAGCATCGGCAACAGTTGCCGACACCACCGCGAACGATAGCGGATACGACGTTGCACACCGATCGCCGAATTGAACGGCACGTATGTGCCAACGAATCACACGAACTCGAGGACAGGCTCATGTACAGCCACATTGAAATTACCAACACCAACCGGCCGTTTGGCCGCATGCAGGGGTGGCGGCGCGTGTTCCAGGCGCTCGCGGCAGGCGCCGCGCTGGCGGCCTGCTGGACTGCCGCAGCCTGTACCCCTGTGAATTCCAGCCAGTATCCGGATCCTGCCAGTCCGCCGAAGGGTTGGGTCTATGAGGGGCTGGACAAACCGCTGTATGGCTGGACCTTGATCTGGGGAACTGCGGCATCGCCTGCCAACGTCGTCTATGAGGGCTGCATGGATGGCACCCACTATGAGCTGGACCTGCAACCTGATCTCACGCCCACGGGCACGATATTTGATGGCGCGGAGGTGTACGTTGCAGACAGTGGCGCGAAGCGTCTGGGCATTCAGTTCCTCGCGGCAGGGCGCGTTGCTTCGGGCGACTGGAGCGAGGCAATCAAAGTGAAGTCAGGCCAGGCCAATCTGATCCGGACCGCCAGCGTGGATGGCAAGATGGAGATCAAGATCTGGTACCAATATATTCCGCTTGCAGATCTGAGTGGGGTCACATCCATCGAGGCGGTTCCCCATCGCTGGCGCTTCGAGAAGCCAGGTGGAGAGCAGCAGGGCTACAAGATCACCCAGCGTCACACCAAACTCGCGCACACCCCTCCGCAGCCAGCACGTTGCCGTTTCCATTCCGCGAACATTCCCAGCACACTAAACATGCCGCTCACCACCGCTCCGATGCTCCAGACCCCTGGAGCCAGCGGCCCCGCGGTAGAGCTCAAATGGGACTGGTCCTGCAATCATGATGATGGTTGGGTCGAACCCAGTATCGTCTACACCGCAGGCACCCCGACCGTCGGGCTCGGGCAGGGGCAGATGGCGGTGAAGGCGGATCCTGGCGCGGCGGAAGGCGTGGTGCTGGAGGTGAGACGTACCAACACCTTTGGTGGTACGAAGACCCCGCTGGAGTTCGGAAAAGTCTATACCGGTTACAACTGGCATGGGTGGGAGTATCTTGACGTGCGCTATGTGCGTACAGCAGGCGCGCTGAAGACAGGCCCCGCCAATGGCAGCATTACCATTTCGCTCACCCACCGCTAGCGCCGAGGCCGGTTTGCACCGTGCCCCCCCGGGGACAGAGGAGGACGACATGCATCGACTGAAGCCAGTGTTGGTCGTAGCGCTGCTGCTGGCGGCGCCGTTGGGCCGGGCGGATATTGGTATCCAGGAGACCCGCCTGGTGCACGAGGCAGACGCGCGCACGGTGTCGATGCGCGTCTGGAACTACGGAAAGGTGCCCGCATTGATCCAGTCGTGGGTAGACGACGGGGCGGAGGGACAGGAACAGAGCAGCCGGCGCTTTCCTTTCTTTGCCGCGCCCCCGCTGTTCACGCTGCAGCCGGACGGCAATCGCGATATCAGTGTGAACTGGCTGGGATCGGCCGGCGTGCCGGTGGATCGCGAATCGCTGTACTGGCTCAACATGCTCAGCGTGCCGGCCAGCAAGAAGAAGCCCGGTGAGGCGGGCGTCAACATGGACATCGCCGTGCGTGTGCGGGTCAAGCTGCTGCATCGGCCGGCGGGGCTGCCGGGCAAGGCAGATGATGCGCCTGCGCAGCTGCAATGGGAACTGCAGGGCACCGGGCCAGGCAGCACGGCGCTGGTGGCGCGTAATCCGTCGGCCTACCACGTCAGCATCATCGCGCTTGAGCTGGGGGCGCAATCCATCGAAGTCGCAGCGGAGGATGTAGTGAAGCCACTGTCGACGTGGTCGGTGCCGGTGCCGGAAGCGCTCGGAAAAGGCTCGCTCCAGTTGAAGGGGAGCTGGGTGGATGACGCGGGCAATGCGCAGACGCTGCAGGCAACAGTACGCTGCGAGCAGCCGTGGTGCGCCGCCTTGTGATACGAATTACGGCCGGACAACGGCCTGTGCTTCATGGTCCAGGCCGTCGTCATCCAGCCAGATAAACCGCAACGGAAGCGGACCGGCAGTCTCTGCCGCTGCGGCTGCCACACCGACCACCCATGACCCTCTGGGCGGGATCTGTGCCCGGTCGGCCTCCAGTGCCACGCGCGTCGTGCCCAATGACAGTTCAGCCAGGCTGACGAAGTAGGGGCTGGGATTATCGGCCCGCAACTGCATCTGGC
Organism: Stenotrophomonas maltophilia group sp. P373; assembly: GCF_053295075.1. NCBI lineage: Bacteria > Pseudomonadati > Pseudomonadota > Gammaproteobacteria > Lysobacterales > Lysobacteraceae > Stenotrophomonas > Stenotrophomonas maltophilia group sp. P373. The sequence continues at coordinate 2,319,606 of NZ_CM129994.1, read as the reverse complement.
CTTCCTTCGCCAGCAACCGCCACTGCAGCTGGCCCGGGGCGTCGATGGCGCTGCCCGGCAGGCCTGCGGGTCGATGAAAGAGTTTCAGTCGCCAACGCATGGCAATGTCCAGCGGGGCATCCTTCCCGCTGCGGGTGGGCAGATCCAGCAGGTTGATCCACAGCAGTGATTCCCGGTCAGCCGGCAATGACCGCGTATCGGCCGAACGCACCTGCACGTCGCGGGTACGGCCCTCGTCCAGGCGGAATACCGGAGGCGTGACGATATAGGCCGTTCGCAGCTGTTCAATCGGCGCGTTGCCATGCGCGTCTCCCTCATCAATCCAGGCCTGTACCAGTGAGGGCCGTGTGCCGATGTTGCGGATCCTGATCGACGCCGGGGCAGGGTCGGCTGCGTGCTGCACCACCCGGGTAGCGCCGACGCGCAGATCGGCTCGCGCAGCGGGCACGGTTGTGGCAAGCGTAACAACAGCAATAAGGACCAGGTGTCGCATGCAAGGGGCTAGTAGGGAACGGTCGTGATTGTCAGGCTGCTGTGGGCAGAGCCTGGCTTCAGTGCGTTGGCGTTACGGATGAACCGTACCTGCATTGCCTGGCTGCCGGTACTGGGCAGTCCGCGCGCCCCGGGCATCAGGATGTCGGCGTACCACTCTCGGAACTGGATGGGCGTTTCGTTGCCGTCCGCCCGCCTCAGGGTCACCAGCATGTCCACGCCTTCGGCGTCTCCAGTGGTGGTCAGTCGCCCGGGCTGGTCCTTGATCTTGGCGGGGGAGTCGAACCAGAGGTCGCCACGGCCAGAGTGTCCCTCGTTGCCTGCGCGGCACCGCCACGAGAATGAAAACTCTGCAGCCGGACCAGTGTCGCCTGGGTTGCTCAGATCGGCCGTTGTGGTTCGGGGGAGCTGTACATTCGGGGGCGGGGCAGTGCCGAACTCGCAGCTGGCTTTGACCCTTGCGCGGCGCCGCACGCCCTCCACCGTCAGCTGGTTGAGCGACTGCCCGTAGGTCCTGTCAGCCACAAGCAGCGGCTCTTCGTCCTCCATCAGGATGTCCTCCCCATCGAAATCGCGCAGCGCCACGAAGCGGAATCGAACGCCGATCGGCAGCGACACTGTGGGGTTGCCCTTGATGTACTCGGCATGCGCCGTATAGGCCGTTGCCGCCGTCGCCGCGTTCTGCCAGTCGGATAGATCGGGTGTACCTGAGCTGGAAATGGAGCGGATGTATCGAAACTGCAGTTGGATGCCAATGCCTTCATGGTCGGTGGCAAAGGTCATCTGGCCATCATGGAAGCCCACGAATCGTTTGTTGGAGCGGAAGGAAAGGTAGGCCGTGGAGAGTGGGGCGCAATCAACCAGGTAGTTGACATCAACGGTTACCCAGTCGACCACCACCTCGCCGGTGCTGTAACTGTCGTACAGACCGGGGGTGGCTGGCACCCATTTGGCCGGGCCGGCGGTGCAGGCGTGGACGGCGGGGCAGGCGGCGAGGAGGCCCAGCAACAGCCAGGCCGGTCCTCGGCCAAGTGAACGGTGTCCTGTCTGCTTATGCCCTGCCACCAACGTTCTCCTGTGCTGCCTTGGCGGACGGTAGCGCAAAGCGGCCGCAACGACCAGCCGGGTAGGGCGGGCATCGCGATGTCGGGAGCGACGTGCTGGCTGTCGCGAATGAGATCATGCCGTTGCGACGTCGAGCGCGGCGGGCAACTGTCGCATCGGGGCCGGTAGTCCACGCCAAGGCCCGGAACACGGGGAATGGCCGGTATGCGACAATGCCGGCCGCTGCATGAATGTCTCCGTCTGTGCACCGCAGCGCTTGCTGACGGCAAGCCGGGTGTGCGCATGATGGGTTGCCACCGGAAAAGGGTGGCCGGGCCTGGAAACCCGTATCGATTGGGCAGTAAACGCTTGCCAGCCGGCGTCGCCTTGTGTGGCGCCGGCTGGCAATCCGTCTGCGCGTTATGGCGGGGCGGTGCGTGGGGGTGCACGCGAGTGCACCCGCCGGTCAACGCCCAATCGTCCCGGTTTCCAGCCACGTACCGTCCCGCCGCCTTTGTTAAGGGCGGTGACACCGTAGCTTGTACGGAGACCTGCCATGAACCCATCGGATATTTCCCCTCTGCGCACCCGGTACGCCCCGGCCAACGCCGATGAGGGCGAGGAAGACACGGCAAAGCCCGATCCCAACAACCTGATCGCGCTGCTGCACCAGATCGGCCGCGGCGTGGCCGCCGACGGTCAGCCTTGGCCCGAGCGCCATCAATTGCCCGGCCGCTGCCTGGCCCTGGCCGACACTGACGGCGCCCTGGCCGGCCTGCGCGTCGTCAACGAGATCCTGTTGGCCGCCGAGCGCGCCCGCCAGAACGGTGGCCCGGAACACTACGTGGGCGACCGCGTGATGGAAGGGTTGAAGTTGGCCGCGCTGGCGCTGACCAACCACGCCATTTTCCGGTTGCACCCCGAGTAGATCCGCACCATGCGTGGATGCTGTTCAGGTAGAGCCGGGCCCACGCTCGGCTCACCGGGCAAAACGCAGCCGAGCATGGCGTGGCGCTACAGGAGAGCCACGCCATGCGTGGACGCTACCGGTGGTGTCTCATCGGCCACCACGCGGTAACGGCGCTGGCACCCCACGCCACCCACGCGCCCAGCGCCATGTAGACCAGCGCCTGCAGGCTGGCCGCAAGCACGAACGGCTCGGCGCGCTGGGCCATCGGCAGGCACACGCCACCCAGCACCAGCAGGCCGGCCAGCAGCCATGCTGCCGAGCCCATCGACGAACGCTCCTGGGTTGCACGCGGCACCACCGCACAGGCGGCCGCCACGCAGAATGGCAACAGCAGCGGCGTGGCCTGCCAGGCTACGCCCACGGCCAAGCTGGTAACGGCGATGACACCCCAGAAGATCCGCTCGCGCGCAGCAGGATGGCTGGCGCGTGCCAACGACTTCCCCAGCCCATGGATTGCAACCGCGATCGTACTGCCCAACAGCAGCCCGGCCACAACATCGCTCCAATAGTGCACCCCCAGCCAGACCCGGGCCATTCCGGCGATTACCCCGGCCAGCAGCGCGATGCCGAGCACTGCCGCAGTCTTGAACCTGCCCGTGATGTTCTGGCGCGCCAACAACCACAGTGCGGCCAGCACGAAGAAGCAGGTGGCGCTGGTGGTGTGCCCGCTGGGCAGGGAAGGGCCGGCGGCACCGGCTAGGCTGAGCGTGGCATCGAAGCTGAAGGGGCGCGGCACCGGTGCGAAGACCTTGATGCTCTGCACGGCCAGCGTGACCACCATCAACGCCATCAGCATCAGGCGGGATGCCTGCGCGCCGAACGCCACCCACAGCACTGGCATCGCCAGCAGATAGAACCAGAATTCGCCCAGGGCGTTGCCCACCACCGCCAGCCCGGGCACCGGCCACTGCTGGGTGCGTTGCACGCGATCCAGCTCCGCCTGGCGGAAGGCCGAGGCGGCCCCGAAGCGCGCGACGGGACGCACTTCGCTCTCGGCTACTGCGTGCAGGCGCTGATAGGCGTGCTCCAGCTGCTGCGGGAAGCGCGTGCGCAGCTGGCGGGCTTCGTCGCGGGTGACCCAGCGCGCCTGGATGAGCTCGCGCCCGAGATGCGGGGCGTCCAGGACATCTATTGCAGCCCCCTGCACCTGTATGGGCTGGGTCGCGCGGCAGGCGAACACATGGACACCGGCGTCGTCTTCCAGCAGGTCGGTGGTGGCGATCTGCAGGCCGGTCTCCTCCCACGTTTCGCGCAGGGCTGTCTGCGGAGGGAGCTCACCGTGCAATGCGGTACCACCAGGAAGCTGCCAGCGCGAGGTGACATCCTGCACCAGCAGCATGCGCTCGCCCGAACGCATGACGCAGACCGATGCAGCGCTGGCCAGCTGGGGTGCCAACAGCAGCGTTGCGAGCAGCACATTCCGCAACGAGACGGCGAAGAAAGGGAGGGCTGGAAGGGGCATGGCACCATCGCGTGGGGAGGATCACGTCGATGGTGGCGTCCCGCTGGAAAGGACACTATCGGATTCGTACGAATCCGATAGTGCGTTTTTGTGGATCCATGCCATGCACGGATGCATGCCGCAGTGCGAACGAGGATGGGCGCAGATCGCGTGACGGAATGGAATAGAGCCGAGCATGGGCTCGGCTCTACAGGAGTTCCATGCCAGCTCAGAAATCCATCGTCGCCGACAACAACACCGTTCTCGGCGCTCCCAGCGCCAGACTGGAAAGCAACGGCATGCCCCAGTACGCCTTGTTGGTCACGTTGTTCACCGTGGCGCGCAGCGCCAGCGGCCTGCCGGCCAGTGTGGTGCTGTAGCGCGCCCCCACGTCGAACAACGTCCGCCCCGGCACCGACAGGCGGTTGTCGGCACTGATGTACTGCTTCGACATCGACGTGGCATTACCTGCCAGGGTCAGGCCTTCCAGCGCAGGCACATCCCACTCCACGCCCAGCTTGGCCTGCCGCTGCGCCACGGCGGTGGCGATGCGCCCTTCATTCACGGCACCGGCCGTGCGGGTCAGCTTCGGCTGCACATAGGCCACGCCACCGAGCAGGCGCACGCCGTCCATCGGTGCACCGAAGAAGCCCCATTCCACACCCCGGTTACGTTGCTCGCCGCCAAACGAGAAAATATTCGTGACCGGGTCGGTGTAGCTGCTCGGCCGCTTCATCTCGTACACGCTGAAGGTGTGCGCGAAGCGGCCCAGGTCCAGCTTCAGGCCCAGCTCCCTTTGCTTGGTGCGGAACGGTGCGAACACATCACCGGCATTGGCGGCGGTCATCGGCGCGGTGGCGCCCTGGCTGAGGCCTTCGATGTAGTTGGTGTAGAGGGAGACCGTGTCGGTCGCCTTCACCAGAAGCGCCGCTGCCGGGGTGGTGGCGCTCTCGTCGTAGCGTGAGGTGCGTGCACCCGTGGCCACGTTGAAGGTCTCGCTGACCACCTGCTGGCGGCGCACACCCAGCGTCAGCTGCACACGTTCATCGGCAAAGGACAAGGTGTCGGCGAAGCCGATGCTGTCCAGCCGCAGTCCGGTATGCGAGATGTGCGGCGCTACGAACGGCGCGGCCCGGCCCCACACCGGGTTGTAGAGGTTGGTGGTCCAGTCCCAGCCCGGCACGCTGCGGCGGCCGTAGTCGTTCTGGGTGTGCTGGTAGTGGGTCACATTGGCAGCCCACTGATGGCCGACGCTGCCGGTGTGGAACGAACCGCGCAGGCCGGCATCTCCGGACTGCTTCCTGATATCGAAGGCGAGCTGGCCGATCACCGTGGTGAAGTCGCCGGCCGGATTGAGGATCTGCGCGCTGATCGAGCCGTTGTAGCGGTAGTCGGTCTTGGTGGTGCCATAGGCCAGGTAGGCCATCAGGCTATCGCTGATGTCCAGTTCGCCGCGCAGCATCGCGCCCTTGTCCTGGCTGTCCACGTAGGCCCAGTCCGGGTTGATCAGCGTATCGCCACGCGGCGGCCGCGGAATGGCGACGCCGGGTGCCAGGCCGACGCCACGTGCGGGGCCATCAACACGGTCATCGGCGCTGTACAGATCGGCCGACAGCCGCATACGTTCGCCGCGCCAGTCCAGTGCCAGCGAACCGAGCTGTACCTTCTTGCTCTGCTTGCCGACTGCGCCGTCACCATCACGGTAGGCACCGTTGAAGCGGATGCCGAACTGCCTGTCGGCGCCCAGGCGACGGCCCATATCCAGGTGGGTGCCGAACTGCGCGTCGGAGGCGAAGTTGGCACTGACCCGCAGCAGCGGTTGATCGCCGGCACGCTTCGGGACCAGGTTGACGCTGCCACCGACCGAGCCGCCCGGCGGCATGCCGTTGAGCAGCGCGGACGGGCCCTTCAGCACCTCGATGCGTTCGAACATTTCCGGCGAGGTGCGGTAGTAGGGCGCCATGCCACTCAGCCCGTTGAAGGTGGTGTCGCTGGTGTTGGAGGCGAAGCCGCGGATTGCGTAGTTCTCGCTCCATGCGCCGGTGACGCCGTTGCTGAAGACGGTGGGGTCGGTGGCGGCGATGACGTCGGTCAGGTCCTTGGCCTGGCGGTCGCGGATGAAGGACTCGGTATAGCTGACCGTACTGAACGGCGTGTCCATGAAATCCTTGTCGCCGAGCAGGCCGATACGGCCGCCGGCGGCCACCTGACCGCCGGCATAGTCGCCGGTCACGCGGCGCTGTTCCTGCACCTGCACCGAGGGCAGGGTGGACGGCGCGGTGTCGGCCAGCGCGGCGCACGATGCCATCAGGCCAAGCGCGAGCGCCGATGCGCGGTAGCGCCGGGCCAGGCCGTGCAGATGCGCTTGGCCGCATGGCGCGGCGGCAGCGCGGTTCTGCGGGGAAGAGGAGGGGTACGTGGTCATGCCAGGGTCCTGTGAATCTTGGGCGCGAGCGCGCCTGGCGCGCTGCCATCGGCAAGCACGGGAAGAGCGCGCAGCGCAGGGTTGTCGGCTGGGTGGGGACCTGGCGGGAAGTGAGCCTGGGGCTCGGTTCGGGCGGCGCCATGAGTGCGAACCAGACGCATTCCGAATTAGTTGAGTAAATTAAACTAAATAGACCAAAGCGGACAAGAGGGTCCCTTTGCTGGCACCCTCGGCAGGGTATGAACACGCACCGTATGAGCCCGCACCCCGATCCAACGGCGCCGACCCGTGGCCGCCCGCCCACCATCACCCCCGAGCGCCTGGCCGACATCGGCATCCGCCTGGGTCTGCCCAACCTGACCATGGCCAACGTGGCCGCCGAACTGGCGGTGACCCAGGCCGCGCTGTACAAGCGCGTGGCCAACCTGGAGGCGCTGAAGCGGCTGGTGGCCCAGGCGGTGTTCCAGCGCTGGCAGATTCCGCGCGCCTCGGCCGATGCGGCGGGCGGCCTGCAGGGCTATCTGATGGTGTTCGTGGAATCGTTGTGCGAGGTGGTGAAGGCGCATCCCGGGCTGCCGCCGTACCTGCTGCGGCGCACGGTGGCGACCGCGCCGATGCTGGAGAAGATCGCCTCCCACCAGGCGCACGTGGCCGAAGTCTTCGGCCTGCCGATGGACAAGGCACGCTGGCTGCTGGCCACAATCGCGTTCTACTGCATCGCCGGCGCCGACACCATCTACGCGATTGCGGATGACGAAGAGGGCCAGGTGATCACCGAGTTCAAGCAGGGCATGCGGGCGCTGGTGATCGGGTCGTTGCAGATGCTGGATGCGGACGGCGCGCTGTAACGTCGAGCCAGGCCGGACAGCCCTCCGGGTGGGCACTTCATGCGCCCAGGGAGGACATCTGGAATTTGTCCTATGCATGGCCCAGAGCCGTACGTCTAGGCTGGGGGCTGGACCCTTCCATCATCTTCCGGAGCCCTCAATGCATGCCCCTTCCCGCGCGCCGTTGCCCCAGCGAGCGCTGCTGTGGCTGAAGAAGGAGGCCTTGCCGCTGCTGATGCTGCTGAGCCTGTTCCTGGCTGCACGCGACACCTTGGCCAATCACTACGTGGTGCCAACCGGTTCGATGCAGCCGACCCTGCAGCCGGGTGATCGTGTGGTTGTCGACATGCGGGCGCACGGCCTGCGCCTGCCTTTCACCGGGCTGAAGCTGATGGGCGACAACGTGCCGCAACGCGGGGAGGTGGTGGTGTTCGCTTCCCCGGCCGATGGCGTGCGCATGATCAAGCGCGTGGTCGCAGTAGCCGGGGACCGCGTGCGCTTGCAGGAGGGACGATTGACCATCAATGGCCAGCCTTTGCAGATGACTGCCATGACTGACATGGAACGGTTCGGCAAGCGGCAGGCCCGACTGGATCTAACACATGGCGGAGGCCCGGACATTGCCGATCTGCGGGTACCTGCCGGCAAGGTGCTGGTGCTGGGCGATCACCGTGGCAACAGCCTGGACGGCCGCTTCTTCGGCTGGGTCGATGCGGACCGGATCTACGGCCGCGCCGTGGCGGTGTACTTTCGCCGCGGTGAGGGCGTGGTCTGGCAGCGCCTGTAGTTGGGCCCGGTGAAGTGTCCGGGTGCGATGAGCGCTAGCCCTCGGGGGAATTGCCGTGTTCCCATCCACGCATGGCGTGGATCTACAATGCGGCCATGCCAGCTACGCCCACCCTCGATGACCTTCGCCGCTATGCAGTGGCGCGCACCCTGTTCAGGCCGACCACGCTGCTGACCGCGATCCGGCGGTTGGGCTTCGTGCAGGCCGACCCGATCCGGGCACCGGCACGCGCGCAGGACCTGACCCTGCGGCACCGTGTGAAGGACTACCGCTCAGGCGATCTTGAGCGGCGCTACAGCCGCTTGCCGGTGGAAGAGGACTGCTTGGTGAACTACGGCTTCCTGCCGCGCGAGCATCTGGCGCTGATGCACCCGCGCGCGGCCAAGCGCGAGTGGGACGCCGAGACCCATCGCCGCGCGGCCGAGGTGCTGGCGTTCGTGCGCGAGCGCGGCAGTGTGCACCCCCGCGAGGTTGACCAGGCGTTTGCGCATGGCCGGGTGACCAACTACTGGGGCGGCACCAGCAATGCCAGCACGCACCTGCTGGACGGCATGCACTACCGCGGCCTGCTGCGCGTACAGCGGCGCGACAGTGGCACCCGCATCTATGCAGTGGCCGCGCATGCCGAGCCAGATGCCAGCGAACAAGCGCAGGTCGAGCGCGCGGCCGCGCTGATCGACCTGGTGGTGCGCAAGTACGCGCCGCTGCCATCGGCCAGCCTGACCTATCTGGTGCGCCTGCTGGGCTATGGTGCACCGCATCTGGCCGAGCAGACCCGCAAGGCATTGGCGCTGGCCAAGCAGCAGCTGGCCAGCTGCACGCTGGAGGGCACCACCTGGTACTGGCCGGCGGACGAGAATCCGCGTTCGCGCCGCTATGCACCGGACGAACAGGTGCGCCTGCTGGCGCCGTTCGACCCGGTGGTGTGGGACCGCCGTCGCTTCGAGCTGCTGTGGGGATGGGTGTACAAGTTCGAGGCCTACACGCCTGCACCGAAGCGCCAGTATGGCTACTACGCACTGCCGGTGTTGTGGCACGACCAGGTGGTGGGCTGGGCCAATCTCAGCGTGCGCGAGGGTGAGTTGGTGTCGAACGTGGGTTATGCCGGCAAGTCGCTGGCCCGCGACAAGGTGTTTCGTGGCGCGCTTGAAGACGAACTGCAGCGCATGGCGGAGTTCCTGTAGCGCCAAGCGGCGCATGGGCGCCTATCGCTCCTGTCAGCCGCCAACCTTGGTTGGCGCTGGCTTCCACCGGTATCCACCAAGGTGGGCATCTACCGGTCAAGCGGCGTCCTTGCGCTCCGCATCCTCCATGCCGGGGCTGACGCGGCGGCCGATGTCCTTCAACCGTGCCAGCTGATCCACCATCGACGGTGCATCATCCAGGCTGCCGACGAACGTCCACAGGTAGGTCATCACCGCGTACACATGGCCCGGGGTAACTCCGTCGGTGGTGGCAAGGCGGCCGATGGTCAGCGCGAACAATGCCGCAGCAGCCAGCCCGATCACCACATAGGCGCCGGCTTCGCGATCGGACAGCAGGATGCGCAGGCGCGACAGCGTGGTGTAGTGGCGGCGCAGTACCGAGGGGCTGACCCGGTCGACCAGGCGGATCTCGTGTTCCAGGCGGTTGTTCAGCCGGCCATGCAATTGCTCGTTGCGGCGTGCGAACGACGGCAGTACCAGCAGGGCCCCGAGCAGGGTGACCAGGCCAGCGGCACCGACCATCGGTTCGATCGCCAGCAGCATGGCCACCGCACCGAACATGGATGCCAGCGCGGTGGCGATGATCGGGACGTGCTTTTCAAAGAAGTCGACGAACTCGCGGGCCAGCACCACGCGTGCCGCCGAGGTGGACGTGGCCTGGCCCAGGCGGCGCTGTGCCTGCACCACGCTCACTGCCAGATCGGCATAGATGCGGGTGAAGGTGCGGGTATCGACCGCTCGACGGGCGGCGCCGACCAACCAGAACAACAGCACCACGCCGGCATAGGAAACGGCATGGCCGATGTTGCCGCTGATGATCGCGTCCACCGCGAAGCCGGCGAACAACGGATAGGCCAGCAGCAGGGTGTTCTCCAGCGCCACCAGCGAGAACGTGCCGGTGAGCTGCCAGGGATAGGTGCGCAGGATCGCCTTCAGAGTGGCGGCCGCATTCTGCTGCCCGATGCTGCCGGCGGCTGCCGCTGGATCGTTGGGGTGTTTCATGGGATGCCTGGGTGGGTCGGGGACAGGGCAGGGGACGGATGCCTGCCATCTCCCGGGTTGCGCCCAGTATCTGCGGCCCTTTGGAGCGGGCATGGAGGATCGATGGAGATTGCGTGGAGAAACCGGCGTCGTTCAGCGATGCGAATGCCCATCAAAGGTGGGCCGCTACCAGGGCAGCGTCTGCCGCGTCCTCAACGACGCGCATGCACCGGCCAACGGAGCTCGAACGCGCTGCCGCCGCGTTCGGTCGGGCGGCACTGCGCCGTTCCGTGATGGGCCACGGCAATCGCCCGCACCACGGCCAGGCCTAGGCCGGAGCCTCCGCTCTGTCGCGATCGCGAGACATCGGTGCGCTGGAACGCCTCGAAGATGCTGTCGCGAAGCTCGTCGGGCACGCCGGGGCCGCCGTCTTCCACTGTCACGGTGCAATGGCCTTCGGCCAGCGTGACACGAACCCGCAGTGGGCAGGGGACGGCATGGCGTCGTGCGTTTTCCAGCAGCGCCAGCACCGCCTGGCGGATGCGGGCCGGATCGCAGTCCGCCAGTGACGGCCGTGCCTCCAGGGTCACCGAAAACCCGCTTTCGGCCAGTGCGTCGGACATTGCTTCCACCACCGCGGCCACCTGCACGCTGACGTCGCTGCGCTGCAGGCGCAGATCGAGGTGACCGCTCTCGGCCAGGCTGACCACGCGCAGGTCTTCGATGATGCGGGTGAGTCCTTCGAGCTGGGTGAGCATGCTGTTGAACTGCTCGGGGCCCGGCTCGAACACACCTTCGGCAATACCCTGCAGGCGGCCGCGCAGGATGGTCATCGGCGTGCGCAGTTCGTGCGCGATCGCCGCGTTCCAGAACACACGGTTCTCGGACATCCGGCTGAGCCGTTCGGCCATCGAGTTGAAATCACTGACCAGCGTGGCCGCTTCGGCCATCGTGGTGTTGCCGCCACGTGCACGCGCTTCCAGATCCCCGCTGGCCACCCGGCGCAGGCTCTCGGCCACCGAGTTCAACGGGGTGATGATGCGCCGGGTCAGGCGCGAGGCGACCAGCGTGGCGAAGATGACCACCACGGTGGCGGTCAATCCGATCCACAGCCATTCCAGCCCGGACGGCATGATCGTTTCCGGCGCGTCGTACCAGCGCGGATAGAACACCTCCAGCAGGTAATAGAACAGGTAGAAGCCACTGATCGAGAGCACCGTCGAACACAACGAGGCGACCGTGATGGAGAGGGTGATCTGGCGGCCGATGCTCTTGCCTTTGGGATTCATCGATCAGTCCAGGAAACGGTAGCCGACGCCACGGATGGTGGCGGGAATGCCGATCACGCCCACCTCTTCAAGCTTGCGCCGCAGCTTGCTGACGTGGCTGTCGACGGTACGTTCCTGCGCATCACCTTCGGGCAGGCAGGCATGGAGCAGGTCCGCGCGCGCATGCACCTGGCGCGGCGCGCGCGCCATATGCACCAGCAGCCGGAACTCGGTGAGGGTGACGCTCAGTGCGTGCACCTGCTCGCCGGTGCGCACCGTCACCTCGTGGCTGCGCAGGTCGATCTCGAACGGCCCCTGGCGGATCAACCCGTTGGGTTCTTCGGCGGCGGTGGGGGCACTGCGGCGCAGCACGGCCTGGATGCGTGCAACGATCTCAGCGGGATTGAATGGTTTGGCCACGTAGTCGTCGGCACCCACGCGCAGGCCGGTCAGCCTGTCCACGTCCTGGTCGAGCGCGGTGAGCATGATCACTGGCGTGTTGCCGCGCCGCCGCAGTTCGCTTAATACCTGCCAGCCATCGAGCCTGGGCATCTGCACGTCCAGCAGCACTAGGTCCGGGCGCAGCTGGCGATGGCTGGCGAGCGCCGCCTCGCCGTCGGCGGCGCGTGCGCTGCGCAGGCCGGAACGGGCCAGGTAGGCACCGAGGATATCGGCGATTTCGCCTTCATCTTCGGCAATCAGGACCAGGGGCGCGGGTCGGCTACGGAGTTCATGTCTCATTGCGTGCTGCGGGTTCGAGGGCAGGGCGGGAAGGGGCTGGGTCATCGGCGGCGCTCCATGGCCTGTGCTTCCTCGTTGGCTGCCCAGGCCAGTGTGGCCAGCACCAGCGTGCGCTGCAGGCTGGATTCCACCGCAGCCGCGCCGCGCAGCTGCTGCTGCATCAGGGTGGACACCGCCGAGGGTAGCTTGCTCCAGCGCGAGGCCATGGGGGTGGCGTCCACCCGGGCCTGCAGCCGTGCAGCCATGCGCGCGATGGTGTGCAGGCGCACTGCCAGCAGGGCGGCCACCACGGTGGTGGCAAGGGCAAGCAGCAGATGCAGGTTGACGTTGGCGGCCGGGCGCGTTGCCGCCCAGACCGCCAGGCCGATCAAGGCCAGCGATGCGAGGGACCCGGTGCGGCGGGTGCGGCCGGGCCCATCACTGCCGAACCCCACCAGTGCGGCGGCCCCGAAGCCGGCCAGCAATGGCAGGCCCGGATACGGCGCGACCCACATCCACGTGCTGGTCGATGCCAGCACCAGTGCTATCAACCATGGCGAAGGCGCACACCATGCCAGGTAGGCACGGCGCACATCGATGGATGGCAGGTCCGGGTAGGAAAGGGACACGGCAAACAGGCAGTCGGCGAGGCCGACGAGGCTAGCGACCGTTGATGGAGATTCGGTCGAGATTGTGTCGAGATTGCGTGGACGCGGAGCTATCGCGTTCAGGCGTGGCGCTGGTGCCTGAACGGCCGCGGCGCCTCCATGCAATCTCCACGGTGGCTCCAAGAAACGTCCATCAGTGTCTTCCAGACTGCGGCTCCGGCGGTCGCATTGGGTGACTGCCCGCAACCGGGCGTTTCGATGAGCAACCGCAGGACCTGGATGATTGCTGCCGCCGTGGCCACGTTGGCCGCCGGTGCTGGATGGTGGACGTTTGCAGGCGGCGATGATGCCGCGCTGATCACCGCGCCGGCAAGGGTGGCGGATCTGGAGAAGACCGTACAGGCGGTCGGCCGGGTCCATCCGAAGGAGCTGGTGGCGGTGGGCGCGCAGGTGTCCGGCCAGGTCAAGCGCCTGCATGTGGTGCTGGGCCAGCGCGTGCGGGCCGGCGATCTGATCGCCGAGGTCGATTCACAACCGCAGCGGATCGCGCTGCGAAGCGCCGAGGCGGCCACCAATACGCTGCGTGCCCAGCATGCGGCCAGCCTGGCGCGCTATGCGCAGGCCAGTCGTGCTTACCAGCGCCAGTCGCAGCTGGTGGCATCGCGCCTGGTGTCGCAGGAAGGCTTCGAAGCCGCGCGCGTGGCACGCGATGCGGCGCGTTCGGAGGTGGCCTCGTTGCAGGCGCAGATCGACCAGGCTGTGACCCAGGTCGAAACTGCACGGATCAATCTGGGCTATACCCGCATCGTCTCGCCCAGCGACGGCTACATCGTGGCCATCGTCACCAAGGCCGGGCAGACGTTGAACTCGATGCAGACCACGCCAACCATCGTGATGCTGGCGCAGATGGATACGATGACCGTGCGTGCCGAGATCGCCGAGGCGGATGTGGAACTGGTCGCACCCGGCCAGCCGTTGTGGTTCTCGACGCTGGGGCCGAGCGGGCGCCGTTATGAATCCCATCTGCAGCAGCTGGAGCCAGCGCCGACCTCGATTGCCGAGGCCGCTTCCGGCAATGCGGGCGGCTCTGCGCAGACGCCGAAAGCGGTGTACTACGCCGGGCTGTTCGATGTAGCCAATCCTGGCCTGAAGCTGAAGCCTTCGATGACGGTGAAAGTGACCCTGCAGCTGGCGCGGGTCGCCAACGCGCTGCAGGTGCCATTGACGGCACTGGCCGAGCCGGATGACAAGGATGGCAACCGCGGCACCGTGCGCGTGGTCGATGCCAAGGGCCGCGCTGAGGAACGTGCGGTGACGACCGGCCTGCGCACCGCCACCGCCGTGCAGATCCTGTCTGGCCTGAAAGCGGGCGAAAACGTGGTGGTTGGCCAGGCGCCCAGCGGTGGCGACGCCGAACCCGCCAGCCTGCTGGGGATGTGAGCATGGCCCATGCACTGCTGGAACTGGAGGGCGTATCGCGCGCCTATCGCTCGGCCGCCGGCGAGGTGGTGGTGCTGAAGGAGGTCTCGCTGCGCATCAACGCCGGCGAGTTCATCGCCATCATTGGCCCCTCGGGTTCGGGCAAGTCCACGCTGATGAACATCCTGGGCTGCCTGGACCGGCCGACCGAGGGCAGCTATCGCGTGAACGGCGAGGCCACCGAACAGATGGCGCCAGACGCGCTGGCACGCCTGCGCCGTGAGCATTTCGGCTTCATCTTCCAGCGCTACAACCTGATGGAGAACCTGAGTGCCACCGAGAACGTAGCGCTGCCGGCAGTCTATGCGGGCGTGGACGCACAGACGCGCACTGCGCGCGCACGCACGCTGCTGGAAGCGCTGGGGCTGGGCGAACGCACCGGGAACCGGCCGGGTCAGCTGTCCGGTGGCCAGCAGCAGCGCGTGTCCATTGCCCGCTCGCTGATGAACGGCGGCGCGATCGTGCTGGCCGACGAGCCGACCGGTGCGCTCGATCACGCCAGTGGCCAGCAGGTGATGGCCGAGCTGAAGCGCCTGCACGCGCAGGGCCACACGGTGATCCTGGTGACGCATGATGCGGCGATCGCCGCCAACGCGGCGCGGGTGATCGAGATCGCCGACGGCCGGATGGTGGCCGACCGCGCCGAGCCGGGATTGCTGGCTGCGGCCGCAGGATGCGGGACCGAACGCGGCACGTCGCCGGTCGCCGAGCGCCGCGCACGCAGGGACGCGGTCCGCGAAGCGGCACGCATGGCGGCGCGTTCGATGCTGGCCCATCGCCTGCGCACGCTGCTGACCATGCTCGGCATCATCATCGGCGTGGCCGCGGTGGTGACCGTGGTTGCGCTGGGCAAGGGCGCACAAGCGCAGGTTGAATCCCAGATCAACGCGCTGGGCGCCAGCACCCTGGAGATCTTCCCGGGCGCAGATTTCGGTGACCCGCGCTCGGCGGAAGTCGAAACGCTGGTGGTGGCCGACGCGGACCATCTTGCGGCGTTGAGTTATGTGGACAGCGCCAGTCCGAACCTGACGGGATCGGTGGCGGCACTGCAGGGCAGCCGTCGTGCCAACACCCAGGTGCTGGGCGTAGGGGCCGACATGCCGCGCGTGCGGGGGCTGCGGCTGAAGGCCGGCCGCTTCTTCACCGACGCCGAAGTCGATGCGCACCGCGCAGTGGGCGTGGTCGACCAGAAGGCGGCGAAGGCGCTGTTCACTGGCAATCCCATCGGCAGAACGGTGCTGCTGGGTGGCATGCCGGTCGAGGTGATCGGCGCGGTCGGTCCCAATGCGTTCGCCGGTGGTGCAACCCCCACAGTCTACGTGCCGTACACCTCGGCGGCTTCCCGGCTGCTGGGCAGCCAACGCCTGGAGAGCATCACCGTGCGCGTACGCGACAACGTACCCACCAATGCCGCCGAAGCCTCGCTGGGCGCCGAGCTGGAGCGCCTGCATGGCCGTCGTGACTTCTTCATCTACAACGCCGACCAGATCCGCAAGGCGGTGATGAAGTCCAGCCAGACCCTGGCCGCGTTGGTTTCGGCGATCGCGGCGGTGGCGCTGGTGGTGGGCGGCGTAGGCGTGATGAACATCATGCTGGTGTCGGTGAAGGAGCGCGTGCGCGAGATTGGCGTGCGACTGGCGGTGGGGGCGCGGCAGAACGACATCCTGCGCCAGTTCCTGATCGAGGCGGTGCTGATCTGCGTGTTCGGCGGTGTGCTGGGGGTGTTGCTCGCGTTCGCTGTGGGTGCGCTGTCGAGCCTGTTGTCGCTGGGCGTGCCGTTCCTGTTCTCGCCGGGGCCGGTGCTCGCCGCACTGGCGTGCTCTTCGGCCATCGGGCTGGGCTTTGGCTACTTTCCGGCACGCACTGCCGCGCAGCTGGACCCGATCCAGGCATTGGCGGCGGAGTAGGGGCGCACCCGGTGACATCGTAGCCGCCATCACGGCCGGCGTTGCGGTAGAACGGCAGCAGCCACAGGTGGCTGATGCCGGGTTCACGGTGACCAGCCTGCTGCGCGGCATGGCAGCGGTCGGTGAACCGGATGGCACCGCATCATTACGCGGCATCCACGGTCCTTGGATGCCTGGGCGCGCACACTGAACGCTCACCCGATGCGCCGAGGAGACTTCCCGCATGGCCCGTCGCAAGATGCTTCGCATTGCCACGTTCAACGTCAACGGCATCGGCACACGCCTGCCGCAGCTGTTGGACTGGCTGCACAGGGAATCGCCGGATGTGGTTGCCCTGCAGGAACTGAAGGCGACCGACGCCGCGTTTCCGGCTTCGGCATTGGAAGAGGCTGGCTACGGCGCGCTCTGGCAGGGCGAGGCGCGGTGGAACGGCGTGGCGCTGCTGGCACGAGGGACCACGCCGGTCGAGAGCCGCCGCCGATTGCCGGGCGAGCCCAAGGACACCCAGAGCCGCTACCTGGAGGCGGCGGCGCATGGCATTGTGGTGGGTGCACTCTACCTGCCCAACGGCAACCCGCAGCCCGGGCCCAGGTTCGACTACAAGCTGCGCTGGATGGAGCGCCTGATCCGGCATGCGCGCAGCCTGGTCGAGCTGCCGCACCCTGCGCTGCTGCTGGGTGATTTCAATGTGATTCCCACCGACGCCGATGTCTATGACCCCAAAGCCTGGCGCCGCGACGCGCTGCTCCAGCCGGAGGTACGCGAGGCCTTCGAACGACTGCTGGCGCAGGGCTGGACCGATGCGGTGCGGAAGGTGCACGGCGACGCCACGATCTACACCTTCTGGGACTATTTCCGCCAGCATGCCGAGCGCGACCGTGGGTTGCGCATCGATCATCTGCTGTTGAATCCCGTACTGGCGGAGCGACTGAAGGACGCTGGCGTCGACCGCTGGGTACGCCTGCAGGAAAAGGCCAGCGACCACGCGCCGGCCTGGGTGACGGTAAGCGCGTGATCAACGCGCGGCTGGGTCTTCGCGACGCTCGCGGCGTACCCGTGCGCGGGTGCGGTACAGGCGGCTGTCCGCTTTCTGGATGGTGTCGGCCACCGGTTCGCCAGGCGTGTTGATGGCCGCACCCATCGAGAACGCGCTGGGCGAGAGCGCGGCGTGGTCCTGGTACCAATGCTCCAGTTCGCTCAGCCGGCCGTCCGCAGGCGCGACCAGTACCACCATGAATTCGTCGCCGCCCAGTCGTACCACCGTCTCATCTTTGCCCAGCGGTGAGCGCAGGAACGTCGCGAACTCGACCAGGACGGCGTCGCCACGCCGGTGGCCCTGAGTGTCGTTGATGTGCTTGAAGTGGTCCAGGTCGAACATCACGCAGGCCCAGCGCTCGTCAATGAGTTCATCCAGCCGGTGCAGGTAGCGCCGGTTGTAGCACTGGGTGAGGGGATCCTTGAAGGACATTTCGCGCAGCTGCTGCTCCTGCATCCGCAGCGCGGTGACGTCCTGAGCATGTCCCAGCACGTAGGGCGGGCTGGCTTCGTTGTCGAGCACGTTGTGATACGCCCAGTAGTGGCGCGTTCCGTCCGCGGCGATCAGCTCGATCACACCAGCGTCGGTGTGGTTTGCCTGGATCCGAGCGAGGTAGGCATTGAAGCCCGCGCGTTTTTCCGGCGGCATCAGGTCACACAGGCTGCGCCCGATCATCTGGCTTTCCTCGAAACCCAGTGATTGCACGGCCGCCGGATTCACCGAGGTCAATGTTCCGTCCAGCGTGTGCGTGCAGATCAGGCCCAGGCTGTAGTGGAACAGTCGCCGATAGCGGGTTTCGCTCGCTTCCAGCGCATCGAGCGCGGCTCGCTCGTCCGTGATGTCCTGGATCGCCCCGACCAGGCGCGGATGCCCGTCGATCTGTTGCCGGCTGCCAACGACGCGCGTCCAGATCGAGCGACCGTCGGCCGTGGTTATCGGCAGCTGCACTTCCCAGGACGTGCCTTCGTCGATGCAACGCTGCACTGCTGCCCGGATGATGTTGCGGCTGTCTTCGCGATAGAACGACAGCGCGGTGTCGAGCGTCGGTTCAAAGTTGCCGCGCACGCCGTGCAACTGCTTGGTCTCGCGGGTCCAGCGCACTTCGTTGGTGACCAGGTCCATCTCCCAGCCGCCCACCCGGGCGGCGC
This sequence comes from Stenotrophomonas maltophilia group sp. P373, assembly GCF_053295075.1. Classification (NCBI taxonomy): domain Bacteria; kingdom Pseudomonadati; phylum Pseudomonadota; class Gammaproteobacteria; order Lysobacterales; family Lysobacteraceae; genus Stenotrophomonas; species Stenotrophomonas maltophilia group sp. P373. Next base: position 2,301,268 of record NZ_CM129994.1, on the reverse strand, counting down.
GGTTGGTGCGCTCCAGGAAGTCCTCGCTGCGTTTGAGCTCACGATGCAGCGCCTTGGCCTGGCCCACCTGCGCCATCAGCATGCTGCGCTGCTCCAGTACCTGGGTGGTGACCCGGGCAAGGTGCACCATCAGCTCGCGCTGGGACGGAGACAGCACGCCGGGCATCGGATCGAGCAGGCACAATGTGCCGATGCGTGCGCCGTGCGCGGAGCCCAGAGGGATGCCAGCGTAGTGACGGATGCGCGGCCCGCCCGTCACCAGTGGATTGGTGGAAAAACGCGGATCCTGGCGTGCATCGGCTATCTCGAGCAGCTCGTCCTGGCGTATGGCATGGGTGCAGAAGGAAATTTCGCGGGCCGTTTCACTGACGCCCTCAAGGCCGATGTTGGCCTTGAACCACTGACGGTCTTCGGCCACCACGCTGATCAGGCCCATGGTCATGCCGGTCGCGGCGCGGGCGGCGGCGACGATGGCATCGAACACCGGCTCCGGCGGCGTGTCCAGCAGGTGCAGTCGTTCGATTTCGAGCAGTCGTTCGGCTTCGTCCATGGTGCTTTTCAGGGCAGGGTGGCGAGGGCGGTTGCGGCGGCTGTCTGGCACTACGCTAGTGCTTGCCGCGTTATGTATCGCCATGACGGGGTGATGCCGACGTGAGGCGCGCGCGTCGGCTCAGCGTTGCCGGAGCGATGCCTGCAAGGCGGTGGCCAGTGCGGCATCACCGGACACCAGGTCCTGCCAGCGCAGCGTGATGCCCTTGCGGCGCCCCTCTTCAACCAGCTTCAGTCCTTCAGGGTCCACGATGAGGGTGTAGGGCTGGCCATCGATGTCCAGTTCGCGTCGCAGCGGTTTGTCGAGCGGGGTCATCATCGTTTCCTCGCAGGGACGGGAGTACGACGTGGCTGAATCGATACGTGACGATGATCACGGACGTGCCAACGCCAGGGGAAATCAACAGCGCGCGTGATGCCGATGCGGGGGCCGATCACCGGATCCTTCGGCGGCGGCATCCCATCGCTGGCGATGACGACGCCGTGGCTGCCGGTCACCAGGTCGGCGCCGTCGAAGCTGCGGTCCAGCCCGAAGGCCTGCGAGAGCTTGCCGGGGCTACTGGCCAGATCGTGGTCGCGGCGCGCGGCGGGGCGCAGTTCGCGCATGCGCTCCAGGCCCAGCAATGGCTCGATGGCCCGCAGCAGCACCGCCACGCCTTCGCCTGCTTCGCCGCAGACCACGTTGCTGCCCCAGTGCATGCCGTACGTGAAGTAGACATAGAGGTGGCCGGCCTCACCGAACATGCTGGCCGTGCGCGGCGTTGGCCCGCGATAGGAGTGCGCGGCGGGATCGTCGCTGCCGGCATAGGCTTCAACCTCGACGATGCGGCCAGCGCGACCATCGTCGCGCACCAGCAGTTTGTTGAGCAACTCCGGCGCAACGTCGGTCGATGGACGCCGGTAGAAGCGGCGCGGCAGGATCTGCAGGGAGGCGGGCAACCAGTCCGGCACGGTGGTGGCAGGCTCGGGTGAAAGACCGTGGCACTGTGGCATCGATCAGGTGAAACGGGCGCAGACGCCGCGTCATTCCGGCGCAGGCGGTGCGGCCAATGCAGCGCGCCAGGAGGCATACACCTCCGGCGTCTGCGGCTTGATGAACAGTGCCACCAGTTCCGGATACTCGCGCTTCACCGCCGTTTCGATGCGGGTGATGCAGGCTTCGATCTGCGGGGTCCGGCGGTCATCCTCGAACTCGGCGCTGAGCATGGCCACCACCTGTTCCGGGCCCATCTGCATGGTGGTCACGCCATTGGCGCGGCGCAGATCCGGATCGGTTTCGGCCACCGCCATGATCCGCTCGGCCACCGCAGGGTGGGCAGGCTCTCCGACCAGCAGGCCCTTGGTTTCACGGGCCAGGAGGAAGGCGGTTGCGGCCAGCACGCCGGCGATGCAAAGGGAGGCGACCCCATCAAGCACCGGCATGTCCAGCACCTGCGCGGCCACCAGCCCGATCAACGCGAAGCCCAGCCCGAGCAATGCAGCGCTGTCTTCCAGCAGTACGGTGAAGGTGGAAGGATCCTTGCTGCGGCGGAAGGCTTCGAAGTAGCCAAGCTTGCCTTTGGTACGCCGGAACTCGCGCAGCGCCACCCACCAGGAAGCACCCTCGAACAGGATGGAAATGCCCAGCACGCTGTAGCTCAACGCATGGTTGGTGGCCGGCTCCGGCCGGCGGATGTGCTGGATGCCCTCGTACGCCGAGACGCCGGCGCCAGCAGCGAACACCAGCAGGGCGACGATGAAGCTCCAGAAGTACAGCTCGCGGCCATAGCCGAAGGGATGCACCGGGTCCGGCGCCTTGCCGGCACGGCGCAGGCCGTACAGCAGCAGCAGTTCATTCAATGTGTCGACCAGCGAATGCACGCCTTCGCTGAGCATGGCCGAGCTGCCGGAGATGCCGGCAGCGACGAACTTGGCGATGGCAATGGCGAGGTTACCCGCGAGGGCGGCATAGATGACGAGACGGGAGCCGGTGGGGGCGGACATTTCGGCGGCGGGGCGGGGCTGACGCCTGATCTTCCCGATCAGCGCGTGCCCGTTGTGTGCACGGCGCGATCAGTGCCCCTTGGGATTGAGGTACAAACGCGCCCCATCCGATTCACGGTAGCCCGTCCAGCGCCCACCGCCTGACGCGCGGAAGCGCCCGAATACGGTGTTGTTGGTATCGGTCAGCAGCAGCTGGTTGCCCGACAGTACCCAGCGGTTGGCCGAGAAGAAGCCGTCCGGGCAGCCAGCAGGCACGTAGGCGCTGTAGCCACCGAACCACTCACTGTTCTTCAGCTCAATGGTGCAGGTGTTGCCGTTCTCCTGGCCCAGTGTCCAGCTGCCGAACAGATCGCTGTCGCGCACATCGCGGCCGCCACGGTGGCGGTCATGGCTCCAGTCGTCGTTGTCGTCGTGGAAACCGAAGCCCACGTCGATCTCTTTGCTTTCGCTGCGTGACCCGGACTGCGAGCTGCCACTGGTGGTGGTCTGGGTGGTCACCGAGCCACTGGTCTGGGTCTGGGTGCTGCTCGATTGGGTGATCTGGTCGGTGCGGGTGGTCTGTTCGCCGAAGCCGGACGAGGCGTCCTGGGCAAGGGCGGGCAGGGCCAGGAAGTACAGCGCCGACAGGCAGCTACGGGCAAGCAGGGCAGCCATCGCAGGATCCTCGGAAGGGTGGATCGCGCGAGTATCGAACCGGTGGGGCGGGAGACGGTGTGAGGATGTGCGCTGGCGCAGCCCAGCGAAGGGTAGTGCCGGCCGCTGGCCGGCTCCCACTTGGCGCCCAGAAACCGAAGGAATGCCGGCCCGCGGCCGGCACTTCCCGCAGCCAGGCATCGCCTGGCGCTACTGATCCGGCTTCACCCTTGCCACCCGTTTCCGGTACTCATACACGTTGTCACCGCGGATACGCTTGTCCTCGGTGCCGGTGATCCGGCCGACCTGCTGGTCCGAGCCGGTGACCGGTTTGGCCTCGATCTCGGTCTCGTGTTCGAAGGAGTGCGATTTGTCGGTGTTGCGGTAATAGCGGTACAGCGCCCAGTACAGCGCGGTTGCGCCGGCCGGACCTGCCGCCAACAGCCAGAGGCCACTGTCGTCGCTCATGTCGATGCCACCAGGAAGGCAATTGCGAGGGCTTCAATGACGGTGCCGGTGGCCAGGGCCGCCAGCAGCATCTTCCATTGCTGCACGGGCACGCTGCCCATGGTTTCGCCGGTACGGCCGTTCACCGCGATGTAGTGCAGCATGCCGCCGTTCTTGCCGGGCTGGTGGTAGGAGTACAACCACACCGGCAGGTACATCGAAACCCAACGAGTGCCATGCACCTCCAGCTGTTCCTGTTCCCAACGCACGCCACGGTTGTAGCGCCTCACCGAACCTTCCACCTGCGCGCGGGCGATCGACAGCAGCTGGTCTTCCAGCCGCGGCCGCAGCTTCTCCACGTCGAGGTTGCGCTTCTCAGAGGTGAAGCCGGCCAGGTATGAGGCGTTCCATTTCACCGCGTTCTTGGTGTCGAACGGCAGGATGGTGTTGATGATGTTGTTGGTGTTGGCGCGGGTATCCAGATTGCCGCGCTCGGCCGAGGATTCCAGGGGCAGGTCATCAACCGTGAAATCCACCTGGCGTTCGACCTGGTAGACATCGGCGTCGTACAGGGTGCGTTTGTTCTTCTCGCTGCCGACCGTGTATTGCCGGGTCTGGATCTCGCCCTTGCCGGCCACGGCCGCGCTGACATTGCTGTCCACGATCATGTAGGGCAGGAACACGCCCACCACGTTTTCCGGGGTGAACTGCTCCTTGAACGCCTTCAGCGCGAACATGCGGCGCTTGTCGACGAACTGGCGGATGCGCGCGACCGCATCGTCCTTCTTGATGTGGAAGGGCAGCACCGCATCGGGCACCGCACCATTGCTGATCTGTTCGTTGACGCCGAAGACGTGGCGGCACCAGTGGCAGCGCGCCGTCATCGTGCTTTCGGTATTGACCGTGACTTCGGCACCGCAGCCCGTGCACTTGAACGTCATCAGCGCCGAGGTGTCGGCGTCGATGTCACGCGCGCCGGAGGCGATGACCGTACCGCGCAGCTGGTCGATGGCCTCGCCCAGCCCGAATTCCTCCTCGACGCGCGCGCCATGCCATTCGTGACGGCAGTACAGGCAGACGAGGATATCGGTGCCGGCCTTGGGCCGGATGTCGGTGGCGCCGCACTTCGGGCAGCGGTTAAGGCCGTCCTTCAGCTCGCTGGCTGAGGTATCGATGGCTACAGGATCGGGCGCTTCCACTTCATCGCGGATGGCCTGGGGCAGCTTCGAGGTGTCCAGCGGGAAGCTGCCGGGCAGGGGAGGGACGTCCTGCGGCGAACCGGGCCCATCCAACGACGCCGCCGGCAAGGGCGGCGGCGTCGCGGGCGCGGATCCGGGCAGCGGCGGTGGGCCGTTTCGGGGATCGGACATGTTCGTTGTGCGTCCTGCTGTTACAGGCCCAGTGCTTTTGCTTTCAGGGCGTCGTAGTCGCCTTGGGTGATCAGGCCCAGGTCCAGCATTTCCTTGGCCTTCTTCAGCTTGGCCACCGGATCGTCGGCAGCCGGCGTGACCGGCTGCTGCATGCCGCCGACACCGAACATGCCCGAGGCCATGCCGACACCGACCAGGCCAGCCGCACCGCCGTTCTCGCCGGCCGACTGGATGCCCTGGGCGACGCTCGCCTGCAGGTTGGAATTACCGCGCGAGCCGGACAGCGCATCTGCGCGCTGGACGGTCTTCAGCAGTTCGCGGGTGTTGGCGTCGTACTCGATCGAGACAATGGCGGTCTTGACGATGGCCAGGCCGCGATCGGACTTCCACTGGTAGCCCTGCTCGACGGCGGCCGACAGGCTCTGTGCAAAGCCCAGCGAGTCCTGCTGCAACTTGGTGATGCGGTTGCCCTTGCCCGGATCGTTCGTGTACAGGCTGAAGGCCGGTGCCAGCGAACCGACCACTTCATTGAACAGCTGGCTGGCGGCGGCGTTGTCCAGGTCGGTGAAGTCGAACACCTGGCCCGGCTGCAGGTAGCTGGCCGGCACGAAGTTCTTCACGAACAGGATCGGGTCGACGATCTTCAGCGTGTACGAGCCGCGCGTGACCGCGCCCACCTGGGTATTGAGGAAGCCATCGTCCCAGTAGATTTCCGATTGGGTACCGAAGCGGTTGTCCGGCAGCTCCTTCAGCGAGACGAAATAAGCCGCCTGCTGCGAACCGGGCTGGCCGCCGAACTTGAAGCGTTCCCAGCTCTGCTTGATGAAGGTGCTGACCAGACCGTCGCCGGCGAAGATCGACTGCGAGTTGGGATCGTCCGAACGCCACTCGTAGCCGCCCGGTTCGGCGACGAACGCGGTGATCGCGCCGTCCTGGAACAGCAGCAGGCCGTAGCCCTCCGGCACGATGATCTTCGAGCCGTTGGTGATGATGTTGGACGAGCCGCTGGTGTTGGAACCGCGACCGGCGTTGGTGCCGCGCGGCACCGCCGCGAACAGGGCCGCCGTCGAGGGCAGGCCCGTGGGCACGGTGTAGAAGTCCTTCCACTGGTCGGCCAGCACACCACCGACCGCACCCTTCACCGCCTGTACCAGACCCATGTCCAACTCCCTGTGATTCGAGGGCAGGCACCATGCCTGCCGAGCTGGACTGACTATAGAGGAGCGGCATGGGCCGCCGCCACCGCCGCGCGCGCCTCCCATTCATCATGGCGCGACGGCGGCAGCAGGCGATCAGGCCATGCCGCGCGCGATCAGGGCATAGCCGATCATCAGTGCCAGGCACAGTGGCAAGGTGACGAAGGAGGCGATCATCCAGCGCAGGGCCTTGCGCGAAGCCTCGGTGGCCGCGCCGACCTGGCCGCTGGCGACCAGTGACGTGCTGCGGTTGGCGTAGACGGTGGCGACGATGCCGAACGGCCAGAAGCCGGCGATGATGCTCAGGATGGCCCACATCAGGTAGTTCCTGGGGGGCACGGGTGGCGGGGTGCGGTCCATGCGGTCGATCTCCTTGATCATGCTGCGGTCGGGAGCGCGAGTATGCCGACAGGCCAATCGCAGCGGAAGGCATGCCACCCGTGCGTGGTGCGCAATCTTCTGCTGGTCGAATGGTCATTGATCGGGGGCGGCGGCGCGGCAGGCATGCGCGGTGGCCTGCGGGGCTGGGCGAGCAGGCGGTGTAGCCGTCATGGCGGCGCAACACGTGCCCGCCTCTGGTTCGGGCAGACGCGCTGATCATCAGCGTGGATGGGATTTCGGCGGCTTGCCTTCACCTGCTTTGCGGCGAGCGGCGAGCGGCGCACGGAAACGTGGGCGACAGATATCCGGCGCGGATATTCACGTCATTATCATGCTTATTTTCTGGAAACTCGCTCTCCATAATCCAGGGACGCGATGGCCGGAACACAGGGAGCGCCGCGTCACAGGCAGTGCCGCCCTGTGGCGCACGACCCAGGCCTGGACGACGTCCGCGTTGCCGACCTCCAGCAGCGATGGCAGTTCCCGGCACCGCGGGAGCGGAAAGCGTGCACGGCAACAGCGGTTCGACCAGCGGGCACGGCATGCGGCGTGGACGTCGCAGCATCCCGCGATGATGCCGGAGGGCCTGCATCGCGAGATCGCCCGTTGCAGATGCATCGGGTCGCCATTCCAAAGGGGAGTTTCGATGCACAGGCAAGTCAGTGAGATGCTGCAGCGCGCTTATCGGCCCTATCCGTCATTGCCCGACCTGCTGGGCGCGTTCGTGAAGGAGCTGTCCCGGCACAAGGTGATGCGTGGTGGTCAAGTGCGGTTGCGTGGTGCGGTGGCAGGGGCGGCAGCGGGGTTGCCGGCGGCGTCCGGGAATGCGGAAGAGGTTTGCTTGCAGCGGGTTCCCATCCGCTATGGCGGCGAGCTGTTGGGTGAACTGCACCTGGAAAGTGAGGGGGGGCGGCTGGACGGCAGTGCGCTGGCGCTGGGGGAGCAGTTTGCCCAGCGCTGCGCGCACCTGATCAAGCGCTACGAGGCAAAGGACTGGGCCGAACAGGCGCTTAGCCGGCCGCTGCTGCTGGTCGGCGCTGGCGAGGCGTTGAAACAGATGGATGAATTCGTCGAGCGCGCGGCGGCCAGCCCGCTCCCGGTCCTGCTGCGCGGCGAGTTCGGTACCGAGAAGATGGAGCTGGCCGCTGCCCTGCACAGTGGCGGCCCTTGCAGGCAGGGCCCGTTCGTCGAAGTGAACTGTGTCCACCCGCAGGGCGAAGCCAGCGACTGGTTCGCGCGCGCACAGGGCGGGACGCTGTACTTCCACGAAGTCGACGAACTGCCGGTGCCGCTGCAGGGCCAGCTGTCACATCGCATGCGTGGGCTGCCTGCTGCCCATGCTGAAGCGCTGGCGGCCGGCCCGATACGGGTGATCGCTTCGACCAGCGCGGACCTGGAACAACGGGTGAGAGAGAGGCAGTTCTCGCGCGCCCTGCTGGCAGGGCTGGAGTTCCTGACAGTGGATATTCCACCGCTGCGCGAACGGGTGGAGGACATCGGTGCGCTGGCGGCGCGTTCGCTTGAGCTGCATGGATTCAATCCCCACGTGCTGGGCGACGATGTGCTGGAAGCCCTGTGCGCGCATGACTGGCCCGGCAATCTATTGGAAATGGAGCGGGTGGTGGTACGGCTGGCGGTGATGACCGGTGGCCGATGCATCCGCCGCGAGGATCTTGCACGCCACGCGCCGGATCTGGCAGCAGGCCACGTCGCCAGCGGTGCCGGGTGCGCGCCGCAACGGCTGCCCACGCTTGAGGAGATCGTCGCTCCTGAGCCCGTGCAGCCGGATACGGTGCGGGCAGCGCATGAGGGCCTGCACGACGGCCTGAAACGTGCGCTGGCCTATCTGAAGGACCATGCTGCGGAGCCGCTCACCCTGGGCGACCTCGCTCGCCAGGCCCATGTGAGCCAGTCGCACCTGGGATTCCTGTTCCGCAGCGAGCTGGGCACGACGTTCAAGCTGCTGCTGCAGCAACTTCGCATCGAGCATGCCAAGCAGCTGCTGCGGGATGGGCAGCGCCTGCGCATTACCGATGTCGCGCTGCAGGTCGGCTTCGGTGACCTGAGCCACTTCGAGAAGAGCTTCCGGCGCGCGGTAGGGGTCAGCCCGCGCAGCTACCGGCGAACCCCGCACCAGTAAAAGCAACGCCCCGGTGCAGGCGCGGGCCTGCCCGGGGCGCTGGGGTGGCAGATCCAGCGTTAACGTGCGTTTGCTTCTGCGGCGCGCTGCACGGCCTGCTCGGCGGCTTCGTCGGCGCGCCGTGCCGCGTCGGCGGCAGCGTCGACCGCGCGTTGCGACACCTCCATCGCGGCGCGGATGCCGTCTTCACTGGCGGCCATCGCGGCGTCCGCCAGCTCCTGGGCGATCTGCATCGGGGTTTTGCCCGCCGGATGGGCGGGAGTGGGCTTGCCGGGAAGCGGGGTCGGGAAGGTCATCGTCGGTGCTCCTGCTGGGGATGAGGGGGGAACACCGTCGCTGCGTTCCCCCAGGATGTGGCGCAATGCCGCCTGGGCATCGGCCAGGATCTTCTGCGCCTGTTGCCGGGCCGCCAGGCGTCCGGCAGCAACGGCCGCGCCGGCTGCCGACGCGAGCGCCTCCGTTGCTGCCTGCACGCCATCGCCACCTGGCGCCGGAGCCGGGTTCACACCGCGTCCGCCCGGTAATCCAGCGTCCCTTCATCGCCCAGGTAGCCGCCGGTTCGGCGGTAGTCCTGCAGGGTGATCACATTGTCCTCCACCTGCACCAGCGCCTGCGCTCTGGAGCCATCGATCGGGAACTGCACGCTGGCACCATCCTGGCCGAGGCGGCCGCGGGAAACCGGATGTTCGTTGAGGAATTCCTGCGCATCGCGCAGCTGCCACCGCACGGCCTCGCGCAGCCGGCTGTCATCCTGCAGCAGGTCGGGATCGTTGTCGAAGCAGGCTGCCATCTGCTGGGCGGCCAGCGAGATGCGGGCGTAGCCGATCTGCCGGTTCGCGGCCAGGCTTGCGTCGATCGCCTCACGCACCTGCTCTGGCGACGGCAACTGTGGCAGTTGCGGCCCGTCCAGGAAGCCGAACAGGATCGGCAGCACCTGCTGCAACGCGCGGGTGGCACGCGCCAGCCGATGCTCGCGACTGCCGCCACCTGCGCTCACCCGCTGGTAGAAACGGAAGTAGTCGGCAAACTCGATGGGCCTGCGCGCGTGCAGCAGCGCGAAGTGGGCAGCGTCGGCCAGGTCATCGCGCCCTGTGGCAGGCATGCCTACCTCACCGGCCAGTTGGTGGAGCGCCAGCGACTCACGAAAATCCAGTTGCTGCAGCAGGGGAGCAGCGGCCGCACCGATCGCCGCCAGGAACGCGCGCGAGGCCCCGAGGTCGGTGTTGGTCAGCAGCTGGTGTTTGTCCAGTACCCGCTGCGCCTCGTTGTGCGACAGGCGTGTTTCTTCGTCAAACTCCATGTTGCGCAGGGCACCGAGGTCGCTGGCGCCAAGGCTGAGCAGCTTGATCGGGCCGACCTGCAACCCGAGGCGTGGCAACCATGTCATGCGCGAACCGTGCAGACCCTGCTGCACCCCATCGAGCATCGTGCCCTCGTCGGAGAAAGCGTAACGGTGCTCATGCGATTCCATGGCCCACTTCAGCCATTGCTCGCCACCGTCGATGAACTGAAGGACATGCCTGCAGGGTTGGCTGATCTGATTGGCCTGGGGGATGGAACGACCGGCAATGAAAACGCTCATGCGTGGCTCTCCTGGTGGCCTCACTGGGCCGGAAATTCCTTTAGGACGGTCGCAGCGGCATTGCCGACGCGATTGAAGTCGTCGGTGGCCCCCTGCATCATGTTCTGCGCCTGCGTGAGCACCCTTGCATACTTTTCGTCCCCCGTCGCCAGGTACTGGGCCATGGCCACGCCGGCCGCGGTGGTCGCGATGGTTGAGACATTGCGCAGGGCGTCGGCGGCATCCTGCACGGCGATCGCCGCAGACTGGGCCACCGACTGGTAGGCCTTGCCGGCGCCACTGGTCTTCACCACGGATGCGGACATGGTGGCCGTCTGCACCTGGTTGATCACATCGATGACCTGGGCGTTGACGTTGCTCGGGTCCATACGGGCTCCTTGATGGGCGGGTGGGGCCGCAGGCGGCCTGCAGGGTGTCAGGCCCCGGCGTCAGCGTCGGCTGCCGGGGAAGAAGAAGGAGAATCTGGCGCGGGATCCTGGGCGGGACCTGCGTCCGGATCCGGACCGGACGCGGCGTCGGGCGCAGGACCGGGCGCAGGCGCTGCCGCATTGCCTGCAAGCGTTTGGAGTGCATGCAGGCTGCTGGTGGCGGCCGCAGCGTCGGCAGTGGCACCGTGGGTCTGTGCCTGCAGGACGCCGATGGCGGTCTTTCCTTCTGCGGTGGCCGCGGCGATCACGGCCGCAGGCGAAGGGGGCGCCGGCACCGGGCCGGGCAGGGGGATGACCTGCGGCGGTGGCGGCGGAGGGGGTTCCGGAGCAGGCGGTGGCACCGGCCAGGGGGCATTGATCATCTTCGCGCAGGTCGCGGTGACCGCTGCGTTGCTGACCATGCCGGCACCCTGCTGGCGTGCGACAGCGTTGTGCATGGCGGTGCCCAGCGTCTCCAGCATCACCATGTCCAGCATGCTGAAGGACTGCGCCGGCCCCTGGGCCACCAGCAGGGTCGAGGCGGCACTGACGCTGTCGACGATCTGGCTGTTGACGGTGTTCTCACTGCTCATGACGGAACGGCTCCCTTCTGGATGATCAGGGCCAGGACCTGGGCCAGGCTTGCGCCGGCGGTCACCTGGCCGCGTTGCTGGTTGGCCACCGCGTTCTGCATTGCCAGGCCGAGGCTGTCGGCCATCGCCAGGTAGGTGGCGGACATCGCGAACGAGGGGGCGAGGGCGATCGCCACACCGGATCCGGCGCTGGTGGCGGCCAGCAGGTAGCCGGTGGCGGGCGATGCGGCCATCGATCAGGGGCCCGGCGTGACGCCGCCCTGAGCGGGGGCGCGGTGGTTGGCGTCACGCCGGGCCGACACGTCAGCGCAGACCCAGGATTTCGCGGGTGGCCACGCCGTTGGAGGCGGTATCGATCGCATACAGCGTGGACACCCCCTGGGTGGTCGACGCCTGCATGGTCACGTAGGACTGCTGCTGGTTGTTGGTGGCGTTGTGCGCGGCGTTGGACAGCGCCTGGCTGGTGGCCACGAACAGGTTGCCCATTGCGATAGCCGGCGCATCACCAAGCACCTTGGTGTTGACCTGCGAGACCGAATCGGTGATCTGGCTGTTGACGGCGGTGGGAAATGCCATGGTGGAAGCTCCTAGGGTGGACAGCACTACAGGAACGGAGATTGCCGGCACTCAATGGAATCAGCCGAGAATCTTCCGGGTGGCGGCGCCGGTGGCGCCGGTATCGACGGCGTAGAGCAGCGCGACGCCCATCGTGGTCGCGGCCTGCGCCGTGACATACATCTGCTGCTGGGCGAGCGTCGCGTTGTGGGCGGCATTGGCCAGTGCCTGCGCGGTGGCCTGGTACAGCGTGCCCATTGCCGTGGCAGGCGCCACGCCCAGCGTCTGCAGGTTGGCCTGGCTGACCGAGTCGGTGATCTGGTCGTTGACGGCCGTGGGAAATGCCATGGCTCAGCTCCTTGCCTGCCGGCGCATCACGCGCCGAGGATCTGCTTGGTGGCCACGCCTGTGGTGGCGGTGTCGATCGAATACAGCGTGGCCACACCCATGGTGGTGGCCGCCTGCGCCGTCACATAGGACTGCTGCTGCGCATTGGTGGCGTTGTGGGCGGCGTTGGCCAGGGCCTGTGCGGTGGCCTGGTACAGATTGCCCATGGCGACGGCGGGCGCGTCGCCCAGCACTTTGGTGTTGGCCTGGGTGACCGAATCGGTGATCTGGTCGTTTACAGCGGTCGGGAATGCCATGTCGATCTCCTTGAGGTTGGCGGATCAGCTACGGAACGACAGGTCAGGAACCCAGGCCGCGAACGCGGGTGCTGAGGATTTCCTTGCTCGCCACCGCTGTGGTGGCGGTATCGATCGAGTACAGGGTGGCCACGCCCATGGTGGTGGCCGACTGCGCGGTGACGTAGGACTGCTGCTGCGCGTTGGTGGCGTTGTGGGCGGCATTGGCCAGCGCCTGTGCGGTGGCCTGGTACAGATTGCCCACTGCCACGGCGGGCGCATCGCCCAGCACCTTGGTGTTGGCCTGGGTGACCGAATCAGTGATCTGGTCGTTTACCGCGGTTGGAAATGCCATGTCCTGCTCCTGCGAAAGGGTGGAAGTGCGTGGTATCCAGTGTCACGGTGCGTCGCCTGCAGCGGCCTGGGCCTCACCGTGGGGCCAGAGTAGGAAATGGCGTCGCCGCCGGATTGGCGGAATCGACGGAGAATGCGGGGGGATCACCGTGAAGGTGCGGCGTGAATGCGGCGGAACTGATGATCATCGCCGTCGTCGCCAGCGCTTGCGGGTTGCCCTGGGGCACACACAGAGGCTGCGCGTGGGTAGCGCGATCCGGCGGCGACGGGCCGTGGCCACGTCGTCGCCGGGTCCGGCCGCTCAGAGCATGTAAGGGATCTTGAACGCCAGCGTGAAGTCCGGTGCATCCGGGGTCAGCCCGATGCCCAGCAGGGTCACCAGTGTGGTGTGCTGGTTGAGCGCGTAGGTCACGCCCAGATTCAGTGATGCCGCGTTGGCGTCGCTGCCGATCACTTTCATCCACTTCCCGCCTTGGAAACGGGTGGAAGCGCGGGCGCTGATGCGGTCGCTGAAGGACAGGCTGAGACTGGTGCGCTCGTTGAACGCAAAGGCCACGCCAGCGCCGAAGTAGACCGCGCCGCCGAGCTTCACGTCACCCGGGTTGACCGTGTCGGGGTTGCTGTCGATGTCGCTGAAACCACGCGGGAACGAATGCACATAGCCGACGTTGGCGAACAGGATCGCCGGATCGGCGGTCTTGACCATCGACAGGCCCACATTGGCCTGCCACACGCCATTGCCGGTGGGCTGTTCCCTGGGTACGGCGAAGCGGATGTAGTCATCGTCGTCTCGCTCGATCACCTTCCAGTCCAGACCGTAAGGTGCGCGCCCGGTAGGGGCGGTCACGCCGGCAGTGAGAACGGTCTCCGGGCGCCAGCCGCGTTCGCCGAACAAGCGGTAATTCGCACTCAGGCCGATATCGCCCAGCCCGTTGCCATTGGTTTCTTCCTGCGCGATCGCGGCCGCCGCACCGCCGGCGCCGCCCTTCTGGTAGACGGTGCGCCGCGCCAGGTAAGGCACGTCCAGGTTGAGCGTCAGGTTCGGGCTGACACCCCAACGTGCGGCCAGGTTGTAGGTAAGCGAATCGGATTCAACGTTCTCGATGGCGATGTTGCCGAGGAAGATCGCGTCCAGCGCCAGGAAACCATTGAGGGTGAGCTGCTTGCGGTCGTAGCGGGCGTAGGTGAGGCTGTTCTCGACGGTGAAGCGGCGCGAGAACAGCGCCGACTGCTGTTGTTTCACATCATCCACGCTGCGCCGCGATTCCTGCTTCGCCTGCTGTGCCTCGGCGGCGGTACTGGCGTAGCCTTCGCCACCCGACGAAGTCTGTAGAGTCGCGCCACGCTCGACTGCCGTAGCCGTAGACAGGGCCATCGGGCCAACCTTCCCACTCAGCCGCGCCTGCATGGCCTGCACCTGCATGTCCAGTTCGCGCAGCCGCCGCACTTCCTGCGCATAGTTGGATTTGAGCTGCTCCAGCTGGTTGGCCAGTGCCTGCACGTCGGCGCCATCGTCCGCCGCGGGTGGCGCGGCGAAGGCGGTGCCCGCCAGCCCCGCCAGCGCCAACGGTGTGATCCTCATCAGGGTGTGCATGTTCGTGTCCTGCGTTGTGCAACGCTTCCCCCAACGCCGTGCCGTGGTGCTACCGGCCCGGCCCCATGCCGCGGTTCATCGCAATCGCCTGGGCCACGTTCTGGCTCAACGGCAGGTTGCCGCCCGCGGTATCCCGCACCAGCTCCAGCCGCAGCTGGTTGCTGGCCATCTGGCCGTCACCGTTCAGGGCGATGCCCTGGCCGACGCTGCCGTTGCGTATCCATTGCTGGACCAGGCCCTGGCCATCCACCTGCAACTGCAGGCGTGCCTGGTTGCCGTCCAGCACCGCGGAGGCCGAGACGCCTGCACCCTGCGCACTGAGCGAATGGGCACCGTCATACGAACGGGCCGGCACCGTGCCGTTGCGCACCACCAGCGTGGTCGCATTGCGGGCGACGTTGCCATCGCCGGCCACCTGCACGCTCTGCACCAGGCCGCTGGCGTTGGCCAGGCCACTGCTGTCGATGTGGCGACCCTGCGTGTCAGGCAGCGGCGCATCTGCGGCGGTCACGTGCACGCTGGGCTGGAAGCTCAATTTCGGGCTGCCGCCGCCGCGGAAGTCCATGCCCAGGGTCAACGCACCCTGCAGCACGCTTCCGTTGCTGGCCTGCCACTGCGAGACCATCGTCACTCCGAACCAGGCCACGGTATTGCCACCTACGGTGTAGCGGCCGCGCATCAGGTTCAGTTCGGGATCCGGAATTTCCTTCAGGCCACGCCCGGGCGCCGCGTCCGCTGCCTGCAGGGGCAGGGCGGGGCAGGCCAGCAGCAGGGCCATCAACAGTCGGTGGCGGAACATGGCGGAGCCTCCTTCAGAACAGGTCGGCGTGGCTGAAGCCGAAGTCGACCAGTTCGGCATCGGTGATCGGCCCCTGTCGCGCGTAGAGCGCGCGGGCACTGGGTCGTTCGCTGGGTTGCAGCAGGACTGTGTTGCGATCGAAATCACTGCCGATCACCACGAATACGGCACGCGATGGCCAGGCAGCGAGGAATTCAGGCAGCGCCAGGCTGCGGTTGCCAAGGATGGGATCAGCCACCTCGACCACGCCGTCGCGTACCTGCTTGAGCACCACGAAGTGGCGGAATCCGCGCACGTCCATCAGCACAAGACCGGGAACGCGAAGCGTGCGCAGGCGTGCCTCATCGATGCGATAGCCGCGCCCACGCATGCCCAGCGATTCCACATAGCGCTTGATGTCGAGCAGTGAAAAACCGCGCTCGGCCACCAGCGCCGGGTCGGACACCCCCATCATCCCTTCGATCACCGTCGCCTCGTCGGTGTCCAGGTGGTAGGCATGGCGCAGGATGGTCGCCAGTGCGGCCGCTCCGCAGCTGTAATCGGTGTGCTGGCGTACCACGTTGCGGTAGCGCCGTTCCTGCATGCTCTCCACCTTCTGCTGCAGCAGCGCGCCATTGGGCAGTACGCCGGCGAAGCCGACGTCGCCCGCCCGCGCGGACGCGCCGCCCAGCAACAGCAGGCAGGCCAGCAGGCGTATCGAGAGACGGTGGCCGAACATCGCATTCTCCGGCAGCAAGGGGGAGCCCCTGTCCCAAGGGGGAGGAGGAACAGGAGCTCCCGGGAACCCGGCCATTGGCGGACGGCCGGGGTGTTGCGCTTACTCGCCGCTGCCACCACCGCTGCCGGTGCTGGGCTGGGCGACTGCCAGGGCCAGGCTGTTGGCCTGCAGGTTGCCGGTGCCCGCGGCCACGTTCACGCCGATGTTGCCGGAGGCGCCGGAGAAGGCGCTGCCCGACAAGGCCGAGGTGTTGGTCGCGTTGACGTTCACCCAGCGCGTGGTGCTGACCGTGCCGCTGAGGCTGGCATACAGGTCGGCCACGCCCAGTTCGACGAACTGGCTGGTGCCACTCTCACGCGTATCGAAGCCCAGGCCACCCACCCCCGGCCGGTTGGGGTTCATCGTGGCGTTCTGGATCTGGTTGTCCAGATCGATATGGCCGGTGCTGTTGCCACCCGGGTGCGGCAGCTCGCCACTCCACGTATCCAGGTAGTAGTTGGCCATCTGGTAGGCGTTGCCGGTGCCGCGGTAGGTTCCCGCGCCATAGGCCAGTGTCAGGCCGCTGACGCCGCCACGCATGCCGACCTGCACGGTATCGGTGTAGGACTGCACGAAGCCGGCGTTGCTGACCGTGTTGCCGGTGGAGACCTGGTTGGAGCTGATGCTCGACTGCGCCACTGCGGTGGTCGCGACCGAGGCGGCGAGCGCATTCTTCTGCTCGTTGTTGTTGCCCGAGGCGATGTTCACGCCGATGTTGCCGGACGCACCGCCGAAGGCATTGCCACTGAGACCCGCGGCATTGGTGACGCCGGAGTTCATGGTGGCGTTGCCGAAGCCGGCCTGGTTGACGAACACCTCGGCGTCGGCCATGCCGAAGCTGAAGGACGCGTCGGCGGCGGACAACGAGGCGGCATTGTCCTGGGCGTTGTTGTCGCCCGATACCACGTTGAAGCCCAGGTTGCCGGAGGCACCTGCGCCCACGCTGTCACCGATGGAGGCACTGTTGGTGACCAGGCTGTTGCTGGTGGCGTTGTTGCTGATCGACTGGCGGTTGTCGATCACGGCGATGGCCGCCGAGTCGAGGTCGATGTCGCCGGTGATGTTCGGGTCGCCGGAGAAATTGATGTCGGTGCTCAGTCGCAGGTCCTTCTCCAGGTTCACGTCGACGCCGTGGTTGTTCTTTTCCTTGCGTTCGTCGGCCTGGATGGTGCTGTGCTTCTGCACATTGACGTTGACGGTGCGGTTGCGCACGTCGTTGTCGGTATGGTTGTGCGTCTCGTTGCGGGTTTCGCTGACGGTGTGGGTGTGGTTGATGTTCGCGTTGGCGTTCTGGTTGTCCCAGCCATTGGCCGCAGCGGCGGTCGAGGCAGTGGCAATCGCCATGGCGAGCATGGTCCGTTTGACGGTCGCTTTCATGGTGCCCTCTCTCTCATCGGGTGGTGCATCGGTTGGGTGGTTGTCACGGGCGGTCCTGCACGACCAGGCCGAGTACATTGGCCGTGTCATTGCCGCTGCCCGCGATCTGATTGAGTTGCAGGACCCCGTCGAATCCCCGCAGCGCCGTGCTGGTGACACCGGCGCTGCGGGTGCCCGTCGCAACGCCGCGACCGGCGTCGTCCCGCCCCCCTGCCAACACGGAACCTTCGGCGGCCAACGCCGTATCGTCGGTTTCGCGTATGCCCTGTCGGGCCAGCGTCGCGCTGACGACGTTGAGCGTCGTGTTGGCGATGCCGCTGGCCTGGTTGATGGATGCGATGCCGCTGGCACCGGCCAGCGCCTTGCCATCGATGACGGCAGTGGCGTGCATCGGTGCACCCAGCACGCGGTTGCCACCGCGCAGTTGTCGGTTGCCGATCGAGACTTCGGCATGTTCGCCCGTGGCGATGCCGCGCAGGTTGGCCTGCATATTGAGGTCGCCGGCCGCCTGGTTGACCGCGATGGCGCCGTTCGCGCCGGCCAGTGCACGGCCGTCGATGCGGGCAACGTCGAGGTAGGCGAGCATGCCGCTGTAGTCATCGGCCTGCGCGATCAACGGCGTGGCAGGCAGGATCAGCAGCAGCCAGTGCGCCCGCCTCACTTGCCACCCGCCGGGGCCATGCCCTGCAGCGGGAACTGGCCGATTGCGCCGCGCACGGTATCGCCGATGCTGCGGGTACTGTTTCCGACCGCACCGAGCGGCCCGCTCATGGCGCTCCCCAGACTGCTGCCGACCATGCCGTCACCGTGGCGGCCGAGCGTACCGCCCAATGCCTGCTGCGTCACGCGTTCGACCGTGGTGCCTGCGGGTGCGGTGGCCGTGGCTGCCTGACCCGCCCCCATGCCTGCGTAGTCCTCATCGCTCAGCTCGTCCATCCCGTTTGCCGGGGCACCCGCACCGAGGGCCGCTGCGATCTCGCGCTGGGGTTTCGGGTCGGCGATCAGCGCCATGCCGGGCGGCGCCATGCGATAGGCCGGGCGTGCGGACACATCACGCAACAGGACGATTTCGCCCGGTTGAGCCTTCACGCCCTGGCGTGCACCGGAGGCAGAGGCGCTCGCGCCAACCGACAGCAGGGCCATGGCCAGCGTTGCCAGCAGGCCGCGAATGGGGGTGATGCCGTCCATGCCGATCTCCCGTGGTGGGTGCGGCGGAACCACGCATCAACCGTGCCAACCCTGCAAGGCTTGGCCGCCCTGGCGCCAGGCGCTGGCAGGCGTGGGGTGCTGCTGCCGCGCTGTTACAGCGGCGTCGGAGAAATGTTGGGATTGCGCTGTACCAAGCGCCGCAGGGCAAGGCGGGCGCCCGACTGTCACACGGGTGTTACAGGTGCCGTCGCGGACTGCAACGATGCCGCTTCAGCCGGTGGTCTCTTGACGCGGCGCTCATTGCGCCGCCGTTTAGCGCAGCGCTAGGATCCGCCCATCAAAGGCCGCTGCGGTGGCCGTAGAGGGTCCCGGCGGAGGGCGGCACGCCGGTGATTGCCTGACAGTCCGCCGACGGTGTCCGGATGCTGGGGGAAGCATGGCGGCGGTCCCGGAGGCTTCTACATCACGTTGCGTGCTCTGGTTCGGCGAGCCGCTGGCGAACGAGCGCAGCGCGCTGGCGGCCGCAGGCTGGTACGTGCGCCGCATCCATCCCGACCCGGCGATGGCGATCGGGCTGCGCGGGCGTGATCGGCTGCTCGCTGTGCTGGATCTTCGCCATCTGGATACGCCCGCGCTGCAGTTGCTGGCGCCATGGATCGAACAGCACGTGCATCTGCCCTGGCTTGCGGTGCTGCCACCCGGCGCAGGGCCCACGCCTGCAGCGTGGCTGCCCTTGCTGCAGCGTTGCATCTCGCGGTTCACGCTGCCTTTCGGCCTGCAGGACCTGGTGGCGGCGATGCGCCAGCAGTTCGACGCGGATGATCCTTCTGCCAGCGAGGTATGCGGCGGCCAGGGACCACGCGCACTGATCGGCGAGAGTCCAGCGTTGCATGCGGTGCGCACCGTGCTGCACAAGTTCGCGCCGGTCGAACTGCCGGTGCTGGTCACCGGCGAAACCGGTACCGGAAAGGAGTTGGCGGCTCACGCGCTGCATGCGTTGTCCGGCCGTGCGGGCAAGCCGTTCATCGCGGTCAACTGCGGTGCCATTCCGGCCAGCCTGGTGCAGTCGGAGCTGTTTGGTCACGAGCGCGGCTCGTTCACCGGCGCCGACAAGCGCCAGATAGGCGTATTCGAAGCCGCACACGGCGGCACCGTGTTCCTCGATGAGGTGGGCGACCTGCCGGCGGAGGCGCAGACCAGCCTGCTGCGCGTGCTGCAGGAAGGCACCTTCGAGCGCGTCGGCAGCAGCCAGCCGCTGCGGGCCGACGTGCGCGTACTCGCGGCCACCCACGTCGAACTGGAGCACGCGGTGGCGCAGGGGCGGTTCCGCAGCGATCTCTACTATCGGCTCAATGTGCTGCGCCTGCTGATGCCGCCCTTGCGCGAGCGTGGCGCCGATGTGCAGCTGCTGGCCGAGCATTTCCTGCGCTGCTTCCGCCTGCGCCACAGCGTGCGTGCACGTGGCTTTGCGCCCGCCGCGCTGCAGGCGATGCGACGCTTCGGTTGGCCCGGCAACGTGCGTGAACTGCTCAACCGGGTGCAGCGGGCGGCGATCATGGCCGAAGGCGAGCTGATCAGCGAGCGTGACCTTGAACTGGGTGGGGCCGAGCATGCGCCGCCGGGCGCGATGCTGCAGGATGCCCGCGGCCAGGCCGAGCGCGATGTGCTGCTGCAGACCCTGCGCCAGACCGGCTACAACGTCTCCGAGTGCGCACGGCAGATGCAGATCTCGCGGGTGACCGTGTACCGGCTGTGCCGCAAGCATCGGCTGGAACTGCCGGCGCAGCGCTGAGCGCGGATCATGGTTCGCCCGAACGGTAGCGGATGCGGTACAGGTCCAACCCCGCACCGTCTGCGCGCCGCGCCGAATAGGTCAAAGTGTCAGGTTGCGAGCCATCCAGCATCGCACCGTAGCTGTCGCCGAAGGCTTCGTTCACCGGGGAGGGCAATGCATGGCCCGCGTCATAACGGCCTCCACGCTCGTAGCCAATGAACTGGCGCACCGGTGCACTGCCGAAGTCCAGGGCGCGGGCAAACACCACCGTTCGGCCGTCGCCGAGGAAAGTGGCATCGAACTCCTGCGCGGCGGTATTGATGCCACCGACCAGCGGCCGCGCCAGCTGCGCCACGCCGCCGATCATCGTGGCGCTGTAGAGGTCATGGCCGCCGGCACCGCCCGCGCGATCGCTGGAGAACAACAGCGTACGACCGTCCGGGGAGAGCATCGGTGCGAACTCGTCGGCCGCACTGTTCACCGCGGGGCCCAGATTCTCCGGTTCGCCGAATCGACCGTCGCGTCCAATGCTGACCCGGTACAGATCGTCGCCGCCCTGGCCGCCTGCTCGATCCGAACAGAAATACACCGTGCGGCCATCGGCAGAAAAGGCGGGATCGAAGTCGCGCCCAGCCGTGTTGAACGAGACCGGCGTCGCCGGCCGCCAGCGCTGCCCATCGTGGCGGGAGACCCAGATGTCATACCCGCCCGGACCGCCGGGACGGTTGCGGCTGAACCACAGTGCGGTGTTTCCGTCCGGGCTCAAGGTCAGTCGAATCTCGTCGTACTGCGTGGATGCAACGCCCGGCGCAAAGCGTTCGGCGGGGCCGACGATCTGCAGCACCCTTGAGGGAGTCGCGGGGGGCGACGCAGCAACCAGCAGCATCACGGCCAGCAGCGCTTTCATGCCTGCCGCTCGAAGTCGCTGACCCAGTTGGTTTCCCAACTGCGTCCCCCATCGGTCGAAGCCGCCTGTTCCCAGCGCGCCGAGCGCGGGGTAATGCGTGACCAGATCACCCGCGTCTGGATCGCCCGTCCGTCGTGCTGGTCATCGCCGAAGAAGCGCCCGACGCCGGCCTCGAAACCACCGCGCAGCGGCGCGCCGATCCGGGTCGGCTCCCGGCCATCCAGCCACCAGCTCAGCCAGTGCCGCTCAGCCGCACTCCAGGCGCGCATACCCATGCCGCGCAGTGGTGCTCCCGGCACGTCCATCAGGTTGTCGCCCACGTTGCCGAATCCTCCCAGTACCGGCCAGTTGTGCAGGGTGCCGTTGAACGCGTCCCACGCATCACTGCCTGCCAGCCGAGCGCGCAGGCGACGATGGCGCACGTTCCAATGGCCCACCAGGAAATCGAAATCGCGCGGTGCATCCGGCAGCTTCGGAAGCGGAGAGGGGGCTGCCGCAGTGCGGCGGAACCAGTTGCGCCAGTTCACTTCCCAGTGCGCGCCGGCATCGTCGGAGAACGCCTGCTCCCACCAGGGCTCCTCGCCATGGATGTCATGCCAGCGGAACCAGACGTCGATGGGGCGTCCCTTGAAGTGATCACGACCACGGAAGCTGCCGCCATCGCCTTCGAAGACGCCGCGCACGGGCGCTTCGATATGGGCAGGGTTGCGTCCATCGATCCACCAGATCGACCACGTGGAAGACACCGGATCAAACGCACGCACGCCCAGGCCCCTGTAGGGACCCGAAGGCAGCGCCATGACGTTGTCATCGATGGTGCCGAGTCCGCCCAGGGTGAGCCAGACCGCGCTGGCGCCGCTGAAGGCTTCCCAGCGGGTATCACCCAGCAGGCGCTCCTTCAGCCGTTGGTGCCGGACCCGCCAGTTGCCCTGTAACCATTTCCAGTCTTCGCTGTGGCTGGCCAGGGGCCGCCCCGAGGGCAGGGCGCTTGAGGCTGCCGCCGCGGCCAAGGTGGCCAGGAACTGCCGTCGATCCATGTGCGTGACCCCTTGCCGGAATTGCCTCCATCGTTGCGGGTGCGAGGGGGATTGACCACGCAGATATCGGGGCTCAGGCTAAGCCACACTTATGGTGACCCAACGCCAGCTTCCATCGCTTGTCGCCATCCGCGCCTTCGAAGCGGCGGCGCGGCTGGGCAGTTTCGCCCGTGCTGCCGAGGAGCTCGACACCAGTGCGGCATCGGTGAGTTACCACGTGCGCCGGCTGGAGGCCCAGACCGGCACCTGCCTGTTCCTGCGCCACGCACAGCATGTGGAACTGACGGCAGCGGGTGCCAGCGTCGCGCAGGAGGCCACCCGGGCCTTCGACGCGCTTCGTGCCAGTTTCATGCGCGCCGCAGACATGGATGCGGCGCGACTGCGCCTGTCCGTGCTACCCACGCTGGGCACCAGCTGGTTGACACCGCGGCTGGGCAGTTTCCGCGGCCGCCATCGGAGCATCGTGCTGGAACTGGACCTGTCGGCAGAGCCGCAGGACCTGGCCGCCGGGCATTTTGATGCTGCCATCCGCAATGGGCATGGCGAGTGGCCCGGGCTGCAGGCCACGCCCCTGTTCCCCAGCATTTTCACCCCGTTGTGCGCGCCAGCGCTGCTGCCGGCGGCAGACGGGCTCGGGCGCCGGGCCTTGGAGGTTCCGCTGCTCGGCAGGCCCGACTGGTGGGCACTGTGGTTTTCCGCACATGGCGCGGTTCCGCCGCCGGCCGAGGAGAGCCCGGTCAGCCCCTTTGCGGTAGAGCATCTGGACGTCGGCGCGGCCATTGCCGGGCAGGGCATCGCCATTGCTTCGCCAATCCTGTTCCAGGCCGAACTGGACAGCGGGCGCCTGGTGCAGGCACATCCCGGTGTGGCCAGCGACGGGCGGGGTTTCTGGTTCGTCGCACCGACGGCGCGCAGCCGGTGCGCCAAGGTCATTGCGTTCGGTGACTGGCTGGGCGAGCAGGCCGCGCAGGCCAGGCATGCGGCGCGACATCATCTGGCGCGCACGGTGGCGGCATGAACCAGAGCCCCGAACTGCTGCGACGCCTGCTGCGTGCCAAGGACCGGATGGACCATGCCAGCCACGAGGACTGGCCGGTGGCCCGCCTGGCCGAAGTGAGTGCCGTATCCGCGGCGCATTTCGCGCGTTCGTTCAAGCAGGCATTCGGGCTGCCGCCGCACCGCTACCTGCTGAGCCGCCGCATCGAACGGGCCGTGGCGATGTTGCGTGACACCGACCTGCCGGTCACCGAGATCGCCGCGCAGACCGGCTGGAGCAGCCTGGGCACCTTCGGCCGCATCTTCCGTGACATCACCGGCGACAGCCCGGGCAACGTGCGCGAGCGTGAGCGGGCCGGCCAGGCGACGCCGGCCTGCGTGCCGGAGTGCCACGCACGTGCCGCGCAGCGACCGGACCTGAACATGGCAGTTTTGGAGAAGCGCCGGCGCGCGGCGGTTGCTAACGTGGATCCCACGTGAGGGAGGTCCCATGACAAACACTGTGAACACGGTCGGCCTGTATGTGCGCGACCAGGATGAAGCGCTCGCGTTCTACGTCGGCATGCTCGGTTTCGAAGTGCACACCGATGTGCGCAATGGCAGCTACCGTTGGCTGACGGTACGCAGCCCCGGCCAGGACGGATTCCAGCTGGGGCTGTTCGTTCCGGGCCCGCCCACCCACGACGCGGCCACCGCGCAGGCACTGCAGCAGCTGGTGGCGAAAGGCGCAATGCCGCCGCTGGTGCTGGCCGTCGATGACTGTCGGGCGCGCTATACGCAATGGCTGGCACGGGGCGTCGAGTTCACCCAGGAGCCGGTCGAACGCTATGGCGCCATCGATGCCGGATTCCGTGACCCGTCCGGCAATGGCTGGAAGATGATCGAAGCCCGATCCGAAGCGAGGCGCCGTCAATGAGCCGGGGTGGCTGGGCGCGGCACGTGCATCGCTGGACCTCGATCGTCTTCACCCTGGCGGTGATCGCCAATTTCGCCGCTCGCGGGCTGGGGCAGGGCGAGCCGGCAGCGTGGATCACCTATTCGCCGCTGCCGCCATTGTTCCTGCAGCTGTTCACTGGCCTGTACCTGTTCGTGCTCCATTACACCGGGAAACGCCGCAGCGCCACGCTGGGCGCTGCAGGCTGAGGCCGCCTCAGGCGGCAGCGTCGGCGGCGTAGGCCGCCAGCAATGCCGGCAGCTGGTCCATGCGCTGGAAGATCACCTTCGCACCCGCAGCGCGCAGGGCCTCCGGCGTGCTGTGGTGCGGGCCGCCCTCGCTGAAGCCAAACACGGTGGCACCCGCCGCCACGCCGGCGGTCGCGCCGGTCACGGTGTCTTCAATGACCGCGCAGCGCTTCGGATCCACACCCAGCGCGGCAGCGGCCGCCAGGTAGACGTCCGGGTGCGGCTTGGTGTTCGGCATGTCCTGGCCGCTGTAGACGTGGTCGCCGAAGGCATCGAGGATGCCGACCTTGCCCAGCTGCAGTTTCACCTTGATCAGGTCGGCACCGGACGCGCAGGCAATGCGGCCACCGGTCGCTGCGGCGATCGCACGCACGGCCTCGGGCGCCCCCCGGATCGGCTCCAGATCCCGTTCCAGCGCCCGGTTGCGCTGCTGGCGGAACTCCTCCAGCCATTCCTCGGTGAACGGCTTGCCGGTGCGCTCTGCGATCAGCCCGGCCAGATGGGCCACGGATTGGCCCAGGAAGACCTCGCCGGCCTGCGCCGGGGTCAGCGGCCAGCCGCGTGCGGTCAGCATTTCCGAGAGCACGCGGGCCACCAGCGGCTCGGAATCGACCAGTACGCCGTCGCAGTCGAACAGCACGGCATCGAAGGGGAAACGGGACATCTACTACTCCGGGAACAGCCAAAAGGGCGAAGCGCCCGCCATTTTCCCATAGCGGGACGGGCAGGGCACGCTGGCCACAGGAACGCTAGACTGCCGGGCCACCTCACCCAGCGCCTGCACGGGAATACCCCTTGAACCGAGTGCGATCCCAGGCCCGGCACCATCGCCTCATCAGTGCCGGCATCGCCGGCGCGGTGACGCTGGCCGGCAGCTGCCTGCTCCCCGTCCTGGTGTTGCTGCTGCCTGCGGGATTCTCGCCAGGCAAGTTCATCATGCCCGTCGCCGACGGCGCCGCGCAGTTGCAGATTGCCAGCCTGGTCCTGCTGGGGTCTTGCGCACTGGCTACGTTTGCCGGCCTGTGGGCCAGCGCGCCGTCGCCAGAACCCGCATCGACGGCGTGCAGGATGGTGGCGTCGCTGATCCTGCTTGCCACGACGCTGCTGATCATCCTGGCCAGCATGGCCTACCTGATGCGAATGCTGTCCGGCGGGGCGCCAACGACAGGGCGCGGGCTTGTCGTTGCCACCGTCGTCGGCGCCGCAGTGCAGTTCCTGGTTGCCAGAGTGCTGGCGTCACGATGGCTGCGCGTGCAGGCATCGTGATTCCTCCGCCTGCCGATCAGCCCAGGTCACACCCTGCAGGCTGTGGCCAGGTGGTGGCCGGCAGCATGCTTTTCAGCGAGGCCGGTGCGTTGATCGCCACATAGCTGGCGCCCAGCAGCTCCTCCAGATCGGCAATCGTCACCAGGTAGTTGTCCAGGCTGCCGAGGTTGGCCTCGTTGGGAATGATCCAGCTGATCGCCTTGGCGGTTCCGGTGTTCGGGTCACGGGTGATGATCGTCTTCCAGAAGAACTCCGGGGTCGGGATGCCATGGCTGGCGAGGAAGTAATCGTTGGCGGCGTCGCCGTAGACCACACCACCGTAGACGTCCACCGGTGCGATGTCGCGGTAGCACTCGGCCACGTTTTCGGCCTTCACCCAGATGCCCTGGTTGAAGCTGGACACCTGCGGCACGATGTTGGTCATGTAGTTGGCGCGACGGATGTAGGTCGCGTCGTAGTCCATGTGGTTGGACGTGACCAGATGGCCACGGTCATAGCCGGATCTGATGCTGGCGTAGGACGCGGTGCTGGTCTGGCCCAGGCAGCCGGCCGGCAGGTCCGGGTCCTTGTAGAAGCTGGACGGCCGTGCGGCCGAACCGGTATCGGCGGTAAGCGTGTACTCGTAGCGGGTGGCGCTGTGGATGCTGCAGTCGTAGGTCAGCACGAAGCCGCCCTTGTTGAGGGTGACCACCTGGGCCTGTGCAGCACCGGCAAAAGCACTGAGTACGATGGCAAAGACAAAGCCTGCAAGGCGCATTTCGATTCTCCAGCAGAAGATTCAGGGCGCAGCCGCCCGTCACGACCTGGCCGGGGCGAGGACATGCGGAGATGCTGCGGAGACGGATGCTGCGGATTGCGGTGGAGCCTGGCCGCGTTGTTGGGCCATCAGCCCTGCGGTGTCATAAGCGTCACAAGCTGGCGCCTTGTGGTCAATGACGAAAGGGCGAAGCTGTGATCATGCGCAAGCACTGGTGATATGTCAGATCACGCGGCGCGTGGATGACACGCGCGCGTGCTAGGCGCCTGGCAGGCCTGCCAGCTGCGCGCCAGGGCCTGCGGCGGCGGGCGCTACAGGAATGCTTCCTGTTCTTCGTCCGGCGCCAGGCATGCGGCCTTGCTTTGCTCGGTCGAGCTCGCAATGGCCGCCTCGTCGAAACCGCTGCGGCTCAACCACAAACGGTTCCAGCGGACCAGTGCGTCGCTGTCGCGTGCCAGGCAGGCATAGCGGACGATCGATTCCAGGTTGTCGATGGTCGGGTACTGCTGGGCGATTTCGTCCAGTCCCTGGCGCATCAGCGGCCAATCGGGCTTCGCCGCGCGGAAGTGATCGGGCGAATACTCGGTGGCCGACCAGTACAGCCGTGCGTAGCGCATGGCCCGCTTCTTCTTTGGTGCGCTGGCCATCGAGTGCCGCGCGAAGGCTTCCATCTTCTGCGCGCTGCCGCCCCAGGCCGGCGTGAAGTACTCCATGGCAATGAGGTGCAGTGGTTCGTAGTCGGGGAAGGCCTTCGCTGCTCGATCAACGAGCGCCAGCATTTCGTCGTCATCCGCGCTTTCGCGCAGCGCGATCAGCACGTTCATCTCGTGCCAGAACGGGTCGCCGCCGGCAACATCCTCATGCGATTGCAGGTAGGCCCGCGAAACCGCGTTGTACTCATGGAACTGTGCCCAGTCTTCGTCGTTGACGGTGTTGGCGTATCCGTTGCCGCGGTAGCTCCAGGCCAGGTTGAGTGGAATCCGTGCAGTGATCAGGTGGGCCGCCGCAGACTTCGGCGCGTGCTGAACCCAGCGCGCCGCCCACGCAGACCAGTCGTTCCAGGCTTGAACCTCCTGCCGCGACGTGCCGATTGCACGCGACATGCAGATGTAGAAACGGCCGAGCCGGGATTGGCCGGCGGCGTTGAGCTCGCCCTTGCGGAAACGCGCGGCCATCGCGTCGAGTGCCGCAAAGTCGTCGTTGGCCATCAGCCGCGCAATGTCCGCGCAGTCGTTGGCGGGTTCGGGGGCATCTTCTGCCAACACTGAAGGGGCGAACAGGCAGGCAACGCTGGAGAGCGTGCCTGCGACGAGCATCCTGTGCATCGGGGGCGTCCTTGCTTTGATGGGAGACTGCGGAGGGCCCGCAGTGCCTCGAAGCATAGCAAGGCGCGCTTTGCGGCATGTTGCGTCGCAAGGTGCCAGCCACCATTCGCACTGGTACGGTCCGACCCGTTGCACCACCACCGACGGGGAGAGACGACGATGCGCAAGCTTTTGCTGCTGTTGATCCTGCTGACCGGGCTGGCGCCCGCGGCCCTGGCGGCCACGGTCAAGACCACCCATCGCACCATCCCCAGCTGGGATGGCACGCCCCTCGGGGCCTTCGTCATCGAACCCCAAGAGGCCGGCAGTGGCCGCTATCCGCTGCTGGTGATGCCCAGCAGCTGGGCAGTGCCCAGCGTGGAGTACGTGGGCGTGGCACAGTCGCTGGCGCAGCGCGGCTATGTGGTCATCAGCTACAGCTCGCGCGGCTTCTGGGAGTCGGGCGGCAGCATCGACATCGCCGGGCCGGCCACGGTCGAGGACGTCAGTGCACTGATTGACTGGGCGCTGGACAACACCCGTGCCGACCCCTCACGAATCGGTGTATCGGGCATCTCCTATGGGGCCGGCACCAGCCTGCTGGCGGCAGCACGCGACCCGCGCATCAAGGCCGTTGCCGCGTTGAGCGGCTGGGCCGACCTGCAGGCGTCGCTCTACAGCCATGACACGCCCAGCGCGCAAGGTATTGCCCTGCTGGTGGCAGCCGGCCTGGCCACTGGCCGCCCCGGGGCGGAGCTGGTCACCATCAACGGCAATGTGCTGGTCGGCAACTACCAGGGGGCGGTGGACTCGCTGCTGCCGGTGGCGGCACAGCGCAGCCCGGCCAGCAGCCTTGATGAGATCAATGCCAACCAACCCGCGGTATTCCTCGCCAACGCCTTCAACGACAGCCTGTTTCCGCCGGGCCAGCTGGTCGACTTCTTCACCCGCCTGAAGGGACCCAAGCAGTTGCAGCTGCGCCATGGCGACCACGCCCTCAACGAAGCCTTCGGTGCGCTCGGCATTCCCAATGAGGTCTATGCCACGGTGGGCGACTGGTTCGACCACTACCTCAAGGGCGTCGCCAATGGCATCGATCGCCAGCCGGCGGTGCAGTTGAAGTCGCAGAAGGGCAGCTGGAGCCGTTATCCGGACTGGCAGGCCACCTCTACCGGCGCCGTAAGCTACGGGCTGACCGCGCCGACCGGGCTTCTGCTGCCCACCGGAGGGCTGGCCGAGAGCGGTGGCGGCACCGGTTGGAACTACCGGATCGGCAGCGGCCTGCTGACTGCCGCCAACTCCGGCGTGGTGATGGCGTCCGGCGCGCTGCAGATGTTCAACCTGCCGCCCGGTGCCTATGTACCATTCGTTGGCCGCAACGCCGCAGGCGTCTGGCAGGGCCCGATCTACTGGAGTGCACGCCGCCTGGATGGCGCACCGGAAGTGCGGTTGACGGTGACGCCCACTCGCGCCAACACCACGCTGTATGCCTACCTGTATGCCGAGGATATGCTGGGCAACGGCCAGCTGATCAGCCACAAGCCGTACACCCTGCGCGGTGCCACGCCCGGCCAGCCGAGAACCATCGATCTTCGCCTGGAAGCCAGCAGCTGGAACCTCCCGACCGGCAGCCGGCTGACCCTGGTGGTCGATACCGTGGACCTGCGCTATGCGGGCATCAGCCAGCTGGGGGGGGCGGTGACCTTCAGCTCGCCGGCCAACGCGCCTTCGGTGCTGAAGGTGCCGCTGCATTGATTCAAAGCCACACGGCCTTCGCTCGACGCCATGCCGGGCGAAGGCGTTTCCCGGTGGATCAGTTGCTCCGCACCTGTGCTGCGGCGGAGTGTGCGCGATTGATGCGATCCAGGTGCAGGGCAGGGGGGGCGCGGCTCACTCCCCCTACGGCAGCAACACTCGGATCATCTCGTGCTGCCTGGACAGGTTCGCCCGTTGCACGAAACCCTGGATGAGCGAGGCCGCCACCTTGCGCTGGTTGTCCATGTCCAGCAACGGTGCGATGGCCTGTCCGGAACCATGGGGGCTGTCGTGGAATGGGCAATCGATCGGGCCTGCAGTGGTCAACGTCAGGATTGCCTTGGCCACGCGCGCCGACGGCGAATGCGGCGCATCGAAGATCACCAGCGTCCGCTCGTAGCTGACACCTGTGGCGCGTACGGTCGAGTGCAGGGAATCCTCGATGGTCATGTGCGCGCCGAGATCCTGGGCAAGCGCAAGGAAGCAGTTGGCCGCCGTCGCCTTGCGCAGCGTTGCAGGGTCGGTGCGGATGATCATCGCGCAGTCGACGCCGGAGATCGGCACCTGGGTGACATCCAGGTACGGGTTCTGTGCCAGTGTCCCGATCAAGGCGAGATCGTCGCTGTAGCCGCACGAAGCGGCAGGTGCACCCAGGCGTTGCAGCAGCGCTGCGACCCGTTGCACGCCCCATTGCCGCCCGTGCGCCAGACGCTGCGCGTGGGTGGCCGACAGCGCGCCGTGATCGAATCCCGAGGCTGACGCCTGCATGCGCGCCTTGACCATACGCATGCAGGCATCGACCTGCTGCATGCAGTCCGTGTCATCGGCGAACACCGGCGCCGCCGCGATGCCATCGATCACCCGGCCGAACGTCGCCAGGTCGCCCTGCTGGTCGCGGTACCAGTCGTGGATGCGCTGCACGTTGCGGCGACGTTTCTGCAGCTTGTCCGCGCCTGGCCAGCCGGGATAGGCAGCGATCTCGCACAGCATGGTCAGGCCTTCCCACAGGTGGTACTCCATGCTGGGCAGGGGCAGCCGCCAGCGCTCTTCAGAACCGGCATCCTCGGCAATCACCAGGTGGTTGCGGATGCTGTCCGACCACACTGTCACGGCCTCCACGGTATCGCGGCGCGGCGTGGTGACATCGATCAGTTCCATCAGGATCGGCCGCGGCGTCACCGGGTCATCGCCGGCAGGCGCCTTCGGATCCTTCACCCATCGCGCGTGCCAGGTATAGCCCATGCGATACAGCACGAACGGTTTGATGCCGTCGTTGAGGATGATGCCGGGTGGCGGCGGAGGGACAGGCGGCGGCTGCACGGGCTGCGGCAACGGTGGCTGCGGAGGGGGCAGCACGGACGGGCTTGTTACCGGCGCGGACGTGCCGATGCCCTTCAATGGCTCGCTGGTGAACAGATGCAGGCCCGCGCGGTCACGTTCGTACACCTTCCGGAACGTCTGCGGGTTGTCACATGTCACCAGGCACTGCTGGCCGGGCGGCACATGGATGTCCACCGATGCAAGATCCACCACCTGGCCGGCCAGCGGATTCTGGTTGGGTGGGAAGACGCTGATCTCCAGCGCGATGTTGAGGCCGGCACCCTGCATCACGTCGATCACGATGTCTTCAACACCGCCGTGCAGGGCGTCCTGTGCCGGGATCGGGATCCAGGGGTTGATCACCACCTGCGTGTCCCAGTCGGACCGGCCGAAATCGAACAGCGTCGGCGGCGGGTCTGCCGGGCGTTCAAGCAGTGCGTCCAGCGCATTGCCGCCCTTGACGTAGAAGAACATCAACGGCTCACCGGGTTTCAGGTTGTAATCCCGCCGTATCTTGCTGGACAGGCTGCGCAGCTGGTCCTTGATGTCGGCCAGGGCCTTCACCACGACCGAGCGGACGTCGGGATACACCTGCGCGTTGTTGATCTGCGCGGTGAGCTGCTTGCTGATGTGGCGCCGGGCCTCGCGTTCGGGCGTGCTTTCTTTCATGGAGGGGCCTCGCTAGGGTTGCAGGGGATCACACGGGTGCGCGCTGGAGGCTCAGGCGGGTGACAGCAGAGCGGCGATCTCCCGGTACCAGTCGATCTCCTGGCCACCGGGCCTGGCGCCGGCCAGGGCCTCGTCAACCTCCAGTGTTCCTTCGCCCGGAACCTCCACACGTGCCCCGAGGACATTGCGCAGATTGGCCACCGGCACCCGTCCGATGCTCGCCACTTCCCAGTCGGTCACCAGGCAGGACTGGGGGCGCGCAGGGCTGCTGGCACTGGCCTGGACGTTGTTCTCGGCCTCCTGCGCCATCCGCAGAAGCTCCTCGGCCGTGGTGCGGAAGCGAACCAGGGAGAAGCTGCCTCCCCCATCCGGAAACAGCCGGGCACGCAGATCGCATGCGGCGCGTCCCTGCCCAAGCCAGATGCCGAGCTCCTCCTCGAACTCGCGGCGCGCGGCGCGCTCTTTGCGTTCGTTGTTCAGGCGGCCGCCGCCGGGCAGGGCCCATTGGCCCGCCTGGTTCACCAGCGCCGGGGGCAGGGCATCCGACCACGCTCCGACTTCCGCCACCAGGCGTTGTGCCAGTATCAACGCAGCGGCCCAGTTCGGCGCACCCCGGGTGGGCGGCGGCAACGCGATGGAGAGCTCCCGCAAGGTTGCACGCGCAGCGCTGAACGTGGGAGGGGTTCTTGCGTCCTCGCGGAACAGGCTCTGCAGAGCGGCCAGCGTCTCCATGGCGATGTCATCGGTTTGCGGATGCGTGCGTTCGGCGCTTTCAAGCGCCCGGTCCAGTGCGTCCATGGTGCGGGGCAGCGTGCGTTCGCCGCGGTAGGCGACTGACCCTGCGGCGCGCCAGGCGCCGGAAAGCAGCTTCTTCACCAGATCCCAGTCCTGCTCTGTGCCACCGCCGGACGCGTTGCGGATGGCCAGCACAGCGGCCATCGCCTCGGCAGAAAGTACGACAACGGAATTGCTGCCCCACCAGCTGTTGAGCACCCGTTTGCGGACGACCAGATAGTGGGCTCCATCCCAGACTGCGACGTAGACCTGGTTCATGGAGCACCCCCCCGTTCAACCTGCGTGGAGGGGGCTGGGCGCATTGCCGCTGTGTCAGCGATAGTCCGGGAAAGGCATGCCATGTCTCGCTCCTGTGGGCTCGAAAAGTGGGGGCGGCGGCGTTGCCATCGGGGGTGCAGGCCGTGCGTCGCCGCGAATCCACTGTAGGAGCGAGGGGCGAGGGAGGATCGGCGCCAGCCACGATGTATGCGGCGGAACCGACGGAACAGGAGCGCGGGTGCATTGATTTCCCCGCGTTGGCGCAGAGCCCGTGGCCGCTCAGGGATCAGCGACTGCCGGCGCCTGCCTCCGGGTCGTGCAGGCGCCGCAGCTTCTTCTTGTTGATCTTGCCGACGCTGATCACCTGGCTGTTCCTGAAGGACTACCTGCGTTGAGTGGCAGCCGCTGCAGCGTCAAACCTGGCGGTCGAGACACCATGCTAGCCTTCCCCTTGGCAGGATTGCCTGACAGGGGGAAGGCATGGACACCCGACGCCGCGTTTCCAGCGTATTGACTGCATCCGGCATGCTCGCACTGGCACTGTCCGCCAATGCGCTCGCGCATCCGGGCGGGCTCGACAAGCAGGGGTGCCACACCAACCGGAAAACGGGTGAGTATCACTGCCATCGAGGCGCTCCAACCGCCCCTCGATACGTCGACACTCCGCGCAGCAGTTTCGCCCCCGCCCCCGCGCGCAGTTCCCGGGTGTTTGCCAACTGCGCGGAGGCCCGCGCCGCCGGGGCGGCGCCGGTACGGCGTGGTGATCCGGGGTATGGCCCGCACCTCGATCGTGACAATGACGGCGTGGGCTGCGAACCCTATCGGGGCCGCAGGTAGGGCATGGCCTGCCTGGCTTCAACTCCCGTTTCCCCGCGTTCGTCGGCCATCGCCGGGATTGGTCGCACGATGTCCCGGTATGGCAGGGTCATGCCCTAAGCTGTTGTGATTGAACTGCAGGGATGAAAGCAATCATGAACCGCTGGATTCTCCTGGCATTGGCCACGCTCCCGTTCGCTGCCGGTGCCGTGGTCATCCGCGATGATGTTGACGATGCCAGGTACCAGATCGACGCATCGGTGTTCCCGGCACTGGCGGACATGCCAGGCGAGGGGCACGGCGTCCTGATCGCACCGCGCTGGGTGCTGACCGCAGCGCATGCCGCACCGATGGAGGGGATGGGCGCCACCATCACCCTTGATGGGAAGGGCTACGGCGTCGAGCGTGTCTTCCTGCATCCCGGCTACAGGCCAATGCCCGAGGCACTGGGCAAGGAAGCCATGGCAACGGGGAGTGCGTCGAAAATCCACGCGTTTCTGGCGGCGTCCGATGACATTGCATTGATCAAACTTGCCGCACCGGTGAGCGATGTTCCGCCGGTCGCACTCTACCGTGGCGCCGACGAGGTCACGCAGGTCGCCGCCCTGATAGGGAAGGGCGCCACCGGCAACGGAGCGACTGGACTGGTACCCGGCGGGTCACATCGGACGACCCTGCGTCGGGCCTGCAACGCGATCACCGGCGGCAACGCGCGTTATCTCTGGTACCGTTTCGATCCGCCTCCGCAGGGCCTTCCCCTTGAAGGCGTGCTCGGCAACGGCGATAGCGGTGGCCCGCTGGTGATCAGGAAAGATGGGGCCTGGCAGCTGGTGGGCCTCGGTTCCTGGATCACCGCCGTTCCCGAGCATGCGCTGGAGGCGGGTTTCTACGGGCAGGTGGTCTACAACGTGCGCGTGTCCCGCTACATCGATTGGATCGAAAGCATCATCGATGCGTGACGCGAAACTTCAGTTCTTGTTCCCCTGGCGCGACGGCGCGGAGCAGGCGTAGCGGAAGGAAGCGCGCCTTAACGATTCATGGTCAAGAACAAGCACACGGCGCGGATCTCAGCCGGTGCGACGGGCGCTCGTATCCTTCCCGGCATGAGTTCTCCGTTCGATCTTCCAGAGTTCATGACGGTCACCCGGCCCTCCGGCTGGGTGCAGAGCGGC
Organism: Stenotrophomonas maltophilia group sp. P373; assembly: GCF_053295075.1. Taxonomy (NCBI): domain Bacteria; kingdom Pseudomonadati; phylum Pseudomonadota; class Gammaproteobacteria; order Lysobacterales; family Lysobacteraceae; genus Stenotrophomonas; species Stenotrophomonas maltophilia group sp. P373. Next base: position 2,266,771 of record NZ_CM129994.1, on the reverse strand, counting down.
GAGCGTTGGGACCTGTGGTGGAACGGGCGTTCCGTGGCCAACATCGTGCCGCATGCCGTGCTCGGGTTCCGGGTGTACCTGGACGCACGCAAGATGTCCCAGACCAAGGTGGTGGCCGCCACGAATGTGCGGCAGGCCAGGCGCTACGCCGAGCGCTGGTGTGCCGCGCGGCTCTGCCCACAGCTGCGGCTGCGCGAGGCGGTGGCACGCCTGGTGGACGTGGCGCCGGAAACAAGCGCTGCGCCGTCGCCCGCACTTTCGCGGGAACAACGGCAGCAGGCCCGCCGCCTGGCCGAGGCCGGGGCGGGTGAGGTGGTACGGATCAAACAGGCACTGGCGCCGCGACAGCCCGCGATGAAGACCCGGCCGGAGCTGCAGGGGCGAGGTGGAGCCTGGTCGATACCCGGGCAGGCTCCGTCAAGCCGGCATTCGAACGGCAATGCCTCCCCGGCCAGGCTTATGCCGAGAGTTCCTCGCGCACGATCCTCGCCCCCGCGCTGAGCGCGCGCAGCTTGCCCCTGGCCACATCGCGCGCCAGCGGCGCCATGCCGCAGTTGGTGCTCGGGTAGAGCTTGTCGGCGTCCACGAACTGCAGCGCCCTGCGCAGGGTGTTGGCCACGTCCTCCGGGGTTTCCACCGTGCTGGAGGCCACGTCGATGGCGCCGACCATCACCTTCTTGCCGCGCACCAGCTCGATCAGGTCGATCGGCACATGGGAGTTGTGGCATTCCAGCGAGATGATGTCGAGGCTGGAGGTCTGCAGCTTGGGGAACGACTCCTCGTACTGGCGCCATTCCGACCCCAGGGTCTGCTTCCAGTCGGTGTTGGCCTTGATGCCGTAGCCGTAGCAGATGTGTACCGCCGTCTCGCACTTCAGCCCTTCGATCGCGCGCTCCAGTGCGGCTACGCCCCAATCATTCACTTCGTCGAAGAACACATTGAAGGCCGGCTCATCGAACTGGATGATGTCGACGCCGGCGGCCTCCAGCTCCTTCGCTTCCTCGTTGAGTATCTTCGCGAACTCCCAGGCCAGCTTTTCGCGGCTCTTGTAGTGCGCGTCGTACAGCGTGTCGATCATCGTCATCGGGCCGGGCAGCGCCCACTTGATCGGCTGCGTGGTCTGGCGGCGCAGGAACTTCGCATCCTCGACGAATACCGGCCTGGGGCGGCTCACGGCGCCAACCACGGTCGGCACGCTGGCATCGTAGCGGTTGCGGATGCGCACGGTTTCGCGCTTCTCGAAGTCGACGCCGCTGAGATGCTCGATGAAGGTGGTGACGAAGTGCTGGCGGGTCTGCTCGCCGTCACTGACGATATCAATGCCGGCATGCTGCTGTTCCTGCAGGGACAGGCGCAGGGCGTCCTGCTTGCCCTCGATCAGGCCTTCGTCCTGCAGCTTCCAGGGTGACCAGAGCTTCTCGGGCTCTGCCAGCCAGGAGGGTTTGGGCAGGCTGCCTGCGGTGGAGGTGGGGAGCAGCGTCTTCGTCGGCATCGTGTGGTGTGTCCTGGGGGCGAATGGGAAATCGATGGATCAGCGGGCGGCCCACTGCTCAAGCACGGCGCGGTACGGCTTGATGAAGTGTTCTTCGGTGAACCGGCCCTGCTTGACCGCCAGCTGGCTGCGCTCTTCGCGGTCGTAGACGATGCGGGTGGAGGAGTAATCCTGGTGCTTCAGGCTGGGCTGGTAGACCTTGCCGGCCACGGAATTGGCGTTGTAGATCTCCGGGCGGTAGATCTTCTGGAAGGCCTCCATCGTGCTGATGGTGCCGATCAGCTCCAGGTTCGAGTAATCGCCCAGCAGGTCGCCCTGGAAGTAGAACGCCAGCGGTGCGACGCTGCCCGGCGGCATGAAATAGCGTACCCGCAGGCCCATCTTGTCGAAGTACTGGTCAGTGGGGGAGAACTCACCCTGGCGGTATTCCACGCCCAGGATTGGATGGTGGTTCTCGGTGCGGTGGTAGGTCTTGCTGCTGGAAACGCTGATGCAGATCACCGGTCCCTTGCTGAAGTTGGCGCGGTAGGCGTCCGAGCGCAGGAAGTGCTGGAACAGCTTGCCATGCAGGTCGCCAAAGCCCTCCGGAAGGCCGAAGGTGTCCTTGCCTTCGTTGCTGGCCGGAAGCACCACGCTGAAGTCGTAGTCACGGACATAGGACGAGAAGTTGTTGCCGACGATGCCTTCGGTGCGTGTGCCGGTGTGCGTGTCTACAATGGTCGGGCGCAGCACTTCTATCAAGGGAAAGGGGGCGCTGCCCGCGTTGCCATCGATGTGCATCTCCACCGAGATGATGTCCAGCTCGACCGCGTAGCGATCGGCGCTTGGGTTGTCCCAATGCGCCAGATCATTGAAGCGGTTGTTGATCATGCTGATCGTGTTGCGCAGGTTCTCCTGCCGGGATGCGCCGCGCGCCAGGTTGGCGAAGTTGGTGGTGATGCGCGTGCCTTCGGCCGGCTGGTAGTCCTCGTTGAAGGGGATGCGCGTGATGCTGAAGGTGAAGGCGTCGTTCGTCATGGGCGGCGTTCCGTTTGCGGGGTGACATCCAGAGGCAGGTCGGCGGCATCTGGCATTCAAAGGGCTTCGATGGCCTCAGCGGCGGCGAGTGGCGCGCGGCGATGGGACAGCGCAAGCAGCGGCATTGCGCGCTGCACCGCCAGTCGTGCGCGCTGGATCAGCGCTTCGTTGTGTACGCGCCCCTCGGCGAAATCGCGGTCGGTGGCATACACGCCCAGGGGCAGGGTGCGGGCCTGGAAGAAGCTGAACAGCGGCCGCAGCTGGTGATCGATCACCAGTGCATGGCGGTCACTGCCGCCGGTCGCGGCCAGCAGGATGGGGGTATCGACCAGCGCGTCCTGGTCGATGAAGTCGAAGAAGTGCTTGAACAGCCCTGTGTAGGAGCCGCGATAGACCGGCGTGCTCACCACGAGCACATCGGCCCGTTCGACGGCCACCAGCTGGCGCTCGACAACCTCCGGGAGCTGCGAACGCCACAGCGCACCGGCCAGCTGCGGCGCCAGTTCGCCGAGTTCGATCAGCTGCTGTTCGCTGCGCATGTTCTCGCCGATCAGGCCCAGCAGGTGCTCGGCGAGGGTGGCGGCCCGGGAGGGGCGCTGCAGTCCACCGGAAACGGCGACGATACGGAGGGGGCGTTGGGATGAAGGCATGACCCGATCCTAGTCATGCCTTTTCATGACGTAAAATGGTATTACTTCACCTATCCATGAGTGAGATTCATCTTAATGTTGGAGCGGATCCACCTCAGCATCGTGCAGCAGGTCGAGCAGCAGGGCTCGCTCACCGCTGCTGCCGGCGTGCTCAACCTGACCCAGTCGGCGCTCAGCCACAGCATGAAGAAGCTGGAGCAGCAGCTGGGTACCGATGTCTGGCTGCGCGAAGGCCGCAGCCTGCGGCTGACCCAGGCCGGGCAATATCTGCTGGCAGTCGCCAACCGGGTGCTGCCGCAGCTGGACCTGGCCGAGGAGCGCCTGCGCCAGTTTGCCCAGGGCGAGCGCGGCGCGCTGCGCATCGGCATGGAATGCCACCCCTGTTACCAGTGGCTGCTGAAGATCGTCTCGCCGTACCTGGCCGCGTGGCCGGACGTGGATGTGGACGTCAAGCAGAAGTTCCAGTTCGGCGGCATCGGCGCGCTGTTCGGCTACGAGATCGACCTGCTGGTCACGCCCGATCCACTGCTGAAGCCGGGCCTGAAGTTCATCCCTGTGTTCGACTACGAGCAGGTGCTGGTGGTGGCCAGCAACCACGCCCTGGCCAAGGTGGACCACGTAAAGCCGCGCCAGCTCAGCCAGGAAGTGCTGATCAGCTACCCGGTGCCGTTCGAGCGCCTGGACATCTACAACCAGTTCCTGCTGCCGGCCGGCATCACCCCGCGGCGCCACAAGGCCATTGAAACCACCGACATCATGATGCAGATGGTGGCCAGCGGCCGCGGCGTGGCTGCCATGCCGCGCTGGCTGGTGGAGGAGTACGCCACGCGCATGGACGTGGTGCCCGTACGGCTGGGCGCCAAGGGCATCCCCAAGCAGATCTACCTGGGCGCGCGCGAGGCCGATACCGGTATCGACTACCTGCAGGCCTTCATCGAACTGGCCCGCAACAGCTCGCCGCTTGCCGGCAATGTGGGCGGAGCACGTTGATGCCGGCAGGCCTGTCACTGCGGGCGGACGCCTTCATCAGCGCTTTTTCACTGGAAGTCAGCGCGAAGGCCATGCCCGCGCTGTGCGCCGAGGCGGATCGGATCCCGCGCGGTACGGTCATCTCCATTCCCTACCTGGCCAGCGAGGATGACGACGCCCGACTGGCCGCCGCGCGCACGGTGCGCGCGCTCGGATTCGAGCCGATGCCGCATCTGTCTGCGCGGCGTATCGGCTCGCGCGCGGTACTCGGGCGGTTCCTTGAGCGCGCGGCCAGCGAGGCTGGTGTCGAGCAGTGCCTGGTGATCGCCGGTGACCTCGCCACGCCTGCTGGAGCGTTTGCAGACAGCATTTCGATCATCGAGGCCGGACTTCTGGAACGGTGCGGCATCAAGGTCGTTGCTATCGGCGGGCACCCGGAAGGGCATCCGGTGATGAGCAGCGATCAACGCTGGCAGGCGCTTGAACGTAAATGCCAGGCCATCGAGGCACGCGGCATGGCCCCCTTGGTCGTCACCCAGTTCGCGTTCGATGCCGATACCGTGCTGGCCTGGCTGGATGGACTGCGCACGCGTGGCATCGCGGTTCCGGTGCTGGTCGGTGTGCCGGGCCCAGCCAGCATCACCCGGCTGCTTCGATACGCCGCGATGTGCGGCGTAGGTGCCAGTGCATCGATGCTGGCCCGGTATGGCATCTCGATCGGCCGGCTGCTGGGAACGGCGGGGCCGGAGGTGTTCGTCGATCGACTGGTGAACGGGCTGACGGACGCCCATGGCCCGGTCAGCCCGCATTTCTTCCCGTTCGGTGGTGTTGCGCCGTCGCTGGAGTGGATGGCGCAGTACCGGCGGCGCATTTCAATCAGCCAGAGCGGATGATCCGCATCACTGCAGGAGTCGCGTTGTCCGGGCGCCGGCATGTTCCAGCGCGGGCGCAGGCCTGGAAAGCCTCCCATTGCAGTGACGCATGCCCAGGTCGAGGCGCTCTGCAATACCCTGCGGGTTGATGTCTCCGGCGCGATTGATCAGCACGACGAGTGTTCTTCGATCGGCGGGACGGTGCCGGAGATACCCGGTGAAGCCTGCGGTTCCGCCGCCATGGCCGACGACCTTTCCGCCATCGGAAACTTCCCAGCCGGCCCCCCAGCCCGCGTTGCTGCCATTGGAGAGCAGTGTGTCGCACCACATCCGTTTCAGGGACGCCTCGGGCAGCAGTCGATGCTGGTCCAGCGCCACAGCAAAGCGCGCCATGTCGTCGATGCTCGCGAGCAGGCCGCCGGCGGCCCATGCCGAGCCCGGAGCAGTGGGAGGCGGTGCGCGCCAGTGGCCATCCTGGAACAGATGCCCTTGGGCAATCCGGCGCCGCTCCCCTGCACGACGCGGCCCCGCATCACGCATGCCCAGCGGCGACAGGATCTCCTCCTGGAGGATGCGCCAGTAATCCATGCCGGTCGCATGCTCGATGGCCAGGCCGAGCAGGATGTAGTTCGTATTGGAGTAGGCGTGCCGCGCACCGGGCGCAAACTCCAGCGGCCGCTCGGCCACCTCTGCAAGCAGTTCACGGGGGCCTGGATTCGTCGGCATCAACCGCAGGAAGTTGTCTTCATTCAGATAGTTGGGAATGCCTGAGGTATGGCTCAGCAGCTGCAGCAGCGAAGTGGATGCCCAAGCGGAAGGCAACCCCTCCACGTACAGGCCGATGGGCGCGGTGACGTCGAGCAGCTGCCGCTGCTGGAGCCGGAATATCAGCAGGGCCGTGAACAGCTTGGTGATCGACCCCAGTTCGAACACGGTATGGCGATCAATCGGTGCAGTCCGGCTGTCACTGAGCCGCCCGGTCGTGGACAGCGCGGCAATGCGCCCGTGATCGACCAGAACCGCCGCCATGCCAGGCTGCCGTTCGGCCTGCAGCAATGCGGTCAGCGAACTGCATCCCGCTAACGTCGCCCGGCTCGCCAGCGCCGATGATGCGGACAGGCCGCAGCCGGTGGCCAGCAGCGCCGCACACAGACGGCGTCGGACAGGGTCGTGGTACATGCGCGTGGCTCGCAGCGGCGTCGTGGTAATGGTAGCGCGGGCCGAAGGCCGGCCGGCGCAGGACGTACCGGGCGTATCTACCCAACAGCTGCCGGAGGCCGGGCAGCACGCCAGCGGGTCATCCCCGATGGCTGACAGCTGTCACTGGTTGCAACCCGGGCGGAAGCGAATAGTGAGCGCCAAGGCGAGGGCACCTCGCCACCACTTACCAAGGGGACCGCTCATGAACATGCTCCAGCACCTCGTCTCGCAGACGCCAATCTGGGTGTGGCTGCTCCTGGCCTTCCTGATCACCCGTGGCATCGCCGCCATGAAGCCGGCCGAGACCTCGCTGCAGAAGCTGGCGATCGTACCCGCCTTGTTCGCTGTCTGGGGTGCGTGGTCGGTCAGCCATCGCTTCGGCGCTTCGCTGAGCGCCTGGAGCGAATGGCTGGCCGGCATCGCCACGGGCGCGACGCTTGCCTGGCTGCTGTTGAATCGATTGAAGCTGACGCTGGACCGCAGCACCGGCAGGCTCTGGCGCAGCGCGGACTTCAGCCTGCTGCCGCTGCTGCTGGCCACCTTCCTGGTGAAGTACGGCTTCGAAGTCGCATTTGCGGTGTCGCCGTCGCTGTCCGCCCATGCCGGCTTCAGTGCCGCCTACCTGCTGCTGACGGGCGGGTTCACTGGCATCTTCGTGGGCAAGTACGCCCGGTACCTGGCCTCGCTGCGGATGGATGCGGCAGGCAAGGGGCTGGAAACCGCAGGCTGATCGCCCGGGTAGTGCCGGCCGCTGGCCGGCTTCCCCATGCAGGGTTGTGCGGTGCTGACGCAGGCGTCACGATGCCCGCCACTGGCCAACACCGGAAACGCTGACGTCATGAAGACCACATCCTGGTTCTGGATCAACGTGGTCAGTCACTTCAGCATTGTCGCCGCCCTGGCCTGGCTGCCCGCACGGTGGACGGGGCAACTTGTGGAGGCGCTGGCCGGGACGCAGCCGGCTATTGGCGATGCCCAGCATGTGGCCCTCATTGGTTCCATTTTTGGCTTCTGCGCGACCGCACTGATCTTCATGGGGGCGCTGATAGTCACCGGCGAACTCCTGGGTTTCTCCAGGCCCTATGCGCGGCGGCCGGAGTCCCGAAACGAAGCGCAGGTCGTCCACCGGAAGGTGTTGCTGGTTGCATTCGCCACGCTCTCGTGGGTGGCCGTGGGATCGCTCGCGGGTATTGCGTCGATCTTCGCGGCTTCGTCATGAAGGGCGGCCCTGCCAGCGTCTGGCGCGCCGGAACGCATAGGCGCGTGAACCGCGCAGTTGCTCACGCCTCCCCGCGCCACTGGCTCATCAGCATCTGCAGAAAGCGCTCCGCCGTGGGCGAGAGCAGGGCGCCCCGGCGTCGGACGATCCCGATCGTGCGCGATACCACAGGATTGCCGATCGCGCGTGTCACCAGGGTGGGGTGATCCCCGTCCGGCGTGGCCATCTTCGGTAGCACCGACACGCCTATACCGGCCTCGACCATGCCCAGTGACGTCGACAGGTGCGTCACCTCGTAGTGCCAGCTCAACTTGAGGTTCTCGCGCGCCAGCGCGCCGTCCAGCAGCGTGCGGTTGCCGCTGGTGCGATGCACGGTGATCAGCTGGTGCTCGGCCAGATCAGCCCATTCCACCTTGCGCTTGCGGGCCAGCGGATGATCACGTCGGCAGGCGAGGACGAAGGGGTCCTCAGCCAGTACGTCGAAGTCGAGATTGGGATCGTTGGCGCCCATGAAGTTGATGCCGAACTCGACTTCGCCACGTTCCACTGCCTGCAGACCCTCCGTCGCCGGGATATCCAGGATGCGGAAGCGCACGTTCGGGTGCGCTTCGTGGAAACGCGCCATCACGCTGGGCAGGAAGTAGAACGCCGCCGTCGGCAGGCACGCGATGGTCACGGTGGCGCCGCGGGTGTCCTCCCGGCCGCGCAGTGAGAACAGCGAGCCATCGAATTCCTCCAGCATGCGGCGTACCAGCGGCAGCAGGTTCTCGCCGACAGCGGTGGTACTGACGCTGCGCGTGGTGCGCTCCAGCAGTGGCGAACCCACGGCCTGCTCCAGCTTCTGGATCCGTCGGCTGAGTGCTGGCTGGGAGACGTGCAGGATTTCCGCGGCGCGATGGAAGCTGCGGGTCTCCGAGACCAGCAGGAACGCACGCAGATCCAGGATTTCGCAATTGATGCTCATGGGGTATCAATCATCCGAAAATCAGCAATTCACAGATCAATTGGGGTCATGCCAGTATCGAATCACAGAGGGGTCATTCATCCCTTATACGCATCAATCTAGCACACGTATGTCCAACGATCTGCTCAGCATTCCCTGCGTGCTCATGCGCGGCGGTACCTCCAAGGGCCCGTTCTTCCTGGCCAGCGACCTTCCGATGGACATCGCTGAACGCGATCGCCTGCTGCTGGAAGTGATGGGCTCGGGCCATCCGTTGCAGATCGACGGCATCGGCGGTGGCAACGCGCTGACCAGCAAGGTGGCGATCATCGACAGCTCCAGCCGTCCGGACGCCGATGTCGACTACCTGTTCGCCCAGGTACGGGTAGAGCAGCAGGTGGTGGATACCTCGCCGAACTGCGGCAACATGCTGGCGGCCGTAGGCCCGTATGCCATCGAGCGTGGGCTGGTGCAGGCGCAGGATCCGCAGACCGAGGTGCGCATCCACAACGTCAACACCGGCAAGCTGATCATCGCCACGGTGGAAACGCCGGGCGGCAATGTGGTCTACCGCGGTGATACGCGCATTGCCGGCGCGCCGGGCTCGGCCTCGCCGGTCAGGCTCTCCTTCCTTGATGCGGCAGGTGCCCGCACCGGCAAGCTGCTGCCCAGCGGGCATGCGCAGGAGACCATCGATGGCGTGCCGGTCAGCCTGGTGGACTGCGCGATGCCGATGATGCTGGTACGTGCAGAAGACCTGGGCGTGCGCGGCGATGCCCCGCCCGCCGAACTGAACGCGGACGCGGTATTCATGCGCCGGCTGGAAGCGCTGCGCATCGAGGCAGGCGCCCGCATGGGCATCGCCGACGCCGGCAACAAGGTCATTCCGAAGCCGGTGCTGCTGTCGGCGCCGCAACATGGGGGCGATCTGCAGGTGCGCTATTTCATGCCGCATCAATGCCACACCGCGCTGGCCATTACCGGCGCGGTTGGCCTGGCCACCGCCGCCGTTACGCCGGGCACGCTGGCCCACACTTTGGTCGGATGCCTGTCCGTTCCCGGCAGCCTTACCCTCGAACATCCGGGCGGGGCCCTGGAGGTGGGCCTCAGTCGCAGCTCGCAGGATGCGCCGGTCGTTGCCAGCGTCGTGCGCACCGCACGCCGCCTGTTCGAGGGCCGCGTGTTTGCCACCACGCCAGCACTTGCCGTGGCCGGTTCCACCCAAGCCCGCCAATGGACGTCAGCGGCATGATCTGAACCCGGACGGGCCGGCGCAGGTGCGCATGCCCGCCATTACAACGTAGATGCTTCACTCCTGGGAGGGATGATGTACAAGCAGTTCTTGATGGCCGCGCTGTGCGCGGCTGGTCTGGCCGCGGCCGGATGCAGCAACAGCGGGCGCACCGAAGGCGCATCCGCCGGCGGTGGTGACAATGCACCGGTACGCATCAGCGTCGGCTCCTACAACCTCAACAACCTGCCGTTCTTCATCGCCGACGCCAAGGGGTACTTCAAGGACGTCGGCCTGCAGGTGAAGACCGAGAACTTCGCCCAGGGCGGCTCCAAGGTATTGCAGGCGCTGGTGGCCAATTCCACCGACGTGGCCGTCGGCTTCTACGACCACACCATCCAGATGCAGGCCAAGGGCAAGGACGTGGTGGCCTTCGTGCTGCTCTCGCGCAACTCCGGCCTGGTGATGGCCGGCCGCGAGGATGCCACCTTCGATCCGGCCCGCCCGGAGACCATCAAGGGCCAGAAGGTCGGCATTACCGCACCGGGCTCATCGTCGGATTTCTTCGTCCGTCACTTCCTCGCCCAGCACGATATTCCGGCTGACAGCATCTCGTTGATCGGCGTCGGCTCGGGCGCCGCAGCGGTAGCCGCGCTGGAGCAGGGCAAGATCGACCTGCTGGTCAACTACGACCCGGCCGCCACCCTGATCACCGAGCGCAAGGTCGGGAAGATCCTCCTCGACGCGCGCAGCGATGACGGCGCCCGCCAGGTCTATGGCGGCCTGTACCCGACCTCGGTGATGTACGCCAACCAGAGCTTCCTGGACAAGCGCCCCGAAGCGGCCGAGAAGATTGCCCGCGCCGAGCAGATGGCGTTGAAGTTCATCGCCGACAACAGTGCTGAAGACATCGTTGCGGCGCTGCCGGACAGCTACGTTTCTGGCGACCGCGCCACCTATGCGCGCGCGGTGGAGAACGCCCGCGCGATCTTCACCCGCGACGGTCATTTCACGCCGGCTGATCTGGAAACGCCGTTGAAGGTGCTGCGCGAGTTCAATACGGACGTGGCCAAGGCCAACATCGATCTGTCCCGCACCTACACCAATGCTTTCGTCGAGCGTGCCAACGCTGCGGCGCCGGCTGCCCAACCGTAAGCGGAGGTAACCCCATGGCCCTCAATGCCACCGTGCGCCACCTCAATGGCGCACCGCAGCTGGAGCCTGCACAGACCATGGTCGCGCTCAACAAGGTGACCATGTCCTTCGGCGAATTCACCGCCGTTCGTGATGTCGACATCCAGGTAGGTGATGGCGAGTTCCTTGCCATCGTTGGGCCAACCGGCTGCGGCAAGAGCACCATCCTCAATTCCGTGGCGGGCCTGCTGAAGCCGTCGTCCGGCCAGGTCAGCATCGACGGCCGTGCGGTCAGCGGGGTCCAGGAGTCGGTGGGCTACCTGTTCCAGCAGGACGCGCTGCTGCCGTGGAAGACCGCATACCAGAACGTTGAGCTCGGCCTGCGTTTCCGTGGCGTGCCCGAAGCCGAACGCAAGGCCAAGGCCAACGCGTGGCTGGCCAAGGTCGGCCTGGCCGGTTTCGAGCATCGCTACCCCCACCAGCTGTCCGGTGGCCAGCGCAAGCGCGTGCAGATGGCGCAGGCGTTGATCGTCGAGCCGAAGGTGATCCTGATGGATGAGCCGTTCTCGGCGCTGGACATCCACACCCGGCACCTGATGCAGAACGAGCTGCTGCGCCTGTGGCAGGAGGACCGGCGCTCGGTGATCCTGATCACCCACGATCTGGAAGAAGCGATCGCCCTGGGCGACCGCGTGGTGGTGCTGTCCTCCGGCCCGGCCAGCCGTGTCGTGCGCAGTTTCGACGTGGATCTGGAACGGCCGCGGAACGTGGCCGAAATCAAGCTGGATGACCGTTTCACCGACCTGTACCGCGACATCTGGGCCTGCCTGCGCGGCGAAGTGGAGAAGAGCTATGCACGCCAAGACTGACAAGTTCATCCAACTGGCCCTGGTTGTGGCCGTGTTCGGCGGCTGGGAGGGCGGCATCGCGCTGGGCGTGATCGATCCGTTCTTCTTCCCATCGCCAACGGCGATCGTGCAGCAGGCCTGGACCTGGCTGTCCGATACCTCGTTCTACCAGCACGTCTACATCACGCTGACCGAAACCGCGCTGGGCTACATCATCGGCACCGGCCTCGGCGTGGCCGGCGGTGTCTGGCTGGGCCTGAGCCGCCGCTCGGCGCGCATCCTCGATCCCTTCATCAAAGGCTTCAACGCAATTCCGCGCGTGGTGCTGGCCCCGATTTTCGTGTTGTGGCTGGGGCTGGGCCTGTGGTCGAAGGTGGCGCTGGCGGTCACCCTGGTGTTCTTCACCACGTTCTTCAATGCCATGCAGGGCGTACGCGAGGTGAATCCGGTGGTGCTGGCCAATGCCCGCATCCTGGGCGCAAGCCGCAGCGACCTGCTACGCCATGTCTACTTCCCGGCAGCGGCCAGCTGGATCCTGTCCTCGCTGCGCACCTCGGTGGGCTTCGCCGTGGTCGGCGCGATCATCGGTGAGTACCTCGGCGCCTCGGCGGGCCTGGGCTACCTGATCGCGCAGGCAGAAGGCAACTTCAACGCCGTCGGTGTGTTCGCCGGCATCATCATCCTGGCCGCCTTCGTGCTGGTCATCGACGCGCTGCTGGACGTGGTCGAGAACAAGCTGATCACCTGGCGTCCCAACGCCCAGGCCCAGGCCACCAGCTGACCGGGCCGGGCTGAGCCCGCCTGCCGCGCCGCCGGGCCGATCCGGCGGCGCGCGCTTCCTCCCCCGATCTTCCCCCGCACCACCGCAACAGGCCAGCGCCGGGCCAGGGGGCCGGCTGGCCGGAGAGAGTCCATGAACCATTCCACCGTGCTGCCGCTGGCAGCGCTGTCGGTCGCGCTCGGCCTGCTGTTGGCCAGTGGCCATGCTGGCGCCCAGGCTGTTTCGTCCCCACCCGCACCACTGAGCCAGGCCGAACTCTCACGCCTGGTGCAGCAGCAGGCGCTGCAGATCCAGCAGTTGGAGGCGCGCCTGCGTGCCGTGGAGGGCGGGCACAGCACCGCCGGTGCGGCGGCCGCAACGCAGGGCCCCGCGCTGGACACCCGCGTCGCCGCACTGGAATCCAGCCAGGCCAAGGCGCCCAAGGTCACCTGGTCCAAGGGCGCACCGGAGTTCAGCAGTGCCGATGGCAGCGTGGCGTTCCGTCCGCGCGGACGCCTGTTCGTCGACGCATCCAGCACAGACGGATCATCAGTGAGTGACCGCAACATCTCCGGTACCGAGATCCGCTCGGTGCGGCTGGGCGCCGAAGGCCGCTATGGCATCCTCGGCTGGGCGGTGGAAGGTGACTTCGCCGACAACGCGGTGGCGTGGAAGTCGGTCTACGCCACCGTGGACCACCGCCTGTTCGGGCTGCCGGCCGACCTGACCGTGGGCAACCGCCTCAACGACCGGGGTATCGACGGCTCCAGCAGCACTTCCAACACGCCGTTCCAGGACCGCAACGTGGTCGGCACGCTGATGCTGCCGCAGCGCGGCCTGTTCGGTGTCGGCCTGACCGAGCGCGTGTACGGCAAGGACTGGCATGCCAGCCTGTCGGTGGCCGGCAACGATCTCAACAACGCCGGCACCGACAACGACAGCCAGACCTGGGCCACGCGCGTGCATTGGAACCCGGTGGCCAGTGATGCGGTCACGGTGCACCTGGGGGCCTGGGCCTTCCACGAGGAGATCGCCGCAGGCGCCAGCGGCGTCGTCCGCAGTTCGGCCATCGCCGGGCACTTCAACGACCTGGTCAAGATCGCGCCGGGCACACTGCTGGGCGCCGAGCGCAGCACGGCCTATGGCGCGGAACTGGCAGGCTTCTTCGGGCCGGCCTGGGCGACCGGCGAATGGGGTACGCGCAACCTGCGCGGGGCCGACGCCAGCGGGCGCTACGATCTGGACCACCAGGCCTGGGCGATTTCGGCTGGCTGGTTCCTGGCCGGTGCAAGGCCGGCCTATTCGGGCAAGGCCGGCACCTGGGGCCGGGTCAAGGTGGCCGATCCTGTCACCCGCGGCGGTGCCGGGGCATGGGAACTGAAGGGGCGCTACGAGGATGTGGACTATGCCGAGCTGCCCAGTGGCGGTACTGGCCACGCGTGGACGCTGGGTGCGAACTGGTATCTCAACGATTTCAGCCGCGTGATGTTCGAGGCGATCCGTTGGCAGACCCGCAACCGCAGCGGCACCGGCCAGGGCAGGGATGAAGGCACCACCTTCAACACCCGCCTGCAGGTGGCCTTCTAGAAGCGCATGCCGCTCGTGCGCCGATCAGAGCAGCAGCAGTGCTCCGATCAACGCCGGCGGCATCACCAGCGCGCCGACGCGCAGGAAGTCGAGCGCGCTGACATGCTCGCCCTCGCGGCGCAGCGCCACAAGCCACAGCATCGTCGCCAGCGAACCGGTGACCGACAGGTTGGGTCCCAGATCCACGCCGACCAGCAATGCGGCACGGGTCTGCGCCGGCAGGTCGGCCATCTGCCCCAGCGAACCGGCGGCCAGGCCGACCGGCAGGTTGTTGGCTACGTTGCTCAGCAGCGCAGCCGCGCCACCGGCCAGCCAGCTGGCCTGGCGGGGAGATGCCTGCGCCAGGGCCTGCAGGGCGCTGGCCGCGGTCTGGATGACACCGGTCTGCGCCACCGCTTCCACCAGCACGAACAGTCCCGCCACCAGCGGCAGCACCCCCCAGGACACGTGGCGCAGCGGTGGCAGCGGGCTGCGCCGCTGGCGGATCGCCACCACCGCAACACTCACCGTACCTGCGCAGAACGTGGTCAGGCCCAATGGCCCGTTCAAGGCCGACGTGACCAGCAACACGGTGCCGGTGAACAGCACGCCCAGTGCGCTCAGCCGGCCGCCGTCGGTCAACGGGCGATGCGCCGGCGCGGTCACCAGCGGCTGGGCGATCTCGCGCCGGTGCACCCAGCGCAGGACCAGATAGGTGGCACCGATCGCCGCCGCCGACGGCAGCGCGAACTGCGCCAGCCATTGCAGCAGCGGCGGCAGGTGCTGGCCGTACACCACCAGGTTGGCCGGATTGGAAATGGGCAGCACGAAGCTGGCCGCATTGGCAATGAATGCACAGACGAACAGGTAGGGCAGGGGATTGGCGCGCGCCGCCTTGCAGGCAGCGTAGACCGCCGGCGTCAGCACTACGGCCGTTGCATCGTTGGACAGGAACACCGTCACCAGCGTGCCGACCAGGAACACCAGGTCGAACAGGCGTCGCCCGGATCCGCCCGCATGCCGCACCGCGTACAACGCGACCCAATCGAACAGGCCTTCGCGCCGCGCCAGTTCGGCCAGCATCATCATGCCGACCAGGAACAGGTAGACGTCGCGGCCTTCGGCCACCGCACCCCATGCGGTATGCAGCGACACCGCGCCCAGCAACGGCAACAGGGCGGCAGCGCCCAACGCCCACACATATTCGGGGATGCGCAAAGGACGGAACAGCAGACCGAGGGTGGCAACGGCGACCGCTGCCCAGATCACGAGGGGGGCTTGGGGGGCGAGCATGGAGTGGGGCTTCAGCGGCACCTGCAGCGACCCCGGCGCAGGTGGGGCCTGGCGCGCGCGATCAGCGGATGGGCGGCCGCTGCAAATCATCGCAGGTTCCGGGTCGCCGCATCATACCGTGCGGCGCGGCTTGGCGACTGCTGCCCTGGACCGCGTTGCAGGTGGGCCGGGGGGCGGCGCCCAGCCCACGTTCAGCACTCAAGCGGGCCATGACTTCAGGCACTGCAGCGTGACTACAAATGTAGTCAATCTACGCACACACCCATTGGACGAGATTGCGATGCCAAGATCCTGCTGGTTGTCCTGCGCCCTGGCCCTGGTGTTCGGCATCGCCGGGCCCAGCCAAGCGGCGACACGTGCCGATGCCCTTGCCGCGATCGAGCGCAACGCACGCGCCGCGCATTCCGATGCGGTCCTGGTGATGCATGAGCGGGAGACGCTGCTTGAGCTGAAGCCCGCCGCCGGGCAGGAATCCGTTCACCTGATGTCGGCCACCAAGTCGGTCGTCGCGCTGGCCATTGCATTGCTGCTGGACGAAGGAAAGCTGGCTTCGATCGATACGCCGGTCAGCCGGATCTATCCCGAATGGAAGCAGGGCAGGAAGAGCGCCATTACCGTGCGCATGCTGCTGGACCATACCTCGGGCCTGCAGAACGTGGCGAACGCGGGCGAAGAGCTGGAAGGGGCCCCGGACCTGGTCAAGCTGGCACTGGCTGCCGAGCTGAGCGATGACCCGGGCAACGTGTTCTCCTACAACAACAAGGCTACCAACCTGCTGCCCGGCATTGTCGAGCGCCTGGCAGGCGAGCCTGTGGACGCGTATCTGGACGCGCGGCTGTTCAAGCCCCTGGGCATTGCCCACTACACCTGGATGAAGGATGAGGCAGGCACCCCGCTGGGCATGGCCGGGCTGTCCCTGCGCGCGGCCGATCTTGCCGCCATCGGGCAACTGTTGCTGGACGGAGGCGTGGCACCGGATGGCAGGCGTCTCCTGAGTGAGCAGTCGGTCGCGTTGATGACGACCGAAAGCGCCCGTGCGCCAGATGTTGGGCTGCTGTGGTGGCGGATACCGGCCTGGGAACGGTACCAGCTCAAGCCCCGGCTACGGGATCTGCTGGTGAAAAGGGGCGTGGATGACGACGTACAGCGCGCACTGCAGGCCAGCGCAGGGCGAGTATTCGAAAGCCGCAGCGCACTGGTCGCCTTCCTCGCCAATCAGCTGGGCGCGGACTGGTCCCAGCGCTACGGCAGCCAGATCTCCGCGCGCGGCCTGAAGCTCGCCGATCTCTACGACATCTCACGGGGACCGGTCGTCGGCTTTGCCGCCAACGGCTACCTGGGCCAATACCTGATGATCGTCCCGGAACAGCGCGTGGTCGCCGTGCGTCTGGTTCACCGGCGCGAGACCCACAGCGCTCCACAGGACGACTATCCCTCCTTCTTCGCCGATGTCCTGCAGCTGGCGCGGACACTGCAATAGGCCCTGTCGTCATCATGTCCACGCGCTCTGAACATCCTCCTGGAGCGTTCTTCACTGTCGTGCCGCTAAAAGTGGGATGACATCTTGGCGGCACACCTACTGAAGCATGTTTGATTATCAGGACTGGACCTTCCACGCCAATGGCCGCACGGTAGTGGCGCGGGTAGCGCTGGACGGCGACGGTGGCGGTACCATCAACCGCTACCAGCTGGTGCCGGGGCCGGCGCAGTCGGGGCTGAGCATCAAGGTCGCCTCCCAGGATGAGGCCGCGCAGAAACTGGAGGCCGAAGTGACCAAGCTGCTCGGGCCGGAGTGGTAGCCACGACGCCATGCCGGGCAGGGATCCGCATGGTGACGTCGGGATGACCGGCCCGGGCAACGGGCATCGCGCCGGATGCCCGTTGCGTGAGGCCGCTTACTTGGGCATCAGCACGGTGTCGACCACGTGGATGACGCCGTTGGACTGGCCGACATCTGCAACGCTGATGCCTGCCTTTCCACCCTTTGCGTCGATGACCCAGAGCTTGCCATCGTGGAGCGCCACGGTGAGAGGCTCACCCTGCACGGTCTTCAGGGTGGCCTTGCCGCTGTGCTTGCGGGCATCGGCCAGAAGCTGGGCGGAACTGTAGTTGCCCGGGACGACGTGGTAGGTCAGGATCCGGGTCAGCTGTGCCTTGTTTTCAGGCTTCACCAGTGTCTCGACAGTGCCTGCAGGCAGCTTTTCGAAGGCCGCATTGGTGGGCGCGAAAACAGTGAAGGGCCCGGCGCCGTTGAGGGTGTCGACCAGGCCGGCTGCTTTGACCGCTGCAACCAGCGTGGTGTGATCCTTGGAATTGACGGCGTTCTCGACGATGGTCCTGGTGGGGTACATTTCTGCCCCGCCAACGATGACGGTGTTGGCGGCGAAAACCGAGGAGCCGGACGAAACGAGTACGGCGAAGCCGACTGCGGCGGCGATGCGCTGAAGAGCGTTCACGGTGCGTTCCTTTCTGGATGACCCGCAAGTGCGGGCATTTTTCCTACGTCGGGTGAGCGTGACCGGATGCAGCAACGGCCGAGTCATCAGCGGTTTGGCCCGCAGGCGGTTTTGCTGCGCTGCATGGTGACAACGGCGAACCGAGGTGATTACTCTCCGCTGCAACGCGATGGTAGCGCTACCAGTCGGACGGGGATCCAAGGTCCAGGGGCTGCCTTCTTTGCCGCGTGTTTGTCCTGGCAGGCTTGAAAAGCAAGTGTAAGTCGCGGCGTGCCCGAGCACCCGTGCTGTTCGGTTTGGAATGCGGGCCACGCCCGTGCGTGCCCCTGGGAGGGGGCGGTACATCCATTCGATCGTATGTCAGAGGGGACTTTCATGAGCACCTGCAGTTTCCGCGGCACCCTGGCCCCGAGGTCCGGTTCATGAGCCGCGCATTGGCGAAGTTCCGGTCCCGGGCCATGTTCACCTTCGTGGGTGGCGCCCTGGTCATCAATCCTGCCTTTGCGCAGGACGCAGCACCGGCGACCGGGCAGCAGCCGCAGAGCCAGTCGCAGCCCACCCAGCTCGATGCAGTGCAGGTCACGGGCATACGCAACAGCCTGAGCCAGGCCATGGACATCAAGCGCGACTCGGCGGGCGTGGTCGACGCGATCAGCGCTGAGGACATCGGCAAGTTCCCCGATACCAATCTTGCCGAGTCGTTGCAGCGCATCACCGGCATCTCCATCGAGCGCCGTGACGGCGAGGGTGCGCAGGTGACCGCGCGTGGCTTCGGCCCCCAGTTCAACATGGTCACGCTCAACGGTCGGCAGATGCCGGGCGCCGATGCATTCGGTGCCTCTGGACAGGTCGCCATCGGCGGTGTCGACGGCGGCACCCGCGCCTTCAATTTCGCGCAGCTGGCCGCCGAGGCCATCAATGGTATCGAGGTCTACAAGACCAGCCAGGCACAGGTGCCCAGCGGCGGCATCGGCGCGACGATCAACATCCTGACCTCGCGCCCGCTCGATCACGCCGGCATCGTGGCCAACGCCGGGGCGAAGCTGGTGTCCGACCAGAGCCAGCCGTTCGACAATGACCTGACACCGGAGCTGTCGGGCATCTTCAGCTACAGCAATCCGGAAAAGACCTTTGGCGTCAGCCTCAGCGCGAGCCAGCAGAAGCGCAAGGGTGGCTCGGTGCAGGCCACGGAGAACTACTGGAACGTGCAGCCGTGGACAGGGTCGATGCCGGGCAATCCGACCGTGGTAAATGCCCCGGCCGTCGGCCAGCTTTACGCGCGGCCCAACGACCTGCGCTACGCGTTCTCCGAATTCGAGCGCGAACGCGTCAACGGCCAGGCCGTGCTGCAGTTCGCACCGACGGACAGCCTGACCCTGACCGTGGATTACACCTACTCGACCAACGAGATCACCGAGAATCGCGGCGAGCAGGGCATGTGGCTGCAGAACAGCAACTACACCAACGTCGAGTTCGACACCAGTGGCGCCGTCGCGACGCCGGTATACATCCGTGAAATCGCCGGCACCAAGGATTTCGGCCTGGAACAGCAGCGCAGCGTGCAGGAATACAAGCTGGGTTCGCTGGGTTTCAATGCCGTCTGGAATGTCAGCGACCGCTTCAAGCTCAGTTTCGATGCGCACAACTCGAAGAACGAGAGCCGCCCGAATGACCCGCTCACCGGCGGTGGTTCGATCTTCATGAGCATCGCCGGCACCAACAACTGCACTCGTGGCCCGCATTGCGGTGGCTCCTGGGTGCAGGAGTTGAACTTCAACAATGGCCTGCCGGTTGGCACCCAGGTCTGGTATCCCAGCACCGCCGATGCGCTCGCCGGGACCAATGGCGTGGTCAATCCGGGCTTCCAGGAAGGCGAGGTCGGCACGCAGGTGCTGCGCGTCAACGCGCAGACCCAGATCAGCGAGATCAAGCAGGCGCGCGTCGATGGCGAATGGAACTTCGACCACGGGCGCTTCCAGTTCGGCGTGGACACCAACAAGTCCACCACCCACCGCATCCAGGCCGCCGAGGCCTACTCGACCCTGGGCGACTGGGGCGTGGCCAACGTGGACCGGGATACCGCCGCAGGCCTGATGGACCTGCTGCAGCCGGTCAGCATCGTCGGCCTGTTCGACGACTACAGTGCCAACAGCTGGCCCGCCTGGCGCGGCAATGCCGGGCAGCTCGCGCAATGGGCATCGCGCGAGTACGGCGTCGGCCTGGGTGTGAACCCGCAACGCGCGGCCGACAACTTCGTGGAAGAGAAGACCAAGGCGGCGTACTTCCAGGTGGAGCTGGACGGGGAGCTGGGTGGCATGCGCACCAACACCCGCCTGGGCGTGCGCTATGAAACCACTGACGTGGTGTCGACCTCGGTCATTGCCGTCCCCGAGTCCATCGAGTGGCAGGCCAACAACGATTTCCGCATCGTGCTGTCCGATGAGCAGCAGCCCTTCACGGAGAAGGCGCGCTACAGCTACATCCTGCCCAACCTTGATTTCAGCATCGACCTCACCGAGGAGCTGAAGGGCCGCGTTTCGTTCGGCAAAAGCATCGCCCGCGCGCCGTATGGCAATCTCTATGCGGGACCCGGGGCACAGCAGCCGTTCGGCTCGGTGCTGATCGATCCCTCGTCGCGCGCCAGCGGCAACTCGCAGAACCCGAGCCTGAAGCCGTTGGAATCGGACAACCTCGACCTGGGGCTGGAGTGGTACTTCGCCGACGCCAGCTATGTGTCATTGACCTACTGGAACAAGTCGGTCAGCAACTTCATCGGCAACACCGTCGTGCAGGAAAGCCTGTACGGCCTCACCGACCCGACCTCCGGGCCGGATGCGCGGGCGGCGTTGGACTTCCTGACCAGTGGCGCCTGCGTCGCCCAGGTCGGGCCGGCCAATGCCGCTGCCTGCTCGGCCAACGACACCTCGCTGTTCACCGCACTGGCATTGCTGCGCAACAATCCTGCCGGCCTGGGCGCCTACAACGGCACTGATGCGCAGGTGCTGGCCACCGAAGCGGCCTACGATCTGTATGGGCAGCCCAACGACCCGCTGTACCAGTTCAACGTCAATCGCCCGATCAACCAGAACAAATCCAAGCTGCATGGCTGGGAGCTGGGCGGACAGTACTTCTTCGGCGACACCGGCTTCGGCGTGCTGGCCAACTACACCGTGGTCAAAGGCGATGTCGGCTACAACAATGGCGGTGACCCGGGCATCGACCAGTTCTCGCTCACCGGCCTGAGCGACACCGCCAACGCCATGCTGATGTACGAGAAGTACGGGTGGTCGGTGCGCCTGGCATGGAACTGGCGCGACCAGTACCTGATCCTGGCCAACCAGGGCTCCAGCCGCAATCCCTACTATGTGGAGCCGTACGAGCAGTGGGATCTCAGCGTCAACTACGCGCTGGATGACCACTGGTCCTTCAGCCTGGAGGCGATCAACCTGACCGGCGAGGATGTGCGGTGGCGCTCGCGCACCTCGCAGATGATCGTCAAGCTGGCAGACCAGAGCCCGCGCTACATGCTGGGCGTACGCTACAAGTTCTGAGCCTGGTTGCCGATGCGTCCGGCATGGCACCACTGCCCGCCAGCGGTGCCCTGCCGGGACGGTGTCGCCGCACCTGTCGCGCCTGCGCTACGCTGCCGGCCAGCCACCCCGCACTGGACTGGATACCCTGATGGCCCGCTACGAAATGCTCAACAACATCGCGCATCGGGACCTGAGGGTCGCCACCGGATTCGGGCCGCAGTTCGGCGATGCCGTGGGCATGGTGCCGGCCTATCCCAGCGAGTTCGCCGAACTGCAGCGTGAGTATCCGATCTTCCTGCGCAGGGATACCGGGACGAAGGCGTGGCAGTCCGTGGCCCTGCTGGGTTTCGAACAACACGAGAACCTGTTCCTGCAGGACGGGCGCTGGAATGCTTCCTACCTGCCAGGCGCGGCGGCCAAAGGGCCGTTCCTGATCGGCTTCCAGGAGCACTACGTGGATGGCGTGCTCACCCAGGATTCGGTGATGCACGTGGACCTGGACCATCCGCGCGTCACCGCCGGCGCCGGTGAGCCGGTGTTCCTGCCGCAGGGCGGCAACACGCCTTACCTGGACCACATCGCCGGCGTTCTGCGCGGCATCCAAGAGGGCAGTGCCTTCGCGGCCAGTATGTTCACGATGCTCGACGACTGCGGGCTCATCCAGCCGGTCACGCTTGATGTGCAGCTCGCGCCGCACCACCGGGTGAGCGTGAGCGGATTGCACGGCATCGACCGCGAGCGCCTGGCTGCGCTGGACAGTCCACGCCTGGCTGCGTTGAACCGCGCCGGTTACCTGGAGGGTGCGTACCTGATGCTTGCCTCGCTGCATAACATGCGCCGCCTGATCGCCGAGAAGCAGCGCCGTCTCCGCGTCCAGGACGGCACCGCGCAGGCGGCCAGGAACTGACCGGTGCAGGCCACCCTGCCGATGCGGATCCTGGAAGGCATCGATCCTGCCGCCTTGCCACTGGCTGACCTGGTGGAGGCCGGTGAGCCGGTCGTACTGCGTGGCATCGCCACCGATTGGCCACTGGTCCAGGCCGGGCTGGGCGGGGTGCAGGATGCAATGGCGTACCTGTGCAGCGTCGATGCGGGTGCACCCATCCAGTACTCGTTCGGCGGCGCCGAGATCGGGGGGCGCCCGTTCTACAGCGCGGACTTCACCCGGTTGAACTTCGAAGCGCGGCGCGGCGTGCTGGCCCAGGTGCTGGAAGAGATCGCCATGACGCTGCATGCACCGCAACCGCCCACTTACTACGTGGCCTCGCTGCCGATTGCGCGGGCACTGCTGCCGGCATTCGCGCAGGCCAACGACGCCGGTCTGGCGAAGCAGGGCATCGACGCCACCGCCAGCATCTGGATCGGCAACCGGGTGACGGCCTCGTGCCATTTCGACACACCCGACAACCTCGCCTGCTGCGCGGTGGGGCGGCGCGAGTTCACCCTGTTCCCGCCCGCCCAGATCGACAACCTCTATCCGGGCCCGCTCGATCCCACGCCGGGCGGACAGGTGGTCAGCGTGGTGGACTTCGAACAGCCAGACTTCGATCGGCATCCACGTTTCCGCGAGGCGCTGGCGCACGCGCGCAGTGCGGTGCTTGGGCCCGGCGATGCGATCTTCATTCCCAGCATGTGGTGGCACCATGTACGCAGCCTGGAACCGTTCAACGTGCTGGTGAACTACTGGTGGCGAAGCTCGCCGGCCTGGCTGGGATCCGCGCTGGCGGCGCTGCACCACGCGATGTGGGCCGTGCGTGATCTGCCGGCGCGCGAAAAGCAGGCATGGGAAGGGCTCTTCCGCTACTACGCATTCGGCCCTGGCGAGCGCGCGGGGCAGCACCTGCCTGACGCCGCGCGAGGGGATCTGGCACCGTTTGACGAGCAGCGCGCCCGCCGCATGCGCGCGATGCTGCTGGGCAGGCTCAACCGTTGATAGAGGGCACCATGTTGGATACCCAGAGCACGCCTTCAGGGCGCATCCGCAAGGTGGTCATTGCCGGTGGCGGTACGGCGGGTTGGCTGGCCGGCTGCGCGCTTGCGCACCAGTTCCGTGACCAGCTGGAGATCACGCTGGTCGAGTCCGAGCAGATCGGCACGGTCGGTGTCGGTGAGTCCACTGTGCCGCCGATCCGCACCTTCCACCGTTTCCTGCAGATCGACGAGCAGGAGTTCCTGCGTGCGGTGGCCGGCACCTTCAAGCTGTCGATCTCGTTCGAGAACTGGCGCCTGCCGGGCGATCGCTTCTTCCATCCGTTCGGCACCATCGGCCATGGCACCTGGGCGGCCCCCTTCCATCACTTCTGGCTGGACAGCCTGCGCCGCGGCATGCCCTCGGACCTGGGCGACTTCTGCCTGGAGAGCATCGCCTCGCGTGGCGACCGCTTCTCGCTGCACACCCAGCCGCAGGCCAGCTATGCGTATCACTTCGATGCCGGGCTGTATGCGCGGTTCCTGCGCGGTAGGGCCGAGGCCCACGGCCTGCGCCGGATCGAAGGCCGGATCGCCCAGGTCAGGCAGCACGCGCACGACGGGTCGGTGCAGGCGCTGGTGCTGGACGACGGGCAGGTGATCGAGGGCGATCTGTTCATCGACTGCACCGGCTTCCGCGGCCTGCTGATCGAGCAGGCACTGGGCACCGGCTACGAGGACTGGCACGAATGGCTGCCGTGCGACCGGGCCGTGGCGGTGCAGACCGAAACGGTGGCGCCGCCGGTGCCCTATACCCGGGCGATCGCCCACGAGGCGGGGTGGCGCTGGCATATCGCGCTGCAGCACCGCGTTGGCTGCGGGCTGGTGTATGACAGCCGCCATCTGTCCGATGACGAGGCCGCCGCGAAACTGTTGCGCGATGCCGGGGCTCCACCCTTGCGCGATCCATGGAAGGTGCCGTTCCGCAGTGGACGCCGGCTGAAGGCCTGGAACAGGAACGTGGTGTCGCTCGGGCTGGCCAGCGGCTTCATCGAACCGCTGGAGTCGACCAGCATCCATCTGACAATCAGCGCGGTAGTGCGCCTGATCCAGCTGTTCCCGTTCGACGGCATCAGTGCGTCGCTGGTGCAGCTGTACAACGATGTCAGCCGCCAGGAAATGGAGCACGTGCGCGACTTCATCATCCTGCACTACCACGCCACGCAGCGCAGCGAACCGATGTGGAAGGCCTGTCGCGAGATGCGCGTGCCGGAATCGCTGCAGCAGCGGCTGCAGGCGTGGCGCGAGCGTGCACATGCGTGGCAGGACCCCGGCGAGCTGTTCCGTGTCGAATCCTGGACCAGCGTGCTGCTCGGGCAGGGCATCGCGCCCGGTCCTGCCCACCCGCTGGCGCGGGCCGTGAGTGATGTCGATCTGCGCACCTTGTTGAAGGGCATCCAAAGGCCTGTGCAGCAGGCCGCCGCGCAGATGCCGGCGCAGGCGGAGTTCATCGCGCAGTACTGCAGGTCCGGCGTGGACGTGTGGCGTTCGACGGCAGCAAGCGCGTAGCAGGCTTTTGCGTTGCAGCACGCTTTTTCCGCTGCAGCTGGTTACAGTGCGGCAACACCGCTGGCGATGACGCGCGCGGTGGCAACGAGGGGGCCGGACACCACGCCCCCTTTTTGAGTCCACGGAATGTTAGCGCTACCTTTTTGTTGATCGGAGGCGGTTTCGATGGGTCTGGTTGCAGGGATCGATGCAGGGACGCAGAGCCTGAAGGTGCTGGTCTATGACCCGCGGAAGCAGGCGGTGGTGGCCTCGGCCAGCGCGCCGCTCGCGCTGGACCGCGGTGCCGACGGCAGCCGCGAACAGGCGCCGGCCGACTGGGTGTCGGCCCTGCGCGACTGCTTTGCCCGGATCGATCCCTCGCTGCGCGCACGCATCGTTGCGCTGGCGGTATCGGGCCAGCAGCATGGGTTCGTGCCGGTCGATGATGCTGGCGAGGTACTGGCGCCGGCCAAGCTGTGGTGCGACACCAGCACCTCGGTCGAATGCATCCAGATCATGGAGGCCGTGGGCGGGTTCCAGCGGACCATCGCGCTGGCGGGCAATCCGATCCTGGCCGGCTACACGGCCTCCAAGCTGCCCTGGACCCGGACCCACCGTGCCGACGCCTATGCGCGGCTGGCGACCATCCTGCTGCCACACGACTACCTGAATTTCGTGTTGACCGGGCAGCGGTTCTGCGAGCTTGGCGATGCGTCCGGCACCGGCTGGCTGGACGTGCGCACACGCACATGGTCGCAGGAACTGCTGCGCGCAACCGATCCTGATCGTGATCTTGCTGCCTGCCTGCCGCCGATCGCTGCGCCCGATGCCCTGTTCGATATCGCGCCCAAGGCTGCGGCCGCGCTCGGGCTTGCAGCGGCGGTGAAGGTGGCCGTTGGCGGCGGCGACAACATGATGGCAGCGATCGGCACCGGCTGCGTCACGGAAGGGCGGCTGGCGATGAGCCTGGGAACCTCCGGAACGCTGTTTGCGTATTCCGGCTCGCCGGTGATCGATCCGGATGGCGCGTGGGCGGCGTTCTGCTCGTCCACGGGGGGCTGGCTGCCGCTGATCTGCACCATGAACTGCACCGTGGCCACCGAACGCGTGGCCACCGCCTTCGGTTTCAGCAGCCGCGACGGTGACGCGCATCTTCGCGCAACGCCGCCGGGGGCAGGGGGCCTGGTGATGCTGCCGTTCCTCAATGGCGAACGTACCCCTGACCTGCCGCTGGGCAAGGGCGTGCTGGCTGGCCTGGACATTGCCAATTTCACCCCGGCGCATGTGTACCGCGCCGCCATGGAGGGCGCGACCTACAGCCTGAAGTACGGCTACGACGCCTTCGTCCGCGCGGGCATGCAGTTCGATCGCATCGTGCTCACCGGCGGTGGCAGCAACAGCGCTGCCTGGCGTCAGCTGGTGGCTGATGTGTTCGGCCTGCCGGTGGACGTCCCGGTGCAGGCCGAAGGTGCGGCGTTTGGTGCGGCACTGCAGGCGCTGTGGGCGCTCGCCCGGGCGCAGGGAGACGCCACCTCGATCAGCGACATCACCGCGCGCCACGTCACCGTCGATCCCGCGCTGTCCGCACGGCCGGATCCGGACCGCAGCGATGCCTATGCACGGGCCTACGCACGCTTCCTCAGTCATCTCAATGTCATCACGCCGCTGCAGCGCGGCTGATGACTCCTCCACGACACCCCGTACAACGACAGGAGCACGCACCATGAGCACGCAGCCCTTCATCGGCGCCAAGGAATACTTCCCCGGCGTCGGCCGCATTCCGTTCGAGGGCAAGGGCTCGGACAATCCGCTTGCCTTCAAGGTCTACGATGCCAACCGGGTCATCGGTGGCAAGACCATGCAGGAGCATCTGCGCTTCGCCGTGTGCTACTGGCACACCTTCTGCAATGCCGGGCACGATCCGTTCGGCCCGGGCACCCGCCAGTTCCCGTGGGAGGCCGCCTCGCCACTGGCCACGGCCGAAGCAAAGGTGGACGCGGCGTTCGAGTTCTTCACCAAGCTGGGCGTGCCGTACTGGTGCTTCCACGATATCGACCTGGCGCCGGATGCCGACGACATCGGCCAGTACCAGAAGAACCTCTCGCATATGGTGGGCCTGGCCAAGGCGCGCCAGGAGGCCACCGGCGTCAAGCTGCTGTGGGGCACGGCCAACCTGTTCTCGCACCCGCGCTACATGAACGGCGCATCGACCAATCCCGACTTCGCGGTGGTCGCGCGTGCAGCCGTGCAGGTCAAGGCCGCCCTGGAGGCCACGGTCGAACTCGGTGGCGAGCACTATGTGTTCTGGGGCGGGCGCGAAGGCTATGCGTCGCTGGCCAATACCCAGATGAAGCGGGAGATCGAGCATTTCGCGCGCTTCCTGACCATGGCACGCGACTATGGCCGCAGCATCGGGCTGAAGGGCAACTTCCTGATCGAGCCCAAGCCGATGGAGCCGATGAAGCACCAGTACGACTTCGACAGTGCCACGGTGGTGGGCTTCCTGAAGCAACACGGGCTGGACAAGGACTTCAAGCTCAACATCGAGGCCAACCACGCCACGTTGTCCGGCCATACCTTCGAGCACGACCTGCAGGTCGCGTCCGATCATGGCCTGCTCGGCAGCATCGATGCCAATCGCGGCAACGCCCAGAACGGCTGGGACACCGACCAGTTCCCCAGCGATCTGTACGACACCGTGGGCGCAATGCTGGTCGTGCTGCGCCAGGGCGGGCTGGAGGGCGGGTTGAACTTCGATGCGAAGGTGCGCCGTGAGTCGACCGACCTGGAGGATCTGTTCATTGCCCATATCGGCGGCATGGATGCGTTCGCACGCGGGCTGGAGGTTGCCCATGCACTGCTGACCGAGTCGCCGTGGGAGCAATGGCGTGCGCAGCGCTACGCAAGCTTCGATTCCGGCGCCGGCCAGGATTTCGAGCGTGGCACGCTCAGCCTGCCGGACCTTGCGGCACTGGCCGCCCGCCTCGGCGAACCGCGCCAGGCCAGCGGCAAGCAGGAGCGTTACGAAAACCTGCTCAACCAGTACCTGCTGCGCTGAGCGCGGCACGCAGGCCAACGGCGGCAACGGTGCACTCAAGGGGACGGGGATGAACCAGGCAGCAGGCAGCGGTGAGAACACGCGGCTGATCGTACTGATCAGCGTGGTGGCGACGATTGGCGGTTTTCTGTTCGGCTTCGACAGCGGCGTGATCAACGGTACCCAGGATGGCCTGCACCAGGCGTTCCGGTCCGGTGAATGGATGCAGGGGTTCGAGATCGCGTCGATGCTGCTGGGCTGTGCGGTGGGCGCGTTCAGTGCAGGCCGGCTGGCCGATCGCCTGGGCCGCCGCAACGTGCTGATCCTGTCGGCAGTGATGTTCCTGCTGTCGGCACTCGGTGCCGGGGCGGCGGTCTCGTCGGCCTGGTTCATTGCCGCGCGGGTGGTGGGTGGATTCGCGGTCGGCGCGGCCAGCGTGATCTCGCCGGCCTACATTGCGGAGGTCGCTCCGGCCCGTTACCGCGGACGCCTGGCTACCGTGCAGCAGATCGCGATCATCACCGGCCTCACGGCCGCGTTCCTGTCCAACTACCTGCTGGCGGCCGCAGCGGGCGCGTCGACCGAACCGCTGTGGGGCGGGCAGGCCGCCTGGCGCTGGATGTTCTGGATGCAGGCCGCGCCATCACTGGTGTTCCTGCTGCTGTTGCTGACCATTCCGGAGAGCCCGCGCTACCTGGTGGTGAAACGACGCAAGGACGACGCCCTGCGGGTACTGACCCGGCTGCTGGGCAGCGACAAGGCCAGGGCCACGCTCGAGGAGATCGATGCCTCGCTGTCCAACGACCATCATCGCCCGCGACTGTCGGACCTGAAGAGCACGCTGACCGGGCGGATCCGCCCGATCGTGTGGGTCGGCGTAGGGCTGGCCTGCTTCCAGCAGCTGGTCGGCATCAACGTGGTGTTCTATTACGGCGCCGTGCTGTGGCAGGCGGTCGGCTTTTCCGAGAACGACGCACTGCTGATCAACGTGCTGTCCGGCGCACTGAGCATCGGCGCCTGCGTGGTCACCGTGCTGCTGATTGACCGGATCGGCCGCAAGCCCCTGCTGTGGTTCGGCTCGGCCGGGATGTCGCTGTCGCTTGCACTGGTGGTGGTGGCGTTTGCCAGCGGTTCGCTGGCCGACGGGCATCTGCAGCTGCCCGGCCGCATGGGCACGCTGGCGCTGGTGGCGGCCAATGCCTACGTCGTGTTCTTCAATCTGTCCTGGGGGCCGGTGATGTGGGTGATGCTGGGCGAGATGTTCCCGAACCAGATCCGGGGTTCGGCACTGGCGGTCGCCGGCGCGGCGCAGTGGACCTCCAACTTCGTGGTCACGGTGACGTTCCCGATGCTGCTGGCCGCGGCAGGGCTGGCAGCCACC
The DNA here is from genome assembly GCF_053295075.1 of Stenotrophomonas maltophilia group sp. P373. Taxonomy (NCBI): domain Bacteria; kingdom Pseudomonadati; phylum Pseudomonadota; class Gammaproteobacteria; order Lysobacterales; family Lysobacteraceae; genus Stenotrophomonas; species Stenotrophomonas maltophilia group sp. P373. The sequence continues at coordinate 2,237,714 of NZ_CM129994.1, read as the reverse complement.
TACGGCATCTACCTGGCCGCTGCCGTGATCTCGGTGATCTTCGTCGTCCGGCATGTGCACGAGACCAAGGGCAAGGAACTGGAGCAGATGGAAGGATGAGCGCCATGACATCGCAGACCTCCTTATCCCGCAGCGGCACGCTGCTCGCGGTAGTGATGCTGGGATTGCTCGGTTGCCACGGGCAGGACCGGCCCGCCGCCACTGCGGGAACCGCCAGCGACCCGTGGCCGCAGGTCACCTGGCCACTGGCCGCGGATCCTGCGCTGGAGAAGCGGATCACCGACCTGATGGCCGGCATGACGGTGGAGGAAAAGGTCGGCCAGCTGGTGCAGGGCGACATCGCCAGCGTCACCCCCGACGACGTGCGCCGCTACCGCCTCGGCTCGATCCTGGCCGGAGGCAACTCCGATCCCGGCGGCCGCTATGACGCCTCGCCGGCCGAATGGCTGGCGCTGGCCGACGCGTTCTACGACGCCTCCATGGATACGTCCAAAGGCGGCAAGCCCATCCCTCTGCTGTTCGGCATCGATGCCGTGCACGGGCAGAGCAACATCATGGGTGCCACGTTGTTCCCGCACAACATCGGGCTGGGCGCCACGCGCAATCCGGAGCTGCTGCGGCAGATCGGTGGCATCACCGCGCTGGAGACCCGCGTCACCGGCATGGAGTGGACGTTCGCGCCGACCGTTGCGGTACCCCAGGATGATCGCTGGGGACGCACCTACGAAGGCTACTCCGAATCGCCGGAGGTGGTGGCCAGCTATGCCGCCGCCATGGTGGAGGGATTGCAGGGCAGGGTGGGAACACCGGAGTTCCTCGATGGCCGCCATGTAATCGCCTCGGTGAAGCACTTCCTGGGCGATGGTGGCACCACTGACGGCAAGGACCAGGGCGACACCCGTATCAGCGAGTCAGATCTGGTTCGCATCCACGCGGCCGGATACCCGCCGGCAATCGCCGCCGGCGCGCAGACCGCAATGGCGTCGTTCAACAGCGTCAACGGTGAAAAGATGCATGGGCACCGGCATTACCTCACCGATGTGCTCAAGGGCCGCATGAACTTCGGTGGCTTCGTGGTGGGTGACTGGAATGGTCATGGACAGGTCAAGGGCTGCACCACCACAGACTGCCCGGCCACCATCATCGCGGGCCTGGACATGGCGATGGCTTCGGACAGCTGGAAGGGCTTCTACGAGACGACGCTGGCTGCGGTCAAGGACGGCCGGATCACGACGCAGCGGCTGGACGATGCAGTGCGCCGGATCCTGCGGGTCAAGTTCCGCCTTGGGCTGTTCGAGGCCGGCAGGCCATCCACGCGGGCCGTCGGCGGGCAGTTCGCACTGATCGGCGCGCCGGCACATCGCGCGGTCGCCCGGCAGGCCGTGCGCGAATCGCTGGTCCTGTTGAAAAACCAGGACCACGTCCTGCCGCTGTCTCCGAAGCAGCGGATCCTCGTGGCCGGCGACGGTGCCAACGATGTCGGCAAGCAGGCGGGCGGCTGGACGCTCAACTGGCAGGGCACCGGCACCACCCGCAAGGACTTCCCCAATGCGGACACGATCTATGAGGGCATCGCGCGCCAGGCCAGCGCGGCGGGTGGTGAAGCCGTGCTTGCCGTTGACGGTCGCTATGCAGTGAGGCCCGATGTGGCGGTGGTGGTGTTTGGCGAAGACCCCTATGCCGAGTTCCAGGGAGACCGGCCGACGCTGGCCTACAAGCCCGGCAACGAAACGGACCTGGCGCTGCTCAAGCGGCTCAAGGCCGAAGGCATACCGGTTGTTGCGGTTTTCCTGAGCGGGCGGCCGCTCTGGGTGAACCGGGAAATCAATGCCGCCGATGCCTTCGTGGCTGCGTGGCTGCCGGGCTCGGAAGGCGCCGGGATTGCCGATGTACTGCTGCGCGGAAGCGATGGCCGCGTGCAGCACGATTTCAAGGGCAAGCTCAGTTTCAGCTGGCCGCGCACCGCCACCCAGTACGCCAACAACGTCGGCCAGAAGGACTACGATCCGTTGTTTGCGTTCGGCTTCGGCCTGACCTACGCCGACAACGGCGACCTGGCCGCGCTGCCGGAGGCATCGGGCGTGACCGGCAACGAAGGCGCGACCGGCGTCTTCTTCGCGCGTGGTGACGCAGGCCCTGGCATGGCACTGCGGCTCGAGGATGCCGCTGGCCAGGGCCTGACCGTGACCCGCGTACCGGACGCATTGCCCGATGACCGGCTGAAGATCACCGGCGTGGATCATCTGGCGCAGGAGGATGGGCGACGCCTGGCCTGGTCGGGCAAGGGCGAGGCCGTCGCTGCACTGCAGTCGCACACGGCGCTGGACCTGCAGCGCGAATCCAACGGCGACCTGATGCTGCTGACCACGCTACGGGTGGACGCAGCCCCGAAGGGTGAGGCGTGGCTGTCGGTGGGCTGCAGTGCGGGCTGCTCGGCGCGCGTCGCCATCGGGCCGGCGTTGGCGGCGCTTCCACAGGGCCAGTGGAAGCGTGTCGGCGTGCCGCTGAAGTGCCTGGCCAGGGCGGGTGCAAGGATGGACGCGATCGACCGACCGTGGTCGGTGGTGACGGGCGATGCGATGACGATCTCGGTGTCACGCGTCGCGCTGGGTGCGCTGAACGAAGCCGAGGTCACCCTCGGATGCGGAGCATGATGCCTGCGCTACCGCCGCCGGGGCGGCGCGGCGACCGAATCGCGTGCGATCAGCCGATGCGGCATCACATGATCGCGCAGCACCGTTGCGTCCGCCGCCGGACGGCGGATGGTGCGCAGCAGGATGTCGACGGCCGCGTTGGCCATCGAGGCGATGGGCTGGTGGATCGTGGTCAGTTCCGGCCACACGGTGGTGGCGGCCGAGGTGTCATCGAAACCCACGACCGACAGGTCGCGCGGCACTTCCAGCCCGCGCCGATGCGCGACGGAGATGGCGGCAGCGCCCATGTCGTCGTTGCTGGCGAAAATCGCGGTCGGTGGGCGGCGCTGGGACAGCAGCTTTTCGGCGGCAGCCAGGCCGGACCGGTAGGTGTAGTCACCGTGCTGGACCAGGCCAGGCTCCACCGCCAGCCCGGCCTCGCGCAGGGCGGTGACGAAGCCGTCGTAGCGGAGCGCACTTGCGCTCAGGTCATCGCGCCCACGGATGAAACCGATGCGGGTGTGTCCCTGCCGAAGCAGGTGATCGGTCATTTCCTTGCCGGCACTGAAATCGTCGATGCGGACGCAGGACAGGGCCTCGCTCAGGCGCCCCGATGCGATGGCCACGACCGGAATGCCTGCCTTGACCAGTTCGCTTACGGCGGCCTGCGATTCGCACAGGGGGGGCGGCAGGATCACCCCGTCGACGCGTCCGGCGAGCGCACGCGCCGCCTTGCGTTCGGATTCGGCATCCAGGTTGTCCCAGTAGTCGATGACCAGCTGGATGGCGGAACTGGAGGCGACGCGCAGCAGGCCCACCAGCAGTTCGCGCAGGTAGGCGCCGCTGGGGTTGGTGTAGATCAGCGCAATGCGCGTGTGCTGTGCGGCGGCCAGCGAACTGGCGGCAAGATTGGGCGTATAGCCGAGCTCACGCACGGCGCGCAGCACGCGCTCGCGGGTGACGTCGCGCACCTTGCCCTGGTTGATCACCCGCGACACGGTCATCGGCGAAACGCCGGCAAGGGCCGCAACCTCGTCGATCGTCACGCCTGCGGTTCTGCGGCGAACCGATTTCTTCGGCTTGTCCAATGCACGATCCCTTTGTTCTTGGTGGCGCTGCCGCGCGGGTGCGAAGGACGATGATGCGCTGCCCCGGGCCCGGACGTAGTCTACAAAGGCGCATGTTAACGCCGTTGTTGCGCGCTGTCGGCACGCGCCTGTGCGCCCTGCTCGTGCTGCTGGCCTGTGTTGGCGGAGCACGGGCGGAGGATGGCTATGCGCTGTGGATGCGCTACCAGCCGGTTGCCACAACGGTCGCTGCCGTCTACCGGCGGCAGCTGGCCGAAGTGGTGGCCCCGGATGGCACGCCGATGCAGCGCGCAACCCGCGACGAGCTTGCGCGCAGCCTTTCTGGATTGCTGGGAACGGCCCCGCCAATGCGAACGGCAATCACTACTGACCATGCCCTGGTGCTGGGTACGCCGCAGTCTTCGGCGCTGGTTGCCGCGTTCGGCAACGAGATCGCCACGTTGGGCGACGAGGGCTTCCTGATCCGGCAGGTCCGGACCGGGGGGCGCGATGTGCTGCTGGTGGCGGCACGCCGGGATGTCGGCGTGCTGTATGGCATGTTCCACCTGCTGCGCCTGTTGCAGCGTGGCATGCCGCTGCAGGGCCTGGACGTGCGGGAGTCGCCGCGGGTCGCACTGCGCGTGCTCGACCATTGGGACAACCTGGACCGCTACGTCGAGCGTGGCTATGCGGGCAGCTCGCTGTGGGACTGGCAGACGTTGCCGCAATGGCGTGACCCGCGCTACACCGACTACGCCCGTGCCAACGCCTCGCTCGGCATCAACGGCACCGTCCTCAACAACGTCAATGCCAGTGCGATGAGCCTGTCGCCGGCCTATCTGGCCAAGGCCGCAGCGCTGGCCGACCTGTTCCGCCCCTATGGCATCCGGGTCTACCTGAGCGCGCGCTTCAGTGCGCCCATCGAGCTCGGCGGCCTGGCAACGGCCGATCCCCTGGATCCGGCTGTGCGGCGCTGGTGGCGCGACAAGGTCGATGAGATCCACGCGCGCATTCCGGATTTCGGCGGCTTCCTGGTCAAGGCGAACTCGGAGGGGCAACCCGGCCCGCAGGATTACGGTCGTTCCCATGCCGACGGCGCCAACCTGCTGGCCGACGCGCTGGCGCCCTACAACGGCGTGGTGATGTGGCGGGCCTTCGTGTATTCGCACGAGGTTCCCGAAGATCGCGCCAAGCAGGCGTACAGCGAGTTTGTCGGGCTGGACGGTGCCTTCCGCCCCAACGTGATCGTGCAGGTGAAGAACGGCCCCATCGACTTCCAGCCGCGCGAGCCGTTCCATCCGCTGTTCGGCGCGATGCCACGCACGCCGCTGATGATGGAACTGCAGATCACCAAGGAATACCTGGGTTTTGCGACGCACCTGATCTACCTGGGAACGCTCTACGAGGAAGTGCTGCAGGCCGACACCCATGCCCGCGGCGAGGGCTCCACGGTTGCCCGCGTGATCGATGGCTCGCTGGAGGGCCACGCACTGACCGGTATTGCCGGCGTCGCCAACATCGGCGTGGACCGCACCTGGAGTGGCTCGCACTTCGACCAGGCCAACTGGTACGCCTTCGGCCGGCTGGCCTGGAACCCGCAGCAATCCGCGCGCGCGATTGCCGAAGACTGGGCAGCGTTGACGTTCTCGCCCGACCCGCAGGTGACCGGCCCGATCGTGCGGATGATGATGGACTCGCGCGAGGCGGCAGTGGATTACATGACGCCGCTGGGCCTGCATCACCTCATGGCACGCGGCCATCACTACGGCCCCGGCCCCTGGGTGGACGGCGGCCCGCGTGCGGACTGGACGTCGGTCTACTACCACCGAGCCGATAGCAAGGGCATCGGCTTTGACCGCAGCGCCGGCGGAAGCAACGCCGTGGGCCAGTACGCCCCGCAGGTCGCCGAGGTCTATGGCGACCCCGAGCGGGTGCCCGAGTCGCTGCTGCTGTGGTTCCATCATGTGCCGTGGGATCACCGCATGCGCTCGGGGAGGACGCTCTGGGACGAACTGGTCGGGCGCTATTCGCGCGGCGTGCGCCAGGTGCAGTCGATGCAGGCGACCTGGGCCGGCCTGCGCGACCGGATCGATCCGCAGCGGCATCGGCACGTCGCGGCGTTCCTGCAGATCCAGCACGACGAAGCGCAATGGTGGCGTGACGCCAGCGTGGCGTACTTCCAGTCGCTCAGTGGCCGCCCGCTGCCCGCGGGCGAACAGCCACCGCCGCATCCGTTGTCGTACTACCAGGCCTTGCAGTTTCCGTCCGCACCGGGGGATGGCCGATGAGCAGGTTCGGAGCGGTCGGGTGTGCGCTGTTGATGATGGCTGTGGCAGTGGTGGCGATGCCGGCCGCGGCGCGGGAAACGACGGGATTGCTGCATCCGCTGTTCAGCGATCACGCCGTCCTGCAGCGTGACCGGCCCATTGTGGTCTGGGGGCACGCAGGCCCTGGGCAGCCGGTTTCCGTGACGTTTGCCGGGCAGGCGGTAAGCACCCGGGCGGACGCCGCAGGCCGCTGGCAGGCGACGCTGTACCCGGTCGCCGCTGGCGGTCCCTACACGCTGGAGGTAAACGCCGGAACGCATCGGGAGATGGCGCGCGACGTGCTGGTCGGCGACGTGTGGCTGTGCTCGGGCCAGTCGAACATGGAGTTGCCGGTGTGGCGCTCGCTCAACGCAGCCAGCGAGATCGCCGCAGCCACGATGCCACGGATCCGGCTGTTCACCGTGCCGCAGCACGCCGCCGTGCAGGCACGGGAGAGCTTCAACGGCAGCACTGCCTGGACATCGGCAACGCCTGATACGGTGCGCGATTTCTCCGCCACCTGCTTCTACTTCGCGCGCGAACTGCAGCGCACGGTCGACGTGCCGATGGGGCTGATCGAGGCAGCGTGGGGTGGCTCGCGGATCGAGGCCTGGACCAGCGTTGGTGCGCTGCGCGGGCAGGGCGGCCTGGATGAGGCCCTCGATATCCTCGCGCGGTCTGCGCGTGATCCGCTGGAGGCACGCGCAGCCTGGGGCCGCTACTGGCAGCACTGGTGGGCCACACGCGACGGCACGCTGCCCGGCGACGCCCCATGGCGCGCGGATGCCGATGACCGAGGATGGTCGCGCGCACCGGCCACACTGGGCGCATGGGAGCGTTGGAACGAGCCCGCGCTTGCCGACTACAACGGCATGGTCTGGTATCGCACGCAGGTGATGCTGAGCGCTGAACAGGCTGCACGCGGCGCGACCCTGGAGCTGGCATCGGCCGACGAGGTGGACGTGACCTGGGTGAACGGGGTCGCCGTCGGCAGCCAGTACGGCGCCGGCAAGAGGCGCTACCCGTTGCCACGTGGCCTGCTGAAGGCAGGATCCAACGTCATTGCGGTCAACGTGCTGGACACCTACGGCGAAGGCGGCCTGGCCGGCCCCGCCACGGCATACGGCCTGCAGTTCGACGACGGTGAGCGGGTGGCACTGCAGGGTCCGTGGAAGTACCGGGTGGCGCCAGGCCAGCAGGCGCCGCCATTTGCCCCTTGGCAGGCCGCCACCGGGCTGTCGACGCTGTACAACGGAATGATCGCACCGCTCGGCGGTTTCGGGCTGCGCGGCATGCTGTGGTACCAGGGCGAATCGAACACCGGTGATGGCGCGGCATACGCGGCGCGGTTGCGTGCGCTGCGCGACGATTGGCGGCGTCAGTTCGGTGCACGCACACCACTGCTGCTCGTGCAGCTGGCCAGCTATGGCCAGCCGCCGGTCGCGCCCGCCGACAGCGGTTGGGCGCAGGTGCGCGAGGCGCAGCGGCGCGTCGCAGCCGAGGATGCGCGGAGCGGGCTCGCCATTGCCATCGACATCGGCGACGCCTACGACATCCACCCGCCGAACAAGCAGGAGCTCGGGCGCCGCCTGGCGCGCGTGGCCCGCCACGTGGTGTACGGCGAGCAGGATCTGGCACCGTCAGGTCCGCGGGCGGTCACGGCCGTGCGGACGCCCGCGGGCGTGGCCATCGCGTTCGAGGATGTCGAAGGCGCGCTCACCGCAACCGGTGCACTGCGACCGATTGGCTTTGAACTGTGCGAGACCAGGGGTGATACCGGCCGCTGCGACTACGGCGACGCCGGACTGGATGGGCGCCGGATCCTGCTGCGCGGCCCACGGTCGACGCGCGCAACGCATGTCCGCTACTGCTGGGCCGATGGCCCGGTGTGCACGCTGCGCGATCGCAGCGGGGCGCCGGCCGGCCCGTTCGAACTTCCCATTGCCGAAGCCGAGGCCCGACGATGATGACGTTGTCTACGCAGTCCCCTGTGGCCCGCGACAGGGCCGGCCTGAGATCCATGGCGCGCCAGCTGCTGGCGGCAGTGTTCCTGCTGTCGGCCGCAGCCGCCCGGGCCAGCGCGCCGCCGGACGCTCCGCCGGTGTACTTCGACTGGTTCGAGTACCGCGGCAATGACCAGGCGTTTGAAGTGCCGCTGCCGGCCGGGCACTACCGCAATCCGGTACTGGCCGGTTTCCATGCCGATCCCAGCATCGTGCGCGCGAACGGCCGGTTCTATCTGGTCAATTCCAGCTTCACCTACTTCCCGGGCATTCCGGTGTTCGAGAGTGCTGACCTGGTGCACTGGAAGCAGATCGGCAATGTGATTGACCGCCCCACGCAGCTGGACTTCGACGGGCTGAGCGTCTCGCGCGGCATCTTTGCCCCCACAATCGAGTACCACGACGGGGTCTTCTACGTGGTGACCACAGCCACCGACAGCGGCGGCAACTTCATTGCCACTGCGCGCGACCCGGCCGGGCCGTGGTCCGATCCGCACTTGCTGCCCGGCATCGATGGCATCGATCCATCACTGTTTTTCGACGACGACGGCAAGGTGTACCTGATCAACAACGATGCACCGCCCGGTCCGCCGCGCTACGACGGGCACCGCGCCATCTGGATGCAGCAGATCGATCTGGCGGCATTCAAGCCGGTCGGGCCACGCCGGGTGCTGGTTGATGGAGGCGTGGAGCCAGCGAAGAATCCGATCTGGATCGAGGGACCGCACATCTACAAGCGGGAGGGCTGGTATTACCTGTCCGACGCTGAAGGGGGTACCGGGCCGCAGCATTCGCAGGTGGTGCTGCGCAGCCGCGCGGTGTGGGGACCCTACGTTGCCTATGCGGGCAATCCGATCCTGACCCAGCGCGAGCTGCCGGACGACCGTCCGCTTCCGATCACCAATGCCGGCCACGCCGACCTGGTCGAAGGCCCGGATGGCTCGTGGTGGGCGGTGTTCCTGGCCAGCCGCAACTATCAGAAGCGCCACTACAACACCGGGCGCGAGACCTACCTGTTGCCGGTGCGATGGCAGGATGGCTGGCCGCAGATCCTGCCGACCGACCAGGCCATTCCCTACGTGGCCGAGGCGCCGTCGTGGATGCAGGGCGAGGCATCGCAGGCCCCGTCGACCGGCAATTTCGTGGCGCGCGACAATTTTGATGGCCCAGCGCTCGATCGCCAGTGGCTGCGCGTGCGCGTGCCCAGGCATGCCTGGGCTGACTTGCACAAGCGCCCCGGCATGCTGGCCGTGCACCCGCTTGCCGAGGATCTGGACACGTTGCGCAATCCGGCATTTCTCGGCCGGCGCCAGCAGCACCTGCGCTTCGAGGCGAGCACCGCGATGACCCCGCCAGCCCCCGGTGTCGCCGCCGGTCTGGCGGCGTTCCAGAGCGAGGCGTACTGGTACTTCCTCGGCGTTCGTGACCTTGGCGGGGGGCGCCTCTCGCTCTTCCTCGAAGCGCGTGACGGGGGGGGCAGCACGCGGACGCTGGCCAGCCATGACGTGCCGGCGTCTGCAGCGCTGCGCCTGAAGATTGCCGGCAACGAGGGCGACTACGCGTTCTCGTTCGACATCGGCGACGGGCAGGGCTGGCAACTGCTCGCAGGCGACGTGGACGGCACCGTTCTGAGTACGGACCGGGCAGGCGGCTTCGTGGGCGCACTGTTGGGTCCCTTCGCGCGCGACGAGCGCACCGGGAGAAGCAAATGAGACTGTCGATTTCGTCCAGGACCCGCCGCCCTACGTGGCGCGGCCTGGCCACCGTGTTCGTCCTGAGCTGCGTGGCGGCCGCCGCATCCGCGGCCGCGCCACGGCCCTGGCTGGATGTCTCGGCAAGCTTCGAGCAACGGGCCGCCGCACTCGTCGCGCAGATGACCGTGGAAGAGAAGGCGGCACAGATGCAGAATGCCGCGCCGGCAATCGAACGGCTGGGTGTGCCCGCCTACGATTGGTGGAATGAGGGGTTGCATGGCGTGGCACGGGCAGGGCAGGCCACGGTGTTTCCGCAGGCAATCGGCCTGGCCGCGACCTTCGATGTACCGTTGATGGGGCAGGTGGCCACGACCATCAGCGACGAGGCCCGCGCAAAGCACCACCAGTTCCTCCGCGAAGGCGCGCATGGCCGTTACCAGGGCCTGACCTTCTGGTCGCCGAACGTCAACATCTTCCGCGACCCGCGCTGGGGTCGCGGACAGGAGACCTACGGCGAGGATCCCTACCTCACCGCGCGCATGGGCGTGGCCTTCGTACGCGGCCTGCAGGGCGACGACCCCGTCTACCGCAAGCTGGACGCCACCGCCAAGCACCTGGCCGTGCACAGCGGGCCGGAGGCCGACCGCCATCACTTCGATGCACGCCCCAGCCGGCGCGACCTCTACGAAACCTACCTGCCGGCGTTCGAGGCGCTGGTGAAGGAAGGCGAAGTGGATGCGGTCATGGGCGCCTACAACCGCGTGTACGGCGAGTCCGCCAGCGCCAGCCGCTTCCTGCTGCGTGATCTGCTGCGACGCGACTGGGGCTTCAAGGGCTACGTGGTCTCGGACTGCTGGGCCATCGTCGACATCTGGAAGCACCACCGTATCGTCGGCACGCGCGAAGCCGCCGCGGCGCTGGCGGTCAGGAACGGCACGGAGCTGGAATGCGGCCAGGAGTACGCAACGCTGCCTGCGGCAGTGCGCCAGGGGCTGATCAGCGAAGCGGAGATCGACGATGCGGTGACCCGCCTGTTCACCGCACGGATGCGCCTGGGCATGTTCGATCCGCCGGAGCGGGTGCGCTGGGCGCGCATTCCGGCCTCGGCGAACCAGGCGCCGGCCCATGATGCGCTTGCCCTGAAGGCCGCGCAGGCATCGCTGGTGCTGCTGAAGAACGATGGCATCCTGCCGCTGTCGCGCGACACCAAGCGCATTGCCGTGGTTGGACCCACCGCCGACGACACCATGGCGCTGCTCGGCAACTACTTCGGCACACCGGCCGCGCCGGTCACGATCCTGCAGGGCATACGCGAGGCGGCCAAGGGCGCTGAGGTGCGGTATGCGCGTGGCGTGGACCTGGTGGAAGGGCGCGACGATCCCGGTGCAACGCCGTTGATCGAGCCGACCTTCCTGCGGCCCTCGGCGGACTCGCCCGAGCGCGGCCTGCGCGGCGAGTACTTCCGCACGCCCGACCCGTCTGGCACTCCGGCCCTGGTGCGGACCGACGCGCAGATCGGCTTCCGCTGGGACCGGGGCTCGCCGACCGACAACCTGCTGGCACGCGGCGAAGCGGCACCGGGGCAGGGGATTCCCAACGACCGCTTCAGCATCCGCTGGAGCGGCCAGCTGCTGCCCCCCGTGTCCGGTCGCTACCGGCTGGAGGTGGCCGGCGATGATGGCTACCGCCTGTACCTTGACGGCAAGCGTGTGATCGATCACTGGATGAACACGGATCGCCTGCATGCCGAGGGTGTCGAACTCGACCTGCAGGCGGGGCGTGCCTATGACCTGAAACTGGAATACTACGACGACCAGCGCGATGCCGGCGTGCGCCTGGGGTGGCGCATGCCCGGCGCCAAGGCGCCGTTCGATGAAGCGCTCGATGCCGCACGCGATGCCGACGTGGTGGTGTTCGTCGGTGGCCTTACCGGCGATGTCGAAGGCGAGGAGATGACGGTCAACTATCCGGGCTTTGCCGGTGGCGACCGCACCGACCTGCGGTTGCCCGCGCCGCAGCGCACCCTGCTGGAGGCCCTGCACGCTACCGGCAAGCCGGTGGTGATGGTACTCACCGGCGGCTCGGCCATCGCCGTGGACTGGGCGCAGGCGCATCTGCCGGCGATCCTGATGAGCTGGTACCCCGGGCAGCGCGGCGGCACGGCCGTCGGCCAGGCGCTGTTCGGCGACGTCAATCCCGCCGGCCGTTTGCCGGTCACGTTCTACAAGGCCGGCGAAGCGATGCCGGCATTCGACGACTACGCCATGGAGGGCCGTACCTACCGCTACTTCCGCGGCACGCCGCTGTACCCGTTTGGTCACGGGCTCTCGTACACGCGCTTCGATTATGGAGCGCTCCGCCTCGATGCGGACACGATCGGCGCCGATGGCCGCCTGGGCGTGGCGGTGGATGTGGCCAACGCAGGCACGCGCAGCGGTGACGAAGTGGTACAGCTGTACGTGCGGCGCGAACACGCCGGTGGCGGTGAGGCCGTGCAGGAACTGCGCGGCTTCCAGCGGGTCCATCTGGCTCCGGGCGAACGCCGCACGGTGACGTTCACCCTGGAGGCAGCGCAGGCCCTGCGCCACTATGACCAAGCGCGTGCGGCGTACGCGGTGCAGCCCGGTGCCTACGAGGTCAGGGTAGGGGCGTCCAGTGCCGATATTCGTGCGCAGGGCAGGTTCACCGTGGTGCCCGCGCATGACTGATCGCCCTCGTCGGCATCGATTCCCCTTCGACCAGATCCCTTTTCCAGGACGTCCGCTGCATGGCAAGCACTGAACACGCGCTGTCGGTACGCGAGAAGCTCGGCTACAGCCTGGGCGATCTCGCTGCCAACCTGATCTTCCAGACCCTGATCACCTACCTGGCATTCTTCTACACCGACGTCTACCGCCTGCCAGCGGCGACCGCGGCCACGATCATCTTTGTGGTCGGCCTGCTGGGTGCGTTCGTGTTCACGCCGTTGATCGGCATCGCGGCTGACCGAACGTCCACCCGTTGGGGCCGCTTCCGCCCGTGGATCCTGTGGACGGCCATCCCCTTTGGCGTACTGTCCCTGCTGGCGTTCAGCACCCCGGACCTGGGCGAGCGCGGAAAGGTGATCTATGCACTGGGCACCTACGCGCTGCTGGTCTGCGTTTACGCCGCGAACAACCTGCCGTACTCGGCGCTGAGCGGCGTACTGACCGGCAGCATGGCGCAGCGCAACAGCCTTTCGGCTTACCGCTTCGTGGCCGTGATGATCGCGCAGTTCATCATCCAGGTGCTGCTGATGCCGCTGGTGCTGATTCTGGGTGACGGCGACCGGGTGCGCGGCTTCGAACAGGTCATGACCGCCTTCGCACTGATCGGAACAGTGTTCTTCCTGATCACCTTCGCCACCACCCGCGAACGCATCGTGCCGACGCGCGAGCAGACCGGCGGCATAGTGCAGGACCTGTCGGACCTGCTGCACAACCGCCCGTGGCAGGTGATGCTGGCGCTGACCGTGCTGGTGTTCATCAACCTGGCGTTGAAAGGCGGCACCTACATCTATTACTTCCAGTACTACATGAGCGAAGCGGCGCTGGCCAGCTTCCTGGAAAACTCAGGCTTCAATGGCCTGATCAGTGCATTGAATGGCGCCCTCGCCAGCGCCGGTTTCGCGGCGTTCACCTGGCCGAAGGACGCGGCCACCTCGGCGTTCAGCCTGTTCAACGCGTGCGGCATCCTCTGCATGATCCTGGGTATTGGTGTATCACGGCGGCTGGCGGATCGCTTCGGCAAGCGCGATGTCTTCGGTGGCGCCTTGTTTGTTTCGACCCTGTTCCTGCTGGCCTTCTACCTGTTCCCACCCACGGCGGTGGCGGTGGCGTTCGCAGCCTTCATGCTGCATGGCTTCTGCTATGGCATCACCATCCCGTTGCTGTGGGCGATGATCGCCGACGTCGCGGACTACTCGGAGTGGAAGAACCATCGCCGAGCCACTGCGATCATCTTCTCGGCGATGCTGTGTGGCCTGAAGATCGGCCTCAGCGTGGGCGGCGCACTGGTCGCCGCGATCCTTGCCCACTACGGCTACCAGGCAGGCCTGGTGCAGCAGCCTGAGGCCGTGGTGCAGGGCATCCGCTTGACCGTAAGCGTCTACTGCTCCCTTCCGTTCCTGCTCGCCGTGGCGCTGCTGTTCTTCTACCGGATCGACAAGCGCGCGGAAACGCGCATCGAGCAGGATCTCCACCTGCGTCGCCGTTCCGCCGACGCCTCCGCGTAACGCCAAGATGACAACCATGATCGACCTCTCTGCCGGTGAAGACGGCCAGGCCAGCGAAGCCCGTCTTGCGCAGCTCAGCGCACACGCCATTTCGCAACCGCTGGTGACCCACATCTACACCGCCGACCCTTCGGCACACGTGTTCGAGGGACGCCTGTACATCTATCCGTCGCACGACATCGACGGTGGCCAGCCCTTCGATGATGAAGGCGGCCATTTCGGCATGCAGGATTACCATGTGCTGAAGATGGATACGCCCAACGGCACTGCCGTCGATTGCGGCATGGCGTTGCACGTGCGCGACGTGCCCTGGGCGCGGAAACAGATGTGGGCCCCAGACGCTGCCTGCCGCGATGGCCGCTACTACCTCTACTTCCCGGCCAAGGACGCCGAGGGCCGGTTCCGCATCGGCGTGGCAATCGGTGCGCGACCGGAGGGCCCATTCGTGCCCCAGCCGGAGCCGATCAAGGGCGCGTACTCGATCGACCCGGCCGTGTTCGAGGACGACGATGGCAGCCACTACCTGTACTTCGGCGGCATCTGGGGCGGGCAGCTGCAGAAGTATCGTGACAACCAGTACAGCGAAGCGCACGAGGAACCCGAGGGCAGCGCGCCGGCCCTGGGGCCGCGCGTGGGCCGCCTGGATGCCGGCATGACCGAGCTGGCCGAGCCTACCCGCGAAGTGCAGATCCTGGATGAGCATGGCCAGCCGCTGCGTGCGGACGACCACGCGCGCCGCTTCTTCGAAGGCCCGTGGCTGCACAGGTACCAGGGTCGCTACTACCTGTCGTACTCCACTGGCAACACCCACCAGCTGTGCTACGCCGTGGGAGACAGCCCGTACGGGCCGTTCACCTATGCTGGCGTGATCCTCACCCCCGTGGTCGGTTGGACCACCCACCACTCCATCTGCCAGTTCCAGGGACAGTGGTACCTGTTCTATCACGATGCGCTGATGTCCGGCGGCATCACCCACCTGCGCTCGGCCAAGTGCACGCCGCTGCACATGGAGCCGGACGGACGCATCCGAACGATCAATCCCTATGGGGCCTGAGCGCATGTTGCCGAGGGATGATGCGCTGGCCCCGCTGGCGGCCGGTGAGCTGCATTGGCTGAGGTGCGGCGAACTGGAGGTTGCGCTCGCCGCAGGGGCGGGCGGGCGCATCGCGCACCTACGTTACAGAGGCGTGGAATGGTTGGTGGACGCGCAGGATGCCGGGCCGGCCGCGATCGCATGGGGGTGTTACCCGATGGTGCCGTGGGCCGGGCGTATCCGCCAGGGACAGTTCCGCTTCGACGGCGCGCCGCATGCGCTGCCGCTCAATTTCGGCGGGCATGCCATCCATGGCGTGGGCTTCACGCGGCCCTGGCAGGTCGAGCGCATGGAGACAGCCACGGCCACGCTGTCGCTGGCGCTGCCACGCGACAGGTACTGGCCCTTCGGTGGCGTCGCCCTCCAGGAAGTGAGCCTGCACCCTCACAGCCTGCAGCTGCGCCTCTCGGTCCAGGCGGGCGGGCAGGCGATGCCGGCGGTGCTGGGCTGGCACCCCTGGTTCCGGAAGCCGGACCGGTTGCTGTTCAATCCTCGCTCGATGTATCCGCGGGACAGGGAAGGTATTGCCACGCTGCCCCACGTGGAGCCCACCACCGGCCCCTGGGATGACTGCTTCGTTGCCGACGGTGACATCACGCTGGTACGCGAAGGCCAACGCCTGCGGCTGAGGTCGGACCACGACCACTGGGTGGTCTACGACGCTGCGCCGCACGCCACCTGTGTCGAACCGCAGAGTGGCCCGCCGGACGGCTTCACGCTGGCGCCGCACCGGCTGGAGCCTGGCCAGCGCCTCGCGTTGACGTTCGAACTGGCGTGGGTGGCGGACAGCAGCTGAAGCCGGGCCGGAGTGTCGGTACGCCGCCCGGAGCGGGTGTGGACCCTGGTGCCTGACACGGGCTGCGCCTGACCGACACGCGCGATCTGCTACAGGTTCCAGTCAACCCGCATGCCCGCGATCAGTGCATTCGGCAGGTCCCGCTGGCGCGCAGGTTCGTTGAACGGGTCCGGATGCACGATGTAGTGCAGGTTCGGTGCAATCCTGAGCTGCGGGGTGAGCTGGATGCCATAGCTCAGCTCCATCATCACCTGGCTTCCGTGCGGGGTGCCGCTGCCGCCGGCGGCAGCGCGGGCCAGGCGGAGGTTCTCCAGCGCGATGCCGCTGTACTTCTGCCGGGTGACGACGAAGCCGATGCTGTCCTGCGGCCGGCGGGCGAACGTGCCTTTCTGCACAAGCCCGGCCTGCAGGAAGTGATCCTCGATCAGCTGTCCGGAGGTACCCTTGAGCGCGGCGCCGAAAAGGGTCAGGCCGCGACCATTGCCATCGCCGGTAAGCTGCTGCTCGAAGCGCGCGAACGCACCGGAGCGACCGTGGCGTGCGGCGTACTCCTGGCCACTGAGCAGCGCGGGAATGCCGTTGGCATCGCGCAGCGGATCGCGATAGGTCGAGTTGTCCTGCCAGCCACCGAGTTCGTAGCGGGCTTTCAGTCGTGCCGAAGCCGGGCTGCGCCAGCCGATCGTGTAGGGCACGATCCACCCGGTGGCCTGGTTCGTATTCCACTTCAGGCCATGCTGGCCATCCTCGGCCTGGCTGGGATCGACCTGGTAGGCACCGATGCGGACATAGACATCGGGCGTCACCCAGGCCGTGGCGTCGGCCATCCAGCTCGACACCGGCCACCAGGTGAAGTTGCTGGTGCGGAAAACGTAGGTCGGGTTGCCGCACGCCGAGTTGCCCTGGAAGTACTGGCACAGCTCCGACCCGAGGTGGTGGATGTTGGCGACGCTGCGGCCGGCCTCCAGCACCAGCCGGTCGTTGAACAGCTTCTGTTCCAGGGTCAGGTTGGCCAGGCGGGTCCCCTGGCCGCCGTAGATTTCCTGCACCGAGGTGCTGTTGCCGGTGCTGCTGTTGGCGAGGTTGGTGCCGTGGCGATTGATGCCATAGGCCTTGATCGTGGCCCCCCGCCAGCCGAACGCAGCGTCGAGGTCAACATCGGCGCCGAACATCAGCTGGCCGGCGTAAGCGGTGCCGCTGCGCTTGCCACCATCGAGCGTGGCGGCCGCCTCGCCGGTGTAAGCCAGTTTGGGAGTGAGGACATCACTCGCGTTGGCAGCTACGGTCAGTGAGGGCAGGGTCAGCAGGATCGCTACCGGCACCAGGCGGCAGGAAGCGCAGGTCATGGGCGGGGTTCCTTTTACAGGGTGGGGGCCGTGACCGGCTTCTTGAGGATGCGCAGTGCAATCGCGGTGACCGCCACGCCGGCCAACAGCGCCAGCAGGTAGACACCAAGATGGGTGACCGCGTTCGGGATCGGCAGCACGAACACACCGCCGTGCGGCACCTTCAACTCGACGCCTGCGGCCATCGAGATCGCACCGGCCACGGCCGAGCCGAGGATCAGCGCAGGAATGGTGCGCAGCGGATCGCGTGCCGCGTAGGGAATAGCCCCCTCGGTCACGAAGCTCAGGCCGAGCACGCCGGCGGCACCGGCAGTGCCGCGCTCCTCGGCAGTGAAGCGGTTGCTGAACAACCACGTCGCCAGCGCGATGCCCAGCGGTGGCGTCATGCCGCCGATCATGGTCGCCGCCATCGGCGTGTAGACCTGGCTGGAAATCAGGGCGGTGGAGAAGGCGTAGGACGCCTTGTTGACCGGTCCACCCATGTCAACGGCCATCATGCCGCCCAGCAGCAAACCGAGCAGGATCGCGCTGCTGCCCTCCATGCCGCGCAGCCAGTCGGTCAGCCAGGCCAGCAGTGCGGCCACCGGCGTGCCGATCACGTACATCATCAGCAGGCCGACCAGCAGCGTGCCCAGCACCGGCAGGATCAGCACCGGCTTGAGGCCTTCCAGGCTGCGCGGCAGGCGCAGCGCACGGTTGATCCAGTGCACGCCATAGCCGGCGATGAAGCCCGCCAGGATGCCGCCGATGAAACCTGCGTCCATGTTGACCGCAACCAGCCCGCCGATCATGCCGGGCGCGATGCCGGGGCGG
The DNA here is from genome assembly GCF_053295075.1 of Stenotrophomonas maltophilia group sp. P373. Classification (NCBI taxonomy): domain Bacteria; kingdom Pseudomonadati; phylum Pseudomonadota; class Gammaproteobacteria; order Lysobacterales; family Lysobacteraceae; genus Stenotrophomonas; species Stenotrophomonas maltophilia group sp. P373. The sequence goes on along the minus strand of NZ_CM129994.1, from coordinate 2,219,714 downwards.
TCGGCGATGGAGTAGGCGATGTAGCCGGCAAGCGCCGGCACCATCAGCATGAAACCGGACTTGGCGCCGATCTGGAACAGCGACCAGGCCAGCGTTCCCTTGTGGGCATCGTCGAAGGCATAGATGCCGCCGAGCGCGAACGCCAGGGCGATCAACAGGCCGCCGGCTGTCACGAAAGGCAGCATGAACGACACCCCGGTCATCAGGTGCTTGTAAGGGCCGGTGCTCTTGTTCTTTTCTGCGGTACGGCCCGAAGCCGCTGTCCCCGCGTGCACGCCGACCTCGGCCAGCGCCTTGCGGATCAGGTTCTGGCCGTCATTGATCGCCGGCTTGGTACCACTCTTGAACAGGCGCTTGCCAGCGAAACGCGCCAGATCGACTTCGCGGTCGGCGGCGATCAGCACCACATCGGCAGCGGCGATTTCCGCATCGCTCAACGCATCCTGCGCGCCGACCGAGCCCTGTGTTTCCACCCGGATCGCATGGCCCAGCGCTTTGGCAGCCTGTTGCAGGCCTTCTGCCGCCATGAAGGTGTGAGCGATGCCGGTGGGGCAGGAGGTGACGGCAACGATGCGCTTGCCAGCCCCGGTGGCGGGGACACTGGCCGGCGCGGCTGCGAGCGGTGCAAGCGCGGCGACCGGATCGTCCAATACCTCGCCCAGGCTGGCATGCACGATCCGGGCATTGCCGAAGCGTGCGATGTCTGCCTCGCCATCGCCCACCAGCAGCAGTTGGGTCGCGGAGGCGGCGTCCGAGGCGGGCAGCGCGCCGGTCACGCCCTGGTCGCTGCGGATTTCGATCATCAGCTCAAGCCCGCGCTGGCGGGCCGCGCGACGCAGAGCCTCGGCGGCAAGTACCGCCTCGATGCTGCGTTCGCCAGCGGCGATGACTACGGTGGAAGCGTGCATGGGAACTCCTGGAATGCTTCGGGTTCGTCCTTGCCGGAGGCATCGCGGGTGGCCCGAAGCCAACCGCTGCTCCTCCGGCAGGTGTTTCAATCCAACCGCTCGATCAGTACATCGCCGGCCCCGGCGCGCACCTGCGCCGGATCGAGCCGCCGCGCGTCTCCGCTATCCAGCCGGCTCATCGAGAACGCCGTGGCCAGTCGTGCACAGGCGGCCAGGTCGAGGGAGCGCTCCAACAGCGCGGCGGCGATGCCGGCGACCATGGCATCACCGGCGCCCACCGTGCTGCCCTGGGCCAGACGCGGCGGTCGCGCGACCAGGGCGCCGGCGCGATCAATGAACAGCGCGCCGTCGGTCCCCATGGAGATGGCAACGAGTGCGACACCGCGTTCGACCAAGGCCTGGCCTGCAGCGCGCAGTGCGCTGCGATCCGGCAGCGACGTGCCGGTCCAGGCCTCCAGTTCGTGGCGGTTGGGCTTGATGGCGTAGGGCAGCGCGCCCCGCGCGCCGTCCAGCGCAGCTGCAAGCGCATCGCCGCTGGTGTCCAGCAGCACGCGCGCACCGGCCGTTCCGGCCTGCCCCTGCAACCGCGCCCATGCATCGGCCGGTAGTCCGTGCGGCAGGCTGCCGGACAGCACGACCGGCAGGCCGGGCGCGAGCAGGGCGCCGAGCTGGCGCGACACCGCGTCCAGATCGGCAGCGTCCACGGCCAGGCCTGGCAGGTTGATGTCCGTCGTTTCGCCGTTGGCCTCTTCGACCAGCTTGATGTTGGTGCGGGTATGGCCCGGAACGCGCAGGCAGCCGTCAATGATGCCCCGCTCACGGAACAGCGTGCGGAACACGCCGTCGTTGCCGTCGCCCAGCACGCCCAGCGCGGTGATCGGCACGCCCCAGTCGGCCAGGCAGGCCGCCACGTTGATGCCCTTGCCGCCTGCGTCGTCGCGGGAGCTGCCGGCGCGATGCACGCGGCCTGGCTGCAGGCGGGCCAGGCGCACGGTCTGGTCGATGGCCGGGTTCAGGGTCACGGTGACGGCGCGGGCGGTCATGCGCGCGCTCCATCGAGGCCGCGCACCTGCTCGGCGGTTTCGCACCCCAGTGCGGTGCTCGCCAGCGCTTGCAGTTCGGTCATCGCGGTGCCACGCAGGCGCGCCTTCACCGCCGGGATGTCGTTCGGAGTCATCGACAGTTCGTCCACGCCCAGGCCAGCCAGCAACATGGCGCCGAAGGGATCGCCGGCCAGGCCGCCACAGACGCCGACCCAGCGCCCATGCAGCCGTGCGCCTTCAACCGTGGCGCGGACCGCGCGCAGCACCGCCGGATGCAGGCTGTCGGCCTCGGCGGCGAGTTCCGGGTTCTGGCGGTCGATCGCCAGCACGTACTGGGTCAGATCATTGGTGCCGATCGAGAAGAAGTCGGCATGGCGCGCCAGTACGTCGCTCTGAGCGGCGGCAGCCGGCACTTCGATCATGATGCCGATCGGCACCACCGGCGCCTCCAGCTCGGCACGCAGGCGCTCACAGATGGCGCGCAGTGCGACCAGCTCGGTCACCGACGTGATCATCGGGAACATGATGGACAGGCGTGCACCGTCCTTGGCGGCGCGATACAGCGCACGCAGTTGCGGCTCCAGCAGGTCAGGGCGGCGCAGCAGCAGGCGCGCGCCGCGCACGCCGAGGAACGGGTTCTCCTCGCGTGGCAGTTCCAGGTGCGCCACCTGCTTGTCGCCGCCGATGTCGAGCGCGCGCACGATCAGCGGGCGGCCGTTGAGTGCCTTGGCCATCGCCAGGTAGGTGGTGTACTGCTCCTCCTCGCTGGGCGTACTGCCACGTTCGAGGAACAGGAACTCGGTGCGCATCAGGCCGACGCCTTCCGCACCCTGTTCCAGTGCCAGTGGCACCTGGTCGGGCAGGTTGACGTTGGCGCCGATGTCGATGCGGTGGCCGTCGAGGGTCTGGGCGGGTTGCGCGCGTTGCGCGGCTTCGCGCTCGCGGATCTGCTGCTGTTCGGCGATCCATTCGCGTGCCGAGGCGAGATCGGCTTCGGAGGGGGACAGGTAGAGCCGTCCGCTGCTGCCGTCCAGGATCGCTTCGCGGCCTGGCTGGATCGCCAACAGCCCGGCGCCGCCGGCCACCAGCGCCGGCAGGCCCAGCGTGCGCGAGAGGATGGCGGTGTGCGAGGTCGGCCCGCCCTGCGCGGTGGCCAGGCCGAGCACGCGACCGGTGTCGAGATTGGCGGTATCCGAAGGCGACAGATCTGTGGCGATCAGGATGCACGGTTGCGACGGCAGATCCGCAAGGCCACCACCTTCAGCAGAAGGGTCAAGCTGCGCCAGCACGCGTCGGCCGACATCACGCAGGTCCGCCGCGCGCCCGGCCAGCACCGGATTGCCCAGCGCCGCCAGCCCGGAGGCGATCTGCTCGATGGCCTGGTGCCATGACCACGCCACACCATGGCCTTCGACCATCAGCTGGCAGGTGCGGGTGATCAGGTCGGTGTCGTCGAGCAGCGCGGCCTGCGCCTTGAAGATCGCCGCATCCGAAGCGCCAAGGCGGCGCTGGGTGTCGTCCTGCAGGGCGGCCAGCTGCTGGCGGGTGCGGCCGAGTGCATCCTGCAGGCGTGCGCCGCCCTCGCCAAGCGGGGCAGGACGGTCGGTGACTTCCGCCTGCGTGCTGGCCAGCACATGCACCGGGCCGATCGCCAATCCGGGGCTGGCGCCGATGCCAATGATCGTCGCCTGCGCTTCGGGCGGTTTCCACCCGGCGACAGGGGCTGCTGCCTTGCGCTGGGCTGCACGCTCGGCATCAGCCCTTTCCTGTGCGACCAATCCATCCATGACCTTGCGCAGCGCAGCCAGCAGCGCGGGGGCATCGGCGCCCTCGGCAGAAACACGCACGGCATCGCCCTCACGCAACCCGAGCTGAAGCAGCGCTACCAGACTCTTGGCATCGGCCGCCTGATCGCCCACGCGGACCTGCGCGCGGGCTGCGAAGCCGCGCGCCGTCTCGGCCCAGCGCGTGGCAGGACGGGCGTGCAGTCCGTTGGGGTAGGCGATGGTCCATTCGAAGCGCTCGGCCAGATCCACCGCTGGCGCGTGGGTGGCGGCAATCGCAACATCGCCGGCCAGCGCGTTCACGATCTCGCCCGCCTCGGTGGTGGTGAACAGCCGCTGCAGCGTGGACTCGTCCTGGATCAGCCGGGTCAAGCGGCGCAGCACCGTGATGTGGGTATCCGACTGGGCAGCGATGCCGACCACCAGACGGGTGATCTGTCCCGGGTTCCATTCCACGCCTTGCGGCAACTGCAGCACGGCGATGCCATCGCGGTGCACCAGATGGCGGTCCTCGCCAAGCCCGTGCGGGATTGCTACGCCGTGTCCAAGGAAGGTGTTCGCCAGCGTTTCGCGCCGCCCCATGCTGGCTTCGTAACCCGGCGCCACGCAGCCGGACGCGACCAGCATCTGGGCGACCTGCGCAATGGCATCGGTCTTGTCCTGCGCCCGCGCATCCAGGCGGATCAGTTCCCGGCTGGCCGGGGAAGGGGAGGTCTGGGGCGACAAAGGGGGCTCCGCGGAAGGGGTGGCTGAGATGTATTGGGAACGTTCCCACTCGCCATTTCAATGTGCAGTGCACAAAAATCCAATAGTCCTTTGGCGTTAACATGGTCCTGGACGGCCGTCCGGCCCAGAAAAGCGCTCGATTCCGGGAACGATACCAGTGAGCATCAGCATCAATGACGTCGCACGCGTGGCGGGGGTATCCAAGTCCACGGTGTCTCGGGTGCTCGGCGGCGGCCCGGTCAGCGAGGCGGTGCGCGGCCGGGTGGAGGCGGCGATCCGCCAGACCGGATATCACCCCAACCTGCAGGCAAGACGCCTGCGCGCCCGGCATACCGGCATCATCGGCCTGATCGTGGCCGATATCCGCAACCCGTTCTTTACCGCGCTGATCCGCGCCGTGGAGGAAGTCGCGTACCGGGAAGGCCTTCGCGTCACCCTCTGCAACACCGATGAGGACCCCGAGCGCGAGGCGCTGTATCTGCAGTTGATGCATGAGGAACGCATCAGTGGGCTGATTTTTGCGCCCACCCGGACCACGGTGGGGCGGCTGGACCGGCTCACGCTGGATTACCCGACGGTACTGGTCGATCGTGCCGCACCCGGTGGCTCGATCGACAGCGTGGTCCTCGACAACGCAGCGGCGATGGCGGGCCTGGTCGAACACCTGGCCGAGCGCGGCTATTGCCGCATCGGTGGCCTGTTCGGCAGCACCAGTACCACCGCGGCCGAACGCCGCGACGGCTATATCGCTGCAATGCGCAGGCACGGGCTGGAACCGGACTACCGCGAGGTAGAGCCCACGGCCGAGGCCGCCATCGCAACGGTCGAGCAGTGGTTGACCAGTCCTTCGCGTCCCGATGCGCTGGTCGCCAGCAACAGCCTGCTGCTCATGGGCGCATTGAAAGCGGCCCGCAGCGCTGGGCTTGCGATTCCAGGAGAGCTGGCGCTGGCAGGCTTCGACAACGAGCGATGGACCGAGCTGGTCGAACCGGGTATTACCGTGGTCGAGCAGCCGGTTGAAGAGATGGGGCGAGCTGCGATGGCGTTGTTGCTGGAGCGCCTGCGCATGCCGGAGCTGCCGGTACGCAGACTGGTGATGACGGGAAGATGCGTGGTGAGAGGGTCAACGGCTGCGCGATAGTCCGGCGCCGCGTCTGCGGCAGTAGCAGTCGCAGTCCATGAGGCTGGCACTGGGGTGTTGGCGGGGCGCGCGTTGTCTGCTAAAAGCCATCTGGACACGCAGACCGGATGGGTCATCGCCTTGTCAGAGCCTTATTCAGCGCTGTTGCGCCTGCAGTTGCGCCACGAAGATCTCTCCAGATGGCTGGCGGCGCCCCTGCCTTCGCCATCCCGATGGTCCGACTGGCGATGCATCGCCGGGCCGTGGCGCTTGGGCAACGGTGAATGCCTGGCGTCTTCAAGCGACGAGGCGTTGGATGAACTGCTCATAGCCTGCCAGGCCCTGCTGGCCCGCTACCCCGACAATCGCGCCGCATTGAAGGCCTTCCTTGCATCCGCGCAGGCCGAGAATATCCAGGTTGCCGCCTATGACCGCACTGGTACGCACTTTGTTGCGGGATCGCTGACGTATTCGGAAAGCCTCTACGATCTCATCGCGTTTCTGGCTGTGGCACGGGGCGCGGCCGATTTCCTGAAGGCGGGCGACCACGGGGTGGCACTGGTCCACGACTATCTCTGGGCAGAGGAAGGTGAGCGCGAGACCGTTGCCGCGATTGCCCTGGCCGGCCAGGGGGAATCCGGATTCCTTTCTTCCACGGACCTGGATACCGCTGCCGCGCCCTTCGACGCCTTGGTGGATGCCATGCTGGAAGCTGAGGACGACCCGGCGTTTGAACCACGCAATCAGCTTGATCAACTCTGACCGGCACCGCGTGGAATCCAGAAAAACGACAGCCAGGACCCCGATATGAAAGGACATCACGCCCGCCGCGCGCACCGCCGCATGCGTTGGCTCCTGACACTGTGCCTCGGCGCCCTGGTGGGACCCGCCGTGGCAGGCACAACGCAACCGGAACGCACTTGGCTTGTCAGTGGGGCCGAGCTCATCACGCTGCTGCAGGGCAAAGGCGCTGACGGGTTCTGCGATGGCGAACACTGCCGGGGGCTGTCCAGCGCCCGGGCCAGCAGCTATATCCTGGGTGTCGCCGATGCCAGCCGCGGTCAGTGGTGTGGGCAGGGCCGGATCCTTCCGCATGAACTGGTCGATCAGGTGTCTTCCCATCTCCGGCAGCTGCCCCGCGTGCGATTGCAACAGGATGCGTCTCCCCTGGTTGTCGAAGGGCTGCGCGCGGCGTTTCCCTGTGGTCGCGGCACATCGCCTGGTGGCAGTGCCGAGCCCGGCAAGGCACGCTGAGACGCGTGGGCTGGGCGTTGGCAACGCGGGCTGCAGCCTGCGTAATGAACACATCGGTGTTCTGCACGCTGGCGACACGATGCATTCACGACCGCCGACACCCGCGCCCGCGACACTGCATGCTCCTTTCTCCGCATGAGGTGCCCCATGGCTACCTGTGATGTCTGCGGCAATGACTACGACAAGAGCTTCACCCTCCAGCAGGGTGGACGCAGCGGCACCTTCGATTCGTTCGAGTGCGCCATCCACGCGTTCGCACCGCGCTGCGCACATTGCGACTGCACGATCATCGGCCATGGCGTTGAAGGAAGCGGTCAGATCTTCTGCTGCGCACATTGCGCCGGTCACGCCGGTGTAAAGGGAATCGCAGACCGGGCCTGAGCCCGCTCCGGCCGGTCATGCCGGGACTAGCGAGGCGAGCCGCGCGACCCGGGCCGCGCCCGATTCGGCCAGCAGCGCCATTGCACGCTGTTTCCGGGCCGGCATTCCCGCCACGGCCTCCCGAGCCACCACCACGTCGAATTCCCTGGCGTTGGCGTCCAGCGCAGTAGCCAGGACACACGAATCGGCCGTCATCCCAGCGAGCCAGAGGCTGCGCACGCCGAGCTTGGCCAGCAGAATCGGCAACGGGCTGGCCAGAAACGCCGAATGCTTGGGCTTGAGCACGAAGTAGTGGTCGGGCAGGGGAGAGAGGAGACCGGCAATTCGCCCGGCCGGTCCTCCGTCCCGCTGGCACTGTGCTACCTGCTGACGGAAGTCACGCTTCCAGTCGGAAAAATTGTCATTGGCGTAGATGACCGGCCATCCGTGGTCATCGAAGTGGTCTCTCAAGCGCCGGATCTGTCTGGCCGCCCGCTCCGCAGCCGGTGCCAGCGCCTGCGCACCCGGGAAGTCGAAGCGACTGAACATATCGATGATCAGCAAGGCGGTTGACGGAGCATTTCCCATGGCTCAATCACCTGTCTGCGCGTGCGGAGCGTCGACCGGCTTGGATTGCGGTGAGTCCTTCTGCCGCAGGAAGATCGTGAGCACGACCAGGGACAGCACGGCAAGGAATTCGCTCTGCCAGTTCTGCATCGATTCGAACCAGAACGTGCTGCTGCCCAGATGCTCCAGGAAACCCGGCACCGGCAATCCCTGCAACTGTTGCTCGACCTGCTCGGCGCGCCAGCTACCCAATGCATGCAATGTAAAACTGAGCAGGAACAACAGCCCGAAGGCGATCGCAAGCGAGTGAGCGTAGAGCACCTTCCATGCGCCGCCGCGACGAACCGGCCACGGCGCAGGTCCCGGCTCCACGCGGTTCTGCTCCTGCGCGGGGTCCAGCGGCCGGGATTCGGCTGAGCCACGCTGGCGCAGACTGACGGTCAGAAGAACGTACATCCCCATCTGCAGGAACTCGCTCTCCCAGTTTTCGAATGTAGCGCTCACGAAATGCCCGGTCGCCAGGTAGTGCCACAGGTCGACCGGCGCGCGTCCGTGCTGGGTCAACTCCTGATTGTGCACGTGATGTCCCGCAACTGCCTGCCCGGCAATGAAGACGACAGTGAGTGCAAGCAGTACCAGCGAGAGACCGTTGCGTTTCCACATGCAACACCTCGTTCAGGCCGACCAGAAATCGTGCATGCAGCTTGCGCCGGCAGCGCACCATGACGCGTGAATCCGGCGCATCCAGGATGTGAGGCGGCCTCAACGCTTGCCCGTCGGATCTGGGTCGGGACGTTCGTAGTCCTCAGGTACGGCCTTGGGGCCATCGCCGTCGTCCGGCATGTCGTGCTCTTTCCACTTCGCTCGATCATTGCGTCGCTTGTCCGGCGTGTGCGCTTTCGATTGATCGTCCACGTCTGTTGTTGGATTGAAAGGCTGCTTGTCGTTCATGGTGGGCTCCTGTGGTGGGTGTTCGCAGCGTGGCCCGGGAGGGGTTAACGCCCCGACGCCGCGAAATGAACGCTGCGCACACCTGGATGTCACCGGGGCGGGAGGACGTGCCTGCGATGCTGTCGTTCCGATCTTCTGGAGAAGCACGATGCAGGCATTGACCTATCACGGCCGCAAGGATGTGCGAGTCGAGACCGTGCCGGACCCGGTACTGGCGGCTGAGGACGATCTGATCCTGAGGGTTACCGCCACCGCCATCTGTGGTTCGGACCTGCACCTGTACAGGGGCAAGATTCCCGATCTGCATGACGGCGATGTGCTGGGCCACGAATTCATGGGCGTGGTGGAAGAGGTCGGCAGCGGCGTAACGCAGGTGAGGCCGGGTGATCGCGTGGTGATCCCCTTCGTGATCGCCTGTGGCGAGTGCTTTCACTGCCGGCTGGCCGAGTATGCTGCCTGCGAGACCACCAACACGGGCAAGGGCGCTGCGCTGAACCAGAAGGGCCTTCTGCCTCCGGCGGCGTTGTTCGGGTACAGCCATCTGTATGGCGGCGTGGCAGGCGGACAGGCCGAATTCGTGCGCGTGCCCAAGGCGAATGTGGGCCCACTGCGCATTCCGGAAGGCGTGGCCGACGAACAGGTTCTGTTCCTGTCGGACATTCTGCCCACCGGCTATCAGGCCGCGCTGAACGCTGGGGTCAAGCCGGGCTCGACAGTAGCCATCTTCGGTGCCGGTCCGGTGGGACTGATGAGCGCGGCCTGCTGCCGGCTGCTGGGTGCGGAGACCATCTTCATGGTCGACCATCTTCGCTACCGCCTGGACTACGCGCGCCGTGCCTATGGTGTGATGCCGATCGACTTCAAGGAGATCGAGGACCCAGCCGACTACATACTGACCCAGACCAGTGGGCGCGGCGTGGATGCCTGCATCGAGGCCGTCGGTTTCGAGGCCGAGGGCAGTGCCCTGGAGTCAGCGCTGACCGCCGTGAAACTGGAAGGCAGCAGTGGCGTGGCCATCCGTCAGTGCATCGCTGCCGCCCGCCGCGGCGGCGTGGTCAGCATTCCCGGTGTCTATGCCGGTTTCATCCACGGGTTCCTGCTGGGCGATGCGTTCGACAAGGGCCTGACATTCAAGATGGGGCAGACTCACGTGCAGGGACTGATGCCGGAACTGCTGGACGCAATCCTGGAAGGAAAGCTGGATCCGGGGGACATCATCTCGCACCGGATGCGCCTGGCCGACGCAGCGCAAGGTTATGCGATGTTCGACGCCAAGGACGACGACTGCCGCAAGATCGTATTGACTCCCTGAGCAGGCCGTCATGAGTTGGATTGTCATGGCCTGTGTCTACGTAGTCTGGCTGGCCGCCGGTGCGCTGGACTTCCACTTTCACCGGCGCACCGACCTGCCGCACACGTCCGCGATGCGCGAGAGCCTGCTGCATGGGCTGCAGCTGCTGCTCATCGGCAGCGGCATGCTGGCGTGGCTCGTGCTGGAAAGCACGTGGTTGCTCGTCACGCTGCTGGCAGTCCTGGTCATCGCGCATGCAATCGCCGGCTACCTCGACACCGTCAGCGCGGACGGGCGGCGACGCATCAGCCCGGCCGAGCAGCACGTGCACAGTGTGCTCGACGCCGCTCCCTGGGTGCTGCTGGGCGGGGTGGCGTGGCAGGCCGAACCTCGATGGGCAGTCAATGTGGCACCGGCAGCACCGGCGCTGTGGGGGTTCGTACTGCTGCCGGCGCTTGGCCTGGTGGTGTTGCCATGGCTATGGGAGCTGCGCCAGTGCGTGCGTGCCAGCGAACAGCGCCAGCGGTGAGCGCGTGAGGAACACTGCGCCGGGTATTCATGTGGCCGCCACACCGCCAAGACAGTGATGTGACCGCAGGGCGCCTACGTTCATCACCTATCTTCATTGCAGACCGGCCATGCAGGATGTGACGTCGCCTTCTTCGCTGTTCAACCGCGCGCGCCAGGTTCTCGCCCAGCAGCCCGCGCTCCCTTTGCCCGGAAGTGGCCACACGCTGCAGCGTTGGCGGGCGCTGGCGGCGTGGGGGGCAGAGGACCTCTGCCTGGCCAAGGTACTGGAAGCGCATTACGACGCCCTGGCGATCATTGCCGAGCTGAACGCGCCTAGGGTTGCTGAGGGGCAGCTGCTGGCGGTGTGGGCCGCAGAAGGCCCAGCCAACACCCTGCGCATCGACGCCGGCGGGGGACTGTATGGTGACAAGCCCTGGTGTTCAGGCAGCGCGTGGGTGGATGCGGCACTGGTAACCGTGCGGAACACACACGGCGTGTGGCTGTGCCATGTGCCGGCGGAGCATTGGTGCACGCTTTCGGGTGAGCCCTGGCCGGCGGCTGGCATGGCCGGCATTCCGTCCACGACGGTGCGCTTCGACGGCGCACCGATGACGATTCTGGGACCGCGCGACGCCTACCTGCAACGGCCGGGCTTCTGGCATGGCGGAGCCGGTATCGCGGCGGTCTGGTTTGGCGCAGCGGTGGCACTGGCTGAACGCATGCGGCCGGCCTGCAGCGACGGCAACCGCGCACGGCTGCTGGGTGCAGCGGACCTTGTGCTGGGGCCGGCTGCGGCGCTGCTTCGCGAAGTGGCCGCACGCATCGACGACGCGCCCCAATTGGCGCATCGGGAAGACGTAGTGCGGCTGCGCTGCGTGGTCGAACGGGCGGCGACGCGCGTCCTGGACCTTGCAGGCCGGGCGCTCGGTCCGGCGCCGATGTGCCTGGAAGACGGTCACGCCCGCCGCTGGGCGGACCTGACGGTGTTCCTCAGGCAGTGCCATGCCGATCGCGATTGGCAGTGGCTGGGTGAGCAGCGGGCAGCCGAGGAGACCGCATGGGCGCTGTAGCCAGCACACCCCTGCAAGGACAGGGAACTCAGGAACAGGCCTGGCTGCGCTGCGATTGGCTCTGGCAGCAACCGTCCACGTCCGCCCGTTCACTGTGCGCCGACCATGACCGCCTTGTGGTCGTTGCGCCGCATCCCGACGACGAGATTCTTGGCTGTGGTGGGCTGCTCCATCATGCCGCGGCACAGGGCATGCAGGTTGGCGTCATTGCCGTGACCGATGGTGAAGCGTGTTATCCGGGTGAACCGTGGTGGACACCGGAGCGCCTGCGGTCGGCGCGTCGGGCAGAGCTTGCAGCCGCATTGGCGGAACTTGGGATTGCGGCCGACGCGACGTTTCATCTCGGCATCGGCGATGGCGCGGTCAGCAAGCACGAACAGGGCCTGCAGGACTGGCTGCAGCAGCACCTGCAGCCGGGCGATCTGGTACTGGCGCCCTGGCGCTTCGATGGGCATCCCGATCACGAAGCGGCAGGGCGTGCAGCCTGCCGCGCCGCGCGCGCAGTGGGTTGCCGTCGCCTGGAGTACCCGGTATGGGGCTGGCACTGGCTGGATCCGGCCTGCGCGCATATGGCGTGGGAGTTCCCGCAGCTTGTCGACATTTCCGCAGTGGCGTCGGTGAAACGAAGTGCGATCGCCCGGTTCCGGACGCAGACGGGCAACGTGTCGGGCCTGAACAGCCCGCCGGTGCTGCCTTCCCATGTACTGGCCCGATTTTTCCGCGATTACGAGGTATTTCTGGCATGAGCGCGCAACCGTACTTTGATGAACTGCATGAGCAGGAAGACCCTTTTGGCTACCGCAGTCGGTGGTATGAAGAACGCAAGCGTGCGTTGCTGCTGGCCAGCCTGAGCCAGCGCCAGTTCAATCGTGGCTGGGAGCTGGGATGCTCCAACGGCGTGCTGACCGAGGCCCTGGCGGCCCGCTGTGAGCGCCTGCTGGCCACCGATATCAGCCCGCGCGCAGCGTTCCGGGCCCGCCGCAACCTGGCCCACCTGCCGCACGTGCAGGTCCACTGCGCCAGCCACCCCGAGCAATGGCCGCCGGGGCGCTTCGACCTGATCGTCTGCGGTGAGATGGGCTACTACCTGGGGACGAGCGCCCTTCGCGAGCTGCGGGCCGGAATCGATCAAGCACTTCGTGACGACGGATTGCTGGTCGCCTGCCATTGGTTGCCCTCGTTCCCCGGGCGGGTGAGCCGGACCGAAGTCGTGCATCGCTGCCTTGCCGACGGCCTGCACGAAGCCTTCCACTATCGCGATGCGGACTTCGTGCTGCAGGGTTGGACGCGCGGCACGCTGTCACTGGCCCGCAACGAGGGGCTGCGGTGATAGGCGTTCTGGTCCCCGCGCACAACGAGGCAGCCAGCATGGCGCGCTGCCTGCAATCGATCCGAAGGGCGGCCCTGCACCCGGGCCTGGGCGGCGAAGCGGTCGAAGTGGTAGTTGCACTGGACGCTTGCTCGGATGCGACGGCGTCCATCTGCCACCAACAGCGCGTCGGCATTGTGCGGCTGGATGCACGCTGCGTGGGGATTGCCCGCGCAGCGGCCGCCGTCGAGCTGCTGGGTCGCGGCGCCAGGTGGTTGGCCAGCACCGACGCTGATAGCGAGGTCCCTGGCGACTGGTTGGTTGGACAACTGGAGCAGCCGTGTGACGCCTTCTGCGGACTGGTGGACATTGCGGCGCGCTGCCCGTCCGAACATCGCCTGCGCAGGGTATTCCAGGGGCGGCAGCAGTGGGGGGAAGGTCACGGGCGCATCCATGGTGCCAACCTGGGTGTCTCTGCCCATTTCTATCGTGCGGTCGGCGGTTTTCCTGCCTTGCGCTGCGGGGAAGACGTCCAGATGGTGAGGGCGCTGCAGGCCTGCGGCGCGGATGTACGCTGGGCCGGTGCTCCCGTCGTCTTCACCAGTGCGCGTCTGGAAGGGCGCGCCGCAGGGGGATTTTCAGCCTATCTGGCGGAAATGGGGGCGGCGGGTGCCCCTGCCGTGCTGACCGGGCCGGCCATTGCGTAAACACCGGCCATTTCGCCGCACCGCAGCAGACGGTCGCGCCGTCAGGCGCCTCCGATTCAGGCCGAATCCCATGAAACCCGGGCACATCGGCCGATATGTGACGCGCTCCCTGTACGCGTTTACGGCGCGTGAACGCTGCCGACCTTAGATTGATCGGCTGGGAGAGCAGGAGCGGCCGATGCCGAACAGCGCGATTGTCTACGCCAGCCGGGCTGCCCCCGGGTTCACGCCGGAACGCCTGGCTGCACTGATGGAAGATGCGGCCCGCTTCAATCGATCAGCGGGCGTGACCGGGGTCCTGTTGTTCGACGGGCAGCGCTTCCTGCAATACATGGAAGGCCCCGCGGACGGGCTGGATGTTGCCTTCTCCCGCGTAAGCGGCGCCCGCAGCCATACCGAACTGACCGAACTCGGGCGTGGCCGTGTCGGGCAGCGGCGGTTGCCGTTCTGGCCGATGCGCTGCCTGTCGGTCAGCGCGGGCGAGCTGCAGAGGATCGCCCTAGCTGACTGGAGCCGTTTCATCCAGCGGGCGGTAACGAGCCAGGACGAAGCCGAAGCGATGGAGAAGCTGCTTGCAGTCGTTGAGCCCTACGCGAACGCCGCCTGAAGTGCGGGACGGGTGCTAGCATGTTGTGCAGCTGATCACACGCCGCACAGTGTCCTGCAACTGATCGATGTGGAATGGCTTGGCCACGAAGGCGGCGCGGCGGTGGCGCTGTGGCACCAGCTGGTCATAGACCGCAGAGACGAACAGAAAGGGGATGCCAAGTTCCGCCAGGCGATCAGCGACTGGAAATACCACGCCGTCTCGAAGCTCGACGTCCAGCACGGCGCCGTCGAACCGCTGGGTATCCAGCAGTCCCAGCGCGTCGAACACGCTGTAGGCGTGTGTCACCTGGTCGCCAGCGTCCTCAAGTGCATGTTCCATCAGTGCTGCCAGGTCGAGCTGGTCTTCCACCAGCAGCAGGTTGCATCTGCGCTGGCTCAATCCGGATTGCATGTGTGCAGCCTGTGTTGCTTCGGGAACGCCAGTCTGTGCTGTGTAGCATCAATACGGTGCGTGCGGCTTGTCAGCCCGGCGCGAAGCCCGTGAAGCGCGCTTCCGGCACCGTCGAGGCAGCGTGCAGGGCCGGATGGAGCTCGTTGACGGCGCCTTGGCACGTGGCATGGATACTGCCGCCGTCCCCCGCACTGGAGCTTCTCTCATGCCGCTATCCGGAACCGATTCTGCTTCTCCACGCGTGCTGCGTGTCGAGTGCATGCCGCTGGACTGCGGTGGCACTGCCATCGTAGTGGAACTGGACCGCATGCCTGAACGCACGTGGATGAAGTCGCTCAAGCGGGCGCTGCAGGCTGACGATCTCCTGGAGGGCGCGCACGCCAAGTTCGATGGGCGCTTCGTGTATGTCGTGGGCGTGGAGGGCGGCGCTCATCGTATGCAACATCGTGTGGTACAGGCGCTGGTGGCAACGGACGCTCCGCGCGCGTCGGGTGGCAGCCTGCAAGGTCGAGCCGGCGGCGCGGCACTGTCCAGCCCGATGCCCTGATCGCGGAGCGGGGCCATCCCGAAGTCCGTAGATGCTATCGCTGCATCAGGGCTGCGTGCAGCGCACACCTTGGGCGGTTCACACCTCCCGACGAGGCGGTCCCCTGCTGAGGTGGCTGCGTACCGGGCGCGCCGGACATTGCGGTGGTCTGCGGCTTGTGCCCGATCAGCGCGTCATGCCCAAGCGGCGTGGACGCGCCGCAACTCGACGCAGCCTCCACACCGGACTCACCGCGCGTACGACCGGCATCGCTAAGGTAAAGCGGTCCGCAACCATCGGTGGTGCCATGCCTCTTCGTGCGATTGCCTACGTGAGTGAAGCCTCCCGCAAGCTGACCGCAGCGCGGCTGCAGCAGCTTGTGGCCGAAGCGGTGCAGTTCAACGAATCCGTCGATGTCACCGGCACGCTGCTGTTCGATGGCTCGCGCTTCCTGCAGTATCTGGAGGGCCCGGAGGCCGGGATCAATGCGGCGTACACACGCATTCTCGCGGCCTGCAGCCACAGTGGGATCGTCGAGCTGAACCGGGGCAGGGTGGGGCGCCGACAGTTTCCGCACTGGCGGATGCGCAGCGTGCGGGTGGACGAACTGGCGCTGGGAAAGATCGCCATCTCCGACTGGACCGGCTTCGTACGTAGCGCGTCGGCGCTCGACTCGGGAAGCAGTGCGCTGGATCGTCTGCTGTCGGTCTCGCCGTTGCAGACGGATGCAGGTGCGGGAGAGACCCTGGAACCGTACCGGCAGTCGGTACGATGAAGGCCGCGGCCGCCCCGCGTGCATCCGCCCCACTGCGTGTTGGCTGTGCGGGCTGGTCGCTGCCGCGGGCGGTTCACGAAGCGTTCGGCGCGGGCGACAGCGCACTGCAGCGCTATGCCACACGCCTGCCGATGGTGGAGATCAACTCGTCCTTCTATCGACCGCACCAGCCCAGCACCTACGCGCGATGGGCGGTGAGCGTTCCGGAGGGCTTCCGGTTCGCGGTGAAACTGCCGCGGGAGATCAGCCATGAGCGTCGGCTGCGCGATGCGATGCAGCCGTTCGAACAGTTCCTGGATGGCGTGCTGGAGCTGGGTGGAAAGCTGGGGCCGCTACTGCTGCAGTTGCCGCCAAGCCTGGTGTACGACGCGGCCACGACCAGGGAATTCCTGCGGGACCTGCGTTCACGCACCCAGGCCGATGTGGCGTGCGAGCCGCGCCACCTGAGCTGGTTCACGCCGGAAGTGGATGCACTTCTGAGTGCGCATGGCGTGGCACGGGTCGCCGCAGATCCGGCACGTGTGCCAGCGGCAGCGATCCCCGGCGGTGACGGCACCTGGAGCTACTGGCGCTGGCACGGCCAACCGCAGATCTATCGCAGTGCGTACAGTGAACAGGCCCTGGCCGGGCTCGCGGAACGGCTGCGGCGCGAATCCGACGCGCAACGACCCGCCTGGTTCGTACTGGACAATACCGCACTGAGTCACGCCACCGGCAACGCCCTGCGCCTGCAGGCACTTCTGCAGGAGAATGCACATGCCTGAAGGCCCTTCGATCGTGCTGCTGCGCGAAGCAGCGAGCCACTTCAAGGGGCACGTGGTCCGCGCCGTGTCCGGTAACAGCCGCATCGACCTGTCACCGCTGCAGGGCCGCAGGGTCAAGGCGGTCCGCAGTTGGGGCAAGCACCTCCTGCTGGAATTCAGCCGCCACACGCTGCGCATCCACCTGATGATGTTCGGCAGCTGGCGCATTGACGAACGGAAGCCGACCCCGGCGCGGGTATCGCTGGTGTTCGACAACGGTGAGCTGAACTTCTATGCGTGTTCCGTGCGCTTGATTGACCAACCTCTGGACGACATCTACGACTGGCGGGCGGACGTGATGAATGATGCCTGGGATCCAAAGCTGGCCCGGCGCAAGCTGAAGGCCCTGCCGGATGTCATGGTCTGTGATGCGCTTCTGGACCAGACCGTCTTCGCCGGCGTGGGCAACATCATCAAGAACGAGGTGCTGTTCCGGATAGGCGTGCATCCGGCCACCCGGCTGGGCGACCTGCCACCACGCAGGCTTACCGCCATGATCGAGCAGGCCCGCGCCTACAGCTTTGATTTCCTGGAGTGGAACCGCCGTTTCGAACTGAAGAAGCATTGGCAGGTGCACACGAAAAAGGTCTGCCCTCTGTGCGGCGGCCCGATCAGCAAGCTCTACCTGGGGACCACACGGCGACGCACGTTCTTCTGCCCGAATGATCAGGTGCTGTACGGGCCCTGACGCGGCCATCCGTGGCCGCCGGGTTCCGGCGTGCGCCGGTCAGGCGGCCTGCGCGGCCTTGGCGTTGCCGCCGCCCTTGGCCAGCAGGGTCAGCTTCTCGTCGGTGGCCTTCTCTTCCTCCAGCGTCTCCAGCAGCAGCGGAAGGGCATCCTTGTAGCCCAGTTGCTTGGCCAGCGCGGCGATGGTGCCGTAGGACGCAATCTCGTAATGCTCGACCTTCTGCGCGCCGCCGATCAGGGCCGCATCCCGCACCGGCCCCTTGTCGATGCTGTCGATCACTTCCTTGCCTTCCTCCACCAAGCCTTCCATCGCCGCACACTTGATGCGCTTCAGGCGAATGCCAAGCACCTCCACCACCTGATCGATGCGTTCGATCTGGCCCTGCGTTTCTTCCAGGTGCGTTTCGAACGCTGCCGCCAGGTCCGGGTTCTCGGCCGCACGGGCCAGGCGCGGGAGGGCCTTGGTCAGCTGCTTCTCGGCACTGTAGATATCCGAGAGTTCGTGGATGAACAGGTCTTCCGCCGTCTTGATAGCCATACTGGGCTCCGCAGTGAGTGGAGTGCTCAGCGTAGGTCCTGCCCGGTTGCGATCGGGCAGGGGCCAGGTGAAGGCGGCATGTGAGCGCCCGCAGGATTACTGCGCACGGTCTTTACGAGAGTGCGCCAGAACCGTACGGCATGCAGCGGCCTCCTCATCCGTGTGACGGTCCGGCCCCATCAACGGTGGGGGAAAGTAATGTCAAACCTTCAGGCAACGCGCATTAACAATCAGCAGGGCGGGGGAGCCCGGCGTCGGCCGCGGCGGCGCCACGCCATCACCTGGCCCACCACCCCCGTCAACAGCAGCATCGCATTGGTCACCACGAAGACCACGCTGCCCAGCATCGCGCTGTACACCGTGAACAGCGCAGATGCGGTCATCTGGCCTGCGAACAGCCACCTGGATACGGCTTCCGGGTTGGACGACTGCCACTGCTTCACCATCTGCCGGATCAAGGTTGTCATCAGTACCGCCGTGGCGGCCCAGCCAAGTACGTCGGGGTGCATGAGGGCCTCCGGTGTGTGGGCAGCCCCACGCTAGCCCTTGGCTGGGCAACGCCGTACGAACGAGAGGTGAAGACAGCATCCCGCCTCCGGCGCCCTCGCGCCATTCACTCCGGACCGGTGACAATGGCCGCTCGGGCGCACCATGCGCGATCCGCCCACCGAATGCAGGAATGCTGAAATGTCCAACACCCCCTTTGGCGAATCGTCATGTGCTGCCGCAGCCAGCGGCTGCATCGAGGTCCGCGGTGCGCGCGAGCACAACCTGAAGAATGTCGACGTCTCCATTCCACGCAATGCGCTGGTGGTGTTCTCCGGCGTGTCCGGGTCCGGCAAGTCCTCGCTGGCCTTCGGCACGGTCTTCGCCGAAGCGCAGCGCCGCTATTTCGAATCCGTCGCGCCGTACGCACGCCGCCTGATCGACCAGGCCGGCGTACCCGACGTGGATGCCATCGACGGGCTGCCGCCGGCTGTCGCCCTGCAGCAGCAGCGCGGTGCCAGCAATGCGCGCTCGTCGGTGGGCAGTGTGACGACGTTGTCCAGCCTGGTGCGCATGATGTACTCGCGGGCAGGGGCCTACCCGGCCCACCAGCCCATGCTGTACGCCGAAGACTTCTCGCCCAACACCCCACAGGGCGCCTGCAGCACCTGCCATGGCCTGGGGCATGTCTACGAAGTGACTGAAGCACTGATGGTGCCGGACCCTTCGCTGAGCATCCGCGAGCGCGCCATCGCCTCCTGGCCACCGGCATGGCATGGCCAGAACCTGCGCGACATTCTGGTCACGCTGGGCTACGACATCGATGTGCCGTGGAAGAAACTGCCGAAGAAGGACCGCGACTGGATCCTGTTCACCGAGGAAACGCCCACGGTGCCGGTCTATGCCGGCTTCACGCCGGCCGAGACCCGCGCCGCGCTCAAGCGCAAGCTGGAGCCCAGCTACATGGGTACGTACACCGGCGCACGCCGCTACGTGCTGCACACCTTTGCCAACACCCAGAGCGCGCTGATGCGCAAGCGTGTTTCCCGCTACATGGAAGGCCGGCTGTGCCCCGCTTGCCAGGGAAAGCGCCTGAAGCCGGAAGCGCTCTCGGTCACCTTCGCCGGCGTGGACATCGGCGAGTTCATGCGGCTGCCGCTGGACCAGCTGGCGGCGTTGCTCGAGCCCATCGCGCAGGGCGATTTCAGTGCACACAGCCACGGCGCGCGTACCAGCAGGCGTGCAACGCCCAGCGATCGCGCCAAGCGGGCAGCAAGTGGCCGCGCGACCCACGAAGGCGCCCCTGACGTGCGCCTGACCTCAGCCCTGTCAGAGGAAAAGCGCCTGGCGGCGCAACGGCTCGCGGGCGGGGTCATGGCGCGGGTACGGCAACTTCGCGAGCTCGGCCTGGGCTATCTCTCGCTGGACCGCGCCACGCCCACACTGTCGGCCGGCGAACTGCAGCGCCTGCGCCTGGCCACGCAGCTCAGCTCGCTGCTGTTCGGCGTGCTGTACGTGCTCGACGAACCGTCGGCCGGCCTGCATCCGGCCGACAGCCAGGCGCTGTACGACGCGCTGGAACGCCTGCGCGACGGCGGTAACTCGGTGTTCGTTGTTGAACATGATCTGGAGCTGATGCGCCGCGCGCAGTGGCTGGTGGATGTGGGCCCGCAGGCAGGGGAACATGGCGGACGCGTTCTCTACAGTGGCGAGCCCGACGGCCTGCGCAACGTTCAGGATTCGCGCACGGCGCAGTACCTGTTCGACCGGGTGCCCGCGCCGGCCAGCCGGCAGCGCAGTGCCAACAGCTGGCTGGCGCTGAAAGGCATCCACCGCCACAACCTGCACGGTGTGGATGCGCAGGTGCCGTTGGGGTTGCTGACTGCAGTGACCGGCATTTCCGGATCGGGCAAATCCAGCCTGATGGCGCAGGCGCTGCCCGAGCTGATGCTGCTGCACCTCGGGCATGAGACGGCAGACGACGGCGCCGACAGCGCACCTGCCGAAGGACCCACCGTAATCGAAGCAACGCGGGGCCAGCTGGCCGGCGACGTGGACGCCATCCAGCGCGTGGTGCAGGTGGACCAGAAGCCCATCGGCCGCACGCCACGCTCCAACCTGGCTACCTACACGGGCCTGTTCGACCACGTGCGCAAGCTGTTCGCCGCGACACCCGACGCGCGCCGTCGCCGATTCGATGCGGGCCGCTTTTCGTTCAACGTAGCCAAGGGGCGATGCGAGACCTGCGAAGGCGAGGGTTTCGTCAGCGTCGAACTGCTGTTCATGCCCAGCGTCTATGCGCCGTGCCCCACCTGTCATGGCGCCCGCTACAACGAGGCCACGCTGAAGGTGCAGTGGAACGGCCGCAACATTGCCGAGGTCCTGCAGATGACGGTGGACCAGGCCCATGCGTTCTTCGCCGAAGAAGAGGCCATCGCCCGCCCGCTGCAGTTGCTGCAGGAGATCGGCCTGGGCTACCTGCGGCTGGGCCAGCCGGCCACGGAGCTTTCAGGGGGTGAGGCGCAACGCATCAAGCTGGCCACAGAGCTGCAGCGCAGCCAGCGCGGGCGCACGCTGTACGTGCTGGACGAACCCACCACCGGCCTGCATGCATCAGACGCGGACAGGCTGCTGGTGCAGCTTCAGCGGCTGGTGGACGCAGGCAACACGGTGGTGATGATCGAGCACGACATGCGTTCTGTCGCACAGGCCGACTGGGTGATCGACGTCGGTCCGGGCGCTGGCAGCGCAGGCGGCACCATCGTGGCGAAGGGCACGCCGCAACAGGTGGCCCGCGCCAAGGGCAGCAGGACGGCGCCGTTCCTGGCATCCGAGCTGGGGCAGGGTGTGCGCGAGCGGAATCGTCCGGCAGGAGGCGCCTAGCCGCAGGACAGCAGCGTCCAGCAACGATCGGCAATCTCTGCCGCGCCAGGGTGGCCGCGTAGGCTTGATCGTTTCGCAAGGCGGCACTGCAGATCGTCCATCCAGGCTGACCGGGTACCGTGCGGATATCTCACATAGATATCGCAGGCAAGCCGGATGACCGGCGCCACTTCGTGCCGGAAACTCATCGCGGGCAGCGCACCCAGATTGAAGGCGGTTTCCCAGTGGGCCAGCTCGCGCTCCACATCGACAACGTGCTTGCTTCTTCCGTGGCTCACGGCGCCTACCCCTGTTCGAAACCTCACTGTACACGCTCGCTGCCGGGAGCCTGTTCATCACAACCGTTCATACAACGCGCTTGCCGGCACGTTCCCGTAACGGCAACAGGCCCACAGTCAATCGGCAGCAGACTTGCTGCGGCGGAGAATCGAAATGAACAGCGTCCCCGAACAGAACAGGAATGACCGCTCCAACGCGTCCGCTGAAGCAGAACAGCCTGCACCGCAGGGGCAGGGCGAGGGGGGCGAACCCGGCGGGGAGGAGCCCGGCAAGCAAGGACAGCAACAGCAGCAGGACAACAAGGATAGCGAGAGCCCGAAGCCAGCGGATGAAAAGAAGGGCGGTCTCGGCGGCGATACCCGCCGCTGAGGAACAGGAGGAGCCGCGCACCGAGCGGCTGCTTCCGCAGCAGACAGGGAGCGCGCATGTCCTCGCAAAGCCAGGCGATCAGCCTGATGACCAAGATCATGTACCAGTGCCGCCCGGAGAGAACGACGACGATGGCGCAATGCCGTTGCTGCGATGCGCCCAGTCCTGGCGGGATGGAGTGCGCACGGTGCCTGACCGGAAGGCTTGGCGAAACGATTCACAATCGTGGCGCAGCGTTCGGCTGGCTGGAGTCGTTCCGCAGGGTCCAGCAGGACGAAGCACACGTATTCGAATGCGCAAAGCGCGTCGATGCGGCATCTTCCTAGGCGTCGCATCCAGACCTGACATCGCGCAGGCGTATGCTCGGGTCATCCAGGAGCAACGCCATGACTTTTCCGATCTGCATCTACGATAGAACGGGCACGGGGCTCCGGCTGCCCACGGGGTGGTGGATCGACCTTCAGTCCGATCTGCCCGCGCTGGTGAACGGCGCCGCACGTATCGACCTTCCGCGCTCTTCGAAAGACGAGCATCCACGCTTGGATCCAGAGGTCCTGAGGGACCTTTTCCGGCGCATCGGGGGTTCGCAGTGGCTAGGTTGAATCCGGTGCGTTCCCTGGGAGTGCGCTGGCTGTTCTTCCGTCTTCGCAACGGCCAATCCATCAGTCCCGCCAGGTTGATGTCCGTCTGGTCCGAGGCTGCCGAATCCAATGAGTGCGCCGTGCGCCGCGAGATCATCGACGGCGCAGGCTACGTCTATGCCCTGTACGCGCCCAACAGCCTGCTTTCCCCCCGGCGTGTGGAGCTGCGCATGAGAGCGCTGCTGGAGGAGGCGGGCTACGCCTTCACGATGGGTAGCCTGGCAGGGCGTCACCCCGGCGACGGTTGAGGCGCGGCGCTGAGGCGCCGGCCGGACAGCCCATGCGTCGCTCTCATTCGGGGCCATCAGGCTCCAGAGGTTCGTCAGGTGCGGGATCGAAGAGCGCCAGCATCCGTTCCCGCCGGCACTGTTCGAGCCAGTGGTGCCATATCTCCACCTCGTCCATCAGCCCCGTGGCACCGCACGCGGGGCACGTGAGCGTCGTGCCCAATGGACTCGTCTTGATGCCGGCGTCCTGGGTCATTGAGGAGCGCAAGCCGCAGCTCTTGCAGGTCGATCGCAACTGATCGAGGCGAACGATGGCGCCATTGCGCGCAAGAAGGGGCTGGATCGCGTGGATCCGGAAGGCATTGGGAGGATGCATGGCCGTGTCGTCTGAGGCTGGACACGGGAGCAAAGGATTCTGCGCCGGAGAAGAGCCGTGAGAGCGCAGTGTGCTTTGTTGGAGGTTAACCCTTCATCAAGGTGCACACCGCGCGCCATGACTGGCTTGAAATCCCACGGCCGCAATCGTGCACTGACGTGGCAGCCGGCGCTCGTCCGGTGCCGGCCCTGCCTCTGGGGAGGAAGGGCTCCGCCATCACGACGGAGCCCCGTACACTCACTTTTCCTGCAGGAACGCCAGCAGATCCTGGTTGACCTTGTCCTTGTGGGTGTCGGTCAGGCCGTGCGGCGCACCCGGGTAGACAATCAGCTTTGCGCCCTTGATGAGCTTCGCCGATTGGCGGCCCGAGATGTCGATCGGCACGATCTGGTCGTCGTCACCGTGGATGACCAGGGTGGGCACATCGAATTTCTTCAGGTCTGCGCGGAAATCGGTGGCCGAGAACGCAGCGATCGAGTCGTAGGTGTTCTTGTGGCCGCCCTGCATGCCCTGTGCCCACCACGCATCGATCAGCCCCTGCGACACCTTCGCGCCCGGGCGGTTGAAGCCATAGAACGGGCCCGACGGAATGTCCTTGTACAGCTGCGCGCGGTTATCCATCTGTGCCTTGCGGATGCCATCGAACACTTCGATCGGCAGGCCGTTCGGGTTGTCGGCGGTCTTCAGCATGAACGGCGGTACCGAGCTGATCAGCACGGCCTTCTTCACCCGCCCGGTGCCATGCCGGCCGATGTAGCGCGCCACTTCGCCGCCACCGGTGGAGAAGCCCACCAGGGTCACATCGTGCAGGTCCAGCGTATTGATCACCGTGGCCAGGTCATCAGCGTAGTGATCCATGTCGTTGCCATCCCACGGCTGGCTGGAACGGCCGTGGCCGCGACGGTCATGGGCAATGACGCGGTAGCCGTGGTTGGCCAGGAAGATCATCTGCGATTCCCAGCTGTCCGAGTTCAACGGCCAGCCGTGGCTGAAGGTCACGACCGGGCCGTTCTTCGGGCCCCAGTCCTTGTAGTACAGCTGCACGCCATCGGCGGTGGTGATGTAGCTGGCGGTGCGCGCGATGCTGGTGACTGCCGCCGGCCTGGCCGGTTCGGCGGCCTGCGCGGACAGGCCGGCCTGGACCGAGAGGGCGAGGGTGGCAACGGCCAGGGTACGGGCGAAGGTGTTCATGCGGGAGCTCTCATGGGTGGGTGGTGAGACGTACTTTGCGCCTGCAATCAGGCGTCCGAGTGATGAACTGTCCGGATTTCTTGATAGAGCGTCCTGAGTGCACGGATCCACAGTGGGGTCGACTGGATGATCATCCGAAGCTGCCCGACCTGGGCCTGCGCACTACCGAACGAGCCAGAGGCGCTTGCAATGGTGGCATTGCAGCCGGTTCCGCATTGCTTCCCGGAACGCAACATGACGTACCCCTTCACGGCGCTACCGCACCTGCGGCGTGCTGCCTAGGCTGATCCCACACGGCACCTGCCGTGTTCCGGGCCCATTGCCCGCGCAGTGGCCCGTCTTCCCATGAACTCCGCAGCGCTGGCCTGCCAGGCAACCGTGCCCTGGCAATGTCACGGCCTGCGCCATGGGCAAGCGCCCGGATTCGTGCGCGCCAGCCTTGCATTGCTGCCCGCCCAACGCCTCATCGTGGAGATCCCTCATGTTCAGTATGGAAAACAACGCCGCGCCCATTGCTCCCGCCCTCGATGAACTGGTGCCCTCGCGCTACGCCCTGAAAGTGGGCGACGTCGAAGTGCTGGTGATCAGCGATGGCGTCCTGCCGTTGCCCACCCAGATGCTCGGCCACAACGTGCCGGCGGACGACCGTGCCCAATGGTTCGAAGAGATGTACCTGCCCCAGGATGCTTTCGACTGGGCATTGAACGTGATGGTGGTGCACAGCGGTGATCGCGCCATCCTCATCGATGCCGGCCTGGGCATGGACCCGGACCTGCAGCTGCCGCGCGCCGGCCAGCTGATCCGCCGCCTCGGTGCCGCCGGTATCAACCTGAGCGAAATCACCGACGTGGTGATCACCCACATGCACATGGACCACGTCGGCGGCCTGCTGGTTGAAGGCGTAAAGGAACAGCTGCGCCCGGACCTGAAAATCCACGTCGCAGCCGCGGAAGTCGAGTTCTGGAAGTCGCCGGACTTCAGCCGTACCAACATGCCGCAGGGCTTCCCCGATGCGCTGCGCGCCACGGCCAAGCACTTCTGGGCCGAGTACAGCAGCTATGTGCACACCTTCCAGGACGAACAGCAGATCGCACCGGGCGTGACGGCCCGCCGTACCGGTGGGCATACCCCGGGCCACTGCGTGGTGCGCGTGGCGTCTGCGGGGCAGGCCCTGACCTTTGCCGGTGACGCGGTGTTCGCGGTCGGCTTCGACCAACCGAACTGGCACAACGGCTTCGAGCACGACCCGGAGGAATCCGCACGCGTTCGCGTTGCTCTGCTGAAGGAACTGGCCGGCACCGGCGAAATGCTGGTGGCCACGCATCTTCCGTTCCCGTCAGTGGGCCGGGTGTCGCTGGAGGGCGAGACGTTCCGCTGGGTGCCGGTGTTCTGGGACTTCTGATCGGATCCTGCGGATACAGCGCAAGCACGAGTTTTCGACGGGGCGCGTCGGCGCCCCGCTCGAAACCCGCAAGGGCGAGGCCAACAACGGACGCCATCCACGCCTGGCGTGGATCTACTGGATGGCGGTGGGGTGGGCCAACCGCTGCAGCTTGTGCGGATTGCGCTGCACCAGGATCTGCGTGATCCGCTCGCCATCGGTCTCGAAGGCCATCGCCGCCTCCAGCTCGCCATCGAAATAGCGCAGCAGTCCCAACCGTCCGTTGAGCATGGCCGGCACCATCCGCAACTGCGCGCTGCGCCGCAGGTGCGGGGCATACAGCAGCTGGGCAATGCGTGCACCCCCGACCATCGGCCCGGGGAAGCTGGTGACGATACCGCCGCCGTCACCCACCAGCTCGGCCGATTCGGTCATCAAGGCCTTCATCGTGCGGAAATCGCCGCTGGACGCGGCCTCGGCGAAGCGGCGCAGCAGTTTCTGGTGCACGTCCTGCGAGACGTTGTAGCGCGGGCGTTCCTGCCGGAGCTGCTGGCGCGCACGATGCACGATCTGCCGGCAGGCGGCTTCCGTCTTGTCCAGGGTGCGCGCGACCACGGCGTAATCCTGATCGAACACGTCGTGCAGCAGGAAAGCCGCACGCGCATCAGGGGCCAACCGTTCCAGCACACTGAGGAAGGCGACCGACAGATCGCTGGCGGTTTCCAGCACGTACTCGGGCGTGGCGGTGTCATCGGTCAGCAGCGGCTCGGGCAACCACATGCCCACATAGTGTTCGCGCGCATGCCGGGCCAGGCGCAGGCCATCAATGGCGCGACGGGTGGTGGTCGCCACCAGCCAGGCTTCCGGATTCTCGATCTGTGACTGGTCGGTGCCATGCCAGCGCAGCCAGACATCCTGCACCACGTCTTCGGCTTCGTGCGAAGACCCAAGCATGCGGTAGGCCACGCCGAACAGGCGTGGGCGGAGGCGTGAGAACAGCGCAGTGGATTCGTCCATGCCAGCGTAGACGGGACAGGTCCCCGGATTGTGACACCCGGGAACCTGTCGTTGGTGCCAGCGCCGGACGTGCGATCAGTGCGGCGGCAGCACCGCCGGCTTGCCGATGTCCTTGATCAGGAACACCACGAACTTCGCCGGCTCGGTGGCGCTGGCGTTGCGGCCTACGGTGTGCAGATCGGCCGGGCCTTCATGGAAGGCCTCGCCCGGGCCAAGGGTGACTTCCTTGCCGCCAGCAACACCCATCACGATCCGCCCTTCCAGGACATAGACGAAGCCATGGGCATCGTGGCGGTGGACAGGATCGGCGCCACCCGGCGGATACTCCACGGTAAGGATCAGCGCTTCCTTGCCGGGCTGCTCCGGCAGGGCGCGGGTCATCACCTCGCGCACCAGGGGCTGGGGCGCAGCAGAGGGCGGGGTGGCGGCAGCGCCGCACAGTGGCAGCAGCGCAAACAGGACCAGAACAGAGCGACGCATGGCAGGTCTCCAAAGCGGTAGAGGAGGGCCGCAGCATGGGGCAGCGGCCGAAGGATCAGGCCAGGCCGGCCTTGTCCAGGCCAAAGGCCGTATCCAGGGTGCCGGGCGTGGTACGGAAGGCAACGTTGGCGCGGTTCCAGGCGTTGATCGCCATCACCGCGTGGGTGAGGTCGACAATCTCCTGATCGGACAGCTGGCCGCGCACGCGCGAGTACAGCTCGTCGGGCACACCCTGCGCCGGCAGCTGGGTCAGTACTTCGGTCCAGGCCAGGCAGGCGCGCTCGCGCGGGCTGAACAGCGTCGATTCACGCCATGCTGCCAGGTGATGCAGGCGCAGCGGGCGCTCACCACGCAGGGTGGCCTCCTTCACGTGCATGTCCAGGCAGAAGCCACAGCCGTTGAGCTGCGATGCACGGATGTTGACCAGATCGATGATGGCCGCTTCGATCGAGGCGGTGTGGGCGGCATGCGAGTACAGGCCGAGCTTCTTGAACAGTTCGGGGGATTGCGCGGCGTAATCCAGGCGTGCGGTCATGGTGTGTTCCTGTAGCGTGTGAAGGGCACAGCGAGGCTAGGCCTGCATTCGCAATGCCGGTAGGCGGGGGCCGGGACGCACGCTGTTGCATGAAAGACACCAATGTCCTGTCACAGCGGCCGATGCTCGGCCGTCTGCCGGGCATGGACACCTCATCGCACCTGCGCACCGCATCGCGCCCTGCCAGCGAACAGGTCTGGCAGGCCTTCCTCACCGCATTGCGCGAACTGCCGCCCGATGCACGTGCGGTACTGTTGTTGCACGACGTGCTGGGTGCCGGATTCGAGGACATCGTGCCCCTGCTGGGGCTCGATCTTGCCGCGTGCAGGCAACGGTTGAAGCTGGCGCGGAGCCACCTGCACGCACAACGTGCCCGCCCGGAGCCAGGCCACCCATGAACGCCGCAACGCCCCGCCTGGCCAGCGACGGCCACGATGCGCTCAATGCGTCCTTCTCCACCAGCTACGCCGGCGTGCTGGCCTTCATTGCAGTGGCGTCCGAGGGCAGCTTCGCGCGCGCGGCCGACCGCCTCGGCATCGGCCGCTCGGCCGTCAGCCGCAGCGTGCAGAAGCTGGAAAGCCAGCTGGGCGTGCGGTTGTTCCTGCGCACCACGCGCTCGACCACGCTCACCCGCGAAGGCGAGCTGTTCCTCGAGGGCTGCAACCCGGGCGTGACCTGCATCCTGCAGGCGCTGGAGGAAATGCGCGACCTGCGCGAGGGCCCGCCGCGCGGGCACCTGCGCATCAGTGCCAGCCACGGCTTCGGCCGTCGGGTGATTGCGCCCTTGCTGGCAGCCTTCCGTGCCGAGTACCCGCAGGTCTCTGTAGAACTGCTGCTGGACGAGCAGGCCCCCGACCTGGCCGGTGATCGCATCGACGTGGCGTTTCGCGACGGCCTACTGGAAGACAGCCAAGTGATTGCCAAGCAGCTGGTGCCGATGCAGCTGGTCGTATGTGCATCACCGGCGTACGCGCAGGTGCACGGCCTTCCCGCGTCGGTGGACACGCTGCCCACGCATGCCTGCATCGGGCGGCGCCTGCCGGGCGGACGCATGCAGCCCTGGGAATTCCGTGTCGACGGTGCCGAAGTACACCTTCAGCCGCCTGCTGCACTGGTGTTCAACGATGCCGACCTGGCCCTGCAGGCCGTCATCGACGGGCTGGGCATCGCCCAGCTGCCCAGCTATCAGGTGCGTGAAGCGCTGTGGGCGGGCAGGGTGGTGACCTGCCTGGATCGGCATGCGCCGCTCGATCGCGGTCACTACCTGTGCTACCTCAGCCGCCGCCAGCTGCCCAAGCGCGTGCGTGCCTTCATCGACTTCAGCACGCAGCGGGTGCGCGCGCTCGAACTGGATGTGATCTCGCACTGGGAAGCACGCCAGCAGGCCACCCCTCTGAAGCCAGGCGCACAGCCTGCCTTGGCCTGAGCGTACTGGTGCGCGCCGGGCAACAGTGCGCGGCCGGTCACGGACCTACTGCCTCGCGCCCGCGCCACCTACGATGCCTGCGCCCGGCCACACGCCGGTAGCCCCTCTATATTCCAGGAGACACGCAATGAAGTTCCTCGTCATCGGTGGTACCGGCCGCATCGGCAGCAAGGTGGTGGAGCGCCTGCGTGTCGCCGGGCATGAGATCGTGGTGGCAGCGCCCTCCACCGGGGTGGATGCGCTGACCGGTGAGGGCCTGGATGCCGCCATGGACGGCGTCGACGTGGTGGTGGACCTGGCCAACTCGCCCTCGTTCGAAGACGCAGCAGTGCTTTCGTTCTTCGTGACCGCCGGCCACAACATACTTGCGGCCGCCACCCGTGCCGGCGTGCGCCACCATGTCGCGCTTTCTGTTGTTGGCACCGACAAGCTTGCCGCCAGTGGCTACTTCCGCGGCAAGATCGCCCAGGAGCGGCTGATCCGCGACTCGGGCCTGCCGTACACCATCATCCATTCCACGCAGTTCTTCGAGTTCCTGCCGGGCATCATCCAGTCCGCCGGCGACGGGACGGCCGTGCGGCTGCCGGCCGCCGACGTGCAGCCGATTGCCGCCGAGGATGTTGCCGAAGCGGTGGCACGCATCGCGCAGCAGGCGCCAGCCAATGGCGTGCTGGAGATCGCCGGGCCGCAGCGCAGCGCGATGGCGGATCTGGCCAGGCGCTATCTGCAACTGACGGGTGATTCCCGGCAGGTGGTGGCGGACGCCGATGCACTGTACTTCGGCGCGCCGCTTCAGATCGAGACGCTGGTGCCTGCCGGCCACGCGTGGCTGGGGCAGGTCGATTTCGAAGCCTGGCTGCAGCAGTCCGGTCTGTTGCAGCGGCAGCCTGCCTGAGCGGCGAATCGATCGCCTGCCGCAGCTGCGTTTGATGGAGCCGTGCAATGACCGAGCTGAAGCCGCCTTCGCCTGCCATGCTGGACCGCTACCAGGGCGACGACGTGAAGCCGCTGTACACCGGCCGCGTGCGGGTGAGCGGAGGCCAGGCCCAGCATGGGCGGGCGTCCGGCGTCGTGCGATCGGACGACGGTGCACTGGCGGTGGACCTGCGCCTGCCGCCGGAGCTCGGCGGACCTGGCGGCGGCGCCAATCCCGAGCAGCTGCTGGCTGCGGGCTATGCCGGCTGCTTCCACGGTGCCATGGTGCTGGTGGCCGCGCGCGCCGGCCTGCTGCTGCACAACCCCAGCATCGAAGTGGCGGTCACCTTCGCCCGTGATCCGGCAGATGGGCTGTACCTGCTGTCGGCCGAGATCGTGGTATATCTTCCCGGCATGGATGAGAACCTGGCCTGCGAACTCGTTCGCAACACCGAACGCGTTTGCCCGCACGCCAAGATGTTCCATCGTGGCATCAGCCATGCGGTGCATGTGCGGGTCGGCCCGCAGGCTTCGCCTCTGTAGAGTCGAGCCATGCTCGACCATGGGAAGTGGCAACTCAGACAAGCCCGCCGTAGTTGGCCTGCAGGCTGGGAATGAGTCCGGGCGTCCATGAAAGGGCTGGATGCAGTCGATTTCTTCGGACTTGCTACAACATGTTCTTCTGGGCACTCAGGCTGACTGCCTTGGCAGGTTCGTACATTTCGCCGACTTCACAGATCTGTACCCCACGGATGGGCATAGTGGCCCTTCGGTAGTGTGAGCGCGTCCATCCAGCCACGGGGTTTCCCCGAACGCCAGGAGGTCACTGTGCCAAGTTGTGATGAAGGAATGAAGTTGACGCGTCGCCAGGTGATCGCCGGCGGCGTCACGACCGTGGCGATGTCCGCCGCACCGGGGGCATCATCGCTCGCCGCCGAACTGGCCGCGCCCCCGCCGCCCAGGCCGCCGGTCATCAGCACGGTGGCCTTGACCGTCAACGGCGAGCGGCGGGAGCTTGAGCTCGACACCCGGACCACGCTGCTCGATGCCCTGCGCGAACATCTGAAGCTGACTGGAACGAAAAAGGGCTGCGACCACGGTCAATGCGGTGCCTGTACCGTGCTGGTCAACGGTGAGCGCATCAATGCCTGCCTCAGCCTGGCGGTACAGCACCAGGGCGATGCCATCACCACCATCGAAGGCCTCGGAACTCCCGATGACCTGCATCCGATGCAGGCCGCCTTCATCAAGCATGATGGCTACCAGTGCGGGTATTGCACGCCGGGGCAGATCTGTTCGGCGGTGGCGGTACTGGATGAGATCAAGCGGGGTGTCCCCAGCCATGTGCAGGCGGATGTCAGCGCACGGCCCCAGGCCACCAACATGGAAATGCGCGAACGCATGAGCGGCAACCTCTGCCGCTGCGGCGCCTATTCCAATATTGCCGAGGCGATGGCAGAGGTCGCTGGCGTGACCTCTGCAGGGAGGCGCTCATGAGGGCCTTCAGTTACGAACGCGCGAAATCCCCGGCCGAGGCCGCCAGGGCCGTCGCCGGTACCGAGGGCGCGAAGTTCCTGGCCGGAGGGACCAATCTGCTCGACCTGATGAAGCTGGAGGTCGAGACGCCAGCGCACCTGGTCGATGTGCAGGACATCGGCCTGGACAGGATCGAACCCACCGACGAGGGCGGCCTGCGCATCGGCACGCTGGTCACCAATACCGCGCTGGCCTCGCATGAGCGCGTGCGCCGCGACTACGCGGTGCTGACCCGCGCGATCGTGGCAGGTGCCTCCGGGCAGTTGCGCAACAAAGCCACCACCGGCGGCAACCTGCTGCAGCGCACGCGCTGCCCGTATTTCTACGATCCCAATCTGCCCTGCAACAAGCGCCTGCCCGGATCCGGCTGCGGCGCACTCGAGGGGTTCTCCCGGCAGATGGGCGTGATCGGCACCTCGGACAGCTGCATCGCGACCTATCCGGGCGACATGGCGGTGGCCCTGCGGGTGCTGGACGCCTCGATCCAGGCCGTCAGGGGTGACGGCAGTACGCGCAGCATCCCGATTGCCGATTTCCATCGTTCCCCCGGCGACAAGCCGCAGCAGGACAACGTGCTGCAGCGCGGTGAGCTGATCACCCACGTCACGCTGCCACAACCCCTGGGCGGTCGGCACGTGTACCACAAGGTACGTGACCGCGCGTCCTATGCGTTCGCACTGGTGTCGGTCGCCGCGGTCGTGCAGCGTGACGGCTCGGCGCGGTTCGCCTTCGGTGGGGTCGCGCCGAAACCGTGGCGCGTCGAGGCAGCCGAACCGCTGCTGCGCGACGGCGTAAAGGCCGCGGCCCGGCAGGTGTTCGCCGGTGCCCGTCCGACGCGGGAGAATGCATTCAAGATCGCGCTCGCCGAGCGCACCCTCGCAGCGGTGCTGGTGGAAGGAGAGCGCTGATGCCCCTTGAATTCAACGCCCCCGCCGGCGATAACCTGTTCGACAAGGCCAAGGTCGTCGGCAAGTCGACGCCGCGCATCGACGGCCCACGCAAGACCACCGGTACCGCCCCCTATGCCTACGAGCGCCATGACGTTGCGCCGAACCAGGCCTACGGCTACATCGTCGGTGCGGGCATCGGCAAGGGGCGCATCATTTCGATGGATGCCTCCCGCGCACGTGCCGCGCCCGGCGTACTGGCGGTCATCACCGCACCGGAAACCAAGCCGGTCGGCACATCGAACTGGAACAATGCACCGCTGTTCGGCGGGCCCGAAGTAGCCCACTACCACCAGGCCATCGCCTGCGTGGTGGCAGAGACCTTCGAGCAGGCCCGCGCCGCCGCGGCGCTGATCCGCACCCGCTACGAGCGCGGCAAGGGCCGCTTCGATTTCCCCGCCCTGGCACCGTCCGCGCCGCTGGCAAAGGGGCGTGACGGCAAGCCCGACCGGCAGGCGCTGGGCGATTTCGACACTGCCTACGCGAGCGCCGCGGTCAAGCTCGACGAGACGTACCACACCTCCGACGAAAGTCATTCGATGATGGAGCCGCACGCCACCATCGCCGCCTGGGAGGGTGACACGCTCACGCTGTGGACGGCGAACCAGATGATCGACTGGGCCAGGCAGGGCATGGCGGCGATCCTCGGCATCGATCCTGCCAAGGTGCGCGTGGACTCGCCCTATATCGGCGGCGGCTTCGGCGGCAAGCTGTTCATCCGTGCCGACGCGGTACTGGCCGCGCTGGCGGCCAAGCAGGTCGGGCGGCCGGTGAAGATCGCGCTGCAACGCCCGTTGATGCCCAACAACACCACCCACCGGCACGCGACAATTCAACGCATCCGGATCGGCTGCGGAAAGGATGGCCGGATCTCCGCCATCGCCCACGAGAACTGGTCGGGCAACATCAACGGCGAGGATGGCGAAAACGGCACCCTGCAGACGCCCAAGCTCTATGCAGGCGCCAACCGTCTGGTGGCCAACTACATCGCCACGCTCGACATGCCCGAAGGCAATGCGATGCGCGCACCGGGCGAAGCACCGGGCCACATGGCGCTGGAAGTGGCGATGGACGAAATGGCCGAGAAGCTGGGTCTCGACCCGATCGCGTTCCGCATCCTCAACGAACCCGAGGTGGTACCCGGCGATCCGTCCAAGAAGTTCTCCGACCGCAACCTGGTGCGCTGCCTGCGCGAAGGCGCGGAGCGCTTCAACTGGAACAAGCGCAACCCCAGGCCGGCGCAGGTCAGGGAAGGGGACTGGCTGGTCGGCATGGGCGTGTCTGCGGGCTATCGCGGCGCACCGACGATGAAGTCGGCGGCGCGGGTCCGGCTTGACGGCCAGGGCGGGGTGATTGTGGAGACCGACATGACCGACATCGGCACCGGCTCCTACACGATCATCGCGCAGACGGCAGCCGAGACCATGGGCGTGCCGCTGGAGCGGGTCCAGGTGACCCTCGGCGACTCCCGTCATCCCGCCTCCGCCGGTTCCGGCGGCCAGTGGGGCGCGGCAAGCTCCACCGCAGGCGTGTACGCGGCGTGCGTCAGCCTGCGCCGCAAGGTCGGCGAGAAACTCGGCTTCGACGGCGACACCGCAGACTTCGCCAATGGCCGCATCCAGGCGGATGGGCGGACCATCAAGCTGGCGGAGGCGGGCACCCTGTCGGCGGAGGACGGCATTGCCTTCGGCGACTTCAAGCAAGGCTACGACGTCGGCACCTATGCAGGGCATTTCTGCGAGGTTGCCGTGCATGCCTACACGGGAGAGACGCGCATCCGCCGCATGCTTGCCGTATGCGATGGCGGCCGGATTCTCAATCCGCTGTCCGCACGCAGCCAGGTCATCGGCGGGATGGTGATGGGTGCGGGCGCGACCCTGATGGAGGAGCTGGTGGTCGACAAACGGCTGGGCTTGTTCATCAACCACGACCTGGCCGGCTACGAGGTTCCCGTGCACGCCGACATCCCGTACCAGGAAGTGGTCTTCCTCGACACGCTGGATCCGGTGATCTCGCCGATGAAGGCCAAGGGTGTGGGTGAACTGGGCATCTGCGGGGTCGGCGCCGCGATCGCCAATGCGGTCTACAACGCAACCGGCGTGCGCGTGCGCAACTATCCCATTACCCTGGACAAGCTGTTGCCCGGCTTGCCCGACGTGGGCTGATCCTTGCGCATGGACCGACCCGCAGCCTCGCCCACTCTGGAGGCCTCCGCCGCAGGCGGAGGGGAGCCCGGCGATCTTGCCGAGCACCTGTCGGCAGCGCCGGGCTTCCTCGCCGAAGGCAGCCCGCGTGGCGTGCTCGAGACGGCCTTGACGCGCGTGCGCGCGGGGGAGCACGCCGTGCTCGCGCTGGTGCTGGAAACCGACGGCTCCACCTACGCCGGTGCCGGCGACATGGTGCTGTTCTGCAACGGCGGCCAGGTCGGCTGGCTGAGCGGCGGATGCCTGGAGCCCGAGCTCGCGCGACGCGCGGAGCAGGTGAGCGCGGCAGGGCGGGTCGACTGGATCGAGATCGACACCCGCAGTGACGACGACCTGTTGAGTGGGTCTGCGCTCGGCTGCCGCGGCCGGCTGCGGATTGCGCTCCTGCCATTGCGTGCCATGGCCGGCATCGACGACGTCATCGAGGTCTGGCTGCGCGAGGGTGTGTCACTCCAGCGCGACCTTCGCACGTCGGGGCAGGTCATTTTCCGTGCCGGCCATCACGAGCAGGCGTGGCAGCTGCATCCGATGGAGGGTACGCAGCCCTTTGGCGAGGGAGCATGGCATTTGCCGTTGCCCCGGCTTCCGCGGGCCCTGGTGTTGGGGGGCGGTCCCGAAACGCCCTTCCTGGTTCCGTTGCTGCGCGGCCTGGGGTGGCGGGTCAGCGTGGCCGAACGGCGAGCGCGCTGGGCCTCAGCCGGGCAGTGCGCAGATGCGCATCGTCAGACCAACCCGGCCGAGGCCCTTCATGGCGACCCGTGCGACGCGGTACTGGTGATGCATCACGATTTCGAACTGGACCGGGAGGCGCTGGTGGCCCTGGCTGATACCAACGTCGCGTTCATTGGACTGCTGGGGCCACGGCGAAGGCGCGAGGACCTGTTCAAGCTGCTGACACCGGAACAGCGCCACCGCCTGTCCCCGAGACTTCGGTCACCGGTCGGCCTGAGCATCGGCGGCCGGGGGCCAGAGGCGATTTCGCTCAGCATCGCCGCGCAGCTGCAGCAATGGCGAAGCGCGCACGGCAGGTGACTGACGCGCATGCGGTCGTCGTGCTGGCTGCCGGCGGGAGCACCCGACTTGGCCAGCCCAAGCAGCTTCTGACCCGGCAGGGCGAGACCTTGGTACATCGCGTGGTGCGGTTGGCGCGGGAGCTCGCGCCAGCGCAGGTACTGGTCGTGGTGGGCGCGAACGCACAGGCCGTGACATCCAGCATTGCCGGCCTGGAGGCCACTCCGGTAACCAACCCCCACTGGGAACGCGGCCTGGCGAGCAGCCTGCAGGTTGCCGGCGCACGCCTGCTGCCCACGGTGACCGCGGTAATGGTCGTGGCATGCGACCAGCCCGCAATCGAGCGCTCCCATCTGCAGGCGCTGCTTTCGGGTGCCCGCGTCTCAGCGTCAGGGTGCGCGGGTACCCATCATGGAGACGCGCTTGGCATTCCTGCAGTAGTGCCGCGTGCATGGTTCAACTCTGCGTATGCAACCGTTGACCGCGGCTTCGGAGCGCGCCTGCGGCAACTTCCTGTCGATACGGTGCATGTCCTACAGGCACCGGAACTGGGCCTGGATATCGATACGCCAGAAGATCTTGCGCGTGCGCGCGATGCGGGCTGGATCGATGCCGGGAGGTGACTCGCATGATCACTGGACCAATGCCTGTCGCGCAGGTGACGAGCGGCAGAGCTGCAGCCCGAACCCTCGCTGCCCGCAACCCTGTAGAGTCGGGCCATGCTCGACTACGGCACGCCACATCGCGCCCCATCAGGCACATCACCAGCAAGAATCTGCAGCACCCGATCCAACAGAACAGGTTCCGGCACGCCAGCCAGTACCTGCTCCAGGTAATCCAACGGCTCCAACTGCCATTGCAGGAGCGCCCGCAACCGCACAATGGCAGGCGCCCGCTGCTTCGCGTCCAGTGAGACCTGCAACAGCAGATGTTGCGGGCGCCTCTCCAGCCACAGCACGGGTATGCCTCGGCAATGAACCTGGAACGCGGCATCTCGATGCCGCTCAACGAACTGGAAGCCCTGTCGTGGCCGAGCCTCCACGAACTGCATGGCTTGGCGGCGCAATTGCAGAAAGCGATCGCCGGGGATGCTGTGGAAACCGATAGGCGAGGGCTTGGGCGGTGCCAGCCACTGCGTCTGTGCAGCAACCACCACCACAAGACAGAGCGCGGTGGCCACCCAGCGCCACCAGGCCACTCAGCCCTCCGGATGCAGTCGGGTACTGGCGTGTGCGGCAAGGCCGATTCCAGCCATGATCAGCCCCTCCATCACGCGTGGGCCAACGTACTGCTCCAGTTCGCCATTTTCGCGGGCACGCTGTGCGGCCAGCAGGATCTCCAGCACCACCCGAAGACCCGCCAGCGAGCAGTCGGTATCCGCCAAGGCGATGCGTCGGCCCGGCATCTGATGCCGTTCCGGCCAGGGCTGACCATCGGAGGCGGCACCGGCGCCGATGCTGTGCAGCAGGGCGATGAGAGTGTTCGGGTCCAGCGCAGGGCCATTCGCAGGCACGTCGTGGATGGGGTGCGGGGCAGGGGAGTGGGGCTGGGTCATGGCGGGGCTCCTTGCGTGCATGCAGAAGCCGCCACCGATAAAGGTGGCGGACGATGCGTGGCTCGAAATCCGGTGTGCAATCAGACCGGCAGGCACAAGGCCTCCACGCACCGCCCGCCATAGCCGGCTGACGGATTGCCAGTCGGCACCACGCGGCGGTGGTGCCGACTGGCAAGCGCTTTTTACGATTGCAGAACCGAGGATTTCGAGGCCTCGACCACCCGTTTTCGGTGGCACGCAAAGAAATACGCCCGGTTGTGTGCGATGCCAATGCAGTAAGGCTGATGCCGACACCACTTTCAACATTTTCAGAATCGTTGCATACGGCGCAATGAGGCGGGAGCCTTGCGCTGCAAGGCTGTCGACCATGTCAGTGGTGCGTGCCTAATGAGTGTCGGCATCCGCCCGGCGAGGCTGTGAGCGAGCCGGATGCGACAGGATTACCAAAGGTCGTCGGGCGTCAGCAGGCCTTCAACGCAGCCTTGGTCCGCTCCAGCCATGCGGCATTGTGCCGGCCGGGACAACATCCGACGTTACCGCTTAGGCTAAGAGCGGCCATCTGTATATAATGCCCAAACACCGCGAATCAAAGGACTCTCGCGCAAATGCACTTGGATAGCTTGACATTGATCGGTGTTCGCCAATTCGAACACCAGACCTTCTATTTTCGACCTGGATTTAATCTACTCGTCGGAGAAAATGGGGCTGGGAAGACCACCATTCTGCGTGGATTACTTGCTGCAATGGCAGGCGCGAAGCAGCGCGGGTCAAGCTTCAACCTTCAAGATGGCGATATTGGATTTGGTGCGCGCCGCGCGGAAGTTATCGCAGTTGTGCGTAGTGGCAACCAATTCAAGGAATTCAGTTTTTACAAGGAGTTATGGAAACCTGCCGAGCGCACCAAGGACCGAAAAAGCGCGCCGCTCGTCCTTCTGTACTCATCGAGCGAATCCATATGTTCCGCGCTTAAGGCGAAGCGAGGGCGGCTAGTTCGGGAGCTTGTCAACGATCCATCGCGAGGTAGTGAAGAGTTTCTTTATGCCGCCGAGGAAAGGGTTCGTCAGAGGACGATAGCAGATAGGTCCAAGAAATTTGGAAGCAGTCGTTCGGTGAGGGAATTTGTTGGAAAAGTACTCTCAACTTTTTCTCCTGACATGGGCGACTTCTACTGGCGCTTTGAACCCTATGACTGTTCACTTGTAGCCAATGAAGGCTCCGGGAGGCGTCCGCGTTTTGAGGCAGAAATACAAACTCTCGCGCGCGATGTTGCGATGCGTTATTTTCAGCAGAGCTTAATACGAAGGGGGCGGAACTACAGCTGGCCTGACCAACCGAAAATGGTTCTCGCGCCAGATTCCAACGAGTTCGACCTCGGTCAACGAGGCATACCCAGCTTGAAATCGATATGGCAGAGCGCTGATATGCCGTCGGAGGCCGCTCGACGATACTTGATGAACTGCTCCCTGGAGGTGAAGCTTGCCCCAAGAATCATGATTAGACGAAAAATTGGAGCACTTCCATTGAGTCAGCTTTCCGACGGGGAGCAGAGGCTTTTTTCGCTGTTCGTTGATATCGCCCGGCAGTTATCCATCAGGAACGAAGGATCCCCGCTTGGCGAGGGCGAAGGGATCGTGCTTATCGACGAAATAGATGTTCACCTTCACCCGAAGTGGCAACGCAAGATTGTGCCGGCATTAGAAGATCTATTTTCCGGCTGCCAGTTCATTGCAACTACACATTCACCATTCGTAATTCAAGCGACCCAGCGCAACCAGGTGACATCTATTGACCCCGCATCTGCCGGAATATTCTTGCATGGGGGCGAGAGCATCGAAGATATTGCTGAAAATATTCAGGGAATCGATCAGCCTCAGCGCAGTGCTCGATCAGAGATGTTAAGCAAAGCGGCTGAGAAGTACTTTTCGCTTCTTCAGATACACGCAGTCGCACCGACACAAGTGAGACTGGAGGATCTACAGCTGGCCGAGCTGCGATACCGGGAAGCCAGCGAGCCATTCACATCGGACCCAGCTGTCAGTGCCCTTCTTAAGGTGATGAAGCTCGAGAGGCAAGCGCCATGAGACCAGTGAAACGAGGCGCGGCACCGAAGGCATACACGAGATACCAGGATGCTATCGGCGATTTAGAGGACTGTTTTGGTAGCTACTGTAGCTACTGCGAGCGTCGCTTCCCAGCGCTATTGGCTGTGGAGCATGTCTCACCAAAGTGTTTGGATGCAGCACGCGAGACAGACTGGACAAATTTCCTTCTTGGTTGCGTCAATTGCAACTCAACAAAGGGTAGCACCCCTACAAATGATTGCGACTTTTTGTGGCCGGACAAGGACAACACCCTAAAGGCCATTGAGTATAAGGCCGGAGGCATGGTAGTTCCATCGCCCGCGCTGAGTCCGAATGTCTATGCCAAGACCTCAGCCTTAATTGAACTGGTAGGACTTGACCGACACCCCGGTCAAACTCCTGACAAGCTCCCTAGCGATAGGGACAAGCGCTTCGAGCAGCGGGAGAGGGTGTGGCAGCTCGCCATACGCATGCAAGCAATGCTTGCGCGCAACGACAATAGTGACTTTCGCGAAACAATCGCTGAGTTGGCTGTGGGGCATGGATTCTTCAGCGTGTGGATCTCTGTATTTCTTGCCGACGCCGACATGTGCTCACGATTATTTAATGCCCACGTCGGAACTGAAAGAGACTGCTTCGAGAGCGACTGGACACTCAGAGATAGGCCAGGCGGGCATATCTAGACCGCAGCAGGGGGCTTCCCAGAGACATCGCCATGTCTGGCGCCCCTCCTGGCGCGACGCGCCGTGTTGCGCTCAGCGGGCCACGCTGGTCACGAAGATGGTAGACGCACCGAAGTCCGAGGAAAAAAATTGCGGGCGCGCAGTACATTCTCGTCACGACGACCAATGCCAAGGCGCAGCCCGCGGGCTAGTGTGGCCAGTGCGGCATCTTGGTTCCGCCCACAGGGGGCTTGAGACGTCCACTACGGAGCAGCCACGGGCACTGGGCCACTCCGTGACGCGTAAGGAGTTTGGCGTGTTGATCCAAGCGAAGGGCCACGAGATCATCGCGGCGACTTGGCCCGTGGACCCGTTTGGCGAGCAGTCCGATGCTACGACCGCACGCATCAAGGCTGCGGCGGGGTCGGCTGTGACGAGAGCGAACGAGACATAGCCGACCACCGCCGCGGCGAACGGGGCACCCTAATTGCAGCTGGGAAGCGCCCCTTGGGTACGTCCTCCGAATCGAAACCGTACCGCCCCCCAAGGCGTGACGCGTCACGCAAATCGACGGTATCGAGTACCATCCCTCCCATCAGGAGGGGAATATGGAATTGGGACAGATCCGGCCAGACGATCAGGCTCCGCCTGTATCGGAGGCCAAGCGTTCCGAAAAATCCAGAATGGCTGGGAGCAGGTTTCAGCGCCTGCTGGCGGCTGGCGGCTGGCGGCTGGCAGCGCTGCAGGGAGCAGTGATACTGGTGTAGGGGCAGCGCCCTACGGAAGCGCCTCACACGCACCGGCATGGTCTCGGCCCCGGTATCTGAAGGAACTGCTGCTACAGGCTCGGCGTCGGGGCAAGCTATCGCCGCCGATGACCGCATTTTCCAGTGCTGCTCGAAGGCAGCTAAAAGTTCACGGCGCTGGCCACACTGCACCGCACCTGTGATTTAGTGAATAATTCCCGTCAACTTCAGCAAGAAGGCAGGGGGAGGGGGTATGGCAGATTCAAAGCACGTCACATGGATCGCTACAGCTGGGCGATTCAACATAGGCGATGACCACATCACCTTCTTAGATCGCGATGACACACTTGGCACCCTTGGGGATCCACTCTTCGGGATGATTCGCTCAAACATTGACTTTGAGCAAGGATCCGTCGAGTTTGATTTCCGCATATCCGACCCTCAAGCAAGCGTCCAGGTTGCTATCCCAGGAAGCAATTCGGATCTTTTTGCGGGCGTCAATGTGATGCATGCACCCTACGGGTTCGCAGCGTTCAGAGAGAGATCCACTTGGGAACCGAAAGGTGGCGTCGGGCATGGAGCTGCCCCTATCCTCAACCAATGGAGAAGGATGCGCGTCGTCGTCGAAGGTAGCGAAGTTTCCTTGTTCGTTGACGGCGTAAATATTGTTTCGACAACATTTCCAACCGCAAGGGGGCAGCTGTACTTTGCGTTCTTCGGCGCCGCCGGCAGTGAAGTTCGGAAAATCTCAGTCAAGACTCGTCAGCCGGTGGCTTTCGTAGTCATGCAGTTCACAGACGAGTTCAATTCTCTCTACCGAGAGGTCATCAAACCGGTATGCGAACACTTTGGCTACAGG
The DNA here is from genome assembly GCF_053295075.1 of Stenotrophomonas maltophilia group sp. P373. NCBI lineage: Bacteria > Pseudomonadati > Pseudomonadota > Gammaproteobacteria > Lysobacterales > Lysobacteraceae > Stenotrophomonas > Stenotrophomonas maltophilia group sp. P373. Next base: position 2,177,978 of record NZ_CM129994.1, on the reverse strand, counting down.
GTCGTTCGAGCAGATGAGTTCCATACCTCAACGATGATCGTTGATGACATCATTCGCTCCTTGCGAGATAGCTCTGTGGTGATCGCTGATATCACCCCCGACAACCCAAATGTTTTCTACGAGGTCGGCTACGCACATGCACTTGGTACACCGACCATTCTGCTTTCTGATCGATCGAGATCGAGGCTGCCGTTCGATGTCTCCGGGCTAAGGACGATCTTCTATAGCAACACCATCGCTGGCAAGCGTGATGTGGAAGAGGCGCTCACCAGGCACTTAACCACTCTGGGAGACCGCTGGAACTCGTCAGCTGGGCGGATGTAGGAGTGCGGGGCCGTCTTTGCCGGATACTTCACAGGCGGCGACGAGGCCTCGCTCCCGGATCCGGCAGGAGGCTCGCCGACGATTGGGTGGCGGGGCCGGCCTCGGCCGACCGCAGTTTGCGCTGGCTCACCACATCCCGCAGATTGACGACAGTGGCAGGATGATGGCGGATGCCGGCATCGCGATTGCGTGCATTTCTGGAACTGTCGAGCGACGGCGCCGAACGGGCAGCTTCCATCATGCGGCGCCATTCCTGCGCTTGGCAGGCGGTGAGCGACAGCCAGGCCAAATCTTCGGGCAGCAGCTCGCGTCCTTCGGGCGTGATCAGGCGATCACCGAGGAAAGAAAAACCGGCCCAAGGGCCGGTCAACTCGATACGTTGGTGCGGGTCAAACTCAATCATGCCGCGATCTCATCCTTGGCCGGGGACTGAGGACGCAGGCAAGAGCCGAGCCAGAGGCCCAGCCATTGCCATGCAGAGCCAACAAAGGCCCAGATTTGACGGATACGCCATTTCGCATAATGTATACAGCGTGAGTGCTCTCAAATCCTGAGACTGCAGCTTGCGCCTTGTGGGGCAGGGCGAATCCAACAGCGAGGCAAAGCGCCATCGCTGTCGCTGCAAGCTTCCGCCAGACAGCCTTCTCTTCTCGGCTGATAGCTCGCGCCTCGCCGATTACACCCAGAACGCGGGCAAGCGGCACTCCCGTCAGGCCGGCGAGAGTTGCGCAAACCACGGCATCCGGGTGCGAAACGCCCTTTCGATAGTTGCTAATCGCGGACGGCCGCACGCCGAGGCGGGGCGCTAAGTCTTTGTCGTAGCTAACGCCACACGCCTCTTTCGCCTGGTCGAGCAGGGAATTGACGTCCATTCGCTTCAAGCCCCTTGATTTTCAGAATTCAAGGGTATTGAATCACACCTGAGATCCAAGGGCCTTGAATCGCGCCGAGCTTCGAAGCGCGGCGCGCGGAAGGGCATAGCAGAACTACTTGATGGGAGGCTGGCGCAAGCTTTGAATCACATTGACCACCAATTCAGCGAACGCAGTTCGATTCTCCATCAACTCTTCAACGCCCTTGTAGAGCTCGTCGACAAGAGCGGCGTCGGGATCGTCAACAGGCCCACGCATGCTCTCTGCGTATCCATCGAAGAATTTTCGGCCTCGCCAGATGTACTGGCGCAAAGTACCCAGCGTCCCATTGATCAGCGCCAGCTTCGTCACTGCGTCCGTGTCAAGCAGAGCCATTGTGTCATCGGGCAGAACGATGTCGCCGATAGTCGGATCCATCAAGTTCATCAAATTCTCGAACTGCCAGGCCTTGGGTCGGTCACCCTCGATCGTTTCCTTAAAGCGCCTGACCATGCCATCAAGTCCGACAATCTTGCTCGTTGCACCGAACGTCGCAGTCAACAGCGCTATGGACTTTCGTCTAACCCGCTCAGCTTCTCTTTCAGCTTCCTCAACCCTGTGCACATGGGATTGGCGCGTGTAGTACGCCGCTGCCATACCAATGACCCATGCACCGGCAGCAGCCAGCCAGTCAGCGGCGTTCCCGGCCTCAATGCACTTAAGGGGAATATCGCTTCCTATCAGTACCACGGCCATCAAAACGCCCCCCAGACCAAGGGAGATTGCGCAGGCTATTCCTGCATCCCACCGACTGATAGAAGCTTGATCCTTCGCGTCCATACCACCCCCTGTGGCGGTCCTGTTCAACCGGGGATTCTGGCATGACCGAGCCCATTCTTGCCTTCGCCCTGCTGGGAGCAGTTGCGGCCGTCTCCATCGGCGCTGCCCGCATCGTGTCGTGGCTGTTGGACCGGCGTGACCGTGCCGCCATCCGGCGCGCCAAGGAAGCAACCTTCATCGCCCTGGCACGCGCCGAACTGGCCGCGTCGGGCTGGACCGTTCAGGACGAAGAGTCCTATCAGCGCCACAGGGGGCGCGCGGCATGAGCAGATACCCCTCGTTCGCCGAACTGGCGAAGTTCGATATGGGCCTCACTGCGTGCGCAGTGCTTATCGCGCTCGTTCTCGCTGGGGCAATCGTCGCCATCGTGATCGAGCAGGCGTGGCTGGCGTTTCGTCGCCTGTGGAAGCTGGTTGAGGGGCGCGCCAATGGCCGTTGATCGCTTTGCTATCGCTCTGATGAACCGGCAGCGCGGGGCGATGCTTGTCCAAGTTCTTGCAGCCCTCGAATCGACCGGGCAGTCGCTTCAGCAACCATCGCGCGCAGCGCGTTGTTTACAGGGTCCTCTCCGGGTGGCATCTGCGCAATCCGGTCAAGTAATCGAAGCGCGGCATCGCTTTGCTCTGGGGAGGCCAACAGCATGAACATCATCGCGTTCGTTGTTGCGATTCCGTCCACTGCGGCTCCCAGGTGCTCCATGTTTACGGTGGGTGGCTTTGCCATTTGTGCGCCCTCTGTTGGTGTTGGTGGCATGGTACAGGAGGCCCCCTATGGCCGTTGATCGCGCACGCTTCAGGATGGCCGTAGAGGGCGGGGCAGGGGGCTTTTCCCCGCTTTCGCCCGGTGAAAAGGGGCAGCGGGCGGCGGCGGAGATTGGCCCGGGGAGTAACACGGGCCAAAAGGGTCAGCAGGACGCAATCATTGACTACCTGACCATTGTGGTCCCGCTCTCCGCCCTTGAAGAAGTGAACTGCAAGAAGCTGGACCTCTTGCTGTTCCGCATCTTCGGCTTCCGTGGCGAAGTTGTTGCCGGTGCAATTCGGGAGAAGAACTGGAACTTCTACGAGCAATCGGCGGTGCTGATCGACCGGGAAAACGAAGTTGTTGGCCGCGTCGGCATCGGCGGTAAGAAAAGCACCGTATGCCTGAGCCTGACCGGTATGGGCTGCAAATGGATTCGTGACTGGGCGCGCGTCTACAAGCAGTGCTCCATGCTCGATGCCAAGATCACTCGCGTTGACTGCGCGCACGATGACTACGAGGGCGAGCGCCTGGACGTGCATGCGCTCCGCGAGGTTGCCGCACAGGGCGGCTTTACCGAGGGCGGATGCCCTCCGCGTCACCGTTTCATTTCCGATGAAGGCCACAACGCCGGCTGCACGCTGTACGTCGGCGGCAAAGGCCACAAGGAACTGTGCGTGTACGAGAAGGGCAAGGCCGAGGGCCTGCCGTCCTCACGTTGGGTGCGCGCGGAAGTGCGCCTGTACGGCAAGCACATGGAAATCCCGCTGGATGTGCTGTTGAACCCGGGTGCATACCTGCGCGGCTCGTACAGCGCGCTGCAGGACCTCATCAAGGGCGTGTGCACACGGCTGCGCACGATTCGCAAGCACGTCGAAGTTTCTGCCGAGGCAATGGTGCTCTGGATGGAGCGCCAAGTAGGCCCGGCCCTCAGTGTTCTGCATGGAGCGTTCGGAGATTCGTTCACCGACTTCCTGCTGGCTCGCGTCGTCCGTGACGGTCACCCCGGACGTTTTCGCGGCATTTCCAAGGGTGAACCACTCCATCGCTATGTGAGAGAAGAACTATGCCTATCTGCCGCGTGAAGTCCGCCGCCGTCGAAGAACGGCACAACAGCAAGACCAACTCCATCATCCGCTCCCAGATGGTTGGCCTCGATTTCGGCAACGGCTTCGAGTTGCCGTTCCGTGTCGGCCTCGGCTCGCGCCCGCCGTACCCGCCGGGGGAGTACGACATTGATCCGCAGTCCTTCGCACTGAGCCAGTACGGGGACCTGATCCTGAAGCGTTACGTGGACCTCGTTCCGCTTTCGGCCAAGGCGCTGCCAGTGGCGGCGAAGGCCTAAGCCCTGGGTCTCTGCGTTGTCTTCGGGGAAGACGGAAAGCTGATCCCAACCGGTCAGCCCGTTGATCAGTGCGCGGGGTATGTGCTGATGAGCAGCGCAGAGGCATCCATGGTGACCGTCATCGCGGACGCCTTCCAGCCTCCAAGCAAAGAGCAGCTGGCGGTATGGGCAGGCGGTCCGTTCGGCCTCCTTCTTTTCCTCTTCGTCGCCGGTCGGATTGCCGGTTCCGTGGCGACGTTCTTCGACAAACACCGGTAACCCAACTACTCATGAAAGGAGTTTCACCATGGATTACGAAAGCATCCTCAGCGGCCTGTCGGTGGCCGGCGCACTGACCGCCTTCGCTGGTGCCGCCGCGCTGATCGCGCTGGTTGGCTTCGGCAAGTGGGCAGCCAAGAAGGTGGCTGGATTCTTCGGCGGCTGATCGCAAGGGCAGGGTGGGGCAGGGTTACCTGCCCCTTTTTATTGGAGGCGATATGGACTTTGACAGCATCCTTGCAAACATCCGCCCACAGCTGGTGGTCATGGCGATCTGTGGAGCAGCCGCAATCGCGGCGCAGATCGAATTCGCACTGTGGGCCGCGCCGAAGGTGGCGCGATTCTTCATCGCGAGGGGAATGCGATGATCTGGTGCCTTTTCGCGGGACTGCTGAGCGCGTTGTGTGGCGTGGTGGCGTGCATGGGGCTGGACGCATGATCCGGATGCTCGCGCTGGCAATGCTCGCATCTTTGGCGCTGCTGATGCCTGGGCACGCGCGAGCCGCTGCGGATTGCCCCAGCAACGGGACCTGCGATCAGGGCAAGGCCTACGCGATGTGCAAAGCGGCGATTGAGCGCACCAAGCAGAAGTTCGACGTTCCGGGCAATCCTTGGGGCAAGCCAACTGTTCGCCAGGACTGTCCGCAAGGCGGCACTGCCGCTAGCGGCTCTTTTACGTGTGCCGTTGCTGAGGGGCCGAATGGTGGTGCGGTTCGGTGCTACAACGCCGCAGGCGACGATAACACCCAGCAGTTCTACTTCAATGGCGCCTGCTCGACGCGCCCATATGAACTTGGCTGGCAAGGTGGAGGGACAGCGGCCACTGTGAATGCCTGTCACAACGGCTGCATGTACACCAGCTCACTTGATCCGGAAGGGGCGGCAGGCGTCGGCTTCTTCCCCACTGGCGGAACTTGCACAGAGTCTGATGCGCCAGCACCGACGCCTGCAGGGGATGGCGGCGATCCGGGGGAGGGCGGCGGTGGTGACGGCGGCGGTAGTGATCCGGGCGGCGGCGATGGTGGTGGCGACAACGGCGGCGGTGACGGCGACGGTGGTGGAAACAACCCCGGCGGCGGTGATGGCGGCAGCGGCGGGGGAGACGGCGATGGCGACGGCGATGGCGACGGAGATGGGGACGGTGATGGGGACGGCGGTGGTCCCGGCCCGGGGCCAGGTCCCGGTGAGGGCGACGGAGATGGTCCCGGCGAGGTCGGTAGCGATGGCGGCCCCCTGTACGAGCGGGACAAGAACCTGACGCTGGACAAGGTGTTCAACGACTTCAAGCAGCAGGCCGAGAAGCTGCCGATCATCCAAGCAACCAAGTCGTTCTTCACCGTCAGCGTCGGCGGCAGCTGCCCTGTTTTCACGCTACCGGCGTCGCAGTACTGGGACACGATGACCTTCGATCTTCACTGCTACGGCGTCATCTATGAGTCATTCCTGCTGATGGGCTGGGTACTGCTCGCTATCGCGGCATTTATGGCCGCAAGGATCGCACTGACATGATGAACACTCTCGCCTTCCTGATGCCGCACGCCGGGTGGTTGACCGACCTCACTCAATGGTTGCTCCGGCAGATACAACGCTTCTGGGACGCCCTTGTTGCGTTCTTCAATGACCTGCTCATTCTCGCCATTCAGACGATGCTGGCGCTGATGATCAAGATGATTGGCGCTCTGCCGGTTCCGGATGTGTTGAAGAACTACAGCATCGGCACGCTGCTTGGAAATGCGGGCAGCACGGTGGGATGGTTCGTGCAGACATTCAAGCTTGGCGAGTGTTTGGCGCTCATCGGCTCCGCCGTCGCGTTCCGGATTCTGCGCAAGGTCATGACTATGGGGAAATGGTGACATGCTGGTTTTCAATGAAGGCGTTCCGCGTGCAGGGAAGAGCTATGACGCGGTTAAGAACCACATCCTGCCGACGATCAAGAAGGGGCGACGGGTGTTCGCCCGCCTCAATGGCCTCAGCCATGAGCGAATCGCGGAATACCTGGGCATGGCGGTTGATGAGGTGCAGCAGCTGCTCACGCTGGTAGACACGAAGGACGTGGCAGCGACGTTCGCTTGCTACAAGGATGATGTGACCGGCCAGTGGTGCATTCCGGATCAGTTCAAAGACTCGCTGTGCGTCATTGATGAGGTGCATGAGTTCTACGTCGCACAGCGCCAGCCGTTGCCCGATGCGGTAGAAAATTTCTGGGCGCTGCTTGGTCAGAACGGCGGCGATGCGGTCATCATGACGCAGTGGATCAACCGCGTTCATCAGGCGGTGCGTGCGCGCATCGAGCGCAAGAACGTCTTCCAGAAGCTCACCGCTGTAGGCATGAAGAACCGCTACCGGGTGACCTTCTTCCACACCACCTCGCCGGGCAAGTATGAGCGGGTAGGGGGCAAGACTGAGAAGTACGATCACGCGATCTACCCGCTCTACCACGGTTACGCCGTGGGCGCTGAGAATACCGAGGTGTACGAGGAGGGCGGCACCAACGTTTGGAAGGCGCTCGCGCTCAAAGGCGGCGTAATGGGCGTGGTCGGGATCGTCGGCGCCGTGGCCTTTATCGGTTTCTTCCTGAGTGGCGGCGGGCTGGTTCCGGAGGAAGGAAAGGCGAAGGAAAAGCAGCTGCATGGCGTCACCGCCGCGGCGCCGGCAGATCAAAGCACGATTCCGAATCTGCCGGGCGTGCCCGCGCCCAAGGCGGAGCCTGATCCTATGGACGCCTTGACGCCAGAGCAGCGCTACGTGGCGCAGCTGTCGAAGGCCAACCGTATCCGACTGGCGCTCACGGCTGTCTTTGGCGACCGCCAGGTCGGCATGGTCGAGTGGGTGGACAGCAGCAACAACACGGTCGATCAGCTGACGTTCGACGCGTTGATTGCACTGGGGTTCCGGGTGCGGGTGTTCGCCTATGGCGCCAACATCAGCGCCGATCGTTACAAGCTGGTCGCTACGCCATGGCCGCGCCAGGCGCCGCGACGGGAGGAAGACCCGACGCTCTACCGCCTGGACAAGCCGGACGCTGGCACCGGCATTGCGACCGCAGGGAGTGAGGCCGGTGCTGGCGTCCGGGTCATCAGCGCACAGGGGGCGGCGTCCACTGCCGGGGGGACGCTGGTTCGGGTCGGTGAGCGCCCTATGGGGACATTCCCGGAATCGAAGCCATACCCGCCCAGCTTTTGAGGCGTGATGCGTCACGCAAATCACAGGGATCGAGTACCATCCCCCCAATCTGGAGGGGGAATATGGACATTCGACTCGGGGCGATATGCGTGTTGCTGGTCGTGACTGGCGCGGCGTCAGCGCAGCAGATTCATTCAGCGAGAGGCCCGGCGCCAAAGCCAATTCCGGCAGCGCCCAAGGCCGCGCACAACTCGATGGCGAAGACGACAACGCCATTCAACTGCGAACAGTATCGTTGGCCGAATCATCCGCATCCAGGAATGAAGAAATTCTGCGATGGATTGGAAGCAAACACGCTCCAGGACGAGTCGCGCCGTGCTGGGCGCCCCGGTCCTTCGGATAGCGTCGTGCAGCTGCCTTCACTTGGATCCGATGCGGCTAAGCGATCAGGATTCGCCTGTATCGGCGGTCAGGCGTTTCGAAAAATCCAGAATGGTTGGGAGCAAGTTTCAGCACCCGCAGGCGGCTGGCAGCGCTGCCGAGAGCAGTAACCTCGGGGTGTAGGGGCAGCGCCCCTACGGTGGCGCCTTACACGCGCTGGCGGGGCCTCGGCCCACGGCTCATGTAGACAACATTGGACGCCCCGGCGTCGGAACCGGGGTCGCCCACGCCGAACCGCCGATCTCGGCGAATTCTGAGGGCTTCGGCCAGGTAGATGACACTAGATCTCGCCGTAGTTGAAGCCGTCCGGGCAGTTGCAGCCCGGGGTGCAGCCTCGGCCATCATCAGTCGCCATTCCCGGGCAATGTTGCAGGTCAGGGACCACCAAGCCATGTCGCATGGCTCCAGCTGATGACCTTCGGGAGTGAACATGTGCCCGCCTTGGAATCCGAAACCGGCCCAAGGGCCGGTTAGATCTATGCGGTCGTGGGGATCCATCTTGATCATGCTGCGAGCTCGTCCTTGTCGGGGGAACGAACAGGCAGGCAAGAGCCGAGCCAGAGCCGCAGCCATTGCCAAGCAGAGCCTACGAACCGGGTCACGCCCGATACGGCATTTCGCATAATGTATATTATGTTCATTACGCCATTGCCCGATCCAGGCTTCACCAGTCACGCCCCTGATCCACTCCAGGCGCCGGCCTGATTGTCAGTGATTCGATCACTGCCAACCGCCCTTTGGGCTTGCCTCAACCTCTGCAGGAATGGCAAAGGATCTTGCGGATCTGACAGTGGCGGGTAAAGACGGCTTTGCGGGCGTAGTTTTGCCGCTGATCTTGCCGTGGCTGCACGCCAGCCTGGCAAGAGCGCTTTCGCCGATTCGGCACCAACGACCGAGGCCTCAGGAGCGCGTTCTGGCACCCCAGCCGTAGCCACTCACTGGTCGTGACGCGTCACGCTATTCGGCTCGTTCCATGCCGGCGAGCTCCATGCCATCTAGGCGCGGGCCCGCGTCGATGCGCTGAGGATGAGCGCCACATACGCAATCAACGTGCCGGCCGCCAAACCCCAAACCTCCATCTCCCAGTTCCTCCGGTACGGGGATGGGCCTGTCACCGCCCAGACCAACAGCAAGGCGGCCGTCACCAGCACCGTCCTGTTGGCGATGGAAATGAGCTTGTCTGCAGATTCATGGCCCAGATTGGGATCCCATCCGAAGAGCCAACGCAGGCGCTTCCAGTAGTCGTGCCCCACAGCCAACAGAAAGAGGAACGCGCCCGCCAGCAGACTCAGCAGAAACTGTACCAATGGATTCAAGGGACATCCTCAGGAATTGTGCAGCCAGCCTCGGCTGGATATCGCCGACCACGCGCGGCGGACGCATCGCATCACAGGAACCTGTGCATCACAAAGACATCCACCAGACCCAGCGTCCCATGCCGGAACGCCTTCGGTAGCGTTCCCACCACATCGAACCCCAGCTTCCGGTACAGCGCCACGGCCGGGGCATTGGTACTGACCACGTAATTGAACTGCATGGCCAGGAATTCTTCCGCCCTCGCCCGCTCCAGGCTGTGTTCCACCAGGGCCCGGCCCACACCTTGCCCTTGTGCCGGCGCATCCACCACATACGTGGCGCTGGCCACATGCGCCCCAAGGTCAGGGAAATTCGGGCCCATCTTGTACATGCCCACAACCCGGCCCTCCAGCACAGCTACATGAGGTGCCTGGGCCTGGAACCAATGCGTGCGAAACGTCTCGACAGCGAAAGAGCCAGCAAAGGGCAGCGCATCCTGCGCCGCAATGGCCGTCTTGAACATGCCCCACATCGCGTCGAAATCGCCTGCACGGGCGGGCCGGATCTCCATGCGTCTCCTGCAGATCTGTGGTCGTGACCAGGCCGGACACTACCAGAATCCAGCGCCTGCCCCGTAGCTGCTTCACGCGCCACCGCCATCGGCTCCGCAATAGTTGTGGAAATTCCGGCCCTCAGAGCAGTAGATGTCTCCTGTTTCCGTGCACATCCCGCACCGGCTTCGACGGTGGCGCGTTCCCGCGTACGTCCTGCTGGGCATCTACCTGCTGTACCTGCTGGCCGGCAACATCTTCCTCAATACCCCGCTGTTCGATCAGGTCACCAACCGCAAGCCGCACAAGTTCGTGATGACCACCGGCCCGGCCATCACGCTGCTGCCCGGCCATGTCATCGCCTGGAACGTGCACATGCGCGGCCACGTGAACCACACGGTCTACGTGCTGCATGCCGAGCGCGCCAGCGCCCGGTTGGCGGTGCTGCCCCTGTTCCAGCGCGAGGTACGGGTTCCGCGCTTGCAGGCGACGGGGGTTTCCGCCGAAATCAGCCGCGTCGAAGAAGCCATCCCGCCACCGCCGCGCAGCGACCGCGGCTGGACGCTCCGTTTCGATGCCATCCACAGCGACAGCATCCGCAGCGCACGCTTTGGCAAGTTGCTGATCATTGGCAAGGGCCGGGGTACGGTGGGCTTTCTCAAGCAGCTGCGCGGCGGGCCGTCGGAGCTCTTCGAATCCGAGGTGGCGTTCGGCGATGCGGACACCAGTTTTGACGGCGTGCAGCTGTTGGGCGACATGGATCTCACAGCGCGCTTCAGCTATCCGCGCCACTATCGGGACCAGGCGCCCGGTCTGGCCAAGTTGAAGCTGCTGCATGCCCAGCTTGAGGTCGACGCCCGCAGCCAGGGCCTGCGCATGGACACGGATGCCACAACGCCGAAGATCTCCAGCGCGCCCGTGCCCGGACGCCTGCAGCTGGCGCTGCACCTGATCGACGGCCAGCTGCAGCCCGGGGACCGCGCGATCTGGCAGGTGCCGCTCTACCTGGGTGATGGTGCCCCCAATCGCGGCGTCCTGGCCCTGCAGCTCAATGTGTCCAACGACCTGCGCCTGCAGGCCCGCCTGCCGCCCAAGCCCGGCTCAGGCAGTGAAGTGGATGCGGATCTGCGCGTCCGTGGCCGGGACATCCCCTTCCAGCAGCCCGCCCAGCTGCTGGAACGCAGCTCTGGTACCGTGCGCGGCGAATGGACGTTCACTTCGCTCAACTGGATCCCTGCCCTGTTCGTTCGCAAGCCGTGGCTGCAGCTGGACGGCGGTGGCACGCTGAAAGCGGATCTGCGCGTGCGCAACGGCGAACTGATCGAAGGCAGCACCGTGGACATTCCGGCCGCCGAAGCCGTGGCCGAAGTCGCCGGCGTACGACTGGCGGGCACGGCCAGCGCCCATGGCGAATTGAAGGCCGGCAGCCCCAGCCAGGCACAGCTGGCTGTCCGGCTGCCACGATTCACTGCACGGCCAACCGATGCCAAGGATGTGCGCCTGTTCGACGGCCGTGATCTGGCCCTGGACCTGACCGGTGATGGTCGCCTGCAGGAGCTGCGCAAGGGTGTCCGCGCGCACCTGCGCTTCAGCCAAGCAACGATTCCCGACCTGGCCGCCTACAACCGCTACCTGGACTCGCCGCAGGTGCGACTGCTCCGTGGCACCGGCAGCCTGAGCGGCGATGCCACGCTCGACACCGATGGACGCGTCGGCCATGGCACTGCCCGGCTGCTGGGGCGCAATGCCAGTGCCAAGGTGGCAGGACTGGATATGGGCGGCGACATCGACGTGAAGGCAACACTGCGCCGCGGTGACTTCAATCAGCGTCATTTCGATCTGTCCGGCACCACCGTCGAACTTCGCAATGTGCAGGTGGCGGGCGCAGAGCGGGCAAGCGCATGGAAAGGCCGCGTGGCCTTCAAGCGTGGCCGCATCGACGCGCAGTCGCCCTTCCAGGTCGATGCCACCACGGATCTGGATCTCAGCGATGCCCGGCCGTTGCTTGCACTGTTCGCAGAGCGTACCGACTACCCGCGCTGGACCCTGTCGCTGTTGGATTCCGGCCAGGTGCAGGCACGGGCGACGCTGCGCTGGCGCCCGGGCCATCTGATCATCGATGGACTGCAGGCCGAGAACGATCGGCTTTCGGTACGCGCGCGGCTGGATCTGCTCGACCAGCGCAAGCGCGGTGATCTCTACCTGCGCTGGGGGCTGCTGGGTGCGGGCATCGAGCTGGACGGTGACCAGCGCCAATGGCACCTGGCGAAGGCAAGGGAGTGGTTTGACCAGCGACCTTCCCTGCTGCCAGCGAGCCAGGGAGCCGGTGCCGTCGGCTCTTCAGATTGAAGGCCGACAGCCTGCATCCATTCGCTGCCCCTGTGCGTAGACAGGCCGCATACGTATCAAGGAGCTGCACGGTATGAAGCGGAGTTCACAGGTTTCCGGACTTCTGGGATGGGTGGCGATCACCTTCGTCGCGGCAACCCTGGGGGCGTGGGCGTCCACGTCCGCAGCAAGCTTCTACGCCAGCCTTGCCCTCCCCGCATGGGCACCACCGGCCAGCGTCTTTGGCCCGGTGTGGACACTGCTCTACGCCATGATGGCGGTTGCCGCTTGGCTGGTCTGGCGCGAACGCGGTTGGCGCGGCGCACGGCCCGCGCTGCTGCTCTATCTGGTGCAGTTGGCCGTCAACGCACTGTGGAGCTGGCTGTTCTTCGGCTGGAAGCTGGGCGCGCTTGCCTTCGCCGACATTCTTGTATTGATCGTGTTGGTGTGCGCGACGATCGTCATGTTCGCGCGCATCCGCCGGCTTGCGGCGGTGCTGCTGCTTCCTTACCTTGCCTGGATTTCGTTCGCCTCGGCGCTCAACTTCGCCGTCTGGCGGGCCAATCCCGGGCTGCTGTGATCTCTGCTGCTCACGCCTGGGCCACGGCCTGCGGGCGCCAGGTTCGCAGCAGGGCCGGCTTGAACGCCTGCTGCCCGCAACCGGTGGGGCACCGCACCACTCGCGCTGCAGTATGGCTGACCAGGCCCTGCCCTTCTTCTGCCTTGAAGATCGTCTCGCAGGAAAGGCAACGCGCTACCAGCGAGTACAGGTGCAGCAGCCGGCCACTGGCTGGATCCTGCAGTGCATCCACATCCAGCAATTCAAATTGGCAGCTGTCAGGGAGCATACGGTACTGGGGCGCGGGTGCGGTCTGCAGGTTCACGGGCGTGGCATCTGTTGGAATTGCAGTCACCGTAGGGCAGCCGCTGTCTAGCTGGCGTGCAGCGCAGATGTGCTGGCCGCGAAACCTGCACCGGTCTCTGCATCGAAATCTGCTAGGGTGCGCCCCGATGCCTACATCCACATTGCCAGCACAACCCGATCACCCCATTGCCCTCAGCGCCGCCCTGAAAGCGCACACCCGAGCGGCCCACGATCGCCTCGACCAGCACCTGTTGCAGCAACACATCTTCGCGTCGCGCCAGCGTTACCTCTGCTTCCTGCGCGTGCAATGGCACTTCCATAGCGCTGTTGCGCCGCTGTACCGGATGCAGGATCCGGGCGCGACCCGCTTGCCGCTGATCGAGGAGGATCTTCGCGACCTCGGCGCTTCCGTGCCGGCACCCCATGCCTGGCAACCGCAGCCGCATGTGTTCTCGAAAGCGACCGTTCTGGGCTGGCGCTACGTGGCGGAGGGCTCGACGCTGGGGGCGGCCGTGCTGTTGAAGATGGCCGCTGCGTTGCAGCTTCATGCCGGGTACGGCGCGCGCCACCTGCGCCCTTCCGAGCTCGGTGTGGCCGAATACTGGAGACGCGAGCAGGAGGAGCTGGATGTCCTCGTTTTAAGTGGCCAGGAGCGCGCGCAGGCATGCAGGGGCGCGACAGACGCCTTCCAGTACATCCGTCGCTGCGTAGATGAAGAATTCAGGTTTGAATGAAAGGCCCTTCACATTCACATGATGGTATGCGGCGGCACGCTTTTGCTTCACCATTCATGCACACCGGATGCAGTGCTGGGCCTTTCCAGCCATCCACGAATCATGAGTCCCGCCCTTGACGCCTCCTACCGAATCCGCGCACGACACTGCCCTGTCCCGTTGCGCGCGCGAACCGATCCACACCCCTGGCGCGATCCAGCCCTACGGTGTGCTTCTGGTCGTTGAACCGCAGTCCCTGCAGGTACGCGAGCGCGCCATCAGCCACCCCGGGCTGCTGAAACAGTTCGGCGAACCGTTGATGCAGCACGTCAGTGAAGTGCTGGGCGGCGTGCTGGCACCGTTCCAGGGCGTGTTGCAACAGGCGACGGTGGGCAGCAGCGCGCATGTCGGTGCGGTGCACCTGGATGGGCACGGCCGCCATCAGCTGCTCGTGCACCGCTCCGCCACGGATCTTCTGGTCGAGCTGGAGGCGCCGGTTCCCGGCCAGCCCGGTTCGCTGGAAGAACTGTATCCAGCCATCCGCGAGCTGATGACCGGCATTGAATCGGCAGCGACGGTGGAAGACCTGTGCAGGCTTGCGGCCGCGCACATGCGGCGGCTCACTGGCTTTGACCGCACCCTGGTCTATCAATTCGATGCTGGCTGGAATGGCATCGTGGTGGCCGAAGATGGCAATGGCCTGTTGCCGTCCTACCTGGACCTGCGCTTTCCCGAGTCGGACATTCCCGCACAGGCCCGCGAACTGTACCGCCGGAACCGGGTGCGCCTGATCGCGGACAACAACTATACCCCTACCCCGCTGATGCGGGCCGAAGACCACCGCGAGGCGCCACCGACCGACCTGAGCCTGGCCGTGCTGCGCAGCGTGTCCCCCGTGCATCTTCAGTACATGCGCAACATGGGGACCGGGGCGTCGATGTCGGTGTCACTGGTACATGAGGGGCGGTTATGGGGCCTGGTGTCCTGCCACACCGTGCAGCCACGCCGCCTGCCCTACCACGTGCGTACCGCCTGCGAGTTCATGGGCCAGATCCTGTCGCTGCAGATTGCACTGAAGGAGCGCGCGCTCGCGATTGAAGAACGCGTCGCGCGTCGCTCGATACTGGTCAAGCTGCTGGGCCGCATGGCCGGCGACGAAGAATTCATGGCGGCCCTGCGCCAGGACGAAGGCAGCCTGCTGTCGCTGACCGGCGCGGCCGGGGCTGCCATCGTGCACAAGGGCGACTGCATGCGCGTGGGTGAGTGCCCGCCCGCCAGCGACGTGCTGGCGCTGGCCGATTGGCTGGCTACCCGGCAGCCCGGCCAGGAAACCTACTGCACCGACCACCTTGCCGCCGACTGGTCGCCTGCCGCGCACCTGGCCGATGTAGCCAGCGGCCTGCTGGCAGTGTCCATTTCGCAGCTGCATGACAGCTACCTGATGTGGTTCCGGCCGGAGGTGGTGCGAACCGTGCGCTGGGGGGGAGACCCCCGCAAGACCGCAGCGCCCGGCGTCGCACTCTCCCCGCGGAGCTCCTTCGACGCCTGGAAAGAGACCGTGCGGCAGCGCAGCCTGCCGTGGACCGACGCCGACTGCGATGCGGCACACGAGATGCGCACGGCCATCGTCGATATCGTGCTGCGCAAGGCCGAGGAGATGGCGGAACTGAACGAACAGCTCCTGCGCAGCAACAAGGAACTGGAAGCCTTTTCCTATTCGGTCAGCCACGACCTGCGCGCCCCCTTCCGCCACATCGTGGGCTATTCGGAGCTGCTTGGCAGCTCGGCGGGCGACCGCCTCAACGAGACCGAGCGCCGCTTCCTGGATACGATCGTCGATTCGGCAAAGTCCGCCGGCACACTGGTGGATGACCTGCTCAGCTTCTCGCAGATGGGACGCTCCACGCTGGGGCGGGTGCGGCTGGACATGGCTGCCCTGGCCGAGGACGTGCGCCGGAGCCTGGCGCTGGATTACGCCGGCCGCGACGTGCAGTGGACGCTCGCGCCGCTGCCGGAGGTGGAAGCCGACCCGACGATGCTTCGCCTGGTCTGGCAGAACCTGCTGGCCAACGCGATCAAGTTCACCCGCGAGCGTGAGCACGCGATGATCGAGATTGGGCACGACCGCAGCGACGACGAAGATCACTTCTTCGTGCGCGACAACGGCTGCGGCTTCGACATGCGTTACGTCGACAAGCTGTTCGGTGTGTTCCAGCGCCTGCACCATGTGGAAGAATTCGAAGGCACCGGCATCGGTCTGGCCAACGTACGCCGCATCATCGGCCGCCATGGCGGCCGTACCTGGGCCGAGGGCGAGCCCGGCAAGGGCGCCACCATTCACTTCACCCTACCTCGCTCCACAGGAGAACACCCATGAGGGACCTGCGGCCGATCCTCCTGGTAGAGGACAGCCCCAAGGATGCAGAGCTGACGATGGCCGCGCTTGAGCGCTGCCAGCTGTTGAACGATGTCATCCATGTACGCGACGGCGCCGAAGCGCTGGATTACCTGCGCTGCGAAGGCAAGTTCGCCGGTGCCATGCACGGCGGCCCGGTGGTCGTGCTGCTGGACCTGAAGCTGCCCAAAGTCAATGGCTTGGAAGTACTGGAGCAGGTCCGTGGCGACCCGTACCTGAGCAGCACCCCGGTTGTGATGCTGACCTCTTCGCGCGAGGAGCAGGATCTGGTGCGCAGTTACGAACTGGGCGTCAACGCATTCGTGGTCAAGCCGGTCGACTTCAAGGAATTCTTCGACGCCATCCAGGGCCTGGGCATGTTCTGGGGCATCACCAACCAGCCGCCACCGCATCGGCCCAACGGTTCGGGGCAGCGCAATGCGTGATGGATCGCGCCGCAGCGAGCGCCTGCGCATCCTCATGCTGGAGGACAGCGCGCTTGATGCGGAGCTGATCAGCGCCCAGCTGCAGCGTGCCGGCCTCGATTTCGAGGCCGAGCGCCTGTGGACCCGCAACGCGTTCATCGAGGCCATCGAAAATCGCCCGTTCGACGTGATCCTCGCTGATCATGTCCTGCCAGGCTTCGATGGTGACGCAGCACTTGCCCTGGCGCGCGAGTGCGTGCCGCACACGCCTTTCATCTTTGTTTCCGGCACCCTTACCGAGGAACTGGCGGTACAGGCACTCACGCGCGGCGCCCGCGACTACGTGGTGAAGCAACGCCTGCAACGCTTGCCCGACGCCATCCGCCGCGCTCGCCAAGAGGCGCACGAGCGCACCCAGCTGGCCAATGCGCAGGCCGCGCTGAACGAAAGCCAGGCCCAGCTGCAGCAGGTCACCGATGCCGTCCCGGCGCTGATCGCCCAGTTGGACAAGGACCATCGCTACCGGTTTGCCAACAAGGCGTTCCTGGACTGGCATGGATTCAGCCTTGCAGAACTGCTGGGTCGGCCGGCTCGGTATGTCAGCGGCATTTCCGCCTTCGAGCACGCCCTGCCCAGCCTGGAACGCGTACTGCAGGGGGAGCGAGCCCGCTTCCAGGTCGAACTGATCCATCGCAGTGGCGAATTACGATTCGTGCAGATGGACTGCGTGCCCGAGCATGCCGCCGATGGCAGCGTGGCCGGGTACATCTGCCTGGGCAGCGACGTTTCGCTGCTGAAGCAGGCCGAGCTGGCCCTGCGCGAAGACAACCAGCTGCTTGAGCAGCAGGTACAGGCACGCACGGCCGAGTTGCGCGCCAGCAAGCGGCGCCTGCAGGCGATCTTCGAATCCAGTTTCCAGCACCAGGTGCTGCTGGATCTGTCCGGACGCGTGGTCGATGCCAATGACGCGTCACTGGCCGCGGTGCTGGGAGACAAGAAGGACGTCGTTGGCCAACGCTTCGCCGAATCGGTCTGGTTCGGCACCACCGAGGGCATCAGCGCGCTGATCGATCGGGCCGTGGCCGCAGCCGTACAGGGCCGCAGTTCACTGCATGCGCTGGAACTGGAACTCCCGACCGGGCGGCGCAGCTTCGATTTCTCGTTCCGTCCACTGCTCGATACGGAAGGGGTGGTCACCGCTGTGGTCTCCGAGGCCGTGGAAACCACCGCGCGCGTGCAGGCTGAGCATGCGCTGCGCCAGTCACAGAAAATCGAGGCGGTCGGCCAGCTCACCGGCGGCATCGCACATGATTTCAACAACATCCTGACGGTCATATCCGGCAACGTCGAGCACGCCATGCTGCTCAGCGAGCGCGCGGGCGAACCCGGAGCGATGGTGAGCCGTGCGCTGGACAATGCACTGAAGGGTGTCGTCCGTGCCGCCAGCCTGACCCAGCGTCTGCTGGCATTTGCCCGCCGCCAGCCGCTGCGCAGCCAGGCCGCCAACCTCAACGAGCGCCTGCTGGACATGCACGACATGCTGCAGCGTGCGCTGGGTGAGCTGGTGCAGTTGGAGATCCGCAGCGCCGAGGACATCTGGTGTGTCGAGATCGACGTCAGCCAGCTGGAGGCCTCCGTACTGAACCTGGCGGTGAATGCCCGCGATGCGATGCCGCACGGCGGCCGGCTGGTGATCGAGGTCGACAACAGCCACCTCGACCACGACTACGCTGCGCTGTTCCCGGATGCGACGCCGGGCGAGTACGTGATGCTGCGGGTGCGTGACAACGGCCACGGCATGGATGCGGCGACGCTTGCCCGGGTCTTCGAACCCTTCTTCACTACCAAGCAGGTTGGCCGTGGCACCGGCCTGGGCCTGTCGATGGTGCACGGGTTCGTCAAGCAGTCAGGCGGCCACGTACTGATCGATTCGGTGGAAGGCGGCGGCACCAGCATCACCATGATGTTCCCGCGTTCACTGCTGGCCCTGCCCTCCGAAGCGCGCACCCCGCAGACCGGCCTGGCGGGCTACTCGCCGCGCGAGGAAACCATCCTGGTGACCGAGGACAACGACGATGTCCGCGCCCACACGGTGGATGCACTGCGGCTGCTGGGCTACCGGGTATTGGAAGCCCACGACGGCCCCTCCGCACTGCGGCTGCTGGAACGCCCTGATACCAAAGTGGACCTGCTGTTCTCTGACGTGGTGATGCCCGGCATGTCGGGCTGGGAGCTGGTGCGTGAAGTCCGTGAACGCTGGCCGGAAGTCGCCGTCCTGTTCACGTCGGGCTATCCGCGCGACCACGACCAGGTGGGCAGCCAGGGACGGGCCGTTGCACTGCTGCCGAAGCCGTTTACCCGCAGTGACCTGGCGACCGCGGTGCGCACCGCGCTGGAGACGGTGCCACTCTGAGATCAGGACGCCGGATCGCGCGCGCCAGCAGCGATCCGGTTGATGTCCGCGCATTCCACCGTGCCCGGCGGATGCTCCCGCCCGGCCAGTGCGATCATCGCCTGGCCCAGCGCCAGATTGCTGGTCATCAACGACGGCGCAACGGCGCCGGCCAGTTTCATCAAGGGCGCACCGCCCCAGTACAGCGGCTTCAGCAGTGCATGACGGGTGCCGGTACCCGGGACCGGACGAATGCCTCCGGGGCGCAGCATCACCGTGCGCACCGGCAGGGCCTGCAATGCCACTTCGGTCTCGCCCTTGACCCTCAGCGGCATTACCCGGCTCTGCGGATCCGCACCCGCACCGGATACATATAGAAAGCGCCCCTCGGGATTCGCCGCCGCCCAGGCGCGTGCAACCGCCAGCGTGATGTCCAGGGTCACGCGTCGATACTCGGCCTCTGCTGTGCCGACCGGTGGCGCACCGGCACAGTAGAAGCATGCGTCGAAGCCGGCCAGTTGCTCATGCCGGCCTTGCATATGCAGAAAATCGGGGACGATCAGTTCGCTGCCAGGCCCGTTCAGGCTGCCCGGCCTGCGCACCAGGGCAGTCAGGTGGGCCACCTGCGGCGAGCGCTGGCAGGCCAGCGCAACACCCTGCCCCACCAGGCCCGCAGCACCGGTCAACAGAATCCTCAACGCACCTTTCCCGGTCATGGTCGCAGCCACGCTAGAGTTTCACGAAACGCTGGATCTTCCGCGCCAACCAGCCACTGAACACCAACGGCGCGTCCAGCGCTGACACGCAGATGCAGGGAACACCGGGTGCAGTTACCGGTTGATGCTCCACCTCCTCGTCCAGGTCCGCCACGTCGCCCGGCGCGAACAGCCCCAGCGCGTCGTTGTACGAGCCTCGAAGGATGTGGGTCAGTTCGCTGCGGCCATGGCTGTGCATCGGCAGGCACTTGCCCGGGGCAATCTTCAGCATGATCAGCGAGGGCATCTGCTCAGCCCTGATGCAGTGCACGCCGGGCGCCATCCAGCGCCAGCGCAGGGCACTGAGCGAAGCGCCGAAGTAAGGATGCAACGAGGCGGGCAGATGGTCCGGATCGGCCTCGGGCCGCTCCCTCGGCACCGGGCGCCTGGCTCCGGCGATGGCGCTCGGCGCGTCCGAGGCCAGCTGCATCAGCATGGCCTCGCGCAACTGCTCGCGACGCGCATCGGCTGCGGGCGGTTGGGTCTGCTCCAGCAGCACCGAGCCGATCGCCTCGGCATCGCGCAGGCGCTGGCGGCAGTGGGGGCACTGCTCGAGGTGGGCACCGGCCACTATGCTCAACGGCGCCGGCAGCGCGCCGGCGGCATAGCTCATCAGCGTGGATTCGTGCAGGTGGTGGTGCGGATTCACAGCGCACCTCCCACTTTGGCCTGCAGCTGCAGGAACGCACGTCGCAAGTGTGACTTTACCGTTCCCAGCGGCATGCCCAGCGCCTGGGCAATCTCGCTGTGGCTCTTCGCCTCGAAATAGGACATCCGCACCAGCCTCGCCTGCACGGCGGGCAGCTCGTTGATGCGCTGGCGAAGGCGCGCCTGGTCGGCGAACTGCTCGGCGCTGCTGCGCTCGATCATCTCCACGGCCGCGGCGTCTTCCACCGCTGCCTGCACCTGCATCCAGCTGCGCTCGCGACGGATGCGGTCGATATGCAGGTTTCGCGCGATCCGGTACAGCCAGGTACTCAGCGCGCCTTGGGCCGCATCATACTCGGCCGCCCGCAACCACAGGCGCAGCAGGCACTCCTGCGCCATTTCCTCGGCCACGGCGTCGGGTGCCCCCAGGCCACGCAGATACACGCACAGCCGAGGCATGAAGTAGTCATAGATCCGCATGAAACAGTCGCGGTCGCGCAGCCGCGCCACACTGTCCATGTCATCGGCCCAGTTCGTCGGCTCGCTGCTGGGCTGCTGGGAACTGGACACGGTGCGTGCGGTATCGAAGTTGAGGAGGGTGCTGGCAGCGTCAGGGTACATCTGCGTGAGCGGCGGGCAGGTGAAGGTCTGCCCTCTCTACGCGCAGGGGCGGCCATTGGATGCAGCAGACACTGTGCATCCAAGCAGCCGCGCCCGCCGTATGACCTGAGCCTCCCTACCGGATGAACACCATGCGCACTGCCTGGCTGCTGCTGTGCCTGCCCCATGCCGCGCTGGCGGCGCCCTGGCTGCGCAACGAGGGCGTGGCCACCTCGGCGCAGGGCGATCTGCTCTATCGTGAAGTGCACTGGCGGCGCGGCCCATCGGAGGGTGCCGAGCGCTGGGTGCTCTATCAGTGTCCGGATGGCCGCCCCTTCGCCCGCAAGCATCTGCCGGCCAGCGCCCGCCCGCAGGCCCGGGGTTATTCGCTGCAGGACAGCCGTAGCGGGCAAACCGCTGAAGTCGACGCCAGTGGCGAGTCGGTGTCGATCGCCTGGAAAGAAGATGCCGCCAGCGAGCTGCGTCAGCGTCGGCTTGAGCTGGCACCGGATGCGGTGATCGACACGGGCTTCGACGCCGCGGTGCGCCAGCATTGGCCAGCGCTGCTGCAAGGTGAGCGCATCAGCCTGCCCTTCCTGGTGCCGGGGCGGCAGCGCTTCTTCCCGGTGCAGGTGCGGCGTACCGGCCCTGTTCGCTGGCAGGGCATCGACGCCCAGGCCATCGAGGTCAGTCTGGACACCTGGTACGGCGGCATCGCGCCGCGCCTGTCGCTGGTCTATGCCAGCGCCGACCGCCGCCTGCTGGAATTCCGCGGAACCAGCAACCTGCGCGATACCCGCGGCACCTACCCACAGGTCACGGTGCGCTTCAGCTCGCCGGTGGCCGAGCGGTCCGCCAACGAATGGCAACAGGCCTGGACGCAGCCCCTGGTCGGGCGCTGCAGCGTGATGCCCAAGTGAAGCCGAAATTCTCCACAGCCGGCCGCATCCATTGCGCGCACTGCTGCGTAGAGGAAGACACGACACCCGCCGAGATCCGCCATGGCCTCTGTAGCGCCCCTCCCCCGCCGACGCTGGCGCCTGCTGCGCACCCTGAAGCGCTGGGTCGACACCGGCAGCGCTGCGGACCACGCCGCTGGCGAGCCCGGACGCATCGACTGGCTGCGCGCCGTACCGTTCGCGTTGATGCACCTGGCCTGCATCGCGGTGATCTGGGTAGGCATCTCGTGGACGGCAGTGATCGTCGCCACAGCCCTCTACGCAGTGCGCATGTTTGCGATCACCGCCTTTTACCACCGCTACTTCTCGCACCGGACGTTCCAGGCATCGCGAACGGTGCAGTTCGTGTTCGCAGTGATCGGCGCGTCCAGCGTGCAACGCGGGCCACTGTGGTGGGCCGCCCACCATCGCCATCACCATCGGCATGCCGACCAGCCACTGGACCCGCACTCGCCGCGCGAAGGCGGCTTCTGGCGCAGCCACATGGGCTGGTTCCTCACCCGCGAGGCATTCGCCACGGATCTATCGCGCGTGCCTGACCTGGCGCGCTTCCCGGAGCTGCGCTGGCTGGACCGCTTCGATACGGCGGTGCCGGTACTGCTGGCTGCTGCGCTGTACGCACTCGGCGCCGGCCTGGAGCGCTGGGCGCCCGGACTGCACACCTCTGGCCCGCAGTTGCTGGTGTGGGGCTTCTTCATCTCCACCGTGGTGCTGTTCCACGCCACCGTCACCATCAACTCGCTGGCCCATCGTTTTGGCCGGCGGCGCTTCGAGACCCGCGACGACAGCCGCAACAACCTCTGGCTGGCGCTGCTTACCTTCGGCGAGGGCTGGCACAACAACCACCATTTCTTCCCCGGCACCGTCCGCCAGGGGTTTCGCTGGTGGGAGATCGACCTGACCTGGTACGGGCTGCGCGCAATGGCGGCCATGGGCCTGGTGAAGGGGCTCAAGCCCATCCCCGAGTGGGTACTGGCCAAGGCGAGGTACTGACATGCGCATCGCGATCATCGGCTCCGGCATTGCCGGCCTGGCCAGCGCCTGGTGGCTGGACGGCGAACACGAAGTGACGCTGTTCGAGGCCAACGATTACCTGGGCGGGCATACCCACACCCATGACGTGCAGGTGGACGGCACGCGCATGGCGGTGGATACCGGTTTCATCGTCTTCAATCCCCTGCACTACCCGCTGCTGACGGCGCTGTTCGAAGAACTGGGTGTGGCTTCGCAGCCGACCACCATGAGCTTCTCGATGCACAGCGAGCGCAGCGGCGTCGAGTACAACGCCACTTCGCTGGATGGCCTGTTCTGCCAACGTCGCAATCTGGTTTCGCCGCGCTTCTGGGGAATGCTGGCCGACCTGCGCCGGTTCTACCGGGATGCGCCGCTGCTGCTGGCGGAAGACGAAGGCCCGACACTGGGCCAGTACCTGCGCAGCCAGCGCTACGGCACCGCTTTTATCGACGAGCACCTGCTGCCGATGGCTTCGGCACTGTGGTCGTCACCGACCGCCACGGTCATGCAGTTCCCGGCCCGCTACCTGGCCCAGTTCATGGCCAACCACCAGATGCTGCAGATGACCGGGCGCGCACCCTGGCGGGTAGTCAGCGGTGGCTCGGCACGCTATGTCGATGCCCTTCGCGCCCGCTGGCGGGTGCGCGAGCGGCTGGAATGCCCGGTTCACTCGGTCGAACGCATGCCGTGGGGCGCGCGCGTGCACAGCGCGGCGGGCGTGGAGGGTTTCGACGAGGTCATCCTGGCATGCCACAGCGACCAGGCGCTTGCCCTGCTGCGTGACGCCGATCCGGCCGAGCGCGAAGTGCTCGGCGCCATCCGCTACCAGCCCAACGAAGCAGTACTGCATACCGATGCATCGTTGCTGCCGCGCAACCGCAAGGCATGGGCTGCATGGAATGCACACGTTCCCAGGGATCCAGGCGCGCCCTGTACGGTCAGCTATTGCATGAACCTCCTGCAGGGCCTGCCCGGTGACACCCCGCTGGTCGTGACCCTCAACCGCAGCGAGGCGATCGATCCGGCCAAGGTGCTGCGCAGGCTGCACTATGCCCACCCGGTGCACGATCATGCCGCTATCCGTGCCCAGCAGCGCTGGGCAGAGCTGCAGGGCCGCCACCACACCTGGTTCGCGGGCGCATACTGGGGCTGGGGCTTCCACGAAGACGGCATCCGCAGCGCCCGCCGCGTGGTGGACGCGATGCGCGAGTGCACCGCGCACCGTGACAGCGTTGTACCCGGCGAGGTGGCAGCGTGAGTGCCAGCGCACTCTACTTCGGGCAGGTGATGCACCGACGGCATCATCCGCAGCCCCACGCATTCCGCTATCCGATCGCGCAGCTGCTGCTCGATCTGGACGAGCTGGAGACCGTGTTCGCCGGGCGCTGGCTGTGGTCGGTCAATCGCCGCAACCTGGCCGAGTTCCGCCGCAGCGACTACTTCGGCAATCCCGCACAACCACTGGCCGATGCGGTGCGCGACCGTGCCGCGGCCACCCTGGGCTATCGGCCTACCGGCCCGGTACGCCTGCTCACCCATCTTCGCTTCGCCGGGCACGTATTCAACCCGGTCAGCTTCTACTACTGCTACCAGTCCGATGGCAGCACCCTGGACTGCATCGTCGCCGAGATCACCAATACGCCCTGGAAGGAACGGCACGCCTATGTGCTGCCAGTCGCCACGGCCACCCACGAAGGCGCCTCGCTGCGCTGGCGGTTCGACAAGCGCTTCCATGTCTCACCGTTCATGCCGATGGATTGCCACTACGACTGGCGATTCAACTGCCCGGAGGATGATCTGCGCGTGCACATGCAGGTCTGGCGCCAAGGCGTTCGCCAGTTTGATGCCACCCAGACCATGCAGCGGCACGCGCTGGATGGCCGCGGGCTGGCCCGGGTCCTGGCCTGCTATCCCTTGATGACCATGCAGGTGATGGCCGCCATCCACTGGCACGCGCTGCGGCTGTGGCTGAAGCGCAACCCCGTGCATGACCACCCTGCCCTTGCCGAGAAACCGCGATGAACTCGATGACTCCCCTGGTCGCCCTGCCGCGTCCCGGCGCCTTGGATGCCTTCCTGCGCCGCCGCCTGCTGGAACAGCTTGCCCCCATGCGCGACGGCCGCCTGTGCGTGCGTGATGCACTCGGCAAAGTCTGGCTGGGCGAAGCCCATGGCGAACTGCAGGTGACCGTCACCATCGATGACCCGGCGTTCTACCGCAAGGTTGCAGCGCAAGGTAGCGTGGGCGCAGGTGAAAGCTACATCCAGGGCGAATGGCACTGCGATGACCTGGTGGCGCTGATCCGGCTGCTGGTGCGCAATCGCGACCTGCTCGACGGCATGGAGCGCGGCCCGGCCCGCGTGGGTGGCTGGCTGCTGCGCGGCTGGAACCGCCTGCGCCGCAACAGCCGTGAAGGCAGCCGCCGCAACATTGCCGCGCACTACGACCTTGGCAACGACTTCTTTGCCCTGTTCCTGTCGCCGGACCTGATGTATTCCTCAGCCCTGTTCGACACAGAAGACGAGTCGCTGGAATCCGCCTCCCGGCGCAAGCTGGACCGCATCTGCCAGCAGCTCCAGCTCAAGCCGGGCGATCGCGTGGTGGAGATCGGCACCGGCTGGGGTGGTTTTGCGCTGCACGCCGCGCAGCACTACGGCTGCCACGTCACCACGACCACCATCTCCGCCGAGCAGCACGCGCTGGCTGCCCAGCGCGTGCAGGCGGCCGGCCTGCAGGACCAGGTCACGCTGCTGATGCAGGACTACCGCGACCTGCAGGGCCAGTTCGACAAGCTGGTGTCGATCGAGATGATCGAAGCCATCGGCGCAGAATACCTGGACACCTACATGGCCACGCTGCAGCGCCTGCTCAAGCCTGATGGCGTTGCCCTGCTGCAGGCCATCACCATCGAGGACCATCGCTACGAGCAGGCCCGGCGCAGCGTCGACTACATCAAGCGCTATGTGTTCCCCGGCAGCTTCATTCCGTCGATCAACGCGATCATGGCCGCCAAAACGCGGTCCAGCGACCTGCAGCTGATCGCCCAGCAGGACTTCGGCCACTCCTACGCGCTGACCCTGCGCGCCTGGCGCCAGCGCTTCCTCGACCGGTTGCCCGACGTGCAGGCGCAAGGCTTCGATACGCGCTTCTGCCGCCTTTGGGAGTTCTACCTGGCCTACTGCGAGGGCGGCTTCCTGGAGCGCTCGATCGGGGTCTCCCATCTGCTGATGGCGCGCCCGGGGCATCGCCCGGGCGCCTCATCGGGCCAAGGCAGCTGAGATGCGCAGATTCTGGCCCAATCTGCTTGGCAACCAGCTGGTCTGGGTGTGCGCCGTGGCCGGCGCCGGGCGCGGCTGGCAGTGGCCGGCGTTGCTGGCAGCCTCTCTCTACATCGGCAGCCAGCTGCTGACGTCGCCGCGACCACGGCTGGATCTTCGGTTGATGGTGTTGGCACTGGCCTGCGCATGGCTGGTCGACGCCAGTGCTGCCGCCAGCGGCACCGTGCGCTACGCCGCCGCCCCGCTGGGCTGGGTGCCGCCTCCCTGGATCATGGCGCTGTGGGCCGCGTTCGCGATGACGTTGACCACCTCGATGCGCTTCCTGCTGCGCCACCCTGCCTTGCCGGCCCTGTTCGGCCTGCTGTTGGCACCGCTGGCCTACCTCTCCGCAGCGCGCGGTTTCGATGCGGTCCGCTTCGCCGCACCCACGTGGCAGGGCCTGCTGGTGCTGGGCGCGGGCTGGTGCATCGCGCTTTCGCTGCTGTGCGTCACCGCTCGTCGCGGCTCTCGCACCACCCCGCCCTCCCTGGCTGGAGCATCGCCATGATCAATCTGCTGTGGGTGCTGCTGTACGCCGTGCTGGTGATGAGCTGGGGCTGGGCCTGGCAACGCCGCCACCAGAACATCGGCGTCGTCGACGTGCTCTGGGCCAAGGGCGTGGGTGCCTCTGCCCTGCTGCTGGCGCTGCTCGGCGATGGCGCGATGTTGCCCCGGATTGCGTTGGGCCTGCTCGGCGGCCTGTGGGGCAGCCGGTTGGCGCTGCACCTGTGGCGCCGGGTCCGTAGCGAACCCGAAGACGGGCGCTACCGCTATCTGCGCGAACACTGGCAGAGCCACCAGGGCAAGATCTTTGGCTTCTTCATGGCGCAGGCGCTGCTGGTCGTGCTGTTCGCCCTGCCCTTCGTTGCGGTGGCAGCCAATCCCCATGCTGGCCTGACACCGTGGACAGTCGCCGCAGCCCTGGCCTGGCTGCTGAGCGTCGGCGGCGAGAGCCTGGCCGACCGCCAACTCGCGCGTTTCCGCGCCGACCCGGCGAACAAGGGCCGCACTTGCCGCGAAGGGCTCTGGCGTTATTCACGCCACCCCAACTACTTCTTCGAGTGGTTGCACTGGTTCACCTATGTGCTGCTTGCCGTCGGCTCCCCCCTGTGGTGGCTGGCGTGGGCCGGGCCGCTGCTGATGTATCTGTTCCTGCGCTATCTCAGCGGTATCCCCTTCACCGAGAAGCAGGCGTTGCGCAGCCGCGGCGACGACTACCGTGCCTACCAGCGCAGCACGCCCATGTTCTTTCCCTGGTTCCCCCGTTCTTCCAAGGAGCATTCCGCATGAGCGCGATCCCGTCACTGAATCCGGCCGAAGATGCGGAAACCGGGCTGATCGCCTGGGCCGAACGCGGGCTGGTTCCCGATGCGGCGCTGCGTGCCGGCATCCGGCGCCTGTGCGCGCAACGCCTGCATGAGGAATCGGCGGGAGGTATCGAGGCACAGTCCGCGCGCTTCAGCCGTCGCATCGCAGAACTGACCGACAGTCCGCTCGCATTGCATACCGACGCGGCCAACCGCCAGCACTACGAAGTTCCCGCGGCATTCTTCCAGGCCTGCCTGGGCAAGCGGCTGAAGTACAGCAGCTGCTACTACCCCACCGGGCGCGAAACGCTGGACCAGGCCGAGGAGGCGATGCTGGAACTGTATGGCCAGCGTGCCGGACTTGCCGACGGCCAGCAGATTCTCGAACTGGGCTGTGGCTGGGGTTCGCTGACCCTGTGGATGGCCGAACGCTATCGGCAGGCCAACATCACTGCGGTGTCCAACTCGCACAGCCAGCGCCAGCACATCATGGCGCAATGCCAGGCCAGGGGCCTGCACAACGTCGAGGTACTGACCCGCGACGTCAACCAGCTTGAGCTGCCCACGGCACGCTTCGATCGCTGTGTCTCGGTGGAAATGTTCGAGCATGTGCGCAACTACCAGCGACTGCTGGCGCACATCGCGCAGTGGCTGAAGCCCGACGGTGCGCTGTTCGTGCACATCTTCGCCCATCGCACGTTGATGTACCCGTTCGAGACCGAGGGTGGCGACAACTGGATGGGGCGCCACTTCTTCACCGGCGGCCTGATGCCGGCCGCTGACACCCTGCTGCATTTCCAGCGCGACCTGCGACTCGATCAGCGCTGGCTGCTGGACGGCACCCACTACCAGCGCACCGCCGACCATTGGCTGGCCAACCAGGATGCGGCCCGCGAGGCGGTGATGCCGGTACTGGTCGCAACCTACGGCCAGGCCGCGGCGAAGATCTGGTGGCAGCGCTGGCGCATGTTCTGGATGGCCTGCGCCGAGCTGTTCGGCTACGACGATGGCCAGCAGTGGCTGGTTGCCCACTATCTGTTCCGTCCCCGTTGAGGTGTGACATGCGCATGCGCTCCCTGCTTCCCCTGCTGGCCTTGAGCCTGTTCGGTTCCGGCTGCAGTTCCAGCGATACCCGTCCCCTGCCCCGCCCGCCCTCGGTGGACGTGCCGCGCTTCATGGGCGACTGGTATGTGATCGCCCACATACCCTCATGGCCGGAGCGCGAGGCCTTCGACGCGGTTGAGAGCTATGCACTGCGGCCGGACGGGCGCATCCAGACGACCTTCACCTATCGCAAGGGCAGTTTCGACGCCCCGCAGAAGTCGATGCACCCGGTTGGCCGGGTGGAGAAGAACGGCAATGGCGCGATCTGGGGCATGCAGTTCGTCTGGCCGATCCAGGCTGAGTATGTGATTGCCTGGCTGGACGACGACTATGGCCAGACCATCGTCGCACGCAGCAAGCGCGACTATGTCTGGTACATGGCGCGTACCCCGCACGTGTCGGACAGCGACTACCAGCACGCCGTGGAGCGCATCGCGGCCATGGGCTACGACACCGGCAGGCTCAGGCGCGTACCTCAGTCGGTGCGATAGATCGCTAACCGCCCACCACTCGGCTCGCGGGTGACCAGGCACTTCGGCGTGACGCGTCACATTAACACCCCCTCGAAGGGTGCCGGCAGCCCTGCAACCCAGGCCACCTGTACCCAGCGAGAGCGCGCCAGGACACTGCGTCCACACGGCTTTCAACCTGACGATACGTCCAGCCCATGGATCAGCTCTTATCGATGGAGCTCATACATCGATCTTTAGGAATAGTCGTAAAAACGCAACAAATTCGATGTTCGACGCGACAGCGGCGCCAGAATGGCGGCCACGCCCACGGGCGCTGACCACCTCCCGCGCATGAATGGATTTCCTGCACCGCGCCGGCTTCGCCTGGCGCTCCTGGACGACCATGAAGTCGTCCGTCGCGGCACCGCCCTGCACCTGTCAGGCGATCTCCGGTTCGACATCGTCGCCAGCCATGGTTGCAGCGGTGCGCTGATCGACAGCCTGCACCGCTTGCCCGTGGATGTGGCCATCATCGATCTCACGCTCGCCCGTGGCGACCTGGGCGGCATCGAGCTGGTTACGCTGCTCTGTCGCGAATTCCCGCGCACACCAATGCTGGCCTTCGCCACGCTCTCTCCCACCACGAATCTCAACAGCCTGATCGATGCCGGACTCGGTGGGTTCGTCAGCAAGGCCGAACCCCTTGCGGCATTGTCCGACGCCATCGTGCGCGTCTCCCAGGGCCTGATCCGGATTCCGCCGGACGTCAGGCTGGCCGGTGATCGTGGCGAGCTCAGCCGCAACGAGCGGGAGGTACTGGAGCTGCTGCTGGAAGGCCTGACCGTATCGGAGATCGCGCTGCGCCGGCACCGCAGCATCAAGACCGTCAGCACACAGAAGGTCGCGGTGCTGCGCAAGCTGGGATTGCGCAGCGATGTGGAGATCTATGCGCTGCGTGAACGGCTGGAGTCTCCGTGAGGCGCCATGCGCCATTGCGCCCGTGCCTGCTGATCCTCGGGTTGCTGGTGCTGCTTCTCCTTCCCGCTGCGTCGGCGGAAGATATCCGGTCACCACGCTGGCTGCCGGGCAGCAGCGTGCGGGTCTCCACCGCCCCGTCCCTACGCCCCGCGCCCGCGGCGATGGCCGATCCGTCATCACCGCCGACGCTCGCCCATGGCTACGCCAACCTGGTGGCGCGTCACGCCCAACTCAGCTTCCTGGAACAGCCCTACCCGACGACCGCCGCATCAATCCTCGCTGTGTGCCATCACGAGGCCGACCTGGTCATGGTGTTTGGCGGTGCGAGACACCAGAAGCTACCCTGCCCCGACCTTGCCGCGTCCAGCCGCTTCCGGGGTGGCGCCACCCTGCTGGCAGGGCGCGCCGGCGAATGGCTGCCACGGGAGATACGCGAGCTCGACGGCCGGGTCGTCGCCGTCGTTGAAGGCGGGCCCTACGCCGGCTGGCTGCGCGCGCATCACCCTCAGATCCGGCTGCAGCCCCTGCCTGATCGGTACGCAGCATTGGCGGCAGTGCAATCCGGCGTGGCCGACGTGGCGATTGGCCTGGAATCCACGCTGCGCCCGCTGGTTCGACGCCATTTCAACGGCAGCCTGCGCCTGCAGCCATTCGACAGCGACTTCTCCACCGACCTCTACCTGCTCGTCCGCCAGGAAGACCAGCAGCTGCTTGAACGCATCGGACAGGCATTGCGGGAGATCACACTGGAGGAACATGCGAGCCTGCTCCACCTGTGGGCAGGCCAGACCCTGCCAGCAGCGGCGGGAAACGCACTGGACTGGATGCAGGCCTCGCCCCCGCGCGGCTGGCTGTTGCTGGCCCCTCTGCTGGTCGCCCTGCTGCTGTGGCCCATGACCCGTCACCTGCGGGTACGGGGCGACCGCCGCAGCGCGCAGGCCATCGGGATGATCAGTCACGAGATGCGCAATTCTGCGCAGGCCGTACTGGCCTCGATCGAGCTGCTTGGACAATCGGCACTGCCGAAAGGCGAGCGCGATCTGCTCGCCGCTGCCAGCAGCGCCAGCCAATCCCTGCGCGGCCTGTTGAATCGCGCACTGGATTTTTCGCGTCTCGCCAGCGGCGCTTTCAGGCCGCATGCACAAGCCTGTGATGCGACCCAGCTTTGCCGGCAGGCACTGGAGGCCATTCGGCCACAGGCGCAACGGAAAGGGCTGCAACTGCATCTTGATGCCCCGGCCGAACCTTCGCCGATCATTCTGGTAGACAGTGATGCGCTACGCCAGATTGCCAGCAATCTGCTGGCCAATGCGGTGAAGTTCAGTGATATCGGCGGCATCGAGCTGCGCCTGCAACTGCTTCCAGCAGCGCGGCCGCAGGAGCTGCTGATGGAGGTGATCGACAGCGGGATCGGGATCGCGCCAGCACAGGTAGCCGAACTGTTCCAGCCTTTCCGTCAAGGCAGCGATGGGCAGCAGCGTGGCGGTAGTGGCCTCGGGCTTTCCATTGCACGCGAGCTGGCGCGTGCGATGGGAGGCGATCTGACCGTGCACAGCGTCCTCGGTCGCGGCAGCCGCTTCATCCTGCGCCTGCCGGTGTGCGCAGCTGACTCTGCCGAGAGTGTCCGGGACATGCCCGTGGAGGGCACGCCACTGGCCGGGCTGCAACTGCTGCTGGTGGAGGACCACGCACTCAATCGCCACGTCATTGCTGAACAGTTGCGGCGCTGGGGCGCCGAGGTATGTGCCCTGGAAGACGCGGCCAGCGCGCTGGCCGAACAGATACGCCACCCCCGCCCTGCCGCGTTGATCGACATCGGGCTGCGTGGCATCGATGGCTACGCATTGGCACGCGAACTGCGCGCCCGTAACGGGCATCCGCTCCGCCTGATCGCCTTGTCCGCCCGCACCGGGCGAGGTCACCACGCACGTTGCCGTCGCTCGGGTTTCGATGCGGTGCTGGCCAAGCCGTTGCGCGCCGCCGAACTGCTCGCTGCGCTGGGCATTCCGGCGCTGGGGAGCCTGGACGCGCTTGAGCCGGCGACTGAAATGGACGCGGCCTACAGCGCCGACATCTGCGATGAACTCAGCAGGATCGAGCGGATTGTCGATCGTGCAGACGCATCGGCGCTCGGTTATCACGCGCACCGATTGCAGGGCGCGCTACAGATGCTGGGTCAATGCGAGCACGCCGCAATCGCGGCCGAGCTGGTCGATCTGGCGCAGGACGCCACGCCAGACTGGACCGACGCACGTCGCCTGCTGTGCGTACTGCAGGCCGGACAGGGCGCCCGCGTCGCGGGAACCCTGCCGAACCCCTTGATCACGCGGCCAGACGCTCGACCTGGCGACGGGTCAGGTCATTGAAGCGACCCAGCGACATCAGGTGCTGGTGGATCAGTGCCAGCCAGCCACTGCGGTGCCACTCGACCACGGTTGCTTCCGGCAGCGCCACGAACTTCTCGACGTCCACGACCAGGAAGCCGTTGAGGTTGAACTCCCGGCCATCCGGGATACGCACGGTGGCGTTGCGCTCCACCAGCAGGCCGTTGTCGACCAGGGCCTTGGAGAAAGCCTGGGTCTGTTCGTGTTCGCGGGTGTACTGGCCGCAGAATTCCAGGGCCTGCTGCACCATCTCGGTGGCCTTGCCGTCAACGAACAGCGGCTGGCCTTCCTCGCCCCCCTTGACCACGCGCGGGCTCTCTTCGTCGATGCCCAGCAGGAAATCATTCTCCGCACCGGTGTCGATGAAGATGAAGGGGTGGCGGCGCAGGTAGGCGGGAATGTAGGCCTCGTCTTCCCACAGGCCATCCTTGATGAACAGGTTCTGGTCGGACACGCCCACGGCAGCCATCGGAACCGCGCTCGGGCCGGCAAACAGGATCGGGAAGTGGTGCAGGGCCAGCGAGAACTCGCCCAGCACCAGCGGAATGGCATTGTTGCCGGCGGCGAACTCCAGCTTGCCCGGTAGGATGCGCAGATCGGCATGCACATCGGCCTGCAGCGGCACCGGGCGGGTATAGAACAGGGGGGCGCCGCTCGGCGCCGCTTCGGTGGTGGTGTCGCTGGTGGTGGTCATGTTGGGAACCGTTCGATCATGCGCGCCTGCCATCCCGGGCACGCCAGCGGGAACAACCTGAATCCCGCATTATCAACAAGCTCGATGACAACGGCCACCCCACCGGCGAACTATTTCAGCTGCAGGGGGTAGCGCTGCCAGAGTACGTGGACCAGGAAACCGGCCAGCTCGGTGTCGCGGGCACTGACCGCCGCACGGATCTTGTCCAGCAGCACCATGTCGCTGCAGGAACGCACGTCGGCATGATTGGCCTGCCCTGCCCTGCGCGCACGATAGCGCGCCGCCCGCTGCGCATCGCTCATCGCGTACCCGAACTTGGGCGGACGACCGCGCTTGCGCGGCAGGGTCAGCTCCAAGGTTCCGGGGTCTTTGTCATCACGCATGAGAGGGGTGCGGGCGGCGGCGAGCAACGGGGGGTGCGCAATTTATCGTGAGGCATCACTTTAATCCAGCTTTTTCTACAGATTTGGTGCGATGCAGCGCCAATGTTGCCGTGTCGGTGCGGATCCATCCACGCATGGCGTGGATCTACTGCAGAGCTCGCGACCCGGTCACCCGGTAGATCCACGCCATGCGTGGATACGGAAACCCGGACAAAAAAAATGGGAGCCCGCGAACGGGCTCCCTTGCCTTCTTCATGCCGCGCGTACTGGCTCATAGCCGTGCAGGTGCGCCTCACTGCTGGCCCGCCCCTGGCTGAGCGAACGCAGCGAGGTGGTGTAACCCACCAACTGCGCCAGTGGCGCGAAACCACTGACCTCGGCACGACCGTCCTGGTCCTCGATGCGGGCGATGCGGCCATGGCGCCGGTTGAGGTCGCCGACCACATCACCCACCGACGCCGACGGCGAATGCACCGTCACCGCCATCACCGGCTCCAGCAGCTGCGTGCCACCCTCGGCCAGCGCCGCCTTGATCGCCTCGGCGCCTGCGCGATGGAACGCCATCTCCGAAGAGTCCTTGGCATGGGTCTGGCCATCGACAAGACTGACCTCGATGCCGACCACCGGATGTCCCTGCGGACCTTCCGACAGCGCGGCACGCACGCCCTTTTCCACCGCTGCGATGAAGCTGCGCGGCACCACGCCACCGACGATGCGGTCGTTGAACACGACAAGGTCGTCGTCGCGCGGCGTCACATCCAGCACCACGTGCGCGAACTGGCCCTGTCCACCGGTCTGCTTGACCAGCCGCCCGACGACACCGGTCATCGGGCGCATCGGCGTCTCCTGGTAGGCCACGCGTGGCGCACCTACGGCCACGTCGACCTTCCATTCGCTGCGCAGGCGCTCGACCATCACTTCCAAGTGCAGCTCGCCCATGCCCCAGACCAGGGTTTCACCCGTTTCCCGGTCCGTTTCCACACGGAACGAGGGGTCTTCCTGGGCCAGGCTGGCCAGTCCCTGCGCCATCCGGATCAGATCCGCCGCACGCGCCGGCTCCAACCGCCAGGCCAGCACCGGCGCCTGGGCCTGGATGTTCTCCAGCCGCAGCGGCTGCGCACGGCTGCTCAGCGTCTCGCCACTGACCGCATCCTTCCAGCCCAGTACCGCGACAATGTCACCGGCCACGGCCTGCTCGATGTCATGGGTCTGGTCGGCCTGCACCCGCACCAGGCGACTGACACGCCGCCCTTGAGGATGCTGCGAACTGGCCACCGCGTCGCCCACCTTCAAGGTGCCCGAGTACAGCCGCACGAAGCTCAGCGCGCCGTGCTGCTGGTGGGTGATCTTGAACAGCAGGCCTGCCAGTGGACCGTCCGGATCCGGCGGCAGCATCACCTCGCCCTCATCGCTTTCGGCGCTGACAGCAGGGCGATCCAGCGGCGACGGCAGGTAATCGACCACGGCATCCAGCAGCGTCTCGATGCCCTTGTCCTTGAACGCAGCACCGGCCAGCACAGGCACGCCTGCACCTGCCAGCGTCGCCCGGCGGATTGCCGCGCGCAGCGCCCCGGCATCGATCACGCGACCTTCCAGCCAGGCATCGGCCAGTTCTTCGTCATGATCGGCCACGGCTTCGACCAGCGCATCGCGCTGGGCCTGCCATTGGGCCCGCGCCGCTTCGTCCCACGGGGTCACCGTGGTTGCGCCGCCTTCCTGCCACTGCAGCATGCGCTCATCGACCAGATCGACCCAGCCATTGAAGCCGCTTTCGCTGCCCAACGGCACGCCCAGCGCCCACGGCCGCGCGCGCAGCTTGTCCTGCAGCTGCTCCAGCACGCGCTCAAACGAAGCGCCTACGCGGTCCATCTTGTTGACGAAAGCGATCAGCGGCACGTGATGGCGACGCGCCTGGCGCCACACCGTCTCGGACTGCGGCTGCACGCCGTCCACGGCCGAGAAGACGGCCACGGCACCGTCGAGCACGCGCAGTGAACGTTCGACTTCGATGGCGAAATCGATGTGGCCGGGAGTATCGATCAGGGTCAATCGATGCGCCGGCAGGTCGCGCGGTGCCCACTGCGCCTGCACGGCGGCCGCGCCAATGGTGATGCCCCGTTCGCGCTCGATCGCCGAGAAGTCGGTGGTCGCATTGCCGTCGTGCACTTCGCCGACGCGATGGATCTCGCCGCTTTTCCACAGCAGGCGTTCGGTCAGCGTGGTCTTGCCGGCGTCGATGTGGGCAATGATGCCAAGGTTGCGACGGCGGGAAAGGACTTGGGTGTTCATGAGATAGGTTCCTGCAAAGCCAACGATGGGGGCCGCGCACCCCGGTTGGCGACAGGGTGCGCGGCTAGCGTTCGGTCTCGGCGATCTGGTGCATGGCACGTTCTCCTTGCGGTACGTCGGGTTAGGGAAATGAAACTGCAGAAACGAAAAGAGCGCCCCGAAGGGCGCTCTGTGGATGATCCAGCGATAGCCGCTTCAGCGGCCCTGTGGAGCTCCAGGCAGACACGCCCGTTCCGCGCTTGCGCGGGTCAGGGTGAAAAACTTCAGGAGCGGCATCCGGTTCATGGGGCGCATTCTAGACCTGCCAATCTGGCGCGCAAGTGAATATTGCAAACATAAATAGAACGATGAGACCAGCAAAGATCGGGGTCAGATCCCTTTGCCCCGGGCAAAGGGTTCTGCCCCCTGGCAGCCCTCACTTGCAGCCGTGCAGCTTGCGCGCCTCGGCCACTGTTGCAGGCTGGTCATCCCCCATCGACATCCAGCCCTTCAACGAAATCGCCGGGTCCACGTGCGGCAGCCGTGGGCCACCATGAATCACGACCTCGATCCAGCTCCCCACCGGCGCCAGCTCGGACAGGCGTGCCGCCTGATCATCTTCGGTGCTGAATGTGTCGTCCGGGCCCGCCGGCGGCGTGGTATTCACGGTTTCCGTCTTGCGGGTTCGGACCCGAAGAGCACCATCCGGCAGCCGCTGACTGATCACGTCGTAGCGCTCGATACCGTATGCCCAGCTGTTCTCGCCAACACTGCGGGTCTCGCTACCGTCATCCGCCACGGTTACCACCTCGCCTGCCGGCCCGACAACCCCCGCGACAGCCCCCAAGCCGGACATCAGTGCCTGATAGACGATCATCTGCCGCTGCTCGGTAGTCAGCGCTCCGGCCTTGAGCTTGGCGGCAGGAATCTGCAGGTACGCCGCTTCACTGCACAGCACAAGTACCTGCTGGTCGTCCCAGCTCACCGACATTTCCTCGTTGGCAAAGTACTGCGTCTTCATCGACGTCACTGCGGCACCGTCGCCACTGGAATGCCGGGTTTCGATCAGCGAGGCATTCTCGGCCGCGTTGGTCAGCGAAACCTGGGAGGTCGACGCTGCATGGGCTGCGTAAACGGAAGCAATCATCGCGGCAAGCAGCACGCTGCGGGTAACCGTGCGGAACATGGCATCAGTCCATTGAAGAAAACGAAGCCGCCATGATACCCGGAGCAACCTGGCGGACCTTCGCTCAGGTCACCACCACCAGCGGCACCCCACGACGCGGATGCTCCAGCACAACTACATCCTGCTGGTACACGCGCTGCAGGTTGTCCTCGGTCAACACCTGCAATGGCGTTCCGTCGGCCGCCACGCCACCCTGCTCCAGCAGCACGATACGGTCGGCATAGCCGGCCGCCAGATTGAGGTCGTGCAGGACCACGATCACGCACGCACCGGCTTGTGCACAGGCACGCACACTGCGCAGCGTGCGCTCCTGATGGCGCAGATCCAGCGCAGCAGTAGGCTCATCCAGCAGCAGCAATGGCGTGTCCTGTGCCAGCACGCGCGCGAACGTGGTCCGGGCGGACTCACCGCCGGACAGCTGCTGCACCTCGCGCAGGCGCAGGGCCTGCAATTCGGCGGCATCGATGGCAGCTTCCACCTGCGCGTCGTCCACACGCGGATCCGGCGGATGCGGCAATCGCCCCATCGCCACCACCTCTTCGACGCTGAAGGCAAAACGCACGCCGTGCTCCTGCGGCATCACCGCGCGCTCGCGCGCCAGCGGCCCTGCCTTGTAGCTGGCCAGCGGCCTGCCCAACAGGCTCACCTCGCCCGCATCGGCGCGCAGGTCGCCGGCCGCGACCGCCAACAGCGTGGACTTGCCCGCACCGTTCGGGCCCACCAGTGCGGTCACCGTACCCGGTTCGAACGCCAAGGAAATGCCGTGCAGGATCTCGCGTTGCTGGCGGCGCACCACCACATCGTGCAGCTTCAGCAGCACACTCATGGCACCGCCTTGCGGCGCTGCTGCAGCACCAGCCAAAGGAAGAACGGCGCACCCAGCGCGGCCGAGAACAGGCCCAGCGGAATCTCCGCGGGCGGATCCAGCGTGCGCGCGGCCGTATCCGCCACCACGATCAGAAGTGCACCCAGCAGGCCGGACAACGGCAGCAACCAGCGATGGCCGGGACCCACCAGCAGGCGCGCCACGTGCGGCACCACCAGGCCGACGAAGCTGATCGAGCCCGCAAACGCCACCGCCGCCCCCACCAGCAGCGCGCTGAACGCAACCAGTCGGCGCCGCGTGCGGGTCACATCCAGCCCCAGATGCTGGGCCGGGCGCTCGCCCAGCGCCAGCATGTCCAGCGGCGTTGCCAATCTTTGCAACGCGAACACGCCAATCGCAAACAGCGGCACCACCGCCACCACATCGGCCCAGTTGGCACGTGCCAGCGAGCCCATCTGCCAGAACACCAGCGACTGCAGTTCGCTTTCGCTTGCGATATAGGTGAGAAAACCGATCAGCGCCGAACAGAACGCCGCCATCGCGATACCGACCAGCAGCAGCGTCGCATTGCCACTGCCCTTGCCCGGCCGCGCCAGCGCATAGGTCAGGCCGATGGCCAGGGCGCCACCGACGAAGGCGGCAACCGGCACCAGCCAACCGGCGGCACCGGCAGCGCCGAGAACAATGGCAGCGACTGCCCCGAGCGCAGCACCTTGGCTGACACCGACGATGCCGGGGTCGGCCAGCGGATTGCCGAACAGGCCCTGCAGGCTGGCACCGGCCATCGCCAGCGAGGCGCCAACCATTGCGCCCAACAGGGCGCGCGGAATGCGCAGCTGCCAGACCACGGCCAGGTCGCGACTGCTGACCGCCTGTGGATCAAGCAGGCCCAGCTTCACCGCCAGCGCCTGCATCACCTCCAGCGGTGGCAACCGCAACGGACCCACGGCGAACGACGCCAGCACTGCCCCCAGCAGTGCCAGCAACACCACCATCAACATCGCCCGCCCGCGACGACGGCGCCGATCCGCCGGACTCATGCCTTCGGCAACGCTGCCAGGGCCTTGGCCAGTGCCAGCGCGCCCGCACCAGAACCCACGCTGGTGTACTTCAGCTGCACATCCGGCATCACCCAGACCCGATTGGCCTGCCCGGCCGGGGTCTGCTTCAGCGTCGGGTATGCCTTCCACAGGCCCTCGGCACCGCCGAACAGCTGCAGGTCATGCTCGGTCACCAGGATCACTTCCGGTGCCGCCGCGACCACGCCCTCATTGCTCAGCTGCGAGTAATTCTTCACCCCGGCCTCGGTACCGATGTTGATGCCGCCCGCCAGGGCGATCAACTGCGCCGACGCGCTGTCGGCACCTGCAACAGTGGGCGAGCCGCCAGCGCCGGTTGCCGAAACGTGAATCAATCGTGGCGCATGGCCCAGGCCCTTGCCAATCGCTGCAGCCTCGTCGAGCTGACGCTGCACCTGCGTGGCCAGTGCTTGCCCCGCTTCGGCCAGCCCTAGTGCCGCAGCGACCTTGCGCACCTTGTCCGGCGCCGGCTGCAGGTCATCGATGACCACCGCCGGCTCGCCCACCTCGCGCAGCTTTTTCGCCAGTTCGGTGTGGCGGCGCAGGCTGTTGCCGAGGAACAGCGAGCCCTGCAGGCTCAGCACTCCTTCCACGCCCGTGGTGCGGTTGAACAGGAACTGGTGCGGGGCAGCCAGGCCGGCCTGGGTGGTGGTGTTGGTCGGCGCAGCGAATACCTGCTTGCCCAGTCCCAGCGCCTCGATCACCGCGATGACGTCGTCACCACCGGCAATGATCCGGCTGGTGTCGGACACTTCAATGTCAGCACCGTCATCGGAATGCACTTTGGCCGGCAGCACGGCCTTCTGTTCATGCACCGCTGGCATCTCGGCACCGGCCACGCGCTGCCAGCCTGCCGGCAACGCGGTTTCGGCAGCAGCTGTTGCGGCAGGCGGCTCGGCAGTCTTGTGGCCATCCGACGGCGTTGACGAGCCACTGCAGGCAGACAGCGCCAGCGAAACAGCCAGCGGGAGCGCACACAGGCGCAGACGGGACGCGATGTTCATGGACATTCTCCTTGCTGGCAGGGCGACGCGCACGCCGCCCTGCCCTGTGACTTACTGCTTCGGGGTGATGCGGGTGATGCGATCACCCTTCGGATCTTCGGCGCTACGTGACTTGTTCACCGCAAACACGTTGCCCTTGCCGTCGGCACGCACATGGTTCGGAAGGGTGCCGCCATCGAGGTTGGCC
Source organism: Stenotrophomonas maltophilia group sp. P373 (assembly GCF_053295075.1). Lineage (NCBI taxonomy): Bacteria > Pseudomonadati > Pseudomonadota > Gammaproteobacteria > Lysobacterales > Lysobacteraceae > Stenotrophomonas > Stenotrophomonas maltophilia group sp. P373. Next base: position 2,137,945 of record NZ_CM129994.1, on the reverse strand, counting down.
ACCACCTTGCCGTCGCCGTTCACCACCGTGACCGTACCGGCGCCACGATTGCTGACATAGGCCAGGCCGGAGGCATCATCGAAGGCGACGTTCAGCGCGCCGGCGCCGACCGGCACGTCATGCAGCACCTTGCCGGAAGCCACATCGACGATCAGCAGGTTGTCGGTGCCCTGCGAGGCCACGTACAGGCGGTTGCGTGCTGCGTCGAAGGCCACGCCAGAGGCGCTGATCGAATTGCCCAGGTCGATGACCTTGTCGACCTTGCCGCTGGCCACATCGATCACCGCCGCTTCCGGGGTACCGATGCTGACGGTGAACAGCTTGCCGCCCTTCTCGTCCAGCACCAGGCTCATCGGGGTGAACTTGCCATCATCCACGCCGGACTCCAGCGTCACCTGCGGCAGTTCCTTGAACGTCTTCGCATCGAACACCGACAGGTGGTCTTCACCCGTGGCCGAGGCGAACACCTTGCCGTGGGTGCCGTCGACCACCACGTCGCGCGCATGCGGCACGGTGTCGACGGGGAACTGGTGGACCAGCGAGAGGTCCTTCTGGCGGTAGACCGCAATCGAGTTCTGCCGGGTATTGGTGACCCAGACATTGCCATTGGCGTCATCCACGCCCACACCGTAGACCGCATAGACCGCGCCGTTGGTGCTGCCCGGCACCTGCGCCGGGGTGATCGCCTTGATCACCTTCAGCGACTTCGGATCCAGCTTCAGCAGCTGCGACTGGGTCACCGGCGGGCGGCCCACGGCCGAGGTGACGAACACGGCATTGCTGGCGGCGCTGTAGGCGGACTGGTACAGGCCCGGCACCAGCTTGTTGGACTGGGTGGCGAACTGCGCCTGGCCGGACAGCGGCAGCTGCGGCGACACGCGCAGCTTCAGCACGGTGGCTGCAGCCGGCTGGCTGGCGCGCACCACCACCGGGTGGGTGCCCGGCACCGCGTCGGTCGGAATGCTCAGCTGGGTCTTGAAGTTGCCATCGGCATCGACCACCACCGGCTGTGCGTTGAGCACGCTGTCGCCACGCAGCAGGCTGACCTTCTGGCCCGGCACGAAGCCACGGCCGACCACGTCGGCGGTGCTGCCGGGAACCACGTTCTCACCGCGCGAGACGACCTCACCCTTGAAGGTGGCGTTGGCCGGCTGATCGAACACCGGCTGCGCGGTGGCGGTCACCGCGAGCAAAAGGCCGGCGGCGAGAGAGGTGAGATGGAAAGACGGACGGAACGACATGGCAGGCTCCTTGCACACGTAGGCCGCGCCACGTGGCGCGGGATTCATCGGTTGCCTGGGCCGCTGCACGCCGGCAGCCTCGCCTGGGTAGTGGGGTCGCACGGCAGCGCGTGCGAAGGGATTCACTCGGCGGCGCTGTCACCGCCATTGGGCACGCCATCGCCGGCGCTGCGGTCGGTCACGCCGTACAACTCATGCAGCGCGGCATGGAACGACGCGGGCAGCATCGGGCCATGGCCGAGGCCGTCGAACTCGCGGTACTGCACGCTCAGGCCCGGCACCTTGCCCAGCCGCTCGGACAACTGCATCGCCGCATCCGGGGTGGCGCCACTGATCCGGCGCAGGTGCGCAACCACGCGCGGGTTGCTCATATCGCGCTTGCCGCGATCACCGACGCGCTCGGCGCCGCCCAGCATCAGCCAGAGCTTGGCCGGCTGGCCGTGCACGTTCTGCACGAACTGCTGTTCCGGATCACCCAGCGCCGCGCCCTGGCTCCACCACAGCGACGGACTGGCTGCCAGATAGGACTGGAACGCGGCAGGTCGCGTGTACAGCGCATTGAGCACGAATAGCCCGCCCAGCGAATGGCCCCACAGCGCCTGCTGCTGCGTATCGATGCGTGCGCGACGCTCGACTTCCGGCTTGATGCGGCGCTCGATCACATCAAGGAAAGCCGCAGCGCCGCCGCCGACGGCCTGGGTCGTGCCGCTCTCGTCGTCGGCACGGTCGATCCACGCGGTGTAGTCGCGGGTACGCGCCCTGGAATCGATGCGCAGGTCGTTGTCGTAGCCGATCAGCACCAGTACCGGCGGTGCCTTGCGCGCAGCCAGCTCGGCCAGCAGCCGCTGGTCCAGCACCATGGCCACGGCATTGCCATCCAGCGCGTACAGCACCGGGGATGGGGTCTTGCCGGCCTTGGCCGGGATCGCCAGGTTCACCCGCCAACGGCGCTGCTGGTCCGGGCTGTCCACCACGAAACGCTCGAAGCGATAGCTGGCCGCCGGCTCGTCGAGCACGGTGTGGCCGATCTTCTGCAGCGGATTACGCTGCTGCGCATGGGCGTAAGGAGTGGCCAGGAGCAGACCCATCATCATGGCAGCCAGGCCGCGGGCCAATGGGCCACGGCGCGAAGGCAGGACGAAAAGCTTCATCAGTGGCGGCAGGAGCGGCCAAGGCCGCCGGTTCTCAGGGGACCGCAGTCTACCTTAAACGCGAATGATTATCACATCGATCAAACGTCACGCTGTGTATCACGCGCGCGATGCATTCATTTTCCCGGTTGCGCCGGAAACACCGGATCCACTATTTTGCCGGGCAGCGGGGCGCAGGAGCGCCCTTCCCTCGCAGGGCTGCGGATGGATGGGCAATCGAGTCGCCGGCCGCGCCCTGACCTTTGCCAAACCCATCCACGCATGGCGTGGATCTACTGACCACCATCCACGGGAATGAATCCCGTGACTGCGAGAACACCTTGAAGCGCACCGCCTTGATCGCCCTTTCCCTCGGCCTGCTTGCACCGCTGGCCGCCCATGCCGCACAGGATCTGCCAACGCTCTACCAGGCCTTTGAAGAGGCCGGCAATTCGTCACTGGGCATGGAAGAACTCAACCAGACGGTGACATTCACTGCCGTTGCCCTGGGCGTCTCCAGCAACCTGGCGGGCGAGCCGCTGATCGAGGCCGGCGACGACCAGGGCAATGTCCTGGCCCGGCTGACCAGCGACGACGAGCACCAGGCGGCCAAGCTGGGCGCGCTGGAAGAAGGCGCGACTTTCACCGCAAGCTGCACGCTGCAGTTCAGCTCGGGAACGGACTACCTTTCCTTCGGCGACTGCAGCATCAAGTAAGAAAGAAGCCGGCGAAACGCCGGCTTCGTTTTCCCGCCCTGTAGAAGTCGAGCCATGCTCGACTCACGCAGTCTCACGGCCCCGCAGGCACCGGGCCGTAGACGTTCTCCTGCGGTGTACCTGGCAGCAGCGCGAACACGAAGATCACCAGGCCACCGAACGGAACGAAGGCCAGCAGGTACATCCAGCCCGACTGGTTGCAGTCGTGCAGTCGGCGCACGGTGACGGCGATGACCGGCACGAACGTGGCCAGCCAGAACACGACGAACAGGATGATCGACGCGATGCCCAGCACGTCGGACTGCATCACCAGCCCGGCGATGAGCGGCACCATCAGCACGGCGGAGACGATCAACAGGAACAGCTGGAACATCCAGTACTCGCGACGGTTGGCACGACCCTCGAACTGGGCATAACGCTTCAACGGCAGAATCATTTCCTGCACGGCATCAATCCTTGAAAAAGCAGCCGCGCAGTGTGCCAAAGGAGCGCCCGCAGGACAATGTGGTGACGAACCACACTCGACTGCCATTACCCCTGTAGCGCCGAGCCATGCCCGGCTGCTGCTTCCGCAGGTGCTACTGGGTCGGTCCAGAGCGGAGTCGAGCATCGCTCGATGCTACATAAGCCAGCTCAACGGCCGTTCGCGGCCCTCGCCGCCTCACGTTCGGCGCGCAGCCGATCAAGCTTTTCCTTCAGCTTGATTTCCAGGCCACGCGGCACCGGGTTGTAGTACACGCGCTCGCCCATCGCATCCGGGAAACCGGTCTGGTCCAGCGCGATGCCGCCTTCGGCGTCGTGGTCGTACTGGTACTCGGCGCCGTAGCCGAGCTCCTTCATCAGCTTGGTCGGCGCATTGCGCAGGTGCAGCGGCACCTCTTCGGTACCGCTCTGGCGCACGTCGGCCTTGGCCTGGTTGAACGCGGCATAGCCCGCGTTCGACTTGGCGGTGCTGGCCAGGTACAGCACCAGCTGGGCGAACGCGAGCTCGCCTTCCGGGCTGCCGAGCCGCTCGTAGATGTCCCAGGCTTCCAGCGCCATGCTCTGCGCGCGCGGATCGGCCAGGCCGATGTCCTCGATCGCCATGCGGGTCAGTCGACGTGCCAGGTAGGATGGATCGCAACCGCCATCGAGCATGCGGGTCAGCCAGTACAGCGCGGCATCCGGATTGGAACTGCGTACCGACTTGTGCAGCGCTGAGATCTGGTCGTAGAACTGCTCGCCGCCCTTGTCGAAGCGGCGGGTACGATCGGCCAGCACCTGGGTCAGGGTCTGCGGGGTGATGCGACCGCCCTCCCCACCCGCCAGTTCGGCGGCGATTTCAAGAAGGGTCAGTGCGCGGCGCACGTCACCATCAGCGGCAGTGGCGATTTCCAGCAGCAGCTCGGGCGCAACCTCGATACCCTCCTCGCCCAGGCCGCGTTCGCGGTCGCCCAGCGCGCGTTCCAGCGCCTCGACGATATCGGTTGGCGATACCGCTTCCAGCACATGTACGCGGCAACGCGACAGCAGCGCCGAGTTCAGCTCGAACGACGGATTCTCGGTGGTGGCACCGACGAACAGGATCGTGCCACGCTCGATGTGCGGCAGGAAGGCATCCTGCTGCGCCTTGTTGAAGCGATGCACCTCGTCCACGAACAGCACGGTGCGCCGGCCTTCGGCGAATCGTTGCGCAGCCTCGGCCAGCACCTGGCGCACTTCCGGCAAGCCGGACAGCACGGCGGAGATGGCACGGAACTCGGCATCGGAGTACTCGGCCAGCAGCAGTGACAGCGTGGTCTTGCCGCAGCCCGGCGGGCCCCACAGGATCATCGAATGCACGCGCCCGGATTCGACCGCGCGACGCAGCGCGCTGTCCGGCGCCAGCAGGCGCTTCTGCCCGACCATTTCGTCGAGGGTGCGCGGGCGCATGCGCTCGGCCAGCGGGCGCAGATGTTCCCGATCAACGCTCAGCAGATCGGGGCCGGGGAAGGAAGTTGAACGATGTCTTGCCACCCACTCATTGTACCGCGACAGGGTGACGACGATTCCGGTAGTGCCGGCCGCTGGCCGGCAGATCAAAATTGCGTCAACCAAGGTTGACACCCATCAAGGCGGTGCCGGTTGACACCCACCGGAGCAGGTAGCGCCGGGTCATGCCCGGCATCCTCGATCAATTACCGATGACGTCCGTGCCCTTCGGCGGGGTGAAGCTGAAGGTGCCGGCAGCAAAGCCTGGATTGCGCTTCCAGCCACTGAAGCTGATCACGGTGCGCTGTCCGACCGCGTCGGTGATCTCCATCTTGGCCAGGCCCTGGGCATTGAAGCCCAGCGCGGCGTACTGGAAGCTGGCTTCGGTCTCGCGCTTCGGCGACAGCGACAGCCATTGCAGGCCATCACGCTGCGCAGCCTCTTCACTGACGTCGTACTGCTGTTCCAGCAGCGCCGGGTTGATCAGCGCAGTCAGCGGGCTGTTCTGCTCTTCCTTGCCCTGCTCGCGCACGGTGACCTGCTCCAGGTCCGGCTCGTACATCCAGACTTTTTTACCGTCGGCCACGATCAGCTGTTCGTGCGGGCGCACATATTCCCAGCGGAACAGGCGCGGCGCCGACAGGGCCACCCGGCCACTGGTCGATTCCTTCACCTTGCCGCGGCTGTCGAACACCTGCTGGCTGAACTGTCCGTCCAGGCCCTTCAGGCCACTGGTGAAGGTCTTCAGGTCATCGCGGGCACCGGCCCAGGCACTGCCGGCAGCGGCACAGGCGACGGCCAGGGTAGTCGTGGCAAGGAAATGGCGGAAGCGGAAGTTCATGCGGAAATCCTGTGGGCGCGGGCGCCAGGAAAGGTGGTTGCCAGTGTGCCCGGGAGAAGATGAATGGGCGATCAGGGCGACATTATGCCGCCCTGAACGTCCATCGGCGATTCAGCCGCCAGATGCCGGCAGCTTGCCGTACAGCACCTGGCCGCGGAAGCCGCGACGCACTTCGCGGTACAGCGCGCGGAACGCCGGATAGTCCTGCGGCTGGCACAGCGCCTCCGGCCCACGCACCGCGTTCTGCTGCAAGCGGTGGTGCACGATCACCTCCTGGCCCTCGCGGCTCCAGTCCACCCGGTATTCGCCAGCGGCATTGGTAAAGCGCTGGCTGGCCGGAATGGCGATGATCGGCGCATTGGCCGGGAACTGCAGGCGATAGGTTTCCTCGCGCAGGCTGGCATTGCAGTAGAACGGCGTCTCGTTGGCCGGCGCCGAGGCGGTGGCGTACAAGCCACGCACCGACTCGCCACCCGGCGGGTCCGGCACGGCCATGCCGCCGGCCACGCTGAAGTCGGCGTAGTCCTCGGCCTGGAAGGCCATGCGGTAGCCGAACGGCCGGGTCAGGTCGACCGGTACGCCCTGGATCTGCAGCTGCCCTCGCCCATCGAAACCTGAGGCGGCCATGATCTGCTCCTCAGCGCGCGCACGGTTCTGCGCGTTGAGCTGTGAGAACTGCGCGCGCATGCCGATCTCGGCGTTCTCGCCCAGCTTCGGAATCGTTTCGCCGCGCAGGTTGCCGTTGGCATCAAACGTAAAACGCACTTCCATCGACGTCGCATTGCGCTCCGGCGTATTGGCCGGGGTACGCGCCAGCGTAGCGTCCCGGGTACGCATCACCGGCGCACCCAGGTCACCTTCCGGCAGCTGCCCGAAGCGTGCCCACGCGGTGGTCGAATCCAGGTAAAGATCAAACTCGGGGATATAGGTGATGGCGTGGTTGAAGCGGCCCAGCACCGGTATCTTCGGCAGCGTCGGGCCGCCCCCCGCTCCGATCAGCACCGGCGAGCTGGCGATACCCTTGGCCGCCAGCAGCGCCTCGAGGATCGTCACGTGGTCCTTGCAGTCACCATAGTGATTGTCGAGGATGCTCTGCGCGCTGTTCGGCTCCAGGCCGCCGTTGCCCAGGTACACCGCCACATAGCGGATGTTCTGCGCGACCCAGCGATACAGCGCATCAGCCTGTTCGCGGCGGCCGCTGATGCCGGCGGTGATCTCATCAGCGAGCGCCTGCAGCGCCGGGGTCACCTGGGCCGCCGGGCCCGCCTTGAGCTGGTAGGCGCGCCCCATCTGCGACCAGTCACGATACGTGCTGGCCATGATGTTCGGGCCGAACTCCCAGCCCGCCGCCGACCAGTTCTGCGCCGGCATCGCCTCGCGGCGCTGGTAGCGCCAGCGCCATTGCGCCTGGCCATTCTTCACTGTCGGCCGGTCACTGCCCTGCACGCCGCGGCTGTCGACGAACATCGGCAGGTTGGCCGGCGCACTCAGGGTGACCTCGGCGTCCTCGTACTCGGTGAAGACGTTGAAGGTCTCCCACAGGCCGAAATAGCCCGGGAAGTACGGCGTAGCCTGGGTGCGACGCACCTGGTAGTACAGGCGCGTGCCCGGGGCCAGGTTCGGGAACACGATCACCCGCACCTTGCGGTCGGCATACATCGCCGCCGAGGCGCTGGAGTAGCTTTCCTGGGTGTAGATGCGGTCGGCCGGCACGTCGCGGCGCTGGCCGTCGGCGGTGATGGTGTAGGCGCCAAGCACCTCCAGCGTTTCCATCTTCTCGCTGTAGCTCAGCCGCACCTGGCTGAACTGCTCGACCGAGGCCTTGGTCTTGAGCAGGACTTCGTAGGTTTCGGTCTGCACATTGCCCGCATCGGGCCGCACCTGGTAGTCGGCGCGGTAACGGACAATGCTGAAATTATTGCTGGCTTCGGTATCGCCGCTGGTGGAAGGCGGCGCCGTGGCGGGCGCGGAGGTGGCGGTTTCTGCCAGTGCCGGGCCGGCAGCCATCAGGGCAGCCAGCGCCAGCGCCAGCGCGCTTGGTACGGGGTGAAGCATGCGTCGGTTCCTTGGACGTCGTGGGGGATACGTCGGGTCTTACTTCGGCGGCGGCGGTGCCAGCACCGTGCGGTCGCCGTTGTGCTCGGGCGGGCTGACCACGCCGGCCGCTTCCATGGCCTCGATCAGTCGCGCTGCACGGTTGTAGCCGATCTTCAGCCGGCGCTGCACGCCGGAAATCGAGGCACGGCGGGTCTCGGTGACCACCCGCAGCGCTTCGTCATACAGCGGGTCGGACTCGTCGCCGGCCGCACTGGTCTCGGGCAGGCCAGTGGCGCCGACGACCACGCCGTCGCCCATCGTCTGCACTTCGTCCAGCACGCCGTCGACATAGTCGGCCGGGCCCATCGCCTTGAGGTGCTCGACCACGCGATGTACTTCGTCGTCGGACACGAACGCACCATGCACGCGCTCGGGCAGCGCAGTACCCGGCGGCAGGTACAGCATGTCGCCGTGGCCCAGCAGGGTCTCCGCGCCAGACTGGTCGAGAATGGTGCGCGAGTCGATCTTGGAGCTGACCTGGAAGGCGATGCGGGTCGGGATGTTGGCCTTGATCAGGCCGGTGATCACATCGACCGACGGGCGCTGCGTGGCCAGGATCAGGTGGATGCCAGCCGCACGCGCCTTCTGTGCCAGGCGCGCGATCAGCTCTTCCACCTTCTTGCCGACGATCATCATCATGTCGGCGAATTCGTCGATGAAGATGACGATGAACGGCAGCGTTTCCAGCGGACGCGGCGCCTCGCCCAGCTCCGGGTTCGGCTTGAACAGCGGATCCATCAGCGGCTGGCCGGCGTCCTGGGCTTCCTTCACCTTCTTGTTGAAGCCAGCCAGGTTGCGCACACCCACCGCGCTCATCAGCTTGTAGCGGCGCTCCATCTCGGCCACGCACCAGCGCAGGCCGTTGGCGGCCTCCTTCATGTCGGTAACCACCGGCGCCAGCAGGTGCGGAATGCCTTGATAGACGCTCAGCTCGAGCATCTTCGGGTCGATCATCAGCATCCGCAGGTCTTTCGGTGACGCCTTGAACAGCAGGCTCAACACCATCGCGTTGACCGCCACCGACTTGCCCGAACCGGTCGTACCGGCCACCAGCAGGTGCGGCATGCGCGCCAGGTCGGCCACGGTCGGGCGGCCGGCGATGTCCTTGCCCAGCGCCAGGGTCAGCACGCTGGCCGATTTGTCATATTCCTTCGAGCGCAGCAGCTCGGACAGGAAGATCATCTCGCGGGTGACGTTGGGAATTTCCAGGCCGATCACCGACTTGCCCGGGATGACGTCGACCACGCGCACCGACTTCACCGACAGGCCGCGCGCGATGTCCTTGTCCAGCGAACTGATCTGGCTGACCTTGATGCCCGGTGCCGGCTCGATCTCGAAGCGGGTGATGACCGGGCCTGGGTTGGCGCCGACCACCTGCGCATCGATGCGGAAGTCCTTCAGCTTGAACTCGATCTGCCGCGACAGCGTTTCCAGCGTTTCTTCGTCGTAGCCCTTCGGCTGCGGCTTGGGATCATCCAGCAGCGCCAGCGGCGGCAGGTCGGAACCATCGCCGTTGACGCCACGGAACATCGGAATCTGGGTATCGCGCTTGGCGCGATCACTCTTCTCGATCACCGGCTCAGGGCGCGGTTCGATCTTTACCGGCTCGCGCTTGGCGCGCACCTCGGCGTCGGCCTTGCGCACTTCCTGGCGCTCCTCGCGCATCACCCGGGTCTGCTTCCACTCGCTGACTTCTTCCTTCTTGCGCTCCAGCAGCGGTGCCAGCGACATTACGCCACGGCCGATCTTCTCCATCACCGTGAACCAGGACAGCCCGGTGGCCAGGGTGATCGAGGCCAGCAGCAATACCAGCACGAACAGGTTCGCCCCCAGCGCACCGAAGCCCACCGTGAGCGAATTGCCCACCAGCTTGCCGAGAATGCCGCCGGCACTGGCGACATCGCCACTGAACAGGCGCACGTGCAGGAAGCCGGTGCCGGCGATCAGGAAACCGACCAGACCGACCAGGCGCAGCGCCGGGTCCAGATCGTTCTCGCCCTTGCTCTCGCGCTTGAGGCCGAACATGGCGATCCACGCCAGTGCGCCGAGCACCACCGGCAACAGGAAAGCGATGTAGCCGAACAGCTGCAGCAGCACGTCGGCAATCCAGGCCCCGGCGCGGCCGCCGAGGTTATGCACCGGCGCGACCACGCTGCCGGTATGCGACCAGCCCGGATCCGTGGCTGAATAGGTGAACAGACTGGCCGCCAGGTACAGCAGGGCCGGCGCGATGGCGATCAGGCCCAGATCGCGCCAGAGGCGCTGGCGGCGTGGATTGTCGGTCGTCGCCGCCGCGGCCGTGCGACGTGACGCCTTGCTGTCGTCCGACTTGGAGCGTTCAGGGACCTGCTTCGCCACCTTAGACCATACCTTTGGAATGCGCTGTTAGTGATTGATAATAAATGAGACGGCGTCAGTTTTCAGTTATGCGACGTCGGGCAAGGCAATCCGAGGCCCGGAACCACCGCTGGATGACGGCGTTCTGTTCATCGGCTTGAATCGCCCTGCCCCAGCCGCCACTCTATGAGCAGCCATGGATGCTGCGCAAACATCGCCAGCGCCTTGTCCCATCTACCTTTTCGCGAGTTTACATGAGCACCAGCCTGCCCTCCCGCCACCAGCGCCTCGTCATCCTCGGTTCCGGCCCGGCCGGTTGGACCGCCGCCGTCTACGCCGCCCGTGCCAACCTGAAGCCGGTCGTCATCACCGGCCTGCAGCAGGGTGGCCAGCTGATGACCACCACCGAGGTGGACAACTGGCCGGGTGACGCCCACGGCCTGATGGGCCCGGACCTGATGGCGCGCATGCAGGCGCACGCCGAGCGCTTCGAGACCGAGGTCATCTTCGACCATATCCACACCGCCGACCTGTCGCAGCGCCCGTTCAAGCTGATCGGCGACAGTCACGAGTACACCTGCGACGCGCTGATCATCGCCACTGGCGCCACCGCCAAATACCTGGGCATCCCGACCGAAGAGACCTTCAAGGGCCGCGGCGTCTCCGCCTGCGCCACCTGTGACGGCTTCTTCTACCGCGACCAGGACGTGGTCGTGGTCGGTGGCGGCAACACCGCCGTGGAAGAGGCGCTGTACCTGTCCAACATCGCCCGCAAGGTCTACCTGGTCCACCGCCGCGACACCCTGAAGGCGGAGAAGATCATGCAGGACAAGCTGTTCAGGAAGGTCGCCGAAGGCAAGATCGAGACCGTCTGGCACCACCAGGTGGAGGAAGTGCTGGGCAACGATGCCGGCGTGACCGGCGTTCGCGTGAAGTCCACCCTGGACGGCAGCACCCGCGACATCGACGCACACGGTTTCTTCGTGGCCATCGGCCACCATCCGAACACGACCCTGTTCGACGGCCAGCTGGCGATGAACAACGGCTACCTGGAAATCCGCTCGGGCCTGGGCGGCAACGCCACCCAGACCTCGGTGGAAGGCGTGTTCGCCGCCGGCGACGTAGCCGACCAGCACTACCGCCAGGCGATCACCTCGGCCGGCTTCGGCTGCATGGCCGCACTGGACGCCGAGCGCTACCTGGACGCACAGGGCAAGGCCAGCTGAGAGGCTGACCCGCTCCTGCAGGGTCGAGCCACACCCGACTCCGGATGATAGGCCGACGCCAGTGCGTCGGCCTTTCTGTTTCATCTGCCCTATCCTTCCCCCATGCCTTCCCCCCGCTTTCTCGACTCCCTGCAGTCCATCGCCGCGACCGACTGGGATGCCCTGCACGACGGCCGCAACCCCTTCGTCAGCCATGCCTTCCTTTCCGGGCTTGAACAGCACGGCTGCCTGCGCGAGGACTGGGGCTGGCAGCCCCGGCACTTCACGCTGTGGGAGGGCGAGCGCCTGATCGGCGCCATTCCGGGCTACCTGAAGACCAACTCCCACGGCGAATTCGTGTTCGACCATGCCTGGGCCAACGCCTATGCCCGCCATGGCCGCGACTACTACCCGAAGTGGCTGGGCGCGGTGCCGTACTCGCCGGTCACCGGGCCGCGCCTGCTGGCCCGTCACGATTCAGATCGCACCGCGTTGCTTTCGGTGTTGCGTGATGCACTGCCAGCACTGGAGGTGTCATCGGCCCATATCAATTTCCACACCGCAGCGGACGAGGCGCTGTTCGGCGATGACTGGCTGCTGCGCGAGGACGTGCAGTTCCAGTGGCAGAACCCGGGTGACTGGGCGACATTCGACCAGTTCCTCGGCGCGATGAACCACAAGCACCGCAAGAACATCCGCCAGGAACGGACCAAGGTCACCCGCCAGGGCATCACGTTCCGCGTGGTGCATGGCGACGAGGCCAGCCGCGCCGACCTGCAGGCGATGTATCGCTTCTACCTGCAGACCTTCCTTGAGTACGGCAATGCCCCGGCGCTGACCGAGGCTTTCCTGCGCCATCTGGCCATTTCATTGGGTCGTGGGCTGGTGCTGTTCCTGGCCGAGCAGGAAGGCCAGCCAATCGCCGGCGCACTTTGCCTGCGCGGTGGTGACACGCTGTACGGTCGCTACTGGGGTGGCGCCACATTGCCCGGCCTGCATTTCGAAGCCTGCTACTACCAGGGCATCGAATACTGCCTGCGCGAAGGGCTGAGCCGTTTCGAGCCGGGCGCACAGGGCGAGCACAAACTGGCGCGAGGCTTCCTGCCGACGCTGGTACGCAGCCGGCACTGGGTGGCCGACGCGGATTTCGCCGAGGCGTTGCAGGAGTGGTGCCGGCAGGAGCGGCGCGATGTGCGGCGGTACCAGCAGGCGTTGCAGGGGCATGGACCGTTCCGAGGAGAGACCTCACAAGGCACTGCCCGCTTGTAACTCAAGGGTGGCGCGCGCCTAGATGATTTTGATATGCGGCCAGATGGCACCATCGATGTCGATGAACTCCACACCCTTGAGCCCTTCACCTGCAGCCTGTCGAAACTCCTCAGAGCAGATCAATGTATGACTGCTCCCCGACATCCCCTTGAATCGAAAAATAGGCTCGACAAAGCCCTCCCTGACGACAAGTTTCTTCACTCGATGGATGTGGCCGTACGTCCTGTCCCGAACTAGAAGTGACTCAGCTGCCGCAACGTCAAGAACGTCAAGCTCCTTGAAGATCACCGCGTTGTAGCCGAACTGCACCAAGTCAACACCGCGCTTCGATCGCACCGTAAGAGGCGACTGATCGACGACTCCTGCCCCTGCGTTGCGAGTGATCTCCATGAATTGATCACTCGCAAAGTACGCACCATTACTAGCGCTACAGATGTCAAACCTCCACCGAGGATCCCAGTTCACCGCGATCATTCCAGGCTGAAAGACTGGGGCGTATTCCCCCTCCCTTCTCCTATGCCATAAGGGACGTTTGCAGTACGCATTGTCGGCATAGTAGTGATCGCAGAGGTGCGGGTGTCCCTTGTCAACGATGAAGGCTTCCACGTAACCGGGACTGCCCGGCTCCTTGACGTGAGACATTGCAAAGAACTTCATCAAACAACCTGGGACTGGATGTAACCCTCAGCCTGACGAACACCTCTCACTTCTTCAATAGGATTTCTTGCATATCTTCCAGCACCAGAATTGGCCAAGCCAGAACAGCGCGCCCTGAAATTGGGCCCAATCGGCCAGCGCAGCCCCGCAGCTGCCTGCCTACGATCGTGCGCAGCCGACATCGGCGGCTTACTGGTATTTCTCCCGTAGCATCGAACCTGCTCGACTGGTTCAGCTGTACTGGCTGTAGTGCCCACTGATCCTGCACTGGTCGCACCAGAACGTGTAGAGCATGCCTCCATTCATCCACTGCATCAGGGAGCCATCGTCCAATGGAATGTGGGAATCAAGCTGCATCACAAAGAACATCGTGCGGCAACAATCGGGACAGGACAGATAAAAGCCGCTCTGGATCCAGGATGGCAATCCGCCCACTCGGCTGTAATTCTGCAAGCCACCCACATAACTCGGCGGTTGCCAGAACCGACCCGCAAGCTCGACCAGATCGACCTCCGCCTCCATCAGGGTGGTGGACGTTTCAGGACATGTCCGCGGATCGAATACCTGCGATTCATGGGCGTTGGGAAAGCCCTGCGAATCGTGGCGGAAATACACGGGATCTCCGTGGCACCAACCGGACTCTCCATTGTCGGGACAGTCCAGGCATATGCCGAGCGTCACCTTCGAGAGGGTGCACGGGCCGATCAATGCCAGCTCCAGTTCCAGCAAACGCTGCAGCGGTGAGCCGCATATTCCGCATCTCCCTTCCAGGCGGCCACCCACATGCGCCGTTGCCTTCGCACTCCCACCCTTCCAGGTGGGATGAAAGCGCTGGAGGCGACGCTCGACCTTTGTGGCTTCCGCCAGTTGCAAGCGCTGAAGTCGCGCACTGAAACGCAGGTGGAGACCACGCTCTCCATGCAATGCGCGTCCCGAGCCCAGCTCAAGGCCAGACAATCCCTCCCTACCGATTGTCGCCCAAGGTTCATCCCGTGAACCAGATGGGTCACGCACGGCGTCCTGGAACTCCACTACCCCACTCATTTCAAGCGGCAATCCGGGCAAGCCAGCATCAGACGACGACGGCCCTCTTGCCTCCTGGATCCATCTCCGACCGACCTCAATCGGCAGCTCCCGCCAGAATGGGCCTTCTATTGGCTCGTGTGCCGACAGGCGAAGGACGGCATCCCAGTCATCATGAAGCAATCCGGGGAGACGATAGGCCGCCTGCGCCGCGATCCTGGCCGCCAGCCAATGGCGGCTACCGCTCTTGAACTCGCCCCAGGCAAATCGGCACACCTCTGCGACACTTTCATCCGGCAGCAACTCCGCCGCAGCCATTAGCATCCCGCTCTTCTCCGCCTGAAACTTCATCGCCAGGATGAGCAGTGTCGAGAGGGCGGCAGGATCACGCCCATAGAGATCCAGCATCGCAACCAATGCTCCATCTGAGCCTCCCGGCATTCGGGCCAATTCAAGCAGCTCTTGCATGGCGACAACACAGGTCATGGCGGTCAGCTCAGGGCATGTAAACCAAGAGGGTGACTGGCGATGCATCCCACGGGAATGCAACAAATCTCAAAAAATAAGGAAGCCTTCCGACAACCGGGGCCGTCAGGTGCACTGCCAGAAGTGCCCGCTCACCCGGCACTTCGCACACCAGAACGTGTAGAGCATGCCGCCACTGCCCCATAGCAGCGCGCCTCCACCGGTGGTCGGCAGCGTCGAATCCAGCTGCATCACGAAGGGCATCTCCTCACCGCAATCGATGCACGCCGGATACCAGGCACTCTGCACCCAGCTCGGTGCGCCGCCCACGCGCGACAGGTTCTGCCGGTGGTTTGACTGGCCCCAGTCCTGCTGCTCCCACCGCATGGTGTCCATGGCGACCAGGCCGACCTCGGCCTGCATGAGGTCACCGCTGTCGGTCGGCGTCGCCGGCACCTCCAGACGCTGGCTGGGGTGGCAGCTGGGCAGGCCGCTGGCATCGTGGCGATAGAAACGCACGGGCGGATCTTCCCAGCCGCAGCAGTCCAGGCACAGGCCCAGCGTGATCTCACCCGCCGCGCCCGGCTGCAGCGCGGCAACGTCGGTTCGCAGCAGGCGCTGCAGCGGTGCATGGCAGCTGCCACACAACGATTCCAGCGGCCCTCCCATCTGCCCGGCGTACTGTACCTGCCCGCCATTCCAGGTCGGGTGCAGGCGCCAGATGCGCTTGCGCCAGCTCGGTTCGTCCGCCTGCTGCGCGCGATGCTGCTCGCGGTCGAAGCGGATGTGCAGCGGCCGCTCCCCATGCAGGCGCCGCGGCTGCGGTCCGTCGGCGACGCCGGCCCAGTGCGCCCAGACCTCAGCATCCAGCGCGCCCCAGTCAGCGAGGTAGCCGCGGGCAACGGCATAGCGCTCGGGCTGCGCCGCCAGCAGCAGCGCCCTGGCCCGCGCCATCTCGCGATCGTCGTCGGCCTCAGCCAGAATCTGCGCCCACTGCACGGCAATGACGGAGGGCAGGCCCTGCCATACCTGCGAAGCCAGCTGCAGCTCGTCTTCGGTGGCCAGCGCCAGCAAGGCCTCCCAGTCGTCCTGCAGCACCTGCGGCGCCTGGTAGCTGGTGAATTCGATCACGCTGGCCAGCAGTTCGCCGCGCTCGCCATCCCGATAGCGGCGCCAGGCCTCGGCACAGACCGGCACAATCGCTTCATCGGGCAGCAGATCCAGCGCCATGTCGAGAAAGGCCGAGCTGGGTGAACGCCGGGCAAGGGCCAGCAGCATCAGCGCACCGAGCTGGCCGGGCTGTTCAGTGGCCAGCGCCAGCAGCATGCCCTGGCTGTCGTTGCGCGTGCGCGGGATATCGTGCACATCGAGGATGGCGGTGATCGCGTCACTCATGCGTGGGCTCCTTGCCGTTGGACGCTGATGGTGCCAGACATCAGCGACCGCCACGACGAATACAATGACGGCATGACCCGCCAGCTGCCCTGGCGCCTGGCCGATGCGCCGGACGCTCCCTTCCCTCCGGCCGAGACCGCACTGCGCCAGCCCGATGGCCTGCTCGCGGTGGGCGGCGACCTGCATCCGGTGCGACTGCTCAACGCCTATGCCGGCGGCATCTTCCCGTGGTTCAGCGAGGGCGAGCCAATCCTGTGGTGGTCGCCTGATCCGCGCATGGTGTTCCGCACCGACGGCGTGCACCTGTCCAGCCGCTTCCGCCGCCAGCTGCGCGGCAGCACGTGGGAGGTCACCGCCGACACCGCCTTCAGCCAGGTGATGCGCGCCTGTGCGGCGGCACCTCGGCCCGGCCAGGACGGCACCTGGATCAGCCCGGCGATGGTCGAGGCCTACAGCCAGTTGCACGACCTCGGCTTCGCCCATTCGTTCGAAGTCTGGGACCGTCAGTCGCTGGTCGGCGGCATCTACGGAGTGGCCATCGGGTCGATGTTCTTCGGCGAGAGCATGTTCAGTGGCGCCAGCGGTGGTTCCAAGATCGCGCTGGCGGCACTGGCGTCCACGATTCACGGCTGGGGCTGGGAACTGATCGATGCCCAGGTGGAGAACCCGCACCTGCTGCGGATGGGCGCCGAGCACCTGCCGCGCGCCGACTTTCTGGAGCACGTCCGTCAGGCCGTACACCGTGACGGCCGTGAAGGCCCCTGGACCCAGGCGGTCGGACGCTTGCCAGCACGGCGTTTGGCCGGCGGTTAACACAAACTTTGCAAGCTGGGCCGGTCACGCGTAAAATACCGCGCCTTAGGCCCAGCGTGGCCGTTTTCTGAACCGCACAGGACTACATGTCGAAAGACGATTCCATCGAGTTCGAGGGCACCGTCAGCGAGACGCTGCCGAACACCACTTTCCGCGTTCGTCTGGAAAATGGGCACGAAATCATCGCCCACATCTCCGGCCGCATGCGCAAGAACTACATCCGCATCCTCACCGGTGACCGGGTCAAGGTTGAAATGACCCCGTACGACCTGACCAAGGGTCGTATCACCTACCGCATGAAGTAAGCGGTCGGCGCGGTGCGCCACTTCGACAAGGCCAGCCCTGGTTGCTGGCCTTTTGTCATGCCTGCAATCCGGCCCTGCCGGAGGTCATCGTGACCGAACTCACCGTGACGTCGGTCAGCCCTGCTTGCGGCAGATTCGCATCTGCATCCGTAGCGGCATCGTGGGACCCGGTCCAGTCCGGATCGCCATCCCCTGCCCCGCCATGAACATGCTCCCGCTGACCGCTCTGCTCGTCGCCCTTGCCGTGTCCGCCAGCGCAGCGCCCGTGCACGCCGCCGATACTCTTTCCACCTCCAGTGACTGCGTCCAGCTGGGCAGCGACCAGCAACTGGTGCGCGCCGGCGCCTCGCGCAACATCCTGCTGCGCAATGGCCAGGACCACTACGTCGTGCATTTCCAGGACGACTGCTCGGCGGCAGGCTACTCGCGGAAACTGAGCTTCGCTACGGACGGCCAGCAGGGTCTGCTGTGCGCTGCCGGCCGCAGCCAGCTGAACACCGATTCCAGCCGCTGCATCGTGTCGCAGATCGAACCAGTTGACGAGGCAACCTTCAAGAAGAAAGCCCGCCAGCGCAGCCGCTGACGTCGCGTACAACAAGGGCGGCCGAAGCCGCCCTTGTCATTTCAGGTCCGCCGAAACCGGCCGGGGGTCAGTTCATTCCACCGTGACCGGCAGCAGGCGCTCCGGTTCGGCCTGGGTTTCGACCACCAGCTCGTCGTCGCGCACATCGATGCTCACCTTGCCGCCGTTGACCAGCTTGCCGAACAGCAGCTCGTCGGCCAGCGGACGCTTGATCCTGTCCTGGATCACCCGGGCCATCGGACGCGCACCCATCAGCGGGTCGAAGCCGTGGTGGGCCAGCCAGTCGCGCGCGGTCGGCGTGGCCGACAGGCTGACGTGCTTGTCCTGCAGCAGCATCTCCAGCTCGATCAGGAACTTGTCGACCACGCGCAGGATGTGCTCGAAGCCCAGCGCCTGGAACTGCACCACCGCGTCGAGGCGGTTGCGGAATTCCGGGGTGAAGCTGCGCCGGATGGTCTCCATCGCATCGGTGGCATGGTCCTGCTTGGTGAAGCCGATCGAGCGCCGCGAGGCCTGCGCCGCGCCGGCATTGGTGGTCATCACCAGCACCACGTTCTTGAAGTTGGCCTCTCGACCGTTGGTATCGGTCAGCACGCCGCGATCCATCACCTGCAACAGGATGTTGAAGATGTCCGGGTGCGCCTTCTCGATTTCGTCCAGCAGCAGCACGCAGTGCGGCGTCTTGACGATCTTCTCGGTCAGCAGGCCGCCCTGATCGAAGCCGACGTAGCCTGGAGGGGCACCGATCAGGCGGCTGATCGAATGCGGCTCCATGTATTCGGACATGTCGAAGCGGACCAGCTCGATGCCCAGCTGCAGCGCCAGCTGCTTGGTCACCTCGGTCTTGCCGACACCGGTCGGGCCGGCGAACAGGAAGTTGCCGATCGGCTTTTCCGGATTGCCCAGGCCCGAGCGGGCCAGCTTGATCGCCGAGGACAGCGTCTCGATGGCCGGGTCCTGACCGAAGATCACCATCTTCAGGTTGCGCTCCAGGTGCTGCAGCACATCCTTGTCGGTGGCACTGACCTGCTTGGTCGGGATGCGCGCCATCTTGGCGACGATCGCCTCCACTTCCTCGACGTCGATCAGCTCCTTGCGCTGCCCTTCCGGCAGCAGGCGCTGGCGGGCACCGGCCTCGTCGATCACATCGATGGCCTTGTCTGGCAGCAGGCGGTCGCCGATGTGCTTCACCGACAGGTCCACCGCCGCCTGCAGCGCTTCATCCGAATAGGTCACGCTGTGGTGCAGCTCGTACTTGGACTTCAGGCCCTGCAGGATCTCGTAGGTCTCGCCAACGGTCGGCTCCACGATGTCGATCTTCTGGAAGCGGCGGGCCAGTGCCCGGTCCTTCTCGAAGATGCCGCGGTATTCCTGGAAAGTGGTCGAACCGATGCAGCGCAGCTCGCCGGAGGCCAGGGCCGGCTTGATCAGGTTGGACGCATCCATGGTGCCGCCCGACGCCGAACCGGCACCGATGATGGTGTGGATCTCGTCGATGAACAGCACCGCGTTGGGCACCTTCTTCAGTGCGGTAAGCACGCTCTTCAGGCGCTTCTCGAAGTCGCCACGGTACTTGGTGCCGGCCACCAGCGCGCCCAGGTCGAGCGAATAGATCACCGCGTCGGCAAGCACGTCGGGCACCGAGCCCTCGACGATGCGGCGCGCCAGGCCCTCGGCGATGGCGGTCTTGCCCACGCCGGCCTCGCCCACGTACAGCGGGTTGTTCTTGCGGCGACGGCACAGGACCTGGATGGTGCGCTCGATCTCGTCACCACGACCGACCAGGGGATCGATGCGGCCGGACCGGGCCTGTTCGTTGAGGTTGCTGGCGAACTCGGTCAGGGCATCAC
This sequence comes from Stenotrophomonas maltophilia group sp. P373, assembly GCF_053295075.1. Taxonomy (NCBI): domain Bacteria; kingdom Pseudomonadati; phylum Pseudomonadota; class Gammaproteobacteria; order Lysobacterales; family Lysobacteraceae; genus Stenotrophomonas; species Stenotrophomonas maltophilia group sp. P373. The sequence goes on along the minus strand of NZ_CM129994.1, from coordinate 2,118,068 downwards.
CCTTCGGCTCACCCTCCCCGCCTTCCATGCGGCCCTCGCCGTCGGAGGAGGAGGACGGCTGCTCGCCTTCCTCGCCCAGCTTGGCGATGCCGTGGGACAGGTAATTGACCACATCCAGCCGGGTCACATCCTGCTGGTTGAGGTAGTAGACGGCGTGGGAGTCCTTCTCGCCGAAGATGGCGACCAGCACGTTGGCGCCGGTGACCTCCTTCTTGCCCGAGGACTGCACGTGGTACACGGCCCGCTGCAGCACGCGCTGGAAGCCCAGGGTCGGCTGTGTATCGCGGCCGTCATCTTCGGCCAGGCGCGACACGGAGGCCTCGATGGCCTGCTCCAGCTCCTGGCGCAGGCGTTCGGCGTCGGCACCACAGGCCTTCAGTACGGCCTGGGCGGACGGGTTGTCGAGCAGTGCCAACAGCAGGTGTTCGACCGTCATGAACTCATGCCGGGCCTCACGGGCGCGCTTGTAGCACTGGCCGATGGTGTGTTCGAGGTCTTTGCTGAACATGGATTACTCCGGCGGCAGATGGGAACAATATGCGGCCTGACTACGCGATTTCCATCACCCTAGCGGATTGCTGCGTTCAGATGGCGTTAGCACTGCAGAACGCTTGATCTTCGTTCACTCCAGAAGACCTCAACCGGCATGAGCGAACCCTACCTGAGCCGCTGGCGATTGCGGCGTGATGGCCCGGCCATCGAAACGCCCCATGCCCGGCTCTGGCCGGTGCTGACCGCTGCCGGCGAGCCGGCGATGCTGAAGATCAGCAGCGAAGCGGAGGAGCAGAACAGCCATCGCCTGCTGCGCTGGTGGGACGGCGATGGCGCTGCCCGCCTGCTGGCCCACGCCGGGCCGGCGATCCTGATCGAGCGTGCCGGCGGCGACTCGCTGCGGCAACGCTCGATCGAGGGCGACGATGAGGCCTGCACCACGATCCTGTGCCAGGTCCTGCAACGGCTGCACCGGCCACGGAGCGCGCCGCCAGCGGAACTGGTCTGCCTGCGTACATGGTTCGCCGATCTGCTGCAGCCAAGGGCTGCGCTGCCGCCACTGCTGGAACAGTGCAGATCACTGGCGGAGGGGTTGCTGCAGGAAGAGCGCGAGGTCCGGCCACTGCATGGCGACCTGCACCACGACAACGTGCTCGATTTCGGCGCGCGCGGCTGGCTGGCGATCGACCCGAAGCGGTTGCTGGGCGACCGTGCGTACGACTACACGACGATGTTCAGCAATCCGGATCTCTGTGGCCCGGGCATCCACGTGGCCACGCGGCCGGAACGGTTTGCTGCCCGGCTGGAACAGGTCAGCGCACTGGCCGGCCTGGAGCGCACGCGCCTGCTGCGCTGGATCGCGGCCAGCATGGCGCTGTCGGCAAGGGATGACGGCGACCCGGCCGAAGTGGACGAGGCGGTGGCGCGGATGGCGCTGGAGGCGCTGGCGGAGAGCTGAGACCCGCGCTTGGCAGGTGCCTACCTTGCTGGGGGCGCTCCATCCACGATCGATACAGGCCTCTGCTTTGGTAGGTGCCCACCTTGGTGGGCACACTGGGTCCGGGATCGTTGTGCCCGGACGCGAATCGGCAGCCGGTCAGGCCTTTTCCATCGTGCACAGCAGCGGATGCTGGTTCATCCGCGAGTACTCGTTGACCTGGGCAACCTTGGTCTCGGCTACTTCGCGGGTGAAGACACCGCAGACGCCGCGGCCGCGGGTATGAACGTGCAGCATCACCTGGGTGGCCTTGTCCAGGTCCATGCTGAAGAACTGCTGCAGCACATCCACCACGAAATCCATCGGGGTGTAGTCGTCGTTGAGCAGCATCACTTGGTAGAACGGCGGCGGCGCCACTTCCGGGCGCGCGGGCTCTACGGCAACGCCGTGCTCGTGCTGGGAATCGGGGGAGGACTCATGGGGCATCCATCCATTATAGGGGCTCGGGCAGGCCTGCGTCGGCCCGCCGCAGATTGGACGGCACGCACGCCCACCGTCACAATTGCACCCTCTCCCAACACTGTTTCACAGGATCTTCATGAAAAGGACCCTTCTTCCCGCCCTGCTGATCGCGCTGGCCGCTGCCGGCTCTGCCACTGCCGCAACCAGCGCCGACAAGTCCGTGGCCCGCCATCTGGACAAGCTGGGCTATACCTACGAAGTCGACGAGGATGGCGACTACCGCATGGTGTTCGACGTCGAGGGTGACCGCACCCAGATGGTCTACGTGCGCTCGGCGGTGGAGGATTTCGGCAGCCACAACATCCGTGAGATCTGGTCGCCGGCCTACAACGCCAAGACCAAGCAGTTCCCGGTGGCCGTGGCCAACCGCCTGCTGGAGGATTCGCAGGACGCCAAGATGGGGGGCTGGGTAAAGCAGGACACCACCGCCATGTTCGTGGTCAAGATCGACGCCGATGCCACCCCGGACCAGCTCAGCGACGCCATCGATGCGGCCATCCGCACCGCCGACGCGATGGAGCTGGAGCTGACCAAGAAGGACGAATTCTGAGTTGAACGCCACGCCGGACCCGCGCTGGGCACCGCACGCCACCGTCGCCACGGTAGTGGTTGACGGCGGCCGCGTGCTGCTGGTCGAAGAGACCATTGAAGGCCGCCAGGTGCTGAACCAGCCGGCCGGCCACCTCGAGCCAGGCGAAAGCCTGGCCGAGGCAGCCCTGCGCGAGACCCGGGAGGAAACCGGCTGGACCGTGCAGCTGACCCATTTCATCGGCTGCTACCAGTGGACTGCCGGCGACGGCACCGCCTTCCTGCGCTTCTGCTACGCAGCACACCCGGTCTCGCACGACCCGGCCCAACCGCTGGACACCGGCATCGACCGCGCGCTGTGGCTAACCCCGGCCGAGCTGCAGGCCGCCGGCGAGCGCCAGCGCAGCCCGCTGGTCTGGCAGGTGGTGGCGGATTACCTGGGTGGCCAGCGCCATCCGCTTTCGCTAGTCCGGGAGGTCGCATGAGCACGCCGCGCGTGATGGTGGGCGTATCGGGTGGTGTCGACTCTTCGGTCGCCGCCTGGCGCCTGGTCCAGCAGGGCGAGGCCGTGGCCGGCCTGTTCATGCAGAACTGGGCCGACGACGGCAGCGGTGACTGCCGTGCCGAGGATGACCGCCGCGATGCGGTCGCCGTATGCGGCCTGCTCGGTATCCCGTTCCACTTCCGGGACTTTTCCAGCGAGTACTGGCAGGGCGTGTTCGAGCACTTCCTGGCCGAATACGCCGCTGGCCGCACGCCGAACCCGGACGTGCTGTGCAACCGTGAAGTGAAGTTCAAGCATTTCCTGGATGCCGCCCGCGAGCTGGGCGCCGAGCGCATCGCCACCGGCCACTATGCGCGGGTGACCCAGCGCGGCCACCAGTGGCTGCTGCTGCGCGGTGCCGACCGCTCCAAGGACCAGAGCTACTTCCTGCACCAGCTGGGCCAGGAGCAGCTGGCGGCCACCCTGTTCCCGATCGGCGACCTGGAGAAGACCGACCTGCGACGGATTGCGCGCGACGTCGGCCTGCCGACCCACGCCAAGAAGGATTCCACCGGCATCTGCTTCATCGGCGAGCGGGATTTCCGCGAATTCCTCGGCCGCTACCTGCCGGCCAGGCCCGGCCAGATCCTTGACCCGGCCGACGGCAGCGTGATCGCCGAACATCCGGGCGTGTTCTATTTCACCCTGGGCCAGCGCGAGGGCCTGAACATCGGCGGCGTACGCGGCCGCCCGGCCGCACCGTGGTACGTGGTCGGCAAGGATGTGGCCAGCAACGTGCTGTACGTCGACCAGGACCGCGACAGCCCATGGATGCTGTCCGAGCGCCTGCGATCGGAGCCGGCGCATTGGATCTCGGGCTCGCCACCCGCGCGACGCTTCGAATGCACCGCCCAGACCCGCTACCGCCAGCCCGATGAGCCGTGTACGGTCGACGTGCTGGACGATGGCAGCGTGCTGGTCACCTTCGCGCGCCCGCAGCGTGCCGTTACCCCCGGTCAATCGCTGGTGCTGTATGACGGTGATGTGTGCTTGGGTGGCGCGGTGATCGCCGCCACCGATGCGCCGCTGGAACAGCGCCTGCGCACCACTCCCTCCCCTTTTGAGGTAATCGCTGCATGAGTTTCACTGTCGACGACCGCGTCCTGGCCTTGGCCGGCATTGCCCAGGCCCTGCAGCAGGTACGCCGCATCGCCGATACCGGCCATTCCGACGCCGCCGCCGTGCGCACCGCCGTGGACAGCGTGTTCCGTGTCGATGCGTCCTCGCCGCAGGCGGTGTTCGGTGACCGCCATGCACTGAAGGCCGGGCTGCGCCTGCTGCACAACTATTTCCGCAACCAGGGCCAGGATCCGATCCTGCCGAAGCTGGCGCTGTCGGTGCTGCAGCTGGAGCGCCGCTTCGTTCAGGATGGCGCCACCGTGAACAAGGTTGCTTCGGGCATCGAGCGTGCCCAGCGCCAGGCCACCGAACTGGGCGACAGCGGCCACCCGGATGTGCTGGCCAGCCTGGGAAGCCTGTACGCGGACACCATCAGCCACCTCAAGCCGCGGGTGATGGTGCAGGGCAACCCGCACTACCTGGGCCAGGCCGGCGTGGTGGCCGAGATCCGTGCCCTGCTGTTGGCCGCGGTGCGCTCGGCAGTGCTGTGGCGCCAGCTGGGCGGCAGCTACTGGGACTTCCTGTTCGGCCGCAAGGCGATGATCGAGGCCGTGGACCGGCAGCTGGCGTAAGGGTGTGGGGTCAGAGCCCTTTTCCATGAAAAGGGATCCGACCCCGCCGCTGCCTACCCAGGGGTCGGATCCCTTTCCGGCACGGAAAGGGCTCCGACCCCGAAGCCGCCAAGCGCCGGAAAACCGGCGCATTCAGAATGCACTTCCAAGCACATCGACGTTAAAGAGAAAGGGGGTACGGCCGATACATCCTCCGTGCACCTCCCGAGAACGTCCATGTACTCACGCATTTTCATCCGTCTGGCCGCCCCCCTGGCTCTGACCCTGCTGCTCCCCTTCGCCATCGGTTTCGAATGGCCGGCCGCCCTGCGCTGGGCGATCCTGACCACGATGACGCTGAGCTGGCTCGGCTTTGCGTGGTGGACCACCCGCGCCCAGGCGCATCGTTCCCCGGAACATGCCCGTGTCCTGCGTGAGCAGGACCAGCTGCTGACCGAACTGCGCAACTTCGTCGGCAACGAAATCGACGGTTCGCGTGGTGAAGTGGAACGCGCCCGCGACCTGATCCGCCAGGCGGTCTCCAGCCTGGGCGGCAGCTTCGATGCGATGAACCGCAAGTCGCGCCAGCAGAGCCAGGCGCTGTCGCGCATCGTCGACCGCGCCGGCGATGAAGGCAATGCCGGCCTCGACGTTGCCCGTTTCGCCCAGCACGCCAGCCACCGCATGGAACAGCTGGTGGAAGCGCTGGAACAGGTGAGCGGCCAGAGCAGCACCACCGTGCAGCACATCGACCAGATGGCACAGCACCTGGATGGCATCTTCGCGCTGCTGGAAGACGTCAAGTCGATCGCCGACCAGACCAACCTGCTGGCGCTGAACGCCGCCATCGAAGCCGCGCGTGCCGGTGAAGCCGGCCGAGGCTTCGCGGTGGTCGCCGACGAAGTGCGCAACCTGTCCGAGCGCTCGACCACCTTCAACGAGCAGATCCGCAAGCTGGCGCACAGCTCCAAGGACGCCATCGCCAAGGTGCGCGAGACGGTCTCGCACATGGCCTCGCGTGACATGGACCGCTCCCGCGAAGCACGCCAGGAAGCGGCGGCAATGCTCGACAATGTCGCGCAGATCAATGCCTCGCTCGGCGACGGCATGCGCGAAGTCTCCGAGTGCGCACGTGCGATCGATGGCAGCGTGGCCGAAGCCGTGCGCGCCCTGCAGTTCGAAGACATCGCCACCCAGGCGCTGGGCGGCGTGCACACCCACCTGGACCGCCTGACCGCGATCAACCGTGAAGCGGTGGCCCTGCAGGAACTGCTGCACCGCAATGGCGGCGTGTTCGACGAAGAGATCGCCACGGCCCTGCAGCGCACCGGCAACCGCCTGCGCGAACTGCGCAGCGAATGGGAACGCCCGCCGCACAAGCCGGTTGCCCAGCAGAGCATGGGTGCCGGCACGGTAGAGCTGTTCTGATCCTGATGTCCGCTGCCCTCGCTGGCAGCCCGCAAGGCCCCGGTTCGTCCGGGGCTTTTGCCTGTAACCCGCCATTGGATGCATCCTGTACGCGCACCATGACCCTGATCCGCGCCCTGCCCGCCCTCACCGACACCGAGCGCCCGCGCAACGCGAGCGTGCGTGAGCAGCTGCAACAGCTGGAGGATGTGGCACGCGAGGAGATCCGCGAGCTGCAGCAGCTGGCGGACGCGCGCCCTGCCCCGTCGCGGGCGGACGAGGCGCTGCTGGGCCTGGCCTGGGATCTCGGGCTGGATGGCGAAGCCCTGAAGTAGATCCACGCCATGCGTGGATGGACCGTCCCGCATGGCATGATGCCCAAGTCCCGTTCATGGAAGACCGATGGCCATCGCCCTGATCGCAGTGCTCCTGATCGAGACCGTCCTTCTGATGGCCTGGGTGACCGGCTATTTCAGCTGGGGCATCGCCCTGTTCAACGAACGCATCGCAGCGTCGCCCGCCATGCAGGCCCGCCTCTCGCTGGGCAGCCTGGAACGTGACCTGCCGCAGGACAAGTGGCTGCAACTGGCCTTCCATGCGCTGCCCGATGGCAGCATGGCGTTCCGTGAGAGCTTTGCGCCGAGCTTCGGCCTGCGCTACTTCCCGGTGATGCGCGGTCGCATCGTACTCAACGCGCGACGGCACGAGGTGCGGGTGATCGGACTGTGCAGCTGGTTCGTGGCCATCCTGTCGCTGCTGCTGTTGCCGCTGGTGGCGATGCGCCCGATGGTGGCGCCCATGCTGCTGGTGCTGCCACTGTTCCTGGCCAGCTATCTGGTGCAGAAGCGGCGCTATGCGGCCATTGTCGAGGCGCTGCGCATGCAGTTGAAGGCGGAGTTTCCCAGGTAGATCCACGCCATGCTTTGATAGTGCCCTGCGATGCCTGCATTTCGGATTGTTTGCATGGACCGTGAGCGCTCGGCGCTTCATCGTAAAGGGCCGATTCCGGTTCAGATCAGCCCGATGACCAGCGCCGCCCTCTGCCTTTCACTCGCTTTGCAGCTCCCGGTTGCTTCAGAACCGCTTGCCGTAGATCCCGACTCCCTGCTCGCCCTTCACCAAGCGCTCCAGTCCTTCGGCGAATTTCAACAGCCCTACTCTGCACCTGTGGATGTGGCCGATCCTGATGCAGGTACGATCGATGCAACTGTCGAGATCTCCGCCGGATGCCTGCGGGATGGTCCACAGGTCATCATCCTGGACGCGGATGTAGACGAGGCACCCGAGCGCTATCTGGTGCTGAACGAGCCCTGGCAAAGCCTTTCGGCGGGAACATTGTTGCTCGTCTCTGGAAACACAGCGGCCATCATCTCAACTCAGGAGGCGAACAAGGAAGCCACACAGGCCGAGCGAATGCTGACATTCCTGGATTATCTGCCGTTCGACGCCGGGAGGAATGCGTTGGTGGAACCAGGCATCGAAGCGCAGGAATCAAGCTTTGAAACCAGGGCGTTCATGGAGAGCTTCAGTGCGAGCTCCCGGGGCGAGGCGCTCTCCGAGGCGACTCTTGCCGCATGGAAGGGCGTGCTGCCCGACCTGCTGCTGGCGCTGTGGCGACGCGACGGGTTCGCACGCTATCGCGACGACAGGCTCATCTTGGTCGATCCGCATCTGTACTCAGGGGTTGTCGCAGCCTTCCTGCAGGGCACTCCGATGGAAGGTGCTGATCGGTTCCATGCCTATGCGGTGACACCTTTCGGCCAGATGCTCTTGTGTGGAGAGAACACCTCCATGCATATCAGCATCGATCCGCACAGCGGACAGGTTTCGGCGGACTCGGATGTAGCAGCCACTGCCGGCGCGACTGAACGCAACTGGAAACTGGAGTTCCTGCTGCACCACCTGGATGGGCCCTATCTCGATGCAACCGACGATGACGAGCAGCCCTTGTACGCACGCGCACTCGATTTACTGGGCCACCTGGCTCCCAACGAGATCTACAGCTTCTCACCCTCGGTTGTTGAAGGTGGCTGGCAGGCAGCGCACCTGGTCAAGCGGGATCGTCTCGCTGAATTGAAGTCACTCGCCAAGCAGACAGCAGCAAGACGGTCCTTGCGGTCTGATGCTGAAGACAGGTAAACCCGCGCCGTTCATTGCTGGTCGCGATCTCTGGCATCGGCGCCGACCAACGGTCGGCACCCACCGTGGCAGGCTCCGGCACTCGCCACTGCAGGTGCTGCAAGTAGAACCACGCCATGCGTGGATGATCGCAAGGTACATGCATCCGTGCCGACCAAGGTCGGCACCCACCAAAGTATGGCTGTCAGCGCACCAGCACTGCTTCGCTGCTGGCGTCGGTGCGCATCGGTAACGGACGCTGCTGACGCAGCCACTGCGCCAGGTCGCGCGGGCTGAGCGGGCGCGAGTACAGGTAACCCTGGATCTCGTCGCAGCCCTGGCGGCGCAGCATGTCTTCTTCCTGGTGCGTCTCCACGCCCTCGGCCACCACCTTCATGCCCAGCGCGTGGCCCAGGTGCACGATGGCCTGGGTCACTTCGGCCGTGCCCGAATCGTGCAGCATTCCCTGCACGAAACTACGGTCGATCTTCAGCCGCCCGACCGGGAAGCGATTGAGATAATTGAGGTTGGAGAAGCCGGTACCGAAGTCGTCCACCGCCAGCGGCACGCCGTGCCGTTCGAGCACGTCGAAGCAGTGGCGCAGGATGTCGGTGTCACGGATCAGCGCCGATTCGGTCAGCTCCAGCTCCAGCCGCTGCGGCGGCCAGCCGTGGGCATGGCAGATCTCGATCACACGTTCGGCGAAGCCACGGTCGCGCAGCTGCACCGCCGACACGTTGACCGCGATGCGGTCGAAATGCAGTCCTGCCCGGTCCCAGGCGGTTGCCTGGCGGCAGGCTTCGTTCAGAACCCAGTCGCCGATGCGCACGATCTCGCCGCATTTCTCGGCGATGGGAATGAACTCGGCCGGGCTGCAATAGCCGATGCCGGGGCGATGCCAGCGCAGCAGTGCTTCGATTGCCGGCGGCTCGCCCTGGTGGGCATGCAGCAGCGGCTGATAGGCCAGGCTGAACTCCTCGCGCTCGATCGCACCGTGCAGCGCGTGCTCAAGCTCCAGCCTGCGCTGGATGCGGGCCAGTGCGTCCTGACTGTAATACTGGTAGGTGTTGCGTCCGGCTTCCTTGGCCGCGTACATCGCGGCGTCGGCAGCGCGCAGCAGTGAATCGAAATCGGTCTGCGCATCGCCTAGCATCGCGATGCCGACACTGGCACCGACCTTCAGCGTGGTCTCGCCACGGCGCAGCGGCTCGGCCAGCGAGGCGATCAGCTTGCGGGCGACATGTCCCGCATCCTCGGGCTCAGCCAGGTCGCGCAGTACGACGATGAACTCGTCGCCGCTGAAACGGCCAAACAGATCATTGTTGCGCAGGTTCTGGTGCAGGCGGGTCGCGGCAGCCTTCAGCAGCGCATCACCCGTGGCGTGGCCGAAGCTGTCGTTGATGGTCTTGAAGCCGTCCAGGTCGATGAACAGCATCGCCAATGAGGTGCCGCGATCACGCGCCTCCTCGATGGCCTCGGCGGTCTGTTCGCCGAGCAGCACGCGATTGGGCAGGCCGGTCAGCAGGTCGTAGTGGGCCAGCAGCTCAATGCGCTCGTTGGCCTCGCGCTCGCGGGTGATGTCACGGAACAGCACCACGAAGCGCGGCGGCAGTCCGTCACGACGATCCAGCTCGATCAGCACCTGCACCCAGACACGCAGGCCGGACTGGCGGTAGAAGCACAGGTCCAGCTGCTCGGGCAGGCCGCCGTTGGCGATGCGGGCCAGCGCCGCCTCGAACGCATCGCGCGAGTCTTCGGTATACAGCGCCATCGCCTGATCGAGGGTGATCGGCTCCTTGCGCAGGCCGTGGATGCGATAGCATTCCTCGGTCCATTGCATGCTCCGGGTCTGCACCTCGATCTCGCAGCCGCCGATGCGGCCCAGCGCGGAAACCCGGTTCAGCAGTTCGGTGCGCCAGCGAATCAACGCGTCGGTCTGGTGCTGTTCGGTGATGTTCTGCACCTGGCCGAGCAGGCGCTTGGGCTGCCCGTCCATGTCCAGCAGCGGCTGCATCCACAGCCGCAGGTGCTGTGATGGCTCATGGCCACGGGTCAGCTCCAGCTCGAGATTGGCGGCACGACCATCGCGCCACAGCCGCCGCCATGCCGCACGCAACGCGCCACGCGAGCGCGGATGCAGCTGCTTCAGCCAGCGCCGCTGGCCGGGCACGGCGCCGTGCTCCAGCGCCAGCAGCGAGCGCAGTTCCGGCGACCACCAGAAGTGCCCGCTGTTGGGGTCGAACGACCAGCTGCCCATGCTGGCGATGCGCTGGGCCTCGCTCAGGTGCAGCTGCTGTTCCTGCAGCAGCGATTCGAGCTGCTTCTGCTGCTCGATATCGGTATGCGTGCCGACCATGCGCAGCGGCTGGCCATCAGCGGTGCGCGCGACCACGCGGCCGCGATCCAGCACCCAACGCCACTGGCCATCGGCCTGGCGGAAGCGGAACTGTGCGCTGTACTGCTCGCTGCGCCCGCGCAGGTGCTCGTCGAGCGCGGCACGCACCTGGTCGATGTCCTCGCTGTGCACGCGCGACAGCAGTTCGGTGGCCGTCTCGTCGCCCAGCGCCGGCGTGCGCGCCACCCGGTCACTGGGGATGTCCCAGTCCCACAGGCTATGACCGGCGCTGTCCAGTGCCAGTTCCCAGCGCCCACCCCCATCGACCGGCACCGGCTCGGGAATGCTCAGGGTGAACGCCAGCAGGTTGCCGGCACCGTCATGCACGGCGCGCAGGTGGCCGTCGTAGTGGCCGCGCGGGCCGCCTGGCAGCGTGCAGGGCACGATGCCGCCATCAGCGGCCATCAGGCGTAGATCTTCCAGCATTGGCGCATAGGCGGCCACGGTGGCCGGCAGGCCATGCTCGCGCGCGGCCGGATTGGCCGCAAGCGGGCGCCCGGTACGGTCGACGATGACCAGCGCCGACGCAAGCGGGTGCTGCAGCAGGCTGGCGATGATCCCTTGGTCCACGCGATCTTGCTCCGGATGACTCGCCCGTCAGCGGGGCACGCAGTGGTTAACGGCGCCTGCGGCGGATAATTGAGTGGTGACGGCACGCTGCGGGGTAAGATGACCGGCGCCCCTTTCACCCACCCCGTCCATGCCCGCAGAACCGACCGGCAACGCCCCAGTTCCCGACCCGCGGATGGCGCAGGCACTGAGCCGTGACCGGCGGCGGGTGGTGTCGAGCTACCTGGTGATGGCGCTGGCCTGGATGATCTCCACCGACAGCGTGGTGCAGGCGCTGGTGCCCGATCCGCAGCAGGCGGCCCTGTGGCAGGGCCTGAAGGGCTCGTTCTTCGCCCTGGCCAGCGCGGGCCTGCTGTACCTGCTGCTGCGCCCGCTGGCCGAGCATGTGCTGCATACCCACGCCCGCCAGCAGGCCTCGGAGCTGCGCCTGCGGCAGATGTTCGAGGGCAACCCCGGCCCGATCCTCGTCTATGACCTGGACACATTGGCGATCCTCGATGCCAACCCAGCCGCCTGCACCGCTTTCGGCTGGGAGCGCGATGAGCTGCTGGAACAGACCATCGACGCCTTGTGGCCACCTGGCCAGGGCCAGGCGCTGCAGGCCAAGCTGGAGGCGATCCGCGAGGCGCCCGACGAGCTGTGCATCCTGCGCGCGCAGCTGCAGCTGCGCGATGGCGCGCTGCGGCAGATGGAACTGCGCTCCAACGCGATCAGTTACGACGGTCACAATGCGCGCCTGCTGATCGCCATCGATCGCACTGCCGAGGACCTGGCCCAGCTGCGCCGCGACCAGGCGCTGGCACGGGTGGAAGAAGCCCACGAACTGGCCCGCATCGGCGCCTGGGAGCTGGACCCGTCCACCGGGCTGGGCCGCTATTCCAACCAGGTCTATCGCCTGCTCGGCCGCCGCCCGCCCGAAGCCCGCCGCTGGCACCGCTTCGACGAACTGCTGGTGCCGGCCGACCCGGCCACCGCCACCCAGACCGAGCAGCTGCTGGCCGAGCTGTGCTCCGGCGAGCCGGTACAGGTGGACGTGCTGCTGCCGCTGCTGTCGATGGACGGGCGCGCGCTGATGGTGCACCTGCGCGCCGCCAGCGGTCTCGATGAGGCTGGCCGCAACCGCGTGCTGGGCACCCTGCAGGACGTGACCGAACGCGAGCAGTCGCGGCGACTGCTGCGCGAGCGCGAGGAGCAGTTCCGCGAGCTGGTGCGGGTACTGCCCGACGGCGTGGTGATCCTCTCCGACGAACATGTGTTGTACGCCAACGCCTGGGCCGCCGGCCTGTTCGGCTACGGCAGCCATACCCTGCTGGGCGAGCCCTTGTCGGCGCTGGTCGCTGCCGCAGACCTGCCGCGGGTGCGCAGCCAGCTGCGTGCCGGCCAGCCGCACCTGGGACCGGGCCACAGCAGCGTGGTGGCCATGCAGCGCGGCGACGGCCGCAGCTTCCATGCCGGCCTGGCGGTGGGCGACGTGCGCTACGGTGGCCGCGACTGCAAGCTGCTGATCGTGCGCGACCTCAGTGATTCCGAGCGCATCCGCAGCGCGCTGGAAACCAGCAACCGCGAACTGCAGGCGATGGCCGGGCGGCTGTTCTCGCTGCAGGAGGACGAGCGTCGTGCGATTTCGCGCGACCTGCACGATGACATCGGCCAGGCCATTACCGCGATCAAGCTGTCGGCGCACGCCGCGCTGGAAGAGGACGATCCGCAGCGGCGTGGGCAGGATCTGGCGCAGATCGTCAGCCTGGCCGACACCACCGTGGCCAAACTGCGAGACATCTCCACCCTGCTGCGCCCCCCGCAGCTGGATGCACTGGGCCTGGAGGCAGCGCTCAGCTGGCAGGCGCGGGTTCTGTTCCGCTCCTCGCCGGTGGAGCTGCTGGCCGAGATCGAGCCGTTGCCGCATCGCCCCGACAACAGCATCGAACAGGCCTGCTTCCGCATCGCACAGGAAAGCCTGACCAATGCGCTGCGCCATGCGCGCGCCAGCCAGGTCCTGCTGCAGCTGCGCGATGTCGGCCAGCGCGGCCTGCACCTGCAGATCCGCGATGACGGCGAAGGCTTCGATCCGGACGGCCCGCGCGGCCTGGGCCTCATCGTGATGCGCGAGCGCGCACAGAGCGTCGGTGGCCACGTGCGGATTGAATCCGCGCATGGCGAAGGCACCCTGGTCGATGTCCACCTCCCCTACCAGGCGGCCAGCAGGGCTGCCGTCGATTCACCGGAATACTGAACCATGTGGAATCCCAACCTGCCCCCGGTCAGCATCGATGACGCTCCCGACCGCCTTGGCGCCGGCAACCCCGAGCTGCAGGCAATGGTTGCCGAGGCAGCCTCAGGCGGCATCGCACTGATGCTGATGCACGTGGACATCGACCATTTCGCATCGGTCAATGAAAACATGAGTGCCGAAGTTGGCGACCAGGCGCTGGTGCTGGTGGCACAGCGCCTGCAGTCCTACCTGCGCGGGCGCGGCAAGTTGTGGCGACATGGCAGCGACGAGTTCCTGATCGCGGTGCCGCGCACCGCCGATCTGCCGTTGCCGGAGGATTTCGCCGAGGAGATCCGCCAACAGATGGAGCTGCCGTTGTCGGTGCTGCCGTACACGTTGTTCATGACCGGCAAGCTGGGCGTGAGCCTGTGCCCGGAACATGCCAGCAGCACCTCGCGCCTGCTCGACCATGCCGAGGATGCGCTGTACCAGGCCGCCCGCGAAGGCGGCAATGCCGTGCGCATCCATGCGGTGGACACCCCGCCAAGCGCGCACAGCGAGAGCATCATCGCGCGCCAGATCGTCGATGCCATTCCCAATGGCGAGCTGAAGCTGCGCTACCAGCCACTGGTAAGCGCGCGCGACGGCCACGTGGTGGGCATGGAAGCGCTGCTGCGTTGGCAGTCGCCGACCCTGGGCATGCTGGTGCCGGAGCGCTTCATGCGAACCGCCGAACGCCTGGGGATCATCGTGCAGATCGGCACCTGGGTGCTGGAAGGCGCCTTGAAGCAGGCGCGGCTGTGGCGCGACCAGGGCTTCGATGACTTCACCATCGCAGTGAACGTGTCCACCCTGCAGCTGCTGCGGCCGAACTTCTTCGCCGAAGTGATGTCACTGCTGCAGGCGGCGGGCGTACCGGCGCACATGCTGACGCTGGAGATCAACGAGAGTGCGCTGACCAACAACGTCAATTTCGTCCACGAAACGCTGGCCAACCTGCGCAACGAAGGCATCAGCCTGAGCCTGGACAACTTCGGTACCGGCGACTCCAGCCTCAGCGCGCTGGTGCGCTACCCGGTGGACAAGCTGAAGATCGACCGCAGTTTCATCAAGAGCGCGCCGGCCGGCAATCGTGAAGCGGCCATCGCCCGCGCGATCATCGCCATGGGCCACCAGCTGGGCATGACCGTGATCGCCAACGGCGTGGAATCGCAGGCGCAGCTGGGCTTCCTGCGCCGCAACGACTGCGACGTGTTCCAGGGCTACCTGTTCGGCGAACCGATGTCGGCCGATGCCGCCGGCATGACCCTGCGCCGCCGCTACCTGCGCCCGGAAGCCTTCGCCGAGACGCGCCCGGACCGGACGCTGCTGCTGCTGGATGATGAGGAAAACGTGCTGCGCTCACTGGTGCGCCTGTTCCGCCGCGACGGCTACCGCATCCTGGCCGCCGGCAACGTGCGCGATGCGTTCGACCTGCTGGCGATCAACGACGTGCAGGTGATCCTGTCCGACCAGCGAATGAGCGACATGAGCGGCACCGAGTTCCTGGGCCGGGTGAAGATGCTGTACCCGGATACGATCCGCCTGGTGCTGTCGGGCTACACCGATCTGAACACGGTGACCGATGCGATCAACCGCGGCGCGATCTATCGCTTCCTGACCAAGCCGTGGAACGACGACGAGCTGCGCAAGCACATCCACCAGGCGTTCCGCACGTACGAGGAACAGCGCCGCAGCAATGCCGGCCCGGCGCCGGTGGAGAGCGGAGATGGCGGCGAGGAGCGCCCATTGCGGTAACCATCCCCTCTGGTAGAGCCGGCCGCTGGCCGGCTGCTCTGGAAATCGGGTTCAATGAGGTTGCCGGCCAGCGGCCGGCACTGCCAGAAGCGGTCAGCGCGGCTGCTTGACCGGCAGCACCACGCGGAAGCGCGAGCCCACGCCGGGCGTGCTGTCCAGGTCGATGCGGCCGTGGTGCTTGTTGATGATGCTGTAGGAGATCGACAGGCCCAGGCCGGTGCCACTGCCCACCGGCTTGGTGGTGAAGAACGGATCGAAGATGCGCTGGCGCAGTTCCGGCGAGATGCCACCGCCGGTATCTTCGAACTCGACCCAAACGTGATCGCCATCAACGCCGGTACGCACCGTGATCGTGCCGCGCTCGGCGATGGCATGGCCGGCGTTGAGCAGCAGGTTCATGTAGACCTGGTTCAACTCCGATGGCAGGCACTCCACCAGGGGCAACTGGCCGAACTCGCGCACCAGGGTGACCTTGTACTTGAGTTCGTTCCAGATGATGTTGATGGTCGATTCCAGGCCCGCGTGCAGGTCGACCAGCTTCCACGACTCGTCGCGGCCGGAATACGAGAAATCCTTCAGGTCGCGCACGATGCGGGTGACCCGCTCGATGCCTTCGCGCGATTCCGCCATCAGCTGTGGCAGGTCGCGGCTGATGAAATCGATATCCAGACGGTCACGGATATCATCGATTTCCGGAATCAGCGCTTTCGGGTCCGGCGCGCGCAGGGCGCGCTCGTAGGCTTCGATCACGGTGAACAGGCTGCGCAGGTATTCCTGCAGGCTGCCCAGGTTGGAGTGCACGTAACCGATCGGGTTGTTGATCTCGTGCGCGACGCCGGCGGCCAGCTGGCCGATCGACGCCATCTTCTCCGACTGCAGCAGCTTTTCCTGGGTGCCATTGAGGCGCAGGTAGGCCTGGCGCAGTTCGGCATGGCGCTGCTGCAGCTCGCGTTCGTAGTCTTCCTGCCCTTCGATGTGGCGAAACAGGGCGAGGAAATGCCCCTGGCCGACCGGACCATGGTGGTACAGATGGGCGATGACCACGCCCTCGCCCAGCGGCAGGCTGCCATTCCAGTGACCATGCTGGCGAGCCTGTTCCAGCGCATCGGGCGGCAGCAGTTCGCGCAGGCGCTGCGGCGGCGGCAACCCGCCGTCCTCGCCACTGGCCAGCAGGTTCTGTGCGGCCGGATTGGCCAGGGCCACCCGCCCGTCATCGGTGAACAGCAGCAGGCCTTCGCGCAGGCGCTCAAGCAGGGCCTGCAGCACCGGCTGCGGCGGAAGGGGGGCGGTAACCAGGGCGTTGGCAGCGGACACGGCGACTCGGGGCGTTCGAACAGGCGCCCAATATACGCGGTCATGCAGCGGGCTTCAGCCCGCCGGGAGGGGTTATGCGACCGCCGTCGCCTCAGGCGACGGCGAGGGGCCGGCCGATGCTGACCGTGTGCGACTGGCCCTTGGCATCGTAGGCCGAGGCGTCTTCGGTGCGGCCGAGCTGGCGCAGCGCCCAGTTCACCTCGCGGCGGCGGCGCGACAGCAGCACGCCGTTGGCCCGGTTGCGCTCGGCCAGTTCCTGCAGCTGTTCGCCCTCGCCCACCGGTGGCGCGCCTTCCAGCGCACGCAACGCTTCCAGCTTGGCGCCGGTAGCCCGGATCAGGGCGTGCACGTCGTGCTCGACCAGGGCCTGGCGTTCAACGTCCAGGGCCTGGGCGAGACGCTGCAGCGGCTCGCTCATCGCCGCAGTCATCCGTGCAGCTGCTGGTCCAGATCGAGCATGCGCGATGCGATCGCGTCCGGATTGATCTTGTAGGTGCCGTTCTGCAGCGACTCGCGCACGGCGGCCACGCGCTGGGCGTCGATCGCCGGGGCGGTGGTCAGCTCGCGCTCGATGGCCTGCAGATTGGTGGCCTCGCCGGTCAGGCGCAGGCTGTCGGCCGCCTCGACCGGGCGCGCCGCCGCATCGGTGCTGACACCGGGCTTGTTGGCCGGGGTCGTCACGCTGCGCAGTGCCTGGGGGACCTGCAGGTTGCCGTCGATTTTCTGGCTCATGGGGTGTCCTGGAGTTGCCGTTCACAAGGGATAACGGCCGCAGGGCCGTGATCTTTAGGGATATTTTGCGGTAATTCAACGCGCCACGATTACGTCACCTGCGGCATCGACCGTGCCTTGCACGATCCGCCGCGAGGACAGGTTCTCGACCGAGACCCGTTCGTTCTCACCGGCATCACCCATCGCACGGCCGGCAATGCGGACCTCGACCGAGCCGCGACGCGACACCAGGGCCACATTGTCTCCTCGCTTGATGAGACGCTGCACCACCAGATCGTTGTTCGACAGCAGGGCTCCGGCCTGCAACGGACGGCGGGCGACGCGGCCGATCGCTGCATTGGGATCGGACAGCACCGCGCCGGCAATCCGGGCAGCGTCACGCTGGGCAGTGGTGATATCGGCGGCAGTGAGGGTTTCTCCAGTGCCGATTCCGCGGTTGAGCACCAGTACGGTCTGGTTGCGCCGCACCTTTACCGGCACGAACAGGCGCCAGCCGCCCGCATCCGGACAGCTGACCTCCACCGTGGTGTTGGCGGTGGGCTGCACCTGTAACGCCCCCCCGCACTTCGGCAGGCGCAGCGCATCGGCCACCTGGGCCTCGCCCTCGCTGCCCGCCGGCAGCGTCGACAAGGCCGCCGCGCGGATGCTTGCCACCGGCTGCCAGTCGGCGGCAGCCGCCCACGGCGAGGCCACGGCCAGCGCGATGGCGAATAGAGATGTGACCCGGCACATGGCGCCTCCTTCAATCGGCAAGAGCTGGCCCAGGTGCATGCAAGGGGTGTGCCAGAACGACGGGGCTTGTTGGTCGGGTCCGGGATGGAGAGGCGACCGGATGGGTAGAGTCGACTGCCAGTCGACTTTCGCGCGAAGCGCGGGGTTTCCCGCGATCGGATCGACGAGCAGCCGACTGGCAGTCGGCTCTACAAAAGCGATCTGGAGCGCGCGGGCGGCAGAGCGCCCTCAAGTTTGGCGCCCAACGCGCCGATACAGCAGCCATGTCCCATGACCTGCTCAACCGGATCGACCAGCGGACCCGCCTGGCCGGCCACAACCGCCTGGCGCTGCTGCTGTTCCGTCTCGGCGGACGTCAGCTTTTTGGCGTCAATGTCTTCAAGGTGCAGGAAGTCCTGCGGCGCCCGGAGCTGTTCCAGGTACCCGGCCTGCCCAGCCAGTTCGCCGGCGTGGCCGACGTGCGCGGCCGCTCGGTGCCGGTGCTGGACCTGGGCCTGGCCATCGGCCACCCCGAACGTGAGCCCGATGCCGATACCTCGCCGGGTTACCTGGTCGTCACCGAATTCAATCGCTCGATCCAGGGGTTCCTGGTCAGCGGCGTCGAACGCATCGTCAACATCGCGGTGGAAGACATCCACCCCCCGCCGGAGCTTGGCGCCGAGTCGAGCTACCTGACCGCGGTAACCCGCTTCCAGGGTGAGCTGATCCAGGTGATCGACGTTGAAAGCGTGCTGGCCGATATCGCCCAGGTCCGCGGTGACGCCGTACTCGATCCGGCGATGGCAATGCCCGCCGATGGCCCCCAGCTGCAGGTGCTGGTGGTGGACGACTCGCGCGTGGCCCGCCAGCAGATCCGCAGCGTGCTGGATCAGCTGGGCGTGGGTGCCACCCTGCTTTCCGACGGCAAGCAGGCTCTCGACCACCTGTTGCAGATCCACGCCTCGGGCGAGAACCCGGCCGAACGCTATGCCATGGTCATCTCCGACATCGAGATGCCGGCCATGGATGGGTACACGCTGACGACGGAAATCCGGCGCCACCCGGGCCTGGCCGGCCTCTACGTGCTGCTGCACACCTCGCTGTCGGGTGTCTTCAACAACGCCATGGTCGAGCGTGTCGGCGCCAACGCCTTCGTCGCCAAGTACTCGCCGCACGAGCTGGCTGACTTCGTGCTGGACCGCCTGCGCAAGGTGGCGATGGCGGCCTGACGGCCACTGATCCGGTAGTGCCGGCCGCTGGCCGGCAACCGCAGATCCATCGGGGAGCCGGCCAGCGGCCGGCACTACCCTCTCGAACTTGGCACACCCCTTGCAGCTTCCCGGGCAACGTTCCCGTGGGAGTGCACCGTGCGCAACCTGATTACCGACTACCTGGGCGTCCACGCCCAGGCCATGCCGTTGCGCGAACAGCGGATGAAGCTGATCGCCAGCAACCTCGGCAATGCCGACACGCCCGGCTACAAGGCCCAGGACCTGGACTTCGATGCCGCCCTGCGCCATGCCCAGGGGCAGGATGCCAACGGCCTGATGGCCACCACCCATGAGCAGCACTACGAAATCAGTAGTGGCCTGAACCCGTTCCAGATCGCGCGCGAGGGCGTGCAGCCCAGCCTGGACGGCAACACCGTCGATCCCGACGCCGAGCGTGCCGCCTATGGCCGAGCCGCGCTCGAGTACCGCGCCTCGCTCAGCTTCGTCGAGAGCAAGGTGCGTTCCATGCTGACCGCGATCACGGGGCAATAAGCCATGAGCAACCTGCCGATCTTCGATATCGCCGGCTCCGCGCTGCAGGCGCAGTCGGTGCGCATGAGCACCATCGCCTCCAACCTCTCCAATGCCGACACCGTCGCCGGTTCTGCCGACGCCGTGTACAAGCCGCTGGAGCCGATCTTCCAGGCCGTCACCAGCAAGAACGATCCCAACATCACCTCGGTGAAGGTGAAGGAGATCACCCAGAGCGAGGCGGCGCCGATCAAGCGCTACGAGCCGGGCCACCCGCTGGCAGACGCCGATGGCTACATCTACCAGCCCGACGTCGATCCGGTGGCGCAGATGGTCAACCTGATCTCGACCTCGCGCAATTACCAGGCCGGCGTGGAGATGTTGACCACCGCCAAGGAACTGGCCCTGGCCACCTTGACCATGGGCCGCTGAGGCCCGCAGCACCGGATACCGCCATGACCACCGCCGTCAACAACCAGACCAGCCAGGACGTCTATTCCGCGCTGGGCCTGAACGCCCCCAACAGCAACGCCACGAAAAAGAAGAACACGCTCGACCAGGCCGACTTCCTGCGCCTGATGACCGAGCAGCTGCAGCACCAGGATCCGCTGAAGCCGATGGACAACACGCAGATGGTCGCGCAGATGGCGCAGATGTCCACCGTGCAGGGCATCACCGATCTGAACAAGACGGTGAAGGGCTTCCAGGAATCGATGGCCAGCGACCAGGTGCTGCGTGGCGCGGCGCTGGTCGGCCACCAGGTGCTGGTGCCATCGGAAAAGCTGGTGCTGGAGAAGGAAGGCAGCGTCGAGGGCACGGTGGCCGCGCCGTCGGCCGGCATCATCACCGTGGATATCACCGATGCCACCGGCGCCAAGGTCACCTCGCTGAGCGTGGAAGCCAACGCAGCAGGCGAAACCGCCTTCCAGTGGGACGGCAAGGACGCCAACGGCAAGCGCATGGAGCCGGGCAAGTATTCCATCGTTGCCAACCATGTCGATACCGCCGGCAAGAGCACCAAGCTGTCCACCTATGTGCAGGCGCCGGTGGAAAGCGTGACCGTCGGATCCGACGGCCTGTACCTGAACCTCAAGGGCCTGGGCACGGCCCCGATCGACTACGTGCTCCGCGTCAGCTGAGCCGCACATCCCGCATCAACCAGGAGCATCCCATGGGCTTCAATGTCTCGCTGTCCGGCATCAATGCCGCCAACACCGACCTGAGCGTCACCGCCAACAACGTCGCCAACGTCAACACCACCGGCTTCAAGCAGTCGCGCGCCGAGTTCGCCGATCTGTTCGCCTCCACCAGCTATGGCCTGTCGAAGAACCAGACCGGCTCGGGCGTGCGCGTCTCCAACGTCGCCCAGCAGTTCATCCAGGGCCACAACGAGCAGACCGGGCGCAGCCTGGACATGGCCATTTCCGGTGAGGGCTTCTTCACCATGAACATGAACGGTTCGCGTGTGTACTCGCGTGCCGGCAACTTCCAGACCGATTCGGCCGGCTATGTGGTCAATCCGCAGGGCGCGCGCCTGCAGGTGTTCGCGCCGAATGCCGATGGCACCAACTTCGACGCCGGCCGCCTGGTCGACCTGCAGTTGCTGACCACCGACAGCCCGCCGAAGCAGACCAGCGAAGTGAAGGTGGGCTTCACCCTGCCGGCCAACGCCAAGCAGCCGACCGTGGCCACGTTCGACCCGACCGACTCCAACAGCTACAACCACTCCAGCGGCGGCATCACCGTGTACGACTCGCTGGGCGTGAGCCACATCCAGGTCTCGTACTTCGTGAAGGGCGCCAACCCCAACGAATGGACCGTGCACAACTATGTCGATGGCCAGCCCGCTGGCACCCCGACCGCGGTCACCTTCGACAACAGCGGCAAGCTGACCGTCCCGGCCAACGGCAAGGTTGGCCTCGGCACCTTCACCCCGACCACGGGCGCTGGCCAGCTGAACATGACGCTGGACATCAGCGGTTCGACCCAGTACGGCGAGAAGTTCGCCCTGCGCAACACCCAGCAGGACGGCTATGCCGCCGGCAAGCTCAACGAGATCACTGTGTCCGAGTCGGGCGTGGTCTATGCGCGCTACTCCAACGGCGACGACAAGCCGCTGGGCCAGGTCGCACTGACCACCTTCAACAACACCCAGGGACTGGAATCGAAGGGCAACAACCTGTGGGTGGAGACCTTCGAGTCAGGCACGCCGCGCACCGGAATGCCGGACACCTCCAATCTCGGCAAGATCCAGGCCGGCTCGCTGGAAGCGTCCACGGTCGATCTCACCGAGCAGCTGGTCAACATGATCACCGCGCAGCGCAACTTCCAGGCCAACGCGCAGATGATCACCACGCAGGACCAGATCACCCAGACCGTCATCAACATCCGTTGATGAGCTGCTGACCCTGTCACGGAACTCCCCCCATGGATAAAGCCCTTTACGTGGCGATGACCGGTGCCCGCGCCTCCCTGCAGGCGCAGGGAACGCTCAGCCACAACCTCGCCAACTCGGACACTCCTGGCTTCAAGGAAGCGCTGGCCAACACCGAAGCCTTCCCGATCAAGGGTCCGGGCTTTGCCTCGCGGGTGGATGCGCTGCACGTCGACGCCGGCTTCAACCGCCGGCCCGGCGCGCAGCACATCACCGGCAAACCGCTGGACCTTGCACTGCAGAGCGGCACCTGGCTGGCGGTGCAGGCGAGCGATGGCAGCGAAGCGTATACGCGTGGCGCAGCCCTGTCGGTGACGCCGAACGGCCAGCTGGTGACCTCCAGCGGCCGCACGGTGCTGGATGACAACAACAACCCGATCGCCATTCCGCCCTACCAGGCGATGGAGATCGGTGCCGACGGCACGATCTCGATCATCCCGCAGGGCGAAGGCCCGCAGACGATGGCGCAGATCGGCCGGATCAAGGTGGTGCAGGCGCCGGACGAGCGCCTCGAGCGCGGCCTGGATGGCCTGTTCCGCAACACCGACCCGCGCCAGCCGTTCGCACCGGCACAGGGCACCGTCGTGCACAGCGGGCAACTGGAGGGCAGCAACGTCGATGCCGCCGGTGCGCTGGTGCAGATGATCCAGCTGCAGCGCCAGTACGAAATGCAGGTTCAGGTGATCAAGCACGGCGACGACAACGCGCGCAGCGCCAACAGCCTGCTCCGCCTGGGCAGCTGACGGATTTCCGGCGCCGCCCGGGCGCGGCGCTGGCACACCGCTTGCACACCCGCTACCAAGGGCCGCATTGCGCGGCCGGCTTCACCCAGACAGGACTCCGAAGATGAACCAGGCATTGTGGATCGCGAAAACCGGACTGGATGCGCAGCAGATGCGCATGTCGGTGGTTTCCAACAACCTCGCCAACACCAACACCACCGGCTTCAAGCAGGACCGCGCCAGCTTCGAGGACCTGCTGTACCAGCAGGTGCGGCAGCCGGGCGGCTCTTCGTCGGCGCAGACGCAGCTGCCGACCGGCCTGCAGCTGGGTACCGGCGTGCGCGTGGTCGCCACCGCCAAGAACTTCGAGCAGGGTGGCCAGCAGCAGACCGGCCGCGCACTGGACGTGATGGTCAATGGCCGCGGCTTCTTCGAAGTGCAGATGCCCGACGGCAGCTCGGCCTACACCCGTGATGGCTCGTTCAAGATCAACCAGGACAGCGAACTGGTCACCAACAGCGGCTACCCGGTACAGCCGGGCATCCAGATTCCCGAGGGCGCGCAGTCGGTCACCATCGGCAGCGACGGCACCATCAGCGTGAAGATGGCCGACAACGCCGCGTCGGTGGAAGTCGGTGCGCTGACCCTGACCGACTTCGTCAATCCGGCCGGCCTGCAGGCGCGCGGCGAGAACCTGTTCCTGGAAACCACGGCCTCGGGCCCGGCACAGAACGGCAATCCCGGCCTGAACGGTCTCGGCACCGTGGTGCAGGGTGCGCTGGAAGGCAGCAACGTCAATGTGGTGGAAGAGCTGGTGTCGATGATCGAAACCCAGCGCGCCTACGAAATGAATGCCAAGGCGATCTCCACCACCGACTCGATGCTCGGCTATCTCAACAACAAGATCTGACCGGCCCAACCGGGAAACCGCCATGTCGCCCATTTCCAACCTCGCCCGTACTGCCCTCGCCTGCACCGTGGTCGCCCTGCTCGGTGGCTGCGTGATCGCGGGCGACGTGCGCCCCTATCCGGCGATGGCGCCGATCCAGCCGATCATGCCGCCGCAGGCCGCGCCCACCGCCGGTGCGATCTACGCCGCTGGCCCGACCCTGCAGCTGTATTCGGACCGCCGCGCACGCGATGTCGGCGACCTGCTGACGATCACCCTGCTGGAAAACACCACCGCGCAGACCAGCGCCAACACAGCCACCAACAAGGAATCCAACCTGAGCCTGGGCACGCCGTCCATCCTTGGTGCGCCGGTCACCCTGGGCGGCAAGGACATCCTCAGTGCCACCGCCAAGGGCGCGCGTGACTTCACCGGCAAGGGCAACAGCGCGCAGAGCAACCGCCTGCAGGGCAGCGTCACGGTCACGGTGATCCAGCGCCTGCCCAACGGCAACCTGGTGGTGCAGGGGCAGAAGAACCTGCGGCTGAACCAGGGCGATGAACTGGTGCAGGTGCAGGGCATCGTGCGCCCGGGCGACATCAGCCAGGACAACACCATTCCGTCCAGCCGCGTGGCCGAGGCCCGCATCGTCTACGGCGGCCGCGGCCCGGTCGCGCAGTCCAACGCGATGGGCTGGCTGAGCCGCTTCTTCAATTCCGGCCTGACGCCGTTCTGAGTATGGCCATGAAAGCTCTCTTCTCTTCTACGTGGCAGCGACGCATGGCGTCGCTCTACGGATCATTCTTCCTTCTGCTGGCAATGGCTGCGCCTGCCAGCGCCGAGCGCATCAAGGACCTGGCCCAGGTCGGCGGCGTGCGCGGCAATGCGCTGGTGGGCTATGGCCTGGTGGTCGGCCTGGATGGCAGCGGCGACCGTACCAGCCAGGCGCCCTTTACCGTGCAGAGCCTGAAAAACCTGCTTGGCGAGCTGGGCGTGAACGTGCCGCCGAACGTCAATCCGCAGCTGAAGAACGTGGCCGCCGTGGCGATCCACGCCGAACTGCCGCCGTTCGCCAAGCCGGGCCAGCCGATCGACATCACGGTGTCTTCGATCGGCAACGCGGTGTCGCTGCGCGGCGGCTCGCTGCTGATGGCCCCGCTGCGCGGCGCCGATGGCCAGATCTATGCCATCGCCCAGGGCAATCTGATCGTGGGTGGCTTTGGCGCGCAGGGCAAGGACGGCTCCCGTGTCTCGGTGAACGTGCCCAGCGTCGGCCGTATTCCCAACGGCGCCACCGTGGAGCGTGCCCTGCCCGATCCGCTGGCCAACGGCGGCGACATCACCCTGAACCTGCACAACAACGATTTCACCACGGTCTCGCGCATGGTCGCCGCGCTCAACAACGCATTCGGCGAAGGCGCGGCGCGCGCGATCGACGGCGTGACCGTCGCCGTCACCGCACCGACTGATCCGGGCGCACGCATCGGCCTGCTGGCGCGCATCGAGAACCTGGAACTGACCCCGGGCAGCGCCCCGGCCAAGGTGGTGGTCAATTCACGCACCGGCACCGTGGTCATCGGCCAGCAGGTGCGCGTGGGGCCGGCCGCGATATCGCATGGTTCGCTGACCGTGACCATCCAGGAAAACACCAACGTCAGCCAGCCCAATGCGCTGTCGGGCGGCCGTACCGTTGCCAGCCCGCAATCCACCATCACTGCCACCAACGACGGCAGCCGCATGTTCAAGTTCAGCGGCGGCACCACCCTGGACGAAATCGTGCATGCGGTGAACGCCGTAGGCGCGGCACCGGGCGACCTGATCGCGATCCTGGAAGCCCTGAAGCAGGCCGGCGCACTGAGTGCCGAGCTTGAGGTGATCTGACATGCGCATCAATCCCGCATTCGACCTGCACCCGGCGCAGCAGAACGATCCGGCGAAGATCGACAAGGTCGCTCGCCAGCTGGAAGGCCAGTTCGCACAGATGCTGGTCAAGAGCATGCGCGATGCCAGCTTCGGCGACTCGCTGTTTCCCGGCGAGAACAAGATGTTCCGCGACATGTACGACCAGAAGATTGCCGAGGCGATGACCCGCGGCAAGGGCCTGGGCCTGTCCGGCATGATCACCCGCCAGCTGTCCGGCCAGGCCGCCGAAGGTCCGGCACTGGATACCCGCGTGGATCCGGCCAAGGCCAGCCGCGCTTACCAGCTCAACGCGCCGGCCAGGCCGGCACCGTCGCTGCCCCTGGAAGATGGCAGCCAGGCCGTGCGCATGCTGCAGCAGATGGCCGCAGGCGCGCAGCACGGTGCGCAGGCCGCGCTGGCACCGATGGAGCAGGCACTGGACCTGATCGCCGGCCGTGAGAGCAGCGGCCTGCACCGCTCGCTGGGCACCGAGGATCCGTACATCGGCAGCCTGCAGGGCGAGGACTGGGCCGCCAACAGCGACCAGTGGACGGCGACGGCCAGCAATCGCGGCACGGCCGTGAGCCCGGCCGATGCCCTGGCCACGCGCACCGCGGTCGCCCAGCTCGGCGAGCATACCCCGGAGGGCTTCGTCGCCAGTATCTGGCAGCACGCACAGAGCGCGGCCAGGGAACTGGGCGTGGATGCCCGCGCCCTGGTCGCGCAGGCCGCGCTGGAGACCGGCTGGGGCAAGCGCCACATCAAGCATGCCGATGGCAGCACCTCGCACAACCTGTTCGGCATCAAGGCCACTGGCTGGAACGGCCAGCGCGCCACGGCCGGCACCCATGAATATGTCGATGGCGTGCGCCGCAACGAAACCGCCAGCTTCCGCGCCTACGGTTCAGCGGCCGAGAGCTTTGCCGACTACGTGCGCCTGCTGAAGACCAGCCCGCGCTACCAGCAGGCCCTGCAGGCCGGCACCGACGTGCAGGGCTTCGCCCGTGGCCTCCAGCGCGCCGGTTACGCCACCGATCCGCGCTACGCCGCCAAGATCGCTGCGATCGCCGGCGGCCCGACCATCGAGCGCGCCGTAGCCGCCGTGGCCGACGCCGGCTCGCGCCTTGGCCAGACCTTCGCCAGCACCGCGACCGCGGCGCTGGGTATCACCCGTCGTTGAGGAACACCATGTCCAGCGTACTTTCCACCGGTACCGGTGCCCTGCTCGCCTTCCAGCGAGCGTTGGCGACCACCAGCCACAACGTGGCCAACCTCAATACACCCGGCTACAGCCGGCAGAAGGTCAACTTCGCCACCGCCGATCCACAGAACTATGGCTACGGCACGGTCGGCAACGGCACCCGCATCACCGACATCCGTCGCACGGCCGACCAGCTGGCGATCTCGCGCCTGCTCGACAGCAGCGGTGAGCTGGCGCGCCTGAAGCAGCTTTCGGGCATGGCCGACCGGGTCAACGCCCTGTTCTCCGATGCCGCCACCAACGTGGCCGGCGTCTGGTCGAACTTCTTCGACTCGGTCAGTGGCCTGTCGTCCAACGCGGCCGGCACCGCCGACCGCCAGAACATGCTCGACGGTGGCAAGGCGCTGGCCAACCGCTTCGTGCAGCTCAACACGCACCTGAACAATCTCAACAGCGAGGTCAACAACGGCCTGCTGGCCGGTGCGACCGAGGTCAACCGCCTTGCGCAGGAGATCGCGCAGATCAACGGTGCCATCGGCACCAACATTGCCTCGGCTGCACCGGACCTGCTCGACCGCCGCGATCAGCTGATCACCCAGCTGATCGGCTACACCGGTGGCACCGCGGTGATCCAGGACGGCGGCATCATGAATGTCTACACTGCCGGCGGCAACGCGCTGGTGGTGGGTACCACGGCGACCAAGGTCACCACCGTGGCCGATCCTTACCAGCCCGAGCGCCTGCAGCTGGCACTGGAGACCCAGGGCAACACCATCCGTCTCGACCCGAAGGCGGTCGGTGGCCAGATCGGTGGCCTGCTGGAATTCCGCGACACCGTGTTGACGCCTGCGCAGGCCGAACTGGGCAAGCTGGCGGTGGGCCTGGCCGAGAGCTTCAACCAGGTCCACCACCAGGGTGTGGATCTGTATGGCCAGATGGGCGGGGACTTCTTCAACATCGGCAGCCCGCGCGTGACCGGCAACAACAGCAATACCGGAACCGCCAGCCTCAGCGCCACCTATGGCGACCTGGGCAAACTGGACGCGCAGAACGTGGTGCTGCAGTTCGATGGCACCACCTGGAAGGCCAGCCGCGCCGACACCGGCGCCAGCATTCCCCTGACCGGTACCGGCACCGCCGCCGATCCGCTGGTGATCAACGGCGTGAACCTGGTCGTCGGCGGCACCCCGGCGGCCAATGACCGCTTCCTGCTGCAGCCCACCGCCGGCGTGGCCGGCAGCCTGGAGATGGCCATCACCGATCCGTCGCGCATTGCCGCGGCCGCCGCAGTCAAGGGCGCAGCCGCCACCGCCAACACCGGTACCGGCAAACTGAGCGGCGTCACCGTCAACGATTCGGCCAACGCGAACCTGCGCAATCCGTCGGCGATCGTGTTCACCTCGGCGACCACCTACACCATCGACGGTGGCCCGCCTCAGACCTATACGCCTGGCCAGACCATCAGTGCCAACGGCTGGAGCTTCGTACTGGACGGTGCGCCAAAGGTGGGCGATACCTTCAACATCACCCCGACCCCGGCCGGTTCGTCGGACAACAGCAATGCCTCCAGGCTGGCCAAGGTGGAAAGCACGAAGGCCTTCAACGCCGGAACGGTGACACTGAACGGTGCACTGGGTGGCCTGACCACCCAGGTCGGCGCCGCCGCCCGCTCGGCCGAGTACTCGCTCGATGCGCAGCTGGTGATCAATGACAAGGCACAGGAAGCCCGCGACGAGGTCTCCGGCGTGAATCTGGACGAAGAGGCCGCCGACATGCTGCGCCTGCAGCAGGCCTACCAGGCTGCCTCACAGCTGATTTCCACCGCCGACAGCATGTTCCAGACCATCCTGGGGGCCGTCCGCCGATGAGCAGCCGCATCTCCACCAGCATGATGTTCAACCAGTCGGTGTCGCTGATGATGGCCAAGCAGGCCAAGCTCAGCCACCTGGAGCAGCAGATTGCTACTGGCAGCAAGATCGTCAGCGCCAAGGACGATCCGGTTGCCGCCGGCACTGCAGTCGGCCTTGACCGCAGCCTGGCCGCACTGGACCGCATGAAGCTCAACGCCGGCAATGTGCAGAACCGCCTGGGCGTGCAGGAAAACACCCTGGCGCAGGTCAACGACCTGATGGCGCGCGTCAACGATCTGACCATCCAGGCCAGCAATCCGGCACTGAGCGCGGCCGACAAGAAGACGCTGATCACCGAGGTCAACCAGATCCGCGATGGCCTGCTGTCGCTGGCCAACGCCGACGATGGTACCGGCCGCTACGTGTTCGGTGGCACCAACGACGGTGACCCGCCGTTTGCCAAGATCAACGGCAAGGTCGTCTATCGCGGCGACCAGACCCAGCGCCAGGTTGAAGTCGGCCCCGATACCTATGTGCGCGACGCCCTGCCCGGCAGCGAGATCTTCATGCGTATTCCCACCGGCGACGGCTTCGTTGACGGCAGCGCCGCGGCCGGCAACACCGGCAACGGCGTGCTGACCAACATCACCCGCGACGGCAGCGACAGCTGGAACGGCCAGGGCTTCAGCGTGCGCTTCACCACCGGCACCCAGTACGAGGTGGTGGATGGTGCGGGCAACGTGACCGGCACCGGCACCTACAAGGCTGGCGACGACCTGGAAGTGAACGGTGTACGCCTGCGCATCACGGGTGCACCCGCAGCGGGCGACAGCTTCAGCGTCCAGGCCGCCAGCAGCCGCGACATCTTCGCCACCATGGACAACCTGGTCGCCGCGCTGGGTGCCGACACCGGTACCACCGCGCAGATGACTGCGCAGCAGAATCAGCTGCAGAGCGCACTGCGCGACGTGGCGCGCGCCTCGGAGCGGATGATCGATTCGCGCGCTGCGGGAGGCGCGCAGCTGAAGGCACTGGACAACGCGGCGGACATGCGCGAGGCCAATGGCGTGACCCTGAAAACCACGCTGTCGCAGATGCGCGACCTGGATTACGCCGATGCGCTGAGCCAGTACCAGCTGCAGAGCACCGCACTGCAGGCGGCGCAGACGATCTTCTCGCAGATGCAGTCGATGTCGCTGTTCAACAAGCTGCGCTGACGCCACGCCCGAGTCACTCCCGAAAGGCCGCGATGCCCTGCATCGCGGCCTTTTTCGTTTGCGCGCCTGCCCGCCGCCACGCGGCCCTCTGGCCATCTCCGGCCGATTTTCCGTGATTGCCCATCAAGCCGGGTCGCACCCCGCCGATACCTTCATCAGCGCTGGTCAGGCCCTGCCCGACCGCCCCTCCCGGGGTCGCTTCCATCCTGGCAACAGGGCTGAAAACCCCGGGAAAACAGCTTCAGGCAACGAATTCCGGCTTCAGCGGAATTCACGGCTAAAGGTTGTTGACAAAGCGCCGTTATTCATTTGGCAACGGCGAAGCACACAGCCACACAAAAAAACAGGCGGCGCTTCGTTTCATTCACCAACGGGTTCCATATAAGAGGAGACGACCCCATGGCACAGGTAATCAACACCAATACGATGTCGCTCAACGCTCAGCGCAACCTGAGCACCAGCGGCAGCTCGCTCGCTACCACCATCCAGCGCCTCTCGTCCGGCCTGCGCATCAACAGCGCGAAGGACGACGCGGCCGGCCTGGCCATCAGCGAGCGCTTCACCACCCAGATCCGCGGTCTGGACGTGGCCATCCGCAACGCCAACGACGGCATCTCGCTGGCCCAGGTCGCCGAGGGTTCGCTGAACGAAGTCGGCAACAACCTGCAGCGCATCCGCGAACTGGGTGTGCAGGCCTCCAACGCCACCAACTCGGCCAGCGACCGCAAGGCCCTGCAGGCGGAAGTGACCCAGCTGGTCTCGGAAATCGATCGTGTGGCCAAGCAGGCCGACTTCAACGGTACCAAGCTGCTGGACGGCAGCTTCACCAGCCAGCTGTTCCAGGTGGGCGCCAACGCCGGCCAGGCCATTGCCATCAACAGCGTGGTCAACGCCAAGGCCGATTCGCTGGGGGCTGCCACCTTCGCCAACGGCTACACCGGCACCGCGCTGGCGGTGGACAAGGCCACGGCCGACACCACCTACTCCGGCCTGCAGGTCTCGGTCACCCCGCCGGGCGGCACCGCCACCACGGTCACCATCAGCGACTTCACCGTGAAGGCCGGCGAGTCGATCACCTCGGCCACCGCTGCGGCGATCAACAACAAGCTGGGTGAAACCGGCGTGGTGGCCTCGGTCAATGCCGGCGTCATCAGCCTGGCTTCGGTCAAGGATGGCCAGACCTTCGCCCTGGGCGTCAGCGCGGCAACCCCGCCGGCCGGCGTCACCGCCGCGACCATCGCCGGCCTCGGCCTGACCGAGACCAGCACCAACGGCGGCACCCTGACCGGTGCAGCAGCCAGCTTCGTCAAGGACCTGAACGTCACCACCGCCGAAGGCGCACAGAAGGCGATGTCGATCGTCGACAAGGCCCTGGAATCGGTCAACAGCGTCCGCGCCGACCTCGGCGCGATCCAGAACCGCTTCACCTCGGTGGTCGCCAACCTGCAGACCTCCTCGGAGAACCTGTCCGCATCGCGCAGCCGCATCCGCGATACCGACTTCGCCAAGGAAACCGCCGAACTGACCCGCACCCAGATCCTGCAGCAGGCCGGTACGGCCATGCTGGCCCAGGCCAACCAGGTACCGCAGAACGTGCTCAGCCTGTTGCAGCGCTGACATGAGCCGCCCCCGGGGCACGTCGGGGGCGTCTGACCCAACTCACGTGCAACCGCTCAAGGACCTCTCCTCATGGCACAAGTCATCAACACCAATACGATGTCGTTGAATGCTCAGCGTAACCTGAGCACCAGCGGCAGCTCGCTGGCTACCACCATCCAGCGCCTGTCCTCCGGTTCGCGCATCAACAGCGCCAAGGACGACGCCGCCGGCCTGGCGATCTCCGAGCGCTTCGGCACGCAGATCCGCGGTACCGACGTCGCCATCCGCAATGCCAACGACGGCATCTCGCTGGCCCAGGTCGCCGAAGGTTCGCTGACCGAAATCGGCAACAACCTGCAGCGCGTCCGCGAGCTGTCGGTGCAGGCCGCCAACGCCACCAACTCGGCCAGCGACCGCAAGGCCCTGCAGGCCGAAGTGACCCAGCTGGTCTCGGAAATCGACCGCGTTGCCAAGCAGTCCGACTTCAACGGCACCAAGCTGCTGGACGGCTCGTTCTCCAGCCAGCTGTTCCAGGTCGGTGCCAACGCCGGCCAGGCCATCGCCATCGACAAGACCATCGACGCCAAGGCCAACGCCCTGGGTGGCGCCAAGTTCGATACCAACTCGCTGGCACTGGCCGACCCGGGCGCCAACGCCGACTTCAAGGTCACTGGCCTGCAGATCAATGGCGTCACCATCGCCGACGTCGATGTCAAGCAGGGTGCCGACGCCGCTGCTACCGGCAAGGCCTCCCGCGAGGCGCTGGTGACTGCCATCAACGCCAAGATCGGTGAGACCGGTGTCTACGCCGAAGTGAACGGCACCGCTGGCGTCACCCTGACCTCGGTCAAGGACAGCGTCAACGCCGATGGCTCGTTCAAGGCCATCACCGCTTCGGTGGGCACCTGGACCGGCGCTACCGCACCGACCTTCACCGCCACGCTGGCGACCGCCGCACCGGCGTCCAAGTTCGCCAGTGACCTGGACGTCAGCACGGTCAAGGGCGCACAGCAGGCGATGGAAGTGGTCGACAAGGCCCTGAGTGCGATCAACAGCACTCGTGCCGACCTGGGCGCCGTGCAGAACCGCTTCACCTCGGTGGTGGCCAACCTGCAGACCTCGTCGGAAAACCTGTCGGCTTCGCGTAGCCGCATCAAGGACACCGACTTCGCCAAGGAAACCGCAGAGCTGACCCGCACCCAGATCCTGCAGCAGGCCGGTACGGCCATGCTGGCCCAGGCCAACCAGGTGCCGCAGGGCGTGCTCAGCCTGCTGCGCTGATCCGCTCCCTGATCGACCTCCGGGCGCCGCATGACGCCGCGCCCGGATCCTGAAACACGTTCCACCTTCGCCAAAGGAAAAGCACCATGGCACAAGTCATCAACACCAACACCATGTCCCTGAATGCTCAGCGCAACCTGAGCACCAGCGGCAGCTCGCTGGCCACCACCATCCAGCGCCTGTCCTCCGGTTCGCGCATCAACAGCGCCAAGGACGACGCCGCCGGCCTGGCGATCTCCGAGCGCTTCGGCACGCAGATCCGCGGTACCGACGTCGCCATCCGCAACGCCAACGACGGCATCTCGCTGGCCCAGGTCGCCGAAGGTTCGCTGACCGAAATCGGCAACAACCTGCAGCGCGTCCGCGAGCTGTCGGTGCAGGCCGCCAACGCCACCAACTCGGCCAGCGACCGCAAGGCGCTGCAGGCCGAAGTGACCCAGCTCGTCTCGGAAATCGACCGCGTCGCCAAGCAGTCGGACTTCAACGGCACCAAGCTGCTGGACGGTTCGTTCTCCAGCCAGCTGTTCCAGGTCGGTGCCAACGCCGGCCAGGCCATCGCCATCGACAAGACCATCGACGCCAAGGCCAACGCCCTCGGTGGTGCCCAGTTCGCCACGGCCACTGCTGCCGTCACCGGTGCCGACAACGTTGATACCGCTGTTGCCGCGTTCACCATCACCGACAGCAAGGGCACCGTCGTCAACTTCGACGCGATGACCGTGAAGAGCGTCGGCGATGCGGCCGCCAACACCGCGGCAGCCGGCAAGGCCGTCGCAACCGCGATCAATGCCAAGATCGGCGAGACCGGCGTCTATGCCGAAGCCGACGCGGCCGGCGCGCTCACCCTGACCTCGGTCAAGGACAGCGTCAACAATGCCGGTGCTTTCACGGCCTTCAGCAGCACCATCGCTGGGTTCACCGCAGGTGCCGCGCCGACCGCCAAGTTCGCCGACAAGATCGACGTGTCCACCGTGAAGGGTGCACAGCAGGCGATGGAAGTGGTCGACAAGGCCCTGGGTGCGATCAACAGCACCCGCGCCGACCTCGGTGCGATCCAGAACCGCTTCACCTCGGTGGTGGCCAACCTGCAGACCTCGTCGGAAAACCTGTCGGCATCGCGTAGCCGCATCAAGGACACCGACTTTGCCAAGGAAACCGCCGAGCTGACCCGCACCCAGATCCTGCAGCAGGCCGGTACGGCCATGCTGGCCCAGGCCAACCAGGTGCCGCAGGGCGTGCTCAGCCTGCTGCGCTGATCCACGGCAAGAAGGCGCCGCTACCGTCGGGTCGAACCGACGGTAGCGGCAACCGGGAAGCCACGATGCACGAAGGCGCGGGCCATGCCCGGCCCGGGATCAGTCCCGAACCGGCTTGGCATCGCCCGCTCCTGCGGACCTCTCTTTCAGCGCTGTACCTTTGACTGTACGTACCGGGCGGCTTCGTCTCCCCCCGATTGTCAGTAGCCTGATCCCTCCCCTGCATTGGGGGAGGGCTTTTTGCAGACTCCCGGCAGCCCGCGGTGAACCCACCCGCACCCTGCCCCAGCCCTCCTGCAACCCGCGTGCCAGAACCTGCGCCAGGCGATTGGCACGGCACGTGCATCAACGAAGTCCTCAAGACCCAGCGGCGCAGGCCGCTATTTTCGTTGACGACGGGCCACCGCACGACGGCCGGGCCCGGATACCAGGAGAAACGACGTGGCAGACTTTGGATACGGTGGCATTGGCTCGGGGCTCAACATCTCGGACATCGTCAACCAGCTGGTCGCAGCCGACCGCAAGCCCGCCGACAATGCGCTGAACCTGCAGCAGTCCAAGGCCAAGATGCAGCTGTCGTCGATCGGCACCATCACCTCGGCCTTCGACAAGCTGAAGACGGCGCTGACCGCACTGAAGGCCACCACGGCGTTCGACACGCGCACCGTGACCGCAAGCAAAGGCGGCGACAAGGGCACCGACGAGATCCTGACGGCGTCGGTCGCGCTGTATGACGTCGGCACAACCAAGGCTGCGGCCTCCAACGGCACGCACGTGGTCAATGTCACCTCGCTGGCCACCGCGCACAAACTGATCGCCGATACCTCGGTACCCAAGACCGACACGTTTGCTGCCGGAACCTTGACGCTGACCGTTGGCGTGGGCGACAAGGCCAAGACCATGAACGTGGAGGTGGAGGACGGCGACACGCTGACCACCATCCGCAACAAGATCGATGCGGCTGGCCGCAAGGAAGGCGTGCAGGCCACCCTGATCAGCTCCGGCGACAACCAGTACCTGTCGATCGCCCAGGAGAAGACCGGTGCCGCCAACGCGATCAAGCTCGAATACGCAGGCAGCGACGCCAAGCTGGGGGGACTGGTCAACAGCCTCAAGCAGAACACCGCCGCCGCCGACGCCGAGCTGACCATCGATGGCGTGAAGGTCGTAAGCGCCAGCAATACGGTGGCCGATGCGGTTCCGGGCCTGACCCTGAACCTGAAGATGCCGGGCACCAGCACGGTGACCATCAGCACCGACACTGCGGCAGCCACCAAGGTGATGCAGGAGTTCGTCACCGCCTACAACGCCGCACTGGCGGCGATCAACACCGAAACCAAGTACGACGCCAAGACCAAGGAAGCCTCCACGCTGACCGGTGATGCGCAGATGCGCGGCGCCATCAGCCAACTGCGCTCGGTGATGTCGAGCGTGCTCAAGGACCTGGCTGGTGACAAGCTCGATGCCAAGGCGATCGGTCTGGATACCCGCGGCTACCCCAATGCCGACGGCACGCTGATCCTGGACACCACCAAGTTCGCCGCCGCACTGGCCAGCCAGCCGGAGAAGATGCGCCAAGCGATCACCGGAGATACCGGCGGTGCCGGCAAGCTGTACACGCTGGTCGACGGCTATGTCAGCACCACGGTCGGCAAGGAAGGCGCGTTCGTCGCGCGGACCAAGGGACTGAACACCACGCTGGACAACATCGACAAGCGCCGCAAGGATCTCGACACGCGGATGAAGAGCGTGGAAGAGCGCTACAAGAAGCAGTTCATCGCGCTGGACAGCCTGATGGGCAAGTTGCAGCAGAGCAACACGGCGCTGCAGCAGCAGCTGGCACAGTTGAACCGCTGACGATGCGTGCGTGGCACTCAAGTTTGCCGCGCAATGCACCGATAACGGACGCAACAGCAATCATCGCCGCGCCGCCGGCACCGATCCCCACGATCGCCCGACGGCACCCCGCGCAAGGAGAATCACGAATGTACGGTTCCAGCCGTCAATATGCCGAGCAGTACCGCCAGGTGGGAGTGACCAGTGCGGTCGCCGATGCCGATCCGCACAAGCTGGTGGCGATGCTGCTGGCCGGCGCGCTGGAGCGCGTGCGTCGCGCCCTGGCCAGCCTCGAGCGCGGCGACCAGGCCGGCAAGGGCAAGGCGATCGGCGAAGTCTGCGCGATCGTCGGCCACCTCAACGGCTCGCTGGACCATGAGGCCGGCGGCGAGATCGCCGGCAACCTGTCGGCCCTGTACGATTACGTGCTGCAGCGCCTGACCGAAGCCAACCTGCACAACGACCGCGCCGCGCTGGATGAATCGCTGCAGCTGCTGGGCGAGATCGACAGCGCCTGGAACGCGATCCCGCACGAACAGCGCCGCCCGGCCGCGGTGGCGCCATGAGCCTGCCCGAACTGCACGCGCAGCTGGATGCCTTCGAGAAGGCACTGGGCGATGACGCCCTGGACCAGGCCGACAGCCTGCTCGACGGGCACGACAGCACCCTCCATGCCCTGCTCAGCCAGCCGCTGACCGCTGCGGACCACGCGCCGCTGAGCGCCCTGTTCGAGCGCCAGCAGAGCCTTCTGGGCCTGCTGCGCCAGCGCCGCGATGCAGCAGCCGCACTGATGAATGACGGCCAGCGCTCTCTTCGCGCCGCCCATGCCTACCTGCAGGCAGAATCGCTGGCATGACCCAGCTGCCGACCACGTCGCTGCACCATCCTGCCGAAAGCGAGCTGTTCGACGAAACGCTCAGCTGCGAGCTGGCCCTGCCGGCCGAGTTCCAGGCGGGCAGCGCGGCCGGACGCACCAGCGGTGCCGAAGGCCTGCTGCGCAGCTTGGCACTGGTCGAAGACAGCCGTGTTGACGAGCACGACGAGCGCAACGAGGCCACCCTGCAGCTGCAACGCCTTGAAGCCAAGCTGGACCTGGCGATGGTGCTGCTCGGCCGCTTGGTGCGCCAGCAGGGCCTGGAACTGCCCCTGCGCCCGGTGCGCTGGTCGCGCCGTGGCATCCGCCTGCAGCTGGGCCCGCGCAGTGGTGCCAGCCCCGGACAGGCCGGCGTGGTGCGCCTGCAGCCCAGCGACTGGCTGCCCGACCACATCGACCTGCCGGTGGAAGTGATCGCCGAGGCAGCCGACAGCAGCGGCGGCCACTTCCTGTGGCTGCGCTTCCAACGCCTGGGCGACGGCCTGGAAATGGCAATGGAACGGCACCTGTTCCGACTGCACCGCCGCCAGGTGGCCGAGGCGCGCCGGGCGCGCTGAA
Organism: Stenotrophomonas maltophilia group sp. P373; assembly: GCF_053295075.1. Lineage (NCBI taxonomy): Bacteria > Pseudomonadati > Pseudomonadota > Gammaproteobacteria > Lysobacterales > Lysobacteraceae > Stenotrophomonas > Stenotrophomonas maltophilia group sp. P373. The sequence goes on along the minus strand of NZ_CM129994.1, from coordinate 2,080,758 downwards.
AGCTGCCACCATCACGCTTGGCGGGCAAGCCTTGGCGCGCCCGTTCAGCTAAGTTAAGGTGGACTCCCCTACACGGATCTGTTGCGTGCCTGTGCGAGTTCTCATCGTCGACGATCACACCCTCGTCCGCGCCGGCCTGGCGCGGCTGCTGCAGGGGTTTGCCGACGTGCAGCTCGTCGCCGAGGCCAGCAACGCCGAACAGGCACTGCAGCTGGCCCTGCAGCATGCGCCGGATGTGGTGCTGATGGATCTCTCGTTGCCGGGCCGCACCGGCCTGGAAGCGCTCAGCGACATCCGCCTGCGCGCCCCGGGCACCCGGGTGGTGATGATGACCATGCACGACGATGCCGCCCATGTGCGCGACGCCCTGGATCGCGGTGCGGTCGGGTTCGTGGTGAAGGATGCAGCACCGCAGGAGCTGGAACTGGCGCTGCGCGCCGCGCATGCCGGCCAGGTGTTCCTGAGTCCCCAGATCTCGGCCAAGATGCTGGCACCCATGCTGGGCCGCGAGAAGCCTACCGGCATTGCCGCGCTGTCGCCGCGTCAGCGCGAGATCCTGCGCCGCATCGGCAAGGGCGAAAGCAACAAGGAAATCGCTGCGGACCTCGGCATCAGCGTGAAGACGGTGGAAACCCATCGCGCACGCATGATGGAGTCGTTGGGCTGCCGCCGCGCCAATGACCTGTTGCTGCTGGCCGCGCGCCACCAGCACGAGCTGGAGTGATTGCCTGCGAATGGGGTCAGATCCCTTTCCGCAGGAAAGGGATCTGACCCCTGCCCGGCACTGCACCGGCGACGAATTCCCGTCGCCCCGACATTCCCTGACAGGAATCCGTACACCGGCCGCTGCAAAACCCGCTGCGTCGGCACGACGAATCAATGACTTGGCGGCCCGTTTCGTCAATATCCCGAGCCAATGTAGGGATAACCCCTACATCCTGTCGGGACAACCACGAATCCCCTCAGGAACCCCCCGATTCCGCCCATTCCGGATCAAAAGCAAGATGCGTTCCACAAGGCGCCGGGGAGCGGCGCCGGGGAATCACGATGAAGGCTGCACTCTCGACCCAGCTGGGCCAACAACTTCACCTCACCCCGCAGCTGCTGCAGTCGATCCGGCTGTTGCAGCTTGATGGCCTGCACCTGGAACAGGAAATCCAGCGCCTGCTGGACTCCAACCCGCTGCTGGAGATCGAAGAGGCCGAAGCGCCTGCCGCTGATGCCACCGAGGTCAGCGCCGCCACGCTGGAAACCGCCGCGTTCGACGAGCTGCCGGAATCTTCGATGTGGGACGTGGCCGGCGCCAGCTGGCAGGACGGCGACGACGACCGCATGGCGCGCATTGCCGCCGGTGAGTCGACCGACCCTCAGCTGCGCGTGCTGCAGCGCCTGGCGCTGGACATGGACGACAGCGAACTGGCGGTGGCCGCGTTCTGGCTCGACCACTGCGACGAGGCCGGCTACCTGCAGGCGCCACTGGCGCAGCTGCAGCTGGTGGCCAGCGCCCAGTTCGACATCGCCGCCGAAGGCGTCGAGGCCATCCGCCAGCAGCTGCTGCACGGTGAACCAGCTGGCATGGCTGCGCAGGACCTGCGCGAAGGCCTGCAGGCACAACTGCGCAGCCTGCACGGCGTGGTCCCCGCGCGTCACCTGGCCGCCCGCATCCTCGATGGCGCGCTCGAGGCACTGGCCGCGCACGACTACCCCGCCCTCGCCCGCCAGCACGACGCCGAGATCGACGACGTGCGCGAGGCGGTGCGCCTGATCCTCTCGCTGCAGCCGCGCCCCGGCGACAGCCTGCTGCCCGAACGCAATGCGGTGGTGGTACCGGACGTGGTCGCCTGGCATGCCGATGGCCAGTGGAAGGTGGCACTGAACCCGGCCACCAGCCGCCGCGTCTCGATCAACAGCCAGTACGAACAGGCGCTGGCAGAAACCAGCGAAGCCGCGCCGGCACTGCGCGAGATGCTGCAGGAGGCGCGCTGGTTCAGCCGCGGCCTGTCGATGCGCTACGACACCCTGCTGCGCACCGCGCGTGTGATCGTCGAGCGCCAGGCCGCCTTCCTGGTGCGTGGCGAAGAGGCGATGGCGCCGCTGACCCTGAAGGAAGTGGCCGAGGAAATCGGCATGCACGAGTCCACCGTCTCGCGCATCACCACCGGCAAGTTCCTGCAGACCCCGCGCGGCACCTTCGAACTGAAGCACTTCTTCGCGGTGCGCCTTGAAGGCGCCAGCGTCTCCGGCCAGGCGGTGAAAGCCATGGTCCGCCGCCTGATCGACGCCGAACCCGCCGGCCGTCCGCTGGCCGACGAGGCCATTGCCGGCCTGCTGTCACGCCAGGGGGTGAACATTGCCCGCCGAACCGTCGCAAAATACCGAGAACAACTGGATATCGCCCCGGCCCGCGAACGGCGCCGGCTCAGCGCCAGGCAACCGCAGCTGGCCCGGGTGGGCTGAAAAGGATGTTGGACATGAACAAGCTCACGGTCCTGCTGGTCGATGACCACGAGGGCTTCATCAACGCGGCGATGCGCCATTTCCGCAAGATCGACTGGCTGCAGATCGTCGGCAGTGCCGGCAACGGCCTGGAAGCGATCGAGCGCTCGGAAACGCTGCGCCCGCAGGTGGTGCTGATGGACCTGGCCATGCCGGAGATGGGTGGCCTGCAGGCCACCCGCTTGATCAAGTCGCAGGACGATGCACCGTACATCGTGATCGCCAGCCACTTCGACGACGCCGAGCACCGCGAACACGCGCTGCGTGCCGGTGCCGACAACTTTGTCAGCAAGCTGTCCTACATCCAGGAAGTCATGCCAATCCTGGAAGGCCTCAGGGAGGAACAGTCGTGAGTGAATCGCGCATCCTGGTGCTGGACAACGACGCTGTGCGCGCAGAGCGCACCGTTGCCCTGCTGGAATTCATGGACTTCAATCCGCGCTGGGTCTCCGACGCGGCCGACTTCGACCTGGGCCGGCAGCGCCAGAACGACTGGATGGCGGTGATCGTCGGCAGCCTGGACAACAGCCCCGCCAGCACCGCGCTGTACAACTGGCTGGGCGGCAGCAGCCTGCCGCCTCCGGTGCTGCTGGCCGATGGTGATGCCGCAATGTTTGCCCAGCAGCACGGGCTGCATGAAGCGAATATCTGGCCGCTGGAAACGCCGCTGCGCCACGCGCAGATGGAAGCCCTGCTGCGCCGCGCCAGCCTCAAGCGCCTGGATGCCGAGCATCAGGCCGGCGCCGCGCAGGACCAGGGACCCACCGGCAACGGCCCGGCAGTGAGCGCCCTGCGCACCATGATCGAGCAGGTGGCCGCATTCGATACCACCGTGCTGGTGCTGGGCGAATCCGGTACCGGCAAGGAAGTGGTGTCGCGCGCCATCCACCAGCGTTCGCCCCGCCGTGACGGACCGTTCGTGGCGATCAACTGCGGCGCCATTCCGGCCGACCTGCTGGAAAGCGAACTGTTCGGCCATGAGAAGGGCGCCTTCACCGGCGCGCTCACCGCGCGCAAGGGCCGTTTCGAAATGGCCGAGGGCGGCACCCTGCTGCTCGACGAAATCGGCGACATGAGCCTGCCGATGCAGGTGAAGCTGCTGCGCGTGCTGCAGGAGCGCAGTTTCGAGCGCGTGGGTGGCAACCAGACCATCCGCTGCAACGTGCGCGTGGTGGCCGCGACCCATCGCGACCTGGAGACCCGCATCGCTGAGGGCAAGTTCCGCGAGGATCTGTTCTACCGCCTCAACGTGTTCCCGATTGAAGTACCCGCGCTGCGCGAGCGTCGCGAAGACCTGCCGGCACTGGTGGAAACCATCGCCGCGCAGCTGGCCCGCACTGGCCGTGGCGAAGTGCGCTTCACCCCGGAAGCCCTGCAGGCGCTGGCCGGCTACGAATGGCCGGGCAACGTGCGCGAGCTGACCAACCTGGTCGAACGACTGGCCGTACTGCATCCGGGTGGCTCGGTGCGCGTACAGGACCTGCCGGCCCGTTATCGTGGCGATGCGGCACTGGCCGCCGTCGCTGCGCTGGCGCCGGCACCGCCCGCCGCCAGCGAAGAGCGACTGGACCTGCGCAGCTTCTCCTTCCACACACCCGGCAGCGGCAACCAGCCGGCGCTGGAACACGGTATCGCCGTCAATCGCCCGGCGGCACCGGCCGCACTGCCCGACGAAGGCATGGACCTGCGCAACCACATGGCCAGCATCGAACTTGGCCTGATCAACGAAGCACTGGAACGCACCCAGGGCGTGGTCGCCCACGCCGCCCAGCTGCTCGGCCTGCGCCGCACCACCCTGGTGGAAAAGCTGCGCAAGTACGGCATCGAACGCGAGCAGGCCGAACTGGCCGGCTGAACCGCGCCACCAGCATGAAGGGGGCACGAACGCCTGGGCTCGCCCGGGCGTTGGTGCTTCTGGCGCCTGGGCTCACATCCCTTTGCTGCGGAACGCGATCTGAGCCCATTGCTTTTGCATGTTTTCCTAGAGACAACACGGCCGCAGTGCGGAGCATGGCAAGGACACACCCATGGAGGTTCCACCATGCATCGCCTTGCCCTGCTCGCCAGCCTGCTCTACCCGGCCCTGGTCACTGCCGCCAACTGCACCCTGCCCGCAACGCTGGACCAGCGCCAGTTCACCAACCTCAGCGACCCGCTGTACGCGCCGGACAACCCCAACGCCGGACGCATGGTGCAGCTCAGCTTTGCCGGCAGCCAGTACGTGCTGGACATCCTCGGCACTGACTTGCGCATCGGCGGCAGCTACCGCTACCAGCGCCTGGCCCCGCATATCGCGGAAATCCAGATGACCGAGGCCCACCCGGCCGGTCCCGCCCACTACACCCTGCTGCTGACCTGCCAGAGCGACCGCCAGGGTCGCTTCATCTACACCCAGCACGATGGCCCCATCGCCCCGCGCCAGCGCCAGAATTCCGGCCGCTGGACCCTGCAGCCGTAGGCCAGAAAACCGACGCCGGATAAATGGCGCCTTCAATGGGGTCAGATCCCGTTGCGTCGCAACGGGATCTGACCCCATCCGATCAGCGCCGACCAGCGGTCAGCATCTACCGGCAGCAGCGTGAAACTGTCGAAGGCGGGGTGGGTCCGGTTGCGGGGGCGTGAGCCGCATGGATGCGGCGACCGAGCTTACATGGGTGAGGGCGCTTTGCTTGCGAAGCACTGCTTCGCAAGCGCCCGAACGCACAGCCGCCAGCGGCTGGGCCGGGCCCCGGAGGGGTACTTGCAGCGTCCCCCGCAACCGGACCCGCCCCGCCACCCCACGGATAGCCCGCCGTTGACGTTGACGTTGATTCGGCGGGTGCAGGGCGCAGCCCTGCCAGTACACCCACAACCCTCACTTCACTGAATCGAAAACCGGTTTCGGCACGGCACTTGCACTGGTTCCAGCAGACAACCCCATCCCTGTTTCTGGAACCGTTGCAGATGTCCCACTCCGTCACTTCGATCCTTTCGCAGATCCGCTCCTATCAGACCCAGATGGGGCAGCCGGCGCTCAACCCGCTGGGCGAAACGCCGCGCAGCAACGCCCTGCCGGGCACGGTGCTGGACGCGCCGCAGGCCCAGCCGGCCAGCTTCACCGAAACCCTGCGTGGTGCGATTGCCGGCGTCAACGATGCGCAGCAGAAGTCCGGCGCCCTCGCCAAGGCCTTTGAAATGGGCGACCCCAGCGCCGACCTGGCCAAGGTGATGGTCGCCTCGCAGCAGTCCCAGATCGCCTTCCGCGCCACCGTGGAAGTCCGCAACCGTCTCGTCCAGGCCTACCAGGACGTGATGAACATGCCGCTGTAAGGAATAGAGACGCATGGCACTGACGCTCTCCAAGGACAGCCTGAACGCCGAGAAGGCCGGGCAATGGTTCGACCGCCTGCAGAGTCTGCAGATCACCCGTCGGCTGGGCCTGATGGCGATGATCGCGGTGGCGGTGGCGGCAGGCCTGTCCGTGTTCTTCTGGTCACAGAAGCCGGGCATGGTCCCGCTGTACACCGGCCTGGACCAGAAGGCGACCGCTGAGGCGACCGACCTGCTGCGCGCCGCGCAGATCCCGTTCGCGCTCGATCCGGCCACCGGTGGCATCACCGTGCCGGAAAAGAACCTGCACGACGCCCGCCTGAAGCTGGCCGGCTCCGGCCTGACCGACAGTGGCAAGCTCGGCTTCGAGCTGATGGAACGCGACCCGGGCTTCGGCGTCAGCCAGTTCGTGGAAAGCGCGCGCTACCAGCACGCGCTGGAAACCGAGCTGTCGCGCACCATCAACACGCTGCGCCCGGTACGTGATTCACGCGTGCATCTGGCCATTCCCAAGCCCAGCGCCTTCACCCGCCAGCGTGACGTGGCCAGCGCCTCGGTCACCCTGGAACTGCGGGGCGGCCAGCAGCTGGAACGCAGCCAGGTGGACGCCATCGTGCACATGGTCGCGGCCAGCATTCCGGACCTGGCGCCGGAACGGGTGACCGTGGTCGACCAGAGCGGGCGCATGCTCAGCATCACCGACCCGAACAGCGAGGCGGCGGTCAACGCCGCGCAGTTCGAGCAGGTGCGACGCCAGGAAACCTCGTTCAACCAGCGCATCCGCGAGCTGCTGGAGCCGATGACCGGCCCCGGCCGCGTCAACCCGGAAGTGAGCGTGGACATGGACTTCTCGGTGACCGAGGAAGCCCGTGAGCTCTACAACGGTGAACCGCAGAAGCTGCGCAGCGAGCAGATGAGCGAGAACACCACCAGCACGCCGGGTCCGCAGGGCGTGCCGGGTGCAACCAGCAACAGTCCGCCGGGCCAGCAGGCCGCGCCGGCCACCGCGCAGACCCCGACCGAAAGCAGCAAGAACGCCACCCGCAACTACGAGCTGGACCGCACCCTGCAGCACACCCGCCAGCCGGCCGGCCGCATCAAGCGCGTGTCGGTGGCGGTGCTGGTGGACAACGTGCCGCGCGCCGGCGCCAACGGCAAGATGAGCCCGCAGCCGCTGTCGGCCGCCGAACTGACCCGCGTCGAGGCGCTGGTCAAGCAGGCCGTCGGCTTCAACGCCGAGCGTGGCGACACCGTGTCGGTGATGAATGCCCCGTTCGTGCGCGAGACCACGCCCGAACAAGGCCCGGCCTGGTGGGAGCTGCCGTGGGTGCACGATGCAGGCCGCATGCTGCTGGGCGCGGTGGTGGTGCTGGCGCTGCTGTTCGGCGTGCTGCGCCCGGCGCTGCGCGCGATCACCGGCCAGAGCAAGAAGAATGACGAACAGGCCCTGGAACCGCACACCGCGGATGTGCAGCTGGTCGATGACGATGGCATTGCGCTGCCAGCGCTGGGCACCGACCGGGCAAGCCTGGGCGGACCGGATGCGCTCGCACTGCCGGTGGATTCATATGAGGAACGACTGCGGATGGCGCGTGAAGCCGTGAAGACCGACTCCAAGCGCGTGGCCCAGGTGGTCAAAGGCTGGGTGGCCAATGACTGAGGCACAACTGACCGGAGTACAGCGCGCGGCCGTGCTGCTGCTTTCGCTGGGTGAGCTGGATGCGGCCGAAGTGCTGCGCCACATGGAACCCAAGGAAGTACAGAAGATCGGCATCGCCATGGCCACCATGACCGACATCACCCGCGAGCAGGTGGAGCGGGTGATGGACCAGTTCGGCCAGGAACTGGGCTCGAAGACCTCGCTGGGCGTGGGCTCGGATGACTACATCCGCAACATGCTGGTGCAGGCGCTGGGCAGCGAGAAGGCCGGCAACCTGATCGACCGCATCCTGCTCGGCCGCAACACCACCGGCCTGGACGCGCTGAAGTGGATGGACCCGCGTGCGGTGGCCGACCTGGTGCGCAACGAGCACCCGCAGATCATCGCCATCGTGATGGCGCACCTGGAAACCGACCAGGCCGCCGACGCGCTGAAGCTGCTGCCGGACCGTACCCGCGTGGATGTGCTGCTGCGCATCGCCACCCTCGACGGTATTCCGCCGAACGCGCTCAATGAACTCAACGAGATCATGGAGCGCCAGTTCGCCGGCAACCAGAACCTGAAGTCGTCGAACATCGGCGGCGTGCAGTGCGCGGCCAACATCCTGAACTTCATGGACAGCGGCCAGGACCAGGCAATCCTGGGCGAAATCGCGCGCATCGATGCGCCGTTGAGCAACCGCATCCAGGACCTGATGTTCGTGTTCGACGACCTGGTCGACCTGGACGATCGCGAGATGCAGCTGGTGCTGCGCGAGGTGAGCGGCGAGCGCCTGGGCCTGGCCCTGCGCGGCGCCGACATCAAGGTGCGCGACAAGATCACCCGCAACATGTCGCAGCGCGCGGCCGAGATCCTGCTGGAGGACATGGAAGCCCGCGGCCCGGTGCGCCTGTCCGACGTGGAAGGCGCACAGCGCGAGATCCTGGCGATCGTCAAGCGCATGGCCGATGAAGGCACCGTCACCATCGGTGGCAGCGCGGAGGCCATGCTGTGAGCAACGTCGTGCGCTGGCTTGCCCCGGACCTGCTGGCCCAGCCCGAACCAGTGCTGGAGCAGGAGGATGCGTTCGAACTCACCGAGCCGGATCCGGAACACGAACCGGAGCCGCCGCTGCAGCTGCCGACCCTTGAAGAGATCCAGGCGATCCAGGACAGCGCCGAGAAGGAAGGGTTCGAACAGGGCCATGCCGACGGCTACGGCCAGGGCCAGGCCGAAGTACGTCGCCTCGCCGCGCAGATCGAAGGGATCCTGGACAACTTCAGCCGGCCGCTGGTGCGGCTGGAGAACGAAGTGGTCGGTGCACTCGGCGAACTGGCGGTTCGCATCGCCGGCGCACTGGTCGGCCGCGCCTACGAAGCCGAGCCGGCACTGCTGGCGCAGCTGGTCGGCGAAGCGATCGACGCCGTGGGGGGCAGCACCCGCGAGGTGGAAGTGCGGCTGCACCCGGATGACATCGCTGCCCTCGCCCCGCTGCTGAACCTTTCACCGGTGCAGCGCCTGGTACCGGATACCAGCCTCAGCCGTGGCGACCTGCGCGTGCACGCCGAAGCCGTGCGCATCGACGGCACCCTGGAAGCCCGCCTGCGCGGGGCCCTGGATGCGGTGATCCGCCAGACCGGAGCCACCGCATGAGCGTCGGACCGCAAACCACTCCGCCGCCGGCCGACTGGGCCGTAGCCCGCAACCTGCGCTTGGCGCGGCGCCTGGATGGCCTGCGCGTGGACACCGCGCATGGTCGCGGCCTGATCCGCGAGGGCGTGTTGCGCCGTGCGGTCGGGCTCACCCTGGAGGCGGTCGGCTGCGAAGCGCCGCTGGGTGCCAGCTGCAAGGTGGAAGTGGTCGATGGTGGCTGGGTCGACGCCGAAGTGGTCGGCTTCGCCGGCGAACGCACCTACCTGATGCCCAGCGCCGAACTGCATGGCCTGCTGCCCAACGCCCGGGTGGTGCCATCGGCGCGCCGGGGCGGCGTGGAAGTGGGCGAAGGCCTGCTCGGCCGCGTCATCGACAGCGACGGCGTGCCGCTGGATGGCAAGGGCCCGATCCGCGCCGAAGGCCATGTTGGCATGGCCGGCGTGTCGATCAATCCGCTGGCGCGTGAACCGATCACCCAGCCGCTGGACGTGGGCGTGCGCGCGATCAACGCGCTGCTGCCGATCGGCCGCGGCCAGCGCGTCGGCCTGTTCGCCGGCTCCGGCGTCGGCAAGTCGACGCTGCTGGGCATGATGACCCGCTACACCGCCGCCGACGTGATCGTGGTCGGCCTGATCGGTGAACGTGGCCGCGAAGTGCGCGATTTCGTCGAGACCACGCTGGGCGAGGAAGGCCTGCGCCGCGCCGTGGTGGTCGCCAGCCCTGCCGACCGGCCGCCGCTGGCGCGACTGCATGGTGCCTACCGCGCCACCGCCATTGCCGAGTGGTTCCGCGACCAGGGCCTGAACGTGCTGCTGCTGATGGACTCGCTGACCCGCTTCGCCCAGGCGCAGCGCGAGATCGGCCTGTCGGTCGGCGAACCGCCGACCACCCGCGGCTATCCGCCGTCGGTGTTCGCCAAGCTGCCGGCACTGGTCGAACGCGCCGGCAATGGCGCCAAGGGCCGTGGCTCGATCACCGCGTTCTACACGGTGCTGACCGAAGGCGATGATCCGCAGGATCCGATCGCCGATGCCGCGCGCGCGATCCTCGACGGCCACATCCTGCTCTCGCGCCGCGTGGCCGACAGCGGCTTGTACCCGGCCATCGACGTCGAGTCGTCGGTCAGCCGCGTGGTCACGGAAATCGCCGACGAACCGTGGCGCCTGCGCATCCGCAAGTTGAAGCGACTGGTCTCGGCCTACTCGGCCAACCGGGACCTGATCGCGATCGGTGCTTACCAGCGCGGCAACGACGCGGCCACCGACGAAGCCCTGGAACGCTGGCCGGAAATCATGGAGTTCCTCGGCCAGGACGTTGCCAAGGCCGCAGATCTCCCGCACAGCCAGGCGGCGCTGCAGCGCCTGGTGGAACAAGAGAGTTAAGCCATGAACCAGTCCAAGCGCATCGATCCCTTGCTCAAGCGAGCCCAGGAACATGAGGACGCAGTCGCCCGCGACCTGGCCGAACGCCAGCGCGTGCTCGACACCCATCTTTCGCGACTGGACGAACTGCGCCGCTATGCCGAGGAGTACGCCAACGCACAGATGGCGGCGACCAGCCCGGCACAGTTGCTCAACCGCCGCGCCTTCCTCGATCGACTGGACAGCGCGGTCGAGCAGCAGCAGGCCACGGTCAATGGCAACCGCGAGAAAGTGGAGGCCGAGCGCGCGCGCCTGATCCTGGCCAGCCGTGACAAGGCGGTGCTGGAGCAGCTGGCCGCCAGCTACCGGGCGCAGGAAAAGGTGGTGACCGACCGCCGCGACCAGCGCGAGATGGACGACATTGGTGCACGGCGTGCACGCCTGGTGCAGGCCGAAGACCAGGACGGCGCCGAGCAGGGAGGCCGCTCGTGATGCCCGCCCCGCTCGCCAGCAGCGCCAACACGGCCACGCCCGCCACCAGCAACAGTGCCGCACGTGCCTCGCGCAGCGAAGGCGGAAAGGACTTCAGCCAGCTGCTGCAGGGCGGTGCGCCCTGCGCGCCCGCGTCTGCGGGAAACGCCACGACGCCGACGCCATCCACGCCGAGCCCGCCATCGACTGCCGACAGCAATGGCCAGGCACCGGATGAACGCAATGCGGGCGCCGAAGCGGCAACCGCTGAAACGCCGTCGCTGCCGCCCGTTGCCGTGACCCCAGCGGGACCCGGCACCGAGAAGGACAAGCCCGCCGCGACCGAGGACGCCCCGTGGCCACCGCCCGGCCTGGCCGGCCTGGTGCTGGCGATGCCGATGCCTGCCGATCCGGCCGCTGCTCTGCCGACCACCGCTGCACCGGCGCTGGCCAGCGACGGTAGCGCGCTGCCTGCTGCTGCCCCCGCCACGAACCCGACACTGCCTGCAGACGCGCCGGCGACGGCCACCACAACCCCAGTGGCGGCTGACGCCAAACCGGCGGCGACCAGTGCGGACGATGCCACGGCGCTGCCACTGCCGGAGATGATCCTGCCCGGCAAGCGCAGCGAGCGCGGCGAAGGCAGTGACGTGGCCGCCGTTGGCGACCGCGCCAGCACACCCCTGCTGCACGCCCCGGCAGCAGCCGCCGTACAGGACCTCAAGGCGGCGCTCGCCGCCGGCAATGCGATCTTCAATGGCGAGCCGACGCCGAAACCCGTGCTGGGTGACGATGGCTTCGACCAGGCCATCGGCGCACGCCTGGGTTGGCTGGCCGACCAGAAGATCGGCCACGCCCACATCCGCCTGAGCCCGGACGACATGGGCCCGGTCGACGTGCGCCTGCAGTTGAACGGCGACAAGGTGCATGCCAGCTTCAGCAGCCCGCACGTGGACGTGCGGCAAGCGCTGGAAAGCAGCCTGCCGCGCCTGCGCGAGCTGCTGGGCGAACAGGGCTTCCAGCTGGCCCACGCCGATGTCGGCCACCAGTCACCGGGTGGTGAGGGCAATGCGCCGGGCCAGCCCGGTGGCAGCGGCATCATCGGCGACGGAGAACCGACGCCGGGCGATGCCAGCGTGTCGTCGGCGCAGTTGATCCGCCAGCGCGGACTGCTGGACGCCTACGCCTGACAGCCGTGCCGACCAGGGTCGGCACCCACCAGCGCAGGTTTCCGACGGAATTCCGTCGCATCCCGCTGCCCGGCCTTCGGCACGCCCCTTGCATATCCCGGTGAAGCAACCCTCAGGAGCTTCACCCGTGGCCGCAGCCGCTGACAAAACCAAGAAGACCGCAGAGAAGGACAAGGCCGCCAAGCCGCGTAGTCCGATCCTGATCACCGCGCTGGTGGCCGTACTGGCCGCCGCTGCCGCCGGTGGCGGCGTGTGGTTCTTCACCCAGTCCAAGCACGAAGAGAAGACCGCGCAGGCGCCGAAGAAGAGCGCGACCCCAGCCCCGGCACAGTACTTCGCGCTGGACCCGGCCTTCGTGGTCAACCTCAATGGCCCGGTCGACGGCCCGCGTTACCTGCAGCTGGAGGTCCAGCTGATGACCCGCGACCCGGCCGCGCTGGAAGCGATCAAGACCCACGCCCCGGCCATCCGTGCGCGCCTGCTGATGCTGTTCTCGCAGGTCAGCCCGGACCAGATCGCCGATGTCGCCGGCAAGCAGAAGCTGCAGGCCGCCTCATTGGCCGAGGTGCAGAAGGTACTCAAGGCCGAGACCGGCAGCAACGGCGCCGACGATCTGCTGTTCACCAGCTTCGTGACCCAGTAAGGGCCCACCGATGAATGATCTGCTGTCCCAGGACGAGATCGATGCCCTGCTCCACGGCGTGGACAGTGGCGCGGTCGAGACCGATGCGGAACCCCCGTCAGGCGAAGCGCGCTCGTACGACTTCGCCAGCCAGGACCGCATCATCCGTGGTCGCATGCCGACCCTGGAAATGGTCCATGAGCGCTTCGCGCGCCTGTGGCGGATCGGCCTGTTCAACCTGATCCGCCGCTCGGCCGAACTGTCGGTGCGCGGCATCGAACTGATCAAGTTCAACGACTACATGCACTCGCTGTATGTACCGACCAACCTGAACCTGATCCGCTTCAAGCCGCTGCGCGGCACCGGCCTGATCGTGTTCGAGCCGACCTTGGTGTTCGCCATCGTCGACAATTTCTTCGGCGGCGACGGGCGCTACCCCACCCGCATCGAGGGCCGCGAGTTCACGGCTACTGAAATGCGGGTCATCCACCTGCTGTTGAAGCAGACCTTCGCCGATCTGCGCGAAGCGTGGGCACCGGTGATGGATGTCGACTTCGAGTACATCAACTCGGAGATCAACCCGCATTTCGCCAACATCGTGACCCCGCGCGAATATGTGGTGGTGTGCCGACTGCACGTCGAGCTCGACGGTGGCGGCGGCGACATCCACGTCACCCTGCCCTACTCGATGCTGGAACCGATCCGCGAACTGCTCGACGCCGGCATCCAGAGCGACCGCAACGACCGCGACGAGAGCTGGGGCAAGACCCTGCGTGAGCAGCTCAACGTCGCCGAAGTCACCCTGTCCAGCGTGCTGGCCAGCAAGCGCATGACCCTGCGCGACCTGACCCAGCTGAAGGTCGGCGACATCCTGCCGATCGAGCTCAGCCCGCAGGTGCCGCTATGCGTGGAGAACATCCCCGTGTTCACCGGCGAGTTCGGCATCGCCAACGGCATGAACGCCGTGAAGATCACCGCTACCCATCCGCCGGGCACCCGCCCGCGCGTACCCGTCATCCAGGAAGACCCGCAATGAACGATATCGACGCCCTCGAACCGACCCCGGCCCAGTTCAGCAGCCTGCAGGCCGATGAGGCGAATGGTCCGGACCTGAACCTGGACGTGATCCTCGATGTGCCGGTGACCCTGTCGCTGGAAGTCGGTCGTGCCCGCCTGCCGATCCGCAACCTGCTGCAGCTCAACCAGGGGTCGGTGGTGGAACTGGAGCGCGGTGCAGGCGAATCTCTGGACGTGTTCGTCAACGGCACCCTGATCGCCCACGGCGAAGTGGTGGTGATCAACGACCGCTTCGGCGTGCGCCTGACCGACGTGGTCAGCCCCAGCGAGCGTATCCGGAGACTGCGTTGAGCCTGCTGGCCTCCACCCTGCTGGCGGTCGGCAAGGCCGCCGCGCCGATCGGCCCGCAGGTCGGCCAGCATGCGGCCGCCGCACCCAGCCTGTTCGGTGCGGTGCTGGCGCTGCTGGCGGTGCTGGCGCTGGTGATCGGCCTGGGCTGGCTGCTCAAGCGCATGCCTGGCAGCGGCTTCCGCCCGGCCGAAGGCATGAAGCTGGTAGCCAGCCTCAGTGTCGGCGCCAAGGAGCGCGTGGTGGTGGTGGAGGTCAATGGCCAGCAACTGCTGCTGGGCGTCACCGCCGGCGGCATCAATACCCTGCATATCCTGCCCGAGCCGCTGCCGCCACCGGCACCGGTGCGCGTGCCGGACTTCAAGAACCTGCCGAATTTCGCCCAGCTGCTGCAGCAGCGGCTGCGCAAGGATCCCTGACATGCGTGTCACCCGTACCCGACTTGCCACCCTGATGCCGTGGCTGCTGTTGCTTGCCCTGTGCCTGTTGCCGGCGCTGGCGTTGGCCGCGCCCGGCGCTCCGGCCACCCCTCTGCCGGACGTCAACGTCGGCAAGATCGGCGGCCAGCCGGTCAGCCTGCCGCTGCAGACCCTGCTGCTGATGACCGCGATCACCCTGATCCCGTCGATGCTGCTGGTGCTGACCTCGTTCACCCGCATCATCATCGTGCTGGGCCTGCTGCGCCAGGCGCTGGGCACCGGCCAGACGCCGTCCAACCAGGTGCTGCTGGGCCTGGCCCTGTTCCTCACCGCGATGGTGATGATGCCGACCTGGGACAAGGCGTGGAGCGCGGGCATGGCGCCCTACCTCAACGGCGACATCGACTTCCAGACCGCATGGACGCTGACCACGCAGCCACTGCGCGGCTTCATGCTGGCGCAGATCCGCGAGACCGACCTGATGACCTTTGCCGGCATCGCCGGGCATGGCACCTACGCCAGCCCCGACGCGATCCCGTTCCCGGTGCTGGTCGCTTCGTTCGTCACCAGTGAACTGAAGACCGCCTTCGAGATCGGATTCCTGATCTTCATCCCGTTCGTGATCATCGACCTGGTCGTTGCCAGCGTGCTGATGTCGATGGGCATGATGATGCTGTCGCCGATGCTGGTATCGGCGCCCTTCAAGATCCTGCTGTTCGTGCTGGTCGATGGCTGGGTGCTGACCGTGGGTACGTTGGCGGCGAGCTTCAATCCGGCCTGATATCCCCCGTAACGCGCAGTCGAGCAGGGCTCGACTCTACATGAGCAGATGGAATCCGAATGTCTCCCGAACTTGCCTTGACTGAACTGCGTGGCGGCCTGATCACCGTGTTGTGGGTGGCCGGCCCGCTGCTGCTCACCGTACTGGTGGTGGGCGTGGTGGTTGGTGTCGTGCAGGCCGCGACCCAGCTCAACGAACCGACCATCGCCTTCGTCGCCAAGGCGGCAGCGCTGACCGCAGTGCTGTTCGC
Organism: Stenotrophomonas maltophilia group sp. P373; assembly: GCF_053295075.1. Taxonomy (NCBI): domain Bacteria; kingdom Pseudomonadati; phylum Pseudomonadota; class Gammaproteobacteria; order Lysobacterales; family Lysobacteraceae; genus Stenotrophomonas; species Stenotrophomonas maltophilia group sp. P373. The sequence continues at coordinate 2,065,202 of NZ_CM129994.1, read as the reverse complement.
GCTGGGCAGCTTGCTGATCGGCCACCTGGTTGAATTCACCACGCTGCTGTTCCAGCGCATCCCACACCTGATCGGCTAGGACACGCGCTTCGATGGACGCCGCCACCCAGATGGCTGCCGACGGCCTTCAGGCCTTCGGCATGATCGGCACCGTACTGTGGACCATGCTGCGCATCGGCGCTGTGGCCATGGCCATGCCCATGGTCGGGACCCGCGCCGTCCCGTCACGGGTGCGCGTGGTGCTGGCTGGCACCCTGGCCATCGCCCTGGCACCGCTGCTGCCCCCGGTGCCGGACTGGACCGGCTTCGACGCCGCCACGGTGCTGACCATCGCGCGCGAGCTGGCCATCGGCGTATCCATCGGCTTCCTGCTGCGGCTTGTGTTCGAAGCCGGTGCGATGGCGGGCGAACTGATCGCGCAGGGCACCGGCCTGGCCTTCGCGCAGATGAGCGACCCGCTGCGCGGGGGTACCTCCGGCGTGATCGGACAGTGGTTCTATCTGCTGTTCGGGCTGCTGTTCTTCACCGCCAACGGCCACCTGGCGCTGATCTCGCTGCTGGTGGACAGCTATCGCGCGCTGCCGATTGGCGCCCCGCTGCCTGATCCCCATGCCTTCTTCAGCATCGCTCCGACCTTCCTGCTGACCGTGCTGCGCGGTGCGCTGACCCTGGCCATCCCGCTGACCGTGGCGATGCTGGCGGTGAACCTGGCCTTCGGTGTCCTGGCGCGAGCCGCCCCTGCGCTGAACCCGATCCAGCTGGGCCTGCCGGTTTCGCTGCTGCTGGGCCTGTTCCTCCTGGCGCTGCTGGCCGGGGAAATGGGGCCGCCGGTACAGCGCCTGTTCGACGCCGCCTTCCAGGCCGCGGACGCGGTCACACGCTGACCCGGTCATCACGTATTGCCGCTTGAAGTCCCCCCCGGTCTGCGCGTTAGAGTGAATGCGCGGCAACCGGGGGGATGCCGCACCTGGCCGGCGCCCGTTCGCGTTGGCCTGCCTCATGCATGCCCCACCGTGGTTTCCGTCGACAGGCAGGTCCGGGAGACTGACGAATGCTGGTAGGCACGTACAACCCGTGGCTGGTGGCGATCTCGCTGCTGGTTGCCGTGATGGCGTCGTACACGGCGCTGGCCATGGCAGGACGCACGGTCACCGCCCCGGGCAGGGCAGCCGCCTGGTGGTGGCGCCTGGGGGGCGGATTCGCCATGGGCCTGGGTGTCTGGTCGATGCACTTCATCGGCATGCTGGCCTTCGATCTGCCCATTGCACTGGGCTACGACCTGCCCATCACCCTGCTCTCGCTGGCCCTGGCGATCGCCTCGTCGGTGTTCGCACTGTGGCTGGTCTCACTGCGTACCCTGCCCCATCCTCGATTGGCCGGTGGTGCCCTGCTGATGGGCACCGGCATTGCCGGCATGCACTACGTCGGCATGGCAGCGATGCGCATGCAGCCCGGGATCGACTACGACCCGGGCTGGCTGCTGCTCTCCCTGGTGGTGGCGGTGGCCGCTTCGTGGACCGCGCTGTACGTGGCGTTCCGCCTGCGCGCGCAGCGCACCCGCGTCGGTGACCGGTTGGCGGCCGCCGGCCTGCTCGGCCTGGCCATCGTCGGCATGCACTACACCGGCATGGCCGCCGCGCGTTTCCCGGAAGGCAGCATCTGCGGCGCCGCGGTCGGTGATGGCCTGCAGAGCGAGTGGCTGGCGATGCTGGTGGTGGTGTTGACGGTTGCGATCCTGGCGGTGGTGCTGGTGGTCTCGTGGCTGGACCAGCGTGTGGAGGCGCAGCTGCTGCGGCTTCGCAACTCGATGCTGAGCACCTCGTTGACCGATGCCCAGCAGGAATTGACCCAGGCCGCACTGCACGACCCGCTGACCCGCCTGCCGAACCGCCTGCTGCTGCAGCGGCGCATCGTGCAGGCGCTGGCCGAAGCCGAACAGGGCGGCAGCCGTTTCGCGGTGATGTTCATGGACCTGGACGGATTCAAGCAGGTCAATGATGCCTACGGCCATCAGGCCGGCGACGCACTGCTGGTGGCGGTGGCCGAGCGTACCCGCCAGCTGCTCCGGCCCAACGACATGCTGGCCCGTCTGGGCGGTGACGAATTCGTGCTGGTGGTGCGCATCGAGCACGACGAGGACCTGCCCACCCTCGCCCGGCGCATCCTGCAGGCGGTGGGCAGCGGCCCGTTGCTGCCGGACAACGAACTTCAAGTGACCGCCAGCATCGGCGTGGCGATCTGCCCCGACCACGCTGCCAGCGAGCGCCAGCTGATGGCCTTCGCCGACGCGGCGATGTACCAGGCCAAGGAATCCGGACGCAACGCCTTCGTGCTGTTCGCCGACTGGATGAACGACAGTGCCGAGCAGCAGTTCCGGCTGCTGGCCGACCTGCGCCGTGCGATCGGCAGCGAGCAGCTGTTCCTGCACTATCAGCCGAAGATCCGCGTGGCCACCCAGAAGGTGGCCGGTGCCGAAGCGCTGATCCGCTGGAAACACCCGGAGCACGGACTGATCCCACCGGACCGCTTCATCCGCCTGGCCGAACGCAGCGGCGCGATCAACGAGATCGGTCGCTGGGCACTGGACCAGGCCTGCCAGCAGCTGCGGCGCTGGCGCGACGCCGGGCATGAAGGCTGGTCGATGTCGGTGAACCTGTCGCCGGTGCAGTTCAGTTCGCCACACCTGCTGCAGGATGTGCGTGAAGTGATCGAACGCTATGGCATTGCCCCGCGCCACCTGGTGCTGGAGATCACCGAAAGCACGGTCATGCGCGATACCGATACCAGCCTTCGCCTGCTGCAGGCGCTGTCGGCGCTGGGCGTGGGCATCTCCATCGATGATTTCGGAACCGGCTATTCCAGCCTGCTGTACCTGAAGCGGCTGCCCGCCACGGAGATCAAGATCGACCACGCGTTCGTGCGTGACCTGGAACACAGTGCGGAGGACGTGGTGATCGTCTCGGCGATCGTGGCGCTGGGCCATGCACTGGACATGGACATCGTCGCCGAGGGCGTGGAAACCGCCGCGCAGCGCGCCTACCTGGAGCGCCTGGGCTGCGACTTCCTGCAGGGGTACCTGCTCGGCCGCCCGGTCGACGCGGCGCGCTTCATGCAACTGCACGACCTGCCCCGGCCGCGGGTGGAACTGGCGCAGAGCCCACCGCCGCAACACCCGCCCGGCTGACACCGGGCCGCGCGCGCCCCATCACGCAACAGTTCCTGCGACACGTTCCTGTAGAGCCGAGCCGACGCTCGGCTGCGCTTCTCGCCTGGACCCAACCGCAGCCGAGCGTGGGCTCGACCCTACAACACCGGCGGTCGGCAGCACCACGCCACGCGTGGAACAGTTCTTGCACTCACCTGGGCAACCCCTGCCGCAGTGCCCGTGATGTCCGAGAACGAATCCGCCGGCGAAAAGACCGAACAACCGACCGAAAAACGCCTGCGCGACGCCCGCGAACAGGGCAACCTGCCGCGCTCGCGCGAGCTCGGCACGGCCGCCGTGTTCGGCGCCGGCGTGCTGGCGGTGATGGCCATGAGTGGCTCGATCGGACGCGGCGCCAGCGCCTGGATGAAGCAGGCGCTGAGCCCGGAACAGAGCCTGCGGCAGAACCCGAAGGAACTGTTCGGCCACTTCGGCGACCTGCTGCTGCAGTTCATGCTGGTGATCGCACCGCTGGTGCTGGTCTGCCTGCTGGCCAGCTTCGTCGCCCCGCTGGTGATGGGCGGCCTGCGCTGGTCGCAGAAGGCGTTGATGCCCGACATCAACCGCATGAACCCGATGAGCGGGCTCAAGCGCCTGTACGGCCCGGAGGCCATTGCCGAGTTCACCAAGTCGCTGCTGCGCGTGGCCTTCGTCGGTGTGGCCGCCGGCCTGGTGGTCTGGACCGGCTTTGACACCCTGCGCGGGCTGATCCACCACCCGCTGGAGACCGCCATCACCGACGGCCTCGGCTTCACCCTGCGCCTGCTGCTGGCCACCGCCGGCGCCATGCTGGTGCTGGCCGCCATCGACGCCCCATACCAGCGCTGGAACTGGATGCGCAAGCTGAAGATGACCCGTGAAGAACTGCGCCGGGAAATGAAGGAAAGCGAAGGCAGCCCCGAGGTGAAGGGCCGCATCCGCCAGCTGCAGCAGCAGATGGCCAACCGCCGGATGATGGAAGCGGTGCCCACCGCCGACGTGGTGGTGGTCAACCCCACCCATTACGCGGTGGCCCTGAAGTACGAAGGCGGCGCCATGAACGCTCCCACCGTGGTCGCGCTGGGCGTGGACGAGACCGCCCTGCGCATCCGTGAAGTGGCCGACGGCAACAAGGTCGCGATCGTCTCCGCCCCGCCTTTGGCACGCGCCTTGTATCGGGAAGGCCAACTCGGAAAGGAAATTCCCGTGAGACTGTATTCGGCCGTCGCCCAGGTCCTGTCCTACGTCTATCAGCTGCGCGCCTGGCGCACTGGCCCGATGCCGGACGCCCCGCAGATCCAGGTGGATGAATTCGGCAAGGGAGGCCGCCCGTGAGCGCCCAGCCCGCCACCGGATTCAACACCCGCCGCGCCCTGGAAATGATCCGCCAGGGCCTTGGCGCGCCGCTGATCGTGCTGGCCCTGCTGGCCATGGTCGTGGTGCCACTGGCCGCGCCTGTCCTCGATGCGCTGTTCACCTTCAACATCGCCATCTCGCTGATGGTGCTGCTGGCGGTGGTCTACGTGAAGCGCCCGCTGGATTTCACCATCTTCCCGATCGTGCTGTTGATCACGACCATGCTGCGGCTGGCGCTGAACGTGGCCTCCACCCGCGTGATCCTGCTCAATGGCCAGAACGGGCACGATGCCGCGGGCAAGGTCATCGCCGCCTTCGGTGAATTCGTGATCGGCGGCAACTACGCGGTCGGCATCGTGGTCTTCGCAATCCTGACCATCATCAACTTCGTGGTCATCACCAAGGGCGCCGGCCGCGTCTCGGAAGTGACCGCGCGCTTCATCCTGGACGCGATGCCCGGCAAGCAGATGGCGATCGACGCCGACCTCAACGCCGGTTTGCTGACGCGTGAAGAAGCCAAGCTCCGCCGCGAGGAAGTCCGCGAGGAAGCCGACTTCTACGGTGCGATGGACGGTGCCAGCAAGTTCATCCGCGGCGACGCCATCGCCGGCATCCTGATCCTGTTCATCAACATGCTCGGCGGCCTGGCCGTGGGCGTGCTGCAGCATGGCATGCCGTTCGGCGAAGCCGCCGCCACCTATACCCTGCTGTCGATCGGTGACGGCCTGGTGGCACAGCTGCCGGCGCTGCTGGTCTCCAGCGCGGTGGCGATGCTGGTCACCCGCGCCTCGCGCTCGCAGGACATGGCCCAGGCCATGACCGGGCAGGTGTTCGGCCAGTACCGGGCGCTGGCGATCACCGCCGGCATCATCGGCCTGGTGGGCCTGGTGCCGGGCATGCCCAACGTCGCTTTCCTGACGCTGGCCTCGATCCTTGGCTTCATCGCCTGGAAGCTGTATCGCAAGACCAAGGCACCGGCTGCCGATGCGACAGGCAGTGGCACCGATGCCGCCGCGCTCACTGCGCTCGGCCGCCCGACCGCCGCGGCCCCCACCGCCGAACTGAGCTGGGACGAACTGCGCCCGGTCGATCCGCTGGGCCTGGAGGTCGGCTATCGGCTGATTCCGCTGGTGGACAGCAACCAGGGCGGCGAACTGATGGCGCGCATCAAGGGTGTGCGTCGCAAGCTGACCCAGGATGTCGGCTTCCTGATCCCGTCGGTGCACATCCGCGACAACCTGGAATTGCCCGCCAACGGCTACCGCGTGCTGGTGCACGGCGTACCGGTGGCCACCGCCGAGATCCACCCCGACCGCGAGCTGGCCCTGGATCCAGGCAGCGCGCTCGGCGCACTGGAGGGCATTGCCGGCAAGGATCCCGCGTTCGGCCTGGATGCCACCTGGATCCAGCCGCACCAGCGCGCCCAGGCCGAAACGCTGGGCTACACGGTGGTCGACCCGGCCACCGTGGTCGCCACCCATCTGTCGCACTTGATCCGCGAACACGCGCCGGAACTGCTCGGCCACGAAGAAGTGCAGCACCTGCTGGCCAACCTGGCCAAGAGCGCGCCCAAGCTCGTCGAAGATCTGACGCCCAAGGCGCTGCCGCTGTCGGCGGTGGTGCGCGTGCTGCAGAACCTGCTGGTGGAGCGCATTCCGATCCGCCAGCTGCGCAAGATCGCCGAAGCGCTGGTCGAACATGCGCCCGCCAGCCAGGACCCGGCCGTGCTGACCGCCGCGGTGCGCACCGCACTGGGCCGCTTCATCGTGCAGGAGATCGCCGGAATGTCGGCGGAGCTGCCGGTGTTCACCCTCAACCCGCAATTGGAACGTGTCTTGCAGGAGTCCACGCAGGGCAACGGCGCCGCGCTGGAACCCGGACTCGCTGAGCGACTGCACCAGAGCCTGGCCGAATGTGTCAGCAAGCAGGAAGCCCGCAACGAGCCCGCGGTCGTGCTGGTACCTGGCCCGGTGCGCGCCGCGCTGGCCCGCCTGGTCCGCCACAGCGTTCCGTCGCTGTCGGTCCTGGCCTACAGCGAGGTGCCGGAGGACAAGCGCCTGAAGCTGGTCGGAACGATCAGCTGACGCCCGCCCGCCGATGCGCCAGAAAACAGACACCACTTTCGAACCAACGCAACTGACAGACACCAAGGGGAACCCGCACCGTGCAGACCACCGACCACCCGAGTTCCCCGACCGCCACCCCGCCGTCTTCGCCCCGTGACCACAGCATGAAAATCAAACGATTCGTCGCCGCCGACATGCGCTCGGCCATGAACCTGGTGCGCAAGGAACATGGTCCTGACGCCGTGATCCTGTCCAACCGCCGGATCGAGGAAGGCATCGAGATCGTCGCCGCCGCCAACTACGACGAGAGCGCGGTACAGCGTGCACTGGAAGCCTCGCGCCGTGACGTCGCACCGCCGCCGGCACCCAAGCCGCGCACCGCCGCCGACGCGGTGATCGCCGCCGTCACCCGCCGCCGCAGCAGCACCCCGGCACCGGAACCGGTTGCCGCCACCACCTCGGCGGTGGCCGCCCTCGCCCGTGCAGCAGTGGGCGCTACCGGCCGCACCCTGGACAGCGCCGACGAGATCGTGCCGACCCGCGGCAGCACCGGCTTTGCCGCCACGCTGGCACGCGCCGCCGTCAATGAGCCGGCGCTGCCGGACCAGATCTTCGCCCCGTTCGCCGAAGCCATCGTCGCACCGGCACCCGCCAGCGCCACGCCGGCCAACCGCGCCCGCTTCCAGATCGACCCGCCGCACGAGGCGCATCACGAAAGCGCGGCCCCGGCCGTGCAGCCGCCGCCGCTGCCGACCGCAGCCCTGGCCGAAACGCAGCCGGAGGTCGCCGCAAGCGAACCGGCGTTGGCCGATGCCACCGTCGAAACCGCACCGACGCCGACGCTTGCCCCAGCCCCGGTCCTGACCGTGGTCGCCCAGGACGACGCCGAGATCCGCCAGCTGCGCCAGGAAGTGGCCGGCATGCGCCAGGTGATCGAGCGCGAAATGAACCGCTTCACCGACGAGCGCCTGCGCGGCTGCCCGGTGCGCGCCACCGCGCTGGACCTGATGGACGAGTACGGCTTCGATGCTGGCCTGGCCCGCGACGTCGCCATGCAGATTCCGCTGGAGACCGAGGCGCACCGAGGCCGCGGCCTGATGCTGGGGCTGATCTCGCGCAAGCTGCCGATCGCCCCGGTCGACCCGCTGGAGGAAGGCGGCGTGATCGCGCTGGTAGGCCCGACCGGCGCCGGCAAGACCACCACCATCGCCAAGCTGGCCTCGCGCTTCGCCGAGAAGCACGCGCCGCGTGACGTCGCCCTGGTCACCACCGACACCACCCGCATCGGCGCCCGCGAGCAGCTGTATGGCTATGGCAGGCAGCTCGGCATCGCCGTCCACGAGGCCAACAGCGGCACCGACCTGGACCAGCTGCTGGAACGCCTGAAGGACTACAAGCTGGTACTGATCGACACCGCCGGGCTGGGCCCGCGCGACCGCGCGCTGGCCGCCCAGCTGCAGTGGCTGCGCGCCGCCCGCCAGGTGCGCACCCTGCTGGTGCTGCCGGCCAACACCAGCTTCGGCGACATGGACGAGGTGGTCCGCCGCTTCGGTGCCGCCAACCTGCAGGGCCTGGTGCTGAGCAAGCTGGACGAAACCGGCCGCTTCGGCAACGCCCTGTCGGTGGCCGTGGACCATGCCCTGCCGATCACCTGGGTGACCGATGGCCAGGACGTTCCGGACGACCTGCACCGGGCAAGTGCGGCCAATCTCGTACTTCGCCTTGAAGATTTGCGCCGAGCGGCCGATATGCCCTGCAACCCGGAGTTGAACCATGCCGTCGCGTGAGTACGCCAAGCTGACCAAGACCTTCCCGCTGTCGGCCACCCGCAGCGAGCCGCTCGGCCCTGTGCGCACCATCGCCGTGACCGGCGGCAAGGGCGGCGTGGGCAAGACCAACGTGTCGGCCAACCTGGCCGTGGCGCTGGCCGGCATGGGCAAGCGCACGCTGCTGCTGGACGCCGACCTCGGCCTGGCCAACATCGACGTGATCCTGGGCTTGAACCCCACCTTTACGCTGGCCGACCTGGTGGCCGGCCGCTGCTCGCTGGACGATGTCATCGTCGAAGGCCCGAACGGCGTGCTGGTGGTCCCGGCCGCGTCCGGCCGCCGGCACATGGCCGAGCTGGCCCCGGCCGAGCACGTCGGCCTGGTCAACGTGTTCTCCGAGCTGGAGCGCGAGCTGGACATCATGGTGGTGGACACCGCCGCGGGCATCACCGACGGCGTGCTGACCTTCTGCCAGGCCGCGCAGGACACCGTGGTCGTGGTCTGTGACGAGCCGGCGTCGATCACCGACGCCTACGCGCTGATCAAGGTGCTGTCGCGTGAACGGGGCGTGGACCGCATCCAGGTGGTGGCCAACATGGTGCGCGACCCCAACGAGGGCCGCGTGCTGTACGAGAAGCTGACCCGCGTCTGCGAGAAGTTCCTCGCCGATGTCTCGCTGAACTACCTGGGCTGCGTGCCGCAGGATGACTGGCTGCGCCTGTCGGTGCAGCGCCAGCAGCCGGTGGTGAAGGCCTACCCGTCCAGCCCGTCCGCACTGGCGATCACCGAGATCGCGCGCCGCACGGCCCGCTGGCAGGCGCCGACCGAACCACGCGGCGGCGTCGAGTTCTTCCTCGAACGCATCCTCAAGCAGCGCGGGGTGGCGGCATGAAAGGCGCGGCCCAGTACAGGGAAGTCCAGCGCTCGGCAGCCAACGAGGTCATCGCCCAGCACTCGGACCTGGTGCGGCGCATCGCCCACCATCTGGCCGCGCGCCTGCCGGCCAGCGTCGAAGTCGACGACCTGATCCAGGCGGGCATGATGGGCCTGATCGAGGCTTCGCGCAGCTACGACGCCGACCAGGGCGCCTCGTTCGAGACCTATGCCTCGATCCGTATCCGTGGCTCGATGATCGACGAGATCCGCCGTGGCGACTGGGTGCCGCGCTCGGTGCACCGCCGTGCACGCGATGCTGCGGCCACCATCCGCCGCCTGGAACAGAGCAGCGGCCGCGCCGCCAGCGCCACCGAAGTGGCCGCCGCGATGGAGATGCCACTGCCCGAATACCTGCGCCTGATGGAAGACGCCGCGCGTGGCCAGGTGCTGAGCCTGGAGTCGCGCATTGAGGACCAGGGCGAGCTGGACACGGTCGCACAGGGTGGCCCGACCCCGCAGCAGGTGCTGGAGCGCAGCGAGTTCGGCCGCGAGCTGGGCAAGGCCATCGGCCATCTGCCCGAGCGCGAACAGCTGGTGCTCTCGCTCTACTACGAGCAGGAACTCAACCTGAAGGAGATCGGCGCGGTGCTAGGCGTAAGCGAGTCGCGGGTCTGCCAGATCCACGGCCAGGCCGTGCTGCGCCTGCGCGGCCGGCTGAAGGTATTCGAGGCCGTCGACGCCGGCCTCGAAGAATGAACATCCCCGAGGCAGCTGCCCCCGGCCGCCCGGAATGAACAACAAAGGAACTCTGCTTTGAACAAGAACATGCGCATCCTGATCGTCGACGACTTCTCGACCATGCGTCGCATCGTCAAGAACCTGCTGGGCGATCTGGGCTTCACCAACACCGCCGAAGCCGAGGACGGGCATGCCGCGCTGTCGCTGCTGCAGAGCCAGCCGTTCGATTTCGTGGTCACCGACTGGAACATGCCGGTCATGACCGGCATCGAGCTGCTCAAGGCGATTCGTGCCGACGCCAAGCTGAAGACCCTGCCGGTGCTGATGGTCACCGCCGAAGCCAAGCGCGAGCAGATCATCGAAGCGGCCCAGAACGGCGTGAACGGCTACATCATCAAGCCGTTCACCGCGCAGACGCTGGAAGAGAAGCTCGGCAAGATCTTCGAACGCCTGGCGGCCAGTGCCTGATGGATACCACGGTCGACAGGAATGCCCTCGCCCTGCGCCTGCAGGAAGCACTGGACGCACTGGAGTCCGGTGACGAAACCGCCTGGCGGCAACGCATCGACGGACTGGTCGCGCTGCGCACGCAGCCGATGATGAGCGGCCTCTCGCGGCTGGCCCGCGAGCTCGGGCAGGCCCTGGGTGAACTGCCGACCGTGCCCAGCGAGGCCGGCGAACTGGACGATGCCTGCGCACGCCTGGACCACGTGGTGGCGATGACCGAACAGGCAACGCACCGCACCCTGGACCTGGCCGAGGAATGCCGCAGCCTGACCGAACAGCTGCGCGCCGAAGGCCTGCAGCCGGGCCAGGATGCACAGCTCGAGCGCATCCGCCACAACCTCACCGAGATCGCCCTGACCCAGAGCTACCAGGACCTGACGGGGCAGATCATCCGTCGCGTGGTCGGCATCGTCCGCCGTGTGCATGAGGGCTTCGGCGCGCTCGGCCTGCCGCCGGAACAGCATCGCACCGATCCGGAACTGGCCGGGCCGGCACTGAAGGGACTGGACCGCCACGCGGTCTCGCAGAACGACGCCGACGACCTGCTGTCGGACCTGGGGCTGTAAGCATGAGCGCGGTATCCGACGACATCACTGCCGATTTCATCATCGAGGCGCAGGAAATCCTGGATCGCCTGGGCGAACAGCTGGTGTCGCTGGAGCAGGCACCACAGGACACCGAGCAACTCAACGCGGTGTTCCGGGGCTACCACACGCTCAAGGGCGGCGCCGGCTTCCTCGGCGTCACCGCCATGGTCGAGTTGTGCCACGCCGCCGAAGAAGCGCTGGGCATCGCGCGCGCGGGCCAGGCCGTGCTGCAGGCCCATCACTTCGATGCCGCCCAGCAATCGCTGGACTACCTGCAAGCGATGCTGGATGCAGTTTCCTCCGGCACCGAGCCGGGCTATGCGCCGCCGGAGCTGATCGCCCAGTTCGACATGCATGGCGGTGCCGTGGCTGCACCCGCCGCCGCAGCAGCTCCCGCTGCGGGTGGCAGCGACCTGATCACCGACGACGAGTTCGAGGCCCTGCTCGACCAGCTGCACGGCGGCAACGCACCGACTGCGGTGGCGCCGGCAAGGAAGGCCGACGACGGCCTGATCAGCGAAGACGAGTTCGAAGCCCTGCTCGACCAGCTGCACGGTGGCGCCGCACCCGGCGCCAAGCCCATCGCTGCGGCAGCGCCCGCACCGATCGCGGCACCACGCCCACTGGCCGCACCGGCCGCACCGGCACCTGCAGCGGCGACCAAGCCGGCCGCCAAGCCGCTGGCCGAGGCCGAACACACCGTGCGCGTGGACACCAAGCGCCTGGACGCGATCGTCAATCTGATCGGCGAACTGGTGCTGTCACGCAACCGGCTCAAGACCCTGCGTGCGCGCCTGCGCGACGAGGAACTGGACCGCGCCGTGTCCACCCTGGACATCGCCACCGCGCGCCTGCAGTCGGCGGTGATGCGTACCCGCATGCAGCCGGTGGGCAAGGTCTTCTCGCGCTTCCCCAAGGTCGCCCGAGACGTTGCCCGCTCGCTGAAGAAGGAAGTGGACCTGGAGCTGATCGGCGCCGAGACCGAGCTCGACCGCAACCTGGTCGAAGCGCTGGCCGACCCGCTGGTGCACCTGGTCCGCAACGCCATCGACCATGGCGTGGAAATGCCCGACCTGCGCGAAGCACAGGGCAAGCCGCGGATGGGCCATGTGCGGTTGTCGGCGCAGCAGGAAGGTGACTACGTCAGCATCGAGGTGCAGGACGATGGCGCCGGCATCGACCCGGAAAAGCTGCGCGCGAAGGCACGCGAGAAGGGCCTGATCGATCCGGAGGCCGCCGCCCGCCTGAGCAGCGAGGAGTGCCTGCACCTGGTGTTCCTGCCCGGCTTCTCGACCAAACAGCAGGTCACGGATATCTCCGGCCGCGGCGTTGGCATGGACGTGGTGCAGTCGCGCATCCGCGAACTGAGTGGCCAGATCCAGATCCAGTCGGAGCTGGGCCGCGGCAGCCGCTTCCTGATCCGAGTGCCGCTCACCCTGGCGATCCTGCCGACCCTGCTGGTGCAGGCCGGCGAAGACGTCTATGCGCTGCCGCTGGCGCGCGTGATGGAAGTGCTGCACGCACCGCGCACCTCGCTGGGCTGGTTCGATGGCCGCGCCGTGCTCGACCGCCGTTCGCACACGCTGCCACTGGTCGATCTGCGCCAGTGGCTGGATGTGACGCCCGCCGCGTCGACCCTGCTGACCATCGTGGTGCTGCAGGCCGGCGAAGCGCGCTTCGGCCTGGTCGTGGACCAGGTCCGTGGGCGCGAGGAAGTGGTCATCAAGCCACTGCCGAAAGCCCTGCGTGGCCTGCGCGGTTACGCCGGTGCAACCCTGATCGGCGATGGTCGCATGGCGCTGATCCTGGATGTGGACGGCCTGCGCAGCCCGCACGACTGACCCGCTTGCTGAACCCGTAAAACCGTGAAGTCGCACCAGTAGCCCGTACCGGTGTCTCAAGTCCCATTCATACAAGCCGATACCGGATCCATGGATAGACTCAGCCTCATTGGACTCTTTCTCGCCCTGGCCTCGCTGGTCGGCGGCAGCATCCTCAAGGGCGCCGGCCTGGCGTCGCTGTGGTCGCCTGCGGCGTTCGTGATCGTCATCGTCGGCACCGTCGCCGCGATCCTGCTGCACACCTCGCCGGCGGTGTTCAAGCACGCGTTCAGCATCGTGCGCTGGGTCGTGCGTCCACCGCACAGCGACCGCCGCGAGCTGATCCAGCAGATCGTCGAGTGGAGCAACATCGCCCGCCGCCAGGGCCTGCTGGGCCTGGAATCGCAGGTGGAAGCACAGCAGGACCCGTTCCTGCGCAAGGGCCTGCAGCTGCTGGTGGACGGCGTCGAGCCCGAATCCATGCGGCACATGCTGGAAATCGAACTGGGCAGCCAGGAGCACCAGGACCAGGCCGGCGCCAAGGTGTTCGAGGCGATGGGCATCTATGCACCGACGCTCGGCATCATCGGTGCCGTGCTGGGCCTGATCGCGGTGATGAAGAACCTGGCCGACCCGAGCAAGCTCGGCCACGGCATCGCCGCCGCGTTCACCGCCACCATCTACGGCATCGCTTCGGCCAACCTGCTGTTCCTGCCGATCGCCGCCAAGCTCAAGAGTGTGATCTCGCACAACACGCGCGACCGCGAGATGGTCATCGAAGGCCTGATCTCGATCGCCCAGGGCGAGAACCCGCGCAACATCGAAACCAACCTCTCCGGCTTCCTGCACTGACATGGCCCGCCGCAAGCACCACGAAGAGCACGCCAACCACGAAGCATGGGCGATCCCCTATGCCGACCTGATGACGCTGCTGCTCGCCTTCTTCGTGGTCATGTATGCAATCTCCTCGGTGAACGAGGGCAAGTACCGGATCATGGCCGACGCGCTGACCGATGCCTTCGGTGGCGCACCGCGCACCATCAACCCGGTGCAGGTGGGCAACAAGCAGGTGCAGGGCGGCGGCTGGGACAGCCCCTCGGTGATCAAGTCCGGCACCAAGATCGGTCCCTCCGCGCCGGCGCCCTCGCACGACCCGACCCTGCTGCCGTCGATGGCCTCGCAGATGCGCATGCCGGTGTCGGTGCACAACCAGGAGCAGATCGCCCGTGCCGAGCGCCAGCTCAACACGATTGCCGATCGCCTCACCGCCGCACTGGCGCCGCTGATCGACCGCGGCATGATCAGCGTGCGCCGCACCGAACTGTGGATCGAAGTCGAGATCAACAGCGACATCCTGTTCCCCACCGGCTCGGCCGCGCTTGACGTGCATGCGCGGCAGACCCTGGCCAGCCTGGCCGAGGTGCTGCGCGACGTGCCCAACAGCGTGCGCGTGGAAGGCCACACCGACAACGTGCCGATCGCCACCGCCACTTTCCCGTCGAACTGGGAACTGTCGGCCGGGCGCGCAGCCAGCGTAGTGCACCTGTTCGCCGACCAGGGCGTGCAGCCGTCGCGGCTGGCGATGGTCGGCTATGGCCAGTTCCGCCCGCGCGAAGACAACGACAGCGCGCAGGGCCGCAACCGCAACCGCCGGGTGATGGTCATCATCCTGGCCGACACGTCGCACTCGGTGGATCCGCTCGGCCAACGCCTGAACGCAGCCACCGGCGCCACCGACAGCACCGTCACCGAACAGGCCGACGCAACTCCGGCCAGCGCCCCCACCTCCCCCATCGCACCGGTGAAGTTGCCGCCGGTGCCGGCTGGCAGCCGCGTCGGCGCCGCCGTTCCCCCGGCAATGAAGGAGTAATCCGATGCGCATCTGGGCAGTCGCCAACCAGAAGGGCGGAGTCGGCAAGACCACCACCACCCTCGCCCTCGGCCGCGGCCTGGCCGCGCTCGGCCATCGCGTGCTGCTGATCGACCTCGATCCGCATGCCTCGCTCAGCCGCGCCTTCGGCGTGCCGGTGGACCCGCCGCCGGCCGGCGTACTGGAATTGTTCGGCACACCGCCAGCGGACCTGTCCAGCCTGTGCCATGCCAGCAACATCCATGGCCTGGACTACGTCTGCGCACAGTCGGCGCTGGCCACGCTGGAACGCCGCAGCGCCAACCAGCCCGGCCTCGGCCTGGCCCTGCAGAACGCGCTGGCGCGCCACCAGGGCCAGCACGACTACATCCTGCTGGACTGCGCACCCACCCTCGGCCTGCTGATGATCAACGCACTGGCTGCCGCCGATCGCCTGATCATCCCGACCCAGGCCGAGCCCCTGGCCCTGCACGGCCTGGATGGCATGGTCCGCACCGGCGAGATGGTCGAGCGTTCGCGCCGCCGCCTGCTGCCGATCTCGATCCTGCCGACCCTGTTCGACCGACGCACCCGCGCCGGCAACGAGTCGCTGCGCACCATGCAGGACCGCCATGGCAGCCGCGTGTGGGAAGACGCCATTCCGATCGATACCCGCATCAGCAACGCCGCCGGGCTGACCCTGCCGAGCGCCGGCGAGGACTACCCGGGCCGTGGCCTGGCCGCCTACCGGCGCGCCTTGAACTGGATCCTCGGCGAGGATGCCCGCGCCCTGGAGCAGGCCGCATGAACAGCACCGGCATCCTCGACGATTACCTGGACGAACTGCTGGGCGAAGCGATGGTCGCGCCGCCGCCTGCCGTGCTGCCGCACGCAGGCGCCGGGCAAGGCCCGGCGATCGAAGCAGTCGCCGAACGCGAACCGACCTGGGACGACCTGCCGGCCGAAGTGATCTACGAAACCGAAACCATCGCCGCCACGCCGAGCGGGGACAGCGCTGCGCTGGAAGCCGCCTTCGAGAGCGCCGCACCACCCACGCGCGAACCCACCTGGGATGACCTGCCCGCCGAGGTGATCTACGAAACAGAATCCGTCGCCGCCGCGCAAAGCCGGGACGACGCAGCACTGGAAGCGGCCTTCGAGAGCGCTGCCGCTTCCGGTAGCGCTGGGCAGGGTCCGGCGGGAGAAGCGGTTTCCGAACGCGAGCCGACCTGGGATGACCTGCCTGAGGAGGTCATCCACGAAACCGCGCCGGCACCCGCCGTCGTTGCAAACGCCGGTCCGGAACCTACCTGGGACGACCTGCCGGACGAGGTGATCTACGAGACCGATCCGGCCGACAGCCATCGCCTCGCCCACACCGACAGCCCCGGCCTGCAGGCCGCGTTCGAAGCGGCCGCCGGTGGCGAAGACGTAGCCGCGCCACCGCCCGCCGTGGTCGCAGCTCCGGTGGCCCCGACGGTTGCACCTGCAGCCCCGGCCGCGCGCACCGCCACTCCGCCGCCGCGCGCCGCCGTCGATGCCCCGGCAGGCAACCGTCCCGGCACCTGGCAGGAGCTGCAGGCGCAGGCCCACCAACCGGCTCGCAGCCCGCATCCGCAGAACCGACGCGCCGGCGAACGCACTTCACGCTGGCTGCGCCTTCGCTGCGGTACCCAGGCCTATGCGCTGGAACTGCTGAAGGTGCAGGAAGTGGTGCTGCCGGTGCCGCTGCTGCCACTTCGTGGCACTGCAGCGGCCATGCTCGGCATCATGAACCTGCGCGGCCAGGTGGTACCGGTGATGGATCTGGGCCTGCACCTTGGCGCCGCGGCCGCCGAAGACGACGCACAGACCCGCATCGTGGTCCTGGAGGAGGACGGCGAAACCATCGGCCTGCGCGTGTCAGCGGTCGAAGATGTCGCCAACCTCACCGATTCGCAGATCGAACCGCCCGATACCGCGCGCATCTGCCAGATCTCAAACGACCTGTTCCGCGGCGTGGCCCGGGTCAGCCAGCGGCCGATGATCCTGCTCGACGCCACCCGGCTGTTGAGCTGAGCCGCCAAGAAAAAGGGGACGGAGGGAATTAAGTCGCAACTGACCCGGCGCTTTGCGCCGATGGATCAACACCTTACGTCCCCACTGCGCGGTCGCCGTTGCCGAGGGAGCTGCAGTAGAGCCAGGTCGATTGCGACTTAATTCCCTCCGTCCCCTTTTAAGCAGCGACCGCATCGACGTACCGCGTCGATTCTTCTAAAGAACCCCACCGGGGTGCCGTTATGGATCACGGAACCGTTTGTCCGGAGCAACGATGAGCACTGTCGAACTGGGTGGGGATCTCGGCATCGAGAGCACTACCGAGCTCAAGAACCGCCTCGCCCCACTCGTGGACCAGGCTGGCGAGCTGACCCTGGATGCCAGCCAGGTCGCCCGCATCCACACGGCCGCCGTGCAGGTGCTGTGTGCGTTCGTGCAGGCCCGCCGCGAGGCAGGCCTGGGCACCGGCTTCCACGGTTGCACTGCAACCTTCAGTGACGCCGCGCGCCTGCTGGGCGTCACCCAGGCCCTGGGCCTGGACGTAACCCATGACAACCTGAAATCTGTGGAGAACGCTGCATGAGCGCACGTATCTTGGTGGTGGACGATTCGGCGTCGATGCGCCAGATGGTGTCCTTCGCCCTCACCTCGGCCGGTTTTGCCGTCGAAGAAGCTGAAGACGGCGCGGTCGCGCTCGGTCGTGCCAAGGGCCAGCGCTTCAATGCGGTGGTGACCGACGTCAACATGCCGAACATGGACGGCATCGCGCTGATCCGCGAACTGCGCCAGCTGCCGGACTACAAGTTCACCCCGCTGCTGATGCTGACCACCGAATCGGCCGCCGACAAGAAGTCCGAAGGCAAGGCCGCCGGTGCCACCGGCTGGCTGGTCAAGCCGTTCAATCCCGAACAGCTGGTCGCCACCGTGCAGAAAGTGCTGGGCTGATCGCCCGGCGCCGCTCCCCCTCTTCGCTTCCGGATCACCACTGCCATGAGCATGGACCTGCAACGCTTCCACGCCACCTTCTTCGAGGAGAGCCGCGAAGGCCTCGATGCGATGGAGGCTGGCCTGCTGGCCCTGGAATCGGGGCAGCAGGACGCGGAGATCATCAATTCGGTATTCCGCGCCGCCCACTCGATCAAGGGCGGCGCCGGCACCTTCGGCTTCGACGCGATCGCCGGCCTGACCCACGTGCTGGAAACGCTGCTCGATGAGCTGCGCGCCGGCAAGCGGGCCCTGGAAGGCCACGCCGTCGACGCCATGCTGTCCTCGGTGGACGTGCTGCGCGCCCTGCTGCGCGAAGCCGAACACGGCCAGGCTGCCGATCCGGCTGCAGTCGCTGCGGTGAAGGCGCGCCTGGAAGCGGTTCTTTCCGGCCAGGCCGCAGCGAGCGCCCCGTCGGCCGCCGCAGCCAAGGTGGACGATACGCCGGAAGCCTGGCAGATCGGTTTCACTCCGGCGCCGTCGCTGTTCATGAGCGGCAACGATCCGCTTCGCATCATCCGCGAACTGGAACACCTCGGTTCGCTGCAGGTCGCCGCGCGCTTGGAGCGCCTGCCGGGCTTCGCCCAGCTTGATCCGCTCGAAGCGCATCTTGCGTGGGACCTGGGCCTGGTTGGCAAGGTGCCGCGCAGCAAGATCGAAGACACCTTCGCCTGGGTGCTGGACGATTGCGAGCTGGACATCCGTCCCACCGCGCCGCCGAGCCTGGCCACCGAGGCGCCGGCCGCAGCGGCTCCCGCTCCGGTCGCAGCGGCCCCGTCTGCACCTGCCACGCCTGCTGCCAACGGTGGTGCCAGCCAGGAAGCGGAAACCTCGATCCGCGTCAGCGTCGACAAGGTCGATGCGCTGATCAACCTGGTTGGCGAACTGGTCATCACCCAGGCCATGCTCAAGCAGGTCTCGCACGCACTGGACCCGGTCCACGCCGAGAGCCTGTTCGCTGGCCTGGACCAGCTTGAACGCAACACGCGCGACCTGCAGGAAGCGGTGATCGGCGTGCGCATGCTACCCGTCGATGCGGTGTTCCGCCGCTTCCCGCGCCTGGTTCGTGACCTGTCCAGCCGCCTCGGCAAGCAGGTGCGCCTGCGCACCGTCGGCGAAGGCACCGAACTGGACAAGGGTCTGATCGAAAAGATCGCCGATCCGCTGGTGCACCTGGTGCGCAACTCGATCGACCACGGCCTGGAAATGCCCGACGTCCGCCGCGGTGCGGGCAAGGACGAGACCGGCACGATCACGCTGGCAGCCTCGCATCAGGGCGGCCATATCGTCATCGAAGTCAGCGACGATGGCCGTGGCCTGGACCGCGCCAAGATCCTGGCCAAGGCTCACGAACGCGGCCTGGCCGTGCCGGACAACCCGACCGATTCGCAGGTCTGGGACCTGATCTTCCAACCTGGCTTCTCCACGGCCGATGCGGTCACCGACCTGTCCGGGCGTGGCGTCGGCATGGACGTGGTCCGCCGCAACATCCAGGCACTGGGCGGCGAGGTGCAGATCGAAAGCAGCCTCGGTACCGGCACCCGCACGCTGATCCGCCTGCCGCTGACCCTGGCCATCCTCGATGGCATGACGGTGGCCGTGGCCGGCGAAACCCTGATCCTGCCGCTTGCCTACGTGCTTGAGGCGTTGCAGCCGCAGCCCGAGGATATCCGCAGCATGGCCGGCGAAGGCCGCGTGCTGCGCGTGCGCGGCGAGTACCTGCCGATCCTGTCGTTGAGCGAGTACTACGGCTACGGCAACCGCGCACCGGGCAGCGAATCGCTGGTAGTGGTGGTCGAAGGCGATGGCCAGAAAATCGCGCTGGAAGTGGACGAACTGGTCGGCCAGCAGCAGGTGGTGGTGAAGAACATCGAGAACAACTACCGCCGTATCGGCGGGGTGTCCGGTGCCACCATCCTTGGCGACGGCCGCGTCGCGTTGATCGTCGACATCGGCGGACTGGTGCGCTCGCTGCGGATGCCGCAGGCCGCCTGATCCACGCCGCATGCGGGTAATGGACCGCCGCCCTTCGGGGCGGCGGTTTTGT
Source organism: Stenotrophomonas maltophilia group sp. P373 (assembly GCF_053295075.1). Classification (NCBI taxonomy): domain Bacteria; kingdom Pseudomonadati; phylum Pseudomonadota; class Gammaproteobacteria; order Lysobacterales; family Lysobacteraceae; genus Stenotrophomonas; species Stenotrophomonas maltophilia group sp. P373. Next base: position 2,045,382 of record NZ_CM129994.1, on the reverse strand, counting down.
TTGTGTGCTCCATTCCAGCCGGGGTCAGATCCCTTTTCAGGGAAAAGGGATCTGACCCCATCCCTTCTGTGAACTCCGTCGAGGCGATGGTTTCGCGCGCAACCACGTCATCCGAGCGCAAGCCCCGCCAGACCAGCACTTTCGCGCCGTCATCCCTACGCAACCGAATGTGATCTGCGTCCATAAAGTCCGCGCGGACGGCGCCGTTATTTCGCTTTGACGGTCGTCACCGAACCCCACCGGGCACCCCCGTTCGCTCTGCAACCACCCCCAAACCGGCGCACAGACGCCGGCACTCTGCCCACCTGGAGCACCCTGCATGAAGTGGTTCCAAGATCTGCCCATCGCCCGCAAGCTGGCCGTGGGGTTCACCCTCACCACCTTGATGACCCTGATCCTCGGCGCCTTCGCACTGGTGCGCCTGAGCGAGGCCAACGCGCAGTTGCGCGACATGGCTGGCAACGATATCCCCTCGGTCCAGCATCTGGGCGAGGCACGCTCGCAGCTGGGCGAGTTCCGCACCTACGAACTGGCCCAGCTGAGCATGCTCGACCAGCCGGACAAGGTCGCCGACTACAACAAGCGCATGGACGACACCGCCAAGGCCGTGCATGACGAGTTGGCGGCGTACGCGGCGCTGCCGGCGCTGGACAAGGAGCGTGAACTGTATCGCGCGGCCAGTGCGCAGCTGGACCGCTACTTCGCCGCAAACAAGGCGATGCGCGACGCCGTGGCCGCCGGTGATGGCGCACAGGCCCAGCAGATCTCCGACGAGCAGTCGCGCCCGGCGCGTCGCGACCTCTTCGCTGCAATGAAGGCACTGGGAACCCACATCGCCGGCCAGATGGACGGCAAGATTGCCGACGCCAACGCCACCCACCGCACCAGCATGATTGCCATCATCGGCTGCATCGTGCTGCTGTCGCTGGTCGCTGCCGCGCTGGCCATCGTCATCTCGCGTGCAGTGACCGGCCCACTCGGCAAGGCCGTGCATGCCATCCAGGCCGTTGCCCGCGGTGATCTCAGCGTCAGCACCCAGGCCACCAGCAACGATGAAGCCGGCAGGATGCTCGCTGCCACCGCCGAGATGACGGCGATGCTGCGACGCTTCAGCGAGCAGACACAGCTGATGGCACAGATGCACGCTGGCCCGGACATCAGCCATCGCATCCCGGAAGATTTCCCGGGTGTCTACGGCCAGCTGGCCAACGGCATCAACACGGTGATCTTCGAGCACCTCGATGCGATCGTCGATGCCATTGAAGTACTCAACCAGTACGCCATCGGCAACCTGAGCCCGGACGCACGCCGCCTGCCCGGCAGCCGCGCGATCCTGCACGAATCCATGGACGCGGCCAAGGCCAGCCTGCTGGCCATCAATTCGCAGATCCAGCACCTGGCTGCGGCGGCCGCCGCCGGTGACTTCAGCCAGCGCGGCGACGCACAGCGGTTCCAGCACGACTTCAAGGTGATGATCGAGCACCTCAACACCATGATGCAGGTGGCTGACGGCAACCTCGGCCAGCTCTCGCAGCTGCTGCAGTCGATCGCCACCGGCGACCTGACCGCACGCATGGAAGGCCAGTTCAATGGCGTGTTCGCCCGCATGCGGGATGATGCCAACACCACGGTCGCGCAGCTGACCCAGATCGTCGGCCAGATCCAGGCCAGCGCTTCCAGCATCACCCTGGCCGCCGGCGAGATCGCCTCGGGCAACAGCGACCTGTCGCGCCGGACCGAGCAGCAGGCCGCCAACCTGGAGGAAACCGCGGCCTCGATGGAGGAACTGACCTCCACCGTGCGCCAGAACGCCGAGCACGCCCGCCAGGCCAACCAGCTCGCCATCGGCGCCCATGGCGTCGCCTCGCAGGGCGGCGAGGTCGTCGGCCAGGTGGTCACCACCATGTCCGCCATCGAAGCCTCGTCGAAGAAGATCGCCGAGATCATCAGCGTCATCGACGGCATTGCGTTCCAGACCAACATCCTGGCGCTGAATGCCGCCGTGGAAGCCGCGCGTGCCGGTGAACAGGGCCGCGGCTTCGCCGTGGTCGCCAGCGAAGTGCGCACCCTCGCCCAGCGCTCGGCGGCTGCCGCCAAAGAGATCAAGGGCTTGATCGACGACTCCGTCGGCAAGGTCGCCGAGGGCTCCAGCCTGGTCCACCAGGCCGGCAGCACCATGGGCGAGATCGTCGCCTCGGTGCAGCGTGTGACCGACATCATGGCCGAGATCTCCGCCGCCTCGCAGGAACAGAGCGCGGGCATCGAGCAGGTCAACCAGACCGTGGTGCAGATGGACGAAACCACCCAGCAGAATGCCGCGCTGGTGGAGGAAGCCACCGCTGCCGCACGTGCGATGGAGGACCAGGCCGTGCAGCTGGGTGAAGCCGTGGCCCGCTTCCGGCTGGCATCGCACGGCACGACGGCCATTCCGGCACGCCCGCTGGCGGCACCGGTACCGCGCCAGGTCGCCGCCGCCGCACCGGCGGCAAGAACGGTCCCGGCACGTGCGCTGCGCACCGCGACAGCCCAGCCGGCACTGGCTGCCGACGGCGACTGGCAGGAGTTCTGACAGAACCACGGGGTCAGATCCCTTTCCCGCAGGAAAGGGATCTGACCCCTTACGCGTAGAAAGTGATGCAAATCTCACTTCATAATCCGGTGCAGAGGCCGATATCCCCATCGAGCCTCGCACCAACGCGTGCTGGCGCCCGCCCCTGACCGTAGATTCCATGTCCGACGGCAACGACACTGCAGTGCATGATGTCCACGCGGCCGACGCCGCTGACGAGCGCTTCCTGGTCCGCAACCCGCGCCAGCTGCGGCAGCTGCTGCGCTCGCTGATCGACCAGCGATCACTGATCAACGCGCACATCGACGGCCGTGACCGTTCGTTCCCCACTGCGCTGCTCGACCTCGACGAGGACGAGGACTACCTGCTGCTCGATGGCAGCCCGCAGGAAGCCTCCAACCGCGCCGCCGAGCAGGCCGATCACCTGCTGTGCTTCGCCCAGCTCGAACGGGTGCTGGTGCGTTTCCGCCTGCACGAACTGCAGCGCGTGGACAACGACGGCCACGTGGCCTTCCGCGCTCCGCTTCCGGAAGAATTGGTGCACCTGCAGCGCCGCGAGCTATATCGGCTGGAGACCCCGGTCACCGACTCACCGCAGCTGCTGCTCCCCCCCGACGAAGCGCGCGCCGAAGCGTTGTCGATGCGCGTGGTGGACATCAGTGGCGGTGGCCTGGCCGTGGTGGTTCCCAATGACTGCGCGGTGTTCGGCCTGCAGAAGCGCTATCCGGCGCAGCTGTCCCTGCCCGACGGTCCCGACCTGGACATCGCGCTGGTGGTCTGCAACCTGTTGCCGCAGCGCCAGCCCAACGGCATCGAGGTCAAGCGCGTGGGCATGCGCTTCGACAGCCTGCCGCGCGGCGCCGACAGCGCCATCCAGCGCTACATCTTCCGCATCGACCGCCAACGCAAGGCACGCCGCAACGGCGAGCTCTGAGGCCGCCCGACCGGTAGTGCCGGCCGATGGCCGGCAACCCTGGAACGCATGCCGGGGTCAGATCCCTTTTCCCTGAAAAGGGATCTGACCCCATCCACTGCCCGGGCACCTAAAGTCCCCCCCAGCGGGGCCGATATCGAGCCTGACACCGGGACTTCCGGCAGAACCAGGACCCCTCGATGAACGACAAGACCAGCTCCGCCGCCAGCACCGGTGGCGAATTCCTCAGCTTCACCCTTGGTGACGAGCACTACGGCGTGGACATCCTCAAGGTGCAGGAAATCCGTGGCTACGACGCGGTTACCCGCGTGCCGGATGCCCCGGACTACATCAAGGGCGTGATCAACCTGCGTGGCACCATCGTCCCGGTGATCGACCTGCGCCTGAAGCTGCGCCTGGACAACGCCCGCTACGACGCCTTCACCGTGATGATCGTGCTGAACGTCGAAGACCGCGTGGTCGGCATCGTCGTCGACAGCGTCTCCGACGTGATCCCGCTGTCGGCCGAGCAGATCCGACCGACCCCGGAATTCGGTGCCGCCGTCGATACCCGCTTCATCTCCGGCATTGGTACCCACGACGATCGCATGCTGATCCTGCTGGACATCGAGACCCTGCTCGACAGCGCCGACATGGGCCAGGCCAGCCTCACCGAAGACGTCGCCGCCTGAGTAAACGGAACTGCTTCACGTTCCGGTCACAAAACCCTTCAGTTCCCCCCGGCGATGCCGATAGGGGGACAGAAGCCGGCCGCGCAGGAGCGCGCAGGGCCGGCCCGACCGTTACCATCCCCGGAGATACCCCTCGATGAAGTCCCTGCTTGCGTTCGTTTCGGCCGCTGTCCTGGCCACCACCGCCGCCTCCGCTTTCGCCCAGTCGGCTGACATGATCCCGCCGGAACTGGCCCCGCGTTCGGTCGGCAAGGACGGCATGGTCTGTGGCAAGGTTGAAAAGGCCCGCTACGCAGAAGGTTCCGAAGGCCAGCCGACCTTCCTGTACATGGGCGGCGCCTTCCCGCGCCACACCTTCTCGGCCCGCATCGCCGGCGAGAACCGCGGCAAGTTCTCCTTCCCGCTGGAAACCCTGGAAGGCAAGACCGTCTGCGTGATCGGCAAGATCCAGCGCGACGCCTCGCGCGCGGAAATCGAAGTCAGCTCGCCGGCTGGGCTGAAGCTGGCCAACATCAAGTAATCCGCTGTCCGTCGAACCGCGCCGGACCTGGTGCCGGCGTGGTTTCTGCTGCAACCGGGCCCGATGCCCGGGCGCGTCTGCCTTAGGAGCTCGCAACGCCCATGCCGTGGATCAACAACCTGAAACTGATGCCGAAGCTGCTGCTGACCTTCGGCGTCCTCCTGCTGGTGATGCTGCTGCAGGGCATCGTCGCCTATCGCGGCCTGCATTCGCTGAACAACGTCACCACCGAGCTGGCCGGTTCACGCATGGAGAGCATCCGCCTCGCCGGCGAGATGCGCGGCATGCTGGGCGAATACCGCAATGCCGCCTACCAGCAGTTGATCCGCGCCAGCGACGACGTCAAGTCCGATGCGCGCAAGCAGGCCGTCGACCTGCGCACCAGCATGGACAAGTCGATCAAGGACTATCCGAAGCTGGTCGACAACGCGCAACAGAAGAAGCTGTTCGACACCTTCGCCAAGGAATGGAAGGATGCGCTGGCGTCCTATGACAGCGTCACCGAGATGCTGGAACTTGACCTGCCGGACGATGCCATCGATACCTTCGTCGGCGAAACCCGTACCAAGCACCGCAAGGCTGCATCGGCGCTGGAAGCGCTGATCGCCGAAGACAACCGCCTCGCCCGCGCCTCGCGCGAAGAGGCCGCCTCCACCTATTCCGCCTCGGCCGTGCTGACCGTGGTCGCCCTGCTGGGTGGCGCCGCACTCGGCCTGGTGCTGGTGTGGCTGTTCGCCCGCGCACTGGTCGGCAGCGTGCGTGGCGCCGTATCGGTCGCCAACGACGTCGCCGGTGGCAAGCTCGATGGTCATATCGACGTCAGCCGCCAGGACGAAGTGGGCGAACTGATGCAGGCCATGCAGCGCATGCAGCGCGACCTCCGCGAGCGCATCGAGACCGACCAGGCCGTGGCCCGCGAGAATCTGCGCATCCGTACCGCGCTGGACTACAGCTCGACCGGCGTGTACCTGACCGACACCAGCAACACCATCGTCTACAGCAACCGCGCCCTGCAGCAGACCCTGAGCCAGTACCAGGACGAAGTTCGCCGCGACCTGCCGGACTTCGATGCCCAAGCCTCGCTGATCGGCAAGCCGGTCACCGTGCTTGAACACCGCGGCGAGATGGACCAGACCCTGCTGGGTAACCTGAAGGCACACGGCGTCGCCCGTCGCCCGATGCAGTATGGCGATGCCCAGTTCGCCCAGGTGGTCTCGACCATCCGCAATGAAGGCGGCGACACCGTCGGCTACGTGGTGGAATGGCGCGACCGTACTCAGGAAGCGCAGGTCGAAGCCGAAGTGGCCCGCGTGATCGCCCAGGCTGCCGCCGGCGACCTGTCCGGCCGCATCGACGCCACCGACAAGGAAGGCTTCTTCCTGCAGCTGGCCCAGCAGATCAACGGCCTGCTGGATGCCAACGCTGGCAGCATCGAACAGATCTCCGGCCTGCTTGCGGCACTGTCGCAGGGTGACCTGACCGTGCGCATGCACGGCGACTACCAGGGCGTGTTCGCCCGCATGCGTGACGATGCCAACGCCACCGCCGCGCAGCTGAGCGAGATCGTCACCCGCATCAAGCAGTCCAGCCGCGCGATCAGTTCGGCCGCCGGCGAGATCGCCTCGGGCAACAGCGACCTGTCGCGCCGCACCGAGCAGCAGGCTGCCAACCTGGAAGAAACCGCGGCCTCGATGGAGGAACTGACCTCCACCGTGCGCCAGAACGCCGAGCATGCCCGCCAGGCCAACCAGCTCGCCATCGGCGCCCACGGCGTCGCCTCGCAGGGCGGTGAAGTCGTCGGCCAGGTGGTCACCACCATGTCGGCCATCGAAGCCTCGTCGAAGAAGATCGCCGAGATCATCAGCGTCATCGACGGCATTGCGTTCCAGACCAACATCCTGGCGCTGAATGCCGCCGTGGAAGCCGCGCGTGCCGGTGAACAGGGCCGCGGCTTCGCCGTGGTTGCCAGTGAAGTGCGCACCCTCGCCCAGCGCTCGGCGGCTGCCGCCAAGGAGATCAAGGGCCTGATCGACGACTCCGTCGGCAAGGTCAACGACGGCTCGGCGCTGGTCCACAAGGCCGGCGCGACCATGGGCGAGATCGTCGCCTCGGTGCAGCGCGTGACCGACATCATGGCCGAGATCTCCGCCGCCTCGCAGGAACAGTCGGCCGGCATCGAGCAGGTCAACCAGACCGTGGTGCAGATGGACGAAACCACCCAGCAGAATGCCGCGCTGGTGGAGGAAGCCACCGCTGCCGCACGTGCGATGGAAGAACAGGCCGGCCATCTCAGCGAAGCGGTGTCGATCTTCGTGGTCGATGAGGCCGAGGTCGTCGCCGCCCCGCGCGTCGCCGCAGCCCCGGCCCCGCGTCCGGCTGCACCGGCAGCACCGGCTCCGGCTGCCCCGCCCGCCCGACGCACGGCGGGTGGTCGCCCGATGGCCACCGAACTGGCCGATGGGGACTGGCAGGAATTCTGATTCCTGCCTGACCTGGTCTGCGAGAACGCCCTGGCCCTGTGCTGGGGCGTTTTTGTTTACGGGGTATCGCGTATCCAGCCAACGGCGAAGCCCCTCGGGGTGGGGCGCGAAGCGCTGCGGATTTCCTTCGTTTGGGCCGGGAGGGTGGGTTGCGCAGGGGACGCCGTAAACCCATCCCTGGGGGCTTGGCCGCGGCATCCATGCCGCGGACACCCCTGCGCAGCCCACCCTCCCGGCCACGGACAGTTTCCGTGCGCGTCCACCCCGGATTGAAGAAAGAAGAGCAAAAAACAAAAGCCAGGTCACTTCCGGGGTCAGATCCGTTTTCCTGCGGAAAACGGATCTGACCCCTCTTTCCACCTGGAACCCCAACGCTCTTTCCGTCCGACACCGAAATGCCGAGAGGGCTGGGCCGGGGTGGGCAGGCAGGACCGTTGGCGCCATGGATGGCGCCATCGAGCCCCCATGGACGGGTTTACGGCGTGTCCTGGCTGCCCACCCCGGCCCAGCCACCTACTGACAATCCAGCGCCGACCAACTGCTGTTGCTGTTGCTGTTGCTTCAAAACCAGCCTGCCGCAGGCAGCGCCGCAGCCGCCGCTGCACGGAAACCTGAATACGTTCGGACACCGCACCTCAATCCCCCGCCCTGACGGCCGATAACGGGGTTGTCACCGCTTGTCCCGCCGTGACCGGCACGGCGCCGCCCGCCCGCTTCGACCTGGTCCTGCTCGATGAATCTCCTGCATCGCTGGCAACACTACTTCAGCAATCTTTCCGTCCGGCGCAAGCTCAACCTGCTGACGCTGCTCATCGCGCTCGGCGTGATCGCGCTCTCGGTGATCGCCGCCCGCATGCAGTACCTGGATCTCACCGAGACCCGCAAGACCGCACTGAAAACCCAGGTCGAACTGAGCTACGGCATCCTGCAGCACTACCACCGCCTGGCCGGTACCGGCGAACTCAGCGAAGAGGCTGCCAAGCGCGCCGCGCTGCAGGCATTGGAAGTGATGCGTGCAGAGAGCGATACCTACTATTTCAACGTCTACGACACCGGCTACCGGCTGCTGATGCACCCGTTCCGCAAGGACCTGGTCGGCAAGGACATGAAGGACTTCCGCACCGACGACGGTGTGCGCATCTACTACGACCAGGTCGAAGCCGCCCGCGCCGGTGGTGGCTTCGTCAATTACCGCTGGGCGAAGCCGGGCAGCAAGGGCGAGGTCGAGAAGGTCGCGTACGCCGGCCTGTTCGCGCCGTGGAACTGGGTGGTCAGCAGTGGCGTCTACATGGACGACGTGCAGAAGCAGGCGCTGGTGTTCACTGCCATCATGACAGTCTCCGGCGGCGTCCTGGTGCTGATCGTACTGGCCCTGAGCTGGGTCATCGGCAATCGCATCGCCGTGCCGTTGAAGCAGGCCACGGCCGTCGCCGAGGGCATCGCCGCCGGCAAGCTCGACAGCCATATCGGCCCGCAGCCGCACGATGAAACCGGCCGCCTGCTGGACGCCATGGCCGGCATGCAGCAGCAGTTGCATGCCGTCATCACCGGCCAGCGCGAAATGGCCCGCCGCCACGACGGTGGCGAACTCAGCTACCGCATCGACGCCAGCGCCTTCCCCGGCGAGTACGGGCTGATGGTCCAGGAAACCAACGCCCTGGTGGGTAGCCACGTGCAGACCCTGCACGATGTGCTGGACGTGGTGCAGCAGTACGCGGTTGGTGACCTGAGCCGCGACATCGCCCGCTACCCGGGCGAGAAGGCGGCGATGACCACCACCGTCGACACCGTCAAGGCCAACCTCGGCCGCATCAACGCCGAGATCAAGCAGTTGGCCAGCGCCGCTGCTGCCGGCGACTTCAGCCGCCGAGGCGATGCGCAGCGCTTCGACCACGATTTCCGCCTGATGCTGGAAAACCTCAACGCGATGATGGCGGTCAGCGATGACAACCTCGGCAAGCTGTCGCAGCTGCTGTCGGCCATCGCCGAGGGCGACCTGACCGCGCGCATGCACGGCGATTACCAGGGCGTGTTCGCCCGCATGCGCGACGATGCCAACGCCACGGTCGCGCAGCTGACCCAGATCGTCGGCCAGATCCAGGCCAGCGCCTCCAGCATCACCCTGGCCGCCAGCGAGATCGCCTCGGGCAACAGCGACCTGTCGCGCCGTACCGAGCAGCAGGCCGCCAACCTGGAGGAAACCGCGGCCTCGATGGAGGAACTGACCTCCACTGTGCGCCAGAACGCCGAGCACGCCCGCCAGGCCAACCAGCTCGCCATCGGCGCCCATGGCGTCGCCTCGCAGGGCGGTGAAGTCGTCGGCCAGGTGGTCACCACCATGTCCGCCATCGAAGCCTCGTCGAAGAAGATCGCCGAGATCATCAGCGTCATCGACGGCATTGCGTTCCAGACCAACATCCTGGCGCTGAATGCCGCCGTGGAAGCCGCGCGTGCCGGTGAACAGGGCCGCGGCTTCGCCGTGGTCGCCAGCGAAGTGCGCACCCTCGCCCAGCGCTCGGCGGCTGCCGCCAAAGAGATCAAGGGCCTCATCGACGACTCCGTCGGCAAGGTTGCCGAGGGCTCCAGCCTGGTCCACCAGGCCGGCAGCACCATGGGCGAGATCGTCGCCTCGGTGCAGCGCGTGACCGACATCATGGCCGAGATTTCCGCCGCCTCGCAGGAACAGAGCGCGGGCATCGAGCAGGTCAACCAGACCGTGGTGCAGATGGACGAAACCACCCAGCAGAATGCCGCGCTGGTGGAGGAAGCCACCGCTGCCGCACGTGCGATGGAAGACCAGGCCGCACAGCTTGCAGATGCCGTGGCGATCTTCCGGCTCGACAACCAGGTCTCGGCCGCGATGCAGGCCGTTGCCGCGCGGGTCGAGCCGGCGAGAGTCACCACCGTGGCACCTCCGCAGCCAAGCCGCGCGGCAGCACCTGCACCGATATCGCCACGTCGTAGCAGCAACGCCGGCACCTTCGTCGCCAGCGACAGCGACTGGCAGGAATTCTGAGACCCACCCGTGGCGGCTTCGGCCGCTGCCCCCGCCGATGGACACGTCCCCCGTGCAAAGTCCTACTCCCATCGTTACCGGCCCACGCGAATTCGAGTTCGCCGACCGTGATTTCCGCCGCGTCTGCGACCTGATCTACCAGCGCGTGGGCATTGCGCTTGCGCCGGCAAAGCGCGACATGGTCTATGGCCGCCTGTCGCGCCGCCTGCGCACGCTGGGCATGCGCAGCTTCCAGCAGTACCTGGACCATCTGGAGCAGGAAGATGGTGACGAGTGGCAGGCGTTTACCAACGCCCTGACCACCAATCTGACCTCGTTCTTCCGCGAACCGCACCACTTCGACAAGCTGCGCGAAGAACTGCAGCAGCGCTCCAGCCGCACGCCGTTGCTGCTGTGGTCGTGCGCGGCGTCCACCGGCGAAGAGCCCTATTCGATGGCGATCACCGCGTGCGAGGCCTTTGGCACCCTGAAGCCGCCGGTACGCATCATCGCCACTGACGTCGACACCCAGGTGCTGGCCACCGCCGGCCGTGGCGTCTACAACATCGATCGCGTCGCCAGCCTCGATCCGGACCTGCGCCGCCGCTACTTCCAGCGTGGCAGCGGCCCCAACGAGGGCCAGTGCCGCGTGCTGCCTGCGCTGCGCGAGCTGATCGAGTTCCGCCCGTTGAACCTGCTCGCCCCGCGCTACGACGTCGGTGGCCCGTTCGACGCACTGTTCTGCCGCAACGTGATGATCTACTTCGACAAGCCGACCCAGCGCGCGATCCTCGGCCGCCTGGTGCAGCACCTGGCCGATGACGGCCTGCTCTACACCGGCCATTCGGAGAACTATCTGCACGCCGCCGACCTGATCCAGCCCTGCGGCCGCACCCTGTACCGCCGTGCGGCGAAGGCCGGCGCATGAATGCTTCGCTGCGTACCGACGATGTGATGCGCTACCAGGATGCGCGTTTCCAGACCATCGCCGCCAAGCTGCTGCCCACCCAGTACCTGGTGGTCGATGACACCACCGCGTTGACCACCACGCTGGGGTCCTGCGTGGCGGCCTGCCTGCGCGACCCGGTGCTGAAGATCGGCGGCATGAACCACTTCCTGCTGCCCGAGGGCAACGCCGGTGACGGCGCGCCCGCGCGCTACGGCAGCTACGCGATGGAACTGCTGATCAACGACATGCTCAAGCGTGGTGCCCACCGCAAGCGCATCGAGGCCAAGGTGTTCGGTGGCGCCAACGTGCTGAAGGGCTTCACCAGCAACCCGGTTGGCACCCGCAACGCCGAGTTTGTCCGCCAGTACCTTCAGGCCGAGCACATTCCGATCATTGCCGAGGACCTGTGCGGCATCCATCCGCGCAAGATCTGGTTCTTCGCCGATACCGGCCGCGTGGTGGTGCAGCGCCTGCCGCATGCGCATGAGGCCGAGGTGGCCGCCGCCGAATCAGCGGTGCGTGCGCGCCTGTCCAAGGCGCCGGTCACCGGTGGCGTGGAGCTGTTCGAATGACCTTCACCGGCAACGCCCCCTGCCGGGTCCTGATCGTCGACGACTCCGCCGTCGTGCGGCAGATGCTCACGGAAATCCTGTCCAGCGACCCGGCCATCGACGTGGTCGGCACCGCGGCTGACCCGCTGTTGGCGCGCGAGAAGATCAAGCGCCTGCTCCCGGACGTGATCACCCTGGACGTGGAAATGCCGCGCATGGACGGGCTGGCGTTCCTGGAAAACCTGATGCGCCTGCATCCGCTGCCGGTGGTGATGATTTCTTCGCTGACCGAGCGAGGCGCCGACACCACCCTGCAGGCACTGGCGCTGGGCGCCGTGGATTTCGTCTCCAAGCCCAAGCTGGACGTGGCCCGCGGCCTGCAGGGCTATGCCGAGGGGATCATCGCCAAGGTCAAGATGGCGGCGCGCTCGCGCGTGCGTCCGCTGGTGCGTGCCAGCGCCCCCAAGCTCACGCTGGACGCAGCGCCGGCGACGCGTGCTGCCTCGCCGCAGTTCCGTACCACCGACCGCCTGATCGCGATCGGCTCGTCAGCCGGTGGCACCGAAGCGCTGCGCGTGGTGCTGGAAGGCATGCCTGCCGATGCACCCGCCGTGGTGATGACCCAGCACCTGCCGGCCAGCTTCAGCAGCGCCTTTGCCGAACGCCTGGACCGACACTCGGCAATGGCCGTGCGCGAGGCCAGCGACGGCGAAGCGGTGCTGCCCGGCCACGCCTACCTCCCGCCCGGCGGCAAGCACCTGCGCATCATCCGCGACGGTGCGCGCTGGCGCTGCCGCGTCGACGACGGCCCGGCAGTGAACCGGCACAAGCCCGCGGTGGACGTGCTGTTCCGCTCGGTCGCGCAGAGCGCCGGTGGCAATGCCATCGGTGCCATCCTCACCGGCATGGGTGACGACGGCGCGCGCGGCCTGCTGGAAATGCGCCAGGCCGGCGCCCCAACGCTGGTGCAGGACGAAGCGACCAGCGTGGTCTGGGGCATGCCCGGTGCCGCGTTCAAGCTAGGCGCTGCCGAGGAACAGGTGTCACTGGAGAGGATCGCCGAGCGGTTGCTCGCCCTCGCCCGCGGCTGACAGGCCCCTGTAGAGCCGAGCCCACGCTCGGCTCCGCTCCCTGCTGGACACCTGCAAGAGACGTCAGGCTCCATTGCCGATCCGCCGCCAGCACTTTCGACCATTGATGTTTCAACGGCGCTGATCGAGGTTTGATCCTGCCGCAAGCCATGCGCGCCAAACGGGAGGCCCGCAGGACACCGACTTGGAGCGCGGCTGGAGCGGGTCGTATAGTCAGGTATCGCACCGCAATGGAACGCCGATGAACGTTACCCCGCAAGGCCGCGCTGCTCGGGTACACAGGGTGGGAAGTCCGGGTAACGGACAATACCCACTGCGCAACCTGTCGCATTTGCCCGGATGTGGCGCCGTCGTTCGTGATGAGACCGCATGTTCCAAGGATCAAGGACAATCCTGCTGCGACATGGACCGCTCATGCTGAAATCCGTCCCCAGCCTTGCTCGTGTTGCGTTGATCGCCTTGATCACACTGGTTGTCGCAGGCTGCAACAAGGAACGGTCGTTCCCGGTCTATCGCGAGAATCCTGCGCCAAGGGATGCGCTGCCGATTGTGATTCGGGTCCACGATGCACCCGTGGATGTTCCCGTTCCTTCGGTCTTCGTCACGTATGAGATAGACCCACTCTGTCTGCCTCCGGTCAACAATTGGGAGGGGGTGCAGTACGAGCCGAACCAGCACAAAGTTGAGGTTCAGGCACAGCGCCTCAGTGCAACTGAATTCAGCAGTGCTGTTTTCAACGACGGCATGGAAGTTGCCGACTATTACGGTCGTGGTCCGTGCACTTGGACACCCGTGCTCGTGGAAGCTTCATTCGCCTTCATCATTGATGGTCGCCCTATCCAAGCAACCGCATGGACTTCATTTACAAAGCTTGAAACCGGGAAACTCTCTACTACCTACGTACATCGCGCCTTACGCCCTATGACTTCAGGGGGATCGCCAGAGTGGACGCCTACCGAGCCTTCGACTTGGTACGAGAAGATGTCTCAGGATAAGCGAAAGGATTACTTCCCAATCGAAATCTCCACACGGACTGAAGGAACAGCCCAATGAATCCTGGAGCAAATGCAGCCCTCTCCGATCATGTCTACAAGGATCCGCTCCCTGAACCCAAGACCATTGTTACCATTGCCGGGACGGAATATCGAGTATTGGCCAGCCTAAACTCCGCCACCGGCTACCAAGGCGTCATTTACCATAATCTCGAATCCAAAGAAGTAATCGTCACCCATCGCGGTACCGAGTTTGATCGCCAGCCTCTGATTGATGGCGGCATCGATGCGGCGATGGTCACCGCCAGAATCAACGCGCAAATTGATGATGCCCTCGCGCTGACCAAGCAGGCAATCGAGCTGGCTTACGCAAATGGATATGGCCAAGTTTCCGTCACCGGCCACTCCCTGGGCGGCGCGCTCGCACAGATCACTGCACACCACTACAACCTCCCCGGCGACGCGTTCAATCCCTACGGTGCCGCCGGGCTGGCATATCGCCTTCCTGAAGGCCAGCCAGCCAGCGCGGCGCCCTTCACCAACCACGTCTTGGCAGGCGACCTGGTCAGTGCCAGCGGTCCCCATTACGGCAAGGTCGAGATGTATGCGCTGCCCAGGGAACTGGAGATCCTGCGCAACGCCGAGCACGGCCAGCGCATCGCCTCGATCGGAACACCCGGGATGAAGAGCGGCCATGTCATGTCCGCCGCGGTGGCGGTCCAGTTGGGCGACTCCCATCGAGTGGTTCATTTCCTTGATCGCATGACCGATAAGGGCCCGGTGCAATCTGTACTGGACAATCCACAGGCGCGCGTTACGGATCCTGAGGACCTGCGCCGGATTGCCGACTACCGCAGGGATGTTCATCAACTACGTGCGGGTGCGACCGTGCTTGTCGGCGGCGGGCCCGGTCTGCTGCGCGACGGTATCAATTTCCTGCGTGGTGTCGAGGAAGCCGGTGCATACGCCCGCCACGAAGCTGAAGCCGAGCAGCGGGCCCGCAATGCGCTCAGGCCTGGCGATAAACTGATCCAGGATGCAACCGACAAGGGCTCGCCCTCTCTCAGCAATCCCGCTTTCTCTCCCAGGACCCCTTTGCAGGAGAGCATTGAATCAACCTTGGACAGGGCAGGCCTGGATCCCAGGAAGGAAGGCCATCCAGACCATGCGCTCTACCGGCAGATTCGCGAGGGTGTATCCGCCGTGGATGCCAGGCACGGGCGCAGCTTCGATGAAACCAGTGAGCGCGTGACGGCCGGCCTGCTTGCGGCGGCCAAGGGCAGCGGCCTGGAACGCGTCGATCACGCTGTACTGGGCAATTCACCCAGCGATGGCCCAGCCTCTCGCATGTTCGTTGTGCAGGGAACGCTCGACAATCCAGTAAACCTGCGGGCGTCGGTTCCAATCAGTGAGGCCGTCAATACGCCCGTAGAACAGTCGCTCGCCAAGGCCGAGCAGATTTCGCAGGCACAACAGGACGCCCAGCAGGACCTCGCCCACGAGCAGGCCCTCACCGCGAGGCGGATGGGCTAGGCCACCTGGCCGGGCACAATGAAAAACCCGGCTTTCACCTGCGGTTCTTCGTTTCGGCGGGATGCCGGCCAGCGGCCGGCACTACCATGCGTCGTCCGCTCACAAAAAAAACCCCCGGCGCGAGCCGGGGGTTTTCCGTTACCGCATCAGGCAGCGACCGTGCTGGCCACGTCCTGGTATTCCTCGATCTGGTCGAAGTTCATGTAGCGGTAGATCTCCGCGCCATTGGCGTTGATCACGCCGATGTCCGCCATGTACTCCTCCTTGGTCGGGATGCGGCCCAGACGCGAGCAGATCGCCGCCAGTTCCGCCGAACCCAGGTACACGTTGGTGTTGCGGCCCAGACGGTTCGGGAAGTTGCGGGTCGAGGTCGACATCGCGGTGGAGCCTTCGCGGATCTGCGCCTGGTTGCCCATGCACAGCGAGCAGCCCGGCATTTCCATACGAGCGCCGGTAGCGCCGAAGGTGCCGTACACGCCTTCCTTGGTCAGCTCGGAGGCATCCATCTTGGTCGGCGGGGCCACCCACAGGCGGGTCGGCAGGTCACGCTTGCCTTCCAGCAGCTTGGCAGCGGCGCGGAAGTGACCGATGTTGGTCATGCACGAACCGATGAACACTTCGTCGATCTTGGCACCGGCCACTTCGGACAGGGTCTTCACGTCGTCCGGGTCGTTCGGGCAGGCCACGATCGGCTCGTGGATGTCGGCAAGGTCGATTTCGATGACGGCGGCGTACTCGGCGTCCGCATCCGGCTCCAGCAGCTGCGGGTTGGCCAGCCACGCTTCCATCTTCTCGATACGGCGCTGCAGCGAGCGCGGATCCTGGTAACCCTCGGCAATCATCCACTTCAGCAGGGTGATGTTGCTGGTCAGGTACTCGATGATCGGCTCCTTGTTCAGGCGCACCGAGCAACCTGCCGCCGAACGCTCGGCCGAGGCGTCGGACAGTTCGAACGCCTGTTCGACCTTCAGCTCCGGCAGGCCTTCGATCTCCAGGATACGGCCGGAGAAGATGTTCTTCTTGCCCGCCTTGGCCACGGTCAGCAGGCCCGACTTGATCGCGTACAACGGGATCGCGTTGACCAGGTCACGCAGGGTCACGCCCGGCTGCATCTTGCCCTTGAAGCGCACCAGCACCGACTCCGGCATGTCCAGCGGCATCACGCCGGTGGCAGCGGCGAAGGCGACCAGGCCCGAGCCGGCCGGGAACGAAATACCCACCGGGAAACGGGTGTGCGAGTCACCGCCGGTGCCGACCGTGTCCGGCAGCAGCATGCGGTTGAGCCAGCTGTGGATCACGCCGTCGCCCGGGCGCAGGGAAACGCCGCCACGGGTGGAGATGAACTCCGGCAGAGTGTGGTGCGTCTTCACGTCCACCGGCTTCGGGTAAGCGGCGGTGTGGCAGAACGACTGCATCACCAGGTCGGCCGAGAAGCCCAGGCAGGCCAGGTCTTTCAGCTCGTCACGGGTCATCGGGCCGGTGGTGTCCTGCGAGCCGACCGAGGTCATCTTCGGTTCGCAGTAGGTGCCCGGGCGCATGCCCTGGCCTTCCGGCAGGCCACAGGCGCGGCCAACCATCTTCTGCGCCAGCGAGAAGCCCTTGCCGGTATCGGCCGGCTGCACCGGCAGGCGGAACAGGTCGGTCGGGGCCAGGCCCAGCGCTTCGCGCGCCTTGCCGGTCAGGCCACGGCCGATGATCAGCGGGATGCGGCCACCGGCACGCACTTCGTCGAACAGCACGTCGGACTTGACCTGGAACTCGGCGATCACTTCGCCGTTCTTCAGCGCCTTGCCTTCGTACGGACGCAGCTCGATGACATCGCCGTGCTCCATCTTCGACACGTCCAGCTCGATCGGCAGCGCACCGGCATCTTCCATGGTGTTGTAGAAGATCGGGGCGATCTTGCCGCCCAGGCACACGCCGCCAGCGCGCTTGTTCGGGATGTACGGAATGTCATCGCCGGTCCACCACAGCACGCTGTTGGTGGCCGACTTGCGCGAGGAGCCGGTGCCGACCACGTCGCCGACGTAGGCGACCAGGTGGCCCTTGTCCTTCAGCGACAGGATCTGCTGGATCGGGCCGCGCTTGCCGTCTTCTTCCGGGGTGAACGGCGCGTCGTCGCGCTTGTTCTTCAGCATCGCCAGCGCGTGCATCGGAATGTCCGGGCGGGTGGTCGCGTCCGGTGCTGGCGACAGGTCATCGGTGTTGGTTTCGCCCGGCACCTTGAACACGGTGACGGTCAGGCTCTGCGGCACTTCCGGGTTGCTGGTGAACCACTCGGCCTCGGCCCAGCTCTGCAGCACGGCCTGGGCGTTGGCGTTGCCGGCCTTGGCCTTCTCCTGCACGTCATGGAACGCATCGAACACCAGCAGGGTCTTCTTCAGGCCGTTGGCGGCGATGGTGCCGACGCTGGCGTCGTCCAGCAGTTGCACCAGCGGTGCAACGTTGTAGCCGCCGAGCATGGTGCCCAGCAGTTCGGTGGCGCGCTCGCGGCTGATCAGCGGGTTCTGCTCGCTGCCCAGCGCGATCGCCGCCAGGTACGAGGCCTTGACCTTGGCCGCGTCATCGACGCCGGCCGGCACGCGGTGGGTCAGCAGGTCGAGCAGGAACTCGGCCTCGCCCTGCGGCGGGTTCTTCAGCAGTTCGATGACATCGGCCGTCTGCTGCGCGCTCAGCGGCAGCGGCGGGATGCCAAGCGCAGCGCGCTCGGCGACGTGGTGGCGGTAGGCTTCCAACATGACAACTCCCGGGTAATGCGTAGGTTGAAAAATCAAAAGTGGGCTCAGGCGTGCGGCACGATCAGCTTCAGGCCCTTGAAGTAGTCGCGGTAAAACGTGTCGTTCCAGGTGATCAGGCCGTCGCACTGCAGCAGTGCGTGGGCGCCGACCATGAATTCGTCCAGGCTGCGACGGCTACCGCCGCGCTGGCGGTGACGGCGGTGCATCTCGCCGGCGCGCAGCGCCGACTTGGCTTCCATCGGGTTGAAGTGCACGCCCATCTCTTCCAGCGCTTCGAGCACCTCAGCACCACCGCGCAGCGATGCGCACACTTCGGCGAGGGTTGCGCCACAGACCACCACGCGGCCACCGACCAGGCTCTGCCGGAGGATGGCTTCCACGGCATCGGCCTGCGGGCCATTGCTGAGCAGCTCGACCAGCACCGGCGAATCGACGGCGATCATCACGGCTTACTCCTCGTCACGCACCGCGCGCACGGCCGCGTCGGATGACTCGAAGCCGTCCAGCGCGAACTTGCCGCGCGCCCGTGAAATGGCATCGTCAACACTCTTGCGCAGGATGATGCGGCTGCCGTCCAGCTCGACCTTCAGCAGCGTGCCCTTGGTCAGGCCGAGGGCATCACGCACCGCCTTGGGCAGGGTGATCTGTCCGCGTTCTGCAACGGTGGCTTCCATCAGTAGGCCCTCCAGAGTATGCACAAATTATACATACTTCCCCGGGCATACTTCCACCCTGAACAGGACCGGCGCACCGCCAGCCCTTGCCTCGCAAAGGATCGGCCACAAACGTGACATACGCCATACACCTTCCCCTGTAGTCTGGAACCGATGCCGCAGGCCGGAACCCGGCCCGGATGAATCCATTCAGTCTGGGGTTCATACTGGGACCACCGGGGCCGCCAGGCCCGCGGCCACCGCAAGCAGGCCTGCCCATGCGCGGGCCACTGCAAGCCATCCGCAAGAAGGAGTTAACCCGCATGAGCGATTCGTTCTCCACCCGCAGCCAGCTGAATGTCGGTGGCAAGACCTACGACTACTTCAGCCTGCCCACGCTGGGCCAGCGCTTCGATATCTCCCACCTGCCCTACTCGATGAAGATCCTGCTGGAGAACCTGCTCCGGCACGAGGACGGCGGCATCACTGTCGGCAAGGACCACATCGAAGCCGTGGCCCGCTGGAACCCGGCGGCCGAGCCGGACACCGAGATCGCCTTCATGCCCGCGCGCGTGGTCCTGCAGGACTTCACTGGCGTGCCTTGCGTGGTCGACCTGGCCGCGATGCGCGACGCCGTCGTCAAGCTCGGCGGCAAGCCGGAGCAGATCAACCCGCAGATTCCCTCCGAACTGGTCATCGACCACTCGGTGCAGGTCGATGTGTTCGGCAAGCCCGACGCGCTGGACCTCAACGGCAAGATCGAGTTCCAGCGCAACCAGGAACGCTATGGCTTCCTGCGCTGGGGCCAGAAGGCCTTCGACAACTTCAAGGTGGTGCCACCCAACACCGGTATTGTCCACCAGGTGAACCTGGAAAACCTTGCCCGCGTGGTGATGACCGCGGACAGGGACGGCAAGGCAGTGGCCTACCCGGATACGGTGTTTGGCACCGACAGCCACACCACCATGATCAATGGCATCGGCGTGCTGGGCTGGGGCGTGGGCGGCATCGAAGCGGAGGCCGCCATGCTCGGCCAGCCGTCGTCGATGCTGATCCCGCAGGTGGTCGGCTTCAAGCTGACCGGCAAGCTGCCCGAGGGCGCCACCGCCACCGACCTGGTGCTGACCGTCACCCAGATGCTGCGCAAGCTGGGCGTGGTGGGCAAGTTCGTCGAGTTCTACGGTGACGGCCTGCAGCACCTGCCGCTGGCCGACCGCGCCACCATCGGCAACATGGCCCCGGAGTACGGCGCCACCTGCGGCATCTTCCCGATCGACGCGGAATCGCTGAACTACCTGCGCCTGTCGGGCCGCAGCGAAGAGCAGATCAACCTGGTCGAGGCCTACGCCAAGGCGCAGGGCCTGTGGCACGAACCCGGCAGCCCGCACGCCCAGTACAGCAGCACGCTGGAACTGGACATGGGCACGGTGAAGCCGTCGCTCGCCGGCCCGAAGCGCCCGCAGGACCGCGTGCTGCTGGAAGACGTGCAGAAGAACTACCGCGAAGCGCTGGTCGGCATGACTGCCAACCGTGACAAGCGCAGCGAGGACGTTGCCACCTTCGTCAACGAAGGCGGCGGCGCCGCGGTCGGCAACGAGCAGCTGGCCAAGGGCTTTGCCGACATCGAGATCGAAGGCCGCAAGGTGCGGCTGAAGGATGGCGCAGTGGTCATCGCCGCCATCACCTCGTGCACCAACACCTCCAACCCGGCGGTGATGATCGGTGCCGGCCTGCTGGCCCGCAACGCGGCCGCCAAGGGCCTGAACCGCCAGCCGTGGGTCAAGACCTCGCTCGGCCCAGGCTCGCGCGTGGTCACCGATTACCTGGAAAAGGCCGGCGTGCTGAAGGAGCTGGAGAAGATCGGCTTCTACGTGGTCGGCTACGGCTGCACCACCTGCATCGGCAACTCCGGCCCGCTGCCGACCGAAGTCAGCGCCGGCATCGCCGCTGGCGATCTGGTGGTGACCTCGGTGCTGTCGGGCAACCGCAACTTCGAGGGCCGCGTGCACCCCGAAGTGAAGATGAACTACCTGGCCAGCCCGCCGCTGGTGGTGGCCTATGCCATCGCCGGCACCACCGACATCGACCTGACCACCCAGCCGCTGGGTACCGGCAGCGATGGCCAGCCGGTGTTCCTGCGCGACATCTGGCCAAGCAACAAGGAAATCGGCGACGTCATCGCCGCCACCATTGGCCCGGAGATGTTCAAGCAGAACTACGCCGATGTGTTCAAGGGCGATACCCGCTGGAACACGATCGCCTCGCCGGACGGCAACCTGTACGAGTGGAGCGACGCCTCCACCTACATCAAGAACCCGCCCTACTTCGATGGCATGACCATGCAGACCGGCAGCATCGACGACGTGCACGGCGCACGCGTGATGGGCCTGTTCGGCGACTCGATCACCACCGACCACATTTCCCCGGCCGGCAACATCAAGAAGGACTCGCCGGCAGGCCGCTTCCTGCAGGAGCGCGGCGTGCAGCCGGCCGACTTCAACAGCTACGGCAGCCGTCGCGGCAA
Organism: Stenotrophomonas maltophilia group sp. P373; assembly: GCF_053295075.1. Classification (NCBI taxonomy): domain Bacteria; kingdom Pseudomonadati; phylum Pseudomonadota; class Gammaproteobacteria; order Lysobacterales; family Lysobacteraceae; genus Stenotrophomonas; species Stenotrophomonas maltophilia group sp. P373. The sequence continues at coordinate 2,024,182 of NZ_CM129994.1, read as the reverse complement.
CGATGACGTGATGGTCCGCGGCACCTTCGCCAACATCCGCATCAAGAACCTGATGTTCGGTGGCGAGGAAGGCGGCAACACCCTGTACTACCCGGCCGGTGGTGGCCAGCCGGAAAAGCTGGCGATCTACGACGCGGCCATGAAGTACAAGGCCGACAAGGTGCCGCTGGTGGTGCTGGCAGGCAAGGAATACGGCACCGGATCGTCGCGTGACTGGGCGGCCAAGGGCACCCTGCTGCTGGGGGTGAAGGCGGTCATCGCCGAGAGCTTCGAGCGCATCCACCGCTCCAACCTGGTCGGCATGGGCGTGCTGCCGCTGCAGTTCCGCAACGGCGAGAACGCACAGACGCTGGGCCTGGACGGCTCGGAAGTGATCGACATCACCGGCCTGCAGGATGGTGCAAGCAAGCGCGCCACGGTTACCGCCACCAAGGCCGATGGCACGAAGAAGACCTTCGAGGTGTCGGTGATGCTGCTGACCCCGAAGGAAGTCGAGTACTTCCGTCATGGCGGCCTGCTGCAGTACGTGCTTCGCCAGCTGGCAGCCAAGTAACGGCGCGGCTGCGCCCGATTGAGAAAAGGGCCGGATCCTTGCGGATCCGGCCCTTTGCGCTTGCGATGCCCCCCGTAGAGCCGAGCCTGCGCTCGGCTGGTTCTGCGCCAACAGCAGCCGAGCATGGGCTCGGCTCTACAGAAGCGCTCAGCGGCGCGGCGCATCCGGGTCGGTACGCAGGGCCTTCAACAGGCCCCACATGTAGAACGCCAGGGTGAACGAGAACGGCAGGCCGCACAGCACCACCGCCGTCTGCATCGCGCTGAAGTTGCCGGCCAGCAGCAGGCCGACGCTGGCCACGGTGATGCCGGCGGCCCAGAACACGCGCAGCCAGATCGGCGCGTCATGGCCATCTTCCACGCCATCGTCAACGCGACGGGTGCACAGGTTGGCGATCATCAGCGTGCCCGAGTCGACCGGGGTCAGGAACAGCACGAAGCCGATCACCACTGCAGCGCCGGCCACGTACGGCGCCGCAGGCAGGTATTCCAGCAGCTTGAACAAGGTCATCGCTGCATCATGCTGGGCCACGTCACCCAGGATCGCCTGGCCATGGTTGAGCACCAGGTCGATGGCGGTATTGCCGAAGATCGACAGCCAGGCCAGAGTGAAGCCGAGCGGGATCAGCAGCACGCCCATGATCACTTCGCGGATGGTGCGGCCACGCGAGATGCGCGCCACGAAAAGGCCGACGAACGGCGCCCAGGCGATCCACCACGCCCAGTAGAACAGCGTCCACGAACCCATCCACTCACGGCCCTTGGGGTCGTTGAGGTACATGTCGAAGCTCTTGCGCACGAACGCGCCGAGGTAATCGCCGGTGTTCTGGATCAGGCCGTCGAACAGGTGCAGGGTCGGGCCGGTGACCAGCACGAACAGCAACAGGCCGCACAGCAGGCGCACGTTGAGGTTGGACAGCCAGGCGATGCCCTTTTCCACGCCGGCGACCACGCCGATGGTGGCCACGACCATCATCACCAGCACGATCACCACCAGCACCTGCGGCGTATCCGGGATGTGGAACAGGTAGACCAGGCCGGACTGTACCACCAGGGCGCCGATGCCGAGGTTGGTCACCATCGAGATCAGCGTGGCCAGGATGCCGAAGCCATCGACCATGTCGCCGATGCGGCCGTGGATGCGCTCACCGAAGACCGGGTACAACGCAGAGCGCAGCGCCAGCGGCAGGTCCCGGCGATAGGCGAAATAGCCCAGTGCCACGCCGACCAGCGCATACAGCGCCCAGCCATGCAGGCCCCAGTGCAGGAAGGTCAGCACCATCGCTTCACGGCCGGCGGCCACGGTGCCGCCGGGCTGCCCGGGTGGATTGAGGAAATGATCCAGCGGCTCGTAGGCGCCGTAGTACAGCAGCGCGATGCCGATCCCGGCCGAGAACAGCATCGAAACCCAGGCGACATAGCCGAAGGCCGGTGATTCCTCGTTGTGGCCCAGGCGGATGCGGCCGTACGGCGAAAACGCCAGCCACAGCACGAAGCCCAGGCACAGCACGATCAGCAGCATGTACCACCAGCCGAACGCGGCCGACACTTCGGCCTGCGCCCATTGCAGCCAGTGCTCGCTGCCTTCGGGATAGAGAACGGTGAGCAGCCCGAGGATGCCGATCGACACCGAGGAGCTGAGGAAGACAAAACGGTTCAAGCGCAGGGGCGAACGCTTGGGATGAGCCAGGGAAGACATGGGGTCGTCTCATCAAGTCCGAGGGAGCACATGGGCGGGGCCGGACCGGTAAACCGGGCCCATGGCGTGGGGCGCGAGCGCATCCTAGGGTTTATTGATTGAACGTTCAATCAATAAAAAGCATAATGGCGGGCAGCCCGATCCTTCGGGTCGCAAACCGTGGAGAGACAATGCCGAAGAAAGGCGTGGAACCGGTACGGCGCGAACAGCTGATCCGGGCCACTTTCCAGACCATCGACGAGATCGGCATGGCCGATGCCACTGTCGCCACCATCGCGAAGAAGGCGGGCTTGTCCAGCGGCATCGTCGCCCACTACTTCGGCGACAAGGACGGCCTGCTCAATGCTGCAATGCGGCAGATCCTGCGCGAACTGAAGGACGCCGTCGCCCGCTACCGCGCAGACGCCGGCGACGATCCGCGCGAGCAGCTGCGCGCCATCGTCGATGGCAACTTCGACGACAGCCAGATCAACGGCACCGCGATGCGCGTCTGGCTCACCTTCTGGGCCGCCAGCATGCACCAGCCGGAACTGGCCCGGCTGCAGCGCGCCAACGACCAGCGCCTGTTCTCCAACCTGTGCCACCAGTTCAACCGCCTGCTGCCCCACCCGCAGGCCCGCCTGGCTGCCCGCGGCCTGGCCGCGATGATCGATGGCCTGTGGCTGCGCGGCAGCCTGGTCGGCGGCCAGTTCAACGCCGAGAAGTCCCGGCGCATCGCTTACGGCTACATCGACTTCCAGTTGCAGGCTGTCGCGCTATAAGCGCTCCAGCACCCGCCCCCTTCCAAGGAGTACGCCCCATGACCACCCTGCCCGTCCAACAGCTCTACATCCACGGCCAGCGCGTCGATGCCACCAGCGGCAAGACCTTCAAGACCGTCAACCCGGCCACCGGCGAGGTGATCGCCGAGGTGCAGGTCGCCAGCCAGGCCGACGTCGAACGTGCCGTGCAGAGCGCAGCCGAAGGCCAGAAGGTGTGGGCCGCGATGACCGCCATGGAGCGCTCGCGCATCCTGCGCCGCGCCGTCGAGCTCCTGCGCGAGCGCAACGACGAACTGGCCCACCTGGAAACCCTGGACACCGGCAAGGCACTGGCCGAGACCACTACCGTGGACATCGTCACCGGTGCCGACGTGGTCGAGTACTACGCGGGACTGGCCACCGCCATCGAAGGCATCCAGTTGCCGCTGCGCGAATCGAGCTTCTTCTACACCCGTCGCGAGCCGCTGGGCGTGGTCGCCGGCATCGGCGCATGGAACTACCCGATCCAGATCGCCATGTGGAAGTCGGCGCCGGCGCTGGCTGCCGGCAACGCGATGGTGTTCAAGCCGTCGGAAGTGACGCCGCTGACCGCGATCCGGCTGGCCGAAATCTACACCGAAGCCGGCGTGCCGGCCGGCGTGTTCAACGTCGTGCAGGGCCCGGGCCGCGAGATCGGCCAGTGGCTGACCGAGCACCCGGTGATCGAGAAGATCTCCTTCACCGGTGGCGTCGCCACCGGCAAGAAGGTCATGGCCAGCGCGGCGTCCTCGTCGCTGAAGGAAGTGACCATGGAGCTGGGCGGCAAGTCACCGCTGGTGATCTGCGATGACGCCGATCTGGACCGCGCCGCCGACATTGCGGTGATGGCCAACTTCTTCAGCTCCGGCCAGGTCTGCACCAACGGCACCCGCGTGTTCGTGCCGCGCAGCATGCTGGCCGCATTCGAGGTGGCCGTCGTCGAGCGCGTCAAGCGCATCCGCATCGGCGACCCGATGGCCGCCGACACCAACTTCGGCCCGTTGACCAGCTTCCCGCACATGGAAAACGTGCTGCGCTACATCGAGAGCGGCAAGGCCGAAGGTGCCCGCCTGCTGACGGGTGGCGGCCGTGCCACCGAAGGTGCGCTGGCCCAGGGCGCCTACGTGCTGCCGACCGTGTTCTCCGACTGCCGCGATGACATGACCATCGTCAAGGAAGAGATCTTCGGGCCGGTGATGAGCATCCTCGCCTATGACGACGAAGACGAAGTGGCGCGTCGTGCCAACGACACCACCTTCGGCCTCGCTGCCGGCGTGGTCAGCAAGGACATCAGCCGCGCCCACCGCATCATCCATCGCCTGGAAGCCGGCATCTGCTGGATCAACACCTGGGGTGAATCGCCGGCCGAAATGCCGGTCGGTGGCTACAAGGAATCCGGCGTCGGCCGCGAGAACGGTATCTCCACCCTCGGCCACTACACCCGCATCAAGTCGGTGCAGGTCGAGCTAGGCGACTACGCCAGCGTGTTCTGACCGGCGCGCCCCGAGCACGCCCCATCGTCCGGCCACCGCGCCGATCCGACATTCCGCCGGGACGCCTGCATGCAGCGCGCCCCGGCCTGCAGGAGACACCCATGAGCACCCATAACGAGTACGACTACATCATCATCGGCGCCGGTTCAGCCGGCAACGTGCTGGCGACCCGCCTCACCGAAGATGCCGATGTCAGCGTGCTGCTGCTGGAAGCCGGTGGCCCGGACTACCGGCTCGACTTCCGTACCCAGATGCCGGCGGCGCTGGCCTTCCCGCTGCAGGGCAAGCGCTACAACTGGGCGTACAAGACCGATCCGGAGCCCTTCATGAACAACCGCCGCATGGACTGCGGCCGCGGCAAGGGCCTGGGTGGCTCGTCGCTGATCAACGGCATGTGCTACATCCGCGGCAACGCGATGGACTACGACAACTGGGCCAGCATGCCGGGCCTGGAAGACTGGACCTATCTGGACTGCCTGCCCTACTTCCGCAAGGCCGAAACCCGCGACATCGGCCCCAACGACTACCACGGTGGTGATGGCCCGCTGCGGGTGACCACGCCGAAGGCCGGCAACAACGAACTGTTCGCTGCGATGGTCGAAGCCGGCGTGCAGGCCGGCTACCCGCGCACCGACGACCTCAACGGCTACCAGCAGGAAGGCTTCGGCCCGATGGACCGCACGGTGACCCCGAACGGCCGTCGTTCCAGCACCGCCCGCGGCTACCTGGACCTGGCCAAGCCACGCCCGAACCTGACCATCGTCACCCACGCGCTGACCGACCGCATCCTGTTCTCGGGCAAGCGCGCGGTGGGCGTGCAGTGGCTGCACAACGACCAGCCGCAGCGCGCCACCGCCCGCCGCGAAGTGCTGCTGTGCGGCGGCGCCATCGCCTCGCCGCAGATCCTGCAGCGCTCGGGTGTCGGCCCGGCCGACCTGCTGCGCAGCCTGGACATCGACCTGGTGCACCACCTGCCCGGCGTCGGCGCCAACCTGCAGGATCACCTTGAGATGTACCTGCAGTACGAATGCAAGAAGCCGGTGTCGCTGGCGCCGGCGCTGAAGCTGTACAACCAGCCGGCGATCGGTGCCGAGTGGCTGTTCCTGGGCACCGGCATCGGCGCCAGCAACCAGTTCGAGGCCGGTGGCTTCATCCGCAGCGACGCCGAGTTCGACTGGCCGAACCTGCAGTACCACTTCCTGCCGGTGGCGATCAACTACAACGGCTCCAACCCGATCAAGGCGCACAGCTTCCAGATGCACGTCGGCTCGATGCGCTCGCCCAGCCGTGGCCGCATCCATGTGCGCTCGAAGGACCCGCGCGAACATCCGAGCATCCTGTTCAACTACATGTCGCACGAGCAGGACTGGCGCGAATTCCGCGCGGCGATCCGCATCACCCGCGAGATCTTCGCGCAGCCGGCGCTGGCCCCGTACAGCGGCCGCGAGATCTCGCCGGGCAGTGCACTGCAGACCGACGCGCAGATCGATGCATTCGTGCGCGAGCATGCCGAAACCGCGTACCACCCGTCGTGCTCCAACAAGATGGGCCATGCCGACGACCCGATGGCGGTGGTCGATGGCCAGGGCCGCGTGCACGGCCTGGAAGGCCTGCGCATCGTCGATGCCTCGATCATGCCGCAGGTGGTGACCGGCAACCTCAATGCGCCGACCATCATGATGGCCGAGAAGCTTGCCGATGTGATCCGTGGCCGCACCCCGCTGGCCCGCAGCACTGCGCCGTACTACAAGGCCAACGGCGCACCGGTACGCAAGCAGGGCTGACGCAAGCGGCCCGGTTGGCGCCACGGTAGTGCCGGCCGCTGGCCGGCATCCGCTGGATCGCCTATCGAGCGCAGATGCCGGCCAGCGGCCGGCACTACCCAGCAAAGAGGCCCTTCGGGGCCTCTTCGCGTTTTCCCTACGGCGGGGTATGCTGCAATGACCGGCCATTGTCGATACGCTCAGGGCCGGAACCTAATACATCACGATTCCTGGAGGGGGAATATGAGTCTGGATCGTCCCTGGCTGCAGAGCTATCCGAAAGGCGTTCCCGCCGAGATCGACGTCAACGAGTTCCATTCGGTAGCTTCGGTCTTCGACGCTTCCGTCGCGAAATTCCGCGACCGTCCCGCCTACTCCAGCTTCGGCAAGGTCCTCACCTATGGCGAGACCGACGCGCTGGTCAATCAGTTCGCGGCCTACCTGCTGGGAGAGCTCAAGCTCAAGAAGGGTGACCGCGTCGCCCTGATGATGCCCAACTGCCTGCAGTACCCGGTGGCCACCTTCGGCGTGCTGCGCGCCGGCCTGACCGTGGTCAATGTCAATCCGTTGTACACCGCGCGCGAGCTCAAGCACCAGCTGATCGATGCCGGCGTGACCGCACTGGTGGTGGTCGACAACTTCGGCGACACCGTCGAGCAGGTCATCGCCGATACGCCGGTCAAGCACGTGATCACCACCGGCCTGGGCGACCTGCTTGGCGCCAAGGGCGTGATCGTCAACTTCGTGCTGAAGTACATCAAGAAGATGGTGCCCAACTACCATCTCAAGGGCGCGGTGCGCTTCCGCCAGGCGCTCAAGATCGGCAGCCGCCACAGCCTGCCCCAGGTCGAGATCGACCACGACGACATTGCGTTCCTGCAGTACACCGGCGGCACCACCGGCGTGGCCAAGGGCGCGATGCTGACCAACCGCAACCTGATCGCCAACATGCAGCAGGCCTCGGCCTGGATCAGTGCGTCGGGCATCGAGATGGGCAAGGAGTGGATCATCACCGCCCTGCCGCTGTACCACATCTTCGCACTGACCGCGAACGGGCTGGTCTTCATGAAGTTCGGTGGCTGCAACCACCTGATCACCAATCCGCGTGACATGAAGGGCTTCGTCAAGGAGCTCAAGTCGGTGCGCTTCACCGCCATCACCGGCGTCAACACGCTGTTCAATGGCCTGCTCAACACCCCCGGCTTCGACACGGTCGACTTTTCCTCGCTGAAGGTCACCCTGGGCGGCGGCATGGCGGTGCAACGCGCCGTGGCCGAGCGTTGGAAGAAGGTCACCGGGGTGACCCTGGTCGAGGCGTATGGCCTGACCGAGACCTCGCCGGCGGCCTGCATCAACCCGCTCACCCTGACCGAATACAACGGCTCGATCGGCCTGCCGATCCCGTCCACCGATGCCTGCATCAAGGAGGACAACAGCGCCATCCTGCCGCTGGGCGAGGTCGGCGAGCTCTGCATCAAGGGCCCGCAGGTGATGAAGGGCTACTGGCAGCGCCCGGAGGAAACCGCCAAGGCGATCGATGCCGACGGCTGGCTGCATACCGGCGACATGGCGAAGATGGACGAACACGGCTTCTTCTACATCGTCGACCGCAAGAAGGACATGATCCTGGTGTCCGGCTTCAACGTGTATCCGAATGAAGTCGAGGACGTGATCGCGATGATGCCGGGCGTGCTGGAAGTGGCCGCGGTCGGCGTGCCGGACGACAAGTCCGGCGAGGTGGTGAAGGTGGTCATCGTGAAGAAGGATCCGAACCTGACCGCCGAAATGGTCAAGGAGCATGCCCGGGCCAACCTGACCGGCTACAAGCACCCCAAAATCGTCGAATTCCGAAAGGAGCTGCCGAAGACCAATGTCGGCAAGATCCTCCGTCGCGAACTCCGCGATACGCCCGCCCAGTAAGGGTTTTCGGCAATTTGAACGGTACCGGGCCCGGGGCGGAAACGTCCCGGGCCCTTTCGCATGTGACGCCCCTGAGGCGGTGTAGCATCGCCGCGTGTGTGGACCGTTCGGCCCGCCGGCCACCCACCTGACACTGCGGGCCGCATGCCGAGGACCCTTCCATGAGTACCATCGAAAAGCTGCCCTCAAGCGGCTCGCCTTTTGCCACCATCCGTACCGAAGACAGTGCCGACGGCACTGCCCACTGGCTGTTCATGCATGCCGATGCCGCCACCGGCATCCGTCCCTGCTGCCGCAAGGACATGCTCGACGAGATGTGGAGCTACATGGCGGCCATCACCCGCAGCCCTGCCGAGCGCCACAGCGGCACCCTGCGGCATTTCGTGCTGGCCTCCGATGCCGTCGCCTACAACCTGGGCGGTGACCTGGACCTGTTCACCCGCCTGATCCGCGAAGGCAACCGCGACCTCCTGTTGAACTACGCCCAGCGCTGCGTTGAGGGCGTGCACCACCTGCATACCGGGTTCGGCGGCGATGTCCGTTCGATCGCCCTGATCCAGGGCGACGCCCTGGGCGGTGGCCTGGAAATGGCCCTGGCCTGCCACACCATCATCGCCGAGGAAGGCAGCGGCCTCGGCCTGCCCGAAGTTCTGTTCGGCCTGTTCCCGGGTATGGGCGCCTACTCCTTCCTGTGCCGCCGGGTGTCACCACACCTGGCCGAGAAGATCATCCTCGACGGCCGGATCTACAGCGCCGAGGAAATGCATGCGATGGGCGTGGTCGACGTGCTGGTGAAGAAGGGCGAAGGCCGGGCGGCCGTCGAGGAACTGATCCGCCAGCAGCAGCGCACCCCGCAGTCCTACCTGGCAATGAACGCCGCACGCAGCATTGCCCAGCCTGTCAGCTATGACGAACTGTTGGAGATCACCAAGGTATGGGTCGATTCCGCCCTGGCCCTCGGCGACCGCTCTCTGCGCACCATGGATCGCCTGATCAAGGCCCAGACCCGTCGCGCCAGTCTCGACGCGGCCTGATTCATCCCTCCCCCAGAATGGGTTCAAGCCCGGTTGGCCACCGGGCTTTTTTTATGGGCCTTGCCGTGGTTCAGCGCGCCTCGCCATCGTCAGCAGCGCCACGCAGGCGGCGTTCGGCCCGCGCCTCCAGTGCACGCCGGCCTTCCTTGATCGCTTCCTGCAGGATGCCCAGGCGCTGGCGCCATTCGGTCTTGAGCTGCCAGTCAGCCATCCGCATCAGCTCGCCGGCACGGTTCGACGCGCGCATCAGGCCAAGGTTGCTGGCCACACCCTTGATCGCATGGGATTGTTCGCGGAACACATCCCACTGCGTGGTCTCGCCGGCCTGCTCGGCCTTGCCCATGCAGCTCGCCACGTCCTCCAGGCACTGGCGGATGAACTCACGTTCGAAGCCCTCGCCCATCCCCAGCGAGGCCAGCTCGTCCAGCACGCTGCTGTCGAGCACCCCATCCTGCAGGGCCATCGGTCGCACCACCGGTGCGGCCATGGTCTTCAGCTGGGCGTTGCTGGCGATCTCGGCCAGGGTATCGAGCAGGCGCACCGCCACCACGGGCTTGGCCAGGAAAGCATGCGCCCCAGCCTGGGTGCAGCGCTGGATCGCCTCGGGCGTGACATCGGCGCTGAGCACCAGCACCGGCGTGCGCGGACCGCCGCCGGCCTGCATCACCCGCAACTCCTTCAGCATGTCCAGCCCACTCATGCCCGGCATGTGCAGGTCGACGATGACCGCATCGAATTCACTGTCGGCCAGCGCATCCAGCACTGCCTCACCGCCGTCCACGCACAGCACGCGATGCCCGGCCTTCTGCAGCAGGCGCTGCAGGACCATGCGGTTGGCCTCGTGGTCGTCGGCCACCAGGATCTGCATGCTGCGCACGCGGGCGCGATGGCGCAGGAACGGGTCGGCAAATGCGATCACGTTGCCACCCGGCCCCGCGTCGTCGTCGCCGGTCAGGCTCGGTACCGCACCCGGCACCTGCGGCTGCGGCGGCGCGAACGGCAGCTCGACCCAGAAATGGCTGCCGCGCGGCGGGTTTTCCAGATAACCGATATCGCCGTCCATTGCTTCGACCAGGCCCTTGGCGATGGTCGTGCCCAGCCCGGTGCCCTCGTGGCGACGCGCCATGCTGACGTCAGCCTGCTCGAAGGCATCGAACAGCCGCGCACGCATGGCCGGCGCTACACCGATGCCGGTGTCGAGGATGTCGAAGCGCAGCCGCACCGCGCCACTGGTATCGGCCTGCACCACGCTGACACGGATTTCGACCCGGCCGTGATCGGTGAACTTGACCGCGTTGCCGGCCAGGTTCAGCAGGATCTGCCGCAGGTGCCCGACGTCTCCGCGCACGCGGGGCGGCACACCATCGGCGACCTTCACCCGGTAATCCAGGCGCTTGGCCTTGGCCTGCGGCAACAGGATCAGCCCGATCGCCTGGATCACGTCGGCCACGGCGAAGTCTTCGGCCACCACGCGCAGCTTGCCGGCCTCGATGGCCGAGATGTCCAGCACTTCCTCCACCAGCGCCAGCAGGCTGCGCGACGACGCCTGGATGGTGTTGAGGCACTCGCGCTGCTCATCGTCCAGGCGCGTGGTCGCCAGCACTTCGGTCATGCCGTTGAGGCCGTTCAACGGCGTGCGGAACTCGTGGCTCATGTTGGCCAGGAAACGGCTCTTGGCCTCGCTGGCACGGCGCGCCTCGGCCATCGCTTCGGTCAGCTGCCGCAGCAGTGTCGAGAAGTACAGCGGCACCGCCGCCAGGCCGAGCCAGAGGCCGATGGCCAGACGGAAATTCTGTTGCCAGTAAGGCGTCAGCAGCACCGTGCAACCGAAGCTCACCATCGCCATCGCCACCGCCACGTACAGGTAGTGGTTGCCGAAGCGCATGCCGTTGCCGACCGTCACCCACATCACCACGATGTAGACCCAGGCCAGGGGCTCGCCCATCTGCACCATGCCGGCAGCGATCAGGCCATAGTCGGCAAGCATGCCCAGCACGCGGCGGGGATCGGAACGCGCCGGCCGCCACAGCAGCCAGCCGAACAGCAGCAGCGACAGGCTCAGGCCGGTCAAGACGATCGCCAGCACGCCCACGTACTGCGTGTGCGGCAGATCGTGGCGCGGCGCCGGCAACAGCACGTAGGCCAGGATCAGGCTGATCAGGACAATACGGACGATCTGCTGGCCGTGTTCGCTGTCCTGGCGCTGGGACAGGCGCAGCCGCAGCTGCGACAGCAGCCGTTTCACGCGCCCAGCCCCGGGCGCGCGGACGCCATCGAATGCTCGGCGCAGATCTGGTCCAGCTGTTCGCGGCCGCGCAGCAGCGCGTCCACGCATCGGGGATCGAACAGCCGGCCACGCTGGGCGTAGAGATAAGCCAGGGTGGCTTCCATGGTCCATGCTTCCTTGTACGGACGGGGCGAAATCAGGGCGTCGAAGACATCGGCGACAGCCACGATGCGCGCTTCCAGCGGAATCGCATCGCCGACCAGCCCATCGGGATAGCCGCTGCCATCGTAGCGCTCATGATGACGCAGTGCGATCAAGGCGCCAACCTGGATGAAACGATTCTGGCTGCCGCTCAGCAGTTCATGGCCAATCCGCGGGTGCCGGCGCATGATCGCAAGCTCCTCCTCGTTGAGCTTGCCCTGCTTGAGCAGCACCGCATCGGGAATGGCAATCTTGCCCATGTCATGCAGCGGCGCAGCCATTTCGATCAGGCGCACGTCCTCCTCGGGCAGCCCGAGCTGGTCGGCGATCAGGCCGGCCACGCGCGCCATGCGCTCCAGATAGGCACTGGTGCCTGCATCACGGAACTCGATCGCCCGCGCCAGCCGCGACAGCGTTTCGCGCTCCCGCTCTTCGACCTCATGCATGCTGGCCAGCAGGCGCTGCTCCAGCGACAGCGCCCGTTGCTTCACGTTCTCGGTCTGTTGGCGCAGCTGCAGCAGGTTGTAGCAGCGCGCACGCAGTTCGCGCGGGCGGATCGGCTTGACCAGGAAGTCGATGACCCCTGCTTCCAGTGCCGCCTGCCGGATCGGCTCGTCACCGACCACGGTGATCAGGATCACCGGAATGTCGCGGTGCTTGGGCAGCCGACGGAAACGGCGAGCGAATTCCAGCCCGTCCATCTCCGGCATGCGGTAATCGAGCAGCAGCAGGTCGACCGGATGGGCTTCACACCAGGCCAATGCGGTCAGCGGATCGCCGAAGTCATACACGCTCAGTTCCGGCGCGATGTCTTCGATGACGTGACGCAGCATCGTCCGGGCGGAAGTCTGGTCATCAACGATGACGATATTCAACGCGTACTCTGCCTGGTTTTTCGACCACGCTGGATCATCAGCAGGCGAGGATACTCTGCCGCTGCGAACGCTCGCACCCTGCATCGGCCTGACTCCCGTGTCGTGCATCCCGATTCATGATCGTCATCACAATGTGAAGCGGACTCCCCACACCGTGCCCTCCCCTAACGCCGATCAAGCCATAGCAGGCGTCAAGGTAGTGCAATTACGATACGCCGAGTGCGGGACGCGTCAATCGCGCCGTCTCGTTTCGGGACGGCGCGCACAATCGGGAGTCAAAAAGGTGACTTACTGCTCCGGACGCATGTACGGGAACAGCAGCACATCGCGGATCGAGCTGCTGCCGGTCAGCAGCATCACCAGACGATCGACGCCGATACCCAGGCCGCCGGTCGGGGCCATGCCGTACTCCAGCGCACGGATGTAGTCGGCGTCGTAGTGCATGGCCTCGTCGTCGCCACCTTCCTTCGCGGCCACCTGGGCCTGGAAGCGCTGGGCCTGGTCTTCCGGGTCGTTCAACTCGGAGAAGCCATTGGCCAGCTCCTTGCCGTTGACGAACAGCTCGAAGCGGTCGGTGTAGCCCGGATCATTGTCGTTGGCACGGGCCAGCGGCGAGACTTCCACCGGATGGTCGGTGATGAAGGTCGGCTGGATCAGGGTGTGCTCGACGGTGGCCTCGAAGATCTCAAGCAGCAGCTTGCCCCAGCCGTAGGACGGCTTGACGCGGATGTTCAAGCGCTCGCAATGGCGCAGTAGCGCGTCACGGTCGGTGCAGTCGGCAACCGAGATTTCCGGGTTGTGGTGGCGCACGGCTTCGTCCATGCGCCAGCGGCGGAACGCCGGGCCCAGGTCGATCTTCGCCCCGTCCCACTCGACCTCGGTGCTGCCGTTGACTGTCCTGGCCACGTCACGGATCACGCCTTCGGTCAGGTCCATGATCTCGTTGTACGTGGCATAGGCCTCATACAGCTCCATCATGGTGAATTCTGGATTGTGGCGGGTGCTGACGCCTTCGTTGCGGAAGTTGCGGTTGATCTCGTACACGCGCTCCAGGCCGCCCACCGTCAGGCGCTTGAGGTACAGCTCCGGCGCCACGCGCAGGTACAGGTCCAGGTCCAGCGCGTTGTGGTGGGTGGTGAACGGCTTGGCCGCCGCGCCGCCGGGGATGTAATGCATCATCGGCGTCTCGACTTCCAGGAAGTCGCGGTTGTCCAGCCACGCACGCATGGCGCGGATGATCTTCGAGCGCTTGATGAAGACCGCGCGCGACTCCGGGGTGACGATCAGGTCGACGTAACGCTGGCGGTAACGCTGCTCGACGTCGGCCAGGCCATGCCACTTGTCCGGCAACGGACGCAGCGACTTGGTCAGCAGGCGGATCGACTCGGCCTTGACCGACAGCTCGCCGGTCTTGGTGCGGGTCAGGCCACCTTCTACGGCGATGATGTCGCCCACGTCCCAGCCCTTGAACGCGGTGTAGGCATCGCCCAGCACGGCCCCCTGCAGGAACAGCTGGATGCGGCCGGACTCGTCCTGGATCTGCGCGAAGCTCGCCTTGCCCATGATGCGCTTGGCCATCAGGCGGCCGGCCATCTTCACCTGGCGGCCGTTGCCTTCCAGCGCCTCGGCGGTCCACTGTTCGGCATCGGCGAATTCGTCGTGCAGGCGGCCGGCGAAGTCCTCACGACGGAAATCGTTCGGGTACGCGATGCCCTGCCCACGCAGCGCTTTGAGTTTCTCACGGCGCTCGGCGATCAACTTGTTCTCGTCGACGGGGGGGGTATCGGTAGCTTCGCTCATGGATCTGCGGGAATCGTGTAGTGAGGGGGGGATGCTGCGCCCGGCACAGCCGGTTGCCCAGCATACCAAAACCGCCCTGCCCAAGCCGGGAGAGGGGTCAGATCCCTTTGCGCAGCAAAGGGATCTGACCCCATCCGGGACCCTACCTGGCCCCTGGATATCTACCTGTTCCCGGGGAACGCCTGGCGCAGCTCGTCCACCAGCACCCGCTGGTTTTCCGAGTAATCGATCGGTACCGACACCAGGTGCACCCCGCCCTCGTTGAAGGCCGCCTGCAGGGTCGGGATGAACTGCTCGATGGCGATCACCTCATGCCCCTTGCAGCCATAGGCCTCGGCGTACTTCACGAAGTCGGGGTTGCTGAAGGTCATGCCGTAGTCGGTGAAGCCATCCACCGCCTGCTTCCAGCGGATCATGCCGTAGGCGCCGTCATTGAGGATCAGCACCACCAGGTTGAGCCCCAGCCGGCGCGCTGTCTCCAGCTCCTGGCTGTTCATCATGAAGCCACCATCACCACACACCGCCAGCACCCGCCGCTGCGGATACAGGATCGAGGCCATGATCGCCGAGGGCAGGCCCGCGCCCATGGTCGCCAGCGCGTTGTCCAGCAGCAATGTGTTGGCGACCTGGGTACGGTAGTTGCGGGCGAACCAGATCTTGTACATGCCGTTGTCCAGCGCCACGATGCCGTCCGGCGGCATCACCTGGCGCACGTCGTGCACCAGCCGCTGCGGTGTGAACCCGGCCTCTTCGGCGCGGTCGGCCAGATGCTCGAGGATGGTCGCGCGCAGCGGCAGCAAAGCATCGGCGTTCGGCACCGCGCCTTCGATGCGGTCGGCCAGTTGGGTGAGCGAACGGCCGATGTCGCCGATCACCTCCACCTGCGGGAAGTACACCTGTTCCACCGCCGCCTGCGAGTAGCCGATATGGATCACGGTCGGGCCACCCGGGCGCATCACGAACGGCGGCTTTTCGGTCACCTCGTGGCCGATGGTCACGATCACGTCAGCCTGGTCGATCGCCATGTGCACGTAGTCACGCTCGCTCAGCGCGGCGGTGCCCATGTACAGGCCCGAACCTCCGGCCACCGCGCCCTTGCCCATCTGCGTGGTGAAGAACGGGATGCCGGCGCGCAACACAAAGGCCGACAGCGCTTCACTGGACTGCGGTCGCGACGCCGCCGATGCGATCATCAACAACGGCCGCTTGGCATTGCGGATGATCTCAGCCGCCCGATCCAGCGCCTCCGGGCTGGCAATGGGACGGTCCACCGCATGCGGCGGAATCAGCGCCACGCCCTCGACCTCATCGGCCGCGATGTCTTCGGGCAGCTCCAGCAGCACCGGGCCCGGGCGCTCCTCCTGAGCGACACGGAACGCCTCGCGGACGATGGTCGGGATCGTGCGCGCCGAGACGATCTGCCGCGCCTGCTTGGTCAGCGGCTTCATCGTGCCGACGATGTCGACAATCTGGAAGCGCGCCTGCTTGCTGGCGACGATGCCCTTCTGGCCGGTGATCATGATCACCGGCCACGCACCCAGCAGCGCATAGGCGGCGCCGGTGGTGAAATTCAGCGCGCCGGGGCCGAGCGTGGCCAGGCACACGCCGGGCTTGCCGGTCAGGCGGCCATAGGTTGCAGCCATGAACACCGCTGCCTGTTCGTGGCGGGTGATGACCAGCTCGATGCTGGAATGACGAAGCGACTCGACCACGTCGAGGTTCTCTTCGCCGGGAATACCGAAAATGCGCTCGACGCCTTCGTTCTCAAGCGCGGCGACAAGCAGATCTGAACCCTTGGACATTGGAATGCCGTCCTTTTCGCTGGACTGATGGTGGATCGTTGCAGGAGGGAGGGAAGCTGCGCGTCAACGCTTGTCGAACCACACCGTCTGCGCGTTGACGAATTCGCGGATGCCGAAGTGCGAGAGCTCACGACCGAAGCCACTCTTTTTCACGCCGCCGATCGGCACGCGCGGGTCTGAAGCGGAGAAGCCGTTGACGAACACGCCGCCGGTCTGCAGCCGGCGCGCCAGCTGCATGGCCCGTGCGCGGTCGCCGGTCCACAGGTTGCCGCTCAGGCCGAATTCGCTCTGGTTGGCCAGTTCCACCGCATGGTCGGCGTCGCGGGCGCGACTGATCGAGGCCACCGGCCCGAAGGTCTCGGTATCGAAGGCCTGCATGCCAGGCTCTACGTCGGCCAGCACGGTGGGTGCATAGAAGGCTCCAGGGCGATCCAGCGGGTGGCCGCCAACCAGCAGCCGCGCACCGGCCTCCACCGAAGCCCGTACCTGCGCATCAAGCTGCTCCAGCAGGTCCTGGCGCGCCATCGGGCCGATGCGGTTGGCCGGGTCGCGGCCATCGCCGATGGTCAGTGCCTGCACCTTCTGGCAGAACTGCGCCACGAAACGATCGTAGACCGCGTCCTCGACGATGATGCGCTTTCCGGCGATGCAGACCTGCCCGGTGTTCTGGAAGCGCGAGGCCACCGCCGCATCAACGGCGGCGTCCAGATCGGCGTCGGCCAGCACGATGAATGGATCCGAGCCACCCAGCTCCAGCACCACCTTCTTCAGCGCCTGCCCGGCCTGGGCGGCGATGCTGCGGCCTGCGGCCACGCTGCCGGTCAGGGTCACTGCGGCGATGCGATCATCGGCGATCGCGCGGCTGGTGCCCTCGCGGCTGATGTTGGCGGCGATGAAGGTGCCTTCCGGCAGCCCGGCATCGCGCCAGGCCGCGTCGAGCAGCTGCGCGGTACCGACGATGTTCTCGGCCGGCTTCAGCAGGAAGCCGTTGCCGCCCATCAGGATCGGCACTGCCGCACGCATCACCTGCCAGTACGGGAAGTTCCACGGCATGATGCCCAGCACCACGCCCAGCGGCAGGTAGGACACGTAAGCCTTGTCGTCGGGCACCTGGGTCGGTTCGTCGCGCAGGAACTGCGCGCCGTGGTCGGCGTACCAGTCGCACAGCACGGCACACTTCTCGATTTCGGCCAGCGATTCGGCCTGCACCTTGCCCATTTCGGCAGTGGCCAGCGCGGCCAGCTTTTCACGGTCACGCCGCAGTACGGCGGCCATCGCACGCAGTACGTCTGCGCGCTGTTCGAGGCTCTTGACGCTCCAGGCCGCAAAGCCGACCTGGCCGCGGTCGAGGATGGCTTCCAGTTCGGCGTCGGTAGCGAAGGGGTGGCTGGCGATCTGCTGGCCGGTGGCCGGATCGCGGGAAATGGCGGTGGTGGGGGCAGCGGACATGCAGGGCTCCTGTTGTCTCGGCAACGGGCAGCGGCCCGTCTTCTGCACAGGAATGTGGACCCGATTGGCGGAGGCAACAAGGCGTCTGCTTATCCTGTGACCTGCACTTACCTGTCTGAATGGGGCTGTTTGCAGGGCTGCGCCCTGCACCCGCAGAGGCCAGGGCAACGTCAAGGTCAAAGGCCTGCATTCCGTGGGATGGCGGGGTGTCCGGTTGCGGGGGACGGCGTGAATCCCCCTCCGGGGTCCGGCCCAGCCGCCGACGGCTGGGCGTTCGGGCGCTTGCGAAGCAGTGCTTCGCAAGCAAAGCGCCCTCACCCATGTAGCCTCGGTCGCGCCATCCATGGCGCTCACGCCCCCGCAACCGGGCCCACCCCGCCTTCGACAGTTTTCCGCGATCTGTTGGAAATACTCTTGGGGTCAGATCCGTTTTCCATGGGAAAACGGATCTGACCCCGGAATTTCTTTCGATATCTGACAGATGTGTCGACCAAGGTCGACACCTGCCAACAGCCGCGGGAAATTGTCAGAGGTGGGGCGGTGTGGGTTGGCAGGACCGTTGGCGCCATGGATGGCGCCATCGAGCCCCCATGGACGGGTTTACGGCGTGTCCTGCCAACCCACACCGCCCCGCCATCCAACGGAATGCCCGCTGTTGCTGTTGCTGTTGCTGTTGCTGTTGCTGTTGCTCGGCCTCTGCGGGTGCAGGGCTGCAAGCCCTGCCGAACACCCCCTACTTTCGCGGCAGGTAGGTCACCAGGGAAAGGTCGTGCCGGCTCTCCGGCACCAGCGCCACGTACTGCAGGTCCAGCAATCCCCGCGTGGGATGGTTGAGCTTCTTCGCACCTTCATCGAACCGCCGCACGTCGTGCTCCGGCCACCACCGCCGGAACGCCTCGCTATGCGCGGCGATGTCCTCCACCAGCGCCAGGAACGGCGCCTTGTCCGGCGCCTGCGCCATCGCCGCGCGGAAGCCGGCCAGCAGGCCGCGGGTCATTTCTTCCCAGTTGAGGATCAGCGTGCGGTACGGCGGGTACAGGAACATCAGCCGCAGCGTGTTGCGCTCATGCGGCGCCAGCTGGCTGTAGTCCACGAACAGATCGGCGATGGCCGGGTTCCAGGCCAGGATATCGAACCGGGTGTTGCGCACATAGGCCGGGATCGGCTGCATCGCTTCGACCAGCTGGCGCAGGCCGTCGGTCACGCTCTCGTCCGGCGATTCCAGCGGTACGCCATAGCCGGACAGCGCGAATGCATAGGCGCGTTCGTCGTCGCTCATGCGCAGCACCTTGGCCAGGCGCTCGAGCACTTCGGGCGAGGCACGCACTTCGCGGCCCTGCTCGATCCAGGTGTACCAGCTGACACTGACCCCGATGGCCAGCGCCACTTCCTCGCGCTTCAGGCCCGGGGTGCGCCGCCGCCCGGCCGGAAGGCCGAGCGTGGCGGGGTCGACACGGGCGCGGCAGGCCTTCAGGAAGCTACCGAGTTCCTTGCGTTCACTTTCGCTGCGCATCATCGCCCTCCGTTGCGGAAGGCGATGATATCCGCGCAGGCGCGTCGATCAGGCATCGGCGCGCTTGGAGCCCACGGCCAAACCGGCCTTCAGGCTGGCCTCGACGAACTCGTCCAGGTCGCCGTCCAGCACCTTCTGCGTATCCGAACGCTCGATGCCGGTACGCAGGTCCTTGATACGGCTCTGGTCCAGCACGTAGTTGCGGATCTGGCTGCCCCAGCCGATGTCGGACTTGGTGGCTTCCACCGCGTCCTTCTCGGCGTTGCGCTTCTGGATCTCCAGTTCATACAGCTTGGCGGCCAGCATCTTCATCGCGTTGTCGCGGTTCTGGTGCTGGCTGCGGCCGGTCTGGCACGCCACAACGATGTTGGTCGGGATGTGGGTGATACGCACCGCCGACTCGGTCTTGTTCACGTGCTGGCCACCGGCACCGGACGAGCGGTACACGTCGGTACGCAGGTCGGCCGGGTTGATGGTGATGTCGATGTTGTCATCGATTTCCGGCGACACGAACACCGAGGTGAAGCTGGTGTGGCGGCGGTTGTCCGAGTCGAACGGCGACTTGCGCACCAGGCGGTGCACGCCGGTCTCGGTCTTCAGCCAGCCATAGGCATAGTCGCCTTCCACGCGCAGCGTGGCCGACTTGATGCCGGCGACGTCGCCACCGGAGACTTCCATCAGCTCGGTCTTCCAGCCGCGCGATTCGCACCAGCGCAGGTACATGCGCAGCAGGATCTCGGCCCAGTCCTGGGCTTCGGTACCACCGGCACCGGCCTGGATGTCGACGAACGCCGCCGCATTGTCCATTTCGCCGGAGAACATGCGCTGGAACTCCAGCTTCTCCACGTGCGCCTGGTGCTTGTCGAGGTCGGCGACCACCGCCAGTGCGGTCTCCTCGTCCTGCTCGGACTCGGCCAGCTCCAGCAGTTCAGTGGCGTCGTTCAGGCCATCGAGCACCGAGGCGATCCCGCCCACGGTCTTTTCCAGGCTGGAACGCTCGCGGCCCAGGTTCTGGGCGTACTCGGCGTTGTTCCAGACGTCGGGGCTTTCCAGCTCCCGCGTTACTTCTTCAAGACGCTCTTTCTTGGCGTCGTAGTCAAAGATACCCCCGAAGCGACAGCACGCGATCGGTCAGATCGGTGATGCGCTGGCGGACAGGATTCAGTTCGATCATGTCGGCGGTTATGCATTCAAAAGATGACTGGTAATGATACCGCAGGCCGTGGGTGCCCGGAATGAGGGCCTGGGCCTGCGCCGGGGAGGCTCGAGCGTGATGTGTCGGCGCTGCATTCAGGCAGGCGGTACCCGCCTTGGCGCGGGGAGCCAGCCAGGCTGCAGCCGACCCCACACAGTGCCTCCTTGCCCCAGAGCGGCGTCGACGAGGGTCTTCCTTGGCCCACCCTCGGACGGCCATTTGGGGCAGTTGACTATTTAACCTCGAACTCGCCCACCAGCACGGTCTCGGCACGGTCCTTCAGTCGCATCGTCACCATCTGATCCTTCTGCTTGGCCGTGCCCCAATGAGTGGTCAGACGCAGCATCAGTGTCGTCGCGCCGGTGACCAGTTGCTGGCGGCTGCCAAAGTAGTTCGCCTCCACCTTGTACTTGCCCGGCTTGGCGTTGCGCAGCGAGAACTGTTCGGGGCCATAGCCGCCGGTGAAGTCCTGCGACATCTGCCCGCCCTGGTAGGTCAGCCGGTTGCCGTAGTAGGCGCGCTCGCCGTTCGGGTCGGTTACCCACAGGTCCATGTCGCTGTTGTCGGCGTCCCACGACAGCACCACGCGCAGGTCCAGCGGCATCGCCTGCAACAGGCGCGGGTCGATGCCGGTGGTATCCAGCCGGGGCGTGCTGCCGGCCACCAGGTTGGTCAGCTCATCCAGCGCGATCAGGGCGATGCCATCGAAGCGGCTGTCCCACGGCCGCACCACCACCTGGTACAGCGGCGCCAGTGCCTGCTGTGGCTTGCCGGCCGCTGCCAGCGCCAGGCCCAGGTCGCGGAAGCTCTGCGGTTCTTCCTGGCCCATCGCCAGCACCTGCTCGAACACCGGCACCGCCAGCGCGGGGGCATCGGCCTGCATCAGCCGATAGCCGAGCACGCGCAGCAGGTGGCGATTGTCCAGGTCCATCTCGGCCAGGTTCGACAACACACGCAGCGCCAGGTCGCGCTGACCCTGCGCCAGCAGCAGGTCGGCCACATCAAGGAAGAAGGCGCTGCTGTCGGCGTGGGCATCGCGCTCGGCCAGGTAGCGGTCATACAGTTGCGACGGCGGGCCCTGGCGCAGGCGCCGGGCGATGGCCGAGTCTGGCTGCCAGGCCGCCAGCTGGATGCCGAGCTCGCCCTCGTTGGCGGCAGCGGGCGCAGCGACACGGCCACCCGTGACCGTGATTGAATCCAGGGCCTTGTTCGATGCAGGCGCCGAGCGACGTGCACGCGCGCTGCTGGCTTCCATGCGCTGCTCGGCGGCGGCCATCGGGGCCGGGGCGGGCGGTGCCGCAGGGGCCGGCGCGGCGAGCATCGCCACCGGCGCCGATTCCATCGCGTAGTCCGCGGAGGCGACTTCCAGTGCCCCGCCCTTCGGCTGCGGCGGCATTCCCTTCGGCCAGCTACGGTTCCACCACTGCTGGCGCTCCTTCCAGCGGGCGGCCACTTCATCCAGGCGCTGGCGATCCCCAGCGGCGCGATCCCTGACCTGCACTGCAAACCTGGCGTCGTACTCCGCGCGCAGCGTGCCCGAAGGACGGATCGCATAGCGCAGGTAGTCCTCCAACGTCTCCAGCACGATCAGCGAGGTATCCGGCCCCACCAGGCCAAACCGTTGTGACAGGCGCTGCATCGCCTCGCGGTTGCCACGACGGTCGGCGGCCAGCTGCTGCAGGCGCGCCTGCGCCCACAAACCGGCCAGCAGTTCACCGTCCTTGCTCTTCTGCGTCGCTGGCAGCGCTTCCCACTCGCCGTCGCCCACGCGCACCCGCATCGGCACACCGTCGGCTGCCAGTCGTGCGTGCAGCCACAGCCAGCCGTGGGCTTCACTGCGGCGATCGATCACTACATCCTGCACGCCGCGTCCCGCATCGACCTGCACATCCATCGGCGACGCCAGCAACGCGTGCGCCGCCGCATCGACATCCTTGCCCAGCGCGATGAAGCGACCGCCATGCGCCTCACTCCAACCACGCAGTCGCACGGCATCGGTGCGCGCACCGGCACTGCTGACCGCAAACAGGCGCTGATCGGGTGCCATCGCCGGTAGCTGTTCCGGGCCATAGGTCAGCAGGCCATCGCTGACCAGCAGGTATTCCTTCACGCCCGGCTGCGGCTGCCACTGTGCCAGCGCGCTGGCACCGTCCGGGCGCACGGCCTGCAGGGCTGCGCGCAGTTCACTCCAGTTGCCGGCGCGGATGCGGAAGCGACGCACCGGCTCGGCGCGATCGCGCAGCACGGTCAAGGCCACGGTGCCGTCGCGCAGCGCAGCGAAATAGCGATCCAGCAGGGCGAACTCACGTGTGTGATCGCGCTGGCCCGCCGAACCGGAGCCATCCCACAGCAGGCCGATTTCGCTCGGCAGTTTGCGCGGCGTGCTGCTGGCCGCCACCGGCAGCTGCGCCAGCAGATAGTGGCCATCCTGCCAGGGCGCCACCTGCACCTGTGCCTGGCGGGTCGCCGGCAGATCCCACTGCAGCTGCTTCGGCAGCTGCGCCCCCTTGCCCTGCCACTGCAGCTGGCCCGCGCTGATGCGGAATGGCGCCGTACCTGCGGTGGTCGTGCCAGGTGCCTGCAGTTTCAGTTCAACCGAGGCTGCACCGGCGGCAAACTGCAGCGGCAGCGTCCACTGCCAGCCTTGGCCGGCGAAGGCCAATGGCTCGCGGATCACCAGCTGCACGCGCCGGCTGCCGCCGGCCGGCAGCGGATAGATGCGCAGGCGGAACTGGTTGCCGGCGGTCTGTTCCAGCAGGCCCGGGTCAACGCCGCGGCGGGCAATCTCCTCGAACACCTGGCGGCCGCGGTCCTTCGGCACCGGCACCGCGTCACGCATCTCGCCGTTGATATCCAGCGCGAAGCCGCTGATCTGCTGGCCATCGGCCAGGGGGAACTGCAGCTCACCCTCCAGCACGCGCCGGTTCGGGTTGTGGAATTCCAGGGTGATCCGGGTCTGGGCGATGCCCGCCTGGACCCCGCCCTCGATGCGGGCGTGTCGCAGTTGGACCGCCTGCTCAGCCGCCGGCGCGATCAGCAGCGGCGTGGCGGCCTGCGGCCGGGAGATCGGCGGCGACTGTGCGCCAGCGGGCCAGGCCGCAAGGGCCAGCAACAACACGGTGCAGCAACGGGCGAAGACCATGACCGGGCTCCAGTGGGATCGTGGACCTTTGAACGCACCAGCAACCGTAATGGGGTTGGCGCCTGTGCTCGCATCGACACACGCCCCTCCAACCAGCACCATGGAAGTCCTCGCCACACAGGGATGCACCATGCGCCCGTTGATTGCCTTGATCCTGCTGGTCCTGGCCGGCGCCGCCGCCGCTGGCAGCGTGAAAGGGGTGCGCTTCGCCCACTACGACTGGATGCTGGCCTGCGACAACACCCGTACCTGCCGCGCCGCCGGCTACCAGGACGATGTCGGCGGCAACTTGCCGGTGTCGGTGCTGCTGACTCGCAAGGGCGGACCCGGCCAGCCGGTCAGCGCCGAACTGATGCTGGGCCAGTACAACGAGGTCAAGCTGCCGACACAGCTGTCGCTGCAGATCAACGGCAAGGATCTGGGCGCGCTGTCGTTGACCGCAGACACGGCGACACTGTCTACAGCGCAGACCAAGGCACTCCTGGCCTCGCTGGTGCGCAGCAGCCGCATCGTGGCGGTCGGCAACGATGGCCAGCGCTGGACGCTGTCCGATCGTGGCGCCTCGGCGGTGCTTCTGAAGATGGACGAATTTCAGGGCCGGCTGGAGACTCCCGGCGCGCTGATGCGCAAGGGGTCGCGCGCCGAAGCCTCAGTTCCTCCCGCACTTCCGGTGCCTACGCTGGTTCTGGCGCCATTGGTGGCGGCACGAGCCACCGATGCCCCACTGGAACACTCACCCGCACTGCGCGCGGCGCTGGCCGCGGCCAACCCGGGCGGCGACTGCGTCGCACTGACACCCGAAGGCCTGCCGATGGTGGACGGCCCGCAGGAGCTGCGCGTGTCCCGGCTGGGGAGGACTTCCCTACTGGTGTCTACGCTCTGCTGGCGTGGCGCCTACAACGAAGGCATCGGCTACTGGGTGGTGAACGATGCACCGCCCTTCAAGGCCACGCTGGTGACCGCATCGGGCGGCGATGACGATGGTCGGGTAATCAGTTCGGCGCACAAAGGCCGCGGCTTAGGCGATTGCTGGTCCACCGCGAGTTGGGGCTGGGACGGGCGCCGCTTTGTGCAGACCGATGAATCCACCTCCGGCCTGTGCCGGCTGGTCGCGGCTGGGGGTGCATGGCACATGCCGACGCTGGTGACCGAGGTGACGCCCTGAGCTTGGCCAGTTGATTGGATCCACGCATAGCGCGCCGCCCACGACCCCCGCTCGCGAAACGGCGCTCAAACCGGCAGGCAGTGCTCCACGATCAGCTGGATGGCGCTGCCGCCGCGATAGTCGTCGCAGGCCAGCCGGTAGGCGAGGTGCACGTGTCGGCCGGGCGCATTGCCGTGCCAGCCGCCGAAGTGGATCGCGTTGATCGTGCCAGGCACGCCCGGCAGGCGCAGTTCCAGCTTCAGGTGGCGCTCCTTCAGCACGCGCCAGTTGGCCACTTCGAAGTGGCCGTCGAACAGGGGTTCGGGGAAGCCCTGGCCCCATGGGCCGGCCAACCGCAGCGCATCGGCGTGGCGATGATCGAGCTCGTCCGCGGCCAGTTCGCCGTCGCTGAGCACCTGCTGCTGCAGTGCCGCCGGATCGAGCATTTCCAGCACCACGGCGACGAAGGCGGCCTTGAAGTCATCAACGTGGTCAAGCCGCAGGCTGAGGCCGGCCGCCATGGCGTGACCGCCGAAGCGGTCGATCAGGCCCGGATGGCGCGCATCGACCAGCGCCAGGGCGTCACGGATGTGCAGCCCGGGAATCGAGCGCGCAGAGCCACGCAGCGTGTCGGCGCCCGGTTCGGCCGGAGCGAAGGCGATCACCGGACGATGCAGGCGATCCTTCATCTTCGAAGCGACCAGGCCGACCACTCCGGGATGCCAGTCGGCATCAAACAGGCAGGCGGCCACCGGCCGTTGCCCGGCCATGTCCAGCACCACGCGGGTCAGGGCCTGCTCGGCATCGTCGGTCATCGACTGCTGCACCGCGCGGCGTTCCGCGTTGATCTGCTCCAGCGTCTGCGCGATCTCGCGCGCCTGGCGCGGATCTTCGGTGAGCAGCAGCGCGATGCCCAGCGCCATGTCTTCCAGCCGGCCCGCCGCGTTCAGGCGCGGGCCGAGTGCGAAGCCGATGTCGGTGGCGGTCAGTCGCGCGGCATCACGGCCGCTGGCTTCGATCAGCGCACGCAGGCCAACACAGCCCTGTCCCGCGCGCAGACGCCGCAGGCCTGCGCTGACCAGCGCACGGTTGTTCGGGTCCAGCGCTACCAGGTCCGCAACGGTGCCCACCGCCACCAGATCCAGCAGCGTGGTCAGGTCCGGCCCCTTGCCATCTGCGAAGACGCCGGCCTCGCGCATATGCCGGCGCAGCGCCATCAGCACATAGAAGATCACACCAACACCGGCCAGCGATTTGCTGGGGAAGGCATCGCCATCCAGGTTGGGATCGACGATCACGTCGGCCGGCGGCAGCTGCGGCCCCGGCAGATGGTGGTCGGTGACCAGCACCTGCCAGCCGCGCGCCTTGGCCGCGGTGACACCGGCATGGCAGGCAATACCGTGGTCGACCGTGACCAGCAGGTCCGGCTGCAGCGCGGCCAACTCTTCCACCAGCGACGGTGACAGGCCATAGCCATGCACCATGCGGTTCGGCACCGCGTGGAAGACGTGTTGCGCGCCGAGCATGCGCAGGCCACGCACGCCGACCGCACAGGCGGTGGCGCCATCGCAATCGAAATCGCCGACCACCAGGATGCGCTTGTCGTTGGCGATGGCTTCGATCAGCAGGCCCACTGCATCATCGATACCGGTCAGCAGCTCGGGCGCGTGTAGGCTGCCCAGTTTCGGCAGCGCCAGCTCTGGCGTTCCCGCACCACGGCTGGCATAGAGTCGGGCCAGCAATGGCAGCGTGCCCTCTGGCCAGCTGCCGGGCACGACCGCATCGCGGCGGCGGATCAGCGGTGTATCAGAGGGCGGCTGCGCAGCATCGGCGGCAAGGGACATCGGCATCGCCGGTTACGAAAGACCCGCACATCATAACGTGCACCGCTCCCCCGGTCGGCTGCCGCTGCTGACGAGGCAACCTGGCTCTTCGGCCAGCAGCATTTGGATTTCACGACCGCATCTTCCATGCTTGCCTGCCCTGGAACGGACTTCCATCCATGACCCGCACCCTGCTGACCGCGCTGATGGCACTCACCGTGGCCCCGGCCGCCCACTCCGCGACGCCTGAGCCCAGGCCCGGGGTCGAATTCGAACACAACGACTGGTCGCTGGCCTGTGACAACACCCGCACCTGCCGCGCCGCCGGCTACAGTCCGGAAGAACCCGGCAACCTGCTCAGCCTGATGCTTGAGCGCGCCGGCGGCCCGGGTGCGAAGGTGATCGCGCGGCTGCGCAATGGCGAGGATGGCGAAAGCCCGACGCCGACCGGGGCACTGCGCCTGCGCCTGAACGGCAAGGACCTGGGCCCGGTGCGCGACACCGGCGACGGGGACAAAGTGTTGTTGCAGCAGGCACAGACCGATGCACTGGTCGCCGCACTGCCGCGCCAGGCACGCATCGAGATCATCGACGGCAAGGGCAAGGCCTGGCCGATCTCCGACCGCGGTGCAGCGGCCGTACTGCTGAAGATGGACGAGGCACAGAGCCGGCTGGGCACCCCCGGTGCGCTGGTGCGGCGTGGCGACAAGCCCGAAGCAGGCGTGCCTGCGGCGTTGCCGGTGCCAGTGATCGTGCGCGGCACGCTGGTGGCACCGCGCGCCTCGGACGCGGCACTGGCGAAAGCACCGGGCCTGCGCAAGGCACTGATCGCCAGCCTGCCCAAGCCGGATGAGTGCGGCCGCCTGAGCGATGGCGGGACAGATGAAATCGAGATCCAGCGACTGGACGCCCAACATGTGCTGGCAAGCACCAGCTGCTTCGTGGGGCCCTACAACATGAGCAACGGCTACTGGGTGGTGCGAGACAAATCGCCGTACCAGGCGACTTTTGTCACCAACCTCGCCGAAGATTTTGACCGCGATGACGCTACGTTGCGAGGCCGTTACCGAGGCCGCGGTGTCGGCGATTGCATCTCTGCCAATGACTGGGTGTGGGACGGCGAGCGCTTCGTCAAGAGCAGCGATTTCACGACGGGCCAGTGTCGCAATATGCTCGGCGGGCACTGGACGCTGCCCACGGTGGTCAGCGAGGTCCGTTGAGGCGCCGCTACCTGCGGTAGTGCCGGCCGCTGGCCGGCAACCCCGGCAAACATCGGGGTCAGAGCGATTTTTCGATGGAAAACGGATCCGACCCAGCTCGGTCGCCTCCATCGGGCACTGGACGCTGCCGACGGTGGTCAGCGAGCTTCGTTGAGGCGCCGCTTCCTGCGGTAGTGCCGGCCGCTGGCCGGCAACCCCGGCAAACCCTGGGGGTCAGAGCCGTTTTCCGATGGAAAACGGATCCGACCCCGATCGGTCGCCGCCATCGGGCACTGGACGCTGCCCACGGTGGTCAGCGAGGTCCGTTGAGGCGCCGCTACCTGCGGTAGTGCCGGCCGCTGGCCGGCAACCCCGACAAACCCTGGGGGTCAGAGCCGTTTTCCGATGGAAAACGGATCCGACCCCGGTCAGTCGTGCAGCTGGCGCGGCTTCTTCCAGAACTGCCAGCGCTGGCCACGGTCCAGCTGGAACTGCAGGCCATCCTCGAAGTCCAGTACCAGCCGCTGCAGTTCGCCACGCTTGAGCGCGGCCAGCAGCGGCCGGATCGCATCATTGCCGAGCTGCTGCAAAGAGCGCAGCTGGCGCAGGTCGACCAGCGCATCCACCGCCTGCTCGCCATCCACGGCCACACCAGCCGCCAGGGCCAGGCCCTGCAGCAGCGCGTCCCGGCTACGCACCTGCGCGTGCGGCGTGCTGACCGACACCGGCATCACGCCACCGCCCCAGAACCACAGCGAATTGATCGGCTGTTGTCCCTGTGCGGCACGCTGCTGGTTCCAGGAATGGTTGTGCAGCAGCACCTGCGCCTCGGTCATCAGCGCCCGCCAGCGACGACCGCCCTCGCCTTCGGGCAGATGCGAGAACAGGTCATCGCCGAGGACCTCGTCGGGGCTGTCGAAGTCCGGCAGCTCGCTGTCGATCGGCAGCCGCAGGTACCAGCGCGAGGGATCGGGTGCGTCGAGCACGAAGCCGGCATCGGCGAACAATGGCTGCAGCACCGGCAGCAACGCGAGGCTGTCGGCCAGCGTCGGCCGCAGTGTTTCGCCGTAGGCCATCATCCGCGCGCCGTGCATGTCCGGCACCATGCAGGCCGGATCGGCACGCAGCCAGCTGGCGCCGGCGGCATCGCCGACGTCGCGCTGGCGGGTCAACGCGGCCACCGGCCAGTGCGGCGCGGCAACCGAGAAATGGCGTGTCAGCTGCGCGCGCTCGCCCGGCACGACCTGCACCGTCGTGGCACGGCCGAGCGCGCGTGCCACATCGTCCGGCAGCGCAGCCGCGGCAAAGCGGCTGCGTGCAGGCAACAGCAGGGTCGCCGTCGCCACGCGGTCAGTCCACGTAGCTGACGCTGACGATCTCGTACTCGCGCTGGCCGGCCGGGGCGTCGATCACGATCGAATCGCCTTCCAGCTTGCCGATCATCGCCCGCGCCACCGGCGAGGAAATCGCGATCAGGCCCAGCTTGATGTCCGCTTCCAGGTCACCGACGATCTGGTACTTCTTCTCTTCGTCGGTTTCCACGTCGGCCAGCGTCACGCTGGCGCCGAACACCACCTTGGAGCCGGCATTGAGCTTGCTCACGTCGATGATCTCGGCGTGCGACAGCTCGCCCTCCAGCTGCTTGATGCGGCCTTCGATGAAGCCCTGTTCCTCGCGCGCGGCGTGGTACTCGGCATTCTCCTTCAGGTCACCGTGCTCACGCGCTTCGGCAATGGCGGCGATGACCTTCGGGCGCTTGACCGACTTCAGGTGATCCAGTTCGTCGCGCAGCTTCTGCGCGCCCTTCATGGTGATGGGGGCTCTCATGCATTCAACTCCTTGTGCAGCTCCTGCAGCGACCAGACGGGGCCGGTGCCGCGGAATTCCAGTGAATCCACCAGCGCCTTGGCGCCGGCAATGGTGGTCGAGTAGGTGACGCGATGCTGCAGCGCCTCGCGGCGGATCGAGAACGAGTCGTTGATCGCCGAACGACCTTCGGTCGTGTTGACGATGTAGACGATCTCGCCGTTCTTGATCGAGTCGACGATGTGCGGACGGCCTTCGACCACCTTGTTGATGATCTCGCAGTCCATGCCGTGCTGCTGCAGCCACGCGGCGGTGCCACGGGTGGCGACCAGGCTGTAGCCACGCGCCAGCAGCGCCTTGGCCACCGGCAGCACGCGCTTCTTGTCCGGGTCGCGGACCGAGACGAAGGCCTTGCCGACCGGCGGTGCCTTGATGCCACCGGCTTCCTGCGCACGCGCAAAGGCGGCGTTGAAGGTGCGGCCGACGCCCATCACCTCGCCGGTGGAGCGCATCTCCGGCCCGAGGATCGGATCGACGCCCTGGAACTTGGCGAACGGGAAGATCGCTTCCTTCACCGAGTAGTAGTCCGGCACGATTTCCTTGGTCGCGCCCTGCTCGGCCAGGCTCTTGCCAGCCATGCAACGGGCGGCGATCTTCGCCAGCGCCATGCCGGTGGCCTTGGACACGAACGGCACGGTGCGCGAGGCACGCGGGTTCACTTCCAGCAGGTAGATGGTGTCGGCACCCTCGTCACTGGTCTGGATCGCGAACTGGGTGTTCATCAGGCCGACCACGTTCAGGGCCTTGGCCAGCTCCACCACCTGGCGGCGCAGTTCGGCCTGGGTTTCAGCCGACAGCGAGTACGGCGGCAGCGAGCACGA
Organism: Stenotrophomonas maltophilia group sp. P373; assembly: GCF_053295075.1. NCBI lineage: Bacteria > Pseudomonadati > Pseudomonadota > Gammaproteobacteria > Lysobacterales > Lysobacteraceae > Stenotrophomonas > Stenotrophomonas maltophilia group sp. P373. The sequence continues at coordinate 1,993,885 of NZ_CM129994.1, read as the reverse complement.
GGAATCGCCCGAGTGCACGCCGGCTTCTTCGATGTGCTCCATTACGCCGCCGATCAGGACGTTGCCCTGGGCATCGGCAATGATGTCGACGTCGCACTCCACGGCGTTGTCGAGGAAGCGGTCCAGCAGCACCGGCGAATCGTTGGACACCTTCACAGCGTCGCGCACGTAACGGGCCAGGTCGGCTTCGCCGTAGACGATTTCCATGGCACGGCCGCCCAGCACGTAGCTCGGGCGCACCACCAGCGGGTAGCCGATCTCGCGGGCCAGCAGCAGGGCTTCCTGATCATTGCGGGCGATGCGGTTCGGCGGCTGCTTCAGGCCCAGCTTGTCCACCAGCTGCTGGAAGCGCTCGCGGTCTTCGGCCAGGTCGATCGAGTCCGGGCTGGTGCCGATCACCGGCACGCCGTTGGCTTCCAGCGCGCGCGCCAGCTTCAGCGGGGTCTGGCCGCCGTACTGCACGATCACGCCCTTCGGCTGTTCCAGTTCGACGATTTCCAGCACGTCTTCCAGGGTCAGCGGTTCGAAGTACAGGCGGTCGGAGGTGTCGTAGTCGGTCGACACGGTTTCCGGGTTGCAGTTGACCATGATGGTTTCATAGCCATCCTCGCGCAGCGCGAGTGCCGCGTGCACGCAGCAATAGTCGAACTCGATGCCCTGGCCGATGCGGTTCGGGCCACCACCCAGGATCATGATCTTGTCGCGGTTGCTCGGCGCAGCCTCGCACTCGTCCTCGTAGGTCGAGTACAGGTAGGCGGTACCGGTGGAGAACTCACCGGCACAGGAGTCCACGCGCTTGTAGACCGGGCGTACCTTGTGCGCACGACGCAGCGCGCGGATGGCGGCTTCGTTGGTGCCGGTCAGCTGCGCCAGGCGCGCGTCGGAGAAGCCAGCGCGCTTCAGCTTGCGCAGGCGTGCAGCGTCCAGCGCATCGATGCCACCGGCAGTGACTTCAGCTTCGGCCGCGATGATTTCCTCGATCTGGTCCAGGAACCAGTGATCGATGAACGACAGTGCGTAGATCTCTTCCACGCTCATGCCGGCGCGGAACGCATCGGCGACGAAGAACAGGCGCTCCGGACCCGGTGCCTTCAGCTCGCGGCGCAGGGTCTGCAGGTCGTCTTCGTTGCCCAGGTCCAGGCCGGTCGGGTCGAAGCCGACCTTGCCGGTTTCCAGGCCACGCAGGGCCTTCTGCACCGACTCCTGGAAGGTGCGGCCCATCGCCATCACCTCGCCCACCGACTTCATCTGGGTGGTCAGGCGGGCATCGGCGGCCGGGAACTTCTCGAAGGCGAAGCGCGGGATCTTGGTGACGACGTAGTCGATGGACGGCTCGAACGAGGCCGGGGTCAGGCCGCCGGTGATTTCGTTCTTCAGTTCGTCCAGGGTGTAGCCCACGGCCAGCTTGGCGGCGACCTTGGCGATCGGGAAGCCGGTGGCCTTGGAAGCCAGCGCCGAGGAACGCGACACGCGCGGGTTCATCTCGATGACGACCACGCGGCCGGTCTTCGGGTTGATGCCGAACTGCACGTTCGAGCCACCGGTATCGACGCCGATCTTGCGCAGCACGGCGATGGAGGCATCGCGCAGGCGCTGGTATTCCTTGTCGGTCAGGGTCTGGGCCGGGGCCACGGTGATCGAGTCACCGGTGTGCACGCCCATCGGGTCCAGGTTTTCGATCGAGCAGACGATGATGCAGTTGTCCGCGGTATCGCGGACCACTTCCATCTCGAATTCCTTCCAGCCCAGCACCGACTCTTCCACCAGCACTTCGGTGGTCGGCGACAGTTCCAGGCCGCGGCTGACGATCTCGACCAGCTCTTCGCGGTTGTAGGCAATGCCGCCACCGCTGCCGCCCAGGGTGAAGCTGGGGCGGATGATGGTCGGATAGCCGACGCGGGTCTGGATTTCCAGCGCTTCGTCCAGGGTGTGGGCGACGGCGGCAGTCGGGCACTCCAGGCCGATCTCACCCATGGCCACGCGGAACAGCTCGCGGTCTTCGGCCATGCGGATCGCTTCGCGCTTGGCGCCGATCAGTTCGACGTTGTACTTCTCCAGCACGCCGTGGTCGGCCAGGTCCAGCGCGCAGTTCAGCGCGGTCTGGCCACCCATGGTCGGGAGCAGCGCATCGGGCTTTTCCTTGGCGATGATCTTCTCGACCGTCTGCCAGTTGATCGGCTCGATGTAGACGGCGTCGGCCATCTCCGGGTCGGTCATGATCGTGGCCGGGTTGCTGTTGACCAGCACCACGCGGTAACCCTCGTCACGCAGGGCCTTGCAGGCCTGGGCACCGGAGTAGTCGAACTCGCAGGCCTGGCCGATGACGATCGGGCCAGCACCGATGATGAGAATGGTCTTGAGGTCAGTGCGCTTGGGCATTTTCTTCTCTAAGTCAGTACAGCGTGACAAGGGGGGTGATCGCACGCTGTCGATCAGGAATCTTGATCCGCAGCACCGCGCCGGGGGCAGCAGCGATGCGGGGTTTACGGTCCATCGCGACGCCACCGGCAGGCCGGCGGCGTACTGATCACGCCTTGGCCTGCTCCATCAGCACCACGAAGCGGTCGAACAGCGGGCCGACGTCGTGCGGGCCCGGCGACGCTTCCGGATGGCCCTGGAACGAGAACGCCGGCACGTCGGTGCGGGCCACGCCCTGGTTGGTGCCGTCGAACAGCGAACGGTGGGTCACGCGCAGGGTCGGCGGCAGGGTTGCTTCATCGATCGCGAAACCGTGGTTCTGCGAGGTGATCATCACCCGGCCGCTGTCCAGGTCCTGCACCGGATGGTTGGCACCGTGGTGGCCGTGGCCCATCTTCATGGTCTGCGCGCCCGAGGCCAGGCCGAGCAGCTGGTGGCCCAGGCAGATGCCGAAGGTCGGGATCTTCACATCGATGAAGGTCTTGATCGCTTCGATGGCGTAGTCGCACGGTTCCGGGTCACCCGGGCCGTTGGACAGGAACACGCCGTCCGGCTTCAGTGCCAGCACCTCGGCGGCCGGGGTCTGCGCCGGCACCACGGTCACTTCGCAGCCGCGCTCGGCCAGCATGCGCAGGATGTTGGTCTTCACGCCGAAGTCGTAGGCCACGACCTTGTACTTGGCCGGCACGCTGACGAAGGCGTTGGCATCCAGGTCCAGCTGGCCCTCGGTCCAGGTGTAGGTCTTCTCGGTAGTGACGACCTTGGCCAGATCCATGCCCTTCAGCCCCGGGAACTTGCGGGCGGCTTCCAGTGCCTTTTCCACGTCGATGTCGCCGGCCATCAGCGCACCGTTCTGCGCACCCTTCTCGCGCAGGATGCGGGTCAGCTTGCGGGTGTCGATGCCGGCGATGGCGACCACGCCACGCTGGATCAGCCAGTCCTGCAGCGACACCTGGCTGCGCCAGTTGCTGGGGCGGCGCGGAACGTCGCGCACGATCAGGCCGGCCGACCACACCTTGGACGCTTCGTCGTCCTGGTCGGTCATGCCGGTGTTGCCGATATGCGGATAGGTCAGCGTGACCATCTGCCGGGCGTAGGACGGGTCGGTCAACACTTCCTGATAGCCGGTCATGGCGGTGTTGAACACCACTTCACCGACGGACAGGCCGGGCGCGCCTACGGATTCGCCCTCGAATACGGTGCCGTCTTCGAGGACGAGGATTGCGGCTTGGGTCACGGGAATCTCACTTTGGCTACCGAGGGGGCTGCCGAAGTCACGCCTGCGCTTCACGGAAATCCGGTTGCAAAAAAGCGCGGACGTACGGTCTGGGACCGGTCCGGCTTTCGTGATTCGGCGAGTGCGAATTGTAGCGCTGCCGGGACGCTCACGCCAGCGGTTATCGCGCATTGTGAACAGGCAATTGCGCATTCATTTCAATCCGGCGGCGTATGCGGGCCGGAGGCGGGGTCGGATCCATTCCCGAATGGGAAAGGCTCTGACCCCAGGCGCCCTCGGATGGGGTCAGAGCCCTCTCCGCTGGAAAGGGATCCAGCCCCAGGAATCAGCCCGCCTTACTGCAGCAGGTCCCGCACCCGGTAGCTGCCCGGGGCCCGGCCCTGCAGCTGGCGGGCGGCAAACAGGGCGCCGCGGGCGAAGATGTCGCGATTGGTGGCCCGGTGTACCAGCTCGATGCGCTCGCCCAGCCCGGTGAACTGCACCAGATGCTCGCCTACGATGTCGCCGGCGCGCAGGCTGGCGTAGTGCGGCTCCGCCCCGCCCCGCTGCGCGGCCGCGCCCAGGGTCAATGCAGTGCCCGATGGCGCGTCCTTCTTCTGGGTGTGGTGCGATTCGACGATGTCGCAGTCCCAGCCGGCCAGCGCCTGCGCCGCGCGCTCCACCAGTTCGTCCAGTACCGCCACGCCCAGGCTGAAGTTCGAGGCCCATACCAGCGGGATCTTCGCCGCTGCCGCATCCAACGCCTGGCGCTGCGTGCTGGAAATGCCGGTGGTACCCGACACCAGCCCTGCCCCGCGATCCACGCACAGCGCCAGCAGCGGGTCGAAGCCCTCCGGCAGGCTGAAGTCAATGGCCACGTCGAACACCGGCGCACCGGGCAGTTCGCTGGCCGCGAAGAACGGCACACCGTCGACTACGCGCTGGGCCGGCGCGCGACCGGTCACGGCGGCCACGATCTGCAGGGTTTCGGAATGTTCGGCGGCCAGCCGCAGCAGGGCTTGGCCCATGCGCCCGGAGGCACCGTGAATGAGCAATCGCAGGGGAGTCTGGTTCATGCCTGCAGGCTAGCGGCAGCACGCCCGCTCCGGCAAGCGCCATCGCTGCGATGCTGCATGCCCCTGCGGTGACGGGTTTGCCACTGGACGCGGCAACGCTCCCCTTCAAGTCTGTGGCCCTTCCCTCAGCCCGGGCAAAACCCCATGAAATCCTCGACCGTCTTCAGCAAATGCGCCAGGAAGACCGGTTATGCCGGGACGTCGACCACGCGCTACCGCTTGCTGGATGCCGCCCTGCTTGTCGTTAATCACCAGCGCGCCAGCGAAAGCCGGGGCTTCTATGTGAATGCTGGACTCTACTTTCCAGAGCTGCTCGCGTATCCCCTCGCGCCTGACGATCTTGAAACGGCTTTCCGGTACCGCTCCAGCATTCCCACGCCCCATGTCGACTGGCGGATCGAAGAAACGCCGGGCCTGCGCCGGACCTTCATCCAGCAGGATCTTGATGACCTGCTGGAGGCCGGCAACCGCGACGCGCTGAAGGCCCTGCTGCTCGATGCCCTGGCCGACGTGGCGGGTTTCGCAGCAGCCCATGGAAACCGGGAATCGGTGCGGCGATTGAATCAGGGCGGGAACTTCCGCGCGATCATCCGCAGAGAGGTCTGAACCCCGGCGCGTGCGAACCAAGCTTCGCATCGACAGGTCGAAAGTTCGCACCCTCCGGACAGCCGCCGTCGAGCATGGCTGGACGCTACTTCTTGGTCGGCCCGCAGCTGTCGCACCCCCCACAGGCACCGCCACCACCGCTGGCCGGCGGCGCGATCTTCCGCCCCAGCGCCTGCAGCCAGGCCGCGCGACCCGGCTTCAGCAGGGCCAGCGCCAAGGCCCCGCGCAGCGTGCGCACGGTACCCGGGAACTGCTTCTTCAGTACCACCCAGGCACTGACCAGCACGGCCACCGCGATGATCAGGTACTGGATCAGCAGCCCGGTCTCCATCAGCCGCCTCCCAGCGCCTTGGTCACCTGATAGGTGATCAGCGCGGCCACGTAAGCCGCGGCAAACAGGTAGAACGCGGCAAAGCCCATCTGCTTCCACGAGTTGGTCTCGCGTTTGATGGTCGCCAGCGTCGAGATGCACATCGGGGCGTAGATGTACCAGACCAGCAGCGACAGGGCCGTGGCCAGCGACCAGCCATCGCTGATCAGCGGGGTCAGCGCCTGGCTGGCGGCATCGTCATCGGCGGCCGACAGCGCATACACGGTGGCCAGCGACGACACCGCCACCTCACGCGCGGCCAGGCCCGGGATCAGCGCGATGCAGATCTGCCAGTTGAAGCCCAGCGGTGCGAAGAACACCGCCATCGCATGGCCGATCCGGCCGGCGTAGCTGTAGTCGATGGCCGGCATCGTGGCATCGGCCGGGGCCGCCGGGAACGACAGCAGCACCCACAGCAGGATGGTCAGCGCCAGGATGATGCCGCCGACACGCTTGAGGAAGATCATGCCGCGCTCATACAGGCCGACCGCCAGGTCACGCACATGTGGCAGGCGGTACGACGGCAGCTCCAGCATCAGCGGATGCTCGCTCTTGTCGCGGCGCCACTTCTTCATGATCCAGGACATCGCCAGCGCACTGAGGATGCCGGCGGCGTACAGGCCGAACAGCACCAGGCCCTGCTGGTTGAACACCCCCCACACCGTCTTCTGCGGAATGAACGCACCGATCAGCAGGGCGTACACCGGCAGGCGCGCCGAGCAGGTCATCAGCGGTGCGACCAGGATGGTGGCCAGGCGGTCACGCGGGTCCTGGATGCTGCGCGTGGACATGATGCCCGGCACCGCGCAGGCGAAGCTGGACAGCAGCGGGATGAACGAGCGGCCGGACAGGCCGGCGGCGGCCATCATGCGGTCGAGCAGGAACGCCGCACGTGGCAGGTAGCCGGATTCCTCCAGCACCAGGATGAAGAAGAACAGGATCAGGATCTGCGGCAGGAACACCACCACGCCACCGACGCCGGCGATGATGCCGTCGGTCAGCAGGCTGGCCAGCGGACCCTCCGGCAACACGCTGCCAACGAGAGCACCGAGCCAGGCGAAGCCAGCCTCGATGCCATCCATCAACGGCGTCGCCCAGGCGTACACCGCCTGGAAGATCAGGAACATCACCACTGCAAGGCTGATCAGCCCGAACACCGGGTGCAGCAGCCAGCGGTCCAGCGCGTCGTCGATCTTCGCGGTCCGCGCCGGCATCCGCACGGCGACCGACAGGATCTCGCGCACCTTGGCGTGGTAGTCGATGCCACCTTCCGGGCCCGGCACCGGTGCATCCAGGTGCGGCACCATCGCATCGAGGCGTTCGACCAGGGCCTTGGCACCCTGCTTGCGCACCGCTACGGTCTCCACCACCGGTACGCCCAGCTCGCGCTCCAGCGCGGCCACGTCCACCTGGATGCCACGGCGCTGGGCCGCATCGACCATGTTCAGGGCGACCACCATCGGCTTGCCCAGCTCACGCAGCTCCAGCGCGAAGCGCAGGTGCAGGCGCAGGTTGGTGGCGTCGATCACGCACAGCAGCACGTCCGGCGCAGCTTCGCCCGGGTAGAAGCCCCGGCACAGGTCACGGGTGATCGCCTCATCCAGGCTGGCCGGATGCAGGCTGTAGGCACCCGGCAGGTCGAGCACGGCGAATTCGCGGCCGGACGGCGCGCGCAGGCGACCTTCCTTGCGCTCTACGGTGACGCCGGTGTAGTTGGCGACCTTCTGCCGGCTGCCGGTCAGCTGGTTGAACAGCGCGGTCTTGCCGCTGTTGGGGTTCCCGACCAGCGCGATGCGCAGCGGTGAGGCGGAGACAGTGGCGGTCATGCACGTCGTTCCTGGCTGGCAGCGTCGACCACGACGCGCTTGGCTTCACTGATCCGCAGCGCGAACCGGGTGAACCCGACCTGCACCAGCAGCGGCTCGCCCCCCACCGGGCCCTTGGCCACCAAGCGTACTTCCTCGCCATTCACGAAACCCAGCTCGCGCAGGCGACGGGCAATGGCATCGTTGGCATGCAGGTCCTGCACGGACTCGACCACGGCCGAGGTGTGCAGCGGCAGTTCGGACAGCGTCATCTAGCGTGTTCTCTGCTGGATGTAAATGGTTCTCGATTCTAACATTCCCGCGTCGCGTCATGGCCCATGACCAATGGCCCGCTATGATCCATACAGGTATGGAGTGACCCTGGAATCCCATGAACGATGCTTTGCAGATCGAGCGCCGTGGCGCTGTCCTCACCCTCTGGCTGAACCGGCCGGAGCTGCACAACGCCTTTGACGCCAGCCTGATCGCCCGGCTGACTGCCGCACTGGAAGCCGCCGGCGGCGATGATTCGGTCCGGGCCGTGGTGGTCGCCGGTCACGGCACTTCCTTCTCGGCCGGTGCCGACATGCAGTGGATGCGCGGCATGGCCGCCGCCAGCGAGGCCGACAACCGCGAGGACTCGCTGGCCCTGGCGCGGCTGATGCGCACCCTGGACGAGCTGCCCAAGCCGACCCTGGCCCGGGTCCATGGCGCCGCCTTCGGTGGCGGCGTCGGCCTGGTCGCCTGCTGCGACATTGCCATCGCCAGCACCGCGGCCCGCTTCGGCCTGACCGAAAGCCGCCTCGGCCTGCTGCCGGCGGTGATCTCGCCCTACGTGATCGAGGCCATCGGCCCGCGCCAGGCGCGGCGCTGGTTCGCCACCGGCGAGCACTTCGATGCCGACACCGCGCTGCGCATCGGCCTGGTCCACCAGCTGGTCGAGCCCGAACGCCTGGACGAAGCCCTGGAACGCCAGCTGGCCCTGCTCGACAAGGCCGGCCCGATCGCCTCGTCCACCGCCAAGCAGCTGGTGCGGCAGGTCCGCGACAGCCGTGACCGCGACGCGCTGGATCGGGATAATGCCGCCCTGATCGCGCGCCTGCGGGTGTCCGCCGAGGGCCAGGAGGGCCTGGGCGCCTTCCTCGACAAGCGCGCCCCCCACTGGGTCACGGAAGCCTGAACATGCTCGATCATCTTGGTTTGACCAGCGCCGACCTGGCGCGCAGCAGGACCTTCTTCCTGCAGGCACTGGCGCCGCTGCAGATCGGCGTCGTGATGGAAGTGAGCGCCGAAGAAACCGGTGACCACGACCACATCGGCTTCGGCAGCGACGGCAAGCCGTTCTTCTGGCTCGGCAATGGCGGCACCACCAGTCACGGCGTGCACGTGGCCTTCGCCTGCGCCAGCCGTGCGCAGGTGGATGCCTTCCATGCCGCCGCGCTCGCCGCCGGCGGCCGCGACAACGGCGCCCCGGGCCTGCGCCCGTGGTACCACCCGGATTACTACGCCGCCTTCGTGCTCGACCCGGACGGCAACAACATCGAAGCGGTCTGCCACCGTCCGTCCGATGGGGCAGCCGCATGAGCGATTACGTCCGCATCGTCGAGGTCGGCCCGCGTGATGGGCTGCAGAACGAAAAGCAGTCGGTGTCCACCGCCGACAAGATCGAACTGATCAACCGCCTGTCGGCCACCGGCCTGCGCAGCATCGAGGCGACCAGTTTCGTCAGCCCGAAGTGGATCCCGCAGCTGGCCGACGCCGCCGCGGTCTACGCCGGCATCCAGCGCCGGCCCGGCATCCACTACCCGGTGCTGGTGCCGAACGAACAGGGCTACGACCGCGCCCGCGCGGTGGGCGTGGAGGAAGTGGCGGTGTTCACCGCTGCGTCCGAGGCGTTCAACCGTACCAATACCAATGCCGGCATCGACGAATCGCTGGCCCGGTTCGAGCCGATCCTGCGCCGCGCCGCCGCCGATGGCGTGCGCGTGCGCGGCTATGTCTCCACCGTACTCGGCTGCCCCTACCAGGGCGAGGTGCCACTGGCCGACGTGGTGCGGGTGGCGCGCGCCCTGCACCAGATGGGTTGTTACGAAATCTCACTGGGCGACACCATCGGCGTCGGCACCCCGCGCAAGGCACGGGCGATGCTGCAGGCGGTTGCCGCCGAGATTCCGATGACGGCACTGGCCGTGCACTTCCACGACACCTACGGCCAGGCCATCGCCAACATCGCCACCTGCCTGGACGAAGGCGTGCGCGTGGTCGACAGCGCGGTCTCCGGCGCCGGTGGCTGCCCGTATGCCAAGGGCGCCAGCGGCAACGTCGCCAGCGAGGATGTGGTCTACCTGCTGCAGGGCCTGGGCCTGGACAGCGGCGTGGACCTGCCGGCACTGGCCGAGACCGGCCGCTGGCTGGCCGGCCTGCTCGGTCGCGCCACCGCCAGCCGCACCGGCCAGGCGCTAGCCGCCGCAGGTTGACCGCCGCACTGCGCCGCACTGCTGCGGCGGCGCAGTGCACAACAGCGACGGTCGCAGCTTCCGTTAGAATCGGCGGTTCTCGAACCTGCAGGACCGTTCAATGCAGCTGTCTTCCGTACGTGCCGTGATCACTGGCGGCGTCTCCGGCCTCGGCCTGGCCGTGGCCCAGCACCTCGTCGCCCAGGGCGGCAAGGTGGCCCTGTTCGATCTCAACGACGACAAGGGTGCGACCGCCGTTGCCGGGCTGGGTGCCGACAAGGCCCGCTATTTCAACGTCAACGTCAGCGATGAAGCGGCCGTCTCGGCAGCCATCGACCAGGCCCACGATTTCCTCGGCGGCCTGAACGTGGCGATGAACTGCGCCGGCATCCTCGGCGCCGGCCGCGTGCTGGGCAAAGAAGGCCCGATGCCGCTGGCCGGCTTCCAGGGCACGGTGATGGTCAATCTGGTCGGCAGCTTCAACGTGGCCAAGGCCGCGGCCAACCGCATGCAGCACAACGAGGCCGGCATCGATGGCGAGCGCGGGGTGATCATCAACACCGCCAGCATCGCCGCCTATGAGGGCCAGATCGGCCAGGCCGCGTATGCCGCCAGCAAGGGCGGCGTGGTGTCGATGACGCTGCCGATGGCACGCGAACTGTCGCGCTTCGGCATCCGCGTCAATACCATCGCCCCGGGCGTGTTCTGGACGCCGATGGTCGATGGCATGCCCGAAGCCGTGCAGCAGTCGCTGGCCGCCTCGATCCCGTTCCCGCCGCGCCTGGGCAAGCCGGAAGACTTCGCCAGCCTGGTCGGCTTCATCCTTGGCAACACCTACCTCAACGGCGAGACCATCCGCCTGGACGGCGCTACCCGCCTCGCTCCGAAGTGATTCCCCCGGGCGCCGGGACGGCGCCCTCCCCCAACGACCTAGATCACCATGAAAGCCAACGACATCAAGAAGGGCAACGTCGTCGAGTACAACAACGGCGTGTACCAGATCCGCGACATCGAGCGCAGCTCGCCTCAGGGTCGCGGCGGCAACGTCCGCTTCCGCTTCATCATGTACAGCGTGCCGGGCGGCAACAAGCTCGACGCCAGCTTCGATGCCGACGACAACCTGGTCGAGGTCGAACTGCTGCGCCGCCAGTCCACCTATTCGTACAAGGACGGCGATGCCTTCGTGTTCCTGGATGACGAGGACTACACCCCGTACACCCTGGATGCGGACGTGATCGGCGATGACGCCGGTTACATCACCGACGGCCTGACCGGCATCTACGTGCAGGTGATCGACGAGCAGCCGGTGGCGATCCAGCTGCCGGCCTCCGTGGTGCTGGAAGTGATCGAGACGCCGCCGGAACTGAAGGGTGGCACCGCCACCAAGCGCCCGAAGCCGGCCAAGCTCAACACCGGCATCGAGATCATGGTGCCGGAGTACATCGTCAACGGCGAGCGCGTGCTGGTGAACACCGCCACCGGCGAATTCGCCGGCCGTGCCGACTAAGCACCCTGCGCCGATCGCCTGCCGATCGCTGCCTGCGGCAAGTTCGCCGCAGGCAGCAAGCAGCGCATCGCTGACAGTAGTTGTGTAGAGCCGAGCCCGTGCTCGGCTGCGGTGGGTTGGACAGGTACTGCAGCCGAGCGTGGGCTCGGCTCTACAGGTAACTTACGGCTGCTTCGCGCCGAAATTGCCGCAGCCGTGGTACTGGCGGGTACCGACGGTCAGCATCACCTTCGCCTCGAACGCCTCCCCGCTCATATCGTCCTGGCAGGTAGTGCGCTGGAAACTCAGCTTGACGTCGGTACCATCGGACGCCTTGCCGCTCCAGCCGTCGGCTCCTTTGGTTGGCTTGGCCACGTCAAAGCGGCGCTCGCCATAGTCAACTTCCACCTGCAGGCCCGGCATATCGCCATCGACGACTGCAAGCCATCCGGGTTCATTGCCGGTGGCACGGAACGCGGCATTGCCGGCGCTGCCATCGCCTTCGCCAGCTTCCACCGCATGGCACTCGCGATCCGGCTCGCCCTTCAGGCTCAGCAGGCCATCATCGCTGCCCTTGGTCCAGAAGCTGTTGCCAAGGCCATCGCTGTACTTGGCGCCGGATGCCGCGCGCTCGGAGGTCATGGCGAAGCTACGCTCGCCGATCACCACCGTGGCAGCATCCTCGCCATTGAAGGTCGCGCGCACGCTCAGATCACCACACTGGTAGGCGGTCTCGCTGCCACCTTCCGTGTTGGCGCTCGGCTTCGGCGTGGCAGGCGAGGGGTCATTGCTGCCCGCCGCGGGTGCCTGGGCCGGCTGGCACGCGGCCAGGACCAACCCCAGGGAGGCTGCCAACAGACTGGGAACTACACGCATGGCTCGACTCCTTGTCGACACTACAGGAATGCTCGACCCTACCACCTCGCGGTGAGCGGGGCCTGAAAACAGCCTGACCGCACTCATGCGGCCAGCACCGCCATCGACAGCAGCTGCGCGCCACTGCCGCCGGAACTGCAGGTCCAGACCCGCAACAGGCGCAGCTTCAGTTCACGCTCCCGGCCCTGCCGCCACACCGACATCCGCACGTCGCTGGACAGCAACGCCAGACGGCCACACAGCAGCGTTTCCACCGCGTGCAGCTGCAGGCTTCGTACCTGCAGGTCACCGGCCAACCAATCACGCAGCCACGGCAGATCGAGCATGCGGCCACCGTGGCCGTCCATCAGGAACAGGGCCGGCGATACCAGCGCGTTCAACGCATCGTGATTGTTATCCAGCAGCGCTGCGCACAGGCGCTGCTCCAGCGCCATCAACTGCTGCTCATGCAGATCTTCAACGATGTTCCGTTCCATCCACGGTTCCTCCCGGCATCGGCCGGCGCCTGCGCAGGCGCTGCGCGATCCACTGCCGCGCGCCCTGCACCACTACATAGAAGACCGGCACGAAGAACACCGCCAGCACGGTCGCACTGACCATGCCGCCGAACACGCCGGTTCCAATTGCCTGCTGGGTTTCCTTCGACGCGCCCTGCGCCAGCATCAGTGGCACCACGCCCAGCGCGAACGCCAGCGAGGTCATCACGATCGGACGCAGGCGCAGCCGCGCCGCCTCCAGCGCTGCTTCAACCAGGCCGCGCCCCTGCTGCTGCAGCTGCCGCGCGAATTCGACGATGAGGATCGCGTTCTTCGCCGACAGCCCGATCACGGTGATCATGCCGACCTTGAAGAACACGTCGTTGGGCATGCCGCGCAACAACACCGCGGCGACCGCGCCAAGCAGGCCCAGGGGCACCACCAGCAGCACCGCCAACGGAATCGACCAGCTCTCGTACAGCGCGGCAAGCACCAGGAACACCACCAGCATCGACAACAGCAGCAGCCACGGCGCCTGCGCCCCCGACTCACGCTCCTGCAGCGACTGGCTGGTCCATTGCAGGGCGAAGCCGGACGGCAGCTTTTCGGCCAACCGCTCCATCTCCGCCATGGCCTGGCCGGTCGACACGCCAGAGGCCGGGGCGCCGGACAGGTTCAGCGCCGGGAAACCAAGATAGCGTTGCAGCTGCAACGGCGCCTCGGTCCAGTGCGGGGTGACCAGCTCGGACAACGCCACCATGCCGCCCTCGCTGTTGCGCACGTACAGCTTCAGCACGTCTTCCAGCTCCATCCGGTGCGGCGCATCGGCCTGCAGGATCACCTGCTGCAGCCGTCCCTTGTTGGGGAAGTCGTTGACGTACTGCGAGCCCATGGCCGCCGACAGCGTGCTGCTGATGTGCTCGAAGCCCACGCCCATCGCCTCGGCCTTGGCGCGGTCGATCTCCAGCCGCACGCTGGTGCCGGCTGGCAGGCCATCGGCATGCACCTCCGACAGCAGCGGGCTGGCTTCGGCCAGCTTCAGCAGCTGCTGCAGGGCTGCGCGCAGTTCGGCCTGGCCCTGCCCGGTACGCGCCTGCAGGGCCAGCGAGAAGCCGGAGGTACGACCCAGGCTGTCGATGGCCGGCGGCATCACGCTCATCACCTCACCCTCGGCAACCGTGGCCATCGCCTGCTGTGCGGCCTCCACCTCACCGGCCGCGGTTGCGCCTGCGCGCTCACCCCAGTCCTTCAGCATGGTGTAGGTCAGCGCCGCACTCGGGCCGGAACCGGAAAAGCTGTAGCCGAGGATCGACTGGTTGGAGCCGATGCCCGGACGCGAGGCCACGTGCCGTTCGTAGGCTTCGACAACGGCCAGCGTACGCTCGGCCGTCGCCTCGGCCGGCAGCTGGATCGAGGTCATGAAATAGCCCTGGTCTTCTTCCGGCAGGAATGCACCCGGCAGCCAGTGCAGGCCCAGCAGCAACGCCGCCACCAGCGCGGCGAACACGCCCATCACCCGCCCGCTCCGCTGCAGCACCGACGCCACACCACGCTGGTAACGCCCGGTCATCCGCTCGAAGCCCCGGTTGAAGGCGCCGAACAGCCCGCCGCGACCGTGATGGCCGTGGGTGGCCTGGCGCAGCAGGGTCGCGCACAGCGCCGGCGTCAGGCTCAGGGCCAGCAGCGCAGAGAACAGGATCGACACCGCCATCGCCACGGTGAACTGGCGGTAGATCGCGCCCACCGAACCGCTGGCCAGCGCCATCGGGATGAACACCGCAGTCAGCACCAGGGTAATGCCGATCACTGCGCCGGTCAGTTCACGCATCGCCTTGATGGTGGCCTCGCGCGGCGGCAGGCCCTCCTCGGCCATGATCCGTTCCACGCCCTCGACCACCACGATCGCGTCGTCGACGATGATGCCGATGGCCAGCACCATGCCGAACATGGTCAGTACGTTGATCGAGAAGCCCAGCGCCAGCATCACCGCGAACGTACCCAGCAGCGCGATCGGTGCGACCAACGCCGGGATCAGCGTGTAACGCCAGTTCTGCAGGAACAGGTACATCACCGCGAACACCAGCAGCATCGCCTCCAGCAGGGTCTGCACCACCTTCTGGATCGAGATCTTCACGAACGGCGCGGTGTCGAACGGAATGCTCGCTTCCACCCCGCGCGGCAGCAGGGGCGCCAGCTCAGCCATGCGCTCACGCACCGCCGCAGCGGTACGCACCGCGTTCGCGCCCGGGCGCAGCTGCACGCCGGCGGCGGTGGCTGGATGGCCGTCCTCGCGGGTGCCCCAGGCATAGCTCTGCGCGCCAAGCTCGACGCGGGCGACATCACCCAGCACCACCCGTGAACCGTCGGCGCCGGCACGCAGTACGATCGCCGCGAACTGTTCGGGCGTGGACAACTGGCCGTCGGCACTGAGCGGCACGGTGATGCGCTGGCCTGGAACACCCGGCGAGTCACCAATGCGTCCTGGCGAAATCTCCAGATTCTGCTGCTCGATCGCGGTTGCCACATCGCCCATGGTCAGGCCGTAGCCGGTCAACCGGGTCGGGTCCAGCCACACGCGCATCGCCTGCTCGGCACCGAACAACTGCACGCGGCCGACGCCATCGATACGGCGCAGCTCTTCGATGATGTTGCGCGCCATGAAATCGCCCAGCGCGGCCTCGCTGACGCTGGCATCGGGCGAACGCAGGCCGACCAGCATCAGGAAGCCGGAATCAGCGGCCTCCACGAACAGGCCGTTCTGGCGCACGCTGCGCGGCAGCCGTGGTTCGATCGCCTTGATCCGGTTCTGCACGTCCACCTGCGCCAGCTCCGGATTGGTGCCGGGCTTGAAGGTGGCAGTGATCGACGCTTCGCCGGACGTGTCCACCGACGACTCGAAGTACAGCAGGTGCTTGACGCTGGAAAGCTCGCGCTCGATCAGGCCAACCACGGCATCATTCAGCGTCTGCGGGCTGGCACCCGGGTAGCTGGCATAGATGCTGACGCTGGGCGGGGCGACTGCTGGATAGCGCTCCACCGCCAGCCGCGGGATCGCCAGCACGCCGGCCAGGATGATGAAGATCGCCAGCACCCAGGCGAACACCGGGCGATCGATGAAGAAACGTGCCATGTTGGATTTTCCTGGAGGGACCGGCCCGGAACAGGCTCAGCCCTTGCTGCCGGCCTGTACTGCACCGGCGCTGGCAACCGGCATCTGCCAGTCGCGCGCATCGACCACCACGCCTTCCTGCAGGCGCTCCTGGCCCTCGACCACCACTTTCTCGCCGGCCTTCAGGCCCGTGCGCACCAGCCACTGGCGATCGACACTGCCGTCCACTTCCAGCGTGCGGATCACCGCCTTGCCGTCGCCGCCGATCACCCAGGCATAGGCCTGGCCACCGGCGCTGCGCAGCACCGCCTGCTGTGGCACGGTCAATGCACTGGCGGGCGCGCCACGTGGCACCCTCGCGCGCACGTACATGCCGGGCAGCAGCTGCCGCTGCGGGTTGTCAACCAGGATGCGCAGGATGACATCACCGGTTCGCGCATCGACATTGATGCCGGAGAACAGCAGCTGGCCGCGCTCGGGCAGTGGCTTGCCGCTGGCACCGATGATCGTCACCGGCAGCTCGCCGCCACCGGCGGCACTGCGCTGCAGCGACTCCAGCTGCGCCGCCGGTTGGCGCACATCGACGTAGACCTGGTCGATCTGCTGCACCACTGCCATCGGCTCGGCATCGGCCGCGCCGACCAGCGCACCTTCGGTCACCAGCGCCTGGTCGATACGGCCGGCAATGGGTGCACTGACCGTCGCGTAACGCAGATCGAGCTGGCGACGGGACAGGATCGCGCGCGCTTCGTTCACTGCGGCACGGGCCTGCTCGTATTCGGCGCTGGCATCGTCGCGATGCTGTTGGCTGACCGCCTGTGCGGCGGCCAGCGCATGCAGGCGCTGCGATTGCACGCGGCTGCGGCCCAGCGCGGCCTCGCTGCGCTGCAGGGCAGCCAGTGCCGAATCGACGTCGGCCCGGAACGCGGCCGGGTCGATCTGGAACAGGGCCTGGCCGGCGCTCACTTCGGCCCCCTGGTCGAACAGCCGGCGCTGCACGATGCCGCCCACCTGCGCACGGATCTGCGCGGTGCGCACGGCGGCCACGCGGCCGGGCAGTTCGTCGTCACGCTGCACCACCTGTGGGCCGACGGTGATCACGCTGACACGCGGTGCGGCTTCGGGAGTGGCTTCGGGGGTGGAGCAGGCCGTCATGGCCAGGGCGAGGGCCGCGATCAACGCGACCGGAGTCCTGAAGGTTCTCATTGCTGTGCACAATGCCGCGCAGGCGGCGGATAGGTTCTGAAGCGCGCAGTGTGCGTGGCAATGATGGGGTTTCGATGGAGGAACTGTGGAGATACGATGGAGGCAAGCACCTTACGGCCCCGCCCCTGCATGCATGCCTCCCCCGCCCTCGCCGCCCTCGTCCTGATCGTCGAGGATGAGGCCGAGATCGCCGATATTCTCAGCGCCTACCTGGAACGCGAAGGACTGCGCACGCTGCGCGCGGCCGATGGCCATAGCGCACTGGACCTGCATCGCAGCGCCCGCCCCGACCTGGTCCTGCTCGATGTACAGCTGCCACGCCTGGATGGCTGGAGCGTGCTGACCCAGTTGCGCCAGCGTGGTGAGACGCCGGTGATCATGCTGACCGCGCTGGACCAGGACCTCGACAAGCTGACCGCGCTGCGCATGGGTGCCGACGACTACGTGGTCAAGCCGTTCAACCCGGCCGAGGTAGCGGCGCGCGTGCGCGCGGTGCTGCGGCGTACGCTGCGCGCCTCGCGCGCGGACGCGCCCACTGCGCTGCGCGTCGGCCCGCTGCTGATCGACTCAGCCACCCACGCCGTGCACGTGGAGGGCGAAGGCTACAGTCACGAAGTGCTGCTCACGCTCACCGAGTTCAAGCTGCTGCACTGCATGGCGCTGGCACCGACCCGCATCTTCAGCCGCAGCGAGCTGATGCACGAATGCCTGCCGGAAAGCGAAGCGCTGGAGCGCACTGTCGACAGCCATGTCAGCAAGCTGCGCCGCAAGCTGGACGAAGTGGGCATGGTCAATGTTCCGGCCAGTGTGCGCGGCGTCGGCTACCGGTTGATGGCTGACCGCTGATGGCCCGACTGCGCCGTTCCGGGCTCAGCCGCCACATCATCGTCTCGATGTCGCTGATGGTGATCGGCGTCATCGTGATGATGATCCTGTCGTCGTGGCTGCTGTACGCGGTGCTGGTCGAGTTCTTCCCCGGAAGTACCGAAGAGCCGGAAAGCTGGTTGCCGACCGGGCCGGAGCTTGCATGGATGGTGGGCGTGATCCTGACCGGCCTGGCGCTGGCCATCGCCGCCTCGTTCCGCCTCGCCCACCGCATCCTGTCGCCGTTGAATTCGCTGGTGGACAGCGTGCGTGCCCTCGCCAGCGGTGACCTCGGGGCCCGCGCCAGCGTCGAGGAGAATTCGCCGGGCGAAGTGGCGACCCTGGTTGAAGACTTCAATGCGATGGCGCGCCGCCTGCAGCACATGGAGAGCGAGCGCGCGATGTGGCATGCGGCCATCGCACATGAGCTGCGTACTCCGGTGACGATCCTGCGCGGCCGCCTGCAGGGACTGGCCGAGGGCGTGTTCCATCCGGACGAGTCGCAGTTCCGCAGCCTGCTCGCCCAGGTCGAAGGGCTGTCCCGCCTGATTGAAGATCTGCGCGTACTGAGCCTGTCCGACAACGCACGGCTGGACGTGCGTCGCGCACGCACCGACGTGGTGGCCGAGGTGCATTCGGTGATGACGCTGGTCGACCCGCAGTTCCGCGCTGCGGGCTTCGTGCTGGAGCTGGAAACCAGCCGCGAGGAACACAACGCGCACTGTGATCCCACGCGCCTGCGCCAGGCGCTGCTGGCGCTGCTGGAAAACGCCCGTCGCTATGCCAGCCCAGGCAAGGTGCGGATCGCTGTCCATGACACGCCGGGCCATGTGCAGGTGGCCATCGAGGATGAAGGCCCGGGCATTGATCCGGGACTGCATGCCGACATCTTCACTCCGTTCATGCGCGCCGACGGCTCACGTTCGCGCCAGGGCGGTGGCAGCGGGCTCGGCCTGGCGGTGGTCAAGGCCATCGCCGATGCACATGGCGGCCATGCCTACTGCACGCCCGGCAGCTGCGGCGGCAGCCGTTTCGTCATCGAACTGCCGCGCCAGTAGCCGGACCAGCGGCCTGCGTGCGCAGGTGTGCCCCCAGCGCGGCCAGATTGGCGTCGATCGCATCCATTTCCTCACGCTGCCGCGCCGGCAACTGCTGGCGAAGCTGCACACGCAATGCCTGCCATGCCGGTACCGCCTGCGCACTGGCAGTGGCCACGGCCGCAGACAGCAGTACCTGCTCGTCGCCCAGAGGCAACCCATAGCCGCCGTCCTGCAGCAGCGTCCCTGGGCGCAACCACTGCCCACTCTGCGCCAGCAGGCCGCGCAGGCTGCGGGTTTCCGCGCTGTCCGCAGCAGCCAGCAGCTGCCGCTTGAGCACATCGCGTGCCCGCAGCTCGGCACGCCGCTGTGCGGCCTGTTCCAGCAACAGCAGGCCGGCACTGGCGCGCAGGTCGCCCTTCAGCAGCCACGGTGCCCGTTGTTCCGCCGGCAGCTTCAACCAGCCGCGCACATCGCGGGCGGGCAGGCTCAGCTGGGTCGCCGCCACTGTGAACAACTGCTGGTAGTGGTCGCGCGCGGAAGCGAAGTAATAGCCCTGTGCCTGCGCGGCGTTGCGGTCCGTGAGTACCCGCTCGTCGAGCATGCCCAGCCGCGCCAGCCGGCGCTTGAGACCGCGCGGACTCAGCTGGGCCAGCCCGGCCTCGCCCAGCCGCGGCACTCCGGCCTGCAGCAGCTTGGCGGTCTCCACCGCACAGTTGTTGCTGACGAAGTAATAGCGCCCGTCATAGCTCCAGTGCACCTGGGCGGTGCGCTCGAGCAGGCTGGCGATCTCATCGCGCTGCAGCCGCAATGGCAGCGACTGCAGGCCGCGCAGTTCGACCTTGGTGTACTCGTCCACCACCTGCTGCAGCGGCAGCACGAACAGCCGCGACGGGTAGCCGCCGGTCAAGCCGCGCCAGTTGGATATCTGCACGTCGCCCACGAACGCGCGGAAGGACAGCACGCGGTGGTGTTCGAGATCCAGCCTGCAGTCCGGCCCCGGTGCGCGCCCGGGCCTGCAGATCACCAATCGCAGCATGCTGTGGCCCCAGCGGCTCATCGGCTGCGCGCTGCCTTCGGCGAACAGGTAATCCACGGCGTAGACACGCGCGGGGTCGAGCTGCAGCAGCGATGCCGCCCCCTCTTCCGATTCGGCCTGCAGCAATGGCAACGCGGTCGCGCAGTGCGACTGCGGCAGCGATGGCGGGGTTCCGAAATGGGCCTGGTACCACCGCGCCAGTGCCGGGCGCCGGCAGGCGAACTCGCTGTCGAGCACGAAATGCTCGGCGTTCACTGCCAGGTACTCGGCCGGGTCCTTCAGTTCATACGCATCGGGGCTGCGGTCACGGAAGTCGTTGTCGCCACGGCCGAGATGCCAGGGCTTGCGCTGCCAACCCGCGAGGTCACGCCATCGCATGCTCTGCGACCAGTTCGCACCGCCACGGTCGGCGACGTGCGTCAGTTCGTGTACCAGCGCGCTGCGGCGTGCGCGCCGGGCGCCCGGCGCACTGTCGCCCAGCAGACTCCGGCGCAGCGCGATACGGCCAGCGAAGGTGCGGCCATGCACATCGGCCGGCAGGTCATCCGTCCAGCGCACCCGCACCTGCGCCGGCAACGCAGCCAGCAGGCCGTCCGGCAATAGTGACTGCACGTCGGCCAGGGTCTGGCTGGCGAGCCGCTGCTGTGCCGGATCAAGACCGGACGGATCAAGCTGCAGGCGTTCAGCTGCAGGCGCGACGTGGGCGGTCAGCAGTAGAGCCACGCCAAACGTGGCGGCGTTCCGTGCAGATGTCATGCAGTTGCCGGCCAGCGGCCGGCACTACCCGAAGGCCGGATCAACGGGCCAGCAGCGCGCGGGCCAGTTCCAGGTCGCTCTGCAGCTGTGCGGTGGCGCTCTGCTCACGCAGGTGGACCAGCGCGGCCTGCAGGCGGGCGCCACGGATCTGGCCGTCGCTGGCAACGAACGCAGCGGCATCGTCGCGCGCGGCCAGCACCACCTTGTCATCACCCGAGCTGCTGCCCGAGGAGCCGGAGGAAGCGCCGGTGGCCGAACCGGCCGAGGTGCCGGCGAAGCTGGAAGCAAAGCCGGCCAGCGGCAGGGACAGCAGGGCGAGCAGCAGAAGCTTACGGGTCATCGGTTCGAAGCCGGTTGTGAGGATGCGTGGAGCGTAACGGGTGCGTGAAGGATTTGCCCGGCTCAGGCGTCGAACAGCTTGCCGGGATTCAGCCGCGCTTGGGGATCGAACGCGCGTTTGACGGCCTTCATCAGCGCGATTTCGGCCGGGCCGCGGGTGCTGTCCAGGTAGCCCTTCTTGACCAGGCCGATGCCATGCTCGGCCGAGATGCTGCCATCGAAACGCGCCAGCACCTGCGCCAGCAGCTTGGTGACGTGCTCGCACTGCGCCACGAAATCGGCGTCACTGGTGTCGTCGGGCTTGAGCACGTTGATGTGCAGGTTGCCGTCGCCGATGTGGCCGAACCAGACCACGTCGAAGTGCGGGTAGGCTTGCCCGATCAGTGCCTGGGTCTCTGCCAGGAACGCCGGCATCGCCGAGATCCGTACCGAGACGTCGTTCTTGTAGGGTTTGTAGCGCGCCAGCGATTCGGTGATGCCTTCGCGCAGGCGCCACAGCTGGGCGGCCTGGGCGTCGCTGGCACTGATCACCCCGTCGCTGACCCAGCCGTTGCCCATGCAGTCCTCGAAGGCCGCCATCGCCGCCGCTTCCTGCGCTTCGTCGTTGGCGGCGAACTCGGTGACCACGTAGTACGGGTGCACCTCGTCGAACGGCGCCTGCGCATCGTGCGCCAGCACATGCTCCAGCGCGCGGTCGGTGAAGAACTCGAAGGCCTGCAGCTGCAGGCGCGCGCGGAACGCGGCGAACACCTGCATCAGCACTTCGAAGCTGGGTACTGCCAGCAGCATCACGTTGCTGGCCGGCGGCGGGTCGGTCAGCTTCACGGTGGCTTCGACGATCACGCCCAGCGTGCCCTCCGAACCGATCAACAGCTGGCGGAAGTCATAGCCGCTGGAGTTCTTGATCAGGCCCTTGTTGAGCTCGAGCAGTTCGCCACTGGCGGTGACCACCTTCAGCCCGGCGATCCACTCGCGGGTGTTGCCGTAGCGGATCACTCGGATGCCGCCGGCATTGGTGGCAATGTTGCCGCCGATCGTGCACGAGCCGCGCGCGGCGAAATCCACCGGGTAGATCAGGCCGTGGTCCAGCGCGGCGTTGTGCAAGGCCTCCAGCGGCATGCCGGCCTGCACCACCAGTGTGCGATCGACCGCGTCGTAGTCCAGCGCCCTGTTCATCCTCTCCAGGCTGAGCACCAGCTCGCCGTTGGCCGCCACCGCGCCACCCGAGAGGCCGGTGCGGCCGCCCGACGGCACCACCGCCACGCCCTCGGCGGCACTCCAGCGCATCACCGCCTGTACCTCCTCGACCGTGGCCGGCAGTGCGATCGCCAGCGGCGCCGGCGTCCAGCGCCGGGTCCAGTCGCGCCCGTAATGCTCCAGGTCGGCCGGGTCGGTCTTCAGCTTCAGGCCGGGACAGGCCTGCTGCAGCGAGGCAATGCGGGAATCGGTCATGACGGTCCAGCGCGGGGCGTGAAGAACGGGCAAGCGTGCCAGCGGCACGCGCCAGCGTCCAGCCCTGCAGACAGGCAGATAGCTACGGATGCAACCAATTGCGCACTGCACCATGAGCGCCGTGATCTGGCATAGTGGTTGGCCCCTGTCCCACTGGCCGTGTTGCCCCATGTCGCCGAAGAAGACCTCGTTCCCGAAGCAGGATATCCGCGTGCTGTTGCTGGAGGGGGTCAGCCAGACCGCCGTGGAGGTGTTCAGCGCCGCCGGCTACAGCCAGATCGAGGCACACACCAAGGCGCTGCCCGAGGACGAATTGAAGGCGCGCATCGCCGAGGCACATATTGTCGGCATCCGTTCGCGCACCCAGCTCAGCGCCGAGGTGCTGGCCGAGGCGAAGCGCCTGATCGCGGTGGGCTGCTTCTGCATCGGCACCAACCAGGTCGACCTGGATGCGGCCGAACTGGCCGGCATCCCGGTGTTCAATGCGCCCTATTCCAATACCCGCAGCGTGGCCGAGCTGGTGATCGCCGAGGCGATCATGCTGACCCGCGGCATCCCGCAGAAGAACGCCGAATGCCATCGCGGCGGCTGGTCGAAGTCGGCCAGCGGCAGCCATGAAGTGCGTGGCAAGACGCTGGGCATCATCGGTTATGGCCACATCGGCACCCAGGTCGGCGTGCTGGCCGAATCGCTGGGCATGCAGGTGATCTTCCACGACGTGGAAACCAAGCTGGCGCTGGGCAATGCGCGTGCCGCGGCCAGCCTGGACGACCTGCTGGCGCGCGCCGACATCGTCACCCTGCACGTGCCGGAGACGCCGGCCACGCAGTGGATGATCGGCAGCACCGAGCTGGCGAAGATGCGCAAGGGTGCGCACCTGATCAACGCCGCGCGCGGCACCGTGGTCGACATCGATGCGCTGGATGCTGCGCTGGCCTGCGGCCACGTCGGCGGTGCCGCGCTGGACGTGTTCCCGGTCGAACCGAAGGGCAACGGCGATATCTTCGAGTCGCCGCTGACCCGCCACGACAACGTGATCCTGACCCCGCACGTGGGCGGCAGCACGCTGGAAGCGCAGGACAACATCGGCGTGGAAGTGGCAGCCAAGCTGGTGCGCTACAGCGACAACGGCAGCACCCTGTCGGCGGTCAACTTCCCGGAAGTGACCCTGCCCGAACACGAAGACAGCCTGCGCCTGCTGCACATCCACCAGAACGTGCCGGGCGTGCTGTCCAGGGTCAACGAGATCTTCTCGCGCCACAACGTCAACATCGACGGCCAGTTCCTGCGTACCGACCCGAAGGTGGGCTACGTGGTGATCGACATCACCGCCAGCGAGGCACAGGCCGCCGCCGTGCGCGACGAGCTGGCCGCGATTCCGGGCACGCTGCGGACGCGCATCCTGTACTAGGTAAAAAGGGGACGGAGGGGATTAAGTCGTTTATGCATTAACGACTTAATCCCCTCCGTCCCCTTTTTTCAACGTGCCAGCCAGCGGCGCGCCATGCGCTGCATGGATTCATCCGACTCCGGGTCGGCCGCGACTTCGGTCACCGGCCGCCAGGCCAGGTCGAGCGATTCCTCGCTGAGCACGAAGGCCTCGCCACCCAGCGCCCGGATCACGAAACGCACGTCGTAGTGCCAGTGCCCCGGCACGTCCTTGCGCTCGGGAATCCAGTGCTTGTCCAGATCGAAGATGGCCGGGTCTTCCAGTACCAGGCCGCTCAGCCCGGACTCCTCCTCGGCTTCCTTCAGCGCCACCTGCGCCAGATCACGGTCGCCGTCGGCGTGACCGCCCAGCTGCAGCCAGCGCTGCAGCTTTCGGTGATGGGTGAGCAGCAGGCGCTGGCCGTCGGCACTGACCAGCCAGCAGCTGGCGGTGAAATGCCCGGCCAGCCGTTCGCGACGGAACGGATCTTCTGGATCGTCCAGCAATGTGCCGAATTCGGCAGCCAGTGCATCGTGGGCGGGCTCGCGGCGGGCGTAGTCCCGCAACAGGCCGCGCAGGCGATCGTCAAGCACGGCAAGGGTTTCGGCGGTCTGGCGCATGAATGGGGGCGGTTCGGAAAAATACTGCTCATTATCGCCGTTCATTGTTGCGATTGCGCTTGTGCGTTGGCTTCAGCTTTGGCTAAGGTACAGCGGGCCGTTCGCACGCCCTTCACCATTCAAGGTTGCCGGCAACGTATCGGCGGCCCACCCCATCCGATCATTAGGAAGTACTGCATGCTGAAAGCTCTGTTGAGGGTCAAGCCGGTCCAGCCGGCCGGGCACGTCGATGCCGGCGAACCCATCGAAGGCAGCCTGGACGGCGAAGCCACGTTGAAACGGACCCTCACGGCTAAACACCTCATCCTGCTGGGCGTGGGTGCGGTGATCGGCGCTGGTATCTTCGTGCTGACCGGCCAGGCCGCGGCCAACCACGCCGGCCCGGCGGTGATGCTGTCCTTCGTGCTGGCCGGTTTCGCCTGTGCCCTGGCGGGCCTGTGCTACGCCGAGTTCGCGGCGATGATGCCGGTCTCCGGCAGTGCCTACTCCTACTCCTACGCCACCCTCGGCGAGGGCATGGCCTGGTTCATCGGCTGGTGCCTGGTGCTGGAGTACCTGTTCGCCTCGGCGTCGGTCGCGGTGGGTTGGTCGGCCTACCTGATCAGCTTCATCACCACCACGCTGCACATGCCCTTCCCGGACCTGCTCAGCGCCGCGCCCATCGCCTGGACCGGCAGCGAGTTCGTCTCTTCCGGCAAGCTGTTCAACCTGCCGGCAGTGCTGATCGTGGCGGCGGTGTCCGGCCTGCTGTACGTGGGCGTGACCCAGTCGGCGTTCGTCAACGCCATCATCGTGGCGATCAAGGTCACCGTCATCTGCCTGTTCATCGGCATCGGCGCGGCCCACATCGATCCGGCCAACTGGCAGCCCTTCATTCCGGAAAACACCGGCGTGCCGGGTGAGTTCGGCTGGAGCGGCATCTTCCGCGCGGCCACCATCGTGTTCTTCGCCTACATCGGCTTCGACGCGGTCTCCACCGCCGCCGGCGAAACCAAGGATCCCCAGCGCAACATGCCGATCGGCCTGCTCGGCTCGCTGGCCGTGTGCACCATCGTCTACATCATCGTCTGCGCGGTGCTGACCGGCATGATGCCGTACCACCTGCTGGGCACCGACAAGCCGGTGGCCACCGCGCTGGAGCCCTACCCGACCCTGTCCTGGCTGAAGACCCTGGTCGAGATCGGCGCCATCGCCGGCCTGTCCTCGGTGGTGCTGGTGATGATGATGGGCCAGACCCGCATCGCCTACACCATTTCCCGCGACGGCCTGCTGCCGAAGTTCTTCGGCAAGGTCCACGCTCGTTTCCGCACCCCCTATTGGGCCACGATCGTGGTCGGCGTGATCGCCGCCGCACTGGCCGGCCTGGTGCCGCTGAACGTGCTGGGCGAACTGGTGTCGATGGGCACCCTGTTGGCCTTCGCCACGGTCTGCATCGGCGTGCTGGTGCTGCGCTATACCAAGCCGGAGATCCACCGCCCGTTCCGCGTGCCGGCGGTGTGGATCATCTGCCCGCTTGGCGCTGCGGCCTGCCTGTTCCTGTTCTGGCAGGCGTTCGTGGTGCACTGGCACCTGTTCGTCGGCTGGACCGTGCTGGGCATGCTGATCTATCTCGGCTATGGCATGCGCAACAGCAAGCTGGCCAAGTCACCCTGATCCGCCTACGGGCCGGCCCTGTGCCGGCCCGTCCGTTTTCCCCGCGCGCCAGACACGGCGCGCTTCGACAAGACCACCACACATGTTCAAGCAACTGTGGGCCACCAAGCACCCGCATGCCGCCCATGAAGACGCCAACGGCCTGAGCCTGCGCCGCCACCTCGGCCCCTGGGGCCTGACCGCCCTCGGCATCGGTGCCGTGATCGGCGGCGGCATCTTCGTCATCACCGGCCAGGCCGCCGCCAATCACGCCGGCCCCGCGATCATGCTGTCGTTCGTGCTGGCCGCCATCTGCTGCGCCTTCTGCGCGCTGGCCTACGCCGAGTTCGCCTCGATGGTGCCGGTTTCCGGCAGCGCCTATACCTATACCTACGCCACCTTCGGCGAACTGTCGGCCTGGTTCATCGGCTGGATGCTGGTGCTCGAATACGGCGTCTCTGCGTCGGCGGTGGCGGTCAGCTGGACCGGCTACTTCCTCAGCCTGCTCAGCCAGTTCGACATCCATCTGCCAGCGGCGCTGGTCAGTGCGCCACTGGACGCACAGCTGCGCCCCACCGGTGCTATCGCCAACCTGCCGGCCGCTGCGCTGGTACTGCTGCTGACCTGGCTGTGCTACGTCGGCATCAGCAAGTCATCGGCAATGAACATGGCGATGGTCGTGCTCAAGACCGGCCTCATCCTGCTGGTCATCGTGGTCGGCTGGAAGTACGTGGACACCAGCAACTGGACGCCGTTCATCCCCGCCAACGAAGGCCCCGGCAAGTACGGCATGGAAGGCGTGCTGCGTGGCGCGGCGATGGTGTTCTTCGCCTACATCGGCTTCGAGGCGGTCTCGGTGGCGGCGCAGGAATCCAAGAACCCGCAGCGCGACATGCCGATCGGCATGATGCTGTCGCTGGTGGTCTGCACCGTGCTCTACATCGCGATGGCCGCGGTGATGACCGGCCTGGTGCCGTTCCAGCTGCTGGGCACCGACGAACCGGTGGTGACCGCGGTGGCCGCGCATCCGCAGCTGGGTTGGCTGCGCTGGGTGGTCGAGGTCGGCGCGCTGGTCGGCCTGTCCTCGGTGGTACTGGTGATGATCATCGGCCAGCCGCGCATCTTCATGATCATGGGGCGCGACGGCCTGCTGCCGCCGGTGTTCACCAGGATCCACCCGAAGTACCGCACCCCGCACATCAACACGGTGATCACCGGCATCGGCATCGCGCTGCTGGCGGCGCTGTTCCCACTGGACATCCTTGGCGAACTGACCTCGATGGGCACGCTGATCGCGTTCGCGGCGGTGTGTGCCGGCGTGCTGATCCTGCGCCGCACCCAGCCGGACCTGCCGCGCCCGTTCCGCATGCCGATGGCCTGGCTGATCTGCAGCCTGGGCGTGCTGAGTTGCCTTGCCCTGCTGTCGGCGATGACGATGCACAACTGGATGCTGATGGGCGTCTGGACCTTCGTCGGTTTCGTGATCTATTTCTGCTACGGCTTCAGGCACAGCCGCCTGCGTGTGAAGTAGGGTTTTTTGCATTGCAGGGCCTGCGGCCCTGCACCCGCTGGAGCAACGTCAACGTCAACAGCAACAGCTGGACTGAGGGTTTGGCGGGGAGGGGGGAGATTACGGGGGACGCTGCAAGTACATCCCTGTAAGCTCGGTCGCCGCATCCATGCGGCTCACGCCCCCGCAACCTCCCCCCTCCCCGCCTCCGACAGTCTCCTGGCACGTCCGGTAGATCCACGCCATGCGTGGATGAATTGCGTCTGAGAGATGAATTCTCTCCGGTCGATGAATTCCCTGTAGAGCCGAGCCATGCTCGGCTCCGAGCAAGCGCAGCGCCGCGACCCGCTTTTCGCTTTTCCTTCTTCACTCCGTGGCCGGCCGTACACCGGAACCTGTCAGAGGCGGGGCGGGTGGGCCGTGTAGGGGCGTTGGCGCCATGGATGGCGCCATCGAGCTTACAGGGACGTACTTGCAGCGTCCCCTGCACGGCCCACCTGCCCCGCCCCGCCCATGAACCGCTCTATACGACCAGCCACGAGGGGCTCAGCCGTTGGCCGAATCCAGTAAAATCGCCGGCATGAACGCCCCCACCTTCCCCTACGACACCGCGCGCCTGAGCGAACTGGCCCAGCTGCTGATCGACAACGTCCGCGAACTGGCCCACGCCGGCTGGACCCCGGCCACCAGCAGCAACTTCTCCCACCGCCTGGACGATCGCCACGCCGCGATCACGGTGTCCGGCAAGGACAAGGGCCGCCTGATCGAGGACGACATCATGGTGGTGGACTTCGACGGCCAGGCCGTCGGCCGTCCGCTGCGCCCGTCCGCCGAGACCCTGCTGCACACCCAGTTGTACCGCCGCTTCCCGGACGTCGGCTGCGTGCTGCATACGCACTCGCCGGTGCAGACCATCGCCTCGCGCCTGTACGCGCCGCAGGGTCATGTCCGCCTGGAAGGCTACGAGCTGTTGAAGGCCTTCGCCGGCAACAGTACCCATGAAATGGCCATCGATGTGCCGGTATTCGCCAACACCCAGGACATGAACGTGCTGTCGAAGCAGGTCGATGACCTGCTCGACCGGCAGAACCTGTGGGGCTATCTGATCGATGGCCACGGCCTGTACGCCTGGGGCCGCGACATGGCCGAGGCGCGCCGTCACCTCGAAGCCTTCGAATTCCTGTTCCACTGCGAACTGGAACTGCGCAGGCTGCGCGGCTGAACCGGCGCACAGGTGCAGATGCCGATCCGGAATCTGCATCCTGCGCCCACCCTGCTACCCTGTCCTCCCCCCGAGACGTTCAAGCTGCCGCCATGAGCCGACTGCGCATCTACGACGACATCCGCCCCGAATCGCCGCTGCTGGACACCCAGGACGGCGCGGTCATCGCTGCCGAGCTGCAGAAGATCGGCGTCACCTTCGAGCGCTGGCAGGCCACCGCGCCGGTCGCACCGGGCGCCAGCCAGGAGGAAGTGTTCGCCGCGTACCGCGCCGACATCGACCGCCTGGTGGCCGAGCGCGGTTTCAAGAGCGTGGACGTGGCCTCGATCGCCCCGGACAACCCGAACCGCGCCGAGCTTCGGAAAAAGTTCCTCGACGAGCACTTCCACAAGGAAGACGAGGTGCGCTTTTTCGTCGCCGGCTCCGGCCTGTTCACCCTGCACGTGGGTGACAAGGTCTATGAGATCGAGTGCGTGAAGGACGACCTGATCGCCGTGCCCGATGGCACCACCCACTGGTTCGACATGGGCGAGGAACCCAGCTTCGTGGCGATCCGCTTCTTCACCGAGCCGGACGGCTGGGTCGGCCATTTCACCGGCACCGACATCGCGCAGAAGTTCCCTCGTTACGTACCCACCCAGGCGTCCTGATCCATGCAAGCCCGCGTCATCCTGACCGACATCGAAGGCACCACCAGCAGCATCTCGTTCGTCAAGAACGTGCTGTTCCCCTATGCGCGCAAGGCGTTGCCCGCGTTTGTCGCCGAGCATGGCCAGCAGCCTGAAGTCCGCCGCTGGCTGGACGCGGTGGCTACCGAGATCGGCGGTGCCTGCCAGGACAATCTGGTGGCCGAGACGCTGCAGGGCTGGATCGACCAGGACCGCAAGCACACCGCCCTGAAGGCGCTGCAGGGGCTGATCTGGGACGAAGGATACCGCCGTGGCGACTACACCGCGCACTTCTACCCGGAAGTGGCGCCGGTGCTGAAGGGCTGGCACGCTTCCGGCCTGCCGCTGTACGTGTACTCCTCCGGTTCGGTGCCGGCGCAGAAGCTGTTCTTCGGTTTCAGCGACGCCGGCGACCTCAGCCCGCTGGTGTCGGGCTGGTTCGATACCGAAGTCGGCGGCAAGCGCGAGGCCGACAGCTACCGCCGCATCGTGCAGGCCATCGGCGTACCGGCCGGCGAGATCCTGTTCCTGTCCGATGTGGTGGAAGAACTGGATGCCGCCCGCGAAGCCGGGTTGCAGACCCGCCTGATCGATCGCCTGGATGATTACCCGATGCCGCGTACCGGCCAGGCCGCCAACGGCCACGAACGGGTCGAGAATTTCCAGCAGATCCAGCTGTAAGCAAAATGGTAGGTGCCAACCTTGGTTGGCATGCTGCTGGTGTGCCAACCAAGGTTGGCATGCTGCTGGTGTGCCAACCAAGGTTGGCACCTACCAAAGCGGGAAACCCCTCAACGGTCGTTGAGGGTCTTCACCTTCAGCGCTTCGCGCAGGGTAACCAGATCCACCGGGCCGCGCACCGCGATATCACGTGTTTCGCCCGGCAGCAGGTCCAGCAGGTTGTCTTCGACCTGCACATCCAGCGCGCCGAAGTCGATCCACGCCGCGCGCACGTACGCCGCGCTTTCCAGCCGCAGACGATAGTGGTCCCCTTCGATGGACAACGTGGCCTTGAGTTTCTGCCGCGGCAACAGCTGGTCCTTGGCCTCAACGAAACCGACCACCTGCCGCGCGCTCACGTCGCCGTGCTGCAGCAACTCGAACACCGCCACCGTACGCGTGGGGTCGGCACCGGCCAGCAGCTCTGCATCGCTGAAATCGCCCATCGAGGTGACACCCGCCGCCACCAACGTCACCGTTTCCTCGCGACGACGCAGCAGCTTCCCCTCCACGTCCATCACCCGCAGACGCCAGCGCGCTTCCAGTGAGGCGCCATCATTGATCAGGCGCACCCGCGTGCTGCCCTCGTCGCGCAGCGCTGTCACCGTCACTGGCGCGAAGAAACGCCGCGCGGCGAAGTGCAGCGCCTTCCAGCGGCCGAAATAGTCCACGCTGGACCACGAGGCGCCGGGCCAGACATCGTTGAGCTGCCAGTACAGCGAACCCATCGTGTATGGCCGCGAGGCGCGATGATGCAGCGCCGCCAGTGCGATGCCATCGGCCTGCATCACTTGGCTGAGATAGACGAAGTCCTCGAAGTCCTTCGGCGTGCCGTAACCCAGTTCGATGTAGTGCAGCAGGCGGCTGTTGCCCTCGCCGGCCATGAATTTCTGGTGCGCGCGGATCACCGGGCTGTCGATGCGCTGTTCGGCGCGGGTGGCGATCTGGTCCACTGTCGCCACCGACGGCCACGCCTGCAGCCCGTACTCGGACATGAAGCGCGGCGTCTCGCGCAGGTAGGCCTGCACCGGCAACGCCGGATTACCCCAGACCTGCCAGTAGTGCTTGTCGCCACGCGTTGAATCGTTGGCCTTCTCGTCAAGGTCGTTGCTCGGTGAGCTGGACCAGTACGGCACACCCAGCCCCTCCTCGCCCACTACTTGGCGCAGGTCGTTGCCGAACAGGTCGACGTAGCCCTGCCAGACCTTCGCCGCAAATGCCGGGTTGGCCGCCTTCAGGTCGCGGCCGTGGCCCCAGTCCTTCCATGCGGTTTCTTCCTCGTTGTTGCCACACCACAGCACGATGCTGGGGTGATGGCGCAGACGGCGCACGTTGTCGCGTGCTTCGGCCACCACGTTGGCACGAAACGCCGGATCGTAGCCCGGCTGCATGCCGCCGCCGAACATGAAGTCCTGCCAGACCAGCAGGCCCAGTTCGTCGGCGATGTCGAAGAACGCGTCGTCCTCGTAGTAGCCACCGCCCCAGTTGCGCAGCATGTTCATGTTGGCGTCGCGCGCGGCCGTCAGCACTTGGCGCAGGCGTGCGGCATCGACGCGAGCGGGAAAGGCATCGAACGGAATGACGTTGGCGCCCTTGGCGAAGATCTCCACGCCGTTGATGACGAAGGCAAAGCCCTGCCCGCCCTTGCGGTCTTCCTCGCGGCGCAGTTCGACCGTGCGCAGCCCGATGCGCTGCTCGCGCGCCAGCTCCGGCGTGCCACCTTGGTCCAGGCGGGCCTGCACCGTGTAGCGGTCCTGCGCGCCGTGGCCGACTGGCCACCAGCGCCTTGGATCGGCCAGTTCAACCGGAACCTCGATGCTGTTCTGGCCGGGCTTCAGCAGCACCGTGCGCTGCACCTGGGCCACGTTGCGGCCCTGCGGATCGCGCACATCCACATTCACCACGGCCGAGCCCGCCGCCGCGCCCTGCTCCACTTGCAGCAGCACGGCCAGCTTCGCCTGCTCCGCGCTCAATGCATCTGTACGCACCGCAAGATCGGTCAGGCGGTGAGCCTCCCAGGCCTGCAGGTCAACCCCGCGCCAGACGCCGGCGGTGACATAGCGAGGCCCCCAGTCCCAGCCAAAGTGGTAGGCCGGCTTGCGCACGAAGTTGCCGACCATCGCGTCCTTCGGCTCATCGCCATACGGCGACGGGTAGTTGCCAGCGATCTTGTGCGGCATTGCCTGCACGCCCGGCAGCAGGGTGCGGATAGGCGAACGGAACACGATCTGCAGTTCATTGTCCCTGGCCCGCAGGCGCCCATTCACGCGCGCGCGCCAGGTCCGGTGCGCGTTGTCCGCGCGCAGCAGCGGCTTGCCGTTGAGGCTGACGTCGGCGTAGGTATCCAGACCGTCGAAGCGCAGCTCGGCATTGGGCTTGGCCAGCGTCGCCGCATCCACGTCGAAGCGGGCGCGGTACTCCCAGGCGGCCAGGCCAATCCATTGCAGTTCGGCCTCTGGTGCGCCGACATACGGATCACGGATCAGTTCGTGAGCCAGCAGGTCGGTGTGCACGCTGCCCGGCACCGTCGCCGCCCGCCATTGCTGCAGACCTGGATGAGCGGCGCCCTGCGCGTCGCCGGGCAGCATACGGAACTCCCACTGTGCCTGCAGCGGCGTGGCAGCGACCGGGAAGGCGGACGCCGCGATCAGCAGCAGGAGCAGGCGGACAACGAGGGGAAGGCGATGCACGGGATGCTCCTGTCTTTCCGCCGGGCACGGTCCGGCGCTATCTGCAAGTCCAGTTCACGGCAGCGCCGGGCCATGCCCGGCGCGCCAACCTCAACGCACCACGTTCAACACTTCGTAGCACGCACCCATGGTGTGGTAATCCACCTTGCCGGCCGGGCTCTTCTCGTCGCTGTACTTGCGATTGTCGGCATCGAGGATGCGGAACCAGGCGCCGTACCGGTGATCGACGAAGTGTTCCCACGAATACGCCCAGATACGCTCGTACCACTGCCAATAGCGGTCATCGCCGGTACGCTTGGCCATCAGTGCGGCGGTCGCAAGCGTCTCCGCCTGCACCCAGAAATACTTGTCGTCGTCGCAGACGAAACTGTCGCCACCGATCGGGGCGCCATCCATGCCCGGCTGCCGGCGCGACTCCGGCGCGAAACCGTAGTACAGGCCACCCCGCGTCTCGTCCCAGCTGCGCGCCACGGCCACGTCGAACAGGTGCTGCGCGGTCGGCACCAGCCAGTCGACCTGCACATGGCGGTCCAGGATCAACAACAGCTTGGCCCATTCGGTCTGGTGGCCCGGCTGGAAGCCCCACGGGCGGAACAGGTGCTTGGGGTCGTCCAGGTTGTAGTCCCAGTCGATCTCCCAGTTGGAATCGTAGTGCTCCCACACCAGGCCACCGGCCTTGGCGGCCTGGCGACGGGTCATGTTGTCGGCCAGCTGCAGCGCGCGCTCCACATAGCGCTGTTCGCCGCTGGCCTCGAAGGCGGCCAGCATCGCCTCGCACATGTGCATGTTGGCGTTCTGGCCACGGTAGCCGGTGAAGTTCCACTGCCCATCGGCTTCGTCCTTGTAGAGGCCGTGCTGGGGCTCCCAGAAGCGCGCTTCCAGCAGCTGCCAGGTCTCGTCCATCCATGCGCGGGCCTGTTCGAGACCGGCCTTCAGTGCGCAGCTGTAGGCCAACAGCACGAACGCCACGCCGTAGCAGTGGTTCATGTCGTCCTCGACCTTGCCGTCGCGCAGGGTCCAGGCGTAACCGCCGGTGGCCGGGTTGCGGTGCACCTCGCGCAGGTAGCGCACGCCGTGCTCGACCGCCTCACGGTGCTCGGCGTTGCCGAATTCGCGGTAGGCCATCGCGTAGTTGAAGACGAAACGCGTGCTGCTCACCAGATGGCGATGGTTGGCGTCGTAGATGCTGCCGTCGTCACGGAAGTAGTGGAAGAAGCCACCGTTCGGGTCGATGCAGCGCGGGTGGTAGAACGCCATCGTGTCGGCGATATGCGCGCGCAGGAACGCGGGCGAACGGAAGTCGGGGGAGGTGCTCATGCGGTAATGTCCTGGGCCTGCAGCAGCTGCTGCACTTCATCGAGCGAGGGCATCGCGGCGAACGCGCCCTTGCGGGTAACAGCCAGCGCACCGACCGCAGCACCGAAGCGCAGCGTGGCGGTGATCGCCTCCGGGTCCTGGCAGAAGGCGGCAAAACCGGCACCGGCGCCGCCGCGCTCCAGCAGCCCAACCAGCACGCCACCGACGAAAGCATCGCCAGCCGCCGTGGTGTCGACGGTAGCCACGCGGAAGCTTGTGACCGTGCCGTGGTTGTCGCGCGTGTACCAGTGCAGCGTGGCCGCACCGTCGGTGACGATCACCCAGCGCGCGCGCGCAGCGAGCAGGCGCCGCAGTACCGCTGCCTCGCCATCGGCACCCAGCCGCGCGGCCAGGTAGTCCAGTTCCTCGCGCGACAGCTTGACCAGGTCGGCGCGTTCCAGCGCCTGCCACAGGCGCGGTGTCGGGTCCTCGTTCGCCGGCCACAGCGCCGGACGCAGATTGAGGTCGAGGCTGACCACCGCACCAGCCGCACGCGCGCGATCCATGCCGGCGAAGGTCGCCTCGGCGATGGCCGCTTCGGTCAGGCTGTTGGAACAGACATGGAAGCACTGTGCGCTGTCGAAGCACGCCGCCTGGAAGTCGCTGTCACGGAACAGCAGGTCGGCTGCCGGCGGGCGATAGAAGCTGAAGCTGCGCTCGCCGCTGGCATCCAGTGCGACGAAGGCCAGTGCGGTCTTGGCCGCATCGGTACGCACGATGTAATCCGTGCCCACGCCGTGCTCGACCAGGCTGTCGGCCAGGAAGTCGCCGAACATGTCGCGGCCCAGCGTGCCGACGAACTGCGTCTTCGCACCCAACCGTGCGGCCGCAACGGCAACGTTGGCCGGTGCACCACCGGCGTACTGCAGGAAGGCGCGCGGCGTGTCGGCCGAGGCCGGCGGCTGCGCTAGTAGATCGATCAAAATTTCGCCGAAGCAAACGATGGCACCCATTCCGGACTCAGCCTCCCTGCGTTGCGGAGGCCGGCGTACGCGCGCCGACCAGTCCGTAGAAAATGATGTAGCCGTAGCACAGCAGCGGCAGGATGAAGCTGGCCTGCACACCGATGTGGTCGGCCAGGACGCCCTGCAGGTACGGCACCACGGCACCGCCGACGATGGCCATGATCAGCAGGCTGGAGCCCTTGTTGGTCAGCGGCCCCAGGCGCTCGATGCTCAGCGCGAAGATGGTCGGGAACATGATCGAGTTGAACAGGCCGATCGCCACCACCGAGTACAGCGCGATGTTGCCGGAGCTCAGCATGGTCGTGACCAGCAGCGCCACGTTGACCAGCGCGAAGATCGCCAGCAGGCGGCTGGGCGAGAAGCGCGCCAGCAGCGCTGAGCCCGCGAAGCGGCCGATCATCGCCATCGTCCAGTAGGCCGACACGTAGTGTGTGGCTTCCTGTTCGCTGAAGCCACCGATGTTGGGCATCGACAGGTAGTTGACCAGGAAGCTGCCGATCGACACCTCAGCGCCGACGTAGAAGAAGATGCCCAGCACGCCCAGCAGCAGGTGGCGCTTGCGCAGCGCATCCAGGTAGCTGTGGTGGTGGCCCTGGTCGGCCTGCTCGGTGGCGTCGCTCAGCGCCGGCAGGCGGAACAGGAACACGAACAGCGCCAGCAGCACCAGCGCCACGGCCAGGCCCACGTACGGTCCCTGCACGGCCTGCGCCTCGGCGGCACGGTAGGCCAGCTGCTCGGCGGCCGGCAGCGCCGCGATGTCGTCAGCGCTCTTGACCGTGTTGGACAGGATCAGCATGCCGCCGAAGATCGGCGCGATGGCCGTGCCCAGCGAGTTCAGCGCCTGCGCCAGGGTCAGGCGGCTGGAACTGGTCTGTTCCGGGCCCAGCAGCGCGACGTACGGGTTGGCGGCGACCTGCAGCACGGTAATGCCCGTGGCCAGTACGAACAACGCACCGAGGAAGGCGCCGTACACGCGCAGTTCGGCCGCCGGCCAGAAGCCCAGCGCGCCAATGCCGGCGATCACCAGTCCAGCCACGATGCCCTTCTTGTAGCCCAGCGCCGCCACCAGGCGGCCCGCCGGCAGCGACATCAGGAAGTAAGTACCGAAGAAGGTGAACTGCACCAGCATCGCCTTGGCGTAGTTCAGTTCGAACACCGCCTTCAGGTGCGGGATCAGGATGTCATTGAGGCAGGTCAGGAAGCCCCACATGAAGAAGATCGTGGTCACGACAGCCAACGCCTTGCCGTTGGTGACGGCGGGTGCGTTGCCCGAAGAACCCGATGGACGGGGCGTTGCGGAGATCGGCATGCGGTACGCGCCTCGATGCGCGGAAGGTCGTTGTTGCGTGGAAGGGGTATGCGGAAGGAATCAGTTCGGTCGTGCGGCACTGCTTTCGCGGATGCGCAACTGCACCGGCGCGACCGTGCGCCGAGGCGGCGCGTCGGGTTCGTCCAGCCGCTGCAGCAGCAGCGCCGCAGCCTGGCGGCCACGCTCGCGCGGGTCGGCGGTGAGCGTGGTCAACGGCGGTACGGCCACCGCCGCCTCGGAAATATCATCGAAGCCGGTGACGGCGAAATCGCCGCCCGGACGGATGCCGCGCGAGTTCAAGCCCAGCATCAGGCCCAGCGCGACGGTGTCGTTGTAGCAGACCGCCGCACTCGGCCGATGACCGTCGGCGAAGAGTTCATCGGTGCGCGCTGCCGCTTCCAGGCGGTTCGGGGCCGACTCGATCATCCAGCCCGGCGGCAGCGAAAGACCGGCCTCGGCCAGCGCCTGCTGGAAACCCGCGCGGCGCTGGTGGCAGGAACTGGATGCGGCGTGGCCCCCGAAGAACGCGATCTGGCGGTGGCCGCGCTCGATCAGGTGGCGCGTGGCCAGATAGGCGCCGTGCTGGTTGTCCAGGGTCAGGAAGTCCCAGTCGGCCCCGGCCAGTTCGCGGTTGAACAGCAGCACGTTGGCATTGGCACCCAGTGCCTGCCGCAGCTGTGCGGTATCGCTGCCCTCGGCCGGCGACAGGATCAGGCCGGCCGGGGTGTGCTCCATCAGCGTGGACAGCACCGCCTGCTGCCGCTCCGGCGATTCACCCGTGCTGCCGAGCAGGGTCACGTAGCCACGCCCGCCCAACGCCTCGTCCACACCCGATGCGAACTCGGCGAAGAACGGGTTGGAGAGATCGTTGATCACCAGCGCGATGCTCGACGAGGTACGACGGCGCAGGTTGGCCGCCGCGCGGTTGTAGACGTAACGCTGGCGGCGCAGTTCGGCCTCGACCTTGGCGCGGGTATCGACGTTGACCAGCGGGCTGCCACGCAGCACCAGCGACACGGTTGCCCGTGACACGCCGATCGCGCGCGCGATGTCGGTCACCGTCACCGCCTTGCCGGCGCGCTTGCTGGGACTGTTGCCGTTGTCGTTCATCGTCTTCCCGGACTCCGCTGGAGGCTCAAGCCTAATGGATCAGGGCCGTGTCGTGCCGTGCCGTTCGCTGGGTCAGCGCGAACGGCACAGTCCGGCTCAGCGCAGCTGGCTGCCCGGTGCCGCGCACCAGGACACCGGCAGGTCCTTCACCGCGGTGCCCCAGCCCTGCTCCGGCGCCTTCGCGTCGAGCGCGAACTGCAGGCGCGGGCCCTGCTGCAGGCGGTCCCAGTCCAGCCACACAGGTGCATGCGCCTGGCCGTCGACCCGCACACCCTGCACGTATTGCAGGCGGCGGCCATCGGCACCCGGCGCGTCGATGCGCAGGGTTCGGCCATTGCCCATATCCACTTCGACCTTGCTGAAGCGCGGCGTGTGCAGCAGGAACTGGCCGCTGCCCGGCACCGCCGGGTACACGCCGATGGCGCTGAACAGGTACCAGGCCGACATCGTGCCGAGGTCATCGTTGCCGGTCACGCCATTAGGGGCATTGGTGAACAACTGCTGCGCGGCACGCACCACGGCGGCGGTCTTCCACGGCTGGCCGATCAGCGTGTACAGCCACGGCGAGTGCAGGTCCGGCTCGTTGTTCGGGTTGTAGCGGAACTGGTTGTAGTAGCTGTACGGCCCCACCACCCACGCCTTGCGGGCGGCATTGAGCGGATCGGCCTGCAGCGCGTCCATCGCGAAGAACGCATCCAGGCGGCGACCGGCCTGTTCGCGGCCGTCCATCGCTTCGACCAGGCCCGGCACGTCCTGCTGCGCCAGCCACTGGTACTGCCACGCCGTGCCCTCATGGAAACCGTGGTGCGAACGCGGGCTGTAGTGGCCATCGGCCGGCGTGTACCACTGGCCATCCTCGGTGCGCGGGCGCGGGAAGCCGGTGAAACCCGTCTCGGCATCCCGCACCTGCGGGTCCCACACCTTGCGCCAGTTGCGGCCACGCTCACGCAGCGTCGCCGCATCCTGCGCATGGCCCAGGCCATCGGCCATCTGCGAGAGCGCGCAGTCGGCCAACGCATATTCCAGCGTGGCCGAACCACCATGGTGTGGATCGACATCCATGCCCTTGGACGGGAACGCGCGGTCGTAGGCCACATAGCCCTTGTCCAGGTAGGTCGGGTTGCCGGAGCGTCCGGCCATGCGCGAGTTCAGTGGCGGCGTGCCGAAGGCATTGCGGCGCAGTGCATCCCAGGCCTGCGATTCACGGCCCTTGAGCGCGCCGAAGCGCCACAGGTCGACCATGAACGGCGTGACCGGATCGCCGGTCATGATGTTGGTCTCGAAGTTGGCATAACCCCAGCGCGGCAGCCAACCGACCTGTTCGTCGATCGCCAGCAGGGTACGGCCGATGTCGCGCGCCACGTCCGGGCGGGTCAGCGCCAGCCACTGGTTCTGCGCGCGGTAGGTATCCCACAGCGAGAAGTACTCGTAATAGGTCCAGCCATCGGCGCGGTGGATACCGTCGTCATAACCGCGGTAGCGGCCGTCGGCGTCGTTGCCTGTCATCGGCTGCAGCAGTGCGTGATAGACCGCGCTGTAGAACACCGCGCGGTCGTCGGCAGTGCCGCCCTGAACACGCACCCGGCCCAGCTGCTCGCGCCAGGACTGCTGGGACAGCGCACGCATGCGGTCGAAGCCGAGCAGCACCCCATTCTGCATGCCTTCTGCGCGCAGGTTGGTGCGCGCGCCTTCGGCATCCACGTGCGAGATCGCGCTGACCGCCGTCACCGACTGGCCCTTGGCCAGGTCGAAGCTGAGCCAGGCGCCGTTCGGCTTCTGCTCGCCTTCCATGCTGTGGCGCGCGCCCGGCAGGCCACCGCCCTCACCCCAGGTGCCATGCGCCTTGAACGGACGGTCAAACTCGATGCGGAACCAGGTGGTGTACTGGTGGCCGCCACAGAAGCTCTTGGTGACCAATTTGCCTTCCACCACACGATCGCCGACCACATCGACCACGCTGCCGATCACCGAATGGCGCTCGTTGGCCTGGCCGACATTGACGAGCACGTGGCCATCGCCGCTGCGCTGGCTGAAGGTGTAGCGCTCGGCGGCGGCACGGGTGCGCGCGGTGGCTTCCGCATCGATGCCGCCGTAGCTGGTCAGGCGCACCTTGTAGTAGCCGGCCTGGCCGACCTCGCCATCGTGGGTGTAGGTCGATGCGTAGGCCTTGTGGTCGAACTGCTTGGCATTGCCGGTATCGAAATCGCCGCCCGGACCGATCGAACCGGTCACCGGCAGCACCGACACCTGGCCACCCTGCTCCCAGCAGCCGGCGCCGGAAATGAACGAATGACCGAAGCCACGGATCTTCTCGTCGTCGTAGCGCCAGCCCGAATAGTGGCTGCCGATCGGGCTGACCTGGATCAGGCCGAACGGCGCCGACGCGCCCGGGAATGTATTGCCGTCGTCCTTGCTCCCGATGAAGGTATTGACCTCGCGTTCCAGCGCGGCCGGTGCGGCCTGCAGCAGCACCGGCACTGACGACAGCGCGAGCAGGCAGGCCAGGCGCACCAGCGGGCGCGAGGACAATGGGACGGCGGGAGCGGACGGCACTGGACGCATGTCGGGTTCCTGTAGTCGATGACGCGGAGGCAGACGGCCGGGGCCGTCCGGCACCGTTCCGCTGAGCCCTGCCCTGACCTGCAGAGAGCTCCCCCTGGAATGACGCCCGACCCACCAGACCGTGAATTTAGATCGATTCAAGTAGAGCATGCAGGTTCAGCCGAATGCATTCTGCGGCGCAGCATGAGATGGGGTGTTCGGCAGGGCTGCGCCCTGCACCTGCTACGAGCTGGAGCAACAGCAACAGCAACAGCAACAGCAGAAGCCAGTTTCCTGCGGGGAGTCGGGGTGGGTCCGGTTGCGGGGGACGCTGCAAGTACGTCCATGTAAGCTCGGTCGCCGCATCCATGCGGCTCACGCCCCCGCAACCGGCCCCACCCCGCCTTCGACAGATTCCCGCGATCTGCAACGAATCTCTGACGGATAACGAAATCGATCCGGGGTCAGATCCGTTTTCCATAGGAAAACGGATCTGACCCCATGCCGTTACCCCATGCCGTCCCCAGGACCCATCCAACCGTCACCGGGAAACTGTCGAAGGCGGGGCGGTGTCGGATTGCGGGGTGTCCGCGGCATGGATGCCGCGGCCAAGCCCCCAGGGACGGGTTTACGGCGTCCCCGCAATCCGACACCGCCCCGCCAAACCACAGCCAACCCAGAGCCGCTTTGGCTTTGGCTTTCGCTTCAAGCAGGTGCAGGGCGCAGCCCTGCCGACCCACCCTCCCCTGCGCACGAAAACGATTTCACTGATTTCAGCAAACCGTCATCCCTTCGCCACGCCAGTACCATATTGCGCAGCAGCATGCGCCTGCGGGCGACCCGTGCTAAAAATCGCCCGCCCATCGCTTAGATCGATCCAAGACGACGCTGCGATGGCCGGGAGTTGGGGGAGCAGCAACAGGACGTACCAGGCCACGCGCGCGGCGCCACTGGCAGTTGCTTGGCGACAGCGACAAAGTCACTTCAAATTAGATCGATTCAAGTTGTCCGTGCCACGTCACCGGATCAATCCATGAGAGAGGGAGAGATGGGAATGAAGCATTCAACACGTACGCATGGCCAGGACGCATTGTCGTTGGCCATCGCGCTGGCCTTGGCCGCCGCCGTCATTCCGGGTGGCGCCGCCGCGCAACAGGCCGCTTCCACCGGCTCGCAGGACGCCACCACCCTGGACAGCGTCCAGGTCACCGGCTACCGCTACGCCATTGAAAAGAGCCTCGAGCAGAAGCGCGACGCCAACGCGGTGGTCGAGGTGATCACCGCCGAGGACGTCGGCAAGTTCCCCGACAAGAACGTGGCCGACGCACTGCAGCGCGTGCCCGGCGTGGTCATCACCCGCAGCGGTGGCGAAGGCAAGAGTGTCAGTGTGCGCGGCCTCGCGCCGGACCTGACCCTGACCCAGTTGAACGGCAACTTCGTCGCCTCGTCGGAGACCAACAACGAAGCGACGCGCTCCTTCAACTACACCCTGCTGCCATCGAACATGTTGTCCAGCGCGGAGCTGTTCAAGTCGCCGGAAGCACGCATCGACGAAGGCGGCATCGGCGGCACGGTCATCCTGCATACCCGCCGCCCGCTGGACATGGAATCCAACTCCGGCTACGTGAACCTGGAGGGCACCACCTCCGATACCAGCCACGATGTCGATCCGCAGGCGTCCGCGCTGTACTCGTGGCACAGCAAGGATGAGCGCTTCGGCGTCCTCGTCGGCGTGACCCAGCAGAAGCGCACCACCCGCACCATGGAAGCCAGCACCGAGGACTACCAGTGGTACGGCAATGGCACCACGGCCCGCGATGCCAACGGCAACCTGCTGGAGCAGGATGGCATCCACTACTGGTGGGGCCAGTCCGGCTTCAACAACCAGGCTGGCAAGAACTACAGCGAATTCTTCATGCCGACCTCGGTGAACTTCGCGGTGAAGGAAGAAAAGCGCGAGCGCAAGGGCGGCCAGCTGACCTTCCAGTTCAAGCCGGTCGACAACGTCACGATGACCGCGAACTACTTCCGCTTCGAGCTGCAGGGTGACTACACCCAGAACATGCTGAAGGTGCCGGAGTGGAACCTGGCCCGCTACAACCAGGACGGCAACTGGGCCGGCGGCCGCCTGCTCAACGGCCTGGATTTCGACCCGAGTGGCAGCATCGTCACGGGTGCGCAGTACCAGAAGCTGGCCGGAAAGACCTATTACTGCAGTGAGGAAGAAGCAGCGGCAGCCGGCCTGGAACCCGGTGGCTGGGGCCCGGACGACTGCACCATCCCCACTCCGCAGCTCACCGGTGGATACAGCAAGGAAAAGGCACTGTCGCAGACCGCCGACCTGACCATCGACTGGGATATCAGCCCGCTGTGGAAGGCCTCGTTCACTGGCGGCCGCACCTGGTCCGAAGGTGGTCCGTCGATGAATTTCCGCATGTCGGCCAAGCCGCGCCGCAAGGTTGGCAACCAGTGGCAGTCCGGCAACCAGTACACCGCCTGGGACCTGACCGGCACGCCGTCGGTGCAGTTCTCGCCGGACCTGCAGCAGCAGTTGATGGCGGGCGTGGCCGAAGTCGATACCGGCTCGACCGATTCGTCGTGGATGCAGACCGAGGTCAAGCAGAACTACTTCCAGGCCGACGTCACCAAGCTGTTCGAGGCCGGCTGGCTGGATTCGATCCAGTTCGGCGCCAAGTACCGCGATGGCAAGGTCCACCGCAACACCGGCAACACCTATTGGGTGTGCCCGGGCCTGGATCCGTCCGACTATGACAACAACCGCTACCAGGCCGGTTGCGATCCGACCGCAGGCGATGCGCAGCCGGGCTTCTTCCTGTCCAACCCGATCAGCAACATCACCGGCGCGTTCAACGCCAACGTGTTCCCGGGCATCAACTACCCGGCCTACATCGACTACCTGGACAAGACCTACGGTGGCTCGCACAACCGCACCGAAGAAGACTTCGTCTACGACGTCAACGAGAAGATTTATTCCGGCTACTTCCAGGCCAACTTCCGCACTGAGCGGGTACGCGGCAACATCGGCGTGCGCGTGGTGCGGACCAAGCAGTTCGCCCAGTCCAGCGATTCGGTCGAGCGCTTCAACGACTATTTCGTCGACAACGCCAGCGGCGCGCCGATGAGCTGCGATGATCCGGCCGCCGACCCGAACCTGCGCTGCCAGGGTGGCTTCGTCCGCCTGCCCGACCCGCAGGTGCGCGACAAGGTGTATGCCCTGTCGTCGC
The DNA here is from genome assembly GCF_053295075.1 of Stenotrophomonas maltophilia group sp. P373. Taxonomy (NCBI): domain Bacteria; kingdom Pseudomonadati; phylum Pseudomonadota; class Gammaproteobacteria; order Lysobacterales; family Lysobacteraceae; genus Stenotrophomonas; species Stenotrophomonas maltophilia group sp. P373. The sequence continues at coordinate 1,950,281 of NZ_CM129994.1, read as the reverse complement.
TGGAAAAGACCTATACCGACGTGCTGCCCAGCTTCAACATTGCCTGGGACATCACCGACAACCTGGTGCTGCGTGGCGCGGCGTCGAAGGTGGTCGCGCGCCCGAGCTACACCAGCATCGCCTATCCCGGTGGCCTGCGCTACATCAGCGAAGAGTACGCCAACGACCGCCGCGTCACCGGCGGCACCGACACGCCCGGCTGGTACGGCTCGGGCAGCAACAAGGCGCTGGAACCGTTCAAGGCGGTCCAGTTCGACCTGGGCCTGGAGTGGTACTTCAAGCCGGGCGCGGTCGCAGGTGTTTCGCTGTTCCGCAAGAACGTGGACAACTTCACCGTGCCGGTGGTGCGCGACCAGCAGATGAACGTCGGCGGGCAGTCGGTCACCGTGCAGAAGTACGAGACCCAGGCCAATGGCCGCGATGGCGTGTCGCAGGGCGTGGAACTGTATGGCCAGTACACGTTCGACTTCGGACTGGGCGTGCAGGCCAACTACACCTACAACGACACCAACCTGGCCTCGATCGTGCTGGATGGCGAGGAAATCGGCTCCTCGCCGCTGGTCGGCAGTGCCAAGAACCAGGCCAACGTTACGGTGTTCTACGAGAACGACAAGTTCCTGGCGCGCGCCTCGTACAACCGTCGTGGTGAAGTGGTCGGCGGCCTGAACAATGGCATGACCACCTACACCAAGCCTTACAGCCAGCTTGACCTGAACGTGGCCTACAACCTCACCCCGGACTGGACGGTGACCGCGGCCGTACTGAACGCCACCAAGTCCGAGCTGCGCAGCTACATCGGCAACGACAGCCAGGCCCGCCTGCTGTCCAATCTGTACGCCGGGCGCCAGCTGTATTTCGGCGTGAACTGGAAGTTCTGAGGCAGCGCCGGGCCTGGCCCGGCGCAGTCTTGCCCGCCCCGACGGGAATGGTCCTCCACGGCAGCCGCGCTGGTACAGGCGGCTGCCGTTTTCATTTGCCTGCACCGCCGTTCAGCCACCTGCTTGACCCTGCCATCGTTGGAAGGTGCACACTGGTTTCACCTCACGAGCACCGAAGGAGCTACAGATGGAATTCCATGTTGACGGCATGACCTGCGGCGGCTGCGCGCGCAGCGTGACCCGCGCGATCCAGCAGATCGATCCGAGCGCCAGTGTGGTGGCCGATCCGCCGACCGGCCTGGTCAAGGTGCAGACCACCGCATCACAGGAGCAGGTGTTCGCCGCGCTGAAGGATGCGGGGTTCCCGCCGCGCACTGCCTGATCCCCTGCTTTCTGCCACAGCGGAGCCCGCCCCCTGCACTGTCACTGGGCGGGCTTTTCAGTGCATGCGAACATGAAAACTCAGTGCTTGCGTGCGCGGCGGCGCACCGCGCCGGTCTTGGCCGCTTCCACCGGCAGCGGAGCCTCATCGTCTTCACCCAGCCGCTGCAGGATCGGGCATTCCGGGCGCTCATCGCCGGCACAGCAGCGGATCAGCGATTTCAGCGTGTCGGCCATCTGCCGCATGTGCTCGATGCGCTGTTCCAGGTCGGCGATGTGCTGCTCGGCCAGCTGCTTGACGTCGGCACTGTGGCGCGACGTGTCGTTCCACAGGCCCAGCAGGTCGCCGATCTCGGCCACCTGGAAGCCGAGATCGCGCGCGCGGCGGATGAAGCACAGGCGATGGATGTCGGCCTGCGAATACGCCCGATAGCCCGACTCCGTTCTATCCGCCGCAGGAATCAGGCCGATCTGTTCGTAGTAGCGGATCATTTTCGCCGACACGCTGGAGGCCTTGGCGGCGTCACCGATATTCATGCGATTCTCCTTCAGTGGGTCGCAACGGCGGCATCCGCCATTGGCGGCTGGAAGCGGCGCAGGCGCAGTGCGTTGCCCAGCACGAACACACTGGACAGTGCCATCGCACCGGCCGCGAACACCGGCGACAGCAGCACGCCCCAGGCCGGGTACAGCACGCCGGCGGCCACCGGAATCAACGCGGTGTTGTAGGCGAAGGCCCAGAACAGGTTCTGCCGGATGTTGCCCAACGTCGCCTTCGATAGCGCAATGGCGTTCGGTACGCCCTGCAGGTTGCCCGACATCAGCACCACGTCGGCCGATTCCACCGCGATATCGGTGCCGGTGCCGATGGCCAGGCCGACATCGGCCTCGGCCAGTGCTGGCGCATCGTTGATGCCGTCACCAACGAAGGCGACGTGGCCGTGCGTGGCCTTCAGCCGGCGCACTGCCTCGACCTTGCCTTCCGGCAGCACCTCGGCCACCACTTCATCGATGCCGAGCTGGCGCGCGATCGCCTGCGCGGTCCCGGCGTTGTCGCCGGTGATCATCGCCACCTTCAGGCCCAACCGATGCAGTGCCGCGATCGCTGCCGGGGTGCTCGGCTTGATCGGATCGGATACCGCGATGATCGCGGCCAGGCGACCGTCGATGGCGGCATACAGCGGCGACTTGCCCTGCGTGCCGAGTTCCGCCGCCAATGCTGCGAATGCAGTGATGTCCACGCCCAGGTCGCGCATGAAGCGGTCGGCACCGACCTCCACGCGTGCACCCTCGACACTGGCCCGCACGCCCATGCCGGTGACCGATTCGAAGTCGACCATGCCCGGCAACGTGATGCCCTGCCCGGTCGCGGCATCAACAATCGCGCGGGCGATGGGATGCTCCGAGCGCGACTCCACCGCGGCCACTGCCGCCAGAACCCTGTTGCGATCGAAGCCGGCAGCAATCTCCAGGTCGGTCAGGCGCGGGCGGCCTTCGGTCAGCGTGCCGGTCTTGTCCACCGCCACCACCTGCGCGTCCTTCAGCAGCTGCAGTGCTTCGCCCTTGCGGAACAGCACGCCCATTTCGGCGCCACGACCGGTTCCGACCATGATCGAGGTCGGCGTGGCCAGGCCCATCGCGCACGGGCAGGCAATGATCAGCACCGCCACCGCATTGACCAGTGCAAAGCTCAGTGCCGGCGATGGACCGAAGATCAACCAGACCGCGAAGGTCGCCAGCGCGGCCAGCATCACCGCCGGCACAAACCACAACGTGACCTTGTCGACCACCGCCTGGATCGGCAGCTTCGAGCCCTGCGCCTGTTCGACCATGCGGATGATCTGCGCCAGCAGGGTCTGCGCGCCCACGGCCGTGGCCCGCACCGTCAGTGCGCCCTTCTGGTTGACCGTGCCACCCACCACGCTGCTGCCCGGCAGCTTCTCGACCGGAATCGGCTCGCCGCTGATCATCGATTCATCGATGTAGCTGCGGCCTTCAACCACCTCGCCATCCACCGGCACGCGCTCGCCGGGGCGCACTTCCACCAGGTCGCCGCTCTGCACTTCATTGATCGGGATGTCGACCGCGCGGCCGTCACGGATCACATGGGCCACCTTGGCCTGCAGGTTGACCAGGCGCTTGATCGCTTCGGAGGTGCGGCCCTTGGCCCGGGCCTCCAGGAAGCGGCCGAGCAGGATCAACGCGACGATCACCGCCGCCGCTTCGTAGTAGACGTTCACCGTGCCCGGCGGCAGCAGCCGCGGTGCAAAGGTCGCTACCACCGAATAGCCGAACGCCGCGGCGGTGCCCACCGCCACCAGCGAATTCATGTCCGGCGCCAACCGCAGCAGCGCCGGGAACCCCTTCTGGTAGAAACGGCGGCCCGGAATGGCCAGCACCAACGCGGTCAGCACGAACTGCAGGTACCAGCTGGCCTGCATGCCGAGGGTGGACATCACCCATGCGTGCATGCCGGGAATCAGGTGCGAGCCCATTTCCAGTACGAACACCGGCAGTGCCAGCGCGGCCGCCACGATCAGGTCGCGCTTCAGTTCGGCGCGCTCGGCATCCTTCTTTTCCGCAGCCTGGTCATCGGACTGCACACCCGCCTCGATCACACGTGCGTCATAGCCGGCCTTGTCGATCGCGGCGACCAGCGCAGCCACGTCCGCCATGCCACGCACCGTGGCGCGCTCGGTGGCCAGGTTGACGCTGGCCTGGCTGACGCCGGGCACGGCCAACAGCGCGCGTTCGACACGGCCCACGCAGGAAGCGCAGGTCATGCCTTCGACCGCCAGTTCGGTGGTCGCTGCGGGCACGTCATAGCCCACCCGCTCCACTGCCTGGACAAGCGCCGCGCGATCCACCGGGCCCGACGGACGAATGTCCGCCCGCTCGGTGGCCAGGTTCACCGAGACACTGCCCACGCCCTCGACCTTGGACAGTGCTGCCTCGACCCGGCCTACGCAGCTGGCGCAGGTCATGCCCTCGATGGGCAGGCTGATGGTGGAGGGGCTGGCGGGGGCGGCAGCGGCGCGCGGCGTGCTCATGATCGGATTCCCGGGTTTCCTTCTGGATGCGGACAGGCTAAACCTTGCCATCGTGGGAAGGTCAAATCCAGCCTGTCCGCATGCCTGAAGGGGGCGCCGCCCCCGGTGTTCCGTTTCCGCATCCACGCATGGCGTGGATCTACCGGCGGAGGCCGGTCTCCTCAGAAGGTGAACACATACTCCAATGCGAACTCGCGGCCGACCGCGCTCAGCAACCGGGTCGGGGCGAAGTCATAGTCCAGCTTGTACGGGTCCTTGTGGTTCCAGCTGGCCGAATTGAACACGTTGTTGACGTAGACATTGACCTTGGCGTGCTCGGTCACCTGGTAACCCACGTTGACGTTCCAGGTGATGAACGGCCCGACCCGGCCGAAGTAGCGCGAGGTCTGCTGGCCCGCGTTGGGGTTCGGGTTCAACGAGCCATCCGGCAGCTGTGCCGGTTCCAGGCAGTTCAGCGACGGACTGTCACTGGGCACGTAGCCGTCGGCGAACGGCAGGCAACCGCCGGGATTGTCCAGGCGATCGGTGCCCCAGTGATAGCGCACGCCCGGCACCGAACCCACGCGGTCGGCATAGACGTTGGCGTTCCAGTTGCCGCGCTGCCAGGCCAGGCTCGCGCGCAGCTTGCTGCGCAGGTCTCGGTCGCGCCGTTCCGGGTTCGGGTCGTTGGCGTAGCGCTGTTCCTTGGTCGAGATCTGGTTGGTGTAGTTCAGGCCCAGCTGGAAGCTGCCCCACTGCGCGGTTTCCAGGCGATAGCGTGCAGTCAGGTCGATACCGCGCACTTCCCGGCTGGCCAGGTTGAACGGGCCGCGCTCGATCGACACCAGCCGGCCGCTGCTGTCACGGTTCACGCGGGCCAGGATGCCGGCGCAATAATCGCCACCGGCCGGATTGGCCCACGGCGTGCCATCGATGTTCTTGCCGGTCAGGCAGCCGGCCTCGCTGGCCAGCACCTCGTCGGCGCCGACATCGACGATCATGTCTTCCAGCTTGATCGCCCAGTAGTCGGCGCTGACCGACAGGTTCGGCATCACGTCCCAGACGAAGCCGACCGTCCACGAATCGCCGGTTTCCGAACGCAGCAGCGGCGTGCCACGCCGGTTCACGTCGAAGGTGTACCAGACATCGGTGTTGCCCACGCCACAGTTGTTGACCAGGTAGGCACCGCTCTGGATGCAGCGCAGGCGGTCATAGGTCTGCACTTCGGAACTGCTCGGCTGGCCCAGCAGATAGTGCATGTCCGGCGCGTGGAAACTGGTGGCGTACGAGCCACGCACCAGCAGCGATTCGACCGGGCGCCATTCCAGGCCGACGTTCCAGGTGGTCTCCTTCTGGCTGCCGATATCCAGCGTTTCACTGCTGTCATCGGCCTTGTAGTTGCCATAGCGGTCGTAGCGGGCGGCCGCGGTGGCCGTCACGCTCTCCAGCAGCGGGATCTTGAACTCGACGCCGGCCGAGTAACGGGTGCGCTCGCCGCCACCGCGATCGACGTTCTGCAGATCGAAGTCGATGCCGGCGCGCGGGTCCGGGCTGAGGTGATAGCCCTGCTGCGCGACTTCGGCCACGGCGGCGAACGAGATCGGGCCGGCCCAGCCCTGGAACAGTTCGCCGGTGATGTCCGCCGAGGCCTGGTTGACCCACGATGACGCGCGGTTCCTGGCCACCGCACCCATCTGCCAGTACTGGTCCGGCGTGAGCGGATTCCACCAGCGCGATTCGTTCAGCGCGTAGATCGCCTCGCCGTTGGCGGTGGTGCCCAGGCGCGGGCCGAGGAAGTAGTCGTACGACTTCTGCTTGTCGACCACGTTCTGCCGTTCTTCCACGCGATAGTAGGAACGGCCCACCGTGGCGCTCCAGTCGAAGCGGTCGGCAAGGCGTCCACGCAGGCCCGCGCTCCAGTCCCATGACAGCTCGCGGTTGGTGTTGCGCAGGGTGTCCAAGCCGCCGACTTCGTTCGGGGTGAACTGGCGCACGCCCAGGATCGGGCGGTTGCGGTTGGCATCCCAGTAGTAGCCGTTGTCATCGTCGATCAGCGAGACGCTGGGTGGATTGGTGCCCCAGATCGCTTCGGAGCGGTACGCCGCCAGGTTGGTCCAGGCCTGCAGGTCGCTGCTGAAATCGAAGGTGGCATACAGGTTGCCGGACACGTTCTCGGCACCACCGGTCAGCAGCCAGTTGGCGTAGTCGGCGCTCATGCCGCACAGGCGGCCGGTGTTGGTGATGCGGTTGGCGGCGTAGTTGTAGACCAGTCGATCGGCCGTGTAGTACTCACCGTCGAACTTCTCGCAGGTACCGGTGGGCGGCGCCAGGCGCTGGCCCGTCGTCGGATCGATCAGCGCCAGCCCGGCCGTGGGACGGAAGCCGACCTTGCGCTGCTCCATGTTCCAGGACGCATACGGCGCATCATCGGCATCGTCCATCTGCGGGCGGTCGCGGCCGAACAACGGATCGCGCTTGGTGTACTGCAACGCATAGGTCACGCTCCAGTTGTCACCCGTTTTGCCGCCGGCCCATGACAGGTCCCAGGTGTCGCGCCCGCCTTCGGTGGAGGTGCCGCCGCGCACGCGCACTTCGTCGCCGTCGTAGTTGGTTTTGAGGATGACGTTGACCACGCCGGCGATCGCGTCCGAACCATAGATGGCCGAGGCGCCGCCGGTCAGTACTTCGATGCGCTCGACCGCGGCAGCGGGAATGTTGCCGTAGTTGGAGAAGTTGGTTTCACCGCCATACGGCAGCGGGTAATCGGCCACGCGACGGCCGTTGACCAACAGCAGAGAACGGTTCGGGCCCATCCCGCGCAGGTTCAGGCCACTGGCGTTGGGCGTGTGCGAGCCCCATTGCGAGGCGGCTTCAACGGTGCCGGTCGCTTCGGTGAGCGTCTTCAGCGCGTCGTACACGCTGACGAAGCCCTCTTTCTGGATCTGCTGCGCGGTGATCACGTTGACCGGGGCCGGACCTTCGACCGCGGCGCGCTTGATGCGCGAACCGGTAACGGTGACCGCGTCCAAGTCCTTGGTGGACGAACTGGCCGCTTCCTGTGCACCAGCGGCCAGGGGAAACAGGACCAGGACCAGTGCCTGGGACAGCAGGTGACGACGCTTGCGAACGGACTGAGCCATGGGTGATTGCTCTTGGAAAGGGTGGACGCACGGACGGGTGGTGGCGTAGCACGACGGCTGATCCGGGTACCGGGATCGGTTCACGACCGTCCCAGCCCCTCCCCTGTGGATCGATCCAAACTAAAGCACAGCTGAACAGCGCCGGGCATGCGGCGATGCAGCAACCGCTGGCGGAATGCCGCTATCGGCTGCCGGTATCCAGAACAATCAAAGGGTTGCGCAACATCGCTGAGAGAACAGCGCACACTTCAATGACACGATCGCGACAACCGCGCGCGGAACGGTTTTGTCCGCCCTCAGCGATTCCCCTCACCCGGTTGAGTCGGGACGAAGTGGTCATTTCGGAGCGCGTAGTGGCTCGACGTATCGCCTCCGGGTCCGATACCCCACCACTCGATGGAGAACCCGTCCCCCTGCCAGATGACCGAGGAAAAGTCGGATTCACTGTTGGATCGCCCTGAGTTCTGGCTCACCAGAGACAGGGTTTCAAGGCAGCTGCTGATCAACACCCTGCCGCGCTCAATGGGCTTCGGCGGGGTCAATTCGTAGACGAACAGATGGATCTCGCGCCCAGCGCCGCAAAGGCCCATCGGACTATCCGCGTTGGAATCGAATACCTGATACAGCGCGCGAAAACGCCTCGCCCCGATTCGATGTGCACGCGTGTCGAGGAACGCGCCCCGCGCGGTTGGCTCAAGCCTCACACCAACCATTTCGGGGTCAACCTGCAGGTCCTTGTCGGCAGCCACCTCCCGCACCCACTCCGGTGCCTGCCCTTCACGTGCGCCGATTGCAATGGCTGGCACCGCGCAGACAAGCAGCAGGAACGGTCGAAACATGCGGGAATTCGTTGGCGAACGACGGTATGAACCACTATCGGCAATCACCGACTGCGCCGCCATGCGACGGCGCACCAGCGTATCCATTTCAACGACTTGGCCTGCCGCTCTAGCCGTTCGAACGTGCTGTAAGCGTCACTTCTTCGGCCGCAACGATGGGCAGGCCCGGGGTCGGAGCCCTTCTGCGAAGGGATCCGACCCCGGGCCCAAAGAGCAGCCGAGCGTTGGCTCGGCTCTACAGGAGAAGCGGGTTACCTTGCGCCGTCCAGCGCCTGCCGCAGTGCGGCCACGGTGGCGGTGGCGGTCTGGCTCCAGTCCGGGTCCAGGCCGCGCAGCGCCGGGTTCTGGAACTGCATGGCCGAGCGCCGCAGGCCCTTGGCCGAGGCGTGCAGTTCGGTGCAGCCGCTCCGTCGCGCAACGGCCGCGATGTTGGCCGGTCCCAGCCCGGCGCCGGCCATCACCGTGATACGTCCCGCCGCCTGGGTGACCAGACCCGCCAGCACATCCGCGCCGGCCTCGGCGCTGAACTGGCCGCCCGAGGTCAGCACGCGCTGGCAACCCAGCTCAACCACCTGCTCAAGTGCCGCAGGCAGATTGCGGGCAGCATCGAAGGCGCGATGGAAAGTCACCTGCAGCGGCCCGGCGGCCTGCACCAGTTCACGGCACAGCGCCAGATCGATCCCGCCCTGCACATCCAGCGCACCGATCACCACGCCATCGCAGCCGAGCGCGCGGCACTGCGCGATGTCACGCAGCATCAGTTCGGTTTCCAGTGCGTCGTAGTGGAAGTCGCCCGGGCGCGGGCGCACCAGTACGAACAGCGGAATGGACAGGCGTTCGCGGGCGATCGCGATGCTGGCGAACGACGGCGTGGTGCCGCCCTCGGCCAGGTTGTCGAACAGTTCGATGCGATCGGCGCCGCCGGCCTGGGCGGCCAGCGCCGAGGCCAGCGAGTTGCTGGCAATCTCCAGGGTCAGCCGTGTGCTCACGCCTGGGTGCTCGTGTAGATCGACGGCGAATCACGCAGGTCATCCTGGCGCTGCGCATCGCACACGGCGTAGACGAAGCCGCGGTGCAACGCGTAGGCACCCACCTCGCCCTGCTTGTTCATGGCCAGGAAGCACACCTGCAGCGTCTTGCTCGCTTCGGGGCGCTTGCGCACCACGCGATCGATCGCTTCGCGGCAGGCCTGCGCCGGCGAGCGCCCCTGGCGCATCAGCTCGACCACCAGGAACGAGGCCGCATTGCGGATCATCTCCTCGCCCACGCCCGAGGCAGTGGCCGCGCCCACTTCGTTGTCGACATACAGGCCGGCACCGATGATCGGGCTGTCGCCGACCCGGCCGTGCAGCTTCCAGGCCATGCCGCTGGTGGTGCAGGCACCTGCAAGATGGCCCTTGGCATCCAGCGCCAGCATGCCGATGGTGTCGTGGTTGTCACTGTTGCCGGGAATACCACGGCGTTCGGCATTGATCTGCGGCTGGTACTTCTCGGTCTTCAGCCACTCGCGCCAGGCCGCTTCGGCCTGCGGCGTGAGCAGGTGCCTGCGTTCAAAACCCTGCTGCACCGCGAACTGCTGCGCGCCCTCGCCCACCAGCAAAACATGCGGGCTGTTCTCCATCACTTTGCGGGCTACCGACACCGGATGCAGGATGTCGACCAGCGCAGCCACTGCGCCACAACGGCCATCGCCATCCATGATGCTCGCGTCCAGGCTCAGCACGCCGTCGCGATCCGGGTTGCCGCAATGACCGACGGTGGGGTTGCACAGCTCGCTCTCGGCCCAGCGTGCACCGGCTTCAACTGCATCCAGTGCGCTGCCACCCTGCGCCAGCACCTCCCATGCGGCCTGGTTGGCCGGCACGCCGAAGTCCCAGGTCGAAACCACCTTGGCCCCACCCTGCGTGCGCGCCTGCACGCCCGGCAAGGCCACCATGCCTGCAGCCAGTGCGCCGGCCTGCAGGAACTGCCTGCGATCCACCATCTTCCCCTCCCAGTCTGCAATGCACGGCCGGCCCGATGCCGGCCACGCCGATCAGTCTTGCGTGGGCTGCCGTGCGGCGTACCAGACCGCTGCGCCGAGAACGCCCAGCTGGCCATGCTCCACGCGCCACACCGGCACCTGGCGCAGTACCTCGGTCAGCACGCCCTTGTTGAGGAAGCGCTCACGGAAGCGGCCATCGGCCAGGAAATCCTGCACATGCGCGGAAATGCCCCCGGCCAGGTACACCGAACGCGCACCCACCGCGATCGCTGCGTCGCCGGCCAGGCTGCCCAGCCAGGCACAGAATACCTGCAGCGTTTCCACCGCCAGCGCATCCTCGCCGCTGCGCGCGGCGCCGATCAGTGCCTCGGTGCTGCCCCACACCGGGGTGACACCGCGCAGTTCGCACAGGCACGGATACAGGTTCATCAGGCCACTGCCGGACAGCACGCGCTCGTTGTCCACGTGCGTCCAGCGCTGCAGCAGCTTGCCCAGCACCTGCAGTTCCAGCGCGTTGCCGGCGCCGAGCGCGGCATGGCCGATCTCGCTGGCCAGCACCGGACGCTCGCCGTCGGCAAAGCGCAATGCTGCACCCAGGCCGGTACCGGCGCCCAGCACCAGCGCCGGGAACGCCTGCGCCGGGTCAGCATCGCCATTGAGCGGCACCAAGGTGTCAGGCTGCAGGTAAGGAATGGCCAACGCCACCGCTTCAAAATCATTGATCAGCTGCAGCTCATGCAGCCCGGACTGCAGCCGCGTGGCCGACAGCGAGACCGTCCACGGCAGGTTGGAATTGATCAACACATCGCCATCGAGCAGGCCGGCGATGGCGACCACCGCGGCCTGTACCGGCTGGCCGAGGCCAGCGGTGAAATCGGCCAGGATCGCGGCCAGGCTGGGGTGCTCGGCGCAGGCGTAGGTGCGATGGCTGCCCAGCAGTGGTGCCTGGCCGGCTTGCGTTTCAGCCAGCGCCAAACGGGCGAAGGTGCCGCCGACATCGGCGACAACGAGACTGCGCGGAAGACCGCCGCGGGCGGAGTCGGTGGAAACCGGGGACGCTGCTGCGATGGTCACGCTGGCCTGCTTGGATCGATTGAATCGCCCCGATTCTCAGGCATCGGGGCGGCTTTGCCTAGCGCGCCGGCGGTTCAGGTTGGACTACATGCCTTCCTGTTCGGCCACCTGCACACCATCCACCAGCACGCGTAGGCGCTGCGGGCGGAAGCCGGCGAACAACAGCGGCCGGGTGCGCTCGACCAGCACCTCATGGCCGGCGATGTGGCGCAGCCACGACTGTACCAGCGAGAACGAGAAGTGGGTGCCCGGATGCAGCGGATGCTGCACCCAGACCTTCTCGGTGGCGCTCTGCAGCAGCATCGCGCCGGTGAACCAGTGGCGGCTGAGGGTGACTGGCGTGGTGCCGGCCATGAAGCGGATATCCATGCGGGGTCCTTTCGCTGGAGCGGAGATGCGGGGGATCAGGGCTGGGCCGTCTGCAGGCTGTAGCGGGTGGTGGCGGTGAATACTGCACCATCAGGCTGGGTAGAGCGTACTTCGACCTTGTGACTGCCCACTGCCAGGTCGGTCGGCAGCGCACCACGCCACAGGTGCGGCGACGCGGTGGCCTCCGGCGAACGGTCGTAGCCGCGCAGGCTGTCAGCCAGATCGTCAGCCACGTTCTCCACCATCAGGCGCGGATCGGGCTGACTGACCTGCTTCATCGGCTGCCAGGCACCGCCATCGACGCGGTACTCGACCACGCTGGCGTCCTCGCCCATGTAGACGTTGGCGTAGACACCCCACGCCGGATAGGCGCCCTGGCGCAGCACCTTCGGTGCATGCAGGCCGATCTGCTCGCTGGCCGGCTTGCCGGCCACGCGGTACTGCAGTTTGTAGCTGCCATTGCCGGCGACGTCCAGCAACGCGTAGCCCTTTGGCGTGCCATCACTCATGGCGCTGTCCGGCACGCCGGCGGCATCCTTCACCCCGGACCAGAATGCGCCGCAGTTGGCACCGACGTTGTATTCGTGCAGCGGCTTGTCACCGTTCCAGCCGTCGGCCTTGCCGTGGTAGACGTGCTGCTGGGTGTGGCTGTGGCCGCTGAGCACCAGCACGTTGCGGAAGTCCTTCAGCAGGTCGAACAGGCGCTGGCGGTCAGCACGACGGAAGGTCTCGCGCCCCGGCGCGGCGTCGAACAGCGGGATGTGCATGCCCAGCACCAGCAGGCGGTCCTTGTGCAGGCCTTTCAGGTAGCTGGCAAGGAAAGCGAACTGGTCTTCGCGCAGGCCACCGACATACTTCGGCCTTGCGTTGGGGTCATACACCACGTCGTCGAGGAACACGAAACTGGCACCGCCCTCTTCCACCGCGTAGGTGTCCGGGCCGTAGATGTTGCGCCAGCTGTCCAGCGAATGCTCGTCGCTGGCTGCATCGAAATCGAGGTCGTGATTGCCCGGCACATGGAACCACGGCACGCCCAGCGACGTGGTGACCTTGTTGATTGCCGGATACAGGGTCAGATCGTCGTTGACGATGTCACCCAGGGTGGTGCCCATGCGCGCCTTGGTCTGGCCGACCAGCGGCGACACGATCGACTGCTGGTAGTAGCCGATGTCCTTCAGGCTGGCGGTCTGGGAGTCGGTGAAGACCAGCATCTGGAAGCCGCGACGGCTGTCATGGCGATCCGACTGCAGCGCGAAATCCCAGTTGCGGGTGACATCGCTGGTGGCGGCGATGCCGCCGTACTTCAGCGCCGGCGAGCCGTTCGGGAGGAAGTGGCGCCAGAACGAAGGCAGGCCGTCTGTCGCCTTCGGGAACGAATACGCATCGGGCTTGATCACGAACACGGTCTGGCCGTCACGCACCGGAAGGCTGTAGCTGCCATCGGCGGCGGTCTTGACGATCGTCTCGCCGTTGGAGACCTGCACCCCGGCCAGGCCCGGATCGGTCGCACCGCGGCCCGGCTTGCCGTCACGCTCCAGATAGACCTTGCCGGTGACCACGGTGTCCGCAGCCCAGGCCGGCGAGGTCAGCAACAGGCAGCACAGCCAGGCGGCAGGCAGTTTCATGGGAGGCATCCGGCAGAAAGAGACGCGGTATTGTAGAGCCGAGCCACGCTCGGCTGCATTGCCGGCGGGTAGTGCCGGCCGCTGGCCGGCAACCCTTGGATGTCCGACGATCAGGAGGTTGCCGGCCAGCGGCCGGCACTACCACGCTTCAACGATGGCGTTTTTCCAGCACCGCCCGCGCATCGTCCAGCGACAGACCGCGCGCGCGCAGCAGTACCAGCAGGTGGTACAGCAGGTCCGAAGCCTCACCGAGCAGCGCCTCGTCATCCTGCGCAACCGCAGCCAGAGCGGTCTCCACCCCCTCCTCACCCACCTTCTGTGCGATGCGGCGGATGCCGCCCTCGAACAGGCTGGTCGTATAGCTGCCCGGCGGGCGCTGCGCCTCACGCATCGCGACCAACTGGTCCAGCCCGCCCAGGAAGTCCTTCGGCGCCTGGTCGAAACAGCTCTCCGCACCCGTGTGGCAGGTTGGCCCCGCCGGGCGTGCCATCACCAGCAGCGTGTCGGCATCGCAGTCGACACTGATCGATTGCACCGCCAGGACGTTGCCGGACTGCTCGCCCTTGGTCCACAACCGCTGCTTGCTGCGGCTGAAGAAGGTCATGTGGCCGATGGCCAGCGTGGCGGCCAGCGATTCGGCGCTGACATAGCCCAGCATCAGCACCTGCAGGGTATCGGCATCCTGCACCACGGCCGGCAGCAGGCCGTCGCCCTTGCCCCAGTCCAGCGCCTGCAGCGCATCCAGCGATGGCCTGATTTCAATAGACATCCCGCACCTCGATCTGCTGTGCGCGCAGGTAGCGCTTCAATTCCGGAATGGCGATGGCACCGCTGTGGAACACGCTGGCTGCCAACGCGCCGTCGACGTCGGCCTGGTCAAAGGCTTCGGCGAAGTGCTCCATCGCACCGGCGCCACCGGAGGCGATCAGCGGCACCTGGCACAGGGCCCGCGCCTGCTGCAGCTGCACGACATCGTAGCCACGGCGCACGCCGTCGCTGTCCATGCAGTTCAGCACGATCTCGCCAGCGCCACGCCGTTGAGCTTCGACGATCCAGTCCAGGGTACGCAGCGGTACCGCCTGGGTCTTGTCCGGGTCGCCACTGAAACGGCGCACACGCCACTGGCCGTCCGCTTCACGTACCGAGTCGACGCCCACCACCACGCATTGCACGCCGAACTCGTCGGCCAGTTCAGTGATCAGTTCCGGGCGGCCCAGCGCGGGGGAGTTGATCGACACCTTGTCGGCACCGGCGAACAACAGGCGACGCGCGGTTTCCACGCTGTCGATGCCACCGGCCACGCAGAACGGAATGTCGATCAGGCGCGCGATGCGCTCGATCCACGCCACGTCCACCGAACGCGCCTCGGGGCTGGCGCCGATGTCATAGAACACCAGCTCGTCCGCCCCTTGGTCGCGATAGCGCTGCGCCAACTCAGCGATGTCGCCCATGTCGACGTGATCGCGGAAGCGCACGCCCTTCACCACGCGGCCATCGCGCACGTCAAGGCAGGGAATGATGCGGCGGCTCAACATGCCAGCGCCTCCGCCAGGTCCATGCGCTGCTCCAGCAGTGCCTTGCCGAGAATCGCACCACCGCAGCCAGCGGCACGCGCCTCGGCCACATCGGCCACGTCACGGATGCCGCCGGACGCCTGCACCGCCACCCCCGGCAGCAATGCCGACAGGTGCTGGTAGAGGCCGATATTGGGCCCGGCCAGCATGCCGTCGCGGGCGATGTCGGTGCACAAGAGGTGGCGCATGCCGGCGCGCGCGTAGCGCTGGGCCAGGTCATCCAGGGTCACC
Organism: Stenotrophomonas maltophilia group sp. P373; assembly: GCF_053295075.1. Lineage (NCBI taxonomy): Bacteria > Pseudomonadati > Pseudomonadota > Gammaproteobacteria > Lysobacterales > Lysobacteraceae > Stenotrophomonas > Stenotrophomonas maltophilia group sp. P373. Next base: position 1,935,157 of record NZ_CM129994.1, on the reverse strand, counting down.
CCGGCGTTCTCGGTCCAGCCGTGCACCGGCAGCTGCCACTGCCCCTGTGCGTCCTGGCGCGCGTCCAGCGCAATCGTGATGCGCTCGGCGCCAAATTCCTCCAGCCAGCCGATCACTTCATCGGGGCGGCGCACCGCCAGCGAGCCGACCACCACGCGGCCGGCGCCAGCATCAAGCATGCGCGCCACATCGTCGCGGCCGCGCACGCCACCGCCGGTCTGCACCTGCAGCGGCGTGTGCGCGCGGATCGCCGCCAGCAGCGGTGCCAGCGTATAGCCACCGGCGCGTGCGGCATCCAGATCCACAAGGTGCATCCACTGCGCGCCCTGCGCGGCGAACGCCTGCGCGCGCGGCAGCGGATCGTCGCCGTAGGAGGTTTCCTGCGCGTAGTCGCCCTGGCGCAGCCGCACCACGCGGCCGTCGCGGATATCCAGCGCGGGGTAGACGATGAAACTCATGCAGCAGTGCCCTCGAGGAAATTGCGCAGCATCAGCGAGCCGGTCTCGCCGGAGCGCTCGGGATGGAACTGTGCGCCGTAGTAACGCCCCTGCTCCACCACGGCGGTGAACAGCCCGCCGTGGTCGCAGGCAGCGACGGTATGGGTATTGAGCGGCGCCGCATAGCTGTGCACGAAGTAGGCGCTGGCGCGTTCCGGCACACCCTGCAACAGCAGCGACTCACGTAGCGGCAGCAGGCGGTTCCAACCCATGTGCGGCACCCGGATGCCACAGGCCGGCACCAGCTTGCGCACCACGCCCGGAATCAGTCCCAGTGTTTCTACGCCCGCTTCCTCGGAACGTTCGAACAGCAACTGCATGCCAAGGCAGATGCCCATCAGCGGCACCTGCAATCGCTGCAGCGGTTCCACCAGGCCCTGCGCGTGCAGGCGCTGCATGCCGGGACCGGCGGCGCCGACACCGGGCAGGATCACCCGCTGCGCACCCACCAGTTCATCCGCATCGCGCACCAGCCGCACCGTCGCGCCCAGGCGCTCCAGTGCGTAGCGCACCGAGCCCAGGTTGGCACCACCGGCATCGATCAGCGCGACGTCGCTCACAATGCCCCCTTGGTGCTCGGCAGTGCCGTGCCCTGCCGGGCCAGCGCCGGGCGCAGTGCGCGCGCCAGCGCCTTGAAGCAGGCCTCCACCTTGTGGTGATCGTTGTCGCCGCGTACCTGCAGGTTGAGGTTCAGGCCACTGGCATCGCACAGCGAACGGAAGAAGTGCGGCACCAGCTCGGTCGGCATGTCGCCCACCCGCTCGCGCTTGAACTCGCCCTCGAACACGAAGTACGGGCGGCCGCTGAAGTCCAGCGCAGCGCTGGCCAGGGTCTCGTCCATCGGCAGGGTGAAGCCGTAGCGGCCGATGCCGCGCTTGTCGCCCAGCGCCTCGCGCAGGGCCTGACCCAGCGCCAGCCCGGTGTCCTCGATGGTGTGGTGCTCGTCGATGTGCAGGTCGCCCTCGGCCTGGATGTCCAGCGCGAACCCGCCGTGCTTGCCGATCTGTTCCAGCATGTGGTCGAAGAAGGGCAGTCCGGTGGCGATGCGCGCATCACCGGCACGGTCCAGATCGAGTTCAACGCGGATCTTCGTCTCCTTGGTGTTGCGCTGGACCACGGCAGTACGCGGCGCGTCGGCCAGCGCATGGGCGATGCCCGGCCAGTTCCACTCGCCACCGAACTGTTCGGTGCGCAGCTGGAAGCCACGGATGTTGAGGTTGTCGGCGAACTGCAGGTCGGTGATACGGTCCCCCACCATGCCCGAACGCGCCCAGTCGATGCTGCGGTCCTGCAGGTAGGCGGTCATCAGGCCGATGCCCGGCTTGCGCGTGGGCGCGTTGTCCTGCGGCCAACTGCAGTCGATCAGCACGTCACGGAAGGTGATGCCCTGGCTCTCGAAGATCTGCAGCATCAGGTCGTTGGGGCCATCGAAGCTGGCGCGTGGGTAGCTGTCGCTGCCCAGACCATCCTGGTTGGTGACGATCACGAACTGGTAGCCGGCATCACGCAGCTTCAGCAGCGCCGGGATCACCTGCGGCACGAAGCGCAGCTTCTCGTAGGCGTCGATCTGGAAGTCGGACGGCTCCTCGATGAGGGTACCGTCGCGGTCGATGAACAGGATCGGGGTCATGCTGCGGCCCTCCGCGCCGACAGGGCCGCAAGCACGCGGTCGTTCTCTTCGGGACTGCCGATACTGATGCGCAGTGCATCACCCAACTGCGGCGCGGCGCGCTGGTCACGCACCACCACGCCCGCAGCCAGCAGCGTATCGAACGCGGCCTGGGCATCGGCGAAGCGGACCAGCAGGTAATTGCCGGATGAGCGATAGACGCGACGCACGCCGGGCAGGCCCGGCAGCGCCACGCGCAGGCGTTCGCGCTCGGCAATCACCGTGGCTACGCGTTCGGCGGTCCGGGCCAGCGCGGCGGGTTGCAGCGCCTGTACCGCCAGTTCCGCGCACGGCGTCGGCACCGGGTACGGCGCCTGGCAGCGGCGCAGCACAGCAATCAGCTCCGGTGCGGCGATCAGGGTGCCAACGCGGGCGGCGGCAAGAGCGTGCGCCTTCGACAGCGTGCGCAGCACCGCCAGGTTGGCGTGTGCGGCCAGAAGCGTGGTGGCCGATGCGCGCCCTGCGTACTCCACATAGGCCTCGTCCACCACCACCAGCGCCTGCCCGCGCAGCGCAACCGCCACACGCTCGGCCTCCTCCAGAGCGATGTCACTGCCGGCCGGGTTCGACGGTGCGCACAGGAACACCAGCTTGGCTCCCTGCGCCTTGGCCGCGTCGATCACCGCATCCAGATCGGCGCGCAGGCCATCCTCACTGTCCACCAGCGGCACTTCAATCAATGCGGCGCCCTGCAGGCGTGCGCAGACGGCGTACATGCCGAACACCGGCGGCGTGACCAGCACGCCATCGCGACCCGGCACGCACAGCGCGCGTACCAGCAGATCAATGGCCTCGTCGCTGCCGCGGCCGACCAGCAGCTGCTGCGGCGTCACGCCGTACAGCGCCGCCAAGCCTTCGCGCAACGCCAACGGTTGCGGCTCCGGATAGCGCCGGCTGCTGCCAGCCGCATCGGCCGGATTGGCCCAGGCCGACTCGTTGGCATTCAACCAGACCTCGCCCTGCACCACCGCACTGCGCGCCGAGCTGTAGCCGGCGAAGGCCTGCAGATCCGGGCGCACCAGTGCCAGCACGTCATCAATGGCGGCGCTCATGCGGCGGCCTCCATGCGCAATGCAACCGCACGCTCGTGGGCATCCAGGCCTTCGGCGCTGGCGATGATGCGCGCGCAGCCGCCGATCGCGGCCAGGCCGGCGGCACTGGCGCTCTGCACGCTGATCAGGTTCTGGAAGCTGGCAACGCTCACGCCGCTGTAAGCACGTGCGGCACCGGCGGTGGGCAGTACGTGGTTGGTGCCGCTGCAGTAGTCACCCAGTGCTTCGGGGGTGTAGTCGCCGAGGAACACCGAGCCGGCCGCCTGCACCTTGTCCAGCCAATCGCGCGGTTCACGCAGCGCCAGGATCAGGTGTTCGGGCGCATAGCGGTTGCTGATCGCGAAGGCCTCGTCCAACGAATCAACCTGGATCAGGCGCGACGCTGACAGCGCCTGCCGCGCAATCTGCTGGCGCGGCAGCAGGGCCACCTGGCGCTCGACCTCCGCCTCGACCGCGGCCAGCATCGCGGCATCGTCGGTCAACAGCAGCACCTGCGAATCCGGGCCGTGCTCGGCCTGCGACAGCAGGTCGGCGGCGACGAACGCCGGATTGGCGCCAGCATCGGCAATCACCAGCACTTCGGAGGGACCGGCCGGCATATCGATGGCGGCGGCGCCATCCTGCGCGACCTGCTGCTTGGCTTCGGTGACGAAGCTGTTGCCGGGCCCGAACAGCTTGTCGCAGGCCGGAACGCTGGCGGTGCCATAGGCCATCGCGGCGATCGCCTGCGCGCCGCCCAACTTGAACACGCGCTGCACGCCGGTCAGGCGCGCGGCTACCAGCACTGCCGGATCGGCGCTGCCGTCGGCGCGCGGCGGCGTGCACAGCACCACCTGCGGGCAACCGGCCAACTGCGCCGGAACGCCCAGCATCAACGCGGTGGACGGCAATGGCGCGCTGCCAGCAGGTACGTACAGGCCCACCCGGCCGATCGGGCGCAGCATGCGTTCGCAGACCACGCCCGGCGCGGTTTCAACTGCATAGCCTTTACCCATGCCGGCGGCGTGGAAGCGCGCGATGCGCTCGGCGGCGTCCACCATCGCCTGGCGCAGTTCGGCGGGGACAGCGGCTTCGGCCGCCGCGAACTCGGCTTCGCTCACTTCAAAGGACGACAGTTCGACACCATCGAAGCGTGCGGTGATCGCACGCAGCGCGTCGTCGCCCTGCGCGCGCACCTGTGCGATCAGCGTCGCCACCGCGTCGCGGGTCTGCTGCGCCACGGTCTGCACCGGGCGGGTCAATGCCGCGCTGCGCGCGGCCTCATCAAGTTGGGACCAGATCAGACGGTTCATGCCAGCGACCGCTCCACGCTCAGTACCATGAGGCCCTGCGCACCCGCGCGCTCGAGTTCTTCCATGCGCTGCCAGCTCAGCGGGCCGGGGCACATGGTCTGCAGGCGCAGCGCACCGCCATCGGCCGGCAACCGCACCAGCGGCTCGGCATCGGCCAGCAACTGCGCCAGCGCGTCGACGCGATCCTCGCTGGCGCGGAACATCAGCAGCTTGCGGTCCTGGCGCTGCACCACGCCATCGAGGCGGCGCAGCAGCATCGCGCGCAGCGATGCACGTGCATCATCGGGCACCCGTACTGCACCGGCCAGCACCGCCTCGCTGTCGAGCAGGTTGTGCACCGGGGTCAGCTGATTGGCGCGCAGGGTGGCGCCGCTGGACACCAGATCGCAGATCAGGTCGGCGGTGCCCAGGCGCGGGGCGATTTCCACCGAACCGGACAGCTCGACCACCTGTGCGTCCACCCCCTGCTCGGCCAGCCACTGCGTGAGGATGGCCGGGTAGCTGGTGGCGATGCGGGTGCCGGCCAGTTGCGCCGGACCCTGCCACTGCCATTCCTCCGGCACCGCCAGCATCAGCCGGCACTGGCCGAAGCCCAGCCCGCGCAGCGCCTGATAGGCGTCCGGCAGGCCGACCTGGCGGCGTGCCGCGGCCTGTTCGTCCAGCTCGTTGCGGCCGACGATGCCGAGGTCGCAGACGCCGTCGGCGATCAGGCCCGGGATGTCGTCGTCACGCACCAGCAGCAGGTCCACCGGCAGCGATTCGCCGTAGCAGAACAGCTTGTCGCGGCTCTCGCGCCAGCTCAGGCCACAGGCACTGAGCAGGTTGCGGGCGGGCTCGGCCAGCCGGCCACTCTTCTGGATGGCGATACGCAGCCGGTCTCGTGCCGGCGCTGCCTGGGTTGCACTCATGGGGGAGGTCTCGAAGTTCGGAACGGGGCGCGGATCAGCGCGAAGCAAGGCGGTCGATGGCGGCGGCATAGCCTCGATGGCCATGCTCGAGCGTGCGCGCCACCCGTCCGGTGGTGGTCACGCTGACCCCGGTGCGCTCGTGGATCTCGCGATACGGCACGCCCTGCTGCAGCAGCGGCACCACCTTCCAGCGGTCGGCCATGGCTTCCAGTTCGGCCGGAGTGCACAGGTCGCGCAGGAAGGCTTCCACCTGCTCCGGCTCGCGCAGGGCGGCAAAGGCCCGGGCCAAGGCTTCAAGGTCGGCCTTAGGGTCTTTGGCGGCAATTTCGGGGCGGGCTTTCACGGGGTCGTTTCCATGCATCAATGTAATAGCGCGTTAGTACATTAGCGCACTCTTGCGCAGTGCGTCAAATCTGGGGGGATTTGTGGGCAGGGCTGCGCCCTGCACCCGCTAGATGCCGAAGCGACGTCAAATGCTGGATGGCTGAGGGTTGGCGGGGTGGGTCCGGTGGCAGGGGACGCCGTAAACCCGTCCATGGGGGCTTGGCCGCGGCATCCATGCCGCGGACACCCCTGCCTCCGGACCCACCCCGCCGTCGACAGTTTCCTGCGAGCTGTTGGAACAGCAAGGGGTCGGATCCGTTTTCTGAAGGAAAACGGCTCTGACCCCGGAACGCGGCCCGGAAACGAAAACGCCCACCGGGTGGTGGGCGTTTCGTGGCGTGTCGGCGTGCGGCCAACCGGCAGTTACATCACCTTCGACTGCTCCAGCTCGACCTGCAGGGTGCTGGCCAGCTCGTCGCGGGAGACTTCGAACTGCTGCTCGCGCACCAGGTCCTTCACCGCCACCACGCCGCGCGCCAGCTCGTCCTCACCGGCCAGCACCACGAAGCGGATGCCCGCCTTGGCCGCGTACTGGAACTGCTTGCCGATCTTCTTCGGCTCCATCTGCACTTCGGTATTGATGCCACCGGCGCGCAGGCGGCGCGCGATGTCCAGCGACTGCGGCATGCCCTGCTCGTCCATCAGCGCCACCAGCGCCTGCACGCTGCTGGCCTCGATGCCATCGATCAGGCCGGCCTCGCGCAGCTGCCAGAACAGGCGCGACAGGCCGATGGAAATGCCCACGCCCGGCAACTTGGACTTGCTGTAGTGGCTGGCCAGGTCTTCGTAGCGGCCGCCCGAGCAGATCGAGCCGATCTGCGGGTGGTCGGTCAGCGTGGTCTCGTAGACGGTGCCGGTGTAGTAGTCCAGGCCGCGCGCAATGGAGAAGTTCAGGCAGTACGCGGTTTCCGGCACGCCCAGCGCCTGCACCAGCTGCAGCACTTCGCGCAGTTCGGCCACGCCGGTACGCAGGATCTCCGAAGAACCGGCGTCGGCTTCAAGCGTTGCCAGCTGCGCCAGCGCATCGGCATGGCCCTGCGAACGCACGGCCACGAACGCCAGGATCTTCTCGACCTGCTCGCCCGGGATGTTGAAGCCCTCGCCCACCAGCGTCTCGCGCACGTAATCGGCGCCGCGCTTGTCCAGCTTGTCCACTTCGCGCAGCACCGCCAGCTGGCGCTCGCCTTCGGCCACGCCCAGGCTCTCGAAGAAGCCGCGCATGAGCTTGCGGTTGTTCAGCTGGATGCTGAAGTCACCGATGCGCAGTTCCGAGAACACGGCGTGGATGACCGCCAGAACTTCGGCATCATAGCGAACGCTCAGGCTGTCCTTGCCGATCACGTCGATGTCGCACTGGTAGAACTCGCGGAAACGGCCGCGCTGGGCACGCTCGCCGCGGTACACGCGCTGCATCTGGTAGCGACGGAACGGGAAGGTGAGTTCGTGTTCGTGCTCGGCCACGTAGCGTGCCAGCGGCACGGTCAGGTCGAAGCGCAGCGCCATTTCCGGCAGCGAACGGTCGCCCGATTCGGCCGCATTGGCCAGCGCACCGGTGGATTGCACGAAGTACACCTGGCGCTCGGTCTCGCCGCCGGACTTGGTCAGCAGCACGTCGGACAGCTCGAACACCGGCGTCTCCACCGGCAGGAACCCGAAGCGCTCGTAGTTGCGGCGGATCACGTCCAGCATGCGCTGGAACGCAATCTGCTCGCGCGGCAGCAGTTCAAGGGTGCCGGGCGGGGTACGGGGCTTGATCACGGGCGGAACTCCTGCTGGAACGGGACGTGGGAGGGGGCGACATTCTAGCGCCCCCGCCTCGGGCAGGGTCGAACGGCCGCTTGAAGTATCATAAGGCCCTCCCCCGCCCGCGATACGCCCCCGCAACATGTCACGGCCTTCCGGCGCTCCGCCCGCCACCAACGATCCCGCCTCGCCGTCCTGCACCACGCTGGACTGCCTGCACTGCTCGGTTCGCCACCTTGCGGTGTGCTCGGCGCTGTCGCCCGATGAAGTGCAGGCGCTGGAACAAGTCACCGTTTCGCAGCAGGTCAGCATGGGCAGCACGCTGGCCCGCACGGGTGAAGAACGCGACCATGTCTATACATTGACTGCCGGCGCACTGCGCCTGGTACGCACCCTGGCCGACGGCCGCCGCCAGATCAACGGCTTCGTGCTGCCCGGCGACTACCTGGGCCTGAGCGGCAGCGACCATCACCGCTACGACATCGAAGCCATCGCCGACAGCCGTGTCTGCCGCGTCGCGCTGCCACAGATGAAGGCGCTCCGCAGCCGCTTCCCGCACCTGGAGCGCAAGCTGCTGCAGCGTGCCTGCCAGGAACTGGATGCCGCGCAGGACGCTGCACTGGCGCTGGCACGCCTGCAGCCGGCCGAGAAGCTGGCCGATTTCCTGCTGCGCCTGGCCGCGCGCGAGGCCAAGCTGGGCGGCGACGGCCTGCGCGTGTCGCTGCCGATGGGCCGAGGCGACATCGCCGACCATCTGGGCCTGACCATGGAAACGGTCAGCCGCACCTTCACCAAGCTGCGCCAGCAAGGGCTGATTGCCCTGCCCTACCTGAACGTAGTGGAGATCCTCGACGAGGACGGGCTGCGCACACTGGCCGGTGAAGGGTTGATCTGACCGCACTGCGGTTGCTGGGATTGCCGGCCAGCGGCCGGCAATCCCATCCATCTCCGATCAACGCAACAACACCTCGCGCAACGCCGCGTAATCGGCGGCCAACGGTTCGGCGTGCGCCGGCCGTTGCAACAACGCATCCAATGCCGGCGGCACGGCCACAGGTTCGCCGATCAACGGCTCGACCACGGCCTCGAACTTGGCCGGATGCGCGGTGGCCACCACTGCCCAGTCGCCCTTGGCACCACGGGCGCGCAGGTCCTGCAGCACCTTCACCGCCGTAGCCGTATGCGGGCAGAACAGCTCGCCCCTGCTGGCATGCGCGGCGGCAATGGTGGCCCGGATGGTCACGTCATCCACCGCAAACGCCCGGAAGGCAGCACGCAGTTCGGCATCGTCGCCCTGGTAGAGCCAGCGCAGGCGCTCGAAGTTGCTGGGCGCCCCCACATCCATGGCATTGGCCACGGTCGCCACGCTGGCCTGCGGGTGGTACTCGCCACCGTTGAAGTACGCCGGCAATACGGCGTTGGCATTGGTGGCCAGCACGATCTGTCCGATCGGCACGCCCAGCGCGCGCGCCAGCACTGCGGCCATCGCGTTGCCAAGGTTGCCGGTCGGCACCACCAGGTTGAGCCGGCGACGATGCAACGCGTAGTGGCTCAGTGCCGTATGTGCGTAGTAACTCATCTGCGGCAGCAGGCGACCGAGGCTGATGCTGTTGGCCGAGCTCAGCGGCACCTGTGCCTGCAGTTCGCGGTCGGCCAGCGCCTGCTTGACCATGGCCTGGCAGTCATCGAAGGCACCGGCCACGCGCAGCGCCAGGATGTTGTCACCAAAGCAGCCGAGCTGGTGCGCCTGGCGCGGTGACACGCGACCATCCGGATACAGCACCACCACGCGTACGCCTGGCTGGCGATGGAAGGCCGCAGCAACGGCCGCGCCGGTATCGCCGGAGGTGGCGACGACGATGGTCAGGTCACGGTCCTTGCCGGCCTGCAGCTGCGACAGCGTACCGGCCAGGAAACGCGCACCAATGTCCTTGAACGCCGCCGTCGGCCCATGGAACAGTTCCAGCACGTGGTTACCGTCGCCGAGCGCACGCAGCGGCACCGGGAAGTCGAACGCCTCGCGGCAGATCGACGGTAATCCGGCCTCCAGCGCATCCCCGGCGAAGAACGGTGCCAGCAGGTCTGCAGCGGTATCGGCCAGGGTCGCACCGGCTTCCAGCTCACGTGGCGCCGGCAGTGCCTGGGGCACGTACAGGCCACCATCGGGTGCCAAGCCTGCAGCAATGGCCGCGCTGAGGCCAACGGCCGGGGACCGGCCGCGGGTCGAAACGAATTGCATGGGTTCAGTATCCAAAGAGGGAGAAGGATTCAGCACAGCCGGGCTCCCGGCGCATCCAGCGGCGACACCCAGGCATCGCTGTCGAAGCCGGTAGCAGCGAATGCTGCCTGCACCGGCGCCGCGGCAGCGTGGGCCTGGTCGGCATCTTCGAACCAGGCGAACACGCTGGGGCCGGCACCGGAGATGCCCGCGCCCATTGCACGGGCTGACAACGCCGCATCACGAGCCGCCTCGAAGCCGCCGATCAGTCCCGCCCGTCGCGGCTCCACCAGCACATCGCGCAGGCCAGCGCGGACCAGCGCCGCGTCGCTGCGATGGCAGCCGCTGAGCACCAGCGCAAGATTCGCACTCTGCGCCACGAATTCACCCAGCGCATAGCTGCCTTGCAGCGCCTGGCGTGCCAGACGGGTTTCCAGCACCGCGTGCGGGTGCACCAGCAGGCTGTGCCAACTGGCTGGCACAGGGATCGGCAGCAGGCGGTCGGCCGTGCACAACGCCAGCCCGCCGAGCAGCAGCGGCCCCACGTTGTCACCATGGCGGCCCCCACTGGCCACGGCCTCGCCATCCAGCGCAAACGGGTACAGCGCCTCGCGCGCGAGTGGCGCATCCAGCAATGCGTTGGCAGCAACCAGCGCAGCGACGCACGACGCTGCCGAGCCGCCCATGCCGGAGCCGAATGGAATGCCCTTGTCGATCTCCACCGCGAAGCCGAAGTCCAGGCCCAGCCCTGCGCGCAGCGACATCAACGCCGCACCTGCGGTGTTTCCGGCCGCATCCAGCGGAAGTTCGACCGCACTGCCACGGATGGCCTCGATGCGCACCACCGGCTCATCGATACGCCGCACGCTCACCGTATCGCCAACGCCTGCAATGGCATGCCCCAGTATGTCGAAGCCCACCGCCACATTGGCCACCGTGGCGGGCGCAAATGCACGTGCGATCACAGGCGTGCCCCCTCGCCAGCGGCTACCCGCAGCAGGTCGGCGAACACGCCCGCCGCCGTCACTTCCGGTCCAGCGCCCGGCCCCTGCACCACCACCGGGTTGTCGCAGTAGCGGCGGGTACGGAACTGCACCACGTTGTCGGTCAGCCGCAGGTTGGCGAAGGCATGGTCGGCCGGCAGTTCCTGCAGGCCCACCGAGGCGCCGTCGGTGCCCAGCCGTGCCACGTAGCGCAGCACCGCGCCACGCGCCCGCGCATCCTGCAGGCGCTGCAGCAGGCTGGCGTCGGACTCGCCCAGCCGCGCCATGAACTCATCCACGCTGCCGTCGCGCAGCAGTGCCGGCACCAGGCTTTCCACCTGTACCTGTTCCAGGCTGAGCGCGTGACCGGCCTCGCGTGCAAGGATCACCAGCTTGCGTGCCACGTCCACACCGGACAGATCATCGCGCGGGTCCGGCTCGGTATAGCCCATCGACCGCGCCTGCGCGACCAGCTGCGAGAACCGCTGGCTGCCATCGAAGCGGTTGAACAGCCAGGCCAGCGTGCCGGAGAAGATGCCCTCGATGGCCAGCACCTCGTCACCGGTATCGACCAGATCGCGCAGCGTGGTGATCACCGGCAGGCCCGCGCCCACCGTGGCCTCGTAGCGGAAGCGCGCACCACTGGCCGCTGCGGCAGCGCGGATGCGCTGGTAGCGCGGCAGCGGCCCGGCACCCGCCTGTTTGTTCGGGGTGACCACATGGATGCCCGCCGCCAGCCAGCCCTCGTAGCGCTCGGCCACCTCGGCACTGCCACTGCAGTCGATCACCACCGCATGCGGCAGGTGCGCAGCCAGCAGGTGCTCGGTGAAACGATCAAGATCGCTGGATTCACCCGCGTCCCGCAGGGCCTCGCGCCAGTCCGCGTGCAGGCCATCCACTTCCAGGCGCATGCGCGAACGCGAGGCCAGCGCACGCAGGCGAAGATCCACATTGGCCTTGGCCAGCAGCTGCGGGCGCGCGGCCAGCAACTGGTCCAGCAGTGCGGCGCCAACGTTGCCGGGCCCGATCACACCGACCGCGAAGGTCTGCGGCGACAACCAGAAGCCTGCATGCGCCGCGCGCAGCGCACGGGTGGCATCGGCGCTATCCACGGCGACCGAGATGTTGCGCTCGGACGAGCCCTGCGCAATCGCCAGGATGTTCACCTGCGCACGCCCCAGTGCCTCGAACAGGCGCGCCGCCGCACCTGGCTGCCCGGCCATGCCGTCACCGACCGCGGCCAGTACGCTGACGCCCTCACTGACCTGTACGCGCTGCACCTGTCCCGCTGACAACTCGTGCGCAAATGCGTACAGCAGTGCATCACGGCCACGGCCGGCTTCGGCAGCACGCACCACGCAGCAGATTGAATGTTCCGAGGAACCCTGCGAGATCATCACCACCGACACCTGCGCCTGGCGCAGCGCAGCAAACACACGCTCGGCGGTACCCGGCACGCCGATCAGGCCGGTGCCTTCCAGGTTCAGCAGGGCCAGCCCGGGACTCAGGGTCAGGCCCTTCACCGGCCCGCGCGGCGAGCGCTCGGCGCTGATCCGCGTACCCGGATGCGCCGGCTGGAACGTATTGCGGATGAAGATCGGCAGGCCAAGGCGGATCGCCGGCGACATGGTCTGCGGGTGCACCACCTTGGCGCCGAAGTACGCCAGTTCGCAAGCCTCGTCGTAGCTCAGCGCTTCCAGCTGCACCGCCTCGGGCACCAGCCGTGGGTCCGCCGACAGCACGCCGTCGACATCGGTCCAGATGTGCAGCTCGTCAGCGTTGAACAGCGCGGCAAAGATCGCACCGGAATAGTCGCTGCCGTTGCGGCCGAGGGTGGTGATGCGGTCATCGCGATCGCGTGCGACGAATCCGGTGGCAACCAGGCGCGACTGCGGATGCTGCAGGCGCCACTTGGCCAGGCGGTCGGCACTGGCTTCCCAGTCGACATCCACGCCGAGTTCGCCATGCCCGACCACCAGCACATCGCGCGCGTCGAGTACCGCGCAGTCTTCGCCCAGCGCGCGCAGATGTGTGCCGAGCAGCTGTGCGGAAAACACTTCGCCCAAGCCCTGCACACGGTCCAGCACCTCGCGCGGCAGCTCGCCGATCACCGCCAGCGCGGCCAGCACTTCGGCCAACTGATCGAAGCGGGCGTCGATCCATTCGACCGTCTCGCCCACCTGCTCGCCCAGCAGCGCCACGGCAGCGCCGCGATGGCGTGCGCGCAGGGCATGCCAGGCCTCACGCCAGCCTTGATCGCCCTTGGCCGCCAGCTGGGCCAGTTCGATCAGCGCGTCGGTGACGCCCTTCATCGCCGAGACGACGGTGACCTGCAACGATTCGGGACGGGCCAGCAGCAGGCCGCCCACATGGCGATAGCGTTCGGCATCGGCCACCGAGGTGCCGCCGAACTTGTGCACGACGGTGGACGGTGCAGCCAGGTCGGCCGGGGCAACGGAATGAGCGGGAGCGTGGGAAGACATGCAGACCTCGGTAGGAGGCCCCGTCGCATGCAGGTGTCGAGTTTCCCCGCCACCTGTAGGGTGCGGGGCCGTGGTTTTCGGGAGTTACACGAAGACGACGGGCCGCACCAGGGCAGTGGTGACGGTGGTGGTGGTAATGGTGCTGATGGTCGCGACCGGCGCAGTCGAACGGCCCGCAATGGCGGGGGCGATCAGGCTGGCGTGGGCGGCATCAAGGACCATGGCGCACAGAAAACACTGTGCGCCCTGCCGCTGTCAAGTGCTGCGATGCAAAAAACCGATGCAGCGATCATCGGCCAACGTGCCGACATTTGGTTGCAACTGAGACAAAGCCGGCATCAGCACGCTTGACGACTGCATTCAGCCGGCATGTTCGGCGATCGCCCGTGGTGTGCGATGCGCATGCGCGCACAGCATCACGCCAGCCACCAGGAACACGATTGCCAGCGCTTCCAGCAGCGAGGGCCAGCGCTGCTGCCATGCAAAGGCGTACAGCAGCGCGAACAGGGTCTCGAACACGATCATCTGGCCAGTCAGGGTCAGTGGCAGCAGGCGGCTGGCACGGTTCCAGAATGCGTTGCCGAGGATCGAGGCCACCACTGCCACGCCGGCGCTGATCGCCCAGAACCCGCTCCATTGCGCCGCCGTATGGCTGCCGGTGTGCCCGATGAAGGCCATCGGCACCAGCAGCAGGGCCAGGCCGCCGGTGGTGACGCCGGTCAGCAGCGACCAGTCATGGCTGGACAGGTCCGGCCTGCGCGCCAGCCAGCGGCTGTTGCCGATCGAATACAGCGCCCACGAGAACAGCGCACCGAACGCGCACAGCAGCCCGATCAGGCGCTGCCGCCACGGGGTGGCCAGGTGCTCGGACATCAGCGCTTCCCAACCCACCAGAGCGACCCCCAGCACGCACAGCCCCAGTGCTGGTAGCAGCTGTTTCAGTGGTACAGCGCCCTGCTCGCGCACGCCAACGAGGGTGACCACCACCGGAATCAGGCCAACGATCAGCGATGCCGCAGCGCCACCGGCCCACTGCACGGCGGTCGCCAGCAGCAGGAAATACACCAGGTTGCCTGCCAGGCTCAGCCACAGCAGGCCGATCCATTCGGCACGGCCCAGCCGCGGTGCCAGCCGCTTCCATCGCGGCAGCAGCAGGGCGACTGCCATCAGGCCATAGACCAGGTAGCGGCCGGCGGACAGTTGCAACGCATTGAACGACTGAAGCACGGCAGGCGCGAGAAAGACCACGCCCCACAGTGCGCCAGCGGCCACGCCATTGGCGATGCCCACGGCCATCGGGTTGTTGCGCATTCGGATTGTCCGGGCGGATGGAACGGGCCGCGCAGTGTAAGCGCTGGCCGCTGGGCGCTCTTGACCCAGGCTGCTGCCTTGTCACCTCTGTAGAGCCGAGCCCATGCTCGGCTGCGATTCACCGTTGTGCAGATAAGGGCAGCCGAGCGTGGGCTCGGCTCTACAGATCAGCCGGCACCCCTGCGCCACGCAGCGGGGGTCTGGCCACATTCGCGGCGCAGCGCACGGGTCAGTGCGCTCTGTTCGGAATAGCCTGCGGCCAGTGCGATATCGCTGATCGGCGCGGCGGTGGTGCGCAGCTGATGCTTGGCCCAACGCAAGCGGCACGCACTTAGCCAGGCCTGCGGGCTCAGCCCGAACTCGCGCTGGAACAATGTGTGCAACCGGCTCTCGCTGACACCGACAACTCCGGCCATCCGGGCAACCGGCCAGGCCCGGCCGGGATCGGCCTGCACCGCCGCGCACAGGCCCTGCATGCGCGCGCCACTGCCCGCCGGTGCAAATACCTGCAGCAACTGCGGCAGCAACGCCGGCATCGGCTGCCCTGCCTGCACGGCGGCCAGGCGCTGCCGCAACGCCAGCGGCAGATGCAGCCAGCGCTGGCGGCACAGATGCTCCTGCGTGCCGTCATCCAGCACGCCTGGAGGACAATCAACGATCACGAAACCATTGGGGCCGTCCGCCATCTGGTCATGTGCTTCGCCGGCGGCGACAAATGCCCCCTGCAGCAGGTCCAGCCGGCCGCCGCGCCCTTCCATCTCGAACTGCAGTTCCCCCTGCAGCGGCAGCACCCACTGCGCGTAGTCATGGCGGTCCAGGCCGGTGGCCTGCCCGTAGTGCCGCAGATGGAAGATGGCGCCCATCCGGGCAGTGTGCGCGTGTAACAACGGCCGTGCAAACCGCTGCTATAGTCGATCCGTCATCCAACGCAGGGAGTGCAGGTCATGACCCATCAGCAGCTGTCCCTGGTGCTTGCCACCAGCCTCGGCCTGGCGCTCACCGCCTCGGCCTCCGCGCAGGAACGTACGCCACCGGCCCCGCACTGCATGGACGCGGTCGGCGTCCAGGAAGTGGAGCAGGCTTCATCGCGTTCAATCGCTCTGCGAGCCGCCTCGGGCCAGGCCTATCGGATCGACTTCAGCGAAGAGTGCCCCGGCGTCCGCGGTGCCACCACGCTGAAACTTGAAGCACCCGCCGGCTGGGCCTGCGGTCGCCCCAGCGAGCGTGTGGTGGTCGATGGCCGCAGCTGCGCGATCAGCGCGGTGACCCCCGTGCAGGATCGCGACTACGCCAGCGTGGCCCGCGACAGCGACCGCCTGCGCATGGCCACCCTGCCCGCTCTGACCATCCGCGAGCGCAGGGACATCCGCCGCAGTTTCGGTGGTTCGCCGTCGTACTGCTTTGCCACGCGCAACGTGCGCGCGTGGTCGTCCGACCCGCAGGGCATGCTGGTGGAGACCAATCCGCATCGCAATGGGGGGCACCGCTACTATCGCGTGGAGCTTGGCAGCCACTGCCGCCAGCTCGACCGTGCGCCACAGCTGAGCTTCCACTCCGGCATGCAGAACGGCCTGATCTGTGGCAATCCGGGCGATCGCATCCTCACCGCCGGATTCGAGAATGGTGACCTGCGCAACGACGCGCTGGCGCCGCTGCCGCAGTACACCCGCGGCGGCTGCACGATCCAGGCGGTCTATCCGGCTTCCAGCCAGGCGTCGAACTAACCGTCGACGCCGAGGAACGCGAACGGTGCGCTGGGCACGAAGTGGCCCAGCGCGTCGCCGGAAAAGGTATTGCGCTGGTCCGGACCGAGATCGAGCTTGAGCACCTTGCCGCCGAAATCCACCTTGTTGAGGTCGACCCAGAACGTGTTCGGGGTCAATGCCGATTCGAAGAAGTACAAGCGCCGCTTGTGATCGGCCACGGTACGCCAGCGCGTGGAGGAGATGTTCGGCTCGCCCGGCGTGGTAATGCCGTAGGGCACCGACGTATTGCGGATCACGCTGAACACGCTGGCCAGCGCCACCACCGGGTCTTCGGACTTGGGAATGGCGTTGATGTAGAACGAGGCGCGCGCGAAACGGTCGGCTGAGCGGTTGGTACCCGGCAGCATCACCGTGCCGCCGATCTGCTGCCAGTAGCTGTTGAGTGCCAGCTGCTGCTCGAAGATCGGTGAATTGGTCATCACCTGGTAGCGCCGGTCATGGTGGATCACCTGGCGACCGCCGATGTATTCGACGATGGCACTGTCGCCACTGGCATCTGACAGCGACAGGTGCAGCGTGGCCTGGCGGTCTTCGCCCGGCACCTTGTCGGTGACGATCGAGTACGGCTCGCGCTGCAGCGCCGCGACCGCTTCGTCTACGGTGGCGAAGTTGTCCAGCACATACTGCGCCCATAGTGAGATGGCCAGGCCCGGCTTGTTGCCGCGCTGCTTCGGATACTCCGATTCGACCAGCCACAGCAGGTTGGCCACCAGGCCCTTCTCGTTCATGCCATCGGTGGTCGATACGTCATAACCGGTGGCCACCACCGAGCCGTAGCGCGCCGTCCAGGCCAGCGACTTCGGCCCGGCCTGGCCAGTGCGCGCGATGCCGCGCGGCAGCACGTAGAGGTTGGTCGCCACATCGACCTTCCAGTCCATCGAGCGCGCGGTGATCACATCACCGTTGTCGCCCAGGTAGACCGCGCGCGTGCAGGCCAGCGCGGGTGCCACTGCGGCGGCCAGCGCGACCGCCAGCAGTGCCCTTTCCTTCCACTTCATCCGTGCCATGTCGTTGCGCTCCTTTCCCCGTGATCCGTGGATATGACCCGATTCAGGGTGACACAGCGGTGAAGCCCCGGCGAACCAGGCGATCGTGCAGCCAGAAACCTGCAAGCATGGCCGGCACGAACCAAAGCGCTTCGCGCGATCCCACCGCCAGCCCGGCGATGGCAGGGCCCGGGCAATAGCCTGCCCAACCCCAACCCATTCCGAACAATGCCGCGCCCAGCACCAGGCGTACATCGACACCGCGCGCAGCGGGCAGTTGGAAGCGCGTTGCGCATGACGGCCGCGGGCGCCGCAGCACCCAGCGCTGGCCGACCGCGCTAACCAGCAGTGCCGAGGCCAGCACCCAGGCCAAGGTGGGATCGAAATCGCCGGCGATGTCGAGGAAACCGAGGATGCGGCGCGGATCGGTCATGCCGGCCAGCGCCAGGCCCGCGCCGAACAGCGCCCCTGCCGCGCCGGCGGCCACCATCATGCGGCTCATGCGAAGCCCCCGCCATGACGGATCAGGAATGTAGTCAGCATTGCGCAGGCCATGAATACCAGCACCGCCAGCAGCGACCGCATTGAGCCGCGGGCCATGCCGCACACTCCATGACCACTGGTGCAGCCGTTGCCCAACCGCGTACCGAATCCGACCAGCAGGCCGGCGCCAACCAGCTGCCACGCCGGCAAGGCGTCACGCAACAGGTCGCGGGGCGCTTGATCTGGCACGGCCTGCCAGCACAGCACACCCCCTGCAGCGGCAAGCAGGCCGAGCAGGAATGCCCAGCGCCAGCCTCGATCGCCGGGCGTTGCGCGCACGCTGCCAGCGGCGATGCCGCTGATGCCGGCTACCCGGCCCGTGGTTGCCAGCAAGACCACCGCCGCCGCACCGATCAACGCGCCCCCCGCGACGGCGGCCCACGGCACGGTCATGACCTGCCTCCAGTTGTCGCGTTCATTCGCTTGCCTTTTGAATTAGCTTTTTCTAAATTAGCGTCTTCTAAAGCAAAAGGTCAACCATGGCCCGAATCGAGCTCGACAGTGCCGCGATGGCCGAGCATGCCGCCCAGGCCGCGGCGCTGCTCAAAAGCCTGGCCCATCCTGCACGGCTGCGCGTGCTGTGCCGGCTGGTCGAAGGCGAGGCGCCAGTACCGGAACTGCAGGCACTGACCGGGCTCAGCGCATCAGCGCTGTCCCAGCATCTGGCGGTGCTGCGCGGACTTGGCATCGTCTCGACCCGGCGCGAAGCGCAGTCGATCCACTACCGGGTAGTGGAAGGGCCGGCGCTGGGCGTATTGCAGGCGTTGCACGCGGCGTACTGCGGAAGTGCAGCGCGCTGAACCTTCCACGCAGGTTCAACCTGCGTGCAGCACCGGTTGCACGACCTGATCGAGCAGATCCACCGGGGTCGGCGCCGACAGGTCACCATGCAACGCGCGGGTGAAACCTGACCAGTCGCTGGAAGACAGTTGCCGCAGCAGCGCCTCCTCCACCGGCAACGCGCGCATCGACCAGTACGGAAACTGGCGCTGGCCAAGGCGGCCACGCGCCAGTTCGATGATGTCGATATGGCTACCGGCCTGCAGGATCCGTTCGTACACCGAATCGATACCATCCGGCGGCCCTTCGATGTACTGCAGGAATCGCCCGCCGTCATGCAGCAGCACACCGGTCACGCCCGCCATCTTGTTGAAACGGGCTGCATCATCGACCAGCGCCCGCAGCCGTTCAGCGGAAAGATCCGGCAGCGCCTGGCTGACGTAGGCGATGGCACGCAGTGGCATGGCGCTTCCTTGACAAGATGTACACCCACGGTAGCAGCTGCGGACGAGTCCGTCTCGGTGCCCGCAGGTGTTCCCTGAAGAATTCAGGTAGCGGCCGCCGGCAGCCCCTCTGTGCGCCTCGGCAACCGGGCTTCGAACACCACCTGACCGGCTTCATTGCGCGCTGCGATGTGCCCGCCGTGCGCGCGCACGAACTGATCGACGATATACAGGCCCAACCCCAGGCCATTGCTGGGATGGAAGCTGGCCTTGAACGGCTCGAACAGGCGCGGCAGCAGCGCGTCGTCGATCCGTCCCGCGTTGCTCACCCGCAGCAGCACGCTGCGCGGATCACGGCCGTCCACCTCCACCCTCGCCTCACTGCCATGGGTGAGCGCATTGCCGATCAGGTTGGCGGCAACCTGACCCAGCCGATCCAGATCACCCTGCAGGCGGGTATCGCCCAGCATATCCAGATGCACCCGTGCGTGGCCGTGGGCGCTGCCCGCTTCGGCCACCACCGCACGCGTGACCTCGGCAAGATCACAGGCGCTGGCCTGCAGGCGCAGCCCGCCGCTGCGGATCCGCGAAAAGTCCAGCAGCTGCTCGACCATGCGCGCCATGCGCAGCGTGCTGGCTTCCAGGTGCTTCAGGGTCTGCTGCGCGCCGTCATTGCCCGCAGGAAGCTCCAGCGCCAGCTTGTCGGCACACAGCAGGATCGCCGACAGCGGCGTGCGCAGATCATGGGTGAGCACCGCCGCCATCGTCTCGTTGAGCTTGAGCGAGCGCTCCAGCGCCTCGTTGCGCGCCTTCAGCAGCTGCCGCTGCTGGTACAGCTCGATGAAGACATTGACCTTGCTCAGGATCACCTGCGGCGCCACCGGCTTGTGCAGGAAGTCGACCGCGCCGGTTTCGTAGCCCTTGAACGCGCGCAGCGGGTCGTCCGGCGAGGCGGTCAGGAAGATGATCGGCACATCCCGGCTGCGGTGTGATCCGCGCATCAGCTCGGCCAGGGTGAAGCCATCGATCTCCGGCATGTGCACGTCCAGCAGGGCCAGCGCCACCTCATGCTCGAGCAGCAGTTCCAGCGCCTGCGCGCCCGAGCCCGCCAGCAGCAGGTTCACGCCTTCGCGCTGCAGCAGCGCCTGCATGGCCACCAGGTTCTGCGGCACGTCATCGACGATCAGCAGGTTGACCGGGGTCTGCGACTGCGCAGGGTCCGGTGGCAGCAGGTTCATGCAAACAGCTCCTTCAGGCGACGGCACATCAGTTCGAGGGGCAGCACGGCATCGGCGCCGGCGTGCTGCAGGGCGGAGGCCGGCATCATCGATGCCTCGGCCTCCTCGGGACATTGCAGCCAGGCGCGGCCACCGGCGGCGCGCACTGCGGCCACCCCTTCACTACCATCGCTGCTGGCACCGGTCAGCAGCAGGGCCAGCACCTGCGCGCCGAACACGGCCGCAGCCGACTCGAACAATGGATCGATGGCCGGGCGCGAAAACAGCACCGGCGCGTCCACCGACAACGCCAGCGAACCGGCGTCTTCCACCAGCAGGTGATAGTCCGGTGGCGCAAAGGTCACCGTGCCTGGCTGCAGCGGCTGCTTGTCTTCGGCCTCGCGCACCGGCAGCGCGCAGTACGGCGCCAGCACTTCGGCGATGCGGCTGCTGCGGTCGCGCGGAAGGTGCAGCACGGCCAGCACCGGCGCCGGTAGAGCCGCGGGCAGCGCGCCGAGCACCGCCTGCAGCGCCGCAACCCCACCCGCAGAGGCCCCGATCACCAGCACCGCCGGTCGTGTCGGCAGTGCCATCAGGCAACCTTCCGGTACAGGCGATGCTCCCGCGAGCAGGTCTCGAACGCGCCGTGGTGGCGCCCGAACTGCAGCGACTCCTTGCTGCCCAGGCCAAGGAAGCCGCGATGCACCAGCGCTTCACGGAACAGGCCCACCGCGCGGTCCTGCAGATCGCGGTTGAAATAGATCAGCACATTGCGGCACGACACCAGATGCACCTCGGAGAACACGGTGTCGGTGGCCAGGCTGTGGTCGGCGAACACCACGTTGCGGCGCAGCTGGCGATCGAACACCGCGCCATCGTAGGCCGTGGCGTAGTAGTCGGACAGCGAGGCGGTGCCACCGGCCGCCAGGTAGTTCCGGCTGAACTGGGCCATCCGGTCGATGCCATAGGCGCCGGCCTCGGCGGTGGCCAGGGCTGCCGGATTGATGTCGGTGGCGTAGACGATGCTGCGCTCCAGCAGGCCTTCCTCGTGCAACAGGATCGCCAGCGACCACACTTCCTCGCCGGTACTGCAACCGGCCACCCACAGCTTCACCGACGGGTAGGTGCGCAGCACCGGCACCACCTGCTCGCGCAGCTCGCGGAAATAGGCCGGGTCACGGAACATCTCCGAGACCTGCACGGTGAAGAACTGCATCGCTTGCGCGAACAGGTCCGGCTCGTGCAGCAGGCGGTGCTGCAGGTCGGCCAGCCGCTCGCACTCATAGCGCTGCATGGCCTGGCGGATCCGCCGGCGCAGCGACGACACCGCATAACTGCGGAAATCGTAGTGGTAGCGCTGGTAAAGCGCTTCCAGCAGCACCTTCAGCTCCAGGTCGAACAGGGCCTGCTCGTTCATTGCCGCGAGCACCAGACCCGGCACAGCGAGACCAGCTTGTCGACGTCGATGGGTTTGGCGATGTAGTCGTTGGCGCCGGCCTGCAGGCAGCGCTCACGGTCGTCCGGCATGGCCTTGGCGGTCAGCGCGATGATCGGCAGGTCCTGCAGGTGGCGCTGCGCGCGGATTTCGCGCATCGCAGCAAGGCCATCCTTCTCCGGCATCATGATGTCCATCAGCACCAGGTCGACCTCGCGCTCGGCCAGCCGATCCACCGCTTCCTGGCCATTGCGCGCGATCTCCAGCGTGACGCCGAGGGGTTCGAGCACGCTGGACAGTGCGAAGATGTTGCGCACGTCGTCCTCGGCCAGCAGCACCGTCCGACCGTCGAGCACGGTGTCGCGACGGCGGGCCTCGCGCAGCAGGCGCTGCTGGTCGCTGGGCAGGCTGGCCTCCACGCTGTGCAGGAACAGGGTCACCTCGTCCAGCAGGCGCTCGGGCGAACGTGCGCCCTTGATGATGATGCTCTTGGAATAGCGGCGCAGGCGCTGCTCTTCCTCGCGACTGAGTGCGCGGCCGGTATAGACGATCACCGGCGGGAAACCGACATCGTCGTTGCCGGCCATGTGCTCGAGCAGGTCGTAGCCGCTCCCGTCGGGCAGCGACAGGTCCATCACCATGCAGTCGAACGTGACCGTACTGAGCTGTTCCAGTGCGCCGGCCAAGGTGCCTACGGCGACGATCTGCAGCTGGTCGCGGCCCAGCAACAGTTCCAGGTTGTGGCGCAGCTCGTTGTCGTCTTCCACGATCAGCAGCCGCCGCATGTCGCGCTGGCTGGTCTGTTCCAGCTGTTCGATCGCCGTCACCAGCCGCTCGCGCGTGGTCGGCTTGATCGCGAAACCGATCGCGCCCAGCTCGCGCGCCACCTGGCTGCGGTCCGTGGCCGAGACCACATGCACCGGGATGTGGCGGGTGTCCGGGTTGCGCTTCAGGCGTTCCAGCACGCTCAGGCCCGACACGTCCGGCAGGCCGATATCGAGCAGGATGCCGTTCGGGCGCAGTTCACTGGCCAGGGCCAGCGCCTCTTCCGCCGTGCCCGCTACCACGCAGTCGAAGTCCAGTTCATGGGCCAGCGCCACCAGTGCTTCGGCGAACGTGGCATCGTCCTCGACCGCCAGGATCAGGCGCCCGGCGCGCTGGCGGCGACCGCGGTCGTCGGCTACGCCGGCCATCGCAGTAACCGGCGCTGCCGCGGTCGCAGCGCGTACGGGCGCGGCCGGCAGCACGGCCGGCGCCGTCGGCGGCGCTGCCACGGGGACATCGGCAGCGACGGCTGCGCTCGCCGCGGGCGCTCCCTGCAGCGGCAGCTCCAGGATGAAGCAGCTGCCGCGCCCGGGCTCACTGTCGACTTGGATGCCGCCGCCCATGCGCTCGGCCAGATCGCGCGAGATCGACAGGCCCAGGCCGGTACCGCCGTAGCGACGGCGGGTGCTGCCATCGGCCTGGCGGAACGCTTCGAAGATGACATCCAGCTGCTCGCGGGCAATGCCGATGCCGGTGTCACAGACCTCGAACCGGATGCGGCCGTTGCCGCCGGCACGCACGTGCAGGCTGACCTTGCCATGCTCGGTGAACTTCACCGCGTTGGCCAGCAGGTTCTTCAGGATCTGCTGCAGCCGCTGGCTGTCAACCACCATCTGGGTCGGTGCCAGGGCGTCGGCTTCGATCTGCAGGGCCAGGCCCTTCTGCCGCGCCATCGGCTCGAAGGTCTCGCGCAGGCGCTGCAGCGCGCTCTCGACCACCACCACTTCATCGGACAGTTCGACATGGCCGGCCTCGATGCGCGACAGGTCGAGGATGTCGTTGATCAGCGCCAGCAGGTCGTTGTTGGACGACAGGATCGCTCGCGCGTACTTCACCTGTTCCTCGGTCAGCGTGCCGTCCTTGTTGTCGGCCAGCAGCTTGGCCAGGATCAGCGAGCTGTTCAGCGGCGTGCGCAGCTCATGCGACATGTTGGCCAGGAACTCGGACTTGTAGCGCGAGGTCGCCGCCAGCTCGTTGCTGTTGCGCACCAGCTGGCTCTGCGCAACCAGCAGTGCCTGCTTCTGCGCCTCCAGCTCGTGGGTGCGCTCTTCCAGCTGCACGTTGCTCTGTTCCAGCTCAGCCTGCTGTTCTTCCAGGTGGCTCTGCGACTGCAACAGGCTGCGGCTCTGCTCTTCCAGTTCCTCGTTGGCCACGCGCAGCTCTTCCTGCTGGGCCTGCAGCTCCTCGCCCTGGCGCTGCGACTCTTCCAGCAGAACCACCAGCTGCGCACGCAGCAGCGACGCGCGCAGTGCCATGCCGATGGTGTCGGCGCAGCGCTCCAGCAGCTCGCGATCCAGGTCACGCTGTTCACCCGCCCGCGCGCGGCCCAGCTCGATGACACCGACCACCGTACCATCGCTGCTGATCGGCGCCAGGATGCGCTCGCGCACCGGCAGCCGGCCCAGGCTGGTCTGCAGTTCGAGCACGGCAGCATCTTCGCCGTGCAGGTGGCGGATGCGTTCGTCCCGGGCAACCTGCCCGGCCAGTCCTTCATGCAGGGCCAGGGAGGCCGGCGTCCCAGAGGGCAGCGCCACGCCACCGGTCAGCTGCAGCCGGCCGCCGTCCAGGCGATAGACCGCACCGACCTCTGCATCCAGCTGCCCGGCCAGGCTTGCTGCTGCCGCCTCGGCGATCTGCTCCGGCCCAAGGTCACCGCGCAGGCTCATCGCCACCGCGTTCTCGGCCTCCTGCAGCCAGAGCGCGCGCATCGCCTGGCGCCGGGCCTGGATCGCGCGCGAGACGATCAGTGCGATCATCAGGAAGGCGCAGCCACCGACGGTACGGTTGACTAGCGAGAACGACGAATTGTTGCTGGCTGGCGCAACGTTGAAGCCGATCACCAGCAGGACACAGGCGATCATCGCGACCACGAACGGCGCGCGTGCACTGCGCTGGAACACCGTCACGCCGACCGCGAGGAAGTAGGCCAGCCATACCGCGTAGCCGAGCGGGACGACCAGTTCCAACGCGATGGTCGCGGCCAGCAGCACGGCGGACGTCATCCAGATCCAGCGGTCACGCGTAGTCGCACCAGGACGCATGCAGGTCGGTTCCAGAAGGCAAAGGGTGGAAGATGGTACTCCGTGTCGCATTCAGCCGCACAGGACAAATGGCACGTGTCAGGTGTGCACGCATCCTTCACACTTGAGTGCCTAGCTTCACGTCCCTCACAGGGGTAACACTTATTTACACGTGGACGCAGCCGCTTCTACGACGTCCGTGCTGACGGACCCTTCCCGACAACTGCGACTGTTGATTGACAGCGTGCGCGACCATGCGCTGTACCTGCTTGATCCTGAAGGCATCGTTTGCAGCTGGAACCCGGGCGCTGAACGTATCAAAGGCTATTCAGCCGATGAAGTGGTGGGATCGCACTTCAGCCGCTTCTACCTGCCCGCCGACCGCGAGACCGGCGAACCGCAGCGCCTGCTTCGCGTCGCAGCGCAGCAGGGCCATGTCGCCAGTGAGGGCTGGCGCGTTCGCCGCGATGGCTCGTCGTTCCGCGCAAGCGTGGTCATCGAGCCGGTCGTCGAAGCCGGCGAACTGCTCGGCTTCGTCAAGATCACCCGTGACATCACCGAGCAGTGGCAGGCGCAGCGGCTGCTGCGCGATGCCCAGCGCGCGCTGCGCAATACCCAGCAGTTCGAGACGGTCGGCCGGCTCAGTCGCGGCCTCTCACATGAGTTCAACAACCTGCTGACCACCATCGGCAACGCCCTGGACCTGCTGTCGCTGCGTGTCAGCAGTGACGATGCACGCGCAGCCGAGCTGCTGGATGCCGCGCAGGCAGCCACTGACCGCGGCGCGCTGCTGACCCGCCAGCTGCTGGCCTTCAGTACCGGCCAGACCCTGATCCGGGAATCGGTGGACATCAATGCGCTGGTACGGCAGTGGCTGCCGGACCTGCAACGCGCCTGCCCGCCCACGGTGGTACTGGATGCCGATCTCACCCCGGGCCTGCCGCAGGTGAGCACCGATGCGATGCAGCTCCAGACCGCCTTGGCGAATCTGGTGGCCAATGCCGTGGAGGCCACCGCCGATGGCGGCCGCATCCTGATCGGCACCGCGTTGGAACATCGCCTCGATCCGGATGCGGACACCATGCTGCAACGCGGCTATGTCACCCTCAGCGTCTGCGACGAAGGCCACGGCATGGCCGCCGACATCGCCGAGCGGGCCAGCGAGCCCTTCTTCACCACCAAGGACATCGGCAAGGGCAGCGGCCTGGGCCTGAGCCAGGTGTTCGGATTCACTACCCAGAGCGGCGGCTTCGTCGACGTGTCCACCACGCCCGGTGTCGGCACCACGGTCAGCCTGCTGCTACCCGCAACCGAGGAATTTACCCATGACCGATGACCCGATCCGCGTACTGATGGTGGAGGACCAGAACGATCTGCGCGAGATGATCGGCATGGCCCTGCGCGATTTCGGCATCGAGGTGTCCACCACCGCCGACGGGCATGAAGCCGCTGCGTTGCTGAAGGGCGACGCACGCTTCGATGTGGTGTTCAGCGATGTCAGCATGCCCAACGGCATGTCCGGCATCGAACTCAGCGAGCACGTCGCGCGTGAGCAGCCGCATGCACGCATGATCCTGTCCTCCGGCTATGCGCGTTCGCAGCTGCCGCCGCTTCCGGAGCAGGTGGAGTTCCTGCCCAAGCCCTATCGCCTGCGCCAGCTGGTGCAGCTGCTGAAGCAGGAATGACCTTTCGCCGGGCCTGGCGAAGCCGATCTGCAGGTGCTGGGGCCCTACCGCCGCGACCGCGTGGTCGAACGCGTGCTTAGCGGGGCTACCGAAGATCTGCTGTGCGAAGTTCCCACACCGCTGTTGGTGTCCCACTAGCACCACCCTGCCCCGCGCGGCGGTAACCGGTCAATGGCTGCACGGTGTGCCGCCGGAAGTAGCTGCACAGGTACGACGCATCCTCGAAGCACAATCGCTCGGCGATGCGTCCGATCGGCAACTCGCTGTAGCTCAGCAGCGCCTTGATCTCCAGCACCACGTGGCGGTCGATCAACGCCTTGGGCGGTGCCGGAACGACAGCGGAACGCCCCGCCCCTCGGCCGGCGCGCTGACTTCCAGGCGCATGGATTCGTCCTGATCCAGAAGCTGGGCTATTCGGTCCATGGGCTGATCCGGCTGGATTCGCGGAGCCCAGCATACCCGGGGCCACGACGCGGTTGTCAGAAATACCGAAACCATCAAGGTTCCGCCCTGTGAGCGCAGTGCCGCGCCATCACGACTCTACGGGTATGCCCACCGTCGGCGTATCGGGCCCGTCGCCGGATGGCCAGTCCATGCCAGCGTCGGGGATCGAAGAGCGCAGGCCAATTGCGGTTTCCGCCATCACCGCACCGATGCCAATCAACTCAACCACTTCCTGGCTTGGTATTGCGCCGAACACATCAGCCGCATCACGCGCGAGCTCTGGCAGGCGCAGCAACGCGCCCTCTTGCCCGCGTGATCACCACTCAGCCGGCACGGTGCTGCATGAACAGCAGTTCCGGTGTCGAAGCGTCTTCCATCGGCTGGAAGCCCAGGTCACGATACAGGGCCATCGCCGCGACGTTGTCACGATAGACGCGCAGGGTCAGCCGCTCCACTGCGGCCGATTGCAGCGCCTGTGCCATCAGCGCCTGCACCAGTACACGTCCCACTCCACGCCCGCGTACCTGCGGCGAAACGATGATGCGGCCCAAGTGCAGCGTGCCGGGGCCGGTCGACCAGTACTGGCCGAAACCAAGGCAGTGGCCGTTCGCATCCAGCAGCACCCAACCCGGGCGCTGCTGCAGCTGCAGCGCCTGCGCGAATGCATCGGACCCGAGCGGATACTGCACGCCGGGACCGGCCCAGCGCTGGGTTGCGCCGGCCGAATCCAGCCAGGCGCCGATGACGGCGTAGTGTGGAGGCTGCACGGGGTGAAGGCACTCAGTCATGGCGTGCGCGCAAGGAAGGATGGCCGCCATGGTGCGCGATTCCTGCACCACAATCACGTTGCAGGGCAGCGCTTGAATTTTGTCCTGGGACAATAAACAATGCCGGCCGTCCAGGGTCGCCACTGCAGACGGCCTCCCCTTCGCCCTCTGCCTTCGGGGTTAGCCATGATCCACGGCCTCAGCGCCTTTCCTCTTACGCCGATGACCGAATCGAGCATCGACCTGCGCGCCTTCGCCGGACTGGTCGAGCGTCTCGCAGCCGCTGGCGTGGACTCGATGGGCGTGCTCGGCTCCACCGGCAGCTACGCCTACCTGGAAAAGGCTGAGCGCATGCGCGTGCTGCGCGAAGCGTTGGCCCATTCGGGCGATGTCCCGATCATCGTCGGCATCGGTGCGCTGCGCACCCGCGATGTGCTGGCGTTGGCCCGGGACGCCGAGGATGCGGGCGCAGCCGGCCTGCTGCTGGCACCCGTGTCCTACCAGCCATTGAAGGAGCACGAGGTCTACACGCTCTTCGAATCGGAGTGCACGGCGGTGCGCACCCCGATCTGTGTCTACGACAATCCCAGCACCACCCACTGCGGACCCAGCGCGCCCCCCTCATCGATGGGCTTGGGCAGCGGCGGCAAGCCCCGCATGGCTGCCGCAGCGTCATTCAACACCTTCGACAGGGATGACAGACCGCTCAACTTGACCAGAGCTCCACCCGCCACGCCAAGGCCCAGAACGTCGCTCAGACGCGGCAGCCGAGACAGAACGCCCCATTCGCCGGCTAGGTCCACCACTGCGCTGCTGAAGTTGCCCAGCGTTCCACATGCCCCGCTGATGTCGTCCTTGATATCTCGCCAGCCCTTGGACATCTCGGGCATCACCGCCCCGGTGCGGTTCGCCACGTCGTCCACGTGACTGGCATAGATCTGGATCGCCTCGTAGGCGGCTTCCTGCGACCTCCCCTCCTCCCTCAGCGTACGATGCGCTGCAGCTGCGCGGCGGTCAGGAAGCGCTCTGCGTCGTTGAGCTTCAGTAGGCCCTCCACCGGTTCCTTTGCGATGGAGTCGAATGCACTGACCGTGTGGCGGGTCCTGTCGTCAGCGGTGGCTGCCCAGGTGCCCTCGACGTTCTCCGGCGCCAGTCGGCCGCTCTCGATCTGCTGCCGAAACGCCTCCTCCCAGCCGGCGGCCATGGCTGTCAGCGACTCGGTGCGGGCGATCTGTAAGCAACCGTGAGCCTTACTGCATGGCGGTGTTAGCGCTGTAGTCGGTGCGGATGGCCGCCTGCGTACCGTTGTGGTCCTCCAGGTATTCCTGGACGAACCGCTACTGCTTTGGGGTCATGGTTCCGGATCTGACCTGTTCGGTCTGAGAATTTCCGGATACCATCTCGAAACCTCATGTGGAGCAATGGAATGAGCTTTGGAAAAGCAGAACAGAGCCAAGTGATCCTCAGCATCAGCAGCGGCAATGCTGTGGACGCTCGGCATTTCGAGTGGGCAGTTGAGGAAGGCTACGTCTCTGTCGACGAAAACGACCACGTCGAGGTCACCGAGAAGGGCTGGAAATTCCTGCAAGGCTAAATCGCTAAGGCAGAGGATTTTCCTGGACGTCTCCAATGGCGTCCAGTCGCACCTCGTACTGGCCCAGGCAACGCTTCCGGCCATTGCTCACCTCAAACACGGCGGATGGCTTGCCCGCGCGGATCCAGTTGCAACGCCTGGTTAGTGCCGAATCAATGGGGACATAGGTGTCCACTAGCACATGGATGAGGGCGGGTGCTGATGGATTCTTGGTGGCTGGCGTGGTGCTGCAGGCAGGCAGGCAGCAGCAAAGCACCGATCAGGAGAATGCGCATGTCAGTACCCCATCGGGCCTGGGCAAGCCGAGTCCAGTAACTCAAGTACGGCCTGACAGCTGTCCGGTCGCTTCTGGTAGCGCTCACGCCACGTGGTGGCGTCTAGTTCGGCCGCCTCGATCTTGCTGGCCAGGCTATTCAATGCCGCGGCGCTCTCGGCCTTCAACACTTCAAATTTTTCAGCCTCGGCCCGCAACACGGCGGCAACCTCCGCCAGCCGCTGGTCACGGTCGTCCACGTCAACCTGCAATCGCTCGGTGTCCGCATTCCAATCGGCTCGCGCCTTCACGACCTGAGCGCTCAGATCCCTGATCTGCTGTTCTTTCTCGTATGCCGAGAGGCCCGCGACCATGAACCAAAATGCCAGCACGCCGCAGCAAACCTTCATAGCGCTGCCGGGCTTGCGCAACCAGACCAGCGCATCGGTGGCCCAGCCGACCACGAGGTCGCACAGGGCCTTAAAGAATCGAATCAGTACGGGAGGGTCAGGGGATCATCGTGCGGTCTCCATGGGATAGCGCTCAGCTCTGATAATTGGCTTGGCGTTATCAGTGCGCATCAGGCATTCTCCCCATCGCCTTCGCATACCAACCGCTACACAACTTGTTGAACAGGGGAGCATCTTGAGCATTACCCACAAAATCAGCTGGCCAATCGCATTGACGTATTGTGTATGCATCTCTTTCGGAATTCTGATTGGATTCGTTCTTCTGGCGATCATTGGCCCCATCAATATCGGCGACTCCATGCCTGCTTGGGTACAAGCTATTGGATCCATTGGCGCCTTGTTGCTCGCGATATATGTCCCTGTGCGAATCCGCTGCGCGGACAGATTCGATCGCTATCGCGAAGCAGTGGAATGGGTCGAAGAGCTGGCTCGGATCAGTGAAAACAACCTCCGAAAACCAATCGAGTTCGGCTTGCCGAGCGGCCCGCCTCACCCCCAGCTTGCGATTGTCAACAAGTCGCTGCAGTTCCGATCTGAAAACGGAAACCTTCCAGTCTCCATTCAGCAGCCCGTAGCGAGTGCAGCGGAGAGCGGACGTAGACTGCAGGAGCTGTGGGAGAGAGCCCACAAATCGGATTCCTCGGAGTATGCATCGGCTATCAACATCCTCTGCGTGCATATTCAGTCGACGCAACACTTCGCGCTTTTTCAACTGGAGCGCATCAGACGTAAGCACAGGGTTGCACTCTTTCTCTACTGAAAGTACTGACATGGCCATACCCACCTCCGATTGGCACTGGCCACCTCCCATAACTCAGTGCGCACGTCGTCGAACATCAGGAAGGCGTGGCGACAGTCGATACGGCCGATGCCATTGATCGCCGCCGGCCTGGCCTGCCGCGAATGGGTCCTCTTGCCGGTTGAGCGTCCACGCCTCATGCTTGTGCCTCCATGAAGAACAGGGGAACTACATGGCTGAGCCACTATATTGCTACCCGCTTGAGATTCTTTGCCACCCGCTCAGCTGGTGGTCCTCTGCGGCTGCATGGGCACAAGCAGTGCTTTCCGCAGTCGCAATCGTTGGTGCCGCATGGATTGCTCGTTGGCAGCACAAGAAGACCATCAGACAGCGGGTTCAGGCATTGACTGCCATGGCTGCATTTGCAGCCGATGCCGCCGATGGCTTCATCGCGGACATGCGCAAGTACGAGCACAAGCCGGTCGCCAAGCCTTGGAACCTTGACTTACTCAAAGAGGCCGCAAAGGCGATGGATGCCATCCCGGCTCACGATCTTCCCGACGATCGTCTGATCTACCCGACGCTCGAGCTCAAAGATGGCCTGCGAGAGCTGCTCAACTACGCACAGGCTTTGGATACTAGCATTGCCAGCATCGGTGCCAGCATTCAAGCAAACCACATGAACAACCTGGAGGTACTTGTGGGCCGAATCGGCAGAATTTATGGGGAGATTGCGGATGTTAACCAATTGGTCAATCCGCTCAACTGGCGCGATGCCCGGCGCGTCGCAAAGGCTCTCGGTAAATAGGACCATACTTCGCTGCCTTCCCTGATTGCTGCCGACCATTCAGCATCCGCCAGTACTCCGCGCTCAGGTCGTCCAGCACGACGTGCGCGTAGCGGTCACCGATCCGAGCGGTGATGCCCTTGAAGAATGTAGCGAAGTCCTCATCCTCCATCGAATCGAACGCCAAGGACTGAGCGACCTTCAACGGAATGGTGCGGATCTCCGGCAGCACCGCCGCCAGCACCTTTCGCGCGCCGGCGCGAAGCACCGTCCCTGCGGCATCCAGCAGCGCCTTCACCACTGGGCTGGCGTTTATCTCCACAATCTCGCAACAGACACCCGACTCCAGCTGCACCTGCTTCAGCGCGGCATGCGCGTCCAGGTCGCGGAATGCCTCCACATTGTCCACCAGCAGGTGACCGATCACGTGGGCCAGATGGAGAAACGCGACATTGCGCGATTCCTTGATCTCCAGGCAGTACTCGCGCCCAACCCGATAGCCGCGATCCCTGGCCAGACGTCGGTCGACGTCGTTGCTCGGGGCGAAGGCCCCAAGCTCCTCGCCCATGGCGGGATCGACCAGGCGCGTGCAGGTCGCATAGATGGGCCGGCTGGCCCGCTTCGCGCGGATCTTCCGCGCAGCTGCTGTCATCGTGGTCATGCGACGGCGGTCGAGGTTCCTTTCAGACTGTAGTTCGGCCGCGGGCCGGAGTAGTCATCGGAGGTGCTGCACTGCAGCCGGTGCCGCAGGTAGCAGGTTCCGGTTTCGCCCTGGCGGTTCTTCGAGCACCAACAGACGGGGCAGCAGTGCCTGGACGCCGAGCGCGAGAGGATTCGCAAGGAGGAAGAAGCCCGCGGACATAACGCGTCAGCCGACGCTTCTGCAGCGACATAGTCGACCACAGCGGAGACGCAGCCCAACGCGGCTGCAGCTGCAGCCGCGCATGTGGAGCGTAACGGGCCGGACTCCCACGGATCGACATTCCCCGGCCATCCGGCATTCCACGGCGTTGAAAGGGCCGCCACGCCGCGCGAGGTTGTCAGAATCAAGCTGGGCCAGGTCGAGGACGTGATTGTCCTCTTGAAGATCGACGCCAAGGGCCTGCACCAGCTGGGCTTCGAGCCGATGTCCACCGAGCGCGGCTCGAAGCTGTACGACACTATCCAGATCGATGCCATGCGCGGCGCGATGATCCGCCACCTGCAGCAGCCGCTGCCGGACACATACGCGCAGGCCGCGTGATGGAGTTCTGCCGCACCAGCGAACTGCGGGCCCTGCACCAGATGGAGGGCCGCGATGCGATGAGCGTCGCGGCTGCCCTCGAACGCTCGCCCCACGCCGTCCAAGACATGGCCCGCTGCCAAGGGATGCCGGTAGCGCGCCAGCCTCAAGCCCGGTACTGGCCGGCCGACACCAAGTGCCGCGACCGACAGCTCCGGGCCAACGGCAACACCGTCAACCAGATCAGCGCCGCGCTGGGTGTGCCGTTCGGGACCGTGCGCCGCTGGGTCCACGAAGGAGCAGCAGCATGACCAGCATCCACGTGAAGCCAGTCTTCAGTGGCGCGACCGATCGAGAGAAGGAGCAGGACCGGCAGAAGCTGGCCAGCGACATCGCGCGCTTCAAGGCCGCCGGCGGCAAGGTCGAAATCCTGGGCACAAGCGGCATCGACAAGAGCACGATTAGCCGCCGGCAGGTGGTTGAAGGTGGCCGCGGTCGTCTAGACGGGAAGAAGGGCTCACAGGTATGAGGCTCCACATCACCCGCCTCGCGCCCAAGGAGACATTGGGCTTAGCCTGGGACCGCTTCCCGACCTTGGACGGCAGCGCCGTCACCTGGCGCCTATACCGCTGCGACCACCGCCGCGCGATGCACATGCACGCTGAGACCTTCTCCGCCCATGAAGACCGCGCGATGATCGCCGGCCGCCTGCGCCGCGCACGCCGCTACCTGCGGGACAAGGTCGACGACATCGACCTGGGAGCGATGGGGGTGGCGGCGTGATTGCAGCCTCACTGAAAGCGTGAATAGTCGACTTCGTCAATACCGACGAACGAGCGGAATCGGTCGGCATAGTCAATGCTCAGCCCCTTGAAGAATTTCAAGTGCTCTTCAAAGAGCTCGAAGTCGTCCGGACTCCCCTCATAGGCAAAGCGGTATTGCTGTCCGACGTACTGACGCGGGCTCTCTTTGATTCGGCCCAGCAAGCGGTAGGCCATATCTCTCATGGTGCCGCTGTTGCCAATCATAGTTGCGAGATCCGGCCCAAGAGCATCCGGGAGATCGTGTATACGGCCCAGTACGCTTTCGGACTGAGGGACAGCCGACCACTTCGCATCATCCAAGACTCGGGTGAGCATACCGTGGTCCTCAATCAGCACCTGTCCATCCACGACACGGACAGCCTTCGGAATACCCACAAGAATCGCACTGAGCCTTGCCGGAAGACTCACTATTTCGTGAAGGAGCAGTCGCCCGAGTATCGCTGCGTTTGCACGCTGTTGGGCGACCACTTGGTCACTCTGTTGCTTAGCAATTCCTTTGGCGTCCTCAGCGGTCTCTGCAGCGCGCTTCGAAGTCCGATTCGCCATAGATGCCACCCAAATCGTGCCCACGGCGGCCCCGGCTCCTACTACAACCGCCGCCCAGTCCGCGACGTCCCCCCAATCTACTGCGAGCGGACATATCGCCATAGCCGTTCCCCCTGTCCATGTTGGAGCCGATTCTGCCATGACCTACATCCATCCGAACGACCGGGTCTACGCGCTGGAGCGCGCTCTGGCGGTCGTCGTCGCCCGCGGCGAGGATCGCAAGGTGCAGCACGACCTGCGCGAGATCCTGGCCGAAGCCCGGCGCGAGGCCCGGGAGTGAGCGGCCTGGTGCTGATACCAGCGCCGGATCCGGGCATTCCCGCCCGAATGCGGCAGCCGACGAAGGGCGCCTATCGGCAGTGGCTGGCCCAGGCCAACGAACGCATCGAGTAGCTGCAGGTCGACATGGCCGAGCTGCCTGCCGAACTGGCGTGCGTCAAAGGCGGTGCCGAATGACCGACCACGACTTCTTCGCCTCCATTGCCGTCGACATATCGCTCAATCCACTCACCAGCGGGGCCCCAGCTCGGATGGGCAAATACCTATCCGCTGGACCCGCCAAACTAGTCAAGGCTGGCCGGCGCGCAGCCAATCGCGATCAATCAATCGCTCCGATACTTCTCCGTCCACTCGTCCACGGCATTGCGCGCCTTGGAATTAGAGATCCCCATCTCATCGATCGCCTCAACGCAAGCCTTCTCGACAACATTGAGATCTTCAAGGTGCGCATCAATGAGAATTCTTACGTACTCCCATTGTGCCATCTGCTCTTCTTCTGTGCCGGCGCTTTCTCCCGCTTGCAGCGAAGCAACAATTCGAGTTCTCACGCTGAGGATTCGCGCAACCCGACCCGCAAGCTGACGGCCCAAAAAGTGAAGCCTTGCAACAAGCTGTTGCGCAACAGAATAGTCATTCCTAGCAAAAATGCGACTGAGCTCGGAAAACGCGCCTGTAAGGCTTCCAGACACGAACGGCGACCCGTCGACAAATACGTACTCAACTGCCCAGCGCACATCCGTCGCAGCTTCGCTCATCTCAAGATTGATCAACGTAAGGATGAGCAATTTCTCATCGCAAACATGGTCCGCCCTTGCTTTAGCTTCGCTCTCCGCAATTTTGGCAGAATGCACGTTTGCTTCATTCGCCACGCGTCCAAGGTGCCAGACCGCAATTGTCGAGCCAGTACCAACAATCAACGTCAGCCAAGCTACGTAGAGCGCAAGAGCTCCTACGCACACAGCGAGCAGAGCGGCGATGACCGCCCATGCGTCCCACCAAACCACGCAATCTTCGACACCAAGCTGTGTGCAAGGGCTGAATCCGTTCCACCATTCCATTCCGCACCCCCCTCTGGACTGGCCGGGATTCTGCCACGCCTCCGACGCGCATGGAGCATTTGTGGCTAGCCAGTTGCTCGCCGCTGCAATGGTCCACGTGCTCACCCTGGCCGGGTTCCTGGCCTGCATCGCCACTCTGTGCGCGATCAGCCGCGCGTGCCGCGCCGCTCGCAGGGCTGCGCTGGTGCTGGCGTAGGTTCGCTCATGGCTGAAGGAGCCACTCGCCATGCAGGAAACCCTGCGAGCGAGGAATACACGTTGTGCGGTGTCGCTTGGGACTGCAACCACATGGACACCTGCGCCGACGAACCGGACGTATTCTTCGCCGAAGCTGGCCAGACGATCGACTGTGCGGATTGCCGGAAGGTCATCGCCTACTGCAAGACGGTCAAGCGCTGGAAGGAGCCAGGAAGATGACCGCCCAGCTCTTCCTCCGTGAACCGCGCCGCATGAAGCAGCCGGCCAAGGACGTGCTGCGCGAGCAGCTGGTGGTCGCGGCCAATGAAGTGATCCGCCTGCGCGATGCAGCACCCCAGGCCACCGAGCAGCTACGCGCTGCGCTGGCCACGAACTGAAGGAGGACACGATGGGAGCTGCTGAAAAGCTGGACATCGTCGAAAAGGACTGGCTGACCGTGGACGAGGCCGTGCACTACTGCGGCGTGTCACGAAGCCAGTTCGATTCGAACATCGCCGACCACGGCATCGAACCTCGAAATTTCATGGGCAAGAAGCTCTACGAGAAGGCTGCCCTCTACTCTGCAATCTACGGCTCCAAGCAATGGTCAAGGTCACAGTCTTCTGGCGCGATGGCGCCGCGTACCTCAACTGGCGGGAAGGCGGCAAGCGAAGCCGTGTCGCCATTGGTCGCGTCAGCCCACGCGAAGCTGAGGGCGTACGAGCAGCGAAAGAAGCGGAACTGACCCATGGAGTGCGCATCCTTCCCCGGCTCCCCACGGTCCGCGACTTCCTGGAACCATACCTGGAGGGGTACAAGGCCGAGCATCCAACCACGCACGGTAAGGCCAGAAGCGAGGTTCGGCTGTTCATGGCCCGCTTCGGCCACCGCCCCATCGATACGCTGCGCCCGATGGAAATGGAGTCCTATAAGACGGACCGCCTGACCAAGGACAAGGTGTCACCGGAGACTGTGGGGAAGGAAGTGCGCAGGCTGCAGGCCGCGTTCCGGCGTGGCGTGCAGTGGAAGGAACTGGACTTCAACCCGCTGGAGGAAACCCGGGCACCGCGAGGCGTTCGTAGCGTGGCGGTGCGGTTCTACGACCGGGCCGCGATGCGCAAGCTGTACCGGGCGAACCCTGCTCGGGCCCCCCTGTGGTTGTTCATGGCCCATACCGGTCTGCGCCGCGGCGAGCTGGTTGGACTGGGCAAGGATGCGGTGGCGGGGAGCAGGCTCAGGGTGGAGAGCGAGCCAGACGAAGATGGCCAGGGGCGCACGAAGTCGGGCAAATGGCGCGAGGTGCCACTCAACCGGTATGCGCGCTGGGCGCTGCGCCACCTTCCCGATCCGCTGGTGGCCGTGCACAAGGACACCGTGTCTGACTGGTTCGCATCCGATGCCAAGCGGGCGGGGGTCGGCGGCAGCCTCCACCGGCTACGGCACACCTTCTGCGCCCACATGGTGATGGCCGGCGTTCCATTGCGAAGGGTGCAGATTCTGGCCGGGCACGCTGATTACGCCGCGACCGAGAAGTTCTATGCACACCTGACGCATGAGGGCGACGATGGCGCCGTTGCAAAGCTCAGGTACTAGGCGGACCGCTGGGACCACTGGGACCAAATCCTGTGGATATGCGGGAAACAGTGGGAAATGATCACCACTGAGTCTGCCTAAGTTGTTGATTCTGGTGACCCCGGCCCGATTCGAACGGGCGACCTTCCCCTTAGGAGGGGGACGCTCTATCCAGCTGAGCTACGGGGCCATGCAGCCGGGAAGTTTACAGCCAACGTGCCCTGCCCTCCAAGCATTCATGTTCCACCCGGTTCCCCTGGCGCGTTGCATCATGGCCGGACGGGGCGCTCTGCTACCATCGGCGATTCAGTTCATCGCGTCCCCCACCTGCCCGCGATGGCGCCAAACAACGTAACGAAACACAGGAGTCTGCATGTCTTCCGAGCTGCTCAAGTCCCTTGGCCTGGACGCGATCAACGCTGGCACGTACCTGGGCAACGGGGAGTGGTCGAGCGCGACCAGCGGTGAGCTGATCACCCCGGTCAACCCGACCACCGGCGAGCCGATCGCGCAGGTCCGCGCCACCACTGAGGCCGAGTACGAGACCGTCGTCGCCCGCGCCCAGGAAGCCTTCAAGGTCTGGCGTACCACGCCGGCGCCGCGCCGCGGTGAAGCCGTGCGCCTGTGCGGCGAAGCGCTGCGCAGGCACAAGGACGCCCTGGGTTCGCTGGTTGCCCTGGAAATGGGCAAGAGCAAGCCGGAAGGCGATGGCGAGGTGCAGGAGATGATCGACATCGCCGATTTTGCCGTGGGCCAGAGCCGCATGCTGTACGGCTACACCATGCATTCCGAGCGCCCCGGGCACCGCATGTACGAGCAGTACCACCCGCTGGGCCTGGTCGGCATCATCTCGGCCTTCAACTTCCCGGTCGCGGTGTGGAGCTGGAACTCGTTCCTGGCGGCGATCTGTGGCGACGTGTGCATCTGGAAGCCGTCCAACAAGACGCCGCTGACCGCCATCGCCTCGCTGAAGATCTGCAACGATGCCCTGCGCGAAGCGGGCTTCCCGGACATCTTCTTCCTGATCAACGATGCCGGCACCGCGCTGTCGGAAAAGATGGTCGATGACCGCCGCGTGCCGCTGATCAGCTTCACCGGCTCGACCCAGGTCGGCCGCACTGTCAACGAGAAGGTCGCACGCCGCCTCGGCCGCTGCCTGCTGGAACTGGGCGGCAACAACGCGATCATCCTGGACGAAACCGCCGACCTGAAGCTGGCCGTGCCGGGCATCGTGTTCGGTGCGGTCGGCACTGCCGGCCAGCGTTGCACCACCACCCGCCGCCTGATCGTGCACCGCTCGATCTACGCCGACGTGCTGGCCACCCTGGTCAAGGCCTACAAGCAGGTCGAAGGCAAGATCGGCGATCCGACCGATGCCGCCAACCTGATGGGCCCGCTGAACAGCGAAGGCGCCGTGCAGCAGTTCCTCGATGCCATTGCCCAGGCCAAGGCGGCCGGCGGCACCATCGAGACCGGCGGCACCCGCATCGACCGCGCCGGCAACTTCGTGCTGCCTGCAATCGTCACGGGCCTGAAGAACAGCGACGCCGTGGTCCAGCACGAGACCTTCGCACCGATCCTGTACGTGATGCCGTACGACACCCTCGACGAAGCCATCGACATGCAGAACGGCGTGCCCCAGGGCCTGTCGTCCTCGATCTTCACCCAGAACCTGAAGACCGCCGAGAAGTTCCTGTCGGCCGCCGGCAGCGACTGCGGCATCGCCAACATCAACATCGGCACGTCCGGTGCGGAGATCGGCGGCGCCTTCGGTGGCGAGAAGGACACCGGCGGTGGTCGCGAGTCCGGTTCGGATGCCTGGAAGGTCTACATGCGCCGCCAGACCAACACCATCAACTATTCGGATTCGCTGCCGCTGGCGCAGGGCATCAAGTTCGACCTGTGATGGCAAGCGACGCAGACACGTCTGTGGGTCAGAGCCCCTCCGGGGATCTGAGCCATGCCCAGGGTCGGATCCCCGCAGGGGCTCCGATCCTCGATTTCAGCGGCCGCCGCGTGCTCATTGCCGGCGGCAGCAAGGGCATTGGTCGTGAAATGGCACTGGCCTTTGCTGGTGCCGGCGCGCAGGTCTCGGTCTGCGCGCGCGGCCAGGCCGGACTGGAGGCCCTGCGCACCGATGCACAGGCGCAGGGCACGCCATTGCATGCGTTTTCCACCGATCTGGCCGATCCCGGCCAGATCCAGGCCTGGCTGCAGGCCGCCGCCGATGCCCTCGGCGGCATCGATGTGCTGGTCAACAATGCCACCGGCTACGGCATGGCCGACAATGAAGAGGGCTGGGCCGCGAGCCTGCAGATCGACCTGATGGCGGCGGTGCGTGCCTCACGCCTGGCCCTGCCCTGGCTGCGCGCATCCAGCGATGCCTGCATCCTCAATCTGTCGTCGATTGCCGCGCAGCAGCCGCGCCCCGGTGGCGCGCCCTACGCCGCTGCCAAGGCCGCGCTTTCGCACTACACCACCTCGCAGGCGCTGGCGCTGGCCAAGGACCGGATCCGGGTCAACGCCATCGCACCGGGCTCGATCGAGTTCGATGACGGGCTCTGGGACCGTCGCCGCGTCGAGGATCCAGCGCTGTACCACGGCACCCTGGCGAAGATCCCGTTCGGTCGCTTTGGCCACCCGCGTGAGATCGCCGACGCCGCCCTGTTCCTGTGCTCGCCACTGGCGCGCTGGATTACCGGCAGCGTGCTCAACGTGGATGGCGGCCAGGTGTTGATGGGCTGATAGGCACCGGGTAGCTGCCAACCTTGGCTGGCATGCCGTTCGTCGATCAAGGTCGACGGCTACCGTAGCGGCCAACCCTGGTGGGCGCGTCCGCAACCGCTGGGCATGGGATTGCCCGGGCAGAGGCACTATCATGTGCACACTGCCAAGGAGGACCCGATGAGCGTGGCACCCCGACAGACAAGCGCCCTGGCCGTGGTCAGCCTGGTCATGGGCATCGCCAGCTGGACCGTCCTGCCCTTCGTGGCCAGCATCGTCGCCATCATCACCGGCCACATGGCCCGCGCCGAGATCCGCCGCCGCCCGCATGAACTGGAAGGCGACGGCCTGGCCGTTACCGGCCTGGTGCTGGGCTGGGTCATGGTCGGCGCCGTGCTTGCCGCCATCCTGGTCTTCATCCTGTTCTTCGGCGGCCTGGCATGGCTGGCGGCGGTGTCGAACTGACGCCATGACCGCCTCCGACAGCACTGAACGCTTCAGCAGCCGCGTCGCCGACTACGTCCGCTACCGGCCCGATTATCCGCCCGCCCTGTTGGAGTGGCTGCATGGCCCGATGGGCGTCAGCCGCGAGGCCGTGGTCGCCGACATCGGCGCCGGCACCGGTATTTCCAGTCGCCTGTTCCTGGCCAGCGGCCATCCGGTAGCCGCGGTTGAACCCAACGCCGCCATGCGGGGCGCGGCCGAGGAATGGCTGGCACCGCAGTACCCGCAGTTCCGTGCGGTGGACGGCCGCGCCGAGGCCACCACACTGGACGATGCCAGCATCGATCTGGTCAGCGTCGCGCAGGCCTTTCACTGGTTCGACACCGTGGCGGTGCGCGCCGAGTGGCAGCGCATCCTGCGCTCCGGTGGCCAGGCACTGATCTACTGGAACTCGCGCCTGCTCGATGCCAGCCCGTTCCTGATCGGCTACGAACAGTTGCTGCTGGACTATGGCACCGACTACACCGCTGTGGCCGAGCGCTACCAGGACGATGCCACCATGCAGGCCTGGTTCGGCACCGGCCTGCGCGGCAGGGTAGAGCTGCCAAACGTGCAGCATCTGGACTTCGACGCCCTGCGCGGGCGCCTGCTGTCCTCCTCCTACGCACCCCAATCCGGTCATCCCCGCCACGCGGCGATGATCGACGCTCTGCAGGACCTGTTCGCCGCCCATGCGGTGGACGGCCAGGTCGCTTTTGAATATCGAACCCGAGCCTTCCTCGGCACGCTGGACTGAACCGACGCATGTATTCGCTTGCCCGCCCCTTCCTGTTCTCGCTCGACGCCGAGCGCGCCCACGGCCTCGGCCTGTCCGCACTGGACCTGGCCTATCGCACCGGCACCACGCCGCTGCTGGCCGCACGCATCGCGCCGATGCCCAGCACGGTGTTCGGGCTGACCTTCCCCAATCCGGTCGGCCTGGCCGCCGGCCTGGACAAGAACGGCGAGCACATCGATGCACTGTTCGCGCTCGGCTTCGGCTTCGTCGAAATCGGCACCATCACCCCGCGCCCGCAGGCCGGCAATCCGCAACCGCGCCTGTTCCGCCTGCCGGAACACAACGCGATCATCAACCGCATGGGCTTCAACAATGCGGGCGTGGACGCGCTGGTGCGCAACGTCGAGCGCGCGCGCAACCGCCGCGGCCTGCTCGGCATCAACATCGGCAAGAACAAGGACACCCCCAACGAACAGGCCGTGGACGATTACATCGCCTGCCTGGACAAGGTCTACCCGCTGGCCGATTACATCACCGTCAACATCTCCTCGCCCAACACCGCCGGCCTGCGTGAGCTGCAGGAAGAGACCGCGCTGCGCCAGCTGGTCAGCCAGCTGCGCGACCGCCAGGAAGACCTTGCTGCCCGCCACGGCCGACGCGTGCCGATGCTGGTGAAGGTGGCGCCGGACCTCAGCGAACGCGACATCGACGCCGCCGCCCGCGTGCTGGGCGAACTGCAGGTGGACGGCGTGATCGCCACCAACACCACCATCGACCACAGCAGGGTGGCCGGCGATCCGCTGGCCAATGAGGCTGGCGGCCTGTCCGGTGCACCGGTGCTGGAACAGTCCACGCTGGTGCTGCGCCGCCTGCGCGCGCGCCTGCCCGAATCGGTGCCGCTGGTCGGCGTCGGCGGCATCCTGTCCGGCGCCGATGCGGTAGCCAAGATGGCGGCCGGTGCCGCACTGGTGCAGTGCTACAGCGGCCTGATCTTCCGTGGACCGGCGCTGGTTTCCGAATGCGTGGAGGCGATCCGTCGCCGCCGTGAAGCGCCGAGCCGCGGCGCGGTGGCCCCACTGTGAGCGCGCCCATGGATACCATCGACGGCAACGCCCCGCTGCGCTGGACGCTCACCCGCAATGCGCCGCTGCAGGCGCTGAATACCTTCCATGTGCAGGCCAGCGCCGCGCAGCTGCTGGAACTGCACGATGCCGCGCTGCTGCCGGACGTGCTGGCATTGCCTGAGGTGGCCAGCGGCCCGCTGCTGGTGCTGGGCAGCGGCAGCAACGTTCTGATCGCCGAGGACCTGCCCGGCACCGTGCTGGTGTTCGGCAACCGTGACATCAGTTTCCTTGAACACCGCGCCGACCATGCGGTGATCCGTGCCGGTGCCGGCGTGCCATGGCATGGCCTGGTGATGTGGTCGCTGCAGGAAGGCCTGTCTGGCCTGGAGAATCTGGCGTTGATTCCCGGCACCGCCGGCGCCGCGCCAATCCAGAACATCGGTGCCTACGGCGCGCAGGTCGGCGAATTCATCCAGGCCGTTGAAGCCTGGGACTGCCAGGAACAGGCCTGGGTGCGGCTGGACAACGAACAGTGTGGCTTCGCCTACCGCGACAGCGTGTTCAAGCAGCAACCCGATCGCTACCTGATCACCGCCATCGAACTGAAGCTGCCACTGCTGCACGATCTGCGCATGGACTACGCCGGCATCCGCGAGGAACTGCAGGCACAGGGCGTGGAGCTGCCGAGCGCAGTGGACGTGGCCAATGCCGTGATCGCGATCCGCCGCCGCAAGCTGCCCGACCCGGATGTACTCGGCAACGCCGGCAGCTTCTTCAAGAACCCGGTGCTGCCGCTGGAACAGGTCGACGTGCTGCTGCAGCACTTCCCCGACCTGCCGGTGTTCCCGGCCGAGCAGGATGACAAGCGCAAGGTCTCGGCGGCATGGATGATCGAGTCCTGCGGCTGGAAGGGCTTCCGCGAAGGTGATGCCGGCGTGGCGCCAAGCCACGCGCTGGTGCTGGTCAACCACGGCAATGCCAGCGGCGCTGAACTGCTGGCGCTGGCGCGCCGCATTTCGGCCTCGGTGCTGGAGAAGTTCGGTGTGCCGATCGAACCGGAGCCCCGCCTGCTCGGCGCACAGTGGTGAACAGCCCCGCCCTTTCCCCAAGCGCCCCGATGCGGGCGGCGCTGCTGATGCTTGGCAGCACGATGGCATTCGGCCTGATGGCGGTCGCGATCCGCTACGCCACCCGGTACGTGCCGACCCAGGAAGTGGCGTTCTTCCGCAACGCCTTCGGCCTGCTGGCGCTGCTGCCGATGCTGCTGCGGCCCGGCCACGCGCCGCTGAAGACACAGCAGCTGCCACGCTATTTCGTGCGCAGTGCGATTGGCCTGGGCTCGATGCTGTGCGCGTTCTGGGCGCTGGGCCACCTGCCGTTGGCGCAGGCGGTGTCGCTTTCGTACTCCACGCCACTGTTCGTCACGATTGCCGCCGTGCTGTGGCTGGGTGAAACCGTGCGAGTGCGCCGCTGGGCCGCGGTCGTGGTCGGCTTCATCGGTGTGCTGGTGATCGTGCGACCCGGTACCGCCGGCTTCACCGCGGGCAGCCTGGTCGCAGTGGCCGCCGCGGTGCTCAGTTCGCTGGTGGCGATCCAGATCAAGCAGCTCACCCGCGTCGACAGCGCCGATACCGTGGTGCTCTACACCTACGTGTTCTGGGTGCCGCTGTCGCTGGTTCCGGCGCTGTTCGTCTGGGTCTGGCCGAGCGGCATGGCCTGGCTGTGGCTGCTGGCCACCGGCGTGCTCGGCACCATCGGCCAGCTGTTGTGGACGCGGGCGCTGCGCCTGGGTGAAGTCTCGGCGCTGACCCCGATCAGCTTCCTGCAGCTGCCGCTGGTAACGCTGTTCGGCTGGCTGCTGTTCAACGAAAGCGTGGACCGCTCGACGATCATCGGCGCCGGCATCATCCTCGCCGCCAACGCCTACATTGCCCACCGCGAGGCCGTGCTGTCGCGCCGCGCCGCCAGCGCAGCCGCCTCATCAGCGGCGAAGCCCGCCGAGTAAATCCGCGCCACGCGTGGATGACGCTGCACTCCTCTGTAGAGCCGAGCCTACGCTCGGCTGCTCTTCGCGCCTCCACCGTTGACTGAGCGCGCAGGGTTCATCCACGCATGGCGTGGATCTACAGCGCGCGATACACCCGCTCGGCCGCGTCGAACACATTGCCCGGTGCGAACTGTTCGCTGAGGAAATGCAGCGACTGCCGGCGCAGCTGCGGCGACCGGTCCTCTCCATCGCTGCCCAGCAGGACCTGCTGGAACTCGATCAGGTCCTGCAGGATGCGCCAGTGACGGTACCAGGCGATCCAGCGAGGGTCGCCGCGGTCACTGCCATAGCCTTCCTCGAATCCCAACGGGTTCTCGCGGCCCCAGCGCCCGCCGACAGCGCCACCGATGAACATCAGGTCGCGCTCGCGCGGTGCCAGCGACAGGCCATCCCAGTCGATCAGGTGCAGGCCGCCGTCATTGCCCATCAGCAGATTGCCGGCATGAAGGTCGGTGTGGCACAGGTGCAGCCGCACCGGCACATCCTGCAACGCCGCGTGCAGCTGCAGTGCCTGCGCGTGCAGCGCCGCGATGCGCGCGTGCTGCTGGTC
This sequence comes from Stenotrophomonas maltophilia group sp. P373, assembly GCF_053295075.1. NCBI lineage: Bacteria > Pseudomonadati > Pseudomonadota > Gammaproteobacteria > Lysobacterales > Lysobacteraceae > Stenotrophomonas > Stenotrophomonas maltophilia group sp. P373. The sequence continues at coordinate 1,890,358 of NZ_CM129994.1, read as the reverse complement.
CCAGACGGAAACGAAGGCACGGCCCAGCCCATCCTTGGCAGCCGCCAGGCCTTCGCCGGCCAGCCACTGCCCGACGGTATCAAGCGCCGCGGTTTCCATCCGGATGCTTGGCAGCGCTTCCTGCAGCGCCGGTGGCGGGCACGCCTCGTGCAGGCGCCGCAGCACCTCGCCCAACCGTTGCCATTGCGTGCGGCTCAATGCCGCCTCGAAACCGGACTGGCCTTCCACATACGGGAACAGGGTGAACTGCAGGCCCCAGCGCTGCACCGATGCCCCGCCGGTCAACGCCGGCCAGGGCGCAACGATCTCCTCGATACCCAGCGTGCCGCGCAGCCAATGCAGGGTGTCCCAGACGGCAGGGGCCACCTGATAACTGCGGCATTTCAACCACCACTGCCCGCGCCGTGCATCGATGCGATACACGCTGGCGTTGGCATCGGCGCCAACCGGGCGTGGCACCACGGCGGTCGCGGTGATGCCATAGGATTGCTGGAGGACTTCGCCGAGATGCTGCGCCGAAGCGGATGACATGGATGCAAGCGGAAAGTGTTATCTGCGACAACTATCGCAGATGTGCCCGCCACGACACAGACATGTCCGTCACAACATCGTGCCTGCGCGACCAACGTGCTAGCCGGCGACGCGACGCATCACCGCTTCCAATGGCCCCCGCGTGAACCGCCACGACCACAGCCACGCTGCGCCCGTGGCCAGCATCAGGAACAACAGCGCCCACAGCAGCACGGTCGGTAGCGACGCGCTGCCATCGAGCAGCCCCAACCATTCCAGCGTACCCATGCCCAGCAGGATGTGGCCGACGTAGAGGGTCAGGGTCATTCGCCCTGCTGCAGTCAGCGGTTCCAGCCAATCCCCCGGATACCGGCGGCTGATCCAGAGGCACGCGGCAATCGCGCTGCAGGCTGCGCCCGCACCGGTCAACACGTAGGCCGGTCCCGGCGGCATCGGCTGCGTTCCCAGCCACGGCTGCCAGGGCGTTCCCTGCGCAAGCTGCTGCACGGCCTGGCCTGCGCCGATCAGCAGCAGGCCCGCCAGCAGCAACGCACGCTGCACCCGCGCTTGTGACAACGGCAGGCGCGCCAGCAGCATGCCCAGCAGGAAGAAGCACATCCAGGGCAGCAAGGGATGGAAGCCGTTGAACAACAGGTTGCGCGCGGCACCCGGCCACTGCCAGAGACCGGCATACTCCAGCGTCTGCCAGTTCCAGCCCTGGTTGTAATTCCAGTGCAGCAGTGCCCAGAACGACCCGGCCGCCAGGCCGGCGATGCTGGCCAGCAGCACCCGTGACGACGCACGCAGCCACAGCACCGCCAGCGCGAAATACACCGCGTAGTAGTGCAGGATGTCGGCCGGGAACAGGGTCAGGTTGAGCAGGCCCAGTACCAGCAGGAACAGCGCGCGCCGCCAGGTCTGCGCGCCGGCCGGCATCCAGCCAAGGCGCTGTGTGGCCAGTACCAGGCCAAGTCCGGCCAGGGTGACGAAGGTCGCAGAGGCCTTGCCTTCCAGCAGACGGAAGAAGCCGGCCAGCCAACCCTGACCCTCTGCCGGCACGGCCATCGCCAGGCGGAAATTGACCAGCACCATGCCGGCCAGCGCCAGATACCGTGCCAGATCGAGGCCGTGCAATCGCCGCTCAACCGCGCTCATGCGCGTGCACCGAGCAGCAGCGCGAGCAGGCCAGGGTCCAGCGGAGCCTCATCGGTGCCACCGGCTCCGCCCAGCCCGCGACGCAGCGCATCGCTTTCGATGGCATCCAGCAGCACCTGCGCCTGCAGTGCCGGGGCCAGCACGGGACGCCGACGTTCACGCTGTGCCACCTGCTGCAGCGCTTCGGCCAGCACAGCCTGCAACTGCCTGCGATTGGCCGCAAATGCCTCGGCCACGGCCCGATTGCGTGCGCTCTCGGCCAGCACTTCGACGGCGAGCGTCGCCCATTCCGGATGGCTGCACAGCGCGTGGAAGTCCTGCAGGAACGCCAGCACCTGCGTGCGATCACCGTCGGCCACGGCCAGCCGCTGCAGCAACGGCGCCAATTCCTCGCTCTCGGCCACGGCCACTGCAAGGATGATCGCTTCCTTGCCAGGGAAGTGGTTGTAGAGATTGCCCAGGCTGACGTCGGCCGCCTGCGCGATGTCACGCATGCTGGTCTGGTGGAATCCCTTGGCGAGGAAGCACTGCAGGGCGGCCTGCAGGATCTGCGCGTTGCGTTGCGCGTTGCGGTCGGCTCGGTTCATGGCGCCAATAATGAACGAACGTTCGTCCACCTGGAAGATGGCAACCCGGCCAACCAGCGAGTTCCGTTCAGCCGGCCCTTGACCTCAACTGCGGTTGAGGCCCGATGCTGCGCGGCCCGTTCCAAGCCCAACCCGGAGAGACTTCATGCCGCGGATGATCACCGCCCTGCTCGACAGCCGCGTGCTGTGGTTTCTGGCCCGACTGCTGCTGGCCGTGGTGTTCCTGTCATCGGGTCTGGCCAAGCTGCTGGCGTGGGACAACAGCGTGGCCGAAATGCAGGCGGCCGGGCTGCAACCGCCTGTGCTGTTCAATCTCGCCAGCGCCGTTGTGCTGCTGGGTGGCTCACTGTGCCTGCTACTTGATCGCCTGCTCTGGCTGGGCAGCGGCGCGCTGGCGGTGTTCATGCTGCTGACCATCGCCATCGTGCATGCCTTCTGGACCAAGCACGGCGCGGAACAGCAGCTGGCCCTGTTCTTCGCACTGGAACACCTGAGCGTGATCGGTGGGCTGATCTGCGCGGCCATCGCCAGCCGCGCGCGGGCTCAGAAGAACTCGTCGAGCAGCCGGTAGAACGCCAACCGGCGCTCGTCGGCTACAGCGCCGTAGCGTTGGAACAACGGCGTGACCCAACGCGTATCACCGAAGTTGTGGACCAGGCTGCGCGCGGCCAGCGCCAGGTCCTGGTAACGGTCGGCCACGCCCAGCCGCCCACAGTCGATGAACCCGCTGAAACGCCCCTCGGCCACCATCAGATTCGGAAGGCAGGCATCGCCATGACTGACCACCAGATCTTCATGATCGGGACGGGTGCTGCACAGTTGGGCGAAGACCTGCTGTGGACTCTGTCCCAGGCGTTCGTCATCGAAGTCATCGGCGTCCACGCGCCCCGCCTCGACCCGTGCCTGCGCGGCCGGCAGGCGCGAGGCCAGCCGCTGATCGAACGGACAGGCTGCTACCGGCAACGCATGCAGCCCGCGCAGCGCTTCGGCCAGTATCTCCACCCGTTGCTGCGGCGCGAGTTCCGCCGACGAAGCCAGATCGCGGCCAGGCAGCGCGCTCATCAGCAACCAGTGCCGGCCCGCTTCTTCGGCCGTGGCAATCACCGTTGGCGCCGGTTGTCCCTGTGCCTGGAGCCAGCGCAGGCGCGCGATCTCATCGCCCAGCTCACTGAAGGCATCGATCAGTTCCGACTTGAGGAAGGCGTCGGGTCTACCTGGCCGCAGCACGCGGGCAACGTCGGCCCGCGAAACACCCATCGACTGCCGCTCGATGCGCGCGTCGGCCAACGCTTTCTGCCACGCCAACGGCAGCGGCATGCCATCAGTGGTGGCGTTGTGCTCGTCCATGCCAGGAGATTCCTGTTGCCGGTGACCCTGCGCATTCTCGCTCATCCTGGCGCACATCGCCCCCCGTGCGGGAGGCAGCCTAAGCGAGCTGACCGGGCCGTCGGCGGCCACTGCGTCCCAGCGCCTGCAGCAGCGACGGCTGCTGCCACGGTACCGGTGCCAGTTCGACGACACGGCCTCGACCCTTACCGCCGAACGCGGCGGCCTGCGCGCGTTCGCCAAGTGGAGCACCGTTCTGGCAGCCGATCGTGGCTGCCGCAGTACAACGAGGAAGCAACATGAAACTGATGGTCATCGGCGCCAGCAAGGGCCTGGGCCGCGCGTTCGTGGAAGGCCTCTGTGCCACGGGTGACACTGTGATTGGTGTCTCGCGCAACCGCCCGTGCGGCATCGCCTGCGCTGACGGCGTCACCCTGCAATGGATCGAAGCAGACCTGTCCCGGCCGACCGTGGCTGCCGACCACATCGCAGCGCAGGCACCGGCCGATATCGATGTGCTGATCCACAACCTGGGTATCTGGGAAGACAAGGCCTTCAGCGGCGAGTACGCCTTCCTCGATGAAAGCGACGCTGCACTCACGACGCTGGTCGACGTCAACATCACCGCGACCCTTGTACTGCTGCAACGCCTGCTGCCCCGCGTACTGGGCGCAGCGCGCCCGCAGCTGGTGCTGACCGGTTCGACCTCGGCCCTGCCTCGCAGTGGCCGCCCGGAAGTGGCGTTCGGCGCCTCGAAGTTCGCCCTCAACGGCATCGCCGATGCGCTGCGCGAAGGCTTCCGCGATCGCCGGCTGGCGGTGACCAGCCTGCAGTTGGGCTACCTCAACACCGACGACGCCTTGTCGGTGCCGGTGGCCGAGGCCGCAGCGCGCGGCGACGGTGAGCAGGTGCCGGTCCACGATGTCGTGGCCATGGTAAGCGCCCTGTTGCAGCTGTCATCCTCCGGCTTCGTGCGCGAACTGGTGCTGCCCGCCATCGCCGACCCGCGCTACTGACCTTGCCGGCCGCCGCAGAGCACGCTCAGTGGCCGCGCGCGCGGTCGTGGTTTACCCTGCTCGTCACTGGCCGTCGGTCACAGGCGGGAACCTGCTATGGATGCGCTTTCACGGGTCTCGACCCAGGTCCTGGACAGCGCCCTGCCCAGCCTGCCGCTGTATCTGCTGCAGGCCACGGCAGTGATCGGCATGATCGGCGTACTGCTGATCGCCACCCGTCGCGCCGGGCACGCCATTGAAGGCCGTCGCCTGTATGTCGGCGTAGCGCTGGGCCTGATCTACCTGTTCAATTCCTGGTTCGTGGCCCGTTATTCCCAGGGTGTGGTCAAGCTGCACCTCGGCTTCGACATCCTGCTGGTCAGTGGCCTGCTGGGCGGATGGCGCGGGGGCCTGGCCTGCCTGACCGCCGCCCTGCTGGCCCGCTACCAGTTCGCCGGTATCCCGTTCTTCCTGCCTGCCAGCCTTGAGGCCGTGTTGCAGATGGTGGCCGGCGTCTGGCTGCGCAGGCACCTGTACCCGCGCATGCTCAACGAGCTCTCGCCGCGCATGATCCTGCAGGCCTGGGGCGTGCGTATCGGGGTAACCGCTCTGGGTTTGGCGCTGGGTGTGGCGATCATTGGCGCCGATCAACTGCCGGTGGCCGAGCTGGCGATCCAGCGCGTGCTGGCACTGCCGGTCTCGCTGCTCGTGCTCGGCGCGGTGTTCGCACTGGTCTACAACGATGCCCAGATCGATGCGCAACGCCAGCGCGAACAGGCCTGGCTCCGCATCGATCCGATCAGCGGGCTGCCCAACATGCGTGCGCTCGGTGAACGCCTGCAACAGTACTGGCGGGATAACGACGGCACCGGCAAGGCCTGCCTGATCGTGGCCGAGATGGGCAACCTGCGCGATCTGCGCCTGCGCTACGGGCCGTTGCAGGACAACGGCCTGTGGCAGCGCGACAGCACCGAGGAGGTGCATCGGTTGCTGCCCTCGCTGTCGGCTGCGCAGCTGGAGATCTACCAGTTCGGGGATGCCGCGCTGGCGATCCTGGTGCGCGGCCTGACCTTGTCCACACTGCGCACGCAACCGCAGATCACCGAGCTGGCCAGCAACCTGGCCGATCGGGTCGCCCGCGATTGGCCGGGCTTCCGGCCGCTGTTCCGCTGTGCAGTGGTTGAATTGAAGCCCCCTGCTGATGCCGACGAAGGACATCTTCCGTTCCGCGCCATCACCGTGGCACTGAGCGCGATCGAGTCGGGCGTGCTGTTCTTCGATGACCCGATCCAGCGCGACAGCGAGATCGACGCCCTGATCGAGGCTGCGCTTGAGCACTGGCTGCAGCAGGGCAATGCGCCGCTGTGCTACCAGCCCAAGCATCGTCTGCAGGACCGCCAACTGGTCGGCGCCGAAGCACTGCTGCGCATGCGCGACGGCGAAGGCCGGCCGATTGCCCCGATGCGGGTGATCTCGCTGCTGCGCCGGCAGGGGCGGCTGGCAGACCTGGAATGGGCCACGCTGCGGTCGGCGGTGCACTTCCTGCAGCACTGCCGGCGGGACGGCGCGGCGCTGACCATTGCAGTCAATGTTTCAGCCGAATCGCTGCGCCTGCCCGACTTCGGCCTGCGCCTGCAGGAGCTGCTGCAGCTGCATGACATCCCCGGTGCGATGCTGCGCCTGGAGATCGTCGAATGGACCGAAATCGTCGAGCGCGACGTGGTCGATGCCAACATCGCACAGCTGCTGGCAGCCGGGGTCACCCTGTCGCTGGATGATTTCGGCGCCGGCTATTCAACCCTGATCCTGCTTTCGCAGCTGGCCATCGCCGAGGTCAAGATCGAGCAGGCACTGATCGCCACGCTGTCCGACGCCAAGTCACAGTCGATCGTGCGCTTCATCGTCGAGGTCGCGCACCGCTGCGGCGCGATCGTGGTGGCCGAGGGTACCGAGACCCTCGCTCAGGAACAGAAGCTGCGCGCACTCGGGGTGGATGTCGGCCAGGGCTACCTGTACTCGGCGGCACTGCCGGCCGACGAGTTCCGTCGCTTCGCAGCCAGCTAGACCGCGTAGAACCCCAGGAACATCGCCACCGCCGATTCGGCCACGCGCGCACGTTCCTGCGCGGTCAACGGTGGCTGCCCCATCGTGACCTGCGGCCAGAACGCGAAGCTCTTCACCAGCCCGTGCAACTGGTGGCCGGCAAAGTCCGGATCCACCTCGCGCAGACGGCCATCGGCAATTGCTGCGCGGATCCAGGCACTCTCGCCACTTTCCTTCTCGCCCATGCGGCAGACGATGGCCTGCGCGCGCTCCGGTGAATGGATGATCTCGGCCATCGCGACCCGCGCCAGATCGATGAAATTCCCATCGCTGAGCAGGTCCAGCTTCTGGCCCAGCAACTGCAGCAACTGCGTCTGCAGCGGCTGGTCGGCGCGGTATGGCAGTGCGTCGCTGGCCACGCTGCGCTCCCACAGCTCCTCCAGGATCATCGAGAACAGCGCTTCCTTGCTCGGGAAATGGTTGTAGACGGTGCGCTTGGAGACCCCCGCCGCCTCGGCGATGCGGTCCATGCTGGTCGCCTCGTAGCCCGATGCACGGAACTCCTCCACCGCCGCGCGCACGATGGCGTCACGTTTGCGGTCGGTCAGGCGTTGCGGGGGACGGGACATGGCGGGAACCGGATAACTGAACGGATGCCTCCATTTTACACTCGACAGTGTACTTTTGAAAAACACGAAACTACACTGTGCAGTGTACCCAGCGGACGTCACCCATGAAGCGCCTGCTCCTTGTCCTCCTGCTCGGAATCCTCGCCGTGACCGCCTACACCTTCTGCAAATCCTGGTCCCTTCCCGACTTCCCCGATTCGCCGCAGTACCGTGATGGCAAGTTCCGCAATGCCCTGCCCCGTCCGGCGATGGGCCTGCGCGACGGCGCGGAGATCTGGTGGACGTTCCTGTTCAACAAGCCCAAGGGCACCGTGCCCGCGAACCCGATTCCGGTGAAGCCGCTGGACCGCGCCACGCTGGACGCCGCACCGGATCGCAGCCTGTTCCGGCTGGGGCACTCCACGATCCTGCTGAAGCTGCGTGGCCAGTACTGGCTGACCGATCCGGTGTTTTCCGAGCGCGCCTCGCCGGTGCAGTGGATGGGGCCCGCACGCTTCCATGCACCGCCGATCAGCATCGACGCGCTGCCGCCGATCGCCGGTGTGATCCTCTCGCACAACCACTATGACCACCTGGACCATGCCGCGGTCATGCAGCTGGCCGGCAAGACCGCGCGCTTCATTGCACCGCTCGGCGTCGGCGACCAGCTGATCGCGTGGGGGGTGGATGCGCGCAAAGTCGAGCAGCTGGACTGGTGGCAATCCACCGAAGCCAACGGCCTGCGCCTGACCGCGACCCCGGGCCAGCACTTCTCCGGCCGCGGGCTGGGTGACAGCGACCGCAGCCTGTGGGCTTCATGGGTGATCCAGGACGGTGACTTCCGCATTTTCTTCAGCGGCGACACCGGCTACTTCGACGGCTTCAAGGCCATCGGCGAGAAATACGGTCCGTTCGACCTGACCATGATCGAGACCGGCGCCTATGATCGACGCTGGGCATTCGTGCACATGCAGCCGGAACAGACCCTGCAGGCGCACCTGGACCTGCGCGGCAAGTGGCTGCTGCCGATCCACAACGGCACCTTCGACCTGGCCCTGCACGCATGGCAGCAGCCGTTCGAGCGCATCACCGCGCTGGCCGCTGCAAACAGTGTTCCAGTGGCTACGCCGATGATGGGCGAAGCACTGGACATGCAGGCGCCGCAGGCGGGTACGCGCTGGTGGGAGACGGTGGAGCTGTAATGCGGTCGGCTCCGATTCTGGCCGCCGCTACGTCTTCGGGTGAAGCCTGCGCCCTTCCCGGGCAAGATTGATCTGTAGCGCAGCGGCGGCGAGCTCGGTCATTTCCGTCGTGACTTTCCCGCTGCCGCGCGCTCGCAGCCAACCGAGAATGTCGACGAGATGCCAGATCGAGGTCGAGCCGTCATGCACGGGGGACGGAAACGACTGCGGGTTGGCCAGCATGAGCTTCCGCATGTTCTGGCGCGACATTCCGAGCAGGTCTGCGACGTCAGTGAGCCCAACCAGATCGGGGCTCACTTCAACCAGTTCGGCACCGGGCACGGCCCGCTGCACATCGTCCAGCGCCGAACGCAGGGCAGCCCCTGCGCTATCTGCTTCGCGGCAGAACGCGAAGGCCAGCCGTCCCGGCAGCCCAAGGCCCACAAGCGCGTCGTCACAGCCGCCTTCGGCCAGGCGCTGCTCGAGGACACCGATTTCAATACCTGTGTCCGGCAAGCGGTACTTCAGGGTGAAGTTGAATTCCATGATTGCCCCCTTCGCTTCTCACGAAGCGAGATCTCATTGCTCACGACTGCAGTTCTCGACCACACGCCGCAAGGCCCTTGCATGATGGCTGCCGCTACGCGGTGTGCTCCAGATGCTCACGATGCAGAACTCCCCGCATCGGCAATCGGTGTCGTTGTAAGGGCAATACATCCGGCCCCACGCATGGCCGCCCGCCATACGGAGCCTCCACCCACGATCTCCGCGAACTGCAACGCCGCTTCGATGTCCTTGTGTGGATGACGCGCTCGAGACATTCCTTGTTCTCCATAGTCTGCACACGGCTCACATTGGTTGTCAAATGACAACCCGCTTGAAATGACTTTCGACGTGACCCTAGCCAATCCGCGCTACACGTCCAGAGCCACATATCCGTCAGCCCTCCCGTGATGGCAGCGCCAGCGTCCAGCGGCGCTGCAGTGCGTCATGTAACCGTTTACATCCCTTGCTAGCGTAGCGCTCGCCCGATTCCGGTCGAACCAGCGAGGCTGTCCGTAATGACGTTGCGCGCCGAACGCTCCAAGGTCTCCACACCGCCTTTCCCGTTGCGCCCTGCCGCTGCCCTGCTGTTGGCCGCCCTGGCCTCCAGCGCACAGGCACAGACCCTCCCCCCGCGCAGCCAATGGCAGGCCAGCAGTTCCTCGCAGCAGGTGCCGGCGATGGCGATCAGCCACCTGATCGACGGCAACCCGAAGACCGTTACCGGCGGCGCGTTCAGTCCGGGCCACTGGTTCCAGATCGACCTGGGCGCGCCCACCCTGCTGGCCGGCGCACGCCTCACCTGGGATGTCTCCAACCCGGAAGGCTATTCACTGCAGACCTCAATGGATGGCAGGCAGTGGCAGACCGCGTACACGATGGCCGATTCGCTGGGCGATGTGGAAACGCTGTACTTCGCGCCGCGCCAGGCGCGCTACCTGCGGCTGGCCAGCCCGCAGCGCACTTCCGATTGGGGCGTGTCGATCTTCGAGATGGAGCCCCTGGACAGCACGCTCAGCGCACGCATCAGCGGTATCGATGCAACGCAGGCAGCGGCGCTCTGGCAAGGCGCCGGCACCGTCGCGATGCCGGCCGGGGCAAATGGATCCCATACGTTCGAGATCACGCTGCCGCAGGCCCAATCAACGGCTGGCCTGGTGGTCGACTGGGCCGATGGCGCACGAGGCGCCGCCCGACTACAGGCGCAGGATGCACAGGGCCGTTGGCAGGACCTCGCACACGATGCACAGGCGGCCAGTCACCGGCAAAGCTGGCTGGCCGCCACTGCAGCACAACCATTGCGTGCTTTCCGCCTGAGCGTGGACGGCGCTGCGCCACGGATCGCACGCCTGCGCCTGCTCGGTCCGAAAGCCGTGATGACGCCGATGAAGCAGTATCAGATCGTTGCCAGCGGCGCCCAGCGCGCGTTGTTCCCGGCCTCGCTGCAGATGCAGCAGACCTACTGGACGGCCGTGGGTGTGCATGCAGGACGACAGAAATCGATCTTCGACGAGTACGGCAACCTGGAAGCCTTCAAGGGCGCGCCACTGGTGCAGCCGATCTGGCGTGGCGCTGACGGGCGTGCCGCAGGTGCCGCCGGGCAGGCAATGCAGCATGCCCTGCGCGACGGCTGGAAGCCGATGCCCTCTGCCACCTGGTCACCGCAACCCGGCCTGCAGCTGCGCAGTGAAGTATTCGCCATCGAGCGCGATGGCCAGCCGGTGACCTTCCTGCGGCATCGCCTGCACAACACCGGCAGCACCCGGATCGATGGCACGCTCAGCCTGGTGGTGCGCCCGATGCAGATGAATCCGCCGTGGCAGAACGGCGGGCTGTCCCCGATCCGCGAGGTGGCCATCGATAGGCAATCCGTGCGCGTCAATGGCCGCACGCTGCTGCAGTCGCTCACGCCGGTGGCTGCGTCGGGTGCGGCGCCATTCGGCAAGGATGGCGCAACGGAGATCACCGCGACCCTCGCTGCCGGCCAGCTGCCTTCCACGCAACAGGTGCGTGATGATCAGGGGCTTGCCTCGGCTGCATTGAACTACCGCGTCTCGTTGGCGCCGGGAACCAGTGATGCCGTCGTGGTCGCGTTCCCGTTGGGCACCGCCGCCGCCGATGCCAATGGCGTGCTGCCCGAAGCGCCTGCGCTGGATCTGGCCACGCTGCCCCACGATGCCAATGCGGCGTTTGATTCACTGGCCACGCAGGCGTCTGCGGACTGGCAGGCACGGCTGGGCCAGGTCGGCCTGCGCCTGCCCGATCCGTCGCTGGTGGACATGCTGCGCGCGCAGGCCGCCTACATGCTGATCAACCAGACCGGTCCAGCCATGCAGCCCGGCCCGCGCAACTACAACCGTTCCTTCATCCGCGACGGCATGGCCACCTCGGCGGTGCTGCTGCGCATGGGGGAAGCCCGCGTGGCGCGCGACTACCTGGCCTGGTACAGCGAGCACGGCGTGCATCCCAACGGCCTGGTCTCACCGATCCTCAACGACGATGGTAGCGTCAACACCGGCTTTGGATCAGACATCGAGTACGACAGTCAGGGCCAGTACGTCGCGCTGGTGGCCGATGTCGCGCGCCTGGACGGCGGCCCCGAGTCTGTGCGTGGCTATCTGCCGAAGGTGAAAGCGGCGCTGCGCTTCCTGCAGGAGCTGCGCGAGCGCACGCTGGTGCCCGGTTACAAGGCTGACCAGCCTTCGCCGGAACGGTTCGCGGGCATTCTTGCGCCGTCGATCAGCCATGAGGGCTACCCGTCGCCCACCCACAGCTATTGGGACGACTATTGGGGCCTGAAGGGCTGGCACGACGGTGCCTGGCTGGCCGAATCGCTGGGCGACCACGAGACCGCAGCCTGGGCGCGCGAACAATACAAGCTGCTCTACGACGCACTGCATGCCTCGATCCGGGCGACGATGGCGTGGAAGGGCATCGACTTCATTCCCTCCTCGGCCGACCTGGGCGATGGCGATCCCACCGGCGTTTCGATCGCACTGGACCCGACCGGTGCGCAGAGCGTGCTGCCCGCCGAGGCACTGCGGACCACCTTCGCGCGTTATCTGGAGGATGTGCGCAAGCGCAGCCAGCCCGATGCGCTGTACGCCTATACGCCGTATGAGATCCGCAACGTGCTGAGCTATGTGCACCTGGGCCAGCCGCAGGTTGCTGATGAGCTGCTGCAGGGACTGCTGCATGATCGGCGCCCGCTTCAGTGGCAGGTACTCGCCGAGGTCGTGCACTCGCGGCTGCGTTTCCCCCGCTACCTGGGCGACATGCCGCATACCTGGATTGGTGCCGAGTACGGCCGCACGCTGTTCGGCATGCTGATGCGCGAAGACGATGATGCGTTGTCATTGCTGCCGGGCACGCCCCCCTCGTGGGTGGCGGGCGATGGATTGGCGGTGGAACGCCTGCCCACCGCGTATGGCACGTTGCAGATGCAGGCACGGCAACGCGACGGCACGCTATCGATCACGCTGGGCAAGGGCCTGCGCAGTGGGACGGCGGTGAAGGTCTGGTGGCCGGCGCGGACGATGCCGAAGACCGTGCGTGTGGATGGGCGCGACGTTACCGCGTTCGATGCGGAGGGCGTGCGCTTGGCAAGACCATTCAGAACGCTGGAGGCGCGTTGGTAGAGCAGCCGAGCATGGCTCGGCTCTACAGAAGCAGCGGTAGCGCCGGGCCACGCCCGGTGTCATTGCAGCGTCGGCAACCCCGGCGGATTGGTCTGCGATTGCGGCACCGCCTCCTCGGCCAGGTTCCAGCGCGCCAATGCCTGCGCATAGGTGCCGCTGCCGATCTGGGTGTTCAACGCCTGCGTCACCGCATCGGCCAGGCCGCTGCTCTTGCGCGTGGTCACCGAGATCGCTGCGGCATTCGGCCAGCCGCCAGGGAACAGGCCCACGCGCCGCACCTTGCCGTCGCGCGCCGAGTAGGCGCCGGTGGCATTGGGCTCGAACGAGACATCGGCGCGGCCAGTGATCACCGCCAAGCGGCCGACCACGGCGTCGTCGAAGTACTGGTACTCCACCGGCTTCAGCCCGGCCGCAATGTTCTGCCGGTCCCACTGCCGCAGGATCTGGTCCTGGTTGGTGCTGGCACCCACCACCACCTTCAGCCCGGCCACATCAGCGGGCTTTTCGATCTTCTGGATGGGCCCGTCGCTGCGCGTATAGATGCCCAGAAGATCGTAGCGGTAGCTGGAGAAGTCGAACTTCTTCTTGCGCTCTTCGGTCACCGTCACGTTCGACAGCACCGCATCGTACTTGCCCGATTCCAGCCCCAGCGGCCAGTCCGCCCACGCGACCGGCACGATCACCAGCTTCAGGCCCAACGCATCGGCGATCAGCCGCGCGATGTCCGGCTCGATGCCGACCACGTCCTTGCTGTCGGCGCCGTAGTCGGCCAGCGGCAGCTGCCCCGGATGGGTGGCCACGGTAAACGCCCCAGGGGTGACGAACTGATAACCGGCGGGGATCAACGCCTTCGCCTTCGGGTCGAAGGTGCCCTTCAGGACGGCCGTGTTCGCGCCGGCCAGGCTGGTCGCGGCCACGGTGCCTGCATCCGGTGCCTGGCGCACGCGCGAGTAGACGATACCGGCAATGCCGATGACCAGCACCGCCACGATCAACAGGGTGCTGCGCGAGGGACGACGCGATGCTGCACGACTCATGGTGCTCCTTCCGGGGTTACAGGGTCTTGGCCAGGAAATCGGCCGTGCGTTGCTGGCGCGGCTGCTCGAACACGGCGTCGGGCGTGCCCTGCTCGATCACCCGGCCCTGGTCCATCATCACCACGTGGTCGGCCACGCGGCGGGCGAAGCTCAGCTCATGGGTGACGATCACCAGCGTGGTACCGGAACGGGCCAGTTCTTCGATCACGCTCAGCACTTCGGCCACCAGTTCCGGATCCAGCGCCGACGTGGGTTCGTCGAACAGCAGCACCTTCGGCTGCAGCGCCAGCGCGCGGGCAATCGCGATGCGCTGCTGCTGGCCACCGGACAGCTGGCGCGGGAAGGCATCGGCCTTGTCGGCCAGGCCGACCCGCTCCAGCAGTGTGCGCGCCTGCTGCTCGGCCTGCGCGCGGGATACACCACGTACCGCGATCGGTGCCTCGATGATGTTCTCCAGCGCGGTCAGGTGCGGGAACAGGTTGAAGCCCTGGAACACCATGCCCACCTCGGAACGACGGCGGCGGATCTCGCGCTCGGGAAGTTCGTACAACGTGTCACCCTCGCGGCGGTAACCGATCAGCTGGCCGCCAACAGTCACGTAACCACTGTCCGCGCGTTCCAGGTGGTTGATCAACCGCAGCAGCGTGGATTTCCCGGCACCGGACGGGCCGATCAGCACCGTCACGCTGCCGGCGCGCAGGTCCAGGTTCACGTCTTCCAGCACCGGCTGATCGCCAAACACCTTGCCTACGCCGTGCAGCGACACCGCCGCGCCCTCGCCGGCATCCACCTGCGCGGCGATGCGCGGGCGGTTGACCACGCGCGGTGTGGCATCACTCTGCACGCGCGGCGATGACACGCGCGATGCCGAGCGCTCGCGCTGCAGTTGGCCGCGCGCGAAGCGCTGTTCCACGCGCCGCTGCAGCAGCGACAACACGGTCAGGATCACCAGGTACCAGACCGTGGCCACCATCAGCAGCGGCACCACTTCCAGGTTGCGCCGATAGATCACCTGCACGGTGTAGAACAGCTCCGGCAGCGCCAGCACGTAGACCACCGAGGTGCTCTTGGCCAGGCCGATCACATCGTTGAACGCCGCCGGCAGGATCGAACGCATCGCCTGCGGCAGGATGATGCGGCGCACCTGGCGGCCACGCGGCAGGCCGAGCGCGGCCGCGGCCTCGTACTGGCCGTGGTCAACCGAGAGGATGCCACCGCGGATCACCTCGGCCGAGAACGCGGCCTGGTTCAGGGTCAGGCCCAGCACCGCGGCAGTGAACACACCGATCAGCTGCGTGGTTGGGTACGAGAACAGGTTGATGCCGGTGAACGGCACGCCCAGCTCGATGGTGCTGTACAGGTAGCCCAGATTGTTCAGCAGCAGCAACAGCACCAGCAGCGGGATCGAGCGGAACAGCCACACGTAGCCCCACGACACCGCCGACAGCAGCGGCGAACCGGAGACGCGGGCCAGCGCAAGCAACGTGCCCAAGGCGAAGCCGAGGCCAGTACCGAGCGCGGTCAGCAGCAGCGTGCGGCCCAGTCCCTCAAGCACCGGGCGCGCGAAGAACCATTCGGCAAAAGTGCCCCAGCCCCAACGCGGATTGCCAAGTACTGATTGAAGGCCGATCAGGATCAACGCGAGTGCCAGCACCGTACCAACCCCCTGCAGTGGATGCCGGGCCGGCACGATCTTCAATTCGGGCGCTGGCGAAGGACGCGCAGTGATTCCCTCAAGCGCAGACGACGGTGTACTCATGCATGTACCCCGTGCAGCACGGCCTGCGCCGGCGAAAGCACTGGCGCCGGTTGCCCAAGGTGCTTCTCGAAGGGCAGGTGCGCGACGGTTTCCGGATCTGCATCCAGATCGAACAGCGCGGTGTAGCCATGGCTGAGGTACAGGCCGACAGCTTCGGGCTGGCGGAAGCCGGTGGTCAGGAACACACGCCGATAGCCTTGGCGTGCCGCCTGTTCTTCCAGTTCCTGCAGCACGCGCCGCGCGATGCCCTGGCGTCGCAACCCCGGCAGCGTCCAGATGCGCTTGAATTCGGCGGTGTCTGGATCGCGGTGCGGCATGAAGGCGCCGCCAGAGATCGCCACACCGTCGCGCAGCAACAGTACGAAGGCCCCTACCGGCGCCGCGAAGGCCTGCGCCGGATAGCGCTGCAGCTCCTCGCGAGCGCTGCCGCCGATGCGTCGACGCACATCGGCGTAGCGACTGTCGTATTCCTGCTCCAGGCCGTCGAACAACGGCCGCGCCAGCGGGTCATCGACCGAGGTATAGAGGAAGCGTTCGTCGTGGCTCATGTCGCGTCCTTCACCAGGTAATCTTCGGCCAGTCGCGCCCACAGGCTGGCGGCGGGGGCAATGGCCGCGTCGTTGAACACATAGCGCGGGCTGTGCAGCGGTGCACTGTCACCGTTGCCGACGAACACGAAACTGCCCGGCCGCGCCTGAAGTAGGAACGCGAAATCCTCGCTGGCCGTGCGCGGTGCGAAGTCGGTCACCACCTGTCCGGCGCCGAAGCCCTGCACGGCCACCTCGCGGATGTAGGCGGTCTGCTGCGGATGGTTGATCACACTGGGGAAGCCGCGCGGGAATTCGATCTCCGCGCGTGCACCAAACGCGGCGGCAGTCTGCTCGGCAAGTTCGGTGACGCGGCGCCGCAGGGTATCGCGCACCTCCGGTAGATAGGCGCGCACGGTCAGCTTCAGCTCGACCACGTCCGGAATCACATTGGCGGCCTGCCCACCGTGGATCGAACCGACGGTGACCACGCCCATCTGCCGCGGGTCGACATTGCGCGACACCACACTCTGCAATGCAGTGATGATGTGCGCGGCGACCAGGATCGGGTCCACGCTGCCCTGCGGCTCGGCACCGTGGCCGCCCTTGCCGATCACCTTCAGCCGCGCCCAGTCGACCGACGCCATCGCCGGGCCGTCGACGAAGCCGAAGTGGCCGACCGGTACGCCGGGCCAGTTGTGCAGCCCATAGATCGCATCCACCGGGAAGCGCTCGAACAGGCCGTCGGCAATCATCTTCGATGCACCCGAGCCGGTTTCCTCGGCTGGCTGGAACACCAGCTGCAAGGTGCCGTCGATAGTGCCGTGATGGGCCAGGTAATGCGCGGCGGACAACAGGATGGCGGTGTGACCATCATGGCCGCAGGCATGCATCAGGCCCTCGGTCTGGCTGGCGTAGGCCAGGCCGGAGTCCTCGCGGATCGGCAGCGCATCGATGTCGGCACGCAGGCCCAGGCGACGGCTTCCCTGCCCGCGCTGCAGCGTGCCGACTACGCCGGTGCCGCCGAGGCCAGTGGTGACCTCATAGCCCCATTGCTGCAGCAGCTCGGCCACGCGGGCGCTGGTGCGATGCTCTTCGAAGGCCAGCTCCGGGTGCCGATGCAGGTCATGGCGGATCGCGATGGCGGCCTCGGCGCGTGCTGCGATTTCGGGCAACACGCCAGTCGCTGGGGAACCCCGCCGGGCCTGGCCCGGTGCTACTGCGGTTTCTCCGCTCATTGCCCTACCCCGCCTTCCGCGCCGGCTCGGCGTCGGTCGCATACCGGCTGGCCTTGTACGGCAGGCCCAGATGCTCGCGCAGCGTCTGCCCTTCCAGCGCGCGCTGGTGGTAGCCGCGCGCCTGCAGGATCGGCAGCACCTGGGTCACGAAATCGTCCAGGCCCTCGCGCTGCGCGGCGAAGCCGAGAATGAAGCCATCGCTGGCACCGGCATCGAACCAGCGGATCAGCTCATCGGCCACATGCTCCGGTGTGCCGATGAAGTTCGGCCGTGGGCTCACTGCTTCCAGTGCCACCTGGCGCAGGCTCAGCCCCTTTTCTCGCGCATCCTGCTTGATGCGATCGGTGGTGGAACGGAACGAGTTGCTGCCAATGTCACCCAACTCCGGGAACGGTGCATCCGGGTCGTACTGGCTGAAATCATGGTGATCGAAGAAGCGCCCCAGGTACGCCAGTGCATCCTCAAGCGTGGCCAGTGCGGCAATCGCCTGGTACTTGGCTTCGGCCTCTTCGACCGTGCGGCCGACGATGGGGCCGATGCCCGGGAAGATCTTCACGTCATTGCCGCTGCGGCCATGCGCGATCGCCGAGTTCTTCACCTTCTGGGTAAACGCGCGGGTTTCTTCCAGCGACGGCGAATGGGTGAACACCGCGTCGGCATACTTGCCGGCCAGCGCGATGCCGTCGTCGGACGAACCGGCCTGGAAGATCACCGGCTGGCCCTGTGGCGAACGCTGGATGTTGAGCGGCCCTTCCACCTGGAAGAAGCGGCCCTTGTGGTCGAGGCGGCGGAACTTTTCCGGCGCGAAGAATGTACCGCTGTCGCGCTCGCGCACGAAGGCGTCGTCGTCCCACGAATCCCACAGCCCCTGCACGACGTCCAGGTACTCATCGGCGATCTGGTAGCGCAGCGCATGTTCCGGGTGTGGCCGGCCATAGTTGCGGCCCGAACCCTCCAACGGCGAGGTCACCACGTTCCAGCCGGCGCGGCCGCCGCTGAGCAGATCCAGCGAGGCGAACTGGCGGGCCACGGTGAACGGGTCGCTGTAGGAGGTCGACAGCGTGCCGGCCAGGCCGATCTTCTTCGTTGCCGTGGCCAGTGCCGACAGCAGCGAGATCGGCTCGAAGCGGTTGAGGAAGTGCGGGATCGACTTCTCGTTGATGTACAGGCCGTCGGCCACGAAGCCGAAGGCGATGCCGTTGTCCTCGGCGGTGCGCGCGATGTCGATGTAGAACTGCAGGTTGACGCTGGCATCAGCCGGATTGGACGGATGCTTCCAGGCATGCATGTGGCTGCCGGGGCCCTGCAGCATGATGCCGAACGGAATGTGGCGCGCGGTCGTGCTCATTGGGGATCGCTCCTGCAGGTCAGGCCACCGCCGCGCGCGGCGCGGGCGACAGCAGTTCGAGGGATGTCAGGCGTGCGTCGAGGTCGGCCACCGGCGCGTCGAGGATGAACTCACCCACGCCGAAGCGTCGGTGCAGCGCATCCAGTTCGCCGCGTACCTGTTGCGCATCGCCGGACAGCACGCTTGGCCGTGTTTCCTCGATGCGGAAGTCCGCCACACCTACCTGGCGTGCATACTCGGCAGCTGCCTCGGGGCTGGGCAGGTTCACTGTCTGCCCCGGGCCAAGATGCAGCTTGTAGACGCGCAGCGCACCGATGTGGCGTGCGGCTGCTTCGGCAGTCGGCGCGGCGAAGGCCACCGTGGCCAGCAACGGCGGTTGCGTGGAGACACCGCGGTAGGCGTCGAACGCGGCCTCGATGTGTTTCGGGTCGCCATCAAAGTGCGCGGCATACACGAAGCGCCAGCCGAGCTCGGCCGCCTGCTGCGCACTCTGCGGGCTGGCACCGAGCAGGAAGCGCTCCGGCGCCTGCTGTGGAATCGGGCGTGCCAGCGCCTCGGTTGCGGCACCGGACAGATAGCCCTCCAGGTCGCGCAGCTGCTGGTCGAAATCGGCGAATGCCGGGCGTCCCGCCGCCAGCGCGGCGGTCGATGCTGGCAGGCCACCGGGCGCCTTGCCCACCCCCAGATCCACGCGCCCCGGCGCCAACGCCGCCAGCAGGTTGAAGCTCTCTGCAACCTTGTACGGCGCATAGTGGCGCAGCATCACCCCGCCACTGCCGATGCGGATGCGCCGGGTCTGCGCCAGCACCCAGGCGGCCAGCACTTCCGGCGCCGGGCTGGCAAGCGCCGGGGCAGCATGGTGCTCGGCGAACCAGTACCGGTGGTAACCCAGCTGCTCGGCACGCTGCGCCAGCTGCAGGCTGTTGCGCAGCGCCTGCTCTGGCGAGGCGCCTTCGGCCACCGGGCTCTTGTCCAAGACGCTGATCAGATAGCTCAAGGTCGTGTCCTCGCTCAGGGGTGGGCCACGGGAATGCCAAGCAATCCGTTCAGCGCAGCCAGGATCGGCTCGGCACCGGAGATGTACTGGCGGTCCTGATGCGCGCCACTGGCCAGCTCGCTGCGCACGCCCTGCGGCAGCACCAGCTTGGGCAACGACTGGTCCTGCTCGCCGATCTCGGCGATCACCTCGCGGCGTGGCCGCGCGAAACCAATGCGACGTACGTCCAGCTGCGCGTCGAGGCCGTCGATGCTCGACAGCGCCCCTTCCAGCAGCAGGCTGTGCCGGCAGAAGAAGCGCTGGCCAGGAATCTGGCCATCCTCGAACTCGCGGTCGAGCAGGAACAGGATGGGTTTGCTTGCTGCGTCCAACGCCACGGGAGTGTCCTCATCAGGGCCGGCAATGCGATGCCGCTTCGATTTCGATGCTAGGGATGCCGGTGCTTGCGGTGGCGGTGCCAGGCGACAATCGGCGGTCAGATCCGGCCACGCAGATGCGCCTTGGCCATATGCAAAGCGCCGCCGGTTATGGCATCAGGCGATGCGTCGCAGTGGCGCCGCTACCGCCAGCGCCTGCGTAGCCAGATGCCCGGCCGCACGCTCGGTCGCCAGCGCGATGCGGGCCTGCAACGCTGCACTGTTGAGGTGCTCGCCATCAAAGTCGGCCGGCGTGGCATACACCCCGATCGGCAGCGTGTGCGCCTGCAGGAAACTGAACAACGGCCGCAGCTGATGGTCGATCACCAGTGCATGGCGCTCGCTGCCACCGGTCGCCGCCAGCAGCACCGGTGTATCCACCAGCGCCTCCAGCCCGATGAAGTCGACCAGGTGCTTGAACAGCCCCGGATACGACCCCCGATACACCGGCGCGGCCACCACCAGCAGTTCGGCGGTCTCGATGGCCTGCAGCGCCTGTTCCACCGCCGGCTCCACTTCATCGCGCGACAGCGACTGCCCCACTGAGCGCGCGATCGGCGCCAACTCCACCAGCTCCACGCTGGCGTGCACCCGCTGCTGCAACGACGCCAACAGGTGCCGCACCAGCAGCAACGTACGTGACGTCGCCGAGCTGGTCGGTGACCCCACCACTGCAACCACCCTCAATGCAGAAGACATGAACTGCTCCTCGATGATGCCGGACTACCGCCGGCTGCCTTTCGCCTTTTGTAGAGCCGAGCCATGCTCGGCTGCTGTTGCCTTTTGTAGAGCCGAGCCATGCTCGGCTGCTCCACCTCAGAACCGGTAATTGATCCGCCCGTACCAGAACGTCCCGATCCGGCTCAGCACATCGCCCGAATCCCACGTCGTCTCGATGCTGGCCACATCGGTAGCACTGCGCGCGTACGCCGGCACCTTGCGCGTGCGCTTGTCGAACACGTTGTTGATGCCCAGCGCCGCACTCCAGCCCGCACCCAGTTCCACCGCACCGGACAGGTTGGTCACCAGCACCGGCGGCTGCTTGTACTCCACGCCGTTGTTCAGGCGCTTGATCGGTCCGTAGTAGGTGAAATCCAGGTTCGAGCGCCAGCGCCCGTTCTGCCAGCCCAAGCCCGCCACCTGGGTGTAGCTGGGCGTGCGGAAGCGCAGCGCGTACTCGCTGGACTTGGTCAACAGGTTGATGTTGGGCAGCCCCTGCAGCGCCGGCGGAATATCACTGATCTTCCGGATCGTGGTGCGGCCGACGTTGGCCGCGTAGCTCCAGCGCAGCTTGCCCCACGCGGTTTCCTGGTTCGCTTCCAGGGTCAGCTCGACGCCACGGGTACGGGTATTGCCCACGTTGGTGAAGTAGCTGGCGTAGAACGCATCACCCGGCAGGATGCTGATGCCGGCCGAACCCAGCAAGGCATCGATGGTGTTCTTCTGCGCCGCACTCAGCACCGTGCCGCTGTTGTCGGTAATGCGCGCTGGATCCTGCGCGTTGTAGCCGATCTGGCTGGACTGGCCGAGCTGGCCGCGGATGTCGATCTGGTAGGCATCCACGGCCAGGTGGAACGCCGGGCTCGGGTCCCAGGTCACGCCCAGGCTGTAGTTGGTGGCCTTTTCCGGCTTCAGCGGTGTGGCACCCAACGCAATCGCCGCCGGCGAAGACACCTGTGCCACCAGCGTGGTGCCGCACGGGCAGCTGCCGGTGGCCTGGTAGAACTGCGCGCCCAGGCTGGGCGCATGGAAGCCATTGCTGACCGTCGCGCGTACACCCAACGCGTCGGTGAAGTCGAAGCGCGTGGTCAGTCGGCCCGTGGACACGCTGCCGAAGTCGGAATGATCTTCCCAGCGTGCAGCGGCATCCAGATACCAGCGCGCGGTGATGTTGCTGGCCGCGCCCACATAGACCGCCTTGCTGTTGCGCGTCGCCTTCACCGCATCGGCGGTGGAGTAGCCGACGAACGCGGCGGCACCGAAGCCGGTGTAGGACTCCCACTGCCCTGCCCCGCGCTCATACTGTTCATGCTGGTACTCGGCGCCGGCGCTCACTTCCAGCGGCGAAGCAAATGCCGCCACCTCGAAGCCACGGCGCAGGTCCAGGTTGGCGATGCCCTGCTGGTAGTCCAGCTTGCCATCATAGAAATCGGTGGGCGAACCGGGGTACGGCAGCGAGTAGTTCACCGAGTTGCGCGTATAGGTGCGCACCGTGCTGCGGTTGCCGGTAAGGCTGGCGTCGTAGTCCCAGCCTGCGATCTGGCCTTTCACGCCCGCGGTGCCGGTGTGCTGCTTCTCCTTGGTTTCCAGCACCGGCAGGAAGCCATCGGGAAACACGCTCAGCACGCCTGGAGCCTTGTAAGTGGTGAAGATGGTCGCCGGCAGACGGAAGTTCTGGATCGCCTGCGCGGTTCGATCACTGGCGGTGGCATTGGCGTAGAACTGGGCGCTCTCGCCCAGGCCATGGCCCACGTTCACCGCAAACGCCTTCAGCGCATACGATGGCGAACTGAGGATGGTGTTGGCCTCGGCATCGCGGTTGGCCTCGGCCGGGTTCGGCGATGCGCCGGCCGGCAACCGGTTGTTCGGTCGCAGCGCGACCAGATTGCCGTTGGCATCTACCGCCGGATAGCTCAGGTAGCCATCGATGTAGCGGCGGGTACGGATCGCGTGGTGCTGCCGCGTGGTTTCGCCCGACAGGTTGACGAAGCCATCGGCGCCCCACGGCAGGCCCACGTTGGCACGCAGGCTGGTGCGCGAGCCATCGCCATCAATGCTCTGCCCGCTTTCCACGGCGAGCTCGCCACCGTGCGCCTGCGATTTCAGGATCACGTTGACCACGCCGGTGATCGCGTCCGAGCCATAGATGGCCGACGCACCATCGCGCAGCACTTCCACGTGGTCGATCGCCGAGACTGGAATCAACGCCAGGTCTGCCCAGGCATGGCCGGGGAAACCGCCGCCGTTGGCCCCGCTCACATAGGCACTGGCATTGCGGCGCTTGCCGTTCACCAGCACCAGCGTGTAGCCCGGCGAGAGATTACGCAGCTGGTAGCCACGGATCAGGCTCTCCTGGTCGCTCTGGTAGCCGCCAATCTGGCTGAGCGAGGGCAGCGCACGCTGCAGCGCTTCGAGCAGGTTGGCCTGGCCGGTGGCGGTGAGGTCTTCCGCAGAGATCACATCGATCGGCGTGGAGCTGTTTTTCACCGTGCGCGTGCTGGTGCGCGACCCGGTAACGACCACCGCATCCAGTGTGGACGCTGCCACGTTGGCCGTCGCGGCGGTGGCAGCTGGATCTGCATCGGCGTCAGCCGCATGGCCAAGCGTTGCAGCCAGAACGCTGGCGATCAGGACGGCGAGAGTGTTCAGCACAGGGGCGTGGGCGGCAGGCATGGGGACTCGTGGGAGTGGGCCGGAAACACGCTTCCATTCAAGGGCCTGTTCACCTGGTGCGACAGGCGGGATCACGTCACCCAACCGTCATATCCGGCCACCCACATGACCGCTGGTAATGACGTTAGGCGGCATTGCCGGTGCACTGCTGTCTGTAGAGCCGAGCCCACGCTCGGCTGCTCTACGCGACGGCGTCAGATGCATCCCCCCTGCCGGTATTGAGCCGAGCGTGGGCTCGGCTCTACAAGAGGGGAGCGACCGCTCCATATGCCTGGCAGGCATCACCTCATGCCCGCGCACCACGCAACGCCACGCATCTCCACCCGTAGCATCAAACCATGCCCAGCCCACCCGCCGATCCCACCGCGCCGCTCGTCACCATCGTCGCCTGCCACGGCCAGGGGCTGTTCGAGTTCGGTTGTGCGGTTGGCCTGTTCGCACCGGTGCGGCCAGAACTGGGCGTGGCCTGGTACCGCACCCAGCTGTGCGCGGGTGAACCCGGCGCACTGCGCATGCTCGGCAATGTACAGGTGCAGCTGCCCTACGATCTCAGCACTGTTGATGACGCCGACATCATCGTCATTCCCGGATGGCGCGAACCCAGCGAACGCCCGCCGCAGGCACTGCTCGATGCACTCATCCGCGCCCACGCCCGTGGCGCACGCATCGCCTCGATCTGCTCTGGCGCCTTCGTGCTGGCCTGGGCCGGGCTGCTCGATGGCCGCCCGGCCACCACCCACTGGCGCCTCACCGAAGCGCTGGCACGCGACTTTCCACGCATCGATGTGCGCGAAGACGTGCTGTACGTCGATACCGGCAACGTCATCACCTCGGCCGGCTCGGCCACCGGCATGGACATGATGCTGCACATGGTGCGCAAGGATTACGGCGCACGCGTGGCCAACCTGGTGGCCGAACGGCTGGTGCTGGCGCCATGGCGTGATGCCGAACGCAGCCAGCGTGTCAGCCGGGCCATTCCCAATGGCGAGCCCTCGCGTCTGGCAAAACTGATGGAATGGATGCGCCGCAACCTGCGCGAGCCGCACTCGCTGGGCAGTCTTGCCGAGCAGGCCGCGCTCAGCCAGCGCACGCTGCAGCGGCAGTTCCTGGAAGCCACCGGCCTGTCACCCATCGACTGGCTGATCCGCGAGCGCGTGGCATTCGCCCGCGAGCTGCTGGAAACCACCGACCGGCCGCTGCAGTGGATTGCCGAGCAGGCCGGCTTTGGTTCGCAGGAGTCGTTCCGCCGGCACTTCCGCGGCCAGGTGGACGCCAGTCCTACCCAATACCGCAGCCAGCATCGCGGCGGAATTGGCGCGGATCGGTTGGTGGGCTGCTGATCCAACGCATCACTCCCGATGATGCGTGAGGAAAGGCTCACGGCAGGCTATGGCGCCCCACGTATAGTGACGGGCGTCACAAGAAGCCCCTTCCATGCTCCACGCATTTGCCTACTCCAGCCACATGTCGGCTGGGCTTTCCGATGAAATCCTCCGGCAGATCGTCTCCCGCTCTGCCACGTTCAACCGTCGCGTGGACGTCACCGGAGCGCTGCTCGTCGACGGTCAGCGGTTTTTCCAGTACGTCGAAGGTCCGCCCGACGGCCTGGAGGCGGTCAAGCGCCGCATCCATGACAGTCGCTCGCATGCTGCCGTCGTTCCGGTACTGGACATGGCCATCAGCGCGCGTGCTGTTCCCTATTGGGCCATGACCCGCATCGAGACCGGGCAGGTCGTGGTGTCCGGCCTGGTCAATGCACGATGGGACGAATTCGGCCATTCCGTTCCGGGCATGGATCAGCTCGTCGGCCTGCTGCGTCCGCACTTTCCGCGCATCGGCCCGCTCAGTGCGCACCATGCGCCCGTCGGATCCAGCTGAACCGCCGCCTTGCGCGCGTAGTCCCACGCGGCCGCGTGCTCCCTGCGCACGTCATCATTCAAGCCGCGTTACCCATCGTTCCTGCCAGATCCACAGCATGCCTGTACCCGCTCAACCTTCAACGCAAACACGTGCCTCGCCCGCCGAGTTGTTCGAGGTCGTCGTCCTTCGTGCAGGCACGGCCCTGTTCGCGATCGACGTCCAGGCTGCCGTGGAAATACGCGGCCCCGAGACCTTCGGCCCCGCAGATCATCAGGGCCGGCGGACCCTGGAGGTACGGGGGCAGCCGTTGCCGGTAGCCGACCTGCGCAGGCTCAGCGGTCAACCGGCATTCGGTGGCGGCAGCCCAGCCATGCTGTTGATCAGCGCCGGCACCGCAACCCTGGCGCTGGCGGTAGATGAAGTGCTGGAAATCGAAACACCGGACGCATCTCCAGACGCAGCCTCGCCGGCGCAGGGTCGACCGTTCAACTTCTGCAGCCGGCATGTTCGGGTGGATGCCACACGTTCGGCTGCGCTGATCGAACCGCAGTCGTTGCTGGCTGAAATGGCCATGCGGGACTGAGGTGCCTCTGCTCAAGGGCGCCTGCGAACCGGTTGAGACCGCATGCGCCAGCACTGCGCGGCAAAGCCCAGCACAAACACCGCAGCCAATCCCAGCAGCGTGTGCAGCACCACCGGCGCCATCGGCGCCGCAGCAATCGGATGCGCTGCCGGCAACCGTGTCAGCGTTTCATTCACGCCTGGCACCAGCGACAGCAGGAAGCTGAAGGACAGCGCAAATGTCGACAGGTAAGGTGCGGCGCCACCCAGCCAGCGCAGCCGGGCCGCCAGCACGCCGCCGAACGCCACCAGCAGCACGATCACCCCGAATGCGTGGCCCGGGTTGATCCCGCCCGTACTGGAGACGGTGAACGACGTTGCCACCGACAGCACCAGCCCGAGCAGGTACAGCTTGCCGGAGCGTGTCGCGGGGTCGATCGCGCGATGGCGAATGAAGGCATACAGGCCGGCGAACACCGGTACAAGGCTGACGGCCGTGTGGATCACGCCCAGCGTGGACAGAGAGTGCGACATGGAACATCTCCAAGGGTTGATTGAACCTACTAGTAG
This sequence comes from Stenotrophomonas maltophilia group sp. P373, assembly GCF_053295075.1. NCBI lineage: Bacteria > Pseudomonadati > Pseudomonadota > Gammaproteobacteria > Lysobacterales > Lysobacteraceae > Stenotrophomonas > Stenotrophomonas maltophilia group sp. P373. The sequence goes on along the minus strand of NZ_CM129994.1, from coordinate 1,864,066 downwards.
GTAGACTTCTAGATCAAAGAAAAGGCCTACGTTGCCGCAGGCCCACCACACATCCATCAGGCAGCCGCGCTCACCCGCGCGATGGCCAGCCGTGCCAGCGCAGCAAACGTCGCCGCATCGCCGAAACCGCGCGCGGCCAGCATCGCGCCATGCACCGATGACATGAACGCCCTGGCCTCATCGGCCACCGAACCCTGCAGGCGCAGTTGACCCAGCGCCGCGCCCTTTTCCAACGTGAGCGCCAACCAGCCACTCAAATCCTCGAAATGCCCGCGTACTTCTTCGGCAATCTCCGCAGGGATCATCGGCGCCTCTGCCGCCAGCATCGCGCAGATGCAGAACGAAGACGTGCCACCGGCAATACAGCTCGACCAGTAGTCCACATAGGCGTTGAGCTCCTGCAGCGGGTCGTCCAGCTGCCGGTCCAGCAGCGCCAGGCCTTCGCGCGCCTCGGCCCGGTACAGCTCAACCACCGTGCGCACCAGGTCTGCCTTGCTGGGGAAGTGGTGATGGATGCTGGCCTTGCTGATGTTCACCCGCGCCGACACGTCGGCGTAGCTGAAGCCGTTGTAGCCACCGGCCTCCAGCAGCGAACGGGCGTGGGCCAGGATCTCCTGGGCCTTGGGCGAGAGCGGCTCTTTCATGCCGTCAACCTACCAGTAGGTTGGCTGCCTGTCAACTAGCCGCGGCCGGGTGGGCAGCATCTGGTAGTGCCGGCCGCTGGCCGGCAACTGCACGCACCCAACTCCACCGGGATGCCGGCCAGCGGCCGGCACTACCAAACCCGGGCATTCGTGGCGGGTTTTGACATGCAGGTATTTACCTGCATATAGTCCACTCAAGGGCGGCGCCTGCCGGCCCATGCGAGGAACCTGCAATGGTGGATATCGCACACCGGGTCGGCATCAAGGCCCCCGCAAGCCAGGTGTATCAAGCACTGGCCACCCCTGAAGGCGTCGCCGCCTGGTGGGCCGAAGACACCCATGGCGACCGCGATACCGGCGGCACGGTCAGGGTGCGCTTCACGAACAACGACCAGGAAATCGGCGCCATGGAAATGCAGCTCGAACAGCTCATTCCCGGCGAGCTGGTGCTCTGGAAGTTCCTCGTCGGCCCTGCCGAATGGATCGGCACGCATGCGCGTTTCGTGCTGAAGCAGGAAGGCGACTACTGCATCGTCCTGTTCACCCATGAAGGCTGGAAAGAGCGCATCGAATTCACCTCCCACTGCAGCACCAAGTGGGCGGTGTTCCTGATGAGCCTGAAAGCCCTGCTGGAAACCGGCAAGGGCCAGCCCAACCCCCGCGACGTCAGGATCGACAACTGGAACTGAAGACGCCCCGCATGAATGCAGACAAGGTGTTCAAGGCCTTGGCCGACCCCACGCGCCGGACGCTGCTGGACCTGCTCTGCGAAGACAACGGCCAGACCCTGGGCCAGCTGTGCGAGCACCTGGACATGGCCCGGCAATCGGTCACCCAGCACCTGGGCCTGCTGGAAGACGCCAATTTGATCAGCACCGTGCGCCGTGGCCGCGAGAAGCTGCACTTCATCAACCCGGTACCGCTGCACGAAGTCTATGAGCGCTGGGTACGCAAGTTCGAGCAGCAGCGCCTGAGCCTGCTGCATGACCTGAAACGAGAGCTGGAAGGAGAATGACGATGTCCGTTGAATCGACCCGCTTCATCCACGTGATCTATATCGCCTCCACGCCACAGAAGGTGTTCGAGGCCATCACCCGGCCCGAGATCGCCCGCCGCTACTGGGGCCATGAAAACGTCTCGGACTGGAAACCCGGCTCGCGCTGGCAGCACGTGCGCGCCAACGAAACGCGCTCGGTCGAACTGGTCGGCGAAGTGGTGGAAAGCAACCCGCCCTCGCGGCTGGTCATCACCTGGGCCGCCGCCTCGCAGGCCGATAACCCGGGCGCCTACAGCCGGGTGACCTTCGAGATCGTGCCCTACCAGGACATGGTGCGGCTGACCGTTACCCACGACGAGTTGGAACCCGGCAGCGGCATGGATACCGGCATCCGCCAGGGCTGGCCGATCGTGCTGTCGAGCCTGAAGTCGCTGCTGGAGACCGGCAAGGGATTGGATGTGTTTGCGAAGCCGCGCTGAGTCGTGCCGCTATCGGCGGCGGAGCGCCATCCGCCGCCTGCGCCACCATCCGCTCAATCGCTCACTGTGCGCGCGCGCCCGTATTGTCCGTGCACATCCTGCTTGATCCAATCCGCCAGCAGGCGCAGATAGCCGTCGGTGATCCGCGTCGACACGCGGTTGCCCTCGGCATCGGTGCGGAACTCGACCATGCCATGGTCGGTGTCGGGGAACAGGTAGGTCTCGATCGGCTGTCCTGACGCGCGCAGGCGCGACAGGACCGAACGCGTGGCGGCAATCGGCGCGGCGCGGTCCTGCTCGGCCAGCACCCATAGCAGCGGCACCTTCAAACGGCGCAGCGCAGCCTCGGCATCGTAGTCCCAGATCAGCTCCAGGTTGTCGAAGCGCGCGCGACCGATCCGGCGCAGGTCGGCGTCGCTCATGCGCAGCATGTCACCGCTGTATTCGCCACTGATGGTCTTTGACCACGGCGCGGCACCCACCTGCGCACGCACCTTCGCCAGCGCCTCGAAACCTTCACTGAAATGCGTGCGCATCAGCTGCGCCGTGGCGTCCGACAGCTGGCCGACCTGCTTCATGGCCGCCGGATCCAGTTGCAGGCGGTGCGCCTCGTCGAACAACTGCTCGCGGTCCTCCTCGATGGGCGAGACCACCAGCCCGAAACCGATCGCCACGAAATCCGCCTGCGAACGTGTGGCGGCCAAGGGCGCGATCCAACCGCCCTGGCTGCCACCGAAGTACCCGGCACGGCCGAAGCGGCCTTTGGCCAGTTCACGCGCCTTCGCCAGCGCCGCCGCCGCGTCGTCGGCCAGCAGCTCGAAGTTCTGCGTGTACTCGCCTTCCGAATCGCCGGTGCCACGCTTCTGGTAGGCGAACACCGAGATTCCCTGCGCCACCAGCATCCGTTGGTAGATCGCCGCCACCGCCATCGTGCGTTCCGAGCCATGGACCAGCACCACCAGCGGCCGCTTGGGATCGGCCGGACCGGCGGGTTCGATCAACTGCCCGACCAGCTTGGTTCCTGCACTGGTGAAAGTTGCATCGGTATCGCGGGTGGGCAGTCGCTGCCAGCGCTGCGTGGCCCCCGCAGGCGAGCTAACGCTGACCACATCGCCGCTGCAGCTCACCGGCGCGTTGGCATCGCCGGTGGCGCCACGTCGCCCGTCCAGCATCAGATAACGCTGCCCCGTGGCCGGTGCCGCGGCGGGTATGCCCAGCACCACGATGTTGCCCTGCCCGTCACCGTAGGCACTGACCGTGCACAGCTCGGCGGCTGCAACCGGCAGGCCCGAACACACCAGCACCGCGCTCAACAACGAACGACTCTTCCACCCTGCCATGCCCGTCCCCATTACAGTAAACCCGCGTCGCGCAGGCGCCGGGCGCAGCCTAGCGCGTTCGTTCGCCAGATTCATGTTGCACCCGCTCGCCGTCGCCTTCTGCCATAGCCATACTGGAAGGACGATACGGACTTCAGAACGCCATGCCCCCACACTTGGAACACATCGGCACCACCCGCATCCTGCGCGTGGAGCCGCAGGGCCCGATGCTCGATGCCGGCGCCTTACGCAACCTGGTCGGCGATGCCCTCGGGCACCAGGCCGAGTGGATCGCCGTGCCGGTGCAACGCCTTTCGGCGGACTTCTTCGAGCTGCGCTCCGGCATGGCCGGGCAATGGCTGCAGATGCTGGTGAACTACCGCTTGCGCTTCGCCGTACTGGGCGAAGTCAGCGCCTACCGCGCACAAAGCGCGTCGCTGGATGCATGGATCACCGAGTGCAACCGCGGCCGCGACGGCTGCTTTGTCGCCGATTGGGATGCCCTGCTGGCACGTCTTCCCGTATCGGCCAGCTAGCGCGCCGTCCAGCCCCCATCCACCGGCAGCGCCGTGCCGGTGATCTGTGCCGCCGCGTCCGATGCCAGGAACACTACCATCCCGCCCAGTTGCTCGGGCGTCACGAACTGCAGCGAAGGCTGCTTCTCGGCCAACAGCGCGCGAGCGGCGGACTCCTGATCCGTGCCTTCCTTCTCCGCCAACGCGGTGATCTGCTGCTCGACCAGCGCCGTCCGCACCCAGCCCGGGCAGATGGCATTGGCGGTGATGCCGGTGCCCGCATTCTCCAGCGCGGTTACCTTGGTGAAGCCCACCACGCCATGCTTGGCCGCCACATAGGCCGACTTGTTCACCGAGCCGACCAGCCCGTGTACCGACGCGATGTTGATGATGCGACCGGCGCCCTGCTGCTTCATGTGCGGCAACGCCGCCGCCGTTGCATGGAACACCGCCGACAGGTTCAGCGCCAGGATCGCATCCCACTTGTCGACCGGGAATTCCTCGATCGACGCGGTGTACTGGATGCCAGCATTATTCACCAGGATGTCGATGCGGCCCATCGTCGTCACGACGCGGTCGATCATCGCGCGCACCGCCTCGCGCCGGGAAAGGTCCGCGCCATCGTGCACCACCCGCACGCCGAACTCAGCTTCCAGGCGGGCACGGATGCGTTCGATCTCCGCCGCATCGCCGAAGCCATTCAGCACGATGTCGGCGCCCTTCCGCGCCAGCGCCGTGGCAATGCCGAGACCGATACCACTGGTGGAGCCGGTGACCACCGCAACCTTTCCAGAGAACATGGGCGAGCTTCCATTGGGCGTAGGCCGCCAGTGTAGCTTCACCGGCGCGCCCCTTTAAGCGACGCTACCTTGGTCAATCAACGGTTAGAACGCGTTGGGTACCCGCGGAGGGAAGTGTCCAGCGTTCATTCAAAACGGTACACCTCAGAGGGGGCGCAGTCGTGGCCTGCTAGCGATACTGTCCGACTCCCACATAGGGCAATGCATCCATGCTTTGCCCGGCGGATCGAAATCGAACAGGTCCGAAAATAGCTTCTGCAGCCGTTCTACTCCCCCCACCGCCAACCGGGGGGGGCGCCTTTCATCCAGCAGATGAGGACAAGGACCAACACTACGGCCCACGTGTAGAGCTGAAACGCGATGGGCTCGCGAAATGGAGAGAACAGAAACGGACCCGCCAGCAGCAGGCCGAATGCGACTGCGTACACCAGCCAGCCCTGCCACGCGCACGGCATCCCCCAACCCCATCCGTACTTTTTCCTGGTAAACCAGTACTTCCTGCTGATCATTGCAATCTTCCTCGATGGCCGCCGGTCTCACGTACCTGATCCAAGCATGCTTTGAGCTGTTCATGAAGACGTCGGTCCAGAATCAAGTCAGTATCCCCTCTGGTTGTGACGAGAACAGAGCTACGGTCCGTGCGCAGCACGAAGACGTTGCGACCGTTCTGCATGCGGAACTTGCCAAGTTCAACGCCCCCTGTGCTGGTCCCAAGTTGCCGGTGAGGCAGCGTGATCCTTGAAGCATCGGAAGCGTCCTGCCACGAGACACTGGAAAGCGGGAGCTGCAGTCGGACAAACGCTGCTGACCCAATCAGCTGGCCATCTGTAACGGCGATGTACGCTGTTCGCGCTTGATATACGAGGCCAAAGGCAACTACGACAACAACGGCCAGCGCCGAGCCGAGCGCAATATTCCTGGCTGGCACCCCGCCAGAGCGGGATGCAAACCATATTGTGATCAGAGCCACGGCTGCTGCCACGCATATGCCGAGAGGAAGCGCGTAGGCGTGAATCAGGGATACATCCAGCGTCGATCGGCACATCATCAGGAACTACTCCGCAGAGATTGACCGCATGCCATAAACGTAAATCGTCTCGACAATTGTCTCAAATGCGTCTTCGTCACAGGTGACAAGGCCCACGCTTCGCATCGCGCGCAGAAACGAGCGGACCTCGTTCCATGTTACGGGCTTTGCGTGTTCATCGCAGATCATACTTGCACTGCCACGCATGAGAATGCTTCGGCATCAGATACCGCGCAACAAACGCCCATCTCTCATCGATCACATCGGTCGAACATGGGCTGCGCGCTGTGATGCCATTGCAGTGACACTGTTCATACCGAACTTCAACACGCTCTAGAAGAGAACGCTCGCTCGATCAACGGTCGCGAGCGGGTTGGCCTTCCGCACCGCCTCAAGGAACAGCAGGAAATCCCGATTGAACAGCGTCAGGTTGTTGGTGAACGTCACGCACTTTCTGCCCGACGCTTTGCTGAAGCACACCTGCCAGACATAGCGCCCGTAGATCCTGTCGGACGTTCGTGTGACTGAGGTGATCTGCGAAAGCGGAACCGCCGTGGGCACCGGCCCACGCCGCAGGTAGAAGGACTCCGCATCAAAGAAGTAGTGCTCCCGATCTTCTTTCCCATCCACCATCACCAAGGTCATGGACCTGCCGGAAATCCGGCGCGGAGCATGCAAACGCAGCCCCGATTTCACGGACGAGCGAGCAGTTGCTGCCATTCGCCGAAGGGTGAACCAGAGAATCACCAACGGAAGCGCCGCGAGCACAATGAAACCCACGGTCTTCAAAACAGTTTCCAGCGTGCTGGGCACACAGATCTCCAGGATGAACGTTCAGGCGATGCCCAAGTAGATCCACGCCATGCGTGGATGCTCTCCCTCAGCGCCCCATCACTTCCAGTGATCCGGCCCCAGGAACGGCAGGCTCAACACAAACACCGGAACCGCCACAGGGATCAACGCGGCCCCCAGCACCTTGCCCGCCGCCGAACCCACGCCCGGCTTGTCCTCCCGCTCCGGCAGGATCCGCTGCGCCCGTGCATTGATCGGCTGTGCCAGCTTTCCCTTCTCCGCCAGCGCCGCAGCATCCGGCAACTTCACCCGCTCGCCGTCGCCCTCGAACAGCGCGCTGTAATAGCCGCCACCCTTTCTTGAAAGATTGCAGGCCCGGTCAAACGCCAGCGCGTAACGGGTCCGGTCCATCGGCAGGTAGTAGCGCGCCCGCTCCTCCACGGCCTTGGCCTCACGCGGGGTGACCTCAATCCGCTCCAGCTTGAACTGCGCGGCCTGTTGCGCCGTCACCTGCTCCGGCCGCAGCAGCAGCGCATAGCTGCCGTGCACCTTGGCCTTGTTGGCCGGGTCGCGCCAGTCTTCATGGAAGTACATCTGCGCGCAGGCCACCGCCTCGCGCAGCGGGCTGTCCATCAGCGCGCGGTACTCGCGGAACGGTGCGGCATTGAAGCGCATCGGCTCGTCATAGCGCGGCAACAGGTACAGCTGGCCGTCGTCGGCCACGAACGCACTGGTGATCTCGCGGCTTGAGGCGTGCTCCTCCGGACCACTGGCACAGCCGGACAGCAGGCCAAGGCACAGGGCGGAGAGAATGAAGAAGGACGTTCGCATGTCGTGTTCGAGGGCTTCCCTGGGAAAACGGCCCCGCCCGAAAGGACGAGGCCAGCCCGTCATGGTGCCACGGCACCGCATGCGATGGAGAACCCGGCTTACTTCAGACGCTCCACCAACCGCTGCCCCACCTCCAGCGCAGACGCCGGGTTCTGCCCGGTAATCAGCTCGCGGTCCACCACCACATGCCCGGTCCACGGCGTGGCATTGCTGCTGAACGTCGCGCCCGCCTGCTGCAACGCCGTCTGCGGGTAGAACTTCATCTCACCGCCGCCCAGCAGCGGCTTGGCCTGTTCTTCTTCCTGGTTGCTGATCACCGTCATCTGGTAGCCGCTGTAGATCCACTTCGGCGTAGCCGGCATCGCACCCGTTTCCAGCTTCGCCACGAAACCCGCAGCATCCGGCAACGTGGACAGCAGCGCGATCGGCCCGTGGCAGACCAGTGCAGTGGTCTTGTTGCGCTGGTGGAAGTCGGCCAGCAGCCGGCCCAGCGCCGGGCTCTTCAGCAGGTCCTGCATGGGCGCGTGGCCACCGGGAATGTAGACCGCATCGAAACGCGCGTAACCCTGCTGCTCGATGCGCGCCAGGCTGACCACCGGCGAGGCAGTCGGCGAGGTCAACGCCAGTTTCTGCAGCAGCTCCTTGTGCAGCCTCAGCTGCGCGGCATCGTTGCCGAAGTACGCCGGCGTCACCGAGGACGCATCCACCGTCGGTGCCCGCCCCTGCGGCGTGGCGAAGGTCACCTCGTGGCCCGCGTCCAGCAGCAGCTTGACCGGCTGCATCAGCTCATTGAGATAGAAGCCGGTGGACATCACCTTGCCGTCCTTCAGGTCCAGGTGGTTTTCGTCGGACAGCACCACCAGCACGTTGGCGGCCTGCGCGCCGGTCGCGGCCAGGGTCAGGGCCAGCGTAGCGGCCAGCCGGGTCATCAGGTTCATGGGGTAGTTCCTATCGGGGAATGGCGGCCACTTTATTCATCGCTCCAGCGGCGATAAATTGGCCCCATCGCAAAACATCTGTTCCCCGGAGAGCCAAATGAGCCGCAAGTTCGACTACCTGGGCGATGTGGAGGTGTTCCTGGCGGTGGTGGAGCACGGCTCGTTCACTGCCGGCGCGGTGGCGCTGTCCACCACGCCGTCGGTACTGAGCCGCGCGGTCACCCGCCTGGAAGCGCGGCTGGGCCGGCAGCTGCTGCAACGGACCACCCGCCGCGTGGGCCTGACCGACGCCGGGCGGCTCTATCTGGAACAGGTGCGCACCGCCTTCGGCCTGCTGGACGACGCCGAGCGCGACGTACTGGCCCAGGACGGTGCGCTGGCCGGCCGCGTGCGCCTGAGTGTGCCCACCACCTATGGCCACTACCGGCTGCCGCCCGTGCTGGCGCGCTTTGCGCAGCAGTACCCGCAGGTGCAGGTGGAACTGAACATCACCAACCGCAACGTGGACTTGGTGGCCGAAGGCTTCGACCTGGCCATCCGCCTGGGCCAGCTGCCGGACAGCGGGCTGGTGGGGCGGAAGCTTGAGGATGCGCCGCTGTTGCTGGTGGCCGCGCCGGACTATCTGCAGCGCCGGGGTACGCCGCAGACGCTGGACGACCTGCAGCAGCACCTGTGCCTGCCGTTTGTGATGCCGCGTACCGGGCGGCTGGCGCCGTGGATCTTCCGCGACGACGGGCGCGACGTGGACTGGCTGCCGCGTTCGTCCATCGAGACCTCCGACGATGTGCTGGGCGTGGTGTCGCTGGCCGAACAGGGCATCGGCATCTGCCAGAGCTATGAGTTCATCGTGCGCGAGCGGATGCAGCGTGGGCAGCTGGTGGAGGTGCTGCCGCAGCTGCGGGGGCGGTCTAGGCCGTTCTCGGTGATCTATGCGCCGCATCGGCGGCAGTCGGCGGCGGCGCGGGCGATGATTGAGCTGCTGGTGGGGAATGCAGCTGAGACTGGCGTTGGTTGAAGCTGCGAGGTTCGCTGGCGTTGTCGGAATTGAACCGATTTTCTGGGTGTGCGGACGATCCGGCGCCGCTGCCCGTCGAGGCGGACTAAGAACCGTTGCAAAGAAGGCCGTCGCGCTATTCGCTTGTGGCGTGGGCGATTCCGGCAGTTTGATTCGCCATCAGCAGAGCAGCTGCGCGAATGCGTCTGCCGGCGTCGCGTGCTGCACGAAGGGCGCGTGCAACAATAGTTCTTCGCTCTCGGATTCCGCGATTCCTTCGCGAATTTCTATTGGCATTCAGAGCGGCGGCGTAAACACCATGACGCGCCACCGATACCGGGTGGCCGGGCGTGCAAACCCGAGACGCAGAGTGAATACGCTTGCCAGTCGGCACCGTCCTTGAGGCGGTGCCGACTGGCAAACCGTCGGCCTATATGGCGGACGGTGCGTGGGGGTCTTCGGGCCCGCCGGTCACTTCTCTGCGTCCCGGTTTGCAACCCGCACCGTCCGCCACCCCTTCGCGGTGGCGCTGTTAAGCACAGCCACGGAAGCCGACGCCATGAACGAATCCGACACCTTCTCTTCGTACACCGTTGTTGAACCCATCAACGACGACACTCCCCTGCCCGACCTGAACTCCCTGCTCGGCATCCTCAAGCGCATGCGCGGCTGCGAGGGGGCGGATGGGCATCCTTGGCCAGAAACCGATGTATCACCCGGCCGCCGCGTGAGCCTGGCGAGGAGCGAGCGCGCAATGGTGGGAGCGCTGACGGTGCTGGAGCTGTTGCATGCCGCAGACCGCTGCCGGGTGGCAGCGGAGCCGGAGCGGCATTTGGATGAGGGGGTTGTTGATGGGCTATTTCTGGCTTGCCGGGGGTTGGTTGAGTGGGCTTGTCAGGAGGTTAGGCCGGAGTGATTGGCTTGATGAATCTTGGCTCGGCATGGCTGAGAGTGTCCGATTTCTGTGTCCGGGCAATGGGAGTTCTAGCCAGCTATCACGGGCGGTTGTAAGAGAGCTGCGAAATTCTGATCTTACCTAGTGACCCTCGCCGCATTCTTGAATTGTGGGGTCGCACGAGGTGGTCAAACACCTCCGCTCGTGCTGCACCCAGTGCGGGGTGGCTTGTTTCCCTGTAGATCCGCTCACGCTTGAGCAGCCCTTGCATAGCCTTCTTCATCAGTACGCGCAATGCCGCTATGAAGCTCTGACTGGGTGGTCTGCACCAGCGGCAGGAGGACCACCCGTCAGAGCGCTGAGCGATGCCCTCCGCACCCAGGATAACGCAGCACGACAAATCATCCGCCGAGAGCTTGGGCAAGTACGGTCGTAAATCACCATCATTCATCTCGGACGATGAAGGACCTGGCATCCGCTACTTCACCACCTCCATCAGCTTGCTGAAACTGTCCACAACGTCGTACTTGACGTTCTCCGGGGCGTAGCGGCGGCTCATCTCATCGAAGAACTTGCGGGCGCACTGGATCTTGGTCTTTTCGATCTCACGCAGGTCCATCGACGACATGGAGCCCTTGGTCTCCGCCACAAAATAGACGTGCTTAACAACGCCTTCCTTGAAGCTGATCGCCCAATCCGGGTTGTAGTCGCCCACGGGTGTGGGGATTAGGAAACCGCGTGGCAATTTGGCATAGACCACCACTTCATTTGCTGTGTCCAGCTCTTTCACGAACTCCCGCTCTACCTTCGAATCCGTCAGCACATAGTCGTAGATGTGTCGCTGAAGCTTGTCACCGGCCTTGCTGAAGTCCTGCTTGGTCTGCCCGGCGGTAAAAATGTCGAGGTCGAACTTGTCCTCGACGGGATCGTAGGCCAGGTGTTCGATGATGACCGTGGCCTTTTGTTCGTTGATGAGTCGCGTGGCCTCGGCGATGAAACTTTCCGGATTGGTCTTGAACTGTGCAAAAACCGCGACGTTAATACCCTTGAGGATTTCCGCCACCATGCGACGAGTCAATTGAGTACCTTCGGCTAGCTTGCCGATCAGGTCGTACCTGACCGCTGAATGGATCGACTGATTATTGTATTCGGTCTTTGTCTCGGAAACTTTGAAACCATCTCCACGCTTCAGCACCTCGTCAGTCACCTGGTCGATCTGTTCGCCGGCCTGGATGGTGTATTGCAGCGGGGTCACGCGCAGAGCTGCGTCCAACTCCTTGACCACCTTTTTCACCAACTCGTCCGAGTCGAAATCGACACTGTAGGCCGCCTTGCGGTTGATGCGGTTCCACAGCGCCTTGAACTCCTGTTTGTCGAAGTTGGCGTTGAGCGGGTTCTTCTTGGGTTTGCGGTCGTCGTCGATGTCAGGCAATTGGCTAGCACTGAACACACTGTCGATAAGCTGGTACACCTGCGCCGCGTGCGGCTTCAGTTCGTCTGGCAGATCGGCCAGCGTTCCTGCCTTCTTGGCATCGTGATACGCACCCGCGATCCGGTCTGAATCGTCTGTGTAGTCGTTCTTAACCAGATAACGGTAGATTTGCTTCGCCAGTTGCGGCGTAACCGGTACGTCGCCGGTCGCCGTTTTCAGCACCTTGCCAGTGAAGTATTCCTCGTTTGCCACGCGTGGACGTTCCGACAGAGAATCGCTGATGTCCTTCTGCAGCGCGGCCACAAAGTCCTTGAAGCTCTCGCTGGCGACCACGGTCAGCACGTTCACGTCGTGCACTGTTGCCGGATGATCCATCCGGTCGCCTGTCTGGTTGACGGACAGCCGCAAGCCACGCCCCACCTCTTGTCGACGTGTGACCTCGTTGTTGTAGTCGGGATGCTTCAAGAAGCAGATCACGAACACATTCGGGTTGTCCCAGCCTTCACGCAGGGCCGAGTGCGAAAAAATGAAACGCACCGGCTCGGCAAGCGACAACAAGCGCTCCTTGTCCTTCAAGATCAGGTCGTAGGCATCCACATCGTCCGACAGACCTTTGTTTTCACCCGTCTTTGCAATGCTCGGATCAACGTCGCGCTTGCTCTTCTTGTCGACGGAGAAGTATCCGCTGTGGGTCTTGTCCGCCGAAATGCCCTTCAGATACTTGACGTAGGCCGTCTCGTCCAGGTCGAGCATCTCGTTCAGGTACTGCGTGTACTCCTCTTCAAAGATGCGGGCGTATTCGCCTTTTTCGTCCGCCTGCGCGTAGTCGCGGTACTTGACCACCTCATCGATGAAGAACAGGGTCAGCACCTTCACATCTTGCTGGAACAGCGCCTGTTCCTTGTCGAAGTGCGCCTTGATGGCTTCCCGAATCTGGATGCGGCGCAGCGCAGCCTCGGTTACGTCGCCAGTGGCGTCGCCGACCGTCAGCTCAACGCCATTGGTAAAGCTCAGGGTGTCGGTGTTGGCGTTGATGTCTGCCACCACGTAGTCGCGGTATTGATCCAGCCCGCCCGACAGATCGAACAGGTTGTCGCCCTTGCCGAGCTTTCTCACCACGCGCTTGATGTTGCCGCCCGCCGCCTTCTGCTCGAACTCGACGCGCGCCTCGGGTGGCTTCTTGCTCGAAATTTCGATGGATTGCAGGTACAGATAGCCTGCCGTGCCCGCCAGTCCCTTCACCGCGATGCCGCGCACGGAAATTTTCTTCACCAGCTTCTGATTGTAGGCGTCCAGCGCATCGAGGCGGTGAATCTTGTTGTGGGTGGTCTTGTGGGTGGCCGAATAGCGCAGCACCATCAGTGCCTTGAACGCTTCCAGGGAATCCAGCGTTTTCTTGCCTTCCATCTTCTGCGGCTCATCCAGTATCAGGACCGGGCGGTTGGCGCTGATAACGTCGATGGGGCGGCGGGACTGGAAGTCGTCCAGTTCCTCGTAGATGCGGCGATTGTCTTTGCCAGTGGCATTGAAGGCCTGCACGTTGATGACCATCACATTGATGCCCGCGTCCGACGAGAAGCTCTCCAAGTGGTGCAGTTGCTTGGAGTTGTAGATGAAGAAACGTGCCTTCTTCTGATAGCTCTCCAGGAAATGTTCAGCGGTAATCGCCAGCGACTTGGCCACGCCCTCGCGGATGGCGATACTGGGCACCACGATGATGAACTTGCTCCAGCCGTACAGCTTGTTCAGCTCGAAGATGGTCTTGATGTAGCAGTAAGTCTTGCCAGTGCCGGTCTCCATCTCGATGTCGAGATTGACCTTGGCCACCTTGGTTTTGACCAGCGCATCAGACAGCGGCAGGTTCTGGGCTCGTTGCACGGCGTGGACGTTGTCCAGCAGAACCAGCTCCGACAGGGTGAGGTCGGCGTTGCGGAAAGCCGCCTCCTGCTCTGCCGCTGCCGCTGCCTCTGGCGCGGCCTCCAGCGCCAGCGCACCTTGCGGGCTGGCCGGTGCCGCCTTGCGGCTGCCGGGATCAAGACGATAGCGAATGCCGCCGTGCTGCGGCACCTGCCCATTGAAACAGTCCACCACGGCCTGTACGGCGGCAGTCTGGTAGGCCTGCGTTTTGAACTTCAGCTTCATCGCAGTCCCCTCAAATACTCTTCACTTCGGTGGATGGCGACAAGAGCTTGAAGATCTGCTCCACGTTGATCTTGACGGCGCTGTCTTTGAACCCCGCATCGCGGAACACCACGCGCAGCGGCTTGTGCGTGGCCAGTTCCTTGACGAAGGCTTCGTCCACGCCGCCATGAGCGTCGAAGCAGGCGGCCAGTGCACCGCCATCCACGAAGAATACATCCTTGCCCTGGATGGACCTCTTCTCGATGGGCAGGGCGAGGTCAACGCCCCAGTCCAGCATCACCTGGAACAGCAGGTCTTCCGCCGTGCGGTCAGGCTTGATGTTGTCGACAGCGTAGATCAGGTCAACCTGGCGAACTCCATCGGGAACATAATGGATATCAGCCATATTTGATGTTTCGATCTTCAAGGAACGAAAGCCAACGTCGACACCTCTTTCTGGAAATTTCAAGTTCGAAAGAATGGATATCCCGGCCTTACGTATACGTTCGCGAGATAGCTCGGCGATCGATGCATACCCTTCCTTTGCAGCATCTGACTTAGGATCTGGCGTTTCAGCAACTTGCACCATAATAAAGCGGCGGTTTCCCTCGTCTTCGGCATTCGCCTCCATCACGGCTTGAGCTGTAGTACCCGAACCTGCGAATAGATCAAGAACAATCCCGCCCCTATTGTTATCTGCCCACTTCATCAATTGCTTTATCAAGCGAACTGGCTTCTTGCCATTCGCGAATGCAATGCCACCCTCTTTAGCAACATTCCCCATGTCTTGATGAAAGCCCTTCCAAAGATCTCCGCGAATAACAGTTCTTCCGAATCGCGGCCGGTAGTCATCTGACATACGATAATTCAATGCAAGAGGAATTAAGGCCCTGAGCGTGCCATTCTCAAGTGTAGTGAGAAAATAAGTGCGATGATCTGTTTCAAATGGCTCCCATAGACCCGGTTGAATTACCTTTCCTGCAGCTGAAACAGGAGGTCTATCGACGCTCGCAATTCTTCTGAGATTTTCAGAAATAAAGGTTCTTACCGCTTCTGAGACGGCCAACAGTTTGTCGATGTTCTTGAGACTAAATCGTCCCCGCTCTACAAGCCCATAACGGCGGATATCCTCGCCAACCCGACTATCCGAAAGTAGTTGCTCCGCGAGGCTACCCAGAGTCCCATCATCATTTAGCCAAATTGAATAATGAGTATCGTACGCATCAATACCATCCAAGAGTGGCTTATGGGGCCTCTCGTCAAACTCAACCGATTTTCTATATACATGAACGAATTCCACATTCTTCACAATTGTGCCCTGCTGGGCATTAACCGTCTTGGGACCAGATGTCGTCGACATCTCAACTGCAATTGTGTCGATGAAATTTCCTTCACCAAACACCTCATCCAAAAGGTGCTTGAGATTCGCAGACTCATTGTCGTCGATTGAAACAAAGATAACCCCATCCTCGGCAAGCAGATTCCTCGCCAGTTTCAGTCGGGGATAGATCATTGTCAGCCAATCAGAGTGAAACCGACCATTCGTTGCAGCATTAGCGATGAGGCGATTACCTCCCTCGTCCACCTGATTGGAGCGACGCAAATAGCCCACCGCATCTTCGGAAAAATCATCCTCGTAAATGAAATCACTTCCTGTGTTGTACGGCGGGTCGATGTAAATCATCTTCACTTTTCCTAAATACGTCTCCTGCAACAGCTTCAACGCATCTAGGTTGTCGCCTTCGATGAACAGGTTCTTCGTGGTATCGAAGTCCACGCTCTCGCTGCGCACCGGGCGCAGGGTCTTTGCAATCGGCGCATTGGCCATGAGCAGCGCCTCGCGCTTGCCCGGCCAGTTCAGGTGATACCGCTCCTGTGGCCCCTCCACCAACGAAACCGAAAGCTCCTGCCGCAACTGGTCGAAATCCACCGCCAGCTTCACACTACCGTCCTCGCCTCGCGCCTCGGTCACGCAGCTGGGGAACAAGTCGCGGATGCGCGCGATGTTGTCTTCGGTCAGGTTGGGCGAGTGCATTTTTAACTTATCCACGAATAACAGCCTCTTGAATTTTTTGCTCTATGTGCGGGCCAACGGAGTTTAGCTACGGACACGCAAGAGCGGAACCCTGGCATCGAGCCGTGCTTTGACCTGGGTATAGAGTTGAGCCAAAAGATTCTCCTTGTCACGTAGGCTGACCAAAAGCGAATAACCTTCTTCGCTGTCGCACAGGCTCTCCCCCCACGGAAAGTCATTGCGCGTGACCACCACAAACAGCTTTTTTGTTCGTAATGCCGAATCTTTCTGGAACTGTTTGAACCGCCAAAAATCGGCCTGAACAGTCCCTTTGCTACGAGCCACCTGGCCGACGGTTGCGCCTGCCAGTTCCTGGATGCTTTGGTAATCTTCCTTTTTAGTCGCCTTGTTGAACATGGTCGTGACATGTTCAAGGTCACGAGCGGCGACCAGCCTGAAGTCAATACGTGTAGCACGGTACTTGATGCGCGTTGAGCGCACAGGCGGCATATAGGCCAGCGCAACGGCGATTTCCCGTAGGCGTTTTTTGCCTCCGCTGGTAAATTCCGGCGGAATGGGTATTTCGTAGAAATGATGCCGCTTGTTCTCGATCTTGCCATCCGTAATCAGCGTGACGGCGCTTTCCAGCGAGCGATGCAGGGCGGCTTCATCCACCTGCCCATAACCACATGCACGTTTAAGTGCCTTATGCTGATCCACCAGTTGTTGGCTGGCATCTGGCAGCACAGCATTCAAGCAGAGTTGGGCACGCACGAAGTTGGCAGTGGCATCTGGGTGTTCATGAAGCACGGAGGCGGCCAGATGCGCTACTTGGGGTGCAGCCATGCTGGTGCCAACATCCACCATAAAAGGATGACCGCCCGCAAACTGGTAACTGGTTGATACCACACCCAATCCAGCGGTTCTGTCCAGTAATGCGTAGTTGGCCCGTGTATTGATTGCCCAATTTCCACCATACGCCATCAGCTCCGGCTTGATAGCGCCATCGACAGAATGGCCGCTACGAGTGAATGGCGATGGCTGGTCCGGCTGTGCAATCGGTAGTTCTGCAGGGTCCGCAGAATGGTACTGGCTGTTGAAGGTTTGGTTGTGGCGCGCCAGACTACCAACCGTCAGCACATTCAATGCCGGTGCTGGTTCGATGAGTCGCCAGGCATCACTCAGAAGATAGCCTGGATACTGATCACGCCATTCCAAACCATCGGGAGAATCTTCATTGATTCGATGATTTCCAGAGGACACGACAAACAGCACACCCAATTCTCGCGATAGAGTATCCAACGTCACCGACAAGCCTTTCAGATGTCCGCCCAGGTAGGGCTTGTTGGCATCCCCGAAAGACAGGTTGAACACTTTACAACCATGCTTCTTTACAAAATAGCGAACAGCTTCTTCTATCTGGTTCTCCACAAATCCCGTGGTGTTCTCATTATGTTTGTCGAGAATCCGGCCACTGTACAAGCGCAAAGTTGGCACAAAAGTGCCGGCACGCAGATGTTTTTCAAAGTCGCCGTAAAGCGCCAAGCCGGCAACATGCGTGCCGTGCCCATTTTCATCGTGTGGCCCTTCACTCGGCAAGAAACTCTTGGCCTCGCCGACAGCGGCTTTCAGCAGAGGGTGGCCGTCGGCAATGCCACTATCAAGCACTACCACGCCCGGCGCTTGCGCTGAAGGAGCTTGGATATCAGGAATCTTATGAATATTCTGAAAGACGACCGATCGCTCCAGCGCAAAGTTGGGCGGCAAGTCAATGGATCGGACATCCCGATGGTGAAGCAGCGTGTCCGCATGTGCGGCTGTGCCGCGCAGGCGGTAAAGTGTCAGCTCTGGCTTCGTGATCTGATCCAACTTCTCGATACCTTGTTCTGCCAGCCAGCTTTCAAACGCTTGCCAGGCTTGCTGCCTCGCCTGATGACTGTCTTCCAGCGGCCATAGCTCAACATCCAGCATGAACTCATCCCGATCCGGGAAGCCTTGCTGCTTCAGCGCCCAGCCTTTTCGATTTTCAGCACTCCAGCCATCCACGCTTTGCAGGGCATAGATCACTTCTTTATTGGTAACCTGTTCACCCGCCGCCATACTGGCAAGGCGAGCTTCAAACTGCGCCAATGCGGCATTGGTGGCGAAGCCGATAACGACGGTTTCTTCTTCCTGGCTGACAAACTCGATTTCAGTGGAAATCTTTCTCAGGTCATCCGGGTTGAATCCTTTCTGCACCGTAAAGCGGAAAAGCTTGCGCTCATCAAAGCCACCTACATCTTCACTGGCTTCTTCTTTGGCATTGACCAATTTGGTCAGCAGTCCGCGCCCATGCCCACGAACATCCGCTGGCGGTGGCGGCGGCATGTAGGTTCCAGAGCGCTTTTCATTGACTGGTGCTTCTCGTTGTATGTTCAGATGCGGAAAGTTCTCCTCCATGACGACTTAGCTCCCTTGTATACGTGCCCTGCGGGCATCTTCACGACGAATGGCGGATTGCAGATGCCGTTCACTGAGAAATTCTTTTCCAGTCAACACCATATCTTTGGCTGCCCGACGCAGAACGCGCTCCACATCAGCATGACTCATACCTTTGAACAGGCTCGTAATGCGAGCGTCCTCAATCTCGAATTCACGGCGTAATCCACGCAGCTTGATGGTCAACAGCCGTCGCAACTGCTCCAGATTGGGCGATTCAAAGACCAATACCTCATCAAACCGGCGCCAGATGGCGGCATCGAGAATACGCTCATGGTTGGTGGCGGCAACTAGGATGCTTTTACCTTCATAAGCATCCAGCATTTGCAGGAAGGCATTCACCACGCGCTTCAATTCGCCATGCTCTGCAGTATCGGCACGCTCCTTGGCCAACGCATCGAACTCGTCGAACAATACAACCATCGGCACGGTGGCTATAAAGTCAAAGACTTGCCTCAGATTGGCTGCCGTTTCCCCAAGAAGAGAAGACACTACGCTATCAATACGGACTATAGCCAGCGGCAAGCCCAACTCACTGGCCAGTACCTCAGCCGTTAACGTTTTCCCGCATCCGGGTGGGCCACAAAACAACAGGCGATCTGCGGGATACAGACCATAGCTTTGCAGCGCATCCGCTCGATGGTGTTCTTGCAGCAACTCATTCAGCAAAGACGTATTTTCATCCGACAAGACGACGTCTTCCATGCGCCGGACTGCCTCTTTGATCTGTAAGAGAGGCAGGTTGCGCTCTTTATCTTTAGGTATGCGATCACTCAGCAACGAGTTGGCGGACCCACCAGCATTACGGCGACCGTAGAGAATTCTCTCCAGGTCATTCGCCAGCAAATGGTGATTCTTGGTGCGCTCCTCCTGAATCAACTGTTCGGAAACACGCTTGAAGGCATCCTGATTGCCTTCAGTTCCAGTTTTAATAAGTTGTCTAAGCAGCTTGGCTGTGGCCATGATCTTTCTCCTTTCCCAGAGCCACGCTTGTCGTGTCAAAAGCATGACTCTCAACTCTTGGTTACTTTAACCCGTTCAGTTCAGTTCTCAGCTTCCGCAGTTCGGCATTGATCTCCACCTTGCGATTGAACTGCTTTTCCTTGCCCAGCCGCGCCGTGGTCTTATCCAATTCGCGCTGCTTGGCTTGCGCCTGTTCGACGCGCGCCACCAGCTCGGCCAGTGTTTCCTGTGGCCGAGCTGACAGTGGGATCAGGCGGCGCAACACTTGCTCGTACAGGCCGCCCAGATGCAAGGCCACAGGCATCGCGGTGCGTTCGCTATCCGTTGACAGCCAGTCCGATGCAAAGTAGTCCGAGGGCACCCAGCGGCTGGTATCGGCTTCGTTCGGGCGCTTGTAGGCGGCGACCACCTGCGTTTTGCCGTCGAAAGTCAGCTCGAACACAATGGGGAACGGGATAGCCCCGTCGATGCAGCGCAGCACATCGGCGTGCAGTTCCTGCGTTTTGAGCTGGATGCTGAAAATCTGGATTTCGGGTACGTCATGGCGTGCGGGCAGATGCAGCGTTTCGGGGGCCAGCTTGTACTGCCAGATGATCTGCTCCACCTGTTTGACGAACAGGTCTTTGAGTCGGGTGTTGGCTCCGCTGTATTCGTAGATCTTGTTCTTGGGCAGAACACGCCCGAAGGCGGCCTGCTTGGGGTAGGCGATCAGCGCGCTCATCCGGCCTCCTGAATCACGAGGAAGCTGATGAGTTCAAAGTCGTCCAGCCCGGAGATGGTGCCCGTTAGCGCCGTGGTCTTGCCGCTGGTGAACAGGCTGTCCAGATCCTTTTCTTCCTGGACCTCGATCATCGAGCGGATGGCCTTGCCCAGCAGGTCGGAGTAGGGCTGCATCCTGCGGCCATCGGCGGTTTCCTGATTGAAGCGCTGGTACACGTCCACGATGGGTTTGTCCTGCCCCTTGCAGCATGTGCGCGCCAGATCGAGCAGGCGCTTGACCTCGGTATGGTCGTGAATGATCTCGCCTTCGCGGTTGATGTAGACGAGGCAGTACGGGTGCAGGCGATTGTGCTGGTTGAGGTTGATGCCTAAATCGAGGTTGCGCAGCGTGAAGATCACCCCTGGGCGCAAGCCCATTTCAGGTTGGGCGGGCACGACGGCGTGCATCCCGTTGGGCACGTTGCTCAGTTCTCCGTGGGCCTTGACATAGTTGAGCAAGTCCATGCGGAAGTCATTTAGGCCAAGATCGGTGATGGAGACACCGGTCTTCAAATCCTCTAGCTCAATGACGTCTTCCTGCAAGCGGCGCAGTTGCTCCTTGCGGTACGACACGTCATTGGCTTGCGCGGACAGCACGTTGTCGTCGCCGGTGGCGGTAACGTCGGCGATCATCATCCGGCTCTCAACGCGCTCCTTGAGGTTGATGTATTCGTCGAGCGAAATGTCGGGCCAGTAGTTGACCAGCTGGATGCTGCTGTTGGGCGAACCGATGCGATCCACCCGACCAAAGCGCTGGATGATGCGCACCGGGTTCCAGTGAATGTCGTAATTGATCAGGTAGTCGCAGTCCTGCAGGTTCTGGCCTTCGGAAATGCAGTCGGTGCCGATGAGCAGATCGACTTCGTGCGGCTCGTTCGGCAGCACCACGGCCTTCTCTTTCGAACGAGGGGAGAACAGGGTAAGCAGTTCCTGGAAGTCGTAGCTGCGCTTGTGTGTGCCGCTCTTGATGGTGGACTGCGGCGCGCCCTTGCCGGTGACCTTGGCGGCGTGGATGGCGTGCCTGGCCAGTAGCTCCGGCGCAAGATGGGCGTACAGGTAATCGGCGGTGTCGGCAAAGGCGGTGAAGATCAGCACCTTCCTGTTCCCGGGGTTGATGGGGTTGTCGATCTTGCCGAGCAGTTGCGCCTTGAGGTGCTGCAATTTGGCATCGTCTTGCGGGGTGATCTTGTTCATCGAGGCCAGCAGGGCGTCGATGACCTGCAAGTCAACCTTGAGTTCGTGCTCCCAGGATGGCAAGTCCATGTCGGCGAGGCTGATCTTGATCTTTCCGCCGATCTCGCCGCCCTCGTCACTGGGCATTGGCAGGTCATCGTCCTCGGCATCCAGCCCATCCAGCATCCCCGTAAGGTCACCCACTGTCGCCGCGCCGCCGGATTGGTTGAACACGGCAATTTTGGCCAGCGTCGCTTCGTTGTTGGCGCGCAGCGATTGCAGGGTGATTCGGAATGACTGTACCGAGCTTTCGAGACGCTTGAGCAGGTTGACCGTCATCAGGGCCTGCAAGCTCTTTTCACGGTCAGCCTGACGCAGCGTGCCCTTGCCGCCGACCTTAGTGTCGTAGATTTCCTCGTATTTCTTCAGACGACTGGGCAGGATGTAGCTGATGGGCGCATACACGGCCAGCTTGAGCAGGGAAAGTTGCTCGAAGATCTCATTGAAACCCAGCACATCTGACCGCTCGGTCAGGCGGCAGTGGAACGACAGCGGCTTGCGGCGCTCGGGAAACTGGCCGATGTCCTTGGTGTCGTAGAAGGTCTGGATGTGCTTGCGCGAGCGTGCAATGGTGACGCTGTCGAGCAGCTCGAAGAAGTCGAAATCCAGCGAATCAAGAATTGCTCGCGCGGTACGCTCTTCCGGCGGCAGCTTTGACCAGGTGTTGAAGACTGCCTGGGCATTGCGAAAAACTTCTTCCACCGACTTGCTGGTGCGTAGTTTCTTGCTGAGGCTTTCCGAGTCGCCTTCGTAGGCCAGTGCAAGCTGGTTGCGCAGGTCGTTGAAGCGGTTATTGACTGGTGTAGCCGACAGCATCAGCACCTTGGTCTTCACCCCTTCCTGAATGACCTTGCGCATCAGCTTCTGGTAGCGTGTTTCCTTGTCCTTGTAGGCGTCGTTATTACGGAAGTTGTGCGACTCGTCGATGACGACCAGATCGTAGTTGCCCCAGTTGATGCGATTGAGCGGTGTGCCGAAGGATTCGCCGCTGGTGCGCGAAAGATCCGTATGGCACAGCACGTCGTAGCTGAACCGGTCGCGGGCGAAGATGTTGGTCTTGAGGTTGCGGTTGTAGTTGAGCCAGTTGTCGGCCAGCTTCTTGGGGCAAAGTACCAACACGGATTTGTTCCGCAACTCGTAGTACTTGATCACGGCCAGCGCAGTGAAGGTCTTGCCGAGACCGACGCTGTCGGCCAGGATGCAACCACTGTAAGTTTCCAGCTTGTTGATGATGCCGGTGGCCGCATCCTTCTGGTAGTTGAAGAGCTTGTTCCAGATCAGCGTGTCCTGGTAGCCCGTGCGATCGTTGGGCAACACGTCTCCATCGATGTCGTCGAGGAACTCGTTGAAGATGTTGTAGAGCATCAGGAAGTAGATGCTCTCGGGCGAATTCTCCTGATAGACCGAGGCGATGTGCTCGCAGATCTGCTCGGTCACGTCCTCCAGTTTTTCGGAGTCGTTCCAAATCTGGTCGAACAGACTGAGGTAAGTGGCAGAAAAGAGGGTCTCGTCCATTTTGTTGACAAGGTTGGACACCGCATTGCCTTGCTGGTAGCCGAGATCGATAGCAGTGAAGCCGTGCAGCGGCATGTACGCAGTTTCCATAACGCCAGCCTGCACACAGGCGAACTGCTGCATAGGCGCTTTGGTGCGGTTGCTGCGGAACGTGGCCTTGCGCCGCATCCAGTCGGCACACTCCTTGGCCACCGCCCGCTGGGTGAGTTTGTTGCGAAGCTGTATTTCAAACTCGCTACCGTAGAGGCTGCGTTCCCGTTCGAGCTTGGGAATGTGGAACTCCCGCCGCTCCTTGCGAATCTGGTCGGCGACGTCATTAGCCACAAAGGTCGGCGAGGTGAAGATGAAGTTCAGCTCGTCGATCTTTTCCAACTCAGCTTTCAGCGCCTCAAAGGCATACATCGAAAAGCACGAGGCCGCGATCTTCAGACGTGCACCGGGCTTGAGAGTCTGCTTGAGATCGTCACCCAGCAAACGGCTGATGTTGTCGATCAGTTCCATCGTGCTCCCCTTAAGCTTGCTTGATTCATTTCGCTCCTCACCCCTAGCCAGTCGACTCGATCAACCACTATGATTTCATCGCTCACAGCACCAGCCTCATCATGTCGCAGCTCGCGCTCGGGCAGGCCACTCCAATTTCAAAAATCGAGAACGGCAGGATGCGCCCCAGAACGCCTGTCCGCACCCGGTCGTCTTTGCTGCCACGCCCAGCTCGATGGCGCCAACACGCTCCTCGAACTCACGGCAGGGAAGCAGCAACGCCCCCCGGGGTTAATCGAGCCAAGGTTTGACGTCGCGCAGCCCCAACAGCCCCTGACCCCAAGCCTGCGAGCTGGCGTCCAACATCTCATATTAGCCCTCCTTGCCCCCCCCTGGAACATGCGCTCCAAACTGATGTAGCAGCCAACGGCATAGTCCAAGTAGTAAAGCAGTAGAAAGGTCAACAAACGGGAAACTTGACTGTTGCCGTCCGGAGAAGCGCGGCCAGATACTCGGGGGGGCGAGCGAGTGAATGGAAATGTAATCCTAGCCAACCTAAGAATCATAGCCATTGAATGATGTCGTTCCCCCGCAAATTGCCAGTTAGCGGCAATAGACCCCCATATCCTGAACCAAGGCCCGTTCGCGAGTGGCAGGCATGGCTGACCGGGAAGGATCAACGGCAGTCCCGCCATCAAAGGTGAGCCATTCACCAGTGCACCTCAGAACCAACAAGGGCGCCTCTCGGCGCCCTCGTTCTTTCAACTCATTCCCACTCAATAGTCGCCGGTGGCTTCCCCGAGATGTCATAAACCACCCGCGACACCCCCCGCAACTCATTGATGATCCGGTTGCTCACCGTCCCCAGGAACTCATACGGCAGATGCGCCCAATGAGCCGTCATGAAGTCGATCGTCTCCACGGCCCTTAGCGCAATCACCCACTCATAAGCCCGCGCATCGCCTACCACGCCCACCGACTTCACCGGCAGGAACACGGCAAACGCCTGGCTGGTCTTGTCGTACAGGTCCGCCTTGCGCAGCTCATCGATGAAGATGGCATCGGCCTTGGCCAGCAGTTCGGCGTATTCGCGCTTCACTTCGCCCAGGATACGCACGCCCAGGCCCGGGCCCGGGAACGGATGGCGGTAGACCATGGTGCGCGGCAGGCCCAGCTCAACGCCCAGGCGGCGCACTTCGTCCTTGAACAGCTCACGCAGCGGCTCCACCAGGCCCAGCTTCATGTGCTCCGGCAGGCCGCCCACGTTGTGGTGGCTCTTGATCACATGCGCCTTGCCGGTCTTGCTGCCGGCCGACTCGATCACGTCCGGGTAGATGGTGCCCTGCGCCAGCCACTTGGCGTTCTTCAGCTTGCTCGATTCTTCGTCGAAGATCTCAACGAACAGGTTGCCGATGATCTTGCGCTTGGCTTCCGGGTCGCTTACGCCTTCCAGCGCAGCGAAGTAACGGTCGGCGGCATTCACGCGCACCACCTTTACGCCCATGTGCTCGGCGAACATCGCCATCACCTGGTCGCCTTCCTGCCAGCGCAGCAGGCCGGTATCCACGAACACGCAGGTCAGCTTCTCGCCGATGGCCTTGTGCAGCAGCGCAGCCACCACGGACGAATCGACGCCGCCGGACAGGCCCAGGATCACTTCGTCATCGCCCACCTGTTCGCGCACGCGGGCGATCTGGTCGTCGATGATGTTGGCGGCAGTCCACAGGGTCTGGCAGCCGCACACGTCCACCACGAAGCGGCGCAGCAGCGCCTGGCCCTGCAGGGTGTGGGTCACTTCCGGGTGGAACTGCACGCCGTACCAGCGCTTTTCTTCGTTGGCCATGGCGGCCACCGGAATGCGGTCGGTGGTGGCGGTGATGGTGAAGCCCGGCGGTGCAACGGAGACGTGATCGCCGTGGCTCATCCAGACATTCAGCTTCGGCTCGCCGCCGTGGTCGCTCAGGCCCTTGAACAGCGCATCGGGGTTGATCACGTTCACTTCGGCGTGGCCGAATTCGCGCTGGTCAGCGGCTTCGGTGGCACCACCCAGCTGGGCGGCCAGGGTCTGCATGCCGTAGCAGATGCCGAAGATCGGCAGGCCGCTGTCGAACACTTCCTGCGGCGCGGCCGGGGCACCCGGCAGCGTGGTCGATTCCGGGCCGCCGGACAGGATGATGCCCTTCGCGCCGAACGCGGCGATCTCGGCCGGGTTGTGGTCCCACGCCCAGATTTCGCAGTAGACGCCCAGCTCGCGGATGCGGCGGGCGATCAGCTGCGTGTACTGCGCGCCGAAATCGAGGATGAGGATCTTGTCGTTATGGATGTTGGTCATGGTGCCGTTCCAGTGGTGTTTTTCGCAGCGCCCGGCGCTTCAAGGCTCTGCGTCAGCGTGGCGATGAACGCCTCGCGTTGTTGAATATGTGAGGGGTCTTCCTCGTCCCAGCGCAGCATCAGCAGGCCCTGTGGCGCCTGCCGGTTGTTGGGGTCAGCGCGCGGCAGATCCGCGACTTCCTGCACTTCGGTGCCGGGCACGAAACGCCGTTGCAGGGCGCGCATGGGGTAGCCGGATTGTTCGGGGCCGCCCCATGCGACGAAGCGCACGTTCATCCGGCTCGGCTCCAGCGGCCCCAGCTCTGCGATCACCCTGGGATCTTCAAAGAGGTGGCCCAGTCCGGTAACGCACTGCAGGATCACCTGCAGCGGGCGCACACCCGTGCCCTTCAGCAGCCAGCGCTGCTCGCCGGCAGCCTCCATGTGCCAGCCTTCCGGCAGGGAGAATGAATTCTGGCACTTCTGCACGTCCTGCAATTGCGAAACCGCCGCGCCCGGAGACCCGGAGCGCGGCGGCGGTTCGGACACCGAACAGCCTGCCATCAGCAGGCTGCCCGTGATCGCAAGAGCAGTTCGCAAGCGCATCAGGCGCGGTAGTTCGGCGGCTCTTTGGTGATGGTCACGTCGTGGACGTGGCTCTCACGCTGGCCGGCGCCGCTGATCTTCACGAACTTGGGCTTGCTGCGCATGTCTTCGATGGTGGCGCAGCCCACGTAGCCCATGGTGGCGCGCAGGCCGCCCATCAGCTGGTGGATGATGCCGCCCACCGGGCCGCGGTACGGCACGCGGCCTTCGATGCCTTCCGGCACCAGCTTGTCGGCGGTGGCGGCGTCCTGGAAGTAGCGGTCCTTCGACCCCTTCTCCATGGCAGCCAGCGAACCCATGCCGCGGTAGCTCTTGTACGAACGGCCCTGGTACAGCTCGGTCTCGCCCGGCGATTCCTCGGTACCGGCCAGCAGGCCACCGACCATGATGGTCGAGGCACCGGCGGCCAGCGCCTTGCCGATGTCGCCCGAGTAGCGGATGCCACCGTCGGCGATCAGCGGGATGCGGTCCTGCAGCGCTTCGGCCACCAGATCGATGGCGGTGACCTGCGGCACGCCGACGCCGGCGACGACGCGGGTGGTGCAGATCGAACCTGGGCCGATGCCGACCTTCACTGCGTCCGCGCCGCTGTCCAGCAGCGCCAGTGCGGCTTCGCCGGTGCAGATGTTGCCACCGATGACCTGCACGTTCGGGAAGTTCTTCTTGACCCAGCTGACGCGGTCCAGCACGCCCTGCGAGTGGCCGTGCGCGGTATCGACCACGATCACGTCCACGCCGGCGGCGACCAGCGCTTCCACGCGGCGATCGGTATCGCCACCCACGCCGACGGCCGCGCCGACCAGCAGGCGGGTCGACAGGTCCTTGGCAGCATTCGGGAAGTCGGTGTTCTTCTGGATGTCCTTGACGGTGATCAGGCCACGCAGTTCGAACGAATCATTGACCACCAGCACCTTTTCGATGCGGTTGCGGTGCAGCAGCTGCAGCACTTCATCAGACGCGGCGCCTTCCTTGACCGTGATCAGGCGATCCTTCTTGGTCATGATGTGGCGGACCGGGTCGTCCAGCTCGGTCTCGAAGCGCATGTCGCGGTGGGTCACGATGCCGGCCAGCTGGCCGTCGCTGCCCACCACCGGCACGCCGGAGATGTTGTGCGCCTGGGTCAGGGCCAGCACGTCGCGGATGGTGGTTTCCGGACCGACGGTGATCGGGTCGCGGATGACACCGGCCTCGAACTTCTTGACCTTGGCCACTTCCGCGGCCTGCTGTTCCAGGCTGAGATTCTTGTGGATGATGCCCATGCCGCCGAGCTGGGCCATGGCGATGGCCAGGCGGGCTTCGGTGACGGTATCCATGGCGGCGGACAGGATCGGAAGCTTCAGCTTCAGGTCTCGGGTCAACCGCGTTTCGAGGTTGACGTCCTTGGGCAGGATGGTCGAGTGGGCGGGGACGAGCGAGACGTCGTCGTAAGTGAGTGCTTCAGCCTGGATGCGCAGCATCGGCATACCCGAGATGTGGGGAAGCGCGACATTTTACCCTGTTTTCGCGCCGTGTGGCAGGGGGCAGATGCGACGCAGTGTCGCGCGGGCGGTGATCGGTTCAGGAGGGTTTGGAACCTGCCTCGGTGGGTGCGGACCGTTGGTCCGCACTGCCTTCATACACCTGTGCACCGGCCACCTGTGCACCGGCATTGTGCCGACCAACGGTCGGCACCCACCTTAAGAGGATCACTCGAGCCAGCCCTAAAGCGCCTTTGGTGGGTGCGGACCGTTGGTCCGCACTGCCTTCATATACCTGTGCACCGGCATTGTGCCGACCAACGGTCGGCACCCACCTTGAGAGGATCAC
The DNA here is from genome assembly GCF_053295075.1 of Stenotrophomonas maltophilia group sp. P373. Lineage (NCBI taxonomy): Bacteria > Pseudomonadati > Pseudomonadota > Gammaproteobacteria > Lysobacterales > Lysobacteraceae > Stenotrophomonas > Stenotrophomonas maltophilia group sp. P373. Next base: position 1,836,118 of record NZ_CM129994.1, on the reverse strand, counting down.
CCGAGCCAGCCCTGAAGCGCCTTTGGTGGGTGCGGACCGTTGGTCCGCACTATCCCTCAGGCACCTGAGAACAGCCCCAGGTGAGGTCAGCTCAGCGCTTCCGCCGCTTCCAGGGTGTTCTGCATCAACGTGGCCACGGTCATCGGGCCCACACCACCCGGCACCGGGGTGATCCAGCTGGCCCGCTGGGCGGCGGCCTCAAACCCGACGTCGCCCACCAGGCGGCCGTCGTCCAGCCGGTTGATACCCACATCGATCACCACCGCGCCCGGCTTCACCCACTCGCCCGGCACGATGCCCGGGCGGCCCACCGCCACCACCAGGATGTCGGCGTTGCGCACGGCCTGTTCCAGCACGTCCTTGGGGGTGAACTTGTGGCAGCTGGTCACGGTGCAGCCGGCGATCAGCAGCTCCAGGCCCATCGGGCGGCCGACGTGGTTGCTGACGCCCACGATGGTGGCGTTGCGGCCGCGCACCGGCTGGTCGGTGTGGCCCAGCAGCGTGGTGATGCCGCGCGGGGTGCACGGGCGCAGGCCGAACTCGCGCAGGGCCAGGTGGCCGACGTTTTCCGGGTGGAAGCCGTCCACGTCCTTGCGCGGGTCGATGCGCTGGATCAGCCGGCGCGCGTCGGGGATGCCAGGCAGCGGCAGCTGGATCAGGATGCCGTTGATCTTCGGGTCGGCATTGAGCTGGTCGATCAGGTCGAGCAGCTCGGCCTCGGTGGTACCGGCCGGCAGATCGTAGTCATGTGCTTCAATGCCGACCTTCTCGGCGGCACGGCGCTTGTTGCGCACGTACACGGTCGAGGCAGGGTCGCCACCGACCAGCACCACGGCCAGGCCCGGACGGCTGCCACCAGCAGCCACGCGGGCGTCGACGCGCACCTTCAGGCTGTCGAGCAGGTCCTCGGCGATGCGGCGGCCATCAAGGATGCGGGCAGGATGCGGGGCGGCGGAATCAGTCATCGGGGGCAGGCGTGGGGCGGCGGGGACGCTATTGTCCCCGATTCAGGCCCCCTCGCCCACCGCCGTGCGCCGACTCCGCGCACCGGTAGTGCCGGCCGCTGGCCGGCAACCTCATGACGTCGGAACGTTCGCGCATCTGCCGGCCAGCGGCCGGCATTACCAACCGCCGGCTTCGGCAATTCCCCACACGGTAGTGCCGGCCGCTGGCCGGCACCCTCATGTCGTCGGAACGTTTGCACATTTGCCGGCCAGCGGCCGGCACTACCGGGCTTTATTCTTCCTCTTCCGGCACGTCCTGCGGGTTCAAGGTCTTGCTTGCCCGCTTCGGTGCGGTGAACGGCGTCGGCGTCGGCACGCCCTGGCCGGAGTTGCCGAACACCATCTTCGCGCCGGCATTCAGACCACCACCGGCAATTTCCAGCTCGAAGCGCTCGGCATCGCGGCGACGGATCTGCTCGGCAATTTCGATCGCATCGTCCTCGTCCGCACCCAGTTCCACCAGTGCGGCCTGGCCGAACAGCACCGCCGACTCGAACGTCTCGCGGATCTGGAAATCAACACCGGCATGGATCAACCGCAGCGAATGCTCGCGGTCGAACGAGCGCACCATCAGCTTGGCCTGCGGGAACTCGTGCGACACCAGCTCAACAATGCGGTCAGCCGCCTCGGCCTTGTCCACGCACACCGCAATCGCACGTGCGGTGGCCGCGCCCGAGGCATGCAGCACGTCCAGCCGCGTGCCGTCGCCGTAATAGATCTTGAAACCGAAGCGCGCGGCGCTCTGGATCATCTCCACATCGTTGTCGATGATGGTCACGTCCACGTCGCGCGCCAGCAGCGACTGGCTGGCAACCTGGCCGAAGCGGCCGAAGCCGATCAGCAGCACGCTGCCGGACAGGCCCTCGGCCTCGTCCACGCCATCCATGTTTACCGTCGGCTTCGGCGCGATGCGCTTGTAGACCAGCACCACCAGCGGGGTCAGCGCCATCGACAGCACCACCACGGCGGTGAAGTTGGCATTGATCTCCAGGTTGATCACGCCGGCCGAGGCGGCGGCGGAGAACAGCACGAAGGCGAACTCGCCGCCCTGCGCCATCAGCACGCCCCGATCCAGCGCCTGCGCGTGGTCGCTGCCCATGATGCGCGCGACCACGTAGATGCAAAGTGCCTTGGCCGCCATCAACGCCAGCACCAGGCCGAGGATCAGCTGCCAGTTGCCGGCCACCACGCCCAGGTCCAGCGCCATGCCGACGCTGAGGAAGAACAGGCCGAGCAGGATGCCGCGGAACGGCTCGATGTCCGCCTCGATCTGGTGGCGGAAGGTCGATTCGCTCAGCAGCACACCGGCCAGGAACGCGCCCATCGCCATCGACAGGCCGGACAGCTGCATCAGCAGCGCCGCGCCCAGCACCACCAGCAGCGCGGCGGCGGTCATCACCTCGCGCGCCTTCGATTCGGCCAGCACGCGGAACAGCGGGTTGAGCAGGAAGCGGCCGACCAGCACCAGGCCGACGATGGCACCCACGCCGATCGCCACCGACAGCCAGCGCGAGCCCTCGCCATCGGCACTGCCCGCGCCCGGCGCCATCCACGCCACCAGCGCCAGCAACGGCACGATCAGCAGGTCTTCGAACAGCAGGATGGAGACGATCTTCTGCCCCGACGGCAGCGCGATGTCACCGCGCTCGGCCAGCAGCTGCATCACCACCGCGGTGGAGGTGAGCACGAAGCCGGTGGCGCCGATGAAGGCCACCTGCCACGGCAGGCCGAACAGCTTGGCGATGCTGGTCAGCACCAGCGCACAGGTGACGATCTGCAGCGTGCCCAGCCCGAAGATTTCCTTGCGCAGGCTCCACAGATGCGAGGGCCGCATTTCCAGGCCGATCACGAACAGGAACATCACAACGCCGAGCTCGGCGGTATGCAGGATCGCCTGCGGGTCGGAGAACCAGCCCAGCCCGAACGGTCCGATCGCCAGGCCAGCGGCGAAGTAGCCCAGCACCGAGCCCAGGCCGGCCCGGCGGAACAGGGGCACCATCACCACCGCCGCGCCCAGCAGGGCGACGACCTTGACCAGCTCGCTGGTCGCTGCTTCTACCGCCATGCGGTCTGTTCCCCAAGATCCAGAATCGGGTTCAACAATAGAGCAATGCCGATGTCGGCAATAGCACGCATGTTGCGCCGGATTGTCTTGGAAGTGGAACGATGCAGGGAGTGACTCCCAGCATCATCCCGAAACCATGCACATGCTTGGGTGGGCGCCATGACCTGTAGAGCCGAGCCCACGCTCGGCTGCTCTTCGTGCCGAGGCCAGAAGCAGCCGAGCATGGGCTCGGCTCTACAGTAGATCCACGCCATGCGTGGATGACGCACAGCCGCCGCGCCCCGGTAGATCCACGCCATGCGTGGATGAATCCCCGGCCGGGTTCACCCACCCCGGCAGAACGCGGCGTAATCGATATATCCCGGGAACGGCACACCCGGCGCGCAGACCGGACACTGCGGGTCCGGCCGGATGCCGGTCTCGCGGAAGCGCATGCCCAGCGCATCGAAGCGCAGCAGGCGGCCCACCAGCGGCTCGCCGATGCCCAGCAGCAGCTTCAGCACCTCGGTGGCCTGCAGCACGCCGGCCAGGCCAGGCAGCACGCCCAGCACACCGGCCTCGGAACAGTTCGGCGCAAACTCCGGCGGCGGCGGTTCCGGGAACAGGCAGCGGTAGCACGGCGCCACGCCGCGCTGGCGGCCGGCGTCAAACACGCTTACCTGGCCGTCAAAGCGCTCGATGGCGGCATACACCAGCGGTTTGGCGTGCTTGATGCAGGCGTCGTTGAGCAGGTAGCGCAGCGGGAAGTTGTCCGAGCCATCCAGCACCACGTCCACACCCTCGAGCAGCGCATCCACGTTCTCAGAGGTCACCCGCTCCGGCACCGCCTCGACCTCGATGGAGGGATTCAGCGCCAGCAGGCGCTCGCGAGCGGAATCGACCTTGAGCTGGCCGACGCTGGCTTCGGTATGCACGATCTGCCGGTGCAGGTTGCTGCGCTCCACGCGGTCGTGGTCGGCGAGGCGCAGGTGCCCTACCCCAGCCGCTGCCAGGTAGAAACCAGCCGGTGCGCCCAGCCCGCCCGCGCCCAGTACCAGCACGCGCGCTTGCTGCAGCCGGCGCTGGCCGGCTTCGCCCACCTGCGGCAGCAGCAGGTGCCGCGAATAGCGATCAAAGAAATCGCGGTCGGCGGCGCTGGCCAGCGGCTGCACCAAGGGCAGCGACTGCTCGCGCCAGGCCACGGTACCGCCCGTCACGGAAGCGACGTTTGTGTAGCCGGCCTCCAGCAGGAACTGCACGGCATCGGCCGAGCGCTTGCCGCTCTGGCAGATCAGCAGGATCTCCTGGTCGCGCCGCGGCAGATGCGCGGCCGGGTCGGCCTGCAGCTCGCCCTTGGCCACGCCGCGCGCGCCCTCGGCCATCCCGCCGGCCCGTTCATGCGCCTCGCGCACATCGATCAGCACGGCGCCGTGGGCCAGACGCTCGCGCGCCTGCGCGGGGGAAAGCTCTTGGATGCTCATGGCCGCATTATCGCGCACGCGGCGGCAAGCCGCCTTGACCGATACCTGCAAACATGGGGTAGTGCCGGCCGCTGGCCGGCATGGCCATGAACGCACCGGACGACCCGAGGTTGCCGGCCAGCGGCCGGCACTACCGGTAGGGGCGCGAACAAAAAAGGCGGCCCTGCGGCCGCCTTTTTCGTGAATCACTTGCCCTTGACGTGCTTCATCAAGCGCCGCTTGGCCTTGACCTGCCGCTCGGTGAGGACGTTCTTCTTGCCCTCGTACGGGTTGGTACCCTCGCGGAAGATGAAGCTCACCGGCGTGCCGATCAGCTTGAAGCGCTTGCGGAAGAAGTTCTCCAGGTAGCGCTTGTACGACTCCTGCAGTTCCTTCAGGCGCGTACCGTGCACGATGAAGGTCGGCGGGTTGGAACCGGCCGGGTGCACGTAGCGCAGCTTGGAGACGTGGCCGCGAATGGTCGGCGGCGGGTTGGTCTCGTAGGCCACTTCCAGCGCCTTGTTCACTTCGCTGGTGGTGAAGGTCTTGTTCGCCGATTCGTGCGCACGATGCACCGCACGGAACAGCTCACGCAGGCCCGAGCCATGCTTGGCCGAGATGCGCACCGATTCGGCCCACGGCACGAAGCCCAGCTTCAGCGACAGCATGGTTTCGGCCTGCTCGCGCTGGTACTCGGTCAGGCCATCCCACTTGTTGATGGCGATCACCAGCGCGCGGCCGGCGTCGAGCACGGCACCGAGCACGGTGGCGTCCTGGTCGGTCACGCCTTCGGTGGCGTCGAGCATCAGCACGGCCACCTGGCACTGCTCGATCGACTGCATGGTCTTGACCACCGAGAACTTCTCGACGACCTCATCCACGCGCGAACGACGGCGCAGGCCGGCGGTGTCGATCAGGCGGTACTCACGGCCGTCGCGCTCCAGGTCCACCGCGATCGAGTCGCGGGTGGTACCCGGCACGTCGGAGGCGATCATGCGCTCCTCGCCGAGGATGCGATTGACCAGGGTCGACTTGCCCACGTTCGGGCGGCCGACAAAGGCGATGCGGATGCGGTTCGGGTCGTTGTCCAGCTCTTCGCCGCTGCCTTCTTCCGGCAGGCGCTGGATCACTTCGTCCAGCAGGTCGTCCAGACCCTGGCGATGCGCAGCCGAGACGGTCAGCATCTCGCCGAAGCCATAACGGGCGAACTCGGAACGCACGCTGTCCTCGTCGGTGCCGTCGATCTTGTTGATCAGCAGCAGCGTCGGGCGCGACAGCTTGCGCAGCCAGGCCAGGATCTCGTCGTCCAGCGCCGAGGTGCCCTCGCGGGCATCGACGACGAACAGGATCAGGTCGGCTTCGGCCGCGGCCGCACGGGCCTGGCGCGTGGTGGCGCCGGCCAGGCCTTCGTCTTCCCCGGCGATACCACCGGTATCCACGACGAGGAAATGGTTGTCCTCGTCGAGGCGGCAGACACCGTAGTTGCGGTCGCGGGTGACGCCGGGCTGGTCATGGACCAGCGCGTCACGGGTGCGCGTAAGCGCATTGAAAATAGTCGACTTGCCGACATTCGGCCGTCCAACCAGGGCGACCAGAGGCAGCATCGCGATTACTCCAATTTTTTAGTTTGCCAACCGGAAGGCGGTCAGCTTGCCATCCACGTTCTGCACCAGCAGCACCCCGTCGACGACGACCGGCTGGGCCAGCAGGGCGTCGCCGCCACTTTTTGCCCGTGCCGCCATCGCACCATCGGAGGCCTGCAACCAGTGCACGTATCCCTTGTAGTCACCGACCACGACGTAGTCGCCGTGCAGTGCCGGGCCGGTCAGGGAGCGACGGGCCAGTGCCGTCTGCGACCACATGGCTGCGCCGCTGGCCTTGTCCAGACCGAACACGCCGCCCTTGTTGTCGGTCACGAACACATTGCCGGACGATACCGCCACGCCACCTGCGCCGCCATGGTCGCGCGCCCACAGCGGGCGACCGGTCGGGCCTTCGATGGCCATGGTCTGGTTCTTGAAGCTGCTCACGTACAGGGTGTTGCCGTCGAGCACCGGTGCGCCGTCGACGTCCGCCATGCGCTCCAGCTCGGTGCGGCCTTCGCCGTTGCCGAGGTTCTGTTCCCACAGCGTGCGGCCATCCTGCTGGGCCAGGGCCGCAACCGCGCCCTCGTCCTTGCCGATGAACAACACGCCCGGGCCGGTCACCACCGGCGCGTTGCCGCGCACGGTCAGCGCCGGCAGCTCGCTCGGGTTGAACCACTTCTGGGTGCCGTTGCCGACATCGAAGGCGGTCACACGACCGTCGTTGCTGCGCACGTAGACCATGCCCTGGGCAACGGCCGGCGCGGCGATGACTTCACCCGGAACACGGGCGCGCCACTTCTCGCTGCCGTCGTTGATGTCCAGAGCGATGACCTGGCCATCCAGCGTGCCGATCACGACCAGGTTCTCACCGACACCCGGGCCGCCGGACAGGCGCAGCTTGGCCTTCTTCTTTTCCTTCTTCGGCTCCCAGGTCCAGACCTTCTTGCCGGTCTGCAGGTCGATGGCGTGCACGCCACCGGTGATCGCCGCAGCGAACACGTGGCCGTTGGCCACCGCCGGGCCCTGGCGCACACCGATGCGACGCTCGCCCTTGCCGAGGTTGACTGACCAGATCTTGCTGACCTTCACGGTCGGCTCGAACTTGACCAGCTCAGCCGGTTCCTGTGCCTTCTTCGCCGCCGCGTCCTTGCCAGCGAACCAGCCCTTCATGGTGCCGCAGCCGGTCAGGGCCATGCCCATCAGGAGCACGGTGGCGACGCGGGTGATCATGACCTTCTGACTCATCAAACCGACTCCGCAGGGGCGGCAACGGTGCCGCCGGCGTCCATAACCTTGGTTTCCAGCAGGCGCCGCTGCGGCGCTGCCACGTCCAGCGTCTTCAGCGCCTTCTCGTACTGTACGCGGGCGTCGTCACGCTTGCCCTGCGCCATCAGCGCATCGCCATGGATTTCCAGGCTGCTGCTGTCGGTGGCGCTGCCCAGCAGCTTGATGGCCTCGTCGCTCTTGCCGGTGGCCACCAGCAGGCGGGCCACACGCTGGTCGACCACGCGCTGCAGGTCGCCTTCGACCTTCACGTTGCGCAGGGTGGCCAGTGCCTCTTCGTTCTTGCCGGCGTCGACCTGGGCCTTGGCCAGCTGCAGCGCCGCGAGGTCGCCGTAGATGCTGGACGGGCCGGCTTCGAGCGCCTTGACCGCCTTGGCGGCGTCGTCAAGCTTGTTCTGCTGCAGGCCCTGCAGGGCCTTCTGGTACTCGACATTGGCCGAGGCCAGCTTGCTGCCCTGCTCCTTCTGGTACCACTGCCAGCCGGCAATGGCACCGATGGCGATGACTACGCCACCGAGGATGCTGGCGCCATTCTTCCGCAGCCAGCTGCGGACGCGTTCACTTTGTTCGTGCTCGTCGAGCAGATCGTCGATCGCCATGCGTACTCTCGCCCCGCCCGTCGGGAGGGACCATTGGGTTTAATCGAAGGTGGTGAAACCGCGCCTCAGTGCGAAACCGGGACTACGGAGCCTTCAGAGGATACCTGAAAGCGTGCCACGTTGGCTCGCTGGTAGGGGGTCAGATCGACGATAGCGCCGTTCTGCTGAACCTGGACCGCCGAGGCGTTGCCCAGGGTCACCCGGGTCACCTGGCCCGGCGTGAAGCTGCGGGTCTCGCCGGACTTGATCAGTGCCTTCTCGACGGTGCTGCCGTCCGGGCCGCCGATGTCGACCCAGCTGTCGCCGCTGAACTGCATTTCCAGCGCATTGCCGGCAGCCGGGGCCGGCGCCGGGCGCGGCACCGGGGCCAGCGAGGCGACGTAAGGGGTGGCCGCCGGCTTGCTGGCCGGGGACGTGGTCGCTTCGGCCGGGGCGGCCATCTCGCTGCCGGCTGCGGACGGCGTGACCGGCACGGCGGCCGGGATCACGTCCAGCGAGGCGGTGCTCGGCGACGGGGTCGCGCTGCCGTCGAAGTGGCCACGGGTGGCGAACCACACCGGCACCGCCAGCACGGCGGTGATGCCGACATACAGCACGCGCCGACCGAGGTTCTCGGCAATGCGGCGCGCACGGGGGGTATGGGTATGGCTGACCAGGGTGGGCGGAACCACCGGGCCGACCTGGGCCTGTTCCAGCAGCTCGCCCACGTCCACGTCGAGCAGGCGCGCATAGCTGCGCAGCTGGCCGCGCACGAACACCGGCGCCCCCAGCTTCTGCCATTGTTCCTCTTCCAGCGACTTGACCACCTGGACCGGCATGCGCAGGCGCGAGCCGACATCTTCGAGGGTCAGTCCGGCCGCTTCACGGGCCTGGCGCAGGCGGGTGCCGCAGCCGGCCGCAGTCTCGAGAGCGCTCACAGTCTGGTCATCAATCACAATGCATCAACCCTGGAGTTAGGAGCCCGCTTCCTGCGGAAATTCCTGTCGAATCCGCTGCAGATAACGATCAGATGCCGCCCGATCGCCCAGCTTCACTTCGATTTGAGACGCAAGTTGTAACACGGAACGCGTTGCGGGTGCAGCCGCAATCCTACGTTCGGCGAACGCCCGGGCCTCCATGTAGCGGCCCTGGCGGAAGCTCAGCTGGGCCATCGACTCCAGCGCAACCGGGTTGGCCGGCGCCGCGACGAGTGCCGCGCGCAGGTCGCGCTCGGCACGTTCGAGCTGCCCAGCGTCCAGTGCGCAGCTACCGGCATTGGCCTGCGCTTCGCCCGGGGTGGCATAGCCCGGCGCCTGCAGCGCCCGGTCGAACCAGACCAGCGATTCGGCCGGCTGGCCCTGCTGGCACAACCAGGCACCGTAGTTGTTGAGCACGTCCCCGCGCTGCGGCGCCAGCTCGGCGGCCTTGCGGAAATTCTCGCCCGCCTGGCGGGTGCGGCCACGACGGTCATCGATGCCGGCCTGCAGCACCAGCGCATCGGGCGCCTCGGGCGCCAGCTTCAGCGCTTCGCGCACCTTGCGCTCGGCGGCGTCGAGATTGCCGACCTGCAGGTCACGGGTCGCCAGGGTCAACAGGTCGCGCCAGCGCACTTCGCGCCGCACGCTTTCCGGGTCAGCCACCGAATAGACCGGCGCCTGGCTCGGCCCGAGCTTGGCCTTGGGATGGGATTTGCAGCCGCCGACCGCAACGGCCAGCATGCCTGCGAACAGAACCAGCCAGAGGCGGTCAGGCCGCGGCATCGCTCCCCTTCCCCGCCTGCAGCGTCTTGTTGAACTCCGCCTGGCGGCGGGTGCGGTCCATTACCTGGCCCTTGAGCTGGCCACAGGCGGCATCGATGTCGTCGCCACGGGTGCGGCGGACCATGGTCAGCACGTTGCTGTCGAGCAGGATCTTCTGGAAGGCGCGGATGTGCGCTTCTTCCGAACGCTCGTAGCGGGTGCCCGGGAACGGGTTGAACGGGATCAGGTTGACCTTGCCCGAATCCTTGGCCTGCACCGCGTTGTCGAACTGGCGCATCAGGCGGGCCAGCTCGCGGGCATGCTCGGGCTTGTCGTTGATGCCCTTCATCAGGGTGTATTCAAAGGTGACCGACTCGCGGCGCTTGTTGGCGCGCAGGTAGCGTGCACACGAGGCCATCAGCTCGGCGATCGGGTACTTCTTGTTGAGCGGCACCAGCGTCTCGCGCAGCGCGTCGTTCGGCGCATGCAGCGACACCGCCAGCGACACGTCGCTTTCGGCAGACAGGCGGTCGATCTGCGGCACCAGGCCAGAGGTCGACAGGGTCACGCGCTTGTTGGCCAGGCCGTAGCCCAGGTCGTCGCGCATCACGCTCATGGCGCGCACGACGTTGTCGAAGTTCATCAGCGGCTCGCCCATGCCCATCATCACCACGTTGGTGAGGCGGCGCATCTGGTGCGGCACGTTGCCCAGGTGGCGTGCGGCAACCCACACCTGGCCGATGATCTCGGCGGTGGTCAGGTTGCGGTTGAAGCCCTGGGTAGCGGTGGAGCAGAACGTGCAGTTCAGGCCGCAACCGACCTGCGAGGACACGCACAGCGTGCCGCGGGTCTTGTCCGGGATGTACACGGTCTCGATGGCGTTCTTGCCATCCACGCCCATTGCCAGCAGCCACTTGTGGGTACCGTCGGCGGAGGGCTTGTCGAACACGATGTTGGGAACCAGCACCTCGGCATGGGCCTGCAGCTTGGCGCGCAGGACCTTGCCGAGGTCGGTCATTTCATCGAAATCGGTGACGTAGCGATGGTGGATCCACTTCATCACCTGATGGGCACGGAACTTCTTTTCGCCGAGAACCTCGACGAAAAACTTCTCCAGGCCCGCGCGATCAAGGTCGAGCAGGTTCTGCTTGCCAGCCGTGGGTGCCGACTTCGGCAGCGGCTGGATGGCGGGGGACTGTACGACCTCGTTCACGGCATTACTCTCAGCGCGAAACGACTTCGGTGGCGGCGAAGAAGTAGGCGATCTCAATCGCGGCATTCTCGACCGAGTCCGAGCCGTGGGCGGCATTGGCATCGATGGATTCGGCGAAGTCGGCGCGGATGGTGCCCGGCGCGGCTTCCTTCGGGTTGGTGGCGCCCAGCAGGTCGCGGTGGGCCAGGACGGCGTTCTCGCCTTCCAGGGCCTGGATCATCACCGGGCCGGAGATCATGAACTCGACCAGCGCGTTGAAGAACGGACGCTCGCGGTGCACGGCGTAGAAGCCTTCGGCTTCACGACGGGACAGCTGCTTGTACTTGGCGGCCACGACCTTCAGGCCGGCCTTCTCGAAGCGGGCGTAGATTTCGCCGATGACGTTCTTGGCAACGGCGTCCGGCTTGATGATCGAAAGGGTGCGCTCCAGCGCCATGGGATGTCTCCAATGGAATCGGGCCGCTGATGGCCCGAAGGGTAACATGAAAAAAACCCGCGTCGGGACGCGGGCTTAGCCTGATAAACGTAGGCGAATTGTAAAAGATAAAGCCGCGGGGTGGTAGAGGGCCGTCGGCCGGCAAACCTTCACGGCAGGGGTCAGATCCCCGCAGGGGCTCTGACCCCATTCCGGGCCCAGCATCGGGGTCGGAGCCCCTGCGGGGATCCGACCCCTACCCCATTCACCCAGCTGAGCGGATTCTGACCGTCCGAGCCATTTTTGCTGCACTGCAAAATGCCATACGCTACCGTCTGGTCCTAGTATCAAACAATCGTTTGATTAAGGTCCGCCCGCCGATGGCCAAACCCGCCCACTTCTCGACCAAGGACCGGATCCTCGGCGCGGCCGAGGAGCTGTTCGCCCAGCACGGCTTCGCCGGCACCTCGCTGCGCCAGGTGACCAGCCAGGCCGATGTCAACATCGCTGCGGTCAACTACCACTTCGGCTCCAAGGAAAACCTGGTCAACGAGGTGTTCCGCCGCCGCATGGACGAGATGACCGGCGCCCGCCTGTCACAGCTCGAACGTGCCCGCGCCGAGCACCCGGGCGAACTGCGCCCGGTGCTGGCCGCCTTCGTCGAGCCGGCGCTGGCGCTGGCCCAGGACCGCCAGAACGGCGGCGCCTTCGTGCGCGTGATCGCCCGCGCCTACGCCGAGAAGAACGACAACCTGCGCAAGTTCCTGTCCGACCACTACGGCCACGTGCTGCGTGCGTTCGGCAAGGCCATCGGCGAGTGCGTGCCGGACCTGAGCAAGGAGGAACTGTACTGGCGCCTCGACTTCCTGGCCGGCTCGCTCACCTATGCCATGGCCGATTTCGGGCTGATCAAGCGTCCCGCCGGTGTCACCGAAGCGGCGCATCGTGCCCATGCCGCCCACGAACTGATCCATTTCGCCGAAGCCGGGTTCCGCGCCGCCGCACGCGCCAGCGCCCTGCCCGCTTCCGTTTGATTCCACCCAGTAACTGCTGACCAACAAAGGCCCTACACCATGTCCAATTCCCTGCTAGTCCGCCGCGCCGCCGTGCTGGGTGCCGGCGTCATGGGTGCCCAGATCGCCGCCCACCTCACCAACGCCGGCGTCGACACCGTGCTGTTCGACCTGCCTGCGAAGGAAGGTCCGGCCGACGGCATCGTGCTGAAGGCGATCGCCAACCTGGGCAAGCTGAGTCCCGCGCCGCTGGCCAGCAAGTCGCTTGCCGAAGCCATCACCCCGGCAAACTACGAGTCCGGCCTGGAGCAGCTGAAGGACTGCGACCTGATCATCGAGGCCATCGCCGAGCGCATGGACTGGAAGCAGGACCTGTACAAGAAGATCGCCCCGTTCGTGGCCGACCACGCGGTGCTCGCCTCCAACACCTCGGGCCTGGGCATCAACAAGCTGGCCGACGTGCTGCCCGAGCAGCTGCGCCACCGCTTCTGCGGCGTGCACTTCTTCAATCCGCCGCGCTACATGCACCTGGCCGAGCTGATCCCGGCCACCACCACCGATGCCGCCGTGCTGGAAGGCCTGGAAGCTTTCCTGGTCACCACCCTGGGCAAGGGCGTGGTGTACGCCAAGGACACCCCGAACTTCATCGGCAACCGCATCGGCGTGTTCTCGATCCTGTCGACCATCCACCACACCCAGCAGTTCGGCCTGGGCTTCGATGAAGTGGACGGCCTGACCGGCCCGCTGGTCGGCCGCCCGAAGTCGGCCACCTACCGCACCTCCGACGTGGTCGGCCTGGACACCATGGCGCATGTCATCAAGACCATGGGCGACACCCTGCCGAATGATCCGTGGCATGAGTTCTTCAAGTCGCCGAAGTGGCTGGACGCGCTGATTTCCAAGGGCGCACTGGGCCAGAAGACCGGCGCCGGCATCTTCCGCAAGGTCGGCAAGGACATCGTCGTGCTGGACCTGGAGAAGCAGGACTACCGCCCGGCCGACCGCACCGCCGCCCCGGAAGTGGTCGAGATCCTGAAGATCAAGAACCCGGCCGAGAAGTTCGCCAAGCTGCGCGAGAGCCAGCACCCGCAGGCGCAGTTCCTGTGGGCGACTTTCCGTGACCTGTTCCACTACAGCGCCTACCACTTGGCCGACATCGCCGAGACCGCGCGCGACGTCGACCTGGCCATCCGCTGGGGCTACGGCTGGTCGCTGGGCCCGTTCGAGACCTGGCAGGCCGCCGGCTGGAAGCAGGTCGCGCAGTGGATCGCCGATGACATCGTGGCCGGCAAGAGCATGAGCAACGCACCGCTGCCGGACTGGGTGTTCGATGGCCGCGATGGCGTGCACGCCGCCGAGGGCAGCTACAGCCCGTCGCGCAACGCCAAGCTGCCGCGTTCGTCGCTGCCGGTGTACCAGCGCCAGCGCTTCCCGGATCCGCTGCTGGGCGAACAGTTCGCGCCGGGCGAAACCGTGTTCGAGAACGACGGCCTGCGCATGTGGCACGACGGTGATGGCATCGCCGTGGTCAGCTTCAAGACCAAGATGAACACCGTGTCCGACCAGGTGCTGGACGGCCTGCAGGAATGCGTCAGCCGCGCCGAGAAGGACTTCCAGGGCCTGGTGATCTGGCAGCAGAAGGAACCCTTCTCCGCCGGTGCCGACCTGGCCGGTGCACTGGGCCTGCTGCAGGCCGGCAAGGTCGACCAGTTCGAAGAAATGGTTGCCAACTTCCAGCGCACCAGCCAGCGCATCAAGTACTCGCTGGTGCCGGTGGTTGCCGCCGTGCGTGGCCTGGCGCTGGGTGGTGGCTGCGAGTTCCAGATGCACAGCGCCAAGACCGTGGCCTTCCTGGAAAGCTACATCGGCCTGGTCGAGGCCGGCGTCGGCCTGCTGCCGGCCGGCGGTGGCCTGAAGGAACTGGCCGTGCGCGCCTCGCAGGCCGCAGGCCCGGGCGGTGATGTGTTCGCCGAACTGAAGAAGACCTTCGAGACCGTAGCGATGGCCAAGGTCTCCAACTCGGCGGTCAACGCCAAGGAACTGGGCCTGCTGCGCAGCACCGACAAGGTGGTGTTCAACAGCTACGAAGCGCTGCACATCGCCAAGGCCGAAGCTCGCGCCCTGGCCGAAGCGGGCTACCGTCCGCCGCTGCCGGCACGCCGCATCCAGGTCGCCGGTGACGTGGGCATCGCCACCTTCAAGATGATGCTGGTCAACATGCTGGAAGGCCGCTTCATCAGCCCGTACGACTACGAGATTGCTGAGCGCATCGCCACCGTGCTGTGCGGCGGCAAGGTCGATCGCGGCACCCTGGTGGACGAAGAGTGGCTGCTGACCCTGGAGCGCAAGCACTTCGTCGAACTGGCCCAGCAGGAAAAGACCCAGGCCCGCATCGCGCACATGCTGAAGACCGGCAAGCCGCTGCGGAACTGACGGAAGACATCGGTAGTGCCGGCCGCTGGCCGGCAACCTCTTCCAACCCCTATTCAAGAGATCATTGCAATGACCAAGCAAATCCAGGACGCCTACATCGTCGCCGCCACCCGTACCCCGGTTGGCAAGGCGCCCAAGGGCATGTTCCGCAACACCCGCCCCGACGACATGCTTGCGCACGTGCTGCGCAGCGTCGTCGCCCAGGCCCCGGGCGTGGACGTCAACCGCATCGATGACGCCATCATCGGCTGCGCCATGCCGGAAGCCGAGCAGGGCATGAACGTGGCGCGCATCGGCGTGCTGCTGGCCGGCCTGCCGAACACCATCGCCGCGCAGACCGTGAACCGCTTCTGCTCCTCCGGCCTGCAGGCCGTGGCGCAGGCCGCCGATGCGATCCGCCTGGGCAACGCCGACCTGATGCTGGCCGGCGGTACCGAGTCGATGTCGATGGTGCCGATGATGGGCAACAAGATCGCCATGGCACCGAGCGTGTTCGACAACGACCACGTCGCCATCGCCTACGGCATGGGCATCACCGCCGAGAAGGTGGCCGAAGAGTGGAAGGTCTCGCGCGAAGACCAGGACGCGTTCGCCCTGGCCTCGCACCAGAAGGCCATGGCCGCGATCCAGAACGGCGAGTTCAAGGACGAAATCAGCCCGTACGAGATCGTCTCGCACCTGCCGGACCTGGCCGACGGCCAGCGCATCATCACCCGCAACAAGGTGGCCGACACCGACGAAGGCCCGCGCCCGGACTCCTCCGCTGAAGGCCTGGCCAAGCTGCGCCCGGTATTCCGCAACGGCCAGTTCGGCGGCACCGTCACCGCCGGCAACTCGTCGCAGATGAGCGATGGCGCCGGTGCCGTGCTGCTGGCCTCGGAGCAGGCGATCAAGGATTACGGCCTGACCCCGCTGGCGCGTTTCGTCAGCTTCTCGGTGGCCGGCGTGCGCCCGGAAGTGATGGGCATCGGCCCGATCGCCGCGATCCCGAAGGCCCTGAAGCAGGCCGGCCTGACCCAGGACCAGCTGGACTGGATTGAACTGAACGAAGCCTTCGCCGCGCAGTCGCTGGCAGTGATCCGCGATTGCGGCCTGGACCCGAGCAAGGTCAACCCGCTGGGCGGCGCGATCGCCCTGGGCCATCCGCTGGGCGCGACCGGCGCGATCCGTACCGCCACCCTGCTGCACGGCCTGCGTCGTCGCCAGCAGAAGTACGGCATGGTCACGATGTGCATCGGCACCGGCATGGGCGCGGCGGGTATTTTCGAGGCGCTGTAAGGTTCAAGGCGTTGCCTCGATGGGCTTCATGGCGTGGGCCGGGTTGGCAGGGCTGCCCGGGACACGCCGTGAACCCTTCCATGGGGGCTCGATGGCGCCATCCATGGCGCCAACGGTCCCGGGCAGCCCTGCCAACCCGGCCCTTCCAGCCTCCCCGCGGCGGAGGGATGAGCAAAGGCAGGGTCAAAGGCCGGGGTCAGATCCCTTTGCTGCGCAAAGGGATCTGACCCCAACAAGCAAAAAAGGCAGCCAGTGGCTGCCTTTTTGCTTTTGCTTTTGCTTTTGCTTTTGCTTTTGCCCTTGATTCCGCCCTTCCCGTCCGCGCCGCACGGAAACTGTCGAGAGGGGGCGGATGGCCCTCTCCAAAACCGTTGGCGCCATGGATGGCGCCACCGAGCACCATGGAAGGGCTTTGGCGTGTTTTGGAGAGGGCCATCCGCCCCCTCCGCCACGTATCAATCAAAGCGCTGACGGAGCGCTTGATAAACCCCTTATTCCGCCAGCATCGCCGCCAGCTTCTCCCGCGCCGGGCCGGCCAGCTTCGGATTGTCCAGCGCGAAGCGGATCGTCGCCTCCACCAGACCCAGGTGCGTACCGCAGTCGAAGCGGGTGCCCTCGAAACGATAGGCATCGACTTCTTCGGTCTTCAGCAGCTCGGCAATCGCATCGGTCAGCTGGATCTCGCCGCCGGCACCGGTCTGGGTCTGTTCCAGCAGTTCGAAGATCTTCGGGCTCAGCACGTAGCGGCCGACCACCGCCAGGTCACTCGGCGCGTCCTCCGGCTTCGGCTTCTCGACGATCTGCGAAATGCGGCCCTTGCGGCCATCGAACGCCTCAGTGGCGACGATGCCGTAGCTGGCGGTCTTTTCGTGCGGCACGTCTTCGACCGCAATCACGCTGGCACCGCTGGCCTCATTGAGGTCGGCCATCTGCTTCAGCGCACCGGCACCGCGATTCCAGATCAGATCGTCGGGCAGCAGCACCGCGAACGGCTCGTCACCGATCACAGCCTTGGCACACAGCACTGCGTGCCCCAGGCCCAGCGCCTCGGCCTGGGTCACGAAGATCGCGCGCACGCCGTTGGGCAGCACATGCCGGATCAGCTCCAGCTGCTCCTGCTTGCCGGCGCGCTCGAGCTTCTGCTCCAGCTCGTAGGCCTTGTCGAAATAATCGGCAACCGCGTGCTTGTAGCGGTTGGTGATGAACACCAGCGTGTCGCAGCCGGCTTCGATGGCTTCATCAACGGCGTACTGGATCAGCGGCCGATCAATGATCGGCAGCATCTCCTTCGGCACAGTCTTGGTTGCTGGCAAAAAACGCGTTCCCAGTCCTGCCACCGGGAAAACTGCCTTGCGAATTCGCTTGCTCATTGGTGCCTGTTCGCCTCACGTGCCGGAAAGGGCACGACTTTAGCGGATGAAATGTAAGCATCCTGTTCGATTGGCGAGAATTCCGGCATCGTCGCAAACAGGATTTCCTGGATGCTGGCAGTGTCGTAGCTGGCAATCGCCTCACGCAGGCGCGGAACGTTGCCCAGCACCAGGTCGCGCGAGAACGTACGCACGCCGGCCTCGAGAATCTTCGGGTGCGCGGTCGAACGGTAGTCTTCGTCCGAATAGAACAGCGTCTCGTGCAGCTTCTCGCCCGGGCGCAGGCCGGTATAGATGATCTGGATGTCCTTGTACGGCTGCTTGCCGGTCAAACGGATCATCTGTTCGGCCAGCACGCGGATCGGCACCGGCTCGCCCATGTCCAGAGTGTAGATCGCACCATGCGACGCCGACGCGGCCGCCTGCAGGATCAGCTGGCAGGCCTCGGGGATGGTCATGAAGTAACGGCTGACTTCCGGGTCGGTGACCGTGACCGGACCACCGCGCAGGATCTGCTCGCGGAACAGCGGCACCACGCTGCCGGCCGACGCCAGCACGTTGCCGAAACGCACCGTGACGAAACGGGTGTGCGTGGACTTCTGGTCCAGGCTCTGGCAGATCATCTCGGCGTAGCGCTTGCTCGCACCCAGCGCATTGACCGGGTCGACCGCCTTGTCCGTGGAAATGAACACGAAATGCTCCACGCGGGCTTCCAGGCACGCGCGGGCGACGTTTTCGGTCGCCAGGATGTTGTTGCGCACCGCTTCGCGCAGCTGGCGCTCCAGCACCGGCACGTGCTTGTAGGCGGCCGCATGGAAAGCGGTATCGACCGGGTGCAGCGACAACGCATGGCGAATCACCGCCGGGTCACCGCAGTCGCCCAGCACCGCCTCGATCTCGACGTCGGGGAAGCTGCGCCGCAGCTCGCCCTCGATGGTCAGCAGCAGCAGCTCGCTGATCTCCAGCAGGATGATGCGACCGGCACCGTGCCGCGCGCACTGGCGGCACAGCTCCGAGCCGATCGAACCACCGGCGCCGGTAACCATCACAGTGCGCCCACCCAACCAGCCGCGGATCAGGTTCCAGTCCGGCATGATCGGCTTGCGGCCCAGCAGATCCTCGATCGCCACTTCCTTCAGCTGGCCCGGCAGCGACTGGCCCTGCAGGATGTCGCTGAGCTTGGGCACGGTACGGAACGGAACGCCGGTGCTTTCGCAGATCGCGACAACGCGCTGCATGCCTGCGGCGTCCAGTGACGGCATGGCAATGACCAGCAGCTTGGCAGCGGTCTCGCGGACCACTGTCGGGGCGTCATCCAGGGTGCCGAGGATCGGCAGGCCCTGCAGCTTGGCACCCCGCAGGTGCGGTGCATCGTCGAGCAGGCCGACCGGCTCGAAGTTGCCGGAACGACGCAGGTCGCGCACCAGTGTTTCCGCCGCCTGGCCGGCGCCGAGGATCAGCACGCGGCGGGCGCTGGAATCGGACTGCAGTGCCTGATAGTCCTTCCAGGCCCGGTACAGCAGGCGCGGTGCGCCCAGCAGGGCCGACAGCGCGAACGGGTAGATCACCAGCACCGACATCGGCACGCCGTCGAAGCGCTTCCACATCAGCACCAGGACGATGGCGACCATGCCGATGAAGCTGGCCTTGAAGATGTTCAGCAGGTCGCTGACGCTGGCGAACCGCCACAGCCCGCGATACAGGCCCACGCGCCAGAACACCAGGCCCTGAAGCAGCAGGACCAGGGTGGTATCGACGTTCCACAGGGGCAGCGCCGGAGCGTTGGGCAGGATCGAGTAACGCCCTGCATGGAGCAACTGCCAGCATGCCCAGACCATGAAAAGGTCGTGGCAGACGATGGCCGAACGCGGCATCAGGCCGAGGATTCTGTCCCGCCAGGGTGAAGCCATAAGTCAGGTATTTCCTTGTCGGTAGCGCATTCCATTGCGCAGGAGGAGCCAGAGGACGCTCAGCGCGGTGAACCACGCGATCGCCACGGCAGCCTCCCACCTCGGCTGCAAATTGGAGCAGACATTGAACACTGTAATACTGAACAGGCCCAAAGCAAAGTACATCCCTGTCACCTGGGGGTGACTGGCTCCTGCCTGCACCGCGCGCTGGTAGACGTGCTGGGTGTGGGGTTCCATCCAGCGTTGTCCTGAAATGATGCGCGCCAGCAGTGTGAAGCCCGCGTCCACGAGGAACGGCGAAACCGGGACCAGCAGCAGGATCCAGTTGATATCGGTACGCACGCTGGCGAGTGCCAGCACCGCTGCGACCGCATACCCCAGCGCTCCACTTCCGACATCGCCCATGAAGATCCGGGCCCGAGGGAAGTTGAACGGCAGGAATCCAAGGCAGGCCAGGCCCAGGGCCACGGCAGCCAGCGAGTACGGCCACGGCAGCACCGGCGCCAGCCCCAGCATCGCCACGACGGCCTGG
This sequence comes from Stenotrophomonas maltophilia group sp. P373, assembly GCF_053295075.1. NCBI lineage: Bacteria > Pseudomonadati > Pseudomonadota > Gammaproteobacteria > Lysobacterales > Lysobacteraceae > Stenotrophomonas > Stenotrophomonas maltophilia group sp. P373. The sequence goes on along the minus strand of NZ_CM129994.1, from coordinate 1,816,259 downwards.
CTGGCGGCAATGCCGTTGATGCCGTCCATGAAATTCCAGATGTTGATCAGTGAGGCGGTGAACAGCAGCACCAGCGCCGCCAACAGCCAGCTGCCGCCATTCACCTTCACCAGGCCGGCCAGCAGCGTCGCGGCGATGAAATGCACCAGCAGGCGACGCATCGCTGGCAGGGGCTTGTGGTCGTCCCACCAGCCGATACCGGCCACCAGCACCAGCCCAAGGCTGGCCACCAGTACTGTCGGCGTGCTCTCGGGCCAGGCCCAGATGGCCACGGCTGCAGTCACCAGCAGGCTGATGACGATGGCGATGCCGCCACCGCGCGGTGTAGCGACGCTATGGCTGCGGCGTTCGCCGGGCTGGTCCATCAACTGCTGACGCAGCGCATAGCCGCGTGCCGCCCAGGTCAGCACCGCACTCAGCAGGGCGAGCGCCAGCAGCGCGCCCATCACAAGCCAGGGCATGGATCAGAGCACCGCGTAGTTCAGCAGCGGCTTGACCGTCCCCCACTCCTTGCAGCTCGGACACTGCCAGTGGTGGGTACGCGCCCCGAAGCCGCAGCGGGTGCAGCGATAGGCCGGGTTGCGCACCAGCAACTGGTCAGTGATGTGCTTGAGGTCATGCAGGGTGGCTGTGGAATCGGCGCCCTCGGCCAGGGTGAGGTCGATCAGCGCGGACTCGCCACGCACCGACGGGCGATCCTTCAGCTGGCGGCCGAGGTAGGCACGCGCCGGGGCCACGCCTTCCTGCTCTTCCATCAACCGGGTCAGCGCCAGCACCGGGGCAATGCCACGGTAATGCTCTGTCATCTCCGACAGGAACGCGCGCGCACCTGCCAGATCGCCCACCTTGCGATAGTTCTGCATCAACGCCGGCAGCAGTTCCGGCAGGTATTCGGGGTCGTTGCGCGCGGCGCGCTCGAAGGCGCGCACGGCGGCCTCAGGATTGCCCGCGTCGGTTTCCAACCGGCCCTCGATGATGCCGGCGCGCACCGACATCGCATCGGCCTGGTAGGCGCGGGCGATCGCTGCCCTCGCCTCTTCCAGCTTGCCGGCGCCACGGAATCGCTCGGCCAGTTCGCACTCGAACTGCCCGATCAGCTTGCCCATCGGCTCGCCGGTGACATCCTCGAACCGGGTGGCGTTGTCGATGGCCTTTTCCCAATCGCGCTCGGCCTGGTAGATGCCGATCAGGTGCTTGAGCGCCTGCGGTGCGCGCTGATCCAGCTGGGCCAGCTCGGTGAACACGGTCTCGGCACGATCCAGCAGGCCGGACTTCATGTAGTCCTCGCCCAGGGCCAGCAGGGCCTGCACGCGCTGTGCGTCACTCAGGTCATGGCGATTGACCAGGCCCTGGTGCAGGCGGATGGCGCGGTCGACTTCGCCACGACGGCGGAACAGATGGCCCAGCGCGACCTGGGTCTCGAAGGTTTCCTTGTCCAGCTCGGCGATGTGCAGGAACAGCTCGATGGCCTTGTCCGGCTGCTCGTTGAGCAGGTAGTTCAGGCCACGGAAATAGGTGCTCGACAGGCGGCTGACCTGGCTGTCACCGTGGCGTTGGCCACCACGCCGCCCGATCACCCACCCGGCCAGTGCGGCCAGCGGTACGAACAGGAAGAACCAGAACCACTCGGTGACGAAATCCATCTTCGATCAACGTCCATCAAAAGATTGGGGGGAAGCAACCGGTGCCGGCGAAGCGGCAGCGGACTTGTTGGCGCGACGCAGCTGGCCGTAGAGCGGAATGACCACGCTCACCAGCACCAGGCCAGCACCGACGATGACACCGATCAGCAATGCGGCAATGATTGCCACGCCGACCGAGGTCTTCAGTTGGGTGAAAACAAGGTTGATGGTCATCTCGTCCATGTTCATGGCACCGATGATCAACCCGAGAATGAGTACCGCCAGCAGGACCAGCAGACGAAAAACCTTCATGCGACAGCTCCAGTGGCAGGAGTCCGTAGCTTATCCGACTCGCGGCTGGATTCGCACGCGGTGGCGCGACGGCAGGCTCAGGCCGGATCGGCGTCCAGCGGCAGCACACTGCTGACCCGCTCGCGCAGTTCCTTGCCCGGCTTGAAATGGGGGACATGCTTGCCCGGCAGGGCAACCGATTCGCCGGTCTTCGGGTTGCGACCCAGGCGCGGCGGACGATAGTGCAGCGAGAAGCTGCCAAATCCACGGATTTCGATGCGATCCCCGGCGGACAGCGATCCGCCCATCATTTCCAGCAACGACTTCACCGCCAGATCGACATCATCGGCCTTCAGGTGCGCCTGGCGGCGCGCAAGGATTTCGATCAGTTCGGATTTGGTCATTACCGGCTCACATCAGGGGCATCTCAGCCTGAAACGGCCCGGGCAATGCCCGGGCCGTCCAGGAAACAACGAACAGCCTAAGGCCGATTACTCGGACTTGTTGCCGTTCAGCTGTGCACGCAGCAGCGCGCCCAGCTGGGTGGTGCCGCTGGAAGCCGAAGAGGACTGGTATTCCTCCAGCACTTCGCGCATTTCAGCGTCGTCCTTGGCCTTGATCGACAGCTGCAGGGTACGGCCCTTGCGGTCCATGCCCACGAACTTGGCTTCGACCTTGTCGCCGACCTTCAGGTGCTGGGTGGCGTCGTCAACGCGCTCGTTGGCGATGTCGCGGGCCGAGACGTAACCTTCGATGCCGTCAGCCAGCTCGATGATCGCGCCCTTGGCGTCGACTTCCTTCACCACGCCTTCGACCTTGGAACCCTTCGGATTGGCAGCCATGTACTGGCCGAACGGATCCTGCTCCAGCTGCTTCACGCCCAGGGAGATGCGCTCGCGCTCCGGATCGACGGCCAGGACGACGGCGTCCAGGGTATCGCCCTTCTTGAAGTTGCGAACGACGTCTTCGCCGGTGGTGTTCCAGCTGATGTCGGACAGGTGGACCAGGCCGTCGATGCCGCCGTCCAGGCCGATGAAGATGCCGAAGTCGGTGATCGACTTGATCTGGCCCGACACCTTGTCACCCTTCTTGTGGGTGGCAGCGAAGGTTTCCCACGGATTGGCGGCAACCTGCTTCATGCCCAGCGAGATGCGGCGACGCTCTTCATCGACGTCCAGCACCATCACTTCGACTTCATCACCCACCTGGACAACCTTGGACGGGTTGACGTTCTTGTTGGTCCAATCCATCTCGGAGACGTGCACCAGGCCTTCGACGCCCGGCTCGATCTCAACGAACGCACCGTAATCGGTGACGTTGGAGACCTTGCCGAAGACGCGGCTGTTGGCCGGGTAACGACGGCCGATGTTGTCCCACGGATCCTCGCCCAGCTGCTTCAGGCCCAGCGAAACGCGGTTGCGCTCGCGGTCGAATTTCAGCACGCGGACGTCCAGCTCGTCGCCGACGTTCACGACTTCCGACGGGTGACGCACGCGCTTCCACGCCATGTCGGTGATGTGCAGCAGGCCGTCGATACCGCCCAGGTCCACGAACGCGCCGTAATCGGTCAGGTTCTTGACGACACCCTTCAGGATCGCGCCTTCCTGCAGCTTGTCCATCAGCTGCTCGCGCTCTTCCGAGTGCTCGCTTTCGACGACAGCGCGGCGCGAGACCACGACGTTGTTACGCTTGCGGTCCAGCTTGATGAGCTTGAACTCGAGTTCCTTGCCTTCCAGGTAGGCCGGATCGCGCACCGGGCGCACATCGACCAGGGAACCCGGCAGGAAGGCGCGGACATCCTTGATGTCCACGGTGAAACCACCCTTGACCTTGCCGCTGATGCGGCCGGTGATGGTTTCGTTCTTTTCCAACGCTTCTTCCAGCTCGTCCCACACCATCGCGCGCTTGGCCTTCTCGCGCGACAGGACGGTTTCGCCGAAGCCGTTCTCGATCGAGTCGAGGGCGACCTTGACGATATCGCCTTCGGCGACGTCGATTTCGCCAGCGTCGTTACGGAACTGTTCGATCGGCACGATGCCTTCGGATTTCAGGCCAGCGTTGATCACCACGACGTCGCCGCGGACTTCAACAACGGTACCGCTGACGATGGCGCCCGGCTTCAGCTTGGCCAGGTTGGCCTGGCTGGCTTCAAACAGTTCGGCAAATGATTCGGTCATTAGATTTACTCTGTTGGACACATGGGTCGGTGGCGTCCCCTTCAGGGGAATGGCGACCGCCCGCCTGTTGGTCGACCCCGGAAACGCAGGTCGTGTGTAGTAGGAAAACCGCCACGCATCATTGCGCGACGGAGCGGGTACAGCACTGCTATGCGCGACCACCGCCGATGCTGCTGGCAGTGCTCCCGCGCGAACGGATCAGGCAGCCGGAACCGGAAGCAGATCCATCACTCGGGCAACGACATCATCGATGCCGATGCCTGTGGTGTCGATGAGGACAGCATCGTCTGCCGGCTTCAGGGGCGCCACGGTACGCTGAGCATCACGGGCGTCGCGGGCCATGATCTCGCGCAGGAGGTCATCAAAGTTAACAGAAACCCCCTTGTCTTTCAACTGCTTATGCCGGCGCTCTGCGCGCTCCTCGGCACTGGCGGTCAGGAAGACCTTGTAGGGGGCGTCCGGAAAGATCACCGTGCCCATGTCGCGGCCGTCGGCGACCAGGCCCGGCAGCTCCCTGAATGCGCGCTGGCGCTCCTTCAGGGCGGCCCGGACCTCCGGGATGGCGGCAATGGCCGAGGCCAGCGCCCCGGTGGTCTCCAGGCGCAGCTCGTCGGTGGCATCGGTGCCGTTGACCATGACCCGCATCGCATCGCCCTGCTCGACAAACTGAACGTGGGTGTCAAAGGTGCAGCGGACCAGCGCGGAGGCGTCGGAGGTGTCGATGTCGGCCCAGCTTGCGGCCACCCCCACCGCCCGGTACAGCGCGCCCGAATCCAGGTAATGCCAGCCCATCCTGCGCGCGATGATGCGGCTGATGGTACCCTTGCCGGCCCCGGATGGGCCGTCGATGGTCAGGACGGGAGCGAGTGGATTCATGGGGGTCCCAGAGCGTGTGAAGAGGCCATTCTAGCCCCTGCCAGACGCCCCCAGCGGGATCTTTTGTGCAACCACTTGAAACCATGAGGAAAAGCCCGGTAGAATGGCGGGCTTGAACGAGCGTCAACTGCCGATTGTCTTTCGCATATCGCGGCCACGCTCCACCCGAACAACTACTGTTTACGCCGAGGTATGCCATGAAAGTCCTGTCCTCCCTGAAGTCGGCGAAGGCCCGTCACCGTGACTGCAAGGTCGTGCGTCGTCGTGGCAAGATCTTCGTCATCTGCAAGTCGAACCCGCGTTTCAAGGCGCGTCAGCGCTAAGCCTCACAGCCTTCCGGCTGCGGCTGGCCCTACGCGGGGCCGACCCGATGCAAGAAACCGCCTTCGGGCGGTTTTTTGTTTATGCGGCTTTTTCCTGCCGTTTTTGCTGTAATCGCCTTTCTTGACCACTGGGGAGTAGATCGAGATGAAGCGTTACCTGTCCGCCCTGGCCGTGATGGCCACCCTGGCCGCCGCCACACCGGCACTGGCCGATACCCTGCTTGTCGACCGTGCCCGCGAGAAGCCGGCCGGTGCCCTGCCCGTGCGCGGCCAGAGCATGCAGCAGGTGCAGGCGCAGTTCGGCGCGCCCAGCGAACAACTGCAGCCGCGTGGCGGGCAGAAGCGGCAATGGCCGACCATCAACCGCTGGGTGTACCCGCAGTTCACCGTCTACTTCGAGAAGCAGAAGGTGATCGACGTGGTGGCCAACCAGGCGGACCCGAACGAAATCGGCCCGAAACCACCGATCCGTTGATCCCTTTACCCGCCCTGGGCGGGCCTGTGTAGCGAGACCATGAACCAGACCCTTCGTTTTCCTGCCGAGTGGGAAGCCCAGAGCGGCGTCCTGATTGCCTGGCCTACCGCCGACACCGACTGGGCCGACCGCCTGGGCCAGGTGGAAGAGACCTACATCGCCCTGGTCGCGGCCATCACCCGCTTCCAGCCGGTGCTGATCTGCGTGGCCGACGACGATGTGGAGACCTATGCCGAAATGCGGCTGCGCTCCAACCGCATCAACATGGACAAGGTCCACTTCACCACGGCCGCCTACGACGATACCTGGCTGCGCGACTCCGGCCCGATCACCCTGCGCCGCGCCGACGGCGGTTTCCAGCTGCTGGACTTCCGATTCACTGGCTGGGGCGGCAAGTTCGACGCCACCCTGGATGACCAGCTGGTGGGCGTGCTCGACCAGGCTGGCGTGTTCAACGACGCCCCGGTACGCAGCATTCCGTTCGCGTTGGAAGGCGGTGGCATCGAGACCGACGGCGAAGGCACCCTGCTGACCACCTGGAAGTGCCTGCACGAACGCCACCCGGACCGCGACCGCGCCAGCCTGAGCGCCGACCTGGCCGACTGGCTGCAGCAGGACCGCGTGCTGTGGCTGGACCACGGCTACCTGGAAGGCGACGACACCGACGCCCACATCGATACCCTCGCCCGCTTCGCCTCCGCTGACAGCATCGTCTATCAGGCCTGCGACGACGAGAGCGATTCGCACTACGCCGAGCTGCAGGCGATGGGCAACGAGCTGGCCGCGCTGCGCACCAAGGACGGCCAGCCGTATCGCCTGTTCCCGCTGCCGTGGGCGCGGCCGGTGATCGACGAAGGCCGCCGTCTTGCTGCGTCGTACGCCAACTACCTGATCGTCAACGGCGCGGTGCTGATGCCGGCCTATGGCGACCCGGCCGACGACCTGGCCCGTGATGTGCTGGCCCAGGCGCATCCGGGTCGCGAGATCGTGCAGGTGCCTTGCCGCTCGCTGATCTGGCAGAACGGCAGCCTGCACTGCATCACCATGCAGCTGCCGGCCGGGTTGTTGAAGGTCTGAGAAAAGGGAGTGCCGGCCGCTGGCCGGCAACCAGGCAATGCCTGACGGATTGATGGGGATGCCGGCCAGCGGCCGGCACTACCATCACCCATTCAGCGCGCAACACGCCGTCGCCACCCATCCGCGCTAACATGCAGGTTTTCCCCCGCAGGAACGCCCCGCATGAACTCGCGCAGCCCCCTTACCGTCGCCCTGATCCAGGAGCGCAACCACGGTGATGCCGCCGCCAACCTGGCGGTGATCGAAGCACGCGTGGCCGAGGCGGCTGCGCAGGGTGCCAAGCTGGTGCTGCTGCAGGAACTGCACAACGGCCCGTATTTCTGCCAGCACGAATCGGTGGACGAATTCGACCTGGCCGAATCCATTCCGGGCCCGAGCACCGAGCGCCTGGGCGCACTGGCGAAGAAGCATGGCGTGGTGCTGGTCGGCTCGCTGTTCGAGCGCCGCGCTGCCGGCCTGTACCACAACACCGCCGTGGTGTTCGAGAAGGACGGCAGCCTGCTCGGCAAGTACCGCAAGATGCACATCCCGGACGACCCGGGCTTCTACGAGAAGTTCTACTTCACCCCGGGCGACATCGGCTTCAAGCCGATCGATACGTCGGTGGGTCGCCTGGGCGTGCTGGTGTGCTGGGACCAGTGGTACCCGGAAGCGGCGCGCCTGATGGCGCTGGCCGGTGCCGAGCTGCTGCTGTACCCGACCGCGATCGGCTGGGACCCGGACGACGTGCAGGACGAGAAGACCCGCCAGCGCGACGCCTGGGTGCTGAGCCACCGTGGCCACGCCGTGGCCAACGGCCTGCCGGTGCTGAGCTGCAACCGCGTCGGCCACGAGGCGTCGCCGCTGGGCGCGTCGGGCATCCAGTTCTGGGGCAACAGCCACGTGCTCGGCCCGCAGGGCGAGTTCCTGGCCGAGGCCGGCACCGAGGCCACCGTGCTGCTGTGCGACGTCGACCTGCAGCGCAGCGAGCATGTGCGCCGCATCTGGCCGTTCCTGCGTGATCGCCGCATCGATGCATACGGCGACCTGCTCAAGCGCTACATCGACTGAGCCGGAGCCCGCGCATGGCCGTCCTCATCCGTGATGCCGGCCCGGCCGACATCGACGCGATCACCGCCATCTACGCGGTGGAAGTGACTGACTTCGTCAACACCTACGAGTACGACATCCCGGACGCGACCGAGATGCTGCGCCGCATGCGCGACATCATTGATCGTGGCTTCCCCTACCTGGTCGCCGAGATCGACGGCCAGGTGGCTGGCTATGCCTATGCCAACACCTATCGCACCCGCATTGCCTACCAGTGGACCGTGGAGAACTCGGTCTACGTCGATGCCGCGTTCCAGGGCAAGGGTGTCGGCACCGGCCTGCTGCAGGCCTTGATCGACGCCTGCGTGGCACGTGGCTACCGGCAGATGGTGGCGGTGATCGGTGAACCGACCAACACCGCCTCGATCAAGCTGCACGAACGCTTCGGCTTCGAGCTGGTGGGCGTGTTCCGTGGCCTCGGCCGCAAGCATGGCCGCTGGCTGGACACCGTACAGATGCAGCGCGCGCTCGGCGATGGCGCCGACACCGCACCCTCCAATGAATGAACCCATGACCGAAACCCTTCCCGAGACCGGCGACGACCTGTTCGCCGGCCAGCCGGTGCGCGTCGTCGAACGCGACGGCGTGCGCTACACCCTGCTGGGCACCGCCCACGTCTCCCGCGCCAGCGTCGAGGCCGTTGAAAAAGCCATCGACAGCGGCCGCTTCGATGCCGTTGCCGTCGAGCTGGACCCGCAGCGCCTGCAGGCGCTGAGCGACCCTGACACGCTCGCCAAGCTCGACCTGGTCGAGGTGATCCGCAAGGGCCGCGTCGCCCTGTTCGCCGCCAACCTCGCTCTGTCCGCCTATCAGCGCCGCCTGGCCGAGCAACTCGACATCGAGCCCGGCGCCGAGCTGAAACGTGCGGTGGAACTCGCCCGCGAACGCAACCTGCCGGTGCACCTGATCGACCGCGAGGTTGGCCTGACCTTCCGCCGCGCGTCGCAACGGCTGGGCTTCTTCGGCAAGCTGAAGCTGGTTGCCGGCCTCGGCGCCGGCCTGTTCTCGTCCGAGGAAGTGGGCGAGAACGAGATCGAGAAGCTCAAGCAGGGCGACATGCTGGAATCGAGCTTCGGTGAGTTCGCAAGCGAGAGCCCGGCGCTGTACGAAACCATCATCGGCGAGCGCGACCGCTACATGGCCACCCGCCTGCGCGAAGAACACGACCCGCGCCAGCGCGAAGTGCTGGCAGTGGTCGGAGCCGGCCACCTGGCGGGTCTGGCACGCCACCTGGAAACCGACACCGAGGCACCGGCGCCGCTGCGCGCCGAGCTGGAGGCGGTGCCGAAGAAGCGCAACATCCCGTGGTTCACGCTGGGCATCCTGGCGATCGTGGCGACCGGCATCGGCGTAGGCTTCTACCGCGGCGGCCTGGGCGTAGGCACCGAGCTGCTGGCAACCTGGGCGATGTATACCGGCGGCCTGGCCGGCCTGGGCTGCCTGCTGGCCGGTGGTCACCCGCTGAGCATCCTCACCGCGATCGCGGTAGCCCCGTTCAAGCCGTTCCGCCTGAGCATCCCGACCGGCGCCTTCTCGGCACTGGTGGAAGCGCGTGTGCGCAAGCCAGCCTACGAGGACTTCCTGAAGCTGCGCGACGATGCGCAGAGCCTGAAGGGCTGGTACCGCAATCGCGTTACCCGCGTGGTGCTGACCTTCATGCTGACCAACATCGGCAGCATGCTTGGCCTGTGGCTGACCACGTTCAAGGTGTGGGGAAAGGTGGCGGGGTAAGCCTCAACCGGCCACAGAATCTGTAGCGCCCGAGCCCATGCTCGGGCGACGCCGCAACGCGGCGAACAGCAGCCGAGCATGGCTCGGCTCTACAGAGGCAAGCAGACGCGGCGAGCAAAAAAAAGGGGAGGCCGCCCCACTACGACCGGCCTCCCCCACACCACAACACGTTGACGTGCATTACAGCCGGGCAGCGCCCGGCTCTACCATCTCCACTCCACGCGCGCGGCGGATCAGCCGCGTCACGGCATTGCGCAGGTCATCGAGCACCGCGTAGATCGTCGGCAGGAACAGCAGGCTGACTACGGTCGAGAACGCCAGGCCGCCGGCAATCGCGCGCGCCATCGGCGAGTACTCCGGGCCATTGCCGAACATCTGCGTGTCGGTCAGCGAGATCGGCACCATCGCCAGGATCGCCGTGCCCATGGTCATCATGATCGGGCGCAGGCGTTCGCGTGAGCCTTCCACCAGCGCCTGGGTACGGCCCATGCCGCTGCGCCGCAGGTTGTTGATGTGCTCGATCATCACGATGCCGTTGTTCACCACCACGCCCATCAGCACCAGGATGCCGATGAAGGACATGATTCCGAACGAGGTGCCGGTGATCCAGAACAGCCAGAACACGCCGAAGATCGAGAACAGCACGCCACTCATGATTGCCGCCGGGAACAGCAGCGACTCGAAAACCGCCGCCATCACCACGTAGATCATCACCAGCGCGATCAGCAGGTTGAACACCATCTGCTGCATGGCTTCATCATCGTTGCCGTAGTCGCCGCCATCGAAGGTGAAGCCGTAGCCGGCCGGGAAGTTCATCGGCTTGAGCACGGCCTCTATCGCCTTGCGCCCGTCCGGTGCGGTGACCTTCCCGGCCAGGTTGGCCTTGATGGTCAATGTCGTCTGACGATTGGTACGGCCGATCTGGGTGGCCGACGAACCAACGTCCACGGTGACCAGGCTCAGCAGCGGCACGCTGCGGCCATCGCCGGTACGCACGCTGAAACCGGCCAGGTCTTCCGGGCTGCTCTGCTCGGCGCCGGCAAAGCGCACCCACACCGGCACTTCATTGTCACCGCGACGGAACTCGCGCATCGGTGCGCCGCGCAGCGCCAGGCCGACGAAGCTGGCCACCTGTTCGGCGTTGAAACCGAACGCTGCTGCACGCTCACGGTCGACGCGTACCTTCAGCTCGCCGCCCTTCTCGCCGTTGTCGATGCGCACGTCCCGCAGTTCGGCACGCTGCGCCAGCAACGGCACCACTTCCTGGCCGATCTCCTGCAGCATCGAGCTGGAATCGCCCACCAGCTGCACCTGCACGCCCTGGTTGCCGCCACCCCCGCCATCGCCGCCCTGGTTGCCGACAAAATAGTCGGTGCGGGCGGACTTCGGCAGGCCCTTGCGCAACTCTTCCTGCAGCGCCTTGATGTCCTTGGCGTACTTCTCGTCCAGGGTGACCACCGTGGAGCTGCCTTCCTGCTCGCTGTACCAGGAGTACACCTGCTTCACGTGCAGGCGCTCGCGGTTCTGGTCGATCCAGCTCTCCACGCGCGCCACTTCCTCGGACATCTGCCGGTAGGTGTAGGCGCCCTTCCACATGTAGCCGATGAAGATGTCCTTGCCGCCCTCGCCCCCGAACATGTCGACCTTGGTCAGCTTCATCGGCAGCAGGCTGACCAGTACCACCAGCAGGATGCCGAGCAGGCTCCAGCCGCGGTGGTGCAGCGACCAGTCCAGCAGCTGCGCGTAGCGGCGCTGCAGCCGCGCGATCAGGCCGGTCTGCGAGTGCACCAGCTTGGGCGTGGCCATGCGTGCGGACAGCATCGGAATCAGGCTGACCGCGACCAGCCACGAGGCCAGCAGCGAGACCGAGATGGTGATCGCGATCTGCGCCATGAAGATGCTGATGTTGTTGGTCTCGCCGAACAGGTTCGGCACGAACACGATGCAGTGGCACAGCGTACCGGCGCTGAGCGCGATGGCCACGTTGCGGGTGCCGATGATCGAGGCCAGCCGTGGCTGCCCCGGCATGCGCTCGCGCTCCTGGTAGATGCTCTCCACCACCACCACGGCGTTGTCGACCAGCATGCCCACGGCCAGCAGCAGGCCCATCATGGTCAGGATGTTCAGCGTCACCCCGACGAAGTACATGAAGCCCAGGGTGATGGTGAAGCAGATCGGAATGGCCAGGGTCACCATCAGCGTCGACGGCCAATGGCGCAGGAAGAAGAACAGCACCGTCACCGACAGGATCAGGCCGACCGCACCGGCTTCGGCCAGCTCCAGCAGCGACGAGGTCACCGCCTTTCCCTGGTTGTCGATCACCTTGATCTGCACGTCGCGCATCGACGGCTGCGCGCGGATCGCCTCGACTTCGGCCAGCGCCGCACGCGAGACGTCCACCAGGTTGGCACTGCGCTCCTTGAAGATATCCAGGCCCACCGCCGGGTTGCCGTCCAGACGGCGCCCGTAGTTCATCCGCGCCGGCTTCAGGCGCACGTCGGCGATATCGCCCAGGCGCAGGCCCTTGGCGTTGATCACCAGGTCGCGCATCTCCTGCAGGTCGGTGATCTCGCCCACCGGCTGCACGCGCACGCGCTGGCCGTTGTCGTCGATCTGACCGGCCGAGATCGAGAAGTTCAGCGTGCGCAGGCGCTCGCTCAGCTCGTTGATGCTCAACCCATGCGCGTTGAGCCGGTTCGGATCGATGGCGATCTCCACCTCGTTCGGCGGTGCACCGGTGATATCGACGCGGGCCACACCGGGAATACGCTCGATGCGCCGTTTGAACTCACGGTCGAGCATGTCATAGGCAGTGGTCAGGTCGGTGGTACTGGCCAGCCGCACCTTCAGTACCGGCTGGTCACTGCTGGACCACTTGAACACGTTGTAGCGCTGCAGGTCGTCGGGCAGGTCGCTGCGGATCGCATCGATACGCTCGCGCGCGTCGGACGCGGCAATGGCGATGTCGCGGTCCCAGTCGCTGAACTCGATGTAGATCAGCGCCGCCTCGGAGGTGGCCGATGAGCGCATGCGCTTGATGCCGGTCATCGTCGCCAGCGACTCCTCGACCGGGCGGATGATGGTCCGCTCCACTTCCTCGGGGGTCGAACCGGTGTATGGGATCTGCACGAACAGGAACGGCGCGGAGATGTCCGGCAGCGCCTCCAACGGCAGCCGGAACGAAGCGATCAGGCCGATCACCACCAGCGACACGAAGCACATGATGGTGGTGACCGGGCGGCGGATGGAGAACTCGGCAACGCTCATGCCGGCTCCTCCACACCTGCCGTGCCGCCTTCGTTGCCGTGCAGGCCTTCACCGGCGTGCTTGCGGCCGCGCTCACGGTAGTAGGCGTCGCCGCGACGATCCATCAGGTCGTACACCACCGGGATCACCAGCAGCGTCAACAGGGTCGACACCAGCAGGCCGCCGATCACGGTGATCGCCATCGGTGCGCGCACTTCGGCACCCTCACCCATCGCCACCGCCAGCGGCAGGAAGCCGAACAGCGTGCACAGCGTGGTCATGATGATCGGGCGCAGGCGCGAACGCGCACCTTCCACCAGCGCCTCATGCTTGGCCACGCCGGCTTCGCGCAGCTGGTTGACCTTGTCGATCAGGATGATCGCGTTCTTGGTGACCAGGCCGACCAGCAGGATCAGGCCGATGAACACCACCACCGAGATGGGCTTGCCGGTCAGCATCAGCGCCAGGATCGCGCCGACCAGCGCCAGCGGGATGGTGAACAGGATCACGAACGGGTGCAGCAGCGACTCGAACTGCGAGGCCATCACCAGGTAGACCAGGAAGATCGCCAAACCAAAGGCGAAGATCAGCGACTTCGCCGCCTGCGCCAGCTCCTCGCCCTGGCCACCGATGTGCAGGCCAACGCCCGCACCCAGCGGCTGCTCGGCCACCATCTGCTGCACTTCGCGCATGGCTGCGCCGAGGTCGATGTCGCGCAGGTTGGCCGATACCACCGCCACCCGGGTCTGGTCGGCACGATGGATCTCGCTGGGTCCGGTGGTGGCGACCACGTCGGCCACCGCGTCAAGGGTGACCGGGCGGGTGCTGCCCGGATTGACGATCAGCCGGCGGATGCTCTCGACGCTGGCGCGGTCACCTTCCTGGGCACGCACCAGCACGTCGATCTTGCGATCGCGGAAGCTGTAGCGGGTGGCGACGTCGCCGCGCACCTTCTTCACCACCACGTCGGCGATCTGGCGGGTGGTCAGGCCCAGCGCACCCGCGCGCTCCTGGTCGAAGCGGATCTGGATTTCCGGGAAGCCCTCTTCCACCGTCGACTTCACGTCGGCGTAGTGCGCATTGCCACGCAGCATCGCCGCCAAGCGCTGGCCGGCCACTTCCAGGGTCGCCATGTCCTGCCCGCGCAGTTCGATTTCCAACGGCGTGGAGAAGCTGAACAACGCCGGCCGCGCGAAGTCGACCTGGGCGCCCGGGTGCTGGCTCATGGTGCCGCGCAGGCGTTCGGTGATTGCCGCTTCAGTGCGCGCGTTGCCACCGCCTTCCATCACCACAGTCAGCTTGCCGATGTTCTCGCCGCTTTCGGTCGGACTGGCATCCAGCCGGGTGCCGCTGCCACTGACGCCATACAGCGAGGCCACGCCCTCCCCCTTGCCGTGCGCCAGCTGCAGCTCGCGCACCAGCGCATCGGTCTGCTTCAGCGGCGTGCCGGCCGGCAGCTTCACCGTCATTTCGAACCGGTCCTGCGCCAGCTGCGGAATCAGGTCCGCGCCAAGCATCGGTACCAGCGCCATGGTCGCCACGAAGATGATGGCTGCCACGCCCAGCACCTTGCCGGGATGCGCCAGCGCACTCGGCAGCAGGCGCAGGTAGCCTCGCTCGGCGCCTGCATAGGGCTTCATCGCCAGGTCGCTGGCCTTGCGCATCACCGGGCCGACCACTGCCACCACGCCACGCCACACGCGCACGACAAGCCAGGCCAGCGCATAGAAGCTCCAGCGAACGCTGGCAACCACGCCACGGCGGCCCAGCGCGACCGGCTTCTGCCAGCGCTTCTGCGGCTGCCACGCTTCGTTCGGCGCCTCTTCCGGGAACGCCAGCGGTGGCCGCCCCTTCAGCGAGCTCAGCATCGGGATCAGGGTCATCGACACCAGCAGCGAGATCGCGATGGCGATCGCCACGGTCAGCGCCTGGTCGCGGAACAGCTGCCCGGCGATGCCATCGACGAACACCAGCGGCAGGAACACGGCGATGGTGGTCAGGGTTGAGGCAACCACCGCCATGCTCACTTCGCGGGTGCCGGCAATCGCCGCCTGCAGGATGCCCAGGCCACGCTCGCGGGCCTTGGCGATGCTCTCCAGCACCACGATCGAGTCATCCACCACCAGGCCAGTGGCCAATGCCAGGCCTCCCAGCGACATCACGTTCAGGCTCAGGCCGAGCTGGCCCATGAAGAAGAACGTGGCGATGATCGAGACCGGCAGCGACAGGCTGATCACGAACGTGCTCCAGCCATCGCGCAGGAACAGGAAGATGATCAGGATTGCCAGCAGGCCACCGATCGCCGCGTCCTTCTTGACGTCGGCGATGGCGTGCTCGATGAAGCGCGACTGGTCCTCGATGGCGGTCAGCTCGACATCGGACGGGAACGTGCCCTTGATCTGCTCCAGGCGCTTGCGCAGCGCTTCGGCGGTGGACACGGTGTTGGCGTCGCCTTCCTTGTAGATGGCCAGCTCGACCGATTCCTTGCCGCCCAGGCGGATGATCGCTTCACGCTCCTTGTAGCCCTGCCGCACCGTGGCCACGTCCTTCAGGCGTACCGGCACGCCATTGGCGACCACGCTGGAGCCACCACCGGACGATGCGCTCTGTGCCGCCGACGCCGCCGCGATGGCTGCAGCCGATCCGGTCGACGCGGCGATGTTGAACATCTGCTGCAACGCCGAGTCGGCTGCGCTGCCATTGGCGGCCTGGGTGGTCACCAGCAGGTTGCGGATTTCCTCGAGGTCAGCGAACTGGTTGACGGTACGCACCAGGAAGCGCTGGGAGCCCTCCTCCAGGCGGCCGCCGGAGATGTTGATGTTCTCGTCCTTGAGGCGCTTGATGACGGTGTCGATCGGCAGGTTCAGCTGCGCCAGCTTCTGCTGGTCGATGTCGACCTGGATCTCGTCTTCCAGGCCACCGCCCACCTTCACTGCTGCCACGCCGGTGACCGGCTCCAGCTTCTTCTTCAGGTCTTCATCGGCATAGCGGCGCAGGCCGGTCAGCTCGCGGACCGCATCGGCATCGCTGGTCGGCGCCGTCTTGTTCGACAGCACCAGGCGCATGATCGGCTCGGTGGACGGATTGAAGCGCAGCAGCACCGGAGCCTTGGCCTCCAGCGGCAGGTTCAGCGCTTCCATCTTGTCACGCACCTCCAGGCTGGCCTGGTCCATGTTGGTGCCCCAGGCGAACTCCAGCACCACATCGCTCTGGCCGGTGCGCGAGACCGACTTCAGCTTGCGCAGGTTCTTGACCACGCCCACCGCTTCTTCAACCGGCTGGGTGATCAGGGTTTCGATTTCGGTCGGCGCCGCACCGGTGTATTCGGTGCGCACGGTCAGCGTCGGGTAGCTCAGGTCGGGCAGCAGGTTGACCTTGAGGTTGCCGAGCGCGATCAGGCCGAACAGCAGCAGCGTGACCGTGCACATGGCGATGGTCACACGGCGACGCGTGGCGAATTCCACCAGGCCGCCGCGCATGCCGGCGGCGGCGCCGTCGCTCGCCGGCGAGGCACCGTGGTCGTGGCCCGGGGCAGTCATTGCTTGCTCCCGGCCTTGTCTGCGGGCTTGGCGGCCGCCGCGACCGCCTTCGCCTTCGGATCGGCGATCACCTGCACCGTGGTGCCGTCGCGCAGGGCGACCTTGCCGGCGGTGACCACCTGATCACCGGCCGCCAGGCCATCACGGATCTCCACCCACGGGCCCTCGGCGTAACCCAGCTTGACCGGAATGCGTGCGACCTTGCCTTCGCGCACGCGGAACACCGCAGGTTCACCGTCATCGAGCAACGCCAGGCGCGGCACCACCAGCGCATCGGCACGCTGGTCGTAATCGATGCGGATGCGGCCGAACATGCCGGGCTGCAGCGCGTGGGCGGCGCCATCGAAGGCACTGACCACGCGAAACGTGCCGCTGCCCGAGTCCACCACCGGCGCGATGCGGTCAACGGTGCCGGTGAAGCTCTGGCCCGGCAGTGCGTCGGCCGCCAGCGTCACCGGCTGGCCGGCACGCAGGGTGGCCAGCTCACGTTCGGGTACGTTGAGCGTGGCCTCCAGCCGCGAGTTGTCGACGATGCGGAAGATCGGTGTATTGATCTGCACGAAGTTGCCGGTCTTGATCGAGCGTGAGGCGATCACACCCGAGATCGGTGCCACGACCGTGGTGTAGGACAGCTCCAGCGTAGCCAGGCGGTACTGCGCACGGACGTTCTCCAGGTCGTAGCGCAGCTGGTCGACATCGGCAGCGCTGACCATCTGCTGGCCGACCAGCTTCTGTGCGCGCTGGTAGTTGTTTTCCAGCTTTCGCATCTGCGCTTCGCTCTGCGCCACGGCCAGGCGCGCGCGGTCCGGGTCCAGCCGCACCAGCGGCTGGCCGGCGGTGACCCGCTGCCCTTCCTCGACCAGCACCGCCAAGGCCACGCCGGAGGTTTTGGCGACCACCTGCGACTCTGCACGTGGCTCCAGCGCCGCGGTGCCGGTGTAGCTGGCTGCGACCGCACGATGGCTGGCCACCGCCACTTCGACCGGGACTGCGTCGACCTTCTTCTCCTCCTTGGTCTCGGCAGCCTTGGCTTCGGAATTGGGCCCTGCGGCGCAACCGCCCAGCAGCAGGGAGGTGGAGATCAGCAGTGCGGCAGCGCAGATTCCGCTGCGACGGCCGGACAGGAAGGTTGGGTGCGACATCGTCAGGTCCCTGGAGGATGCGTGGACAGGTGTGGTAGCAAAGTAATGCACCACTTCACGGCAACACCATATCCCAAAGGTCATGGTGTCTTCACGCCGCTGGTCGGCCCGCCCCCATTTCAGCTAGATGAAACCTGAGGCTATACTCGGGTCGTTCCGTACCCCACGCCGGAACGACCAGACCCGAATCCCCGGAAACGACACCATGCGCCCGCAGCCGCTCGCCGCTTGTCTCGCTCTGGCCGTCCTCCTGCCCCTTGGGGCCGCCGCACAGCCCGCTCCCGCTCCTGCCACACCCACCCCGGCGCCTGCCGCCGCGCCGGCGCCTGCCACGCCCACCGGCAACTTCGACAATGGCCGTGTCCTGGCCTACACCTGCCAGGGGTGCCACGGCATCACCGGCTACAAGAACGCCTACCCCAGCTACCGGGTGCCGAAGATCGGCGGCCAGACCCAGCAGTACCTGGCCCAGGCCCTGACCGAGTACCGCCAGGGCAAGCGCCGGCATCCGACGATGCAGGCACAGTCGATGAGTTTCAGCGAACAGGAGATCGCCGATCTCTCTGTTTACCTGTCCACCGTCAAGTAAGGCCCGCCCATGTCGAAAGCCGCGCATCCGATGCGTCACGCCATCGCCCTGTCCGTTGCCCTGCTGCTGGCGGCCTGTTCGCAGTCGCAGGTGGAAAACAGCGAGAAATCCGCCGCCGACCCGGGCCATGCCAGCGGCGAACACGGCTCTTCGTCCTCCGCTGGCCTGCCGGCAGGCCACGAGGCCGCCGGTGAAGCCCGCGCCAAGGTGAAGGGCAAGGCCACCAACCAGAGCTGCATCGACTGCCACGGGGCCGATGGCAATGCGCCGATCGATCCGACCTATCCGAAGCTGGGTGGGCAGTACGGCGACTATCTGGCGCATGCGCTGCAGGCCTACCGCGCCGGCGACCGCCAGCATGCGCTGATGACGCCGCAGGCGAAGGACCTGAGCGATCAGGACATCGCCGATCTGGCCGCGTATTTCGGTAGCCGGCCGAGCCAGTTGCGGGATCTGCACGGGGTCAAATGACGGCCGGCCCCCGGTGGGTGCGGACCCTGGTCCGCACGGACCGTTGATTGGTGGGTGCGGACCGTTGGTCCGCACAGATCCGCATATCCACGCATGGCGTGGATCTACTGATTCTTCATCCGATCAATCGGCGCACTTGGCGCCGACCGATACTCAGCCTTCCAGCTCTTCCCAGCGCGCGTACGCGGCATCCAGCTCGGCCTGCACCTTGGCCAGCTGCTGGGTGTGCGCGGTCACTTCCGCACTGCTGCGGGTATAGAACGCCGGGTCGTTCATCGCCGAGGTCAACCCTTCGACGTCGCCTTCCAGCTTCTCGATGGTCTTCGGCAGCTGCTCCAGCTCGCGTGCTTCCTTGTAGGCCAGCTTGCGCTTGGGGGCAGCCGGGGGGGCAGCGGCCGGGGCGGCGGCCGGCGGCTGGGCTGCGGGGACCGAGGCAGGCGCCGCGATGCTGGCCGCATAACGCTGCCAGTCGCTGTAGCCACCGACGTACTCGCCGATCACGCCGTCGCCTTCCATCACCAGCGTGGAGGTCACCACGTTGTCGATGAAGTCACGGTCATGGCTGACCAGCAGCAGGGTGCCGGTGTACTCGCCCAGCAGCTCTTCCAGCAGCTCCAGGGTTTCCACGTCAAGGTCGTTGGTCGGTTCGTCCATCACCAGCAGGTTGGACGGCTGCGCGAACAGCTTGGCCAGCAGCAGGCGGTTGCGCTCTCCACCGGACAGGCGGGTAATCGGCGCACGCGCGCGTTCCGGGGTGAACATGAAGTCCTGCAGGTAGGCATGCACGTGCTTGCGCTTGCCGTTGAACTCGAGGAAATCGCGGCCTTCGGCCACGTTCTCGATCGCGCTCCAGTCTTCGCGCAGCACCGCGCGGTACTGGTCGAAATAGGCGATCTGCAGGTTGGTGCCGGCGTTGACTTCGCCCTTGGCCGGCTGCAGCTCGCCCAGCAGCAGCTTCAGCAGCGTCGTCTTGCCGCTGCCGTTGGGGCCGATCAGGCCGATGCGGTCGCCGCGCATGATGGTGGTGGTGAAGTCGCGGACCATGGTGCGCTCACCGAAGGCGAACGAAATATCCTTGACGTCGATGACCTTCTTGCCAGAGCTGATGCCCTGTGCGGCTTCCATCTTGACGTTGCCGCTGAGATCACGGCGCTGCGAACGCTCCACGCGCATCGCCTTCAGGCGGCGCACGCGGCCCTCATCGCGGGTGCGGCGCGCCTTGATGCCTTGGCGGATCCAGACTTCTTCCTGCGCCAGCAGCTTGTCGAAGCGCGCGTTTTCCTGCGCCTGCGCGTTGAGGCGCTCCTCTCGGCGACGCTCGTAGTTGGCCCAGTCGCCCGGCCAGCTGGTGACCTGGCCACGGTCGATCTCGACGATGCGGGTGGCCAGTGCACGCAGGAAGCGGCGGTCATGGGTAACGAACACCACGCTGCCGCTCCAACCCTTCAGGAACGCTTCGAGCCAGTCGATGGCTTCGATATCGAGGTGGTTGGTCGGTTCGTCCAGCAGCAGCACGTCGGGGCTGGACACCAGCGCACGGGCGAGCAGCACGCGGCGCTTCATGCCGCCGGACAGGCGGCCGAACTCGGCTTCGCCGTCCAGGTCGAGCTTGGTCAGGGTTTCGCTGACGCGCTGATCCAGGCCCCAGCCGTTGGCGGCGTCGATCTTGGCCTGCACGTTGCCCAGTGCTTCGCCATCAAATACTTCGGCGTGGCTCAGGTGATGGAATTCGGCCAGCCACTGGCCCAGTTCACCGAGGCCATCGGCGACGACGTCGAACACCGAGCCGGCGGCGCCATGTGGCACTTCCTGCTCCAGGCGGGTGACGCGCACGCCCTGCTGCACGCGGACTTCCCCGTCATCGGGCTTGTGATCGCCGGACAGCAGCTTGAGCAGGGTGGATTTGCCGGCGCCGTTGCGGCCGATCAAGGCGATGCGTTCGCCCGGCTCGATCGACAGTTCGGCCTTTTCCAGCAACAACGGGCCGCCGACGCTGAAGTCGACGTTCTGCAGAGTAATCAGAGGCATCCGGATATTGTACGGGTTGGGGGCGTCGGCCGGGTTGCACCCGGCACCGGCGGTAGTGCCGGCCGCTGGCCGGCAACTTCAACGGCAACGTCAAAAGCTGGTTTCCTGTGGGATGCCGGGGCGGTGCGGGTCTGCAGGACACGCCGTAAACCCCTCCTTGGGGGCTCGATGGCGCCATCCATGGCGCCAACGGTCCTGCAGACCCACACCGCCCCGCCTCTGACAGTTTCCCGCGATCTGTCGGAACGGCATTCTGCGCGGGTGGGTGGCGACCTTGGTCGACACGGCAGATCCAGGCCACGCGTGGATGAGCGCTGCAAGGCCTGTCGATCTGTCGGGGTCGGATCCCGTTGCTGCGCAACGGGCTCTGACCCCTTCGTGGAATTCGCGCAGTGCAAGACCGATCCCTGCTACTCCACGTCCCCCAGCAACGCCTGCAACCCCGGCAGCCACTGCTTGCCGGGATGCCGTACCAACCACAGGGTGCGCTGCAGGGGCGGCAGCGGGGTCTCCAGCACGCGCAGCCGGCCCAGGGCCAGCGGCTCTTCCAGCGCGTGGCGGGAAAGGCAGGCCAGGCCGAGACCGGCGATGGCGGCCTGCTTGATCGCTTCGGTATTGCCCAGCTGCAGGGTCTGGGCGAAGCCGCGCAGGTGCGGCAACAGCGCCTGTTCCACTGCTTCGCGGGTGCCGGAGCCGGGTTCGCGCAGCAGCCAGCGGGCACGGCGCAGTTCGTCCAGCGACCAGCGCGGGGGGGCGTCGGCGGCGCCGACGATCACCAGCGGATCCTGCTGCCAGGCCGTGACCTGCAAACCGCGCTCATGGCACGGGCCTTCGATCAGGCCGGCGTCGACGTCCAGGCGCTGCACGGCGGCGACTACGCCAGCACTGTTGTCGATGCGCAGGTCGACTTCGGCCTGCGGCGCCTGCCGCAGCAGTTCAGCGATGCGCTGCGGCAGCAGGTAGTTGCCGATGGTGGTACTGGCGGCCAGTACCAACCGCAGCGGTGCCCCTTGCGACGGGTCTCCGCCGGCGGCCAGCTGCCGCTCCAGATCAGCGGCATTGACCAGCAGGGTGCGCGCCGGCTCCAGCAGTGCGCGGCCGTGCCCGTTCAGCGCCAGGCGACGGCCGATGCGGTCGAACAGCGGCGTACCGAAGTGCGCCTCCAGTTCCTGCAGGGCGGCGCTGCTGGCCGACTGCGAGAGCGCGATGGCCTGGCCGGCGGCGGTGGTGCTGCCGTGGTCGGCGATTGCGACGAAGACTTGCAGCTGGCGCAAGGTCAAGCGCATGGCATTTACCCGCTTGATAGGTAGGTTTCACCCATATTATTCGTTTTACAGGTCATGGACGAAGGCGCACGCTTGCCCCGTCACTACAGCCCTACCCCTGCCATGAACGCCCCCGCTCTCTCCTCCTGGTCCCTGCCCGCCCTGCGCCAACGCTGGCAGCCGCGCCTGCCCGGCCTTCTGCTGGTGGGCCTGATCGCGGCGGCATCGCTGTACCTGGCCGAGCTTCCCTGGTTGCAGGCGCATGGCCTGAGTGCACTGACCGTCGCCATCGTGGCCGGCATCGTGGTCGGCAACACCCTCTACCCGCGGCTGGCGCCGAGCAGCGCGGCCGGTGTCGGCTTCTCCAAGCACTGGCTGCTGCGCGCCGGCATCGTGCTGTACGGCCTGCGCCTGACCTTCCAGGACATCGGCCATGTCGGCGTCAGCGGCGTGCTGATGGACGTGCTGGTGGTTGCCAGCACCTTCGGCCTGGCCTGCTGGCTGGGCGTACGTGTGTTCAAGATGGAACGCGAGGCGGCAATGCTGATCGGCGCCGGCAGCGCGATCTGCGGTGCGGCAGCGGTGATGGCCGCCGAACCGGTGGTGCGTGGCCGCGCTGCGCAGGTCACTGTCGCGGTTTCTACCGTCGTGGTGTTCGGCACGCTGGCGATGTTCCTGTACCCGGCGCTGTATGCGCTGGTGCAGTCGCACGGCTGGCTGGCGATGGACGCGCGGCAGTACGGCCTGTTCACTGGTGCGACGGTGCACGAAGTGGCGCAGGTGGTGGCCGCCGGCCGCACGGTCAGCGAAGCCGCCGCCGATACTGCGGTGATCACCAAGATGGTGCGGGTGATGCTGCTGGCGCCGTTCCTGGTCGTGTTGTCGTTGTGGCTGGCGCGTGGCGGCAAGGCCAGCGCCGACGGCAGCAAGGCGCGCATCGTAGTGCCGTGGTTTGCGTTCGGTTTCGTGGCAGTGGCCGGTTTCAATTCACTGCACCTGCTGCCGGCCAGCCTGCAGGCCGGGCTGGTGCAGTTGGATACCGTGCTGCTGGCGATGGCGATGGCCGCGCTGGGCCTGACCACCCATGTCTCGGCGCTGCGCCAGGCCGGCCTGAAGCCACTGCTGCTGGCGCTGATCCTGTTCGCCTGGCTGCTGTTCGGTGGCCTGGCGATCCACCAGGGTGTGTTGGCGGTGCTGGGCTGAGCAGGGCGTGCCGACCAACGGTCGGCACCCACCCGTAGATCCACGCCATGCGTGGATGGCGGCCCAGGACGGGCGCTGCCGCGCAGGCAGGTACAATGCGCCATGACTGACTTCTCGACCCTGCCGCTGAGCCCGGCCCTGCAGCCCGGCCTGGACGCCCTCGGCTACACCACCCTCACCCCCGTGCAGGCGCAGAGCCTGCCGGCCATCCTCGATGGCCACGATGTGATCGCACAGGCGCCGACCGGCAGCGGCAAGACCGCCGCCTTCGGACTGGGCCTGTTGCAGGCCGTCGACCCCAGCCTGATCCGCGTGCAGGCGCTGGTCCTGTGCCCGACCCGCGAACTCGCCGACCAGGTCGGCAAGCAGATCCGCAAGCTGGCCACCGGCATTCCCAACCTGAAGCTGTTGCTGCTGGTAGGCGGCGTGCCGCTGGGCCCGCAGCTGGCCTCGCTGGAAGGCCACGACCCGCACGTGGTGGTGGGTACGCCCGGCCGCGTGCAGGAGCTGGCACGCAAGCGCGCGCTGAATCTTGGCGCGGTGCGCACGCTGGTGCTGGACGAGGCCGACCGCATGCTCGACATGGGCTTCGAGGAGCCGATCCGCGAGATCGCCGGCCGCACCCACAGGGATCGCCAGAGCCTGCTGTTCTCCGCCACCTTCCCCGACAGCATCCGCGCCATGGCGCGTGACCTGCTGCGCGACGCGGTGGAGGTGACCGTGGAAGGTGCCGACCAGGCACCGGCCATCCGCCACCTGTTCTGCGAGGTGGAACCGGCGCATCGCCAGAAGGCGCTGGCCGGCCTGCTGCTGAAGTACGCGCCGGAATCGGCGGTGGTGTTCTGCAACACCCGCAAGGACGTGGACGAAGTGGCCAACTCGCTGCAGCAGTTCGGCTTCTCCGCACTCGCCCTGCACGGCGACATGGAGCAGCGCGACCGTGAGGAAGTGCTGTTGCGGCTGGCCAACCGCAGCTGCAACGTGCTGGTCGCCAGCGACGTCGCCGCGCGCGGACTGGACGTGGAAGAGCTGGCGGCGGTGATCAACTACGAACTGCCGACCGACGTGGAGAGCTACCAGCACCGCGTGGGCCGTACCGGTCGCGCCGGTGCCAGCGGCCTGGCGATCAGCCTGGTGGCCGGCCGCGAGAAGACCCGCGCCGAAGCCATCGAAGCACAGCTGGGTCAGCCACTGGACTGGCAGAAGACGCCACTGGCGACCTCGCGCCCGGCCGAGTTGCCGCAGGCGGCGATGCGCACCCTGCGGATTGACGGCGGCAAGACCGACAAGCTGCGCCCGGGCGACATCCTCGGCGCACTGACCGGCGATGCCGGCCTGTCGAGCAAGTTCATCGGCAAGATCGCGATCTTCCCGACCCGCTCCTACGTGGCGATCGCGCGTGAACAGGCCAACAAGGCCGTCGCCAGGCTGGAAGCCGGCAAGATCAAGGGCCGTCGCTTCCGCGTGCGGATGATGTGATTGAAGCCGGGTTGCCAACCACGGTTGGCAACGACCGGCTCCCGGCTCTTCGCTCTGGTAGATGCCAACCTTGGTTGGCATTCACCCTTCGATCAGAACACCAGTTCGGTGTGCAGTGGCAAGCCCGCCTCCCAGCGGGCCCGGCCGCCCAGGCCATCGAGCTCGACCAGCACACCGGCGCCGACCACTTCAACACCCAGGCGGCGCACCAGCGACAACGCAGCGACCAGCGTGCCGCCGGTGGCCAGCACGTCATCGATGATCGCGACACGGGCACCGCCCGGCAGCGCGTCGGCGTGCACTTCGATGCAGTCGCTGCGGTACTCCAGCGTGTATTCCTCGCGCAGCACCTGGCCCGGCAGCTTGCCCGGCTTGCGCACCGGCACGAAGCCGACGCCCAGCTCCAGCGCCATCGCGGCGCCGAGGATGAAACCACGTGATTCGATGCCGACCACCGCGTCCAGCTTCTGGTCGCGCCAACGGTCGGCCATCGCGGTGATCGCGCCGCGGAAGTCCTCGCCGTGGGCGAGCAGCGGCATGATGTCCTTGAACAGGATGCCGGGCTTGGGGAAGTCGGCGATGTCGCGCAGGCGGGAGGCCCACTGCGGAGCGACGATGGCGTCGGTCATGTCACATTGGCTATCTGATGGCGGCATAGGGTACCCGTTCCGGGCGCCGGCTGCCTGTTGGGGGTGTTCGGCCGGGCTGCGCCCGGCACCTGCGGTAGTGCCGGCCGCTGGCCGGCAACCTCCACGGCAACAGCAACAGCGTGCATTCTGTGGGATGGCGGGGTGGGTCCGGTGGCGGGGGCCGCTGCAAGTACCCCTCCGGGGCCCGGCACAGCCGCTGGCGGCTGTGCGTTCGGGCGCTTGCGAAGCAGTGCGTCGCAAGCAAAGCGCCCTCACCCATGTAAGCTCGGTCGCCGCTTGCTCGTGTGCGCTTTCCTGCGCACACGGCAAGACCGGGGTTGGGCGTCCTGCCCAACCCGCCCGAGGCATGCCTCGGGCCCATGCGGCTCACGCCCCCGCAACCGGACCCACCCCGCCTTCGACAGAGTCCTGCGATCTGTCGTGGATCCACGCCATGCGCGGATGAATCTCCATCGAAATCGAATATTTCGAGAATTGAATGAAGAGCATCCACGCATGGCCTGGATCTACCGTGTCGACCAAGGTCGACACCTACCAACAGCCGCCGGAATCTGTCGGAGGTGGGGCGGTGTCGGAGTGCGGGGTGTCAGCCGCATGGATGCGGCTGCCAAGCCTTATCTGATGGAAATCTGTCAGCGTAGGTGTCGAGAGCCGGCGTGGGCCGCCGTACGAGCCTGGATCTCGACGATCGCCATGTAGCTTGGCGCCCACACCGGATTCTCCCTTGATCCGCCCGAACAGTTGCTGGAGCTGACACTCGAAGCGATAAGACTGGGCAAGCGGGGGAGCTCTCGACCCTTCCAGACTATACGGAGTCGGGCAATGAACGGGATCGGGATCGATGTGAGCAAGCGCCGACTGGATATCGGCACGACAGACGGCGAGACTGTGCAGGTCAGCAATAGCCCCTCTGGCTATGCTGAATTGAGCACTTGGTTGAGCACGCGGCCGGCCATTCAGATCGTTCTGGAAGCCACTGGCGGCTATGAGCAGACTGTCCTGGACTTTCTTCACAAGGCCGGCCATCCGGTGATCCGCGCCAACGCCCTGCGGGCGCGTAGACTGGCTCAGGGGCTGGGTAAAGTGGCCAA
Organism: Stenotrophomonas maltophilia group sp. P373; assembly: GCF_053295075.1. Taxonomy (NCBI): domain Bacteria; kingdom Pseudomonadati; phylum Pseudomonadota; class Gammaproteobacteria; order Lysobacterales; family Lysobacteraceae; genus Stenotrophomonas; species Stenotrophomonas maltophilia group sp. P373. The sequence goes on along the minus strand of NZ_CM129994.1, from coordinate 1,789,895 downwards.
GACGGACCGCTTGGATGCTCTTGTATTGGCGCAGATGGCCGCACTGGTGGAACTGCCTTCCTATCAGCCACTGGAGCCCTGGCAGCGGAAACTGCGCGAGTTTGTGCGGGCGCGTCGACAAACGATGCAGGCACTGACCGTAGCCCGCCAACAGCAGGAAATGGTGACTGACCGCGAGCTACGCCGGCAGATGCAAGGCAACATCATTCGCCTGCAGACACTGGTCGAGCGACTGGGGAAGCAGATCTCTGAACAGGTCGCGCAGCAGCCCCAACTGGCAGTGCTGAAGTCGATGAAAGGGGTTGGCCCGGCATTGCAGGCGGTGCTGGCCAGCTACCTGCCTGAGCTGGGTCAGATCAGCGGAAAAGCCATTGCCAGCCTGGTCGGCGTGGCGCCGATCTCCCACGACAGCGGGGCCATGCGAGGGAGGCGAAGCATCCACGGTGGCAGGGCCGAGATCCGCCAGGTGCTCTACATGTCGGCCATGTCGGCCATGCGACATGAGCCACGATTGCGGGACTTTTACCGGTCGCTGCGGGCCCGCGGCAAGGAAGGGAAAGTGGCCATCGTGGCGGTGATGCGGAAGATGCTGGTGATTCTCAACGCCCGCGTGCGTGACGCTCAAGGCGGATCGATCCCCGCCTGAAGCCAGCCTGCGCGTGCCCCAAAAGGCTGCCGGCCAGCGGCCGGCACTACCGTGCCCGTCTCATGGAGGGGCCAGGCCCCTCCGTCAACACAGTTGCTACACGGACGTACTTGCAGCGTCCCCGCACTCCGACACCGCCCCGCCAAACCACGGAATCCAGCTTTTGCTCTGGCTGTTGACCTGGCCTCTGCGGGTGCAGGGCGCAGCCCTGCCGAAACCCACCCTCAGGAACTGCAGGACAGCATCGAGCAACCGGCGCGGTTGTCGGCCCACGCCGGGCGCTTGCCAGCGAAGTGCTCGAGCCCTGCGCGCTCGGTGTATGGGTCTCGCAGCACGTCCTGCAGCGCATGCACACCGCCGAGGTCACCCTGCTCTGCGCGGTCGATCGCTTCCTGCGCCAACCAGTTGCGCAGCACGTACAGCGGGTTGGCCGCCGTCATCTTCGCCACGCGTTCGCTGGCCGGCAGCGGATCGCTGCGCAGGCGCTCCGCGTAGTCCTGCAGCCAGTGCTGCAACGGTGCCTGCACTGCCTGTCGCCGCGCCTCGTCGTAGTACACCGCGTCCAGAACCGTAGCGTCCGCTGCCGACGGGTCGATGCGCATCAGTGCGCGCCAGGCCAGGGTCATGTCCATGGCACCCTCCTGCATCAGCTGCTGCCAGCGCTGGTAGAGCTGCAGGTCGTCATCGTCGGCCGCGGCCAGCCCCAGCTTTGCCGCGGCATCGCGACGCGTGCAGGCCACGAAGGTGGACTGGAAGGCCGCCAGGCCCGCCTGCAGCGGTGCGACATCGGCGAACAGCGGCGACAGCGCCTGGGCCAATCGGCTCAGGTTCCAGTACGCCACCTGCGGCTGGGTGCCGAAGCGGTAGCGGCGCCCCTGGGCGTCGGTGGTGTTCGGCGTCCAGTCCGGATCGAAATCCTCGACCCAGCCATAGGGGCCGTAATCCAGTGTGAGACCGAGCACGGACAGGTTGTCGGTGTTCATCACGCCGTGCACGAAGCCGACACGCATCCAGTGCGCGATCATCTCGGCAGTGCGCACCGCGATCTGCGCGAACCAGTCGCCGTACAGGGCCTCGCCCTGCCCTTCAAGCTCGGGGAAGTCGCGCGCGATGCAGGCATCGACCAGCTGCTGCAGCAGGGCGGTTTCACCCCGCGACGCCGGCAGTTCGAAGGAACCAAAGCGCAGGAACGACGGCGAGACCCGGCACACGATGGCACCAGGCTCGGCACGCGGGTGGCCGTCATAGAACATGTCGCGCACCACCTCCTCGCCGGTACCGACCAGCGACAACGCGCGCGTGGTCGGCACGCCCAGGTGGTGCATCGCTTCGCTGCACAGGAACTCGCGGATCGACGAGCGCAGCACTGCCCGTCCATCGGCACCGCGCGAGTAAGGCGTCGGCCCGGCCCCCTTCAGCTGCAGCTCCCAGTGGCGGCCATCGGGTGCCACCAGCTCGCCCAGTGAGATCGCACGCCCATCGCCGAGCTGGCCGGCCCAGTGACCGAACTGATGGCCACCGTAATTGGCGGCCCATGGCTGCATGCCGGCGTACAGCGCGTTGCCGCCGAATACATCGGCGAAGCCTTCGCTCTCGATCTCGGCAGCATCGAAGCCGAGCATCGTGGCAACCTCAGGCGACCACGCCAGCAACGTGGGCGCCACCACCGGCGTCGGCATCACCGGCGACCAGGCCGCGCCCAGCACTTCACGGCGACGCGGGCCGGATTCGGGGTCACCCGGCAGGGCATGCAGCAGGCGGTTGTCGAAACGGGGGCTGTCGGTATCCATGACTCTGGAGGTGGGGGCGACCGCCGCCGACCTCAATTGCCGCTGAGCGCCTGCAGATGGCCACCGTGGGCCTCGGCGCGCTGGTAAGCAGGCCGCTCGCTGATGCGCTTGAGGAAGCCACGCAGTGCCGGCTTGCCGTCGAGACCGCCACCGCGCGCGGCAGCAGCCTGGATCGGGAAGCTCATCTGGATGTCGGCCGCACTGAAGCGCTCGCCGGCAAACCATGGGCTTTCGGCCAGGCGGCGCTCCATCCAGTCCAGGTGCAGGCGCCGCTGCGGCCCAACGAAGCCCCGCTCGGCCTTGTCGGCAATGCTGCGTGCAATCGGGCGTGCGAAGAATGGCATGGGCGCATTACGGATGCGGCCCATCACCAGGGTCAGCAGCAGCGGCGGCATCGCCGAGCCTTCGGCATAGTGCAGCCAGTAGCGGTACGCGATGCGTTCGGTGCCGTCGGCCGGCATCGGTGACGGCGACAGCTGGCGCTGCGCGTCGTAACGGTCAGCGAGATAGTCGAGGATCGCCCCGGACTCGGCCAGTACCAGCTCGCCATCCTGCAGCACCGGCGACTTGCCGAGCGGATGCACGTTGCGCAGTTCCGGCGGCGCCAGCAGCGTCTTCGGATCGCGCGGATAGCGGCGCAGTTCGTAGTCCAGCCCCAACTCCTCCAGCATCCACAGCACGCGCAGGGAACGGGAGTTTTCCAGGTGATGAACGATGCGCATGGGGACGATCCTTGGGAAGGCCGCCATCCTACCGCGCCGGCTGCATGCCCTTTGTAGAGTCGAGCCCTGCTCCACTGTCCTTGAGAACAGTCGAGCGTGGCTCGACTCTACAAAAAACAGCGGGCAATAAAAAAACGCCGGAAGCTCTCGCCTCCGGCGTTCTGGCTACCCAACGGTAGCAGACGGATTAGACCGCCTGCACCTGGTCAGCCTGCATACCCTTCTGACCCTGGACGGCGATGAAGGTAACCTTCTGGCCTTCCTGCAGGGTCTTGAAGCCGGTGCCCTGGATCGCGCGGAAGTGCACGAACAGGTCCGGGCCGCTTTCCGGGGTGATGAAGCCGAAGCCCTTGGCGTCGTTGAACCACTTGACGGTGCCGGTCTGACGTTCAGACATTTTACTAACTCCTGAAACACATGTTGAAAAAAATCGCAGCCACCGGGTATCGGGGCCGAGACTGAGTTGCAGGCGTTGGTAAAGCGGATCGATGAGCGGATCGTGAGATCAACTGCACCAGGCCACGATTCACGGTGACCCTAGCAAACACAGTGGGTCGCACGATACGCGTGTTTTCTGCAAAAAGCGATAGTCCCGACGTTCATGGGAACACGTCACCCGCTAGGCGTGACAAGGGTTGGCAGCCAATCGCGGCTAACCCCGAGCCCCCATTCAGGTTTTTCCTACCCTACACTGGGTAAATGACTGAAGCTGAAATCCCCGCTGAACACGCGTCTCCCCGCATCTGGGTGGATGCGGACGCCTGCCCCACCGTCATTCGCGACATCCTGTTCCGGGCCGCCGAACGGGTCGGGATCGAGCTGACCCTGGTCGCCAACCAGTGGATCCGCACCCCGCCGTCGCGCTGGCTGCGCTCGATCCAGGTACCGCAGGGGCTGGATGTGGCCGACAGCGCCATCGTCGAGCGGGTCGCCGCCGGTGACCTGGTGGTCACCCAGGACATCCCGCTGGCCGCGCTGGTGCTGGAGAAGAAGGCCGTGGCGCTGAACCCGCGCGGCCAGCTGTACACCCGGAACAACATGGCCGAGCGGCTGTCGATGCGCAATTTCATGGAGGAACTTCGCGGCGCCGGGGTCCAGACCGGCGGACCGCCGCCCCTGGGTCCCCGCGACCGGCAGCTGTTCGCCGCCGAGCTGGACCGCTGGCTGGCGCGACGCCCGGCCCGCTGAGCGCCTGGCCGCGCTAAGCCGGAAGGCTCAGGCTGCGGCCGCTGCTGAACGCCCGTCGTTCGCCGCTCAATGGGTCGTCGAAGGCCAGGGCCCGCGCCAGCAGCTGCAGCGGCGCCTCGGCGACGTTCGGCGGACGTTGCCGAAGCTGCGGGTACAGGTCGTCACCCATGATCGGCGCCCCCAGCATGGCCATGTGCACGCGCAGTTGATGCTTGCGGCCGGTCTCCGGCAGCAGCCGGTAGCGCCAGATCGGCCCTTCGGCCTCGATCAGCTCGATCCGGCTGCGCGCATTGGGCTCACCGGGCACTTCGGACATGCGGAAGAACGGCTCGCCCGGCACCAACCGGCTGTCCCGCTGCAACGGAAACGCCAGCCCCGGCAGCGCCGGTGCCAGGGCCTCATAGGTCTTCTCGATGCGCCGCTCACGGAACAGGCGCTGGTAAGCATCGCGCGACGCTCGCTGGGTCGAGAACAGCACCAGCCCGGCCGTCAGCCGATCCAGCCGGTGCAGCGGTACCAGATCGGCATTGCCGGTGCGGGCGACCAGCCGCGCCAGCAGCGTCTCGCGCACATGCCCACCCGCAGGTGTCACCGGCAGGAAATGCGGCTTGTCGGCCACCAGCAGGTGCGCATCCAGATGGACGATGGTCTCGACAAAGGGAATCACCGGTTCGTCGGCCACCTCGCGGAAGTACTGGATCTCCCGCCCGACCTGCCAGGGCATGTCCGCAGTGAGCGCCCTGCCCTGCGCATCCAGCACACGGCCACGCGCGAAGCGATCCTGCCATTGCGCGCGCGCGATGCGCGGGAAACGTGCACACAGGCCATCCAGCAGGGTGGCCCAGGGGCCGGGCGGCAGCTGCAACCGGCTGGGCAGGCTCATGGCGTCCACTCCGGCCACAGGAAAGACCTCAAGAGTGCCACCGTTGACGGCATGCAGACAGCCCAGCCACGGACACCCCCGGAGCAAACCTCTATCATTGTCGTCTTTAGTCCACGGACCCCCCATGGCTCTTACCGCCACCATCCGCAAGGCCGAACTGCAGATCAGCGACATGGATCGCGGCTACTACGCGACCCACAACCTGACCCTGGCCCAGCATCCGTCCGAGACCGACGAGCGCCTGATGGTGCGCCTGCTCGCCTTCGCGCTGAACGCCGGCGACCGCCTGGAGTTCGGCCGCGGCCTGAGCACCGATGACGAACCCGATCTGTGGGAACACGACTACACCGGCGACATCCTGCAGTGGATCGACCTGGGCCATCCGGACGAATCGCGCATCCGCAAGGCCAGCAACCGCAGCCGCCAGGTGCAGGTGGTCAACTATGGCGGCAACGCCTCGGAGATCTGGTGGGGCAAGCAGGGCAAGGGCCTGGCGCGCTTCGACAACCTCTCGGTGGTCGACCTCGACGGTGCCTTCGTAGAACTGTGGGGCCAGCAGATCCAGCGCGCGATGCGCTGGAGCGTGCTGATCCAGGACGGTGAAGTGCAGCTGCTCAACGATCAGATGCAGCTCGACGTGATCCCGACCTGGCGCAAGCGCGCCAAGGCATGAGCACGATCCGTTGTGACGTGGTGGTCATCGGCGCCGGCGCAGCCGGGCTCATGACCGCGATCACGGCTGGCCAGCGCGGCCGCCAGGTGCAGGTGATCGACCATGCCAACAAGGTCGGCAAGAAGATCCTGATGTCCGGCGGTGGCCGCTGCAACTTCACCAACACCGGCACCACCCCGGCCAACTTCCTGTCGGCCAACCCGCACTTCTGCAAGTCGGCGCTGGCCCGCTACACGCCCTGGCACTTCATCGAGTTGGTGCACAAGCACGGCATCGCGTATCACGAAAAGGAACTGGGGCAGCTGTTCTGCGATGTCTCCTCCAAGCAGATCGTGAAAATGCTGGTGGACGAATGCCAGGCGGCCGGCGTGCAGATCCGTACCGACTGCAGCGTGCAGCGCATCGAGCACGGCAGCGATGGTTTCCGCGTGCACACCACGCACGGGCTGTTCCATTGCGCCTCGCTGGTGGTTGCCACCGGCGGCCTGTCGATTCCCAGCATGGGGGCCAGCGGCTTTGGCTATGAAGTGGCCCGCCAGTTCGGCCACCAGGTGCTGCCGACCCGCGCCGGGCTGGTGCCGCTGACCCTCAGCGGCAAGCACCAGGAACGGTTGGCCGACCTCAGCGGCGTGGCGCTACCGATCGAGGCGCGCTGCAACGGCAAGAGCTTCCAGAACTTCATGCTGCTGACCCACCGTGGCGTGAGCGGTCCGGCCATCCTGCAGATCTCTTCGTTCTGGCGGCCCGGCGATGCGCTGGAGCTGGACCTGTTGCCGGGCCAGGATGCGGGCGAGTGGCTGCGCCAGATGAAGCGCGACCGCCCCGCCGCCGAGCTGCGCACGGTGCTGGGCGAGGTACTGCCGAAGCGGCTGGCGCAGCGCCTGTGCGAGCACTGGCTGCCCGACCGCCCCGTGCGCCAGCTGGACGAGCCGGTGCTGCGCCAGGCTGCGCAGCTGCTGGGCGCATTCCCGCTGGTGGCCAGCGGCACCGAAGGCTACCGCACCGCCGAGGTCACCCTGGGCGGCGTGGACACCGCCGAAGTGTCATCCTCAACGATGGAATCCAAGCGCGTCCCCGGCCTGCACTTCGTTGGCGAGGTGCTGGACGTGACCGGCTGGCTGGGCGGCTACAACTTCCAATGGGCCTGGGCCAGCGGCCACGCAGCGGGCGGCGTGGTGTGAACCACTTCGCCGTTCCATGCGCGCAAGGGGTACGCGCATGGACGGTTCGCCGCGCATCGTGTATCTAGATTCGCAGATTGGGGAGCAGTGCATGCAGAACGCGAACGACATCACCATCCGCCTGCTGATCGTCGATGACAGCGGCGAGAATGCCGAAGCCATCGTCAGCACCCTGCGCAACAGCGGCATCGCGGTACGCCCGTGGCGCCCGCAGGATGCGGCCGAGCTGGCCCAGGTGCTGACCAGCCAGGCCATCGACCTGGTGCTGGCCTCGCCGTCGCAGGGCATTCCGCTGCAGCTGGCAGCCCAGCACATCGCCGCCAGCGGCAAGGACATCCCGCTGGTGCTGCTGGCCGAGCGCATCGACGAGGACGAACTGGTGCAGGCCAGCAGCCATGGCATCCGTGCCCTCGCCCTTCGCCAGCGCCCCGAGCACCTGCTCGCCGTGGTCCGCGACCAGTGGGTCGACCTGCAGGCACGCCGCGGCCTGCGCCGCATCGAGGCGCAGATGCGCGAGACCGAGCGCCGCTGCGACGCGCTGATCGCCTCCTCGCGCGACCCCATCGCCTACGTGCATGAAGGCATGCACATCCGCGCCAACGACGCCTATCTGGAGATGTTCGGCTACGAGCAATTCGATGACATCGAAGGCATTTCGCTGCTGGACATGGTCGCTGCCCAACACGTGGAGGGCTTCAAGCAGCTGCTGAAGGGCCTCAGCCGTGGCGAGGCGCCGCCGCCCCAGTACCAGCTCGACGCGCGCCACCAGGACGGCAGTGCGTTCCCGGCGACGATGGAATTTGCGGCGGCCACCTACGAAGGCGAGTCCTGCCTGCAGGTGGTGCTCCGCCGCCGCATGGAGTTCGACCCCGAGCTGGCACGCGAGGTCGAGGACCTGCGCCAGCGCGACCAGGTCACCGGCCTGCTCAATCGCCCGACCTTCATGCTGCAGCTGGAAAGCGCGGTGGCCCAGGCCGGGCGCAGCGAGGGCCAGTTCGGCCTGCTGCTGATCGAGCCGGACCACTACGCGCGCCTACTGCCGGATATCGGCCTGGCCTCGGCCGATACCCTGATCGGCGCCCTCGCCGCCCTGCTGGCCGAAGTGGTTGGCGAGGACGCGCAACTGGCCCGTTTCGGCGAGCACAATTTCGCCGTGCTGCAGGCCGGGCCCTACGCACAGACCGTGGCGCTGGCCGAGCGCATCCGAGAAGCCTACGCCGCACACGTCTTCAGCATCGGCGCACGCTCGGCCACGGTGACGGTCAGCATCGGTGGCGTACAGGTCGGTGAGAAGATCGCCAGCATCGGCCAGGTGCTGGCGCGCGCCAGCGAATGCACCCAGGCTGCAGCCGAGCTGGGTAACACCTGCCGCATCTTCGACCCGGCTGCCGCCGACCGTGTCGAGGAAGAGCGTGTGCAGCGCTGGGTGGCGCGCATCCGCGAGGCGCTGGCCGGCGACGGTTTCCAGCTTCACTACCAGCCGGTGCTGAACCTGCAGGGCGAACCACTGGAGCTGTACGAAGCCTATCTGCGCCTGGAAAACAATGGCGAGCTGCTGAGCCCGACCGCGTTCCTGGGCATCGCCGAGGAACACGGCCTGCTGGCCGACATCAACCGCTGGGTGGTCTCGCAGGCAATCGCGGTGCTGGGTGAACGCGCACGTGCGGGTCATGCCACCCAGGTGCTGGTGAAGGTCACGCCGGAATCGTTCGATGACCCACAGATGATCGCCACCCTGCACCGCGAACTGCAGGCACAGGGCGTGCCCGGCGAACGGCTGTGGCTGCATGCACCGGAAGCGAAGGTGTTCACCCACCTGCGCAGTGCACAGCAATTCCTTGCCGAAGTGGCGCCACTGGGCTGCCGCATCGGCCTGGAGCAGTTCGGTTCCGGGCTGGACTCGTTCCAGCTGCTGGCCCACTTCCAGCCGCAGTTCCTCAAGCTGGACCGGGGCTTCACCAGCGACCTGGCTGCCACCCGCGAGAACATCGACCGCATCAGCCAGATCACTGCGCGTGCTCAGGAAGCGGGCATCCGCACCATCGCCGAATTCGTCAGCGATGCCAACTCGATGACGCTGCTGTTCAGTGCCGGCGTGGATTACGTGCAGGGCGACTTTGTCGGCCCGGCGTTGCCGGAGATGGGGTTCGAATTCGGGTAACCGAGGGTAGTGCCGGCCGCTGGCCGGCAGCCTCAGGTACCCGGGGTTGCCGGCCAGCGGCCGGCACTACCAAACGAGAAGGCCGGCTTTCGCCGGCCTTCTGCCTGATCAGGTCATGTCGACCAGGTTGCCGATCTTCACGTCCGGGTTGACGTCGGCCTCGTAGTCGACGCCCTCCACGCCAAAACCGAACAGACGCAGGAAGTCGGCCTTGTAACCGGCCAGGTCGCTGATTTCGTACAGGTTCTCGTTGGTCACCTGTGGCCACAGCGCGACCACCTTGCCCTGCACGTCTGCGGCCATTTCCTTGTAGTCCGCACGCAGGCGGCCTTCCTCATCGACCAGCGCGACGGTGTGGCCGTCGCCATCGACCAGGTCGTGGCGCAGGCGATCGACCGCCACGCCATCGGACTTGCCGCCGTAAAGGATGTCGTACAGCACGTCGAGCTGCTCGATGCAGCCTTCGTGGGTGCCCTTTTCCTTCATCACCTTGAACAGCAGCGACAGGTACAGCGGCATGGTCGGAATGGCCGAGCTGGCCTGGGTCACGACGGCCTTCAGCACCGACACGCGTGCGTCGCCGCCGATTTTCGCCAGCTTTTCGCGCAGGCCCAGCACCTTGGTGTCCAGGTCCTTCTTGGCCGCGCCGATCGAGCCATTCCAGTAGATCGCCTGGGTGATCTCTTCGCCCACGTAGGTGAAGGCCGTGGTGGTACAACCATTGGCCAGCACGCCGGCATCGGCCAGCGCATCGATCCACATCTGCCAGTCCTCGCCGCCCATCACCGCGACGGTGCCGGCGATTTCTTCCGGAGTGGCCGGCTGCAGGGTGGTCTCGGTGATCACTTCCTTGTCGGTATCCAGCCCGCGCAGGGTGATCGGCTCGCCGATCGGCTTCAACGTGGAGCTGATGATCTCGCCAGTCTTCGGGTGCTTGCGGCGCGGCGCTGCCAGGCTGTAGACAACCTGGTCGACCTGGCCCAGATCGGCCTTGATCATTTCGATGGTCTTCGCCTTCACTTCATCGGAGAAGGCATCGCCATTGATGCTCTTGGCGTACAGGCCGGCTTCGTCGGCGTACTTGTGGAACGCGGCCGAGTTGTACCAGCCCGCGGTACCCGGCTTGGTCTCGCTGCCCGGGCGTTCGAAGAAGATGCCGAGGGTGGCAGCACCACTGCCGAAGGCAGCGGTGATGCGTGCAGCCAGGCCGTAGCCGGTGGACGCGCCGATCACCAGCACACGCCTGGGACCGTTCTGGATCGGCGGGCGCGCACGGATGTAGTCGATCTGCTGCTTGACCGCGGCCTCGCAGCCGGTCGGGTGGGTGGTGACGCAGATGAAGCCGCGGACGCGCGGTTTGATGACCATGGATACCTCGGGTTGGCAGATGCGGCGCGCGGGGCGCTCAGCAGGAGTAAGGGCGCGCACGCGCGCGAACCGCAGGATCGTAGTGCGCGGGGGCCGAATGCACAACCGACGCTGGCGTAGGGTGGTGTTTCTTTTGCAGGGTTGCACCCTGCACCTGCGGTAGTGCCGGCCGCTGGCCGGCAACCTCAACAGCAACGTCAAAAGCCGGGCTACTGAGGCCCACAACCGGGCCCACCCCGCCTTTGACAGTCTTCCGCGATCTGTCGGAACAGCTCTTGGGGTCAGATCCGTTTTCTGAAGGAAAACGGATCTGACCCCAGAATTGTTTCGATTTCTGACAAATGTGTCGACCCAGGTCGACACCTACCCACAGCCGTGGGGATCTGTCAGAGGTGGGGCAGTGTCGGAGTGCGGGGTGTCAGCCGCATGGATGCGGCTGCCAAGCCTACACGGACGTACTTGCGGCGTCCCCGCACTCCGACACCGCCCCGCCCACCCACGGAAGGCACGCTCTTGCTGTTGCTGTTGCTGTTGCTGTTGCTGTTGCTGTTGCCGGCCAGCGGCCGGCACTACCGTGGGTGCAGGGCTGCAAGCCCTGCAACACAAAAAACCCCGCTTGCGCGGGGTTCTCTGTGGGTTGCGTGCAGCGCGAACGGTTACGGGCGACGGGCCAGGGCCTCAACGTCCTTCGCCTTCGGCAGCAGGTCCTGCTTGCTGACGCGCAGGAAACCGATCGTCAGCATCGGCACTGCCACCAGGATCGAGGACAGCACCACGATCACCGCACCGATCATATGCGTCTCGGCCAGGCCTTCCATCGAGCTGCCGCCGTACAGGTACAGGGCAAGCGCGGACAGGAAGAACATCACCGCAGTGATCACCGTACGCGACAGCGTCTGGTTGATCGAACGGTTCAGCACTTCCATCGAATCCACGCGCAGGCTGCGGAAGTTCTCACGGACGCGGTCGAAGACCACGATGATGTCGTTGATCGCAAAGCCCATCACCGACAGCAGGCCGGCCAGCACGGTCAGGTCGAACTCACGGCCCAGCAGGGACACGTAAGCGACCGTCACGATCAGGTCGAACATCGCCACGATGCTGGCGGTGACCGCGAACTTCCACTCGAAGCGCACTGCGATGTAGATCAGGAAGCCGGCCAGCATGAAGATGGTGGCATACAGGCCATTCATCGCCAGGTCCTTGCCGATCTGCGGGCCCACGAACTCGTTGCGGAGCACGGTGGCCTGATTGTCGGCAGTGGACAACGCCTTCACCACGGCAGCGGCCGTGGCCTTGTCCTCGTGGGCGGCGTCGCCGGTACCCGGAGCATGCTCGCCGTGCGGGGCCAGGCGGATCAGCAGGTCGGTGTTGCCACCCACGCTCTGCACCTGGGCGCCTTCGAAGCCACTCTGCTCGAGCTTGGTGCGGACCTGCTCAACATCCACCGCCTTGTCGAAGCGGGCTTCGATCAGGGTGCCGCCGGTGAAGTCCAGCGCGTAGTTGAAGCCCTTGATGCCGATGATGGCGACCGAGGCCAGGAACACCACGATGGTGACTGCCATGGCGACATGGCGCCAGCGCATGAAGTCGATCTTGGTGTCGTTCGGGAGGATGTGCAGCGGAAACAGTTTCATTGTGCGTGTCGTCCCGTCAGATGGCCACGTTCTGGAGCTTCTTGCGACGGCCGTAGATCAGCGTCGCCAGCGCACGCGACACGGTGATCGCGGTGAACATGGAGGCGAAAATACCGATGATCATGGTCAGCGCGAAGCCCTTCAGCGGACCGGTACCGAATGCAAACAGCGCCACGCCGACGATCAGGCCGGTCAGGTTGGCGTCGAGGATGGTGCCCGAGGCACGCTCGTAACCGGTCACGATCGCCGTCTTGCCCGGCACACCGGCTCGCAGCTCTTCACGGATACGCTCGTTGATCAGCACGTTGGCGTCCACCGACAGGCCAACCGACAACGCCAGGCCGGCAAAGCCCGGCAGGGTCATGGTGGCACCGAACAGCGACATCACCGCCACTACGATCAGCAGGTTGAACAGCATCGCTGCCGAGGTGATCACACCGAACATGCGGTAGTACACGCTGAAGAACACCAGGGTGAACAGGAACGCGAACACCACCGCGCGCATGCCGTTCTTGACGTTCTCGGCGCCGAGGCTCGGGCCGACCACGCGCTCCTCGACGAAGTCCATCGGCGCAGCCAGCGAACCCGACTTCAGCAGCTTGGCCAGGTCTTCGGCTTCCTTCTTCTGCAGGCCGGTGGTCTGGAAGTTCTTGCCGAACACGCCGTTGATGTTGGCCACCGAGATCACTTCCTCGTTGACCTTGAAGCCACGCACTTCCTGCCCGTCGACGACGGTTACGGTCGGCACGCGCTCGGTGTAGACCACCGCCATCGGCTTGTTCACGTTGGCGCTGGTGAAGTCGAACATGCGCTGGCCACCGACGTTGTTCAGCGTCACGCTGACCGCCGGCGAGCCGCTGTTCGAATCGGTCACCGCCTGCGCACCGACCATCTGGTCGCCGGTGACGATCACGCGCTTGTTCAGCAGGATCGGGCCGCGGCCGTCACGCTGCTGGTAGACCTTCGCTTCCGGCGGAATGCGGCCGGAGTTGATGGCGTCCTGCGCATTGCCTTCAACCACCGCACGGTACTCCAGGGTGGCGGTGGCACCGATCATGCGCTTGGCTTCGGCGGTGTCCTGCACGCCCGGCAGCTGCACGACCACACGGTCGGCACCCTGGCGCTGGATGATCGGCTCGGCCACGCCGAGCTGGTTCACGCGGTTGCGCAGGGTGTTGATGTTCTGCTCGATGGCGCCGTTGGCGATCTGCGTGATCTCGGTCTCCGGCACGGTGACCGTGATGCGGTTGCCGCTGACGTCATAGCCGAGGGTCGGCTGCGCCTTGACAAGCGCGGCGCGGGCGCGCTGCGCGGCGTCATCGCCGGCGGATGGGCTCAGGTTGGCCACGATGCTGTTATCGGCGCGGCGTTCCACCGACTGGTAGGCGATGCGCGCGTCACGCAGGGTGCTGCGCACGTCTTCGGTATAGGCATCCAGGCGCTTGTCGAGGGCAGCCTTCTGGTCGACCTGCAGCACGAAATGCACGCCGCCCTGCAGGTCCAGGCCCAGCACCATCGGGCGACCGCCGAGGTTGGCCAGCCAGTCCGGCACGGTCGAAGCCAGGTTCAGCGCCACGGTGTACTTCTCGCCGACGGTGTCACGCAGGACGTCGCTGGCAGCGGACTGCGACTTCAGGTCCGACAGGCGGACGATCAGGCTTTCCCCTTCCTTGTCGGCACCGATGGTGGCGATGCCGGCCTTTTTCAGATCGGCCAGCACACGGTCGCGCAGCGCATCGTCGATCTGCCCGCCACGGTTGGCGGTGATCTGGATGGCCGGGTCCTTCTGGTAGATGTTGGGCAGCGCATACAGCGCGCTGAGCGCCAGTACGATCAGGATGACGACGTACTTCCAGCGTGGAAATTCGAGCATTGCTTGGGTCCCGCGCGGCGCCATCCCCGGCGCCGCGGTTGTGCTTCGGAAAGGGAGTGGCTTACTTGGCCGAATCCAGGGTGCCGGTCGGCAGCACGCTGCCGACAGCACCCTTCTGCACGCGGATGCGCACGTTGTCGGCCACTTCGACGGTGATGAAGTGGTCGCCGATATCGGTGACCTTGCCGGCGATGCCGCCGTTGGTCAGCACTTCATCGCCGCGCTTGATCTTCTCCAGCATGGCCTTGTGCTCCTTCTGCCGCTTCATCTGCGGGCGGATCATCAGGAAGTACATGATGGCGATCAGGATGATCGGGAACAGCAGCGTGGTCAGGCCCATGCCCTGCGGTTGGCCGCCGGCGGCCTGGGCGTGGGCGGCGGGAATCAGGAAAGCAAGCAGGTTCATCGTTGGTCCTTTGGTTGGGCGGCGCTCCCGTCCCTTGAGGGGCGGGGGTGTCGACCGCGGATCTGGGTCAGCCTTGAAGTATGCCACGGCCCCGGGCGTTCGTCCTTGGGCCGTTCGGCAGGGGGCGTCCGGGTTAGAGGGGCGGGGCCACCGCCCCGCGTGCCGCGTAGAAAGACTCACGGAAGGCCAGGAAGGTTCCCGCCTCGATGGCCGCACGGATGTCGGCCATGAGCTTTTCGTAATAGAACAGGTTGTGCAGGGTGCCCAGCATCGGCGCCAGCATCTCGTTGCAGCGGTCCAGGTGGCGCAGGTAGGAACGGGTATAGCCACCGGTGCAGGCCACGCAGCCGCAGCCCGGCTCGATCGGGTCCATGTCGCGCGCGTACTGGGAATTACGGATGCGGACGGTGCCGAACGAGGTGAAATAATGGCCGTTGCGCGCATTGCGGGTCGGCATCACGCAGTCGAACATGTCCACGCCACGTGCGACACCCTCGACCAGGTCCTCCGGCCGGCCCACACCCATCAGATAGCGCGGACGGTCGCTTGGCAGCTCCGGGTCCAGGTGGTCGAGCATAGCGTTGCGCTCGTGCTCCGGCTCGCCCACAGCCAGGCCGCCAATGGCGTAGCCGTCGAAGCCGATCGCCTGCAGGGCGTCGGCCGAGCGGCTGCGCAGGTCGGTGTGCACGCCCCCCTGGACGATGCCGAACAACGCCGCGTCGTTGCCCAGCTCGTCATGCGCGTTGCGGCTGCGCTGGGCCCAGCGCAGGCTCAGCTCCATGGAACGGCGGGCAACGTCTTCGGTGGCCGGGTACGGGGTGCACTCGTCGAAGATCATCACGATGTCCGAATCGAGCACCTTCTGGATCTTCATGCTCTCCTCGGGACCGAGGAACACCCGGGCGCCGTCGGTGGGCGAGGCAAAGGTCACGCCCTGCTCGGTGATCTTGCGTCGATGGGCCAGCGAGAACACCTGGAAACCGCCGGAGTCGGTCAGGATCGGGCCATCCCAGCGGCAGAAGCCGTGCAGCCCGCCGTGGTCGGCGATGATGTCCAGGCCGGGGCGCAGGTACAGGTGGAAGGTGTTGCCGAGGATGATCTCGGCGCCCAGCGCCCGCACCTGGTCCGGCAGGATGCCCTTGACCGAGCCATAGGTCCCCACCGGCATGAAGGCCGGCGTTTCCACCGTGCCACGCGGGAAGGTCAGGCGGCCACGGCGGGCACGGCCATCGCGGGTCTGGAGCTGGAACTGCAATCGGGACATGGAGCGGTCGTTCAGGCAAATAGTCGCCCATTGTCTCCCAAAACCGGGGCGGCCGCCCATTCAGGCCTGAACAGGCTCCATCTGACACTTTACCTGTCGCAATTGGCCTTGGCGGCGGAACGTCTTCCTCCTAGGGTGACCAGCCCCACATGCTGGCACTCCACTCATGCCCACCCTGCGCGACCTTCCTCTGGAAACTGAATGGTTTCCGGACGCACAGGAGTCGCTGGAGTTTCCAGGCGACCTGCTTCTTCCGAGCGGCCCAGCGAACTACGTAGGCGCAGTGATGTGTCTACGCCTGACGCTGTACTTCAAGGACGCACATCTGGCCGGCACGAGAGAAAACCTGTGCCTTTGCTTCGACGCGTTCCGCGAGCACGCGGGAGGCGAATTGTCATGGCTCTGGCGCGAGAAACCAACGGATGGACGATCCCGGCAGCGCGTCAAGGACAGCAAAGCTCTGCGAGAAATGATCGAGCCCATGTTGGAAGACGACCATCTCAGCTTCTGCTACACCAGCGGTCCCAATGCTGAAGACGCCGGAGCCTGGCAGTTCCGTGTTTACGGCAAGCGCGGCTGGCAATCCCGAATGGGCAACGACATGAGTGTCCTTGAACTGTCGGTCCCGACTGGCCATTTCTCAGGAAAGGAATGCCAGTTCATTAAACTGGCGATCAAATGTGCACACTGGTTGAGGGCCGCACATGGGCATGCCGGCTACGCATTGAATCTGAGCGCAGTACGCCGAGAGCGCAATGAGCCCATTGAAGCAGTGCTGGCCCAGCGCCTTCCCGGCCTGGATGTGGGGGACGCCGCGCTCCTGGCGAACCGGGCGGAACTCAAGCATCTCAAGATCAAGACGGTGAGCTGGTTGACCCTACTGGATGACGCCCGGCTGGCAGCGGCTGGAGGGCTTGATCAGCTCCGCAGCGCTCTCCCCGAGCAGTATTTCAGGCTCCAAGGGTATGGCGGCGGCGTCTTGATCCAGGCTGGAGCGCGACCCCTCGCCTACGCTGATGCAGAAGATCCTCGCGCCCCTGAATATGTACTGCTCGACCATCAACTCCGGGGTCTGCGACCTGCGTCGGTCGGCAATCTCCATTCCAACCCAAAGTCCACAGAACCGAGGCTGATCGGCCGGATCGCCGATCAGTGGATGCGTCGATTTGAAGTCGATCCTTCAGAGATCTCGATTCACGAAGCAAGGCTTGCGCAGCAGCATCCATGCACAATCGAATGAGCCAAGGCGAGCAAATGAACAAAATCCCTGGTGGAAAAATTGAGCAGAAAGCCGATCGAATCGCCCCGGGTACCAGCCCCGTAGCCGGACACGCATGGCGTGGATTCCACCTTCAGGCACAAGCGGTGCGCACCAACGGTGCGCACCCAGCACTATCAGGCAGAGGTCAGCCCCCTACTCCGCCTGCGGGAACAGCAGCATTGCGTCGCCGTAGCTGAAGAAGCGGTAGCGCTGCTCGATCGCGTGCCGGTAGGCCTCGAACACGCGGTCCTTGCCTGCAAACGCCGAGATCATCATCAGCAGCGTGCTTTCCGGCAGGTGGAAATTGGTCACCATCGCGTCGACGCTGCGGATGCGGTAGCCCGGGGTGATGAAGATCTGGGTCTCGCCGGCGAACGGCAGCAGCTCGACATCGCGCATCGCGCTTTCCAGCGCGCGCACCACGGTGGTGCCGACGCCGATCACCCGGCCGCCGCCGGCGCGCGTGCGCCGCACCTGCTGCACCAGTTCGGCGCCGACGTTCAGCCACTCGCGGTGCATAACGTGGTCCTTCAGGTCATCGGCGCGCACCGGCTGGAAGGTGCCCGCACCCACATGCAGGGTGACGTGGCCGAACTCCACGCCCTTGTCCTTCAGCGCCGCCAGCAGCGGCTCGTCGAAATGCAGGCCGGCGGTCGGTGCTGCCACCGCGCCTACCTCGCGCGCGAACACGGTCTGGTACCGCTCGCGGTCGTCCACGCCCGGCTCGCGCTGGATGTAGGGCGGCAACGGCAGGCGGCCGGCATGCAGCAGCCACTGCTCCAGCGACTCCGGCACATGGAACTGCAGCACGTAGAACTCGCCATCGCGGCCCAGCACCTCGGCTTCGCCACCGGCATCCAGCGCGATGCGACTGCCGGCCTTCGGCGACTTGCTGGCGCCGACCTGCGCACGCGCCTGCTGACCGCCGAGCAGGCGCTCGATCAGGATCTCCACGCGGCCGCCGCTGGCCTTCTGCCCGAACAGGCGCGCCGGAATCACCCGGGTGTCGTTGAACACCAGCAGGTCGCCCGGCTGCAGCAGCGACGGCAGGTCACGCACCTGCAGGTCGGTGAAGGCGGCAGGTGCCGGCGGTACCAGCAGCAGGCGGCTGGCGGAGCGTTCGGCCAGGGGAGCCTGCGCGATCAGTTCAGCCGGCAGGTCGTAGTGGAAATCGGACTTCTTCAAGGTGGTGGGCGGCAACAGGTCGACAATGGCGCGCATTGTACGTCCAGCGTCTGCGAGCCGGCGCACTTCGCGGCGAACGTCGCGCAAAATGCTGCTATGCAGCAGGTTTCTGCGGGGTTATCGCGCAAAAAAACAAGTGCTAGCATCGAACCGGAAGTCCGCTGCACGAGCCTGCCCCAAGCGCGCGTGATGACGCGCGTTTTGCTTTTGATGGCCCGTGCGACCCATTGTTTCAGGAGATCTGCAATGAGCTTCATCGAACGCCTCGCCCCCCTGCGCAACCAGCCCGGCACCCGCCTCACCACCGGCCTGGACGATGCCACCCTGACCGCCCTGTCCGCCAACCACCCGCAGCTGATCGCCGCAGTGGACGCCGCCGCCGAGGAGTTCGCGCGCGTGCAGGCCGACCTGGGGCCGCTGCTGGCGCAGGACGAACAGGCACAGATCGACGCGATGCAGGACGGATTCGTCAATTTCTATGCCGATGACGCGGTGACCCCGTACGTGGCGCTGGCCGCGCGCGGCCCATGGGTGGTCACCCTGAAGGGCGCCGTGCTGTACGACGCCGGCGGCTACGGCATGCTCGGCTTCGGGCATACCCCGGACGCCGTGCTGGAGGCCATGGCGCGCCCACAGGTGATGGCCAACATCATGACCCCCAGCCTGTCGCAGCAGCGCTTCATCACCGCCCTGCGCGCCGAGATCGGCCACCGCCGTGGCGGCTGCCCGTTCGCCCGTTTCATGTGCCTGAATTCCGGCTCCGAAGCCGTCGGCCTGGCCGCGCGCATCGCCGACGTCAACGCCAAGCTGCAGACCGATCCTGGCGCACGTCACGCCGGCGCTGCGATCAAGCGCGTGGTGGTCAAGGGCAGCTTCCATGGCCGTACCGACCGCCCTGCCCTCTATTCGGATTCCAGCCGCAAGAGCTACATGCAGCACCTGGCCAGCTACCGTGGCGAGGACTCGGTGATCACCGTGGCGCCTTACGACGAGGCCGGCCTGCGCAAGGTGTTCGAGGATGCTGCACGCAACCAATGGTTCATCGAAGCCGTATTCCTGGAGCCGGTGATGGGCGAAGGCGACCCGGGCCGTTCGGTGCCGCCGTCGTTCTATGCCGTTGCCCGTGAGCTGACCCGTGCGCATGGCAGCCTGCTGCTGCTCGACTCGATCCAGGCCGGCCTGCGCGCGCATGGCGTGCTGTCGGTGGTCGATTACCCGGGCTTTGAAGGCCTTGACCCGCCGGACATGGAGACCTATTCCAAGGCGCTCAACGCCGCGCAGTACCCGCTGTCGGTGCTGGCGGTGACCGAGCATGCTGCGCAGCTGTACCGCAAGGGCATCTACGGCAACACCATGACCAGCAACCCGCGTGCGCTGGACGTCGCCTGCGCCACCCTGGCGCAGCTGACCCCACAGGTACGCGCCAACATCGCCGAGCGCGGTGCCGAGGCCGTGCGCAAGCTGGAACAGCTCAAGAGCGAGCTGGGCGGCCTGATCACCAAGGTGCAGGGCACCGGGCTGCTGTTCTCGTGCGAGCTGGCCCCGCAGTTCAAGTGTTATGGCGCCAACTCCACCGAGGAATGGCTGCGCCAGCACGGCATCAACGTGATTCACGGTGGTGAGAACTCGCTACGCTTCACCCCGCACTTCGGCATGGACAGCCAGGAGCTGGACCTGCTGGTGGCCATGGTGGGCCGTGCCCTGCGTGAAGGCCCGCGCCGCGAGCAGGCCGCGGCGGCGTAAGCCATCGCTTACGTAGAGCCGAGCCCATGCTCGGCTGGCCTTTGCCGTGATCTGAACGAAGGGCAGCCGAGCATGGCTCGGCTCTACAGAAGGGCTCATAATCCAAGGGCACCCCGTCTCTGACCGCCTTGCGGTCGGTGACGGGGCGTTTTCGTTTCCGGTCAAGAGACAGAAGATCCATGAAATCGATCTGTGTGTACTGTGGTTCCAACGCTGGCAGCAAGCCGGCCTACACCGAACGCGCCATTGCACTGGGCGACCGCATTGCCCGCGATGGCCTGCGCCTGGTGTATGGCGGCGGCAACGTTGGCCTGATGGGTACCGTGGCCAACGCCGTGCTCGCCGCTGGCGGCGAGGTGACCGGCGTGATCCCGCGCCAGCTGGCCGACTGGGAAGTGGCCCACCGCGGCCTGACCGAACTGGAGATCGTCGGCTCGATGCATGAGCGCAAGTCGCGCATGTTCGACCTCGCCGATGGCTTCGTTGCCCTGCCCGGTGGCTTCGGCACCATGGAAGAGATCTTCGAGATGCTGACCTGGCGCCAGCTGGGCATCGGCAACAAGCCGTGCGCGTTCCTCGATGTGGAAGGTTTCTACGCGCCGCTGATCGGCATGATCGACCGCATGGTGGAAGAGCGCTTCCTGCATCCGGACCAGCGCCAGGACCTCTGGTACGGCTCGGACATCGAGGAAATGCTGGTGTGGATGCAGAACTACCAGCCGGCCCAGGCGTCGAAGTGGATCGACGAGAAACGTCGCTCGGCTCTGCGCTGAAGCGAACCGTCGCGGTGGCTCACGCCAGCGTCCGTGCCCACGGTGCGGGACGGCCCAGCAGGTATCCCTGGCCATAGTCGCAACCGAGTTCGCGCAGTGTCTGCCGCTGCGCCTCGGTCTCGATGCCTTCGCCAATGGTTTCGATGCCCAGGGTGCGGGCCAGTGACAGCACGCCTTCGACCAGCGCGCGCGTGCTCTGCACTTCCGGCCCGTGCAGGCCGGCGATGAAACTCTGGTCGATCTTCAATGTACTGATCGGGAATCGGTGCAGGTAGGACAGCGCAGAGAAGCCGGTACCAAAGTCGTCCAGCTGCACCTGGATGCCACGCTCGCGCAGGCCCTGCAGGATGCGCAGCGTGTGCGGCGCATCGTCCAGCAGCGCGACCTCGGTAATCTCCAGCCGCAGCCGGCGCGGATCGGCGCCACACGCGTCGAGCAGGCCGAACAGGCGGTCGCTGAACTCGGCCGAGCGGAAATGGCGCGGCGAAACGTTCACCGAGACATAGCTCTGCCCACCTTCGGCCAGGCGCGCGATGACCTGCTCGTAGATCAGCCAGTCGACCTGTTCGATCAGGCCGCTTTCCTCTCCCAGCTCCAGGAACGCGCCGGGCAACAGCAGGCCACGACGCTCGTGCTGCCAGCGGAGCAATGCCTCATGTCCCACCACTTCGCCATCGGACAGGCGCACGATCGGCTGGAAGAACGGAACGAAATCACGGTTGTTGATTGCGCGGCGCAGATCGGCTTCCAGGTCGAGGCTGCGCATGGCCTGTTCACGCATGTCCTCGTCGAAGATCGCGCAGCGGTCATGGCCCTGTGCCTTGGCCCGGTACATCGCCGCGTCCGCATCACGCAGCAGCTCCTCGCCGGTACGGTAGCGCGGATTCCACAGCGCGATGCCCAGGCTGCCGGACGGGAACAGTTCGCGGCCGGCGATCCACATCGACTCCTGCAGTGCCAGCAGCAGGCGCTGGCCGAAATCCAGTGCCTGTGCCAGGCCCTGCGGGCATTGCAGCAGTACCGCGAATTCATCACCGCCCAGCCGTGCCACCACATCATCGGCACCGGCCATCGATACGATGCGCTTGGCCACCTCCACCAGCATGCGGTCACCCGCGGCGTGGCCGATGCTGTCGTTGACCAGCTTGAAGCGATCCAGGTCGAGGAACAGCACGGCGAACACCGGCCCACCCTCGCGCTTGGCCAGCGCCAGCGCATCCTGCAGGCGATCGAGCAGGTGCAGCCGGTTGGGCAGGCCGGTCAGCGCATCGTGCATGGCCTGATGGGTCAGGCGTTGCTCGGCCCGCAGGCGCTCGCCGATCTGGCCGAGCAACTTCTCGTTGACCTCGGCCAGCTCACGCGTGCGTTCCTCCACGCGCTTTTCCAGTTCGGCATGCGCCAAACGCAGCCGTTGCTGGTCGCGCTGGCGCGCCAACCCGGTTCCGATGTTCTGCGCAACGAACGTCAACAGCCGCTGATCGTGCACGCTGAACGTACTGTTCTCGCTGTAGCTCTGCACCACGATCGCACCGACCACCTCGTCATCGCGCAGCAGCGGCACGCCCAGCCAGCAATGCGAGCGCGCGCCGGATTCACGCACCTCGCCACTGGCCAGCAGCGCATCGATCTGGGCGCGTGAGGCCAGTAGGGGCCGCCGGTTGCGCACCACGTATTCGGTCAGGCCGCGACTGAACGGACGAGGTGCACGGCTGGCATTGTGCTCGTCCACCGAATAGACGAAGTCCAGGCCGTTGCCGCTTCCGTTCACCAGCGCGATATAGAAGTTGCGCGCATCGAGCAGGCGCCCGACCACGCCATGCACCTGCCCGTAGAACTGGGCCAGGCTGTCGGCCGACATCGCCATTTCGGCAATGTTGTACAGCGCGGTCTGCAGTTGCTCGGCGCGCCGGCGCTCCGCCACTTCATCCTGCAGGCTGTGGTTGGCGCGCTGCAGTTCCAGCGTACGCCGCTCCACCTGTTGCTCCAGCCGGACCTGCGCCTGGCGCCGATCCATCGCAGTCTGCACGTGCTGCGCGACAAAGCCCAGCAACGCCCGCTCGGCCTCGCCATAACGGGCCGCCAGCTCATAGCTCTGCACCACGATCGCGCCGCATACCCGGCCATCGCGCAGCATCGGCACACCCAGCCAGTCCAGGCTTTCGGGGCCACGCTGCGGGTCGTGCTCCTGCTCGACCACGCGCGCCAGCAGTTCGCGCGAGGGTCCGCTGAGCGGCTTGCCATGGCGCAGCAGCGCGACGGTCAAGCTGCGCGGCATCTCGGCGGCGTCATGGCTCTGCGTCGGGTCGGCGACGAAATCGTCGACCTGGTCGGCGAAGTACAGGAAGCGGATCTGGTCACGCACATCATCGTATTCAACGATGTAGCAGTTCTCGGCATACATCAGCGTGCCGAGCACGCCGTGCACGTGACGCAGCATCTCCGACATCTCCAGATCGGCGCCGGCCAGATCGGCGATCTGGAACAGCGCCTGCTGCAACCGTTCAGCTTCCTCCAGCGCCTTGATCTGCCCGGCCTGGCGGCCACGCTGCAGTGCCAGTTCCATGGCCTGACGGGCCAGCCCCCACCACGCCGCAGAAGGCACGGCGCCTTCCACCGACAACTGCAGGCGTGCACCGTCATGTTCCCAGCCATGGGAGCCCTCGCCGATGCCCGCCGCAGTGAACGCGCCTGCCGCCCCGTCGGCCGGCCATCCGCCCTGACCACGCCCGAGCTGCGGGTCGTCCCAGCCGACGCGGACCAAGGCCGTTTCCGGCAAAAGCGCATGCAACGCGCGCACCAGCGCCGTGCTCAGCACGGCCTCGTGTGGTGGCTCTTCCGCCGGTTCAGCATGCGTGGACAAATGACAATCTCTTGGCGCCGTCGATGCGTCGCCTCCCCTGAGCCGACGAGCATAGCGCGCCACCCGGGGGGCAATGGAAGCCCGTAAACCCCGAATCGTGCGCCCGTACGTTTTTCCTGCTGTCTGCAGCCCCTTCCGAGCCATGACCCTCGCCCTGCCCGCCCCTGCCACCGGCTATGCGCCATCGCCTGCAGGCCTTACCCTGTACGCCGTGGAAGCCAGCGCACTGCCAACCGATGAAGCCTTGATGCTGGCCTGGGCCGGCGGCGACCTGCACGCGTTCGAAAGCCTGTATGCGCGCCATCGCAAGCGACTGTTCGGTTTCCTGCTGCGCCAACTGCGCGACAACGCGCTGGCCGAGGAGATCTTCCAGGACGTCTGGCAGCGGGTGATCAGCGCCCGTGCCGGGTGGCAGCCCGAAGCAGCGTTCAGCACCTGGCTGTTCCGCATCGCCCACAACCGCCTGAACGACCATTGGCGCGCCGCCCGCCATCGCCCTGCCGCACCGGCCGACGCCGACCTGCGCCTGGCCGCGATCGAGGACGGGCAGACCCCGGAAGCCGAACTTTCCGAATTCGAACAACGTCGCCGCATCCAGCTGGCGATGGAGCAATTGCCGCCGGAGCAGCGCGAAGTGCTGCAACTGCGGCTGGATCAGGAACTGAGCCTGGAGGAGATCGGCCAGATCACCGGCGTAGGCCGGGAAACCGTGAAATCGCGGCTGCGCTATGCGATGGACAAGCTGCGTGCGGGATTGAACGCATGAACCGAGACGAACCGCTGACGCCGGAAGAACGCGAGCTGGCCCGGCTGCTCGGCCGTCGCGCCGAGCAGGCACCACCGGCCGCACTGGACGCCGCCATCCTGGCCGCGGCCCGCGCGGCCGTGGACGCTCCGGCTGCCGATGCGGTCGCCTCTCCCGAGGCGCCGCCCACGCAGCGCACACGCCCGCGTTGGCCAGCGGTGTTCGGCATCGCCGCTTCGATGGTGTTC
This sequence comes from Stenotrophomonas maltophilia group sp. P373, assembly GCF_053295075.1. Lineage (NCBI taxonomy): Bacteria > Pseudomonadati > Pseudomonadota > Gammaproteobacteria > Lysobacterales > Lysobacteraceae > Stenotrophomonas > Stenotrophomonas maltophilia group sp. P373. The sequence continues at coordinate 1,765,288 of NZ_CM129994.1, read as the reverse complement.
GCCATCGGCATCGCCTGGCAGCTGCGTCCTGAACCGCCACCGGTTCCGGCGGGCGAGACTGCTGTTGCCGCAGCACCGGCTGCGGCAGAAGACGTCGCGGCTGCCGATCAGGCCGCTGGAAGTGGTTCAGCCGACAGCGCAGTGGCGGTTGCGGAACCAGCCGCTGCTCCGGCAGCACCCGAGTCCGCCCCTGTTTCCGCTGCCCCGGCACCGGCCATCGCGCGTGCGCACAAGCCTGCGCCGGCCAAGACCGCTGAAGTGCCGGCCCAGGCTGCACGGTCCATGGCCGCGGATGCGGCCGCCGACACCTCCTTTGCGGCGCTCCCGCCCGCTCCGGCTGCAGCACCGCCAGCGCCACCTGCACCGGCCGCCTACTCGGCACCCGCACCCGCACCGGCATTCGCGCCAGCAGCGTCCGGGGCAATGAAAGCACGCACGGCCGCGGCACCGGCAACCAATGCCGCCGAGGCGGAGCGGACGCAGGCGCTGGATCGGGTGGAGATCACCTCGATGAAGCGTGAGGCGCCCAGCCGTTCCGCACCGGGCATTATGCGCCGCGGCAGCGACGCGGGCCTGAGCGCGGATGCCGTGCAGGCCGAGGTGGACGCCGACGCGCGACTGCCGCGCCGGCAGTGGCTGCAGAAGATCCGCGCGCGACGCGACGACGGCCAGCGCGATCTGGCCCGCGCCAGCCTGGAGCGCTACGTGCAGCAGTATCCGGAAGCCCGCCTGCCGCGCGACCTGCGCCCGTTGCTGGACGACTGAAGCAGAACGTGACCTCCGGCGACCCCGTAGAATGACGGGAATGCTCGATACCCTCGCCCAGCCTGTCAGCCACACGCTGGAAGTCAAACACAGTCGTTTCATCGCCCATGCTGCGCCGATCGACAGCGCCGCAGCGGCCATGGCGATCCTGCAGCAGGTTGCAGCAGCCGACGCGACCCACAACTGCTGGGCCTACCGGTACGGCCAGGACTACCGCTCCAGCGATGATGGCGAGCCCGCTGGAACGGCCGGACGACCGATCCTGGCGGCAATCGATGGCCAGGGTTTCGACCGTGTGATGGTGGTGGTGACGCGCTGGTTCGGCGGCATCAAGCTGGGCGCCGGTGGACTGGTGCGCGCCTACGGTGGCGCTGCCGCCGAGTGCCTGCGCACCGCCCCCCGCCTGCCCCTGGTGGCGATGGCCCGGCTGCAGCTGCTGGCCGGCTTCGAGGACCTGGGCATCCTGCACGCCACCCTGCCCGCCTTCGGCGCCGGGAAACTCGATGAACAGTTCGATGCCAACGGCGTGTGCCTGCGGGCCGAATTGCCGGCCGATCAGGTCGATGCATTGAAAATCCGCCTGCGCGACGCCACCCGTGACCGTATCCGCATACAAGACGACAACCAGGATGACTGACAAGGACGACGCCCCTGCCTCGACCCCGCCGCTGCGCCGCCTTGGCAGCCTGCGGACGTTGTGGCCGTTCGTGCGCCGCCACAGCGGGTTGTTCACCGCCTGGCTGCTTGCCCTGGCGGTCTCTTCGGCCGCCACGCTGAGCCTGCCCCCCGCCGTGAAGCAGATGATCGACCACGGCTTCACCAGCGGTGGCCAGATCAACCGTGCCTTCGCCCTGCTGATGCTGGTGGCGGTGGTGCTGGCACTGGCGACGGCCGCACGGTTCTTCTTCGTGTCGCTGCTGGGCGAGAAGGTCGTCGCCGACCTGCGCAGCCGCCTGTATGCACACCTGATCCAGCTCGGCGCCGGTTTCCACGACCGCAGCCGCAGCGGCGAACTGGTCTCGCGCCTGACCGCCGACAGCGAACTGCTGCGCAGCGTGGTCGGCTCGACCATGTCGGTCGCCCTGCGCAGCAGCGTAACCGTGGTCGGCAGCCTGGCGATGCTGTTCGTCACCAGCCCGCGGCTGGCCGCGTGGTCACTGCTCGGCATCCCGCTGGCGGTGCTGCCGATCATCGTCGGCGCGCGCAAGCTGCGTACGGTTGCGCGCAGCAGCCAGGACCGCATCGCCGATGCCAACAGCCTGGCCAGCGAGACGCTGGGCGCCGTGCGCACGGTGCAGGCGCATGCGCGCGAGCCCTATGAGCGCGGGCGCTTTGACAAGGCGCTGGGCGATGCCATCGGTGCCGCACGCCGGCGCATCGGTGCGCAATCGCTGGTTACCGCCAGTGCCATCCTGTTGGTGTTTGGCGCCATCGTTGGCGTGCTGTGGCTGGGCGCGCACGATGTCATCGACGGCCGCCTCAGTGCCGGCACGCTGGGCCAGTTCGTGTTGTACGCGCTGATCGGCGGCGGCTCGGTGGGCGCCCTGGCCGAAGTGTGGAACGAGCTGCAGCGTGCGGCCGGTGGCATGGGCCGTATCGGCGAGCTGCTGCAGGAAGACATCGAGATCCGTGCGCCGGCGCAGCCGCACGCACTGCCGCAACCGCTACGCGGCGAAATCCAGTTCGACGACGTGGTGTTCCACTACCCGCAGCGCCCGGACCAGGCCGCGCTGGACCACTTCAACCTGCATGTCCGCCCGGGTGAGACCGTGGCCCTGGTCGGCCCGTCGGGCGCAGGCAAGAGCACGGTGCTGTCGATGCTGCTGCGCTTCCACGATCCGGCCAGCGGCCGCATCTGCGTGGATGGCATCGACGTGCGCCAGGTCGATCCGGCCGAGCTGCGCGCGCAGCTGGCACTGGTACCGCAGCAGCCGACGCTGTTCGCAGCCAGTGCACGCGACAACATCCGCTACGGCAGGCTGCAGGCCAGCGACGCCGAGGTCGAGGGCGCCGCACGTGCAGCAGAGGCCGATGGCTTCCTGCGGGCATTGCCGCAAGGCTACGACAGTGAACTGGGCGAGCGCGGCGCACGCCTGTCCGGTGGCCAGCAGCAGCGCGTGGCGATCGCCCGCGCGTTGCTGAAGGATGCGCCGATCCTGCTGCTCGATGAGGCCACCAGCGCACTGGATGCGCAGAGCGAGCATGGCGTGCAGCAGGCACTTGAGCGGCTGATGGCCGGTCGCACCACGCTGGTCATCGCCCACCGCCTGGCCACCGTGCTCAAGGCCGACCGCATCGTGGTGATGGACCAGGGCCGCATCGTCGCCGAAGGTACCCATGCGCAGCTGCTGGCCGAAGGCGGACTGTACGCTGAACTGGCACGACTGCAGTTCATCGATTGATGACGGCCGGCTAACATCGGCAAGACCAAGCTGGCCCCGCACCCGCAGCATCCGCTGAAGGAGGTACGCGATGTCGTTCCGTCAGTTCCCCGCCGTGGACAGTAATGGCGAAAGCCACATGATCATCGAATTCAAGCCCGAGGCGAACGGCAGCGGGCACCACTCCGAAGCCACGCCGCGCTATGAGCTGGATGACGGGCGCCAGCTGGTGCGCAATGGGCGTGAGTTCACCACCAGTGGTGGTGAACTGCGGTTGACGATTTGAGGTTCGCCGGGCATGGCCCGGCGCTACCGCATTCGTGCTGCTCCGCGCTCGCGCTACCGGATCTCCATCCTCCGCTCTGGCAGGTATCGACCTTGGTCGACACGCTTTTGGCCAAAAGCACCCGAGCATGGTTCAACCCTACAAAAAAGCGTGGCCAATTTTTCGCCAGGCATCTTGACAGCCTTTGCCAGCAAGGGCTGAGCGAGGTTATCCACACGTTTGCTCAGGATCCATCCACACCGCCTGTGGATGAATGTGGTCAGCCGAGCACCCGCCCGATGCCGCTGGCGTCCACTTCCGCGGCCGCCCGGGTGATCGCTGCCGGATCACTGCCGGCAATGAACCCGATGCGGAAGTGCACTTCGCCACCAGGCGTACGTGAGGAATGGATCGAGGCCAGGCTGATGCGATGCTGCTCGAACACGTTCAGCAGCTCGCGCAGCGAGCCGGGCCGATCTTCCGGCAGGTGTACTGACAGCGCGTTGCGCTCGGTCAGGTCAGCCAGCAGATAGCCCACGCGTTCGAACGTGTAGTTGCCGTCCGCCAGCGCCTGCTCGCCGAAGGCAGTGCGATTGGCCGACAGCAGTTGCTCGCGAAATGCACCACGTGCACCGTCGTCACCCTGCACGACCTGCGCCTGCAATGCCTGCAGCTGGCCCACCAGCCGCTCCAGCATCGGCGCCACGTACGGGTTGCCGAACTGGATGTCTTCGTAGATCGCCGGGTTGAGCGACAGGATGCGCGAAATGATCGCCGTATCCAGCTCGAACGATGCCGAACGGTACGGCATCATCGCAGCCAGATCGCCCAGCTGCGGCTGGTACTGGCGCAACACGCCGGCCTGGGCCAGATGGGTGGCATGCACCATCGCCTGCACCAGCGCCATCATCTGGTCGTGGTGCTGCGGCGTGGCCCGCACGCACTCGGCCTGCAGCGCGGCGCACAGCGTATCGACCCACGCCTGCCAAAGCTGCAGCCGCGCTTCGCAGACCACCATCACTCTGCCCTTCAGGGTCGGCGCCTTCGGCGGCGCGGTCATCGGGTGCAGGCCGACCACTTCGGCCCGCGACGCCAGCATCGCCTGCACCGGCGCCTCCTTTACCGAGGTCACATCCAGCCACAGCCTGCCCTGCTCGCGGCCCGCCGATTGCCGCACGTACTCGGCGATCAACGCCGGGGTGTGCCGGATCGGTGCCGAGAACACCAGCACATCGGCCTGCGCCAGCAGGTGTTCCGGCGTGTGCGAACCTGGGTCGGCCGGATCGTGGCCGATCACCTGCAACTGCAGGTGCTGCTGGAAGAAGCGGGTCAGCCAGCGCCCGTAGGCGCCAGCGCTGCCGATGATGCCGACCGTGCGCGGCGTGCGTGGGTCCAGGCCGCTCATGCCACGCGTTCGGCGCGGAAGCGCGTGCCTTCGGCCAGCGCCGCCGGCGCGGCGGCGACCACGTCGAATTCCTCGAAGCCGTTGTCCAGGGTCGCCTCCAGCGCCGCATGGGTGCCGGCAATCGCACGCGAAATCGCCTGCTGCATCGATTCGCCGCGCAGCAGGAACGACACCACCAGCGACATCAGCACATCGCCGGTACCCGCCACGTCCACCGGCAGCAGCGGCGAGGTCCAGCGCCAGGTTTCCTCGCGGCCGACGGCCAGGGTCACCAGTTCACCCGGGGTGCCGCCCACGCTGTGCGCGATCACCCAATGCGGGCCGCGATCCAGCAGCGTGCGCGCGGCGTCGATGGCATCGGCCTCGGCCAACGCCGGCATGCCGGTCAGGCGATTCAGTTCGAAAGCGTTCGGCGTCACCAGCCAGGCATGCGGCAACAGGCGCTCGGCGAAGATCGCTTCCAACCCGGGTTCCACGTAGGGGCCGGTGTGCGTGTCGCCAATCACCGGGTCCAGGCAATAGCGCAGCTGCGGGCAGGCCGGCAGGATGTCGTCCAGCCAGTCTGCGAAGGCGGCCCCGTTGGCGGTGCTGCCGAAATAGCCGGAGACGAGCATTTTCGCCCGCTGCGGCAGGCCGCGCTCGTGGGTGCCCAGCAACAGGTCGGCGAACCAGTCAGCGGGCAGCACGCGGCCACGCGTGGTGTCGTAGAAAGGCGCATTGCTCAGCAGCACGGTCGGGATTTCCGCCACGCGCACGCCCAGCGCGCGCATCGGCGGTACGGCGGCACTGTTGCCGGCGTGGCCGTAGACAAGTTGCGACTGGACCGAGATGACATCGATCGGCGACGGGCCATCCGGCCGCTGGCGGCGGCCGTGGACCAGGTGGTTATCAAGGGATTCGCTCATGGCCGCATTCTACGCCCGGTGGAGTGTTCGGCAGGGCTTGCAGCCCTGCACCTGCTCAATGCAACGGCAAGAGCCAAAGCCAGAGCGGCATTCCGTGGGATGGCGGGGCACTGTGGGTTTGCGGGGACGCCGTAAACCCGTCCATGGGGGCTTGGTCGCCGCATCCATGCGGCTCACACCCCGCAAACCCACAGTGCCCCGCCTTCGACAGGTTCATGCGGCTGTTGGTAGGTGTCGACCTTGGTCGACACATCTGTCAGATATCGAATGAATTCATCCACGCATGGCATGGGTCTACCGTGTCGACCAAGGTCGACACCTACCAGTGCCGGACGCTGTTCCAACAGATCGCGGAAAACCGTCGAAGGCGGGGTGGGTCCGGTGGCGGGGGCGTGAGCCGCATGGATGCGGCGACCGAGCTTACATGGACGTACTTGCAGCGGCCCCCGCCACCGGACCCACCCCGCCACCCCACGGATAGCGCGCTTCGGCTGTTGCCGTTGCCTCTGCGGGTGCAGGGCTGCAAGCCCTGCAAACCAAACCCCCTCAGTGAGCAGCAGGCCGCGACGGCGGCAACCACGCCGCCACGATGCCCAGCAACGGCAGGAACGCGGTCAGCTGGTAGACGTACTCGATGCTGGTCCTGTCCGCCAGCAGGCCGAGCACGGCGGCACCCAGCCCGCCCATACCGAACGCGAAACCGAAGAACAGGCCGGACACCATGCCGATGCGGTGCGGCATCATCTCCTGCGCATAGACCACGATCGCCGAGAACGCCGAAGACAGCACGAAGCCGATCAGCACCGCCAGCACCGTCGTCCACAACAGGTCGGCATGCGGCAGCATCAGCGCGAACGGCGCCACGCCGAGGATCGAGGTCCAGATGATCGGCTTGCGGCCGATCCGGTCACCCAACGGGCCGCCGAGGAAGCCGCCAGCGGCGGACGCCACCAGGAACGCGAACAGGTGCAGCTGCGCCTGCGCCACCGGAATGCCGAAATGGTGGATCAGGTAGAAGGTGAAGTAGCTGCCGATGCTGGCCATGTAGAAGTACTTGCTGAAGATCAGCACCAGCAGGATCGCCAGCACCTTGGCCACCGTGCGTGGTGGATGGCGCGGCGCCATCGAGGCGGTACTGGCCGGGCGCGGCGTGCCCAGATGCAACGCGTACCAGCGGCCAACATAAGTCAGCAATGCGATGCCGATCAGGGCCGCGCCTGCGAACCACGACGCGGCATGCTGGCCGTACGGCACGATCACTGCCGCCGCAATCAGCGGGCCCAACGCGGTACCGAAATTGCCCCCAACCTGGAACACCGACTGTGCGAAGCCATGACGGCCGCCCGAGGCGAGCCGCGCGATGCGCGAGGCCTCCGGATGGAAGATCGCCGAGCCGATGCCGACCATTGCCGCTGCCAGCAGCACCATCGCGTAGTTCGGCGCGAAGCCGAGCAGCAGCATGCCGCACAAGGTCGAGGCCATGCCGATCGGTAGCGAGTACGGTGCCGGGCGGCGGTCGGTGGCTACACCGATCAACGGCTGGAAGATCGACGCAGTGAGCTGGTAGGTCAGCGTGATCAGGCCGATCTGGGTGAAGCTGAGATTGAAGCCGCCCTTGATCACCGGATAGATGGCCAGGATCAGCGACTGCATCATGTCGTTGACGACGTGCGAGGTGGAAATGGCGGCCAGCACGCCGGGAGCCGCCGGGCGTGAGGTCGTTGCGGGAGAAGCCAGGGTGGACATGGACGCAGTCAGGTTGGGGGCGAGCCACGCATGCTACGGTTGCCCCTCTCTCCCTTCTGCCGCGTTCAGGTCATGCCCTATCGCAAAAAGGACATTGCCAGTGACGTCGATCCGGTCGCGCCCTGGCGGGAGGTTCCACTGCATCGCCCGGTCACCTATCGGGTCACCCAGTACCCCGTAGGTACCCACATCCCTGGTCACAAGCACCAGCGCCACCAGCTCGTCTACGCCATCTCCGGCCTGATGGTGGTGCGGTCGGCAGTCGGGCGCTGGGTGGTCCCATCGAACCGCGCGATCTGGATGCCGGCCGGCATGGTGCACGCGGTGGACTGCATCGCCGCCGTGCACATGCGCAGCCTGTACATCGATCCGTCGTTCGCCTTGCACCTGCCAGCCGAGCCGTTCGCGGTGCAGGTCTCGCCCCTGCTGCGCGAGCTGCTGCAGGCCGCCACGCTGGTCAAGGGCGAGCACATCGAGGACAGCCGCGATGGCCGCGTGGTCCGCCTGCTGCTGGACGAGCTGCACCGCATGGACGTGCTGCCGTTGCACCTGCCTGCGCCAAGCGACCCGCGCCTGCAGCGGATCTGCCAGCACCTGCAGAAGCACCCCGGCGATGACGCCACGCTGCAGGACTGGGCGCAGGCGCTGGAGGTGGACGTGAAAACCATCCAGCGGCGCTTCGCCACCGAGCTGGGCATGACCTTCGGGCAGTGGCGGCAGCAGGCAAGGCTGCTGGCCGCGATGGAGCGGTTGGCGATCGGCGACAAGGTCATCGATGTCGCGCTGGCGACGGGCTACGACAGCCCCAGCGCGTTCACCAGCATGTTCAAGCGCCAGCTGGGGCAGACACCTGCGGCGTTTTTCCGGTAACGCCGTCCACGCATGGCGTGGATCCACCATCGCGGCGCATGCCCGGCGGAAACCATCGCAGATCGCAAACGAGAACGCCGGGCATGGCCCGGCGCTTCCGCTCAACGCTTCCGTTGAAGAACTCAGGACGTCATCCGGTCCCAGAAGCCCTTCACGCCGTCGATGAAAGTGGCCGATTTCGGCGAATGCTTGCGCGCTTCCTCGCCGACGAAGGTGGCTTCGAACTGTTCCAGCAGCTTGCGCTGCTCGTTGGTGAGGTTCACCGGCGTCTCCACCACCACGCGGCAGTACAGGTCGCCTTCGCTGCGGCTGCGCACCGAACGCACGCCCTTGCCGCGCAGGCGGAACAGCTTGCCGGTCTGGGTCTCGGCCGGGATGCGGATCTCCGCTTCGCCGCCGAGGGTGGCCACGCGCACGGTGTCGCCCAGCGCCGCCTGCGAGATGCGGATCGGCACTTCGCAGTGCAGATCATCGCCATCGCGCTGGAAGATGGCATGCTCGCGCACGCGCACTTCCACGTACAGATCACCCGGCGGCGTGCCGGCCGGGCCGGCCTCGCCCTCGCCCTGCAGGCGGATGCGGTCGCCGGTGTCGACGCCGGCCGGCACCTTCACCGACAGCACCTTGTCTTCCTCGACACGGCCGTTGCCGTGGCAGGTCTTGCAGGGCTTGGCGATGATCTGGCCACGGCCGCCGCAGTTGTGGCAGGCCTGCTGCATGGCGAAGATGCCGCGCTGGATGCGCACCTGACCACGGCCATGGCACACGTTGCAGGTCTCGACCTTGCCGTCTTCGGAGCCACTGCCATCGCAGTCGCCGCATTCGGCCAGGGTCGGGATCTCGATCCGGCGCTCGACGCCGCGCACGGCCTCTTCCAGGTCCAGTTCCATCACGTAGCCGATGTCGGCGCCGCGACGGGCCTGGCGCGGACCACCGCCGCCACCGCCAAAAATGTTGCCGAAGATATCGCCGAAGATATCGTTCATGTCCGGGCCGCCCGGACCACCACCACCCATGCCATGCTCGAACGCGGCGTGGCCGTGGCTGTCGTACATGCGGCGCTTGTTGCCGTCGGACAGCACTTCGTAGGCTTCCTTGCACTCCTTGAAGGAGGCTTCGGCCGCCGCATCACCCGGGTTGCGGTCCGGGTGGAACTTCATCGCGCAGCGACGGTAGGCCTTCTTCAGCTCTTCGTCGGTGGCGGTGCGGGCAACGCCCAGCACTTCGTAGTAATCGCGCTTGCTCATATCGTGAATCGGGTTCCGGAACGTCGGGATTCGTCAAAGCGGAAGAGCGGAACCAGGTCCGCTCTTGCGTCGGGCGCCCCGACACGCCGGTAGGCGGTCAGGACCCTGATGCGACAACGGGACGCTGGTGGCCAGCGTCCCGCGTCGGTCCGGATCAGGACTTCTTGTCGTCCTTGACTTCGGTGAACTCAGCGTCGACCACGTCGTCCTGCGCCTTGCCGGCATTGCCGGCGTCGGCACCCGGGGCACCGCCCTGGTCGGCCGAAGCAGCGGCGAACAGCGACTGGCCAGCTTCTTCCAGTGCCTTCGACTTGGCTTCGATCTGTGCCTTGTCGTCGCCCTTCATCGCGGTTTCCAGGTCAGCCAGCGCCGCCTCGACCTTGCCGATGACATCGCCGCCGACCTTGCTGCCGTGCTCGGTGATGGCGCTGCGGGTGCCGTGGATCAGGGCGTCGGCCTGGTTGCGGGCCTGCACCAGTTCCTGGAACTTCTTGTCTTCTTCGCGGTTGGCTTCCGCGTCGGCGACCATGCGCGCGATCTCCTCCTCGGACAGGCCCGAACCGGCCTTGATCTCGACCTTCTGTTCCTTGTTGGTCTTCTTGTCCTTGGCCGACACGTGCAGGATGCCGTTGGCGTCGATGTCGAAGGACACTTCCACCTGCGGCAGACCGCGCGGGGCCGGCTCGATGCCGGACAGGTCGAACTTGGCCAGCGACTTGTTGAAGCGGGCCTGTTCGCGCTCACCCTGCAGCACGTGCACGGTCACGGCCGACTGGTTGTCCTCGGCGGTGGAGAACACCTGCGAGGCCTTGGTCGGGATGGTGGTGTTCTTCTCGATGATCTTGGTGAACACGCCACCCATGGTTTCGATACCCAGCGACAGCGGGGTCACGTCCAGCAGCAGCACGTCCTTGACGTCGCCGCCCAGCACGCCGCCCTGGATCGCCGCACCCAGTGCCACGGCTTCGTCCGGGTTGACGTCCTTGCGCGGTTCCTTGCCGAAGAACTCGGTCACCGCCTGCTGCACCTTCGGCATGCGGGTCTGGCCGCCGACCAGGATCACTTCGCTGATGTCGCTCGAACGCAGGCCGGCATCGTTCAGGGCGACGCGGCACGGCTCGATCGACTTCTTGATCAGGTCGTCCACCAGTGCTTCCAGCTTGGCGCGGGTCAGCTTGATGTTCAGGTGCTTCGGACCCGACGCGTCAGCGGTGACGTACGGCAGGTTCACTTCGGTCTGCTGGGCGCTGGACAGCTCGATCTTGGCGCGCTCGGCAGCATCCTTCAGGCGCTGCAGGGCCAGCGGATCCTTGCGCAGGTCGATGCCCTGGTCCTTGTTGAATTCTTCAACCAGGTACTCGATGACGCGGTTGTCGAAGTCTTCGCCACCCAGGAAAGTGTCGCCGTTGGTGGCCAGCACTTCGAACTGCTTCTCGCCGTCGACATTGGCGATCTCGATCACCGAGACGTCGAAGGTGCCGCCGCCCAGGTCGTACACCACGATCTTGCGATCCTTGTTGTCGCCCTTGTCCAGGCCGTAGGCCAGCGCAGCCGCGGTCGGCTCGTTGATGATGCGCTTGACGTCCAGGCCAGCGATGCGACCGGCGTCCTTGGTCGCCTGGCGCTGGCTGTCGTTGAAGTAGGCCGGCACGGTAATGACCGCTTCGGTGACCTTCTCACCGAGGAAGTCCTCGGCGGTCTTCTTCATCTTCTCCAGCACCTTGGCCGAGATTTCCTGCGGGGCCATCTTCTTGCCGTCGCTGGTGGCGACCCAGGCATCGCCATTGTCATGGGCCAGGATGCTGTACGGGACGTGGGCGATGTCCTTCTGCACCTCGCCATCGGTGAACTTGCGGCCGATCAGGCGCTTCACCGCGTAGAAGGTGTTCTTCGGGTTGGTCACGGCCTGGCGCTTGGCCGAGGCACCGACCAGGACTTCGCCGTCCTTGGTGTAGGCGACGATCGACGGGGTGGTGCGATCGCCTTCCGAATTCTCGATGACGCGGGCCTTGCCGCCGTCCATGATCGCCACGCACGAGTTGGTGGTGCCGAGGTCGATACCAATGATCTTGCCCATGGGGGAGACTCCTGAGGATGCTTGTTGGGGTCAGTCCGGCCGTTCGGCCGGTGGATGAATACGATGTGGGGAAGGCCCGTGGAACATTCAAGCCACCTCCCGAACGCTGTGTTTCCGACGATCCGGCGCGTTCAGCGTCGGGTCGGGTGACGGGTCTGTCCGCCGCCCGGCCCTGCCGGATCAGTCGGCGGCCACCACCACCAGCGCCGGCCGCAGCAGGCGCTCGTTGAGCAGGTAGCCCTTCTGGAACACGGTCACCACGCTGCCCGGGGCAGCGCCCGGGGTCGGCACCTGGCTGATGGCCTGGTGGTGTTCCGGGTTGAACGGCTGGCCGATCGGATCCAGCAGCGCCAGGCCGTTGTCGGCGGCGACCTTCAGCAGCTGCTTGTAGGTCAGCTCCAAGCCTTCGCGCAGCGGGTGCGGGTCGTCGCCGGCGGCCTTCAGGCCGGCATCCAGGCTGTCGAACACCGGCAGCAGCTCGCCCAGCAGCTTCTCGTTGGCGAACTTGCGGGCCTGCTCGATGTCACGGGCAACACGCTTGCGCTGGTTTTCCAGGTCGGCGCGCTCACGCAGCGCATCGGCCTTGACCTGCTCGACTTCGGCGCGCAGGCGCTCGACTTCGTCGTTGACGCCGGCGGTGGCAGCCGCATCGGCGGCACTCTGCTGGGATTCGATATCTGGATGTTCGTGGTTCATGTCTGGGTCCCTGGCGGTCACTCTCCGCCTCCACCCACCCTAGTGTGGGCGGGATGCTGCGTTTCAAGCGTCGGATGTTCCCGGCGTGCGTCCGGCCGGTGAAAAGGCCGCGCCAAGCACATCGGCGGTGGCCTGGACCAGCGGGATCACCCGGTCGTAGGCCATCCGCTTGGGACCGATCACGCCCAGCACGCCCAGCACCTGGCCATTGGCGGTGTACGGGGCAGTGACCAGCGAGACGCCCTGCAGCGGCATCATTCCGGTCTCTTCGCCGATGAAGATGCGCACCCCCGGCGCCTGGATGGTCCGCTCCAGCAGCTGCAGGATCTCGCGCTTGCTGGAGAACAGCTCGAACAGTTCGCGCAGGCGCTCCAGGTCGGACAGGTCCTGCACGCCCATCAAGCGGGTCTGCCCGGCCACCAGCATGTCGTCGGCCGCCGGCTGCAGGGCCTGCTCGGCCAGTTCGATGCTGTGGGCCAGCAACTGCTCCAGTTCGGACCGGGCGTCGCGCAGCTCCAGCAGCAGTCGGGTACGGATCTCGGCCATCGGCAGGCCGGCGAAATGCGCATTGAGGTAGTTGGCGACCTGCTCCAGCTGGCCTGGCGCAAACTCCTGCCGGGTCTCGATCACCCGGTTCTGCACCTCGTTGTCGGCAAATACCAGGATCGCCAGCACCCGGCGCCCATCCAGCGCCACGAAATCGATCTGGCGGAAGGCGAACTGCTCGCGCCGCGGTGCGCTGACCACGCCGACGAAGTGGCTCATCGCCGACAGCAGCTCCGAGGCGCTGCCGAGCAGGGCCTGGGTGCTGCCGCCACCGGCCAGTTCCTGGCGCAACCGGGCCAGCTCGCCCTCGCCCGGCGGCTGCATCTGCAGCAGGCTGTCGACGAACACCCGGTAGCCATGCGCGGTCGGGACGCGGCCGGCCGAGGTATGTGGCGAGGCCAGCAGGCCCAGATCCTCCAGGTCGCCCAGGATGTTGCGGATGGTGGCCGGGCTGACCTCCAGGCCGGCCACGCGCGCCAGCGTCTGCGAGCCGACCGGCTCGCCGTCCTGGATGTATCGCGCGATCAGCGTGCGCAGCAGGTGGCGCGCACGCGGGGCAAGCTGGTCGGGAGAACCGTGCATGGAATCAACCTGTGAGACACGGACACTAGATAATGGCGGCGCATCGCCTTGGCAAGTCATTGGACCTCCCGCGCCCGCGTGCTAGCGTTGCGCGGCTGCTGACACCCCCTTACCCATGCTCAGACATCTTTCGATCAAGGATTTCGCCGTCGTCCGCGCCACCGAACTGGAGTTCGGGCCAGGCATGACCGTGGTTTCAGGCGAGACTGGCGCCGGCAAGTCGCTGATGGTCGACGCACTGGGCTTCCTGTCCGGCCTGCGCGCTGACAGCGGCGTGGTCCGCCATGGTGCCGCACGCGCCGAGCTTTCCGCCGAGTTCGCGCTGGAGCAGCTGCAGGCCGCCCGCCAGTGGCTGGCCGACAACGAGCTGGACGACGAGGACCAATGCCAGCTGCGCCGCGTGATCCGCGCCGACGGCGGCTCGCGGGCCTGGATCAATGGCCGCCCGGTGACGCTGGCACAGCTGGGCGACCTGGCCTCGCTGCTGGTGGAGATCCACGGCCAGCATGAACAGCAGGCGCTGCTGGCGCGCCCGTCGCAGCTGGCCCTGCTGGATGCCTATGCCGGCAACGAGAACGAGCGCCGCCAGGTGCGCCACGCCGCCGCGGCCTGGCAGGCACTGGTCGATGAATCGCTGGCGTTGTCGCAACAGGGCGACGTCAGTGACCGGATCGGCTTCCTGGAGCACCAGCTGCGCGAACTGGACCGCGAGGACCTGGAACCGGAATCGATTGCCGCGCTTGGCGCCAGCCACCGTCGCCAGGCCCACGCCAGCGCCCTGCTGAGCGCCTGCCAGGCGGCCAGCAACCAGCTCAACGGTGAAGACGGCAGCTCCGCGCTGGACCTGCTGCAGCAAGTGCGCCACGAGCTGTCGCGGCTGGTCGAGCACGACCCGCGCCTGGGCGAGGTGGACGGCCTGATCGAGAACGCCTCGATCCAGCTGCACGAAGCCCTGTCGCTGCTGGACCGGGTGCATGACGACCTCGACGCCGACCCGGAACAGTTCGAGGAGAACGAGCGCCGCCTCGGCCGCCTGCACGACCTGGCCCGCAAGCACCGCGTGCCGATGGACGAGCTGGGCGCGCAACGTGAGCGCATGCATGCCGAAGTGGAGCAGCTGCGTGGCGCCGACGAGCGCCTGCAGCGCCTGGCCGGCGAGATCGACAAGGCCGCCGCCGCCTGGCGCGTACAGGCTGAAGTGCTGACCGCCAGCCGCCGCAGCGCCGCTGCCGAACTGTCGGCCACCACCACCGGCATCATCGCCGAGCTCGGCATGGGCGGCGGCCAGTTCCTGATCGAACTGGAGCCACAGGACAGCGGCAAGCCCGACCCGCAGGGTGCCGAGCGCGTCGAGTTCCTGGTGGCGGCCAACGCCGGCCAACCGCCGCGCGCCCTGCGCAAGGTGGCCTCGGGCGGTGAACTGTCACGTATTTCGCTGGCCATCGAAGTGGCCGCGCTGGACCTGGATGCGGTGCCGACCATGGTGTTTGACGAGGTCGACTCCGGCATCGGCGGCGCGGTGGCTGACATCGTCGGCCAGAAGCTGCGCGCGCTCGGCGAGAAGCGCCAGGTGCTGTGCGTGACCCACCTGCCGCAGGTCGCCTCCAAGGGCCACGCCCATTACCGGGTCAGCAAGGCCCCGGTGGAAGGCATGACCCAGAGCGCAGTGGAAAAGCTGGACAACAAGGCGCGCGAGGAAGAGCTGGCGCGCATGCTCGGCGGCGTGGAAGTGAGCAAGGAAGCGCGCGCCGCCGCCCGCAAGCTGCTGCAGGCCTGAGGCCTGTTCACGGTTATCCACGCATGGCGTGGATCTACAACCCACCCGCACGGTAGTGCCGGCCGCTGGCCGGCAACCCAACACCGGTGGACGATGATCGTGAGGTTGCCGGCCAGCGGCCGGCACTACCCGTATCACCCCAACGGCCGCGTCAGGTCGACGTTCTCCACCAGGAAATCGAGGAACGCGCGCACCCGCAGCGGCAGGTAACCGCCCTGCCCGAGGAACACCGCGTGCACCTCTTCCAGGTCACCGGGATTGGCCTCTTCCAGCACCGGCAGCAAGCGCCCGGCAGCAATGTCCTCCTGCACCTGGAATTCCGCCAGCCGCGCCATGCCCAGCCCGCCCAGCACCAGCTGGCGCAGCGCATCGCCGTTGCTGGCGCGGGCATTGCCACTGGGCAGCAGCATCCGCTCGCGCCCCTCCTGCAGCAACGGCCACCCCTGCATCGCACGGGCATGGCCGATGTCCAGCCGGTTGTGCGACTGCAGCTCCTCGGCAGTGCGTGGCAGCCCGTGCCGCTGCGCGTAGGCCGGTGCAGCCACGATCATCATCCGCGTCGCGCCCAGCCGTCGCGCCACCAGACTGGAGCTCTTCAGCGGCCCGGCCCGCACTGCCACATCGGTGCGCTGCTCCAGCAGGTCGATCACCTCGTCGTTGAGGGTCAGGTCCACGCCCACCTGCGGGTTACGCTCAAGAAACGCCGGCAGCAGCGGCAACAGGAAATGGCGGCCAAACGGCACGTTGGAGTTGACCCGTAGCCGCCCGCGCGGCTCGGCATGGGCGCTGGCACAACGCTCGGCCTCGTCCAGGTCGGCCAGCACGCGCAGGCCACGCTCGTAGAACGCGCAGCCTTCCGGGGTCAGCTGCAGCTGGCGGGTGGAGCGTTGCAGCAGGCGCGTGCCCAGCCGTTGCTCCAGCCGCGCCACCAGCTTGCTCACCGCCGACGGCGTCATGTCCAGCGTGCGGGCCGCAGCGGAAAAGCCACCGGTCTCGATCACCCGCACGAACACTTCCAGTTCGCCGGATCGGTTGATGTCGGGTCGCGCCATGGCGATGAATCCAGTTCACAGATGATTGTCCGTGCGCAGTCTAGTTCACAGATAAGCACGGAATCACCATGGCGGTCCCTCCACTCGGGACTGCCCGATGAACCGCTTGAGCCAGCTCACCACCACCGCCCTGCTCGCCATGTCCGGCGCCGCCAGTGCCGCATCCGCCCCGCACTGGGTCGCCAGCTGGCAGGCCAGCCCGCAGCCGGTCTGGAACGCGGATTTCCTGTTCCCGACCCTGGTCCCGGCCACGCTGCAGGACCAGACCTTCCGCCAGACGGTGCGTGTCAGCCTGGGCGGCCCGCGGCTGCGGGTGCGGCTGAGCAATGCCTACGGCACCCGGCCGCTGCGGATCGGGGCGGCCAGCGTGGCCGCACGCGCGGGCGCCATCCCGCAACCGCTCAGCTTCGGCGGCCAGCCCGGGGTGTTGATCGGGCCCGGTCAGGAACAGCTGAGTGATCCGCTCCCGCTGGCCACGGATGACCGCCAGGCATTGCAGGTCAGCGTCTTTGTGCCGGGGCCGGCAACCGTTCAGACGTTCCATTGGGAAGGCCGCCAGACCAGCTGGATCGCCCCCGGCGACCAGAGCCGGGCCCAGGCCCTGAGCGCAGCCAGCAGCACCACCGCCCGCCTGCTGCTGACCGGAATTGACGTGGAGGCCGACACCGACGCGCGCAGCGTGGTGGTGATCGGGGATTCGATCACCGACGGTGCCACCGCCAGCCTCGACCAGGACCAGCGCTGGACCGATCATCTGGCCGCGCGCCTGGCAGCGCGGGGCATAGCCGTGGTGAACGCCGGCATTTCCGGGGGGCGGCTGCTGCGCGACGGCATGGGTGAATCCGCCCTGGTCCGCTTCCGGCGCGACGCGCTGGACCAGCCTGCGGTATCCAGTGTGATCGTGCTGATCGGCATCAATGACATCAGCTGGCCAGGTACCGCATTCGCCCGCAACCAGGCCCGGCCCACGCTGAGCGAGCTGCAGGCGGGGTATCGCGCGCTGGCAGAACAGGCCCGCCGCCGAGGTGTGCGGATCGTGGGCGCTACCTTGCCACCGTTCGCTGGCGCCCTGCCCGGCACGCCGCTGGACGACTACTACCAACCGGACAAGGACATCCTGCGCCGCCAGCTCAATGCCTGGCTGCGCACGGACAGCCCGTTCGACGCGGTGATCGACCTGGACGCGGCGCTGCGCGACCCGGCCGATCCCTCACGGATGGCCGTGGCCTACGACTCCGGCGACCACCTCCACCCGGGTGATGCCGGCAACCGGGCCATGGCTGAGGCGGTGGACCTGGAGATCCTGCTGGGCCGCAAGGGGTCGGATCCCTTACCTGAACGGAAAGGGCTCTGACCCCATCAACGAAAAACCCCGGGCAGGCCCGGGGTTTCGTCGCATCCAGCTGGCCGGAACGGATTACTTGCGCTTCTTGCGCACGTACAGCACCAGCGAGTGCTCTTCCAGCTCGTAGCCATGGTCTGCGGCGATCTTGCGCTGCAGTTCCTCGATCTCGTGGCTTTCGAACTCGATGATCTTGCCACTGTCCACGTCGACCATGTGGTCGTGGTGGCCGCCACGGTCCAGTTCGTAGACCGCCTGGCCGCCCTCGAAATTGTGCTTGAGCACGAGGCCGGCGGCCTCGAACTGGGTCAGCACCCGGTACACCGTGGCCAGGCCGATCTCGTCGCCGTGCTCCAGCAGCTGGCGGTAGATGTCTTCGGCGGTCATGTGGTGCTGGGCATTGCGCTGCTCGAGCAGCGCCAGGATCCGCATCCGCGGATGGGTCACCTTCAGGCCGACTTTACGCAGGTCGTGGGTTTCCATAGGTCTCCGTTCATTGGCGATTTAGCGCCAGCTGCCTCGGATTGGGTCGCGGTGGCACGCCGGGAGTGTATCATCGGTTTGATTTCCCCAACCGCCAGTCCCGATGCGCAATCTCCTGTTGGTCGCCGCCGTCGCCCTGTCCACCACCGGGTGCGGCATCATCTACAAGCAACCCATCTATCAGGGCAACCTGATCCGGGAAGATGCCGTGGCCAAGCTGCAGGTCGGGCAGAGCAAGCAGCAGGTCACCGCGCTGCTGGGCACCCCGTCCATTCCCGACCCGTTCCACGCCCAGCGTTGGGACTACACCTCCAGCCAGCGCGTGAACCGCCTGGGTCGTACCGAAGTGAAGAACTTCGTGGTGTTCTTCGAGAATGACACCGTGACCCGCTGGGAAGGCGATTACTTCCCGGGCAACGACAAGGCCCTGGCCCAGCAGACCGTGCGCCAGTTCGGCCGCAACCTGCCGAAGGACAAGAAGAAGAAGGGCCGCTGAGCCCCCTGCCCGTCCGCAGATACGGCTGCCGGAATCAACCGCCGAGTGCGCGACGCCGGCGGTTGTCCTTGGGGTCGGCCAGCAACGGGCGCAGCAACTCGATGCGATCACCTTCCAGCAGTGCCTGCTGCGGGCGAGCCAGCACACCATGCACGGCGACGGCGGGGCAATCGGCACTGCCTTCCAGCGCGGCGGCGGCAATGGCGTCGGCCACGGTCGCACCTTCTTCCAGCTGCAAGCGGCGCGACAGCACCCGCTGCGGCCAGGCCAGCACCACCTCGACCTCGATCATCGCTCAGCCCTCGTCGGCGACGCGGACGAAATCGTTGACCATGCGATCGGCCAGCCCCTGGAAGCCGATCGCCAGCGCCGGACCGAGCAGGCGCGAGCTGGGTTCGAACTCCAGGGTCAGGGTGACCTTGCAGGCATCCTCGGCCAGCGCATGGAATTCCCAGCGGCCGTGCAGCTGCTTGAACGGGCCATCGCGCAGCTGCATATCAATGCTGTGCGGGCGCTGCAGGGTGTTCTCGGTCTGGAACCATGTGCTGAACGAGCCCAGGCCCAGGTCCAGTCGCGCCACCAGGCGGTCCTCGCCCTCCTCAACGATCTGGGCAGCAGAGCACCAGCGGAAACGGCGCGGATAGGCCTGGACGTCGTTGACCAGGTCGAACATGCGCGCGGCCGAATGTTCGACCAGGGCGCTGCGGCGGATAGTAGGCATGAATACAGGACGTTTCGGCAATCGACCGGGCGGGCCCGAATCGGAGACAATACGGAAATGAGCAAGAACAGCGGCAAGGATAAAGCAAAGAGCGCGACGGCCAACAAAACCATCGCGTTGAACAAGCGTGCCCGCCACGAATACCACATCGAAGAGCGCTTCGAGGCCGGCCTCGCCCTGCAGGGCTGGGAGGTCAAGTCGATCCGCGCAGGCCGTGGCAACATCATCGATGCCTACGCCTATGTGAAGCGCGGCGAGATCTACCTGATCGGTGCACAGATCACCCCGTTGATCCAGGCCTCCACCCACGTGGTGGCCAATGACCGGCGCGAGCGCAAGCTGCTGCTGCACCGGAACGAGATCGACAAGCTGATCGGCAAGGTCGAGCGCGATGGCTACACGATCGTGCCCACTGCGATGTACTGGAGCAAGAACAAGATCAAGCTCGAAGTCGCGCTGGCCAAGGGCAAGCAGACCCACGACAAGCGCGATGCCGCCAAGGACCGCGATTGGGCGATCGAGAAGCAGCGCGTGATGCGTCGCGGCAACCGCGACGCATGATCACTCCCATCGGCGCCATGGCGACTGCCAGCGCCGATGAAACGCGCACGTTGTGCGCGCGCCTGCTGGCCTTCAACCAGGCCCACGGCGGCGATGCGTTCGATGAGACCCCAGTCCGCCTCGCCTGGCATGACGAGCACGGCACGCTGCGCGGCGGCGTGCTGGCCGACGTCTGTGCCGGCTGGCTGCAGGTGCATGTGCTGTGGGTGGACCCGGAACTGCGCGGGCGAGGCATCGGTCAGCGACTGCTGGCGGAAGCAGAAGCCGTTGCGCACCGCCATGGCGCCCGCAGCGTGATGCTGGATACCTTCGACTGGCAGGCCGAAGCCTTCTACCTGCGGCAGGGCTACACCGTGTATGGGCGACTGCCCGACTGCCCACCCGGTCACGAGCGGATCTACCTGCGCAAGGCGTTGTCGGGGTCGTAGTCGTGTCGGCGCTGGAGTTGCCTGCCGGTCACCCCGCCAGCACGCCCTGCCCGCGCATGCGCGGTGCCAGCGCGGCCTGCATCACAGCCAGATGCATCACCACCGCCAGTTCGGGCGCATGCCGGTCATCGCCGGCGCGCCACCGCTGCGCCAGCTGGGCTGCGTCGGCCGGCAGCAGGGCCAGCAACTGGGCGTCATCCATCGAATCGGCCGCGCCCTGGAGCTGCTGCGCCATCTGCCGCGACTGCCACACATGCACGCCGATGCTGAGGCTGGCCAGCGACATCAGGACCACGGCCAGCCCGTGCTCGAACCACTGCGACAGCACTTCCGGCCCCCACAGCAGGGCCGCCAACACCGCCAGGCCCGGCAGGCGCCAGCCCAGCCAATGGATGCGACCGCGCTGCGACCAGTGCACCACCACTGCACTGGCGACCAGTGCCGCGGCCGCGGTGGCCGGCAGTTCGGTCAGCCCGGTGGCCGCAAGCAACACCGCCAGCACCGCCCAGACCCAGCCGGGCGGCAGCGCGCGCCGCTGGTAGTCGGCACCGACCGGCCCGATCAGTTGCCGCAGGCTGCGTTGTTGGCTTGCATCGGTCACCCACAGTCTCCGTGTCTGTCCTGGCCCGGATGGTTGCCGCCAGTGTGTCGCAAATTCGTGCCAATGACGTTACCAATCCGCTATGCCGCTGGCTCTACAACTTGTTGTGGATTGCCAAGGTGACTGTTCAGCTGTTTTGGCGTAGCATTGCGAGCGTTGGGCAGGCACTGAGCGTGGCGACACGAAACGGGCCTTGTACCTTGCAGAACTTGAAGAAACCGGGGGTGCATTGGTTTCGACGGGGGTTGTGAAGTCGCCTGGCGCATGCCGAGGGGGTAGCTTTCCTCGTAAATCCAGCTGCAAAACTCTAGTTGCCAACGACGACAACTACGCTCTGGCCGCTTAAGGCCTAAGCCTCGAAACCGCTTGTGTCCATGCTCGCGGTGTAGAGTCACTATCATGGAATCGCGCTGGACGGCTGCCTGTCAGTCCGGCACTAGAACACAACAGGCTGGTTCCCGGATGCGCTTTGCGCACCGTGCTGTTCGGGGACGAGATCCAACGGTGAGCTAAGCATGTAGTGCTGGGGATGGAGTGCCTTCGGACGGCGGTTCAATTCCGCCCACCTCCACCATCTGTATGGCCTGTCGAGGCCGCAAGAAGCCGGATCTCCCGTCAACTGGGGTTCCGGCTTTTTTGTGCCTGCACGTCGCGCAGGACGTGTGGCGCATAATCGGGATGACACCGCCAACACAACAGTTCCTCCATCCGCGACCGCCAGAAGGATCTGCAATGAAAATCGCCACAACCACGCTCGCCCTGTTCCTCACCGCGCTCGCCGCCGCCCCAGCCACGCACGCCGCAGCCCCGGCCATCGCGCCGCCCGGCACCGCCACGCTGGAAGCGCTGCTGGCCTGCAAGGCGGGCTCGGATTTCAGTGCGGCCGACGCCATCGATGCCCTGCAGGCGGCCGGCCTGGCCAAGAAGCCGGGCGGCACCTTCGAGCCGGAGGACAAGCCGGTCGCGCTGTTTGGCGGCACGGTCAACAGTGCCGATGTGACTGTGGCCGAAGGCGAGAAAGGCCTCTTCGTGTACCTGAACGGTGTCGACGCCAAGCGCCTGGCCAGGGACTGGTCGGTGACCGAGGTCAACGAGCATGCCAATACCGAAGAACCTTCGTACGTGAAGCGCATCGACAAGCACCACACCCTGCACGTGATCGCAGGCGACGACTACGAGGGCTATTCGGCGGCGGTGAAGTGCCAGATCAGCCACTGATGGGCTAGGAACCTGCAGCCGGCGCACGGAACTGCCTGAATCTACCAACCGCACTCGCCGCCAAGCCCGACCCAGCCGGTCTATTCCGCTTTGACAGGCCGGCCGCTAGAGTGGCGCCACCGCGCAGGAGGATCGCATGGCTACCACGGGCTTGGGCTTCATCGGCCGCACGACCCTCATCATCACCGTGCTGCTCACCCTGGGCGGCTGCGCGACGCTGCGCCAGTTCGGGCCGTCGGTGCAGGTTGCCTCGGTCACGCCCGGCCAGTACATCGCGCTCAAGCGCGGTGACATCCTGACCTCCGGCAAGCTCAGCGCGGCGACCATTGAGACCCTGCGCGTGGCCGGGCTCGATGAGGGCGTCTGTGCCAAGCCCGGCCTGCCCTGCATCGAGGCCATGGAAAGCAGCATCGTGGTGCGCGAGGAAGACAAGCGCTCCAGCCTGGCCGAGTTGTGGCTGCAGTATGCGATGACCCTGCCGGCGCCAAAGCGCGAGTACTCGGCATCCGGCCGCGCCAAGACCGCAGTCACCGAGCTGGATGCCGACTTCCAGCCACGCCTCGATGCGTGGATGCAGGTCGCGCGCCAGGCCTATGCCTATCTGTTCTTCACCGAGCGCACCGCCAACCAGCGTGGTTTCGAAGACCGCCAGACCCAGGTGCGCGACTACTACAACCTGGCGGTGCAGGAAGCCTCGGTGCAGCTGTACAACGCGTATGCCACCGGCCGCGTGCACGGCCAGGCCAGCCATTTCCAGCTGGGCCGCTGGACCTTCGTGCTGGCCCCTTCAGACCAAGCATCGGCGCTGGACCAGCGTACCCCCAGCGAGCTGGTACCCGCCGCCTCGCTGTCGTTCACCGGTACGCTGCGCAGCGTACATCGCCGCGATGGCTTCGGTGCCGAGCTGGTGGCGGTGATGGATGACCCGGCCGGCAGCACGGCCACCACGCCTCGGGCAGCGGCGCAGGCAACGCAGGCCAGCACTTCGGCCACGCAGAGCTGGAGCGAGATGCCCTCGCCATCGATGACGGTGCTGCTGCGCTTCTCGGGGAACAACCTGTGGGAGGTGCTGCACGATGACGAGCCGGAGCTGGAGATCCACGATCCCTACCAGGTTTCGGAAGTGACCCTGCACGGCCAGCAGGTGCCACTGGCGGCCAACTTCACTGCCGGCTATGCGCTGTGGCTGGCCCGCTCCAACTTCAGCCGACAGTCGTTGCGCACGCTGTTCGGTGGCAAGGGCGGCATCGACACGCCGCATCTGTACATGATGCAGCCCTACGACCCGAACCGCCGCGTGCTGCTGATGATCCATGGCCTGGCCAGCAGTCCGGAAGCCTGGGTCAACGTGGCCAACGAACTGCTGCGCGACGACGATATCCGCAGGGAGTTCCAGGTCTGGCAGTTCTATTACCCGACCAACATGCCCATCGCGATGAGCCACGATGCGATGCGCCACACGCTGACTGAAGTGTTCAAGCACTTCGACCCCAGCGGCAAGGCGCAGGCCTCGCATGACATGGTGCTGGTGGGGCACAGCATGGGAGGGGTGATCGCACGGTTGATGATCTCCTCCTCCGGCGACCACCTGGTCGACACCCTGCTGGCCACCGCGCAGATGACGCCCGCCCAGCGCGAACTGCTGCGCACCAAAGGCGCACCGGTGCTGACCTTCCTGCCAGAACCGGAAGTGTCCCGCGTGGTGTTCATCGCCACGCCGCATCGCGGTACCGACGTGGCGGGCACCCGCCTCGGCCGGTGGATCGGCCGGCTGGTGCGGTTGCCACTGACCGTGCTGGAAGACGTCGCCACCATTGCCAACGACGGCCAGATCGACCGCAATGACGACAAGCACGGCTACCAGATGAACAGCATCCAGAACCTGGACAAGGACGACCCGTTCGTCCGCGCCGTGGCTGACCTGCCGATGTCACCGAAGGTGCACTACCACTCGATCATCGCCCGCGCCAAGGCCGATGGCCCACTTGAGAAGACCGATGACGGGCTGGTGCCCTACTGGAGTTCGCACCTGCCGCACGCGGATTCGGAGAAGGTGATCGTGTCCGGACACAGCGTGCAGGAAGCTACGCCGGCCATCGTCGAGCTGCGGCGGATCCTGCATGAGGACATGCAGGCACACGGGCGAACGGGAAAGTAAGCCGCCGTCCCGACAGATCAGGCACCGGCCTTACGCCGCGAGAACGTGCCATGCAGCGCCGCCGGAATCGCAAAGCCCTCCATGCGCACCTCGGGCCGATAGTCGGCGCTGGGGGTGAAGCGGAACTCGCGTGCCAGCAGCGCGCACAGCAATACCAGCTGTGCATTGCCGACCGCCGATCCCACGCAGGAACGCGTGGGGAAGCCATAAGGCACATAGATGCCGGCGGTACGCTTGCGCCGTTCGGGCAACCAGCGATCGGGATCGAACTGCAGCGGGTCATCCCAGTACTTCGCCGAGCGGTGCTGGATGAACGAGCTCAGCTCGAAGACCGTACCTTCGGCGATGGCCTGCCCTTCCACCTGCAGATCGCAGGCAGCCACCCGACGGTTGTTGAAGGGCGTGGAGTACAGCCGCATCACTTCCTTCAGGAAGCGCATCGTGCAGGGAATCCTGGCCATCGGCAGCGCGTGGATCTCCGCCTCCGAGAGCGGCGCGAATTCCTCCTCGATGCGCTGGCGCCAGTGTGGATGCATCTGCATCGCCAGCAGCAGGCAGGCGGCCATCATGCCGGGCACGCCGGAAATGGCGATCAGCTGCACGGTGACCAGGTAGGTGACCTTGTCCAGGCCAATGCGCTCTCGCAGGCTCAGCAATGACTGCGCGTAATCCAGCGCCGAACGTCCGCTGCGGACACGGTGCTTGAGTTCGGCGGCAATCGCCCGTGATTCGGCACGGCCGATGAGGAAGTTGCGCAGCAGGTGGCGCCGATGGATGACCTGCTCGACCTGGGTGGTGTAGCGCAGATGCAGGGCGCGTTCGATGGCTGCGGTGCCGCGGGCATCGAGCCCGTCGATCACCAGCGGGATCAAGGGATGGGCCATCACTTTCCACACCGCCGGCGTGGCATCCAGCGCATGCCCGCACACCCCATCCAGAGCTTGCCTCATGCGCGACTGCAGTGCCTCCAGGGTCTGTGCTCCGGTGAGCTCAGCACTACAGGTGGCGATCAGGCTGCGCACTTCGGTCCAGCGCACGCGCTCGTGACGGCGGAACAGGTCGGCCAGCGACTCGACCACGAACAGGTGCTCGGAATTCTCCTTGTCGACCTTGCCAGCCAGTTCCGGGCAGAACACCCCAACACCGCCGGTTTCCAGCTTCAGCACAGGCCCTTCGCGCTCCACGCGCGCAGCCAAGCGCTCGGCAGCAATGGCGCTGCCTTCATTCGACATTCCTTGCATGCAGTGCGTCTCCGGCAGGAAGGGACTCGAAAGACGAGTCCCTTCGTCTTGCTACCGCTCAATCGCGGGTTTGGCCCGCAGGATCAGAATTCGACCCACAGCGGCCAGGTATTCCACACGCTGCTCTTTTCGTTCGGATGAATATTCAGAGTGACGCGCAATGCTCGGGCGAATCTTTTCATTTTCATTCCTTTGCTTGCTGTGTGGTTATGCCGGGATTATCCCGGCACTGGCTAGATAACACGACATAATCCCACTGTCCAACCGGCCGGGTGGCGCGCTGCAGCATCCGGGTTGCGGCCGATTGAGGGGAATCCCTCATCGCGCCTGCGCACGCAGCCTCCTATGCTGGGCTCACTTTCCCCCAACGGAGGTCTGCATGAACACGCAAGAGCCCAGCCGCCAGCCCAGCCCCGATCCGGCCGAGCGCGATGCCTTCTTCCCGTCGCCGTATTCGCTGTCGCAGTTCACCTCGCCCAAGAGCGACCTGTCCGGCGCCGACTATCCGGATGCGCGCCGCGATGGCCGCTGGAAGGTGCTGACGATCGCCGCCGACGAGCGCTATCTGCCGACCGCCAATGGCCACCTGTTCTCCACCGGTAACCATCCGATGGAAACCCTGCTGCCGATGTACCACCTGGACAAGGCCGGCTTCGACATCGACGTGGCGACGCTGTCCGGCAACGCCGTCAAGTTCGAATGGTGGGCCTTCCCACACGAGGACAGCGAAATCGGCGCCCTGTACGAACGCTACCAGGAACGCTTCCGCCAGCCGTTGCAGCTGGATCAGGTGGTGGCCGGCCTGGGCGCCGATTCGGACTACGCCGCCGTCTTCATTCCCGGTGGGCACGGCGCGTTGATCGGCCTGCCGGAGAGCGCGGCGGTGAAGGCCGCGCTGCAATGGGCCATGGCCGAGCAGCGCCACATCATCACCCTCTGCCATGGCCCGGCGGCGCTGCTGGCGGCGGGCGTCGACGACGCCGAGGGTGCCTCGCTGTTCCGTGGCTACCGCATCTGTGCCTTCCCCGACGCAATGGACCGGCAGACACCGGGGATCGGCTACATGCCCGGGCAGCTGCGTTGGTTCTTCGGTGAACGGCTGGCCCAGCAGGGGGTGCAGATCGTCAATGAGGGCATCGATGGCAGCGTGCTGCAGGATCGCCTGCTGCTGACCGGCGACAGTCCGCTGGCCGGCAACGCGTTGGGCAAGCTGGCCGCGCGTACGCTGCTCGATGCGCTGGCGGGGCGCTGAGCCAATGCCTGCGCTGGTGCCCGCGCTGCTGGAACTGGAACAGGCGCGGTCATTGCCGGCGGTGGGCGGCGTGCTGCGCGCCGCCGCCTCACCATTGGGCTACGACCGCCTGTTGGTGTTTGCCACCGGAACCGGGCTGGAGCGCGACGCACAGCGTGTGTACTGGATTGAAGGTGACTGGTTCGGCGACGGCAGCGATAGCGGACTCGCCCGCTACCTGCACGCCTGTCCGGTCAACCGCCATGTGCTGGACAGCAATGCGCCGTTCTTCTGGAGCAAGCGCGACGGCGTGCGTGGCGAGCGCTACCAAGTGGTGAAGCAGCCTCGCGGCGATGGCCTGCATGGGTTGCAGGTGCCGGTGTTCGGCCCGACCGGTCTGGAGGGTGCGGTCAGTTTCGCCGGCACCTCGATTGATGCGTCCGCCAGCGCGCGCCTGCTGCTTGAAATGGTCGGCGCGTCAGTCTTCCGCGCGGCGCGGCGGCTTGCCGAAGCGCCGGCCGACATCCGCGCGGGCGCGCTGAGCGCACGCGAACGCGAGGTGCTGCGCTGGGTCGCCGCTGGACGGCGCCAGGCAGAGATAGCGGCCACGCTGGGGCTGTCTGCGCGCACCGTTGAGAACCACCTGCGGCGAGCGCGGCAACGACTGAGCGTGGCCACCACCGCGCAGGCAGTGCGCGCGGCAGGCCGCCGTGGCGAGATTGAAGACTGATCAGGATGGAGGCACTTCCTGCTGCCTGATCAGCGTGCGGCATACGCCCTGTGCATCTGCGCGATTGCAGAAGGCAGGCGACGGGATGAGCTACGACCCGTGATCGCCGGTGCGCGGTCCACCGGGCGGGGCGTTCATCGCCCGCCCGGCATCCGCGAGCCACCCATCCCTGCATAACGCTGCCCTCGCATTCGTGGCATGCTCTGTGAAACCGTTTTCATGGAATGGAGGGATTCCACGATGTTGTCGCGTTTCCGTCGCCCCGCGCTGTCTGCACTGCTGGCGCTTGCCCTGCCTCTGACCAGCGCCTGGGCCGCAGCCCCTGCGCCGTTGAAGGTGATGTCGTTCAATGTGCGCACCCCGGCCGATACCGAACCCGGCAAGCGCTGGCCCGACCGTCGCGATGCGATGGTGAAGGTCATCCTCGACGCGCACCCCGCGGTGATCGGTACCCAGGAGCTGGTGCAGGAGCAGGCCGATTACCTTGCCCAGCACCTGCCCGGATACCGCTGGTTCGGCGAGGGCCGCCGCGGCGGCAGCGGCGACGAGCACATGGGCGTGTTCTACGACAGCAAGGTGCTGGCGATCGAGGAATCAGGCAACTTCTGGCTGTCTGATACGCCCGATGTGCCCGGCAGCATCACCTGGGGCAACCTGTATCCACGCATGGTCACCTGGGCGCTGTTCCGCCGCATCGATGACGGCCGCCGCTTCTATTTCATGGATACCCACCTGCCCTACCGCGACGAGGACGAACCACGCCGGGTGAAGGGTGCCGAGCTGATCGGCAGGCGCGTGGCCGGCCTGGCGGCCGACCTGCCGGTGGTGCTGACCGGTGACTTCAACAGCGAACCCGGCGGCGACACCTACAAGGCATTCACCCGCGTACTGCACGACACCCGTGCCCAGGTGAAGACACCGCAGGGCCCGCGACTGACCTTCCACGATTTCACTGGCAAGGCCACCGCGCAGCTGGACTGGGTGCTGGTGCGCGGTTTCCGCGCGCGCAGCTTCCTGACCGATGACCGCCGCATCGATGGCGTGCTGCCATCGGATCATTTCCCGCTGGTGGTCGAACTGGACTGGCCGAAGCACTGACCCCGCACGGCAGCCGCAGCTACAGCGGCGGCTGCCGCGACAGCAGGCGATACAGGGCCTGATGCTGATCGCGCGCCTGGCAGATGCGGGCCCCTATCGCCAGGAACACGGCGACGCCGATCAGGCCCAGCCCCAGCATCGAATCCTGCAGGCGCAGGAAACCGACCGCTGCGGCCATCGTCGCCAGCACCAGCAGCACCACGACCGCCACTGACAGACCCGCACCCGGTGGACCCGGATCGCCGAACAACATCCGTTGGGTATCCCGCCTTCCGTCCGCCATTGCCTGTCCTCCCGAGTGCCTGACCCACTAGTTACACGGCGAGCCCGCAATCCGGCAGAGTCAGAAACGTCACGAAGGTGAAGACGTACGCGGAATGCACCGCGCTACCCTGCCGCGTACCCCTCGAACTGCGGAGCAGCACATGGCACACCAGAGCCGGCTGGCAGGATTCATCATCGACTGCCAGGACCTTCCCGCCGACGAAGGCGCCCGTTTCTGGGCCGCCGCGCTCGGTCTGCAGGCACAGGCGGCGCGTGCCGAAGGGGGCGCCGAGTATGCCGACCTGCTGGGCGCACCGGCGGGCCTGGACGTTGAAGTCCAGCGGGTCGATCATCCGTCACGGGTGCATCTGGACATCGAGAGCGACGACATCGATGCCGAGGCCGACCGCCTGGAGAAGCTCGGCGCGCGACGGATAGGCTTCGTCAAGCGCTGGTGGGTAATGGAAGCACCGACCGGCCATCGCTTCTGCATCGTGCGCATGCGCGAGCGCGAGGTGCCGGCCAATCAGTGGCCCTGAAAGAGCAAGGGGACGGAAGCCACGGCCTCCGTTCCCCCGGAGTCACTGCACCTGCGCCACGCTCGGTTGCTGCGGTGATTGCCCCCAGCCTCCGAGCGCCTTGTACACGCCCACCACGCTGACATTGACCTCGGACTCGGCCGCCGCCAACGCATCATCGGCTGCCAGCTGCGTGCGCTGCGCATCCAGCAGGGTCAGGAAGTCCTCCGAGCCCTCGCGATAGCGGATCTGCGCCAGCGATTCGGCACGCCGTGCCGCCTGCGCCTGCTCGACCACGATCGCCAACCGTGCCTGCTGCTTGGAATAGCGGGTCAGTGCGTTCTCGGTGTCTTCCAGGGCCAGCAGTACCGCCTGCTCATACTGCGCGGCCACGCCTTCGGCTTCAGCCTTGCTGGCACGCAGGCGTGCACGCACGGTGCCGAAGTCGAATGCCGCCCAGCTCAGCGACGGGGTCAGCGACCAGGCCTTGTTGTTGCCATTGACCAGGCCGCTGGCATCGCCACCGAGGAACCCGACGAAGCCGGACAGCGACAACCGCGGGAACAGGTCCGCCGTGGCCACGCCCACGCGTGCGGTCGCAGCCGCCAGGCGACGCTCGGCCACGCGCACGTCGGCACGCTGGCGCAGCAGTTCGCGGGTATCGCCCAGCGGCAGTGCCTTGGCGAAGGCCGGTACGTCGTGCGGCGCGAGCATGTCAGTCAGCACTTCCGGGCGCTGGCCGAGCAGCACGGCCAGCCGGTTGCGCGACTGCGCCTCGGCCACTTCCAGCAACGGGATGTCAGCCTCGATCGCCTTCAGGCGGGCACGGCTGCTCTGCACATCCAGCTCGCTGCCTGCGCCCAGCTGCCAGCGCGCCTCGGTCAGCTTCTGCGTATCGCGCAGGTTTTCCAGCGTGTGCTGGGCCACCGCGATGCGCTTCTGCGTACCACGGAGCTCGAAGTAGTTGCGTGCCACTTCAGCGGCGATCAGGACCTGCGCATCGGCCAGGTTGGCCTGCTCGGCGTCGAGGTCGGCGCGCGCGGCTTCGGCAGCACGGCGCTTGCGGCCGAACAGATCCAGCTCCCAGCCGGCGTCGAAGCCGAGCTGGTAGCTTTCACTGAACACCCGCTGCCCACCCAGCTGCGGATCGGGTTGCTTGCGGCGGTCGTAGCTGCCGCCAGCGGTGACGTGCGGAGCCTGGTCGAGGCGGCTTTCCACGAACACCGCGCGGGCCTGGCTGACGCGGGCCACGGCCACGCGAAGGTCCAGGTTGTCCGACAGTGCGCCGTGCACCAGCTGTTCCAGCACCGGATCATCGAACTGCGCCCACCAGCTGGCGACCGGCGAAGCGGTACTGAACACCGGCTGCTGTGCGCTCTGGAGGACCACCGGCTCCTGCATCGGCGCCTTGTAGTTCGGGCCGACGCTGACACAGCCTGCCAGCACCAGGCTGGAGACGGCCATCGCCAACGTGCGGATCACCATGGCAGCACCTCGCCCAGGTAGGTGAAGCTGCCGCTGGCGCCGGATTCACCGATCAACGCCATTTCCACGCTGGAACGTGCGCCTTCGCTGATTTCGATTTCGCCGTTGCCGCCGTTCATGTCGGTCTTCACGTAACCCGGATGCACGGTGTTGACCTTGATCGGGGTATTGCGCAGTTCGTAGGCCAGACTCAAGGTCCAGCTGTTCACCGCCGCCTTGGAGGCATTGTAGGCCGGGATCTTGAAATCGTAGATGCCCGACGCCGGGTCGGCGTGCAGGGTCTGCGAGCCGAGCATGCTCGATACGTTGACGATGCGCCCGGACTTGGCCTGCTTGACCAGCGGCAGGAAGGCCTGGGTGACCGCCACCAGCGCATACACGTTGGTGTCGAAAGTGCGCTTCCAGGTATCGAGTGACTGTTCCGACGGTGCCTGCGCCGGGTTCTCGATCATGATGCCGGCGTTGTTGACCAGGATGTCGAGACGACCATGGCGCTGGCGCACCTGCTCGACCGCTTCGGCGATGCTGGCCGCGTCGGTCACGTCCAGTTGCAGGGCTTCGACCGGCAGGCCTTCAGCCTGCAGCTTCAGTGCCAGCTCCACGGCGGTCTCACGCTTGCGACCGGCCAGCAGCGTGTGCACGCCAGCCTGGGCCAGCTGGCGCACAGTTTCCAGGCCGATGCCACGGGTGGCGCCGGTGACCAGCGCGATCTTGTTCTGATGGGTGTTCATGGATGCATGCCTTGTGAGGGGAAAGCCGCCACCGGCCAATGACCGGCGGCGACGGGGTTCCATATCAGTGGTGGATGGTCGGCTCGCCGTGCTGCACCAGCTGTCCACCACCGTTGCGGGTGACGAACTTGCGCAGGGCCACGTAGAACACCGGGGTAAGGAACAGGCCGAACAGGGTCACGCCCAGCATGCCGGCGAACACGGTGATACCGGTCACCGAGCGCACTTCGGCGCCTGCACCGTGCGACAACACCAGCGGCACGGTGCCGGCGATGAACGCGATGGAGGTCATCACGATCGGGCGCAGACGCAGGCGGCAGGCTTCCAATGCCGCTTCAACGATGCCCTTGCCGCCCATCTCCAGCTCTCTGGCGAACTCGACGATCAGGATCGCGTTCTTGCACGCCAGGCCCATCAGCACCACCAGGCCGACCTGCACGAACACGTTGTTGTCACCACCGGTCAACCACACGCCGAACAGCGCCGACAGCAGGGTCATCGGCACGATCAGGATCACCGCCAGCGGCAGCGACCAGCTCTCGTACAGCGCGGCCAGCACCAGGAAGGCCAGCATGATCGCCACCGGGAACACGATGAAGGCGGCCTTGCCCTGGGTTGCCTGCTGGTAGCTCAGGTCGGTCCATTCGGTGGTCATGCCCACCGGCAGCACTTTGCCGGCGATCTCGGTCAGCTTGTTCATCGCCTCGGCCGAGGACAACAGGCGCGGGTCGGCCTCGCCGGCGAGGTCAGCCGCCGGATAGCCATTGAAGCGCAGCACCGGGTCCGGGCCGAAGGTCTGCTTGATGGTGACCATCGAACCGATCGGTACCATCTCGCCGCGATCGTTGCGGGTGCGCAGCTTGCCGATATCCTCGACGCTCTCGCGGAACGGGCCGTCAGCCTGCGCGATCACCTGCCAGGTACGGCCGAACTGGTTGAAGTCGTTGACGTAGGCCGAGCCGAGGTAGGTCTGCAGGGTGTCGAACAGCTCGGTGAGCTGCACGCCCTGTGCCTTGGCCTTGACCCGGTCGACCTCGGCATCCAGCTGCGGCACGTTCGCCTGGTAGCTGCTGATCGGGAAGGCCATGCCAGGAGTCTGCGCGACCGTGCCCTGCAATGCCTGCACGGCGTTCTGCAGCGCGCCGTAGCCCAGGTTGCCGCGGTCTTCGATGAACATCTGGTAGCCGTTGCCATTGCCCAGGCC
This sequence comes from Stenotrophomonas maltophilia group sp. P373, assembly GCF_053295075.1. Taxonomy (NCBI): domain Bacteria; kingdom Pseudomonadati; phylum Pseudomonadota; class Gammaproteobacteria; order Lysobacterales; family Lysobacteraceae; genus Stenotrophomonas; species Stenotrophomonas maltophilia group sp. P373. The sequence continues at coordinate 1,732,464 of NZ_CM129994.1, read as the reverse complement.
GAGGATCGGCGGCGGCATCATCGCGAACGCGAAGCCTTCCTGCAGGCCGGCAATCTTCTGGTTGATCTCGGCATTGATCTGCGCCGCGGTGCGGCCATGGCGCTCGGCGAACGGCTTGAGCGGGATGAACGCCACACCGGTGTTCGGCGTATTGGTGAACTGCAGCGCGTTCAGTCCGGGGAACGAGATGGTGTGAGCGACGCCATCGGTTTCCTGGGCGATCTTGGCGACCTTGCGCAGCATTTCATCGGTGCGCGCGATCGACGAACCTTCCGGCAGCTTCACACCGGCGATCAGATACAGCTTGTCCTGGGTCGGAATGAAGCCCGGCGGCACCAGCTTGAAGATCACGCCGGTACCGACCAGCAGGATCGCGTAGACCACGAACACCGCACCGCGCCGGCCGAGGATGCGGGCCACGCCACGCTCGTATTTCTCCGAGCTGGACTTGAAGAAGCGGTTGAACGGACGGAACACCCAGCCGAACAGGCGGTCGATCAGGCGGCTCGGGCCGTCCTTCGGAGCGCCATGAGCCTTCAGCAGGCGCGCGGCCAGGGCCGGCGACAGAGTCAGCGAGTTGATCGCCGAGATCACCGTGGAAATGGCGATGGTGACCGCGAACTGCTTGTAGAACTGGCCGGTGACACCGGACAGGAAGGCCATCGGCACGAACACGGCACACAGCACCAGCGCGATCGCCACGATCGGGCCGGACACCTCGCGCATGGCCTGGTGTGCCGCCGCGGTGGGCGACAGGCCTTCCTCGATGTTGCGCTCGACGTTCTCCACCACCACGATCGCGTCGTCGACCACGATGCCGATCGCCAGCACCAGGCCGAACAGGCTCAGCGTATTGATCGAGAAGCCCAGCAGGTACAGCGCGGCGAACGTACCCACCACCGACACCGGCACCGCGATCAACGGAATGATCGACGCACGCCAGGTCTGCAGGAACAGGATCACGACCAGCACCACCAGGGCGATCGCTTCCAGCAGCGTGGAGACCACGGCCTTGATCGAGTCGCGCACGAAGATGGTGGTGTCATACACCGCTTCGTATTTCACATCGGCCGGCATGGTCTTCTGCATCTCGTCCATCGTCGAGATGACCTGATCGCGGATTTCCAGCGCGTTTGCACCCGGCGACTGGAAGATACCGATACCCACCGCGTTCTTGCCGTCCAGCTGCGAGCGCAGGGTGTAGTCGCCCGCACCCAGTTCCAGGCGGGCCACGTCGGACAGGCGCACGATCTCGCCATCGGTGCCGCTCTTGAGCACGATGTCGCCGAATTCCTTTTCGGTCTTCAGCCGGCCCTGGGCATTGATCAGGGTCAGGAACTTGCTGTCCGGCAGCGGTTCGGCGCCGAGCTGGCCGGCCGAAACCTGCACGTTCTGCTCGCGCATGGCACGCACCACGTCGCTGGCGGTCAGGCCGCGCGAGGCCACCTTGTCCGGATCCAGCCAGGCACGCATGGCGTAGTCGCCGCCACCGAAGATCTGCGCGTCACCCACGCCCGGAATACGCGCCAGCGCATCCTTGACGTGCAGGCGCGCGTAGTTGCGCAGGTACAGGGTGTCGTACTTGCCTTGCGGCGAGGTCAGGTGCACCACCATCAGGAAGGTCGGCGACTGCTTCTGCGTGGTCACGCCCTGCCGGCGCACGTCCTCGGGCAGGCGCGCCTGCGCCTGCGCCACGCGGTTCTGCACCTTCACCGCCGCCGCGTCCGGGTCCGTGCCCGGGCGGAAGGTGACGGTCATCTGCAGCACGCCGTCCGAGCCGGCCACCGACTTCAGGTACATCATGCCTTCGACGCCGTTGATCGCCTCTTCGAGCGGTGTGGCGACGGTCTCGGCAATGACCTTGGGGTTGGCGCCCGGATAGACCGTGCGCACGACCACCGACGGCGGCACCACTTCGGGGTACTCGCTGATCGGCAGGATTGGAATCGTGATCAGGCCTGCGGCGAAGATCACGATCGACAGCACCGCCGCGAAGATCGGCCTGTCGATGAAGAAACGGGAAAAGTCCATGGAGGAATTCCTGGGAAAGGCATTCGGCGGGCAACAGCCACCCTGCCCCTCGCCGATACGACGAAGGCAGGGAAGGCTGCCGCTGGCGCCGGCAGCTAAGCGGGGACGCGGATCAGGAGACGGCGGATCAGTTGTTCAGTGCGGCGGTGGCATCGCGGCCCGGTGCCGGCGCAGCCTGCGGCTGCATCGCCACGGCCTTGGCCTGCACCGGCATGCCCGGCATGAAGACCTTCTGCACGCCGTCGATGATTACCTTGTCTCCTGCCGCCAGGCCGTGCTCGACGATACGCAGGCCTTCAGCGGTGCGGCCAAGCTGGATGTCGCGGCGCTGGGCCTTGCCATCCTTGTCGACCACGTACACATACTTGCGGTCCTGGTCGGTCAGCACGGCCTTGTCATCGATCAGCAGCGCCTGGAACTGGCCGCTGCCAAGCAGCTGCACGCGGGCGAACAGGCCCGGCGTGAACTGGCGATCGGCGTTGTCCAGCAGCGCACGGACGCGGATGGTCCCGGTACTGCGGGCCACCTGGTTGTCGAGGAAGTCGACCTTGCCCGTGTGCGGGTAGCCTTCTTCACCGGACAGGCCGACCTTCACCGGCAGCGCGCTGTCACGCTCGCTCGGGCGCTCGCCCTTGCGTGCCATCTGGGCGTAGCGCAGGAAGGTGCTTTCGTCAGCATCGAAGTAGACGAACACCGTGTCCAGCGAGACCAGCGTGGTCAGCACGCTGGCGCTGTCGCCGGCGGTGACCAGGTTGCCGGCGGTGACCATCGCGCGGCCGGCACGGCCGTCGATCGGTGCCCGTACCTTGGTGAACTCAAGATTGAGGCGGGCTGCATCCAATGCTGCCTGCGCGGCCTGCACGGCGGCGCCGGACTGGTCGGCAGCCGCACGGCGCTGCTCGGCGGTCTCGGTGGAGATCGCCTGCTGCTCGGACAGCCGCTTGGCGCGCTCGGACTCGCTGCGGGCCAGCGTGGCCTGGGTACGGGCGCGGGCCAGTTCGGCGGCCGCCCGATCGTACTCGGCCTGGTAACTGCGCGCGTCGATGGTGAAGAGCACTTCGCCCTTCTTCACTTCCTGGCCTTCGACGTAGTTGACCTTGTCGATGTAACCGGACACGCGCGGACGCAGTTCAACGCTCTGCACCGCTTCGACGCGGCCACTGAACTCGTCCCACTGGCTGACCTGCTTGACCAGTACCGGCGCGGCGCTGACCTGCGGCGGCGGCGGTGCACCGGCTTCTTCGGCATGGCCGCCGCTGCAGGCTGCAAGCACGGCCGCGGCGAGGATCGACACGCCGGCCATCGCAATGCGATGTCCGAAACGATGTGGGGTGGTATTGGGGGAAGTCATGGCATGCATCCGTACGGAGGGGTGGTACAGCTATATGGGAACGTGTTGCAAAAATCGGCGGCGAATACTGCGACCTCAACCATGGTCGAGGTCAAGCGATGCCTGCGGTGTCGCGCCAAAGCGGAGGAACTTCCAGGTGCAGCAGGCCACGCGGCAATTCGGCATCGCTGCTGTCGCAGCGGACGATGGCGCGGTTGTCGCGGCACCCATCAAGCAGGGAGACCACACGACGACCGACCAGCAGCGAGCTGGGCCACTCGATGCAGGCATTGGCCGCGTTGGCCGGGGTACAGACGGGGCTGCAGACTTCCAGCATCTGCGCGCGCACGCCCAGCGCCTGCGCTTCCTGGTGCACCACCTGCGCGTACATGCGCAGCGCGGCGGTGGTGATCGAGGTCTCGCCGTAGCCCGCCCAGGGCTTGGCGTTGGCCGGGCTGCCGATCATCACGTAGCGGCGCGCATGCACGTTGTCCTGCAACAGCGGCAGCAGGTGGCGCACGGCGTGCACGTGCGGCATCAGGTCGGCCTGCATCGCGCCCAGCAGCTCATCGCCGTTGCGGTCGATCACCCGGCCGCGACGGTAGGGGCCACCCATTGCCGCGATCACCGCCGCCAGCGGACGCGGGCGCTGCGCGATGCGCTCGGCCAACGCGCGTGCCGAGCCGTCGTCGCTGAGCGAGCCCAGCAGCGTCTCCAGTCCGGGCTCATCCGCGAACTGCTCATGCAGCGCGGCCAGCCGGCCCGGATCGCGGCCAACCACCAGCACCGGGCTGCCGGCTTCCAGCAACGCGCCGACCACGCCCTGGCCGACGGCACCGGTACCGCCAAGGACCAGGACTTCGGGCGTCAGTATCCCATTCACGGGACATTTCCTCCCAAATCCGGGATAGTCCCAATTCGACGCAGGCGGTCGCCCTTGTGCGGGACCAGGCGGATGGCACCGCCACGCTGCTGACGCATGGGCGCGGTAAACTCACGAAAGTCCTTGTGTACCAAGGAACTCGGACGGGCTTCGACGGTCATCGCCAGGTCCAGGGTGTTCTGGCCGGCGTTCCGGAGTCGGGCAAGAATGTTGCGCAGGCTCATGGCGGACGGGCTCCAATTAACGAATGGCGCCACGATAGACCTCAAACCTTTACTTGATTAGTCCTGATTAAGGGGAATAATCATCCCGCTCCCGGTCCAATCGTTCTGTCACGATTGTCCCATCCCCGACGTCCAGGATCCCCGACCATGTCCCACGATCTCAACGAGACGCTGATCTTCGTCAAAGTGGTCGAGCAAGGCAGCTTCATTGCCGCTGCCAAATCGCTCGGCCTGCCCAAGACCACGGTCAGCCGCAAAGTGCAGGAGCTGGAAACGCGCCTGGGCGCGCGCCTGCTGCACCGGACCACGCGCCGCCTCGGCCTGACCGAAGCCGGTTCGATCTATCACGAACATTGCCAGCGCATCGCACGCGAGCTTGAAGAGGCCGAAAGCGCGGTGAGCCAGCTGCAGTCCGGCCCGCGCGGCTGGCTGCGCTTCACTGTGCCCTACTCGATCGGCATCACCTGGATTGCGCCGCTGCTGGGCCAGTTCCATGCGCAGTATCCAGAGATCCGCCTGGACATGCACATGGGTAACGAGAAGCTGGACCTGATCGCCGGTGAAGCGGACCTGGCGCTGCGCGTGGGTGCCCTGCCCGATTCCAATCTGGTCGCGCGCAAGCTGGGCAGCCTGCGCACGCAGGTGTTCGCCAGTCCGGCCTACATTGAGCGCTATGGCGAACCGCTGCATCCGGAAGAGCTGCAGTTCCATCGCATCCTGGCAATGCGCAAGCCGTACCACACCGGCAATTCGCCGCGCTTCACCTGGCAGCTGGGCGAGAACGGCGGCGAGCTGCGCGATTTCCCGGTCACCCCGCTGATGACCGCCAACGACATGTCTGCGTTGAATGGTGCATTGGTCTGTGGCGAAGGCCTGCTGCTGACCGGTGATGTGATGGCCAAGCCGTTCGTCGAATCGGGGATGGTGCGCCGCGTGCTGGCCGGCTGGACCGGCCCGGAAGTGGACTTCAATGCCGTGTTCGCCGGCGGCCGCCTGGTCTCGCCGAAGGTGCGTGCGTTTGTCGACTTCCTGGTCGAGAAGCTCAACTTCGATGCCAACTACATGCTGGCGCAGTGCCCCGGCGCGAAGCTGGCACAGCAGCAGAAGGCACAGGAAGATGCCGCGCTGGAAAGCAGTGGCAAGCGGATACTGGAGAAGGTGGCCGCCTCGGCGGCGTAACCTGCAACAAGAGCGCTTATCCATCTCCTGGTAGATGCCGACCTTGGTCGGCATGGCTTGCAGAGGGAGTCGAGCCCGGCTCGACTCTGCATGCGCTGTCGGCGTGCCGAGCAACGCTCGGCACCCACAAAAATGCCGCCTGCAAGGGCGGCATTTTCGTTCCGGCCGATGGCCGGACCGGCTCAAGCAGTAACGCTACGCGTTACTGCTTGAGCGGAATCACGCGAATCTCGACGCGGCGGTTCTTGGCGCGGCCGGCATCGGTGCTGTTGTCGGCAATCGGGTACGCCTTGCCGGCGCCCAGCGTTTCGATACGCACGCTCTGCACGCCCTGGCCGATCAGGTACTGCGCGACCGAGTCGGCGCGTTCCTTCGACAGGCGATTGTTGACTGCGTCGCTGCCGATGCTGTCGGTGTGGCCAACCACCTCGATCATGGTCTGGTTGTACTCACGCAGCGTACCGGCCACGCCATTGAGCGAGCCATAGAACTGCGGCTTCAGGGTCGCCTTGCCGAAGTCGAAGGTGATGCCGTCCGGCAGGTTCAGCATGATGTTGTCGCCCTGGCGCTGCACATCGATGCCGGTGTTGGCGGTGCGCTCGCGCAGTGCACGTTCCTGGCGATCCTGGTACTGGCCGACGGCGGCACCGCTGAGTGCGCCGATACCGGCACCGATCAGCGCGTGCTGGCGCCGCTCGGTAGCACTGTCGCCGGTCAGCAGGCCGGCCGCCACGCCGATGGCCGTACCGATCAGCGCGTTGCGGCCGGTCCGGTTCTGCTGTTCGGTCGGGTTGCCGTACTGGTCACTCTGCACATAGGAGCCGCCGGTGGCGCAGGCCGACAGGACGGCCGCACTCATCAGGGCCAGTGCGACGTTGCGGGTGGTGTTGCGGATCATGAGGTTCTCCTTGGTTTCCGGTCGGCCGGCGGCTTGCGGGCGCAGAGAGGATAAACAGCCGAATGCGATGTCGGGATGATGATCCGGTGCGCCGACAGGGCCGCGTTCAGCTAACTGACCGGATCGCTCGGGTCACCCTTTACCCCGCCCCCGACTGGCGGTATGCCGCCAGCGCAGCGTCGCGGCCCTCAGCCAGGTCCACCATCGGCGTGCGTGGATAGTCAGGCGCGTGTGCTGCCAGGAGCAGGGGATGCTGCCACGGCGCAAACCGCGCCTTCACCGGCAGTGCCGCCAGCTCGGGCACCCAGCGGCTGATGTAGCGGGCCTGCGGATCGAACTTCTCGGCCTGGGTGACCGGGTTGAACACCCGGAAGTACGGCGCGGCATCGGCGCCGGTCCCGGCCACCCATTGCCAGCCCATCGTGTTGTTGGCCAGGTCGGCATCGACGAGGGTGTCCCAGAACCAGCGCGCGCCATGCAGCCAGTGCGCGCGAAGGTGCTTGCACAGGTAGCTGGCCACGATCATCCGCACCCGGTTATGCATGTAGCCGGTGTGCCACAGCTCGCGCAGTCCGGCATCAACGATCGGCACGCCGGTGTTGCCGCGCTGCCAGTCGTGCAGTTGCGCTGCAGTCGGTGCCGCCCAGGCGAAGCGGTCGAAACGCGGATTGAGGTTGTCCGTGGGCGTCTTCGGAAAGTGATGCAACAGGTGGTAGGCGAAATCACGCCAGCCCAGTTGCCGCAGATAGCCGTCGATGTCGGCATCGGTGCCGGCACTGCGCAGTCTTTCCAGCGCATGCGCGATGCGCCAGGGTGCGATTTCGCCGAAATGCAGGTGCGGCGACAGCCGCGAGGTGCCCACGCGGTCCGGCAGGTCACGCTGCTCGCGGTAACCGCGCAAGGCGCCGTCCTCGAACACCGACAGCGCCTCCAGCGCACCGGCTTCACCCGGCTGCCAGTACTCCCAGAAGCCGGTATCCCAATCCAGCGTCGGTGCAAGCTGGAGATCATCAAGTGCGAGGCTGTCGACCGCGTGCGGCGCCAGTGCCTCCGGTGCGGCCTGCAGTGCCGGCAGGCGCCAATGACTGAGCACGTTGCGCCAGTAAGGCGTGAACACCTTGTACGGCTGTCCCTGCTGGGTGGCGATGTCCCAGGGCTCGAACAACAGGCTGCCATTGCAGCTCTGCGCGTCGACGCCCTGCTCGCGCAGCGTGCGCTTGATGGTAGCGTCGCGAGGCTGGGTGGCCGGCTCGTACTTGCGGTTCCAGTACACCGCCTCGGCGCCGGTCTGCTCGATCAGCAACTGCAGGGCCGGCAGGCTGTCACCACTGCGCAGCACCAGCGACGAGCCGCGCGCGCGCAGGTCCGCATCCAGCGCGGTCAGTGAACGGTGGCGCCACGCATCGGAGGCAGCACCGGGCACCCACTCGCCCTCCTCGTGCGGCGCGTGGACGTAGACCGGCACCACATCGTGGCCCGCGTCCAGCGCGGCCTGCAGGGCCGGATTGTCCTGCAGCCGCAGATCACGACGGAACCATACCAACGCTACCGACACAGGCAATGCCTTCGTTGTGGAAGGCGGCCATGATAGCCAGCGGTGGTGAAGGCGATGCGCGCAGACGCCGTCTGCTAGGCTGCATGGCCGCTGCCCGTTGGACTCTGACATGGATGATCTGCACGCCTCATTCGCCCGCTTCGGGCTGCTGCACGCCCAGCACGAGCGTGACTGGCAGGGCCCGTTCCCGCTGCCCCCGGTACTGGCACGCTTCTACGCGCAGGTCGGGCCGCTGGGCGAAGAGATCAATGCCCGGGTAGGCACCGCCGGCATCACCGTTCCCGGCCTTGATGTCTGGATACCGCCGCTGAAACGCCTGTGGAGCCATCAGGCCGGCTATCGATGGCATGGCATCAGCGGCGAACGGATCAACGACTGGCCCTCGAACTGGCTGGTGATTGCCGATCGCAGCGCTGATCCGTTCATCCTCGATCTGGACGACGGCCGTGTGCTGTTCAGCCATCACGGTGCCGGCCTGCTGGATGCCGTCGAAATGACTGCCGACGTGCCGACCCTGATGGCGGCTCTGGCTGCAGCGGGTACGGTGTACCTCGATGCCGGCGATGACCTCTACAACGACGATGACGATGGCGGCATCCGCCCTGAACACCAGGAGGCAGCCGTACAGGCGGTGGCCTGGGTACTGGGCGACCGCCTGCAGGCCGAATCGTTCATCGAGACGTTGCTGGACTGAATCCACGCATGGCGTGGATCTACCTTTCGAAGCGGTTCATCGCTTCGCTGATCAGCGCCCGCGCCTCGGCGGCGTTGCCCCAACCGTTGAGCTGGACCGGGTTGCGCCCGGCCGGCAGGTCCTTGTAGACCCGGAAGAACGCTTCGATGCGCTGTCTTTCGATCTCCGGCAGATCGGCCAGGTCGCGGATGTTGGCGTAGGTCGGGTCAACCTTGTCGGTCGGTACGCCGATGATCTTCTCGTCATGCTCGCCGCCGTCGATCATCTTCAGGTAGCCGATCGGCCGGAAGCGTACGATCACGCCCGGATGCAGGGGTTCACGGGTCAGCACCAGCGCGTCCAGCGGATCGTTGTCGCCAGCCAACGTGCGCGGCATCGAACCGTAGTTGGCCGGATAGGCGACCGGCATCGACTGGAAGCGGTCCACATGCACCAGGCCGTCTTCCTTGATCTCGTACTTGGTGAAGCTGCCGGCCGGAATCTCCACCGCCAGATTCATTTCCTGCGGGGCTTCCCTTGGTTGGGCCACCAGGAACGGATGCAGCACGGTATCGGCAGCGGTCACCGCTGTCGCGAGCAGGAGCAGGGCCCCGCCGATGGCAGCCATGGGGACAAGACGGCGTACGGTTTTCATCTGGATCTCCTCATTCCCAGCAGCGATCGGCGCGGCCCTTGGCAGTGTGCGCACGCGGGCAGCCACGCTGCGTGATGCGGCCTTCGGTCAGCTCCATGCGCTGTTTCCCCCCCTTGGCATCGCGGCGCAGTTCGAAGGCATCGTAGAGACGGCCGGTCACGGTGCGCGCTTCATAACGCAGGCGCTGCGGGTCGATGTTCAACACCTGGAACAACTGGGTGTCTTCGGCCACTGGGTTCATCGTCCTGCGCGCCTCATCGGACACGCGGTACTGTTTCGGTCCGGCTACAGTCACCACGTACTGCGGCGTTGCGGCCTGCCCTTCGCCACGGCGGCCATAGGTGTGGTCGTGGCCCTGCAGCACCAGATCGACGTTGTGGCGGCGTACCACCGGCAACAGCGCGTCACGCAACGCGGCGTTCTCGCGCCCTTCGCGCGGCGAGTAGAACGGCTGGTGCAGCAACACGATGGTCCACGGCTGCGGATTGCCGGTCAGCACCTCGTCCAGCCATTGTGCCTGTGCCGTAGCGGTGCCGAGGTCGAGTGCCGATGTGCCGTCTACCACGGCCACGCGCACGCCCTGCGCATCGAACCAGTAGCTGCTCTGCTGCGCAGCGCTGGCACCATTGCCCGGCAACGCGAACGTGACCGGCCAGTGGCGGCCCAGCACGCGGCGCTCCTGCGGGGTGTCCTCGAATTCCTCGAAGTACTCATGATTGCCTATGGCCGGCGCCACGAACGTTTCCTGCGCCAGCCAGCCGACGGCGGCAAACCATTCGCCCCACTCGCTGTCATCCATGTTGTCGCCGCCGCTGACCAGGTCGCCGGCAAACAGGCTCATGCGTGCCTGCGGTGCGGCCTTCTGCGCGGCACGCACCACGCGACTGACATGGCTGACGTTCTTGTTCTGGGTATCGCCGAAGTAAAGCAGGGTCAGCGACTGGTCGGCGGCAGCCAGCGTGCGCAGCTGGTTCCATGCACTCCAACTGCCGTTTCCCTGCACACGGTAGACGTACTGGGTATCCGGCTGCAGGCCATCGATATCTGCACGATGGTGGTGCGACAGGCCGTTCTCGGTCTGCAGCGCGCGGGTCGTCGCACGAACCTGGCGGATGCCTTCGATGGCCGGCGAATCTGCGGCCATTGCGATCTCCAGCAGCGGCGCCTGCACGCTGCCATCGGTGCGCCAGGCCACTGCGAACCCATGGCTGGGATCGACCGCCGGCGAGACGACGATGCGGTCCGGCACCTTCGTCGCTGCGTAGTGGCGGCTACCTGCCGGCACCTGGGTATTCGGTTCGGCCGCCGCGAACGACAGCGACGGCAGCGCCAGCAGCAGGCCCAGGGCCAACGTGCGCATCACGCGCTGCCGGCTCATGCGCCACACTCCAGCGGCAACGCCAGTTGCTTGGCGATGCTCTCCCAGTCGAACGCCACCACGCCCTGGTCGTCATGCACGGCATACAGCGCACCGTGCGGGAAGCGCGTGCTGGCTTGCTGCATCATCCAGATGCCATCGGTGTTGGCCACGGTATTGCCCTGGAACGCGCCGACCGGCTTCAGCGTGTGCCGGTCGAACAGATGGAACACGCTGCGCTGCTTGCCCTGTTCGGTGGTGATCCACCAGCCATCCTTGCCGCAGGTGCGCAGGGCCACGCCTTCGGCCTGTGCCTTGAACACGTCGCGGCCGAAGGTGGTGCCGGTGAAGCGGCCCGCGAGGGTGTAGACCTTGAACTCGCTGGCGTAGCTCTCGTCCTCTTCGGCGATCAGCAGGCGGTCGTTCTCGGGATCGCCCCAGATCGACTCGACCACGCGCAGCGCACCAGTCTCAGTGGTATCGCCGATGCTGGCCACCCGCTTCGCGTCGACCTTCTCACCATTGCGGGTCACGTGATACTGGCGCACGCGCTTGTCCAGCTCGGCCAGCGGCGGCAGGATGTCGCGCCCCTGTGCATCCTCGCCGTTGTCCCAGGAGTCGGTGACGTAGACGCTGTAGCCATCGGCACGGCGGTCGACCCACAGCCCGTAAGGCTTGCGCAGGTCGTCCGCCGCGAACGTCGCCAGCGGCGCGAAGTCCGGCAGGCGCAGTACCTGCACGCGGTGATTGTCGCGCTCCACGATCCACAGCAGGTCGTCGGTCACCGCGATGCCGTTTGGGCGGTCGAACTGCCCCGGTGCGGTGCCGCTGCTGCCGACGTCACGCAGGTGCTGGCCGGTGCTGCCGTCGTAGACCACCAGCTTGTCGGTGGCCTTGGCAGTGGCGATCAGCCACAGTACGCCGTCCGGCGCGCGCCAGGCCGCCGGCGAGTCGATGTTGTCGGCCGGGGTCATCGGTGACAGGAACGCTTCGGCGATGGTGGCAACCTTGCGCTCGCCACTGGCGGCCGGCGAGGCCGCTCCCGCAACCGGATCGTTGCCGGTGGCCGGCGTGCAGCCGGCGACCAGCGTAGCCGCCAGCGCGGCGGCCAGGACAGTGACGCCACGCCCCATCACAGCGCCACCTTCAGGCCCAGCGCATAGGTGCGGCCGTACTCTTCCAGCTGCAGGGTGCGCGAACGGGTGCCCTGGTACAGCTCCAACGGCTTGTCCAGCAGGTTCTGCGCCTCGAAGTACACGCTCACGCGCGGGGTGAACTTGTAGTCAAGCGAGAAATCGAGCTGGGTGTTGGGTGCCACGTAGATGTCGAATGCGCGCCCCTTGCCGATGCTGTCCAGGTACTCGCTGCGGTACACGGCCGCCAGGCGCGTGCTTACACCATACTTTTCATAGCCGATGTGTGCGCTGTAGACATGCTTGGAAGCGCGCGGCAGCGTGAAGTCCTCGCCCGCACGGTCCTTGATGCCGGCATCGAACTTTGTATCCAGCCAGGTGCCACTGGCGCCGACCAGCAGGCCATCCAGGCCGTCCGGCAGGAAGGCCAGCTGCTGCTGCCAGTTGAACTCCGCACCACGCACGGTGGCCTTGCGACCATTGATCGGCTGCGTCACATCGAATCCACCGTAGGCCGGATCATTGGTGCGCACGGTTTCGACGATGTAGCCATCGATCGACTTGTGGAACAGGCCCAGCGAAACGATGCCGCTGCTGCCGATGTACTTCTCCAACGACAGGTCGATGTTCTTCGACTCGTACGGATCCAGTTCCGGGTTACCCAGGCGCACTTCCTCGTCACCACGGCTGTAACCCACGCGCGGCGAGACGTCGCCGAAGGACGGGCGCGATACGGTCTTGTTGGCCGAGGCGCGCAGCACCCAGTCATCAGCCGCGTCATAGCGCAGGTGCAGGCCCGGCAGCACGTTGGTGTAGCTGCTGTTGGCCACGCGCGGGGTGACGGTGAAGCTGCGGCCGTTGGCGGCCACGTCCACCTGGTTGCCGATCGCCTTGAAGCGGGTGTTCTCCACGCGCACGCCGCCGATGAGGCGCAGCGCGCCCACGTCCCAGGTACCCATGGCGTAGCTGGCGAAGATGTCTTCGCTGGCCACGTAATCCTCTTCCAGCGACGTCATCGCATTGCCGCCGACGTCCTGCGGGCGGGCGCTGTACTGGCTGCCATTGGCCGCCCAGAAGGCACGCATCGCCGCCGAATCCATGCCGTCGCCGAAGTTGCCGTGGCGATGTTCGGGCGAGGAGGTGGTCCAGCCCGCCAGCGCCACCTTCGGGCCGACGCGCAGTTCGCGCTCATCCACATTCACGTCGCGGTCGCGCCAGCGGCCGAGCAGACCGAACTTGATGCTGCTGCTGTCGCCGTCGAAGCGCACGTTGACCTGCGCGCTGTGCTCCTTGTCGTTCACCTGCTTGGGCGATAGCACGAAGCGGTCGAACGCGTAATTGCTGTTGTCCAGCCACTGCGGGTTGTCGAAGCTGTAGCTGGGCAGCCGGCTGCTCTGGTCCAGGCTGCCGTTGAACGCCTTGCCGTTGAGCTTGAAACGCGCCTCCATCTCGTCGTTCACGCGCTCTTCGGTACGGGTGTAGCCGATCCGGTAATCAACCACGGCGTTGGTCAACTTGTTCTCGCCGCCCAGGCTGGCCGCGAAGGTGTTTTCCTTCTTGGTGCGGTAGCGCATGCGCTTGTCGATCGAGTCCTTCGGCATGCCATCCAGGCGGTACTGGTCGGTGCCGGTCTTGACCATCTTCGCGTCGTCGAAGTTGAAGATCACGCGCTGGCGGGTCTCCGCATCGTCGAACTGGCTGTACAGCGTGCGCAGGTAGTACCTGCTGTCTTCGTCCGGCCGCCAGTCGAGGTTGAGGTTGGCGCCGATGCGCTTGCGCTCGATCTCGTACTTACGGTGCTGCAGGTTGATCGCGGTCACGTCACCGGGGGCGGCATCGTCCTCGCCGTCGTACTCCACTTCGGTGTTGTCCGACTCGAACCGGCGCTTCTGGTAGTTCACGCCCAGCGCCACGCCGAAGGTGTCGTTGAACACTTCGCTGTAGTTGAAGGCCGCCTTCGGGCTGGTCTCCCCGGACAGCTGCTGGTGGCTGCCCTCGATCTTGCCACGCAGGCTGCGACCGTCGCGGTCGAAGGCCGAGGCCGATTCCACCAGCACGGCACCGCCGATGGCATCACCGGGCATGTCCGGGGTCGGCGACTTCACCACGCGCAGGCGTTCGGTGGAATCGGACGGGATCACGTCCAGCGGCGCGGCACGGCTGGAATCCTCCGGCGTGCCCACGGCGATGCCATCCACGCTGACGCTGTTGAGATTGGCGTCCAGGCCACGGATGACCACGAAACGGCCCTCACCCTGGTCACGGGTCACGCTGATGCCCGGCAGGCGCTGCAGCGACTCGGCCACGTTCTTGTCCGGGTACTGGCCCAGGGCATCGGAGGACACCGCGTCTTCGATGGCGTCGCTGCCGCGCTTGAGGTCGACCGCGCGGATCTGCGATTCGAGCTGGGCGCGCACCTCGATACGGTCCAGGTCGACCGCGTCGGCCGCCACGGCGCCGGTGGCGGCTACCGCCTGCTGCCCGGCGGCCTGCAGCGGGGCGGCGGCCCCCATCGCCAGGGTCAGGGTGATGGCAACGGCCAACGGAGTCTTGATATGCACTGGGAATCCCCATTCCTGTTAAGAATGGGTCTGCACGGTATGTCCGCAAGGTTGCATGGCCGTGACATGCCTCTGCACATTTCATGTACAGCGGCCCCGGGCCCGGTTTGGGCTTCGCCCCGCCAATCCGGCAAAATGGCGGCCTCTCTCCCTATTCCCCTTCCCGACCATGAAGATCGTCGAAGTGCGCCACCCGCTGGTGCAGCACAAGATCGGCCTGATGCGCAACGCTGCGCTCAGCACCAAGGATTTCCGCGAACTGGCCAACGAGCTGGGTACGCTGCTGGCCTACGAGGCCACCGCCGACCTGGATACCGAGCCGCACACCCTGGCCGGCTGGGCCGGCCCGGTGACGGTGCAGCGCATTGCCGGCGCCAAGATCACCGTGGTGCCGATCCTGCGTGCCGGCCTGGGCATGCTCAGCGGCGTGCTGTCGCTGATTCCGGCCGCCCGTGTCAGCGTGGTCGGCCTGCAGCGCGATGAAGAAACCCTGCAGCCGGTACCCTACTTCGAGCGCCTGACCGGCCGCCTGGAAGAGCGCGACGCACTGATCCTCGACCCGATGCTGGCCACCGGCGGCACGCTGATCGCCACCATCGACATGCTCAAGCGCGCCGGCGCCCGTCGCATCAAGGGCATCTTCCTGGTGGCCGCGCCCGAAGGCATCGAAGCAGTGAAGGCCGTGCATCCGGACGTGGAAATCTACACTGCGGCCATCGATGCCCAGCTCAACGACAAGGGCTACATCCTGCCCGGACTGGGCGACGCGGGTGACCGCATCTTCGGCACCCGCGTCGGCTGATCCGGCGAACCGTGGTCGGATCCCTCTCCGCAGGAGAGGGCTCTGACCCGACAACCGTTCGCCGGCCCGCTTCGCCGCGTCACGTGAACGCCCGTGGACGCGGGTGTGGCCGACGCGTGATTCTTCACGTGGCCTTACCGGTCGGAAGCGAATGCTCCGCGCACCCGCCACCGCTTGGAGCTCCCGATGAAAGCCTCTTTCCTGCTGGCCGCCGTCCTGCTGGTCGGCCTGCCCCTGACTGCCAATGCCACCACCCCGCAGCAGCAGCGCATGGCCGAATGCTCGGCCAAGAACAAGGGCTTGAAGGGGGATGCCTACAAGACCGCGCAGAGCTCCTGCCTCAGCGGCCAGGCCGCCGAAACCAAGCCGGTCAATACGCAGCAGGAACGCATGCGCAAATGCAACGCTGACGCAGGCGCGAAGAAGCTGGCCGGCGATGCGCGCAAGACCTTCATGAGCAGCTGCCTGAAGGCGTCGTAACGACGAGTGATGTAGAGCCGAGCCCACGCTCGGCTCTGCCATTAACCCAGGGCGCGCGCCTTCAGCTCGCCCTGTTCGTGCAGGGTCACGAAACGTCCCTTGTCATCACGGCCCAGCTGCGCCAGCGCCACCTGCGGGTCGTGGGTGAAGAACAGCCGCACGTTGCGCGCCAGCTTGTCTTCAAGGAACTGCCGTTTCTCGTCGATCAGCAATTCGGCATTGCGGTCATAGCCCATGGTGATCGGCACGTGCACCCATGAACGACCTGGGATGAGGTCGGCACAGAACACCACGCCACCGTGCGCATCTTCACCGGCATGCGCGTGGCCAACGATCTCGGCCAGCATCAGCCCCGGCGTATGCCCATCGCTGTAGCTGAAGCGCACGCTGCGGCCGAGCGCCTTCGAGTACTCCCCCTCCACTACTTCCAGGCGGCCACTGGCCTGCAGCAGGCCGGGCAGCTCAGGAATGAAACTGGCCCGATCGCGCGGGTGTGGCCGCACGGCGCGCTGCCAATGCTGCGCACCAACCACATAGGTTGCGTTGGGGAACAGCAGTTCGGGCTCACGCCCTTCGCTCCATGCGGCAAGCAGGCCACCGGCATGATCGAAGTGCAGGTGGCTGAGCACCACCACGTCGATGTCCTCGTGCTCGAAACCCGCTTCGCGCAGTGAATCGATCAGCACGTGCTGGCTTTCCTGCACGCCATAACGCTCGCGCATGCGCGGGTCGAAGAACGCACCGATACCGGTTTCAAACAGTACTGTCTTGCCTTCCAGCGGACTGGCAAGCAGCGCACGGCAGGCCAGCTCGATGCGATTGAGCTCGTCCGGAGCCGCCCATTTTTCCCACAACGCACGCGGCGCGTTGCCGAACATCGCGCCGCCGTCCAGGCGCTGCGAGTTTCCACGAATAGACCAGAGTTTCATGCGTCGATTATCGGCGCCGGACTGTTAAATAATCGCTAGAAAGGAAACAGGAAACCCCGCCGGTTGGCGGGGTCCTGGTGATCTGCCAGATTGCCGGCCAGTGGCCGGCACCGCCACATCAGTGGGCCGGCACGACCTGGGCACTGCCCACCGGATTGCGCGGGTCGCTGCCGCCGAACAGCTTGTTCGCCTTGCGGTCCCATTCCACGGTCTGCAGGTTGCCCCACACGTGGCTGGAACCGCGACCGCCGGCGGCGACATTGCCCGGCAGGTCGATCCTGTGGCCCATCGCCTGCAGCTGCTTCACCGTCGCCGCGTCGAACGCATCGTCCTCGGCTTCGATCAGATCCGGCAGCCACTGGTGGTGGTAGCGCGGCAGCGCGGCAACCTGCTGCGCGTCCAGGCCGGCGTCGTAGCCGAGGATGCCCAGCAGCACCATGGTGATGATGCGGCTGCCACCCGGCGTGCCCAGCACGATCACCTTGTCGCTGTTTTCCATGAAGGTCGGCGTCATCGAGCTGAGCATGCGCTTGCCCGGCTTCGGCGCATTGGCCTCGTAGCCCATCACGCCGAAGG
Source organism: Stenotrophomonas maltophilia group sp. P373 (assembly GCF_053295075.1). Lineage (NCBI taxonomy): Bacteria > Pseudomonadati > Pseudomonadota > Gammaproteobacteria > Lysobacterales > Lysobacteraceae > Stenotrophomonas > Stenotrophomonas maltophilia group sp. P373. The sequence continues at coordinate 1,715,198 of NZ_CM129994.1, read as the reverse complement.
CATTGGGCGTACCCGGCTTCAGCGCGAAATCGTCCATCTCGTTGTTCAGCAGCACGCCGGTGCCCTTGGGAATGAGCCCCGAGCCGTACAGCAGGTTGACGGTCTGGGTGGCGCCGACGCGGTTGCCGTCGCGGTCGATGATCGAGAAGTGCGTGGTCTCGTCGTCTTCCAGCGGCGTCGGATTGCCCGACAGCAGGTCGCTGGGCGTGGCCTTCTCCGGATGGATGGTCGCGCGCAGGCCCTGTGCGTAGTCCTTGCTGGTCAGCACCTTCTGCGGGATCTGCACGAAGTCCGGATCGCCGAGGAAGAAGGTACGGTCGCGGTAGGCACGGCGCATCGACTCCACCACCAGGTGGGTGCGGTGCGCCGGGTCCATCTTGTTGATGTCCCAGCCTTCCAGGATCTGCAGCATGCTGGCCAGCGCGATGCCACCGGACGACGGCGGCGGCGCGGTGGTGATCTTCCAGCCGTTGTAGTTGAACACGATCGGCTCGCGCTGCTTCACGCGGTAGCCGGCCAGCTCTTCAGCGGTCCACTTGCCGCCGGCCTGCTTCACGCCGGCCAGCAGCAGCTTTCCGGTCTGGCCCTTGTAGAAGCCATCGAAGCCACCTGCGGCCAGGCGCTCCAGCGTCTCCGCCAGCTCCGGCTGCCTGAACAGGTCACCGCTGGCGATCGGCTTGCCGTTGCGCAGATAGACTTCACGCGTGCCGGGATAGCGCTCCATCACTTCACGGCGCGACGCATAGCCCTTGGCCATGCGGTCGTACACCGGGAAGCCTTCGCGCGCGATGCGGATCGCCGGCTGCAGCGATGCAGACAGCGGCAGCTTGCCGTGCTTGGCCGACAGTTCGACCAGCGCCGCAGGCAGGCCGGGAATACCGGCCGACCACGCACCGTTGACCGAGCGGTCGCGGTCGAGGTTGCCCTGCTTGTCGAGGAAGGCCTGCGGTGTAGCGGCGGCCGGTGCGGTCTCGCGCGCGTCCAGCATCACGTCCTTGCCGGTGGCCGCGTCGTGCAGCAGGAAGAAGCCACCACCGCCCAGCCCGGAACTGATCGGCTCGACCACCGCCAGCGTGGACGACACTGCCACCGCGGCGTCGAAGGCGTTGCCGCCCTGCGCCAGGATGTCGATGCCGGCCTGGGTGGCCAGCGCGTGCCCACTGGCAATGGCCGCGCCATCGGGGCGCTCGGCACGGGCCGGGCTGTCGGCCCAGGCAACCGGGCTCAGCAGCAGGCCGAGCAGCAACAGGGGGCGGACGATCAGCGTCTTCATTCGGATGGGGGCTCCGCATAGAGTTCGGGGTGATCGTGCTGCAGTTGGCGCAGCTTGGCCAGCAGCTGGTCTTCCGTTTCCACGATCTCCGGATCCGGGTCGATGCACTCGACCGGGCAGACGACCACGCACTGTGGCTCGTCGAAATGACCCACGCATTCGGTGCAGCGCGCAGGGTCGATCACGTAGATGGTTTCACCCATCGCAATGGCCTGGTTCGGGCAGGCCGGCTCGCAGACGTCGCAGTTGACGCAGAGCTCGTTGATTTTCAGCGACATGGCGATACTCCTCGCCCGCGCCTTGGGACAAAGGACCGGCCAGCGCGGGCGCGCGGGCCGGTCAGGTCATCAGCGGCGCCGTTGCAGGACGCCGCCCGGGCCATGCCGGAGCATGGCCGCCATGGCTCGGTATTACTTGGCTTCGACGAAAATGTACTCGGCACCGGTCGGCTGGATCGCAGCCTGCACGCGGGCGTTGTCGGCCGACTGGCCGATGAAGACGACGCGCACGCCCTTCATCGAATCCGGCGACACGTCCTTGAACACGGCCTGGATCATGTCAGCCATCTTGCCCGAGGCCGACGAACCAAAGGCCAGCATGTTGCCCGGCTGCACGCCACGGGCCACGGCCTGGGTCGCGCTCTCGGTCTGGCGCTCGTACTTGGCCTGGAAGTCCGGGTCCGATTCCGGGGAGAGGTAATACAGGAACGGGCTGTTGGTGATGTTGCCCATGTTCTGGATCGCCACTTCCTGCAGGTACTTCTTCCAGCCGGCATCGTCGTCCTTGGACGGAGCGACCAGGGCCTGCTTGGCCTCGTCGACCGGAGCGGCCTCTTCCTTCTTGCAGGCGGTGAAGGCCAGGGCCAACGAAGCGATCAGCATCGCGCGCATGGTGGTGTTCATGGATTTCCTCCCGGAATGGTGCGTGGTGTTGTACGTAATGGGGTGCAGGTACGGCGGGCTTACGACTGTGCCGCCTTCGCTTCGCGGACCTTGCGCAGGGCTTCGAGCACCGCGGCCGGCACGAAACCGGACACGTCGCCGCCCAGGCGCGCGATCTCGCGGACCAGCGAGGACGAAATGAAGCTGTGCTGCTCGGCCGGGGTCAGGAACAGGGTCTCGACCTCGGGGATCAGGTGGCGGTTCATGCTGGCCATCTGGAACTCGTACTCGAAGTCGGACACCGCGCGCAGGCCGCGCAGCAGCACCCCGCCCTGGACCGAACGTACGAAATGGGCCAGCAGGGTATCGAAGCCGATGACTTCGACATTGCCATGGTGGGCCAGGGCGCCACGCGCCAGCTGCACGCGCTGTTCCAGCGGCAGCGCCGGGCCCTTCGACGGGCTCTGCGCCACGCCGACCACGACCTTTTCGAACAGCGGCGCGGCCCGGCTCACAAGGTCGATGTGACCGTTGGTGATCGGGTCGAACGTGCCGGGATAGACGGCAATGCGGCGGTTGGCCACGGTCATGGGCGGTAGCAGATGTTCAGATGAGGTCAAAGTGTAGCAGTGGCACGGCGGTACAGGGCAAAGCGCACCTCACGGGTGCCGCCCTCGCGGTGCAGCAGCCAGCCCTGCGGCAGCACCGGCACGTGGCCGGCCGGCGATTCCAGGTACAGCCAGGCATCGGCTGCCAGGTGCCGCGGCAGCTGGGCCAGCACGTCCTGCCACAGGCCATCGGCGAATGGCGGGTCGATGAACACCAGATCGGCCTGCTGCGCCTGCGCACCCTGCAGCCAGCGCAGGGCATCTGCCTGCACGACGCTGATCTGGTCGCTGGCCTGCAGCTTGGCCACGGCGGCGGTCAGGTTGCGTCCCAGCTGCGCATCGCGCTCGACCAGGGTGGCGTGGGCGGCACCGCGCGAGACGGCTTCCAGCCCCAATGCGCCGCTGCCTGCGAACAGGTCCAGGACGTGGGCCCCGCCCAGCTTGGGCATCAGCCAGTTGAACAGGGTCTCGCGCACACGGTCGCTGCTGGGCCGAAGCCCCGGCAGGGTCGGCACCGGCAAGCGGGTATTGCGCCAACGACCGCCGATGATGCGGACCTGGCCGCCATTGCCCCCGCGGCCGCTCACCGGCGCCCCCGGCGGGGTTCATTCGAGAAATTCAGCATGAGCGGGATTGTAGTTCGGGCGGGCGGCGCCCGGGGACGCGCCAACGCATGCGCGCTGTCGCTCCCACGCTTCGCCGCGCGAAACGCGGGCCCCACTTACCAGCTTCCACACCCCCGCCGCTTCGCGGCCGCCCCCTGACTCAGGGGGCTCCACCCCAGACGCGATCCGATGCTCGACATACAGGCCAGTTTTATTTCGATATCTGATAGATGTGTCGACCAAGGTCGACACCTACCAACAGCCGAGTGAACCCGTCAGAGGCGAGGCGGTGTGGGTTGGCAGGACCGTTGGCGCCATGGATGGCGCCATCGAGCCCCCAGGGACGGGTTCACGGCGTGTCCTGCCAACCCACACCGCCCCGCCATCCCACGGAACGCCCGCTGTTGCTGTTGCTTCGGCCTCTGCAGGTGCAGGGCTGCAAGCCCTGCCCGACCAACCCCTTGATTTCGGGACAATCATCCCTACCCCTTGGCGAGGCCGCACGCGCTGGCGCGGCATTGCACATGGAGCCCTATCGATGACCGAGACCACCCAGACCGAAACCCTTGGCTTCCAGACCGAAGTCAAGCAACTGCTGCAGCTGATGATCCACTCGCTGTACTCCAACAAGGAAATCTTCCTGCGCGAGCTGGTCTCCAACGCTGCCGACGCCGCCGACAAGCTACGCTTCGAGGCCCTGACCCAGCCGGCGCTGCTGGAAGGCGACAGCGAGCTGCGCGTGCGCGTCAGCTTCGACGCCGCCGCCCACACCATCACCATCGAAGACAACGGCATTGGCATGAGCCGCGCCGAAGCCATCGCCCACCTCGGCACCATCGCCAAGTCCGGCACCGGCGACTTCCTGCGGCAGCTGTCCGGCGACCAGAAGAAGGATTCGCAGCTGATCGGCCAGTTCGGCGTCGGCTTCTACAGCGCTTTCATCGTCGCCGACGAAGTGGAAGTGACCTCGCGCCGCGCCGGCCTGGCTGCGGCCGAAGGCGTGCGCTGGACCTCGCGTGGCGAAGGCGATTTCGAAGTGGCCACCGTCGACAAGGCCGAGCGCGGTACCCGCATCGTGCTGCACCTGAAGGACGGCGAGCACGACTTCGCCGATGGCTGGCGCCTGCGCAGCATCCTCAAGAAGTACTCGGACCACATCGGTCTGCCGATCCAGATGCCGAAGGAAGGTGGCGAAGAAGGCGCCGCCGTCGAGTGGGAGACCGTCAACCGCGCCAGCGCGCTGTGGACCCGCCCGCGCACCGAGATCAGCGACGCCGAGTACACCGAGTTCTACAAGCACGTAGCGCACGACCATAGCGACCCGCTGGCGTGGAGCCACAACAAGGTCGAGGGCAAGCTGGAGTACACCTCGCTGCTGTACGTGCCCGGCCGCGCGCCGTTCGACCTGTACCACCGCGATGCGCCCAAGGGCCTGAAACTGTACGTGCAGCGCGTGTTCGTGATGGACCAGGCCGAGCAGTTCCTGCCGCTGTACCTGCGCTTCATCAAGGGCGTGGTCGATTCCAACGACCTGTCGCTGAACGTCTCGCGCGAGATCCTGCAGTCCGGCCCGGTCATCGATTCGATGAAATCGGCGCTGACCAAGCGTTCGCTGGACATGCTGGAGAAGCTGGCCAGCGACAAGCCCGAGCAGTACGCCACGTTCTGGAAGGAGTTCGGCCAGGTGCTGAAGGAAGGCCCGGCCGAGGACTACAACAACCGCGAGAAGGTGGCCGGCCTGCTGCGCTTCGCCTCCACCCGTGGCGACGGCGATGCGCAGAGCGTGTCGCTGGCCGATTACATCGGCCGCATGACCGAAGGCCAGGACAAGATCTACTACCTCACCGGCGAGAGCTACAGCCAGGTGCGCAACAGTCCGCACCTGGAAGTGTTCCGCAAGAAGGGCGTGGAAGTGCTGCTGCTGACCGACCGCATCGACGAGTGGCTGATGGGCTACCTGACCGATTTCGACGGCAAGGGCTTCGTCGACATCGCCCGTGGCGATCTCGACCTGGGCGCACTGGAAACCGATGCGGACAAGCAGGCACAGGAAGCGGCAGCAAAGGACAAGCAGGGCCTGGTCGAGCGGCTCAAGACGGTCCTGGGTGACGAAGTGGCCGAGGTGCGCGTGTCGCACCGCCTGACCGATTCGCCGGCGGTGCTGGCCATCGGCGAGCAGGACCTGGGCCTGCAGATGCGCCAGATCCTGGAAGCCAGCGGGCAGAAGGTGCCGGACAGCAAGCCGGTGCTGGAGATCAACCCGGGCCATCCGCTGATCGCCAAGCTCGACGCCGAAGCCGATGGCGCGCGCTTCGACGACCTCGGCCGGGTGCTGTTCGACCAGGCCGCGCTGGCCGCCGGTGACAGCCTGAAGGATCCGGGTGCCTATGTGGCGCGCCTGAACAGGCTGCTGCTGGAGCTGTCGGCCTGATCGAGGCGGTGGTCGCCGGGCATGGCCCAGCGGTGCCTTGGTAGAGGCCAACCTTGGTTGGCGCCCCCAAAAGCGTGCCAACCAAGGTTGGCACCTGCCAGGGCGGGTCAAGCATGCCAACCAGGGTTGGCACCCACCAGGGCGGCGGTTCGCGCCTGCCGAGGGGGCTCAGGCTTCCCGATCCAGCAGCGAACCCAGCAACGGGTCCTGGCGGCGGATCACCGAGGCATTGGCGGCGAAGGCCACCACCTCGGCTTTCGCCGCCAGCAGATCTCCCAGCGGTGCACCGACATCAGCGCCGGCGGCAGTCACCGAGGCCTGCACCCCACCCTGTCCAGTGGCACCGCGCTGCAACTGCAGGCGCTGCGCATCGGGGGTGGCCAGATTGGCCACGTTGTGCGCTGCCACCTGCACGCCCTGCTGGGCCGCACGCATCCCGCCGAGGGCGATTCCCATCACGTTGTTCATGGCGGTCTCCGGGCCGCTCCGCGCAACCCTCCGGACCGGTTAACGGCCGGCCGGCCGCGACCTTGAGTCCACATCGGCCCGACAGGCCCGAGTGGTAGCATATCCCTCTGATTTCAGCGCCTTTTGCCAATGCTCAGTTTTTTCCGCCGCAAGAAGCCCCAGGATGCCCCCACCACGGAGGCGTCCAAGACCCAGCACTACTCGGCTGAAGAGCTGGCGGCGGCGTTCCCGTCGGCCGCCCCGGCCGAAGACGCACCCACCGCCGCAGTGGTCGAAGCCAATGCACCCGCACCTGCACCGGAATCGGCCCCGGTCGCCGAAGTGCCTGCCGTGCCAGCTGCGCAGCCGGCCACCGCGCCCGAGGACGTCCAGGCTGAAGCGCTCGCTGCGGCCGCTGTGCTGGCTCCTCTGGCTCCGGTCATTCCGGTCGAGGAACCCACCGCCCCGGCCACCGACCTGCCTGCGCTGGTGGATGCCCCTCCGGCGCCCGCCGGCAAGCCCGGCTGGCGCGAGCGCCTGCGCAACAGCGTCATCGCGCGCAGCTTCGGCGGCCTGTTCTCGCGCAACCCCAAGCTCGACGACGATCTGCTGGACGAGCTGGAAACCGCCCTGATCACCGCCGACGTCGGCGTGGGCGCCACCACCGATCTGGTCGAGGGCCTGCGCAAGCGCATGAAGTCGCGCGAGTTCGCCGACGCCAATGCGCTGCTGGCCGCGCTGCGCGCCGAGCTGATCGCGATCCTGCAGCCGGTGGCCAAGCCGCTGGTGATCGACCGCAATGCCAAGCCCTTCGTAGTGCTCACCGTCGGCGTCAACGGCGTCGGCAAAACCACCACCATCGGCAAGCTGGCCAAGCGCTTCAAGGATGACGGCCACAGCCTGATGCTGGCTGCCGGCGATACCTTCCGCGCCGCCGCCGTGGCCCAGCTGCAGGCCTGGGGCGAGCGCAACGGCGTGGCCGTGGTTGCGCAGGGGCAGAACGCCGATGCTGCTTCGGTGGCATTCGACGCGCTGCAGGCCGGCAAGGCCCGCGGCACCTCGGTGCTGATCGCCGATACCGCCGGCCGCCTGCACACCCAGTCCGGGCTGATGAACGAGCTGGGCAAGATCCGCCGCGTGCTCGGCAAGATCGACCCCACCGCCCCGCACGAGGTGCTGATGGTGATCGACGGCACCACCGGCCAGAACGCGCTGTCGCAGCTGCGCCAGTTCAATGCCGCAGTGAACGTGACCGGCCTGGTGGTGACCAAGCTGGACGGCACCGCCAAGGGCGGCGTGGTGTTCGCACTGGCCCGCGAGTTCGGCATTCCGATCCGCTTCGCCGGCATTGGCGAGCGCCCGGAAGACCTGCGTGTATTCGACCCGGAAGCCTTCGTCGACGCCCTGCTGCCCGAAGCATTGGGCGCCTGATACACCGTGCAGCCACGCATGGCGTGGCTCTACTGCGATCTGGTAGAGCCACCCCATGGGTGGCTGCCTCCTTCCGGAACACTCATGCCCCGCCAGCCGCACGCCAGCGCCGACACTGCCAAGGAAGACGACTTCGTCGCCCGCCTGCTGCACTGGTTCGACGACCACGGTCGCCATGACCTGCCCTGGCAGCACCCGCGCAGCCCCTATCGGGTCTGGTTGTCGGAGATCATGCTGCAGCAGACCCAGGTGGCCACGGTCATCCCGTACTTCCAGCGGTTCCTGCAGCACTTCCCAACCCTGCCCGAGCTCGCCGCCGCCAGCAATGACGCGGTGATGGCGCAGTGGGCCGGGCTCGGCTACTACGCCCGCGCACGCAACCTGCATGCCGCCGCAAAGCGCTGCGTGGAACTGCACGACGGCGACCTGCCGCGCGATTTCGATGCATTGCATGCCCTGCCCGGCATCGGCCGCAGCACCGCCGGTGCGATCCTCAGCCAGGCATGGAACGATCGGTTCGCGATTCTCGACGGCAACGTCAAGCGCGTGCTCAGCCGCTACCACGGCATCGACGGCTTTCCCGGCCTGCCGGCCATCGAGAAACAACTGTGGGCGATTGCCCAGGCGCACGTCGCGCAGGTGCCGGCCGGGCGCATGGCCGATTACACCCAGGCGCAGATGGATCTGGGCGCGACGGTATGCAGCCGGGCCAAGCCGGCCTGCGTGATCTGCCCGCTGCAGGACGCGTGCGTGGCGCGGCGCGAAGGCCGCACCACTGAACTGCCCACGCCCAAGCCCAGCAGGACCCTGCCCGAACGCGAAGCGGTCGCCCTGCTGCTGCGCGACGCCCAGCAACGCGTGCTGCTGCAGAAGCGGCCGGACACCGGCATCTGGGCGCAGCTGTGGACGCTGCCGCAGGCCGAGGCCGGCAGCGACCTGCAGGACTGGTTCGACGCACATGTCGACGGCTCGCTGGAAGATGCAGAGGAACTACCGGTGCTGCAGCACACCTTCAGCCACTACAGGCTGCACCTGCAGGTATTGTCACGGAAGGTGCGCGGCCTGCGTGTGGAAGAACCCACGCTGCGCTGGGTCGCCAACGACGAGCTACCCGCATTGGGCCTGCCGGCACCGATCCGCAAACTGCTCGACGGCGCCACGATCAAGACGCCGAAACGAAATTCCAGCAAACCCCGTAACCACGAGTGAATGCCATGCCCCGAACCGTCTTCTGCCAGTACGAACAACGCGATGCCGAGGGCCTGGACTTCGTGCCCTACCCCGGCGAGCTGGGCCAGCGCATCTTCAACAACATCGGCAAGCAGGCCTGGGCCGCGTGGCTGGCCCACCAGACCATGCTGATCAACGAGAACCGGCTGTCGCCGCGCACGCCGGAACATCGTGCGTTCCTTGAAGGCGAACTGGTCAAGTTCCTGTTCGAGAAGGACGCGGAAAAGCCGGCCGGCTTCACCCCGGAAACCTGACAACCCAAAAGGGGACGGAGGGGATTAAGTCGTTTGTGGCACAAACGACTTAATCCCCTCCGTCCCCTTTTTCGATCATTTCGCCGGTGCGGTGTTTTCCTCGCGCTCCTGCACCTGCGCCTGGCGCAGCTCCTGCTCGGACGCGCGCAGTGCCTTCACATCCAGCTTGCGGATGCTGTTGATGAAGCACGGCAGGCGCGGGCCGCCGGTGGGGTCGCGTACCAGCACTTTGTCAAAGCGCGACGACACACGGCCCATGCTGCTGGTCAGACCGATGGCGGTCGCATACGGCAGGTCCTGGCAGGGACCATTCAACTCCAGCAGATAGGCTTCGCTGGGACGGGTCCACACCGCCAGCGCACTGTCGCCCAGCTCGGTCCAGCCATTGAGGCTGCCAAAGAACTGCATGTCGTTCTGCGGCGCGCCGGCGTGGGCACGGTACAGATCCAGTTTCTCGGTACTGCTGAGCCGGCCGGTCGTCGCACAGGCGGCCAGTGCCAGGCAGAGTCCGGCCATCAGGATCGGGGTCTTCATGGCGATCTCCTCGGGGAACTGTCGCCATCATGCGCCTGGGCTGGCAACGCCGGCGCGACGGCTCGCGCCCCATTCAGCCGCCGGTCGGCGGCTACTGGCCGGACCACGGGAGACGCCAACCTTGGTTGGCGCTTGCCCTGCAGGAGCAGCCGACCAAGGCCGGCCTCTACCAAAGCGGTCCCAGCACTCAGACGTCGGCGTGGGCCAGCGCGTGCAGGCGCCCTTCGCGCAGCTCCAGCACCCGGTCCAGGCGCCGCGCCAGGCTGCGGTCGTGGGTCACCAGCACCAGGCTGGTATGGCGCGCGCGGTTGAGTTCCAGCATCAGCTCGAACACGGTGCCGGCGGTGCGGTCATCCAGGTTGCCGGTCGGCTCGTCGCCGAGCACGCAGGCCGGATGGTTGACCAGCGCACGCGCCACTGCGGCACGTTGGCGTTCGCCGCCGGACAGCTCGCCCGGCTTGTGGTCCAGGCGATGGCCGAGGCCGACCGCTTCCAGCAGCGTGGTCGCCCGGCTGCTCGCCTCGGCCACGGCGGTGCCGGCCAGCAGCACCGGCATCATCACGTTTTCCAGCGCGGTGAATTCCGGCAGCAGGTGATGAAACTGGTAGACGAAGCCCAGCGCCTGGTTGCGCAGCAGACCGCGCGCGGTATCCGACAGCGCCGACATGCGCTGGCCGGTCACATACACTTCGCCGGCAGTCGGAATGTCCAGGCCGCCCAGCAGGTGCAGCAGCGTGCTCTTGCCGGCACCGGAGGCACCGATGATCGCCACCGTCTCGCCAGCAGTCACGGTCAGGTCCAGCCCATCGAACACCGGCGTCTGCATGCGCCCTTCGGCATAGGTCTTGCCCAGCGCTTCGGCGCGGATCACTTCATCGCCGCGGTTGACGACCTTATTCATAACGCAGGGCCTCCGCCGGCTGGGTGCGTGCTGCCCGCCAGGCGGGATACAGGGTGGCCAGGAAGCTCATCAGCAGCGCGACCACTGTGATCGCCACCACGTCGCCGGTCTGCATGTCGGTCGGCAGGCCGGTGATGTAGTACACATCCTCCGGCAGCAGCTTGACGTTGAACACGCTCTCGATGGCGCCGAGGATGCGTTCCAGGTTGAGGGTCAGGGTGATGCCACCGATCAGGCCGGCCAGCGTGCCGAAGATGCCGATCAACGAGCCCTGCACCATGAACACCTGCATCACCCCGCCCGGGGTCAGGCCCAGGGTGCGCAGGATGGCAATGTCGGCCTGCTTGTCGGTCACCAGCATCACCTGCGAGGACACCAGGTTGAAGGCCCCCATGGCGATGATCAGCGACAGCAGGATGCCCATCACCACCTTCTCCATGCGCAGCGAGTGGTAGAGATTGGCGTTCTGCTGCGTCCAGTCACTCACGCGATAGGCGCCACCGAGGCTCTGCGCCAGGTCCACGCCCACTTCCAGCGAACGGTCCATGTCGTGCAGCTTCAGCCGCACGCCGGTGGCGCCGTCGCTACGCAGCACGCGCTCAAGGTCCTGCATGTTGGCGAAGCCGACGCCGCGATCGACCTCGTTGTACCCGGCCTCGAAGATGCCGCTGACGGTGAAGCGCTTCATCCGTGGCACTGCACCGGCAGGCGTACCCTGCACTTCGGCAAAAGTCACCAGCACCTGGTCGCCAACGTCCACGCCCAGCCAGATCGCCAGCTCCTTGCCCAGCAGCAGGTTGAAGCTGCCCGGCTTGAGGCTGTCATAGCTGCCCTTGGTGACCTTCCTGTCGATCACCGAGACTTTCGGCTCCAGGGCCGGATCGATGCCCTGGATGATCGCACCCTGCACGCGCGGGCCGCTGATCATCGACTGGATCTCGATGTACGGCGCGGCACCCGCCACGCGCGGATCCTTGCGGGCGACATCGACCACGCGCATCCAGTCCGGCATCGGTTCACCGTCGCGGCTGATGGTGGTGTGTGCGGTCATCTGCAGCAGGCGACTGCGGATTTCCTTCTGGAAACCGCTCATCACCGCCAGAGTGGTGATCAGCACCGTAACGCCGAGCGCGATGCCCAGGATCGATGCCATCGAGATGAAGGAGATGAAGCCGTTGCGGCGCTTGGCGCGCAGGTAGCGCAGGCCAATGGCCACGGGAATGGGTTTGAACATGCAGGCACGCCGGTCAATTCAGCTTATGGTGCCATCGACCGGGGCTGACGGGAAACGCTGCGTGCGGCCACGGCCAGTCGCAGTTCACGTCGCTGCCCGGAATCGAGCACATCCGGCCAGAACAGCAGGCGCCGGCGGCGCCGATCCTCACGCCACAGCAACAACAGCCATGGGCCACGCACCACCAGCCTTGGCGTATCGACGTCCCGCCCGGCCACCTGCAGTGGCCCGGGAAGCGGAGGCAGAAGCACCTGCACGCGCGGCCGGCGCTGGCGCCAGGCCAGTTCGGCCAACCCGACGCCCCAGGCCAGCAGCAGCGCGGGCATCAGCAGCCGCGCAGGCAGATCGGAGGCACGCAGCAACCAGGGGGCGGCCAGCAGCACCACGACCTGGGCGGCGGCCTGCAGCCGCGAGGGGCGCCACTCAAGGCTTGAGGGCGAGGATCTTCTGCATGAGGGGGATCGCGTGCGCATGCGGGCAGGCCTCATAGCCCATGAACCAGCGCCACAACTTATCGTCCTCGCAGTCGAGCAGGAACAGGAAAACCTCGCGCTCTTCGGTCGGCGCAGTGCGCCATTCGTGGTCCAGGTAGCGGCCAAACAGCTGGTCCAGTTCTCGCATGCCGCGGCGGCAGCGCCAGCGCAGCTTCTTCAGCAGGACATCGTCTTCCATCGTGCTTCTCCAGATACAGCAAAGCCACGCATGGCGTGGCTCTACTGGGTGGTGCAGCCTCGCGTGGCGTGGCTCCACCGGGTACTGCCAGGCCTGTATCAGGCGCGGCGCTCCATCATCAGCTTCTTGATCTCGGCGATCGCCAGCGCCGGGTTCAGGCCCTTCGGGCAGGTCCGGGCACAGTTCATGATGGTGTGGCAGCGGTACAGCTTGAACGGATCTTCCAGATCGTCCAGGCGCGCGCCGGTGTCCTCATCGCGCGAGTCGATGATCCAGCGATAGGCCTGCAGCAGGATCGCCGGGCCCAGGTAACGCTCGCCGTTCCACCAGTAGCTCGGGCAGCTGGTCGAGCAGCAGGCGCACAGGATGCACTCATACAGGCCGTCGAGCTTCTTGCGGTCTTCCGGCGACTGCAGGCGCTCACGGTCCGGCGGTGCCGGGGTCTGGGTGCGGATCCACGGCTTGATCGAGGCGTACTGCGCGTAGAAGTGGGTCAGGTCCGGAACCAGATCTTTGACCACGTTCATGTGCGGCAACGGGTAGATCGGCACTTCCTTCTTGCCGCAGTCCGAGATGGCTCGGGTGCAGGCCAGGGTGTTGGTGCCGTCGATGTTCATCGCGCACGAACCACAGATGCCTTCGCGGCAGGAGCGGCGGAAGGTCAGGGTCGGGTCGATCTCGTTCTTGATCTTGATCAGGGCGTCCAGGACCATCGGGCCACAGGCGTCCAGATCGACTTCATAGGTATCGGTGCGCGGGTTGCTGTCGTCGTCCGGACTCCAGCGGTAGATCTTGAAGGTGCGCACATTCTTGCCGCCGTTCTTGACGGGGAAGTGCTTGCCCTTCGTGATCTTGGAATTCTTGGGGAGTGAAAACTCGGCCATGTCTGCTCTCGTTGGCTCAGGCGGCCCGCGCCCGTGGGCGCGGATTGCATGGTAGGCGGGGTCGGATCAGTACACGCGCGGCTTCGGCGGCACCACGGACACGTCGTCGGTCAACGTGTACATGTGCACCGGACGGTAGTCGAAGCTGCACTTGCCCTTCTCGTCGACGCTGACCAGGGTGTGCTTCTGCCAGTTGACGTCGTCGCGGTCCGGATAGTCCTCGTGCGCATGCGCACCACGGCTTTCCTTGCGCTGTTCAGCCGAGTTGATCGTCGCCACCGCGTTGAGCAGCAGGTTGTTCAGCTCGTAGGTCTCGATCAGGTCCGAGTTCCAGACCAGCGAACGGTCGGAGACCTTCACGTCCTGGAACGAGTCGAAGATCTTGTCCATCTTCTCGCAGCCTTCCTTCAGCGTCTGGCTGGTGCGGAAGACGGCCGCGTCGGCCTGCATGGTGCGCTGCATGCGGTCGCGGATGACCGAGGTCGGGGTATCGCCGTTGGCGTGGCGCAGCTTGTCCAGCAGGCCCAGCGCCTTGTCGCAGGCATCGGCCGGCAGCGGCTTGTGCGCGGCGCCCGGCTTGATGGTCTCGGCGCAGCGGTTGGCCACCGCACGGCCGAACACCACCAGGTCGAGCAGCGAGTTCGAGCCCAGGCGGTTGGCGCCGTGCACGGACACGCAGGCCGCTTCGCCGATGGCGTACAGCCCCGGCACCACGGCGTTGTCGTTGTCGCCGACCTTCTGCACCACTTCACCGTGGTAGTTGGTCGGGATGCCGCCCATGTTGTAGTGCACGGTCGGAATGACCGGGATCGGCTGCTTGTGCACGTCGACGCCGGCGAAGATGCGGGCGCTCTCGGCGATGCCCGGCAGCTTCTCGTCGATCACGCCCGGGCCGAGGTGGGTCAGGTCGAGCAGGATGTGATCCTTGTGCTCGCCGACGCCGCGGCCTTCGCGGATCTCGATGGTCATCGAACGGCTGACCACGTCGCGCGAGGCCAGGTCCTTGTAGTGCGGTGCATAGCGCTCCATGAAGCGCTCGCCGCTGCTGTTGCGCAGGATGCCGCCTTCACCGCGGACACCCTCGGTGATCAGGCAGCCGGCGCCGTAGATGCCGGTCGGGTGGAACTGCACGAACTCCATGTCCTGCATGGCGATGCCGGCACGCATGGCCAGGCCGCCACCGTCGCCGGTGCAGGTGTGCGCCGAGGTAGCGCTGAAGTAGGCACGGCCGTAGCCGCCGGTGGCCAGCACCACGCCCTGGGCGCGGAACAGGTGCAGCGTGCCATCGGACATGTCCAGGGCCAGCACGCCGCGGCAGGCGCCTTCGTCGTCGAAGATCAGGTCGAGCGCGAAGTACTCGATCATGAAGCGCGCATCGTGCTTCAGCGACTGCTGGTACAGGGTGTGAAGCATCGCGTGGCCGGTACGGTCGGCCGCCGCGCAGGTACGCTGCGCCGCCGGGCCTTCGCCGTACTTGGTGGTCATGCCACCAAACGGACGCTGGTAGATCTTGCCTTCGGCGGTGCGCGAGAACGGCACGCCGTAGTGTTCGAGTTCGATGATGGCCGGGATGGCCTCACGGCACATGTACTCGATGGCGTCCTGGTCACCCAGCCAGTCCGAACCCTTGATGGTGTCGAAGAAGTGGTAGCGCCAGTCGTCCTCGCCCATGTTGCCGAGTGCGGCCGAAATACCGCCCTGGGCGGCGACGGTGTGCGAACGGGTCGGGAAGACCTTGGTCAGGCACACGGTCTGCAGGCCCTTGGCGGCCAGGCCGAACGTGGCGCGCAGGCCGGCACCGCCGGCGCCGACCACGACCATGTCGTACTTGTGTTCGGTGATCTTGTAAGCGGACATCTAATCTGGATTCCTGTGTAGGTGCCTGGGCTCAGGCAACGCCGAGGGCGATGCGGCCCACCGCAAACACACTGACGATCATGCCGAGCACGGCGACGAACTTCACCGCGGTCTGCAGCACCAGGGCCAGCAGCGATTCGTGGATGTAGTCTTCCAGCACGACCTGCATGCCGAGCTGCGCGTGCCAGAACATGGCGATCAGCAGGCCGATCAGCGGCACTGCATTCCACGGCTTGGCCACGGCGGCGGCGGCGGTCGCGTAATCCGAGCCCAGCAGGCCCAGTACGAAGACCAGGAACCAGATGCCCAGCACCACCAGCGCGGCGGCGGTCAGGCGCTGGTGCACGAAGTGCTCGGTGCCGGTCTTGGCCGAGCCCAGGCCGCGCACGTTCTTCAGCGGGGTACGGAACTTGCTCACGCGGCACCTCCGAACATCACATAGGCCCACACCAGCAGGGTGATCACCAGGCTGCCGATGACCGACAGCCAGCTGCTGCGGATGAAGGCAGGGATGCTGAAGCCGATGGCGAAGTCCTGCACTACATGGCGGATGCCATTGCACAGGTGATAGGCGAACGACCATGTCCACGCGAACAGGAACACGCGGCCATACCAGGCCCCGGCATGGCCGGTGAAGCAGTTCCAGGACTCGGGCCCCATCATCAGGGCCAGCAGGCCGGCAGCGATGATGAGGGCACCAACAGACAGAAAGATGCCAGTGGCTCGATGCAGGATCGAGGTGGCCATCTGAATCTGCCAGCGATACACCTGAAGGTGCGGGGAAAGTGGGCGTTGTCTGGTCGCCATTCGCTGGGCTCGTTGTCTCGGCTGGGCGGCACGCGGCCGCGTTGGCTCAATGCTGATCAGAAATCGATGCAGCGTCCGTTTTTCTCCCAATCGCCATACCGCACCGGATCAAGTCCGCCGCGGCCGCCGAATTCCTCTGCTTTTTCCTGTTCCACGGGCACGGGTGCCGCGGGGACCAGCGGGGCTTCAGATTCGTCGTCGGGAGTGGGGGTTGTTTGGCCTATCATGTTCGGTCTCGCAACGCACAAATTTTAGACCTCGTTCACGTGCCTGACAACCTGCCCCCTGCTTTCGTCGGATATCCGCGCCTGCCCGGCCACCAGCTGCTGAGCCTGCAGGGCCCGGATGCGGCCGCCTTCGCCCACGCCCAATTCAGCAGCGATGTCACCGCCCTGCCCCTGCTGCACTGGCAGTGGAGCGCCTGGCTGAGTGCCAAGGGCCGCACCCTGGCAGTGTTCCAGCTGCTCCGGCTGGCCGACGATCACGTGATGCTGGTGCTGGCCGACGGCGATGCCGATGCGATTGCGTCGCAACTGCAGCGCTTCGTGTTCCGTCGCAAGGTGAAGGTACAGGTGCGCAGCGATCTGGCCGTGGCCGGTGCGTTCACTGCACCCGAGGCTGCCAGCGGCGCCGCGATCGCGCTCGCTGCAGGTGACGGCTGGGAGCTGGACCTGGGCAGCGACGCCCTGCCGCGCACCCTGCGCATCGGGGCGGCGGCTGCCGTTGCATCCGGCAGCGAAACCGATGAGGCCACCTTCGCCCTCGCCTGGCGCCAGGCCGACCTGCGCTACGGATTGCCGCGCCTGGACGAAAGCCAGCGCGAAGTGTGGACCCCGCAGCAGCTGGGCCTGGACCGCCTGAATGGCTACAGCGTGAAGAAAGGCTGCTACCCGGGCCAGGAAATCGTCGCCCGCACCCACTTCCTCGGCAAGGCCAAGCGCGCGGTGCAGCTGCTGCATACTGCGGCACCGGCACAGGCCGGCGATGGCGTGCTGCAGGACGGCGCGACGCTGGGCACGATCGCCAGCGTAGCCGGTGACCTGGCGCTGGCGGTGCTGCCGCTGGAGGCTGGCGACGCCGAGCTGCAGGTGGGTGATGCCATTGCGCAGCGCGTGCCGCTGCTGGATGGCCTGGCCCGCTGAATCTGACGCGCCCTCATCCACGCACGGCGTGGATCTACTGACCGACCCGGTGGGGGCGGACCGTTGGTCCGCACTGCAACGAAGTAGCCGAGCATGGGCTCGGCTCTACAGAATCAGAGCCGCTCGCCGCTCTCTGCGTTGAAGAAATGCAGGCCCTGCGGGTGAATCGCCAGGCGTATCTGCTCGCCCACTGCTGGCAGCGACTGTGGTGCCACGCGCATGGTCAGCGCGTGCTGGCCACTGCTCATGTTGACGAAGATCTCGTTGCCGACCGGTTCGATGCCTTCGATGCGCGCGGTGAATGCATGCGCATCATCGGCAGCCGCCGGCTGCAGGTGCTCCGGGCGCACGCCCACCGCGATCGGCTTCTGCAGCCATGCCGGATCGATCGTCGCCTGGCCCAGGGGGGCACGCCATTCGCCGTCGACCACGCTCACGCCGCCGGCATCGCCCTGCAGCGTGCCGCGCAGCACGTTCATCGCCGGGCTGCCGAGGAAACCGGCCACGAACAGGTTGGCCGGGCGGTCGTAGAGCGCCATCGGCGTATCGATCTGCTGGATGATGCCGTCCTTCAGCACCACGATGCGCTGGCCCAGGGTCATCGCTTCAACCTGGTCGTGCGTCACGTAGATCATGGTGGTGCCCAGCTTGCGGTGCAGCTGCGCGATCTCGGTGCGCACGCTGTGGCGCAGCTTGGCGTCGAGGTTGGACAGCGGCTCGTCGAGCAGGAACACCGCCGGCTCGCGCACCAGCGCCCGGCCCAGTGCCACGCGCTGACGCTGGCCACCGGACATCGCCTTGGGCAGCTTGTCCATCATCTCGGTCAGGCCCAGCGTCTGCGCGGCTTCGGCGATGCGCTTGTCGATGGTTGCCTTGTCATGCCCGCGCAGCTTCAGGCCGAAGGCCAGGTTCTCGGCCACGGTCATGTGCGGATACAACGCGTAGCTCTGGAACACCATGGCGATATCGCGATCCTTTGGCGCCACGTCGTTGACCACGCGATCACCAATGGTCAGCGTGCCACCGCTGATCTCTTCCAGGCCCGCCACCATCCGCAACAGGGTCGACTTGCCACAGCCGGACGGACCGACCAGCACCATCAGCTCGCCATCGGCGACCTCGAAGGTGGCGTCCTTCACCGCGACCTGGCCGTTGTCATAGACCTTGCGCACACCCTGCAACTGCACTTTTGCCATATCACCTATCCGGTCCGCCCGAAGCCGGGCTGTCTTTTGGGACTGCCTCGGCCCTCCCGATGGCAGTGATGATTGCGCGCTTGCCGCATGACGGCGAGCACTGCAATCGAATACAGTTGCCCATTCTGCCATGTAAACGTTTTCACGTGGCACTATCCGATGATCGGTGCGCACCGATCTGCGTCGGCGGTTAAACGAAGGTTCCGCCGAGGTAGTGGTTTCGAATGGAACGGTCTTCCGCAACCCCGGAGATCGCCCCTGACGAACCTCGGACAGGCAGTTGCGCGGATGTCCCCCGAACCCAGCCATGAAGCGATTGACAACGATGTCACCCGGATCTGAAACTCGAGCGATGCACGACACCCTCTTCCTGTTCGGTGCCACAGGTGATCTGGCCCAGCGCTACCTGTTCCCTTCGCTGCTTCGCCTGCTTGGCGACGGCCTGCTGCCGGAGGACTTCCGCATCCGCGCACTGGCCCTGTCCGGGCATGACACCGAAGCCTTCCATGACATCCTGCGGCCGCGCCTGCAGCAGGCCATGCCGATGGCCACGCAGGACGACATCGCTGCCCTGCTGCGCCGCATCGACTACCGTTCGGTGGACCTGCGCGACGTCGACTCGGTTGCCGCTGCGGTCTCCGACCTGGTGCACCGCAAGTGCGTCAGCTACCTCGCCATTCCGCCGGGCCTGTACATTTCCACCTGCGAAGGCCTGGCCAAGGGCGGCGCCCTCGCCGCGCCGGCACGCCTGATGCTGGAGAAGCCGATCGGCAGCGACAGCGAGAGCGCCGAGGAAATCATCAGCACCATCGGCCAGTGGATCGACGAGGACCGCGTGTTCCGCCTCGACCACTACCTGGGCAAGGCGGCAGTGCAGAACCTGATCGCGCTGCGCTTCGGCAATACGCTGCTGGAAGCGGTGTGGAACCGCAACTACATCGAATCGGTGCACATACTGGTGGCCGAGAGCGAAGGCGTGGACGGCCGTGACGCCTACTACGCCCGCTCCGGCGCGCTGCGCGACATGGTGCAGAGCCACATCCTGCAGCTGCTGTGCATGGTGGCGATGGAGCCGCCGGCGTCGCTGGAAGCCGACCGCATCCGCGACGAGAAGGTCAAGGTGCTGCGCGCCCTTCGCCCGCTCGACGCGAAGCACGCCGCGCGTGACAGCATCCGCGGCCGCTACACCGCCGGCACCATCAACGGCCAGCCGGCGCAGGCTTACCAGCCGCCGGAAGGCAGCGACGTGGAAACCTTCGCCGGTGTCACCGCGCATATCGACAACTGGCGCTGGAGCGGCGTGCCGTTCCATCTGGTCACCGGCAAGCGCCTGCCCGAGCGCACCACCCGCGTGGTGGTCACGCTGAAGCCGGTCACCCATTGGCTGTTCGAGCGCCCGCAGCGCGCGCAGGCCGCACCGAACCGCCTGGTGTTCCAGCTGCAGCCGCAGGAAAACATCGAACTGGGCCTGATGAGCAGCCTGGCCGGCCCGGAATGGGGCGCACTGGAACTGCATCCGCTGGAACTGGAACTGTCAGTGCCAACCGGCCTGCATCGCCGCATCGCGTACGAGCGCCTGTTCCTGGATGCCTTCAATGGCAATCACACGCTGTTCGTGCGCGACGACGAAGTGCGTGCAGCGTGGGCCTGGATCGACAGCGTCGCCGACGCGTGGAAGGACGCCAAGCTGCCGCTGGAGCCCTACCCCGCCGGCCAATGGGGCCCGAGCAATGCCGGCGAGTTCCTGCCGCAGGGCGTGGACGCACCGGACAGCGGAGCGTCGGCATGAGCGCCAGCTCGCAGCCGGTGCTGGTGGCCGACATCGGCGGCACCAACGCCCGCTTCGCCCTGGCCGATACCTCGCAGGACGCGCCGCTGCGGAAGGACAGCATCCGCGAATACGCGGTGGCGGAGTTCCCTTCGCTGGGTGATGCCGCGCGCCACCACCTGGAACAGATCGGCGCCAGCGCAAGCCGCGGCGTGTTCGCAGTGGCCGGTCGCGTTGATGGCGATGAAGCGCGCATCACCAACCATCCGTGGGTGATCTCGCGCAACCGCACCGCAGCGATGCTCGGTTTCGACGAACTGCACCTGATCAACGACTTTGCCGCACAGGCGATGGCGATCTCACTGCTGCAGCCCGAGGACGTGGTCCAGGTCGGCGGTGCCGCCTGGGTTCCGGGCAAGCCGGGCCAGCCGCGCAACTACGCAGTGATCGGGCCGGGTACCGGCCTCGGCGTGGGCGGCCTGATCATGCGCCACGGCCGCTGCTATCCGCTGGAAACCGAAGGCGGCCATGTCAGTTTCCCGCCGGGAACTCCGGAAGAGATCCGCATCCTCGAGATCCTGTCCGAACAGTTCGGCCGCGTCTCCAACGAGCGCCTGATCTGTGGCCCCGGCCTGGTCAACATCCACCGCGCCGTGTGCGAGATGGCCGGTATCGACCCGGGCCAGCTGCAGCCGGTGGACGTGACCGCCCGTGCCCTGCACGGTGATCCGCAGGCAATGCGCACCGTGGACGTGTTCTGCGCCGTGTTCGGCGCCATCGCCGGTGACCTGGTGCTCACCCAGGGCGCCTGGGATGGCGTGTTCCTGACCGGAGGCCTGACCCCGAAGATGCTCGATTCGCTGCAGCACTCCGGTTTCCGCCAGCGCTTCGAACACAAGGGCCGCTTCTCCTCGATCATGGCGCGCGTGCCCTCGTTGGCGGTGATGCATCCCCACGCCGGACTGCTGGGCGCCGCCGCCTATGCCACCG
Source organism: Stenotrophomonas maltophilia group sp. P373 (assembly GCF_053295075.1). Classification (NCBI taxonomy): domain Bacteria; kingdom Pseudomonadati; phylum Pseudomonadota; class Gammaproteobacteria; order Lysobacterales; family Lysobacteraceae; genus Stenotrophomonas; species Stenotrophomonas maltophilia group sp. P373. The sequence continues at coordinate 1,694,053 of NZ_CM129994.1, read as the reverse complement.
ACGCCGAACGTGACGCACCAGGAGTTGCCGCATGAACCCCAGCTTCCACGACAACCGCATCGAGTTCATCCAGCACAGCGACGCCGACGGCTGGATCGAAGCGGTGGCCGCTGAGATGGCACGCACCCTCAACCACGACATCAATGAAGTGGGCCGCGCCCGCATCCTGTTGTCCGGCGGCACCACGCCGGCCCCGGTCTACCAGGCACTGGCCGAGCTGGACGTGCACTGGGACCGGGTTGAAGTGAGCCTGGCCGACGAGCGCTGGCTGTCGCCGCAGGATCGCGACAGCAACGCCTGGCTGGTGCGCGAGCACCTGCTCAAGCGCACCGAGGGCGCCCACTTCGATCCGCTGGTACGGATCGGCAAGCCACTGCCCGAATGCGTGTACACCGCCAACCTGCAGGCGCAGCACAGCCAGCCGCCGAGCCTGGTAGCGCTGGGCATGGGCAACGACGGGCACACCGCCTCGCTGTTCCCTGGCTCGAAAGACCTCGCACGCGCACTGGAAAGTACCCTGCCCTATGCCGCGCTGGATGCCACCGGCTGCCCAGGCGCGAACCAGTGGCCGCTGCGCATCACGCTGACCCCGCACGGCCTGCGCCAGTGCCGCCAGCGCCTGCTGCTGCTGCGTGGCAAGCAGAAGCTGCAGGTACTGCGCCAGGCGCTGGACAGCAACGACGCCCAGCAGTACCCGATCCTCAATGCGATCAACCTGGAAGGCGCGCGCCTGCGCGTCCACTGGGCTGATTGATGTCGGCGGCGGCGCCGTGCCGCCGCTTGCCTCTCGCCACCATGAACGCCGGTAGCCAATGAGCCTCCATCCTCAACTGCAAGCCATCACTGAGCGCGTCATCCGCCGCAGCGCCGCCTCGCGCGCCGCCTATCTGGCCGCGATCGATGCCTCCCTGCGTGAGGGCCCGTTCCGCAGCCGCCTGAGTTGCGGCAACCTCGCCCACGGGTTCGCCGCCTGCGGCGGCACCGACAAGAGCCGCCTGCGCGGCGGCGTGACGCCGAACCTGGGCATCATCACCGCCTACAACGACATGCTGTCGGCCCACCAGCCGTTCGAGACCTATCCCGAACAGATCCGCGACATCGCCCGCGAGCTGGGCGCCACCGCACAGGTCGCCGGCGGCGTCCCTGCGATGTGCGACGGTGTCACCCAGGGCCGTGGTGGCATGGAGCTGTCGCTGTTCTCGCGCGATGTCATTGCCCAGGCCACGGCCATCGGCCTCAGCCATGACATGTTCGATACCACCGTCTACCTCGGCGTGTGCGACAAGATCGTGCCGGGCCTGCTGATCGGTGCGCTGGCCTTCGGCCATCTGCCGGCGGTGTTCGTACCGGCCGGCCCGATGACCCCGGGCATCCCGAACAAGCAGAAGGCCGAAGTGCGCGAGCGCTACGCCGCCGGTGAGGCCACCCGCGAGGAGCTGCTGGAAGCCGAGTCCGCGTCGTACCACGGTGCGGGCACCTGCACCTTCTACGGCACGGCCAACTCCAACCAGGTGCTGCTGGAAGCCATGGGCGTGCAGTTGCCGGGCGCATCGTTCGTCAATCCGGGCACGCCGCTGCGCGACGCCCTGACCCGCGAGGCAACCGAACGCGCGCTGGACATCACCGCACTGGGCGACGACTTCCGCCCGCTGGGCCGGATCATCGACGAGCGCGCGATCATCAACGCGGTCATCGCGCTGATGGCCACTGGCGGTTCGACCAACCACACCATCCACTGGATCGCGGTGGCGCGTGCGGCCGGCATCGTGCTGACCTGGGACGACTTCGACGAACTGTCGCAGCTGATTCCGCTGCTGGCCCGTGTCTACCCGAACGGCGAGGCCGACGTGAACCGTTTCGCGGCCGCTGGCGGCCCGGCCTTCGTGTTCGGCGAGCTGATCAAGGCGGGCCTGATGCACGGCGATCTGGTCAGCGTCGCGCGTGGCGGCATGTCCGACTATGCGCGCGAGCCGCAACTGCGTGACGGCCGGCTGGTCTACCTGCCGGGCCTGGAACACAGCGCCGATGACGAAGTGGTTCGTGGCGTCGACAATCCGTTCGAGCACCAGGGTGGCCTGCGCCTGCTGCGTGGCAACCTCGGCAAGTCGCTGATCAAGCTGTCGGCGGTGAAACCGCAGTACCGGACGATCGAAGCACCTGCGGTGGTGGTCGATGCACCGCAGGTATTGAACAAGCTGCACGCCGGTGGCCTGCTGCCGCAGGACTTCGTGGCGGTGGTGCGCTACCAGGGCCCGCGTGCCAACGGCATGCCCGAACTGCATTCGCTGGCACCGCTGCTGGGCCTGCTGCAGAACCAGGGCCGGCGCGTGGCGCTGGTCACCGACGGCCGCCTGTCCGGTGCGTCGGGCAAGATCCCGGCGGCCATCCATGTGACGCCGGAAGCGGCGCGTGGTGGCCCGCTGGCCAAGGTCCGCGAGGGCGACATGATCCGCCTCGACGGCGAGGCCGGCACGCTGGAAGTGCTGGTGGACGCGGCGGAATGGGCAGCACGTCCGCTGGCGCCGAACACCGCGCCGGCCGCGCATGACCTGGGCCGCAACCTGTTCGCGATCAACCGTCGCGTGGTGGGCCCGGCCGACCAGGGCGCGATTTCGATTTCGTGCGGGCCGGCGGCGGCCGATGGCGGGCCGTGGGAGTACGACGCGGAGTATGAGCTGGGGCACGATGCCGCAGCGGCGGCGGCGCCGCATGAGGCGAAAGACGCCTGACGCGAAAAGCCGCGGCAGGCTTTCCGGCTTGGGCAGTAGAGCGCCCTGGCCGGGACACGCCGTAAACCCCCTACGGGGCCGGCCCAACCGCTGGCGGTTGGGCGTTCGGGCGCTTGCAAAGCGGTGCTTCGCAAGCAAAGCGCCCTCACCCATGGGGGCTCGATCGCGGCATTCATGCCGCTCACAGTCCCGGCCAGGGCGCTCTACTGCCCTTGGACAATTCCCGGCGCGTCATTTGCGCTGCGGCCACTGAATCAAGAAGAGCAAAGGCAAGGGCAAAAGCATGGGTATCGAACAACATCAGGTGAAGGCGGCGGAGCTGTTGCATGCGGCGGGCATCCTGCCGGTGGTGACGATTCATACGCTGGACCAGGCGCGAGCGGTCAGTGCGGCGCTGCTGGAAGGTGGTCTGCCGGCGATCGAGCTGACGCTGCGCACGCCGGTGGCGATGGAAGCGCTGGCAATGCTCAAGCGCGAGCTGCCGGGCGTGGTGGTGGGTGCCGGTACGGTGCTGACCGTGGAGCAGATGCAGCAGTCGATCGATGCGGGTGCTGACTTCCTGGTGACCCCGGGAACGCCGCCGGCGCTGGCTGATGCACTTGCCGCTGCGCCGCTGCCGGTGGTGCCGGGTGCGGCGACGCCGACCGAGCTGCTGTCGCTCTACGCCCGCGGTTTCCGCGTGTGCAAGCTGTTCCCGGCCACAGCCGTGGGCGGGCTGGCGATGATCAAGGGACTGGCCGGCCCGGTTGCCGACCTCAAGCTGTGCCCGACCGGCGGCATCACCGAGAACACCGCCGCCGAGTACCTCGAGCAGAAGAACGTGGTCTGCATCGGTGGTTCGTGGATGGTGCCGGGCAACTGGATTGCCGACGGCGAATGGGACAAGGTGCGCGCCAGCGCCGCCGACGCCGCGAAGATCATCAAGCGCGTGCGCGGCCACTGACATGAAGATCGGGGTCAGAGCCCTTTCCCGCCGGGAAAGGGATCCGACCCCAGGTTGCGAGCGCGCACAGCGCGCGACCCGCTCCTGCTCTTCAATCTTCATTCCGCGGTGGCGGCGCACGGAAACTGTCGGTGGCCCTGCGGAGGGATTGCGCAGGGGCGTAAGCGCCATGGATGGCGCGCCCGAGCCTTCAGGGATGGATTCACGGCGTCCCCTGCGCGGTCCCTCCGCAGGGCCAACCCCAGAAATCCAACCGCACCACCGCGAGGGGCTCAGCCGTTGGCCGAAACCCTTACAACGGCCGCGCCGGATCCACCAGCCCGTACTGGCTGGCCATGCGCGCCAGCGCGATGTTGTCGTGGATCCCCATCTTCTCGAACAACCGCGCCTTGTGCGTGTTCACCGTCTTCGCACTCAGGCTCAGGCGCCGCGCGATGTCTTCCTGGCGCAGGCCCTGGGTCAGCAGCAAGGCTACTTCCAGTTCGCGCGGCGACAGGCTGTCGAACGGCGATCCATTGCCCTCCACCGTCGACAGGGCCAGGTTCTGCGCGATGCTGGTGCCCAGGTAGCGACGGCCCATGGCCACATCGCGCACCGCGCGCAGCAGCTCCTGTGCATCGCAGCCCTTGCCGATGTAGCCCGCGGCCCCCGCCTCCAGCAAGCGCTTCGGCAGCGGCCCGTCTTCCAGCACCGATACGATCACCACGCGGGTGTTGCGGTGGCTGCGGACGATGCGCTCGGTCACTTCCATGCCACTCACACCGGGCAGGTGCAGGTCGCACAGCACCACGTCCGGCAACAGTTGGCGGACGTCGCGCAGTGCGTCTTCACCCGTCTCGGCTTCGCCCACCACCTCGATGTCGGTCTCCCCCGACAGGATCATCTTCATCCCGGTGCGGACCAGCGCATGGTCATCCACCAGGTAGACTCGAATCGTCATTCACGTACCTCTTCGAATGCGGCCATTGCAGGTCAAGCTAGGCAGGGCGCCGATACCCCTGCAAGCGCGTCCGGGACGCGATCCAGGCGTTCTGCCTTGCGCATCACAGTAACGCGCGTTGTGCTTGCCCCCTGTCTTGCAGAACCTGCTGCAACGAAACAACTGATCTATTACGTAGACGCCCCGGAAGGGTCATCCACGTCACCCCCCCTGTGATGATGCTTCGCTGGCCGTCGCTGGCGGCGAATCCCGACGTCGCCAAGGATGCCGGCGACTGAACATGACCAGATAGCACCCTACCACCCAAACCAGCGCGGCACACCATCCGGCCAGGATGTCCGAGGGATAATGCACGCCCAGATAGACCCGTGAGACGCTCACCAGCAGGCTGAACAGGGGCGCCAGCAGCAGTACCGGCCAGCGCCAGCGGGTATTCCAGGCCAGCAGCACCAGGGTCGCGGCAAGGGTCATCGAGCCCATGGCGTGCCCGCTGGGGAAGCTGAACGTCGATTCCGGCGCAATCGACTCCCACAGGCTGGGGCGCTGGCGCTGGAAGAAGTGCTTGCTGCCCATGTTCAGCAACGCCGATCCCACGAAACTGACCGCGACGAAGGTCGCCTCGCGCCAGCGCCGGTAGCCCAGCAGCGCACCGATGATCAGCACGTCAGCAGGGATCAGGAACCACTCGTAGCCCAGTTTCGAGATGAGCACGAAGAAGCGGTCCAGCCATGGCGAATGCAGGCCATGCATCTGCCACAGCAGCGGCGCATCGAAATGGAACGATTCAAATTCGTGCACTTCGTCAGCCAGGGCGACGAAGCCCGCCAACGGCAGCAGTACGCCACCGAACAGCAGGACCAGGCGCCAGGCGTTGCGCGCCATCCAGTGGCGGAAACCGGAGGCCGACTCCGGAGCGGCGAGGATCGCAGGCTTATCCGGCGCTTCGGACATATTTGTGTTCGACGTAATCGTCGATCAGGGCGACGAACTCCTGGGCGATGTTGTCGCCACGCAGGGTCACCTTCTTCTCGCCATCGACGAATACCGGTGCTGCCGGCGTCTCGCCCGTGCCCGGCAGGGAGATGCCGATGTTGGCATGGCGCGACTCACCCGGCCCATTGACGATGCAGCCCATCACCGCCAGGGTCATGTTCTCCGCACCCGGGTGGTGGATCTTCCACAGCGGCATCTTCTCGCGCACATGGTTCTGCACCACTTTGGCCAGTTCCTGGAAGAACTCGGAGGTGGTGCGGCCGCAGCCCGGGCAGGCCGTGACCAGCGGCGTGAAGGCGCGCTGGCCGGTGGTCTGCAGCAGTTCCTGGGCGACGATCACTTCCTGCGTGCGCGACTGGCCCGGTTCCGGGGTCAGCGAGATGCGGATAGTGTCACCGATGCCTTCCTGCAGCAGCACGCTCAGCGCTGCCGACGAGGCGACGATGCCCTTGCTGCCGATACCGGCTTCGGTCAGGCCCAGGTGCAGGGCGAAGTCCGAGCGCTGCGCCAGGTCGCGGTACACCGCGATCAGTTCCTGCACGCCACTGACCTTGGCCGACAGCACGATCCGATCGCGCGGCAGGCCCAGTTCCACGGCCTGCTCGGCCGAATCCAGCGCCGAACGGATCAGCGCCTCACGCAGCACGCGGCCGGCGTCCCAGGGCTGCTCGCGCAGGTTGTTCTCGTCCATCAGCCTGGCCGCCAGGGCCTGGTCCAGCGAGCCCCAGTTGGCACCGATGCGCACCGGCTTGTTGTAGCGGATCGCGAACTCGATCAACTGGGCGAACTGCAGGTCCTTCTTCTTGCCGAAGCCGACATTGCCCGGGTTGATGCGGTACTTGGCCAACGCTTCCGCACATGCCGGTTCGGCAGTGAGCAGCTGGTGGCCGTTGTAGTGGAAGTCACCGATCAGCGGTACATCGATACCCATCATCGCCAGCTTGTCGACGATGCGCGGAATGGCCGCAGCGGCTTCCACGGTGTTGACGGTCAACCGCACCATCTCCGAACCTGCACGCCACAACTCGGCCACCTGCTTCACGCTGGAGGCCACGTCGGAGGTATCGGTGTTGGTCATCGACTGCACCACCACCGGCTTGCCTCCGCCTACGGTGACCCCGCCGATCTGGACGGCATGGGTCTGGCGACGGGGCCAGGCGGTGGCATCGGAGGGGGGAGTCGGGCGGGTGACGGCGTCGTGCATGGGCGCATTCTACCGCCCACTCCCGCATTCGGGGTGACTCGCATTCAGCCTGCGGCACGGCTGCGGCCGATTGTCGCAGGCATGTACACGCATGAACGCATACGATGAGCGTGAATGACCGGTCCCGACGCCCCGTTTCTCCGTACCCTGTGCAGCCTGCGCTGGCTTGCCGTAGGCGGCCAGGCCGCCACCATCCTGGTCGCGACCTGGGTGCTGGGCCTGCCGTTGCCGCAGCTGCCGTTGTGGGCCGGCGTGGCGGTGCTGGCCCTGTTCAACGTCTATACCCAGCTGCGCCCGGAAGCGGCCGACACTGCGCCGCTGACCGCATTCGGCCATATCCTGGTGGACGTGATCATCCTGACCTGGATGGTGGGCTGGAGCGGCGGCATGGCCAACCCGTTCAGCTCACTGTTCCTGATCCTGATCGCGCTGGCCGCCTTCGCCCTGCCCCTGCGCTGGGCACTGGCGGTCGCGCTGGCCTGCCTGCTCGGCTACGCCGCCAGCGGCATTTTCGGGCAGGCGCTGCCGGACGGCTACTTCCGCTCTCAGGACCTCAATCGCTGGGGCGTGGTCGCCAACTTCCTGATTTCCGCCACAGTGGTGCTGGCCTTCTCCACCCGCCTGGCACTGGCCCTGCGGGAGCGCGAACTGGAACTGTCGGCGCTGCGTGAGCGCTTCGCCCGCAACGAGGGCATCGTCGCCCTGGCCACCCATGCCGCCTCGGTCGCGCATGAGCTGAACACACCGCTGGCGACCATGACCCTGCTCGCCGACGATGTCGCCGAGCGCAGCGAAGAGCCTGAAGTGCGCGAAGACATGGAAACCCTGCGCGAGCTGCTGGTGCAGTGCCGGGAACGTGTGCTGGCGCTGGCCGCACCAGCCTCGGCCGACGCGCCGGGCCGCAGCCATTCCAGCGCCCAGCAGGTACTTGAACAATGGCGCCTGGTGCGGCCGACCATCGACCTGCACCGCAATGACGATGCGCCGCTGCGGCTGCCGCTCGACCCGGGCGTAGGCCATCTGTTGATGGTCCTGCTCAACAATGCCGCCGATGCCGGCGAGAAGGCCGGCCGGCCGCGCGTGGACCTGGACCTGCGCATCGAGGGCGACGACCTGATCGGCGAAGTACGCGACTACGGCCATGGTTTCGACGCCCGTGCCGCCGTGCTGCCGGGCAAGCTGTTCGGCAGCAGCAAGAGCGAGGGCATGGGCGTCGGCCTGGCCCTGTCCCATGCCACCATCGAACGCCTCGACGGCGAGATGTGGATGCGCCCGGCCCAGGGGGCCGGCAGCCGCGTCGGCTTCCGCCTGCCGCTGGCCCCACGCGAGGAAACCCCATGAGCGCCTCAACCCTTGGTCTGCTGGTCGACGACGACGAGCTGTACCTGCGCACCCTGCAGCGCAGCCTGGCCCGCAAGGGCCTGGAAACACAGACCGCACAGGATGCCGCCAGTGCCCTGGCACTGGCCCGCCAGCATCCGCCGGCGTTCGCGCTGATCGACCTGAAGCTGGGCAGCGATTCCGGCCTGGCGCTGATCCAGCCGCTGCGCGCACTGCGCGCGGACATGCGCATCCTGCTGGTGACCGGCTATGCCAGCATCGCCACCGCAGTGGAGGCGATCAAGCTGGGCGCGGATGATTACCTGCCGAAGCCGGCCACGGTGCCGATGATCCTGCGCGCCCTCGGTGAAGAGGACGACGGCCCGGCCGACGATGGCGAAATGGAAGTGCCCGATGCGATGACGCCGATCAGCCGCCTGCAGTGGGAACACATCCAGCAGGCGATGCACGAAACCGGCGGCAATGTCTCGGCCGCCGCGCGCCTGCTCGGCATGCACCGGCGCTCACTGCAGCGCAAGCTGGCCAAGCGGCCCAGTCCGGAACGCGATCCGAGCCGGTGACGCGGTAGTGCCGGCCGCTGGCCGGCAACCTCATGAACGCTGGGCACGTCACCGGAATGCCGGCCAGCGGCCGGCACTACCCGGGCATCAGCCCTTCAGCTGCGCCAGGATCTCGCGGGTCATCGGGTCGGCAACCGCCACATCCTCGCCCTGCAGCGCCGGCAGCAGGCCACTGGCCAGCTGCTTGCCCAGTTCGACACCGAACTGGTCGAAGGCGTTGATGTTCCAGATCACCGACTGCACGTACACAGCGTGCTCGTACATGGCGATCAGTGCACCCAGCGCCTGCGGGGTCAGCGCGTCGAGCAGGATCAGCGTGCTCGGCCGGCCCCCCGGGTAGTCGCGGTGCGGATCTTCGCTGCCCTGGCCATTGGCCAGCGCTTCGGTCTGCGCCAGCAGGTTGGCCAGCAAGGCCTGGTGATTGATCGTATAGGGATCATCGTTGTGCACACAGCCGATGAAGTCGGCCGGAACGACGCTGGTGCCCTGGTGCAACGCCTGGAAGAAGCTGTGCTGCACATCGGTGCCCGCCCCACCCCACCACACCGGCACGGTGTCGACGGTGACCGGCTGGCCGTCGCGCTGCACGCGCTTGCCCAGGCTTTCCATCACCAGCTGCTGAAGGTAAGCCGGCAGCAGCGCCAGGCGCTGGTCGTAGGTCATCACCGCGTGGGTGGCATGGCCCAGCAGGTTGCGGTTCCAGATGTCGGTGAGGCCATGCAGCACCGGCAGGTTGCGCTCCAGCGGTGCATCCAGCGCATGCGCATCCATCTGCGCCGCGCCTTCCAGCAACTGTTCAAAACGTTCGAAGCCGATTGCCAGCGCAATCGGGAAACCGACCGCCGACCACAGCGAATAACGGCCACCGACCCAGTCCCACATCGGCAGCACGCGATCGGCGGCGATCGCGAAGGCCTTGGCGGCGCGCTCCGGATTGGCGCTGACCGCATACAGGCGCTCGCTGCCACCCAACCAGTCGTGCAGGATCTGGCCGTTGAGCAGCGTTTCCTGCGTGCCGAAGGTCTTGGAGATGAGGATGCCGGCGGTCTTCGCCGGATCCAGCGTGGCCAGCGTGCGCTGCATGGCGGCGCCGTCCACGTTCGACACGAAATGCACGCGCAGGCGCGCACCGGTGACCGGGCGCAGCGCATCGGCGACCAGGCGCGGGCCGAGGTCGGAACCCCCGATGCCGACACTGACCACATCGGTCACGCCGCTGTCTTCCAGCGCGCGCACCAGCACGCCCATGCGCTGGCGGATGCCACGCGCGGTGGCATAGGCCTCGGCTGCCACCGGCGCATCGACCACATCGCCACGCAGCGCGGTGTGCAGCGCGGCGCGACCTTCGGTCAGATTGACCTGCTCGCCACGGAACAGGCGGGTGATGGCGCCACCGACATCACGCTCGGCAGCCAGCGCCAGCAACGCCTGCAGCGCCGCGGCATCGTATTTCTGCCGGGCGAAGTTGACGTACAACGGACCGACCCGCAGCGCCAGGTCCTGCACGCGGCCGGGTTCGGCGGCGAGCAGGCTGGGAATGCTTGCGCCCTTCAGGCGCTGGGCGTGGGAATGCAGCGAGTCGAATCCGTTGTTCGTTGTCATGCGGCCTGGGTCGGGATCGTGTCGTTGGTGTGGGTGATCTGGTTCTTGCCATCAACGTACACCAGCTTCGGCTTGAAGCTGTCAGCTTCCTGCTCGGTCATGCTGGCGAACGCGGCGATGATGATGATGTCACCGACCTGCACGTGGCGCGCGGCGCCACCGTTGAGCGAGACAACGCCGCTGCCGGCTTCGGCGCGGATGGCATAGGTCGAGAAGCGCGCACCGTTGGTCACGTCCCAGATGTGCACCTGTTCGAACTCGCGGATGCCAGTGGCAGCCAGCAGGTTGTCATCGATGGCGATCGAGCCTTCGTAGTTCAGCTCGGAATGGGTGACGGTGGCGCGGTGGATCTTGGTCTTGAGCAGGGACAGGTGCATGGGGGCGCTGCAACGGCAAAGGAAAGAGCGGATTCTAGCACCCGCACAGCGCCGGGCATTACGGCCGGCAACCTGTTCAGGTAGGCGGTGAAACCGGAGGCGGATCCCTTTTCCCCTGGGAAAGGGATCTGACCCCATGCATCGCGCGGCGCCGCCGGAGTTCAGAACTCCAGGTTGTCGATCAGCCGGGTGGTACCCAGCCGTGCGGCGATCAGCGCCACCCGGCCGCCGCCGTCGAAGGTCGGCTCGGCCAGCTCCGGAGTGCGCAACACGGCGTAGTCGACCTGGAAACCGGCGGCCTGCAGCGCAGCGGTGGCATCGGCCTCGATGCGCTCGCGCACCTGCCCGGCCACGTAGCCTTCGCGCATCCCCAGCAGGGTGCGGTGGATGGTGGTCGCGACCGGGCGCTGTTCGGCGCTCAGGTACTGGTTACGCGAACTCTTGGCCAGGCCATCCTCGTCCCGCACGATCTCCGCACCGACGATCTGGATCGGGAACGACAGCTCGGCCACCATCTGCTTGATCACGGCAAGCTGCTGGTAGTCCTTGCGACCGAACACGGCCACGTCCGGCTGCACCTGCAGGAACAGGCGCGCCACCACCGTGCACACGCCATCGAAGTGCCCCGGGCGGCTGGCACCTTCCAGCACTTCACTCACGCCCGGCGCGTGCATGCGCGTGGTCCTGTCCACGCCCAGCGGATACATCGCCTCCACGCTGGGCAGCCACACGGCATCGCAGCCGACCTGTTCCAGCCCGGCAACGTCGGCCTCGGGCGTGCGCGGGTAGCGGCTGAAGTCCTCGTTCGGCCCGAACTGGGTCGGGTTGACGAAGATGCTCGCCACCACCTTGTCGGCATACTGGCGGGCCAGGGCCACCAGCGAGTGGTGGCCCCCATGCAGGTTGCCCATGGTCGGCACCAGCGCCACGCGCAGGCCCTCGCGCTTCCACTGGGCGATCTGCCCGCGCAGCGCGCCGAGCTCGTTGAAGGTCTGGATCATTGGGCGTACGCGTGCTGTTCGTCGGGGAAGCTGCCGTCGCGCACGGCGTCGGCAAACGCGCGGGTGGCACCGGCCACCGAGCCGCCTTCGGCAAGGAAATCCTTGACGAACTTGGGACGGCGATGGCCACTGTCCAGGCCGAGGAAATCGTGCAGCACCAGCACCTGGCCATCGCACTGCGGGCCAGCACCGATACCGATGGTCGGCACATCCACCGCAGCGGTCACTTCGGCCGCGACGGGGGTCGGCACGCATTCAAGCACCATGATGCTGGCGCCTGCGGCGGCCACGGCCTTGGCATCCTCCACCAGCTGGCGCGCAGCATCGCCGCGGCCCTGGATCTTGAAGCCGCCCAGGCGCAGCACCGATTGCGGGGTCAGGCCCAGGTGCGCGCAGACCGGAATCTCGCGCTCGACCAGGTAGCGGATGATGTCGACCTTGAAGCCGGCACCTTCGATCTTGACCATCTCGGCACCGGCCTGCAGCAGCTGCAGCGAGGCATCCAGCGCGCGTTCCGGGGTGGCATCGGCACCGAACGGCAGGTCGGCCACCAGCAGCGCACGCTGCAGCACGCGGGCCACGGCGCGGGTGTGGTAGACCATGTCGGCCACGGTCACCGGCAGGGTCGAATCATGACCCTGCACGACCATGCCCAGCGAATCGCCGATCAGGATCAGATCGACGCCGTTGGCATCGAAGGTGCGGGCGAAGCCGGCGTCGTAGGCGGTCAACATGACCAGCTTCTGGCCATTGCGCTTGGCCTCGGCCAGGGCGGGAACGGTCCAGGGCTTGCTGTCTGCGTGGGTGCTCATGTGCTGATAACCGGGGGAGATAACCCGGTCATTATCACCCTATCGGCGCAATCCCGCAGGCATCCACCCGCACCACTGCATCCCGCACGCTGCCATGACCGGGAATGGCCAGATCAGGCGCGATTTCGGCCAGTGGCACCAACACGAAGGCACGCTCGTGCAGATAGGGATGAGGTACCTGCAGGCCGGGCAGGTCGATCACCTGCGTGCCATACAGCAGCAGGTCCAGGTCCAGCGCGCGCGGCCCCCAGTGCACCGCCGGATCGCGCACGCGGCCAAAGCCCCGCTCCAGCGCCAGCATGGCCTGCAGCAACTCATCGGCCGCCAAGGTGGTTTCGACCGCAGCCACGGCATTGACGAACGGCGGCTGGTCTTCATTGCCCCAGGCCGGGGTTGCATAGAGCCGCGAGGCCTGTCGCAGGCGCGTTCCCGGCAGGCCGTCCAGCGCGGCAATCGCCGCGCCCACGGTCGCGGCCGCGTCGCCAAGGTTGGCGCCGAGGCCGATCCAGGCGAGGGTCATCGCTTACTCGCCCGCCGCAGCAGCACCGGGACGTCGACGGCGACGGCGGCGCTTGCGCGGTGCCCCGCTCTCGTCATCGCCGTCTTCACTGTGCATCGCATCCAGCGACGACTCCAGCTCGCGACCGGACTGCGCCTGTGCTTCGCGCCAGAACTCGACATCCACTGCATGCTCGGACGAAGCGACCTGGCGCAGGCTGAGGAAATCGAACGCGGCGCGGAAGCGCGGGTGGGTCAGGGTACGGAATACGCGCTTGCGCTGGCGCGAGCTGAAGCGCGACTGCAGCAGCCAGATCTCCTGCATCGGCAGCGAGAAGCGGCGCGGCAGCGCGATGGTGCTGAGCTGCTGCACGGTGACCCGGTCGGCGGCGCGGCGCTGCGCCTCTTCCGGTGCCACTCCCTGCTTGAGCAGGGTCGCCTGTGCGCGGCAGAACGCCGGCCACAGCAGCAATGCGAACAGGAACGCCGGCGAGACCGGCTCGTCGTTGGCCACGCGAGCATCGGTGCTGGCCAGGCCCTCGACCAGCATGCGGCGCAGCGCGCCGGTGCGGTTGGACTTCAGCGCCCTGGCGCTCTCCGGGAACAGCACGTCGAGCAGGCCGTAACGCTCAAGGCCTTCGAAGCTGGCCACGCCGTGCCCGGACAGGAACAGCTTGAGCACTTCCTCGAACAGGCGCGCCGGCGCGGCTTCGTTGAGCAGGCCGGCCAGGTGCGGGATGGGCGCGGCGGTACCCTCTTCGATCTGGAAGCCGAGCTTGGCCGCCAGGCGCACCGCACGCAGCATGCGCACCGGGTCTTCCCGATAACGCTGCTCGGGATCGCCGATCAGTTTCATCAGGCGCGCCTGGACGTCTTCGAAGCCGCCGGTGTAGTCGCGCACCGAGAAGTCCTCGATGGCGTAGTACAGGGCGTTGCAGGTGAAGTCTCGGCGGACCGCGTCGTCTTCGATGGTGCCGTACACGTTGTCGCGCACGAGCATGCCGTTTTCCATCTCGCGGTCGCCGCTGCCGTCATCGCTGTTGGCACGGAAGGTGGCGACTTCGATGATTTCGCGGCCGAACACAACGTGGGCGAGGCGGAACCGACGACCGATCAGGCGGCAGTTGCGGAACAGCTGCTTGACCTGTTCGGGCGTGGCATCGGTGGCCACGTCGAAATCCTTGGGTTGGCCATTGACCAGCAGGTCGCGCACCGCGCCGCCGACAAGGTAGGCGCCGAAGCCGGCATCGCGCAGGCGATAAAGCACGCGCAGGGCGTTCGGGCTGATGTCCTTGCGGGAGATCGTGTGCTGGTCGCGCGGGATGACGCGCAGGCTGAACGGTGATGTAGCAGGGGAAATGATGTTGGCGCTTCCGGTTGAAGTTTCGGGATTGCCCAATGGCATCGAGGTGCATATACTAGCGCTCCTGCCTCGGCAGCGACACAGTTACGCTCCCTTCGTCTAGTGGTTAGGACGTGGCCCTCTCAAGGCTAAAACAGGGGTTCGAGTCCCCTAGGGAGCGCCAGTCGCCGCAGCAGGAACCGAAAAAGCCCGCCTTGTGCGGGCTTTTCTGTTTTCCGGGATTTGCATTGGCATCGATCGGTTTGGTCGCAGTAGCGCCCCCCCCCCTGTTCCTGCGTGGGAGGGGGCGGGCCACCCTTTTCTGGACACGCAAGAGCCCATCCATGGTGCTCGATGGCGCCATCCATGGCGCCAACGGTCCAGAAAAGGGTGGCCCGCCCCCTCCAGACAGTTTCCCGCGAAGGCGGCACGAACAGCTTCGCCCCTCCGCAGCCAATTCAATCCCGACGCGCAGACCTGCGTCCGCCAGAACCGCAATGCCTGACGCGAAGGCGGGGCAGCTCAAGCCGGGACCGTTGGCGCCATGGATGGCGCCATCGAGCCCCCATGGATGGGTTTACGGCGTGTCCCGGATTGGGCTGCCCCGCCTTCGCCCTCGATGACACCGAGGCGCCAACGAATGCAACCGAAGCCAGTCGCCGTCAGCCTTCCATCTGCTCCAGCTCCTTGCCCTTGGTCTCGCGCACGTAGCGGACCACGAAGACGATCGAGAGGATCGCCGCGACGGCGTAGATGCCATAGGCGCCGGCCAGGCCGATGCCGGCCAGCAGCATCGGGAACGTCACGGTGATCGCGAAGTTCGAGGTCCATTGCGCCGCACCCGCCACCGCGAGCGCCGGGCCGCGGATCTGGTTGGGGAACATCTCGCCCAGCATCACCCACATCACCGGGCCCCAGGACATGTTGAAGAACACCACGTAGACGTTGGCTGCCACCAGCGCCAGCCGCCCCATGCCATCGGACAGCTGCAGGCGCCCATCGACGAGGCTGCCGCTGGCAAACGCCACCACCATCAGCACCAGCGCCACCGACATGCCGACCGAACCGATCCACAGCAGCGGCCTGCGCCCGATGCGGTCGATCAGCAGTACCGTCAGCAGGCAGGCACCGATGCTCAGCGCGCCGGACAACACGTTGATCAGCAGCGCGTCGCTTTCCGAGAAACCCACCGCCTGCCACAGCACCGCGCCGTAGTAGAACACCACGTTGATGCCGACCAGCTGCTGGAACATGGCCAGGCCGATACCCACCCAGAGGATCGGGCGCAGCTTGCCGGTGGCCTTGTTGCGCAGGTCGCCGAAGCGCGGCTTGTGCTGGTCCTGGGCCAGGCTCGCCTCGATCTCGGCCTGCTTGGCCGTGGCCGCGGCCTCGCCGTACAGCCGCGCCAGCACCGCCCTCGCCTGCCCCTGGCGCCCCTTCAACACCAGGAAACGGGGGCTTTCCGGGATCACCAGCAACAACAGGAGGAACAGCCCCGAGGGCAGCACCTGCATCCAGAACATCCAGCGCCAGGCCTCATGGCCCAGCCACAGGGGCTCGGTCGAGGCGCCGGCGGCACGCGCCAGCAGGTAATTGCTGAGGAAGGCCGCAAACAAGCCGCAGATGATCGCCATCTGCTGCACCGTGGCCAGCCGGCCGCGGTAACGCGCCGAGGCGACTTCGGCGATGTAGGCCGGTGACATCACGCTGGCCGCGCCCACCGCGAAACCGCCCAGCACGCGGGCGGCGATGAACAGCCAGGACGCGTGGGCCGCGCCGGCACCGAGCGCCGAGACAAGGAACATCAGCGCTGACACGATCAGGACACCGCGGCGTCCCAGGCGATCACCCAGCCACCCGGCCAGGAAGGCGCCGATCGCGCAGCCCAGCAGCATCGAGGCGACTTCGAAACCGAGCGCCGCCTCACTGGAGTTGAAGGCCTGGCGGAGGCCATCGACCGTGCCATTGATGACACCACTGTCGAAACCGAACAGGAATCCACCAAGGGTGGCCACGCAGCTGATCAGGACGATGAATGCAGTGTTCTCACCGCCATGGGGCGCGGTGCTGGGCTGGGTTTGGGACATGGACGATCCTGCTGGGAAGGGAGTCCGGCCACGGTGGGCGACCGAGTGCCCCGCAGCGTCGCACAGCCCCCGCCGTGCCGCCAATGACTCCCACGGTCGCGCCTGCCAGACGCCCGTTCTCCGCCCCGCGCCGACACCGGGGGCCAACCTGTTCTAGAATTGGCAGGTTCAGGAATCGATCCACCCCCAAGCCCATGCCCTTTGTCGTCACCGAAAACTGCATCAAGTGCAAACACACCGATTGCGTGGAAGTGTGCCCCGTGGATTGCTTCCACGAAGGCCCGAACTTCCTGGTGATCGACCCGGATGAGTGCATCGACTGCACCCTTTGCGAGCCGGAGTGCCCGGTCAATGCGATCTTCCCGGAGGACGATGTTCCTGCCGGACAGGAAGGCTTCGTTGCCCTCAACGCCGAGCTGGCGAAGGAATGGCCGGTGCTGACCGTGCGCAAGGACCCGCCCGCCGACGCCGGCGAATGGGATGGCAAGCCGGACAAGCTGAAGCTGCTGGAGCGCTGAGAAGCGCCCACGGCGGTAACGAAAAGGGCGCCCATGGGCGCCCTTTTCTGTTCTTCGGCAGACCCCAACCGTGCGCTCCGGCAGGTGCCAACCGCGCAACCTGGTAGGTGCCAACCTTGGTTGGCACAAAAGCGCCGACCAAGGTCGGCCGCTACCAGAGCGGGTGCGGACCAAGGCCCGCAGCCATCCGACCAGCCCTTACTGGGCGAGCTTCGCCTTCAGCGCGGCGATCAGCTTCACCGGCGCTTCGGCGGTGGCCGGCAGGCCACGCGGGTCAACCGCGGAGATGTAGGCGCCGGCATCGACGGCCACTACGCGGACCAGGAAGTTGCTGCCCTCGTAGGCCACGTCGTACGAACCCAGCAACTGCGCGCGGCTGGCGATGGTCACGCCCTCCACGCCTTCCAGTGCGGTACCGACCTTGGCGAAGGCTTCATCCTTGCCACCGGCAATGGTGAAACCGGTGCTGCCGGCTGCCGGAGCCGCAGCAACCGGCGCCGCCGGCTTGGTGGCCGAGGCCAACGTCGGCACCTTGTTGTCGGTGGTGGCATTGGGCAGGTTCAGATCCGGCGGCACTTCCAGCGGACGCATTTCCGGGGCCAGGGCGTAGTCGCCCTTGGCGCCGCGCTTGAAGCAGCCGGTGGTGCCGGCAGCGACCGCCACGGCAAGCAGGGCATAGGACAGCACGCGGACGGTGGAAACGGATTGACGCATGTGAATCTCCTGGGTCAGACCAAGACGGAAGGTCAGTGGCTGGAAAGGGCTTCGAGGGCGGCGATGTCGCCGGCAAGATGGTCGGCAGCCGGATGATGCGCTGCCGACAACGGCAGCAGTGGCAGGCGCAGGTCGTGACCGATGCCGATGCGGCGCAGCAGCGCCTTGACCGGGATCGGGTTCGGTTCGACGCCGCAGAAATCATGGAAGGGATGCAGGCGCGCATCCCACGACGCGGTGGCTTCGTGGTCGTGTGCGGCGGCCAGCTCGCACATCCGGCGGTAGGCACCGGGAAGCACGTTGGAACCCACTGAGATCAGGCCGTCGATACCGGCCTGGATCGAACGCGCGGCCGTACCGTCGTCACCGCTGAGCACGGCGAACTGTGGGCTGCGCAGAGCGAGCAGCGCCTGCACCCGGCCGGTGTCGCCCACCGCCTCCTTGATGCCGACGATGTTGGGGTGGCTGGCCAGCTCGGCCACAGTCTCAGGCTGCATGTCGCAACCGGTACGGCCGGGCACGTTGTACAGCACGACCGGCAGCCCGCCCTGGTCGGCCACCGCACGGTAGTGCGCGATCAGGCCGGCCTGGGTGGGGCGCACGTACGGTGGCGTGACCACCAGCGCGTGGCTGGCGCCGAGGGCGGCGGCACGACGGGTCTGTTCAATGGTCTTGGCAGTGCCCGAAAGACCGGTACCGGCCATGACCGGAATGCGACCGCCGATGCGCTCGACCGCGCTGGCCAGCAGCAGGTCGTACTCGGCGTCGGTGAGGGTTGCCGCTTCGCCGGTAGAGCCGGCTACGACAACGCCATGGACGCCACCTTCCAGTTGCAGGTGCAGCAGGCGCTGCCAACCGTCGGGATCGAGGGCGCCGTCGGCCCGGAACGGGGTCGCCAGCGCGGTGATGAGGCCGGAAAGGGACAAGGACGTGCTGCTCTTGGCTGGGAAGGGAAAACGCCCGCCACGAAAGGCCGGGGGCGACTTGAATGTTACTTGCGGCGCGAAAGCACGGGCAAGTATGCTGGACACCGGTGGATCCCCGCCTCTGGCGGGCATTCAGACTAACGCATGCATTACCCGGAATCGCCTTGACCGACACCACCCCGCGCCCCGCGCCGAGCGAAAACCACCTCCTGATCAACGCCTATACGACGCATCCGGAGTCCCCCCTGCTGTCCGTCACCCGCCGCATCGCCGACAGCGGCTGCAATCTGGTGGATGCACGCCTGGCCACGGTCGGCCGCGATGTCTCGGTCACCGCCCTGGCCACCGGCTCCTGGGACTCGGTGGCCAAGCTTGAGGCGATGCTGACCCGGCTGGAGCGCGAGGAAGGCCTGAAGCTGGTCTGGTACCGCACCGCCGCCAAGCAGGCGCAGTCCAACCTGCTGCCGTACATCGTCGAAGTGATCGCCGCCGACAAGCCGGGCATCCTGTTCCAGCTGGCCGACTTCTTCGACCGCCAGGGCATCACCATCGAGAACCTGCAGAGCACGCGCTACCGCGCCATGCAGACCGGCGCGGAAATGTTCAGCGCACAGGTCACCATCGGCGTGCCGGCCAACATGCACATCGCCGCGCTGCGCGACGATTTCCTCGAGTTCTGCGACCACCTGAACCTGGACGCGATCATGGATCCGATGAAGTTCTGATTCTTCGCGCGTCTCTCACGGGCGCGTGGCGTTTCATGTAGCTGTAATGGCAAGAACCCAGGCTCGACAGAAGGACCTCATGAACAACGGCGACACCCTGGACAGCACCACCCTCTCCCTGCCGCTGGCCCTGTCCGGCGGCGACCAGGCCACCCTCGGCGACTATGCCGGCCAATGGCTGGTGCTGTACTTCTATCCCAAAGACAGCACCCCGGGCTGCACCACCGAAGGCATCGACTTCAACGCCCTGCTGCCGAAGTTCAGGAAAGCCGGCGCCGTCGTGCTGGGCGTCTCGCGCGACTCGGTGAAGTCGCACGACAACTTCTGTGCCAAGCAGGGCTTCAACTTCCCGCTGGTCAGCGATGGCGACGAAGCGCTGTGCAGCGCCTTCGACGTGATCAGGATGAAGAACATGTACGGCAAGCAGGTACGTGGCATCGAACGCAGTACCTTCCTGATTTCCCCCGACAGCCGCATCGTGCAGTCCTGGCGCAAGGTCAAGGTTGCCGGCCATGCCGATGCCGTTCTCGCCGAACTGAAGGCCTCCCAGTCCAAGTGAGTCCCACTGCCTACTGTGTCTGCCATCACCCTGCCCCGCAGCAGGCCGTGGTGGTTTTTCCCTGTCCGTAACCAGGAATCGACGATGACCCGAGGCAAGCGCATCTACGTGCTGGATACCAACGTGCTGATGCACGATCCGACCGCGCTGTTCAAATTCGAGGAGCACGACATCTACCTGCCCATGCAGGTGATCGAGGAGCTGGACAACGGCAAGAAGGGCACCTCCGAAGCGAGCCGCAACGCCCGCCAGGTGAGCCGCTTCCTCAACGAGCTGGTGCAGGAATCGGGCCTGGACAACCTGGCCGACGGCATTCCGCTGCAGCGGCCCAATGGCCTGCAGCTGCGCGGCAAGCAGAGCGCCGGCAAGCTGCGCTTCCAGACCAGTCATTTCGATGCTGGCAAGAGCTTCGGCAAGGTGATCCCGGACAACGCCATCCTCGGCGCGATCCTGGCCCTGAAGGAAGAAACCCCCGACCTGCCGGTGGTGTTCGTCTCCAAGGACATCAACCTGCGGATCAAGGCCGCCATCGCCGGTATCGTGTCCGAAGACTACGAGAACGACCGCGCGCTGGACGATTTCAGCCTGCTCTACACCGGCGCTACCGAGCTGCCGGAAGACTTCTGGAAACGCCACGGCGATGACCTGCGCAGCTGGAGCGACAAGGGCCGCTCGCATTACGAAATCCAGGCGCAGGACGGCGAGGAGTGGTATCCGAACCAGTACGTCTACCTGCCGGGCGAGGATGAAGTCGAACTGCGCGTCAGCCGCGTGGTCGGCGATGGCAAGGTGGTGCTGTCGCTGGTCGATGATTTCCGCCACGGCAGCCACGCCGTGTGGGGCATCAGCGCACGCAACCGCGAGCAGAACTTCGCCCTCAACGCACTGATGGACCCGGAGATCGACTTTGTCACGCTGCTGGGCACCGCCGGCACCGGCAAGACCCTGCTGGCACTGGCCGCCGGCCTGGCGCAGACAATGGACCAGCAGCGCTACCGCGAGATCATCATGACCCGCGCCACGGTCAGCGTCGGCGAAGACATCGGCTTCCTGCCCGGTACCGAGGAAGAGAAGATGACGCCGTGGATGGGCGCGTTGACCGACAACCTGGAAGTGCTCACGCACAACCAGGAAGGCGGCACCTGGGGCCGCCAGGCCACCAACGACCTGCTGGCCAGCCGCATCAAGATCCGCTCGATGAACTTCATGCGCGGCCGCACCTTCCTGTCACGCTACCTGATCCTGGACGAGGCGCAGAACCTCACCCCCAAGCAGATGAAGACGCTGATCACCCGCGCTGGCCCCGGCACCAAGATCGTCTGCCTGGGCAACGTCGAGCAGATCGACACCCCGTACCTGACCGAGACCACTTCGGGCCTGACCTACGCGGTGGACCGCTTCAAGAACTGGCCGCATAGTGCGCACATCACCCTGCGCCGTGGCGAGCGTTCGCGCCTGGCCGATTACGCTTCGGAGGTGTTGTGAACCGCTGCACGCGCCTGTTGCTGCCCACGGCTGCGATCACCCTCGCCGCCGTGCTCGGTGCCTGTACGACCACGCGCGGCCCGGCCAGCGTGCCCACCGCCGAGCGCACCGGCCAGTCCTGGGTGGTCACCCGCCCGATCATCGCCGCGCAGGTGCTCGACACCTGCTCGCGCCCCAGCCCCGGCCGCGAGGCCGGGCGGGTGTCGGGTTACTGGGCGCCCAGCCGGCAGCAGGTCGAAAAGCTGGAGGCGAAGCTGTCGTCGCTGGAAGCGCAGGTCCCGAAGGTGCTGGACTTCGACCGCCAGTACGTCGGCATCGAAAGCGCCGGCAAGCGGCTGATCTACATCAACGCCTTCCACCTGCCCGACGACAGCGGCGTCAATCCGGCCCGTGAAGCGATCCGCGTCTGCGATGGCGGCGCACAGTTCTGGGGCGCCGTGTTCGACCCGGCCAGCAACACCTTCAGCGAGCTGCAGTTCAACGGCGGCTTCGGCGGGCCCTGAGGGGCCTCGCCGATGGGAATACGCCTGCCCACCTGGGTCTGGATCGGCGCGGTCGCACTCTCGTGCGTGGCCGGCATGGTCAACGTGGTCGGCTTCCTCGGTTTCGAGCACCAGGCGGTCAGCCACATGACCGGCAGTACCAGCCAGCTCGGCATGGCACTGGCCCAGGGTGACTGGCGCGCGGTCGGCCACCTGTGGGGCCTGCTGATCGCGTTCTCGCTGGGCGCGATGCTCAGCGGCCTGCTGATCCAGGACAGCACGCTGCAGCTGGGCCGGCGCTACGGCGTGGCACTGGCGCTGGAATCGGCTCTTTTGCTGGTGGCCATTCCGCTGTTTGAAGAGCACCAGATCTGGGGTGCACTGGCCGCCGCCATGGCCTGCGGCCTGCAGAATGCAATGGCTACCACCTTCAGCGGCGCGGTGGTACGCACCACCCATCTCAGCGGCATGTTCACCGATCTCGGCATCGGCCTGGGCCACCTGCTGCGCGGGCTGCCGTTGCAGGTGCGACGACTGACCCTCAGCGGCCTGATCATCAGTGGCTTCCTTGCCGGCGGCGTGATCGGCGCCTGGCTGTTCGCGCGCTGGCAGTACGACGCCCTGCTTGCTCCCGCCCTGCTCACCGGCCTGACCGGCCTGGGTTATGTGGTGTACCAGCAGTGGGCGCGCTGGCGGCATTGAGGGCCGCACTCTGGGGGTCAGATCCCTTTTCCTGCGGAAAAGGGACCTGACCCCGCCTGACGGATCAAAGGCATCCACGCATGGCGTGGATCTACCTTCCCCTGCCGGACCACGGCACAATCGCTGGATGAGCCCGACCACTCCCGTATCTGCCCTCACCATCGCCGGCTCCGACTCCGGCGGTGGCGCAGGCATCCAGGCCGACCTGAAGGCCTTTGCAGCACATCGCGTGCACGGACTCTCCGCGATCGCCGCACTGACCGCACAGAACACCCGTGGCGTCATCGCCGTGCACGTGCCGCCGATCGATTTCCTGCGTGCACAACTGGATGCCTGCTTCGATGACTTCGACATCCATGCGGTGAAGCTGGGCATGCTGGCCAACACCGAGGTGATCAATGCCGTCGCCGATGCGTTGGAGCGCCATCGCCCGCCACACGTAGTGCTGGACCCCGTGATGGTCGCCACCAGCGGCGCGCGCCTGCTGGAAGACAACGCTCTGCAGGCAATGCGTGAGCGGCTGATCCCGCTGGCCACGCTGATCACCCCGAACACGCCGGAAGCGGAGCTGCTGGCCGGACAGAAGATCGGCAACGGCGATGACGCCGAACAGGTGGCCTCCGCCCTGCTCGAACTGGGTGCCGGTGCGGTGCTGCTGAAAGGTGGCCACCTGCAGGAAGGCAACCGCGTGATCGACCGCTACTTCGACGGCGTGAGCAGCGAAGAATTCATCCACGCCCGCCTGCCGCTGGATGCGCACGGCACTGGCTGCACGCTGGCCTCGGCCATCGCCGCGCAGCTGTGCAACGGCCTGAGCCTGGCCAACGCCTGCGAAGCCGGCATCGACTACGTTGCGCGCGGCCTGCAGCAGGGCTATGCCCCCGGCCGCAGCGAGGTGCTGGTGCTCGACCACTTCGGCGCTGCACCGCACGCATGAACCTGACGCCGGCCCTCCTTCCAGTGCAGTGCAACGACGGGCATCGCTACGAAGTGATGGCCTGCATGCCCGCACAGGCCATCGCCCGCTTGTTGTGGCTGCCAGCGCTGGGTGTGGCCGCGCGCCACTACCTGCCGCTGGCACAGGCGCTGGCAGCGAAGGGCGTTGCGGTCTACCTGCATGAGTGGCGCGGCAACGGCAGCAGCTCACTACGCCCGTCGCGCGCGCACGACTGGGGCTATCGCGAGGTACTCGAGCAGGATCTGCCGGCCAGCCAAGCGGTCATGGCGGCCGCCGACGAGGAAGCAGGCCCCCTGCCCTGGATCATCGGTGGCCACAGCCTGGGCGGGCAGCTGGCCTGCGTGCATGCCGGCCGCAACCCTCTGCATTTCCACCACTTGTGGTTGGCGGCCAGCGGCTCACCGTTCTGGCGTGGATTCCCGCCACCGCGCGGCTGGCTGCTGCCACTGGTTTACCGTTTCCTGCCGTGGATCGCGCAGCGCCAGGGCGTGCTGCATGGCCGTCGTCTCGGCTTCGGTGGCACCGAAGCACGTGGACTGATCGCCGACTGGGCGCGCGTCGGCCTAAACAACCACTACGCCGCCGCGGGCATGGGTGAAGACCTCGACGCACAGATGGCGCGCGTGCACGGCAGCGCCCAGGCCGTACTGATGGAACACGACTGGTTGGCCCCGACCGGATCGATGCAGGCGTTGCTGGCAAAGCTGCCGAATGTGGACGCGAAGCTGCGCGTGCTGTCCGCGCAGGAACTGGGCACGCGCGCCGATCACTTCGCCTGGCTCAAGGCACCGGATGCCGTGGCGGACAGCTTTTTCATTCAGTTGGATGAAAATTTTCACAAAACTGTTGACGGTGTGCGCCGACATCCGCATAATTCCGCTCCTGTCGCAGGGCGCCCGTAGCTCAGTTGGATAGAGTACCTGGCTACGAACCAGGCGGTCGGGAGTTCGAATCTCTCCGGGCGCACCACTCGACAGGTTTTCAGCATCCGCCGCTGAAAATGCAGTAAAATTAGGCAGTAAGTTGATTGTGTACCGCGCGCCCGTAGCTCAGTTGGATAGAGTACCTGGCTACGAACCAGGCGGTCGGGAGTTCGAATCTCTCCGGGCGCACCATACACAGTCGGCACAACAAGTTTATGTAATTGGCGCCCGTAGCTCAGTTGGATAGAGTACCTGGCTACGAACCAGGCGGTCGGGAGTTCGAATCTCTCCGGGCGCACCATTACACCGAAACAGCAGGCCTCGGCCTGCTGTTTTTTTATGCGTGTTTTTCGGCAGGGCTGCGCCCTGCACCTTCAGAGGCCACAGCCAGAGCCGGAGCAACAGCAACAGCGCGCATTCCGTGGGATGGCGGGGCGGTGTCGGAGTGCGGGGACGCCGCAAGTACGTCCATGTAGGCTTGGCAGCCGCATCCATGCGGCTGACACCCCGCACTCCGACACCGCCCCACCTCTGACAGATTTCCGCGATCTGATGGATCCACGCCATGCGTGGATGAATCTCCATCGAGTTCGAACATTTCGACAATTGATCGAAGAGCATCCACGCATGGCGTGGATCTACCGTGTCGACCAAGGTCGACACCCACCGACCGCACCAGCACCGACAGATCGCCGGAAACTGTCAAAGGCGGGGTGGGTCCGGTTGCGGGGGCGTGAGCCGCATGGATGCGGCGACCGAGCCTCCATGGACGGATTCACGGCGTCCCCCGCAACCGGACCCACCCCGCCATCTCACGGAATGCACGCTGTTGCTGTTGCTTTGGCCTCGGCGGGTGCAGGGCGCAGCCCTGCCAAAGCCCTACCCCCTGGCCATTGCCTCCCACCACTGCGACAGCAGCTCCGGCCTGCGCAGGCGCTCGCGCCACCAGCGCAATGCCGCGCCATCCTCACCGGTGCGCCAGGCCAGCCAGAAGGCCTCTTCCGGCTTGTGCTCCTCCACCTCACGGATCACCAGCTGGCCGCGCGCCACTGCAGCGCGTGCGCACGGCTCGGGCAGGAAGCCGAAGCCCACGCCTTCGCACTGCAGCTTCAATTTACTGGCCATGTCCGGCACCGTCAGCATCTCCTGCCCCATCAACAGGCCCACCGTGCGCGGCAGCAGCCTGCGCGCCGAATCGGAAACGGCGATCGCGCAATGCTCGACCAGCTGCTCGCGACCCAGGACGCCCGACACGTTGGCCAACGGATGTTCGGGTGCGACCGCGAACACGAACTCCACCGTGCCCAGCGGCTCGACCACATAGCCGCCACCACTGGGTCCTTCGCCCGGCGCGCCGACCAACAGGTCCGCACGGCGGTCGAGCAGGGCCTCCCAGGTGCCGGACAGGGCCTCGCCGATCAACCGCAACCGGGTCGGTGCCTCGGCCTCACGGAATGCGGCGATATCCGGCCCAAGCAGCCAGGTCGGGAACACCGAATCCACCGCCAAGGTCAGTTCGGTCTCCCAACCCGACGCCACCCGGCGCACCCGCAGCTCCAGCTCGCGGGCCGCGCGCAGCAGGTGTCGGCCTTCGTCCAGCAGCGCGCGCCCGGCCTCGGTCAGCTCTGCACGTGGGCCGACCCGGTCGAACAGCTGCACGCCCAGATCCTCCTCCAGCTTGGCCACGGTATAGGAGATGGTCGAGGGCACCTTGTGCAGGGCCTTGCCGGCGCCGGCAAAGGAGCCACGGCGGTCGATGGCATCCAGGATCTGCAGGGCATCGAGGCTGAGCTTGAGCATTCGAATTTTTCGATGATGGTCGTCAAAACTATCCGTTTTTCAAACCCCGGGCGCAAGCGGATACTTCTCTCCAACAGGGAAACACAGCGGTCACTGGCCCACCCCGCCCCATCGAAACCATCGAACAAGGAGATTCCCTCATGCTGCAGATCCGCAAGAGCGCTACCCGTGGCCTGGCCGAGCATGGCTGGCTGTCCTCGCGCCATACCTTCTCCTTCGCCAACTACTACGACCCCCGTTACGTCAGCTTCGGCCCGTTGCGGGTGATCAACGAAGACAAGGTGATCGGCGGCCAGGGCTTCGGAACCCACGGCCACAGCAACATGGAAATCATCTCCTACGTGCTGGGCGGTGCACTGGAACACAAGGACTCGATGGGCACCGGTTCGGTGCTGCGCTACGGCGACGTGCAGCGCATGAGCGCCGGGAGCGGCGTCACCCACAGCGAGTTCAACCACTCGGCCGACGAGACCGTGCACTTCCTGCAGATCTGGATCTTCCCGGACACCGAGAACATCGCGCCGTCCTACGAGGAGACCCACTTCACGCCGGACAGCAAGCGCGGCCAGCTGCGCCTGATCGCTTCGCCGGACGGTGCCGAGGGTTCGCTGCGCATCCACCAGGATGCCCGCATCTTCGCCACCATTCTCGATGGCGGCCAGAAGCTGCATCACGCCCTCGGCAACGGTCGTGGCGCCTATGTGCAGGTGGCGCGTGGCCAGCTGCAGGTCAACGGCATCACCCTGGAAGCCGGTGATGCGCTGCAGGTCAGTGACGAAGCCCAGCTGACCCTGGAAAACGGCAACGACGCCGAAGTGCTGGTGTTCGACCTGCCGCTGTAACGACAACGCCCGCGATGCTGCAGAGCATCGCGGGCGTATGTGTAGAGCCGAGCCCACGCTCGGCTGCGGATTGACAGCCAGCCGAGCGTAGGCTCGGCTCTACACGACCCGCGTCAGAACCTGTAATTCAAGCTCAACCGCACATTGCGCGGCTCGCCCCAGGTGTAGGTGCTGTACCAGCTGAAGATCGTGTAGTAGCGCTTGTCCAGCAGGTTGTTGACGTTGAGCGTGGCCGACAGCCGATCATTGAATTCATAGCGTGCCATCGCATCAAGCAGCCAGTACGGCTGGGTGCGATGCACGACCTGCGCGCCGGTGGCCGGGTTGCTGATCTCGCCAAAGGTGGAATCCTGCCAGCGCGCGCCACCGCCCAGCGTCAGCCCTTTCCAGTCACCACGCAGGCGATAGCTGCTGTGGAGGCTGAACTGGTTTTCCGGTTCCAGCGTGGTGACCTTGGCACCGGCCTGGCGGGCGATCTTGTGCGAGAACCCACCCTGCACCTGCCAGCCTTCTGCCAGCTGGCCCGACATCTCAAGCTCGTAGCCCTTGGTCCGCACGCCCATCAGGGCGCGATACGCATCCTGCCCGTCCGGCGTCTTGCCACCGGTGGGCTGGGCGAAGTTGTCCTGGTCGAGCTGGAACAGCGCTGCACTGGCGTTGAAGCGGCCATCGAGGAACTCGGCCTTCAGGCCCATCTCGTAGCTGCGACCCTCCAGCGGATCCAACGCCTTGCCCTGCTCGTCGCGCTGCCCCTGCGGCTTGAAGATGGTGCTGTAGCTGGCGTACACCGAATAGTGCTCGCCGAGGTCATAGACCACGCCGGCATACGGTACGAACACGCCGGTCTCGTGCGTGCCCGGCGAACGATAGCTGGCCAGGCGGCTACCGACGATCACCTTCAGTGGATCGGCGACGTCGAAGCGACCGACCACGTACAGGCCATTCTCGCGGGTCACTTCATTGTTGTCGTAGCTGCGCTGCCATTGCGGCTCGGGAATGTCGCCCTGCCATGCGCGGTAATCGGGCACCTCGGTCGGATAGCCGGACTGCGGCGCGTAGCCGGTATTGGTCCAGCGCTTGCGCGAAGCACTGCCGCCCACCACCAGTTCATGCTCGCGGCCAAACAGGCCGAAATGACCGCTCAGATAGAAGTCGACCGCATTGCTGACGGTCTTGCCGACGTACTTTCCCAGCCACAATGACACGCCTTCGCCGGTAACCGGATCGGGATTGCCACCGGCGGCTCCCGCCAATGCGGCGTCATAGCCGTTGACCTGGTGGTTGATCTGCAGCTTGGCCACCCAGTCGTTGTCGAAGGTGTGCTCCAGCGTGGCAAAGCCGGTGCGCACATACTGGCGCCACCCGCTCCAGCGGGTGCCGTTGTTGAACGAACGCGGCATGTCGTTGAAGTTGCCGGCACTGTCCAGCAGCGGAATACCGCCCCAGGTCGAGCCCTTCGGGTCGCTGTCCATCGCATCGCCGCCTACGGTCAGCAGCGTACGTTCACCCAGATCGGCTTCCAGTACTGCGTAGCCGACCTTGCTGGTGCGCTGGTAGTAATCGAGATTGGAATGCTTGTCCTGCCAGGCGCCCACCGCACGGCCCCGCACGCGCCCATCGGCTGCCAGCGGGCCGCCGACATCGATCTCGGCGCGGTAATCATCCCAGCGCCCCACACCCAGCGTCGCGCTGCCAGCGAAGTCCTTGCCCGGCTTCTTGCGCACCAGGTTGATGGTCGCACCGGGATCGCCCATGCCGGTCAGCAGGCCGGTGGCGCCCTTGAGCACTTCGATGCGGTCGTAGATGGCGGTGTCGCTGAGCGTGTTGCCGGCCGAATAGGCCGAGTCGCGCGACATGGGAATGCCGTCGTACTGGAAGTTCTGCACGGCAAACCCGCGTGCGTAGTACTCGGTGCGTTCGCTGTCATAGGTGACGATGCTGATGCCAGGGGTCACCCGCATCACATCATCGATGCCGTGCAGGCCGAAGTCATCCATCTCGGCGCGGGTGATCACGCTGATGGTCTGCGGCGTCTGCCGCGGCGTCAGCACCAGGCGGGTGGCGGTGGCAATGGTGCCGGGCGTGTAGGCGCCGCTGCCCTCGGTGATGGTGCCGAGCAGGTTGGCAGTGACCTGCACGGTCTGCAGGGTCTGCGAGGCGGGTGCCGGTTTGGCCTTGTCCTCGTCCTGGGTGGACTGGGCAGCGGCGGTGCCGCTGCTCAGTGCAAGCAGTAGCAGGCCTTGGGCCAGTGCATGCGGCAGCGGCAGGCGACGCGGGAACAAGAGCGGAAAACGGACAGGCACAGACAGCACGGCGGGACCTCCACGATAGGGTGGGATCCTCTGGCGGCGGCTTGAGGGAAGAGAGGGGAGCGGCCGGATGGCCGCAGGCGCAGGAGTGTACTCCCCTGCGCCCCGGCTGTCGTGCGGTGTGCTGCGGCGGTCTCAGCCGCCGATGGCGGCGCAGGCCTCCAGGATCAGCGCGGTCACTTCCTTCGGCTGCGAGGCCAGCGAGGCATGGCTGGCATCCAGCTCCAGCAGGCGCTTGGGCTGCATGCGCGTGGCCATGGCCTTCTGGTTGTCTGGCGCGATCATGCGGTCATGGCGGGACAGCTGGTACCAGCTCGGCTGGTGTTTCCACGCCGGGTCGCTGACCGTGTCGCCGAAGGTGCTGGCCAGCGGCGCCTTCTGGGTCACCGCCATCACCCGGCCTTCGTCGTCGCTCAGGTCCTGGCAGAAGCTCTCATGGAACTTGTCCGCACGCAGCCACAGGTAGCCATCGCTGTCCGGTGCCAGGTTCGGCGCCGCTTCCGGCAGGTGCTGCTGGGTGATGCCACCGGGGCTCTCGCCTGCATCAGGCGCGAAGGCAGCGATGTAGACCAGGCCCTTCACGTTGGGCTCGTTACCGGCCTGGCTGATCACCGCGCCGCCGTAGGAGTGGCCGACCAGCAGCACCGGCCCGTCGATCTGCCGGATCATTTTCTGGGTGCGTCCTGCGTCGTCGGCCAGCGACGTGAGCGGCAGTTCCACCGCCTGCACACGGTCGTGGCCGTTGCGATGCAGTTCCAGGATCACCTTGGCCCAATGTGCGGCCCCGCCCCAGAATCCATGGACGAGGAGGATGGTGGGTGTCGTGCTCATGTACGGGTCTCCGGGAGCGGCCGGCGGGATGCGGGCCGCGCAGCCACTGTCCGTGTGCGGCGTTAATCGCTGGTGACGCAATCGAATCACTGCAATCGTATGCGTCGTTCAATGTCATGCATGGCACTTGCCGATCCGCCCTGAAAACGATTTCATGAAGCCCCCCGGATCTCGCATCGCGCATGACGCCTTCATCCCCACGTGCCCAACAGCACGCTACCCGTGCCGCCTTCTTCATTCCCGGATTCGCCACCGCCGCGTGGGCGCCGATGGTGCCCTATGCCAAGGCCAAGGCCGGGCTGTCCGACGCCAGCCTCGGCGCCGTGCTGCTGTGTCTTGGGCTGGGTTCGTTGCTGGCGATGCCACTGGCAGGTGCGCTGACCGGGCGGTTGGGTTGCCGCCGGGTGATGGTGATCACCTGCGCGATGATGCTGTGCGCCCTGCCCTTGCTGGTGCTGGCACCCTCGCCGGTGTCGCTGGGCGCGGCACTGTTTGTGTTCGGTGCCGGCGTCGGTGCACTGGATTGTGCGATGAACATGCAGGCGGTGGCGGTCGAGCGCGATGCCGGGCGCGCGATGATGTCCGGCTTCCACGCCTTCTACAGCATCGGTGGATTCGTCGGTGCTGGCTGCATGACCGGGCTGCTGATCCTCGGCACGCCGCTGTGGCTGGCCGCGCTGGTTTCGGTGGTGGCGCTGCTGCTGGTTGCGATGCTGTCGGCGCCGCATTGGCGTCCGCAACGGATCCTGCACGAAGGCCCCTTGCTGGCACTGCCGCATGGCGTGGTGCTGTTCATCGGCGTACTGGCCTTCGTGGTGTTCCTCGCCGAGGGCTCGATGCTGGACTGGAGCGCCGTGTTCCTGGCCGAAGTGCGGCAGGTGCCGCGTGACCAGGCCGGCGCCGGCTTCGCGTTGTTCACCCTGGCGATGACGGCAATGCGCCTGTTCGGTGACGGCATCGTCGAGCACCTCGGCCGCACCCGCACCCTGGTCTTTGGCGGTATCACGGCCGCGGCAGGCTTCACCCTGGCCACGCTGGTGCCCTCGTTTCCGGTGGCGCTGGCCGGCTACGTACTGGTCGGGCTGGGCTGCGCCAACATCGTGCCGGCGCTGTTCTCGATGGCAGGCCAGCAGCGGGTGATGCCGGAAAGCATCGCCATCACTGCCGTGACCACACTGGGTTACGCCGGCATCCTCGCTGGCCCGGCGGCGATCGGCGCAGTGGCACATGCCACCAGCCTCGGCTTTGCCTTCCTGTGCGTCGCCCTACTGCTGCTGGGCGTAGCCGCCTCCGCCCGCTCACTGGCACGGCGCGTGACCTGACAGAAAAAGGGGACGGAGGGGATTAAGTCGCATCTGCCCCGAGTGTGCTGCAAACGACTTAATCCCCTCCGTCCCCTTTTTTCAGCCGTGTGCCAGCCATTCGGCCTGGGCCGGCAGCTGTGGGGCTGGGCACGCGCTCTGCGGGTGGTGCTCGTCGCGCGCCATCCAGTCATCCACCACGCCGGCCAGCAGGTCCAGCCGCAGCGGCAGGGTGATGTGGTCCTCTCCACGCATTTCGATGTAGTGCGCGCGCGGGTTGGCCTGCGCAAGCTGCCGGCCCTGGCTGACCGGAATGTGCTGGTCACCCTGCCCGTGCAGCAACAGCACACAGGCGCGGGTATCGGCCAGCGCACGCGCGACGTCGACGCGGTCCAGATCGACATCGATACGGCGGCTGGCGGCGGCGATCACCTGGTTGATGTCCTGGCCCCCATAGCGCCAGCGTGCGTACGACGCCACCGCCTGCGCCTTCAGGCCCTCCGGCTGCAGTCCCATCAGGTGCGGGATCATCGTGCGGATCGCCGCACCGGCATTGGCGAACGATTCCATCGCCACCACGCCGGCCACCTGGTCACCCAGCTTGTCGGCGGTGAACACCGCCGTGGCCGCACCATAGGACACACCGAACAGGTACAGCGGGCCGGTCACTTCGCCGCGCGCGCGCAGCTCGCCGATGACATCGACGACGTCATCCGATTCATAGGTGCCATAGCCGGACGGACC
This sequence comes from Stenotrophomonas maltophilia group sp. P373, assembly GCF_053295075.1. NCBI lineage: Bacteria > Pseudomonadati > Pseudomonadota > Gammaproteobacteria > Lysobacterales > Lysobacteraceae > Stenotrophomonas > Stenotrophomonas maltophilia group sp. P373. Next base: position 1,661,805 of record NZ_CM129994.1, on the reverse strand, counting down.
TGCACCGGACTGGCCATGGTTGCGCAGATCGAGCGTGACCACGCGGTAGCCGGACTCGGCCAGCTGCAGCGACCATGGCAGCATCGAATCACCATTCATCATCCACCCATGCAGCAGCACCACGGTGCCGCGTGGCGTCTGCGCGCGGAACGGCTGTGGCACGGCCAGACTCAGGCCGGTATCAAGAGGCAGGCCGTTCTCATGACGCTGCGGAAGGTAGTGGTACCGCGCGCCGTAGTCGCCGGGGTCGAACACGCGCCAGAAGATCGGCACGCCATCGCGACCCGCTGCGAAGCCATGGCGGTTGGGCAGCCCGGCAATGGCCGCGGCGATGCGCGGGCGATCGAGCAGGGTCGACACGCCGCCTGGCGCGATCAGCCGGTCGGCAAGCGAGGTAGACGAGGCGTTGATCGAGGATGAGCATGCAGCCAGCCACAGGCCGGCGCACGCCAGCAGCAACAGCAGCAAGCGCTTCATGGGCAATCGGGAAAGGATGCGACAGCGTGACAGGTTAACGACGCGGGCGTAGGCCATCTATCGCGCGTGGATGACGGCTTGATGACAATGCGGGATCGATTCAGGTTGTCACAATGGCGCGATCGACCTCGGCATTGATCCGGATCAATGAATACGCCGGCATGCTTGCCCACAGTGCCCCCATGCGCACCTCGTTCAAGCTCGCCATTGCCCTGGCCGCCACGCTGGCCGCCGCCTATGGCATCGCCCGCAGCACGCCCTACTGGTTCGCACCTCGGCAGGCCGCGCAGGTCGACATCCACGACCCGGCGCTGATCGCACAGGGGCAGTACCTGTCGCGCGCCGCCGACTGTGCGGCCTGCCACACCGCGCCGGGCGGCAAGCCGTTCGCCGGTGGCCTCGGCATGCAGACGCCGATGGGGACGATCTACTCGACCAACATCACCCCCGATCCGGAAACCGGCATCGGCGCCTACGACTACGCCGACTTTGAACGCGCGGTACGTCGCGGCATCCGTCACGATGGCCAGCCGTTGTATCCGGCAATGCCGTACGCCTCGTACGTGATTGCCCGCGACGCCGAGATCAAGGCGCTGTACGCCTATTTCATGGGCTCGGTGCAGCCGGTGAAGCAGGACAACGCCGACAGCACGATTCCATGGCCCGCCAACATGCGCTGGCCTCTGGCATGGTGGCAACTGCTGTTCGCACGCCCACGCAGCTTCAGCCCGGATCCGTCGCTGGACGCCGGCCAGCAGCGTGGTGCCGAACTGGTGGAAGGCCTGGCGCATTGCGGTGCCTGCCACACGCCACGCGGGCTGGCGTTCCAGGAAAAGGCGATGGCCGATGATGGCAGCCGCCAGTTCCTGTCCGGTTCGGTGCTGGAAGGCTGGTACGCGAAGAACCTGCGCAGCGAATCGACCGGTCTGGCCAGCTGGCGCGAGGGTGAGATCGTGGACTTCCTGCGCACCGGGCGCACCGATCGATCGGCGGCCTTCGGTGGCATGGCCGACGTGGTCGAGCACAGCACGCAGTACCTGTCCGACGCGGACCTGCTGGCGATGGCCCGCTACCTGAAGCAGCTGCCCGCCCGCGAAGGACGCAGCGCACAGTGGTCGCCCGGTACTGACACCACCACCGCCGCACTGCGCAGCGGCGACTATCGTGTGGCCGGTTCGCTGGCCTATGCCGAGCACTGCCAGGCCTGCCACCGCGCCGACGGCCGCGGCATGGCCCGCGTCTATCCGGCGCTGGCGGGCAACTCGATCGTGTTCGCCGATGACCCCAGCTCGCTGGTGCAGGTGACCCTGATCGGCGGCCGCACACCACATACCCGGCACGACCGCATGGCCTTCAGCATGCCAGGCTTCGAGCAGCTGCCGAACGCGCAGCTGGCACAGATCCTGACCTTCATCCGCAGCAGCTGGGGCAATCAGGCCAGCGCAGTGAGCGAGGTCGACGTGGCGCGCATGCGTCGGGTGGTGCGCGACAAGCCGGTGCACTACGTTCCGCAGGAGGCCGCACAATGAAGCGTTCGCGCACGCGTCCCCGCCTGCTGATCGGCAGTGCGATCACCCTCATGGTGCTGACCGGCGCCGGTACCCTGGCCTACCGTCATCTGTACCCGGACCTGGATGCCGCCGTCGCCAGCACGATCGATATCCTCGATGCGCAGGGCAAAGTGGTCGGCCACTACCATGCGCCGAGTGCCGAGGAGATCGCCGGTCTCGGCAATGCCGAATCGGTGATGCTCGGCCGCCGCCTCCTCAACGAGACTGCACGGCTGCTGCCGGACAATGTCGGCAACGATCTGAACTGCAATTCGTGCCACATGGCCGAAGGCAAGCGGCCTTTCGGCAATCACTACTTCAACACCGGCGGCGGCGCCTATCCGCGTTACATGCCGCGCCCGGGCAAGGTGATCGGGCTGACCGAGCGCATCAACGGATGCCTGCAGCGTTCGATGAACGGCAAGCCTCTGCCGAAGGACTCGCCGCAGATGCGCGCGATGCTCGATTACATGGCGTGGTTGAGCAGTCCTGTGCCAGAGGGTGCAAAGGTGTCCGCCCCCAGTGAGGGGCCCATCGACAGCACGCTGGCCCCGGACCCGATCCGTGGCCAGGCACTGTACGCCGTGCAGTGCGCCGCGTGCCATGGCGACAACGGCGGAGGACGGCGCGACGCCAGCGGTGACATCGCCTTCCCGCCGCTGTGGGGCGACCACAGTTTCAACATCGGCGCCGGCATGGCGCGCCTGTACAAGGCCGCCGGCTTCGTCAAGCACAACATGCCGCCGGCGGTGACCCGCGAGCCCCCACTGGGGCAGCAGGTGATGCCCGACCAGGATGCGGTGGACATCGCCAGCTACTTCATCAACCAGCCGCGGCCGGACTTCGCCAACAAGAGCAAGGACTGGCCGCGCGACCCGAAACCCAAGGACGCGCGGTACTGATGCAGGCAGCAGCTGCGGGCCGTCACACAACACGGTTCCTGCATCTTCGCGTCATGCCGATGTCATTGGCGCTGCCGACACTCCGGGGCTTCCCTCTGCTGAAGGTCCGGTTTCGATGCGAACGATTGCGCGTTTTCCCCGTGTCTCGCTGCTGGCCCTGCTGATCGCCCCCGCACTGGACGCCCTGGCCGAAGCACCGCAGGGCGAGGCGGCCGAAGCGCGCAGCAGCGATGCCCGCACCCTCGATCAGGTGCAGGTGATCGGGCAGGCCACCAGCTACGCCAAGACATCGGTGCGCGCGGAAACGCTGAACCGGCAGACCGTGATGAGCAGCGTCAACGATGCACTCAACGAGGTGCCCGGCGTGGTGGTCAGCGAAGCCGATGCCACCGGCTCATCGGTGTGGGGCACGCAGATCAGCATGCGTGGCTTTGTCACCAACCGCGACACACAGCAGATCGGCACTACCATCGACGGCCTCCCCAACGGCGGTTCGGGTTACGGCGGCGGCTCGCTGGCCAACCGCTACATCGACGCCCTCGACCTGGAAACAGTGGAAGTCAGCCAGGGCACTGCCGATATCTCCTCGCGCTCGAACGAGGCCCTGGGCGGCACGCTCAACTTCCTTACCAGCGACCCGCTGCAGGACAGCCGCCTGCGCTTCGTGGTCGGCGCCGGTGACAACGATGCGCGCAAGTACTACGTGCGCTACGACACCGGCCTGCTCGGCGGCCACACCCGCGCCTGGGTCAGTGCCTCGTCGGCGCGCGTGCATGACTGGATCGATGGCAGCGGCAAGACCAGCAACGACCACATCGCCGGCAAGTTCATCACCGAACTGGATCGCTGGACCCTGACCGGCTACCTGTCCTACAACGATGCCGACGAGCCGGAATACACCAGCGTCTCACCGAAGGGCTTTGCGACCAATCCGGATCGCGACAACCTGGTCGGTATCCTCACCGGCATTCCCTACCTGGACCAGAACTACCGTTCCGGCTCGCGTGCGTTGCGCGAGAACACCTTCGACTACCTGCGCGCGGCCTTCGACGGTGGCAACGGCTTCAAGGCCTCGGTGGCCGCCTACGGGCACCGCATGCAAGGTCGTGGCGACTGGCTGCCTCCCTATCTGGCGCAGGTCAGCGATGACGGTGCGGGCCGCCCCGAGTCGGAGTACATCGGTGGAAAAACCGTGTACGGCGGCAGCAACCGTGGCCAGATCTTCTTCGTCAATCCCGACGGCAGCGCCGCGCAGCGCCTGGCCAACTGCACGCCGCGGCTGGGCTTCACCGCCGAATACGATCCGAACTGCTACGCCGGCAACGTGCTGGGCGCGCAGTCGTATCGCCACACGCACTACGACAACGACCGCATGGGCGTGACCGCCGACGTCGAGTGGCGGCAGACCTTCGGCACGGTCGACAACACGATCCGCGGCGGCCTGTGGGTGGAGAAGCTGGACCGTTCGGCGCGCCGCGACTGGCATCGCCTGCTCAACGTCGGCCAGGACATCGCCTTCGACCACCAGCCGTACTGGGTACAGTTCGAGGACAAGTACAAGGTTGACGAGCAGATGTACTACATCGAGGACGTGGCGCGATTCGGGCCGTTCAGCGCACGCCTGGGCGTGAAGCAGTTCTTCGTCGACCAGTCGCGCCGCCGCGTGATCGGTGCCAGCGAACACGTCAAATCCGATTCCAGGTCCGACCCGCTGCTGTCCACCGGCTTGACCTGGGCACCGGGCGTGGAAGGCATGGAGCTGTTCGCCGGCTTCTCGCAGAACTTCGCCGCGATTCCTTCCGGCGTGCTCGGCGAGACCGACCCGCAGCACTTCCGCAACGTCGAGCCGGAGACCGCCGACAACATTGAAGTGGGCATGCGCATCAGCCGCTGGCCGCTGACCGCCTCGGTGACCCTGTACAACATCAAGTTCGACAATCGCATCGTCTACCTGCCGGCAGGTTTCGTCAGCGGCATCGACTATCTCGGCGAGACCGACGGCGTCTACGAGAACTTCGGCGGCGTGGAGAGCAACGGGCTGGAAGCCGCGTTCGGCTACGGCTGGGACAACGGCTGGCGCCTCAACGCCGCCTATACCTACAACCGCTCCAGGTACCTCGGCAGCGGCGATGCCGCGCGCGATACCCAGCTGGGCATCGTCGATGGCGCCAAGGTGATCGGCCAGCCCGAACAGACCCTCGTCCTGTCGGCGGACTGGCAGGGTGAGAACTGGAACTTCGGCCTGTCCGGCCGTTACCTGGGCACGCGCTATCTCGACGCCGCCAACGTCAACAAGCTGCCGTCGGCGACCGTGCTCAACGCCAACATCGGCTTCGACCTGCAGGGCCTGTCGCCGCGCCTGAAGGGCATGGGCGCCAACCTGGTGGTGAGCAACCTCACCAATAAACGGTATCTTGCAGGGGTGGACGGGCGCGACAACGCCTTCATCGGCGCTCCGCGCACCGTCGGCATCTCTTTCCGCGTGGACCTGTGAGTGAGCCTGTGACCGATATCGGCCGACGCCGGTTGTTGCAGGCCGGCGTTGCCGCCGGCCTCTCTCCACTGCTGCCCAGCATCGCCCGGGCCGCCGCGATCGCCCCCGCCGCGCAGACGCGCAGCCTGGAAGACCTGCAGCACATCGTGGTGTTCATGCAGGAGAACCGTTCGTTCGACCACTACTTCGGCACGCTGCCGGGCGTACGTGGCTTCGGTGATCGGTTCGTCGCCCCGGCCGCCGCGCTGCAAGCAGGTGGCCGCGTCCGCAGCCTGTGGCTGCAGCCCGATGCCAGCGGCGAGCGCGCGATCGCGCCGTTCCCGCTGGATACCGCCGCGCACTTCGGCTACATGCGCGTGGAAGGCACGCCGCATACCTGGCCCGATGCCCATCGGGCGTGGGACCACGGGCGCATGGGGCAATGGCCGAAGGCCAAGCAGAACCACTCGATGGGCTACTTCCAGCGCAGCGACCTGCCGTTCCAGTTCGCCCTGGCCGATGCCTTCACGATCTGCGATGCCTACCACTGCGCAATGCAGGCCGGCACCAACCCGAACCGGGTGTTCCTGTGGACCGGCCACAACGATGGGCATGCGCGTGCCGGCGGCCCGGTGATCGCCAATTCGCACGACAACTTTCCCGAACAGGGCGGGTACCCGGCGTCGTACCGCTGGACCAGCTATGTCGAGCGCCTGCAGAGGGGCGGCGTGTCCTGGCAGATCTACCAGGACATGGCCGACAACTTCACCGACAACCCGCTGGCGGGTTTCGAGGCCTTCCGTCAGGCCCACCGCGCGGCGCCAGGGCATGACCCGCAGCTGCGCGCGCGCGGGGTCAGCACGCGGGGCCTGACGCAGCTGCGCCAGGACGTCATTGACGGGCGCCTGCCGCAGGTCAGCTTCATCATCGCCGACGCGGCCGGCAGCGAACATCCCGGCCCGTCCAGCCCGGCACAGGGCGCGGCCTATACCGCACGCGTGCTGGATGCGCTGACCGCCGATCCGGACGTGTGGAGCCGCACCGCCCTGCTGCTGATGTTCGACGAGAACGATGGCTTCTTCGACCACATGCCGCCACCTGCCCCGCCTTCGCCGGTGGACCGTGGCTGGGCGGGTGTGTCCTCGGTCAGCACCGAAGGCGAGTACCACCGGCACCCGGCCCCGGGTGACGAGAAGTACGATCTCGCCGAACTGCGCGGGCGCCCGTACGGTCTGGGACCGCGCGTGCCGCTGTACGTGATCTCACCGTGGAGTCGCGGTGGTTGGGTCGATTCGCAGGTGTACGACCACACCTCGGTCATACGGCTGATCGAGCGCCGCTTTGGCGTGGCCGCGCCGGACATCTCGCCGTGGCGCCGTGCGGTCTGCGGCGACCTCAGCAATGCGTTCGACTTTGCCCAGCGCGATACCCGCCCGTTCGTCCGTGGCCTGCCCGACGTGAGTGCGGTTGCCGCACGCGCAGCTGCCTTGCCGGGGCGCACCGTGCCCACGCTGCCGGAGGGGCTGAAGCCAGCGAAACAGGAAAGCGGTGTACGTCCCGCGCGCGCCCTACCCTATCGACCGCAGGCATCGATTGCCGCAGTCGATGCCTTGGGTGTGGATCTGACGCTGTCCTGCGAAGGCGCGCCGGCAGTGCTGCATGTCTACGATCGGCTGCGGCTGGATGCGGTACCACGCCGCTACACGCTGCTGCCAGGTACGCCGCTGCGCGAGCGCTGGCCGTTGGACGCCCAGGGCCGCTATGACCTTTGGCTGCTTGGTCCGAACGGCTTCCACCGCCACTTCCAAGGTGCGTTCAAGGCGCCTGCCGTGCAGGCTTCAATCGAGCGCGCGGACGGCCAGCTGCGGCTGCACCTGCGCAATCTGCACAACAGCGCGCAGAATGTGCGGGTGCAGGCCGGTGCCTATGCCGGGCACATGCCTGAGCAGGCGCTGGCGCTGCCGGCGCATGCTGAGGCCACGGTGGCATGGGACGCGGCGCCCACCGCAGGGTGGTACGACCTGCGCATCGGTGCGGGCGACAGTGCACTGCGACTGGCCGGCCGCGCCGAGGATGGGCGCCCCGGCACCAGTGACCCGGCAATGGGCAGCGAGCCCTTGCGGTTCGAGCACGATTGAGGAGCCCTCTGTAGAGCCGAGCCCACGCTCGGCTGCTTCTCGCCCTGGTCGCATTGCCCCGACAAAGCAGCCGAGCATGGGCTCGGCTCTACGCGGCAGATCGGCAGATTCAGGCCTCCTGCAGCCCCGGCCGGCCGTGCTCCACCGCATAGCGTTTCCAGCTCTGCAGCACGCCATTCGGCTGCATCACGGTATCCAGCGTCTTCATGTCGCCGATCCACGCATCGCGGGTGACATCACACAGCACGTAGCCACGCTTGTCGGTGGTCGCCCTCAGATAGGGGCTGTGCGCTAATTGGTTTCTGGCATACGCATCCACACCCTGACCATCGGCGCCAGAGGTGATCGACGTGGCGAGGAACTCGCTGGAGATCACGCCCGAGTCACGGTGGTCCTGCACCAGATCGCTGGCATAGTGGCGATGCGCGTCGCCGCAGGCGGTCACCACGTTGCCGAAGCCCACCTTCTGGATGTGCTCGAGCAGGCGCCGGCGGCTGTCCAGGTAGCCCGACCACTGGTCATCGGACGACTGCACTACCCCGTCCTTCTCGCGCATGTAGTTGCCCAGCGCCACTTGGTGGGCGATGGTATGCCAGCGCGGCGCGGCATCGGACAGGCCATCGAACAGCCAGCGCTCCTGCTTCGCCCCCACAATGCTGCGCTCCGGCGATTCCACCTCCTCGCGCAGCGTCATGTTCACCTGCTTGCTGCGGTACTGGCGGGTGTCGAGCAGGTGCAGGTCCATCAGCGTGCCGTAGCGTGCGCGCCGGTACATCTGCATGTGGCCGTCGCGCGGGAACGCCGAACGGCGCAGCGGCATGTTCTCGTAGTAGGCCTGGAACGCCTGCGCGCGCCGCAGCAGGAACACTTCGCTGGGCGTATCGTCCTGGTCTTCGGCGCCGGCCCAGTTGTTGTCCACTTCGTGGTCATCGAAGGTGACGAACCAGGGAGCCGATGCATGAGCGGCCTGCAGGTCGGCATCGCTCTTGTACTGGGCGTAGCGGCGGCGGTAATCATCCAGCGTATAGATCTGCGGGCCGACGTGGTTGCGCAGGTTGGTGAACGGCTGGCCGTTCATCTTCCGCAGGCCCGGCTGGCTTTCGCCTTCGTAGATGTAATCGCCGTAGTGGAAGACGAAGTCGAGCGGTTCCTCGGCGATGCGCCGCCACGCGGTGTAGTGGCCTTCTTCGTAGTGCTGGCAACCTGCCACCGCAAAGCGCACGCGATCCACCGCCGCCGTGGCTGCCGGCAGCGTGCGCGTACAACCCACTGCGCTGGCGTGGCCGCCTACGGTGAAGCGATACCAGTACGGTCGGCCCGGTGCCAACCCTTCCAGCTCCACGTGGACGGCATGGCCCAGTTCGGGATGGGCCATTGCCGAGCCCTGGCGTACCACCCTGCGCATGCCTTCGTCTGCTGCCAGCTGCCACTCGACCACCATCGGCCGGGCCGGCATGCCACCACCGAACACCAGTGGCTCGGTCGCCAGCCGTGTCCACAGCACCATGCCATCGGCCGAGGGATCACCCGAGGCCACGCCCAGGGTGAAGGGCGTGCTGGCAAAGCGTGGCGACGCCAGCAGGTTGCGTGGGTTCAGTGCAGTGGCGTCGGTCTGCGCGGCCAGTGCGCGCGCCGTGCCCATCCAGGCCCCTGCGGCCGACAGGCCGGCCAAGGCCAGGAATCGCCTGCGATTGATCGTCTCCACGGATGACCCCTCAGTTGTAGATGATGTGGAAATAGAAGAAGCGGCCGTAGTCGTCGATCTCGGTTCGGAAACGCCCGTTCGGACCGGTGCTGTAGGTTGGCTGCGTGTTGAACAGGTTCTTGGCCTCGTACTTCAGCGTTACGTGCTTGCCGACCTTGTGGCTGAAAGCCATGTTGAACGTCATGTATGGGTCGTAGTACGAATCCAGCCATTCGGTGTCACCGAAGTCGACCAGCATCCGGCTGCGGTAGGTTCCGGACAGGCGCAGTTGCGAGCTCTTCCACGGCATGCGCCAGATCACCGACCCATTGAGCGACCAGTCCGGCTGGTACAGCAGGCGGTCCAGGCGCCGCTCGGTGCCATCGGTGATGCGGTAGTTGGTCTGGCCTTCCAGACGCGTCGCGTTGAAGTACATGTCGAAGCGCTGGCGGCCCCACTGCAGATTGCGATTGGCCACCGCGAACTCAACGCCACGCAGCTTCGACTCGTCGGTGTTCATCGGCTGGGTGACCCGGTAGCGGGTGTCCCCCACGTTCTCGAACGTGGTCAGGGTGTAGATATCGTCCTTGATCACCTTGTCGAACAGCGCCACCGAGACCAGGCCATTGTTGCCGTTGAAATACAGGTCCCACGCCAGGTCGATGTTGGTGGAACGGCGCGGCTGCAGGTTGGCATTGCCCTGCTTGATGGTGCAGAAGCCCCTGCCCTCCTCGTCATCGCCACAGCTGGTGCTGGTGGCCTGGGCGATGTTGCTCGGCGTCGGCCGGCCCAGCGTACGGCTGGCGGAGAAGCGCAGGCGCTGGTCCTCGCTCAGCTTGAACGTCGCATTCAACGAAGGCAGCAGGTTGTTGTAGCCACCGCTCGTGTTGCGGAAGGCGGAGGTATACGTACTGCCGCCATCATCGCTGAACGGGCTGTAGGCATCGAAGCGGGTGTGGTCGTAACGCAGGCCGCCGATCAGCAGCAGCCGGTCCCAGGCGTAGTGAGCGGACACATAGGCATTGGTGATGTCCTCCACGTACTTGTAGTCGCTGGTGAAGTTGGCATTCGGATACGCCGCATTGTTGTTGCCCAGCTTCGGCAGCAGTTCCTCGTTCCACTTGCGGTTGTCGATCAGCGGGAAGCCCGGCACGCTGCCCAGCAGCGTCGAACCCGGATACAGGTAATCGTTGAGCGTGGCACTGCTCCTGAAGTAGTCGAAGTCGATGTCCTGCCAGATCTTCAGGTGGCGGTACTCGGCACCGGTGGCCAGGCCGAAGCCACGCGCATCGGCGTCGATGTTGTAGCTGAAGTCCGCGCGCAGGTTGTCGATGCTCTCCTTGGCATCGCGCGGGGAGACATAGGCCTGCGCCGGATTGAGTTTGAACGCGCAGCTGGTCAACAGGCTGGAATCAGAAACCGCTACCGCGTTTGGGAACCCGTGACTGTCATTCTCGTAGTCGACGAACAGATTGCTTGGATAGGCGCGCACACCCCAGTAGACCTGGTTGTTGTGGAAGGTCTCTTCGGTGTGGCCACCGCGCAGGGTCAGGCGCGAACGGTCGCCGACGTCCCAGTTGAAGCTGGCGATGGCGCCACGGTTGCTGCGGTCCCAGCGGTCGTGGCGGTTCTTGATGTAGATGCTGTTGATCTGCGTGGTGCCGCTGTCCTCGGTCTGGTTGCGGATCGGAAACTTGGCGTTTCCATACAGATCCGTCTTGTTCATCGTCGAGTTCTCGTAGAACCGGTACGAGTACAGCAACAGCGATGCGTAGAACGGATCATCCGAGGGCTTCCACTCAAGCTTGGCGGAGCCACCGAAGTTGGTGATGAAGTTGGTATAGGTGCCGGTGCTGAAGTTGCCAGGCGCACGCAGGCCGTTCCAGCCCTTGACCTCGTCCGGACCCGTGGTGCCGTCGGTGAGGTATTTTCCAGCGTCGTTGTAGTAGTAGTTCGACTCCACCCAGCGCTTGACGCTGTTGCGTGAACGCTGTTCATAGCGTGCCACCGCAACGATGCCGAACTCCTGGTCGGCGCCGAACTGGTTGGAGAGCACCATCTTGGCGCTCTTGCCGAAATGGCCCAGGGTCTCGTGGTTGCCGCCAGCGCTGCGCTCGACGTTGGTCTCGGCTGTGGAATAGATGCCTGCCACGTCGGCAAACACGTACCTGCCCGACCGGTCGAAGGCACTGCGGCTGATGATGTCGATCACACCGCCGATCGCATCCGGTGCCTGCTCCGCGCTGAAGCTCTTGTAGATGTCGGTACGGGTGCCGATGTCGCTGGGAATCAGCTGCAGGTTGTTCATGCGCTCCCCGGAGCCACTGCCACCCACGCTGGCAATCGCGATGCCATCGATGGTGGTGTAGTTGAGGTTGGCCTGCACGCCGCGTACCGTCACGTAACGTGGCTCACCAGCATCCTCCACCGCACTCAGGCCTGGAGCGGCCATCAGGCTCTCGGCCAGGGTCTCGTCGCCGTAGCTGTCCATCTCGTCGTAGACCACCGAATCCTTGATCACCGGCGACGACTTCTTCTGGTCGATCACCTCGTGCGCGGCAATCACCTTCACCGTGTCCAGGGTCGGCGCCACCATCGCTCCGGCCTCGCGCGGCATCGGCGCGGCTGGCTTCGGCGCGTTGCGTGCGGGTGCCGGATCGATGGCGATGACATTGCCATCCACCACGGTGTAGCCCAGGCCGGTACCCGCCAGCAGTGCGTCCAACGCCTGCTTGACGGTGGCGCCACGTGGCACAGCCCCGGCCATGTGCGCTTCACCGCTACCCGAGTACAGGAACTGCACGCCGGAACTGCGCGACAACTGCTCAAGTGCACGGGCCAGCGGTTGCGCCGCGATCGGCGCCGACACGCGGGCTTCAAGGCCATCGGCAGCGGCCGCGGCCGCCATTGGCACGCTGCAGGGAGACAGGGCGAGGATGATCGACAGGTAGAGCGTGTTGCGCATCACGGGTCCTTGGAAGAGAGAAGGCAGCAGGCGCCGCTGCGTGGCTCGGCAGCGGCTTCTTCCAAGTAAGAGCCCGCATCCACCGAAGTGGAGAACGCGGATTCGATGAATTTTTTCTGACAGCCCACCACCGCGCGGGCCTCAGCGACTGCCGACCCGCACTGTGTCGCCTTCGCGCCTCACCACGAAGCGTGGGTCGCGTTCGAGGAAGGCCTGCAGCGCACCGATGCGATGCGCATCGAGGCTGCCGGACAACCGTGCCGATGCCGCGCCTTCGTCCAGCACGCGCACCTGCACCTGGTTGTGCCGGTTGAAGGCAGCTGCCACCTCATCGAGCCGCTCATCGAGGAAGGACACTTTGCGCTGTTGCCAGTCCAGCAGCATCGACAGCGGCATGTCCACTGACTCGACGGCATGGCTTCGCGCATCGACCTGCACCACCCGGCCCTGCTCCAGCTGGGCCAGGCGGTGGGCACCCGCGCCCTGGCTCCAGACCTCGACCTCGCCGGAGACGACGCCGATGCGTGTGCTCTGCAGCCGTCGCGATACATCGAACACCGTGCCGATATCCCGGATCTCCAGGCCGTTCACTTCCACCTCGAACGGACGACGGTCGCGGGCGATGTCGAACGTGGCCTCCCCCTGCAGCAGCTCCACCTTTCGGCTGAACCAGCCCATGCGTACCCGCAGTCGGCTGTCCGCGTTGAGCCGCACCTGGGTCTGGTCGGGCAGCACCAGGTCGCGGAGTTCACCATGCCCGGCACTGTAGAGCTGCTGGGTGGGCATCACCTGCGGAACCAGGCCCACGCCGATCAGGGCAACACAGGCCGCGGCAGAGACCATCCACCAGCGCACGCGACCGCGACGCAGCACGGCGCGGGGCGGCGCGTGCGCACGACCGAACAGCGGCACCACCTTGGCGGCGACCTGCCGCGGTGGCACCAGCGCCTCATCAGCCAACGGCGATTGCAGCGCCTCGCCCACCTGCCGGTGCAACGCGAGCGCGCGCATGTAGGCGCGAACATGCTCGGGCGAGCGCTTCATCCAGTCCAGGAACGCGACACGCCCGGCCTTGTCCAGCACCCCCTCGCGATTGCACAGGAACCAGTGCGCCGCCTCACGTGCGACCTCGTCGTCAGGCCTGCGTGATGGATACCGATTCATGTGAGCTCCCTGGCGCCCAGCGCCTTCCTGCAGGCGTCAAGCCCCTTGCCGATATGCTTGCGCACCATGTGCACCGACACCTGCAGCTGCTGGCTGATTCCCGGGCAATCCAGCCCGTCGCGGTAGTGCAGCTCCATCACCCGGCGCGTGGTCGCCGGCAACCGCGCGATGGTGCTGCGGATATCGTTCCAGCGCTGCGCACGCTCGAATTCGCGCTCGATGTCTTCTTCGCTTTTCAGCACTTCGGCCAGCAGATCGATGTCTTCCAGCGGCGGCAGCGACGACCGCACGCGGGCGTGCTCGCGCGCCAGGTTGGCCGCCACGGTGAACAGGTAGGCTTCCGGGTTCTCGACCGCGTCGGCATCCTCGCCGGTGCTGCGCAGCAGCCGCAGATAGACCTCCTGCGCCAGGTCTTCGGCATCTTCGCTGGCCGAACCGCGACGCAGGAAGAAGCCACGCAGCAGCCGGCGCCGCAGTTCGTAGCTCTTCTCCCAGATCCTCACGCTGTTCACGGCCGGCCAACCACCCCGAGGCTGGAAAGCCCAGCAGGGTGACCGCCATCGATGACAGTGGCGTTTCAACGACCGGCAGGCAGCCGCTAGAATGCCGCCCCTGCAATGTCCCGGCAGCCGGCACAAGGAGTGCCCAGCAATGAACGCACGCACCGCCATCCACACCTTCAGCAGCCTGCTGTTCCTGCTGCTGGTCGCCCACACCACCGCCTACCAGCAGCAGATGTGGCCGCCCAGCCGGGTCATCCATGTGCATCCGGTGATCGTCGCCCTCGCCTATGCACTGGGCGTGCTCACGCTGCTGCTGTGGATCGGCGGCGGTCGCGTACCAGAACCGGCCCAGCGTCTGGCGCGCTGGCTGCCCATCGTCGCCTGGTGCCTGCTGTGCGTCGGCGTGGCGGTCATCCCGATGTTCCTGCCTGGACTGTACCCGGCCTGATCTGCGGTGGTACGCAGTGCATCCGCGCATGATGCGGCGCCCGGCACCAACCCTTGCTTGCCAGAGACCCAAGCCGGGCCCGCCTATCGAAGCCGCGGGGCCAGGCCTACGCTTGTCTTCTCGGTGGCCGCCACGGTCGCCCTTCGCGTCACGGCATTGCCGTTGCGACCCCGCTCCAGTGCTGTGCGCCCTGATGGTGTTGTCGCTCAGGCAGACGTCCAAACGGCGCCCTCTGGAGACAGTCATGAACCAAGCCCTGATCCCCTTCGATACCGACCCGCTGGAAACGCGGGAGTGGTGTGAATCGCTGGAGGCGGTGATGCAGGCCGGTGGCCGGCCACGCGCGCACTACCTGATCGACCGGCTGAGCGATCTGGACGCGCAACAGCACGGCGACCTGCATACCCGCGCATGGACGGCCTACGTCAATACCATCCCGCCCGAACGCCAGCCGCCCTATCCCGGTGACCTGGCCATCGAGCGCCGCCTGAACGCGATGATCCGCTGGAACGCGATGGTGATGGTGCTGCGTGCTGGATGCAGGACACCGTCGACAAGTACGGCATCGACACTGGCAAGCACGATCCGGCCGCGGTGTAAGGCGGCTGCGTTCACCACGCCCGTTGTGCGAGCCTGGTGAACGCAGCATCGCTACGGCATGCGCTTGAACAGATTGGTCTGCAGGATCGGCGTGCCGTCGTGGCCGTAGAACGCCTTGGTCTCGGTCATCGTCGCCCGGTCATCCGCCACGGTGTAGATGCGGGTGGAGGCGGGCGTCCCGTGATCCACCAACTGCATCACCAGCGTATTCGGGGCCGGCAGTTTCAGGTTTGCCTTGTCCGCGCCGTAGGTGCCGGACAAGGCACCCGGCGTGCCATCCAGCGCCAACGTGCCGTCGGACTTCATGGTCTTGCCGTCGTGCAGGACGATATCCACGTGTGAGCTCCAGCGGCCACCGCCGGCGTCCTTGAACTCCAGCACCACCTGCTTCGGACGCTGCGCCTCGGGTAGTGCCGAGGTCGCGGTGTCCAGCGACCAGCGCCCCAGCAGCGGCGACGGGGACGCTTCCACGGCCAGCGCCGACCCGGCCGGCAGCGAACACGCACACAACAACACAGCGGACAACAGCTTCATACGTTGCTCCGTTCCAGTGAAGAAGGTGCTGCGTGACGCGTTGTGGGGCGCAGCGCTTCGGATCGTGCACAGCATCGGGGCCCCGCACAAGGCAGGGCGCTGAACGCGCGGCAACCTCGTTCGCGCCTCCCGCGATTCAGGTCTGGCGGCAAGGCCTCATCACGTCCTTGTCGATACAAATAGTTACGTTATAACATTTCACTTCTATGTCACGAGTCCTGCCATGCGTTGCCACCTGCTTGCTGCCGCCATCCTGTTCGCCGTCCACACCGCCCACGCTGCGGACGCGCCTACCCTTCCCACCCTCCAGGTACAGGCCTCCCCGCTCTCGCGCATCGACAGCCGGGTCACCGTCGATAATCCACAGGCGCAGAACCGTACCCTCGGAAGCGTGCTCGAACATGTCTCCGGCGTGCAGAACAGCGCCTTCGGGCCGAACGCGGGCGCCCCGGTCATCCGCAGCCTCAGCGGCAACCGCGTGCAGATCCTGCAGGATGGCCAGTCCATCCTCGGCATGAACGCGATCAGCGGCGACATCAACATTCCGTTCGATCCACTGTTCGTGCGCAGCGTCACCGTCAACAAGTCCTCGGACGCCGTGCGCTATGGCGGCAATGCGATCGGCGGCAGCGTGGAGATCGATTCGGGCCTGATCCCGCGCCGCATGGGAGACAAGGAGCAGTCGATGGAACTGATCCTGCGCAAGGGCTTCAATGCCGCCGACGCGCAGGGCTTCCGCATGAACTTCAACAACCAGCGCAACCTCTCGACCAACCTGCAGGTCTCGCGTCAGCGCATCTCGCACTACGACATCCCGGGCAACAGCAAGGCCGCCGTCTGCAACACCCGCCTGTTCCCGCCGACCGGCGGCGTCAACTCGGCGCTGGCCGACAGCTGCCAGAAAGAGGCGCGCGTCCAGCAGATCTACAACAAGGCCTCGCAGCCCTACATCGACCAGTTCATGAGCGAAAATCCGGACTGGGCCGATGGCGACTTCTCGTTCTACACCAACCATCCGACCTCGGTCTGGCAGCGCCGCACCTACATCAATCCGGCCAACCCGGCCTACGTGCCCGGCACGCCGTCGTACGTGCAGAAGCAGATCAACAACGATGTCACGCCCGACTACCATCACCGGCTGGGCAACAGCTACGCACGCAACTCGCAGGTGGCCTTCGGGTCGACGCTGTTTTTCGACCGTGGCTACGCGGGTGTCAGCATCGATGCCAAAGACAGCGAGTACGGCGTGCCGGGCTTCTCGATGCAGAATCTGTCGTTCGGTTCCAACGATGCCGATGGCCTGCCGGTGGGCGTGGTGATCAAGCAGGAACGCTACGCGCTGGAAGCCCTGCTGCGCGATCCGCTGCCGTGGTTCGAGCGCGCGGAGCTGCGAGTTTCCAGGCTGGACAACACGTCGGGCGAGCGCCTCGGTGCATCCAAGGCCAATGACTACGACTTCGAAAGCTCCCAGGCCGAGCTGCTTCTGAGCCATCAGCGCGTCGGTCCGCTCAGCGGCCTGCTCGGCTTCAGCCACCAGTCGCGCCAGGTCACCGGCAGCGGTTCACTGCGCTACCTGCCCGACGTCGACACCCGCAGCAACGCGGTGTTCCTGAAAGAGGCACTGGACGTCGGCTGGGCCACCTTCGATGCAGGTGTGCGCCACGAGCGCATCGACCACGAGCTGCAGCCCAGCCGCTTCAGGACCGCACGCAACGCCGCCAATACCAAGCTGCAGGACCGTTCCTACCGGCTCAACAGCTACAGCGTGGGCTCCCGTGTCGAGCTCGGTCCTCTGTTCGCCGCCAAGGTGCGCTACGCATCCTCGCAGCGCGCACCGGAGATCAACGAGCTGTATGCCAGCAACGCACACTATTCGGTGATGACCCAGGAAGAAGGCAACCAGAACCTCAAGCCGGAGCGCGCGAAGAACCTGGAGCTGACCGGCCTGTTCCACATCGGCGGCTTCGAACTGTCGGCCACTGCTTACCGGATGAAGTACGAGAACTATCTCTACCTCGGCCATTCCGGCCTGCAGACCGCCAACCGTCTGCCGCTCAAGTACTGGAAGCAGACCGACACCACGGTGAAGGGTTTCGAGATCGACGCATTGCAGGCACTTGACCTGGGCCGCTATGGCACGTTGAACATCTCTGCCTTCGCCGATCTGGTGAAGAACAAGGCCGACCACCCCGATCCGCTGCGCGCCCACAACGATGGCGAGTACCTGCCGAACATGCCGACCAACCGCTACGGCGCCAACCTGCAATGGCAGCGCGAAGGCTGGAAGGCGCAGCTGTCGAGCACCTACTACGACACGCAGGAGTACCTCGGCCGCAACGTCAGCGAGGAGATCCCGCTGGATGCGTTCAACCTGGTTGACCTGCAGGTCAGCCGCGAACTGCCGGTGCGCAGCAGCTACATCGCCGGCATGGAAGTGTTCGTCAACGGCAGCAACCTGCTCAATGAGGAAGCGCGTCCACACAACTCGCCACTGAAATACATCGCGCCACTGCCGGGGCGGGGCTTCCAGGTGGGTGTGACGCTAAAGCTCTGAGGAGAGCCTGATTCGGCCACCATCCAGCGATCAATGATCGCTGGATGGCACGCCGGGACCCTGCATCCGTGCAAAGAAAAACGCCTGCAGATCGATGATCTGCAGGCGCTTCTTTGTATCTGGCGGAGTGAGAGGGATTCGAACCCTCGATAGAGCTTTTGACCCTATACTCCCTTAGCAGGGGAGCCCCTTCGGCCACTCGGGCATCACTCCGGGGTTTTCTCCGCGTCTGGTGCGTTGCACCTCAGCGGGGCGTGAATCATAACGTTAATCGAGTGCGAAGGTAAAGCGTTATTCGGCAGAATTTTCGCTACCGGTGCCACCGGCTTCATCACCACGCTGGATGCGCTGATAGATCTCTTCGCGATGCACAGCGACGTCCTTCGGCGCGGTGATGCCGATACGCACCTGGTTACCCTTGACGCCAAGCACGGTGACGCTCACCGAGTCTCCGATCATCAGGGTTTCGCCGACGCGGCGAGTCAGGATCAACATTTTTGTAAGTCTCCATGGAACCGTGTGGAAGGGTATCCCCCACCGGCTTGACGCTCCGTCAAGAAGCGCTACCACGACAAAGGGAAAAGATTCGCAATGGTACCGTCAGCCGTCCCGCTCCTACAAGGAGGGGGACGGCCAGGTTCATCACAGGCGGGGGCTGACCCATTCGACGACTGCAGCCAGCGCAGTGGCAAGGGCGGGCCCGTCCTCGCCACCACCCTGGGCGAGGTCCGGGCGTCCGCCGCCCTTGCCCCCGATCTGACCGGCGATATGGGACAACAGTTCCCCGGCCTTGACCTTGCCCATTGCGCTGCCGTTCACGCCTGCGACCAGGGCGGCCTTGCCGTCCTGGGCGCCGGCCAGCACGATCACCGCGTCGCCCAGCTGCTGCTTGAGGCGGTCCATGGCGTCACGCAAGGCCTTGGCGTCGAAGCCCTCCAGGCGGGCGGCCAGCACCTTCACGCCAGCAACCTCGACGGCCTGGCCGGACAGGTCGGCCGTGGCACCCGCAGCAACCTTGGCCTTCACGCCTTCCAGTTCGCGCTCCAGCTGCTTCTGGCGCTGGCCGAGGGCACGGATCTTCTCGACCACGTCGGCAGCGCTGCCACCGAGCAGCTCAGCGGCCTCGGCCAGGCGGGCCTCTTCGGCGTCCACGTAGTCCAGCGCGCCCTGGCCGGTGACGGCCTCGATGCGGCGCACGCCCGCGGAGACGCCACCCTCGGAGGTGATCTTGAACAGGCCGATGTCGCCGGTACGGTTGACGTGGGTGCCACCGCACAGCTCGGTGGAGTAGTCACCCATCTTCAGCACGCGCACCTGCTCACCGTACTTCTCACCGAACAGGGCCATCGCGCCGAAGTCCAGCGCTTCCTGCATGCCCATGGTGTGCACTTCGGCGGCGTTGTTGGCACGCACCTGCTGGTTGACCTTGCGCTCGATCACCGCCAGTTCGTCGGCACTGATCGGCTGGAAGTGCGAGAAGTCGAAGCGCAGGCGGTCCGGCGCGACCAGCGAGCCCTTCTGCTGCACGTGGGTGCCCAGCACTTCGCGCAGCGCGGCGTGCAGCAGGTGGGTGGCCGAGTGGTTGAGGATGGTGGCACCACGGCGCTCGCCATCGACCTGGCCGGACAGCACATCGCCGACCTTCAGGCCGCCTTCGGACAGGGTGCCGACATGGCCATGGAACTGGCCGGCGAACTTCTGGGTGTCTTCCACCACCAGGCGCACGCCGTTGCCGGTCAGCACGCCGGTGTCGCCGACCTGGCCGCCGGACTCGGCGTAGAACGGGGTCTGGTTGGTGATGACGATGACTGCGTCACCCGCATCGGCCGACTGCACCGGACGACCGTCCTTGAGCAGGGCCAGCACGCTCAGGCCGTCGGCCTGCAGGCGGTCATAGCCCAGGAACTGGGTCGGGCTGAGGGTCGCCACCAGCTCGGCCGGCAGGGTCACGCCGCCACCGAACTTGCCGGCCGCGCGCGCGGTCTCGCGCTGCTGCTCCATCGCGGCATCGAAGCCGGCGATGTCGACGGTCAGGTCGCGCTCGCGGGCGATGTCCTGGGTCAGGTCGAGCGGGAAGCCATAGGTGTCATACAGGCGGAAGGCGTCAACGCCCGGGATCACGCCATTGCTGGCCTTGCCGGCCACGTCCTCGAAGATCTTCATGCCGGCATCGAGGGTTTCGGCGAAACGCTCTTCCTCGGCCTGCAGCGCACGGGTGACAGTGTCCACCGCAGCCGGCAGTTCCGGATAGGCCTCGCCCATCTGCTCGACCAGCGTCGGCACCAGCTTGCTGAAGAACGGCTGGCGCACGCCCAGCATCCAGCCGTGGCGCAGGGCGCGGCGGATGATACGGCGCAGCACGTAACCCCGGCCTTCGTTGGACGGCAGCACGCCGTCGACGATCAGGAACGAGCAGGCGCGGATGTGGTCGGCAATCACGCGCAGCGACTTGTTCTCCAGGTCGGCGGTGCCGGTCAGCTCGGAGGCCTTGCGGATCAGTGCCTGGAACAGGTCGATCTCATAGTTGGTGTGCACGTGCTGCAGGATCGCCGCCAGGCGCTCCAGGCCCATGCCGGTATCCACGCACGGCGCCGGCAGTGGCACCAGGGTGCCGTCGGGCTGGCGGTCGAACTGCATGAACACCAGGTTCCAGATTTCGATGAAGCGGTCGCCGTCTTCATCCGGGGAACCCGGGGGGCCACCGGCGATATGGTCACCGTGGTCGTAGAAGATCTCGGTGCACGGGCCGCACGGGCCGGTGTCGGCCATCTGCCAGAAGTTGTCCGAGGCAAACGGTGCGCCCTTGTTGTCGCCGATGCGCACGATGCGCTCTTCCGGTACGCCGACCATGTCGCGCCACAGCTCGTAGGCTTCGTCATCGGTCTGGTAGACGGTGACCAACAGGCGTTCAGCCGGCAGCTTCCAGACCTGGGTCAGCAGTTCCCAGGCCCAGGCGATCGCGTCCTTCTTGAAGTAGTCGCCGAACGACCAGTTGCCCAGCATTTCGAAGAAGGTGTGGTGGCGTGCGGTGTAGCCGACCTGGTCGAGATCGTTGTGCTTGCCGCCCGCGCGCAGGCAGCGCTGCACGTCGGCCGCGCGCACGTAGCTACGCTTCTCCGCGCCAAGGAACACGTCCTTGAACTGCACCATGCCGGAGTTGGTGAACAGCAGGGTCGGATCATTGCCCGGCACCAGCGGCGCCGAGGGCACGATGGTGTGGCCTTTGCCCTTGAAGAATTCAAGGAAGTCGCTGCGGATCTGGGATGTCGTGAATTTGGCGGATGCGTTCATTGGGGGCTGGCAGTCTGCGGGCCGGCGGACCCGGACCACCGGCCGTGTTGGCCAGGGTCGCGAGGGAGCGCCGAAAACCTAAAGGGTATCAGGCCCGGCGCCGCCAGTCTCAGTCATCCGGGTCGTAGCGGGTCGCACGGCGGATGCTGTCGCCGTCGAAGCCCCGTCGGGCCAGCAGATCGGCGGCCTTGCGCCGCTGCGTCAGGTCCTGCGGACCGGCCTCGCCAAAGCGCCGGCGGACCAGATCACGGGCATTTTCCTGCCAGTCGCCATCGTAACTGTCCATCGCCGCGGCAATCGCGGCACTGTCCAGGCCATGGGTGCCCAGCTCGGCGCGGACATGGATCGGGCCATAACCCGTATTGGCGCGCATCCGCACCAGGTTCTCGGCAAAACGGGTGTCGTCCTGCCAGCCCGCTTCGGTCAGCTTGGCGACAGCGGCCTGCGCGGCTTCGTCTTCGATGCCACGGGCGGTCAGCTTGCGGGTGAGTTCCTTGCGCGAGTGCTCGCGGCGGACCAGCAGGCCCAGCGCCCGTTGTACGGGAGTCTGCTCACGCTGCCGGCGCTTGCGGCCGGTAGGAATGTCTTCGGCGTCGGACATCGATGCTCCAAGGGTGGCGCCGTCCTTGGCGCCCTGCCCATCCCTGGGCGATTCGAACCTGCGGGACAGGGCGACGTCACTGACGGCGCCGCCCTGCCCCACAGCAAGCCTTACTCGTCGTCGCCTTCGTCGTCGCCTTCCTCGCGGGCCGCTTCGGCCGGCTGGAATTTCTCACGCAGCTCGGCCTCGAGCTTGGCGGCGACGGTCGGGTTGTCGCGCAGGTAGCCGCGGGCATTGTCCTTGCCCTGGCCAATGCGCTCTTCACCGTAGCTGTACCAGGCGCCGGCCTTCTCGACCAGCTTGGCATCCACGCCCATGTCGATCAGTTCGCCCTCGCGGCTGATGCCTTCGCCGTACAGGATCTCGGTGATGACCTGCTTGAACGGAGGCGCCAGCTTGTTCTTGACGACCTTGATCTTGGTCTGGTTGCCGATGATCTCATCGCCCTTCTTGATCGCACCGATACGGCGGATGTCCAGGCGGACCGAGGCGTAGAACTTCAGCGCGTTGCCGCCGGTGGTGGTTTCCGGGCTCTGGCCCGGCATCATCACGCCGATCTTCATGCGCAGCTGGTTGATGAAGATCACCAGGGTGTTCGAACGCTTGATGTTGCCGGTCAGCTTGCGCAGCGCCTGGCTCATCAGGCGGGCCTGCAGACCCGGCAGCTGGTCACCCATTTCGCCTTCGATTTCGGCCTTCGGGGTCAGCGCGGCGACCGAGTCGACCACCAGGATGTCAACCGAGCCCGAACGGACCAGCATGTCGGCGATTTCCAGCGCCTGCTCACCGGTGTCCGGCTGCGACAACAGCAGGTCGTCCACGTTCACGCCCAGCTTCGCGGCGTAGATCGGGTCAAGCGCGTGCTCGGCATCGATGAAGGCCGCGGTACCGCCCATCTTCTGGCATTCGGCGATGGCCTGCAGAGTCAGGGTGGTCTTGCCCGAGGATTCCGGCCCGTAGATCTCAACGACACGGCCCTTCGGCAGACCGCCAATGCCCAGTGCGATGTCGAGCATCAGCGAACCGGTCGGGATGGCTTCGACGGGCTCGACCACGCGGTCGCCCATGCGCATCACCGAGCCCTTGCCGAACTGCTTCTCGATCTGGCCCAGAGCAGCAGCCAAGGCGCGCTTCTTGTTCTCGTCCATCGTATTGGTCCTTGCAGAGGTCATGTCGTTGGGGGTGCTGTCTTTGGGGGGCTTCTTTGCCATGGGTTCACTTTAAGTCGGACGTATCGCACAGGCTGAGATTCTGCCCGGCGCTCTGAAAAGAATTATCGGACATCCGTACCAACCTCAGTGGAACCAGAGAATCGCCACAAAAGACCGCGGGGTAATGCACCATGGAGCGGGTCAACGATTGGGCCGAAGCAGGCCGCAATAGAGGCCTTCGATCGCAAAATCCTGGTCCGGCAGCACCTCGATCGGCTTGTAATCAGGATTGCGCGGCAGCAGGCGGATGCGGTCCTTGGCGATCTTCAGCAGCTTGACGGTGATCTCGTCATCGATGCGGGCCACCACGATCTGCCCGGAACGGGCGTCGCGGGTGCGGTGCACGCCGATCAGGTCGCCGTCGAAGATGCCCTCATCGATCATCGAGTCGCCCTGCACTTTCAGCAGGTAGTCCGGCGCCGGCGAGAAGAACACCCGGTCCAGCACCACGAAATCGTCGGAGCCGATGTCGGCACCGATCGGCAAGCCGGCAGCGACCCGGCCCAGCACCGGCAAGCGCAGCACGCTGTCCGGAAGGCCCGGCTCGGCCAGCTTTTCGACCGGCGGTGCCTGCACCAGGCGGATGCCGCGAGCCTGGCCCGGGATGCGACGGATCGCACCGGCCTGCTCCAGGGCTTCCAGGTGGTACTGGGCCGCACGCACCCCCTTGAAGCCGAACGCGCGTGCGATTTCAGTCTGCGACGGCGGTGCGCCTTCGCTCTCGATACGCTCGGCGATCAACTGCAGGATCGCCTGCTGGGTGTCGGTCAGGTCCATGGTTAGTAGTATTACTACTAACGCACACAACTGCAAGTGCCGGGTACGACAAACAGGTGATGGGATCTGTAGTGCCGAGCCATGCTCGGCAGTTGGGCCAATGGCCGGGCGGCAAAGGCAAAAGCAAGAGCAGCCGACCAGCGGTCGGCCCTACAGGAATCGCGCAGCGATTCCACGGTTCCGATGGGGAACCGCTGCGGCAAGCACACTATGTGTGCTTGCCGCTCCTCCATATGGAGAACAGGATCCACACGCCGCAGAAGCCGGCGCCGATGAAACCGCACACGCCAAGTGCCAGCAGCCAGCGACTGGAGACCCCGCCAACGCTGTGCATCACGATCGAGGACCCGATGATCAGCGCGGCGGTGACGATACCCATCACCAGCCGGTTCGCTGCCCGATTCACCTGTTCGCCAAAGCCCTGCAGCGCAGTGGTTTCCACCTTCAGCTGGAGGCGGCCGCGGCGTGCCGCCTGGACCAGCTTGCGCAGGTCGCGCGGCAGTTCCCCGGCGAAGTCGACCAGGCCCAGCAGGCTGCGTCGGCCACGCTTGAGCAGCGCCTTGGGCGCATAGCGCTGCAGCACCACCCGTTCCAGGAACGGGCGCGCGGCACTGGCCATGTCGAAATCCGGGTCCAGCTGGCGCCCCATGCCTTCCAGGGTCAGGAAGGCCTTGATCATCAGCGCCAGATCGGCCGGCAGGGTCAGGCTGTAGCTGCGCAGCAGCTGGGTGATATCGCCCAGCATCAGGCCGATGCGCAGGTCCTTCAGCGGCACGCCGCGATACTGGTCGACGAACTGGCTGATGTCGTGCTGCAGGCGGTTCTCGTCCACTTCCACGCCGCCGGCCCAGTCCAGCAGCACATCGGCCACGCTCTGCGGGTCCTGCTCGACCAGCCCGTGCAGCAGCTGCGCGACCTGGAAGCGGCGCACTTCGGACAACGCGCCGACCATGCCGAAGTCAATCACGCCGATGCGGCCGTCACGCAGGTAGAAGATGTTGCCGGGGTGCGGGTCGGCGTGGAAGCAGCCGTCCTCCAGCACCATCTTGAGCACGATGCCGGCACCGCGCCGAGCCAGTTCGCGCCGGTCCAGGCCCGCCGCATCGACGCCGGCCAGGTCACGCCCGGGAATGCCGTCGACGAAGTCCTGCACATTCAGGCTTTCACAGGTCCACTGCCAGTGCACGCTGGGGATCAGGATGTCGTCACGGCCGTTGAAGTTGCGTGCGATGCGTTCGGCGTTGCGGCATTCGGCGGCGAAATCCAGCTCGCGTCGCAGCGACACGGTGAACTGCTGCACGACCTCGGCCGGACGATAGCGGCGCAGGTCCGGCAGCCGCGCCTCGACGATTTCGGCCAGGCGCGCCAGCAACCGCAGGTCGGCCTCGACCACGTCGCGGATACCCGGGCGCCGTACCTTCAGCACCACCTCGCGGCCGTCATGCAGGCGCGCGCGATGGGCCTGCGCCAGCGAGGCGGCGGCCATCGGGGTTTCATCGAGGAAGGCGAACACGTCTGCAGGCGAGGCGCCCAGGTCGGCCTCCAGCTGCTCGCGGATATCGGCGTACGGCAGCGCGGGCACCGCGTTCTGCAGCTCGGACAGTTCAGCGATCCATTCCGGCGGCAGCAGGTCGACGCGCGTCGCCAGCACCTGACCGAGCTTGACGAAGGTCGGGCCGAGATCCTGCATCGCGCTGCGTACGCGCACCGGCGCGGTCATCCGCAGCAGTTCCTGGCGATCCTCGTTCCAGTGCAGCAGGCGCCCAGCGCGCTCCAGCGTGGTGGCCAGGCCGATGCGCCGCACCACGTCACCGAAACCATAACGGATCAGGACAACCGCAATTTCCTGCAGTCGGCCCAGGTCACGGACCGTGCCCAGCGTTTCCCACATCATGCGTGCTCCGGACGATTACCGGAGCAGCATGTCACAGCTGGGCGTCGATGCCGCGCAATGCCGCCGCCACGGTTTGCCGGCGGATGGCTTCGCGGTCGCCCTCGAACTGGAACAGCTCGGCGCGGGCGTAGCCGCCGCGCCGCTTCCAGCCGATCCAGACGCTGCCGACCGGCTTGCCAGGGCTGCCGCCGCCGGGACCGGCGATGCCGGTCACTGCCACCGCGATGCCGGCCCCCGAGTTGACCAGCGCACCGGAAACCATTTCCAGCACGGTTTCGCGGCTGACTGCGCCAAATTGCTCCAGCGTCTGTGCGCGCACGCCGAGCAGGCGCTGCTTGGCTTCGTAGCTGTAGACCACCATGCCGCAGTCGAAGAATGCCGACGAACCTGCGATGTCGGTCATGCACTTTGCAATCCAGCCACCACTGCAGCTTTCAGCGGTCACCAGCTGCAGCGAGGCCTGCTCGAGGCGCTGCCCAAGCGCGGCGGACTGGATATTGAGTTCAGCGTCGGTGGGGATGGACATCGGCATGACGGTGGGGTGAAGAACCTGCACGTTGTACCGCAGATGACAGGCAGATGTCGCGCCCATCCGGGACGGTTGCGCTGCCGGCCGGCGGCCGGCACTCGCCGGCCCTGCCAGGTGCTACCTCACCACTCCGGCAGTTTCTCCGGCAGCAGCGCCCGGATCGGTGCGCCGTCGGCACTGGCGGCCAGCTTCTC
Source organism: Stenotrophomonas maltophilia group sp. P373 (assembly GCF_053295075.1). Classification (NCBI taxonomy): domain Bacteria; kingdom Pseudomonadati; phylum Pseudomonadota; class Gammaproteobacteria; order Lysobacterales; family Lysobacteraceae; genus Stenotrophomonas; species Stenotrophomonas maltophilia group sp. P373. The sequence goes on along the minus strand of NZ_CM129994.1, from coordinate 1,635,316 downwards.
GGCTTCGGCAATCGGCAAGTCGACATGCAGCAGCCAGCCTTCCTCATCAGCCTGCTCGCTGCGGATCACTTCCAGCTGGTGCAGGCGCGCGCGCAGGCGGCCGGCATCCGGCGGCAGGCGCAGTTCGCCGGTGACATGCTGCAGGCCCAGGCGCTTGCCCAGCACCGCCTGCAGCAGCTCCAGCCCCCGCCCGTCACGCGCGGAAATCCACACCCGCTCACGACGCGACTCATCCGGGATACCGTCCTGGCCATCGTGGCGCACGTCGGCACCGTCGATGCGGTCGATCTTGTTGAACACCAGCAATTGCGGCAGGTCGCCGGCACCGACTGCGGTCAGCACCTCGTCGACCTGGGCGATGCGCTCCTCGCGGTGCGGATCGGCAGCGTCGACCACATGCAGCAGGAAGTCGGCCTCGCGCGCCTCGGACAGGGTCGAGCGGAACGCCGCGACCAGATCATGCGGCAGATCGCGGACGAAACCGACGGTATCGGCCAGCACCACGTTGCCCCCCGGCACCGCGATGCGGCGCACGGTCGGATCCAGCGTTGCGAACAGTTGGTCGGCGGCATAGGCCTCAGCGCCGGTCATGGCGTTGAACAGGGTCGACTTGCCGGCGTTGGTGTAGCCCACCAGGGCCACGCGCGGCAGCTCGCTGCGCACACGCGCACGGCGCATCTGGGTGCGCTGCACTTCGACCTTTTCCAGGCGCTTCTGCAGCTGCTCCACCCGCTTCTGCAGCAGACGGCGGTCAGTTTCCAGCTGGGTTTCACCCGGTCCGCGCAGGCCGATCGAACCGCCGCGCTGGCGCTCCAGATGGGTCCAGCCGCGCACCAGCCGCGTAGCCAGGTGGCGCAGCTGTGCCAGTTCGACCTGCAGCTTGCCTTCGTGGCTGTGCGCACGCTGGGCGAAGATGTCCAGGATCAGGCCGGTGCGGTCGATCACCCGGCGCTCGAGGAAACGTTCCAGGTTGCGTTCCTGGCCCGGGCTCAATGCATGATTGACCAGGATCAGGTCGGCCCCGCTGGCGTCGGCCGCAGCCTTGATCTCGTCCAGCTTGCCGCTGCCGATCAGGGTCGACGGATTCGGACGGTCCAGGCGCGCAGTGATCGTCGCGGCGATGCTGGCCCCGGCCGAGCGGGCCAGATCACCGAATTCTTCGAGCACATCGTCTTCCAGCTTGCCGAAATGGGGCTGGATCAACAGGGCGTGTTCACCCTTTTTCGAGCGGTCAAACATTCACCGCTCCGGTGTTACTCGTCTGCTTCATCACCTGCCTGACCGCCTTCACCCGACTGCACGTAACCACCGCCCGGACCGACCTTCACGTTGCGTGCCGGAACGACGGTGGAAATGGCGTGCTTGTAGACCATCTGACTGACCGTGTTGCGCAGCAGGACCACGAACTGGTCGAACGACTCGATCGTGCCCTGCAGCTTGATGCCGTTCACCAGGTACACCGAAACCGGCACGCGTTCGCGCCGCAGTGCGTTCAAGAAAGGATCCTGCAGCGATTGCCCCTTGGACATTGCACACTCCTGATTATTGTTCTTATTGGGTTGCCGACGGTTGCCGCGGCCCCCGAGCCGCCCGCCGACCGATGATGTTACACGGCTGGCGGGGATTCAGCGTGCGACGAAGGTCGACACCGCGCTGGCCAGGCGCTCCCCATCAACATGGGGGTCGAACCAGCGCGCATCAAGCTCGCCGCGCAGCCAGGTCAGCTGGCGCTTGGCCAGTTGCCGGGTGGCGAAGATCGCCTTGTCACGGAAACGGGCGGCATCACCCTCCCCGTCCAGGTACTCCCAGGCCTGCCGATAGCCGACCGCACGCACTGCCGGCAGGTCCAGGGGCGCCTCCACGGCTGCCATTTCCGGCATCGCGCGCAATGCCCGCACCTCGTCGAGGAACCCCTGCCCCAGCATGGCGTCGAAGCGCGCCTCGATGCGCTGGTGCAGAACCGCACGGTCGCGTGGAGCGAGGATCAGTTTGAGGGTGCGCACCGGCAATGGCGCTACGCCCGGCCGGCGCTGCCATTCAGTAATGGGGATACCGGTCAGGCGATAGACCTCCAGCGCCCGCTGGATGCGTTGCGGATCGGTCGCATGGATGCGTGCGGCGGCGGCCGGGTCGACCTTGGCCAGCTCGGCGTGCAGTGCCGCCCAGCCACGCTCGGCCGCCTCGGCGCTGAGCGCTTCGCGCATTGCCGGGTCGGCCTCCGGCATCGGCGACAGGCCCTGCAGCAGCGCCCGGAAGTACAGGCCAGTGCCACCGGCCAGGATCGGCGTCCTGCCACGCGCCGCGATGTCGGCCACGACCCGCCCGGCATCGGCGGCGAACTCGGCCGCCGAGTAGGTCTGCCAGGGGTCACGCAGGTCCAGCAGATGGTGCGGCGCCTGCGCGCGCTCCGTCGCATCGGGCTTGGCCGAACCGATGTCCAGGTGGCGGTACACCAGTGCCGAGTCGACGCTGACGATTTCCCCATCCAGCTGCCGTGCCAGGGCGATCGCAGTGGCGGTCTTGCCACTGGCGGTCGGCCCCATCACGGCGATCGCCAGTGGCCGCCGATCGATACCCATCAGTCTTCGTCCGGCCAGCGGATCGTCGGCGCAGCGTCGGCGCGCGGCGTCGGTACGGCTTGCACCGCCTGCCAGATCTTCAGCGCATCAACTGTGGCCGCCACGTCATGCACGCGTACGATGCGCGCGCCACGCTGGACCGCGATCAGGTGCGCGGCCACCGAGGCCGCTACCCGCTCGGACGGCGTATCGCGACCTGTCAGTTCACCGAGACTGCGCTTGCGCGACAGGCCGGCCAGCATCGGCACGCCCAGTTCCAGAAAGCGCTCCGAACGCGCCAGCAGGGTCATGTTGTAGCCGGTGGTCTTGCCGAAGCCGAAACCGAGGTCGATCAGCAGGTTCTTCCTCGCGATGCCTGCCATCTCGGCAGCGAACAGGCGCTGCACCAGGAAGCCGTGCACCTCGCCGACCACATCGTCGTAGTGCGGATCGGCCTGCATGTGGCCCGGTTCGCCCTGCATGTGCATCAGCACCACCGGCACGCCGGTTTCCGCAGCGGCCTCGAGCGCACCCTCCTGGCGCAGGCCGAAGATGTCGTTGATCATGCCGGCGCCAGCGGCCACGGCCGCGCGCATCACTTCCGGCTTGAAGGTGTCGATGCTGATCGGCACGTGGGTCCGGGCCGCCAGCTGCTCGATCACCGGAATCACCCGGCCCAGCTCCTCCTCGACCGATACCGGCGTGGCGCCCGGGCGGGTCGATTCGCCGCCGATATCGAGAAGGTCCGCGCCCTCCTCGACCAGCTTCAGGCCATGAGCGATTGCGGCCTCGGTGGTGTCGTGCGCGCCGCCATCGGAAAACGAGTCCGGGGTGACGTTGACGATGCCCATGACCTGGGCACGGTCGAGGCGCAGGATGCGGCCGGCGCAATCGAGCTGGGGCGAGGTATCGAACATCGGTAATCCTGCTGGAACAACGGCGGGTAGTTTAGTTCGGCAGGGCGGCGCCCTGCACCCGCCGAGGCAACGGCCACAGCAAAAGCCCAAGCAACAGCAGAAGCTGGTTTCCTGAGGGTAGGCGGGGTGGGTCCGGCTGCGGGAGACGCCGTGAACCCGTCCATGGGGGCTTGGCCGCGGCATCCATGCCGCGGACACTCCCGCAACCGGACCCACCCCGCCTTCGACAGTCTTCCGCGATCTTCAGTAGATCCACGCCATGCGTGGATGCTCTTCGTCAATTCTCGAGAAATTCGAATTCAATGGAGATTGATCAACGCATGGCGTGGATCTACCGTGTCGACCAAGGTCGACACCCACCAACAGCAGCAGAAATCTGTCAGAGGTGGGGCGGTGTCGGAGGGCGGGGTGTCAGCCGCATGGATGCGGCTGCCAAGCCCCCATGGACGGGTTCACGGCGTCCCCGCCCTCCGACACCGCCCCGCCAAACCACGGAATGTTGCTGTTGCTGTTGCTGTTGCTGCTGAGGTTGCCGGCCAGCGGCCGGCACTACCGCGGGTGCAGGGCGCAGCCCTGCCGATACCCCTCAACGGCGGCGACGCTTGCGGTCCACGTACAGGGTCCTGGCGATGCTCAGCACGATGCCGACCGCGATACCCACCACGCAGCCCAACAGCAGATTGTCGGCTCCGAGGCCCACACCCACGCCGACCACGGTGGCGATGACCATTTCGACGGTGTGGGAAATCGGTTCGGGCTTCGGGGCAGACATGCGGGCTCCAGCGTCAGTTCGGTTCTTCGGAATGGGCCGGTAGCCCGGAAACGACGAAGCCGGGTTGCCCCGGCCTCGTCTGGTGTCACGCGCAGCGGGCCGTCAGTGCGATTCGGCCGGGCCCGCGATCGGCGGCAGCGGGCGGGCGTCGCCGCCCTTGTCGTTGCCACCATCCTTGTTCGACTTGCTCCAGCCGGCCGGCGGCGGCGGATCGCGGCCTTCCATGATGGCGTCGATCTGCGGCGCGTCGATCGTCTCGTACTGCAGCAGCAGCTGGGACATCGCGTGCAACTTGTCCAGGTTGGCCGTCATCAGCTCGGTAGTGCGCGCGTAGGCTTCGTCGAGGATCTTGCGCACCTCCTCATCGATGCGACGCGCGGTGTCGTTGGACACGCTCTTGTGCTGGGTGACCGAACGGCCCAGGAACACCTCGTCATCCTCTTCGCCATAGGCGATCGGGCCGAGCTGGTCGGACAGGCCCCACTTGGTGACCATGTTGCGGGCCATCTTGGTGGCGCGTTCGATGTCGTTGGAAGCGCCCGTGGTGACCTTGTCGGCACCGAAGATCAGCTCCTCGGCCACACGACCACCGTACAGCGAGCACAGCTGCGACTTGATCGCCACGCGGTTCATCGAATACTTGTCGCCCTCCGGCAGGTACATGGTCACGCCCAGCGCACGGCCGCGCGGGATGATCGTGACCTTGTAGACCGGGTCGTGCTCGGGCACCAGGCGGCCGACAATGGCGTGGCCGGCTTCGTGGTAGGCGGTCAGGGTCTTCTCTTCTTCGCTCATGGCCATCGAGCGGCGCTCGGCACCCATCAGGATCTTGTCGCGGGCACGGTCGAAGTGGTCCATGCGGACTTCCTTCTCGTTGCCACGCGCGGCGAACAGGGCCGCCTCGTTGCACAGGTTGGCCAGATCAGCACCGGAGAAGCCCGGGGTACCCCGCGCGATCACCATCGGCTCGACATCGTCGGCGAGCGGCAGCTTGCGCATGTGGACCTTCAGGATGTGCTCGCGACCCTTCACGTCCGGCAGGCCAACCACGACCTGGCGGTCGAAGCGACCCGGGCGCAGCAGCGCCGGGTCCAGCACGTCCGGACGGTTGGTGGCGGCGATCACGATCACGCCTTCACCGCCCTCGAAACCGTCCATTTCGACCAGCAGCTGGTTCAGGGTCTGCTCGCGCTCGTCATGGCCACCGCCCAGGCCGGCGCCACGGTGGCGACCGACGGCGTCGATTTCGTCGATGAAGATGATGCACGGGGCATGCTTCTTGGCCTGCTCGAACATGTCGCGCACGCGGCTGGCGCCGACGCCGACGAACATTTCCACGAAGTCCGAACCGGAGATCGAGAAGAACGGCACCTTGGCTTCGCCGGCGATGGCCTTGGCCAGCAGCGTCTTGCCGGTACCCGGCGGGCCCACCATCAGCACGCCGCGCGGAATCTTGCCACCCAGCTTGGTGAACTTGGACGGGTCGCGCAGGAAGTCGACCAGCTCGCCCACTTCTTCCTTGGCCTCGTCGCAGCCGGCGACGTCGGCGAAGGTGACCTTGATCTGGTCCTCGCCCTGCAGCTTGGCGCGCGACTTGCCGAAGGACATCGCGCCCTTGGCACCGCCGCCACCGCCCTGCATCTGGCGCATGATGAACAACCAGAAGCCGATGATCAGGATGACCGGCAGAAAATTCATCAGGATCGCGCCGAGGGAGATGCCGCTGGACGGCTCCTCCTGCACGATCTCCACGTTCTTGGTGCGCAGCACGTTGATCAGGTCGCGATCGAACGGTGCGGTGATGGTGGATGTCTGCCCGCCGCGGGTGGTGTAGGTCAGCTGGCTGGTGCCGCCGCGCATGTCGCCGCCAAAGGCGACCTTCTGCACGTTGCCGCTGTCCACCTGGTCCAGGAACTGCGAGTACGACGCACCCTGCGCGCCGGCTCCGGAGGACTTCGGCGAGAAGCTCTGGAAGACCACCATCAGCACGACGGCGACGACCACCCATAGCAGGAGGTTCTTGGTCAAGTCGTTCATCCTCATTGGCTCCGGTGTTCCTCTCAGTGCTGGCGTTGCGTGGGGGTCGAACTTGCGTACATTGCGAGCTTACTTCATGTGGGCGCGTTTTCCCTGACCCAAGGCGTACACCTCGGGAGAGCGCTTGCGCGAGGCTTCCGGCTTGCGGATGGAGACCTTGTCGTACCGGCGGCGCATGTCGCGCACGTAGTCGTCAAAGCCCTCGCCCTGGAACAGCTTGATCAGGAATGCCCCACCGGTCTTCAGGTGGTTGTCGGCAAAATCCAGGGCCAGCTCCGCCAGGTGCATCATCCGCGGCTGGTCGACCGCGCCCACACCACTCTTATTGGGGGCCATGTCCGACAGCACAAGGTCTACCGGCTGATCCCCGAGCATGGCTTCAAACTGCGATAGGACCGCTTCTTCCCTGAAGTCACCATGAAGGAACTCCACGCCGGCCAGCGGCGGCATGTCCAGGATGTCCAGGGCCAGCACGCGGCCGGTGTCGCCGATCTGTCTCCTAACCTGCTGAGACCAGCCACCCGGCGCCGCGCCGAGGTCGACCACCACCATGTGCGGCTTCAGCAGCCGGTCACGTTCAAGCAGCTCTTCGAGCTTGTAGGCGGCGCGCGAGCGCATGCCTTCGGCCTGCGCCTTCTTCACGAAGGGGTCGGAGAAGTGTTCCTTGAGCCAGCGCTGGCTGCTTTTGCTGCGGGTAGCCATTGAAAATAGGGGCTGATGGGGTCCTCATGATACCCTGATCGCCCCATTCAACCGTGTTTTCCTGCATGTCCATCGCCCTGACCGCTTCCCAGACCCGTTTCCTGCGCGGCCAAGCCCACGACCTGAAGGCCCTGCTGCAGACCGGCGGCAAGGGTGTGACCCCGGCCTTCATCGCTGAGCTGAACGAAGTGCTGGAGCGCCACGAACTGGTCAAGGTGAAGGTCGCTGCCGAGGATCGCGACGCCCGTGACGTGATGATCGGCGAGATCGTCGAAGCCACCGAGAGCGCTCTGGTGCAGCGCATCGGCCACGTCGCCGTGCTGTACCGCCCGAGCAGGGAACAGCGCCAGATCGTGCTGCCGCGCGGCTGATCGCCCTACCGTCATGCAGCTGAACCACGAACCGCCCGACTACGCCTACAGCCTGCGCGCCGCCGATGGCCGCTCGGCCAAGGTCAATGACCAGGTGCTGGACGGGAGCTTCTTCCTGACCCCGGACCAGCTGGTCGCGCATTGGCCGGTGGCGAGCGCCGCTGCGTTGCAGCTGGCGGACCTGGAGCCGATCCTGGCGCTGAACCCGGCGCTGATCGTGCTGGGTACCGGTGACCGCCAGGTGTTCCCATCGGCGGTGGTGATGGCCGCCTGCCTGTCACGCGGCATCGGCCTGGAAGTGATGAACAATCCAGCCGCCGCACGCACCTTCAACATCCTGGCAGGCGAAGGCCGCAAGGTCGCGGCTGCTTTCATTCTGGAAGGCTGAGTTCTCGAGTCACCGGTGCCTCCGGCCTCTAGCGGCCTGGAGGCGCGCAGCGGAATGCCGAGAACTCCTGGAGCCGGCCGATCAGGTGGCCGCCCTGCCCCCAGCGGATATCCATGACCTTCCAGTCCCGGTCCTGCCGCTGCAGCAGGACCCGGTCGGTCCATCGATAGTCGCCCACTGCCATGTCGACGCGGATCCAGGTCGCGTCACCCCTCGATTCGGGCATTCCCACCGCGACCGTGTCCGGTCGGTCCGGCGCCAGCAGATAAAGGCTCTGGTCGAGCATGTGCGGCTTCTCGTCGTGCGCGGCCAGCGCGGTACAGGCCCGCTCGTAAGCATGCTGCGCATCGACCGCCGAGCGCAGGGCATCGCCCAGCAACGGCGGGACGGCCGCTTCATCTGAAGCCGGCGCCTGGACTACGGCGTAAAGACGGGTGACCACGTCGCGCGGATCGCTGGCCGCGGTGACCAGCGGCGCGACGATCAGCAAGGCGAGAACGGAAGCAGGACGCAGCATGGGGTACCGGGTCGACTGGGACCGCTCAAGAATGCCGGGTATCCGGTCCGCCGTGAAGGTGAGCCTGCGGCACACAGGATCGCAAACGACCGCTCCGCAGTCGCTGAGTCGAGCACGGCTCTACAGGTCAGGAACGCCAGGCATGGCCCGGCACTCCCTGTTCCAACCGCGTCAACGTGCCGGCAGGTACTGCTGCGGATCGACCGGCTTGCCGTTGTAGCGAATCTCGAAGTGGACCATGTCGCGGTTCGCACCGGTGCGGCCCATTTCGGCGATCTGCTCGCCAGCCTTCACGCTCTGCCCTTCATTGACCAGGCGCTTGCGGTTGTGACCATAGGCGGACAGCCACTGGTCGCTGTGCTTGATGATGATCAGTTCGCCGTAGCCGACCAGGCCGGCACCGGAGTACACCACCACACCGTTGGCGGTTGCCTTGACCGGCTGGCCGCTGGTGCCGGCGATGTCGACGCCCTGCTTGGTCGCGTCACCGGCAACGTAGCGGCCGACGATCGCGCCATCGGCTGGCCAGCGCCAGGCGATGTTGCTCTTCACCGGCCCGACCGGCGCCGGGGCCGGCGCGGTGCTGCCGCCACTGCTGCCAGCCGAACGCGGCGGGGTGACCACCGTGGTCGGCGCACGGCCGCTGGTGGCCCCCTGCGGATACAGGCGGATCACCTGGCCGGGGTAGATGGTCGACGGGTTGTCCAGACGATTCCAGGCAATCAGGTCGGCCGGGGTGATGTCATGGATGCGGGCCAGCGCATAGATGGTGTCGCCCTTGCGCACCACCACGGTCTGCCCGGGCTTGGGTACCGAGGTCTTCGGCGTGGTCACGCCGCCAGCGTTGCCGCCGCCCGGGCGGACCACGGTGGCGGTACCGCAGGCGGCCAGTGTGGAAACCAGCAACGCCAGCGCGCCGATGCGCACTCCCTTGCTCAGACGATCAGGATTCATGCGAACTTCGACCTCCATACAAGCCAGGCGATCAGCACCACCACCAGCACGGTGGCGATCCAGCCCAGCGGTTCAATCCAGCGACGCAGCGCCGCTTCGGCACGCGCACCACCGATACGGATGACCGCGGCCAGCACGAACACGCGCTTGCCACGACCGATCAACATGCTCAACAGGTACTGCGGCATCGGTACGCCGACGATACCCGATGCCCACGTGAAGACCTTCATCGGGATCGGCATGAAGCCGCCCAGCACCAGGAAGGTGAACACCGCCCACGGCGATTCGGCCATCTTCGCCTGCACGGTGGTGATGCCCTGCTCGATCGCCGGAAGCATGCCCAGCGCCTCGAACACCGGCTTGATCGCCTCGAAAGCGTAATGACCCAGCGCGTAACCAACCAGCGCGCCGACCATCGAGCCCGCCAGGCTGAGGGTGGCGAACCACCAGCCACGCTTGGGCTGGGCCACGCACATCGGTGCCAGCATCACTTCCGGCATCACCGGGAAGATGATCGCTTCAAAGAAACTCAGTACCGTCAGGTAGGTCGGCGCGCGTTCGTGCGCCGCCCACTTCATCGCCCGCTCGTACAGCGGCCCGAAAATCTTCATGCAACCCTGCTCCGTGGATTAGTCGAGCATGCCAGACAGCAGCGGCACGAACGTGACCGGCGCCAGCACGCGTTGTTCGATGCTGCCATCGGGCTTGCGGTCCAGCTGCACCAGCGACTGTCCGCCCGGGCCACCCACCGGCGCCACCAGGCGCCCCCCTTCAGCCAGCTGCCCGACCAGTTCATCGACCAGTGCGGGCGCGGCGGCGGTGACCACGATGGCATCGAACGGACCGTGCTCGGCCCATCCGGCGCGACCGTCGTCATGCTTGGTGCGGATGTTCATGCCCAGTGCGCGGAAGCGCTTGCGTGCCTGCCGCAACAGGTCACCGATACGCTCCACGGTGTAGACCTCCAGGCCCAGCGCGCCCAGGATGGCGGCCTGGTAGCCCGAGCCGGTGCCGACTTCCAGTACGCGCTTCGGCGCGACCTGGAGCACCGCCTCGGTCATCCGGGCGACCACCCAGGGCTGCGAGATGGTCTGGCCATGGCCGATCGGCAGCGCGGTGTCCTCATAGGCACGCGAGGCCAGTGCTTCATCGATGAACAGATGGCGCGGCACAACCCGGATTGCGTTCAAGGTGGACTCGTCGACGATGCCAGCTTCGCGCAGGCGATCGACCAGACGGTCACGCACGCGCTGCGAGGTCATGCCGATGCCGACAGCTTCCGGCTGCAGTCGCAGGCGTGGACTCATGCCGGCCGGTCCAGCGCGGCGCTGAGGCCACCCACCCAGCTGGCCACTTTCTCCAGCGCCTGGTAGCGGGTCAGGTCCACCTGGATCGGGGTGATCGAGATGTGGCCGGTGCGCACCGCGTGGAAGTCGGTGCCCGGGCCGGAGTCCTGCTCGCGCCCGGCCGGGCCGATCCAGTACACCTCGTTGCCGCGCGGATCCTTCTGCGCGATGCAGCCTTCGGCACGATGGCGGTTGCCAAGGCGGGTGACCTCGAAGCCCTTGACCTCGCTCCAGGGCAGATCCGGCACGTTGACGTTGAGGATGGTGTCGGCCGGCAGCGGATCGGCCTTGAGCCGGGCCACGATCTCCACTGCGGCGCGCGCGGCGGTGTCGAAGTGCTTCGGATCGTGGTTGCGGGTAACCAGCGAGACCGCCACCGCCGGCAGGCCGAGGAAGCGGCCTTCCATCGCCGCCGAGACGGTGCCGGAATAGATCACGTCGTCGCCGAGGTTGGCGGCGTTGTTGATGCCTGACACGACGATGTCCGGCTCGAATTCAAGCAGGCCGGTCAGCGCCAGGTGCACGCAGTCGGTCGGCGTGCCAGCCACCGAGACGGTGTAATGGTCGATGCGCTTGAGCCGGATCGGCAGGTCCAGGGTCAGCGAGTTGCTGGCACCGGAGCGATCGCGGTCGGGCGCGACCACCGTGACTTCGTGTCCGGCCTCGCGCAGGACCGAAGCAAGCATCCGGATGCCTGCGGCGTCGACACCATCGTCATTACTGACCAGGATTCGCATCTTCGATTTAACCGCTTGATTTTCCAAGAATTCGATTCCGTCACCGTGCAGTGTGGGCGGGACCGTCGTACTCCCCTGCGGAAGCCGTCGACCCTGCAAGGGCATCGTCTATTGTGCCGCATGCGAGCCGCCGGTCCTACCCTGCCGGCGGTCACGGCCGACATCGAACCGTCATAGGCAGACCCGCGCCGGCGGTTTACCCTGTGCGCATGTCGCACCCTGAAGACGAAGATCCGGCCGCGCTGTTCCGTGCGGCCATCGGTGAAGTGACGCCGCTGCGCAAGGATGCCGAACCGGCGCCTGCTGCACCCCGGCCGAAGCCGCGCGCACGCATGGCCGAACGCGACGAGGCCGAAGCCGCGGGCGAGTTTGCGCGGCTGCTGCGCGACAGTACGCCGCTGGAAGCGGGCGACGTGGCCAGCTACCGCCGCGACAACCTGCCACCGCGCCTGTTCCAGCGTCTCAAGCGCGGCCAGTATTCGGTACAGGATGAGCTGGACCTGCACGGCGCCACCGCCGCGCAGGCGGAAACCCTACTGCGCCAGTTCCTGCTGGAAGCGCATGCACACGAGTATGGCTGCGTGCGCATCATCCACGGCAAGGGCCTGCAGTCCGATGGCGGTGCACCGGTGCTGAAGAACCTGGTCGATCGCCTGCTGCGGCTGCGCAACGACGTGCTGGCGTTTCATTCGGCGCCGACCGGGCAAGGCGGCACCGGCGCGGTGCTGGTGTTGCTGGCGCGGCGTTGACAAAAAGGGGACGGAGGGAATTAAGTCGTTTGTGGCACAAACGACTTAATTCCCTCCGTCCCCTTTTTTCGTCCCCTTCTTCTGTCAGGCCTGCGCGGCGTCTTCGACGGGGCCGAGTTCGTGCAGCACGGCAGTGGCGTAGCAGCCCGGCGGCAACGCGAACGAGAGTTCCAGTACATCACTGGCCAGCCATTGATGCTGCAGCAATGCCGGGCGCAGGCGCAGCGCGCGGCGCTCCTGCTTCAGCCGTGCGTCTTCCAGGCCAGCGCGCAGCGCCTTCGATTCCTCGTCGTCCAGCGCGGCCAGCTCCAGCTCACGTGCAGCGTCGGCGCTGCGCAGCTCGCCTTCGCCCCACAGCGGCGCGCTGGGATGGATGTCGAAACGCGCCAAGCGCTCGGCCAGCACGTCGGTGTAGGGTTCGGGGCCGAACACGCTGCGGCTGCCATCGAGCATCCACACTTCACCGTCCAGCGGTTGATCCCAGTTGCCCTGCTCCACGCGCGCGGCGAGCACACGATTGAACAGCGCCGAGCGGGCGGCTGACAGCAGCAGCGAACGCTGGTCCTTGCGCATGCGGCGGCCACCGAACATCGCCAATGCGGCAGGCACGTTGCCGCCGTCGCGGCCGAAGCGCTGCTCGCCAAACCAGTTCGGCAGGCCGCGCCCGGCGATCTGCTGCAGGCGCTCGCTGATCGCCGCAGCATCGCCCTGCACCTCGCGCAGCACCAGCCTGAAGCGGTTGCCGGCCAGTGCACCACGCTGCAGCTTGCGGTTGTGCCAGGTCGCTTCGAGCACTTCGATCTCATCACTGGCCAGCTCGGCCAGATCCGGCGCGACGCGCTTGGGCAGGTGCACGCTGAAACGCTGGGTGGTGACCGCATGCCGATCCTTCATGCCGGCGTAGCTCACCGCCATTTCCGGCAGGCCCGCCCACTTGGCCAGCAGCTTGGCCACATGCACGGTGTTGGCGCCGCGCTTGCGGATGTGCAGCAACAGGTGCTCGCCTTCACCGGTGGCCTCGAAGGCCGGCAGTTCATCCACCTGGAAATCGTCCGGCGTGGTGCGGATGCGCGCCGTCAACAGCGGCGCACCAAACGCCAACGGCAGCGGGATCATGCCGCCACCAGCAACACGACCGCCTGCGCGGCGATGCCTTCGCCGCGGCCGGTGAAGCCCAGCTTCTCCGAGGTGGTCGCCTTGACGCTGACCGCGTCCAGCGGCAGCTGCAGCAGCCCACCAATGCGCTCACGCATGGCCAGCGCATGCGGGCCAACCTTCGGCCGCTCGCAGATCACGGTGATGTCGGTGTTGCCAACGCGCCAGCCACGCTCGCGCAGCAGGCTGTCGCAATGGCGCACGAAATCGCTGCTGTCGGCGCCCTTCCAGCGATCATCGCTCGGCGGGAAATGCTGGCCGATATCGCCCAGCGCCAGCGCACCGAGCATGGCATCGCACAGGGCGTGCAGGATCACGTCGCCGTCGCTGTGCGCCAGCACGCCGCAGCTGTGCGGCACGTTCACTCCGCCGAGCATGATGTGATCGCCTTCACCGAAGGCATGGACGTCGTAGCCCTGGCCGATACGGACGGGCGGGAACGGTGCGGTGCTCATGGATGCAGCCCTTGCAGCAGGGCCGCGCGGGCAGTCAGCCGGCGCGGCGGGAAAGTACGAATTCGAACCGGTCCAGATCGGCCGGGGTGGTGACCTTGAAGTTGTCCTCGCTGCCTTCCACCAGCAGCGGGCGCTGGCCCTGGCGCTCCATGGCCATGGCCTCGTCGGTGACTTCAACACCGGCAGCGGCGGCGTCAGACAGCGCGCGGCTGAGCTGGTGGCGGCGGAACAGCTGTGGTGTCAGCGCACGCCACAGCCGCTCGCGCGGTTCGGTGCCATCGATGCCACCGTCGTCGCCCGCACGTTTGAGGGTGTCGCGCACCGGTGCGGCCAGGATCGCCCCGACCGGATCGGCACGCCCGACTTCAAGCAGGCGGCCAAGATCGGCCAGCGACAGGTTGGGTCGCGCGGCGTCGTGGACCAGCACGAATTCGTCGGCGCGCACCGAGTCCGGCAGTGCCTGCAGCCCGGCCAGCACCGAGGCGGCACGGGTCGCGCCACCGATGCAGGTCAGTACCGGTTTGCCGGCCCATTCGCTCCAGCCCGGCCAGTCGCCATCGTCCTGGCCGATCACCACCATTGCGCCGGCCACGGCCGGATGCGCCAGCAGCGCGTCCAGGGTATGGGCGAGCAGGATCTGCCCGCCCGCCTGCAGGTACTGCTTGGGCAGCGGCGCACCAAAGCGGGCGCCACGGCCGGCAGCCGGAACCACCACCCAGATCGCCGCGCTCATGGCACGTCCGCCGGGTGATCGCCGGCCTGGACAGTGACGCCTGCAGCGGGCTGCGCCGGACGGACCGGCGCATCCTCGACCACGCGGTAGAACTTCTCGCCGGGCTTGATCATGCCCAGCTCGCTGCGCGCGCGTTCCTCGATGGCGGACTGGCCTTCCTTGAGGTCCTTCACTTCGGCGGCCAGCGCGTCGTTGCGCTGCTGCAGGCCCTCATTGTCCCGCTCCTGGTTGGCGACCTGGGCTTCGAGCATCATCACTTCACCCGAATTGCCCGGACCGAACCAGAAGCGGTACTGCAGCCAGCCCAGCAACAGGGCCAGCACCAGCAGCATCCAGCGCCAGTCGCGCATCGGCTCAGCGCTTCAGCGAAACGAACGCGTCACGACCAGCGTAACGCGCGCCGGCGCCGAGGGCTTCCTCGATGCGCAGCAGCTGGTTGTACTTGGCCACGCGATCGCTGCGGCACAGCGAGCCGGTCTTGATCTGGGTGGCGGTAGTGGCCACCGCGATATCGGCGATGGTGGTGTCTTCGGTTTCGCCCGAGCGGTGCGAGACCACGGCGGCATAGCCGGCGCGGTCGGCCATGGCGATCGCTTCCAGGGTTTCGCTGAGGGTGCCGATCTGGTTGACCTTGATCAGGATCGCGTTGGCGGTGCCCGAGTCGATGCCTTCCTGGAAGATCTTCGGGTTGGTCACGAACAGGTCGTCACCGACCAGCTGCACCTTCTTGCCGATGCGGTCGGTCAGCAGCTTCCAGCCCGCCCAGTCGTTCTCGGCCAGGCCGTCTTCGATCGTGATGATCGGGTACTGCGCGGCCCAGTCGGCGAGGAAGTCGACGAACTGTTCGGAGGTCAGGCGCTTGTTCTCGCCGACCAGGTTGTACTTGCCGTTCTCGAAGAATTCGCTGGAGGCCACGTCCAGGCCCAGCAGCACGTCTTCACCGGCGGTGTAGCCGGCCTTGCCGATCGCTTCGAGGATGGTGTCCAGCGCTTCGACGTTGCTGCGGAAGTCCGGCGCGAAGCCGCCTTCGTCGCCCACCGCCGTGCTCAGGCCGTGGCCCTTCAGCACCGACTTCAGCGAATGGAAGATTTCGGTACCGGCGCGCAATGCTTCGGAGAACGAGGTGAAGCCGACCGGCAGCACCATGAACTCCTGGAAGTCGACGTTGTTGTCGGCATGCGCGCCGCCGTTGATGATGTTCATCATCGGCACCGGCAGCGACGGGGTCACGCCGGTCCGGGCAGCCAGGTACTGCCACAGCGCCTGCTTGCTGGATGCGGCGGCGGCGTGCGCGGCGGCCATCGAAACACCCAGCAGTGCGTTGGCGCCCAGCCGACCCTTGTTCTCGGTGCCGTCCAGATCGATCAGGCGACGGTCGAGGCCGGCCTGGTCGGTGGCTTCAAACCCCTTCAGCGCGGCGGCAATCGTGGTGTTGACGTTGTCAACGGCCTTGCGCACGCCCTTGCCCAGGTAACGGGTCTTGTCGCCGTCACGCAGCTCGACCGCTTCCTTGGTGCCGGTCGAGGCGCCTGAGGGAACCGCGGCGCGACCGAACGAACCGTCCTCCAGGATGACTTCGGCTTCCAGCGTGGGATTGCCACGACTGTCGAGGATTTCACGGGCGTGGATGCTGCGGATCGTACTCATGGTCGGGCCGGTTACCTGTCTGGAGAGGGGGCGACAAAACGAATGCCGCGTGATTATCCCCGGCTGCCCGCCACTTGCCAAATGGCGTGGCCTGCATCAGCCCCAGCTCGACCCGATCACGATAAGGACCAGCGAGACCAGCATCACCAGCAATGCACCGGCAATCGCCGCAAGGATGGGGCCACGCCGCCGTCGCCAGGCCAACACCATCGCCACCGGGCTGCCGAGAAAGCACAGCACCATCGTGACCAGCGCGCCCAGCATCCACCACTGCGTGGCCTGCACGCCATTGTTTCCGTCCCCGGGCGGCCGGAAGCCGGCGGTGAAGGCCAGCACGCCCACCACCAGGGCCATCCAGGTCAACACGGACAGCGCCAGCGCGATCAGGCCCCAGGGCCAGCCGCGCGCCGATGGGGTCGTATTCATCAACGCCATCCGTAGAACAGGGTGCCGATCCACAGAGAAAGCAGGATGATCGCCAGCCCTGCCGGTACCTTGCCACGGTTCAATCGCCAGGCCAGCACAGCCGAAGCGACGCACCCTGCGCTGGCCAGCAGCTCTCCGACCACAAGCGCAATGAAATACGCCCGAAGATCGAGCGCGCTGCCGCCATCACCCGGTGGGCGCACTGACGCGGCGCCGATCAGCACCAGGCAGAACAAGCCCACGGTGAACACCGCGGACAGCCCCAGCGCGATCAGGCCCCACGGCCACTGTCTCCAGTGCCGGCGGCGGCGCTGGGTTTCCAGCGCCACCCACGGGTCACGACTCACGCGAAGCGCGAAAAGCCGTGCTTCTTGGTCACCGCGTCGAGTTCCATCAGGGTCTCGAGCAGGGCCTCCATCTGGTCCAGCGGCCACGCGTTGGGACCATCGGACAGCGCCTTTGACGGATCCGGATGGGTTTCGGCGAACAGGCCGGAGATGCCCACCGCCACCGCGGCACGGGCCAGCACCGGCACGTGCTCGCGCTGGCCGCCTGAGCTGGTGCCCTGCCCGCCCGGCAACTGCACCGAGTGGGTGGCGTCGAACACCACCGGGCAACCGGTCTCGCGCATCACCGCCAGCGAACGCATGTCGCTGACCAGGTTGTTGTAGCCGAAGCTGGCACCGCGCTCGCAGACCATGATCTGCTCGTTGCCGGTGGCCTTGGCCTTCTCCACGACCGGCTTCATGTCCCACGGCGCCAGGAACTGGCCCTTCTTGATGTTGACCGGCTTGCCGGCCGAGCACACCTTGCGGATGAAGTCGGTCTGGCGGACCAGGAACGCCGGGGTCTGCAGCACGTCCACCACCGAGGCCACTTCGTCCATCGGGGTGTATTCGTGGACGTCGGTCAGCACCGGCACGCCGATCTGCTTCTTCACTTCGGCCAGCACCTTCAGGCCCTCTTCCATGCCCGGGCCGCGGAACGCGGTGCCCGAGGTGCGGTTGGCCTTGTCGAAGCTGGACTTGAAGATGAAGTTGACGCCGAGCCTGTCGGTGATCTCCTTCAGCTTGCCGGCGGTATCGAGCTGCAGCTGCATCGACTCGATCACGCAGGGGCCGGCGATCAGGAACAGGGGCTGGTCCAGCCCGACCTCGAATCCACACAGTTTCATGGCGTTTCCTTGTTGTCCGCAGCACCGGACGGGCCGGTGCGCTGGGGGTTGAAGCATGCAGGATGGGGGCCGAAGCCCCCATTCACAAGTCAGGCGCGCGCTTCGGAAAGCAGCTTGCCGCCGGCCTTGCGCTCGCGCGCGGCACGGATGAAACCAATGAACAGCGGGTGTCCGTCACGCGGCGTGGACAGGAATTCCGGATGCGCCTGGCAGGCCAGGAACCACGGATGCGCGTCGCGCGGCAGCTCGACCACTTCCACCAGGGTGTCGTCCATCGACTTGCCGGCGATCACCAGGCCCGCATCTTCCAACTGGGTGCGGTAGCGGTTGTTGAACTCGTAGCGGTGGCGGTGGCGCTCGGCGACCACGTCCTTGCCGTACAGCTCGCGGGCCAGCGTGCCCGGCTTCAGGCGCTGCTCCTGCAGGCCCAGGCGCATGGTGCCACCCAGGTCGCTCTTGTCGTCACGCTTCTCGACATCGCCGCTGGCGGTGCGCCATTCGGTGATCAGGCCGATCACCGGGTTCGGCGACTGGCGGTCGTTCTCGGTGCTGTTGGCGCCTTCCAGGCCGACCACGTTGCGCGCGTAATCGACGACGGCCGCCTGCATGCCGTAGCAGATGCCGAAATACGGAACCTGCTGCTCGCGGGCGAACTTCGAGGTCAGCACCTTGCCTTCGAAACCACGGTCACCGAAGCCACCCGGCACCAGGATGCCGTCGACATCGGCCAGCGCGGCCATGTCGGTGCCTTCCAGGTCCTGTGCTTCCAGCCACTTCAGGTTGACCTTGGTGCGCTGGCGCAGGCCGCCGTGCTTGAGTGCTTCGCCGACCGACTTGTAGGCGTCCTGGTGGTCGACGTACTTGCCGACCACGGCGATGGTCACTTCATCCAGCGGATGCAGGGTCGCGTCGACCGCGTCCTCCCACATCGACAGGTCGACCGGACCGGCCTTGTCGGCCAGCTTCAGCTGGTTGACCACGATTTCGTCCAGGCCCTGTGCATGCAGGCCAGACGGGATGCGGTACAGCACGTCCACGTCCGGCACGCTGATCACCGCACGCTCGGAAACGTTGGTGAACTGGGCGATCTTGCGGCGCTCCGAATCCGGCACCGCCTGCTCGGAGCGGCACAGCAGCACGTCCGGCTGGATGCCGATCGAGCGCAGCTCCTTCACCGAGTGCTGGGTCGGCTTGGTCTTCAGCTCGCCGGCGGCGCCGATGTACGGCACCAGGGTGAGGTGCATGAACAGCGCCTTCTCCGGGCCACGCTCGGTGCGCACCTGGCGGATCGCCTCCAGGAACGGCAGCGACTCGATGTCGCCGACGGTGCCGCCGATCTCGACCAGGGCCACGTCATAGCCTTCGGTGGCTTCGTCGATGCAGCGACGGATCTCGTCGGTGATGTGCGGAATGACCTGCACGGTCGCGCCCAGGTAGTCGCCGCGGCGCTCCTTGCGGATCACGTTCTCGTAGATGCGGCCGGTGGTGACCGAGTTCTTGCGGCTGAGGCGGGTGCGCACGAAGCGCTCGTAGTGGCCCAGGTCGAGGTCGGTCTCGGCGCCGTCGTCGGTGACATAGACCTCACCGTGCTGGAACGGACTCATGGTGCCCGGGTCGACGTTGATGTACGGGTCGAGCTTCATCATCGTGACCTTCAGGCCACGGGCTTCGAGAATGGCGGCCAGCGACGCGGCGGCAATGCCTTTGCCGAGCGAGGACACCACGCCGCCGGTTACGAAAATCAAGGGAGTCATGGCTGCAAGCATCCTGTCTGGAAATGGAAAACGGCAGCACCACGCGCACCCGGAGGGCGGGCATGGTGCTCAGAGGGGGTCTTCCGGTTCGCTGTGGCAGCGAGGGAGGTGCGGATCCGTGCGGCGGCAGGCGCCGGACGGGAACCATCGTGCGAGGTCGGGGCGGCCGTGCCGGTCAAATCGACCGTCACCTGCGACCCGCCATGCTGGAAGCCACGCTTGGCCGCTCCAGCCCATTCGCAAAGGGTGGACACGCACTTACTCCCGGAAAGCCATAGTTTACAGATTGATGGCCGCCAACCCAAGGGGCTTGTGCGGCCGATCCAACAAAAAACGCCCCGCTGGGCGGGGCGTTCCGGTGCGCAACCCTTGTCGCAAGGGCGCCTGGCAGGTTGCGGGATCAGCGCTTCTTGCGCGCTTCCTCTTCCTCTTCCTGCTGCGGGGCCGGCTGGCCCTGCGCCTTCATTTCGGCATTGGCCTGGGCCCGACGCTTGGCCTTGGCATCGGCCTCGGCCTGCGCCTTGTCGGCCTGGTCACCCTGCTGCGGGGCCGGCTGGCCGGCGTTCTGCGCCACCACCAGCGGCACTGCAACGGCGGCAGCGGCCAGGATCGCAATGGTCAGCAACTTCTTCATGAGGTCCTCCTCGCGGTATGGCTTGGACGTTCAGACCCAACGGGGCCGCCGGCGTTCAGATTCCAGCGAGGGCTATTTTACCTCCTCTGCGCCGCCGAGACTGAACCGCAGGCGTGCAAATTCCCGTGCCAGACCCCACACTTGCCCGTCGCTCCAAGCTTTCGAAGACAGATGAACGCCCGCTATAACGCCGCCGATATTGAAGTCCTGTCCGGCCTTGACCCGGTCAAGCGCCGTCCCGGCATGTATACCGACACCGCGCGCCCGAACCACCTGGCGCAGGAAGTGATCGACAACTCGGTGGACGAAGCCCTCGCCGGTCACGCCCGTTCGATCGAGATCACCCTGTACAAGGACGGCAGCGTGGAGGTCAGCGATGACGGCCGCGGCATGCCAGTGGACATTCATCCGGAGGAGAAGATCCCGGGTGTCGAGCTGATCCTCACGCGCCTGCACGCAGGCGGCAAGTTCAGCAACAACAACTACACCTTCTCCGGCGGCCTGCACGGCGTCGGCGTCAGCGTCGTCAATGCGCTGTCGACCCTGGTGGAAGTGCACATCAAGCGCGACGGCGCCGAACACCGCATCACTTTCCGCAACGGCGACCGTGCCACGCCGCTGGAAGTGGTCGGCAGCGTCGGCAAGAAGAACACCGGTACCCGCGTGCGCTTCTGGCCGGACCCGAAGTACTTCGATACGCCGAAGTTCGCGGTGCGCGCGCTCAAGCACCTGCTGCGCGCCAAGGCCGTGCTGTGCCCGGGCCTGACCGTGAAGCTGACCGATGAAGCCACCGGTGAAGTCGATACCTGGTACTACGAAGACGGCCTGCGCGATTACCTGAAGCTGGAGCTGGGCGAGCGCGAATCGCTGCCGGCCGACCTGTTCGTCGGCAACCTGAAGAAGGACACCGAGGTAGTTGACTGGGCCGTGGCCTGGCTGCCGGAAGGCGAGCTGGTGCAGGAAAGCTACGTCAACCTGATTCCCACCGCGCAGCACGGCACCCATGTCAACGGCCTGCGCACCGGCCTGACAGAAGCGCTGCGCGAGTTCTGCGACTTCCGCAACCTGCTGCCGCGTGGCGTCAAGCTGGCCCCGGAAGACGTGTGGGACCGCGTGTCGTTCGTGCTGTCGCTGAAGATGACCGACCCACAGTTCAGCGGCCAGACGAAGGAGCGCCTGTCCTCGCGCCAGGCCGCCGGTTTCGTCGAAGGTGCCGCCCATGATGCGTTCAGCCTGCTGCTGAACCAGAACGTGGAACTGGGCGAGAAGATCGCGCAGATCGCCATCGAGCGTGCCAGCGCGCGCCTGAAGACCGAGAAGCTGGTCGTCCGCAAGAAGATCACCCAGGGCCCGGCCCTGCCCGGCAAGTTGGCAGACTGCATCAGCCAAGACCTGTCGCGCACCGAGCTGTTCCTGGTGGAAGGTGACTCGGCAGGCGGCAGCGCCAAGCAGGCCCGCGACAAGGATTTCCAGGCGATCATGCCGCTGCGTGGCAAGATCCTGAACACCTGGGAAGTCTCGTCCAACAGCGTGCTGGCCTCGGAGGAAGTACACAACCTGGCCATCGCCATCGGCTGCGACCCCGGCAAGGACGACATCAGCGGCCTGCGCTACGGCAAGGTGATCATCCTGGCCGACGCGGACTCCGACGGCCTGCACATCGCAACGCTGCTGACCGCGCTGTTCCTGAAGCACTTCCCGGCACTGGTCGATGCCGGCCATGTGTTCGTGGCGATGCCGCCGCTGTTCCGCATCGATGTGGGCAAGCAGGTGTTCTATGCCCTCGATGAGGAAGAAAAGCGCTCGATGCTGGACAAGATCGAGCGCGAGAAGATCAAGGGTGCCATCAACGTCACCCGCTTCAAGGGCCTGGGCGAGATGAACCCGCCACAGCTGCGCGAGTCGACCATCCACCCGGATACGCGCCGCCTGGTCCAGCTGACCGTGGACGATGGCGAGCAGACCCGCTCGCTGATGGACATGCTGCTGGCCAAGAAGCGCGCGTCCGACCGCAAGGGCTGGCTGGAGTCGAAGGGCGACCTGGCTTCGCTGGAAGTCTGATCCCTCGCGGGGTCGGATCCGTTTCCCGCCGGGAAAGGGATCCGACCCATCCGCCCCGGGCATGCCGCCCCCATCGGCAAACCCGGCGGCGCCATAATGCGCGTCCATCCGCGTGGACCACCGTATTGGCCAGCCACTCGCTGCTGTTCCCCGACCTGCCGCTGCACAGCGCACGGCTGGTCCTGAGCCCGATCCGCCGTGACGACGCCGCCGCGCTGTTCGCGCTGCAGTCCAATCCCGACGTGATGCGCTGGTGGAATCATCCGGCCTGGACGCGACAGGCCGAGGCGCGCGAACAGATCGACGATGATCTCGCCGCCCATGCCATCGGTACCCAGCTGAAGCTGGCCGTGCGCGAATCACTGGAAGGTCCACTGCTGGGCATCTGCGTGGTGTTTGCAGTGGACCGCACTGCAGCCCGCGCCGAGATCGGCTACCTGCTGGCACCGGACCGCCAGGGCCAGGGCTACATGCACGAGGCCCTGCAGCAGGTACTGGCCTACCTGTTCGGCACCCTCCACCTGCATCGCGTGGAAGCCGAGATCGACCCGCGCAACGCACCCTCCGCGCACGTACTCGAACGCCTGGGCTTCCGCCGCGAGGGAGTGCTGCGCCAGCGCTGGCGCATCCAGGGGGAACTGGCCGACTCGGCCGTCTACGGCCTGCTGGCCGATGACGACGCGGCAGCCACCCTGCCCGCTTGACCCAATCTGGCCAGTAGCGGGCTCAACGCACGGCCATGCCTTTGGACACATACGACATGGGCCGCCACCGGCCTAGCATCGCAATCCCCTTCCGCTGCCCACCCGGTGCCATGAAGTCCCTGTTGCACACTGCCGCGCTCTGCGTCGGCCTGCTCATCGCCCCAGCCAGCGTGCTGGCCGCGCCTGATGCCGACGCCAAGCCCGATCCGAAGGACGACAAGACCGAGGCACCTGCGTTGCCCGCAGACGCCTCGGCCCGCCAGAGCATGCGCCTGGCCGGCCGCACCCTGGACTACACCGCCACCGTCGGCACCCTGCCGGTACGCGATGCCAAGGGCAAGGTGATCGCCGACGTGGTGTTTACCGCCTACACGATGCCGGGCAAGGACCGGCCGGTGACCTTCGCGCTTAATGGCGGCCCCGGGGCATCGTCGGTCTACCTCAACATGGGCGCGATCGGGCCCAAGGTGGTGACCTTCGGCTCCGAGGGTGACAGCGCGTCGGCGCCGGCGACGCTGCACGACAACCCCGGCACCTGGCTGGACTTCACCGATCTGGTGTTCATTGATCCGGTCGGGACCGGCTTCAGCCGCGCGCGCATCGGCGACGACGAAGCGAAGAAGGCGCTGTACAACCCCAGCGCCGACATCGAATACCTGTCACGCTCGATCTACGACTGGCTGCTGCGCAACCAGCGCATGGCGTCGCGCAAGTACCTGACCGGCGAGAGCTACGGCGGCTACCGCGGCCCACGCATCACCCACTACCTGCAGACCCGGCTGGGTGTTGCGATGAACGGCCTGGTACTGGTCTCGCCGTACCTGAGCCCGACCCTGGAAGACAACGCCGATGTCTCGCCGATGGCGTGGATGCAGACCCTGCCGTCGATCGCCGCCGCGCACCTGGAGCGCCAGGGCAAGCTGACCGATGCAGCGATGCGCGAAGTAGTGGAATACACCCGTGGCGACTACGCCACCGCGTTGATGAAGGGCCGCAGCGATCCGCAGGCGACCGAGGCAATGCTGCGCCGGGTGACCGAACTGACCGGGCTGGACCCGCAGTTCGTGCGCCGTGCCGGTGGTCGGCTGGAAACCCAGGCCTACCTGCGTGAAGTGTTCCGCGACAAGGGCACGCTGGGCAGCCGCTACGATTCCAACGTAACCGCGTTCGATCCATTCCCGAACGATCCGGAGCAGCGCGCCAACGATCCGCTGCTGGACAGCATCATCGCGCCGACCACCACGGCGATGGTCGACTTCGTGACGCGCGTGGTCGGCTGGAAGGTGGATGCGCGGTACCAGGCGCTGAACTACGACGTGAACCGGCTGTGGGACCGCAATGGCGAGCTGCGCGATGGCGCGGTGACCCAGCTGCGCCAGGCCGTGGCGATCGACCCGCACCTGCAGGTGCTGATCGTGCATGGCTGGAACGACCTGTCGTGCCCGTTCATGGGTTCGATCCTGACCGTGGACCAGATGCCGACGATGGGCAGCAATCCGGACCGGGTGCAGGTGCGCAGTTATCCGGGCGGGCACATGTTCTACAGCCGGGCCGACAGCCAGGCGGCGTTCCGCAGGGATGTGCAGGCGCTGTTCCAACGCAATTGAGGAGGGTCGGCCGGGACTGCGGCCCGGCACCCGCCGGATCAACGGCAACGGCAAGGTCCACGGCAAGATCAACTGCAAAAGCGGGCTTCCTGAGGGCTGGCGAGGTGGGGTGGATATGCAGGACACGCCGTAAACCCGTCCATGGGGGCTCGATGGCGCCATCCATGGCGCCAACGGTCCTGCATATCCACCCCACCCCGCCGCTGACAGGTTCCTGCTGCTGTTGGTGGGTGCCGACCGTTGGTCGGCACGCTTGGATACAGAGGAATGATCTGCCATGAAAAAAGCCCGCCGGTATCCGGCGGGCTTTTTCGTTTACCGGGATCAGATCCTTTTCCCGCAGGGAAAGGGCTCTGATCCCAAGGCCGTTGGCATCAGGTCCAGCCGAACATCTCGAACAGCTTCAGGATCAGGTACGCACAGCCGCCGGCGGCCGGGATGGTCAGGATCCAGGCCCAGACAATGCGCTCGATCACGCCGAACTTCAGCGAACGCGGGTTCTTGGCGAAACCGACGCCCATGATCGCGGTGGAGATGCTGTGCGTGGTCGAGACCGGCATGCCGAAGTGGGCCGCCAGGGTCAGGATGGTGGCCGAGCTGGTCTCCGCGGCGAAGCCGTGGATCGGGTGCAGCTTGACCATCTTGTGGCCCAGGGTCTTGATGATCTTCCAGCCACCCGAGGCGGTACCGGCAGCCATCACCACTGCACAGGTCAGTACGATCCACATGGCGATGCCGTCACCGGCGTGCGCGTCCGGGTGCATGAAGGCCAGCCAGGACGGCAGATCGTTCAGTGCGCCGGTGGCTTCGGCACCAATCAGGGTCATCGCGATGATGCCCATGGTCTTCTGCGCGTCGTTGTGGCCGTGGGCGAAGCCCATGTAGGCCGCCGAGGCGATCTGCGCCTTGCCGAAGAAGGCATTGACGATGCGCGGACGGGCCAGGCGGCCGATGGCGCCACCGACCTTGGCCAGGCCGGCGATCAGCGCCCACAGCAGCACCATCACCACGATGCCGAGCAGGAAGCCGGCGATCGGCGAGGTGATCATCGGCACGAACACCTTCCACAGCAGGCCCTTGTTCTGCGCCCAGCTGCCCAGTCGCTCCGACCAGATCAGCGCGTCCCAGTTGTTGTGGGCCGCGGCCAGGCCGGCACCGCAGAGACCACCGATCAGGGCGTGCGAGGACGAGGACGGCAGGCCCTTCCACCAGGTGATCAGGTTCCAGATGATGCCGCCCAGCAGGGCGCACAGGATCACCTGCGGAGTAACCTCGACCACGTTGGTGTTGAGCAGGCCCGAGGCGATGGTCAGCGCCACCGCCGTACCGGTCAGCGCACCGATGAGGTTCATGAAGGCGGCCAGCATCACCGCCCAGCCGGGCGAGAGCACCTTGGTCGCCACTACGGTGGCAATGGAGTTGGCAGTGTCGTGGAAGCCGTTGATGAACTCGAAGACGAGCGCGGCCAGGATCACCACCAGGACAAGGGTCAACATGCGGCGGCGTCCGTCAGCTGTTCTTCAACACGATCTGGTACGCCACCACGCCGGCCTCGCGGCAACGGTCGATGGCCTTTTCCAGGATCTCGAAGAATTCCTTCAGCAGGAACATCTGCAGGTTGTCCAGGCGACCGGAGTAGATGTCGCGGTACAGCTCGAGCATCAGGCGGTCGGCCTCGTTCTCCAGCGAGCGCAGCTTCTCGTTCAGCGCGGTCATCCGGTCCAGGTTCATGTGGCGCAGGTCGGCCACCATCTCCACCACCACGCCGGCGGCCTGTTCCAGCATCGCCGCGCGCGGCGCGAAGTCGATGTGCTCCAGGTGGGTCGTGGCCAGCGAATAGCGATCGGCGAACTTCTCGATCTGCTTCGGAATCTTGTACAGGGCCGAACCCAGCGCTTCGATGTCTTCGCGCTCGATCGGGGTCATGAAGCTGTCGACCAGCGCCTGGCTGATCTTGTCCGAGGCCGCGCGTTCGCGCAGGCGGGCCAGCTTGAAGGCGTCCAGCGCGGGCTGGCGGTCGGCCTCGCGCAGCATGGAATGCAGCGCCTTGGCGGCATCGGAAGCCGCGACGGCAGCCTCATCGAGCAGGGTGTAGAACTGTTTGCCGGAACCGAAAATGGTCTGCAGAGAGAACATTGAGAAACCTGTCAGCCGTCGCGGGAAGGACGGCACCAGAGCGAATTATGACGGCTAGATGACCATCACGGGTATCCCCGCGCCCTTTCCTGGCTCTGGGACCCCCAACCTGAACAGGCGGTTGCCACCCTGCCACGCCCCTTTGCTAAGATGCCAGCGCGCCTTCGGGCGCACCTTATGGACGACGACCCTTATCCCCCTGCGCCGCGCCGGACCCTGTTCCTGAGCGCCAGCCGCCATCGCAAGCACCCGCCCTCCCTGCCACCAACCGGGGACGACGCCCGTGTTTGAAATGATCCTGATTGTCTTCGCGCTGGTTCTACTGAACGGCTTCTTCGCCATGTCCGAGATGTCGGTCATGACCTCGCGCAAGAGCCGCCTGAAGCAGATGGCCGCCACCTCCAAGCGCGCCGCCAAGGCGCTGGAGCTTTCGGAGAAGCCAGAGAGCTTCCTGTCCACGGTGCAGATCGGCATCACCGTGATCGGCGTACTGACCGGCTACCTCGGTGGTGATGCGATCGGCGACGCGATCGCCGGCTGGCTGCAGGGCCTGATGCCCGGCTTTGCGTACGCGCGCGAAGTAGGCACCGCCCTGGCGGTCTCGCTGATCACCTTCATCACGCTGATCTTCGGCGAACTGGTGCCCAAGCGTCTGGCCCTGACCCGCTCCGAGGCCATTGCCGGCCTGGTCGCGATGCCGATGAGCTGGCTGGCCAGGCTGGCCCTGCCCTTCGTTTGGCTCCTGTCCAAGACCACCCAGCTGGTACTGAAGGTGCTGGGCCTGGGCAAGGACGAGGCCGCGCAGGTGACTGAAGAAGAGATCCGGATGCTGGTGGCCGAGAGCCACGAAGCTGGCGTGATCGACGCCCACGAGCGCGACATGATGAACCGCGTCATGCGCCTGGGCGACCGCACCGCCGACAGCCTGATGACCCCGCGCAACCGCATTGCCTGGCTCGACACCCAGGCCGGGCTGGAGCGCAATCTGGACATCATGGCCGAGCACGAGTTCTCGCGGTACCCGGTGTACCGCGACAACGACATGGACGTGGTCGGCGTGCTGGAGCTGAAATCGCTGGCCACGCGCATGGCGCGCGGCGACAACGCGCTGTTCCAGACCCTGCGCGAACCGCTGTACGTCTCCGAATCGACCCACGCGATGAAGCTGCTGGAGATCTTCCGCGAGGAGCAGCAGTCGATGGCGCTGGTGGTGGACGAGTACGGCGAGATCCAGGGCCTGGTGACCATCAGCGACCTGATGGGCGCCGTGGTTGGCCGCCTGCAGGCGGTGGAGAATGCCGATGAAGACGCACTGGTGGTGACCCGCGAGGACGGCTCGCTGCTGGTCGACGGCTCGCTGCCGATCGAGGACCTGCGCGAGCTGATCGGAAGCAACGACCTGCCCGATGCCGAGGATGGCGACTACTACACGCTGGCCGGCATGTGCATCCATTACTTCGGCCGCATCCCGCACGCAGGCGAGTACTTCGACTGGGCCGGCTGGCGCTTCGAGGTGGTCGACCTGGACGGTGCGCGGGTGGACAAGCTGCTGCTGCGCACGTTATCCGACGAGCAGGCCGATGAGCTCACCGCCTGAGGCCGGCCAGGGCCAGGGCGCGCAGCGCCCGACCTACCGCAACGAGGGCATCCGCACCCTGCTGGAGATGTTCGCCTCCGGCGATCCTGCCGAGCACATGCCGCTTGGCCAGATCCTCAGCAACCTGCAGCAGAGCGCGTTCGGCGTGTTCCTGTTCGTGGCGATCCTGCCCTCGTTCATCCCGATCCCGGGCATGGGGGGGGCGGTCAGCGGCCCACTCGTGGTCCTGATCGGACTGCAGATGCTGTGTTGCCTGCGCCGGCCCTGGCTGCCCGGTTTCATTGCCCGACGCGGGCCGAAGCGCGGCACCATGCACCGCTTCCTGGACCGTATCGATCGCCCGTTGCGGCGACTGGACAGGATGCTGAAGCCTCGCCTGCCGCAGTTGCTGACACCGCTGCCCGCGCACGCCTTCAGCGGCCTGCTGCTGGTGTTGCTGGGCATCCTGCTGTCATTGCCGATTCCGTTCACCAACTTCCTGTTCGGTTTCCAGCTGCTGCTGTTCTCGCTGGCGCTGCTGGAGCGCGATGGTGCATTGATGCTGTTCAACTGGATCGCAGCGCTGGTGGCGATCGCGTTCTTCGGCTTCAGTTCCGGGCAGCTGGTGGGCTATACAGTGGAGCTGTTCCAGCGCTGGTTCTGAAGTGGCATCCGGTAGAGCCGGCCGCTGGCCGGCTGCCACGTTTCCAGGGTTGCCGGCCAGCGGCTGGCACTTCCCGCATCCGGTAGATCCACGCCACGCATGGATGCAGCAATCACCGAAGGTCGACGAATCCGTTGTCCGCCAGCGGTGCCGGATCGTCCTGCACCGCCGACAGCACGAAGCTCAACGCCTTGCCCAGCAAGGTGCCCGGGCCATCCCAGTATTCGGCGCTATCGGCGCGCACGTGGATCAGGCGAAGGTTGGGGTCTTCCTTGCCGGCGGGGAAGAACAGCTTCATCGCCGGCGACCACAGCTCTTCGATCTTCGCGCGATCATCGACAACCCGCGCCCGCCCCGCCACAGACACATAGGTGTTCTTCGATGGCGAGGCATAGGCCACATTGACGCGCGGGTCGAGCGCGATCTCGGCCACCTTCGGGCTGTCGGCGGTGATCACGAACCACAGGTCACCGTCGAAGGCGACCTGCTGGGTGGCCAACGGCCGGCTGTAGAGTCGCCCGTCGACGCCGGTGGTGGTGAACATCGCCACCTCCACGTCCTTGATCAGTTCAGCCAGCTGGGCAATGTGTTCGGCGCGGGTCTCGGCCATGGTGGGGATTCCAGAAGTGGGGAGCCCCCATCAGACGCGGATCGGCCGCAACGGGCCGTGACGCGGTTGTTCAGCCCGCGTGGCGGCCATGCCAGGCGTTCATCGCCAGCTCGAAGGAACGCAGGCGCGCACGATGGTCATACAGGTTGGCAGTAAGCATCAGCTCGTCAGGCTTGTGCCGCTCAACGAAAGCGGCGATACCCTCGGCCACCTGCTGCGGATCGCCCAGCACGGTGCAGGCCAGGGCCCGTTCCACGCCCAGCTTTTCGTGCGGCTCCCAGAAGGCTTCAATGTCGTCGATCGGCGGCGGGATCTTGCCCGGCCGGCCGCGGCGCAGGTTGACGAAACTCTGCTGCTGGCTGGTGAACAGGCGACGCGACTCGGCCTCGCTGTCGCTGGCAACAACGTTCAGGGCCAGCATCGCGTGCGGCTGCTTCAACGTGGCCGAGGGGCGGAATTCGCGGCGGTACACCGCCAGCGCTTCGTCCATCACGTCCGGCGCGAAATGCGAGGCGAATGCATACGGCAGGCCCATCGAGGCGGCCATGCGTGCGCCAAACAGGCTTGAACCGAGGATCCAGGTCGGCACCCGCAGGCCACCACCCGGAACGGCCTGCACTGCCTGTCCAGGCTGGACCGGCTCGAAGTAGTGCAGCAGCTCGCGCACGTCCTGCGGGAACTGGTCGGCGCTGTCGAAATAGCGGCGCAGTGCACGTGCGGTCGGCTGATCGGTGCCCGGCGCACGGCCCAGGCCAAGGTCGATGCGGTCCGGATACAGCGAGGCCAGCGTTCCGAACTGCTCGGCCACCTGCAGCGGGGCATGATTGGGCAGCATGATGCCGCCCGCGCCGACCCGGATGCGCCGGGTGCCACCGGCAACATGGCCGATCAGCACGGCGGTGGCGGCACTGGCGATGCCGGGCATGTTGTGGTGTTCGGCCAGCCAGTAGCGGCGGTAGCCCAGCGCATCGGCGTGCTGCGCCAGTTCCAGCATGTTGGCGAAGGCGGCGGTGGTGTCACTGCCCTCGCAGACCGGGGCCAGGTCAAGGATCGACAACGGGATCATCAGGCGGTTTTCCGTCACAGGATCACCCTTGCATGGGGGCGGCCGGGCGCAGCGGCCAGTGACGGTGGCGGGATGCTGATTCCCGCAGGGCAGGTTCAGCGCCCACCGCGCTTGGTCCGGTAGAGCCGGCCGCTGGCCGGCGGGCAACGTGCCCTGGCAGCCGGCCAGCGGCCGGCTCTACCGGGCAAGCGTCAGAACGCGCTGGGGCGCGGCTCGGGCAGCGGCTGGTCGACCATCGGCTTCAGCTCGGCATCCAGCGCCACGCGCTCATCGAACACGAAGCAGCGGCCTTCGTAGCCTTCGCCGCCCACCTCCTCGAAGTAGCCGAGGATGCCGCCATCGAGCTGCAGCACATTCTCCATGCCGTCATTGACCATCCACAGCGCGGCCTTCTCGCAGCGGATGCCGCCGGTGCAGAAACTGACCACGGTGCTGTCCCGCAGCGCATCGCGATGCGGCGCCAGCGCCTCGGGCAGGTCGGTGAACTTGCGGATGGGCAACACCAGCGCATCCTTGAAGGTGCCGTACTCCACTTCCTGCAGATTTCGCGTATCGAGCATCACCACCGGCTTGCCGGCATCGTCATGGCCCTGCCGCAGCCAGCGCTGCACGGTGGCAGGATCGACCGACGGTGCGCGCGGATAGTCCAGCGGCTGGCCGTCATCGCGGCGGAAGCTGATGATCTCGTCCTTCACCTTGGCCTTCAGCCGCGCGAACGGCTGATGCTTGCTCAGGCTGGTCTTGACCCGCATGCCGGCGAAACGCGCATCGGCATGCAGCGCTGCATAGAAGCCCTCAACCGCCTCCGGCGCCCCCGCCAGGAATAGGTTCAGTCCCTCGCCCGCCACCAGGATCGTGCCGCGCAGCTCCGCCGTCTCGGCACGGGCCAGCAGCTGGTCGCACAGGGCCCGGGGGGCGTCGATGACGGCGAAATGATAGGCAGCGGTATTGGCGATCATCCCGCCATTTTAGCGCCTCCCGCCCGCACAGACAGATTCAGGGGTCAGGGCCCTCTGCGCGGCAGAGGGATCCGACCCCGGCAGGTACCCAGAACTTGTCAGAGGCGGGGAGGTGTGGGCAGGCGGGACCGTTGGCGCCATGGGCCCGAGGCATGCCTCGGGCGGGTTGGGCAGGACGCCCAACCCCGGTCTTGCCGTGTGCGCAGGACAGCGCACACGAGCAAGGCGCCATCGAGCC
Organism: Stenotrophomonas maltophilia group sp. P373; assembly: GCF_053295075.1. NCBI lineage: Bacteria > Pseudomonadati > Pseudomonadota > Gammaproteobacteria > Lysobacterales > Lysobacteraceae > Stenotrophomonas > Stenotrophomonas maltophilia group sp. P373. The sequence continues at coordinate 1,603,669 of NZ_CM129994.1, read as the reverse complement.
CCCAGGGGTGAGGCGCTTTGCTTGCGAAGCACTGCTTCGCAGGCGCCCGAACGCACAGCCGCCAGCGGCTGGGCCGGACCGCGAAGCGGGGTCTACGGCGTGTCCCGCCTGCCCACACCGCCGCGCCATCCCACGGAAACCAGCTTTTGACGTTGCCGTTGCCTCTGCGGGTGCCGGGTGTAACCCGGCCGCGCCCCCTTACCCCCGCAACAGCACGAACGGCAGCAACACCAGTGCCGCCGCACCGGCCATCGCCAGCAGCACCAGCACCACATAGGCCGGCCGGCGCCGGAACAGGCTGCCGAATGTCTCCGCCGTCCCCTCGCGCAATGCCTGCTCGCGTTCAGCCCGCACGCGCACGCCGCGCGCCGCCTGGTACTCCGCCATCAACACCTTCGCACGCGGATGATCATCGTCGTCGCGCAGCCACAGGCCACCATTGGAAATGCCCCACGGACTGGGTTCAGTGCGATACCAGGCGATGCCGTGCTGGTCGAGCAGCGTGCAGACATCGGCATATTCGTCGTCACCGACATTGCGCAGATTGAGCAGGAGTTTTGCCATGGCCCCATGATACCCGGCGCCGATGCGCTACCCTTGCCGCCCTCGCCCCGCGCCCTTCTGGAGACGCCCGATGCGCCGCCTGCTGCTTCCCCTGCTGTTGTCCCTCGCCGCCGCTGGCTGCTCGACCGAACCATCCGGCCCGCCGCCCGGCGGCACGCTGACCACCTTCGAGCGGATCGATACCGTGCCCGGCACCGGCGCCGAAGCCATCGCCGGCAACAAGGTCACGGTGCACTACACCGGCTGGATCTACGACAACCGTACCGAAACCAAGCACGGCAAGACCTTTGACAGCTCCTTCAAGCACGGCGAGCCGTTCACCTTCGCGCTCGGCGCCGGCCAGGTCATCCGCGGCTGGGATGAGGGCGTGGCCGGCATGAAGGTCGGTGGCAAGCGTACGCTGATGATTCCGCCGGACTACGGTTACGGGGACCGCAAGGTCGGCCCGATTCCGGCGGGCTCGTCGCTGGTGTTCGACGTCGAGCTGCTCGATGTCAAACCGTAATGCCGCCATGCCCCATCGGGTCGTCGTCATTGGCGGCGGCCCGGCCGGCCTGTTCGCCGCCGAACACCTGCGTGCCGCTGGGCTGGAGGTCGACCTGTACGAGGCCAAGGGGTCGCCTGGCCGCAAGTTCCTGATCGCCGGCAAGGGCGGCCTCAACCTCACCCATTCCGATCCGCGGCCGTTGTTCGACAGCCGCTACCGCGAGCAGGCCGCTGTGGTCGGCAGCTGGCTGGACGGCTTCGACGCACAGGCACTGCGTGACTGGGCCAACGGCCTGGGCGTGGAAACCTATGTGGGCAGCTCCGGCCGCGTGTTCCCGGTCGACCGCAAGGCGGCGCCGCTGCTGCGCGGCTGGGTGCGCCGGTTGAAGGAACAGGGCGTGCGCCTGCACGCCAACCACCGTTGGATCGGCTGGAGCGACGACGGCGCCCTGCGCTTTGCCACCGATGCGGGCGAAGTCGATGTCCGCGCCAATGCCACCGTGCTGGCGATGGGCGGGGGCAGCTGGCCGCAGCTGGGCAGTGATGGCGCCTGGGTCGTGCCACTGCAGGCGGGTGGCGTGGACATCGCGCCGCTGCAGTCAGCCAATTGTGGCTTCGACGTGGACTGGACGCCGTTCTTTGCCCAGCGCAATGCCGGCGCACCATTGAAGCCGGTGGTCGCGCACTGGATCGACCTGGCTGGACAACCGCGGTCGCTGCAGGGCGAGTGCGTGGCCAGCGAATATGGCATTGAAGGCAGCCTGGTCTACGCGTTGGCCGCCGACCTGCGCGAGACCATCAACCGCGATGGCCACGCAATGCTGTGGCTGGACCTGGTGCCGGGTCGCGACGAGGCGCGCCTGCTGGCCGACCTGTCACGTCCGCGCAAGGGCCGAAGCTTCGGCGAGCACCTGCGCCGCCAGGCGGGTCTGGATGCGGTGAAGGCCGCACTCGTGTTCGAGATTCTTGGCAGGGAGGCCGGCAACGACCTGCCGGCTGTGGCTGCCACGCTCAAGCGCCTGCCGCTGCGCCTGCTGCGCCCAAGGCCGATGGCCGAGGTGATCAGCACCGCCGGTGGCGTGCGCCTGGATGCGCTGGATGACGGCCTGATGCTGCGGGCCGTTCCCGGCGTGTTCTGCGCCGGTGAAATGCTGGACTGGGAAGCCCCCACCGGCGGCTACCTGCTGACCGCGTGCTACGCCAGTGGCCGGCGTGCCGCCGAGGGCGTGATCGGTTGGTTGGCGGAGCGGTGACGCCTGCGGGGTAGCGTCGAGCCCATGCTCGACGCCACATCACCACGGCCTGCGCATGCTCACCGAGGCCAACGCCACACCGCTGGGATGCGCATAGGCTTCCTCACGCACGCTGACAAAGCCCTGCCGTTGATAGAACGGCACGGCATTGAGCGACGCCGACAGCACCACCTCGCGCTCACGATCGGCCATTGCCAACAGGCGCTGCATCAGCGCCTGGCCGATCCCCTCGCCGCCACGATCGGGATTGACAAACAACGCGTCGACTTCATTGGCATCGACATCAAAGACGCCGAAGCCGAGCAGGCCACCCTGCCCGTCCTCGGCCACCACGCATCCGCCCTGCGACAACAGCCGCGCGTACTGCGACGGTGGCGGCGAGGCCGACCACGGTGCAATGACCTCGGGAGGGTAATGGCTGCTGCAGGTTTCGCGCACACAGCGCGTGCGCAGCGCCCACAGCGTGGCGACATCGTCGATGCTACCGGTCCTGAACTGCATGGCGCCTCCTTGTAGCGCCGAGCCCATGCTCGGCTGCCTTTCTGTAGAGTCAAGCCATGCTTGACTGCTTTTCAATCAGTCATCGCGAGGTCGGAACGAAGAACAGCCGAGCATGGGCTCGGCTCTACAACATCACGCTACCGCGACTTGCTGGCGCGCAGAGCCTGGATCTTCGGCGGCGGCTGGAATGAGTCGCTGCGCGCATCGGCCCAGAAGGCATGGAATACCGCATGGTCGGGCACCTTGTGCAGCAGCTCGCCCGGTTCCAGGTAGCGGTAAAGTGACGCCAGCGAACGGATTTCCACCGGCGACACGCGACGCAGGATGTGCTCCGGCCCCAGCTCGGCCGGATCGTTCAGGCCCGCCGCGCACAACAGTTCCTTCAAGGCATGCAGCGTGTGCTCGTGATAGCTGTACACACGGGTGGCCTTGTCCGGTCCATCCAGATGCTTCCAGCGCGCAGGGTCCTGGGTCGCGATGCCGGTCGGGCATTTGTCGGTGTGGCAGCTCAACGACTGGATGCAGCCCAGCGCGAACATGAAGCCTCGGCCGGCATTGCACCAGTCGGCACCCAGCGCAATGGTGCGCGCGATGTCGAACGCACTGGTGATCTTGCCAGCGGCGCCGATGCGGATGCGCTCGCGCAGGTCCAGGCCGACCAGGGTGTTGTGCACCAGCAGCAGTGCTTCATGCATCGGCACGCCGACATGATCGACGAATTCAGCCGGTGCCGCGCCGGTGCCTCCCTCGGCGCCATCGACCACGATGAAGTCCGGCAGCAGCCCGGTTTCCTGCATCGCCTTGGCGATGCCGAACCATTCCCAGGGGTGGCCGATGGCCAGCTTGAAACCGACCGGCTTGCCACCGGACAACTCGCGCAGCCGGGCCACGAACTGCAACAGTTCGACCGGCGTCGAGAATGCCGAGTGACGCGACGGCGATACGCAGTCCACCCCCATCGGAACACCACGGGTCACCGATATTTCGGCGGTCACCTTTGGTGCCGGCAGCACGCCGCCGTGGCCCGGCTTGGCACCCTGCGACAGCTTGATCTCGATCATCTTGACCTGGTCATCGGTAGCGTTGGCGACGAAGCGCTCTTCGCTGAAACCACCCTTCTCGTCACGGCAGCCGAAGTAGCCCGAGCCGATTTCCCAGACCAGATCGCCGCCCATCTCGCGGTGGTAGGGCGAAATCGAACCTTCGCCGGTGTCGTGGTAGAAGCCGCCGCGCCGCGCACCTTCGTTCAATGCGCGGATCGCGTTGGCCGAGAGCGAACCGAAGCTCATCGCCGAGATGTTGAACACGCTGGCCGAATAAGGCTTGGCGCAGTTCGGCCCAATCAGCACGCGGAAATCATGCTTGGCAATGGAGGTGGGAGCCAGCGAATGGTTGATCCACTCGTAATCCACCGCATAGGTACTGCGCAGGGTACCGAAGGGCACCGTGTCCATTTCGTTCTTTGCGCGCTGGTAGATCAGCGCACGCTGCTGGCGCGAGAACGGCACGTCCTCCAGGTCGCTCTGCACGAAGTACTGGCGGATTTCCGGGCCGATTGATTCCAGGCCATAGCGGAAATGCGCCATCACCGGATAGTTGCGGCGCAGCGTGCTGCGCTTCTGCAGCAGATCCCAGGTCCCCAGCGCCACCATCGCGGCAGTCAGGCCGACGCCCCAGTACCAGGCCGGCCAGATCGTGGCCAACCACAGGCAGATGGGAAACATCAGGATGGCGAGCAGGTAGACGATATACCGGTGCATGGCGTTCCTTGGTTGCAACTGCCTGCGAGTCTACCGCGCCGGCCGTCACCGGCGTTTACAGGCGACCGTCAACCACATTGCGCGGCCAGGCCGATTTCACGTCGTAGACGATGCCGCCGGGTGCCAGCAGCGCCTGGATTGCGGCGTCATCCATGGCTTTGAATAGGGCATGGGCCACTGCCAGGACTACGGCGTCGTAACTCCCCGCCACCGGCTCGGCCAGCCAGTGCACGCCCGCGTCGGCCAATGCCGCCGGGCCGACCCACGGATCGCTGACCTCCACCTGTGCGCCGGCATCACGCAGGCGCTGCGCCAGTTCCAGCGCGCGGCTGTTGCGCAGGTCCGGGCAATCCTCCTTGAAGGTCACGCCCAGCACCAGGATACGCGACTGCGCAGGTACGCGGCCACGTTCGGCCAGCATTGCCAGCACACGCGACGCCACATGCTCGCCGACGCGGTTGTTGACCTGCCGCGCGGTGTGGATCAGGTCCGGGTGGTAGCCCACGCTCTCGGACTTGTGCAGCAGGTAGTACGGGTCCACGCCGATGCAGTGGCCGCCGACCAGGCCCGGCCGGAATGGCAGGAAGTTCCACTTGCTGCCGGCGGCGTCGAGCACATCCTGGGTGTCGATGCCGAGCCGGTCGAAGATCAGCGCCAGCTCATTGACCAGCGCGATGTTGACGTCACGCTGGATGTTCTCCACCACCTTGGCCGCTTCGGCCACACGCATTGACGGCGCCGGGAAGGTGCCGGCGGCGATGATGCGCTGGTACAGGCCATCAATCACCGCAGCCACTTCCGGTGTCGACCCCGAGGTGATCTTGCGGATATCGGCCAGGCGCCGCTGGCGGTCGCCGGGGCTGACCCGCTCCGGGCTGTAACCACAGTAGAAGTCTTCGTTGAAGCGCAGCCCGGAAAGCTGCTCCAGCAACGGCACGCAGACCTCTTCGGTGGTGCCGGGGTACACCGTGGATTCGTAGATCACCAGGTCACCCGCACGCAGGTGGCTGGCGATCAGCCGCGTTGCCGAACGCAGCGGCTCCAGATCGGGCTGCTCGTAGGCGTCGATCGGGGTCGGCACGGTAACGATGTAGACATTGCAGGCATCGAGCAATGCCGGATCGCTGCCGTACTGCAACTGCTGTGCACTGGCCAGCTCATCGGCCTCCATTTCCAGCGTATGGTCCTGGCCGTCGCGGAGCTCGGCGATGCGATCAGCATCGATGTCGAAGCCCAGCGTGGGCCAGTGCCGGCCGAAGGCCACCGCCAGCGGCAGGCCCACGTAGCCCAGCCCGATCACCGCGAAGCGCGGCGCCGCTGCTGCCGCAAGCGGCGCGCTCAACGCCGCATCCCATGCAACGGCTGAAATCGCATGCGTACTGCCATGGGCATGGCCGACCTACTCATTCGCTTTGCCACTCCGGGAAGATCCATGCCAGAAAGGCTACAGCCTAACGGCCCGGGTGCCCGGCCGCCAAGGTGGGGTCAGGAGCCCAGTGCGACCGCGGCCGGCTCCAGTTCACCATCGGCGCCGGTCCAGGCCTGCAGCAGGCGCTCGAAGCCACCGCAGCCAAGCACGAAGCCCGGCCATGAGGCGTCGACGATCTGTACCAGGAGTTCTGCCTCAATGCGCCGGGTCCCCATCGACCAGCGCGGGAATGCCCGCTGCGCCACCGGCGCGCGGCACAGCACCTTCAGTTGTCCATGGCTACGCGCATTGGCGATGCGCTGGTACACCGAATCGATGCCATCCTCCGGGCCTTCCAGGTACTGCAGGAAACGGCTGCCATCGAACATCAGCACACCCGTGACACCGGCCACTCGGTTGAATGCGGTGGCATCGGCCAGCAGGCGGTCAAGATCGGTTGTCTGCAGGTCGGCGCGGGCCTCGCTGGCATAGGCAATCGCGTGCAGCGACATCGGGTGGCTCCCCCCCTGGGAACGATGCTTTGGACTATGACATGAATGGGAGCGACAGTTAAGCACACCGCCGCTCCACTGCAATCCAGTCGGGATTCCGCAGCTGGGCTACAATCGGCGCCGCGCTGCAGGCCCGGATGGCGAAACTGGTAGACGCATCGGACTTAAAATCCGCCGGGGGCAACCCCATGCCGGTTCGATTCCGGCTCCGGGCACCATCGCACTTTTCACGACGAACGTCAGATCGCACGCGAGTAGCGCGGCTGCTCGCAGGCCGCACGCAGGTACGGGTCGAAGCACATCGCCAGCAGCCGCAGCAACGGCCGTCCAGGCTCGCTGGCGCGCACTATACCGTCACGGTACTCGGCCAGACCGTCCTCCTGCAGCCGCTGCACCGAACGCAGGTCTTCGGCGAAGTACTGCTCGAAATCCACGCCATGGCGCTGGCCCAGCACCGCACCGTCCACTTCGCCCTGGCACATCAGCTGCTGGATCAGTTCTGCGCGCAGCTGGTCGTCGGCGCTGAGCGCCACGCCGCGCCACACCGGCAACTGCCCCTGGTCCACGGCATCCTCCCATGACGGCAGGTCGCGCGGATTCTGGCTGTAGGTGGCACCGATGTGGCTGATCGCACTCACGCCCAGGCCGAGCAGATCGGTATCGGCGTGGGTGGTATAGCCCATGAAATTGCGATGCAGCTGCCCGGCGCGCTGCGCGCGTGACAGATCTTCTTCCGGCAGTGCGAAGTGATCCATGCCGATGTACTGGTAGCCCGCAGTGGAGAGCCTCTCCACCGCCAGGCCCAGCAGCGCCAGCTTGTCTTCCGGCGAAGGCAAGCGGCGTTCGTCGATCTGCTTCTGTGCGCGGAACAGATGCGGCAGGTGTGCGTAGCCGTACACCGCCAGGCGATCCGGGCGCAATGCCAGCACCCGTTCCAGGGTGCGGCCAAACCCTTCCAGGCTCTGTCCCGGCAGCCCATAGATCAGGTCGACGTTGACTGAACGCATGCCGCTGTCGCGGCAGGCCTGCAGGATGTCCAGCGTCTGCTGCACGCCCTGCACGCGGTTGATCGCTTCCTGTACCTGTGGGTCGAAATCCTGCACGCCCAGGCTGGCGCGGTTGAAGCCCAGCCGCGCCAGCATGGCGACATCGCGGGTATCGATGAAGCGCGGATCGAGTTCGATCGAGAAATCGCGCTGCGGTGAATCACTGAAATCGAAGCGCCGGCGCAGCCCTTCCACCAGCGTGGTCATCGCCTCGGCCTCGAGGAAATTCGGCGTGCCACCGCCCAGGTGAAGCTGAATGACTTCACGGCCGTCCTCGAACTGCGGCGCCAGCAGGTCGGCCTCGGCCAGCACGCGCGCGACGTAGCTGTGGCCACGGCCGCGGTCGCGGGTGATCACCCGGTTGCAGCCGCAGTAGAAGCAGGGACTGGAGCAGAACGGTACATGCACGTACAGCGACAGCGCGCGGGCCAGCTGGTTGCTGTCGGCGATTGCCTGGCGCAGTGCCGGCGCATCGAAGCCATCGTGGAAGTGAGGCGCGGTCGGATACGAGGTGTAGCGCGGCCCCGGCCGGTCATGCCGGCGCAGCAGGTCGGGGTCGAAGGTCCAGGCAAGACCGCCGGCGGCGGGTGAGAACGTGTCCATGCCGCCAGCATCGCGCCGGGCGGACGCCACCGCCTTGACCCAGATCAATCGCGGGTGGGGATTTCCAGCACCGGCAGGCCGACCTGCGGCCAGCGCAGCATCTGGTAGCGCTTCCAGAAGGTGTCACCGATGCGCGCGGCCACGTCGTTGGCCAGCGCCTGCATGGGCGGGTTGCCGCACTCGGCGGTGGTGATCCGGAACAGCACCAGCCAGCGGTCGAACAGGTCCTTGTCCAGCTCGATGGCCATGTGCTTGGACATCGGCGAGCCCTTGAAGCGGCGCGTGCCGCGCAGCATTGCCGACCAGAAATCGACCAGCTGCGCCAGATGTTCCGGCCAGTCGTGGACGTGTGCCTCGAACACAGGCCCCAACCGCTCTTCCTCGCGCACGCGTGCATAGAAGTCGTGGACCAGGCGGGTCACTTCCTGCTCAGTGCACAGCCCGGGCGAGGCGACGGGCAGGACAGGCGGCGATATTGCGTTCATCGGGGTACCCAAAGCTTGCCGGCAGTGTGCCGTAGCTGGCCGGCACCGCCGTTGATCCAGATCAATGTCGGCGCAGTCCGCTGCACCTAGTCTGGCATTCCTGCAGGAAGCATGCCCTGCGGATGCTGCGCCAGCCTCGGCGGAGTATACGCGCCGCCCTCATTCCGACCCGGGACAGCATGAACAGACCCTCTCCCAGCCGCCGCCAGCAGCTGATCCAGCACTGGGGCGCCATCCTCTGGCCCAGCTTCATCGCTGCAGGCCTGGCCAGCGTGGTGTTCTTCGCCTTTGTCGACCCGCTGCGTCTGCAGGCGATCAGCTTTCCGGGTACGGCGATCAGCCGCGAACTGGGCTATACGGCAGGATTCTTCATGTTCTGGTCGGTGACCGCACTGTCCAGCGCGGTCACCTGGTACCTGCAGCGACCGATGCCAAGCGACGACGACGACGAGCTGCCGCTGGGATGAGTACGGCCTGCACCGGAATCCCACGCCGCTGGCATTGGCGCGCCGCGCTCAGCATGCTCTTGCTGGCCTTGTTCTATGCCCTGCCATGGCTGCGCTGGAATGGGCGGCAGGCCCTGCTGCTGGACATCAACGCACGGCGCTTTGACCTGTTTGGCTGGACATTGTGGCCCGGCGATGTTGGCGTGCTGATAGGGTTGCTGGCGGTGCTGGCGGTGGGCCTCGCGCTGCTCACCCACCTCGCCGGCCGCATCTGGTGCGGCCACGCCTGCCCACAGACGCTATGGCGCCGCGCCTTCGACTGGATTGCGCGCGCCATGGCCCGGGCCTTGCCAGCGCCCGCCGTGCGCCCTGCCACCCAGGTGGCATGGGGGCTGCTGTCGCTGTGGACCGGCGTCACGTTCGTCGGTCTGTTCAGCCCGATCGAAGAACTGGTGGCCGCCGCGCCGCATGCCGGCTGGAGCGGCTGGGAAACGTTCTGGGTGCTGTTCTATGCCGCCGCCACCTGGGGCAATGCCGGCTTCCTGCGCGAGCAGGTGTGCCGTTCGCTGTGCCCGTTCGCGCGCCTGCAGCCGCTGCTGACCGATCCGCATACACCCCGCATGTTGTACGACGCGCGCCGCGGCGAACCGCGCGGCATGCGTCCGTCGGGGCTGGGGGGCGTGCTCGGACGCGGCCGTGGCCTGCTCGACCCGACCACCGCACAGGACTACGTGTTCCGCGCTACACATCCGCTGCTGGCCGGACCGATGCCCACCTTCAGCGCCGACCGCCTGGGCGACTGCACCGATTGCGCTGCCTGTGTCAGCGCCTGCCCAATGCAACTGGATATCCGCCAGGGACCTCAGGCCGATTGCCTGGCCTGCGGCGCCTGCCTGGAGGCCTGCTCGCGGCAGCAGCACCAGGCCGGTTTCGGCCCGGGGCTGGTGCGCTACTGCAGTCCGCAGGCCATGGCCGGGCAACCGCGGCAATGGTGGCGACCGCGGACCCTGGCACTGCTGTCGATGCTGCTGACGCTGTTGGCCTGCGGCGCCTGGCGCCTGCTTTGAATCAACGGATCAACGCGGCCCGTTGGCGTGCGGCGGCACCAGCTGCGCACGTCGCACGATGCCCAGCTGCTCGATGATCAGCGCCATTTCATTGGTGACTTCGGTACGCTCGGTCCCCTGCGGGACCAGGCGGTCCAGCACCTGCTGGTAGGTATCCCAGAACGCCGGACCGCATCCGTGTTTGTGATAACTGGCTTCCAGTTCGCGGCGTACCCGTTCAGCCAAGCCATGCATGCCGTATTCCATACGACCTCCGTTGGACTTGTTCTGCATCGTTGACGGTCTACCGACTCACTTGCGAGCTACTGAAAGACTCCCGGGCTTCACGTCCGGTTGATCCCAATTAGTCATAGATTTCACGACAGGTCAATTACATACCGCGACTTTCGTGATCGAAATTATTAATCGTTCACGAAACCACATACGGGGAGACGGGGTGCCCGGATGGGTCGGACCCGACACACTGCCCCGATTTCCCCGGTCCCGCCCTGGTAGGCGCCATCGATGGGCCAGCCCCGTTTCATCGAAGTTTCCAATATTGCTAAGCATACTTAGCAAATGCCGCTTAGGGTGCTATATGCGACAAAAGGCGGCGCAGTTGAGGCTTACTCGCCCTGCGTATCCTCAGTCGCGGGGAACAGGTTGGGATAGCGCTGATGCAGGATGTATTGGCGTAGCGCAGGAATCGGGAAGTTCTTGGGCCATTGCGACACGGCAGATCGGCTTATGCCAAAAAAGCGCGCCAGTTCGGCATCGGTCCGGAAACCCAGCCGGGCGCGTACCTGCCCCTTGCTCCAGAATTCGGTCACGGTCGGTCCTTCTGTTAACCAGACTTATTCTTGGAACAAGGGAACTTTGCGATCCACGCGTTAAGCTGGCTTGCATAGATGAATACTCTCGGCCAACGACTCGCCATTGCCATGAAGAAAGCCGGGCACCCTCGCCCGGCCGATCTGGCCCGCGCCGCCGATTCGACGACGGCAACCATCAGCAACTGGCTCAACGACCATGTCAGCCCCGCCCATGTGAAGGCCGAACAGCTGTTCCGCATCGCCGATGCGGCCAAACTGGACGCGCGTGAACTGCTGTACGGCGTGAGCGGGCTTGGCGTCGGTGAGCGGGGCAATACCTATATCCCCAGCCAGGCCCACCTGGATGTCTGGCAGGACGCCTACGAACTGGTCAGCCATCTGGTGGAGGAGAAGGGATTGCAGATCGACCATCGCCGCCACGCGGCCCTGGACCTGCTGGCCTTCGAACTGCTGATGGACGGCTTCAGCCGCAGCAAGGTCATCCGGGTGCTGACGACCTCGATGACGTGAATGCACTACCACTGGTAGCATGGTCGCGGATGGGGATGGGGCTCCCCCGATAACCGCCCGAAAGGGCTGATGGCTCCTGCCAGGACGAACCGGTCTTCGTCGATGGCGGGCCGTGCCTGCCGTCGGCGTTCGCCATCAAATCAGCGAACCCGCAACCGAGGCATGTGATGCACGCATTGAACAATTATCTGCTGGTCTTCGTCGGCGGCGGGCTCGGCGCCTGCCTTCGCCATGCCTGCAACCTGATCGGTACGCGGGTAGCGGTCGGCAGCCCGTGGCCGTGGTCGACCTTCCTGATCAACATCAGCGGTGCACTGCTGATGGGCGCGCTGGTCGAAGCCTTCGCCCTGCGCAATGGCGCGTCGCCGCAGCTGCGCCTTCTGCTGGCCACCGGCGTCCTCGGCGGCTACACCACATTTTCTACCTACGCACTGGAAATCGGACTGCTGCTGCAGCGCGGCCAGCATGGCCTGGCAGCGTTGTACGCCGGCGGTTCGGTGGCACTGGGCCTGGTTGGCCTGTTCGGTGGCATGAAACTGGCCCGGCTGGTGCTGGGCTGAGGCTCAGCCCGCGCCGGCGCGGGCCTGTCCGCGCCACTCCCGCGGCGACTGTCCGGTATGTGCCTTGAATGCACGCGACAGTGCGGCTTCGCTGCCATAGCCGACGTCGTCAGCGATCCGCTTCAATGGGCGCCCCTGGCGCAGCGCCTGCTGTGCCAGGCCCACCCGCCAACCCTGCAGGTACTGGCCCGGGGTAGTGCCCATCGCCTCACGGAAACTGGCAGCAAAGACGCTGCGTGACATGCCGGCCACCTCGGCCAGGTCTTCCAAGGTCCAAGACTGTGCGGGCGCCTCATGCATCGCCACCAGCGCCAGCCGCAGCCGCGGATGCCCCAGCCCGGCAAACAGGCCACCACGCATCTCGCCCCCTTCCATCAGCTGCCGCAGCACCTGGATCATCACCACCTCGAACAGCCGGTTGACCATCGCCGCACGCCCGCAGCGCTGCTCGAAGGCTTCTTCGAACAGCAGCTCCAGCGCTGCGTTGCCGCCGTACAGATCGGCCAGCGGCAGGCAGATGAAATCGGGCAACGCCGCGCTGATCGGGTTGAGCCGCCCGCCCTCGAAATTCAGATTAGCGCAGGCCATGTCGGCGCCGTGCTGCGGATCGGTGCTGAACCGATGCGGCATCGGCCGTGGGTACAGCAGCAGGCTCGGCACCTCGACCTGGACGGTCTGCTGGCCATGGCTGACCTGCAACGGGCCACGTCGCACCAGATGCAGCTGCCCAGCGTCATCCTCGCCCGCCAGCGAGTTGATGCCGCACAGCGCGCCGGCATGGAACACCGAGGCGGTAACCGCAAAGCGTTCAAGCAGAATGGCGAGACGGTCGACCATGACGGGACCCTGGGTAAAGTAGAAAGAGATCAAGGCGACACATCGTATCGGAATCACCCCCGTAGCGGACGTGATCAACTCGGGGAGCGGGTGCCCCCCCCCCCCAGCCCGCCCTTCCTGCGGCAGTGCAGCGCGCGCAACATTTCGCTGGCATCTATGCTCGGGGTCATTCCCGCATGGAATGACCCCGATGCCCGCCCTGCTTCGATGCGCCCTCGCCCTCGGCCTGCTGCTGCCTTCGACGACCTTGCTGGCGTCAGCGCCAACGGCGGCACGCACGCTGAGCGGCGAGCTGCAGGGCGCGCCGTGGCGCCTGGACGTGCCGGCCGACTGGAACGGTGACCTGGTGATGCTGGCGCACGGCTACGAGCCGGTAGGCGTGCCACGTGCTACGCCGATGGCCGCCAATGACGGCACCGCGCCACTGCTGGCTGCAGGCTACGCCGTCGCGCAGAGCGCCTATGCCAGCCAGGGCTGGGCGGTGGCCGATGCGATCACCGACATGGAACGCCTGCGCCGGCATGCAGTGGCTGAACTCAAGCATGTGCGCCATGTCTGGATGCTGGGATTTTCGATGGGCGGCGCCGTGACCCTCGCCAGCCTCGAGCGGTTCCCGCAACACTACGCCGGTGGTGTGTCGCTATGCGGCGCCAATCTCAGTGGCGAACAGATCGCGAGTAATCTGCTGACCACGCTGGTCGCTTTCGATTACTTCTTTGCCAAGGCCGAAGGCCTGCCGGCTGCGGGACTGGTCTCACGCGAAGCGGCTGCGCTGCCACAGGGCGAACTGTACCAAGGCATCTCCAATGCGCTGCAACGCAGCCCCTCGCATGCCGCGTTGCTGGCACAGCGGCTGCAGGTGTCCGCTGATGCACTGGCCGGCACGATCAGCCTGCATTCACTGGTCCTGCACGAACTGGCCACGCGCAGTGGCGGCATGCCGGTGGGCAACAGAGGTGTGGCTTACAGCGGCTTCGGTGACGACATGGCGTTCAATGCCGGCGTGCAACGTGTCGACGCCGTGCCTGCCGCGCAGGCCGCTGTCCGCAGGGAGCTGGCATTGAGCGGTGCGTTGAGGCGACCGCTGGTGATCCAGTTCAACAACAACGACCCGACGATCGTGCCGCGCATGCAGACGGTGTATCCGCAGACGGCCGCACGGGCCGGCGCCCGTCCGCTGCCACAGGTGCTGCCGCCCGTTGGCGAAGGCCATTGTGGCTTCTCCGGCGCGCAGATCATCGAGGCGTTGAAGGCCGCGCAGCGTTGAGCAATCGCGGCCCGCGCGCAGCTCAGCCGCCCAGCGTGCCCATCGTGAAGGTATAGCCCGAGCTCATCAGGAATTCGCGCATGCGCATTTCCGCGCGCCGTGGTGAGGCCAGGTTGGCCGGCGCGTACAGGGCATACACCAGGCCCGACCCTTCGATATGCTCGCGGCGCACCCCGCAGCGGGCGGTTTCCGAGGCGATGACCCATCCGTCCTTCAGCCGATCAGGGCCAATGGATTGCCCGTTCTTCAAGCGGAAGGTCAACCAGCGCACATCTGCCGTGACTTTGCTCATTTCCGTTTCGCTCCGTGGCTGGAACGACGCGTGATGTCCTTGCTCGCCATTGCGGCTCCCTGAGACGTGGAACTCGACCATAGCGCCTTTCCATGTCGTGGCCGGCTGAGACTGGCGACCGGGGCGCGGCGAACGGCTGCAGGTGAAGCAGCGCGGCGTCGGAAATGGCGGCCGCAGGGAGCGCCCTGCCGGCGCAGTTCACAGGCAGGCAACCCGACTCACGCAGCGCAGTCGCTGCCCTGATTCAAGGCGTGCAGCGCATCGGCCAGCGCCTGGATTTCGGCACGCAGGGCCAGCCGCTGCAACCACCGCCCGGGGATTCCGCGCGCACCATGGAATGCGCCCGCCAGCTGCCCCGCAATGGCGGCCGTGGTGTCGGCGTCCTCGCCAAGATTGGCCGCCTCGAGTACGACGGCTTCAAAGGTGTCGTGGCGATCAAAGCACCAGAGTGCAGCTTCCAGACTGTCGACAACATAGCCATTGCCACGGATCTGCTCACGCGCGGCACCGCGGTAGCCGCCCGCCGCGATCTGCCGCAGCCGCGCGCTCTCGACAGGGACATTGCTGAGATCCAGCACCGCGTCACGGGTGCCACCTGCCAACGCCCGCTCCAGCGCGACCGCCAGCAAGCGGCACGCCTCCAGGCACTCCTGCGCAGCGTGCGTCGTTCGCGAACTCAGCTCGGCCATGGCCTGCAGGTCGGGAGTCCCGGCGTAGCGCAATGCCACCGGCGCCAAACGCATGATCGAGCCATTGCCAGCGCTGCGTGGGTCGTCACTACCCGCCAGCGGTTGGCCGTCCTGCAGGAACCGGTCGATGGCAGCCCGCGTTGCCATACCGATATCGAAGCACTCGCCGGTCGCACTCCAGTACCCATGCTGGTACCAGTTGGCGTAGCGGTTCATCTGATCGTGCACATCGAAGGTGTCACAACGCACCAGGCTCTCGGCCAGGCACATCGCCATGGAGGTATCGTCGGTCCATTGCCCCGGCTGCAGCTGGAACGGCCCACCACCCACCATGTCGGTGATCGGGATGAAGCTGCCACGAGGCTTGAACTCCAGCGTGGTACCGACGGCATCGCCGCACGCCAGGCCGAGCAAGGCGCCGCGGAAGTGATCAATCTGGTTCATCAGGCAAGTGTAGCGCCGCCGCCTCCGCCATGACTGACCGCCAGCCGCGCAACGATCGTGCGAGCGCAAAAGCGATCGCAGCCAACAAAAAAGCCCTGACCGGAGTCAGGGCTTTTCAATTGGAGGCCTCAAGCGGAATCGAACCGCTGTAAACGGATTTGCAATCCGGTGCATAGCCACTCTGCCATGAGGCCAACGTACTGCGCGCCAGGAACCTAGCCCTGACAAGACAAAACCCCAAGATGGGGCCTGTCGGAACATGGAGCGGGAAACGAGACTCGAACTCGCGACCTCAACCTTGGCAAGGTTGCGCTCTACCAACTGAGCTATTCCCGCGTAGGCCGACATGCTACCGGAAATCCGGAAAACACACCAGCGATTTCACTTTTCTGACTGCGCGTAAAGCCTTGTGGCCCAACGTGCCCCGCCTTGCCGGGGCGGGAGAAAAACAAGGCCCCTACCGGGGCCCTGTAGAATCTGGAGCGGGAAACGAGACTCGAACTCGCGACCTCAACCTTGGCAAGGTTGCGCTCTACCAACTGAGCTATTCCCGCAGATTCCATTCGACCTGCGTCGAAGGAGCGCTATTGTGTCCAAATTCCTTCACGCCGTCAACAGTCTTCACATCATGCGGTCACGGGCGTCCGCACTGGGTTACGCTGCCCCGCCCAAGCACGGACACCCCCGATGCCAAGACGCTACGTCCGCCTGTTCTGGTTGCTGGTCGCGCTGACCTGGTTGGCGCTGATCGCCGCACTTGTCAATGCTGGCTTCACTCCGGACTACTGGCTGCTGCATCGCCTGGAAGGCGCCCAGCTGCCCTATCCGACCAGCACCGTCATCGTGTTCGCGTTGCTGGGCACGGTTGAACTGGTGGTGGCGGCACTGATCGTACGCCCGTGGAAACTCAAACGCCTGTGGCTGCGCCTGCTTATCGCCTTCGCCCTGCTGCTGGTGTGGTCGATACCGTGGATGCTGTCGGCGATGCACCAGCCGCCGGTACAAGGCATGCACCTGCTGTGGTTGCTGCTGCTGGACGTGGGATTGCTGCTGGCGCTGTGCGTGGTGTCGGCGGTGAGCGCGTGGCGGGCGCTCTGGCGGCGCGGGTCACCACAGACTCCCCCGCCGCAGCGCTAGAGGCTTACTTCCGGAACTCCACCCGCACGTGCTGGCCGAAGCGCGCCTTGGCTTGCCCGTCGAACTCCAACACGCACTCCACCACCTTGGCCATGCCACGTCCTGCGTCTTCAGGCAGGCGTGCCTGCGCAAACACCGGACTGATGCGCACCACGCGTGCAGGCGGCAGCGTGCCCATGTTCTCCGCACCATCACTGTCCGGCACAACGGTAGCCTTCATGCCCACCTGCACGGCATCGGCGTAGGCGGCGCTCAGTTCGGCACGCACCTGCAGCGGGCGCGCCGGCAACAACGAGATCGCCGGCTTGCCCGCCTGCACGAAGGCACCGACGCCCGGCACCTGGCCGACCACGGTGCCGGCTTCCGGCGCGCTCAACGACATCTGCTGCAGTTTCAGCTTCGCGTGCTCCAGCTTGTGCTGCGCCATGTCGACCTGCGCACCGGCCACCTCGACATCGGCACGCACACCGGCCAGCTGCTGCTTGGCCGCATCGGCCTGCTGGTTCGAGGACACGCCTTCGCTGGCGCCCGTGGACAGACGGGTGGCGCTGCGCTCCAGTTCGCGCAGCTGCGCCTGGCTGCCCTTCAGGCGGTCATTGGCCAAGGCCAGATCGGCGGTGGCCATCGCCACCTCCTGCTGCAGCAGGGCACCATCCAGCGACAGCAGCAACTGCCCCTTCTTCACCGTGGCACCTTCCTTCACCGGCGCTGCAGTGATCGAGCCATCCACCGGCGGCGCCAGTGCGATCAGGCCACCTTCGACGTCAATGATGCCCCGCGCCACGGCGACCTTGCCGGCGGCGGCAGTACCCTCCTTGCCTGAGGGGGCCGATGCAGCGGTAGGCGCTTCCCTGGAACAGGCGCCGAGCAGCAGTGCCGCGGACAGGGCCAGGCTGAGGGGAAGCAGATGCGACGTCTTGGTCATGGGGCGGACTCTACGGTTTCGTTCTGGCGGCGGTCATCACGGACCATGCCGTCTTCCATGGCGATCACCCGATCGGCATGCCGGATCAGGCGCGGATCGTGGCTCACGCACAGCACGGTGGCGCCATGCGCACGTGCGTAGCGATGCAGGATGTCGATCACGCGCTGGCCGTTCTCGGCATCCAGCGCGCTGGTGGGTTCGTCTGCGAAGATCAGGGTCGGCGACTTGGCAAACGCGCGGGCAACCGCCACGCGCTGTTTCTCGCCACCGGACAGCTGCGCCGGGCGCATGTGGCTTCGATGGCCGAGGCCGACTTCTTCCAGCGCCTTGCGGGCCAGCGGCTCGCTTTCGCGATTGCGCATGCCGCGGTAGCCCAGTGGCAGCTGTACCTGCTCCAACGCAGTCAGTGCCGGGAACAGGTTGAAGCCCTGGAACACGAAGCCGACATGGTGCAGGCGGAAACGCTCCACTTCACTGCGGGTCATGTGGCCCACGTCCTGGCCCAGCGCGTGCACGCGACCGCCATCGGGCGCGGACAGGCCGGACAGCAGCGACAGCAGCGTGCTCTTGCCGCAGCCGGACGGGCCGGATACCAGGGTCAGCTCGCCGGGATAGATGTCCAGCGACAGGCCACGCAGCACCGGCACCTGCACATCACCGGACATGAAGCCTTTTTCCAATGCGTCGGCCTGCAGGGTCGGGGCGACGGTGCGTGCGGAAGTCATCGGCCGGTCCTCAACGCAGCAGCAACGATGGATCGGAGCGGACGACACTGCGCACCGCCATGATGCTGGAGAGCATGGCCATCACCGCCACCAGCGCCACGCAGCCGAGGATCACCATCGGCGTCAGCTGCACCGGTACGCGCTGGGTCTGCGCGATCAGCAGCACCACGGTACTGAACGCCGCCGCCAGCAGCATGCCCACGCCACCGATCAGCAATGCCTGCTCGAACACCACCCGTGCCAGCGCATAGCGGCCTGCACCGAGTGCATTGAGCGTGGCGTACTCGCGTACCGAGCCGGCCACCACCGAGGCGAACGACTGGTTGGTGATCACCGCACCGACGAAGCAGACGATGACGGCCATGAACAACACGGCGATACCTGCGCCGGTATCGAACAGCCAATACTGCTGCGAACGGCTGGCGAACGCCGGCGCGGTCCAGAACTCGACCGGTGTGGCCTGGCCCATCGACGCGGCCAGGCGGTCACGCACGCGGTCGGCCAGTTGCGGCGAGCGCAGGCCCGCCACGAAATAGGTGCTTCCCTCGTGTGGGTCGGTGCCGGCGATGGCGCGCGCGGTGTCCAGCGAGGCCAGTACATTGACACCGCCAAGGCCCCGCAGGCCCGGTTGTGCAGCGACCACGCGCACCGCCTTGCCATTGATCCAGGCACGGTTGTTCTGCAGGTCCACGCCCAGCGTATCCAGATCGGCGCTGTCGACGATCACCGCACCCGGCTCGCGCAGCTGCGCGCGCAGGTTGGCAGGGAGGATGCGCGCGAACATCATCGCATCGTCCCGGGTGGAGATACCGGACAGGTACACCGACACATTGCCGGTGCCCTGCGCGCAGGATCGCCATTCGCCATCGACCCACTCGTAGGGCTCGACGCGGGTGACATCCGGGTCCATGCGCAGATGGCTTTCCACATCCGCGCTGATTGCATGGCCGTAATTGACACTCTGGGTGCCGGGGAAACCAGCCCAGATATCAGCCGAGGACGCTTTCACGTAGATCGCAGCGGTACCGAAGATGCCAAGCACCAGTGCGGCCTGCACGATCAACAGCACACCGGCGAAACACATCGCCAGCACCACCGGCAGGAACCGGCGCCACTCATAGGCCAGGGTCTTGCGGGCGAGTGCGATCATTGTGGTTCGCCCTCACCCTCGGCAGGCAGCGGGGCGCCGCCGAGGGCGCGGTACAGCGATGCAAAGGCCAGAACGCGCGCACCCTGCGCAGCGATCAGATCAGCCTGCGAGGCGAGTGCGGCGCGTTGCGTGTCGAGTCCATCGAACTCGCTGGACAGACCCAGCTGCACCTGCCGCGCCTGGCGCTTGACCTGCTGCCCGGCGGCGTCGTTGGCCGCGCGCAACGACTGGATGCTGCTGTCCTGCCGCGCCAGGCTGCCCAGCGCGCCTTCCACTTCGCTCACGCCTTCCAGCACCGCCTTGCGGTATCCGAGCAAGGCGGCATCCAGCTGCTTTTCATTGGCATGGAAGCGCGCGCGACGCTGGCCCCAGTCCCATAGCGGAATATCGATGTACGGGCCGATCGACGGGCTCGAATCGGAATTGGAGCGGGCGTTCTGGGTGAGGTTGTACGCGTACAGGATGGAGCCGCCAAGGCTGACCCGTGGATACATCGCTGCGCGCGCCGAACCCTTGCTGGCCGCTGCCTGCATCACCTCTGATTCGGCCAGCAGGATCTGCGGGCGGTAGCGCAGCAGATCCGTAGGGACCTGCTGCAGCGAGAATGCACCGAGCTTCGGCGGCGCGCGGTACGCGCGCCAGGCGGGATCCGGCCCGTCACGCCCCAGCAGCAGCGCCAGCGCGCGGGCCGCGTTGTCCGCATTTTCGCGGGCCTGCGCCGTCGCTGCCCGGGTCGCCGCCTGGCGCGCGCGCAGGCGTTCCAGCTCGCCCGGCTCATCCAGGCGCAGGCGCAGGCGAACCCGTGCCAGTTGTTCGCCGCGATCATCCACGGCCTGCTGTCTGACCAGCAGATCCTGCTGGGCCTGCGCTACGGTCAGATCCAGATAGCTGCGCACCACGTCGGCAATCACCGCCACTTGTGCGGCATTGCGCAACGCCTCGGCATTGCCGGCCGAGGCCTGCGCGCTGAGATGGGCACTCTCGGCGGCGCCGAACAGGCCCAGGTCCCAGATCGCTTCGATGCCTGCATGGAAATAGGTGTCGACCGCGGCGGCGTCCTGTACCTGCTTGGCGCTGGCCGAGATCTCCGGCAGGAAGCGCGAATCCGAGGTGCCGGCGACGATCCGCACTGCCTGCAGGCGCAACGTGGCCTGCTGCAGATCAAGGTTGCCGGCGATGGCTTGATCGACCAGGCCGTCCAGCGCCGGGTCGGCCAGCACCTTCCACCACTGCCTGGCCTCCACCGCCACGCCCTGGCCCTGCGGCACCTGGGTCCAGGTGCTGGGGGTGCGATCAGGCAGGTCCGGAGCCGGCACCGACATGCAACCTGCCAGCGCCAGGCTGGTCAGCAGTGCGCCCGGGCGCAGCAATGCCTGCAGGGAGAGTCCGCGCCCGGTCCCGGGCACTGCCACTGGAGTGATACGCCTGACCACCAGCCCGCCAACGTGTAGAAGGAGCATGAAGGCTACCGTGCGATTGTGGAGCGAACATGGAGAATTGGTCCGAAAACGGTCACAACACGCGTGCGGTTCAGGCAACGCCGACCCAGCCTTTCACTGCGCTTTCAACGTGTTCCCGGGACAGAACACTGGATGCTTTTCACGGCGCATTGCACATTGGGACGTCTCCCCGCCTCGACGTGCCACACGCGTGAACATCCTCGCCGCTGGCAGCCAATCGCTTCGATCACGGCGGTGGCTGTCGGTGCATCGTGGTCGCGCTGACCACTCCGCGGGCCTCGAACGCTCGCTGGCGACCCATGGGCGCATCCGGTCCGACAAACGAAAAACGCCCCCTTCCGGGAGCGTTCTTCTTGAATCTGGAGCGGGAAACGAGACTCGAACTCGCGACCTCAACCTTGGCAAGGTTGCGCTCTACCAACTGAGCTATTCCCGCAGATTTCGTTCGACCTGCGTCGAAGGAGCGCTATTGTGTCGATATCGCTGCACGGCGTCAACAGGAATTTTCACGTGGGGTCAGGGGTGGCGTTCAGGCGCCCCTGCCTGTTCCCTTCACGTGCGCAGCCCGCGGCGATGGAAGTAGACCTGTTCGGCGATGCGCCGCATGACCGCTGTATGCAGCAGTACATCAAGCGGCCAACCGGCCTGCAGATGATCCATCGCCCAGCGCAGCACGCGCTTGCCATGGAACGCCGGGGCGACCTGACGCGCCACCCGTTCCGCTTCTGGCCCTTGCCCACGCAGATGGCGGGCAATCGCCTCGCCGACCGCCCAGCCATGCCGCCACGAGGAGTGGATACCCCCGGCGGAGAGCGGCGAGACGATGCCCGCCGCGTCGCCGGTCAGGATCAGCCGGTGGCCAGTGATCGGGCCATCCGGTCGGCCGCAGGGCACCAGGCCGGCGCGGGTGGCCGAGGGGCGCGCAGAAGGCGGAATGTTGACCACACCGCGCACGTGGTCGAGGAAACCCTCAATGTCCGGCGGCCGCACCCGTTGCGGATCGTGACGCAGCGCCAACCCGACCTGCAGACCGCTCGGATTTTGGGCGACCCAGCCGATGTAGCCCGGGGCGTAGCGCTTGCTGACGAAGCAATGCAGCGCATCGCCCTGCGCCACCTGCTGACCGGCGAACTCACGTTCTACGCCGTAGAGGTTGTCACGTACCTGGCCGAGGCCGGTGCGCCAGGCCACGCGTGAGCGCGCGCCATCGGCGCCAACCAGATAGGCGCAGCTCCCTGCCCCTTCCACCTGCCAGCCGTCACCGCGGCGATGGGCGTCGGTGAAGGACTGCTGCAGGCGCAGGTCGACACCGTTCGCATGCAGTTCGCTGGCCACCCAGCGCATCAGGTTCGGCGTATCGGTGGTGAGGAAGTAGTAACCCGGTGCGGCCAGCAATACGCTGCGCAGGTTCGGCGCATAGAGGCGCACGTTGGCGACCCGTTGCACCAGATGTTCGGGCATGCGCCCCAGCCAGGTCTGCTCCATCGCTTCCTTCACCACGATGCCGGTGGTGTGCAAGCGCTCGCCGGGGTCGGCCTTGCGTTCCACCACGCAGACGCGCAGCCCGTACTGGGCAGCGGCCAATGCGCAGGCGGCACCGGCGAAACTGGCGCCGACGATGACCACATCGTGATCGCAGGCGGGGGAAGTGTGAGGCATTGCGGCATCGCCGTGGAGAGTCGGAGATGCAGCTTCGCTAGCGCGGATGGAGGGGCGATGGAGTGTGGGTGAAGTGGGGATGAAGCATGCAATTTGCCAACGGGAAAACGTCTTCAGTTTCGGGATCGCTTTTCTGCTTCGACTCTTTGCGCATCACCTCATCAGGAAACGCAACTTACTCTCCTGATGCATTCATTCTTACCTATTCAGCATATTCTGCAACTAGTTGCATGTTTGATCCTACTTCGAGCATCTATAACGAAATGTCGCGACTCCATCGCTCTGGCAGCACTATCGAATGTCACTTCGCACAACCCATTGGGCCTCGACAGGACCTCTCATCTTGGCAACCAGCCGCACCACCCTTTCACTGCTATTGGTTTCGATGGCATTAATCACATCGGGATGCCGGACGGCGGCTGTCATCAGCAAGGAAATTGCACTTTCCACGACCACGCGCGCATCTTCGAGAACATTCAACTTGACAGCCCAACTGCCGGCACAGCTGCACATGACTCTTGTCGCACACTATGCACCACGAGATGCGAAAGATCTGAACTGCAGCGGAGTAACTTCCTTTGTGAGCAACATCCCCGGCCCGAGATCTGTCACAAAGGCATTTCATCTATCCAGCCCGGATGAATCCAAGCCATCACGTGTAGACATCCCCGTGCATTACTCCATCGGAGCTTGCAAACTGCCACTGGAAACGGTCGGACTAACACTCCAGAACGAACCTAGAAAGAGCGCAATCAATTCAGGGGAGTACCGCTTCCATCTACATGTCCGAGATGCAACCGAAGACGCTACTTCTCTGAATGCAGGGATCAAGGAGCTTCGACTCACCCAGCACTGCAAGCAACTCGTTCATCGAAGCAGCTCTTCCAATGAAGAGTTGAGGAAGTTATTGATCTGCGACGGGAGAGAAGAGGTCAATCTCGATCGTAAGAATCTTAAAGAAGTGAGCGTTCGCCTACACGTTACGCTGGACCCGATCGAAGCTCCTCTCTATCAGAAAAATGACACGGATTGTCAGAGAGCGCTACTGATCCACGCACCATGCATCGCAGCCAACGAAGCACCGCGCGCTACGAAAGGACCGCCGCATCAGACTCCGACCTTATGAATCAGCATGAGGACTGCCTCGTCCTGTCGTCTACCTTCTTGATGGATTCAATTTCGCGACCTTCCGTCTGCTTCCGGCCAGTGCAGAACAACACCGAATAGGCCTCTGCTGAGTGCACAGAAGAATTCAGCCTGAACACGTACGCCAAGCCTGGCCGCAGTTCCAACACTCTCTCCTTTCCTCTCAAGGGTTCGACAGCGTATGAGCTGGGCACACGCCCATATGAGAAGCAGTCACCGGGTTTCAGCATCAATGGTGCAGCACCATCCTTCAGTTCAATGCTCCAGACCCCATCGTTCTGATCACTGGCTTCAGACAACGTTGCCCAGCCTATGGGGAAAGGTGATCGGGCCTTTTTCGGAAGGCAGATCGCAGGCCGCCCATCAATAAGGGAAACTTCGGCTTGCTTGTCATATCCCAGAGGAGTCGCATGCGCATTGACAGAAAAAACGAGCATCCCGACGGCAACCAGCGGTCGAATCATCATGGAACTCCGGATGTAGATGAATAGAAGGTTTCGGCGTCCATTCATATCAATGAAGCTGGCATGCCAACGCCCGTCCATTGAGCGATGAGCATTGCGCCGTGCAGTCAATATGCAGATGGAAAAGCAGCTGAGCGCAAGGGGCCCACCAACACAGCTTCTCCATCAACTCGTACTTTCTTGGTTCTTCCTGGCCCATCACGTCAGCAATGGCAACTGTACCAAGGGGCAAGCCCGGCTGAACTCACTGTGAGAGAGAGGTCGCTTGCGAAAGCGCTACCGATGCTCTGGATATCGCACAACACCGAGGTCTCTGCCATGTCAGCTGACCATTTGCGACATTCTGCGCAGCTGTCGAGCACTACGATCAATTCATTCAAAGTCGCCCGCGTTGTTCACTCGCCACCGACGTCCACCTTGCATCCAGCCACAACCGTTTCGTGCGACGACCAACAGGTAGGTGCCGTCCGCAAAGCTGACACCAACGATGACCATGTCGAGATCCCAGGTGGAGAAAGATCGCAGCGTCCACTATCGGGCAGAAGCAACGCCCCGGTTGGAGAACGTTGCTTGCAGGACTTCTTTGCGCCGTCAGGCCACCACAATCCGCAGCGGATCTGCAGACGCCAGGATCTCCGCACGCTCACCCGTGGGCGGATAGATCCATTCGGTGTTGATCCGGGTCCTGAGCGCCTTGACTTCAGCGCCGGACAGCGTTACCTGGCGATCCCAGCCCTCGGTGTAGACAGCACCCCACGGCCGCAGGTCCAGGCAGGTCACGTACTTGGGCTGCGCATACGGAATCATCGCTTCCCCGATCAGGTCAGCCGCGGCGTTGTGTCCGGTGGAGCGCCCCAGGTTCATCGCGTGCTGGCAGGACATCATCGCCACGTTGCCCTCGTCATCGGTGGCGGCATGCGCGCAGTCGCCGGTGGCGAACACCGCGTCGACACTCTTCGCCTTGAGAGTGCGATCCACATGCAGGCGACCCACCGCATCGTGCTAGCCAGGAATCTGAGCAGTCAACGCACTGGCACGTGCACCGGTCGTCCAGACAACGGTGGCGGCGTCGATGCGTTCTCCGTTTTCCAACGTCACGCCCTCCGCATCCACGCGAGCGACGCCCGAGCCCAGACGCCAGGACACACCCAACTCCCTGTGGGCGCTGCGCGCTGTTTGATGGTGCCCCACCCGCTGCGCCAGCCGCGGTATGTGCGGCATCCACGCGGTGATGATCAATGCGCAGAAGGCCATGCGCGAAGAACTGGCACGTTCCAACCTGGCCTCGATTGCCGAGGGCGTGCAGGGCAAGGGACGCCCGGCGAGATTCGCCGGTGATGTGCAGGAGTGGTTCGCGGACCGCCAGGTGGCACGCGAGGAAGCGCGCATCACCGGCATGCGTTGGCGCGCGACGGCGCAGGACAATGATTGATCTGCGCGGGTACCGCCGCGCATAACGAAAAACGCCCCCTTGCGGGAGCGTTTTTCTTGAATCTGGAGCGGGAAACGAGACTCGAACTCGCGACCTCAACCTTGGCAAGGTTGCGCTCTACCAACTGAGCTATTCCCGCTTGGGAGGCGAAATTTTACCTATTCCAAGGATGGCGTCAAGCGCTTTTTTCAGGGTCTACCGAGGCACCTGGCACCGCGTATCCACGCATGGCGTGGATAGGCGCATCGATGGGGTCAGCCCCCGGGCTCAGTTGCCCAGCTTCTTCTGCCGTGCACGCTCGCGCGCCGCGCGCTCGTCGTCGCGCAGGCTCGGCCAGGCGGCGTGCAGGTACTGCAGGCCCGACCAAAGGGTCAGCACCGCGGCAATCGCCAGGGTCCAGTCGCCGATGTGGAACACCGGCCAGCCCATCCAGATGTCTTCCACCGGCACGTTCGGCGCCACCGAATACAGCAGGCACAGCAGCGCGACCATCTGCGCGGTGGTCTTGATCTTGCCGATCATCGCCACGCGCACCTTGGCGCGCTGGCCCAGCTCGGCCATCCACTCTCGCAGCGCCGATACCGCGATCTCGCGGCCGACGATCACCGCCGCCCAGAATGCCATCCACGGCGTCGGGTGGCCCTGCACGATCAGGAACAGTGCCACTGCCACCATCAGCTTGTCCGCGACCGGGTCGAGGAAGGCGCCGAAGGCCGACTCCAGCTGGTAACGGCGTGCGATCCAGCCGTCGAGCCAGTCGGTGATCGCGGCCAGGCCGAAGATCGCCGCCGAAGCGAAGTTGGTCCAGGTGTAGGGCAGGTAGAACACCAGCACCAGCACCGGGATCATCACGATCCGCAACAACGTCAGCCAGGTGGGCAGGGTCAACTTCATGCTTGCGTGCTTCTCTCTCTACTCGGCCGCATCAGGCGTGGCCAACCCGTGCAGGTTAGCGTAGATACGTGCCGCGAGGGCGTCATTGATGCCTTCCACCTTGGCGATTTCCGCTTCGCCAGCGGCTTTCAGGCCCACAAGACCGCCGAAATGCTTGAGCAGGCTGGCGCGGCGGCGCGGCCCGATGCCGGGGATATCCTCCAGCTTGCTGGTCATCCGCGCCTTCTGGCGGCGCCCCCTGTGGCCGGTGATGGCAAAGCGATGCGCCTCGTCGCGCACCTGCTGGATGAACTGCAGCGCCGGGTTGGCCGCGCCCGGGCGCAGCTCGCGGCCATCGGGCATCACCAGCGCTTCGTGGCCGGCGCGGCGCTCCACGCCTTTGGCCACGCCCACCAGCAGCACGCCTTCCACGCCCAGGTCGGCCAGCGCGGCCTGCGCCTGCGCCAGCTGACCGGCACCACCGTCGATCAGCAG
Organism: Stenotrophomonas maltophilia group sp. P373; assembly: GCF_053295075.1. Classification (NCBI taxonomy): domain Bacteria; kingdom Pseudomonadati; phylum Pseudomonadota; class Gammaproteobacteria; order Lysobacterales; family Lysobacteraceae; genus Stenotrophomonas; species Stenotrophomonas maltophilia group sp. P373. The sequence continues at coordinate 1,576,661 of NZ_CM129994.1, read as the reverse complement.
TACGTCCGGCAGCACGCCCTGCTCTTCCACCGCACGGCGGAAGCGCCGATCGATGGCCTGGCGCATCGCGGCGTAGTCGTCGCCCGGCTCGATGCCGCTGATGTTGAAGCGGCGGTACTGCGCGCGTACCGGACCGGCGGCGTCGAACACCACGCACGAGGCCACAGTGGCCTCGCCCAGCGTATGGCTGATATCGAAGCACTCGACCCGCTTGACCGGCTCGGCCAGGCCCAGCATCTCGCGCAGTGCATCGCTGCGCGCATGCTGCGCATTGCGGCTGTTGAGTTCAGTGGCCAGGGTCAGCTGCGCGTTGCGGCTGGCCAGCTCCACATAGCCGGCGCGCTCGCCACGCACGTTCCACTTCAGCTGCACCTTGCGCTCGGCCGAGGCCGACAGCGCCGCGACCAGCAGGTCGGCATCGGGAATCTCGCGATCCAGCAGGATCTCGCGCGGCGGCTCGAATTCGATGTAGTACTGCGAGACGAACGCGGCCAGCACTTCCTCCGGACTCTCCTCGCCGTTGGTACGCGGGAAGAACGGGCGGGTGCCGAGGTTGCGGCCATCGCGGAAAGCCAGCAGCAGCACGCAGGCCTGCGAACCCTGCATGGCCACCGCCAGCACGTCCAGGTCGGCGGCGCGGCCGTCCACGTACTGGCGCGTCTGCATGCTGCGCAGCGAGGAGATCAGGTCGCGCAGGCGCGCGGCCTGCTCGAACTCCAGGGCCTCGCTGGCGGCCTGCATCTGCTCGCCCAGCTCGCGGGTCAGCTCGTCGCTCTTGCCTTCCAGGAACAGCGCAGCGCGGCGCACCGATTCGGCGTAGTCCGCGGCCGGCACCAGCTCCACGCAGGGCGCGCTGCAGCGGCCGATCTGGTATTGCAGGCACGGCCGCGAGCGGTTGCGGAACACGCTGTCCTCGCAACTGCGCAGCTTGAACAGCTTGTGCATCAGGTTCAGCGTTTCGCGCACTGCGGTCACGCCCGGATACGGCCCGAAATAGCGGCCGGGAATGGCGCGCGGGCCACGATGCAGGGCGATGCGCGGCCAGTCCTCGCGGGTCAGCAGCACATGCGGGTAGGTCTTGTCGTCGCGCAGCGAGACGTTGTAGCGCGGCGACAGCGACTTGATCAGCTGATTCTCCAGCAGCAACGCCTCGGCTTCCGAGCGCGTCACGGTCACGTCCATGCGCGTGATCTGCGAGATCATCGACATGATCCGCGCGTTCTTCGGGCTGCCGTTGAAATAGCTGCCGACGCGGTTGCGCAGCGCGCGCGCCTTGCCCACGTACAGCAGGGTGTCGTCGGCCGCGTACATGCGGTACACGCCGGGGGCGGTGCTGAGCTGGGCCGCGAAGGCCTTGCCGTCGAAGGCCGGGGCGGGAACGTCGGTCATTCGCTGATCGGGACTTCGCTGAGCACGCCGCTGTCGGGGTCGAATCGCAGCACGGCATGGGCGTCGGTCTCGGCGATCCACACCGCACCTGCGCCCACGGCCAGGCCAGCCGGGCCGTGCAGGCGGCGCGGCAGCGGCTGGGTGGTCAGTTCACCACCGCCCAGGCGCAGCGTGCGCAGGCGACCGTTGCCGGTGTCGGCGATCCACAGCAGCGGGGCGTCCGCGCCCAGTGCGATCGCCTGCGGGAACTGCAGGCTGGCCTGCGCACGCGGGCCGTCTTCACTGCCGAAGCGCCACGGCCCCTGCCCGACCAGTGTCTGCACCAGGTCACCACGCAGTTGCAGTGCACGGATCGAGGATCCCAACGCATCGGCGACGTACAGCACCTGCTGCACCACGGCCAGCGCGGTCGGTTGCGCGAAGGCAGCCAGATGGCCACTGCCATCACGCTCGTCGATGGAACCACTGCCGGCGCGCCATTGCAGGCTGCGCTGGCCCAGGTGGTAGCTCCAGATGCGGTTGTCGCCGGCCATTGCGATGTGCAGCTGGTTGTCGGCGATGGCCAGGCCAACCGGATGGTCCAGCGAGACCTGCCGCGCCTGCGCCACCGGGCCCTCCACCGGCGCGCCGGGTCGCCCGTTGCCGCACAGCGTGTCGACGATGCCGGTCAGCAGATTGATGCGGCGCACGGCATGGTTGCCGGTATCGGCGACGTACAGCGAATCGCGCTCCAGCACCAGCGCCTGCGGGCGGTGGAACGCCGCTTCGGCGAGATTGCCATCCATGAAATCGGCGGTGCCGAGGCCGAACTGACGCAGGATGCGGCCGCCATGGCTGCATTCGAGAATGCGGTGATGACCGCTGTCGGCGATGTACAGACGTTCGGTGCTGACCGCCAGCCCCTGCGGGAAGCGCAGGGCCTGCCGCGGTTCCGGATGCAGTTCGCTGCCGCCACGCGGCGGCGCCGAAGGTGCGCCGTGGCACAGCGCGTTCAAGGCGCGCTCCAGTTCACCGGGCGCGCCCTGCCCGACCAGCCGTTGCTGTTCACGGCCCTGCGCGTCCAGCAGCACCATGGTCGGCCAGGCGGTGACGCCGAAGCGGCGCCAGCCATCCCAGTCGGCATCGAGCAGCACGGGCATGGTCAGGCCCTGACGGCGCAGCAGCTTCAGTGCGGCCGTGGCATCGCGTTCGAAATCAAAACGCGGCACCTGCAGCACCAGCGGCTGCAGCTTGCCCGGGTGGCGCGACAGCCATTGGCCGAACTCGGCCAGGCGTTGCGCACTCCAGGCGGAGGCCGCATTGACGAACAGCAGCGCGACCGGCCGGCCGCGCAGTTCGGTCAGGGTGCAGGGAGTGGCATTGAGCCAGGTGGCGAATTCGGGCAGGTCCGGGACGGGCTGGACGTTCATGACCTGATTATGCCGGAGTCGGCGTCATGCAACAGTCGTGCCACCGCACGTTTTGCAGCATCGTCGACCAGCGACCAGACCTGTTCGAAATGATCGCTGCCGCCGGTGTAGGGATCAGGGATGGCTACCCGCCCCTGCCCGCCGGACCAGGGCAGATACAACGCCAGCCGTTCACGCTGGGCCGCCGTCGCCAGGCGCCCGGCATCACGCAGGTTGGCCTCGTCGGCACACAGGATCCAGTCGAAACGTTCGAAATCCACGGCCTGCAGCTGGCGTGCGCGCAGGCCGCCGATGTCCACGCCGTGCCCGGCCGCGCAGGCGATCGCGCGGCGGTCCGGCGGCTCGCCCACGTGCCAGTCGCCCGTGCCGGCCGAATCGACCTGCACCCGCCCGGCCAGCGGCGAGGCATCCAGGCGTGCGCGCAGCGCGCCTTCGGCCATCGGCGAACGGCAGATGTTGCCGAGGCAGACGACCAGCAGCCTCATCGCGCGGCCATCGCCTGCAGCAGCCCCTCGGCGCGCTCCAGGTCCTCGGGCGTATCGATGCCCGGCGGGAACGGCTCGGGCGAGATCGCCACGCTGATCGGGTAGCCCGCTTCCAGCACGCGCAGCTGCTCCAGCGATTCGACCTGCTCCAGCTGGCCCGGCGGCATCGCCGCGAACTGCTGCAGGAAGCCGGCGCGATAGCCATAGATGCCGATGTGGCGCAGCCAGTGATGGCCGTCCGGCAGCGTGTCGCGGCTGCGTGCGAAGCCGTCGCGGTGCCAGGCGATCGGCGCGCGGCTGAAGTACATCGCCTCGTTGCGCACGTTGCGCACCAGCTTCACGACGTTCGGGTCGAACAGGGTGTGCGCGTCCTCGACGGTCGTGGCGAGAGTCGACATCGGCGCAGTGCCAGCGACCAGCGCATCGGCCACCGCGCGGATGCCGGTCGCCGGCGCGAACGGTTCGTCGCCCTGCAGGTTGACCACCACCGTGTCATCGGCCCAGCCGGCAATGCGTGCGCACTCGGCCAGGCGATCGGTGCCCGAGGCATGCGTGGTCGCGGTCATCGCCACCTTCACCTCGGCCAACCCGGACAGCGCATCGGAAATGCGTTGGTCGTCGGTCGCCACCCAGACCTCGCGGGCACCGGCCTGCAGCGCGCGGCGCGCCACATGCAGCACCAGCGGCTCACCGCCCAGCGGGCGCAGCGGCTTGCCCGGCAGCCGCGAGGCGGCAAAGCGGGCCGGAATGGCGACGACGAATTCGGTCATGCGGGCGGTTCTCGGCAGGCTCGTTACAACGGGAATGCGGCCAGCGGCGCGTGAATGCAAGCGCCGCCGCGCCACTCAGTTCGGTCGCAGCTTGTCCAGGCGATCGGTCAACGCCACCCAGAACGCGGCGGGCAACTCGGCGCGCAGCGGAACCGCGTAGTGCCAGTCGTTGCCGAACGCCCGGCATTTCACCGCATCCTTTTCGGTCATCAGTACCGGCAACTGGCTGCCGAAGGACAGATCCTGCGGCTGGTAGGCCTGGTGGTCGGCGAACGCATGCGGCACCACGCCGATCCCGCGCGCGCGCAGCATGTCGAAGAAGCGCTGTGGATGGGCGATGCCGGCCACCGCGTGCACCCGCTGGCCCTTGAAGTACGCCAGCGGGCGCGCGCGGCCACCGGCCAGCGGCTGCGCACTGTCGATGTGCAGGGACATTGGCCACTGGCCGAAGCCACAGGCCTGTGCCGCGGTCTGCTCATCGGCCTGGCCGAGGTTGACCACGCGGAAATCGCACTCGCTCGCGCGGCTGACCGGCTCGCGCAACGGCCCGGCCGGGATCATCCGGCCATTGCCATAGCGACGCTGGGCATCGACCACTTCGATCTCGATGTCGCGCGCCAGCCGGTAGTGCTGCAAACCGTCGTCGCAGACGATTACATCGCAGCCGGCCTCGATCAGCGCCTTGCCGGCGGCGACACGGTCACGGTCCACGCGCACCGGCACGCCGGTCTTCCAGGCGATCAGCACCGGTTCGTCACCGCCCTTCGCGGTTGGCGTATCGGCCTGCACCCACAGCGGCTTGTCGGCGTCTTCGCGACCATAGCCGCGGCTGGCCACGCCCGGCTTCCAGCCGGCCGCGCGCAGGCGCTCGACCAGGGCAATCGTCAGCGGCGTCTTGCCGGTACCACCGGCGGTGATGTTGCCGACCACGATGACCGGCACCGGCAGCGAGTGGCGCTTGCGCCAGCCACGCCGATAGGCGCGCCGGCGCAGTGCGGTGACACCTGCGTACAGCGGCGCCAGCAGGCGCATCGCCCACGGAACCGGGGTGCCGTCATACCAGTACGGCGGGGTCTGGGTGCCCTTGCCGGCCATCAGTCCTGCCTTTCGCGGAACTGCATGCTGTGCAGATGCTGGTACAGGCCGCCCAGTTCGAGCAGCTCTTTGTGCGTGCCGCGTTCAACGATGCGGCCATGATCCATGACCAGTACCTGGTCGGCATGCTCGATGGTCGACAGCCGGTGCGCGATGACCAGCGTGGTGCGTTCGGGCATCAGGCGCTGCAGCGCGTCCTGCACCAGGCGCTCGGATTCGTTGTCCAGCGCCGCAGTGGCTTCGTCGAGGATCAGGATCGGGGCGTCGCGCAGGATCGCGCGGGCAATCGCCAGGCGCTGGCGCTGGCCACCGGACAGCAGCGCGCCATTCTCGCCCACCGGGGTCTGCAGCTGCTGCGGCATGCGTGCGATGAACTCCCACGCGTTGGCGGCCTCGGCCGCCGCGCGGATCTGCTCGTCGGTCGCTTCCATGCCATAGGCGATGTTGGCAGCGATGGTGTCATCGAACAGCATGACCTTCTGCCCGACCATTGCCACCTGCCGGCGCAGGTCGGCCAGCGGGTAGTCGTCCAGTGCCACGCCGTCGAGGGTGATGACACCGCCGCTGGGCTCGTAGAAGCGTGGCACCAGCCGGATCAGGCTGGTCTTGCCACTGCCGGAACGGCCGACAATGGCCGTCACCGTGCCTGGCTTGGCAACGAAGCTGATGTCATCCAGGGCGATGCCGCTGTCCTCGCGGTAACGCAGCATGACGTGGTCGAACGCCAGTTCGCCCCGCACGCGCTGCACGTGTCGCTGCCCCTGGTCGCGCTCCACTGGCATGTCGAGAATGCCGAACAGGCGCTCGGCAGCAGAGACACCGCGCGAAATCGACGTCTGTACGCTGGTCAGGCGGCGCAGCGATGGAATGATGGCCATCATCGATGTCATCAGGCCCATGAACTGGCCGGCATTGAGCCGGCCCGCCAGGGCCTCGCGGGTCGATACCCAGACGATCACCGCCAGCGCCAGTGCGGCCAGGAACTGCACCACGCTGGAGGCGGCGGCGCGGGTGACCTCGACCTTCATGTTCAGCGCCAGCATGCGGTTGGCCAGGCGCGAGTAGCGCGAGATCTCATGCTGCTGGGTGCCGTGCACCTTCACTTCCTGCTGCGCGGCCAGCGACTGCTCGGCAGTCTGCGCCATGGTGCCCATGCCGTCCTGAATGCCGCGGCTGATGCGGCGGTAGCGCTTGCCCACGTAGGACACGATGCCACCGATCAGTGGCACCACCAGCAGCATTGCCAAGGTCACCTTGACGCTCATCTGCAGCATCACCGCCAGCATCGCGATGATGGTGAGGGTGTCGGCCACCACGGTCTTCAGCGCGTCGGCGCTGGCCTGGGTGACCTGCTCGGTATCGAAGTTCAGGCGGCTGACCATCACCGGCGTCGCTTCGGTATCGAAGTGCGACGACGGCAGGTGCAGGTACTTCTGCAGCACCTGCTCACGCAGGTCGCGGACCACGCTGCGGCCAGTCTTGGCCAGCGTGTAGTCGCTGACCCAGGTGGCCACGCTACGCATCAGGAACAGGCCGAGGATGGTCAGCGGCAGCACCACGGCCGCGCGCGGCTGCGGGTCGACGAAACCTTCGTTGACCAGCGGCTCCATCAGCTTGGTGAAGTGGTAGCCGGCCAGGGCCTCGACCACCATGGCGATGACCGCGCCCACCATGAACACCCAGTAGGTGCGGGTGTAGCCCAGCAGACGTTTGTAGATCGGCCACACCGGCGCGTGATGGGAACTCATGGACGCACCTCTGGCGCAGTTGCAATGGCGATACGACGGAAACCGAGTTGACCGAGCGCGTCCTGCGCGGTCACCACGGCCTGGTAGGGAGTGCGTGCGTCGGCGCGCAGCAGCACGGGCTGGCTGCGGTCACTGCCGGCCACGGACGCGATGGTCTGCTTGACCGACTCGACGTCGCTGCGCAGCACTTCCTGGTCATTGATGAAATAGCGGCCTTCGGCGTTGATCAGCACGCTGAGCGAACGCGGCGGCTCGTTGTTGGGCTGCTGGCTGGCGGTAGGCAGCTGCACCTGCAGCGTCGAGCGCGCATCGAAGGTGGTGGTGACCACGAAGAAGATGATCAGCACCAGGATGACGTCGATCAGCGGAACCAGATCGATATGCGGCTCATCCTGGGAGCGGTCATTGCCGATACGCATCGATCAGGCCTTCGCCGTCGCGGCGTTGGCCGGTCGCGCCGGCGCGGCCGGGTTCATCACCCCGGGGCGACCGTCGAGCGTGTCCAGCAGGGCACTGGCTTCCTGCTCCATTTCCACCACGTAGCCGTGGATGCGGCCCTTGAAGTAGCGATGGAACATCAGTGCCGGAATGGCCACGATCATGCCCGTGGCGGTGCACACCAGCGCCTTGCCGATACCGCCGGCCAGCTGGTTCACGTCGCCCACCCCATGGTCGAGGATGCCCAGGAACATCTGGATCATGCCGATCACCGTGCCCAGCAGGCCCAGCAGCGGGCCGGCCGAGGCAATGGTGCCCAGCGCGTTGAGGAAACGTTCCATGCGGTGCACCAGGTGGCGGCCGGTGTCCTCGATGCGCTCGCGGATCTGGTCGCGCGGACGATTGCGGGCTTCCAGCGCGGCCGCCAGCAATGCGCCCAGCGGCGAGTTGGCACGCAGGGTCTGCAGGTGCGCCGGGTCAAGCTTGCCGCGTGCGGCCCAGTTGCGCACTTCCTGGCCGAGGCCGGGCGGCAGCACTTCAGTCCGCCGCAGGGACCAGAAACGCTCCAGGATGATCGCCAAAGCCAGTACGCCCAACAGCAGCAGCGGCACCATCGGCCAGCCACCGGCCTTGACCAGTTCCCACACGTTTCAACCCTCCGGCCCAACGGCCGCTTGTTTGATCGGCGATAGGATAACAGCCGACCGCGCCCGCCCAGCGGCATCCCACCACCGGGATGCATGGATACGCTGTTCACGCAGCTGCAGCCCTTGTGCGCCAAGCCATACGCGGATCGCCCCGGACTCCGCAGTGGACACCACCTCGGCTCCCTGCGCCTGCCAGCGCCGGACCACGTCCCGGCGCGGGTGGCCGAAGCGGTTCTGGTGCCCGGCCGAAACCAGCGCCAGCCGGGCTGACACCGCCGCCACCCAGGGCGCGCTGGAGCTGCCGCCGCTGCCATGGTGCGGCACCAGCACCACATCCGCCTTCAGCGCCGCCGGAGACGCCCGCAGCAGCGCCTGTTCGGCCGGGCGGCCGATGTCCCCTGGCAACAGGACCCCACCATACGCGCTGGCCACGCGCAGCACGCAGCTGTCCTCGTTTTCAGCCCGCTGGCTGCCTGCATCCGGGTGCAGCACCTGGAAGTCGACGCCGTCCCAGCGCCAGCGCAGGCCGCGTTGGCAGCGCCCGGCCCCGGCGATCGTGCTGCCCGGCGGCGCCAACAGGGGCAGCTCCGGCAACTGAAGGCGCAGGCTCGGCAGGTTGCCGGCATGATCGAGATCGTCGTGACTGATCAGCACGCGGTCGGGCCGTGCCTGCCCCAGCGCCCGCAATGACGGAACCAGGACCCGCTCGCTGCCCTCACCCCCGATCGGCGGCCCCACGTCGTACCAGAGCGCATGCCGCGCGGTACGCAGCAATACCGCCGTGCCCTGCCCGACGTCATGCACCAGCAGCTCCAGCTCTCCCTCGGCCGGCCGCTCGCGCAACGGCCACAGTAGCGGCAGGCACAGCAGGAGGCCAGCCAGCCCGCCCCCGGCACCGCGTGGCAGCAGCCACCAGAACACGCCCAGCAGCGCCGCCGGCACTGCCCAGGCCGGTGCCTCGGCCAACCACCACATCGCCTGTGGATGCGCCGCCAGTGGCTGCAGGGCCTGCCAGCTGGTTTCGAACAACCACGCCGCTGCGCGCCACGCCCAGCGCCCGGCGCCGTCATGCAGCACCTGCAGGGCGGTGCCGAGCAGCGACAAGGGCACCACCAGCAATGTCCACCACGGGATGACCGGCAGGTTCACCAACGGCCCCAGCCAGGCGGTGCCACCGAACAAGGCGATGCCCAGCGGCAACAGGCCGACGCTGGCCACCCCTTGTGCGGCCAGGAACCCGCGCAGGTTGGCGACCACCCCACGCGGACGTCCCTGCGGCAGGCACCAGACCAGCCACAGGACGCCGCCGAAGCTGAGCCAGAAGCCTGCGGACAGCACTGACAGGGGCGCCGGCAGCAGCAGCGCCAGCGCCGCCAGTGCAAGCCCCTGCACGAGACCCAGTGGGCGCCGCCCGCTACGCGCCAGCGCCACCAGCCCGATCATCAGTGCAGTGCGCACGGTCGGCAATTCACCGCCGGCCAGCACCGCATAGCCCGCTGCGGACAGGGCCGCGGCGCAGGCCGCCGCCTGGGGGCGTGGCCAATGCCGGGCCAGCAGCGGGCACAGCCACCACAGCCCTCGACACAGCAACGCCCCCAGCCCGGCCACCACCCCGACATGGAATCCGGAAATGGCCACCAGATGGGTCAGGCCCAGCGCCCGCAGCTGATCCCAATCGGCGTCGGACAGGCCACGCGTATCGCCCAGGGCAAGTGCCTGCACGAAGCGCGCGGCTGGATGGGCCACCTGCGCGGCGATGGCGGCGCTGGTGCGTTCACGCCATGCCGGCAGGCCATGCGCGGCCTGAAGCTCGCGCGCGCTGGCCGGCGCCCGCACCGTGCCGTTGCCGGACACGCCGCGCAGCAGCGCGTGGCGTTCACCGTCGAAACCACCGGGATTGATCCGCGAACGCGGCGCCCGCACGCGCAAGGCCAGATGCCACTGCGCGCCGGCCAGGACCTGATGGCGCCCACGCCCGGCGTCGGTGGCGTCAGCGGCACGCCAGGCATCGTTCCAGGTGACCTGCAGGCGCTTGCCGCGCAGCGATGGCAGTTCGCTGCTCTCGCTGACCTGCAGCAGGAAGCGGGTGTGCGCGGCTCCATGGTCCGGCAGATCGATGACCCGTCCACTGACCACCACATCCCGTGCTGGCTGGCCTGGCGGCAGCTGTTCCTGCATTGCCCAGTGCCCGTGCAGCGCCGTCCATCCGGCACCGAACAGCACGACCGCGGGCAGGCGCCCCCGCCAACGCAGGCCCCACCCCGCCATGCCAAGCACGATCATCACCGTGCAGACCCACAGCGGCGGCAGCCGCGGCAGCTGCACGCAGGCCAGCGCCCCCAGTGTCAGCGCCGCAGCGGCGCCACTGCCCAGCAAGGGAGACGGGGAAAGCTGGACGGCCATGGGTCCAGCCTGCCGCTACCGGCGGCAGCTTGCCTATCGGGACTTTCCCCGCAAACGCGTCAGCGCCGGACGCTACCGCGATGGAAATTGACCCGGAAGCTTGCGCCGCCTCCCGCAGCCTCACCGACACTGACCGAGCCACCGTGGTGCTGCACGATCTCCTTCACCAGGTGCAGGCCCAGGCCACTGCCGCTGCCCGCCGCGCGCAGGCGATGGAACGGCTCGAAGATCGCCTCGCGGTCGCTCACTGGAATGCCCGCACCCTGATCGCTGACCTCCAGCAAGCCGCGCGCATCCAACCGCACGCAGATGGTGCCACGGCCACCACCATGCACGATCGCGTTGTGCACCAGGTTGGCAATCACCCGCCCCAGCGCCAGACTGTCGCCGTGGATCCACACCGGCGATTCCGGCGCGTCCACTTCGAATCCATAGCCGGCGCCCACCACCAACGGCGCCAGGTCCGCGGCTGCCTCACGCACCAGCAGGGCCAGGTCCAGCCGCTGCAATGCGCCGACATTGCGGTCGAGGCGCTGCAGATCAAGCAGGTGCTCGGCAACATTGCCCAGCCGCGCCACATCGGTCAGCAACTGCGATTTCAGCTCGCCCTGCGGCAGCTGAGACAGTCGCGCCTGCACCACGGCGATCGGCACGCGCAATTCGTGCGCCGCGTCGGCGAGGAACTTGTCGCGCGCTGCATAGCCCTGCTGCACCTTGTCGATGGCATCGTTGAAGGCTTCCACCAGCGGCGCCACTTCCGTGGAGACCAGCCGCGCATCCAGCCGCGCACCGGGCTGGCCGATATCCAGTTCCTTGGCCTGCTGCGCAGAACGGCGCACGCCGCGCATGGCACGGTGGATCACGGTCGGCATCACAAGCAGGGTGACCACGATCAGTGGCAGGAAGAACCACAGGCCGATCAGGCGCAGCACCATCAGCGCGCCATCCAGCAGCCCGCCCTTGGGCGCGCCACCGACCATCACGGTGATGCGGCGCCCGTCCTCGTTGCGGATCATCACCCGCGCCACGTCCAGATAGGGGGGCACCAGCGAGCCCAGTTCCGTGGCGCCCACGGTCGGCAGCCGCGCGAGCATCGGCGCGTGGATGGCTGGGATGGTGCCGCGCTCGAGCCACATGCCCTTGTCATCCACCGCGGCGAACCAGAGATTGCCCCCGGCGTTGGCATCGAGCTTGTCCCAGCGCGCCTGGTCCAGCACCAGGCGCCCGCCTTCGCTGTGCACCGCCTTGGCCACCGCCTCGGCAACGAACATGTCCATGCCCCAGGAGTCCTTGTCACCCCAGGTCAGGATCAATGCGACCACCGCGAACAGTACGGTGAAGGCCTGCGCCAGGAAGAGGCGCCAAGCCAGGCCAAGGGTGATCGAACGGATCGGACGGGCCATCTCAGGCCTCCGCCAGCAGGTAGCCGACGCCGCGGATCACGTGGATCTCCACCCCCGCCCCGGCCTGCTGCAGCGCTTTGCGCAGCTTGGAGATATGCGCATCGAGCGCATTGGATTGGATCTCATCATCGAACCCGTACACTGCAGCCTCCAGGGCACTGCGGGTAACCGTGCGGCCCTGCCGCATCGCCAACGCCTGCAGCACCAGCACCTGCCGACGTGGCAATGCCAGGGGCTGGCCCTCCACCTGTGCCTGCAGCGATTCGAAATCGAACTCGAGCCGCCCCAGCCGCAGGCTCGGCGTCACCATCGCCGAAGGCCTGCGCGATACCGCGCGGATGCGTGCCATCAGTTCCTCGATCGCCACCGGCTTGACCAGATAGTCATCGGCACCGACGTCCAGGCCTTCGACCTTGTCCGACAGCGTCCCCTTGGCGGTGAGCATGATCACCGCCAGGTTCGGCCGCAGCGCACGCGCCGTCGCGACGAATCCGGCGCCATCGCCATCGGGCAGCTGGCGATCGAGCAGCAGCAGCTGGTGCACCGGTTCGCGCAAGGCGAGCGCGGCCTCGGCCAGGCTGCCGACCACATCGGCGACCACGCCCTGCCGCTCCAGGCCCGATTGCAGGGCGCGGGACAGATCAGGATCGTCTTCGACCAGGAGGATGCGCATCAGGGACTCGTCAACCGGAAACGCTGCCGATCATAGTGCCTGGCGCCGTGATTTTGCGCCCACGCATGCCGAACGCGCGGGCGCAATGTTCTGACAATGTTGCCCCGTCACCATGCGCAGCCATCCCCTGCAACGTGGCTGATCGATGCCGTCGCTGTCCCCGCACCTGCTGCGCCCGCTACTGCTCACCACGGCCCTCGGCGTGCCGTTGCTCGCCCACGCTGCCGGGCAGAACCCCGGCGTGCAGGCCGGCATCAGCGCTGGCGCGACCTCCGGTGCGTACGCGCACTATGACGTCAAACCGCTGGTGGTACCGGCCATCGCCTGGCAGGGCGAGCGCTTCTTCGCCAGCCCCGGTTCACTTGGCATGTACCTCTACAAGGATCAGGGGTGGCGGCTGTCGGCGGCGGTCACGCCCTACACCCTGCGCTTCAAGACCGGCGACGTGAATGATGCTCAGCTGCGCCGCCTGCACAGCCGGCAGATGTCGGCCATGGCGGGCATCAACGGTGAGTACAGTGCCGACTGGGGCATGGTCGAGGCCAGCGTGATGCGGGACGTGACCGGCCATGGCGGTGGTATCGAGTCGCGCCTGCATTACAGCCATCCGATCCAGGCAGGCCGCTTCACCTGGGTGCCGCGGGTGGGTGTCGTGCATTCCAGTGCACGGCTGCTCGACTACTACTACGGCATCAGTGACGAAGAGGCACTGCGCTCAGGCCTTGCCAGCTACCGTCCGGGTAGTGCCACCTCACCGAGTCTGCAGATCGCGGTCAGCACGCCACTGGGCATGAAGTGGCGCGCGACCGGCGTGGTGGCCAACCAGTGGTTCGGCGATGCAGTGAAGGACAGCCCGATGGCACGACGCGGCACGCAGACCTCGGCCTTCATTTCCCTGATGCGCTCGTTCTGAACGAGCGCCCCCGCTACGGACAAGGACCCCCATGGCCTCCGTCTTCCCCACCGCAGACGCTCACGCGATCCTGCGTGCACCGGACCTGGACAGCGCAGAACGCGCCTATCTGGGACTGATGCCCGACCTTGAACATGTGAATGCACTGGCCCGCCGTGCAGTGGGCCTGTCACGCGTTGCCGACGCGGCACGCGGCTATGCGTTGTCGATGACTCTGGTCGGACTGCGCCTGCAGGAGCTGGAGATGGGCGAGCCAACGGCCAGGGAACATCGCCAGGCCACCCTGCGCAGCCTGCGCCAGGCCTTCAGCGCCTGACAGCACCCGCACAGGCACTGCCGCCGCACCAGCGGCAGCGGGAGTCATCGGGTCAGCAGGTCCCGCCACCCGGCAGGCCCGGCGCGGCAGCGTCGTTCAGCGCAGCGTGGTCCACGCCAGCAGCGCGCTCAGGATTGCGACCCAGATCACTGCCTTGAACGTGCCTTCCAGCATGTTGCCGCCGAACAGGCGTTCCAGGAGCGGATTGGGCCTGGACACCGGGACGTGATCACTCATGCGGCAGTTCCTTGCAGTAATTGCGCAGTTGCGCAGTAGCGCAGTAGCGCCGAGTCTACGCCTGCGCGGCCCGGATTCATCGCCATCTGCCTGCCTTTGGCGGCCCAATCCCCGCCTTCGTCGCAGGCCGGCTGCGGTGCCCGGCCGACCATGCCAGTCTGCACGCACTTTCCCGCTGGAGCACCGTGCCATGCCGATGCTTGCCCTGATCCTGCTGTTCTCCAGCCTGTTCGGCGACGGCTGCGGGCCCACCGAGGATGCCCTGCGCAGCCAGATCCTGCGCAACGAAGATCGGCAGGCCATGCATGAAGCGCAGCCCCTTCAGCTCTATCACCTGCGCCAGGACCGCGTGCTGCGGCTGGGCAGCCAGCAATCGCCAGACGACACTGGCGCCAGCCCTCATCCTGCGCTGGCCCGGGTAGGTGTGGCGCAGCTGTGGGAACGCGTCGACGGCCACTGGCGCATCCAGCGTTCGATCAGCATTACCCACTGATTTCATGCCACTGAACCGGCACGGATGCAGCTTCGCGGGAACGCCAGGCTCCCCGGAACGAAAAAAGCCGGCCCCGGGGCCGGCTTTCATCGTTTCCACCACTTCACCGGCAACGCCGGGAGCAGGTGGTGGGCGGTACAGGGTTCGAACCTGTGACCCCTACCATGTCAAGGTAGTGCTCTACCGCTGAGCTAACCGCCCATCTTGTTCTTGCCGCCCGAAGGCTGGCCTTGTTACGTAAAAACCCGGCGCCAGGGCCGGGCTTTGCAGTTCACGACAGCCCTCTTCCGAGGACTTCGTGGTGGGCGGTACAGGGTTCGAACCTGTGACCCCTACCATGTCAAGGTAGTGCTCTACCGCTGAGCTAACCGCCCGTTTTGCTTCTGCATTTCCGCGATTGCGTCGGTGCAGGCCGCGTATATTACGGATGCGGGCCGTGAAGCGCAACACTTTTGTGAAGATGATGCTGCACTGCCACGTTCAGCCCAGGCTGGCTTCCTTCAGCTGCCGGATCTGGTCACGCACCCGTGCGGCATCTTCGAATTCCAGGTCCTTGGCGTGCCGGTACATCTGTTGTTCCAGCGCCTTGAGACGGGTCGCCAGCTGCGCCGGAGACAGCGAACGATAGTCGGCCGCTTCTTCGGCCACACTCGCCCGGCCCTTGCCCTTACCCTTCTTGGCTTCCTTCTCGGCGGCATCCGAACGCGCGCCTTCGAGGACATCGACGATCGGGCGCGCCACCGAGCGCGGCACGATGCCATGTTCTTCGTTGTACTCGACCTGCTTGGCACGGCGCCGGTCGGTCTCATCGATCGCCGCCTGCATCGAGCGGGTGATCTTGTCGGCGTACAGGATCGCCTTGCCGCGCACATTGCGTGCGGCGCGGCCGATGGTCTGGATCAGCGAGCCGGTGGAGCGCAGGAAGCCTTCCTTGTCGGCATCGAGGATCGCCACCAGCGATACCTCGGGCATGTCCAGGCCTTCACGCAGCAGGTTGATGCCGACCAGCACGTCGAACTTGCCCAGGCGCAGGTCGCGGATGATCTCCACGCGCTCGACCGTATCCACGTCCGAGTGCAGGTAGCGCACGCGGATACCGTGTTCGGTGAGGTACTCGGTGAGGTTTTCAGCCATGCGCTTGGTCAGCGTGGTGACCAGCACGCGGTCGCCCGCCTTGATGCGCGCGTTGGCCTCGCTCATCAGGTCGTCGACCTGGGTACCGACCGGCCGGATCTCCACCACCGGGTCGATCAGGCCGGTTGGGCGCACCACCAGTTCGGTGATCTCGTCACCGGCTTCACGCAGTTCATAGGGCCCGGGCGTGGCCGACACGTAGATGCTGCGCGGGCAGCGCTCCTCCCATTCCTCGAAGCGCAACGGGCGGTTGTCCAGCGCCGACGGCAGGCGGAAACCGAACTCAACCAGGGTTTCCTTGCGCGAGCGGTCACCCTTGAACATGGCGCCGATCTGCGGAATGGTCACATGCGATTCATCGATCACCAGCAGCGCATCCGGCGGCAGGTAGTCGAACAGGGTCGGTGGCGGCTCGCCGGCATTCTTGCCGGTCAGGTGCCGGGAGTAGTTCTCGATGCCGTTGCAGTAACCGACCTCGGCCATCATTTCCAGGTCGAACTGCGTGCGCTGCGCCAGGCGCTGCGCCTCCACCAGCTTGTTCTGCGCGTAGAGCTGCTCGAGCCGCTCCTTCAGCTCTACCTTGATCGTCTCGATCGCCGCCAGCACGCGCTCGCGCGTGGTCGCATAGTGGGTCTTCGGGTAGACCGTGAAGCGCTGCATGTTGCGCAGCGTCTCGCCGGTGAGCGGATCGAACAGGGTGATCTTCTCGACCTCGCCATCGAACAGTTCGAGGCGCAGTGCTTCGCTGTCCGACTCGGCCGGGAACACGTCGATCACTTCGCCGCGCACGCGGAAGGTACCGCGCTGCAGCTCGTACTCATTGCGCGTGTACTGCAGCTGGGTCAGGTGGTTGATCAGGTCGCGCTGGTCGATGCGCTCGCCCTTGGACAGGATCAGGCGCAGTGAAAGGTAGTCTTCCGGCGCACCCAGGCCATAGATCGCGGACACCGTGGCCACCACGATCGCGTCCGGGCGCGACAGCAGGGTCTTGGTCGCGGCCAGCCGCATCTGCTCGATGTGTTCGTTGATCGAACTGTCCTTCTCGATGAAGGTGTCCGACGACGGCACGTAGGCTTCGGGCTGGTAGTAGTCGTAATAGCTGACGAAGTACTCCACCGCGTTGTGCGGGAAGAACGCCTTGAACTCGCCATACAGCTGCGCCGCCAGCGTCTTGTTCGGTGCCATGATCAGCGTCGGCTTCTGAACGTTCTGGATGACGTTGGCGATGGTGTAAGTCTTGCCCGAGCCGGTCACGCCCAGCAGGGTCTGCTTGGCGATGCCGGCCTCGAAGTTGCTGGTCAGCTTCGCGATGGCGTTGGGCTGGTCGCCCGCCGGCGAATACGGCGAGACAAGTTCAAAACTGTCGCTCATGGTGTTGCCAGTTCCCGGGAAGGGGCAGTATACGGGGCGAGGGGTGACGGCCGGCTGAGGGGTTGCCGGGCAGGACGCTACGGGGTTTCCCGATGGCGGCCGCACAGCCGGGCGCGGAGGCTGGATGCATGCGCACTGCCCAAGCCCCCTGCCCGCTCGGCCCCCGCTCTGCGCGGGGCGTGCACCTGACCGAACTGCTGGTGGTCATCACTGTGCTGGCGGTGCTGCTGGCCGCGTCCTGGCCGGCGCTGCAGCCCCTGCTGCTGCGGCAACGCGCCGATGCACTGCAACTGACCCTGCATGCCAGCCTGTCCGGCGCACGCAGCGAGGCCGTGCGCAGACGGGAGCTGATCGGCCTCTGCGCCAGTGTCGACGGCCGGCACTGCAGTGACGACTGGAGCGCCGGCTGGATCATCTACCGCAGCGGCGACCAGCGCGGGGAGCCTGCCTCGCCGGAGGCGATCCTGAGCCACCACACCGGGCGCTCGGACGTCTCGATCCTTGCCCAGGCCAGCAGCGGGCGTCCGCTGCTGTTCTTCCAGGCAGATGGACGCAGCCCGGGGGCCAACCTGACCCTGCGCATCTGCGCGGGCAACCAGCTGCATGGCGCATTGATCGTCAACAATGGCGGCCGCGTCCGGAGTGAGCGCGTGAACCGCGATACACCCTGCTGAATGCCTGCGCAGAAAAGCAGAAGCCGCGATTTCTCGCGGCTTCTGCAGTATCTGGCGCCCGAAGTTGGACTCGAACCAACGACCCCCTGATTAACAGTCAAGTGCTCTAACCGGCTGAGCTATTCGGGCGGGGAGGCGCATTGTACTGGTCGATTACAGGAAGATCAACACCTGTTTCACCAGCAGCTGGCAACGCCACCGTCGGCCGTCTTGCGGTTGGCCTGGTCCACGCTCAACTTGCCACAGCTGTCCTTGGCCTGCGTGCCCTGCGGGGTGGCGGTGATGGTGAAGCTGGTGCCGTCTCCCTTGTAATCCAGGTTGTAGCGCGCAGTTCCTCCATCACGCGGCGACACCTTGGTCGGCAGTGCGTAGCCGGTGTAGGAGTTGTTGCTGGTGTGGTAGCGCTCCGCACGCTGCGCATACTCGGCCAGGTCCGCCTTCACCACGGCGCGATGCGATCGGCGCACGTACTCCTGGTAAGACGGAATGGCGATCGCCGCCAGGATGCCGATGACGATCACCACGATCATCAATTCAATCAGCGTGAAGCCAGCCGCGCGGCGAGGCATGGGAGTGTGCAACATGGGCGTGGATCCTCGCACTTGGGTTACTGGAGCTGGCGCCAGGACTGGCGACCGCACGGGTAAGGCAGATACAGCGACTGGCTGCCCGCAGCGCCCACCGCCATCCAGCAGGAGCTGCCACCGGGCGGTGCCTTGTTGTCCGTCGGACGTGGCAACACCGACAGCGAAACGTCACGCACCGGCGCGGTTCCTCCTGTCTTCAATGCAATGGCTGCGGTGCCGGAGGCGGGTCGGCTGCCGGTCGGCGAGCCATAACGGACGTTCTCCAGCATCGGCAGGCCGCTGATCGACGACAACCCGAACAGCCAGTTCGAACCACTGGTCGAACAGCCAACCGTTTCCATGTTGGGTACATAGGTCGGCATGAAGACAATGCCACTGACCAGGATCGGGTTACCTACTGCGCGTTCACCGTTGCCGGCAGGCAGCTGGATCATCCAGCCGCGGGCGTTGGCCGGCGCCGCACCCGCGGTGATCTTGCGCTCATCAACGCCTGCAGCGGCGGCCGCGGCCGTGTACGGAACCAGGTTGGCAGCGGTCACCGTCGAGGTCACCGTCTTGCCCGACAGATCGTTCACGGCGTACAGCGCCTGCTGCGACTTGTCATCCTTGTCGCTGGTGAAGGAGAAGCTGCCGGTGCCGAAGTAAAGCATCACGCCGCCCGAAGGACCGGTCGCGGCGGTCATGCCTCCGGTGATCGGCTGACGGTAGGTCCTGTTGGAGGAGTCCTGGGCAACCTGGCTGGTGAACATCGGCACGGTCAACGTGGTATTCGCACTGCTGGTCAGGTCGAACTTCCACACGGCGCCACGCTGATCGGCGGCATAGACGGTGTCGGCCAGGCCATCACGACCGCGCGCATCCTGATTGGTACCGGTCCAACGATCGACAACGACCACATTGCCCAATCCGTTGTCACCGGAGATGCCAGCGC
This sequence comes from Stenotrophomonas maltophilia group sp. P373, assembly GCF_053295075.1. NCBI lineage: Bacteria > Pseudomonadati > Pseudomonadota > Gammaproteobacteria > Lysobacterales > Lysobacteraceae > Stenotrophomonas > Stenotrophomonas maltophilia group sp. P373. Next base: position 1,557,545 of record NZ_CM129994.1, on the reverse strand, counting down.
CCGAGGTACCCTCGACGGCTTCGATCATCCGGATGTCGCCACTGGCCATATCGACCACGAACAACACCGCCTTGCCGTTGGCGCTGCCGTAGCCATTACCGAAGATCGCCTTCCAGGCCACGCCGGTGCCACTCTTCACCGGCACGATCACCGGCTTGCCCAGCACGAAACCGATGTTGTTGCGCACCTCATCCCGCAGCGACGAATTGATGTCACTGATTTCCCACAGCACGTTGCCGGTGCCGAAGCTGCCCGGCGTGGTGACGTTCAGTGCGAACACCGAACGGCCACCCGCACCCGTGGTGCCTACCAGGCTGGTCTGCCAGGCGGTGCCGTTGAACGTATCGGACACCGTCACCGGACCATCGACGTAGTAACGATGACGGAAGGTCTGGTCGGCCGTGTCGGACTTGTAGGGGAACAGCAGGTTGGCCATGTGGCCCAGCGCGGTGGCCGGGATGTAGGCAAAGCTCTCCGTGCCACCGGTGCCGTCCTGCTTGGCATCGGCCTTCATGCCGCCGTCGAAGGCGTGCAGCATGCCATCATTGGCGCCGACATAGACCATGTACCGCTGCGACTTGGCCTTGGTGGCCAGGTAGTCCGTATAGCTCTTTGCGTAGGTGCCACCCAACTGGCGGTAACCGTAGTCGTCCAGCGGCGAGCTCACCACCGGCGCCGAATTGACGATGTCACCCAGCGGCGTAGTGCGGTCACGATACTTGCCGCCGTTGCGGACCTCGGTCGAGCTGTCGGCACTGAGATAGTTGATGGCACTGGCCAGATCAGCCTTGATCGCCGTCAGCTTGTCGGTGGAGCACACCAGCATCGTCGCGTACTTGCCGCTGGGCTTGCTGCACAGGTCCTGCAGGCTGATGCGGGCGCTGTTGAAATCCACCGGCGAACCCAGCTTGTTGGCGACGATCCGGCGACCGGACGATGTCAGGCGGCTGGAGGCTTCCCACACCTCGGTGAGCTCGGCCACCTGGTTGGCGTTGACCTTGACGCTGGACGCGGTCAGCTTGCTCGACCAATCAGTGCCGCTGTTGGTGATGTCATAACGCGGGGTGACCGCCAGCGAACCGGTACCGATGCGTGCACCACTGATACCGATCGTGCCTGAAGGCGACGCACCACCGGTGATCGAGGACAGTACCCGGCGCATGGCCTCGGTGACGTCGGCCGGCGTCTGCGCATTGATGAACTCGCCACGGCTGTTGACGGCCGCGTGCCACAGTTCATCGATGACCGTACCGTCGTCGACATTCAGCGGGTTGCCGTTGCCAGCCCAGTTCGGCGGGTTCTTGTAGGGATCGTCGGTCGCTGCCTGGTTGACGCCATAGATCTTGCCCTGCGCGCCCAGGGTCACGCCGTAGAAGTTCATGTGCAGGTCGGTCTGGCAGTCCAGGCGCTTCCAGTCCGGGCTGCTCTTGTCCAGCGAACTGCACTTGTCACTGACCGGCACCTGGCCGGCCGGGAAGCTGGTGCCGGTGCGCAGGGGTGTGCGGGCGCCGGCATAGGCCGCCGCCGCGATGTCGGCGATGGTATTGCTGTAGCCATCGGCGAACGGAATGGACGGCAGGTGCGTGGAATTCACCGAGTCCGCATCACCGAACGATCCGTTGGGTGCATTGCCGGAGTTGGTGTAGCCGTCGGTGAACAGCATGCCGCCATTGCGCTGGCAGGCCAGCTGCACGGGGGCGTCGGCATCGGTACGACGGAACTGGTCGACCAGATATTCAACCGCGCGGCGGTTGGGCGTGCCGCCATTGCCGGTGAGCGTGTAGATCTGCTTGTAGAGATCGGCACGATTGGTGACCATGTCATACATGGTCGCGTTGCTGAGCTTGTTGATGGTGAAGTAGCCCACGCGCATCGTATCGACGCTCACCAGCGCCGCAGTCGACGAACCGACGATCGCCAGCACGCGGTTGCGGTGGTACTGGAACCAGTTGGCAAAATTCTGGATCGCGGCGTTGTAGGCGGCCGGGCTCGAGTAGTTGCCCGGCTTGATCTGGTAGCGGCGCATGTCGCAGCCCGGACCACAGGCACCCTTGATCACCGGGCGACTGGCGTCGTCGGTCTTGTATCCGTCCGGTGCAGGCGCTGCGGCCGGCAGGTAGAAGGTGGCCGGGAAGTAGCTGATCGCGTATGTGGTATTGCCGGTGTTGCTGATCGCAGCGGTCTTCCACCCGCCATCCCACCAGTTGTCGACATAGTATTCATTGCCGGTGCCGGACAGGTCGGGAATCCGCATGCCGCTGACGAACTGGAACTTCTCCGACGTCTCGGCGCGATTGACGGTCATGTTGTACACGGCATTGTAGCCGCGCTGCCCGGACCGGGGATCGGCGCGGGTCTGGGTGATCGAGGCATTCGGCCACAGCGTGCCGTCGGCATTGGTCCACGGCCGGTAGGTCACTGCCGGATTGAAGTAACTGGCGTTGTAGACATGCGAACGCGCGAAACCGTAGATGTCCAACGGCGGAATGGCCCGGCCCGGTGAATATTCCTTGTTGAATTCCGCGTGCGGGTAAAGGTAGAGGTAACAGTCCACCGAGTTGTTGGCACACGCCGAGCCCACGCTGAAGAAGCTTCCGTCGTTGTTGAAGAAGCTGTTGGTGTTGCTGTTCCAGCGCATGCGGCCGTCACCACCGGGGAACATGCGCTCGAAGTTCATCGAACCCGAATCGTCCACCGCCATGATGAACGCCGGTGTCGCGCGGGTCTGCACGTTCATCGGCTCCTGTGCCAGCACGCCCTGCGCCTGTGCGGCAAACAAGGTATGCGCCAGATAGCCGCCAGCGGCCAACACGGCAAGGCCAACGCCTGCCAGGATCCTGCGGTTGCGAGTGTTCATGGGCTCCCCACCCTCACAGCTTGAATACGGTATCGATCGCCGCACGCGACGTCGCATCACTGGTGGTATCACCGGCATAGGTCGTGATCTGGTAGACCGGCGTTGGCTTCTCCACCGACTTGCCCATGTCCAGCGCACCCTCCCCCTGGATGCAACCCTGGATCTCACGGACATAGATGGCCGGCTTGCTGCCCAGCTTGGTTTTCGCGACCCAGGCCGACGGATCGAAGCCGTCATCGCACTGCTGGCTGATGTCGGCGGACGCTACGGCCGGATTGGCACCGGCATCCTTGCGATTGGCGATGTTCTCCACCGCGTTCTCGGCGCTGCGTGCCGCGCCTTCGGCGTTCTGGAACGCCATGTTGGTCGCCCGGTAGCCGGCCGCCATGCGCTCCTGCATGCCGGCCACCTGCATGCCGATGACGCCCAGCAGGGCCAGCAGCACCAGCATGATCAGCGCGACGTAGAGAACGGCACCCTGCTGTCGTGCCTGGGCAACGAAGGGACGGCGTCGGGAGGAAGGATGAGTGCGCATGGTCGTCAGTTCCCGAACAAGCGGTTGCGCAGCGCAACGGACGCTTCATAGGCGCCCCGATGGCGCTGGTCGTAAGGATCGGCCGGGGCAAAGCCCACCCCGAGGATGGCCGGATAGGTGGCCGCGCTGCCCGGCGCCTCGGCCGACGCACGCTGCGGGCTGCGCGCCAGCAGGCCGACCTGCACCATGCCGACGCGGCGCCACTGCCCTGCGGCGGTGGCATCGGTACCGGTGCTGACCGCACTGGCCACGCGCTGGTCGACGATGCGACCGGTCGGCGGCGTGGGCAGGGCGATATCCGGGGTGGCATCCAGTCCGTACAGGAACTGCATGTTCTCGATGCCTTCCACCAGCTCCTCGCCATCGGCGTAGCCGCCGGCGCCATTCGCGCGTGCCCGGTAAAGCGCCGGCTCGCCATTGGGATTGGTCGCGATGTAGTACGCCATGCCATCGGCGCGATACAGCATGGTCATCGCGTTGTTGATCGAATAGTTGCTCAGGTCGACCTTGTCCACCTTCACCGTCGAACCGCTGATGGTGGCCGGGAACACGTCGGCACGGGTGCAGTCGGCTATGCCGAAGACCGTCGGCGCACCTGCGGCGTTGGCCTTCAGCCGGGCCATGCCATCACTGGAGACGGTCAGCGTGGTCGCGCCCGCGGCCACGGAGATGCCGGTCACCACGGCCCCTTCCGGACTCATCAGGCGCAGCACCAGGATGTCGCTGCCCGGCAGTGGCGCCGGCTTGAGGTTGGCGATGCTCTTCGGCACCGACTGCGCCGCGCTCCACGCGCGGCCCAGGGTCAGGGTGGCGCCCGGCGCCGTACCTGCCGCCTCATACCCCTGCACCGGAACCGAGAAATCCTGCGGGTCGCCACTGCCCGAGCTGATGCCCAGGTGATAACCCACATCGCCGGTGTTCTTGACCACATGGGCCTGGTCGTTGACGCAGCCGAAGTGGCCGGCCATGCGCAGGTCACGCTGCAGGAAGTCCAGCGCGAAGCGCGCGTTCTCCTGGGTACGGGCCGCACCTTCGGACAGGCGCGATGCCGCACGCGAGGCGATGAAGATCTGGGTGACGCCCAGCATCAGGACCAGGCCGATGACCATGGCGATCATCAGTTCGATCAGCGACAGGCCTCGGGTGCGCGAAATTGGACTCATGGGCATGTTCACAGGAAGGTCGTCAGGCCGAAGGTGGTAAGGCTGTCGGGGTCCTTCGGATCCCAGCGCTGGTCACCCCAGCTGATGGCCACGGTGACCTCGCCGGTGCTCTGCACGAAGGTCACCTGTGCGCTGGCCTTCTCGCCCAGCGTGCGTGCGACCTCGCACTGCCAGCGCGCGACGTTCGCCTGCGGCGTCACGGCGGCGCCGGTCGGCCAGGCGCAGGCGCCGCTGGGCTTCACCGAGCCGGCCGAGAACGAGGCCGAGGAATAGGCGCCACCGGCCAGGGTGTCGGTGCGCTGCGCGCGCATCAGTTCGATCAGGTCGTTGGCCAGGTTGGTCGCCTGGGTGCGGTAGTTCGCGCTCTGCACGAAGCGGACGTTGGTGGTCTGCAGCAGGGCGAAGCCCAGCAGCCCGAATGCCAGGATCAGCACCGCCACCATCACTTCGATCAGGCTGAAGCCCCCCTGCGACGAACGCGGGCGGGCCAGGTTGCGGCGGCTCATGAGCAGGTTCCCTTGGTCACCCGGACCTGGCCGGATTGGTTGATCGTCAACGTGCTTTTCGATTCGCCGGCCTTGCACGCATCCGGCGACAGCACCAGCGTCTGATCGGCGACCGCCCTGCGCCGGCCGCGCCCGTCGAAGGCGATGACCGCGCCCGGCGGGCCAACTACGCTCAGCTGCGGATTGCCCTGTGAAAAGCGCAGCGCGACGTCATTGCTGCCCATCTGGCCGTCGCCATCCAGGTCCGACCAGGCCAGTACCCCCTTGGACCAGTCGCCATCACAGGCTTTGCCATCGGCGCTGCCACAGACGCCGCCACCGTTGCTGTTGCGGATGCCTTCGCTGCGGGCCAGGTTGGCCAGCGCGATCAGCTCGTTGTTGGCGGTCGCCAGCCGGTTCGAGCGGATCATGCCGCGGAAGCTCGGATAGGCAATCGACGCCAGGACCACGAAGACGGCCAGCGTGACCATCAGTTCAACCAGCGTGAAGCCGTTTTGCCGGCGCAAAGACATTGGACGCTCCCCAGCGTGTTGGTGGCCACGATGGGCCATCGCCCCGCCACCGGCAAGCGGCGGCAGGATGAACGGTCAATCCGGGGCGACGGGCGTCAAAGGCTTGACGACCCGCCCTTCCCTGCCAGTGCCGGCGCGATCCCCATCGCGCCGGCCCGGGTTCAGGCCAGCACCTGGTAGCAGGGCTGGTACTCGCCGGAGATCTTCATCCGGCGCTGTTCGACGAAGGCGCGCAGCAGCGCATCCAGCGCCTGCATCATGTCCGGGTCGCCGTGGATCTGGAACGGCCCGAACTGCTCGATGCGGCGCATGCCGTCTTCCTTCACGTTGCCGGCGACGATGCCCGAGAACGCGCGGCGCAGGTCGGCCGCCAGCGCGTGCGGGGCACGCCCGTGGTGCAGGTCCAACGCCGCCATCGCTTCGTGGGTGGGTACGAACGGCTGCTGGTACTCCCACGGAATCTCGATCGACCAGTTGAAGAAGAACGAGTCCTTCTGCGCCAGGCGGTGCTCGCGCACGCGCTTGATGCCAGTGGCCATCTTCTTCGCAACCGCCACCGGGTCGCCGATGATGATCTCGTAGCGCTCGGCAGCCGCATCGCCCAGGGTCAGGCGGATGAAGCGATCAATCTGCTCGAAGTACGGTGCCGCTACCGTCGGGCCGGTCAGGATCAGCGGGAACGGCAGGTCCTTGTTCTCCTCGCGCAGCAGGATGCCGAGCAGGTACAGGATCTCTTCGGCGGTGCCGACGCCACCGGCGAACACGATGATGCCGTGCCCGATGCGGACGAAGGCCTCAAGGCGCTTCTCGATGTCCGGCATGATCACCAGGTGGTTGACGATCGGGTTCGGCGACTCGGCGGCGATGATGCCCGGCTCGGTCAGGCCGATGTAACGCGTCGCGGTACGGCGCTGCTTGGCGTGGGCGATGGTGGCACCCTTCATCGGGCCCTTCATCGCACCCGGGCCACAGCCGGTGCAGATGTCCAGGCCGCGCAGGCCCAGTTCATAGCCCACCTGCTTGGTGTACAGGTATTCGTCGCGCGAGATCGAGTGTCCGCCCCAGCACACCACCAGGTTCGGATCACCCGGATTGAGGATGCGCGCGTTGCGCAGCAGGCCGAACACCGCGTTGGTGATGCCCTCGGATGACTCCAGCTCGGCCGCGTAGGCCGGGCCCATTTCGATGGCCATGTAGGCCAGGTCGCGCACGACGGCGAACAGCAGTTCGGCGACGCCGCGGATGATCTCGCCGTCGACGAAGGCCATCGCCGGCGCGTTGACCAGATCGATGCGCACGCCACGATCCTGCTGCGCCACCTGGATGTCGAAATCAGGGTAGAGATCGCGCGCGGCGCGCGGATCGTCCGAGGCGCTGCCGCTGGTCAGCACGGCCAGCGCGCAGCGGCGCAGCAGCTCATGCATGCCGCCGGCGGAGGCATCGCGCAGGCGGGCCACCTCGGCCCGCGACAGCACATCCAGCCCACCGCGCGGGTAGATCCGGGCATCCTGCACCGGCAGTGCACGGGCCGATTTTTCGTTCGTGGTCATATCCAATTTTTCGCTTCCTTCAAGGTTTCCGACTGTACTGCCGCCCCCTTAAAAAGCAAAACGGCCGGGAAACCCGACCGTTGGATGTGTGCCACCCGCGTCCGCCATTCCGGGACCGCATCGGCGGCGTTGGCACCGCGCACATTTCTGGATGCTACGCCGTTGCCCCACGCCCTGCAAGGACTTTCGCCTGAACGGGAAACGGCCGGGTTTCCCCGGCCGTTTCCACTTACCGCTTCAAGCGCTGATGGATCAGAACTTGTACTTCAGGGTCAGCTGCATCGACCAACGCGACACGGCGGTGTTGCCCTTGTCGTTGTTGTTTTCCTGCACCGACGGGTTGTCGGTCGAACCAGTGAAGGAGTACACGTACTTGCCGGTGGCCGGATCGATACCTGCGTAGTTGGCAACGCGACGGGTCGAGTAGAAGCCGTAGTCGTCGATCAGGCCCCACTTCTTGTTCAGCAGGTTGCCGACATTCATGATGTCCAGGGCGACTTCACCCTTGTGACCCTTCATGAAGCCCGGGAATTCCTGGCTGACGCGGACGTCGAAGCTGTTGACCCACGAGGCGCGGTGGCGGTTGGCCGGGACCACGCTGCCACGGTAGGCATCGAGTTCCGGGTTCTGCGCCAGCCAGTCGAAGAACTGCTTCTCCATCGCGGCACCGCCGGTGAACAGCACGTCGCCCGGACCCTTCGGCACGTAGAACAGGTCGTTGGTGGCAGCACCGTCGCCGTTGGCATCGTTGTAGAAGATGTAGCTGTACGGACGGCCCGAACGGCCTTCGTAGAACAGGCCGACGCGGGTGGCGTTGTCACCGAAGAAGTTGTGCTTCCACTCCAGGGTGCCGGTGACGCGGTCCTTCATCGCATAACGCGAGTTGTAGGCCACGTTCTCGTTGGCATTGAAGATCAGCGTGTTGTTCCAGTTCGAGGTGTTCTGCGAGCTGGACAGCGGGCTGACTTCGGTGGACTTGGTGTAGGTGTAACCCAGCGACCAGCCCCAGTTCTCGGTCAACGGCTTGGCCAGCGAGAAGGTGGCCTGGGTGCCGCGGCCCTTGTCGGTGTTACGCAGGACCAGCACGTCGCCGATGTCGGACGGACGGTTGGCGCGGTCAACCGCACCCTTGGTACCGGTCGACATGCCGTAGTCGACACCCTTGTCGATACGGGTATTGGCCTGGTTGCGGCCAGCCGCGTTCCAGTAGATCGCGCGGCCATCCTGACCGAAGGCGGTCGGCGCCGACACGTCCAGACGGTCGAAGTAGATGCCGTCCTTGACCTTGGTGAACAGCACTTCGGCCGACGCGACGATGCCGTACCACGGCAGCTCATGGTCGAACGCCAGGTTGGCCTTCCACACCGACGGCAGGCGGGTGCCCGGCGCGATGATGTCGACGTTCTGACGGGCCGAAGCCGGGCCACCGGCCGGGATGTACGGGTTGTTGCCGTCCGGAGTGAAGGCACCGGCCGGGATGCTGCGCTCGTCGTACTCGATGTAGTTCAGGCCGGTGTTCTGGTAGGCACCTGCCAGCCACACGTTCGGGGCGGCGCCGCCGAACAGGCCCACGCCACCGCGCAGCTGGGTCGGGCGATCGCTGTCGAAGGTGTAGTTGAAGCCGACGCGCGGCTGCACCAGGTTCTTGTCGACCAGCTTGGTGTTGTTGAAGCCGTACAGCTGCTCGATGCGCGGGTTGTACAGGCGCTGGGTGCTGAAGTCAGGCATGTCGATGCGCACGCCGAACATCAGGTTCAGGTTGTAGTTGATCGCCCAGGTGTCCTGCACGAACACGCCGGTGTTCTTCAGGGTGAAGTCGGCCGGGATGTCGCTGCGGCTGCCATCGGCGCGCGGAGCGCGCAGCTGGTAGCGCGAAGCCTTGCCCGCCAGGAAATCGTTGACGCTGTTGAATTCGTACACGCCGTTGAGGTTGCGGCCGTAGAAGTTCATCAGGTCATTCTTCGAGTAATCGAAGCCGAACTTGACGGTGTGGTCACCGATGTACCAGGTACCGGCACCAAAGGCGCTCAGTTCCTTCGACTCGACGATGTTGACGTGGGTGTTCTGTTCGGTACCGACGTACAGCGAATCGTTGCCCGACTTGATGCGGATCTGCGGCATGTCCACCAGCGGGACGCGGTTGGCCGAGTAATCCTTGTGCGAGACCTTGAACTCGGTCGAGAAGTTCTCGGACCAGTCACTGAACAGTTCGCCCATCCAGGTTTCGTACTGGGTCGGCTGCTGGTACCAGAAGTTGCTCAGCGAGATGGCGCTGCTGCTGACCTGCGGGAAGCGAACGACGTTCTGCTCCATCTTGTTGTAGCGCAGGGCCGCACGGTGGTTCTCGTTGATGTTCCAGTCCAGCTTGACCGCGTACTCTTCGATCTCGGTCTTGCTGTTCGGCGCCGCCAGGCTGCCCGGGTCGTAGCCCAGCTTGCCCAGGAAGTTCTGGACGTCGGTGATCTGCTGCTGGGTGATGGTGCCACGGCCGATCGGCGTGTCGCTCAGGGCGACGCCGGCAGCCGAGCGCTCGTACTTTTCATAGTTGGTGAAGAAGAACAGCTTGTCCTTGACGATCGGACCGCCGAAGGTCATGCCGTAGGTCTTCTCGTCCTCGAAGCCGTTGAAGTCCTGCTTGTCACCTTCCAGGCGCGAGCGGACCATGTCCTTGTCGCGGTACGAACCGTACACGGTGCCGTGGAATTCATTGGTACCCGACTTGGTCACGGCGTTGATCACCGCGCCGGTGCCACCGGCGATGGTGGTGTCGTAGTTGGCCAGGTCGATGTTGATTTCCTGGATGGCGTCCATCGACACCGGCTGACGCTCGGTCGGCAGGTTGTTGGACCCCAGGCCGAACGGATCGGAGGCGCTGATGCCGTCGATGCGGATGGCGTTGTAACGGGTGTTCTGGCCGCCGGCCGAGATCGCGCCGTCCGCCTTGCTGACCTGCGAGATGCGCGGGTCGAGACGCACGTAGTCCTGGATGTTGCGGCTGGCCGACGGCAGCGCATCCATCGTTTCGCGGGTCACGTTGGTGCCGGTGCCCATCTTGTTGGCACTGAACAGGTCCAGGCCGCCGGCGGTGGCAACAACGTTCACCGCGTCCAGGTTGGTTGCAGCCAGGTCACCGCCCAGGTTGGCGTTGACGGTGTTGACCTGGTTCAGGTTCAGGTAGACACCTTCCTCGGTCTTGGTGCCTTCACCGGACTTGGTGATGGTGATGGTGTACGGACCACCCACGCGCAGGCCGCGCGCGTTGTATCGGCCCGACGCATCGGTGGTGGCACGCGAAACAGTGCCCGACTCGGTGTGCGTGATGGTGACTTCAGCGCCGGCGACAGGCTGGCCTGCAGCGGACATCACCTGGCCGCCGACACCGGCGGAGGTGCTGCTCTGGGCGAAGGCGGGAGCGGCAGCAAGTGCAGCCACGAGACCAAGGGTAAGCTTGGACATCCGGAGTGGGTGGGTCATTTTTCGGTAGCCTCGATGCGAGTTGGCGATGGCGGAAAAAAAGCGCATCCAAGCAGCCCTGCGGGTGGCTGATCGGAGAGTTATCTGGGGTTCCCTACCGCTCGGCTGAAGGCAGCCCTAACGGTTAACACTAGATTAACACGCTACGCCATCAATGTGACGGTTGTGCGACAAACGGCACCGGTTCGCAACGCAATCGTGACGGGTTCTTCACTCCGTCTTTCCACAGGGCTCACCTTCCCGGGGCGTCTCACTGGCATCGAGAATCTGCCCGCGCCAGGTGCTCCCAGCGGCGGACAGCAGGGTCACCGCGGCGGCCGCCGCGGCTTCCGGGCCTTGCGCAGCCGGGTCCTGGTCCACGGAATAGGCGCGGGCCCGAAGCGCCGTGCGCAGGGGGCCTGGGTACAGGCCGCTGACCCGGACGGGACTGCGGCCCAGTTCATCGTGCAGGCTGGCGATCAGGCCACGCAGGCCGTGCTGGGCTACGCCATACCCCCCCCAATAGGCCTGCCCCACCCGGTCGGGGGCATCGACCGCGAACACCATGGCGGCATCCTCGCGTTGCCGCAGCAGCGGCAGGCAGGCCTGGGCCAGCCAGGCCGGTGCGGTCAGGGTGACATGGACCGCACGGGCGAAACTGGCCGGGTCAGCCAGTTCAAACGGAGTCAGCCCGGGGAAATGCGCGGCGCAGACCAGCAGTCCATCCAGTCGCCCCAGCTCGCGCTGCAGGGCCTGGGCCAGTTCGGCATAGTCATCGGGGCTGGCGCCTTCCAGGTCCAGCGGGTACAGAAGCGGTTCCGGACCGACCGCCTGGACCTGGGCATAGACCCGGTCCAGCCGGCGCGGCTTGCGTCCCAGCAGGACCACGGTGGCACCGGCTGCGGCTGCGGCGACCGCCGCGGCACTGCCCAGCCCTCCCCCGGCGCCGGCGACCAGTACGACGCGATCCTGCAACGGGCGGCCATCGATCGCCCCGTCAGTCGGTGACGTCGACGGCCAGGCACTCATCCCTGGGTCGCCTCTTCGACGATGCGCTTGAGCTCGCCGGATTCAAACAGTTCCATGACGATGTCGCAGCCGCCGATCAACTCACCATTGATGAACAGCTGCGGGAAGGTCGGCAGATTGGAAAAGCGCGGCAGGTTGGCGCGGATCTCCGGCTCTTCGAGCACGTTGACAGTGCGCAGGGTGACGGCGCCGGCTGCCATCAACGCCTGCACGGCGCGACTGGAAAAGCCGCACATCGGGTATTGCGGGGTGCCCTTCATGAACAGCACGAGCGGGTAACGATCGACCTCGGCCTGGATTTGCTGCATTACCGCCACAACCACACTCCTTGCTTCGCCGGACAAACCGACCGTGATGGTCGGCTAGACTGCCCACGGTAGCCGCCATTGTAAGCGGATGGAACAGGCTGCCGCCGTCCCCCTGGCCACGAACCTGTCCATGCCCGTCGAATTGCCTGCCCTGCCCTACCTCCCCGGCTCCCTGCAGCCCCACCTGTCCGCGCAGACCGTTGAGTTGCATCACGGCCGCCACCACCGCGCCTACGTTGACGCGGTCAACGCCGGCACTCTCGGCACCGAGTGGGAGGAGGCGTCACTGGAAGAGATCGTGCGCCATGCCCAGGGCACGCTGTTCGATGCGGCCGCCCAGGCCTGGAACCACGGCTTCTATTGGCAGTGCCTGCGCCCGCGCGGCGGCGGCGAGCCGCAGGGCCGGCTGGGCGAGCTGGTCAAGCGCCAGTTCGGTGATGCGCAGCGCCTGCGCGAGGAATTCAACCGCACCGCGCTGGGCCTGTTCGGCTCGGGCTGGGTGTGGCTGGTGCAGCACCCCGGTGGCCAGCTCGGCATCCAGGCCACCCGCAACGCCGGCACGCCACTGACCGGCGAAAGCACCCCGCTGCTGTGCTGCGATGTCTGGGAGCACGCCTACTACACCGATTACCAGAATGATCGCGCGCGTTACCTGGATGCCTTCTGGCAGATGGTCAACTGGGAATTCGCCGAGAGCCAACTGCGCTGAGGCAGCGGCTCGGTCACGGGGTAGTGCCGGCCGCTGGCCGGCAACCCACTGGACGTACAAGGACACCGGGGTTGCCGGCCAGCGGCCGGCGCTACCGAAATGCAGAGCGGAGCGTCACGCGTTCTCGTGCGCAGCCACCGCGTCCATCACCCGCGCCGAGTACACCAGCGCCGCGCCGGCGTTGAGCGACACCGCCACGCCCAGTGCTTCGGCGATTTCCTCGCGGCTGGCGCCATGCTTCAGCGCCGCGTCCACGTGCACGGTGATGCAGCCGTCACAGCGGGTGGTCACCGCCACCGCCAATGCGATCAGCTCACGGGTCTTGGCATCCAGGTGGTTGGTCTGGGCACCGGCATTGGCCAGGGTGGCGTAGCCCTTGACCGTGTCCGGCGAGAGCTTGCCGATCTCGCCAATGCGGCCCTTCAGTTCCTTGCGGTAGGCATTCCAGTCGAGCATGGTCGTGACTCCTGTGAAAGGAGCTCCACGCTACCACCGGCAATGGTGCGCCGATGCCTGCACCGGCGCGCCACACCGTTGCAGGCATACAAGGTTGTGCCGGCCATTGGCCGGCACGCCCGGGCTCAGCGGTTGCGCAGCGCGTGCACCGCCGGCGCCACCTGGGCCTGGCGGTCCAGCTCCAGGCCGACCTGGTCCAGCGCATCGGCCAATGCAGCGGCATCATCGTCGCGCAACGTGGCGTGGCCGACCTTGCGACCTTCGCGCGGCTCCTTGCCGTAGTCGTGCCAATGGCCACTGGCCTGACCCAGCACCGGCGCCGGATCGGGCATCGCGCCCAGCCAGTTCAGCATGCAGGCATGGCCGAGCATGCGGGTGCTGCCCAGCGGCAGGCCCAGCACCGCACGCAGATGGTTCTCGAACTGCGAGGTCTCGCTGCCTTCGATGGTCCAGTGGCCGGAGTTGTGCACGCGCGGTGCCATCTCGTTGGCCAGCAGCTCACCATCACGGCAGAACAGCTCCAGCGCGAACACGCCCACATACTGCAGGTGCTCGGCGACGCGGCGGGCATAGCCGATCGCTGCCTGCTGCTCGGCGTCGGACAGCACCGCCGGTGCCACGCTGGCCGATAGCACGCCGTCGACATGCCAGTTGCCGGTGACCGGCCAGGCTTCGAAGCTGCCATCGCGGCCACGCACGGCCACCACGCTGACCTCGCGCTGGAAGGCCACGAAGCCTTCCAGGATCAGTCCGGTGCGCTCCACCTGGGCACCGAGCGCATCCCATGCGGCGTCGATGTCGGCTTCGCTGCGCAGGCGGAACTGACCCTTGCCGTCGTAGCCGAGGCGGCGGGTCTTGAGGATGCACGGCAGGCCGAACTCAGCCACCTTCGCCGCCAGCTCGTCGCGGCTGCGGATGTCGGCGAAGGCCGGCAGCGGAATACCCAGCTGCTGGAACAGGGTCTTCTCGCTCAACCGGTCCTGGGCCACCGCCAGCGCGGCCGGCGGCGGATAGACCGGCACGCGGTCGGCCAGGAACTGTGCACTGTCGGCAGGCACGTTCTCGAAATCGAAGGTGACCACATCGACCTTGGCGGCGAAGTCCGCCAAGGCCTGGGGGTCGTCGAAGGCGCCCACGGTGAGCGGCGCCAGCGGGCCGCTGCAGGCGTCGGCGGCCGGGTCGTACAGTTCGAAGCGCAGCCCCAGCGGCGCACCGGCCAGGACCATCATGCGGGCGAGCTGGCCGCCGCCCAGGATGCCGACAGTCAGGCTCATTGGCGCGGATCGTCGTGGGCCATCACGTCTTCGGTCTGGCGTGCACGGAAGGCATCGAGCGCCTGGCCGATCGCCGGCTGGTCGCTGGCCAGCATCGCCGCCGCGAACAGCGCGGCGTTGGAGGCGCCGGCGTTGCCGATGGCGAAGGTGGCGACCGGGATGCCGGCCGGCATCTGCACGATCGACAGCAGGGAATCCATTCCGTTGAGGGCCTTGGACTGCACCGGCACGCCCAGCACCGGCACGGCGGTCTTGGCCGCGATCATGCCCGGCAGGTGCGCGGCCCCGCCGGCACCGGCGATGATCGCGCGCAGGCCACGCGGGCCCGCCTGCTCGGCGTAACTGAACAACACATCCGGCGTCCGATGCGCGGACACCACCTTCACTTCGAACGGAACACCCAGGGCTTCAAGCTTCTGGGCGGCGTGCTGCATGGTTTCCCAGTCGGAACGGGAACCCATGACGATGCCGACAAGCGGCGCGATCGGGTTGGGGGTCATTGGCCGTCACCTGCCTTAAAGACGTATTCTAGCCGTCTTCCACGCAAGACGAAGAACCATGGATCGCAAGCTGCTCGACCTGCTGGTGTCCCCGGACACCCGCCAGCCCCTGTCCCTGCTGGATGGCAAGGGCCTGGAAGCCCTCAACAAGGCCATTTCCGCCGGCACGGTGACCAAGGCCGATGGCAACCCGCTGGCGCAGCCGCTGCGCGAGGCGCTGGTCACCCGTGACCGCAAGCAGGTGTTCCGCGTCGACGACGGCATCCCGGTGCTGCTGGCCGAGGAAGCCATTCCGACCGCCCAGATCGCCGACTTCCCGGCGGCATGAGCACGCTGCCGACGCCGGATGCGGCCATTGTCGCCGCCGATGTCGCGCGCGCGCTGGCCGAGGACCTGGGCAGCGGTGATGTCACCGCCGCCCTGCTCCCCGACCAGGCCGACAGCGCCTACCTGCTGTGCAAGCAGGATGCGGTGATCGCCGGGCGCCCTTGGTTCGACGCTACCCATCGCGCGCTCGACCCTGACGTGCGCATTGAATGGCACATCGCCGAAGGCGATGCCGTCACCGCCGGCACCGTGCTGGCCCTGCTGCACGGGCGCAGCCGCAGCCTGGTCAGTGCCGAGCGCACTTCGCTGAACTTCCTGCAGACGCTGTCCGGCACGGCGACCACCACTGCCCGCTACGTGGCCGCGGTGGCCGGTACCGGTACCCGCATCCTCGACACCCGCAAGACCCTGCCCGGCCTGCGCCTGGCGCAGAAGTACGCGGTGCGCTGCGGCGGCGGCGAAAACCACCGCTTCGGCCTGTACGACACGGTGATGCTGAAGGAGAACCACATCCGCGCCGCCGGTTCGCTGGCCGCGGCGGTGGCCGCCGCACGCCGGCAGTGGCCTGCGCTGCCACTGGTGGTCGAGGTCGAAGACCTGGCACAGCTGCGCCAGGCGCTCGAAGCCGGTTGCGAACGCATCCTGCTGGATGACTTCAGTCCCGACCTGCGCCGCGAGGCGGTGCGCATCACCGCCGGACGCATTCCGCTGGAAGTCTCCGGCAGCGTCGGCCTGGGCGGCCTGCGCTCGATCGCTGAGGATGGCGTCGATTGCATCTCCATCGGCGGACTGACCAAGCATGTGCAGGCCATCGATCTGTCGTTGAAGCTGGGCCCGCCGCCGGCTTGAGGCCTACGGGACCTTGTAGAGCCGAGCCCACGCTCGGCTGCTTCTCGATCTGCGGCGCGCCCGGCACCCGCTTTGCGCGATGAGCCGAGCGTAGGCTCGGCTCTACACGACCCGGGCGCCTTCACGGCTCGGCTACGCCAGCCTCTGCGACGCTGCGGGCATCCCCCACAGGAGCCGCGCATGCGCCGGATGCTCTTGCCTGCCTGTCTGCTGCTCGCGGCAGCCCCCTTGTCCGCCGCAGCCGCTGAAGCCTGCGATGTCCCTCCCCGCTTCGGCCTGAGCCCATTGGCGGTGGCCATCCGCAATACCGCCTGCAACGAGCACCGGTTGTGGTTCCGGCCCTTCATCGATCGCGATGGCCGCGCCGCCAGCCTCAGCGTCACCGAAGCCGAAAGCGATCACCTGGCCGACAACGGCCTGATCGCCTGGCAGCGCGTGGCCGGCTACTGGCGCAACAGCGGCACGCTCAACGCGATGGGCAGCATCGCCGGCGCCAGCAGCTGTCTGGCACCACTGGGCACGCGCTACACCGACAGCGACTGCCGCGCGTTCCTGATCGACAACCCGTGGTCGGCCGCTTTCATTTCCTGGGTGATGGTGCAGGCCGGCGTTCCCGGCTTCAACACGTCGCCGCGCCACATCGACTACATCCGTGCCGCGTACCAGGGCGGCCCCTCGGGCGTGCCGTACCGGCTGGTCGATCCCGCGACCGCAAAGCCCGCACCGGGCGACCTGTTGTGCTTCCTGCGCGACCGCAGCACGACGCTCAGCCACAGCGGGCTGGTGCAGGCGCTGGGCAACGGTTCGGTGGGCCACTGGAAATCGCATTGCGAAGTGGTGGTGGCTGCCAACCTGGGAGGCGACCAGACCCTGTACCTGGTCGGTGGCAACGTGATGAACACCGTGGCGATGCGGTTGCTGCCGCTGGACCGCACCGGGCTGATCAAGCTGCCCCCGGCACGCGAACGCAACAGCACCGGCATCGACCCCAGCTGCACGCCGGGCCGCGAGGACGAATGCAGCTTCAACCGCCAGGACTGGGCAGCGCTGCTGCAGCTGACCGCGACTGCGCCATTGGTGATGCCGTCACCCTCCGCAGCGCCGATGCAGGCCGTACCGGCCAACGCGCCCGCAGCGCCGACGACGGGCCAGCCACCGCCGAGGCGGTGATACCCGTGCTTGATCCAGCGCACGTTCGCCGCCATCTTTCCCGGATCGACCTCTGACGGCTGACGCCATGCCTACCCTGCTGCTGTTGTTGATTGCCGGCGGAATCATCTACTTCTTCTGGAACGCCGCACGCTCGGCCGCCGAGCGCGCGGTCGAGCTGGGACGCAATGCCTGCCGCGCCGCCGACGTGCAGTGGCTGGACCAGGCGGTGCACGCCACCGGCCTGCGACTGTCGCGTGGCGAGGATGGCCGGCTCGGTTTCGAGCGCACCTTCAAATTCGAGTATTCCTACGATGGCATCGATCGCCACGTGGGCCGCATGGTGCTGCGTGGCGACCAGCTGATCTCGTTCACCGGCCCCGGTGCCGCGCGGATCAGCCAGATCCGGCCGGATGTGGAGGACGCCGAGGATGTGTAAGAACTGAAGGTGTGCCGACCAACGGTCGGCACCCACACAATTCCGGCACCCACCGGTAAAACCTGCAAAGGAAGACGCCGCCCATCGAGGCGGCGTCGGAAGGGTTACTTGACCACGCGCAGGTTCGGGCGGCCCTTCGGCGGCGGACTGGCCGGCGGCGTGTCGTCCGGCGGCGTGCCTTCCTCGTGCAGCAGCTCATCGCGGGTCGGTGCGGTTTCGTTGCCCGGAATGTCATCCGGCAATGCCATGCCCTGCCCGGTCTCGCGGGCGTAGACCGCCAGCACGGCGCTGATCGGCACCTGCACCGGGTAGCTGGTTCCGGAGAAGCGGGCCGAGAAGCTCACCATTTCGTTGTCGATCATCAGCCGCACCACGGCACGTTCGGCGATGTTGAGCACGACCCGGCCATCCTTGACCGCCGAAGGCGGGACCTGCACGCCGGGGACGCCGGCGTCGACCAGGATGTGCGGGGTCAGCTGGTTGTCGTTGATCCATTCCACCAGCGCCCGCAGCAGGTACGGGCGGTGGCTGGTCATGTGGAAGAAGTCTTCGGTCATGCGTGAAGTGTACGCGCCCGGCGCCCCGCCGGGGCGGATCGTCTGCACGCCGGTCGGCGTGCAGACGGGTAACGCGGGGCCGGATCAGACCGGCAGGTCGCGCAGTTTCTTTTCCTGCTCGGTCAGGCTGCGGACAAATCCCGGATGGCGGAAGATGCGGTTGCCGTAGTCCTCGATCGCCTTGCCGTCCTTCGGCAGCGGCACATCCAGCGACTGCAGGCGCCAGATGATCGGCGCCATCGCGCAGTCGGCCAGGCTCATTTCCGGGTTGAGGAAGAACTTGCTGGCCTTGAACAGCGGCAGCGAGGCGGTCAGCAGTTCCTTCAGGCGCTTGCGCCCGGCCTCGGCCTGGGTCTTGTTGCCCAGCTGGACGGCCTGCACCTGCGGCACCCAGTCGTGCTCGATGCGGAGCATGGCCAGGCGGATGCGTGCACGCGACAACGGGTCGACCGGCATCAGTGGCGGATGCGGGTAGCGCTCATCCAGGTACTCGCTGACCACCGATGCGGCGTACAGCACCAGCTCGCGTTCGACCAGGGTCGGCACCGAGTGGTACGGATTGAGGTCGATCAGGTCTTCAGGCGGGTTCTGCGGATCGACCGGAACGAAGTCGAAGGTGACGCCCTTGGCCGCCAGGACCAGGCGTACACGGTGGCACAGTACGTCGTCGTTCGAGGAAAACAGCGTCAGTGTATTGCGCATGCGTACGCTCGCCGCCATCAAAGGCTCTCCCACGACAGGAGACCGCCTGCCGCATCGGCGCCGCCGGCACCGTGCCAGCGGTCGACTCCTCCCCGAGTGTGCAACCGACCATCACAAAAGCCAATAGGCCCATGCGATGGCCGGTGGCAGAATCAGTGAACGTCCTTCCAGTATTCCTTCTTCAGCAGGTACAGCAGGAAGGTCAGCAGGGCCAGGAACAGGATCACCCACACGCCCAGCTGCTGGCGCTTGAGTGCGGCCGGTTCGCCGGCGTATTCGAGGAAGTTGGTGATGTCCCGCACGGCCTGGTCGTACTGCCCGGCATCGACCGATCCCGGCGTTTCAATCTTCAGGCCGGTCACCGGCGGGTCCATACCGGGCGCTTCCGCCTTGCCGTGCACTGCATGCTGAAGCCCCTGCATCTCCCACAGCGGGTTGGGCATGGAGGCGTTGGCGAACAGCGCGTTGTTCCAGCCCAGCGGGCGACTGCTGTCCAGATAGAACGACTTGAGATAGGTGTAAACCCAGTCACTGCCCCGTACGCGCGAGATCAGGCTGAGATCGGGCGGCATCTTGCCGAACCACTTCTCCGCGTTCTCCTTGGGCATCGCCACCGGGATCGGGTCGCCGATCGCCGAGCCGGTGAAGTTGAGGTTGTTCATCACCTCTTCTTCGGTCAGGCCCAGGTCCTGCGCCATCCGCGAGTAGCGCAGGTACTTCAGCGCGTGGCAGCCGGAGCAGTAGTTCATGTACAGCTGCGCACCCCGCTGCAGCGAGGCGCGGTCACCGAGGTCGTTGCCGGCCTGCAGCAGCTTGGTGCCGCCCTCGGCGGCGGAGGCCAGGAAACTGCCCAGCATCAGGGTGGCCGTCAGGGCCAGCCGGACCATCCAGCGCTCAGTCATGCGTGGTCACCCTCTCCGGTACCGGCTTGGTCTTGTCCAACCTTGTCCATAGCGGCATGGTGATGAAGAACGCGAAGTACAGGAAGGTCAGCACCCGCCCGATGTAGGTTTCATGCACGTCGGTGCCCGGGCCGGAGCCGATCACGCCCAGCCACACGAAGCACACCGCCAGCACGCCCAGCATCACCTTCGAGATCCAGCCGCGGTAGCGCACCGACTTCACCCTGGCCTTGTCCAGCCACGGCACCAGGAACAGGATCGCAATGGCCGAGAACATCACCAGCACGCCACCGAGCTTGTTCGGTACCACGCGCAACATCGCGTAGTAAGGCGTGTAGTACCAGACCGGCTTGATGTGTTCGGGGGTCACCAGGCGGTTGGCCTCGGTGAAGTTGTCGTGTTCCAGGAACAGGCCGCCGAAGCCCGGTGCGAAGAAGATGATGAAGGCGGCGATGATCAGCAGGAAGCCGGCGCCGACACCATCCTTGAGCGTGTAGTACGGATGGAACGGAATACCGTCGGCCGGAGCATTCGGCGACCAGCGGTTGCCCTTCGGCCCCTTCTTGATCTCCACGCCATCGGGGTTGTTCGACCCCACTTCGTGCAGCGCGCCCAGATGCAGCACCACCAGCAACAGCAGCACCAGCGGCAGTGCGATGACGTGCAGCGCGAAGAAGCGGTTGAGCGTGGCGTCACTGGGCAGGTAGTCGCCCATGATCCATTCGGTCAGGCCGTTGCCGATCACCGGTATCGCGCCGAACAGCGAGATGATCACTTTGGCGCCCCAGAACGACATCTGGCCCCACGGCAGCACATAGCCCATGAAGGCCTCGGCCATCAGCACCAGGTAGATCAGCATGCCCAGGATCCACACCAGCTCGCGCGGCTTCTGGTAGCTGCCGTACAGCAGGCCGCGGAACATGTGCAGGTAGACCACGATGAAGAACAGCGAGGCGCCGGTGGAGTGCATGTAGCGGATCAGCCAGCCCCACTCCACATCACGCATGATGTATTCGATGGAGCCGAACGCCTCGGCGGCGCTGGTCTTGTAGTGCATCGTCAGGAAGATGCCGGTGACGATCTGGTTGACCAGCACCAGCAGTGCCAGCGAGCCGAAGTAGTACCAGATGTTGAAGTTCTTCGGCGCGTAGTACTCGCTGACGTGCTTGCGATAGACCGGCATCAGGCCCGGCGCGCGGGCATTGACCCAGTCGGCGACGCCGCTGGCGGTACGGGCGAGGATATTGGCCATCAGGCTGCCCCCTGCGGATCGACACCGATGATGATGGTGTTGTCGTCCTGGTAATGGTGCGCGGGCACCTTCAGGTTGATCGGTGCCGGCACATCCTTGAAGACGCGGCCGGACATGTCGAAGCGCGACTTGTGGCAGGGGCAGAAGTAGCCCCCCTTCCACTGCGGGTCGTAGGGCTCAGGCCGGATCTCGGCGACCATTTCCGGCGAGCAGCCCAGGTGCGTGCACAGGCCGACCAGCACGGAGATGTCCGGCTTGATCGAGCGCAGCTCGGGGTTCTGCTTCAGCACGTAGTCCGGCTGCTGGTCCTTCTCGCCGGACTCGGGGTCCTTGAGGCGGCCATCCAGCCCGTGCAGTGCATCCAGGATCGCCTTGGACCGCTTGACGATCCAGATCGGCTGGCCACGCCACTCCACGATCAGGCGTTGGCCTTCCTGCAGGGCGCTGATGTCGGCCACCACCGGTGCACCGGCAAGCTTGGCACGGGCACTGGGGTTCCAGGATTTGATGAAAGGAACGGCGGTGAATCCGACGCCGACGGCGCCAACCACAGCAGTGGTGGCAGAAAGAAAACGCCGACGTCCGGTGTTGACTGGATCGTGTACCCCATCGTTGGCCATCCGGCACTCCGATATTGATTAGGTAGCTTTAAGGCTGCCAGCGGATCCGGTGGGGGCCAGAGCCGCATTGAATCATGGGCGAGTGTAGCGGAACCGTCGCGCGCCACACAACGCATTGCAACAACATTGATTACGGGGTTGCCGGCCAGCGGCCTGCACTACTGGTGTGTCAATGCGGTGCGGTAACGCTCGGCCAGCTGCCCAACCCGGCGCACGTAGTACTGGGTCTCGCTGTAGGGCGGCACGCCACCGTGGCGGTCGACCGCGCCTTCGCCGGCGTTGTAGCCGGCCGCGGCCAGGGTCAGGTCGCCATTGAAGCGCTTCAGCAACCACGCAAGATACTGCACGCCACCACGGATGTTCTGCCCCGCATCATAGGAATCGCTGACCCCGAAGCGCGCGGCTGTCGGCGGCATCAGCTGCATCAGCCCCTGCGCGCCGGCGCGGCTGAGCGCGGTCGGGTTGTAGGCCGATTCGGCGTGGATGATGGCACGCACCACGGCCTCCTCGACGCCGAACTCGCGTGCGGCCGAGGTGATCTCGGTCTGGAACGCGGTGGTGTTCAAGCGCACCGAACCGAAGTCCACGCGTGGGTTGACGCCACAGGCATAACAGCGCTCCATGAAACTGTAGCGGATGGTACGCACCGGGCCGAGGTTGGCGACCTGGGTCGGCCGCGCACTGGTGTAGTGGCGCACCCCATCCTTCATGAAGGAATAGACCTGGCCGCTGACCATCCGCCCGGCCCGCGAGGCCGTCGGTACCGCGGCAGGCGCGGGTGCAGCAGGCGTCGGCGCGACTGCAGCGGGCGCAGCGGCGCTGGCCGCCACGGCGACCGGATTGCGTTCGATGCTGGCCACCGAGGTCGGCGCAGGCTTCGGTGCGGCCACCACGGGGCGCGGTGCCGGGCGGGTATCACGGCTGTAGCTGATGCTGCTGCAACGCGCGCCGGCCACTCGCTTGCTAACGTAGCTGGTGACCCCGTCGGCGCCCTGGCACTTGTACAGGGTGCCAGCGCTGGCCGGCGCAGCGGTCAGCGCAGCGATGATGATCGCCGTTGTCCCCAGTATCCCCTTCATGCCGCGAGTGTCCCAGCTTCGCCGGGGCTTGCCAAGCGATGTGGCTCAGCCTGTGACCGGCGGCACAGCCAGCACCTGGCCCAATCCGGTCAAACGCTGTGCCAGCTCATCGCGCAGGCCCGGCGGTGTGGTCCACAACGCCACCGGCACCCGGTCCAGGCTGAGGATCTGCGCCAGCATCATGCCGCGGCTCTCGGCGCCCATGCGCAACAGGCAATGGTCGGCACCATCAGCCTCCAGCACACCACACCACGGCGGGATGCGCCCTTCCAGCTCGGTGCGGTTGCCGGCCAGGCGGACAATGGCCTGCAGCGCGAAGGGCGCCTGGCTGACCGCCTGCCGCACCATCACGTCCGGGGGCGCGGGCGGGCGCCGATGCATGCCCGGCCCGGAGCATTCGCGCACCGCGCCCATCCGGTCCACGCGCAGGGTGCGCCAGTCCTGGCGGCCCAGGTCCCAGGCCAGCAGGTACCAGCGCCGCCCATAGTTGACCAGATGCTGCGCCTCGACCTCGCGCTGGGTCACCTCCTCCTGCGCACTGCGGTACTCGAAGGCCAGCCGTGACGCCTGCCGGCAGTGCTGGGCCAGCCGTCCCAGCAGGCGTGCGTCGGTGGAGGGAAGGTCGGACAGGGTGGCCGTCGCCGCATGCACCTCGCCGGCCTGCCGCCGGCGACGGGTGGGGACCAGCGGATCGAGCTTGGACAGCAGGCCCCGCGCGGTGTCGTCGATGCCAGCGACGGTCGCTGACGCGGCACGCAGGGCGATCGCCAGGGTCGTCGCCTCGTCCTCGTCCAGCAGCATCGGCAGCACCGGTGCCCCTGCCCCGAGCTGATAGCCGCCGCCGACCCCCGATGAGGCCCGCACCGGATAGCCCAGTTCGCGCAGGCGTTCGATATCACGGCGGATGCTGCGCCGGTCCACGCCCATGCGCTCGGCCAGCTCAGCCCCGGACCACTGGCGGCGGGCCTGCAGCAGGGCAATCAGGCGCAGCAGTCGATGGGCGGTATGGCGCATGAAGAATCGAGGACAGAAGTCGTCCGCAATAGTGCCTCAGGATGGCATCCAGTTCACCACCCACCGCAAGGAGCAATGCCATGAACTCACGCCAGATCACCCTGTACCACGCCGCCCGATCCCGTTCGAGCGGCGCCGTGGCCCTGCTCGAAGCGCTGGGTGCCGACTACCGCATGCAGGTGCTGGACCTGAAGGCCGGTGCCAACCTGGCCCCGGCCTATCTGGCCATCAACCCGATGGGCAAGGTGCCGGCCATCGTCCACAACGGCGCACTGGTGACTGAGCAGGTCGCCATTTATCTGTACCTGGCCGATCTGTATCCGGAGGCGGGGCTGGCCCCGCCGATCGGCGACGCCCTGCGCGGCCCCTACCTGCGCTGGATGGCCTTCTACGGTGCCTGTTTCGAGCCGGCGATGATCGACAAGGCGATGCACCGCGAGCCGCCGCCGCGCCTGATGTCGCCGTACAACGACGCCGAGACTGTGCTGCAGGTGGTCGAGGCCCAGCTGGCGCAGGGCCCGTACCTGCTCGGCGAGACGATGAGTGCCGCCGACGTGCTGTGGGGCAATGCGCTGGCCTGGACCACGGCCTTCGGCCTGGTGCAGCCTGCGCCGGCCACGGCTTATTACATCGCACGGATGAGCGCGATGACCGCCTTCGACCGTTCGCGGCAGATCGATGCGGAGCTGGCGGCGGCATAAGCAGCGCCGGCTGGAGCAGCGCCGGCTGGAGCAGCGCCGGCTGGCTTTCCTTGTAGAGCCGAGCCCACGCTCGGCTGGCTTCAGTAGAGCCAGGCCATGCCAGGCTGCCCCATGGGAAGCGGGAAGAGCAGCCGAGCGTGGGCTCGGCTCTACAAGGGCGCGGCGGCTGGCGCGGGATGCGGGTAGAATTGCCCGCTTTCCCGCCACCCGAATGGATTAAGCGCCATGACCGGGACGCCAGACGTCTTTCCGCCCGCCACGCCGGGCGGTACCCCGCTCGTTGCCCTGCCCGCTGGTCCGCGCAAGCCTGACCAGGTCAAGGGCAAGCTGTACATCAAGACCCACGGTTGCCAGATGAACGAGTACGACTCGGCCAAGATGGCCGACGTGCTTGCCGCCAGCGATGGCCTGGAACTGACCGACAGCCCGGACGACGCCGACGTCATCCTGGTCAACACCTGCTCCATCCGCGAGAAGGCGCAGGAGAAGGTGTTCAGCCAACTCGGCGTGTGGAAGGGCCTGAAGAACAAGGGCCGCGAGGTCATCATCGGCGTGGGCGGCTGCGTTGCCTCGCAGGAAGGCGAAGCGATCATCAAGCGCGCCCCGTTCGTGGACCTTGTGTTCGGTCCGCAGACCCTGCATCGCCTGCCGGAACTGATCCGCGCACGCCGCGAGCAGAAGCGCCCGCAGGTGGACATCAGCTTCCCCGAGATCGAGAAGTTCGACCGCCTGCCCGAGCCACGCGCCGAAGGTGCCTCGGCGTTCGTGTCGATCATGGAAGGCTGTTCCAAGTACTGCTCGTTCTGCGTGGTGCCTTACACCCGCGGCACCGAAGTCAGCCGCCCGTTCGAGGACGTGGTGGTGGAAGTGGCGCAGCTCGCCGCGCAGGGCGTGCGCGAGATCAACCTGCTCGGCCAGAACGTCAACGCCTATCGCGGCCCGTATGGAGACGGTGAGTTTGCCGACCTCGGCCTGCTGATCCGCACCATCGCCGAGATCGATGGGGTCGGCCGCATCCGCTTCACCACCTCGCACCCGCTCGAGTTCAGCGATTCGCTGATCGATGCGTTCCGCGACGTTCCGCAGCTGGCCAACTTCCTGCACCTGCCGGTGCAGGCCGGCAGCGACCGCGTGCTGTCGGCGATGAAGCGCGGCTACACCGCGCTGGAATTCAAGTCGAAGATCCGCAAGCTGCGCGCGGTGCGCCCGGACATTTCAATCAGCTCGGACTTCATCGTCGGCTTCCCCGGCGAGACCGATGCCGACTTCGAGAAGACCATGAAGCTGATCGAGGACATCGGCTTCGACCACAGTTTCTCCTTCATCTATTCGCGTCGACCGGGTACGCCGGCGGCCGATCTGGAGGACACGATCAGCGATGCCGAGAAGCATGCGCGCCTGTCGCGCCTGCAGGAGCGCATCAATGCGCACGCCGCCAGCATCTCGGAGAAGATGGTCGGTACCGTGCAGACCGTGCTGGTGGAAGGGCCGTCGCGCAAGAACCCGAACGAGCTGACCGGCAAGACCGAGAACATGCGGTCGGTGAATTTCCCGGCGCCTGCGCGCCTGATCGGGCAGTTCGTGGATGTGTTGATCACCGAAGCGCTGACCAATTCGCTGCGCGGGCGCGTGGTGGCGGAATAAGTCCCCGGCAAAGGGGGTCGGAGCCCCTGCGGGGATCCGACCCCCTGCCTTCAATCCAGGCGCTTGCGGAAACGCAGGATCGCCAGGGTCATCATCACCACGATGAAGGCCAGCAGCGCCAGTGCGTCGTGCCACAGCTCCCACAGCGAGGCGCCGCGCAGCATGATGCCGCGCACCAGGCGCAGGAAGTGGGTCAGCGGCAGCACTTCGGCCAGCCACTGCACCGGCCGCGGCATGCCGGCGAACGGGAACATGAAGCCCGACAGCAGGATCGACGGCAGGAACAGGAACAGGGTCATCTGCATCGCCTGGAACTGCGAACGCGCGCGCGTGGAGATCAGCAGGCCCAGCGCCAGGTTGGCCAGCACCAGCAGCACCGCGGCCAGGTAGATGTCGAGCAGGCTGCCGCGAATCGGCACCTGGAACAGCCAGGTGCCCAGCACCAGCACCAGCGTGGTCTGCAGCAGACCGATCGCTGCATAGGGCAGCACCTTGCCGACCATCAGTTCGCTGCGCGATACCGGCGTGGCGATCAGCAGTTCCATGTTGCCGCGCTCGCGTTCGCGCACCACCGCCACCGCCGTGAACATCACCAGGGTCATGGTCAGGATCACCCCGATCAGGCCGGGCACGATGTTCACCGCCGAGCGCCGTTGCGGGTTGTAGAAACTGGTCACGCTGACCTGGCCACCGGCAATGCTGCCTTCGCGCAGCGGCCGCGTATTGCTGGTCGGGCGCGTATCCAGTGGCACCTGCGCCAGCTGGATCGCCGCACTCTGCACCACGGTGTCGCTGCCATCGACCAGCACCTGTACTGCTTCGCGTCCATCGAAGCGGCGACGCTCGAAGTCCGCCGGCACCACGATGCCGACGCTGATCTCGCCGCGGCGCAGCGCCTGCATCAGCTGGTCCGGCGTGTAGGCCTCGCTGCGTGGCGTGATCACGCCGGTGGCGGCCATGTCCTGCACCAGCGCGCGTGAGGCGGCGCTGTTGGCCTGGTTGGCGATACCCGCATCGAGGTGGCGCAGGTTGAGGTTGATCGCATACCCGAACAGCAGCAGTTGCATCACCGGAATGCCGACGATCATCGCCAGCGTGATGCGGTCGCGGCGCAGCTGCCGCAGCTCCTTGAGCATGATCGCCCACAGCCTGCGCAGGTTCATGCCGCTGGCTCCCTGCCACGGCCACGGGTGGCGGCCACGAACACGTCCTCCAGGTTCGGCGCCACGATTTCGATATGCGCTTGCGGGTCGGCGCTGGCCAGCGCGCGCCGCAGCACTGCGACATCCGCTGCGCCCTCATTGCACAGCACGCGCAGATGGGTGCCGATCTGCGCCACGCTCAGCACGCCGGGCAGCTCGGCCAGCACGCGGCTGGCCTGGCGTGGCTGCGATGACGTGACCTGCAGCGTGCGTCCTTGCAGCCGTGAACAGAGCTCGGCCGGCGTGCCGTCGGCCACCAGTGCGCCGCGATCAAGGATCGCCAGGCGATGGCAGCGCTCGGCTTCGTCCATGTAATGGGTCGAAACCAGCACCGTGGTTCCCGCGTCGGCCAGTTCGAACAGGGCCTCCCAGAAGTCGCGGCGCGATTCCGGGTCGACCGCGCTGGTCGGCTCATCCAGGAACAGCAGTTCGGGCGAATGCACCACGGCGCCGGCCAGGGCCAGGCGCTGCTTCTGTCCACCACTGAGCGTGCCGGCCAGCTGCGGCTGCCGGTCCTGCAACCGGTACTGCTGCAGCAGCGCATCGACCCGTTGCCGGGCCTGGTTGCGCGGCAGGTCCTGGATGGCGGCGAGGAATTCCAGGTTCTCGCGTACCGACAGGTCTTCGTACAGCGAGAAGCGCTGGGTCATGTAGCCGATGCGCCGGCGCAGTGCTTCGGCCTGCTCGGGAACCGCCAGGCCCAGCACCTCGATCTGCCCCGCACTGGGTTCCAGCAGGCCGCACAGCATGCGGATGGTGGTCGACTTGCCTGACCCGTTCGGGCCCAGGAAGCCGTACACCTGCCCGCGCGGGACGGTCAGGTCGACCTTGTCCACGGCCAGCAGTTCACCGAAGCGGCGAGTCAGGCCCTGCGCATGCACCGCGATGTCCGCACCGGTGTTCAGAAGCGCACCTGCACCGGCAGTCCGGCCGGAAGCTTCTGCATGTCGCTGGCTGCATCCACTTCGATCTCGGCGAGGTAGCTCAGGCGCTCGACGTCATCGCCGGTCAGTGCGTAGTACGGGGTGAAAGAAGGCTCGCTGCGGATCGCGCGCACATGGCCCTTCAGTACGGTGGTGCCCCCTCCCTCCAGCTGTATCTGTGCCGGCTGACCGACCTTGACCTGCAGGCGCAGCGGCTGCGGCAGGTAGACGCGCGCATAGGGGCGCTCGCCGACCAGCATCACCGCCAGCGGCGCCCCGATCGGTGCCTGGTCACCCTGCCGGTAGGGCAAGGCATCGATCACGCCATCGCGCGGTGCGCGCAGCTGCAGCTTCTGCAGGTTGACGCCCTGCACCACCTGCTGCGCCTGTGCGGCGTCGGCGGCCGCCTGGCCCTGAGCGATGTCCTGCGCGCGACTGCCGTGCACCCGTTCCAGCCAGGCCTGCTCGGCGGCACGCACGCTGGCCGCGGCATTGCCGGCGGCTGCCCGTGCACGGTCCAGCTCGGCGGCGGCGATCAGGCGCTGGCGTGCCAATGGTTGCACCCGACGATAGTAGGCAGTGGCTTCAGCAGACTGCGCGCGCAACGCGGCCAGTTGTGCCTGGGCCTGTGCGATCTGTTCCTGCCGCGGGCCGAGCTTCAGCTCTTCCAGCTGGGCCTGCGCGCGCGCCGTGTCGGCCTGCGCCGCCGCGAACTGCGCGTCGCCGCGGGCGGGGTCGAGCTGCATCAGCACGGCCCCGGCCTTGACCCGCTGGCCCTCGCGCACCTCCACCGTGGCGATCACCTCGGCCGCCGGCGCCGGCACCGTGATCCGGTCCCACTCCAGTGTGCCCAGCGCCGTTGGCGTTGACTGCCCACAGCCCGCCAGCAGGCCGATGCCCGCCAGCCCGAGTCCACGCATCCCGTTGCCGATGCCCATGCCATCCCCTCCTGCGACGGCGACACGGTGCCACCTGCCCCGTGCACCCTCAATGATTCCGATCAGCCCTGACGGTTTTTTCGCCACGTACGGGCGAGCCTTTTGCTGCAAGGTTCCTCGCCACCTATCCACAGCTTGATTCAGCATCATTCCACAGCCGGTGTGGAGAACCGGACGGGGGCGGCCGTACTGGCTGCCTGGCAGCGGAAGATGCGCTGCCGTCACAGGAGCGGCCGACCGTGACGGTTTTTTCACCACCACCTCATACGCCTTGTGGCACAAGCACTGCGAAGGCCTATCCACAGCTTTTCGCGCCCTCCGTCCACACCGGGTGTGGAAAACCGCGTATCGGCCCGCCGCTGGCCGCATGCCCGGTACCCGCGTAACCTTGTCACCCCGAGTCCATCGTGGTGGACGGCGCCCCCGCCCCACCCCAAGCAATGAAAAGCATCGATCATCGAGACTTCACCCTGTCACCGGAAGACAACGAGCGACTGGCCAACCTGTGCGGCCCCTTCGACGGGCACCTGCGCCAGATCGAGCTGAAGCTCGGCGTGGAGATCGCCAATCGTGGCTTCGTGTTCCGCATCAGCGGGCCCAACGAAGCCATCGTCGAGGCGCAGAAGCTGGTTGAAGCGCTGTACGCCGAAGCCGGCGAAACCACCTTCGACAACCACGCCATCCACCTGCGCCTGGCGCAGGCCAACGTCGAGCAGATCGCCGAACGCTCCTACGAAGCGCAGGACGTGGCAATCAAGGTCAAGCGTGGCACGGTACGTGGCCGCGGCGCCAACCAGGGCCGCTACCTGCACCAGATCGCCACGCATGACATCAACTTCGGCATCGGCCCGGCCGGAACCGGCAAGACCTTCCTGGCCGTGGCCAGCGCGGTCGAAGCACTGAACGAGTCACGGGTGCAGCGCCTTATCCTGGTGCGCCCGGCGGTGGAAGCCGGCGAGAAGCTGGGCTTCCTGCCCGGCGACCTGAGCCAGAAGGTCGACCCGTACCTGCGACCGCTGTACGACGCCCTGTACGAGATGATGGGCGTGGAGAAGGTGGTCAAGCTGCTGGAGAAGAACGTCATCGAGATCGCGCCGCTGGCCTACATGCGCGGCCGCACGCTCAACGATGCGTTCGTGATCCTGGACGAGGCGCAGAACACCACCATCGAACAGATGAAGATGTTCCTGACCCGCCTGGGCTACGGCTCCACGGCGGTGGTCACCGGTGACCTGACCCAGACCGACCTGCCCAAGCACGTGAAGTCCGGCCTGCGCGACGCGATCGATGTGCTGCGCGAGGTCGAGGGCGTCAGCTTCACCTTCTTCGAATCCCGCGACGTGGTCCGGCATCCGCTGGTGGCGCGCATCGTCAGCGCCTACGACCGCCGCGACCTGCATCAGATCCAGCCTGGAGCAACGCCATGACCCGTGGTCCCGTGCGACTGGACGTCGCCGTCAGTTATGCCCTGCCGCGTACCGGGCTGCCGGCCGCAGTGAGCTTCCGCAAGTGGGTGGCCGCTGCGTTGAAGGGCCGCATCCGTGAGGCCGACCTGGCCATCCGCGTGGTCGATGCCAAGGAGGGGCAGTCGCTGAACCGCCATTACCGTGGCAAGGACTACGCCACCAACGTGCTCAGCTTCCCGGCCGACGTGCCCGAAGGCCTGCCCAAGGGCGTCAAGTTTCCATTGCTCGGCGACCTGGTGATCTGCGCACCGGTGGTGGCCCGCGAAGCCGACGAACAGGGCAAGGCGCTCAACGCCCATTACGCGCACCTGACCGTGCACGGCGTGCTGCACCTGCTCGGCTGGGACCACGAAGACGACAAGGAAGCCGAGGCGATGGAGCAGCTCGAGCGCGACATCCTGGCCGAGCTGGGCATTGACGACCCGTACGCGGGCGAGCGCTGACGGCCACGCATACCGGGTTCATCACAGAGGACACCCCCATCGCGCTGTTGCCCGCACTCATTGCCGCTCTTCTGCAGGTAACCACTGCCCCGGGCATCGACCCCGACCGGGAACGACCGTCGCCGTTCCCGGCCAGCGACAGCGCCGCCGACATTGCAGCCAAAGTCGCCGAGGTGCAGGCCTTCTTTGACGTCAGCCAACAGACGGCCCGCCAGGCGGTCGCCGAGGCGCAGCAGCACGCGTTGATGGAACGCTTGAGGGCGCGCCACGCGGCACGCCTGGCCGGTATGTGGGTGGACAATGCGACGGGGTGGAACGTCGTCGTTCGACTGACTGGGCCGGCACCTGCGGCCGATGAGACCCATCCAGGGGCGGACGGCCCGCAACGCGTGCGCTACATCATCGGCGCTTCAATGACCGAAGCGGAGATGCAGCGCCGTCTTCAGGCGCAGCAGGGCTGGTTCATCCCGCAGCTGCCCGGCCTGACCGGCTATGGCCTGGACGTCATGACCGGTGAACTGGAGCTGGAACTCCGGGATACCGCTGGCGCGCGCGCAACGGCGGCGACCGTGCGCGACCACCTGCAGGCGCTGCTGGGCTACCCGGTCAGGCTGCGCTGGTACCCAGCGGCATCGCACCTGCAATCTCCCTGACTGCGTAGAGACGCTCGCGATAGCCGACCGGGACCGGTACGATCACCGGCCTGCCTTCCGTTGCGGATCCAGTGCCCGTGCTGCGTATTGTCCTGCCCCTGCTGCTCGTCGCGTCCGCCCCGGCCGCTGCCTTGGACCTGCCGGCGCTGATCGAATGCCGCCAGGGCGTAGCCGATCACGCTGCACTGGCACCGCTGCTGGCTGATCCGCTGAAGGCCGTCGCCCACGGCCTGCAGCCGCTGCCCCAGGGCAACCAGTTCATGAGCGAGTACCGACTGGCCCAGCCGATCAGCGTGTTCGGCGACCGCACCGAACGGGTCGCCGTGGCCGGCTCCAGCATCATGGCGATCCTCGACCAGGCTGACCCGCGGCCGTTGGCCAAACGCCTGGCGCTGGAGACCGGCTACGACCAGGACGGCAAGTTCATGGCCGGCCGCGAGCTGGTCAGCCGCGACGTGACCGACCCGAAGAGCGGCGAGGCCCAGATCGAGTCGATCATCCTCAGCGTCTCCACCGTGGCCTCCCATCCGGGCAAGACCCTGGCCGGCTGTACCTACAGCCTGGACCTGCCTGAAGAAGAAGCCCCTGCCCGGCCTGAACTGGCCCCGCCGCCGATCACCGGACCGGGCAGCGACGGTCACTGACAGGCCGCCACATCCTGCTAGACTTGGGCCAACGCCCGGCCTGCCGGGTGCCTTTTTTCCAGAGATGTCAGAAGACGACAGTAGTAGCTCCCCTGCGGAGCACAGTGAAAAGAAGCGCGGTTGGCTTGAACGCCTGACCTCGGCCTTCTCCGGCGAACCCCACACCCGCGACGAGCTGGTCGCTGTCCTGCACACCGCGCAGGAAGAGGGTCTGATCGCCGCCGATACCCTGAAGATGATGGAAGGCGCCATTTCGGTGGCCGAGCTGACCGTGGGCGACGTGATGATCTCGCGCTCGCAGATGGTCTCGCTGCCGGTCGAAGCGCCCTTCCTGGAACTGATGAAGCAGGTGGTCGAATCGGGCCATTCGCGCTTCCCGGTGCACGGCGAGAACAAGGACGACATCCTTGGCATCCTGCTGGCCAAGGACCTGCTGCGCGGCGTGGTCGCCGACAACGGCCCGGCCAACGTGCGCGAGCTGCTGCGCCCGGCGGTGCTGATCCCGGAGGCGAAGAAGCTGAACGTGCTTCTGAAGGAGTTCCGCCTGTCGCGCAACCACATGGCCATCGTGGTCGACGAGTACGGCGGTGTTGCCGGTCTGGTCACCATCGAGGACGTGCTGGAGCAGATCGTCGGCGAGATCGACGACGAGCACGACGAGGCCGAGGATCCGTCCGCGCAGATCGCCATCCAGTCCGACGGCCAGTACGTGGTCGACGCGCTGACCCCGATCGGCGACTTCAACGAGCGCTTCGGCGCGACGTTCTCCGACGAGGACTACGACACCATCGGTGGCCTGGTCACCGAGGCCGTGGGCCACCTTCCGGAAGTCGGCGATGAGCTGGCACTGGACCGCTTCATGTTCCGCGTGGCCCGCGCCGATGCGCGCCGGGTTCAGGCCTTCCACGTAACCGTGCTGCCGCCGGACGCGCAGGACGACGCTTGAAGCGCCGCGGCCTGATCCTCATGGTGTGGCTGGCACTGTGGGTGCTGGCCATGGCCCTGCCGCTGGCGGCCTTCGCGCAGCCGGCGGCAGCCGTGCCCGCACCGGCCACCGCCAACGCGGAGGCCCCGGCCCCGCGCATCGGCGTGGTGACCATGCAGCCGGGCACGGTTTTCTTCGAACGCTTCGGCCATGACGCCATCGTCGTGGTCGATCCGGCCAGTGGCGAAGCGACCTCATACAACTTCGGTTACTTCGATCCGTCCGAGGACGACTTCATCAGCCGCTTCGTGCGCGGCGACATGATGTATTACCTGGTGGCGCTGCCGCTGCAGCAGGACCTGTCGTACTACGACGAGACCGGCCGCGGTGCCAGCGTGCAGTGGCTGGACCTGCGCCCCGAACAGGCGCGTTCCCTGGCCGCTGACCTGGCCGAGCGGGCCAAGCCGGAAAACGCGCGCTACCACTACGATTACTACACCGCCAACTGCGCCACGATGGTACGCGACACGGTGGACAAGGCACTGGGCGGTGGCCTGCAGTCGCAGTTGTCGGGGCGTTCGCGCGGCAACACCTACCGCAGCGAGTCGGTGCGCCTGGCCTCGCCCGCCCCGTGGATGTGGCTGGGCTTCGATGTCGGCCTGGGGCCGTTCGCCGACCAGCCGCTGTCGCGCTGGCAGGAAGCATTCGTGCCGATGCGCTTGGCCGATGCGCTGCGCCAGGCACGCAACAGTGATGGCCGGCCGCTGGTGCAGTCCGAACAGGAACTGCTGCCGCACCGCATTGATCCGGAGCCGAAGGAGTTCGCGCGTCGTTGGTGGCCGTGGCTGCTGCTTGGTCTGGTCGTGGCCGGCGGCGTGCTGGCGCTGCGCAACCGGCCGCGCCTGCTGGCTGGGCTGGCCCTGCCGTTCTGGCTGTTGTGCGCCGTCGCCGGCAGCCTGCTGGTGTTCCTGTGGGGCTTCAGCACCCACTACGCCGCCTGGGCCAACCGCAACCTGCTGCTGCTTTCGCCGCTGGCCGTGCTGCTGCTGCCCGGAGCAATCAGCCTGCTGCGCCGGCGCGTGCCGGGGCGCATGTTCAGGATCGTGCTGTGGCTGCTGGCGGTACAGGCCGTGGCCGCGCTGGTGCTGCACTGGCTGAGCCTGCAGGCCCAGTACAACGTGCAGTGGATCGTACTGCTGTTGCCCGTGCACGCGGCACTGGCCTGGGTGTTGGGGCGCCGTCCTCACTTGTCCGAAACACGGCGCTGACGCACGATGGCGGGCATGTCATTGCCCGCCTCCGCTTCCGCCCCTGCTTCAGCCAACCCCGCCTGCGTCATCAACTGCGTCCACTATGATGACGAGGGCATACGCCACGATATCAGCCTGGACGCCATCAGCGATGTCATCGCCAGTGGCAATGGCTTCGTGTGGGTCGGCCTGTACGATCCCAACGACGATGTGCTGCTGAAACTGCAGGAAGAATTCTGCCTGCACGACCTGGCCATCGAGGATGCGCGCAACGCGCACCAGCGGCCCAAGGTCGAGACCTACGGCAATTCGATGTTCGTGGTGGTCACCACCGCGCAGATGGTCGACGAGCGCATCCAGTATGGCGAAACCCATGCCTTCCTCGGCCCGCGCTTCCTGGTGACGGTGCGCCACGGCGCCTCGCTGTCCTACGCGCCGGTACGTGCTCGGGTCGAGCGTGAGCCGCAGCTGCTGAAGATGGGCCCGTCGTACTGCCTGTACGCGGTGACCGACTTCGTGGTCGACAATTACCTGCCGATCGTGCACCGCTTCCGCGACACCCTGGACCTGCTGGAAAAGGACATCTTCGCCGAGAACTACAAGCGCAGCACCGTGGTGCGCCTGTACGAGCTCAAGCGCGAACTGAACAAGATGCGGATGGCGGTGGCGCCGCTGCAGGATGTGCTGGCCCAGCTGCGCCGTTACCAGGGCGAGCTGGTTCCGGACGAAGTGAAGCTGTACATCCGTGACGTGCACGACCACGCGGTACGCATCAGCGATGTGATCGACACCCTGCGCGAGATGCTGGGCACCGCGCTCAGCGTGAACCTGTCGCTGGTCACGCTGGCGCAGGGCGAGACGGTCAAGCGCCTCGGTGCGTGGGCCGCGCTGCTGGCGGCACCGACGCTGATCACCAGCTGGTACGGGATGAACTTCAGCCACATGCCGGAGCTGAGCCAACCGTGGGCCTACCCACTGATGATCGTTGGTGTGGGCGGCGTCTGCGTGGGCCTGTACCGGTTGTTCAAGCGCGCAAAGTGGTTGTGACCCGCTGGTGGTAGTGCCGGCCGCTCGCCGGCAACCAGGGCAATGCCGGCCAGCGGCCGGCATTGCCATTCGGCATCAAGCCACGTAAACGGTCTTGATGTTCATGAACTCATGGATGCCGTGGTCGGCCAGTTCCCGGCCAAAGCCAGACTGCTTGCTGCCGCCGAACGGCAGCCGCGCATCGCTTTTGACGATGGCATTGACGAAGGCCGCACCGCATTCCATGCGTTGCGCGAAGGCTTCGCCGCGCACCGGATCGCGCGTCCACACACTGCCGCCCAGGCCGAAGCGCGTGTCGTTGGCCACGCGCAGTGCCTCGCTCTCATCAGCGACCCGGATCACCGCAGCCACCGGACCGAACAGTTCCTCGTCGTAGGCCGGCATGCCCGGGCCGACCTGGTCGAGCACCGTGGCCGGATAGCCGGCATGGGTGCCGGCAATCGGCTCGCCGCCTATCAGCACCCGCGCACCCTTGGCCACGCTGGCCTGTACCTGCTTGTGCAGTTCATCGCGCAGATCGGCACGGGCCATCGGCGCCAGCGTGGTGCCCCGCTCATCGGGGTCGCCGTACTGGCGCTCGGCCGCAGCTTCAACGAAGCGGCGGGTGAATTCATCGGCTACCGCCTCGACCACGATGAACCGCTTGGCCGCGATGCAGGTCTGCCCGCTGTTGTCGAAGCGCGACTTCACCGCTGCCGCAACCGTCTTGCCGAGGTCGGCATCGTCGAGCACCACGAAGGCATCGCTGCCACCCAGCTCCATCACCGACTTCTTCAATTGGCTGCCGGCGTTGGAGGCGATCGAGCGCCCTGCCCGCTCGCTGCCGGTCAGCGTCACCGCCTTCACCCGTGCGTCGCGCAGCACGTCGGCGGCCTGGTCGTTGTCGATGTGCAGCACGTCGAACACGCCGTCCGGCAGGCCGCCATCACGGCACACCGCCAGGATCAGGTCGGCACACTGCGGCACGTTGCTGGCGTGCTTGAGCAGGGCCACGTTGCCGGCCATGAACGCCGGTGCGAGGAAGCGGAACACCTGCCAGATCGGGAAATTCCACGGCATCACCGCGAACACGCAGCCGATCGGCTCGTAGCGCACGTAGCTGCGCTGGGCTTCGGTGTCGATCAACTGCGGCTTGAGGTAGTCGGCCGCGTGGTCGGCGTAATACTCGCAGGCGGCAGCGCACTTGTCGACCTCGGCCAGCGCTTCGGCCTTGAGCTTGCCCATCTCGTGGGTCATCGCCTGCTGCAGGTCGTCGCGGCGCGTGCGCAGCTGCGCCGCGATCTGGCGCAGGATCGCGCCGCGTTCCTGCAGCGAACGCTCGGCCCAGCCGGGGAACGCATCGGCGGCGGCCTGCAGGCGCTGCTCGATGTCGGCAGCGCCCATCAGTTCATGGCGGTAGGTCACCTGGCCGGTGGCCGGGTCGACGATCTCGACGGTCATGGGGGATCTCCATCTGGAAGACCCCCATTGTGCGCCGCCGGCCGTGAGCCGGGTGTTGCCGGCACAGTGGACGGATCGTGTACTCAGCCGTTGTCCTGCCGCGCCAGCTGCAGGTCGCGCTGGCGCCGCTTCTCGGCGCGGGCATTGATGTACCAGCCGATCACCGCGGCGATCGATACCGCCGACACCAGCAGCGTGGCCAGTGCATTGATCTTCGGGCTGATGCCCATGCGCACCGACGCGAACACCTTCATCGGCAGCGTGGTCGAGCCCGGCGTGGCGACGAAGCTGGCCACCACCACGTCATCCAGCGACAGGGTGAACGCCAGCAGCCAGCCCGCCACCAGCGCCGGCGCGATGATCGGCAGGGTGATGCGGGTGAACACGGTCAGCCGGCTGGCCCCGAGGTCCATCGCGGCTTCTTCCAGCGACAGGTCCATTTCCTGCAGGCGCGAAGACACCACCACGGTGACGAAGCACAGGGTGAAGGTGACGTGCGCGATCCAGATGGTGGCCAGGCCGCGCGCCGGGAAGCCCGGAATCGCGCCCATCGAGGCCAGCAGCGCCATCAGCGAGAAGCCCAGGATCACATCCGGCATCACCAGCGGCGCGGTGACCAGCGCACCGAACAGCGGCTTGCCACGGAAGCGCTTGAAGCGGGTCATCACCATCGCCGCCAGCGTGCCCAGCACGGTGGCGGTACAGGCGGTCCAGAACGCCACCACCAGGCTGGTCCACATCGCATCCATCAGCGCACGGTCGGCGAACAGGTCACTGTAGGCGCGGGTGGAGAACCCGGCCCAGACCATCGCCAGCCGCGAGCTGTTGAACGAATAGAACATCAACAGCAGGATCGGCAGGTACAGGAAGGCGAAGCCGAGCAGCAGCACGCCCAGCCCCAGGCCCTTGGCGGTACGCGGGCTCATGCCTGCTTCCCTTCCAGCAGGCGCTGCTGGGATCGGTTGAACAGCAGGATCGGCACCAGCAGCAACAGGATCATCGCCACCGCCATCGCCGACGCGCCCGGCCAGTTGCGGTTGTTGAAGAACTCGTTCCACAGCTGGCGGCCGACCATCAGCGTCTCCGAGCCCCCCAGCATTTCCGGAATCACGAATTCACCCACTGCCGGGATCATCACCAGCATGCAGCCGGCGATGATGCCGGCCTTCGACAGCGGCAGGGTGATGCGGAGGAAGGCCTGCCATGGCTTGGCACCCAGGTCGTAGGCCGCTTCCAGCAGGCGGTGGTCATGCTTGACCAGGTTGGCGTAAAGCGGCAGCACCATGAACGGCAGGTAGCAGTAGACGATGCCGATGTAGGCCGCGGTCGGCGTATCGATCAACTGCAGTTTCGGCAGGCCCATCGACGTCATCAGCGCCTGCAGGCCGGTGAACTGCAGGAACTGGTCAAGCAGGCCGTTGCGGTCCAGGATCGCCTTCCACGCATACACGCGGATCAGGAAGGAGGTCCACGACGGCAGCACCACCAGCATCATCGCCACGTTGCGTGCGGCCGGCGACAGGCGGGCGATGGCATAGGCCATCGGGTAGCCGATCAGCAGGGTCAGGAAGGTGGAGATGGCCGCGATCCTGATCGAGCTCAGGAAGGCCTGCGCATAGATCGAATCGCGGAACAGCGCCAGGTAATTCTCCAGGTTCAGCTTCAGCGAGAACCCGCCGTCCACGTACTGCAACAGCCAGGTATACGGCGGCGAGCCGACCCGGCTGAGCGAGAAACTGATCATCAGCACGATCAGGAACGGCACTGCGAAGAACAGCAGCAGCCACAGGTACGGAATGCCGATCACCGTGGCACGCAGCCCCGGCAGCCAGCGCTTCAGGCCGGCGACGCTCATGAGGTGAGCACCACGCCGTCGTTGTCGCGCCAGTGCACCCACACCTCGTCGCCCCAGGTGAAGCCATCACTGGCCCAGCGCTGCGAGTTGGCGAAGTTGGCCAGCACCTTGGCGCCGCTGGGCAGGCGCACGTGATAGACCGAGTGGCTGCCGAAGTAGGCGATGTCCTCGATCACGCCCTGCGCCTTGTTGGTGTGCCCTTCTGGCTCGTCCTTGCCGATCATCACCTTCTCCGGGCGCAGCGCGAACGCGACCGGCTGCCCTTCATAGCAGGTGATGCCATGGGCAATGTAGATCGGCGCCGGGAACAGCGGCGAGCGCACGGTCACGTACTCGGGCAGGTCCTCGTCGATCACCCCGTCAAACAGGTTGACCGAACCGATGAACTCGGCGACGAAGCGGTTGGCGGGCTGCTCATAGACCTCGTCCGGCTTGCCGACCTGCTGGATCCAGCCGGCATCCATCACCGCGATGCGGGTGGCCATGGTCATCGCTTCTTCCTGGTCGTGGGTGACCATCACGCAGGTCACGCCCGACGATTCGATGATGCTGACCAGTTCCAGCTGCATCTGCGAGCGCAGCTTCTTGTCCAGCGCGCCCATCGGTTCGTCCAGCAGCAGCAGCTTCGGCCCCTTGGCCAGCGACCGCGCCAGCGCCACGCGTTGCTGCTGGCCACCGGACAGCTGGTGCGGCTTGCGTTTGCCCAGGTGGCCCATCTGCACCAGGTCGAGCATCTCGCCGACGCGCTTGCTGATCGCGTCCTTGCCCAGGCCATCCTGCTTCAGGCCGAAGGCGATGTTCTGCTCGACCGTCATGTGCGGGAACAGGGCATAGGACTGGAACATCATGTTGACCGGCCGCTGGTACGGCGGCAGCGCGTCCAGGCGCTGGCCATCGACGGTGATGATGCCCTTGGTGGGCGTCTCGAAGCCGCCCAGGCAGCGCAGCAGGGTCGATTTACCACTGCCGGAGCCACCGAGCAGAGCAAAGATCTCGCCCTTGCGCACGTCCAGGTTGACGTCGTCGACGGCGACGAAACCGTCGAATTCCTTGCGCAGATCACGAATGGAGAGATAGCCGGGCGCACCGGTCGTGTCGACGACGGCGGCTACCGGCTGGGCTTCAACGGGCATGGGGGCTCCGGGAGCGGGCGGTGGACAGCGGCCGCCATTCTAACGGCCGGGGGCCGCAGGGGATATGACGGGGAGCTGGCAAGAGGACGCCGATGCATCGGCCGCGGACCCGTCATTCCCGCCCGCTACCCCACGCACCAATACGATCGTTACAAAGTAACACCTCCCTTCATGCGCCGCCGATCAGTTCTCATTGCCATGATTGTCAGCGAAGTACTCGTATCCGTATGAATGCTCAGATGCCAGATCACGCGCCGTCCTAGCGACGTAGCGCGCGTCTTCCGGGCTTGGAAACTGCTCGTCCAGATCGGTCGTTCCAAGTGCGAAGGTATCGGAAAAATGAGTTACTTCATGGTAGATGGTCGCCGCCTTTGACCCAGAGGGCACATTGGGACCTATCGGGAGATCGAAAAAACGTGGGCAATAATTCACAACATAGGGAACTGCAGTGGAGATCCAAGCATTGGTGTCTCCAACCATCTCTTCCGGGCAATCGCAAGAAGGTTGCTTGAGCAATGCGAACCGGGTAGCGACTCCCGAGACTGTCTTTCTGATCCGGTCATTGACCGGATTTGCGATGTTAGGATCGCCATGCTCACCGAACCACGACCTGTAGCGAGCAGTCTCTTTGAACGTCACGATAATGGATGATTCTCCAGACTCATATCCATAAAGCGACTCCAGATAGTTCTTCGAACTGCGGGCGATACCCGCCGCAGCGGCAATTCCCGCCGTTACCTCCTTTAATCGGGCTGGCGGGCAAGATGCCACTCGGGATGCTTCCTGCGGCGCAGTTTCGGCGCGCTGGCCTGCACGAGGCAGCGGAGCGACGATCAGCAACGAGACGGGAGATGTGGAAGCCTCCTTGTCGATCGCGGCCGCCCCCGCAGTCTCCGTACCGTCAAGAATCCGGTATCTAAGAATCGGAGCGGAAATCTTGTATGTCTGACCCGGACGAAGCTCATAGTTCAGGGAAAGATTGACCTGTCGAACAAGCCGCTGTCCAGGCTCCAGCGTCAGCGTTTTCTCTCGAGCTGCGGCACTCAGGTGGGCAATGATTCCGCGATATGCAGCTGCATCTCCATCCTGCGAAACGACAAGAAACGCATCATTCCACAGCCTTCCATCCTGCAGGACTCTGGGTAGCCCCCTCTCGGGAATACTGAGCGCCACTGCGCCCGAATTGATGTAGGTGACGTGGACCACTACGTCAGCCATGGCGGCTCCTGTTGCCTGCTTCATTTGCACGGACAACTGCGCATTTGCCGAAGCAGCCCCGGCCAGAAATATGACTACGGAACCGATCCAGGATATGGCTTTCATTATTCACTCCCTTGAGGTGGATGGAACAAGCATCCGTGACATGAGAATGAAAATGCAAGAAATCAACGAACGAATGCTGATCCACTCGCCATTTTCAGAATTTTTGCAGTGCAGCCCTGCTCAAAGGAATTCTCGGCTAGGGAGACGTGTCTGCATCCGCTTCACTCCTGTACC
This sequence comes from Stenotrophomonas maltophilia group sp. P373, assembly GCF_053295075.1. NCBI lineage: Bacteria > Pseudomonadati > Pseudomonadota > Gammaproteobacteria > Lysobacterales > Lysobacteraceae > Stenotrophomonas > Stenotrophomonas maltophilia group sp. P373. The sequence goes on along the minus strand of NZ_CM129994.1, from coordinate 1,516,042 downwards.
CCCACTGTGCGCTTTCCGTCATGGGCTGTTTCCATCGCTGCTTGACTGCACGGCATGCGCCTTCATCTAAAGGCGCGCTGACCAACGGTCGGCAATCACCCGCGCCTCCCGACCAGCGCTCAATGCCCGATCTTCACCTCGGCCCACAGCCGGATGTAGAGCTTGTCGATATTCGGCGTGTAGATCGAATAGGTGAATATCTTCTCGGCCACGTCAGGCGGCAGGTAGATGGTCGGGTCGCTACGGACCGCTTCAACCGCCAGCGACGTCGACGACGGCGGCTACCGGCTGGGCTTCAACGGGCATGGGGGCTCCGGGAGCGGGCGGTGGACAGCGGCGGTCATTCTAACGGCCGGGGGCCGCAGGGGATATGACGGCAGTGGGTGGAAGCGGCCGCTGGCCCGCCCAGGGACCCCGACGCGTGTCGGTTTTCCCCCGCCATGGTGGCCTGTCCGCCGGAAGGCCCGGCCCCTCCTCGACGCCCGGGCGGTCGACCCGGCCAGACACCACGGGCGGCAGCCCGATCTGCAACATTTTTCAGAACGGGATCCATTGAAAGCCCGGGACATTCCCCGCGCAATGCCCCGGATCTAGGCCTTGCATGGACCGACCCTGGTGATTTCCCCGGACAGCCCCTCCCCTTTCCCGCCCCGCCTGCCAGGCTGCCTGCCTGCACGGCTGCCGCTGGTCATCATCGGCGCCGGCCAGGCCGGGTTGTCGCTCAGCGCGCTCCTGCAGGAGGCCGGCGTCGAGCATCGCGTGCTGGAGGCCGAAACCGTGGGTGCCAGCTGGCGGCGACGCTGGGATTCGTTCCAGACCAACACCGCCAACGCGACCATGGCCCTGCATGGCCATGCCTATGCCGGGGATGACCCGGAAGGGTTCATGGGGGCCCCGGAAGTGATCCGGAGGCTCCGCGACTATGCCGACGAGCGCTCGTTGCCGATCAGCGAAGGGTGCGTGGTCCATCGGGTCGGGCCCGAGTCCGGTGGCTATGCCATCGACAGCAGCCGGGGACTGATCCATGCCCAGGCGGTGGTGGTTGCCACCGGTGAATACCGCCGGGCGCGGTTGCCCCGGGCCCCGTTCGCGCCCGCACCAGGCCTCACCGTGCTGCACTCCAGCGACTACCGCGGTCCCGGCCAGCTACCCGAGGGCGCGGTGCTGGTCATCGGCGGCGGCCAGTCCGGCGCGCAGATCGCCCAGGACCTGCGCGACGGTGGTCGCAGCGTGTACTGGTCATTGGCCGATCGTCATTCGCACACCCGTCGGCTGCGCGGCAAGGACTCGATGACCTGGTGGGACATGGCCGGGCGCATCCATCAACACGTAAGCCAATCGGCGGCCGTACTGGCAGGCGAGCCGGACGCGCTGCGCAAGGCCCGCACCGCGGAGTTCCCCCTGATTTCCGGCAAGGGAGGCGCCGGCCTGGGCAGTTCGATCAGCCTGCTGGCGATGCACCGTGCAGGCATCAGGTTGCTGGGCCGGTTGCAGGAATTCAATGGGAACACCGCCCGCTTCGCCGATGTCCGCCCGCAACTTCGCGCCGCGATCAAAGCGACGCGGGCCGAGTATGCCTATCTCGATTCGCTGGCCAGCGCGTACTACGCCACGCGGCCCGAACCGCGCACCGACGATGCCCGCTACATTCCCGAAGAGGTCTACTTGCACTGGGAGCCGGAACCGTCCCCGTGCGAGCTGGATCTGCCGTCCGCAGACATCCGCTCGGTGGTGCTGGCCACCGGTTTCGTCGCCGAGTGGCCCTGGCTCGATGTACAGGGCGCGCTGGATGCCCACGGCTATCCGCTGGGCGAGTTTGGCGTTTCCCCGCAACCGGGCTTGTTCTTCATCGGCATGCACAACCTGCAGCGGATGAGTTCGTCGTTCCTGTGCAACGGCGGCCGCGATGCACGCGACCTGCTGCCAGCCATCCTGAGGCACCTTGGCGAGAGCGGCGGTACCGATTCCGGCACGGTGGAGCAAGGTGGCCGCCGGGCAACGCCCGGCGGCGCCAGACCGGCTTAGCGGCCGGTCTTCACCTCGGTCCACAGCCGGGTGTAGAGCTTGTCGGTCTCCGGCGTGTTGATCGAGTAGGTGAACATCTTCTCGGCCACGTCAGCCGGCGGATAGATCGTCGGGTCGGTGCGGATCGCCTCGTCCACCAGCGGTGTCGCGGCCGGGATCGGGTTGGCGTAGTGGATGAAGTTGGTGTTGGCCGCGGCGACCTTCGGTTCCAGCAGATAGTTGATGAACCTGTAAGCCGCTTCCGGGTGCTTGGCGTCCTTCGGGATCGCCAGCATGTCGAACCACTGCGGCGCACCTTCCTTCGGGATCGAATAAGCCACGTGCACGCCATTGCTGGCTTCCTCGGCGCGGTCGCGGGCCTGGATGATGTCACCCGACCAGCCGACCACCAGGCAGGTGCCGCCATTGGCCAGCGAACCGACGTACTGCGAGGAGTGGAAATTCTGCACGTACGGGCGGATCGACTTCAGCAGGTCGGCCGCCTTCTGCAGTTCGGCCGGGTCGCCGCTGTGCGGATCCAGGCCCAGGTAATGCAGCGCGATCGGGATCATGTCGGCCGGCGTGTCCAGGATGGTCACGCCGCAGTCCTTCATCTTGCTGATGTTCTCCGGCTTGAACACCAGGTCCCAGCTGTTGGCGATATCGGTGCTGCCGCCGAAGCGCTGCTTCAGCATGTCCACGTTGTAGCCGATGCCGGTGGTGCCGATCATGTACGGCACGCCGTACTGGTTGCCCGGATCCTGGGTGGCGATGCGCTTCATCACCGCCGGATCGAGGTTGGCCAGGTTCGGGATCTTGCTCTTGTCCAGCGGCAGGAACACGCCGGCCTGGATCTGGCGGCCGAAGAAGTTCAGGGTCGGCACCACCACGTCGTAGCCGCTGTTGCCGGCCAGCAGCTTGGTCTCGACCATCTCATCGCTGTCGAACACATCGTAGGTCACCTTGATGCCGCTCTCCTTCTCGAAGGTCGGAATGGTGTCCTCGGCGATGTAATCGCTGTAGTTGTAGACGTTCAGGACCTGGCTGTCCAGCGCGCCGCCGTTGCCACCGCCACAGGCGGCAAGCATGGCGGAGGCCAGGCCGAGCGTGAGGATACGCAGCTTCATCGGGTGCTCCAGAATGCGGGAAGGGGGGCCGGCGGGGCCGGCGACGGGTGCCAGCCTACCCCCCGGCGGCGGATTTTTCTATTCCAGATGCTCAGACGTTCAGCAGCAGGAACTCGCGCTCCCACGAGCTGATGACGCGGAAAAAGGTCTCGTATTCCTTGCGCTTGACCGAGATGTAGGCGCGGCAGAAACGCTCGCCCAGCAGGGCCTGGAGCTCGCTGCACTGCTCCAGCCCGTCCAGCGCCTCGCCCAGCGAGCGCGGCAGGTTGTAGCCCAGTTCCTTCGCGCTGCCGGTCACCGGCGCGTCCGGCGCCAGCCGCTCGCGGATGCCGAGCAGGCCGCAGGCCAGGGTGGCCGCCATTGCCAGGTACGGATTGGCGTCGGAACCAGCGAACCGGCTCTCCACGCGCATGTTTTCCGGTGTATCCAGCGGCACGCGCAGGCCGCAGGTACGGTTGTCGAAACCCCAGTGCACGTTGCTCGGCGAGACCTCGCCGAACACCAGGCGCCGGTAGGAATTCACGTTCGGCGCGAAGAACGCCATCGCCTGCGGCGCGTACTTCTGCAGACCGCCCAGGTAGTGGCCGAACACCGGGCTGAACTCACCCTCAGCATCGGTCTCGCCAGCGAACACATTGCTGCCATCGCTCACCCGCACCAGGCTCTGGTGGATGTGCATGGCACTACCGGGCTCGTTCTCCATGGGCTTGGCCAGGAACGTGGCGTACACCCCGTGGCGCATCGCCGCCTCGCGCATGGTGCGCTTGAACAGGAACACCTGGTCGGCCAGGTCCATCGCATCGGCATGGGTGAAGTTCACCTCCAGCTGTGCTGCGCCGGATTCGTGGATCAGCGTGTCCACGTCCAGCTTCATCGCATCGGCGTAGTCGTACATCAGGTCGAGGATCGGGTCGAACTCGTTGACCGCGTCGATCGAGTACGACTGCCGCGCGGTCTCCGGGCGCCCCGAGCGACCGGCCGGTGGCAGCAGCGGGAAGTCCGGGTCGGTGTTCTTCTGCACCAGGAAGAACTCCAGCTCCGGCGCCACCACCGGGCGCAGGCCCAGTTCCGCATAAGCCGCCAGTACGCGGCGCAGCACGTTGCGCGGCGCAAGCTCGTGCGGTTCGCCGTTCTTGGTGTAGCAATCGTGGATGACCTGCGCGGTGGCGTCGGCCGCCCACGGCACCATGCGCACCGTGTCCGGATCGGGCCGCAGCATCATGTCCGAGTCCGACGGCGAGGTCAGGTCGTAGTAATCGTCAGGGAACTCGCCGGTGACGGTGGTGGCGAAGATGCCTTCCGGCAGGCGCGTACCGTAGTCGTGCGAGAACTTGTCGGCAGGAATGATCTTGCCGCGCGCGTTGCCGGTGATGTCCGGCACCAGGCATTCCACCTCGGTGATGCGCCGCTCCTTCAGCCAGCGCAGCAGGCTGCTTTCCTGCGGTGCGGGGGGCGTGGCCGTCTTGCGCGGGCGCGTTCGGGAACTCATCGGGAATCCAGTCGGTTCTGTTGGTGCTGCCGGCAAGCTTGGCCGAACGCACGGAAAATAGCGTGATAGAACGGCGTCTGCGTGACACGCCGCTCCGGATGCCACTGTACGCCGAGCACAAATCCATGGTGCAGGCTGCGCGCTGCCTCGACCAGTCCGTCATCGGCCATGGCCTCGACCTGCAGGCCCTGCGCGAGGCGGGCGATGCCCTGTCCGTGCACCGAATTGACCTGCGCGCGGCCACTGCCGTGCCACTGCGCCAGCCAGCCATCGGCGGCCAGGGTCACCGCATGGGCCGGCCCATACTGCACTTCCACCAGCGCCTGCGGGTCTTCGCGATGGTCGGCCAGGCCGGGCACCGCATGCACCTGCGGATGCAGGCTGCCACCCAGCGCGACGTTCAATTCCTGGAAACCACGACAGATCGCCAGCACCGGCAGGTCCAGCGCCAGCGCTTCGTGCAGCAACGCAAAGGCATTGGCATCCCGGGCCGGATCATGCGGATTGCCTGGCCAGCTGCGGCCACCCTCGTAGTGCTGCGGTTCGATATTGCTGACCGCGCCGGTCAACAGCAGGCCATCGAGCCCAAGCAGCCAGTCGCTGGCCGGCAACGGTGGCTGCAGGCTCGGCAACACCACCGGGGTCACCTCGGCCGCCTCGGCCAGCGCGCGCACGTACTTCTCGCCGGCCACCGCGAAACGGTGGTGGCCGAGCACGGTGCTGTCGGTGGGCAGGCCCACCCAGGGCAGGCGGCGCATGGGGTCACTCCTTGGCGTGCCGACACGTTACCCGTCGCCTGGCAACGGCGGCAAGTCGCTGTCGTCACACCGCAGCTGCCGCGCATCGGCGAAACTACCGGGGTGAACGCTGATCGACCTGCCCTGCTCCGCCCTCCCGCACTGCACCCGCGAGGCCTGCAGTGAGCGCCGCGTTTCCGCCCAGCTGGTATGCCTCCAGCCTGCCCGAACCACCCGCACTGCCCTCGTTGCAGGGGCAGGTGCAGGCCGACGTTGCGGTGCTGGGCGCCGGCTATACCGGCCTGACCGCCGCACTGGAACTGGCCGCGCGTGGCCAGCGCGTGGTGGTGCTGGACGCACAGCGGGTCGGCTGGGGCGCGTCCGGCCGCAATGGTGGCCAGGCGCTGGCCGGCTATGGCTGCGAGGTGGACGAACTGGAGCGTCAGCTCGGCCGTGACGATGCGCGCCACCTGTTCGACTGGTCGCGCGAAGCGGTACAGGCGATGCGCAGGCGCATCGATCGCCATGGTATCGACTGCCATTGGGTGGAGGGCCACGCCAGCGTCGCCATCCGCGAACGCCACGAGCGCGACCTGCACGCCAACTGCGAGCACCTTCAGCGCCACTACGACTACCCGATGCAGTGGTGGGACCGTGATGCCCTGCGCGCGCAGCTGGACAGCCCGCGCTACCGCGCCGCGATGTTCGATCCGCACAGCGCGCACTTGCACCCGCTGGCCTATGCGCGTGGCCTGGCCGATGCGGCGCGCGCGGCCGGCGTGGTGATCCACGAGAACTCCGCAGTGACCCGCGTGCAGCGCGGACCGCAGCCCACCCTGCATACCGCGCGGGGCAGCGTGCGCGCTGCGCACCTGGTGGTTGCCGGCAATGCCTGGCTGCAGGGCCTGCTGCCCGAGCTGGAACGCCGGATCATGCCGGTCGGCACCTATATCGGCGCCAGCGCGCCGCTCGGTGCCGAGCGCGCCCGCGCCCTGATCGGCAACAACATGGCCGTGGCCGACACCGCGTGGGCACTGGACTATTTCCGCCTCAGCCACGATCACCGGCTGCTGTTCGGCGGTCGCGCCAGTTACTCGGCGTTGCCCCCACCCGGCCTGCACGGGGTGATGCAGCGGCGCATGCACCAGGTGTTTCCACAACTGGCCGACGTGCCGCTGGAGCAGGTCTGGGGCGGTTACGTGGACATCACCCGCAACCGCGCCCCGCATTGGGGCCGGCTGGACGGCAACCTGTACTTCGCGCAGGGGTTCTCCGGCCATGGGGTGGCCGCCGCCGGGCTGGCCGGCGAAGTCATCGCCGCCGCGATTGCCGGCCAGAGCGAGCGCCTGGACGTGTTCCAGCGGCTGCGGCATGCGCCTTTCCCTGGCGGCCGGCTGCTGCGCACGCCGCTGCTGGTGGCGGCGATGTCGTGGTACAAGCTGCGGGATGCGTTGTGGTGAAGATTCTGCATCTCCACCTGTATTGAACGTTCTGACAAGCGCACCGCAGCGCTGATCGTGCTGCACACGTCACAGATTTTCACGCAACATGTGTGATGGATGGTTGGTCAATTACCTAAATGCGCAGCTGTGCAATTGCATAATCGTTCGCAGACCGATAACGTCCTGAGAAACCGGGCCCCGCGGCGAATGGAAGCTGACAGGGGACACGTAGGAGAGGGGGACGTGCGATTGGACTGGTGGAAAGAAGGATTGTTGCTGAAGGTGCGCATTCGTCCGGCTGGCCTGATGCTTGCCTTGCTTTATGCAGTTGCCTATTGGGCAACCCGACAGCTGTCGCTGGATCAGTTCTATTTGCCAGCCGGCATCCGGGTGGCGGCCGTACTGTTGTGCCCGCCGCGCCTGTGGCCTTATCTGCTGCTGGGCGAATATGCGTACTTTGCACAGTCCCGCGTGCCAATGATCGAGAAGTACGGCCTGACATGGGTCATTGTTGCCTCCGCGTTCCTCATGCCCGCAGTGATGTTGATTGTGAAGCTGCAACGGCGACTGATGGCGGAGTCGCAGACGATCGGCCTCTTGTTGATTGCCGCCGCTTCCAGCGTCGTTATTACTCTGCTGAACCTCAGCTTTTCCCATCTGCTCTGGCCAACACCCCCTTCCACGCCCTTCCTGACCAATGCGGCGCGTTACAGCGTGGGCGACTTCATCGGCATTCTGACGGTGGCCCCCATCGCCATGCTGTGGGCGCGACAGGACGTGGGGCAGGAGTGGAACGCTGGACGAAAGACCCCGATGCTGGCGGCACTTTCGTTGATGCTGCTGATCGGGATAGCAGCAACTCAACTGCCCGCAGACTGGGTTGCGCTGAAGGCAACGCTCCTGCTGCTGTTGGCACTCCCCGCGGCCGCACTTACCTGCCTGTATGGCTGGAAGGGTGCCGCCCTTGCAGTGCCGGTGCTCAACATGGTCATCGGCCTGACCACGCCCAACACACATCCAACCGCATTCGATCCAGCGGCCTTCATCACCCAGCAGATCATGGCGATCAGCGGCATCGTATTGCTGTTGCTCGGATCACGCATCACCCACTTCTACCATCGTTACAGGCTGCGCGAGATGGGGGAAAGGGACGCCATCCATCTTGCGAGGAGCTCGCAATTGGCCAGCGAGATGGAGCTGCGTGAGCGTGCCCTGCACCTTCGCAAGCTCGGCGACGGCATTGATACGTCGCTGGTTGAGCTGGCCGACTGGCTCAAGGCCCAGGGACATCACGCAGTGGCCAGCAGCCTTCTGCATACCTCAAATGTACATTCGCGGCTCTTTCGCGAACAGACAAGCATGGTCTATCCCTCGGGCCTGGAGCATCTTGGGCTTTACGTGGCTTTGCAGGCTGGCGGCATCCGTGAGTCATGGAAGCTGACGGAGCGCGTTCTCCGCCCGGATCTGAAGGGCGACCCCTGCAACCTGAGCGTGGAACTGCAGTTGGCCGCTTACCGAACACTCATTGATGCGGTCTCCATTCTTCTCAAGCATGAAGGTGGCCAGATTCGCATTCGTGCAAGGTGCGGCGGAATGGGTTCCAGGCGCGGAATCCTCATGGTCGTGTCGCTGCTGGAGTCGCGTCGGCGCCTTTCCCAGCAGACAACCATGGCAGCGTTCGAGCGGCTGTCCGGGCGAACCCTGCCCTATGACGGGACCGTTGACTGCTATGGCAACCGGGTCAGGATTCTGTTCCTCGACCGTGAATCAAAACTTGAGGCAGTGCCCAGCGCTCCATCGCAGTACAGCTGCCCCGCACCCTCTGCGCTGCAGTAGTGCATTTCACAGTCAAGCGGCCGGAGCGAACCAAAGCAGCGGAATCGCATAAGCGTCCCGCTCATCCCCTGGCCAAGGGCGTCATGGGCACCCGGCGAACATCCGGGTGCCCATGCAGCCCGACACTCAAGCTCGCCGATATCCCGGCAACAGGCAGTATCAGGGTGCCTCTACCGCCCACAACACATCAGCTCCGCCAGCATATCTGACCAGCGTGAATGCGGAAGACCGATAGACAACCGTTCTGGTGGCTTTTGCGGGAACAGGCAGGCGCTGCTCCGGCAACGACACCCTCGCAGATGGGTCACCTGCCGGCAGCACCCAGAACGTGCCCGCAGCATTGCCGATCACGATGTGCACGTGCCCTGCGAGATCGTTTACCTGGAAATAGTCCATGCCATCGCGCTCGAACCCATAGACCAACCAGCCGGGATCCACGCTCAGGTCTTGTGCCTGCGGAATCGACTGGCCGAGTCCTTGGCCGGCCATCTTGATTCCATGGTCGTCACCCGGGGCAAAAGCAAAAACGGATACCGGCACCAACATCAATGCACCAGCAAATGCATGAATTCGGAAACTTCTCACACTAACCTCCAGGTTGGATGCAATACGGATCAAGAAGGATGCTACCGCCAATCGCATCAGCATATACCGGGCGGACTCCGTAGTGCCCATGGGACATAATCCACTGGATCGATGCAAACCCATGCCACGCCGATGCTGTGTCCGAAATCGCCAATACCTGCATCGAAACCCGCCACGGTGCAGGTCAGTGGCATCTGAGACAAGGACCTGGACAAGCGCGTGTAACTGCAGGACATCGTCGATTGTGTGATGGGGAACACAGCGGACAGCATCAACTGCCCAATGTGCCTGGTGCAACGGCTAAAACGTGATCGAACCGTGGGCGCGCTGATTGTGGAAGATTAACCGTCCGTTGGTGGCTATGCCGCCGCACTGCCGGGCGTGTAGGGCCACGAAGCACAGGAAGCCGCCAATTGCAGCGCAAAGGGAGGCCACGCACCTCGATTGCGCCCTTCTCCAACTGTCGATAATGTCTTCGGAAGTGGCCAGTCATCATTGGCCGGGAGACGGGAGACGCGGGCTTGGAGCGATTCAAAGAATCGATTGAACTGAGCTTCCGGATCCGACCCGTCGGAATCGCACTCGCGGCCGTCTACGCCCTGAGCTGCCTTGCCTCCCGTCAGTTCTCGCTGGATCAGTTCTTCCTGCCTGCGGGCATCCGGGCAGCGGCACTACTGATCGTCCCGACCCGCCTGTGGCCCTACCTGCTGCTTGGGGAGTACGCGTACTTCGCAACCCTGCGCATCCCCATGATCGATAGCTACGGCCTGGTCTGGGTCATCCTGGCCTCGACTCTGCTGATGCCGCTGGCGATGCTGGTGGTCTACTTGCATCGCATGAGAATGCCATCAGAGTCCGCCACCGGCCTCTGGCTGCTGTCGCTGACCTTCTGCACGGCATTGTTCGTCCCGGCTCTCAATATGGGCATTTCATTTGCTCTGTGGTCGAACCCGCCGCCCAGCAACCTGCTTAGCGCAGTTGATCGCACGATCTTTGGCCACTTCGCCGCCATCATCACCCTCGTGCCGTTGGCATTCCTCTGGTCGCGACGACACGCGGATCCCAATTGGACGCGCCGCTTTGCTGCGCCTACGGTCACGGCCATCCTGGTGATGCTGGTCCTGGGCCTGTGCATGCAGCTGACGGCCATCAGCGCCCACACCACACGCACCCACCTGGTGCTGCTGTCCTCCCTCCCAGCGATCGCCCTGACCTTCATGCATGGGTGGCGTGGCGCTGCCATCGCGATTCCGCTGTTGAACCTTCCACTCCATTTCGCCACACCCAGCACCGGCCTACCGTCCTCGTTCGACCTGGGCACCTTCGCCACCCAGCAGAACATGGCCGTGATGAGTGTCGCACTGCTCGCACTGGGATCCAGCATCAGCTATCACCATGAGCGTGCACGGTCCCGTGGACTGGCTGAGGAAACCACATTGCGCTTGGCACGCAGTTCGCATCAGACCCGTGAGCGTGAGCTTCGCGAGCGCGCCTCCCATCTCAAGCAACTCGGCGAAGGCATGGACAGCTCGCTCGGCGAGATGGTCAGCTGGCTGAAGGCGCAGGGGCATCATGCCGTGGCCAACAGCCTGCAGCACGCCTCATCCGTGCACTCGCGGCTGTTCCGTGAACAGGCCAGTCTGGTCTACCCCACGGGGCTGGAGCAGGTTGGGCTGTATATCGCGCTTCGGGTTGGCGGCGCATGCGAGACCTGGAACAACTCCCATCGCGTGATTCCGCCCCGGCTGGAGGGCAACCCCTGCTTGCTGACGGTGGACCTGCAACTCGCCATCTATCGCTCGCTGATCGAGGCGGTGTCGCTGCTGCTGGAGCTGGAATCGGGACAGGTCAGCGTGCGCGCCCGGAGCGGCCAGGCTGGCGAACGCCGCGGCATCGTGGTGGTTGTGGGCCTGCTTGACCGTGGTTGCACGCTGTCGAACCGGACCGTTCAGCAAGCCACCGAGCGTCTGGCCGGCCGGATAATGGCCTACGGCGGCACGGTGCATTGCCGTAGCAACCGGCTCCGGCTCGTCCTGCACGAATCGATTGCGGGTACAGCGGCGGCATTCGCATCGCCTGCCTGACCGGGAACGACGCGCAGGGCACGCTGCTCCGCTAAAGTTACACCCGAAACCGCCGCTATCCGTGCCGAGCCCCTCCCTCGTGAGCCACCGCATCATGCCCGTGCTGCCGCAGGCCGCCGTCGATGGCGACCTGGCCGATCCGCTGCCGCAGCGGATCCTGCTGGTCGAAAACTCCCGTGCGTTCACCGGCATGCTGCGCGAAGCCATCGAGCAGCGCCTGGAACTGCCGGTGGTGATCGCCTCCACCCTGGCCGAGGCCGACCGGCTGCTCAGCGAAGGCGGGGGCTGGTTCCTGGTGCTGACCGGACTGGTGCTGGCCGACGGCGACCGCGATGCGGTGGTCGAGTTCTTCCTCAAGCGCGACCTGCCGACGGTGGTGGTCAGCGGCGTTTACGACGAGGACCTGCGCAAGCGCGTACTACAGCAGCAGATCATCGACTACGTGCTGAAGAACACCCCGGGCAGCATCGACTACCTGGTGTGGCTGGTGCAGCGGCTGGAACGCAACCGACGCATCGCCGCGCTGGTGGTGGACGATTCGCCGTCCGCCCGTGGCTATGCCGCCGCCCTGCTGCGCATGTATGGGCATGAGGTGCACGAAGCCGCCGACGGCAACGAGGGCCTGGCTGCTATCGAGGCGCATCCGGCGATCCGCCTGGCGGTGGTCGACCAGGAAATGCCCGGCATGCAGGGCGTGGAATTCACCCGTCGCCTCCGCACCCTGCGCTCGCGCGACAAGGTGGCGGTGATCGGCATCTCCGGCAATACCGACGCCTCATTGATCCCGCGCTTCCTGAAGAACGGCGCCAACGATTTCCTGCGCAAGCCGTTCTCGCGCGAGGAGTTCTTCTGCCGCGTCTCGCAGAACGTGGACCAGCTGGAGCTGATCGGCACCCTGCAGGACCTGGCCACCCGTGATTTCCTCACCGGCCTGCCCAACCGACGCTTCTTCCTGGAGCAGAGCCAGCGTCAGCTGCCGCAGCTGCAGCTGCACGGCCAATGCGTGGCGGTGGCGATGATCGACATCGACCACTTCAAGCACATCAACGACACCCATGGCCACGAAGCGGGCGACGACGCGCTGCGCGCGGTGGCCGGCGCGGTGACCGCGCATGCACGCAGCCACGACCTGATCGCGCGCTTCGGCGGCGAGGAGTTCTGCCTGCTGGTGCCAGACATGGAACAGGACGAGGCGCTGCTGTACTTCGAGGAGCTGCGCCAGCGCATCGCCGCACTGGAGGTGGACATCGGCACCGCTACCCTGCGCATGACGGTCAGCATCGGCCTGTGCTGCCTGCGCCCGCAGCGCGATGCGCTGCACCGGCTGATCTCCGAGGCCGACCGCCAGCTGTACCTGGCCAAGGCCGGTGGCCGCAATCGGGTCAGCTGCACCACGGTGGCCAGCCCGCTGCGTCCACGCGAGCCGCGCTGACCTGACCGGCTCGCTTTGATCCAGATCAACGCCGTTCCCGCACGGCAGCTCTACAGTCGGCCCCGACATACGCATGAAGGGGAGCCGGGGATGGCACTACTGGTCTGGCAGGACGATCTGAACATCGGCATCGATGTGATCGACCAACAACACCGCCGCATCATCGAGATGCTCAACCACCTGCACGTGGCCCAGTCCAGCCTGCAGCGCGCGGCAGTGGGTGAAGTGATCGACGAGGTGGTCGACTACACCATGTCGCACTTCGCGTTCGAGGAAGAGCTGATGGAGGAAGCGGGCTACCCGTTCTGTGCCGCGCACAAGCGCGTGCATGAGATCTTCATCAAGCGTGTGGCCGAGTACCGGCTGCGCTTCCAGGCCGGCGAGGACATCAGCGATGAACTGCGCACGATGCTCTCGCGCTGGTTGTTCAACCACATCCGCGGCGATGATCAGGCCTATGCCGAACAGGTCAAGGCACACCTGAACCAGTTCACCCGCGAGCACCAGGGCGGTGGCTGGCTGGGACGCACGCTCAAGCGCTTCTTTGGCTGAACCGCAGCGCGCGCCGGTGCAGTGCCACCAGCGCGCACAGCGTCGCTGCCGCAGTCAGGCACAGGTAGTAGCCGACCGCGACCAGACCGAAGCGTTCGGCCAGCCAGGTGGCCAGGTACGGCGCCGGTGCCGCACCCAGAATGCCGGCCAGGTTGAATGACAGCGATGCGCCGGTGTAGCGCACCTCCACCGGGTAGATCTCGGCCAGGAAGGTACCGCAGGGACCATAGGTCAGGCCCATCAGGAACAGGCCCAGGCACAGGAAGGCGGTGACCATCCACGGGCTGTGCGGCTGGAACAGCGGCGCGAACAGCACGCCGAAACCGATGATCAGCACGCTGGCCACGATCATCGTGCGGCGCGTCCCCCAGCGGTCGCCATAGCGCGCCGACAGCGGGATGCCCAGCGCGAAGAACAGCATGCCGGCCATCTGCATCAGCAGGAACTGCTCGCGGCTGTAACCCAGCACCGCCGTGCCATGGCCGAGGCTGAACACGGTCATCAGGTAGAACAGCACGAAGGTGGCGAACGCGCCCAGGGTACCCAGCAGCATCGGCACCGGGTGGTCACGCAGCACCGTCCACATCGGCAGCCGCACCGGCGCCTTGCGCTCCAGCGCCTGCTTGAAGTCGGGGGTCTCGTGGATGTTCAGCCGCACCCACAGGCCGAGGCCGACCAGCAGCGCGCTGGCCACGAACGGAATGCGCCAGCCCCACTGCAGGAAATCGTCCTGGCTCAGGCAGCGGCCGAGCACCAGGAAGATACCGGCCGACAGCAGGAAGCCCAGCGGTGCACCCAGCTGCGGGAACATGCCGTACCAGGCGCGCTTGCCCGGCGGTGCGTTCTCGGTGGCCAGCAGCACTGCCCCGCCCCACTCGCCGCCCAGACCCAGGCCCTGGCCGAAACGGCACAGCGCCAGAAGCGCCGGCGCCCACAGACCGATCTGTGCGTGCGTCGGCAGCAGGCCGATCAGCACCGTGGACAGCCCCATGGTCAGCAGCGCAGCCACCAGGGTGGCCTTGCGGCCGATGCGATCGCCGAAATGGCCGAACACTGCCGAGCCAACCGGGCGTGCGATGAAGGCCACCGCGAAGGTTGCCAGCGACTGCAGCAGGGCTGCCTGTTCGCTGCTGTCCGGGAAGAACAGGTGCGGGAACACCAGCACCGCGGCCGTGGCGTAGATGTAGAAGTCGAAGAACTCGATCGTGGTACCGATCAGGCTGGCCAGCAGAACACGACGGGGGGAATTCACGGGCGGCGCGGCAGCGGTGATCGAGGACATCGGCAACACGGGAAATGGCAGATCGACCGATTCTGCCACGGGCTGGCGGCGGTACGGCACGATGGTTTCAGCCGACACCGATGCCGACGAGGGGGCAGGCGCCTCCTGTAACGTCGAGACATGCTCGACGGTTCTTCGCGAGATGCAGCCGAGCATGGCTCGGCTCTACAGAAGAACGAACGGCAGTCGAGCATCGCTCGACTCTACAGAGAGCGAACAGCCGTCCAGCAATCGCGTCGTTACAGCTGCATCCAGGTGGCCTTGATCTCGCTGTACTTGTCGAACGCATGCAGCGATTTGTCGCGCCCGTTGCCGGACTGCTTGTAGCCCCCGAACGGAGCGGTCATGTCGCCGCCATCCCAGCCGTTCACCCAGATGCTGCCGGCACGCAGCTGGCGCGCGACGCGGTGGGCTCGCCCCAGGTCCCGTGTCCACAGGCCCGCGGCCAGGCCGTAGCGGCTGTCATTGGCCACGCGCACCGCTTCGGCCTCGTCTTCGAAACCAAGCACAGCCAGCACCGGCCCGAACACTTCCTCGCGCGCCAGTGCCTGCTCCGGGCGCACCTGGTCGAACACGGTGGGCTGGACGTAGCTGCCGCCGGCTTCCACTTCGGCGCGCCGCCCACCCAGCAGCAACCGGGCACCCTCGCCTTCGGCGCGCGCGATATCGTCCATCACCTTGTCCAGGTGCGCGGCATCCACCAGCGCGCCCATCGGCGCATCGGGGTCCAATGGATGGCGGGGGTGCATGTGCTGGCCATAGGCAACCACCTGATGCACGAAATCCTCGCGGATCGAACGCTGTACCAGGAGCCGCGAACCTGCGGTACAGACCTCGCCCTGGTTGAAGAAGATACCCTGTGCCACCGCCTTCGCGGCGGCGTCCAGATCAGGGGCGTCGGCGAACACCACATGCGGGCTCTTGCCGCCACATTCCAGCCAGACCCGCTTGAGGTTGGATCGCCCTGAACACTGCAGCAGCTTCGCGCCCGTGGCCGTGGAGCCGGTGAAGGCGAGCACGTCCACATCCATGTGCAGGGCCAACGGCTCACCGACGCGCGCACCGTGCCCCGGCAGCACGTTCAGCACGCCCTCTGGCAGGCCCGCTTCGGCGGCCAGCGCCGCCAGCCGCAACGCACTCAAGGGCGAGCGCTCGGACGGCTTGAGCACCACCGAGTTGCCCATGGCCAATGCAGGCGCGATCTTCCAGCAGGCCATCAGCAGCGGAAAGTTCCACGGAACGATCGCGGCCACGACCCCGGCGGCCTCGCGCGTGACCAGTCCCAGTTCGTGCGGGCCGGTCGGCGCGATCTCGCCGTACAGCTTGTCCACGGCCTCGGCGGTCCAGCGCAGGCAGCGCACCGCACCTGGCAGGTCGATGCGGCGCGCATCACGCACCGGCTTGCCCATGTCCAGGGTTTCCAGCAGGGCCAGCTCGTCGGCATGCGTTTCGACCAATGCCGCCAGCGCCAACAGCACGCGCTTTCGCTGGGCCGGGCTGGCCTGCGACCAGTGGCCGGCCTCGAAGCTGCGCCGCGCGGCCAGTACCGCGCGCTCCACGTCCTGTGCGTCGCAGTCGGCGACCGCCCCCAGTACGCGACCGTCGATCGGGCTGACGCAGTCGAAACGGGCGCCGCTGGCTGCATCGACATAGCGGCCATCGATGAAGGCCTGGCCTGGCATCGACAGCTGGAGGGCCAGTGCCTGCCAATGGCTGCGGTCGGGAAAATCGGCCATGGGAAGCTCCAGCATTCTACGAGCCTTGGTTATACCGGGGTCACCGCGACTCCGCCGTGACGTGGCTGCGCTACATTCGTCGCATCGGACCCGACGGAGCTGGCATGAAGCGTCCCGGAAGCGACCTGCACGACCTGACCACACAGCGCCCCGAGTCACTGGACGCTTACTGGATGCCATTCACCGCCAACCGCCAGTACAAGGCGGCACCACGCATGCTGGTCCGCGCCGAAGGCATGCACTACGAAGACATCGATGGCCGACAGATCCTCGACGGCACCGCCGGCCTGTGGTGCTGCAACGCCGGCCACGCGCGACCGCGCATCGTCGAGGCCATCGCCGGGCAGGCACGCACGCTCGACTACTCGCCCGCTTTCCAGATGGGCTCGCCGCCGGCCTTCGCGCTGGCACAGCGGCTGGCCGCACTGGCTCCGGCCCCGCTCAACCATGTGTTCTTCACCAGCTCCGGCTCGGAGGCGGTGGATACCGCGATGAAGATCGTGCTGGCTTACCACCGCCAGCGTGGCGAGGGCCAGCGCACGCGCTTCATCAGCCGCGAGAAGGCCTATCACGGCGTCGGTTTCGGTGGCATGGCGCTGGGCGGTCTGCCCAACAACCGCAGGGCGTTCGGCCTGCAACTGGGGGGCGTGGACTATCTGCGCCACACCCTGGACCTGCAGCGCAACGCGTTCAGCAAGGGCCTGCCGCGCCAGGGCGCGGAGCTGGCCGACGACCTGGAACGGCTGATCGCGCTGCATGACGCCTCGACGATTGCCGCCGTCTTCGTCGAGCCCATCGCCGGCTCCGCCGGGGTGATCCTGCCCGCGCCCGGATACCTGCAGCGCCTGCGCGAATTGTGCGACCACCACGGCATCCTGCTGGTGTTCGATGAGGTCATCACCGGTTTCGGCCGGGTCGGCATGCCCTTCGCCGCGCAGCGCTTCGGGGTCACACCGGACCTGCTGACCTTCGCCAAGGCGGTCAGCAACGGCGCGGTGCCGCTGGGCGGCGTGCTGGCCAGCGACGCCGTGCATGCCACGCTGATGCAGGCCCCGCCGCAGGCCATCGAGCTGTTCCACGGCTATACCTACTCGGGTCACCCGCTGGCCTGCGCCGCAGCGCTGGCAACACTGGACGTCTACGCCGAGGAGCGCCTGTTCGAGCGCGCCATCGAACTGGGCGAGTACTGGCAGGAACGGCTGCACGCGCTGCAGGGCCTGCCCAACGTGATCGACATCCGCAACTTCGGGCTGGTCGGCGCGGTCGAGCTGGCACCGCGCCGCGATGCCCCTGGCAGCCGCGGCTACGAGGTGTTCCGGCGCTGCTTCCACGATGGCCGGCTGCTGGTGCGCTGCACCGGTGACATCATCGCGCTGTCGCCGCCGCTGATCGTGGACAAGGCGCAGATCGACCAGATCACCGGCACCCTGGGCGAGATGATCCGGGTCACCGCCTGAGCCCGGGCCGGCGGCGGCGAGCGGGTACAATGGGCGGTTCCGCTCCTGCTCGTTGCCGTGCCCATGGATATCGTCGTCAAAGAAGAACTCAAGGCCTACATCGACCCGCTGACCGCGGACGAACATGACGCGCTGGAGCGCAGCATCCTCGCCGAAGGCTGCCGCGATGCGCTGGTGCTGTGGGGTAATGTGCTGGTCGATGGTCACAACCGTTTCGGCATCTGCCAGAAGCATGGCCTGCCCTTCAACACCGTGCAGAACACGCGCTTCCAGAGCATGGAAGACGTTCACCTGTGGATGATCGAGCAGCATCTGGGCCGTCGCAGCGTGTCCGATTTCCAGCGCGGCGTGCTGGCGCTGCGCAAGCGCGACATCCTGGCCGCCCGCAAGCAGGTCGAGCAGGCGCAGCTGCAGCGCGAGAGCGACGGTACCGCCGAGATTGCCGATGAGGCGGGCGAGGACAGCCCGCCGTGGGAGCCGGCACCGAAGCTCAGCCGCGCCGAACTGGCCCGCGAAGCCAAGCTGAGTACCAGCCAGGTCGGCATGATCGAGCGCATCCATGCCCAGGCTGCACCCGAAGTGGTGGAGGCAGTGAAGGCCGGCGTGATCTCGATCAGCGCCGCCGCAGCCGTGGCCGATCTGCCCGAAGAGGAGCAACGCGCCGCCGCCGCCGGCGGCAAGGATGAGCTGAAGCAGGCGGCCAAGCGCGTGCGCGAATCCAAGCGCAAGCCGCGCGCGCCGAAGCCGGACGCGGCCGAGATGGACTTCGAGGAGCCCAGCGAGGACGAGATCGCCAGCCGCGACGCCGAGGTACTGTTGGCACTGGAACAGCTGGGCGAGGATGCCCCGGCCCTGCGCCGCCGCGTGGTCGCGTTGACCCGCGAGAACGACACCCTGCGCGCGCAGCTGGCCGCGCTGCGCAAGCAGGTAGTGCCGGCCGCTGGCCGGCAACTCCATGAAGGTATCGGGTGAACTGAAGATGCCGGCCAGCGGCCGGCACTACCAGATGCTCATGCCGTGCCGGTTAGACTTCCGGCATGACGCCTGCCCACGATCCGCGCCGCGCCCAGCTGCGGCGCCTGAAAGCCCTCGCACTGGGCCTGCTGCTGTTGATGCTGGCCGGATTCGCGGTCAGCCATTGGCACGGCGAACGCGGCATCTGGGCCTGGGTTTCGGCCTTCTGCGAGGCTGCTGCGGTCGGCGCGCTGGCCGACTGGTTCGCAGTCGTTGCGCTGTTCCGGCGGCCAATGGGCCTGCCGATTCCGCACACCGCGATCATCCCGCGCAGCAAGGAACGCATCGGCGACAGCCTGGCGCTGTTCGTGCGCGACCAGTTCCTGGAACCGGGTGTGCTGCTGGCCAAGCTGAAGGTGTTCGATCCGGCCAGTCGTCTCGGTAGCTGGCTGGCCGACCCGGCACGCTCGCGGATGCTGGCCGACATGGCCCGCGGCTGGGCGCTGCAGGCACTGGATTTCTTCGACGAAACCGCGGTGCGGCGGCAACTGCATGCCTTCGTGGTGCAGCAGCTGCGGCAGTGGAACGCTGCTGCCACCGCCGGTGAACTGCTGGCCCTGCTGACCGCCGATGGCCGCCACCAGCGCGTGCTGGACGAGGGCCTGCAGCGCCTGGGACGCTGGCTGGAGCAGCCGGAGGTGAAGGAGCGCGCCTCGCAGCTGATCGTGCGCTACATCCAGCGCGAATGGCCGACGCTGTCGAGCACGGTGAACTGGGTCAAGCCAATCGACGAGATCGGCGACAGCCTGGCCGAACGCCTGGCGCGGGCGGTACTGGAAGAACTGCAACAGGTGCTGGCCGAGCCGCAGCATCCGCTGCGCCAGGATTACGAGACCTGGCTGCAGAACTACGTGCAGCGCCTGCGCGAAGACCCGGCGCTGGCTGAGCGCATCGAACAGCTCAAGCAGGACATGATCGACCACCCCGCCCTGCAGGACTACGTGCAGGGGCTGTGGGCGCGTATCCATGCCAGCCTGCGCGCCGACCTGCAACGCGAAGACTCTGCGCTGGTCGGACACCTGCGGCGCAGCCTGGCGTCGCTGGGCAGCAGCCTGCAGGCCGACCCGGCCCTGCGCGAGGCCCTCAACCAGCACCTGCTGGAAGGTGCGCAGCGCCTGACCGGCCGCCTGCGCGAGGGCGTGACCACGCATATCGCGCAGACCGTGAAGGGCTGGGATGAGCGGCACCTGGTCGAGCAACTGGAACTGAGCGTGGGTCGCGACCTGCAGTTCATCCGCTTCAACGGCACCCTGGTGGGCGGGTTGATCGGCCTGCTGCTGCATGCGGCAACCGTGGTGTTCAGTTTCTAGCCCCGGCCAACGCCCACGATCAGCACGCTTGATTCATGAAATGCGAATACATATCATTTGCTGATCGGTTGTACGCTTAGCCAAACGGGCACCAAAAACGTGCCCATCGCCCGTGTACTGCCCCGACTTCTGGGCTGCCCGTCTGCGCGGGCAGTGCTTCGTCGATGGGACACGCTGGGCGACATGCGCAGGGCGCAAGGGGGCCGCGGACGCGTTCCATCCCTTCTCCTACCTTCAGGAACGCCGTGGACCGCTCGCCCACACCCGCCAGCCCCCGCACCTTGTTCTCCAGCCCGCGCTGGGGCGTGCTGTCACGCGCTTTGGCCGCGATTTTCGGCGGCTATGCGCTGGCCTCGATGACCAGCGTGTTCTGCGCGGTGGCGTTGCCCGGCGCGCGCGGCCAGACCGTGCTGACCGGCATGCTGCTGGCCATTGTGGTGGCTGCCTGCGCGGCGCTGTGGGCCTTTGCCACCCGCAGCGCACTGCGGGCCTGGGTCGGCATCCTCGCCCCCGCCCTGCTGATGGCGGCGGTCGCACGCCTGTTGGGCGCCTGGGCATGAAGAACGGATTCCGCCAGTCGATGGCCTGGCTGCATACCTGGACGGGCCTGCTGGTCGGCTGGTTGCTGCTGCTGATCTTCATGGCCGGCACGGCCAGCTACTACCGCGAGGAAATCAGTCGCTGGATGCGCCCGGAGCTGCCGTCCAGCAACGTCAGCATCGACGTGGCCGCGCAGCGCGCGGTGGACTACCTGCAGGCCAATGCGAGCCACGCCGAGAACTGGTTCGTCACCCTGCCGCAGCCGCGCAACCCGGCCATGCAGCTGTTCTGGCGGCTGCCACCGGAACTGGCCGACCCCAGTCGTGGCCGTCGCGGTGGCTTCGGCGACGCCACGCTCGACCCGAACACCGGCCAGGCACTGAAGGCGCGCGAGACCCGTGGCGGCGACTTCTTCTACCGCCTGCACTTCGACCTGCACTACATCCCGGTGTACTGGGCGCGCTACCTGGTCGGTTTCTGCGCGATGTTCATGCTGGTGGCGATCATCACCGGCGTCATCACCCACAAGAAAATCTTCAAGGACTTCTTCACCTTCCGCAAGGACAAGGGCCTGCGGTCCTGGCTGGATTTCCATAACGTCAGCGCGGTGATGGCCCTGCCGTACCACGCGATGATCACCTACACCGGCATCGTCACTCTGATGATCATGTACCTGCCGTGGGGGGTGAAAGTCGCCTACCCGCAGGACGAGGACAAGTTCTTCAGCGAAGCCTTCGGCGGCATGCCAGAGGTGACCGCGCCGGCGCAGGGCCGCGCCACGCCGCTGCCGATCGCACAGTTGCTGGACAGCGCGCGTGCGCACTGGCACGGCGTGGAAGTGGCCGGCTTCACCGTGTCCAACCCGGGCGCTGCCAATGCGGTGATTGACATCCGCCAACGTGACGGCAGGCGTTTGTCCACCGACACCCCGGCGCTGCGCTACGACATGGTCAGCGGTGCGCTGCTGGAAGAGACGCCACCGTCCGGCGGTGCCACCGCCACCCGTGGCGTGCTGTATGGCCTGCACCTGGCGCGCTTCGCCGACTGGGGCCTGCGCGCACTGTTCTTCCTGTCCGGCCTGGTCGGCTGCCTGATGGTCGCCAGCGGCGTGGTGCTGTGGGCGGTGAAGGAGCGTCCCAGGCATGCCAAGAACGGGCGTACCGGATTCGGCCTGCGCCTGGTCGATGCGCTGAACATCGGCACCGTGGCCGGCCTGCCGATCGCCTTCGCGGCGTACTTCTGGGGCAACCGCCTGCTGCCGCTGCAGATCGCCGAGCGCTCCAGTGCCGAGGCCAACGTGTTCTTCTGCGCCTGGGGCGCCGCGCTGCTGGCCGCCTTCATCTGGCCGAAGCGGATGATGTGGGCGTGGCAGCTGTACCTGGGTGCGGCCGCGTTCGCGCTGGTGCCGGTGGTCAATGTAGTGACCACCCATGCCCACCTCGGGGTCACACTGCGCAGCGGCGACTGGGTACTGGCCGGCGTCGATCTTTCGATGATCGCGTTCGGCGCGATGCTGGCGCTGTGCGGCTGGCGCATGCAGCGCTGGACGCCACCGCTGAGTGCGGCCGAGAAGAAGAAACGTGCGGCCGCTGCGGCTGCGCCGAAGGCATCGGTGAACACTGCAGAAGCGGCCGAAGCGGAGGCCAGCGCATGATGCTGCTGGCACTGGCGCTGTCGTTCTCTGCGTTCACCGCGCTGTCGCTGTCGATGGAAAAGCACCAGCACGACCTGCATGGCAAGGCCGCGGCCGCACCCGCACGGCGGATGCAGTGGCGGGTGCTGGGCTGGGCGCTGCTGGCGGCGGCGTTCGCACTGTGCGTGGCCGACCACGGCTGGGCGATGGGCCCGGTGCTGTGGCTGGGCGCGATGACCCTGGCCGGCGTGGCGCTGTCGTTCGGGTTGTATCCGTATCGTCCAACGTGGATTGCGCCTCTGGCGATCGCGCTGCCGGTGCTGGGGTTGGTGCTGGAATTGCTGTAGCCGCAGTACGTGGACGGCGGCGTCCACGCATGGCGTCGAACTACAATGCCGGTATGGATAGCGTGCTGCAGCGGATGTCTGGAATCGGCTTTTTTTCCCGGTTGGGTGAAAAACTGCCCACAACGGCCGGCGTCGTCGCCGTTCGATCGCTGGCCGAAGCACTGCGGACCGTCGATACCGATGGTTTCGAATGGATGCCCACAACACTGGGCGATTCGGATCCGTTTCACGGCGCCCTGCCCCATCCCGCCGAACTGGCCGACGCCCGACGCGAACTCAACCGCACGTTGATGCGCGCGCTTTCGGCCCTGGATCTGCCGGCACTGCGCTGTGGCGCACATGACCTGCAGCTGGTGGCGCGCGATGGGGCGATGTTCGCCTTCCGGCAACGCCTGCTGGAGATGCATCTCGGCCTGCCGGCACACTGGGAGCCTGTGCTTGCGCTGTACGAACAGGGTCATTGGCCCCTGGCCCATGCGCCGGGGCGATTGTTGGTGCTTTAGGCCGATCCACGCATGGCGTGGATCTACGGGCCAGATGGGGTAGTGCCGGCCGCTGGCCGGCATCCCGCGGACCTTCCACGGTTCTGACGCAGTTGCCGGCCAGCGGCCGGCACTACCGGGCTTACCCCAACCGCTTCAGTTCCCACGCGCGGTGGATGCGCGCGTTGCGCTCGAAATCCGGACCAATCGTGCGTGCGGTGATCTCGCGGCACTGGGCGAATTCGGCGATGGCGTTCTCTTCCAGCTTGAAGCGGCGGAAGTTGTTGGAGAAGTACAGCACGCCACCCGGTGCCAGCCGCGCCACCGCCGCCCGCAGCAGCTTCAGCTGTTCGCGCTGCACGTCGAAGTCATCGGCGCGGGCGGAATTGGAGAAGGTCGGCGGGTCACAGAAGATCACGTCGTACTGGCCGCGGTCGCCTTCCAGCCAGGCCATTGCATCGGCCTGGACCAGCAGATGCTGGTTGCCCCCCTGCCCGTTCAGCGCCAGGTTGTCGTAGCACCACTGCAGATAGGTGGCCGACAGGTCGACGCTGGTGGTGCTGGCGGCACCGGCCACGGCGGCCTGCACGCTGGCCACGCCGGTGTAGCAGAACAGGTTGAGGAAACGCTTGCCACGCACCTGCTCGGCCATCATCCGGCGCAGCGGGCGATGGTCGAGGAACAGGCCGGTATCCAGGTAATCGAACAGGTTCACCTGCAGCAGCGCGTTGTTCTCTCGCACCACGATGAACTCGTCGCGCTGCTCGAAGCGGCCGTACTTGCTGCCGCCCTTGCCGCGCTCGCGCGATTTCATCGACACCTGTTCCGGTGGCACGCCGAACACTTCGCGCGCGGCGGCCAGCAGCTCATTGCGGCGGCGGCGCACGTCGTTCTCGGGAATCGCCGCCGGTGCCGCATATTCCTGCACATGCAGGAAGGTACGCCGCCTGCCCCCCTCTTCCTCGTAGACGTCGATGGCCGCCGCGTACTCCGGCAGGTCGGCGTCGTAGGCGCGGAAGCAGGTGATGTCCTCGCGGGCACGCCAGCTCTTGAACTTCTTCAGGTTCTTGCGCAGGCGGTTGGCCACCATCTGCGCGCCTTCGCTCAGCTCGCGGGGCTGTGCCGGATCACGGCCCGGCACAGCGATCGGATCGCAGACGATCAGCGCGCATTCCAGCGCACCGTTGAACATCTGGTACTTCTTGCTGGCACGCAGGCCGGTGGCAAAGGCCAGTTCGTCATTGCCACAAAGCAGGCTGGCGCGCCACTGCGGCACCGCCTTCTGCAAGGCATTGCCCAGTGCACGGTACAACGCCGGATCGGCGGCCAGGCGCTCGTCGTACGGCGGGTTGCAGACCACCGCACCGATCTCCTGTTCCGGCGCGGCCAGGTCGGCGACATCGGCGCGGGTGAAACGGATCGCGTGGGCGACGCCGGCGACCTCGGCATTCTCGCGGGCCGCCTGGATCGCAGCCGGGTCGATGTCGCTGCCGTGGATGACCGGCTTCAGCGCGGCCAGACCGGCCGCTTCGCGCTCACGTGCTTCGCTCTGGATGGACTTCCAGGCCGCCTTGTCGAAGCCCAGCCAACGGCTCGGCGGCAGGCTGCCATGCCGCATCAGGCCTGGGGCAACGTCGGCGGCCATCAGCGCGCCTTCGATCAGCAGCGTGCCGCTGCCACACATCGGGTCCAGCAGGCCACCGCCGGCGGCATGCAGGCGCGGCCATTGCGCGCGCAGCAGCAGCGCGGCGGCCAGGTTTTCCTTCAGCGGCGCCTCGTGGGCGGCACCGCGCCAGCCACGGCGATGCAGCGGGCCACCGCCGAGGTCGATCGACAGCGAGGCGCGGCCCTTGCGCAGCGAGAGGTTGACGCGCACGTCGGGCAGATCGGTATTGACCGAAGGCCGCTCCAGGCCTTCGTCGCGCATGCGGTCGACGATCGCATCCTTGATCCGCTGCGCGGCAAAGCGTGCATGGGTGATTTTGTCGCCGGACACGTGCGCATCCACCGCCAGGGTCATCTCCGGCGAGATGTGCTCGTGCCACGGCAGTGCACGCACGCCGTCATACAGGGCCTGCTCGTCCGGGCAGTCGAACTCGTCGATCGGCCACAGCACCCGGCTGGCCAGGCGCGACCACATCACGATCCGCAGCGCCTGCGCCAGTTCGCCGTCGGCGTTGACGCCGGCAATGGTGGCGGTGGCCTTGCCAAGGCCCAGGGCCGACAGTTCATCGGCAAGCAGGTATTCCAGGCCCTTGGCGCAGGAGACGAAGAATTTCACGGGATCGGTTCGCAGGTGGTCGGGCGCGGCACAGGGGCCGGGCCGGTCGGAAAGGAGGGCCGTAGGCACGGCCGGCAGGCCCGCGCCGGGGGCGGCGGGGCTGCCATTGTAGTCAATGCGGGCGGGCGCGCCGTGCGCCCTGGCTTCACAGTTGCTGCAGCAGGCGCTCGAAGGCCTGCGCGGAGGCTTCCACGTGGCGCTCCAGGCGGTGGCCATCGTCAACCAGCAGCAACTGCGCCGAACGCGCCTGCGCCCAGGCAATCACGCCGGCAGCCGGTACCACATCGTCATGCCAGGCCTGCACCACCGTGGTTGGCACCGCAGCGGCGTCCAGCGCCGGCATCGGGCCCATGGTGGTCGGCGGCACCATCAGGAACAGGCCGGCTACCGGCACCTGCAGCGAGGCGATGGCGGAGATGTAGGCGCCCAGGCTGGAGCCGGCCAGCACCACCGGCCCCTGACGGGCGGCGATGGCGGCGCGTTCAACCAGACGGCGCAGGCGGGTCGGCACGTCGCCCACCCGGCTGACCTCGCTCATCGCGTCCAGGTCGGTGTAGTCGGGGCGCTCGTGGGTCCAGCCCAGGCGTTGCGCCACCTCGGCCAGCGCGGTGACCTTGGTCGCCTCCGGGCCGCTCTCGAAGCCATGGGAGAGGATGCAGTGGCCGCGGCTCATGCGCGTGCTCCGTGGGCGCGGGCCGACGAGGAAAGGGAAGGCAGGTTCATGCCGCAATGCTAGCATCGCCGGATGCCCAACCCGCTCCTGCCCGGCCTGCAGCTGCAGCCCCTGCCCTATCACGACCGACTGCCGCTGCGGGATCCCGCCTCGCTGGAAATGGTGGTGATCCACTGCACCGAGCTGCCCGATCTGGCGATGGCCCGCGAGTACGGCGAGCGCGTGCTGTACGACAGCGGCGCCGGCAACAGCGGGCACTTCTACATCGACCGCGATGGCAGCGTGGTGCAGTACGTGGCGCCGGAACGCGTGGCCCATCACGTGCGCGGCATGAACGCGCATACGCTGGGCATCGAGCTGGTCAACCGCGGGCGCTATCCGGACTGGTTCGACAGCCGCCACCAGGCGATGGACGAGGCCTACACCGAGCCACAGCTGGAAGCGCTGGAGCGGCTGCTGCTGGCGCTGGTGGCGCGCTATCCGTCGCTGCGGCGGATTGCCGGGCACGACCAGCTGGATCTGGAGCAGGTGCCGGCCAGCGATGATCCGACGCTGAGGGTGGCACGCAAGCGCGATCCGGGGCCCTTGTTCCCGTGGGCACGGGTGCTGGCGAAGGTGCCGCTGCAGGGGTTGGAGTAAGCAGCAGGGCTGCGCCCTGCACCTGCAGAGGCAACGTCAACGTCAAGAGCTGGCATTCCGAGGGATGGCGGGGTGGATCCGATTGCGGGGGACGCCGTAAAGCCCCAGGCCGGCCCAGCCGCTGGCGGCTGTGCGTTCGGGCGCTTGCGAAGCAGTGCTTCGCAAGCAAAGCGCCCTCACCCATGGCGGCTTGGCCGCGGCATCCATGCCGCGGACACCCCCGCAACCGGCCCCACCCCGCCTTCGACAGTTCTCCGCGATCCTTCGAATCGGCACGGGGTCGGCTCCCGTTGCTACGCAACGGGCTCTGACCCCGATTTTCGGTTGATGGGGTCAGAGCCGTTTTCCGTTGGAAAACGGATCCGACCCCGCGCGGCTCAGGCGCCGGTCGACACCGGGCGGCTGCTGTCGCTCACCCAACCGCTCCACGAATTGGTGGGTGTCGACCTTGGTCGGCACGGGGTCGGATCCCGTTGCCACGCAACGGGCTCTGACCCCCGATTTACGCTCGATGGGTCAGAGCCGTTTTCCGTTGGAAAACGGATCCGACCGCGCGCTTCTCAGGCGCCGGTCGCCACCGGGCGGCTGCTGTCGCTCACCCAGCCGCTCCAGGAATCGGCGTAGATGCGCGCGCCGCTCAGCCCCGCGCTTTCCATCGCCAGCAGCAGATGGCAGGCGGTCACGCCGGAACCGCACATCAGCACCACCTGCTGCGGATCGCGGTTGCCGATCACGCCCTGCAGTTCGGCGCGCAGCTCCTGTGCGTCGCGAAGGCGGCCGTCGAGTACGTTCAATGCGAACGGGCGGTTGACCGCGCCCGGCACATGCCCGGCCACCGGGTCCAGCGGCTCCACTTCACCACGGAAACGCTCACCCGCCCGCGCGTCGACCAGCCAGCCCGGCGCATGCTTCAGCCGCGCGGTGATTTCATCGGCGTTGGCGATCTGGGTGGTGTCGAAGCGGCCCGGGTAGGCAGGCAGCGCTGTCACTTCAGCCTGGCCGCTTTCCAACGTGTGACCGGCGGCCTGCCAGGCGGCGATGCCGCCGTCGAGTACGGCCACCCTGCTGTGACCGATCAGGCGCAGCAGCCACCACAGGCGCGAGGCGGCCATGCTGCCGTCGCTGCCATCGTAGACCACCACCTGGGTGTCGGGGCCGATGCCCCACTGCCCCAGCTTTGCAGCCAAGGCATCGCTGTCCGGCAGTGGATGGCGACCATGGCCGACGCGCGACAGATCAGACAGGTCACGATTCAGATCGGCATACACCGCACCCGGGATATGACCTGCCAGATACTGGCTGCTTCCCGCCTGCGGGTCGGCCAGCGAGGAGCGCGCATCGACCACCCGCACCGCAGTGCTGGCAGTGGCGCGTGCGTCGACCACGCGGATGCCTTCGCCCAACGCGGCAGCCAGGGTGGCGACATCGACCAGGGTGGTCCACGGCGGATCGATCAGCTTCATTGCACTTGCTCCAGGCGGCGACGCAGGTTGTAGAGAATGGCGGCGGTCGCCCCCCAGATGCGCTGGCCCGGCCAGCCATACTCAAGCACGTGGCGTACCCGGCCGCGATGGTTGATTTCGACCTGGCGCAGGCTGTCAGGCGCCATCAGGTAATCCAGTGGCACCTCGAATACCTCGGCCACTTCACTCGGCTGCGGCACTGGCACGAACTCCGGATCGACCACCGCCACCACCGGCGTGACGCGGTAGCCGGTGATGGTGACGAAGGGATCGAGATACCCCAGCGCCTGCACCTGGCCGGGCGCCAGTGCGATTTCTTCCTGGCTCTCGCGCAGCGCGGCCGCCAGCGCGTCGCGGTCATCGGGTTCGGTGCGGCCACCGGGGAATCCGACCTGGCCACCATGGGTGCGCAGTGTTTCGGTGCGACGGGTGAGGATCACCTGTGCGCCGTTGGCGCGCGGCACGATGCCGGCCAGCACCGCAGCCTCCACTGGAGGCCCGGGCGGCAGCAGGTCAACCAGCTCACTGCGGTTCCAGCCGTCGCCCGCAGGTGGTTGGGCCAAGGGGTGCAGCGCGCGCATCAGTCGTTCGTGGTCGGCCAGCGAACCGCGCAGGGACTGCTGCAGTTGTTGCCGCAGGGGCTGCACGCGATGCAGGATGCGGCTGCGTTCCTCGTTGCTCATCGACGACCACCGCGCGATCTCATCGATATGCCGCCCGCAGCCGGTGCATTGCCGGTGCGGATCCAGCGTGCACACTCCGATGCAGGGACTTGCGACAACACGCGCCGATTCTTCCATTGTTTGCACCCGCCAACAGTAGCGCGATCGGGCTGAATTTGCGCGGGTGGCCCAGCCGGACGGTAGAGTCGACTGTCAGTCGACTCGCGCGCGCATCGCGGGCGTTTCCCCGATGTGACCCAAAAACAGTCGACTGACAGTCGACTCTACCGTCAGGGACTGCGCAAACAAAAACGCGCCGGTGGAATCACCGGCGCGTTTCGTTTGCTGCTTCGATTTACTTGACGCTGACCAGCTTGATCTCGAACTGCACAGCCACGTTCGGCGGGAACGGGGTGCGCGGATCGGCACCGTAGGCCTGGTCCGGCGGCAGGGTGACTTCCCACTTCGAGCCTGCCGGCATCTGCAGCAGGGTCTCGCGCATGGCCTTCATTTCGACTTCGCTGACCTTGATCGACGGGATCTGCTGGGCCGGGCGGGCTTCGGTCGGGCGCTGGCCGTACGGGAACGGACCGGCCACTTCCAGCTGCACAGTGCTGGCCTGGGTCGGCTTGGCACCCTTGC
Source organism: Stenotrophomonas maltophilia group sp. P373 (assembly GCF_053295075.1). NCBI lineage: Bacteria > Pseudomonadati > Pseudomonadota > Gammaproteobacteria > Lysobacterales > Lysobacteraceae > Stenotrophomonas > Stenotrophomonas maltophilia group sp. P373. Next base: position 1,486,593 of record NZ_CM129994.1, on the reverse strand, counting down.
CGGCCTCGATCACGCGGTACTGGACGCCGCTCGGCAGGGACTGCACACCGGCCTTGGCCTTGTTCGCCGCGATGAACTGGTCGCTCTTGGTCTTGTTTTCGGCAGCCGCCTTTTCGTACTCGGCCTTGGCGGCCTGGGCACGGCCCTGCTCGCGCTTCTGGAACGCTTCAACGGCCGGCTTCAGCTGCTCGGCGGTGATCGCCGGCTGCTTCTTGGCGTAGGCATCCTGCAGGCCCTTCACCACCGAGTTGATGTCCAGCTGCTCACCACGACCGGTCAGCTCCGCCAGGTTGTTGCCGTAGTCGTAACCGAAGTAGTAGCTCAGCTTGCCCTTTTCGGACGAGACGTCCTGGGCGAAGGCATTGCCCGTCAGGGCCAGGGCCGCGACGGCGACCGCGATAGAACGCAACTTCATCAAACAGTTCTCCAGGGGTGGTAACTCAGGGACGTTCTGCGCCGCCCTGAGGCGACGGGTTAGGATAACGGGCGCAACGTGTAACCGCTACTCACGATGCAGGCTATGACCCATCTGCGTTTCCAGAGTTCAATATCACTTTTTTTTAACGTTCCAGGAGTTTCCCCGTGGCCGATGCCCTGATCGCTGTCGCTGACGACGGCGCCATCCGCACCGTGACCGTCCAGCGCCCGGACAAGCTCAATGCCCTCAACGCCGCGACCCTGCAGGCCCTGGCCGATGCCTTCAGCGACGCCGTCGCCGATCCGGAGGTGCGCGTCGTGATATTGACCGGGGCGGGCCCCAAGGCGTTCGTGGCCGGTGCCGACATCGCGGAAATGAACACTCTCAGCGCCGTTCAGGGACGTGATTTCTCGCTGCTGGGCCAGGCGCTGATGCGCCAGATCGAACGCATGCCCAAACCGGTCATCGCACGCGTGAATGGTTTCGCACTGGGCGGTGGCCTGGAACTGGCGATGGCCTGCCACCTGCGCATCGCCGCAGATACCGCCAAGGTCGGCCAACCGGAAATCAACCTCGGCCTGATTCCCGGCTTCGGCGGCAGCCAGCGCCTGCTGCGCCTGTGCGGCCGCGCCGCCACCCTGGAGCTGTGCCTGCTGGGGGCGCCGATCAACGCCGCGCGTGCGCTGGAACTTGGCATCGTCAACGAAGTCGTGCCGGCCGACGCGCTGGACAACCGGGTGCAGGACGTCGCCCGCCAGCTGGCACGCTCGGCCCCGCTGGCCCTGCGTGGCCTGCTCGACGCGGTGCACGTGGGCGGCGAATGCAGCCTGGAGGCCGGGCTGGAATACGAAAGTGCGCAGTTCGGCCTGCTGTTCGCCACCGAGGACATGCGCGAAGGCACCAGCGCCTTCCTGCAACGCCGCGCGCCGGCCTTCCAGAACCGCTGACGCCATGGCATCCCGACCCAACCCCGCGCAGTTGTTCTCCCGGGTCCAGGCAGACGATCTCGATGGTGCCCTGCAGGCCGGGCTGATGGACTACATCGTCCGTGCCGGCGACGACCGGTTGCTGCCTGACCACCCCGACCTTCCGCAACGCCTGTGCCAGGCCCAGCAGCAACTGCGCGCGGCCTGGGCTGCACGCGAACGCTACCGTGCCCGTGCGGTGCGCCTGGCCCGCCGCGAGGCCGAGCGCGATGCACGTCGCACCCCGGCACCAGCCCCGGACGTGAAGCCCGCCCTGCCCGCTGCGGCAGCCGCGATTCTGGCCCGGGCCAAGGCCCGCGCCAGTGGCAAGGAACAGTAATGGCCACCACGAAAAAGACCGCACGCGCCCCGGCGCGGCGTGGCGGCACGATGCCACGCGCCGACGTGGTGGAGATGTTCACCCGCCTGCGCGAACTCAACCCGCACCCGAAGACCGAACTGGAGTACAGCTCGCCGTTCGAGCTGCTGGTGGCGGTGGCGTTGTCGGCGCAGGCCACCGACGTCGGCGTCAACAAGGCCACGCGCCGCCTGTTCCCGGTCGCCAACACGCCGGCGAAGATCCTTGCGCTCGGCGAGGATGGCTTGAAGCAGTACATCGCCACCATCGGGCTGTTCAACGCCAAGGCAAAGAACGTGATCGCCACCTGCGCGATCCTGCTGGAGAAGCATGGCGGTGAAGTGCCGCGCGATCGCGAAGCGCTGGAAGCGCTGCCGGGTGTCGGGCGCAAGACCGCCAACGTGGTGCTCAACACCGCATTCGGCGAGCCGGTGATGGCGGTGGACACGCATATCTTCCGCGTCGCCAACCGCACAGGACTGGCGCCGGGCAGGAACGTGCGCGAAGTGGAAGACAAGCTGGTGAAGGTGATCCCGGCCGAGTTCCTGCTCGACGCGCATCACTGGCTGATCCTGCACGGACGTTATGTGTGCAAGGCGCGCAAGCCGGATTGCCCGGGCTGCGTGATCGCCGACCTGTGCCGGTTCAAGGAAAAGACCACGGCCGAGTGACGGCAGCATCCACGCAGGGCGTGGCTCTACTGCAACCGGGTCGCAATCCGGGCGTCATACGCAAGCGGTTTCAATGGCAGGCCCTGCCGTGACGGGGCCTGCGGCGGATGTCTGCCGCGCGTGAACTGTCACATTTACGCAATCTTTACCTTCTAGCCTGCGCGCATCTTCCCACCTGCCTGCAAGGCTCCTCTCCATGAAACTGCATCACCAACTCCTGACGGTGGCCGTGGCTGCTGCGCTGTACGTGCCGGCTGCACACGCCGAAGTCGCCATCGACGTGATCGGCGGTTCGGAAATCACCTTCGAAGGCCTGGTCCAGGCCGACGGCAACTGGTTCCACAACGATGTGGTCGACCTCAACGGTGGCGACGCCGGCAACGGCAAGAACAGCGAATTCGAACTGCGTCGCGCCGAGCTGGTGCTGAAGGGCAAGGGCCCGGGCAACGTGGAGTGGGTGGTCGGCTATGACGCCAAGGCCGACAAGTTCCTCGACACCAACGTGAAGTACAAGCTGCTGGGCAACGCCAACCACTTCCTGCAGCTGGGCCAGTTCAAGCAGCCCAACAGCCTGGAAGAGCTGTCCAGCACCAAGAACAACGATTTCATTTCCAAGGCAGCGGTCACCAATACCTATGCCATCGCCCGCCGCCTGGGCGGCGCGTACAGCTACGGCCAGGACAACTGGTCGGTGACCGCCAGCGCCTTCGGCCGCGAGCTGACCCGCAACCTGGCCCACGGCAGCGGCTACGGCGCGCGTGGCACCTGGGCCCCGATCAATGAAAAGGGCCAGGTCCTGCACTTCGGTCTGAGCTACGTCAACTACGACGCCGACGCCGACACCCTGCGCGTGCGTGCGCGTCCGAATGCCGACCTCGCCACTGCCCGCCTGGTTGACAGCGGCAACCTGACCGACACCGATCGCGTCAGCACCATCGGTGCCGAAGCGATGTACTTCCAGGGTCCCTTCAAGGCCCAGGCCGAGTACTACACCAGCAAGGCCAAGCGCTACGACCACGACAACTACACCAGCGACGGCTACTACATCAGCGGCGTGTGGAACGTCACCGGCGAGACCTGGAGCTACAAGGGCGGCACTCCGGGCACCGGCCTGCCGAACAACCCGGCCGGCGGCCAGTGGCAGCTGGGCGTGCGCTACGACCACATGGACCTCAATGACGGCAACCTCGCCGCCAATCCGGTCGCCGGTCGCCCGCCGATCGTCGATGGCGTGCTGGGCGGCAAGATGGACATCTGGACCGTGGGCGCCAACTGGTACCTGCGTTCCAACTTCAAGCTGATGCTCAACTACGTGATGGTCGACAGCAAGAAGTACAGCTCCACGGCGCGCGGTTTCGTCAACGACGATCCCAACATCCTGGAAGCCCGCGCGCAGTTCTTCTGGTAAGCCCAGCCACCTGCGTTGAACCGCGAAGGCACGGCCCCGGCCGTGCCTTCGTCGTTGCAGCGATACCCGTGCCGTGCTGCCGGCACAGCGGACGCGACATCCCTCATGACGCGTGTCACGCCCGCGTCATATGACAGACGCGGACGTGTCACGCAATCGTTATGGAATGTGCACCGAAACGTCGGGCAACCGCCCTTCGACCACCACCCCAGGAGTCTCCCCGTGATCCACGCCTTCAAATCGCGCGCCGCTGTCGCCATCCTGGCTGCATCGTCCGTGTTCGCCGCCAACGCCGCCGACATCACCGGCGCGGGCGCATCGTTCATCTACCCGGTCATGTCCAAGTGGTCGGCCGACTACAGCGCCGCAACCGGCAACAAGGTCAACTACCAGTCCATCGGTTCCGGCGGCGGCATTGCCCAGATCAAGGCCAAGACCGTTGATTTCGGCTCTTCCGATGCGCCGCTGAAGCCGGAAGACCTGGCTGCTGCAGGCCTGGCGCAGTTCCCGTCGGTGATCGGTGGCGTGGTGCCGGTGGTCAACGTGGCCGGCATCGCCCCGGGCGCCCTGAAGCTGGACGGCGCCGTGCTGGCCAACATCTTCCTGGGCAAGATCAAGACCTGGAACGACCCGGCCATCGCCGCACTGAACCCGGGCGTGACCCTGCCGAACGCCAAGGTCACCGTCGTGCATCGTTCGGACGGCTCGGGTACCACCTTCAACTTCGTCAACTACCTGTCCAAGGTCAGCCCGGAGTGGAAGAGCTCGGTCGGTGAAGGCACCTCGGTGCAGTGGCCGGCCGGCATCGGCGGCAAGGGCAACGAAGGTGTTGCCGCCTACGTGAAGCAGATCAAGGGCGGCATCGGCTATGTCGAACTGTCCTACGCGCTGCAGAACAAGCTCTCCTACACCGCGATGAAGAATGCCGCCGGCAAGTTCGTGCAGCCGAGCGACACCTCGTTCGCTGCCGCCGCTGCCAGCGCCGACTGGGCCAACGCCCGCGACTTCTACCTGGTGATGACCAATGCGCCGGGCGCCGAGTCCTGGCCGATCACCGCCACCAACTTCATCCTGGTGCAGAAGACGCCGAAGAATGCTGCCAATGGCAAGGCGACCCAGGAGTTCTTCCGCTGGGTCTACAAGAACGGCGACGCCCAGGCCCGCCAGCTGGACTACGTGCCGCTGCCGGACAGCCTGGTCCGCCAGATCGAGACCTACTGGTCGCAGAACCTGAAGTAAGCGCGTTCCCCCGCAGGAACGGGGGCGGCGGGTCCTCTCTCCCCCGCCGCTCCCACCCGGGCGCGAGATCCTCGAGATCTCGCGCTCTTCTTGTTTTCGGGGATGCACCTGCCCCTGTAGAGCCGAGCCGACGCTCGGCTGCGCTCTGGAGCGTGCGGACCGACGGTCCGCACCTACCGTGGGCAAGGAGCTGTCGCGCATTGACGCTGCAAGGACCAAGCCGCCGTCATATCGGTGCGCAGATCCGGGGTTTCCGGGCCCCGGCCGGATCGGCGCCAGCCCTGTGAAAGCCTTGTCAGAACGTGATCCTCGACACCTCTGTCATGGTCGTAATACGGCTGTAACAAAAACATCATTTCATAGCCGCATCCGCCGACCACGTCGGCTCTTCCCCGCTATGGAGTGACCATGAAACTGCACTCGGCCGGCCTTGCCGCCCTTTCCCTGGCCATCGCCCTGGGCCTGTCGGCCTGCGGTGGCGACAAGCAGGCCGCGCAGCAGCCGGCTGCCGGCGCTGCCGCTGCCCCCGCCGCTGCCGGTGCCAAGGTGACCGCCGAAGTGTCCGGCGCGGGCGCGTCCTTCATCTTCCCGCTGGTCTCCAAGTGGTCGGCTGACTACAACGCCAGCACCGGCGCCAAGATCAACTACCAGTCGATCGGCTCCGGCGGCGGCATCGCCCAGATCAAGGCCGGCACCGTCGATTTCGGTTCGTCCGACAAGCCGCTGAGCAGCGAGGAGCTGGCCCAGGCCGGCCTGGCGCAGTTCCCGTCGGCCATCGGCGGCGTGGTGCCGGTGGTCAACATCGAAGGCCTGGAAGCCGGCAAGCTGCGCCTGAGCGGCGCCCTGCTGGCCGACATCTTCCTGGGCAAGGTCAAGACCTGGAACGACCCGGCGATCGTCGCCGCCAACCCGGGCGTGAAGCTGCCGGACGGCAAGATCACCCTGGTCCACCGTTCGGATGGTTCGGGCACCACCTTCAACTTCTCCAACTACCTGTCCAAGGTCAGCCCGGAGTGGAAGAGCAAGGTCGGTGAAGGCACCTCGGTGCAGTGGCCGGACGGCGTCGGTGGCAAGGGCAATGAAGGCGTTGCGTCCTACGTGAAGCAGATCAAGGGCTCGATCGGCTACGTCGAACTGGCTTATGCCCTGCAGAACGGCATGCCGTATACCGCCATGCAGAACGCCGCCGGCAACTGGGTCGAGCCGAGCGCGGAAACCTTCGCCGCTGCGGCCGCCAGCGCCGACTGGGCCAGCGCCAAGGACTTCAACCTGGTCATCACCAACGCCCCGGGCGAGCAGGCGTGGCCGATCACCGCAACCAACTTCATGCTGATGCAGAAGCAGCCGAAGGACGCCAAGCGCAACCAGGACACCCTGGCCTTCTTCAAGTGGGCCTTCGAGAACGGCCAGGCCCAGGCCAACGAGCTGCACTACGTGCCGCTGCCGGCTGAACTGGTCAAGCAGATCGAGGCCTACTGGGCGACCGACCTGAAGTGATGGACCCGACGGTGCCCGCCCCGCGCGGGCACCGCTTGTTCCACGCCGTGCCGCCCCGCCCCTTCCTGGCCCAGCCGTCCCCATGAATGCCATCGCCCAGCCTGTAGCCGCCCCGTCCACGCGTGATACGCGTGATGCCCGCAACGACAAACTGTTCCGATGGGTGCTGGTCGGCACCGTCATCTTCGTCCTGATTGCCCTGGCCTGCGCCGCGCTGTCGATGCTGTGGGGCGGTCGCCATGCCCTGCAGATGCAGGGGCTGAGCTTCTTCTTCTCCGCCGACTGGAATCCGGTCGAAAACAAGTTCGGCGCCCTGGCTCCGATCTACGGCACCCTGGTCACCGCCGTCATCGCGATGATCATCGCCGTGCCGGTCAGCTTCGGCATCGCCTTCTTCCTCACCGAAGTCGCGCCGCGCTGGCTGCGTGGCCCGGTCGGTACCGCCATCGAACTGCTGGCCGGCATCCCCTCGATCATCTACGGCATGTGGGGCCTGTTCGTGCTGGTGCCAGTGATGACCGAGTACGTCACCCCGTTCCTCAACGAGACCTTGGGCGAGTGGCCGGTCATCGGCCCGATGTTCCAGGGCCCGCCGCTGGGCATCGGCATGCTCACCGCCGGTTTCGTGCTGGCCATCATGGTCATTCCGTTCATTTCCTCGGTGATGCGCGAGGTGTTCCTGACCGTGCCCACCCGCCTGAAGGAATCGGCCTACGCGTTGGGCTCCACCAAGTGGGAAGTGAGCTGGGACATCGTCCTGCCCTACACCCGTTCGGCGGTCATCGGCGGCATCTTCCTCGGCCTGGGCCGCGCGCTGGGCGAAACGATGGCGGTGGCCTTCGTGATCGGCAACAGCGTGCGCCTGTCGCCGTCGCTGCTGGAACCGGGCACCACCATCGCCGCGCTGATCGCCAATGATTTCGGCGAAGCCACTGAAACCTACCGTTCGGCCCTGCTGCTGCTCGGCTTCGTCCTCTTCATCGTCACCTTCGTGGTGCTGGCCATCGCCCGCCTGATGCTGATGCGCCTGTCCCGCAAGGAGGGCAACTGATGTCCACCACCGCTGATTCGCTGTACCTGCGCCGCCGCATCGGCAACGTCGTTGCGATCACTGCGTCCTGCGCCACCGCCCTGTTCGGCCTGTTCTTCCTGGGCTGGATCCTGTTCACCCTGGCGGCCAAGGGCCTGGCCGGCATCAACTGGGATCTGTTCACCAAGATGACCCCGCCGCCGATGCAGGACGGCGGCCTCGCCAACGCCTTCTTCGGCAGTGCCGTGATGTGTGCACTGGCCATCGGCATCGGCACCCCGCTGGGCGTGCTGGCCGGTACCTGGCTGGCCGAGTATGGCAACGCCCGCAAGGCCGGCACCGTGGTCCGCTTCGTCAACGACATCCTGCTGTCGGCGCCGTCCATCGTGCTGGGCCTGTTCGTCTACACGCTGTACGTGATGCAGACCGGGGGCAACTTCTCGGCATTCGCCGGCGCCCTGTCGCTGGCCTTCATCGTGCTGCCGGTGGTGGTACGCACCACCGACGAAATGCTGCGCCTGGTGCCCTCGCAGATGCGCGAAGCGGCCCTGTCGCTGGGCATCCCGCAGTGGAAGGTGATCGTGCAGGTGCTGTACCGCAGTGCCTCCGCCGGCATCATCACCGGCATCCTGCTGGCGCTGGCCCGCATTTCCGGCGAGACCGCACCGCTGCTGTTCACCGCCTTCGGCAACCAGTACTGGAACAACAACATCTTCCAGCCGATGGCTTCGGTGCCGGTGGTGATGAACCAGTTCGCCGGCAGCCCGTATGAATCCTGGCAGGTACTGGCCTGGGCCGGTGCCCTGGTGCTGACTGTCTTCGTGCTGCTGGTCAGCCTTGCCGCCCGCGGCATCCTGCTGCGCAACCGTATCTCCCATGACTGACCTTTCCGTGGATAACGCCATGAACGACCTTTCCAACGCCGTGCCGATGCAGCGCATCGCCGTGCCGTCCTCGCACGAGAGCCTGCACACGCCGTCGCCGGTGAAGCTGGCTGCGCGTGGACTGGACTTCTACTACGACAAGTTCCACGCCCTGAAGGGCATCAACCTGGAAATCCCGGAAAAGCGCGTGACCGCGCTGATCGGTCCCTCCGGTTGCGGCAAGTCCACGCTGCTGCGCATCTTCAACCGCATCTATGCGCTGTACCCGAAGCTGGAGGCGCGCGGTGAAGTGCTGCTGGACGGCGAGAACATCCTGTCGCCGAAGTACCCGATGAACCGCCTGCGCAGCAAGGTCGGCATGGTGTTCCAGAAGCCGGTGCCGTTCCCGATGACCATCTTCGAGAACGTGGCCTACGGCATCCGCCACCACGAGAAGCTGAGCAAGGCCGATATGGCCGACCGCGTCGAGCAGGCGCTGCGCCAGGGCGCGCTGTGGGACGAAGTGAAGGACAAGCTGGGGCAGAGCGCACTGGGCCTGTCCGGTGGCCAGCAGCAGCGCCTGTGCATCGCCCGTGCCGTCGCCCTGCGCCCGTCGGTGCTGCTGCTGGACGAGCCGACCTCGGCGCTGGACCCGATCTCGACCAGCCGCATCGAGCAGCTGGTGGAAGAACTCAAGCACGAGTACACGATCGTGATCGTCACCCACAACATGCAGCAGGCTGCGCGCGTGTCCGACTACACCGCCTTCATGTACCTGGGCGACCTGATCGAGCACGACCGCACCGAAGTGATCTTCTCGCAGCCGTCGCAGCGGCAGACCGAGGACTACATCACCGGTCGCTTCGGCTGAAACGTCAGTCGAGCGTGGCTCGACTCAACAGACAACGGCAGCCAGGCATGGCCTGGCTCTACCTGGATTGCACACCATGAACCTTCCCAACGACCACATCGTCAAGAGCTACGACGAGGAGCAGCAGCGCCTGGTGGCCGAAATCGTGCGCATGGGCGAGATGGCCGTCGCCCAGCTCGAAGCGGCGATGGACGTGATCGAGAAGCGCGACGAGAACGCCGCCCATCGCATCATCGCCAACGACGAAGCGATCGACGCGCTTGAGCAGCAGATCAGCCACGACGTGATGCGCCTGGCGCTGCGTGGGCCGATGGCGCGCGACCTGCGCGAGATCCTGGCTGGCCTGCGCATCCCGGCCGACATCGAGCGCATCGGCGACTATGCAGCGAACGTGGCCAAGCGCTCGATCGCGCTGGGCAAGGTGCCGCCGCTGCCGCAGATCCAGGGCCTGCGCGCGCTGGGCCGCCTGGCCGCGCAGCAGGTGCGCCGTGCCATCGCCGCCTACCGCGACAACGATGCCGAGGCCGCGCTGGCACTGCGCGAGGACGACGCCCGCCTGGACGCCCAGTACACCGCGCTGTTCCGCGAGCTGCTCACCTACATGATGGAAGACCCGCGCAACATCACCCCGTGCACCCACCTGCTGTTCATGGCCAAGAACCTGGAGCGCGTGGGCGATCACGCCACCAACATCGCCGAGAACGTGTGGTTCCTGGTGCACGGCGAGCAGCCGCTGCCACCGCGTGAAAAGCGCGACGAGACCTCCAGCACCGGCCAGCCCTGACGCTGCACTGCAACACCGGAGTCGACTCCAAGGTGGCCGCTGTCCTGTGACAGCGGCCTTTCTTTTTTTGCGGTGTTCCACCCGCGTTGTGGGCGCCGTGCTTGCCCGGCGCAGACCTTCCGGATGCTTCTGTAACAAATCTCACGAAAATTTGAGTTCTTGGCGAGGATTCGTTGAGTAGGATCGCTGCACCATCGATTCACCCCGGGCACCTGCCCACCACCCAGGAGTAAGACCGATGAGCAGTTCCAACAAGACCCTGTCCCTGCTGACCGCTACCGCCCTGGCCGCCGGCCTGGGCATGACCGCCAGTGCCTCGGCCCTGAGCATGAGCGACCTCGCCCAGGGCTACCTGGTGGCCGGCCAGGCGGCCAAGGCCAGCACCGATGCCAAAGCCGCCGATAACAAGATGGCCGCTGACGCGACCAAGCACGCCGAAGGCAAGTGCGGCGCCGACGGCAAGAGCGGCGAAGGCAAGTGCGGTGCCGACAAGGGCAAGGCTGCCGGCGCAGCGGGCGCCAAGGCCAAGGCCGGCGACACGAAGTCGGCTGAAGGCAAGTGCGGCGAAGGCAAGTGCGGTGGCAAGCACTGACGCCCGCGCCAGCCTCGTCCACCCGCGGTCGCCGCTTCGTGCGGCGGCCGCCGGGTTGGGCCTGCGCCGGGCGCTGCTGCAGGACCTGCGTGACGCGCCGGAAGGCGACTTCGACTTCCTCGAATGCGCACCGGAGAACTGGATCCATGTCGGCGGCCCCGCCGGTGATGCCCTGGCCGAACTGGCGCAGCGCCATCCGCTGAGCTGCCACGGCCTGTCGCTGTCGCTGGGCGGCAGTGCACCGCTGGATACCCAGCTGCTGGAACAGGTCGGCCGGTTCCTCGAAAAGCACCGCGTGCCGCTGTACAGCGAGCACCTCAGCTACTGCAGCGACGACGGCCACCTGTACGACCTGCTGCCGATTCCCTTTACCGACGAAGCCGTGCGCCATACCGCGCAGCGCATCAGCCGCGTGCAGGACCTGCTGGGCCGTCGCATCGCAGTGGAGAACGTGTCCTACTACCTGGCACCCGCGCCGGCGATGGACGAACTGGCCTTCACCAATGCCGTGCTTGCCGAAGCCGACTGCGACCTGCTGCTGGACGTCAACAATGTCTACGTCAACGCCTGCAACCACGGCTACGATGCCGATGCCTTCATCGCCGGCCTGCCTGCACGGCGCATCGTCTGCCTGCACGTGGCCGGGCACCTGGACGAGGCACCCGACCTGAAGATCGATACCCACGGCAGCGCGGTGATCGATCCGGTCTGGGCGCTGCTGGCGCGTACCTATGCACGCATCGGCCCGCGCCCCACCCTGCTCGAACGCGATTTCAATTTCCCGCCCTATGCAGAACTGCAGGGCGAACTGCAGACCATCCGCCGCCTGCAGGCCACACATGCCGGGGCGGCACATGGCTGATTCCGCCGACACCCTGCGCGCGCAGCAGCACGCCTTCACCGCGCACCTGCGCAACCCGCAGGCGGTACCCGCACCGGCCGGACTGGAGCCACGCCGGGTCGCGGTATATCGGCACCTGCTGTTCAACAACCTGCTCGGCCTGTTGAGCAACGGTTTCCCGGTCTGCGTGCGCCTGCTTGGCGAACCGGCCTGGAGCGCCCTGGTGCGCCACTACTTCGCCACCCATCGCTGCCAGACACCGCTGTTCACCGAACTGGCCGCCGAGTTCGTGCAGTGGCTGCAGGCGCAGCCGCAGCTGCCGCACCCGGCGCTGGCCGAACTGGCCCACTACGAGTGGGTGGAAACCGCGCTGTACCAGCTGCAGGCCGAACCGCTTCCTGCGCCTGACGATACTGATCCACTTCGGGTGCCGCTGCGGCGTTCGCCGCTGGCGTGGCCGCTGCTGTACCAATGGCCGGTGCACCGTCTCGGTGCAGAGGATGCGCCGACCCAGCCCCTTCCAGAACCCACCGGCCTTCTGGTCCGCCGCGAAGCCGACGGTGAAGTGCGATTCGCCGCGCTCAGCCCGCTGGCGGTACACCTGCTGGCGAGCATCGGCGAACGGCCCGGCCTGGAAGGACAGACGTACCTGCAGCAGCTGGCCACCTCGCACGGGCTGGCCGAGGACGTACTGGCCGAGCCCGGTGCCGCACTGCTGCTGCAGTTCCTGCAGGCCGGCGTGATCGGCCCGCTCGCCCCCCCGCCCTGACGACTCTTCCACTGGAGATCCAACGATGAACCTGCCGCTCCTGGCCGCCGCGCGCGGCCGGCTGGACCGTCTCGCCCCCTGGTTGGCGCCGCTGGGCCTGCGCGTGCTGCTGGCCTGGGAATACTTCGAATCCGGCCGTGAGAAGCTGCACGGCCAGAACTGGTTCGCCGACCTGCAGGGCGCCTTCCCGTTCCCGTTCAACCAACTGCCTGCTGCCCTGAACTGGCAGCTGGCCACCTGGTTCGAACTGGTCGGCGCGGCCTGCCTGCTGTTTGGTTTCGTTACCCGTTTCGCCGCCGCCAGCCTGCTGGTGCTGACCGTGGTGGCGACCTATGCGGTGCATTGGCCGATGCAATGGAATTCGCTGGGTGACCTCGCGATGGGGTATGCCATCAGCGACCAGGGCTACGGCAACTTCAAGCTGCCGGTGCTGTTCATGGCCATGCTGCTGCCGTTGATCTTCACTGGCGCCGGCAAGCTGAGCGTGGACGCCTGGTTGGCCCGGTGGCAGCCATCGGTCACGACGGCACGGCCTGCGTTGCGCTAGATGCCGACCGTGGTTGGCGCGCCGTGTGCCAACCAAGGTTGGCACCTACCGGAATCCAGAGCGTGCGGTGCCCGGTAGGTGTCGACCTTGGTCGACACACGCCCACGCAGGGAGCCCATGCACAGAAAGCTGGCCGGGCGCTCAGGGTCGCTCTGCTAGAATTCACGCATGACTGACTCCCCCTCCGCACCTGCCGCCGCTCCCGATTCCGCAGTACCCCAGGCGCAGCGCGCGATGTCACAACGCTTCCGCGGCTTCCTGCCGGTGGTGGTGGATGTGGAAACCGGCGGCTTCGACAGCCAGCGCAATGCGCTGCTGGAAATCGCTGCGGTGCCGATCGAGATGGACGAGAACGGCCTGCTCTACCCCGGCCAGACCGCCAGTGCCCACGTGGTCCCGGCCGAGGGCCTGGAGATCGACCCGAAGTCGCTGGAAGTGACCGGCATCATCCTCGACCACCCGTTCCGGCTGGCCAAGGAAGAAAAAGCGGCGTTGGACCACATCTTCACTCCGGTGCGTGCGGCGATGAAGAAGTACGGCTGCCAGCGCGCGATCCTGGTGGGCCACAACGCCCATTTCGACCTCGGCTTCGTCAACGCGGCCGTGGCCCGCACCGGCCACAAGCGCAACCCGTTCCACCCGTTCAGCGTGTTCGACACGGTCACCCTGGCCGGTATCGCCTACGGCCAGACCGTGCTGGCGCGTGCGGCCACCGCCGCCGGGCTGGGTTGGGATGCCAACGAGGCACACAGCGCGGTGTATGACACCGAGCAGACCGCGCGGCTGTTCTGCACCATCGCCAACGCCTGGCCGCGCTAACGCAGCCAACGGCGGAGCCCCTCGTGGCGGGCTGACAGCGATTCCTGGTAGGGCCGGGCGGGTGGACTGCGCAGGGGACGCTGCAAGTACGTCCCTGTAGCTCGGTCGCCGCTTGCTCGTGTGCGCTGTCCTGCGCACACGGCAAGACCGGGGTTGGGCATCCGGCCCAACCCGCCCGAGGCATGCCTCAGGCCCATGCGGCTCACGCCCCTGCGCAGCCCACCCGCCCGGCCACGGACAGTTTCCAGCGAGCACCACGGAAAGATCAGAAAAAGCGGGAGCAACAGCGGGTCGCTGCGCTCGTTGGGGGCTGCCGCTTACTGGGTCACTTCTCTGGTGGGTGCCGACCGTTGGTCGGCACCCCCGGGTGGTACGACAACACCAGTAGATCCACGCCATGCGTGGATGCGATCAACCAATACTCGTGCGATCGCGGCCGTCGCTCTTGGCACGGTACAGCGCGCGGTCGGCGCGCTGGTACAGCAGCGCCGGGGTGCGGTCGTCGGCATCCAGCTCTACCAGGCCCGCACTGAAGGTCACACGCAGGCCCGCCACGCCGGCCCAATCGGGATGGTCATGGAACAGGCCACGCAGGCGCGCGCACAGCTGTGCGGCTTCCTCCAGGCGGGTGTCGTTGAGCAGCAGCGCGAACTCTTCGCCGCCGGTGCGCGCCGGCAGGTCGGAGTCGCGGCAGGCCGCTGCGATCAATGACGCCACCTGCACCAGCACGGCATCGCCGATGCTGTGGCTGTGGCGGTCGTTGACCTCCTTGAAGTGATCGATGTCGAGCACCACCAGGCACAGCGGATGACCACTGCGCTGGGACCGGGCGAAGTCACGCGCCAACGTTTCGTCGAAGGCGCGGCGATTGGCCAGGCCGGTCAGCACATCCTCGCGGGCCTGGCGCTCGAAGGCTTCGGCCTGGCGCGCCAGGCGCTCGGCCAGTTCGGTCTTTTCCTGGTTCAGCGCCTGCAGGTGCACCGTCTTGGCCTGCAGGTCGAAGGTCGCTTCGTCCACCCGCCGTGCCAGGCGCAGGTTGCTGGCCTTCAGCTGCTGCAGCAGCAGCCGGTACAGCGCCACAAGTCCAGCCAGCAGCAGCATTCCCGCCAGCACCTGCACGCTGCGGCGCTGCCACCAGAACGGTTCCACGGTGAAGCTCCACACCGCCTCCTGTTGGCCCCAGCTGCCGCCGGGATGGGCGGCCGCCACATGCAGGGTGTAGTCGCCCGGCGGCAGGCCGACGAACTCGACGCTGCGCTGCGGGCCGCGCTCGACCCAGCCGGCATCCAGCCCGTCCAGCCGCGTGCGGTAGCGGATCCGGTCGGACATCAGATAGCTCAGGCCGACATAGCTCACCGCCAACCGGCGCCCCCCGGGAATATGGTTGCGATCTCGCCCTTCCCAATGCACCGGCGCGCCATCCACCTGCACGCTCTCGATCGCGGCCGGCGGCGATGGCCGCTCGCGGAAACGCTGCAGGCGCTGCGGGTCGACCGTGCTCAGGCCGCCTGCGGTGACCACCCAGAACGTGCCGTCCTGGCGCAGGATCGCCGATGGGCTGGAGCTGCCGTTGGCCTGTGCATTGGCCATGCCGTCGATCTCGTTGTAACGCTCCCCCCCCACCCGCGGCGTGCGGCCATCGGCCACGGCGTTGAGGGTGGCCATATCGGTGCGCAACACGCCGCGATTGCTGCTGATCCACACATTGCCAAGGCGATCCGGCACCAGCTGGAACACCGCATCCACCGGCATGCCCTGCTCCAGGCCGACCCGCGCCAGCGCACCGTTGCGCCAACGGTACAGGCCACGATCACTGCTGATCCACATCGCGTCGCCCAGCTGGTGGAAGCCGAACACGCTGCGGCCACCGCCCAGCGGCGCCAGGTCGATCGACTGCACGTGGTCGCCGCGCAGCACGCGGATGCCTTCGATGGTGCCGATCCACAGGTTGCCCTGATGGTCATGCTCAAGCGCGGTGATCAGGCCGCCGGGCATGCCCGGCACGTTCGAGACCTGCACATGGTCGCCGTCGATGCGCACCACGCCCTTCTGCGTGCCGGCCCAGACCACGCCCTGGGAATCAACGCTGATCGCACGGATGTTGCCACCCGGCATGCCGTCGGCTGCCGCGTAGTTGTGGCGCAGGTGGCCGTCACGGCCGAGCCGGTAGACCCCATCGCCGAAGGTTCCGACCCACAGGTCACCGTCCGGCCCCTGTGCCAGGCTCAGCACCGAAGGTGCCTTGCCGCCGCGGTTGTGCAGCGGCATCGCCCGGAAACGGCCGTCCGCGGTCCGCATGTCAAGCCCGCTGGCGCTGCCGACCCACAGCTGGCGATCGCGATCCTCGAATACCGTGCGCACGTAATCGCCACTGAGCCCATCGCGCTCGGTGTAGCTGCTGAACAGTGTTTCGCGCAGGCGATAGAGCCCGCCGTTGGCGCCCACCCAGATGCTGCCTTCGGCATCCTCGCGCAGGCTGACCACGCGTCCGCCCGGCAGGTTCAGACCGGCCGGCAGTCGCTCCAGGCCATGTGCGGAGATGCGCAGCAGGCCCTGGTTCTCGGTGCCCAGCCACAGGTCACCGTGCCGGTCCTGCAGCATCGAGGTCATGTGCAGCTGGCCCGGCAGGCGGTGCACCAGCACCAGCTGGTCGTCCTCCACCCGGTACAGGCGCTCACCGGCGACGATCCACAACGCGCCATCCGGCGCACGGTAGGGCCACGACAGGCCACTGCCGGCACCCAGCCCCCATGCGGCGGGGGCGCGCTTGAGCACGCCATCGTTGTCGCGCAGCACCAGCCCGTCCAGCGTACCGACCCAGACCCGGTCCTGCGCATCGACCACCAGCCTGGTGAAGCTCATCGCCATCGGCAGGTCCGCCGCCGGCGCTTGGTAGACAATGCCGCTGTCCGGCGTCAGGTAGCCGATGCCCTTGCCTTCGTACAGCAGCCACAGCCGCCCCTGGCTGTCCATCTGCATGGACTGGATCAGCACCTGCGGCGTATCGGCCTGGTGCTCCCACACCCGCCATTGGCCATCACTGCCACGGTGGCTGACGTTGCCGCGCGAATCACTGATCCACAGTCCGCCCTGGCGGTCGACGAACAGGGCGCCGATGCCGTTGTCGCGCAGGCCCGGGCGCGTGCTGCGGTCGAACACGGTGAAATCCAGGCCGTTGTAGCGCACCAGCCCTTCCCAGGTGGCGAACCAGAGATGGCCTTCCGGCGTCTGCGCGATGTCGCGCAGCGAGTTGTGCGGCAGGCCGTTGCGCGAGGTCCATACATCGATGGCGTAGTCGCGCAGCGGGGGCGCGCCTTCCTGCGCAGCCAACGGCAGCGCAAGGGCCAGCAGCAGCCACAACAGGCCCTGCCGCAGTGCCCGCCTGAATCCTGATGCGCGGCGCTCCACCCAGCGCCTCTTGTCCCCCTGCCCGCCCATCACCGCAGCGGCGGCGGCCAGGTGCGGCTGCAGGACGCGGCAGCGTGCGGGAACAGCCGGGCAGCGTGCAATGGCATGCCGGCAGGAACGGGCTGGCTCATCGGGGGGAGACTGGGGAGATGCGCAGATGATAGGCCAAACCCCGGCCCCAGCGTCACCGTCCGCAGCGCGCCGACTCAGCCGGCGCGGCCGGGCGCCACCACCTGGGCACTGTCAGGCCACTGCACCACCGCCTCCAGGCCACCTTCGGCCCGGTTGCGCAGCCACAACCGGGCGCCGTCCTTCTCGGCCAGGGCGCGCGCGATGGTCAGGCCCAGGCCGGCCCCGCCGGTTTCGCGCGAACGCGAGGTCTCCACCCGCACGAACGGATCGAACACCGCCTCCAGCTGCTCTTCGGCCAGGCCCGGGCCGTCATCGGCCACCACCACGGTAATCGCACCGCCGCTGCGCTCAACCCGCACCCGTGCCCGCTGCGCGTACATCACCGCGTTGTCCACCAGGTTGGAGAACAGCCGGTGCATGGCCAACGGACGCAACATCAGCACCGAACCACTGCCCCCTTCGAAGACCACATCACCGCCGCCTTCGGCGGCGTCCTCGACAATGCTCTCCAGCAGCGAATCCAGGTCCAGTGCGGCGCGCTGCTCGGCACTCTCGGCGCTGCGCGCCAGTTCCAGGCCCTCGCGCACCAGCGCCTGCATCGCCGCCAGGTCGCCGATCAGGCGCTCACGCAGGGCCTCGTCGCTGACATTCTCCAGGCGCAGGCGCAGCCGTGTCAGCGGCGTCTGCAGGTCGTGGGTGATCGCCGCCAGCATCTGCGTGCGTTCGGCCAGGTGCCGCTGCAGGCGGTGCTGCATGGCGTTGAAGGCTTCGGCGGCACGCTGCACTTCGCGCGGCCCGCGCAGTGGCAACGGGTCGCGCTGCAGGTCATCGCCAAGGTCTTCTGCGGCTGCGGCCAGTTCCTGCAGCGGCGCGCTGGCCATGCGCGCGACGATATAGGCCAGCACGGCAATCGCCAGCACCAGCAGGGTCAGGAACCATGGGTCCACGGCGAGGATGCCGTTGTGCGCCACCGCCGGCGAGTCCAGCGCCAGCTTCAGCAGCGTGCCGTCGTTGAGGGTCACGTCCACCGCGCGGCATTTGGGCGGGATGAACGCGGGGTCGCGTTCGCGCGGCGGCCGCCGGTGGCCCGGCGGCGGCGGCGGCAGCAGCTCCTGCAGTTTGGGAATGCAGGAGCGGAACGAAGCGAAGTGCACGTGCGCGCGCGACACCGGCCCGGGGCGGTCTTCCAGCACTTCCATCAGCGCCGTGTCGGCACGCCCCAGGCGTGCGCCCGGCTGCAGCGCGCGCACGCTCGGCCCGCCGATCGCCAGCAGGCGCTCGCGCAGCTCCGGATTGCCGTCCAGCAGGTTGACGTAGCCCTGCAGGCGGTCGGCGATGCGGTTCAGGTTCTGCCGCTCGAACTCCTGCTGGCGCTTGGAGGTGGCCAGCATGGTCGCGCCGATCGCAGCCACCGCCATGCCCAGCAGCAGGATCACGAACAACCGCCCGACCATCGAGGACAGGAAATGGCGCAGGCGCGTCATCGCGGTTTATTCCAGGTTGACCGACGAGGCCAGCACGTAGCCTTCGTTGCGCACGGTCTTGATCAGTCCATCCGGGCCACCATCGTCGCCCAGCTTGTTGCGCAGGCGGCTGACCTGCAGGTCGATCGCTCGGTCCTGAGCCTCGTAGTTGCGGCCACTGCTGAGCGCGACCAGCTGCTCGCGCGACAGCACCTTGTTGGCGTGGGCGATGAACACCCGCAGCAGGCGGAACTCGGCGCCGGACAGCACCACCACGCGGCCATCCGGATCGACCAGGTGGCGATGCTCGAGGTCGAATACCCAGCGCGAGAAACGCGCGCGGCGTACCGCCAGTGGTTCCAGGTTGGCCGGCAGCGCCTCGGTCCGGCGCAGCACGTTGCGGATGCGCGCCAGCAGCTCGCGCGGCTCGAACGGCTTGGCCAGGTAGTCGTCGGCGCCCATTTCCAGGCCCAGCACGCGGTCGATCGGCTCGGCGCGCGCGGTCAGCATGATCACCGGCGTGTTCGAACGTGCACGCAGGTCACGGCACAGGGTCAGACCATCCTCGCGCGGCAGGTTGAGGTCCAGCACGATCAGGTCCACGTGCTCGCGGTCCAGCAGTTGGCGCATGGCGGTGCCATCGGCCGCAGTGCTCACCTGGTAGCCGGCGCGGCCGAGCTGCTCGGCCAGCAGCGTGCGGATGTCGTTGTCGTCGTCGACGATCAGCAGTCGATGCATCGGGTTTTCAGTCTCCATGTCGCGATCATCCCGTGTCGGCAGCTGAACCGCATCCGGGGCAATGCGTACCAGTGTATCCACCCGCGGGCGGGATACCTGTGGTTACGCCTGTTCACCGACAGTGTTACATACAGACATACCCCGAGGATTGAGCCGTCCATCGCCCGGTCTTCACAATGCCCACCAACGCCGCCCTCGCGGCCTCGAGAGTGAAGCCACGACGTGACGTTCCGCCTGCTGCCAGCGACCCGCCGGAGTCGCCTGATGCTGATCGCCCTGCTCGCCCTGATCGTCGCCGCGACCGCCTGGTGGCTGCTGCGCAAGCCCGCCGCCCCGGCGGTGGCAACGTCGCCGGTCAGCCGCGGTGACATCGAACAAACGGTGGATGCCACCGGCGTGATCGACGCCTACAAGCTGGTCAGCGTCGGCGCGCAGGCCTCGGGCCAGATCAAATCGCTGAAGGTACAGCTGGGCGACACCGTGAAGGAAGGCGACCTGATCGCCGAGATCGATGCCACCACCCAGCAGAACCAGGTGCTCAACGCGCAGGCCTCGCTGGACCAGGTCACCGCCCAGCGCGCGGTGCAGCAAGCCACCCTGCGCCAGGCCGAACTGGAGTTCGCGCGCCAGCAGCAGATGCTGGCCGCCGAAGCCACCTCGCGCCAGGAATACGATGCCGCAGAAGCACAGCTGAAGACCGCCCGCGCCCAGCTGCAGTCCTACGAGGCGCAGATCAAGGGCCGCGAAACCGAGCTGGGCACCGCCCGCGCCAACCTGGCCTACACCCGCATCACCGCGCCGATGGACGGCACCGTGGTCGCGGTGGTGGCCGAGGAAGGCCGTACCGTGAACGCCAACCAGACCGCACCGACCATCGTCATGCTGGCGCGGCTGGACGTGGTCACCGTCAATGCCGAGATCTCCGAGGCCGACGTGGTCAAGATCAAGCCCGGCATGCCGGTGTACTTCACCACCCTGGGCGACCCGGACCGCAAGTATCACGCCACGCTGCGCCAGATCAATCCGGCGCCGGCCTCGATCGCCAACGAGAATTCGTCCAGCTCCAGCAGCTCCTCCAGCTCCAGCTCCAGTAGCGCGGTCTACTACAACGCGCTGTTTGATGTGGAAAACCCGGACGGCACGCTGCGTATCGACATGACCGCGCAGGTCTCGGTACTGCTCAAGCAGGCCAAGGGCGTGCTGATGGTGCCGGCGGTGGCACTGGGACCGAAGCGCCGTGGCGATGAGCGGATGGTGCGGGTGCTGGACGAGAAGGGCCAGCCGCAGCCGCGCAAGGTCACCGTCGGCATCAACAACGGCGCCTCGGCCGAGATCCTGTCCGGCTTGAAGGAAGGCGAGCGCGTGGTGGTCGGCGAAGCCGGTGCGGCCGGTGCCAGCGCCGGCGGCGGCAACCGCGGCGGCATGCAGATGCGGGTCGGCGGCCCGGGCATGGGGCGCCGATGAGCACGACGGCGCCGCTGCTGCGGCTGCGCGACCTGCGACGTGAATTCCCGGCCGGCGACGATGTGATCGCCGTGCTGCGCGACGTCCATCTCGACATCCACGCCGGCGAGATGGTCGCCATCGTCGGCCAGTCCGGCTCGGGCAAGTCGACGCTGATGAACATCCTCGGCTGCCTCGACCGTCCCACCCGCGGCAGCTACCAGGTGGCCGGCCGCGAAACCGGAAAGATGGAGCCGGACGAACTGGCCGAACTGCGCCGCGAGCATTTTGGTTTCATCTTCCAGCGCTACCACCTGCTCGGCGACCTCGACGCGCGCGGCAACGTGGAAGTGCCGGCGGTGTATGCCGGCAGTCCCGGCCCGGTGCGCAACGCGCGTGCCGAGCAACTGCTGCAGCGGCTGGGCCTGGGCGACCGCATGCATCACAAGCCAGGCCAGCTTTCCGGCGGCCAGCAGCAGCGCGTGTCGATCGCACGCGCCCTGATGAACGGCGGCGAGGTGATCCTGGCCGACGAACCCACCGGCGCGCTCGATACGAAATCCGGTGAGGAAGTGATGGCGATCCTCGGCGAACTGCATGCCGAAGGCCACACCATCATCATCGTCACCCACGACATGAGCGTGGCCCAGCACGCACAGCGCATCATCGAGATCCGCGATGGCGAGATCATTGCCGACCGCGCCAATCCGGATGCGCCGAGTTACCGCGCCCAGCGCGAAGCCAGTACCGGCGTCGCCCACGGCAACAGCTGGCGGGCGGCCCGCGACCGCTTCACCGAAGCGTTCCGGATGGCGCTGCTGGCGATGAACGCCCATCGCCTGCGCACCTTCCTGACCATGCTCGGCATCATCATCGGCATCGCCTCGGTGGTCTCGGTGGTGGCGCTGGGCAATGGCTCGCAGCAGCAGATCCTGCAGAACATCAGCGCGCTCGGCACCAACACCATCGACGTTTATCCCGGCCGTGGTTTCGGCGACATGCGCTCGGCCCGGGTGCAGACGCTCAAGGCCAGCGATGCCGATGCACTGGCAAAGCAGAGCTATGTGGACAGCGCCACCCCCAGCGTATCGACCTCGGTCACCGCGCGTTATCGCAACCAGTCGTCGACCGCCCAGGTCAGCGGCGTCGGCGAGCAGTTCTTCCGGGTCAAGGGGGTAACCCTGCTCAGCGGCAGCTTCTTTGATGCCGATGCCGTGAGGGGCCTCGGCCAGGTAGCGGTGATCGACGAAAACACCCAGACCCAGTTCTTCCCCGATGTCGACCCGGTCGGCCAGGTGATCCTGCTCGGCAACGTGCCGGCACGCGTGGTCGGCGTGGCCAAGCGCCAGAGTTTCGGTTTCGGTGGCAGCACCAGCCTCAGCGTCTGGGTGCCCTACACCACGGTGATGTCGCGCATGCTCGGCCAGAGCCATGTCTCCAGCATCACCGTGCGCGTGGACGACAACACACCGATGGATGCCGCTCAGGAAGCGATCACCCGCCTGCTGACGATGCGCCACGGCACCGAGGATTTCTTCCTCAGCAACAGCGCGGAGATCCGCGACACCATCGAGCAGACCACGCGCACGATGACCCTGCTGATCGGTGCCATCGCCGCCATCGCGCTGCTGGTCGGCGGCATCGGCGTGATGAACATCATGCTGGTGTCGGTGACCGAGCGCACCCGAGAGATCGGGGTGCGCATGGCCGTCGGTGCACGACAAAGTGATATCCGCCAGCAGTTCCTGATCGAAGCGGTGCTGGTTTGCCTGCTCGGTGGCGTGCTCGGCATCGGCCTGGCCCTGCTGCTGGGCTCGATGATCGGCCGCTTCGCCAGCGACTTCCAGGTGCTGTTCTCCACCGCCTCGATCATTACCGCCTTCGCCTGCTCGACCCTGATCGGCGTGGCGTTCGGCTTCCTGCCCGCGCGCAATGCCGCGCAGCTTGACCCGGTGGAGGCCCTGTCACGCGAATGAAGATGATGACCCGACTGCCCTTCCCTGCCCCTTCGCGCCGGCTGCTGGCGGGTGCCGTTCTGCTCGCCCTGTCTGGCTGCGCCTCTGTCGGCCGCTATCCGGTGGCCGATCCCGATGTGGCGGCCCAGTATGGGCGTGGCGATGCCACCCTCAACGCACCGGCCGACGACCCGCGCAGCAGCCTGGACACACCGGGCCACGACATCCGCCAGGACACCTGGTGGACCGGCTTCGGCGATGAACGCCTGGACCGCCTGGTGGCGCAGGCGCTGGCCGCCAACAGCGACCTGGCCGCCGCCGGCCTGGCCGTGCAGCGTTCGCGCCTGCAGGCCGGCCTGGCCAGCAACGCGCTGTGGCCGCAGCCTTCATCATCGGGCGTCAGCGGCAATGCCAGCCGCGCCACCGACCAGGCCGACGAATGGCGCCGCAGCTACTCCACCGGCATTTCGCTCGGCTGGGAGGTCGATCTGTGGGGACGCCTGCGGACCCAGCGCGACATCGCCCGCTGGGAAGCCGAAGCCAGCGAGGAAGACCGGCAGAATACCGCCCTGCTGGTGATCAGCGACACCATCACCCAGTACTGGAACCTGGCCTACCTGAACCAGTCGATCGCCACCGGCCAGGCCAACCTGGAGCGGCTGGAGCGCACCCGCGAACTGGTGCAGGCCCGCTTCGACGCCGGTGCGGTATCGCGCCTGGAAGTACGCCAGGCGCTGCAGAACCTGCAATCGCAGCGCGCCTCGCAGAGCGCGCTGGAACAGCAGCGGGTGGAGGTGCGCAACGCACTGACCGTGCTGCTGGACGGCACGCCCTGGCCCCAGCAGGACGAACCTCAGGACCTGCTGGGCGCACGCAGCCCGCGCATTGTCGAGGGGCTGCCGGCCGACCTGCTCGGCCGCCGCCCCGACCTGCGTGCGGCAGAACTCCGCCTGCGCAACAGCCTGAAGACCATCAAGGTCACCGCCACCCAGTACTACCCGGCGCTGAGCCTGACCGGCAGCCTCGGTTCCAGTGCGGCCTCGCTGGGCGATGTACTGCGCAATCCGGTGGCCACGCTGGGTGCCGGCCTTTCGCTGCCATTCCTCAACCTGCAGCGCGCGCAGCTGGATACCGATATCGCCGGCACCAGCTATCAGATCGCCGCGACCAATTTCCGCAAGACGCTGTACACCGCGCTCTCGGAAGTGGACAACGCCCTGTCCGCGCGCGAGCAGCTGGCGCGCCAGGTCGCTGCCTCGCAGGCTTCGTACGAGGAAGCGGTGGAAGTGGAGCGCGCGCAGGAAGTGCGTTATCGCGTGGGTGCTACCGATCTGCGCACCTGGCTGGAAGCGCAGCAGACCCGGCGCGATGCAGAGCTGTCGCTGGCGCGCGTGCGCCAGGGCCAGCTGAACAACGACGTGACCCTGTTCAAGGCACTGGGTGGCAGCGCGGGCTGAGGCGGCAAGAGCGCCAACCAAGGTTGGCGACTACCGGTAGGTGCCGACCTTGGTCGACACGGCACATGGAAAAGGGGGCGGATCCCTCGCCTGCGGAGAGGGATCTGACCCCGATCACGTCGCGCCGGCGGATCAACCGCGCTGGCGCACGGCTTCGAACAGGCTGACGCCGGCAGCGACGGAGACATTCAGGCTCTCGATCTCGCCCGGCATCGGGATCTTGACCAGGCCATCGCAGTTCTCGCGGGTCAGGCGGCGCAGGCCATCGGCCTCACCGCCCAGCACCAGCGCGATGTTGCCCTTCAGGTCCAGCTGGTACAGCGACGCGGTGGCCTCACCGGCCAGACCGTAGATCCACACGCCCTGCTTCTGCAGGTCCTTCAGGCAACGCGACAGGTTGGTTACCGCCACCACCGGGATGAGGTCGGCGGCGCCGGCCGAGGTCTTGCGCACGGTGGCGTTGACCGTGGCCGACTTGTCCTTGGGGATGATCACTGCAGTCGCACCGGCCGCAGCGGCCGAGCGCAGGCAGGCGCCCAGGTTGTGCGGGTCCTGCACCTCGTCCAGCACCAGCAGCAGCGCCTTGCCCTCGGCCGCAGTGACCAGGCCTTCCAGCTCGTTCTCGCTGTAGGTGCGGGCGGCGGCATAGCGCGCGGCCACGCCCTGGTGGCGCACCGAGCCGCCCACACCGTCCAGCGCCTGGCTGTTCACCTTGCGCACTTCGATGCCCTTGCGGCGGGCGTTTTCCTCGATCTCGGTCAGGCGCGGGTTCTTCGCTCCGGCCTCGACCAGCACTTCGCGGACGTTCTCGGCGTCGTTCTCGATGGAGGAGGCGACGGCGTTGACGCCGACGATCCACTGGCTGTTCTTGCTCATGCGGGCGGGGACCGGAAAGGGGGTGGCTATGGTAGAGCATCGGCGGTCCGGGCGCTGCCGCGCCCCGCCTCCCTGTACAGCCGAGCCTGCGCTCGGCTGTCCTGGGTTCAGCCTGCGGCGACAGCGTGGAGATGGCGCTACAGGTGCGTCACCGGCTGCGCGGTGGCCAGTGCGGCGTGTCGTGGTCGGGGTGCTGGTGGGACACGATCGTGGCCAGGAAGTCCAGGGCCGCGATGTCCTCCTCGGTACGCCGTACGGGCAGGCTGGCCAGGCCGTCGACGAAGGGCAGCTTGCGCTCGACCCCGTACTGGATCGTCGGAGGCAGGCGTTCGGCTTCGTCGAACGCGCCGGCAGCCACCGCCACGCCATCGGGCGCTTCGTAGGTCAATGGCGTGCCGCAGTCGGCGCAGAAGCCACGCCGCACCACGTTGGACGACTGGAAATAGCGCGGCTGGCCGCGGGTCCAGCTGAACTGCACGCCGCGCACCGACACCAAGGGCGCGTAGAAGGCACCAAAGGCCTTCTGGCACATCCGGCAATGGCAGATCGAGCTGTCGGTCAGCGCACCACGCACGTGGAAGCGGATCGCGCCGCACTGGCAGCCGCCGCTGTATTCGGGTTGGCCTTGCATTGCTGCTTTCCTCCGGAAGATCGTGTCGACCAAGGTCGACACCTACCTGACGAGCGGTGCGTGCCAACCAACGGTTGGCACCTACCGGGTGAGGTGGGTGCCGACCGTTGGTCGGCACGCCTTTCAATATTGCTTCTTGGTGCGCTTGGCCGGCTTGCCCCGCTCAGGCAGCGGCGGCAGGCCGTCACCCTCGTCCTCGCCCTTGTGTTCGACCAGCCGGAAGTCGATCTTCCGCTCTTCCATGCTGGCCTTCAGCACCAGGATGCGCACGCGGTCGCCCAGCCGGTAGCTGCCGCCGCGGCGCTCGCCGGTCAGCGTCTTGCGGGTCGCGTCGAACTTGTAATAGTCCTGCGGCAGCTGGGTCACGTGGACCAGGCCCTGCACCTTCGACTCGTCCAGTTCCACGAACAGGCCGAAGCTGGTCACGCCGCTGATCACGCCGTCGAACTGGCCGCCCACGTGCTTTTCCATCCACGCCGCGCGGTAACGCTCGTCGACCTCGCGCTCGGCCTCGTCGGCACGGCGCTCACGCTCGGAACACTGCAGCGCCAGCGCGGCCATCTCGCGGGCGTTGTAGGTGAACTTGTCCAGCGGCTTGCCGGACAGCGCATGCTTGATCGCGCGGTGCACCAGCAGGTCGGGATAGCGACGGATCGGCGAGGTGAAGTGCGCGTAGGCCTCCAGCGCCAAGCCGAAGTGGCCGTGGTTCTCCGGGCTGTAGATCGCCAGACTCTGGCTGCGCAGCAACACCGACTCCAGCAGCGTCGCATCGGGGCGGTCGCGGATCTTCTTCAGCAGCTTGGTGTAGTCACCCGGGCGCACCTTCGACCACGGCGGCAGGCTCAGCTTGAACTCCTTGAGGAATTCCAGCAGGTCGGCGTACTTGGTTTCCGGCGGCTTCTCGTGGATGCGGTACGGCGCCGGCACGTGGCGCGACAGCAGGTATTTCGCCGCCTCCACGTTGGCCGCGATCATGCATTCCTCGATCAGCTTGTGCGCGTCGTTGCGCACCAGCATGCCAGCCTGGGTGACTTCACCGCGATTGTCCAGCACGAAGCGCACTTCGCTGCTTTCGAATTCGATGGCACCGCGCTTGGCGCGTGCCTTGGACAGCACCTTGTACAGCTGGTGCAGGCGCTGCACCTGCGGCAGCAGGTCGCCCATCCAGGCCTTGGTATCGGCATCGTCCTCGCCGACCGCCTTCCACACCTGGGTGTAGGTCAGGCGCGCGTGCGAATTCATCACCGCCTCGTAGAAGCGCGAATGCGTGACCAGGCCATCGCGGTCGATCTGCATGTCGCAGACGAAGCACATGCGGTCGACTTTCGGCATCAGCGAGCAGATGCCGTTGGACAGCGTCTCCGGCAGCATCGGCACCACGAAGCCCGGGAAGTACACCGAAGTCGCACGCTTCTGCGCTTCCTCGTCCAGCGGCGTACCGGGGCGCACGTAGTTGGAGACATCGGCAATGGCCACCACCAGGCGGAAGCCATCGGCATTCGGCTCGCAGTACACCGCGTCGTCGAAGTCCTTGGCATCCTCACCGTCGATGGTGACCAGCGGCGTGCTGCGCAGGTCGACACGGTCGCCGATCATCGCCGGCTCAACCACCAGCGGCACCGATGCGGCTTCGTCCAGCACCTCCTGCGGGAACTCGAACGGCAGCTCGTGGCCGTGGATGGCGGTCTCCACCACCAGCGACGCGGTCAGCTTGTCGCCCAGCACGGCGATGATGCGGCCGATCGGCGGGCGGCGGCTGTCCGGGGCCTGGGTCAGTTCGCAGACCACCAGCTGGCCGTCGCGCGCGCCACCGGTCTGGTCCGGCGGCACCTGCACGTTGCGCTGCACGCGCTTGTCATCGGGCACCACGTAGTTGATGCCCATCTCGATGCTGAAGCGGCCGATCAGGCGGGTCATGCCGCGTTCGAGCACGCGCGCAATGCTGCCCTCGCGACGGCCCCGGTGATCGATGCCGGTCACGCGGGCGAGCACCTTGTCGCCGTGCATCACCTTGCGCATTTCATACGGCGGCAGGAACAGGTCGTCGCCGCCCTCGACCGGACGCAGGAAACCGAACCCTTCCGGGTTGGCGATCACCACGCCGGTGACCAGGTTCAACGTCTGGATCGGGGCGAAACCGCCGCGGCGGTTCTGCACCAGCTGGCCATCACGGACCATGGCACCGAGCCGGCGCGACAGCGCCTCGGCCCGATCCGGTGCGGTCAGGCCCAGGCGTGCACCAAGTTCCTCGGCGGTCTGCGGCCCTTCGCAACGCTCCAGCAGGGCCAGGATGGCCTCGCGGCTGGCGATGGGCTGTTCGTATTTCTCGGCTTCGCGGGCGGCGTAGGGATCGTCGATCACCTTGCCGGTCGGCGGCAGCTTGCGGCCCGGGGCCGGGCCGGGCGCTGCCGCATCAGCGGTGCGGACCTTGCGGCCGCGTGGCGGCGCACCGCCTTCATTCAATTCTGGGAACCAGCCCGGCAACGGCTTGCCCGGCTTGGTGGTGCGGGCTGCGCCCGCCTTCGGGCCCTTCTTCGGGGCTTGGCTGCGGGACTTGCTCCCGCCCTTGCTTGGTTTTTTGGTAGTCATCGCCCTACATGGTAGCCGTTGACGGCGTGCAGAACGGGTCAGCGCCCGCCTTGGAGGCGTTGGATGAAATAATTTCAGGAAGTCGTTGACAGCTCCCGGATTCATCTTCACAATTGCGCCTCTGGAACGCCCAGGTGGCGGAATTGGTAGACGCACTAGTTTCAGGTACTAGCGGGTAAAACCGTGGAGGTTCGAGTCCTCTCCTGGGCACCAACGAAAAAACTCCTCGCTTCGGCGGGGATTTTTTTTGCCTGCGATCCGGCGCTCTGGCTCTGGGGTCAGAGCCCCTTTCGCAAGCGAAACGGGATCCGACCCCGGCGCTGCAAAAGGTGTTGACACCCCCATAACGACACCCCATAATCTCGCTCCTCGACGCCCAGGTGGCGGAATTGGTAGACGCACTAGTTTCAGGTACTAGCGGGTAAAACCGTGGAGGTTCGAGTCCTCTCCTGGGCACCACGTCGAGAATGAGAAAGACCCGCGAAAGCGGGTTTTTTCATGCCCGGAATTTGGCATCAGAACAATGGCCGCAGCACCAGTTCCAGGCCGAGCAGCAGCAGGAAGCCAAGGAAGCACGCCCGAAACACCCGTGCGCTGATGCGCTGCCGGATCACCTGCCCCAGCCACATGCCCAGCAGTGCCGGCACCACCGCCAGTGCACTCAAGCCCAGCTGCTGGATGCCGAACGCACCGTGCAGCACCAGGCCCGTGGTCAGTGCAATCGTCGATACGGTGAACGCCAGCCCGAGCGCCTGCACCAGTTCTTGGCGCTGCAACCCCAGTGATTGCAGGTACGGCACCGCCGGCATCACGAACACGCCGGTGGCGCCGGTCACCACACCGGACAGCGCGCCCACCAGCGGCCCCAGCCAGCGCTCGCGCCGCTGCGGCACGCGGAACACCGGCGCAAGCAACGCATAGGCGGCATAGACCATCAGGGCCACGCCCAACGCAACGCGCGACCCGCTGCGATCGACCCGTACCAGCAGCGCTGCCGAACCCAGCGTCACCACCACCACGGCCAGCATCATCGGCCACAGGCGCCGCACGATGGGGCCCAGCGCTGGCCCGGACAACAGCTGCCACACATTGGTGACGAAGGTCGGAATGAACAGCATCGACGCTGCTGCCACCGGCGACAGCGTACTGCCCAGCACCCCCATCGCCACCGTCGGCAACCCCATGCCGGTCACCCCCTTGACCACGCCGGCCAATACGAACACCAGCACCAGCAGCACGTAGAAGTACATCGATTCATCCATGCCTTCATTGGATCGGGCGGAGCAACGGCGCACAATGCGGTCTTTCCGGCCCTGCCTTCGGCTGATCCGAAGGCGGTGGCCCTGCGATGAGGGCACCCACATGCGGATGGACATCGCCGACCTGCGCCTGTTCCTGGCAATCGCCGAGGCCGGGAGCATCACTGCCGGCGCAACGCAGGCGAACCTGGCCCTGGGTTCGGCCAGCGAGCGCCTGCGCACGATCGAAGCCGATGCCGGCACCCTGCTGTTGAACCGGCATCCACGTGGCGTCAGCCTGACTGAAGCCGGCGCCGCCCTCGCCCACCATGCACGCCTGATCCTGCAACAGCAGGCGCAGCTGCGCGGCGAACTGCAGGCATTCGCGCAGGGGGCGCGCGGCACCCTGCATCTGTATGCCAACACCGCAGCACTGACCAACTACCTGCCCTCGCGGCTCGCACCGTGGTTGGCCGAACGACCCCGCCTGCACGTCGAACTGCTGGAACGCACCAGCCCCGAAGTCGTGCGTGCAATCAGCGCTGGCCAGGCCGAGGCCGGCATCATCAGTGATGCAGTCGACGCCACCGGCCTGCAGCAGCATGTGGTGGCCGAAGATCCACTGGTGATGCTGCTGCCTGCCGATCACCGCTTCGCATCGCGGCGCAGCTTGGCCTTCACCGATGTTGCCGGCGAGACCTTCGTTGCCCTGGCCGATGGCAATGCACTGCAGACCTACATCGAAGACCAGGCGCGCGACATCGGTCGCCGACTGGACGTGCGCATCCGCATGAAGACCTTCGAGGGCGTCTGCATCATGGTCGGCCACGGCATCGGTGTCGGTATCGTGCCGCGTACCATTGCGCGCCAGCATCGGCGCAGCACGCATACCGTGGCGGTGCCGCTTGCAGATGCGTGGGCGCAACGCCGCCTGTGCGCCTGTTTCGCCGAGTGGGCGCAGCTGTCACCGGCGATGCGCAGCCTGCTGCACCACCTGGGCGTGCAAGCGCAGAAAATAGTGTGAAATGTTGTTGACACACTCTCTGCCGTGCCGCACAATTCATCTCCTGAGTCGCCCAGGTGGCGGAATTGGTAGACGCACTAGTTTCAGGTACTAGCGGGTAAAACCGTGGAGGTTCGAGTCCTCTCCTGGGCACCACGACTCAAGATGATCAAACCCGCGAAAGCGGGTTTTTTCGTTTCCGGAGGCTGGGTGGCACGCGATGACGTGGATCCACCAGACAGAAACCCCGCCTTGCGGCGGGGTTTTGTGCGTTTCAACGCCAATGGTCGATCAATGCCCACCGCCCGCGGACGCCGCACCTGCGCCTGCGCCGAACGGCGGCTTGGCCAGCCAAAGGAAGGTGATGATCGCCAGGAAGATCCAGCCCAGCAGGAAGAAGATGTCGTTGAAACCCATCTGCGATGCCTGGTGGTTGATCATGTTGTTCAGTACCGCCGCGCCATGTTGCAGGTCGCCCTGCCCCATTGCAGTGACCTGCTCCTGCATGCCCGGCTGATAGGCCGAGATGTGCTCGGTCAGATCGGCATGGTGCACCTGGGTACGCCGCGCCCACAGCCACGTCGTCAGCGAGGCCGCGAAGCTGCCGCCCAGCGTGCGCAGGAACGTCGCCAGGCCGGAGCCCGCCGCGATCTCGCGCCCATCCAGGTCCGACAGCAGGATCTGCAGCACCGGCATGAAGAACAGCGCCACGCCAATGCCCATGATCAGCTGCACGCCGGCCACGTGCATGTAGTCCACCTGCAGGTTGAAGTTCGAGCGCAGGAAGCTGGTCATCGACAGCACGATGAACGCCACGGTGGCCAGCATGCGCATATCGAAGCGCGACGCATACTTGCCCACGAACGGCGTCATGATCACCGGCAGGATGCCGATCGGTGCGGTCGCCAGGCCTGCCCAGATCGCGGTATAGCCCATGTCACGCTGCAGCCACTGCGGAATCAGCAACGCCACGCTGAAGAACGCCGCATAGGCCACCACCATCGCCAGCGTGCCGGCACGGAAGTTGCGGTGCCGGAACAGCTTCAGGTCGACGATCGGATCCTTGTCGGTCAGTTCCCAGATCAGGAACACCGTCAGCGTCACCACCGCCACGCAGGCCAGCACCACGATCTTCATCGACGAGAACCAGTCCTCGTCGTTGCCCAGGTCGAGCACCAGCTGCAGCGCGCCGACACCGATCACCAGCGTGATCAGGCCGACGTAGTCCATCTTCGGCTTCTCGATCTGCTCCGGGCGTCCCTTCAGCTGGTTGCCCACCACCAGCGCGGCGAAGATGCCCAGTGGCACGTTGATCAGGAAGATCCATTCCCAGCTGTAGTTGTCGGTGATCCAGCCACCGAGGATCGGGCCGCAGATCGGCGCCACCACCGTGATCATCGCCAGCAGCGCCAATGCCTGTCCGCGTTTCTCGCGCGGGTAGATCGAGACCAGCAGCGACTGTGTGATCGGGTACATCGGACCGGCCACGAAACCCTGCAGCGCACGCGACACCACCAGCATGCCCATGCTCTGCGCAAGGCCGCACAACAGCGAGGTGATGACGAAGGCCAGCGTGGCCCAGACGAACAGTTTGCGTTCGCCGAAACGGCGGCTGAGCCAGCCGGTCAGCGGCAGCGCGATGGCCGTGCTGACCGCGAACGAGGTGATGACCCAGGTCGCCTGCTGCGAACTGGCACCGAGGTTGCCGGCGATGGTCGGCAGCGAGACGTTGGCGATGGTGGTGTCGAGCACCTGCATGAACGACGCCATCGCCAGGCCGACGGTGCACAGGGCGACGCTGGGGGGCAGGAACCCGGAGGCTGCAGCCGGCGCCGCCGGTGCGCCCGGAGCGCCGGGCGCGGCTGGAGCTTGTGCGGACATGGCGACCTCAGCCCACCTTCGCCTGTTGCTGCGGCAGGTTGCCCTGGATGATCGTGTGGATCACCTCGTCGGCATCATGCAGCTGCTTGGCATACACGTCGGTGTCGAACACCGTGCCCTTGGCCGGGATGCTCGGCAGCACTTCGCCCTTCTGGTCGCGCAGGCTCACTTCGGCCTTCATCGACAGGCCGATGCGCAGCGGGTGCTCGGCCAGCTGCTTGGCATCGATGGCGATGCGCACCGGTACGCGCTGCACGATCTTGATCCAGTTGCCGCTGGCGTTCTGCGCCGGCAGCAGCGAGAACGCCGAGCCGGTGCCCAGGCCCAGGCTCTGGATGCGACCCTTGTACTTCACGTCGCCGGCGTACAGGTCCGACTTCAGCTCCACTTCCTGGCCCAGGCGCATGTGGCGCAGCTGGGTTTCCTTGAAGTTGGCCTCGACCCACATCTGCTCGGTCGGCACCACGGCCATCAGGGCATTGCCCGGCTGCACGCGCTGGCCGACCTGCACCGAACGACGGGCGACGTAGCCGGAGACCGGCGCAACGATGCCGGCGCGGGCATTGTTGAGGAAGGCCTGGCGCAGCTGCGCAGCGGCGGCCTGCACATCCGGCTGGGTGGCGATCACGGTGTCGTCGACCAGCGCGCGGTTGCGCTCGACGGTCTCGCGTGAACCGGCCACGGCGGCTTCGGCCGCGGCCAGCTCGTCGCGGGCATGGGCCAGTTCTTCGTTGGAGATGGCGCCGGTGGCGGCCAGGTCCTTGCGGCGGGCGTAGTCTTCGCGCACGCGCTTCAGGGTCACCTGGCGGGCGTTCAGGTCCGCCTGCGCGCCTTCCACGCTGCGGTACAGACCGCGGGTCTGGCGCACGGTCTTGGCCAGGTTGGCTTCGGCCTGCTGCAGCGCCACTGCGGTGTCGGACGGGTCCAGCTGCACCAGCAGCTGGCCGCGCTCCACGCGCATGCCGTCATCGGCATTGATGGCGACCACGGTGCCGGCCACCAGCGGGGTGATCTGCACCTGGTTGCCCTGCACGTAGGCATCGTCGGTCTCTTCGAACCAACGGCCGAACATGAAGTACCACAGCGCCAAAGCGGCAAGCAGCAGCACGACGATCACGAACAGGCCGCGCAGCAGGTTGCCGCGGCGGTTGGGGGCGGCCGGGGCCGCGGTGTCTTGGGTCTGGCTCATGTCGGAGATCTTCAGGAATGCGAGGAATCGGAATGGGAGGCGATCGGTGCGCGGTCGGCGTCAGTGGGTTGGAAACCACCGCCCAGCGCCTTGCTCAGGCGCACCGAGGACTGCACCTGCTGCGACTGCAGGCCGGCCAGCTGCTGCTGCGACTGCAGCAGGGTGGACTGCGCGGTCAGCACGTCCAGGTAGCTGCCGATGCCGGCACGGTAGCGCTGCTGGGCCAGGTCGAAGGCAGCGCGTGCGGTGTCCACCGCCTGCTGCTGCGACTGCGCCTGCTGTGCCAGCGAGCGCACCGCGTTGACCTGGTCGGCCACATCACGCAGCGCATCGAGCACGGTCTGGTTGTAGTTGGCCACCGCCAGGTCGTACTGCGCATCGGTATTGGCCAGGTTGGCGCGCAGCTTGCCGCCCTCGAAGATCGGCAGGCTCAGCGCCGGGCCGATATAGGCAAAGGTGGAGCTGCTCTTCAGCAGGTCGCCCACATTCGGGGCGACCACGCCGGCCAGCGCGGTCAGGTTGAAGCTCGGGTAGAACTTGGTCTTGGCAACCTTGATCTGCTTGTCGGCCGCTTCAACGCGCCAGCGTGCGGCGACGATGTCGGGGCGGCGGCCAAGCAGCTCGCTGGGCAGCACGCCCGGCAGCTGCAGTGCCACCGGATTCAGCGGCCGCGGGCGCTGGATCGACAGGCCACGGTCCGGGCCCTTGCCGACCAGCGCGGCCAGCGCGGTGCGGGCGGCGTCGATACGCTGCTGGGCGGCCTGCACCTGCTGCTGCGCGGCCGGCACACGGGCCTCGGCCTGGCGCACCTGCAGATCACTGTCGATGCCGGCGCTGCGGCGCTGGCGGGTCAGTTCAAGTGACTTCTGCGAACGGGTCAGCTCTTCCTCGGCCACGTCGTTGAGCTGCCACGCGTAGGCCAGGTCGGCATAGGCCTGGGTGATGCCAGTGGACAGGTTCAGGCGTGCAGCCTGCGCTTCAACGGTGGCGGCGTGCGCACCGTCCACGGCGGCTTCCCAGGCGGCGCGCTTGCCGCCCCACAGGTCCACGCCATAACTGAAGTCGAAGGCGACCTGGCTGCTGCCGCCGTAACGGCCACCCATCTCGCTGCCGACCATCGATTCGGGCAGGCGCAGGCCGGTGTAGCCACCGGACACCGACAGGCTCGGCAGTTCGTCGGCACGTGCGGTGCCGACCTGGGCCTGGGCCTGGCGCAGGCGGGCATCGGCGGCGTCAAGGCTCGGGTGGCCGGCCAGGCCCTCGGCGACCAGCGCGTCCAACTGCGCATCACCCAGTGCCTTCCACCAGTCCTGCGCCGGGAAGCCGGTGGCGCTCAGGTCGGTGTCGGCCAGGGTGCGTTCGCTGTGCAGGCTGTCCAGGTCAAGCACGTGGTCCTGCGGGTTGAGGCCACGACTGCTGGCGCAGGCGGCCAGGGCCAGGGCCAGCGCTGACACCAGCAGCGCGCGCCCGGACCGGCGGAAAGTGGAATGCGGGATCGGGTTCATGGGGTCGTCAGTGAATCGCGGATTCGGGTAAGGAGGGACAGCAGCAGCGTGCGCTCGTCGGCGGAAAGGTCACGCAGGGCGTAATCCATCACCGCGTCGCCACGCAGCTTCAAGCGTGCCCACAGCGCGCGGCCTTCGTCGGTCAGCACGATCTGCAATGCCCGCCGGTCCTGCGCATGCGGTTCGCGGCGGACACAGCCCAGCGCTTCGAGCTTGTCCAGCAGCCGGGTCACCGCGCTGGGCACCTGATCGATGGCTTGGGCCAGTTCGTTGGCGGTGCACGGCGCCATGTTCGAAAGCACCTTCAACCCGATGTAGTGGGTGAAGCCGATGCCCAGATCTTCTTCAGCCATGGACGCGTCGAGTTGGCGGACCAGGCCGTCGCGCACCTGGCGCAGCAGCAGGCCGAAGCTGGGGGGAGTGGTTGCAGGACAGATCATGGGGGAGCATTCTCTTCCAAAAAAAATATTTCTCAATGGAAATAGTTGATCTGGCATCGAATGCTGTGTTGCAGCAGTGGGCTGGATCAGTGAAGGCGCCTACCTTAATGACCTGGCCAGGTGGCCCGGTAGTACAATCTAGCCAATGGATGACACATTTCAGCCAGCAGACATGATGAACAAGGCAGAAATCCCCGCTCCCAAACGCCTGCTCAGGGACGAGGCACTGGACTGGTTCGAGCGCAACGACGGTCCCCCGGTGGTCGGTTTCCGTTTCGACAGCCCGCAAGGGCTGGTCCGTGAAGTGGATTGGCATCATCACCAGCGCGCGCAGCTGATCTGCGTCGAGCGCGGCCTGCTGACCACCCGTACCTCGCACGGCACCTGGTCGCTGGCGCCGGGCTCGGCCGGCTGGATGCCACCGCTGGAGCCGCACACGGTCACCCTCGACGGCCCCCTGCGTGGCTGGGGCATGGCGCTGGCGGCTCCGGTCTGCGCCACCCTGCCCTCCGATCCCTGCGTGCTGGGCCTGTCCAAGCTGGCGCAGGCGCTCGCCGAGCGCATCTGTGACTGGCCACCGGGCTACGACACCACCTCCGAACGCCAGCACATCATCGAGGTGCTGGTGGACGAGATCCGCACAGCGCCACGCCAGCGCATGCACCTGCCGATGCCGCATGACCGGCGCCTGCTGAAGATCGCCTCGCAGCTGCTGGCCGACCCGTCCGACGAACGCAGCCTGGCCGAATGGGCGCACTGGGCCGGCCTGTCACCGCGCAGCCTGACCCGCCACTTCCGCGACGAGACCACGCTCAGCTTCGCCCAGTGGCGGCAGCAGGCCCGGCTCTTCGAAGCCCTGCGCCAGTTGACCGATGGCCGCAGCGTCGCCGACATCGCCCACGCAATGGGCTTCAGCAGCGCCAGCGCCTTCGTCACCGTGTTCCGCCGCCACTTCGGGCTGCCACCGGGGCGCTACCTGGCGCGGGCCGGCCACGGCCTGGAAACCGGGCTGGACCCTGCGCGCGGCTTGGCATCCCCCGCCGCATCCGGATAATCACAGGATTGCGAGCGGCGACCGCCGTCGCCGCCTCCCGACATAGGTAACAACGCCGCATGACCGAACTTGCCCGCCCCGTGTTCCACGGATTCGAACAACTGCCGCTGCGCGAGTACGCCGAACGCGCCTACCTCGACTACTCGATGTACGTGGTCCTGGACCGTGCCCTGCCGTTCATCGGCGACGGCCTGAAGCCGGTGCAGCGCCGCATCATCTATTCGATGAGCGAGCTGGGCCTGAATGCCGCGTCCAAGCCGAAGAAGTCCGCGCGCACCGTCGGCGACGTCATCGGTAAATACCACCCGCACGGCGACAGCGCGTGCTACGAGGCGCTGGTGCTGATGGCGCAGCCGTTCTCGTACCGCTACCCGCTGATCGAGGGCCAGGGCAACTTCGGCTCCAGCGACGACCCGAAGTCGTTCGCGGCGATGCGATACACCGAATCCAAGCTGACCCCGATCGCCGAAGTGCTGCTGGGCGAACTGGGCCAGGGCACCACCGACTGGGCACCGAACTTCGACGGCACCCTGCAGGAGCCGACCTGGATGCCGGCGCGGCTGCCGCACCTGCTGCTCAACGGCACCACCGGCATCGCCGTGGGCATGGCCACCGACGTGCCGCCGCACAATCTCAACGAGATCGTCAGCGCGCTGCTGCACCTGCTGGACAACCCCGACGCCACCGTGCGCGACCTGTGCGAACACGTGCAGGGCCCGGACTACCCGTCCAGCGCCGAGATCATCACCGCGGCCAATGACCTGCGCAACATCTACGAGACCGGCAACGGCAGCGTGCGTGCACGCGCGACTTTCACCAAGGAAGCCAGCAACATCGTGATCACGGCGCTGCCGTTCCAGGTGTCGCCGTCGAAGGTGATCGAGCAGATCGCCGCACAGATGCGCGCCAAGAAGCTGCCGTGGCTGGAAGACATCCGCGATGAATCCGACCACGCCAACCCGGTGCGCGTGGTGCTGGTGCCGCGTTCGAACAGGGTCGACGCCGACCAGCTGATGGGCCACCTGTTCGCCACTACGGACCTGGAGCGCAGCTACCGCGTCAACCTCAACGTGATCGGGCTGGACGGCCGTCCGCAGGTGAAGAACCTGAAGACGCTGCTCAGCGAATGGCTGACCTTCCGCAGCAACACCGTCACCCGCCGCCTGCAGCACCGCCTGCAGAAGGTCGAGCGCCGCCTGCACCTGCTGGAAGGCCTGCTGGTCGCCTTCCTCAACCTGGACGAGGTGATCCACATCATCCGTACCGAGGACGAACCGAAGGCGGCGCTGATCGCGCGCTTCGGACTGTCCGAGGAACAGGCCGAGTACATCCTGGAAACCAAGCTGAAGCAGCTGGCCCGCCTGGAAGAGATGAAGATCCGCGGCGAGCAGGAAGAGCTGGCCAAGGAGCGCGAGAAGATCCTCGGCATCCTCGACAGCAAAGCCAAGCTGAAGAAGCTGATCCGC
This sequence comes from Stenotrophomonas maltophilia group sp. P373, assembly GCF_053295075.1. Classification (NCBI taxonomy): domain Bacteria; kingdom Pseudomonadati; phylum Pseudomonadota; class Gammaproteobacteria; order Lysobacterales; family Lysobacteraceae; genus Stenotrophomonas; species Stenotrophomonas maltophilia group sp. P373. The sequence continues at coordinate 1,448,453 of NZ_CM129994.1, read as the reverse complement.
GATGAACTGACCGCCGACGCCAGGAAGTTCGGCGACGCACGCCGTTCGCCGCTGGTGCAGCGCCAGGCGGCGCAGGCCATCGACGAGACCGAGCTGGTGCCGAGCGAACCGATGACCGTGGTGCTGTCGGAGAAGGGCTGGATCCGTGCCGCCAAGGGCCACGACGTCGATGCATCTGCCCTGTCCTACCGTGAAGGCGACGGACTGCAGGGCGCGGTGCGCGCACGCAGCACCCAGCAGGTCGCGTTCCTCGACAGCGAGGGCCGCGCCTACTCGACGCCGGTGCACACCCTGCCCTCCGCGCGCGGCAATGGTGAACCGCTGACCGGCCGCTTCTCGCCGGCACCGGGCACCAGCTTCGTGACCCTGGCCAGCGCCGAGCCGGACACCCGCTTCGTGCTCGCCTCCAGCCACGGTTATGGCTTCGTCACCCGCTTCGAGAACCTGATCGGCCGCAACAAGGCCGGCAAGGCGATGCTGAACCTGTCTGCAGGTTCGTCGGTGCTGACCCCGTCGGCAGTGGCCAACGTCGCCACCGACCGCATCGTGGCAGTGACCAGCTCCGGCAACCTGCTGGCGATCGCCGCCAACGACCTGCCGGAACTGGACAAGGGCAAGGGCAACAAGATCATCGAGATCCCGAAGGCCAAGCTCGCCACCGAACGCGTGGTCGCCATCGTGGCGATCAGCCCGGGGCAGACCCTGCAGGTCCGCGCCGGCCAGCGCACGATGGGGCTGAAGTTCAACGAGCTCGACGCCTACCTCGGCGCCCGCGCCACACGCGGCCACCTGCTGCCGCGCGGCTGGCAGAAGGTGGAAGGGTTGTCGGTGGAGTGAGGAGCACCGGGGTCGGATCCCTTTCCACCGGAAAGGGCTCTGACCCCGGACACCGCCCCTGGTAGGTGTCAACCTTGGTTGACACGCCCTTGCGGGTAGACGCCAACTTGGATTGGCGTCAGTCGACGAACAAGGCATAAGCGACAATTGCTGACCAGTTGCACGCAAATAGCCGGGGAAATCCCGGCTATTTGCGTTTTTTGGATCACAATCAAATGATTGATGCCAACACAAACCACCAGATGATTCCTTCAACCATTCACGTTCAGGGCCTTGGCGAACTGCACATCGTTGGGGATCGCGATACCGGCTGGTTCGCCCAAGGACACCTGCCTGCCGGGGACGGCACTTTCTTCTCGATCCAGATGTCAGAAGACGGTCAGCTGATGGCTGGAGTCGGCTTCGTGATGGAACAGCTCTCTAAACTCCCAGTGCTGCAACAGTACGCATTGGATCATCTCGCCGCACACTTCCCAGTCGAAGCTTCATCAGGGGAAGGCCCTCTGGCCTCTGAGCCAGAGATTACGTTCTGGGAGCTGGAAAGGTGGTCGATGCTCTTTGCAGAGGGACGGCTACCCATCTGCTACCCCTACGGAGTTCTGGTCGACTTCATTGGACTGACTCCCGTGGGATACCAGGATCTCTCCGATGCAGAGGAGATATGAAACCCCGTCTCTGACTTGAATCTCCGTCGTCGTGCCATGCATCCCGAGCGAGGGGTCAGAGCCGTTTTCGTCGAAAACGGATCTGACCCCGGACACGAAAAAGCCGGGGATTCCCCGGCTTTTTCGTTGTCGGCTGGCGGGCGGTGGAGCAGCTGGCGGGCGAAGGCTGGCTGGCGGTGCTCCGGTGCTGGCGGGCGACAGAACGCTGTGCTTCGTCTGGTAGAGCTGACTGTTAGTTGTGTAAACCCACCACGTTGTTCAGCGGGATTCTGGAAATAGGCGGCTGGCTGCCGATCCCCATGTGGGGTCGGTGCCAGTTGTAGTGATGCAGCCATTCAGGTAGCACGGCATCGCGTTGCTCTGACGAAGCGTACTCGCAGGCGTAGGCCCATTCGCGCAAGCTGGTCTGGATGAAGCGCTCGGCCTTGCCGTTGGTTCGCGGGGTGTAGGGCTTGGTCCGATAGTGCTTCATGCCCAACGAGGCGACGAGTCGAGCGAAGACGCCGGAGCGATAGCAGGCGCCGTTGTCAGTCAGGACACGCTGGAAGGTGACCCCCAGCGTCTTGTAGTACGCCAAAGCGGCCAGCAGCGCTTGGCAGGCCGTTGGGCCCTTCTCATCGGTGTGAACGCTGCTGAAGGCGACTCGGGAGTGGTCATCAATGGCCACATGGACATAGCCCCAGCCACCGCCGCCAGCATTGCCACGCCGATTCGGATCGACCCGGTGTCCGGGCCGGTGGAAGTTGCCGAGTTTCTTGATATCCAAGTGCAGCAAGCCGCCCGGGCTGTCGTACTCATACCGGACCGCCTTCTTCGGTGGGTCCAGAAGGCACAGGCGATTGAGTCCTCGTCGGCGCATCAGTCGTGAAATGGTGCTGTGAGCCACACCCAGTGCCTTGGAAATGGTCAGGTAGGTTTGCCGTTGACGTCGACGCTGGACGATCTGCTCTACCAGTGCCTCGGGGGTGCCATGGGGGCTGCGGCTGGGCCGAGAGCTGCGGTTCTGCAGCCCAATCAGGCCCTCGGCTCGATATCGGGCCAGCCACTTGTAAGCCGTGCGTACACTCACCCCGCAAGCCTGGGCGGCCTCTTCTGGCCGAAGGCCTTGCTCAGTGATGCGGCGGACAAGAAGTTCTCGACTAAACGGCGTCAAACGGGCATTTTTATGATGGTTCATCCGGGCTCTTTGGGGACTGGATAGGTGTGGTAACCACCATTTTCCAAAGATGCCCCGGATGAACAACCTACCGAGAGATCACAGTTAGTCGGCTGCCCTTTGGAGAGCGGCCGACTAACAGTCGGCCCTACCGGATCGGGGTGCCCGCTCAGTGCGCCGGGGCGCCGGTGCCGTCGATCTTGCTCAGCTGGTACAGCTCCAGGCCGATGCGCTTGATCAGGCCCAGCTGCTGTTCCAGCCACCAGGCGTGGTCTTCTTCGGTGTCCTTCAGCTGCGCCAGCAGGATGTCGCGGCTCACGTAGTCGCCCTTCTCCTCGCACAGCTTCATGCCGGCGGCGAGATTGTTCCGAACGGCGTATTCAGTGTCGAGATCCTTCTGCAGCATCTCTTCGACGGTTTTGCCCGGCTCGGTGGCATGCGGGCGCATGTCCGGGTCGCCGCCCAGGAACAGGATCCGGCGCAGCAGCGCATCGGCGTGCTGGGTTTCCTCTTCCATCTCGTGGTTCAGGCGTTCGTAAAGTGCGAACAGGCCCTGATCCTCGTAGCGGCGGGAATGGATGAAGTACTGGTCGCGGGCAGCGAGCTCGCCACGCAGCAGTTCCTTCAGGCAGGCGATGACGTCCGGGTTGCCTTTCATGGGGGGCTCCTGTGAATCGATATGGCATAGGGTGCCGCATTTCAGAATACGGTGATCTAATCGGAATCAGTCGCAGTTGCGCCTGCGGCTACAATCGGCCCACGAGTTCGGAAAGGACGTGCGATGCGACGTACATGGCGTTGGGTGCTGGGCGTATTGATCGCCATCGTCCTGGTCACCGCCCTGGTGCTGTGGCTGCTGCTGCGCGGCAGCCTGGCCGATCTGGACGGCGAGCATGCGTTGCCGGGACTGGCCAGGCCGGTCACCCTCGAACGCGATGCGCTGGGCGTGGTCACCATCACGGCCGGCAGCCAGGCCGACGCGATGCGCGCACTCGGCCGCGTACACGCGCAGGAACGCTACTTCGAGATGGACCTGATGCGCCGCAGCGCCGCCGGCGAACTGTCCGCACTGTTCGGACCGAAGGCCATCGACGCCGACAAGCGCATGCGCGTGCACCGTTTGCGCGCACGCACCGAGGCACACATGGACGCTGCATTGGGCGACAACGGCGACGCCGTGCGCGCCTACGTGGACGGCGTCAACGAAGGCCTTGCCGACCTCTCCGTGCGGCCGTGGGCGTACCTGCTGCTGCGGCAGTCACCGCAGCCTTGGCAGGCCAGCGACAGCGTGCTGACCGGGCTGGCCATGTACGCCGACCTGCAGGATCCCGGCAACCAGACCGAGCTTGCGCTCAGCCGCATCCGCGCGGTGGTGCCGTCGGCGCTGTACGCACTGATCGCCCACGACGGCACTGAATGGGATGCACCGCTGTTCGGCGAACCGACCGGCAACGCCACGCTGCCCGATGCCAGCCAGCTGGACCTGCGCACGCTGAAGGGAAAACCGGGCACCGGGCAGGAAGAAGCCGACGCCGTCGGCAGCAACAACTTCGCGGTGGCCGGTGCGCTCACCGCCGACGGCCGCGCCATTGTTGCCGACGACATGCACCTGGGCCTGCGCGCACCCAGCCTGTGGTTCCGCGTGCGCCTGCGCTACCCCGACCCGCAGGCCGCTGGCGGCCAGGTCGACGTCACCGGCTTCTCGCTGCCGGGCCTTCCGGCCGTGATCGTCGGCAGCAACGGGCACGTCGCCTGGGGTTTCACCAACAGCTACATTGACACGGCGGACTACCGCACCGAACCGGCCAATGCCGCAGTGACGGTGCATGAAGAACGGATTGCGGTGGCCGGCCAGGCCGATGTGCGGTTCCCGGTACGCGAAACCGCCTGGGGACCGATCCTGCACACGCATGCCGATGGCAGCGGCGACGCGCTGCGCTGGGTCGCCCAGCTGCCCGGTGCGGTGCGCCTGGACTTCGGTGACCTGGCCCGCGCCGGTGATCTGGACGCAGCCCTGCAGTTCGCCGACCACGCCGGCATTCCCGCACAGAACCTGGTGATCGGCGACCGCACCGGACGCATCGCCTGGCGCCTGATCGGCGCCCGCCCGGATCGCGGTCCGGGCTGCGCACCGGCCGGCTTCAACGCCGCCCACAACCAGGACTGCGCCCCCTGGCCGATCCGCAGCGATGCCTCGCCGGCATTGATCGATCCCCCCAACCATCGCCTGTGGACCGCCAACGGCCGCGTCCTCGACGGCGAGGCGCTGGCTACCGTCGGCAATGGCGGTTATGACCTGGGTGCCCGTGCGCGGCAGATCCGCGACCTGCTGGCGATCCAGGAGCGCTTCGATGAACACGACCTGCTGGCGATCCAGCTCGACGATCGCGCGGTGTTCCTGCAGCGCTGGTGGGCGCTGCTGCACGACGTCATCGAACGCAGTGACGACCCTGCACTGAAGCGCTTGAAGGAGGCCAGCCATCAATGGGGCGGCCGTGCCTCGGCCAGCTCGGTCAGCTACCGGGTGGTGCGTGAGTTCCGTACGCAGGTGATGAAGACACTGTCCGATGCACTGCTGGCACCGGCCAATGCGCAGCTGGGCGATGACTATCTGGAGCCGCGCCTGGCGCAGCTGGAAGGCGTGGCCTGGCCGATGCTGCAGCAGCGGCCGGCCAATCTGCTGCCACCGGCCTTCGACAGCTGGGATGCACTGCTGATCGACGCCGCACGCCGCACCGAGAGCGAGCTGGCCAAGCAGGGACCGCTGGCCAAACGCAGCTGGGGCGAACGCAACACCGCGGCGATCTGCCATCCCATCGCACGGGCGCTGCCGGACATCGCCAAACGCTGGCTGTGCATGCCGGCCGACCGCCTGCCCGGCGACCGCGACATGCCGCGCGTGCAGACGCCGAGCTTCGGCGCTTCCGAGCGCATGGTGGTTTCACCGGGCCACGAGGCCGACGGCATCGTGCACATGCCCGGCGGCCAGAGTGGGCATCCACTGTCGCCCTACTGGGGTGCCGGCCACGAAGACTGGGTGCATGGCCGGCCGACGCCGTTCCTGCCCGGCAAGGCGCAGCACACCATGACGCTGGTGCCGGCGCGGTAGTGCCGGCCGCTGGCCGGCATCCATGCAGGTGCATCCAGCATCATGAGGTTGCCGGCCAGCGGCCGGCACTACCGTTCAACGCTCAGCCCCTGCGCCGCTCGATCAGGTTCAACAGTGGCCCGGTCATCGCCGTTGTCACCAGCGCCATGATCACCAGCACCGCGAACAGCCGGTCACCGAGCAGGCCAAGTTCGTAACCCAGGTTGAGCACGATCAGCTCCATCAGGCCACGGGTGTTCATCAGTGCACCCAGCCGCCACGCCTCACGGGCAGGCATGCCGGCACTGCGTGCGGCACTGAAGGTGCCCAGCAACTTGCCCGTCGTGGCTACCGCGATCACCACCACGCACAACAGGCCATCGCTGGCCTGCAGTGTATCGGCGCGCATGCGCAGGCCGGTCATGGCGAAGAACAGCGGCAGCAGCAGCGTCACCGCGAACGGTTCGACGCGCGCCATCAGCAGCTCGCGCAACTGGACATTGGACGACACCGCCACGCCCGCTGCGAACGCACCGAACAGCGCATGGATGCCGAGCATCTCGGTGACCAGGGCACTGGCCAGCGACAGCAGCAGGATGCCCAACAGCCACCGCCCCTCACGGCCCGGCGCGATCTGCTGGCGGGCGAACCACGGCCTCACCAGCCCCAGCATCAGCGCCACGAACGCGACCACGCACAGCAGGTTGAGGCTGGCCGGCAGCCATCCGCTGGCCTGGGCGGCGGCCACGATCAGCGCCAGCAGGCACCACGCGGTGGCATCACCCAATGCAGCGCAGGCGATGGCGGTCTGACCCAGCGGGGTCTGCGTGATGCCGCGATCGGCAAGGATGCGCAGCAACACGGGGAAGGCGGTGATGCTCATCGAAATGCCGACGAACAGTGCGAATGCCGTGAAGCCCACCCCCTGTGGGCCGTGCTGCGGGTACAGCCAGATCGCCAGGGCGACGCCAAGCACGAACGGCACCGCGATGCCGGCATGGCTGACCGTAAAGGCGAAACGCCGGCGTCCACGCAGCGCCGCCAGGTCCAGCTCGGCACCGGCCACCAGCAGGAACATCAGCACACCCAACTGGCTGAGCATGCCCAGCGGGCCCAGCGAGCTGGGCGGGAACAAGGCTCCATGCAGCGGCGGCAACAGGCTGCCGAGCATCAATGGGCCCATCATCAGGCCGGCGGCCATCTCGCCGATCACCGCCGGTTGTCCAAAGTGCTTGAGCAGCGCGCCTGCGCCCTTGGCCACCAGCAGCAGCACCAGCAGCTGCAGCAGGAACAGGCCCAGCGGCGACGCCAGATGCTGCACCCAGGTGGCTTCAGCCGTGGCCGTGGCACGGGCAACAGCTTCGGGCGCCGCCGGCCCGGCATAACGGGCCAGCAGCACGCCGACCAGCAGCGGGACCCCGGCCCAGGCCAGGTAGCGCCATCCCCACTTCGTCGGTGGCACCTGGCCCCCGCTGTGTACGTCCATGAACATTCCCCAATGTGCAGGGGGGCGATCATACAAAAAGGGGACGGAGGGGATTAAGTCGTTGGTGGCACAAGCGCCCCGGCCCCCCTCCGGCCCCTTTTCGGGGCTTACGCCAGTGCCTGCTCGTGCACGCCAGCGATCGCACGCCCCGACGGATCTGCAGCAGCGGCGAAGCTGGCATCCCACGCGATCGCCGCTGGCGACGAGCAGGCGATGGACTTGCCACCCGGCACGGTCTCGGCGGCCGCCCGGCTCGGGAAGAACTGCTCGAACAGGTGACGGTAGTAGTAGGCCTCCTTGGTCTGCGGCGGGTTGTGCGGGAAGCGCTTGTCGGCCGCTGCCAGCACACGGTCGCTCACCTGAGCTTCGGCATGCGCCTTCAGCCCGTCGATCCAGCCATAGCCAACGCCATCGCTGAACTGCTCCTTCTGCCGCCACAGGATGCTGTCCGGCAGGTAGCCTTCGAACGCCTCGCGCAGCACCGCCTTCTCGATGCGGCGGCCACCAAAGCCCGCACCGACCATCTTGTGCTCGGCGTCGAAGCGCATCGCCACATCGAGGAATTCGCGATCCAGGAACGGCACACGCGGCTCCACGCCCCAGGCCATCATCGACTTATTGGCGCGCAGGCAGTCGTAGTTGTGCAGCGCGTCGAGCTTGCGCACCAGCTCGTCGTGGAACTCACGCGCATCCGGCGCCTTGTGGAAGTACAGGTAACCACCGAAGATCTCGTCGCTGCCCTCGCCGGAAAGCACCATCTTCACCCCCATGGCCTTGATCCGCCGTGCCAGCAGGAACATCGGCGTCGATGCGCGGATGGTGGTGACGTCGTAGGTTTCGATATGGCGGATCACTTCCGGCAGTGCATCAAGGCCCTCCTCGAAGGTGTACTCGAAGCCGTGATGCACGGTGCCCAGCGCTTCGGCGGCGATGGCGGCAGCGGTCAGATCGGGAGAGCCCTTCAAGCCGATCGCGAATGAGTGCAGGCGCGGCCACCAGGCTTCGGTCTGCCCCCCATCCTCGATGCGACGACGTGCATAGCGCGCGGCCACCGCCGCCACCAGCGACGAGTCCAGGCCACCAGACAGCAGCACGCCGTACGGCACATCGCTCATCAGCTGGCGTTCCACCGCATGCTCGAAGGCCTGGCGCAGCTCGGCCAGATCGGCCTGGCGACCGTGCACGTCAGCGTAGTCGCGCCACGGCTGCTGGTAGTAGCGCACCAGCTCACCACTGGCACTGTCGAAATAGTGGCCCGGCGGGAACTGCGCGACGTCGGCACAGGTATCGACCAGTGCCTTCATTTCCGAGGCGACGCGCAGGCGTCCCTGGGCATCGTGGCCCCAGTACAGCGGCACCACGCCGACCGGGTCGCGCGCCACCAGCACACGACCGGCACCACGGTCCCACAGCGCGAATGCGAAGATGCCATTGAGCTGCTCCAGCCACTGCGCCGGCGAAGCGCCCTGGCGGTACAGCGCATTGATCACTTCACAGTCCGAACCAGTCTGGAAGTCATAGGCGGTGGTCAGTGCGGCCTTCAGTTGCTGGTGGTTGTAGATCTCGCCGTTGACCGCCAGCGCCAGCTGGCCGTCGGCCGACAGCAGTGGTTGCGAGCCGCCGGCCGGGTCGACGATGGCCAACCGCTCGTGGACCAGCAGCGCACCTTCGTCAAGATACACGCCGCTCCAGTCCGGGCCGCGGTGGCGCTGGCGCTGCGACAGTTCCAGCGCATGGCGGCGCAGGGCCGGAAGATCGTCACCGGCCTGCAGGCCGAAGATTCCGAAGATCGAACACATGGGGGAGCTCCTGTTGGGGGAATTTCACGGGTGGGAGGGTGTTCGACCGGCCATCCAGGCCCGGGTGGGGCTGCGCCCGGGCACAAAAAAAACCCGCATCGACCGATGCGGGTTTTCTGGTGTCCGGGCGTGTGTTGCTATCTATCTACCCAGGGCGCAGTCCCGCATCGGCCGCGCACGATTATTCGCGCGCAGATTATTGCGGTTGTTGTTATTGACGGCGGTGGCCAGGCGGATCGACATGGCATCGACCCTACCCCGGTTTCCGGCACGGCGCAACCGTTGCGTTGGCAACCAGGTGAAGGTGTGCCGACCAACGGTCGGCACCCAGCAGTCGGCACCCACAGGGGTAGCGCCGGGCCGTGCCCGGTGCCATGCCTCACACCAGCAGCCGCTCCACCAGCCGCTGGTACAGCCCGGGCAGTGCTTCCAGTTCGTCCACGCGCACGTTCTCGTCAACCTGGTGGATGCTGGCGTTGACCGGCCCCACTTCGATGCACTGCGCGCCCAATGGCGCGATGAAGCGGGCATCGGAGGTGCCGCCGCCAGTGCTTTCCTCCGGTGCACGGCCGATGTGCTCGGCCAGCACCGCACGCGCAGTGGCGCGCAGCGTGCCTTCCGGGGTGTAGAACGGTTCGCCGCTGCGATGCCACTTCAGCGTGTACTGCAGGGCATGCCGATCCAGCAGCGCGGTGATCTCCGCTTCCAGTTTCGGCGCATCCCAGTGCGGGTTGTAGCGGATGTTGAAATCCACCTCGAGCTCGCCGGGAATCACATTGTTGGCGCCCGTACCGGCATGGATGTTGGAGACCTGCAGGCTGGTCGGCGGGAAACTCTCGTAGCCGTCATCCCAGCGCCGTGCGCTCAGCTCGGCCAGGGCGGGCGCCGCCTGGTGGATCGGGTTGCGTGCCTTCTCCGGGTACGCCACATGGCCCTGTACGCCCTGCACCCGCAGCCTGGCCGACAGGCTGCCACGACGGCCCACGCGCAGCAGATCACCGAGCGTCGCGGTCGACGACGGCTCGCCGGTGATGCACCAGTCGATGCGTTGGCCGCGCTCGGCGAACAGCCGTGCGACGTGGCGCACGCCATCGATGGCATCGCCCTCCTCGTCGCTGGTCAGCAGCACCGCCAGCGTGCCGGGATGATCGGGATGCGCGGCCACGAACTGCTCGGCCGCCACCACGAACGCCGCCACGCTGCCCTTCATGTCGGCGGTGCCACGGCCGTACAGCACGCCATCGCGGATCTGCGGCGTGAACGGGTCGCTGGCCCAGGCCTCGCGCGGGCCCGCCGGCACCACGTCGGTGTGGCCCAGCAGCACCAGCACCGGCGCGCCCTGGCCATGGGTCGCCCACAGGTTGTCGACCTCGCCCAGCCGCAGGTGATCGCACTGGAACCCGGCCTGCTTCAGGCGTGCCGCCAGCAGTGCCTGGCAGCCGGCATCGTCCGGCGTCACCGAGGGCCGTGCGATCAGTTCGCAGGTCAGGTCGAGGACCGCGCTCATGCGTCACCCACGCCGAAGCGGGCCTTGAAGCCATTGTCACTGAAACCCTGGCTGACCGTGCCGTCGGCGGTGACCACCAGCGGGCGCTTGATCAGCTGCGGGTACTCGCGCAGCAGCAGCTTCCATTCCGCCTCGGAATCTGCGGCCTTGCGGTTGTCCGGCAGCTGCCGCCAGGTGGTTGAGGACCTGTTGACCATCGCGGCCAGGCCACCCAGCTGCTCAGCCCACGCCAGCAGTGTTTCCGGGCTCGGCTTGTTGTCGCGGTAGTCGACGAAGGTGTACGGCACGCCGAAGCGGTCCAGCCACTTGCTCGCCTTCTTGCAGGTATCGCAGTTCTTCAAACCGTAGACAGTGGTACTCATGGCCATCTGTGATGCTGGAAAACAGAGGCCCAGAATCTCACAACAGGCGCTCGGACACGACCCGGAACGGTACCCTTGGCAGCCGGAAGGCCAGCCCCTCGTGCAGCGCCACGTCCATCGCCTGCAGGCGCGGGCACTGCATTTTGCCTTCCAGCTGCAGCGGCTGCAGGCTGTCGACATCCACCTGCAGTGCGATGCGGGTGCTGGCCCAGCGCCGGTCACAGGTGCGCGCAATGGCCTCATCTTGGCAGGTCAGGAAGCGCAGCAGGGCCTGATGGCCCCCGAAGGCCCCCCGCCACGCCCCGTCCTCCCAGCCCGCAGCGGCCCGCCACTGCAGGTGCAGCGCAGGCGCACTCCCCTGCCCGCCTTCGATCAGGGTGTGCCCATCGCCATCGACGCGCACCACATGCTCGAAGCGCGTGGACAGGTGGGGCTGCATGGCATCGCTGAAAGCGCGCGCGCCGGCGACGAAGGCCAGCTGGTCCATCACGTTGCGATCGAACAGCACGACCGGGGTCCCGCCCGGATCATCGTCACGGCGCAGGTACCAGCGCCAGTTGCTCTGCCCTGGCGACGGCATCAGGCAGCGCAGCGGTCCCGCCAGCGCCGGCCCGAAGTGGCCATGGCGATAGCTGAGAACGGTGTAAGGCGTGCGTCCTGCATGGACCACGTAGTGATGGCCAGGTGGCGCTGGCGGGGCATGGCGCACATCGACCCACCAGCTCGCGTAGACCACGTCGCGCACGTCGCTGACCAGCACCGGCATCGGCCAGCGCCTCGACAGTGCCCGGCGCAACCGGGTCCAGCGCGGAGCGTGCAGCAGGCGCGGCAGCATCCGTCCGAACGCGTTGTCGGACGGATGCCGGTAGATCGCGGACTGCGCCAGGTCCTCCGGCGCACTCACCTTCAGTCGGCCAGGCCGCGCAGCAGGTCGTTGACGCTGGTCTTGCTGCGGGTCTTGGCATCAACCTGCTTGACGATCACCGCGCAGTACAGCGAGTGGGTGCCGTCCTTGCTCGGCAGCGAGCCGGACACCACCACGCTGTACGGCGGGATGTAGCCGTAGCTGATCTCGCCGGTGGCGCGGTTGTAGATGCGGGTGCTCTGGCTGAGGAACACGCCCATGCCGATCACACTGTGGTGGCCCACCACCACGCCCTCCACCACTTCCGAACGCGCACCGATGAAGCAGTGGTCCTCGATGATGGTCGGGCTGGCCTGCAGCGGCTCCAGCACGCCGCCGATGCCGGCGCCGCCGGACAGGTGGCAGTGCTGGCCGATCTGCGCGCAGGAACCGACGGTGGCCCAGGTATCGACCATGGTGCCTTCGCCGACGTAGGCGCCGATGTTGGTGAAGCTCGGCATCAGCACTACGTCCTTGCCGAAGTACGTGCCGCGGCGGGCGATCGCACCGGGCACAACGCGCACGCCGCCACGGCGGAACTTCGCTTCGTCATAGCCGGCGAAGCGCGACTCGACCTTGTCCCAGAACGGTGCCGGTCGTGCATCGACCACCGCCATGTCGTTGACGCGGAAATACAGCAGCACGGCCTTCTTCAGCCACTCGTTGACCTTCCAGCCGCCCTGGCCGTCCGGCTCGGCGACGCGGAATTCACCGCTCTCGAGACCGTCGATCACGCGGTTGACCAGCGGCCTGGTCGAGCCTTCCAGCTCATGCAGGGTCAACGTGGCGCGGCGCTCGAAGGCGCTTTCGATGCCGAACTTGAGTTCTTCCACGCCGGGTGCCGACGGCTTGCGCAGCGACTTGCGGGCGATGGTTTCGGCGCGGACGGCTTCCGCGCTCTTGGCCGGGGCCGGCTTCTTCACAGCACGCTTGACCGCAGCCATTTTCTTCACCGGGGCCTTCACCGCAGCGGCCTTCTTCGGCGCAGTGGCCTTCTTTGCGGCCGGTGCGGCTGCAGCAGGTTTCCGGGCCGCTGCGCTCTTGGGGGTCGCGGCGGTCTTCTTGGCGGGCTTGGTGGCCATCAGGCGGGGTCTCCGGCGTTTCGATCAGGGTCCAGGCAGGCCAGCATTGCGTCATGCAGCTGCTGCCGGGCAGGTTCAGTCAGGGGGAGGTCGTGTTCGTCACTGATCACGAAGGTGTCTTCGGCGCGCTCGCCGAACGTGGCAATGCGCGCATCATGCACGCGCAGGCCCTGGTTGCGCAGCACGAACGCCACATCGGCCAGCAGGCCGGGACGGTCGGGAGCGACCAGGGCAAAACGGGTTGCGCCCGGTTCATCGCGGAACTCGATGCGCGGAGCGAAGCGGAAGTGCCGCAGTTGCCGCGGTACCACACGGCGCGACGGCCGCAGGCGCGCCAGGTCACCACTGAGTGCCTCGCGCAGCGCCGCCTCCAGGTTGGCACTGCTGCCATCGGCAAACGTGTCGGCCGGGTTCACTTCGAAGGTATCGAAGATGGTATCGGCCGGACCGTCCAGCACGCGTGCGCGGTGAATGCCATAGCCCTTACGGTCCAGGGTCATCACGATCGCGGCGAACAGGCCGTCGCGGTCGGGCGAGTGCACGAATACTTCCAGCGCCGGGTCATCCACACTGATCCGGCGCACCTTCACCAGCGCCTGGCCCTGCTTCACCGGTACCAGCGCAGCTGCTTGCCAGGCCAGCTGCTCGGGGCGCAGACGAATGAAGCCCTCATCCGGCATCACCGCGAACTGGCGATCGATGGTGGCATCGTCGTAACCCTGCTCGCGCACCAGTGCGCGCACGCTGTCACGTGCCTCGGCCACGCGTTCGGCGGCCGGTACCGGATGCTCCAGCCCCTCGCGCAGCGCGCGCCGGGTGGCGAAGTACAGGTCGGCCAGCAGGCGGTCCTTCCAGGCATTCCACAGCTTCGGGCTGGTGCCGGCGATGTCGGCACAGGTCAGCAGGTACAGGTAGTCCAGGCGGTCGCGGCTGCCGACCAGGGTGGCGAAGCGATGGATCACCACCGGATCGGCGATGTCCTGCTTCTGCGCGGTCACCGACATGCGCAGATGCTGTTCGACCAGCCATGCCACCAGCTCGGTATCGGTGCCACTGAGCGCGTGCGCCTGGCAGAACGCACGCGCGTCCACCGCACCCAGTTCCGAGTGGTCGCCGCCGCGGCCCTTGGCGATGTCATGGAACAGGCCAGCCAGCAGCAGCAGTTCCGGCTTGCGCAGGCGTGGCCACACTTCGTGCGCGATCGAGAAGCGCTCGTCGGCACGGCTGCTGGCGAACTGGCCGATGTTGCGCAGGACCATCAGCGTGTGCTGGTCGACCGTATAGACATGGAACAGGTCGAACTGCATGCGCCCGCTGACCTGGGCAAACGCGGGGATCCACTGGCCAAGCACGCCCAGCCGCGCCATGCGCGAAAGCGTGTCGACCGGGCGCTGGCCGCGCAGCAGGGACAGGAACTGCTCGCGTGCATCGGCATCGGCCTGGTCGTAGGCCGGCAACAACGGCAGCGCTTCGGCCAGCGCGCGCGCGGTCAGCGAATGCAGGCCTCGCACCTGTGGATTGTTGGCCCAGCTGGAAAACAGGGCGAACACCTGGCCGATGTCGCCGCGCGGCCAGTCGGCCTCGTTGGCGGCCAGGTAGCCGCGGCGCAGGGAGAAGCCCACGGTCAGCGGTTCCGGCTGGGCCTCGCCATCGAACTGTTCCTCGAAGCGCTGCAGCAGGCGGTCGCTGATCCGGCGCACCACCAGCGCGGCGCGGTAGAAGCCCTGCATCATTTTCTCGACACCGAGATTCTCGGCATCGTCTTCGAAGCCCAGGCGCGCGGCCAGGGTCTTCTGGTAATCGAAACGCAGGCGCTCTTCCGGGCGGCGCGCGACCAGGTGCAGGCCGAAGCGCAGCCGCGCCAGCACCGCACGCTCGCGCTTCAGCGCAGCCGCTTCGTCGGCACCCAGGTGGCCCAGGCCGACCAGCGCTTCCAGGTCGCGTACACCGAAGGCGCGCAGCGCCATCCAGCCCAGCGTGTTGAGATCGCGCAGGCCGCCGGGACCATCCTTGAGATCCGGCTCCAGGTTGTCGGCAGTGTCGCCGAAGCGCTGGTGGCGGTTGCGCAGCTCTTCCAGCTTGGCCAGGAAGAAGGCACGCGCCGGCCACAGCTCGCGGTCGTCGATGGCCTCGCGCAGCGCACGGCGCGCTGCATCATCAGCCAGGATCGGACGCGCCTCGATCAGCGCGGTCAGCACGGTCTGGTCAGCCGCCGCCTCGCGGCACTGCAATGCAGAACGCACCGCATGGCTGACCGCCAATCCGCAGTCCCACAGCAGCGCGAACAGGCGTGCCAATGCCGCTTCATGCGCCAGTTGTGCGGGCGGGTCGCCGAACACCAGCAGGTCGATGTCCGAACGCGGAAACAGTTCCCCCCGGCCATAGCCACCGACCGCGAACAGCGACAGGCCGCTGTCGGCCGGCAGGCAACGCTGCCAGGCCAGGCGGATCAGATGGTCGGCCGCGCGCGCCCGCAGCGCCAGCAGGCGCTCGATGTTGTCGCCCTGGTCGAAGCGGCGATACAGGCGCGCGTCGGCCTGCTGCAGCGCCTGGCGCGCGGCAGCAGCCCAGTCCGGGTCGTTGAGCGACGCGGCCGGCGTGTCCAGCAGCGAACTCGCCGGCAGCATCGTCAGGAGACCTGCGACTCGCCCGGCGACAGCGTCAGCACGTCGACGCCGGTCTCAGTGACCGCGACCATGTGCTCCCACTGCGCCGACAGCTTGCGGTCCTTGGTCACCACGGTCCAGCCATCCGGCAGCACCTTGTTGTAGCGGGTGCCCTCGTTGATCATCGGTTCGATGGTGAAGGTCATGCCCGGCTGCAGCACCAGGCCCTGGCCCGGGCGGCCGTAATGCACCACCTGCGGCTCGTCGTGGTAGACCTTGCCGATACCGTGGCCGCAGTACTCGCGCACTACGCTGAAACGCTCGCCTTCGGCATAGCTCTGGATGGCATGGCCGATGTCGCCCAGGGTGGCGCCCGGGCGCACCGCGCGGATGCCGCGCCACATGGCTTCGTACGTGGTTTCCACCAGGCGGCGGGCCATCACCGACGGGGTGCCGACGAAGTACATGCGGCTGGTGTCGCCGTGCCAGCCGTCCTTGATGACGGTGACGTCGATATTGATGATGTCGCCATCCTTGAGCACCTTCCCTTCGCTGGGAATGCCGTGGCAGATGACATTGTTGACCGAGGTGCACACGGTCTTCGGGAAGCCGCGGTAGCCGACGTTGGCCGGAATCGCGCCCTGCACGTTCACGATGTGGTCGTGGCAGATGCGGTCCAGTTCCTCGGTGGTGACACCGGGCTTGACGTGGGGGGTGACGATGTCGAGCACTTCGCTGGCCAGGCGGCCGGCGATGCGCATCATCTCGATTTCCTGCGGGGTTTTCAGATTCACGCTCATGGCACCCATTATCGCCGATCCGGCCGCAATCTGAACGAACGCCACCCAACTGCCGATCCGGGTCATGCACGGTTCCGGCAAGGAAAGTGAAAGCGTGATGGCCTCCGCTCTTTCGTCTGCCTAATTATCACGGATTACAGACACTTACGCCTCCTAAGCTGCACCCACCGTCGTCCAAGCGGCACCGAACGTGCCGTCTTCGCCTTGTTCAACGGACCTTCGGGTCAGGGAGGTTGTTCATGCGATCCCCAGTTCGATCCCCGCTGGCATGGGCCGTGGCCGGGTTCCTGCTGTCCAGCCCGGCAATGGCCGCCGACACCACCACCTTCAATGTCACCCTGGTGGTCACCAAGGCCTGCACCATCACGGCGGCGGCCGCGACCAACGTGGACTTCGGCACCGCGGCATCAACCACCACCACGCCCACCCTGGGCCAGGGAACGGTAACCGCCCAGTGCTCGGCACTGACCCCGTACACGATCTCGCTGAATGCGGGCGCCAATGCCAGCACCGCCAATGACGTCACCACCCGGCGGATGAAGAACACCAATGCGGCGGTGACCGCCAACAACTACGTCGGCTACCAGCTCTACCAGGATGCCGCACATACCCTGGTCTGGGGCGCCACAACCGGCACCAACACTCAGGCCGGCATCGGCACCGGCCTGGCCGTGCCTTACATCGTCTACGGCCAGATCCTGAACCTGAGCACCAACAACCCGGCCGCCGGTAGCTACCTGGATACGGTTACCGCCACGATCACCTATTGATGGAGCACGCCCGCATGGCCGGATCCCGCCCGTGGCGCGCCACCGGCGTGGCGCTGCTCGCCCTGTACCTGCTCGCCATCGCGGCCGCCGGCGCTACCAGCCTGCAGGTGGCCCCGACCAGCCTGCAGCTGGAAGCCCGCCAGCGTGCCGGCGAATTGTGGCTGACCAACAGCGGCACCTCACCGGTGAAGCTGCAGGTACGCGTGTTCCGCTGGGTGCAGCAGGACGGCCAGGAACAGCTGCTGCCCACCGATGCGTTGATGGCCACTCCGCCGATGCAGGAACTGGCCGCCGGACAGCAGCAGCTGGTGCGGGTCATGCGTGCGGACAAGGAACCGCCAGCGGCACAGCAACATTACCGCCTGATCGTTGACGAGGTGCCCGACCTGGCCACCCGCGCGGGTGGCATGCAGTTCGTCCTGCGCTATTCGATCCCGGTGTTCGTGCAGCCCTCGGCCGGCACGCTGGCGCCGCAGCTGCAGGCCCGGCTGGTAAAGCTGGCGGACGGCCGCAACGGCGTCGAAGTAGCCAATTCGGGCAACAGTTACGCTCAGATCGCCGATCTCGCGCTGGGCAGCGCCACGCGCCCGCGCATCGTCCATCCCGGGCTGCTGGGCTACGTACTGCCCGGCCAGGTGATGCGCTGGCCGATCGAACGCACGGCGATCGACCGCGACAACGACCAGATCACGGCCAAGCTCAATGGCGAGTCGGAACAGACGCCACTGTCGCCCCCACCGGCTCGCTGAGGCGTTGATGGGCGCGCTGTTGGCTGCCCTGGCTCCCGCGGCGACCGAGGCCGCCGATGTGTCCGGCGTGGCCACGGCTGCTGATGTATCCGGCGTGTCGGCCGATGCGATCCTGCCCGCCCCCACCCCACTGACCGCCAGCCAGACGCTGTACCTGGATGTGTCGCTCAACAGCACGCCGCGCGGCCTGCTGCCGTTCACCGAGAACCGTGGCCGGCTGCAGGCCAGCCCCGAACTGCTGCGCCAGCTCGGCTTCAACGCCAGCGGCGATACACCGGTCTACCTGGACCAGATCAGCGGTGCGGTGGTGCGCTACGACCCCCACATGCAGACCTTGGCGCTGGACGTGCCACTGGACCAGCTGACACTGCCCACCACCGTGCTCAGCCGCCCGCAGACGCGCGCCCCCACCGGCAGCGCCTCGCCCGGCGTGCTGCTCAACTACGACGTCTACGGCAGCCGGGTGGACACGCTCGGCACCCTCAGCCTGAGCTCGGAGCTGCGCGTGTTCGGTATCGGCAATGGCACTTTCGAGAACACCGCCATCAGCCGCCGCTACCAGCAACCCGGCGATCGCCATTGGCGCGGCTCCAGCGTGCGCCTGGACACACGCTGGAGCCTGGATTTCCCCGATAGCGCAACGACCCTGGAGGTCGGCGATTTCTACAGTGGGTTCGTCGACTGGACCCGCCCCGTGCGCCTGGGTGGCCTGCAGATCGGCCGCAACTATGGCCTGCAGCCCTACCGCGTGCTGACGCCCACGCCGAGCTTCCTCGGCCAGGCCGTGGTGCCCTCCACGGTCGAGCTGTATGTCGATGGCCTGCGCCAGTACAGCGGGCAGGTGCCGGTCGGTCCCTTCCAGCTCGCAGCACAGCCCGGCATCAGCGGCACCGGCAACGCGCAGGTGGTGGTGACCGACGCATTCGGACGCATGCAGACGCTGGACTTCAGCTTCTACGGCACCCAGCAGCTGCTGGCCAAGGGCCTGTCGGACTGGTCGGTCGGCGTCGGCCACTTGCGCCGGGATTTCGGCGAGCGCTCCTTCGCCTATGACGATCGCACGGTGGCCAGCGCCAGCTGGCGCGGCGGTGTCACCGACGCGTTCACCGGCGAGGCGCATGCCGAAGGCGGCGGCGGCCTGGCCCAGGGCGGCATTGGCGGCTGGTGGCTGCTCGGCGCCGCCGGCGTGTTCAATGCCGCCTATGCGCACAGTGACTACCACGGCCTGCAGGGTGGGCAATGGGCGCTGGGCTACAGCTGGAACAACCGTCGCTTCAACGTCAATCTGCGCAGCGTGCGCAGCCAAGGCGACTACCGCGACCTGGGCGCGCTGCAGGGCAACCTGCCACCACGCATCAGCGAGCAGGCCACGGTCGGCCTGGACCTGCTGCGGCTGGGCACGCTCAGCGCCAGCTATCTGCGCCTGCGCTACCCCGACGGCGACGACAACCGCTATGCCAGCCTGTTCTGGTCGCGCACCTGGAGCCAACGCTGGTCGGCCTACCTGTCGGTGAACCAGAACCTGGACCGCAGCGATGACCGCAGCATCTACCTGTCGATGACTGCCAGCCTGGGCAACAATCGCCAGGCCAGCCTCTCCAGCCAGCGCAACGGCGACAGCCAGAGCTGGGTGGCGGACGTGACCCAGCCGGTGCCCGGCGATGGCAGTGCCGGCGGCGTCGGCTGGCGCGCACAGCTGCGCCACGGCGAGGACGGCAACGGCGGCCTGGCCGAAGTTGGCATCCTCAATGATGTCGGCCGCTATTCATTCGGCGCCTCGCGCCAGGGCGGGCTCAACTATGCCTACGCCAGTGCCAGCGGCAGCCTGGTATGGATGGGCGGGCACGCCTTCGCCACGCGCGAGGTATCCGATGCGTTCGCGGTGATCAGCACCAATGGCGTCGGCGGCGTCCCGGTGCGGCTGGAGAACCGCCTGATCGGTGTCACCGATGATCGCGGCCTGCTGCTGGTCAGTCCGTTGCTGTCCTGGCAGCGCAACCGGGTCTCGATCGACACCCTGGACCTGCCCGAAGACATGCGTGCCGACCGCATCGAGGACTGGGTCACGCCGCGCCAGCGCGCCGGCACCCGCGTGACCTTCCAGCTGCGTTCGCGGTCGTCACTGAGCCTGACCCTGCTGGCGATGGACGGCCAGCCTCTGGAGGTGGGCAGCGAGGTGCAGCTGCCTGACGGTCGCCAGGCCACGGTCGGCTACGACGGCCTGCTCTACCTGGAAGATGTCGCCGCCGGCAGCGTGCTGTACGTCACCACCAGCCATGGCCCGTGCCGGGTGAAGGTACCGGACCTGCCCAAGGTGGTGGCGTCCGGTGCCCGCCCGGAGCCGGCACCGCAGCAGTGCATTCCGGAGGTGGCGCCATGAGGGTGCTGCTGCTCTTCCTGCTGCTGTGGGCCGGCCTGCTGGCAGCGGCGCCGGCCGGCGCCACCGCGGTCTGCACGGCGGTCGCCGATCCGACCCTGCCCTTCGGCAACATCAACAGCAATGCACCCGGCCCGAGCACGGCCAACCTCAACATCACGGTGACCTGCACCACCGCCGCGCTGAGCCTGCTGGCCACCACCGGCGTGCGCGTCTGCGTGGGCATCGGCGCAGGCAGTGGCGGCGGCAGCAGTTCCACGTTCCGCACGATGGCCACCTCTACCAGCGACACGATGAATTTCCAGCTGTACAACAACGCCAGCTTCGGCCAGGTCACTGGCCTGGTCCCGCGCGGCACGCCGCCAGCGCAGGAGCTGACCATGAGCTACAACGTACCGCTGCTGACCGGCGGTAGTGGTGCGCAGACTGTGCAGCTGTTCGGTCAGATTCCGGCCAACCAGGTCCTGGCCTCCGGCGCGTACAGCAGCACTTTCAGCGGTGCCAGCGTGGTGCTGACCTGGGCCTGGAACGAGGTGCTGGCCGGTAGCGCCACCGTCCCCGCCACATGCAACGGCGGCGCAACCGGTACCAACAGCGCGAGCGCGGCCTTCAGTTTCACCGCTACCGCCAACGTGCTGCCGCAATGCGGCAGCTACGTCACCACCAACATGAATTTCGGCAACGTCACCGGCGGCATCCCGGCCAACATCGACCAGACCGCCACCCTCACCCTGACCTGCCTGAAGAACACCGCCTTCCAGGTCGGCCTGAACAACGGCCGGAACAATCCCGCCGCCACCACCACCCGGCGCATGGCCACCACCATCGGCAACAGCACCTACTACCTGCCCTACGAGCTTTACCGGGATCCGGCACGAAGCCAGCGCTGGGGCAACACCCTGACGGTCGACACGGCCAGCAGCACCGGCACCGGAAGCGCACAGCAGCTGACCATCTACGGCCGGGTACCGCCGGTCACCGGCCAGCCCCCGGCCGGCACCTACAACGACCTGGTGACGGTGACGATCACCTACTGACCTGCGTGCCGACCAACGGTCGGCACCCACCGGACGAAGGCCGTGCCGAGCGCGGGCTCGGCGCTACAGTTGCGGCGCATCCGGCCGATACCGCGCAGCGAGTCTTTCAGCACGGTGGGTGGCAGGTGGTTCGCGCATTTCTGATCGGGGCGATGCTGGTCGCCGGCACGCCGGCCCGCGCCGAACCGCGCAGCAGCACGCTGCAGATCCGGCTGACCGTGGTCGAATCCTGCAGCGACGATGCCGGCGCTCCCCGTTGCGCGGCGCCACACCAGCGCAGTGACGCCCCCAAGGTGCCGCCCCAGGTCCACGACCTCGCACCACCGGCGACAGACGACAGCGCAATGCCTTCCGTGACCCTCATCTACTGATGCGCGCGCTGCTGATCCTGCTTGGACTGCTGCTGGCGCAGCCCTCGGCGGCGCTGGAGCTGTTGCCGACCACCCTGCAGCTACCCGCCGAAGGCGGCCGCGCGGAACTGTGGCTGCGCAATCCGGGGCCCGGCCGCTGGCAGGGGCAGGTGCAGGTGCTGGCCTGGGAGCAGCAACTGGACGCCGAACGACTGCAGCCCAGCGACCGGATCCGGGTCAGCCCTGCGCGGCTGGACCTGGCCCCTGGCAGCACCCAGCGCGTCTGGCTGCTGCCAGCCGGTCCGCCAGCATCGGTGGGTGAACAGGCCTATCGGATCGTACTGGCGCCGGCCTTGCCGGGATTGCCCCGCTACTCGCTGCCGTTGTTCCGCAGCCCAGCGGCGCCAGCGCTGCATGCCCGGCTGCAGGCCCGCGTCGAGGCACTTGGGCCTCAGGCCATGCTGCGACTCAGCAATTCCAGTACGCTGCATGGCCGCCTGCACGATCTGCGATTCATAGCGGCCGACGGCCAATCGTCGCTGCTGGTGGCCGGGCTGGCCGGCTATATCCTCGCAGGCCATGAACGCCGCTGGCCCCTGCCTGCCCGCCCCGATGGCTATGTGGGCGGCCACTTCCGGGCCCGTCTGCAGGACGGCCGCGAGGTCGATCTGGCCGCATCTGACCCTGCAATTGCAGCGGACGCCCCCAGCGGGCTATAATCGACCGGATTCCTGCCGCCTGCGTGCGCGGGAGCCCGTCCACACCGGACGTCACCGGTGAATCCACACCTGCTGCCCCCATCCGTGCCGGGGTGCTCCGCGAGGAGTTCGGCCACGGAGGCAACAGGGAAGCCCAACCCCGGAACCGATCGCGCTTCCACGCGTCCCGCATACCTATCCCGCGGGCGGAATCGCTGGTTCCATATCAGGAGTATTGCAATGCCCCAGGTCACCATGCGTCAGATGCTGGAAGCCGGCGTCCACTTCGGCCACCAGACCCGCTACTGGAACCCGAAGATGGCTCCGTACATCTTCGGCGCCCGCGGCAAGATCCACATCATCAACCTGGAAAAGACCGTCCCGCTGTTCAACGATGCGATGAACTTCATCTCGTCGGTTGCCCAGAAGCGCGGCACCGTCCTGTTCCTGGGCACCAAGCGCAGCGCCCGCGAAACCATCAAGGAAGAAGCCGAGCGTTGCGGCATGCCGTTCATGAACCAGCGTTGGCTGGGCGGCACCCTGACCAACTTCCGTACCGTCAAGCAGTCGGTTGCCCGCCTGAAGGAACTGGAAGCCGGTGAAACCGACGGCACCTTCGATAAGCTGGTCAAGCACGAAGTGCTGGGCCTGCGTCGCGAGCGCGACAAGCTGGAAGCCTCGCTGGGCGGCATCAAGGACATGAACCGTCTGCCGGACGCCATCTTCGTGATCGACATCGGCCACGAAGACATCGCGATCAAGGAAGCCAAGAAGCTGGGCATTCCGGTCATCGCCGTGGTCGACACCAACTACAACCCGGAACTGGTGGACTACGCCATCCCGGGCAACGACGACGCCATCCGCGCTGTGCAGCTGTACGCCCGCGCCGCTGCCGACGCCGTGCTGGAAGGCAAGGCCGCTGCCCCGCACGCCGCTTCGGTGCGCGAGGAAGAGTTCGCTGAAGCCGCTGCTGAAGGCGAAGAGAAGCCGGCCCGCCGCGCTCCGGCCAAGAAGGCTGCCAAGAAGGGCGACGACGCCCAGGCCTGATCCAGGCCCCGGGTGGACGCCCGGCGTCCACCCTCCCTGCACGCAGCCCCTGGCGCGTGACAGGACCGTGTCACACGGGCCGGCCACCATGCCGGCCCAACCCCTTTCTTTCGTGAGGTAATCCCGTGGAAATCACTGCT
The DNA here is from genome assembly GCF_053295075.1 of Stenotrophomonas maltophilia group sp. P373. Lineage (NCBI taxonomy): Bacteria > Pseudomonadati > Pseudomonadota > Gammaproteobacteria > Lysobacterales > Lysobacteraceae > Stenotrophomonas > Stenotrophomonas maltophilia group sp. P373. The sequence goes on along the minus strand of NZ_CM129994.1, from coordinate 1,424,993 downwards.
TCCCTGGTCAAGGAACTGCGCGAGCGCACCGGCGCCGGCATGATGGAATGCAAGAAGGCGCTTACCGAAGCCAACGGCGACATCAACGCCGCTGCTGAAGCCATGCGCAAGTCCGGCGCTGCCAAGGCCGACAAGAAGGCTGACCGCGTGGCCGCCGAAGGCCGTCTGGGCCTGGCCCAGGACGGCGGCAAGGCCGTGCTGGTCGAAGTCAACTCGGAAACCGACTTCGTCGCCAACGATGACAACTTCAAGTCCTTCGTCAACGCCGTCGCTGCCGCTGCCCTGGCATCGGGCGCCACCGACGTCGAAGCCGTGAAGGCCGCCACGCTGGCCGACGGCCGCACCGTTGAAGAAGCCCGCGCCACCGCCGTGCAGACCCTGGGTGAGAACATCCAGATCCGCCGCATGGTCAAGGTCGACACCACCGGCAACATCGGTGCCTACGTCCACACCAACGGCAAGGTTGGCGTGCTGGTCGACCTGATCGGCGGCGACGTCGAGCTGGCCCGTGGCCTGGCGATGCACGTGGCCGCGCTGAAGCCGCCGCACAACAAGGCTGCGGACGTTCCGGCCGAGTTCGTCGAAAAGGAAAAGGAAATCGAGCTGGCCAAGATGACCGAGAAGGACAAGGCCAAGCCGGCCGACATCCTGGAAAAGATCATCAGCGGCAAGATCAACAAGATCGTCAGCGACGTGACCCTGTACGGCCAGACCTACGTGCTGGGCGACACCACCGTCGAGCAGGTGGTCAAGGCCGCTGGCGCGGACGTGGCAGGCTTCAAGCTGCTGATCGTCGGCGAAGGCATCGAAAAGGTGGTGGAAGACTACGCCGCCGAAGTTGCCAAGGCGATGCAGGTCTGATTCCAGCCCTTCGGCTGTGAAACGACCAGAAGGAGCCGCGGGAAACCGCGGCTCTTTTTTTATGCATGGGCCCAGGGATTAACCCATGGCCCACCGGTGGGTGCGCACCGTTGGTGCGCACAACCGGCACCTTTGCGTTGCGCTCGAATCAAGCCGATACTCAGTCGCAGGGAATCCTCAGTCACTTAGCAGGAACGAAAATCGCGGACTGTGATGCATTCCTAGGTATTCTTGCCCCAATGGAATTGAACGACCCGACATGCCTCCCGAGCTGACAGCTGCCCTGGCGCTCTGCCGCAACCTGCCTTCGCCACCCGGTATTGCCCTGCGCATCATCGAACTGGCTCAGGACCCGGAAGCGGACATCGCCACCGCCGCCGACATCATCGCCATCGACATGGCGCTGAGCGCTCGCATGCTGCGCATCGCCAATTCGCCGCTGTATGCCAGCCGCCGCCGCATCGAGAACCTCGGCCAGGCGCTGACCATGCTGGGCCTGAACGCCACGATCAGCCTCGCCCTCGGCTTCACCGTCACCCAGGGCCTGACCGGCGGTGGCGCCGATCATGACCTGCGCCAGCACGCGTGGAAGCGCAGCATCCTCAGTGCCCTGGCGGCCAGCCAGCTGGGCCAGGCGCGCGGCCTGCGCCGGCTGGAGGAGCTGATGCTGGCCGGACTGCTGCAGGACCTGGGCGTGCTGTGCCTGGCCCAGGCCGAGTCGGAGCGCTACCTGCCGCTGCTGCGCGAAGCACGCGACAACATCGACCTGGTTTCCCTCGAGCGCGAGGCGCTGGGCTGCAGCCACGCCGACGTCGGCGCCTGGGTGGCCGAGCAATGGGGCCTGCCCCGCTACCTGGTGGAGAGCATCAGCCACAGCGAGGACGAGGACGCCGCCGAATCGCCATTCCAGGCCTGCGTGCAACTGTCCGGCGCAGTGGCCGACATCTGGCTGGATAGCGACGCAGATGCCGCGCGCGAGCGCGCCCTGCAGCAGGTGCACGACCGCCTGGAGCTGGATAGCGCGCGCTTCGACCAGGTGCTGGCCCGCATCAGCGAGGCCCTGCCCGACATCGCCAGCCTGTTCGATGCCGGCCTCAATTCTCCGGCGCGGGTGCGCGAGCTGATCGATCATGCGCAGGAACTGGCCACGCTGCGCAACCTGCGCGAACTGCAGGATGCCGACCAGGCACGCCGCCGTGCCGACGAATTCGAGGCGCGCGCCAAGCGCCTGGCCGACCAGGCCCATCGTGATGCGTTGACCGGCGTGCTCAACCGCCGCCAGCTGGAAGCGGTGCTGGAGCAGGAATTCCTGCGTGCCGGCCGCCAGGGCTGGCCACTGTCGGTGGCCTTCATCGACCTGGACGACTTCAAGAAGATCAACGACGCCCACGGCCACCTGACCGGTGACGAGGTGCTGCGCGCGTTCGCCGGCAAGCTGCAGGGCCAGCTGCGCAACAGCGACACCGTGGCCCGCTTCGGCGGCGAGGAGTTCGTCGCGCTGCTGCCCAACACCAGCGAAAGCGTGGCCCTGGACGTGATCCGCCGGGTGCTGGCCAACATCGTCGCCACGCCGATGGCCGAGCTGGAGGGCGGGCCGCTGTTCGTCACCTTCTCCGCCGGCGTGGCCACCCAGGGCGGCTACGAGCGCTTCGCCGACGTCCAGGACCTGCTGCGCGCGGCCGACGACGTGCTGTACCGCTCCAAGAACTTGGGCCGCAACCGGGTGATCGCCCGCTCGCCGGGGGCGCTGGGCCATGACGAGCTGTCGGCCACGGCCAGCGCCGAACTGGGCTGAACGGGACGCCCCGGCTGACCGGGCGAACCACCGGATTCTGCGCCGCAGTGCACAAAACACTTTGGCACAACGCCGCATGCGCGTAGAATCGCCCGCGATTTCCACGCACCCGAGGTCCCCATGTCCAAGCTCGCCTATCGCCGCATCCTTCTGAAACTGTCCGGGGAGGCGCTGATGGGAGACGAGGACTACGGCATCGACCCCAAGATCATCAATCGCCTCGCCCGTGAGGTCATCGAAGCCCAGCAGGCCGGTGCCGAAGTGGCGCTGGTGATCGGAGGTGGCAACATCTTCCGCGGCGCCGGTCTGGCCGCCGGCGGCATGGACCGCGTAACCGGCGACCAGATGGGCATGCTGGCCACCGTCATCAACGCCCTGGCCATGCAGGACGCCCTCGAGAAGCTGGGTGCCAAGGCCCGGGTGATGAGCGCGATCAAGATCAACGACGTGTGCGAGGACTACATCCGCCGCCGCGCCATCCGCCACCTGGAAAAGGGCCGCCTGGTGATCTTCGCTGCCGGCGTCGGCAGCCCGTTCTTCACCACCGACTCCGGCGCCGCGCTGCGCGCGATCGAGATCGGCGCTGACCTGCTGCTGAAGGCCACCAAGGTCGATGGCGTGTACGACAAGGACCCGAACAAGCACAGCGATGCGGTCCGCTTCGACAGCCTGAGCTACGACGAAGTGATCCGCCGCGGCCTGGAAGTGATGGACACGGCGGCCTTCGCTCTGGCCCGCGACAGCGACCTGCCGATGCGCGTGTTCGACATGGGCCAGCCGGGCGAACTGCTGAAGATCCTCAACGGCGCGAACATCGGCACCCTGGTCCAGGGCCGCGACCCGGCCTGAGCCTGAGCGCAAAGCGACGACCGGGCCGATTCAGGCCCGGCAGCGTCCCGTATTCGCCTATAATCGCCCGATTCCAGATACATCCAGGACCGGGCGATGCTCAACGACATCAAGAACAACGCGCAGACGCGCATGGCCAAGAGCATTGACGCTCTGAAGCACACCCTCACCTCCATCCGGACCGGCCGTGCCACCCCGGCCCTGCTGGACCGCGTGACGGTCAGCGCCTATGGCAACGCCAGCACCCCGCTGAACCAGGTCGCGTCGATCTCCAACGCCGACGCCCACTCGCTGCTGGTCACCCCGTTCGACAAAGGCATGATCAAGGAGATCGAAAAGGGTCTCTACAACGCCGAGTTCACTCCGAACACGCTGGGCACCGCGATCCGCATCAACATGCCGCCGCCGACCGAAGAGCGCCGCAAGGAGCTGGTCAAGCAGGTGCAGAAGGAAGGGGAAGGCGCCAAGATCGCGATCCGCAACATCCGTCAGGACGCGAACAAGGAAATCGCCAAGCTGGTCAAGGACAAAGCGATCAGCGAAGACGAGAAGAAGCGCGGCGAAGACGACATCCAGAAGCTGACCGACGCCAACATCAAGGACGTCGACAAGGTCGTTGCCGACAAGGAAAAAGAACTGCTGTCGGTCTGAAGTCGATGCCTTCAGTCCCGCCTCCGTTGCCTGCCTCCCTGCCCCGCCACATTGCCATCATCATGGATGGCAACGGGCGTTGGGCACAGCAGCGCCGTCGCCCCCGCGTGATCGGCCACCGTGCCGGCGCGCGCGCGGTCAACCGCGCCATCGAGCGCTGCCTTGAACTGGGCATTCCGGCGCTGACCCTGTTCGCCTTCTCCAGCGAGAACTGGGGCCGGCCGCAGGAGGAAGTGGACGCGCTGATGAAGCTGTTCCTCGGTGCACTCGACCGCGAAGTGGACGAGCTGCACCGGCGTGGCGTGCGCGTGCGCTTCATCGGCGAACGCGAGCGCTTCGGCGCCGGGCTGGTCAGCCGCATGCAGCTGGCCGAGCAGCGCACCGCCGACAACACCACCCTGACCCTGTCGATCGCTGCCAGCTACGGTGGCCGCCAAGACATCGCCCGCGCCGCGCGCGCCCTGGCTGTCGAAGTGGCGGCCGGTCGCCTGCTGCCCGAGCAGATCGACGAAGCGCTGCTGGGCAGCCAGGTGGCCCTGGCCGACCTGCCGCCGCCGGACCTGTTCATCCGCACCGGCGGCGACACCCGCATCAGCAACTTCCTGCTGTGGCAGCTCGCCTATACCGAACTGTGGTTCACCGAGGCCCTGTGGCCGGACTTCGACGCCGGGCAGCTGCAGCAGGCGCTCGACGCCTATGCCGGTCGCGAGCGTCGTTTCGGCCTGACCAGCGCCCAGATTGCCGCACTGGCCACCGAGACTTCCAGCCCATGACCAAGACCCGAGTCCTTGCCGCGCTGATCATGGCGCCGCTAGCCATTGCGGCGATCCTGCTGCTGCCCACGCAATGGCTGGCCGCCGCCGCCGCCGCCGTGCTGCTGATCGGCCTGTGGGAATGGCTGAAGCTGGCCGGTATCGAAGACACCCTGGCGCGCACCGTGCTGCTGGTGCTGAACCTGCTGCTGATGGTGCTGCTGGTCTGGGCCGATGGCAGCACCCTGGTCCTGTTCCAGATAACCACGCTGGCCGGCGTCGCCTGGTGGCTGGCCGCGCTGGTCTGGTTGCGCTTCTTCAACTTCGGTGCACAGCCGTCGGCACCCTCGCGGATCCTGAAGATGCTGGCCGGTACCCTGGCTATCGTCCCGGCCTGGGCCGCGCTGGTGCTGATCCATGCCGGCGGCGATCCGCCGGGCCAGCAGGGCCACCTGTGGCTGCTGGCTGCGCTGGCGCTGGTGTGGGCGGCCGACTCGGGCGCCTATTTCGCTGGCCGCCATTTCGGCAAGCACAAGCTGGCGCCGCGGATCAGCCCCAACAAGACCTGGGAAGGCCTGTTCGGCGGCCTGCTGGCCGGTGTCGCCGTGGCCCTCGGCCTGGGCTGGCTGGCTGGCATCGATGCCGCACACCTGCCCGGCCTGTTGATCACCGCGGTGGTGGCGGTGTTCGCCTCGGTCCTGGGCGACCTGTTCGAGAGCCTGATCAAGCGCCATGCCGGCGCCAAGGACTCGGGCCACCTGATCCCGGGCCACGGTGGCGTGCTCGACCGGGTCGACGGCGTCCTCGCCGCCGTGCCGGTGTTCGCGCTGGGCAAGGAAATCTTCGGGTTCTGACCATGAATGCTGCTGCAGACCTGCGCCGGGTCGCCGTGTTCGGCGCTACCGGCTCGATCGGCGCCTCCACGCTGGACGTGATCGCCCGCCACCCGCACCGCTACCAGGCCACGGTGCTCGCTGCCGGCCGCCAGGTGCAGGCGCTGCTGGCGCTGTGCCGCCAGCACAGACCCGCGCACGCGGTGATCGCCGACGCATCGCTGTTCGCCGAACTGCGTGACGGCCTGCGCGAGGCCGGCCTTGCCACCGAGGCCCATGCCGGCCAGGCCGCGCTGGACCAGCTGGCCGCCAGCGATGCCTGCGATACCGTGGTCGCGGCCATCGTCGGCGCGGCCGGCCTGTCCTCGACCCTGGCTGCCGCGGCCGCCGGCAAGCGCATCCTGCTGGCCAACAAGGAATCGCTGGTGCTGGCCGGCGAACTGCTGACCCGGACGGCCGAACGTGCCGGTGCCGAAATCATCCCGATCGACAGCGAGCACAGCGCGATCTTCCAGTGCCTGCGCTCGCGCGATGCCAGTGTCGACGGCGCCGGCGTGCGCCGGATCCTGCTGACCGCCTCCGGCGGCCCGTTCCGTGGCCGCAGCCGCGCCGAACTGGCCCAGGTCACCCCGGCCCAGGCCGTTGCCCACCCCAAGTGGTCGATGGGGCCAAAGATCTCGGTCGATTCGGCGACATTGATGAACAAGGGCCTGGAAGTCATCGAGGCCCACCACCTGTTCGGCGTGCCCGGCGAGCGCATCGAGGTGCTGGTGCACCCGCAGAGCCTGGTCCATTCGCTGGTCGAGTTCGTCGATGGCTCGACCCTGGCCCAGATGGGCCTGCCGGACATGCGCACCACTCTCGCCGTCGGCCTGGGCTGGCCGCAGCGCATCGAATCGGGCGTGGCCGGGCTGGACCTGCTGGCCCAAGGCCGCCTGGATTTCGAGGCCCCGGATACTGACGCCTTCCCCTGCCTGGCGCTGGCCTGGCAGGCGATGCAGGCCGGCGGCACCGCACCGGCGGTGCTGAACGCCGCCAATGAAGAGGCGGTTTCAGCGTTTCTTCAGGGCCGGATCGGTTTCCTGACGATCCCGGAGCTGGTTGCTAACGCTCTTTCAACACTGCCGACCCAGCCAGCCGATACACTGGAGATCCTGTTGTCCGCCGACCAGCGGGCACGCCAGCTCACCCTGAACGCCATCGACGCCGCCTGAACGACCGCCTCGCCCAGCATGACGCCGCCGCCCCTGCCCACCACTGTGAGCCTGCATGACTGACTTCATCGGATCGGTCTGGTGGATGATCGTCAGCCTCGGGCTGCTGGTCACCTTCCACGAGTTCGGGCATTACTGGGTCGGGCGCCTGTGCGGGGTCAAGATCCTGCGTTTCTCGGTCGGCTTCGGCCGGCCGCTGTGGTCGCGCCGCGACAGGCACGGCACCGAGTTCGCCATCGCCGCCATCCCGCTGGGCGGTTACGTGAAGTTCCTCGACGAACGCGAGGTCGAAGTCCACCCGCACGAGCGCGGCCAGGCCTTCAACCACAAAACCGTCTGGCAGCGCATCGCGATCGTTGCCGCCGGCCCGATCGCCAATCTGCTGCTGTGCATCCTGCTGCTGTGGGCGATGTTCGTGATTGGCAAGCAGGATTACTCGCCCACCATCGGCCGTGTCAGCGGCATCGCCGCCAGTGCCGGCCTGGCCAGCGGCGACCGCGTGCTGCGCGTGGACGACCGCCAGGTGGTCACCCTCGGCGAGGCCAGCATGGCGCTGACCGCAGCCGCGATGGACCGCCGCGACGTGAAGCTGGAAGTGCTGGATACGGCCGACCAGGTACGCACGCGCACCCTGCCGCTGTCGCAGCTGCCGGCGGGTTTCGATGAGCGGCGGGTGCCGATCCTGGCTGGCCTGCACTGGCAGTCGTGGCTGCAGCCGGCGCAAGTGGAATCGCTGACTGCGGACTCCGTGGTGGCAGGGCAACTGCAGCCAGGCGACCTGATCGTGGCCATCGATGGCCAGCGCATCGACAGCGTCGACCAGGTGATCGGCGAGATCCAGGCCCTGGGCCGTGCCGGCGGGCCGGGAATGATCGAGGTCCTGCGTGGCGGCGAGCGCCTGGCGCTGGAAGTCACCCCGCGCCAGGGCAAGGACGGCAAGGGCAATCCGGTCTGGCAGATCGGCGTCGGCTTCCCCACCAGCTACAGCCCCGCCTATGACACCCTGCTGCGCTATGGCCCGCTGGATGCGGTGACCGTGGCGGTGCGCGAGACCGGCCGCCTGGCCGCCGACTCGCTGGGCATGATGGGTCGCATCGTGACCGGCAAGGCCTCGCTGCAGAACGTTTCCGGGCCGGTCACCATCGCCCGCGTGGCCAATGTCTCGGCCAAGCGCGGCCTCGACTGGTTCCTGCAGTTCCTTGCCCTGCTGTCGCTCAGCCTGTGCATCATCAACCTGCTGCCGATCCCGATCTTGGACGGCGGCCACCTGCTGTATTACCTTATCGAGTTGGTCAAGGGCAGCCCGCTGAGCGAGCGTGCCATCGCCGCCGGCCAATACATCGGCCTGGCGTTGCTGGCCGGGCTGATGGGGTTGGCGTTCTACAACGACATCCTCGGCTTGGTCCCGCGATGAACTTTTCCACGTTGTTGCCGTCTACAGCGTCGGCATCCCGCACTAATGAAATCGACCTTCCTACCGGACGTGACATGACGCGACTCCCCAATCGCCGCCTGCTGGCCCTCGCCCTCGCCGCCGTCACCGGCGCTCCCGCCCTGGCCCAGGCAGCCGAGCCCTTCACTGTCAGCGACATCCGCGTCGATGGCCTGCAGCGCATCAGCTCGGGCACGGTGTTCACCTACCTGCCGGTGGAACGCGGCGAGACGATCACCGACAACAAGGTCGGCGAGACGATCCGCGCCCTGTACAAGACCGGCTTCTTCGAAGACGTGCAGCTGGACCGCCAGGGCACGATCCTGGTGGTGACCGTCAAGGAACGCCCGGCGATCAACAAGCTGACCGTGACTGGCAACAAGGACATCAAGTCCGACCAGCTGCTCAAGGGCCTGTCCGACATCGGCCTGACCGAGGGCGGCACCTTCGATCGCCTGAGCCTGGACCGCGTCACCCAGGAACTGCGCCGCCAGTACAACGACCGTGGCAAGTACAACGTCGACATCACCCCGACGGTGAGCCCGCTGGACCGCAACCGCGTGGACATCGCCATCGCCATCAAGGAAGGCAAGGCCGCCAAGATCCGCCACGTCAACCTGGTGGGCACCGAGAAGTTCGAGAGCAAGGACATCCTGGAGACCTGGGAGTCCAAGGAGCACAACTGGGCGTCGTGGTACCGCCGTGACGACCAGTACTCCAAGGAAAAGCTGTCCGGCGACCTGGAAAAGCTCAACTCCTGGTACCTGGATCGCGGCTACGTCGATTTCAGCATCGATTCCACCCAGGTCTCGATCAGCCCCGACAAGCGCGACATGTTCCTGACCGCGGGCGTGACCGAGGGTGCGCAGTACAAGATCTCCGAGATCAAGGTCAGCGGCGACACCATCCTCCCGCAGGAGGACGTCGAGCGCATGGTGATCCAGAAGTCCGGCGACACGTTCTCGCGTGCCCTGCTGGAATTCAGCTCGGACACCATCACCAATTCGCTGTCCAACATCGGCTACGCGTTCGCCAAGGTGAACCCGATCCCGACCACCAACCGCGCCGAGCAGACCGTGGCCATCAACATGCAGGTCGTGCCCGGCCCGCGCGTGTCGGTGCGCCGCATCCTGTTCCGCGGCAACACCCGCACGTCCGATGAAGTGATGCGTCGCGAAATGCGCCAGTTCGAGAACAGCTGGTACTCGCAGGCCGCGATCGACCGCTCCAAGATCCGCCTGCAGCGCCTGGGCTACTTCGAATCGGTGGAAGTGGAGACCCCGGCCGTCAGCGGCAGCAACGACCAGGTCGACGTCGTCTACAACGTCAAGGAAACCACCTCGGGCAGCTTCGTGTTCGGCCTGGGTTACTCGCAGTCCTACGGCATGACCACCTCGGTGCAGCTGTCGCAGAACAACTTCCTCGGTGGCGGCAACCGCGTGTCGGTCGAAGCCTCGCGCAGCAGCTACCTGCAGCGCTACGGTTTCAGCTACACCAACCCGTACTTCACCGATGACGGCGTGTCGCTGGGCTACAACCTGTCCTGGCGCGAACTGGATTACTCGGACTTCAACACCGCGCAGTACAACAGCACCAACGGTGCCGCGCAGGTGGTGTTCGGCGTGCCGCTGACCGAGACCGACACCGTCTCGCTGATGTTCGGCATCGACAGCAACCAGATCACCACCTACCAGGGCTCCACCCCGCAGTCGATCATCGACTACATCAACGCCGTCGGTAAGCGCACCTTCCATGCCTGGCGCACCGAGCTGGGCTGGGCGCGCGACTCGCGCAACGACTACTTCATGCCGACCCGCGGCACCTACCAGCGCGTGGGCCTGGAAACCACGCTGCCGGGTTCGACCATCGAGTACTACAAGCTGAACTACCAGATCAGCAAGTACTGGCCGATCATGCCGTCGCTGGTGATCAACACCCGCGCCGAAATCGGCTACGGCGATGCCTACGGCAAGGACTACACCCGTACGCTGACCAATCCGGATGGCACCACCCGCACCGTCACCGCAAGCGGCCTGCCGTTCTTCGAGAACTTCTACGCCGGTGGTACCAACTCGGTACGCGGCTTCGAGGACAACACCCTCGGCCCGCGCGAAGTCACTACTGGTTATCCGGAAGGCCAGCCGCTGGGTGGCTCGCTGAAGACCGTCGGTTCGGTGGAAGCCTACTTCCCGCGCCTGTTCGACAGCCCGTCGGCGCGCGTGTCGGCCTTCGTCGACTTCGGCAACGTGTATACCGGCGTGGACAACTTCAAGGCCAACGAGCTGCGCGTATCCACCGGTGTGGCCCTGCTGTGGCGCGCCCCGGTCGGCCCGATCTCGATCAGCTACGCCTTCCCGCTGAAGAAGGAAGACGATGACAAGATCGAACGCCTGCAATTCACGTTCGGTGGGCAGTTCTGACGAACCGCGAGGCGGTTCGCCAGAACTGCCCCCGCATTCCACCTATCCCCCGCGCCGCTACGCATGCCATCCATGGCATGCGCCCTTCGGGCCGTTGCATAGCAACGTTGGGAATCGCTCCTGCGATTCCCAGGGGCGCGCCCCCCTTAACAAAGGGGGGCTCTCCACCAGACGGGGTGCGAAGCGCCGGGCTCTGCCCGGCGTTTTCGTTTGGCCTAGATGCCGGAAGCGCCCGCTCTGCTTTTGATCTTTTCTGTTTTTCCGTGGCTGGCACTCGCGCCAGGCCGTCGGAGGTCGGACGGGGTGGGGCTGCGGGGGTGTGAGCCGCATGGATGCGGCGACCAAGGCTACATGGACGTACTTGCGCCGCCCCCCGCAGCCCCGCCCCGTCCGACCCAGCCCATGACACTGGCTCTGCCGGCCGTGAGGGGCCCTGCCGTTGGCTGCATATGCCCCACCGCATGACCGAAATGGCGCCACACGTTAAACTCCCGCCGTGAATACTCCCACCTACACCGCCCAGCAACTCGCCGAGCAGTTCGGCCTGCAGGTCCATGGCGATCCCGCTACCGCCATCCATGGCGTGGCTACCCTCGCACATGCCGGTCCTGGCCAGCTGACCTTCCTTGCCAACCCCCGCTATCGCGTCCAGCTGGCCGACAGCCGGGCTTCGCTGGTGGTCCTGCGTGCCGATGACGTCGACGCCGCCCCCGGCGCCGCGCTCGTCGCCAAGGACCCGTACACCGCATTCGCCAAGATTGCCGCGCTGTTCGACATCGCGCCGACCCGCCCGCCGGGCATCCATCCCAGCGCAGTGATCGATCCCAGCGCCCAGGTCGCCGCCAGCGCCCATATCGGCCCGTTCGTCTCGGTCGGTGCGCGCAGCGTCGTCGGTGAGAACTGCATCATCGGCACCGGCAGCGTGATCGGCGAGGACTGCAGCCTGGATACCGGCTGTGAGCTGATCGCCCGCGTGACCCTGGTCACCCGGGTCACGCTGGGCAAGCGCGTGCGCGTGCATCCCGGTGCCGTACTCGGCGCCGATGGCTTCGGCCTGGCGATGGACGCCGGCAAGTGGATCAAGGTGCCGCAGCTCGGCGGCGTCCGCATCGGCGATGACTGCGAGATCGGCGCCAACACCTGCGTCGACCGTGGTGCGCTGGAAGACACCGTGCTGGACGAAGACGTGCGCCTGGACAACCTGGTGCAGATCGCGCACAACGTGCAGATCGGCGCGCACTCGGCCATTGCCGGCTGCACCGGCATCGCCGGCAGCGCCAAGATCGGCCGCTACTGCCTCCTCGGCGGCCACGTTGGCGTGGTCGGCCACCTCGAGATCTGCGACAAGGTCGTGATCACCGGCAAGTCGGTGGTCCGCAACTCCATCCATGAGCCGGGCGAGTATTCGTCCGGCACCCCATTGACCGACAACCGCACGTGGCGCAAGAACGCCGCGCGCTTCAAGCAGCTGGACGCATTGGCTCGCCGCGTTCTGGCTGCTGGCAAGGAGAAAGAATGAACGATTCGCTGCAGCTTCCGATCGACGTCTGCCAGATCCAGGAACTGCTTCCGCACCGCTACCCGTTCCTGCTGGTGGACCGGGTGCTTGAACTCGACGTCGAGGCCAAGCGGATCCTGGCGCAGAAGAACGTCAGCATCAACGAGCCGTTCTTCCAGGGCCACTTCCCGGGCCGCCCGATCATGCCCGGGGTGCTGATCATCGAAGCGCTGGCGCAGGCTGGCGGCGTCATGACCCAGCTCACGCTCGGCCGCGATGCGCAGTCCAAGCTGTTCTACATGGTCAAGGTGGAAAACGCCCGCTTCAACAAGCAGGTCGTGCCCGGTGACGTGCTGATGCTGGACGTGCAGATGAAGCGCCTGATCCGCAACATGGGCTGGTACTACGGCGAAGCCAAGGTCAACGGCGAAGTCGTCGCGTCGGCCGAGGTCATGTGTGCCGGCGCCAAGGGCTGATCCACTGGAGGCAGCAATGACTGACAACGCACCGCGGATCCACCCTACCGCCGTCATCGACCCGGCCGCACGCCTGGCTGACGATGTCCAGGTGGGCGCCTTCACCCTGATCGGCCCCGACGTTGAAATCGGTGCCGGCACGGTGGTGGGCCCCCATTGCAGCATCCACGGCCCGACCCGGATCGGCCGCGACAACCGCTTCGTCGGCCATGCCGCGATCGGTGGCGAGCCGCAGGACAAGAAGTTCGGCGGCGAGCGCACCGAACTGGTGATCGGCGATCGCAACGTGTTCCGCGAGTTCGTCACGCTCAACCGTGGCACCGGCGGCGGCGGCGGCATCACCACCATCGGCAACGACAACTGGATGCTGGCCTACACGCACGTGGCACACGACTGCCATGTCGGCAACTTCTGCGTGTTCTCCAACAACACCACCCTGGCCGGCCATGTGACCGTGGGCGACTACGTGATCATCAGCGGCTTCGCCGGTGCCCACCAGTTCTGCCGCATCGGCGCGCATGCCTTCCTCGGCATGGGCGCGCTGACCAATGGTGACGTACCGCCGTTCACCATGGTCGGCACCGATTCGCTGGGACGCCCGCGTGGCATCAACAGCGAAGGCCTGAAGCGGCGCGGCTTTGACGCTGACCGCATTTCGGCCATCAAGCGTGCGTACCGCACGCTGTACGTCGCGGGCCTGCCGCTGGCAGAGGCCAAGGTGCAGCTGACCGAACAGGCGCGTGACAGCGACGACGTGAAGGCGATGCTGGACTTCATCGAGCACGCCGAGAGGCCCCTGCTGCGATGAGCAGCTCGACCGGCCAGGCGCCGGCCGGCGCCGCGGTGATCCCGCTTGCCTCGATGGCCGGCAGCGTTCCCGCGCAGCGGGTGCTCAGCGAGCGCCCGTTGCGGATCGCGCTGGTTGCCGGTGAAGCCTCCGGCGACCTGCTCGGTGCGGGCCTGGTGCGTGAACTGAAGGCGCGCTTCCCGAATGCCGAGTTCGCCGGTATCGGTGGCGACGCCATGCGCAGCGCCGGCTGCCAGACCTGGCACGATGCCAGCGAGCTGGCGGTGATGGGCCTGACCGAAGTGCTGCGCCACCTGCCGCGCCTGCTCAAGCTGCGCTCGGCGTTCCGCCAGCGTGCGCTGGACTGGCAGCCGGACGTGTTCATCGGCATCGACGCCCCCGACTTCAACCTGGGCATCGAGCGCTGGCTGAAGCAGCGTGGCGTGCGCACCGTGCATTACGTCAGCCCGTCGGTCTGGGCCTGGCGCGAAAAGCGCGCCGAGAAAATCGGCAGCAGCGCCGACCTGGTGCTGTGCCTGTTCCCGATGGAGCCGCCGATCTATGCCCGGCTCGGCATCGACGCGCGCTTCGTCGGCCACCCGATGGCCGATGACATTCCGCTGCAAGGCAACCGCGAGGAAGCACGCGCCGCGCTCGGCCTGCCGGCCTCGGCCAAGGTGCTGGCGGTGTTGCCGGGCAGCCGCCTCGGCGAGATCTCGCGCCTGGGCGAACCGTTCTTCGAAGCCGCCTGGCAGGTCTCCGAACGCATTCCGGGCCTGCATGTGGTGGTGCCTGCCGCCAACCCGGCCTGCAGGCAGCTGATCGAAGAACAGCTGTCGCGCTCGGCGCTGCCGGTGGCCTACTCGCACGTGCTTGACGGCCAGGCGCGCAACGCGATGATCGCCGCCGACGTGGTGGTGCTGGCCTCCGGCACCGCGACCCTGGAAGCCATGCTGGTGAAGCGGCCGATGGTGGTCGGTTACCGCGTCAACGAACTGACCTATCGACTGGTCAAGGCGCTTGGCCTGATCAAGGTCGACCGCTTCGCCCTGCCCAACATCCTGGCCGGCCAGGACCTGGCACCGGAGCTGATGCAGCACGACTGCACGCCGGACAGGCTGGCCGCGGCCATCCAGCAGTGGTTCGACCACCCGCAGCGGGTGATCGACCTGCAGGACACTTATGTGCGCCTGCACGAGCGACTGCGACGCAACGCCTCGGCGCGTGCCGCCGATGCCGTCGGCGAGCTGCTGATGCGCGACCAGGCGCAGGCATGAGCCGCCGCCACGCCGCAGCAGCAAGCCTGGCCCTGTTCGACGGTACGGCAGTGGTCGAGCCGGAGCGCCTGGTCGCCGGTGTCGACGAGGCCGGGCGTGGCCCGCTGGCCGGGCCGGTGGCGGTGGCGGCGGTGGTATTCGATCCGTCACGGCCACGGATCAACGGCCTGGATGATTCCAAGCAGTTGACCGCTGCCCGCCGCGAGCAGCTGCATGACCGCATCGTCGAGCGCGCCCTGGCCTGGCATGTGGTGCTGGTGGACGTGGACACCATCGACCGCCTGAACATCTACCAGGCCACCCTGCAGGGCATGCGTGACGTCGTTGCAGCGGTCGCCCACGTGGCCGGCTTCGCCCGCATCGACGGCAACGTGGTACCCAAGGGCCTGGTACTGCCGGCGCAGGCGCTGGTCGGCGGCGATGGCATCGACCGCGCGATCATGGCCGCCTCGATCCTGGCCAAGGTCTCGCGCGATCGCTACATGCAGGACGTGCACGCCCGCCACCCCCAGTATGGGTTCGAGCAGCACAAGGGCTATGGCACTCCGGCCCACCTGGCCGCCCTGCGCGAGCACGGCCCCTGCGTGGAGCACCGGCGCAGCTTCGCCCCGGTGCGCGAGTGCCTGGAAGCGCCGGCTGTCGCGGCCATCGCCTGAGCCTGCTCGGCGCTACAGGAGGCGGCCTCCCGCACGCCTGAATCCGGCGCCACGCCGTGCCCCTGTCAAGCCTTGTGGCAACCCCCTGCCCTCGCTACCCTGACCGGGCATTCCAGCGCTTCCCGACCCCGGCGACGAACCTCCGTCAGCACCCGGGGCCCGCGCGCTCCAACCTGGTCCGGCATGTCCAACTCCCGCTTCGTACATCTCCACGTCCACACCGAGTTCTCGCTGGCGGACTCGACCATCCGCGTGCCGGCCAAGCCGGACCAGGCGGACCCGAAGAAGGCCAAGCAGGCCAACCTGCTGTCGCGCTCGGTCGAGCTCGGCCTGCCTGCGCTGGCGGTGACCGATCTCAACAACCTGTTCGCCCTGGTCAAGTTCTACAAGGCCGCCGAAGGCGTGGGCATCAAGCCGATCGCCGGTGCCGACGTGCTGATCGCCGAGGAAGGCCAGGACCCGTGGCGGATGACCCTGCTGTGCCGCGACCGCGAGGGCTACCTGAGCCTGTCACGGCTGCTGACCCGCGCCTGGATGGAGGGCCATCGCCCGGAAGGCGGCGTGGCCATCCACCCGGACTGGCTGAAGGCCGGCAATGCCAACCTGTTCGCGCTGGCCGGCCGGCAGAGCCTGGCCGGGCGCCTGGCACTGGACGGCAAGCATGAACTGGCCGAGCAGCAGCTGGCCGACTGGCAGCGCGTGTTCGGCGATGGCCTGCACCTGGAGCTGACCCGTACCGGCCGCGAGGGCGAGGAAAGCTTCAACCAGTTCGCGCTGATGGCTGCCGGCCAGCGCGGCCTGCCGGTGGTCGCCAGCAATGACGTGCGCTTCCTGTCGCCGTCGGATTTCAGCGCGCACGAAGCGCGCGTGTGCATTTCCACCGGCCGCGTGCTGGACGATCCCAAGCGTCCGCGCGAGTACAGCGACCAGCAGTACCTGAAGTCGGCCGAGGAGATGTGCGCGCTGTTCGCCGACATCCCCGATGCGATCGACAACACGCTGGCGCTGGCCGAGCGCTGCAACATCGAGATGCGGCTGGGCACCTACTTCCTGCCCAACTACCCGGTGCCCGACGACGAGACCCTGGACACCTGGATCCAGAAGATGTCGCGCGACGGCCTGGAAGAGCGCCTGGAGAAGAATCCGCTGGCGCCGGGCAAGACCCGTGAGGAGTACTTCGAGCGCCTGGAGTTCGAGCTCAACACCATCATCAAGATGGGCTTCCCCGGCTACTTCCTGATCGTGGCCGACTTCATCCAGTGGGGCAAGAACCAGGGCATCCCGATCGGTCCCGGCCGCGGCTCGGGTGCCGGCTCGCTGGTGGCCTGGGCGCTGAAGATCACCGATCTGGACCCGCTGCCGTACAACCTGCTGTTCGAGCGATTCCTGAACCCGGAACGCGTGTCGATGCCCGACTTCGACATCGACTTCTGCATGGACCGCCGCGACGAGGTGATCGACTACGTCGCGCGCAAGTACGGGCGCGAGCGCGTCAGCCAGATCATCACCTACGGCACCATGGCCGCCAAGGCGGTGGTGCGCGACTCCGGCCGCGTGCTCGGCTTCCCGTATGGCCTGGTCGACGGTGTTTCCAAGCTGATCCCGAACATCCTGGGCATCCACCTGAAGGATGCGCTGGGCAAGGGCAAGGAAGGCCCGAGCTCGGAAATGGCCTCGGCCGAACTGATCCAGCGCTATGAAACCGAGGACGATGTCCGCGACCTGATCGATCTGGCGCTGCAGCTGGAAGACCTGACCCGCAACGCCGGCAAGCACGCCGGTGGCGTGGTGATCGGGCCCGAGCCGCTGAGCGAGTTCTGCCCGCTGTACGCCGAACACGACGAAAATGGGCTCGGCAAGAATCCGGTCACCCAGTTCGACAAGAACGACGTGGAAGAAGTGGGCCTGGTGAAGTTCGACTTCCTCGGCCTGCGCACGCTGACCATCATCGACTGGGCAGTGAAGGCGATCAACAAGCGCCACGAACGCGCGGGCATTCCGCCGGTCGACATTGCCGCGATCCCGCTCGACGATGCGCCCACCTACAAGGACATCTTCGCCAACGGCAACACCGGCGCGGTGTTCCAGTTCGAATCCTCGGGCATGCGCCGCCTGCTGAAGGACGCGCGCCCCGACCGCTTCGAAGACCTGATCGCGCTGGTGTCGCTGTATCGCCCCGGCCCGATGGACCTGATTCCCTCCTTCAACGCGCGCAAGCACGGCCAGGAAGAGATCATCTATCCCGATCCGCGCACCGAAGCGATTCTGAAGGACACCTACGGCATCATGGTGTACCAGGAGCAGGTGATGCAGATGGCGCAGATCGTCGGCGGCTACTCGCTGGGCGGCGCTGACCTGCTGCGACGCGCGATGGGCAAGAAGGTGCCGGCGGAAATGGCCAAGCACCGCGAGATCTTCCGCGAAGGTGCAGCCAAGGGCGGCGTCGATGGCCCCAAGGCCGACGAAATCTTCGACCTGATGGAGAAGTTCGCCGGCTATGGCTTCAACAAGTCGCACGCCGCTGCATACGCACTGGTCAGCTACCAGACCGCCTGGCTGAAGCGCCATTACCCGGCCGAGTTCATGGCGGCCACGCTGTCTTCGGACCTGGACAACACCGACAAGGTGGTCGGCTTCCTCGACGAGGTGCGCAACCTCGGCCTGACCGTGCTGCCGCCGAAGGTGAACCAGTCGGCCTTCATGTTCGAAGCGGTCACACCGGACACGATCCAGTACGGTCTGGGCGCGATCAAGGGCGTCGGCCAGGGCGCCTGCGAAGCGGTGGTCGAGGAACGACTGAAGGGCGGACCGTTCAAGGATCTGCTGGACTTCTGCACCCGTGTCGGCTCGGCCAAGCTCAACCGGCGCACGCTGGAAGCGATGATCAACTGTGGCGCGCTCGATGAACTCGGCCGCAACCGTGCCTCGCTGATGCTGCAGCTGCCGGAAGTGATCAAGGCCACCGACCAGATGGCACGCGAGCGTGCGTCCGGGCAGAATTCGCTGTTTGGCGGGCCCGATCCGAGCACCGTTTCGATCCAGCTGGACCTGCCGGAAGCCGAAGAATGGCCGCTGCTTCAGCGCCTCAACGGCGAGCGCGACACGCTGGGCTTCTACCTCAGCGGCCACCCGTTCGATCCCTGGCGCGACGATGTGCGCGATCTGGTAGGCAACGACCTGGGTTCGGTGGAGAAAATCTGGAGCGCCAACAGCGGCGGCGGCGGTGGCGGCGAGAAGCGCTGGCGCCCGGAAGTGCAGACCGTGCTGGCCGGCCAGGTGGTCGGCGTGCGCCGCAAGGGCGAAAGCCAGATCTTCATCCAGCTGGAGGACGGTCGCGGCCGGGTGGAGTGCAGCGCGTTCTCCGATGCGATGGCCGAGTTCGGCCACCTGATGACCAAGGACCGCATCCTGGTGGTCAAGGGCGGCCTGCGTGAGGACGAATTCAACGGCGGCTTCGCGTTGCGCATCCGCCAGTGCTGGGACTTCGACGAAGTGTGCGCCAACTACGCCACGCGGCTGTCGCTGCGCCTGGACCTGCGCCAGCAGCGCCCGGTCTGGGAGCGCATCAATGCCCTGCTCGACCGCCATCGCCCGGGGCGCACGCCGCTGCGCCTGGACCTGCTGCTGAAGGGCCCGCACGGCGGTGTCGCCGGCATGCTGGATGTCTCCGGGCAGAGCGCAGTGCGCATCGATTCCAAGCTGATGGAGGCGCTGCGCGCCGACCCGGCCGTACGCACGCTGAAGGTGCGCTACAGCCCGCCGTGGGCCAGCTGAGGCTGGCTGCTTCGTGTTCCTGTTTTCCCGTTCCAGTCATCAAGGACGATTGCCGATGAAGACCCTGCTGTTCCCGTTCGTTGCCGCACTGGCGCTGGCCGCCTGCTCGCCGTCGAAGATCGAGTTCCAGATCGACAATCCGACCGACACGCCGCTGGCGCTGAGCATCGATGGCAAGGACCTGCCGGTCGCCGCGCACGGCTCGCGCCCAGTTTCGCTGGCCGTGGGCGAGCATCGCCTGCACACCGACACGCTCGGCGATGTGCGCTTCATCGTCTACGTCGATGGCCGCGGCGGCCTGATCAACCCGACCCTGAGCGAGTACGTGATCGCACGCGAGGTTTATGTCACCGACGAGAGCAAGCTGAAGAACTTCGGCACCGGCAAGGCCGGCATCGAGCTGGGCGGCGTCGACTTCGAGGGCCCGTTCGAGAAGACCCACGAACTGTTCATCGACAAGACCTGGACCTACGGCGTGCGCGAACCCTTCCCGAAGGAAAAGGTGGTCGCCCACGTCGATTCCAGTGGTGGCCAGATCGTCGCCAAGGTGTTCACGGCACCGGATTTCATCGCCTACGTCGAGGAAGGCATGGGCGAGCCGGGCGCGTTCAAGCGCGAACAGCCGGCCGGCTACGTGGCCCCGGCATACAGCCTTGAACCGGCACCGGCCAGCCTGCCGGCGCTGGCACCGGCCTTCGAGGCGCATGCCGCGCCGCTTCGCGAGGTCTACGCGCGATGGCTGAAGGCCACCACCGCCGATGAACAGAAGGCCCTGCGCAAGCAGGACTTCGCTGCGCAGATGGCCTTCACCTCGGCCACCGCCACCCTGGGCAGCGGCCTGGGCCGGGAGGCTAACGAGGCCTACAACGACTTCGTTTCCCGGCGCAGCCAGTTGATGGGCCGCAGCGCCCTGGTGGTGCCCTGAGCTGACTGGCGCCGCCTGCCCGGCTGCGCTACCGTCGCCTTCCAGACGAAGGCGTACGGGTGGTTTGCACGCATTCGGCTAGAATTGCCCCCTTCTTTACACGACGGCTTCCGATGAATCCGAACTACCTCGACTTCGAGCAACCCATCGCCGACCTGGAAGCCAAGATCCAGGAACTGCGCAACGCCAGTGCCGGGCCGGCGGTCAATGTCGAGGCGGAAGTGCACGCGCTGCAGGACAAGCTGCGCATGCGCACCGCGCAGATCTTCCGCAACCTGACCTCGTGGCAGGTGCTGCAGCTGGCCCGGCACCCGTCGCGTCCGTACACCGCCGACTACATCCGCGTCATGTTCGATGAGTTCCAGGAGCTGGCCGGTGACCGCGCCTTCGCCGACGACAAGGCGATCATGGGCGGCCTGGCCCGCATCAATGGCCGCGCGGTAATGGTGATCGGCCACCAGAAGGGCCGCGACACCAAGGAAAAGATCAAGCGCAACTTCGGCATGCCCAAGCCGGAGGGTTACCGCAAGGCGCTGCGCCTGATGAAGATGGCAGAGCGCTTCGGCCTGCCGGTGCTGACCCTGATCGACACCGCCGGCGCCTGGCCGGGCATCGACGCCGAGTCGCGCGGCCAGTCCGAAGCGATCGCGCGCAACCTGATCGAGATGGCCGAGCTGAAGGTGCCGATCATCTGCACCGTGATCGGTGAAGGCGGCTCCGGCGGTGCGTTGGCACTGGGCGTGGGCGACCGCACCGTGATGCTGGAATACGCGGTGTACTCGACCATCACCCCGGAAGGCTGCGCCTCGATCCTGTGGAAGGACGCGGGCAAGGCCAAGGAAGCGGCCGAGCAACTGGGCCTGACCGCCCCGCGCCTGAAGAGCCTGGGCCTGGTCGACAAGGTCGTGCGCGAGCCGACCGGTGGCGCCCACCGCAACCCGACCCAGATGGCCAAGCGCCTGAAGGCCGTGCTGCTGAACGAGCTGGACGCGCTGGAAAAGCTCTCCACCGAGCAACTGCTGGAGCAGCGCTACACGCGCCTGCGCAGTTACGGCACGTACGAAGCAGCCTGATTCATCGGCTTGTTACTTTCTTGCTCGTGCAAGAAAGTAACCAAAGAACACGCCGCCGAACGCGAGCCGGTGCCACGCACCGGTTCCCTGCGCTTCTCGGTGAATCAGGGGACGGCGCCGAACTCGCTGCGCTCAGACATCGGCGCCTCTTCGCCCCTGTATCACCTGCGATGCTCGGCTCGCTCATGGCGGACCTGAACATCAAAAGCCACAGCTGCACCCAGTAGATCCACGCCATGCGTGGATGCATCTGTGCGATGCGCTGCGCGCCCCGTTCAGAACGGCTTGGCCAGCACCAGCCACACGATCGGAATGAACGCCAGCAGCGGGATCTCGTTGATCCAGCGCAGCGCGCGCGACGACGGCAGCGCCCTGCCCTTGGACACGCCCTTCAACAGACGGCCGATCCAGCTGAAATACACCAGCAGCACCACCACCAGGCCCAGCTTGGCGTGCAGCCAGCCAGCGCCGCCCGGCGCGACCATGGTCGGGAAATCCGGGATGACCTTGTAGCCCAGCCACAGCACCAGGCCCAGCACAAAGGCCAGGCCGAACATCGAGTGGCCGAAACGGTACAGGCGCAGGCCCATCAGCTGCAGGCGCTCGGTCACCGCCGGCTGGCCTGCGGTCTCGGCCAGGTTGACCAGGATGCGCGGCAGGTAGAACACCGTGGCCATCCACGCCACCACGAACACGATGTGGAAGGTCTTGACCCAGTAGTAGCTCTGCATGCGCTCGCTCCGGCGGCTGGCGTAGATGGGCGCCTATTGTCGCAGTAGAGCCACCTCATGGGTGGCTGCCGCGTCCAATCGCCGCATCAGGACAGCCATGCGTGGCGTGGCTCTACTGCGGGTCCGCCACACCCGGGGGCGCAACGCCGTACGATAGGCGCCGTTTCCCCCGACCGCGCACCGCCCCATGGACAAGACCTACGACGCCGCCTACTTCCAACGCTGGTACCGCCGCGCCGACATCGGCGGCAGCGCCCGCCTGGCGCGCAAGGTCGCGTTGGCCGTGGCCAGTGCCGAGTACTACCTGGAACGACCGATCCGCAGTGTGCTGGACATCGGCTGCGGCGAAGGCGCCTGGCGCGCACCGCTGCTGAAGCTGCGTCCGAAGGTCGAATACCTGGGCTTCGACAGCAGCGAGTACGCTGTGCGCCGCTACGGCCGCACCCGCAACCTGCACCTGGCCAGCTTCGGCGACTTCGCCTGGCTGCGGCCCTGCGCCCCGGTCGACCTGCTGGTGTGTTCGGACGTGATGCACTACGTGCCCGACCGCGAGCTGCGCGCCGGCCTGGCCGGCGTGGCCGAGCTGACCGGCGGTGTGGCCTTCCTGGAGACCTTCGCCGCCGAGGACGCGTTCGAAGGCGACCACGACGGCTTCCAGGCCCGCCCAGCACGCTGGTATCGGCGGACGCTGGCCCGGCACGGCCTGCAGCCGGTAGGGTCGCACTGCTGGCTGGGCCCCGCCCTGGCAGGCGATGCCGCCGCGCTGGAACGGATGTGAATCCGGATTCATTATTTTCAGCCAACTTAACCTGCGGGACACCCGGATGGGATATGCTGCGCGGCAACATATGACCATACATATTCGGTCGTCATGCTCTATCAACTGCACGAACTGACCCGCAACCTGCTCGCCCCCTGGGTGCACCAGGCCCAGGCCAACGCCAGATTCTTCGCCAACCCGGGCCACTGGTGGTCGCAGATGCCCGGCGCTGATCGCCTGGCGGCGGTCAATGAGCTGTTCCACCGCATCGGCAAGGATTACGAGAAGCCCGAGTGGGGCATCAACGAAATCGAGGTCGACGGCGAGCGCGTGCCGATCGTCGTGCACGAGGAAGTGAGCAAGCCGTTCTGCAAGCTGCTGCGCTTCAAGCGCCACAGCAATGAAGCCGACCAGCTGCACACCATGCTCAACCAGCCGTTCGTGCTGGTGGTGGCACCGCTGTCCGGGCACCACGCCACGCTGCTGCGCGATACGGTGCGCACGCTGCTGCGCGACCACCGTGTGTACGTCACCGACTGGGTGGACGCGCGCATGGTGCCGGCCAACGAAGGCGAGTTCGGCCTGGACGACTACATCGCCTACATCCAGGAGTTCATCCGCCATCTGGGCGTCGAACGCCTGCACGTGGTCAGCGTGTGCCAGCCGACGGTACCGGTGCTGGCCGCGGTTTCACTGATGGCCAGCCGTGGCGAGCCGACTCCGCGCACCCTGGTGATGATGGGCGGCCCGATCGATGCGCGCTGCAGCCCGACCGCGGTGAACAACCTGGCCACGCAGAACCCGCTGTCGTGGTTCGAGAACAACGTCATCCACACCGTGCCGGCCAGCTATCCCGGCGCCGGCCGCCGCGTGTATCCGGGCTTCCTGCAGCACGCCGGCTTCCTGTCGATGAACCCCAGCCGCCACTTCAGTTCGCACTGGGATTTCTACACCGACCTGGTCAAGGGCGACCTGGAAGACGCCGACGCGCACCGTCGCTTCTACGACGAGTACAACGCGGTGCTGGACATGCCGGCCAAGTACTACCTGGATACCATCCGCGTGGTGTTCCAGGACTTCCTGCTGCCGCGTGGCGAGTGGGTGGTCAACGGCGAGAAGGTCGACCCGTCGGCGATCCGCGATACCGCGCTGCTGAGCATCGAGGGCGAACTGGACGATATCGCCGGCCTTGGCCAGACCGAAGCAGCGCAGGCGCTGTGCACCGGCATTGCTACTGACCGCCGCGAGCATTTCATCGTCGAAGGCGCCGGCCACTACGGCATCTTCAGCGGCCGTCGCTGGCGCGAGGTGGTGTATCCGAAGGTGCGCGACTTCTTCGCCGCGCATGCCGAAGCACCTGCGGCGAAGGCCACGAAGAAGAAGAGCAACGTCACTCCGTTGCGGCGAAAGGCGGGGTAACTCCCCGCCGTGGGGTCGGATCCCTTTCCAACGGAAAGGGCTCTGACCCAGCATGATGGGATCCGGGGTCAGAGCCCTGTTCTCCGAACAGGGATCCGACCCCTGACCATTACAACCGCACCAGCAGGTTCTTGGCGATCAGCCCGTGCAGCTTGCCGATGCCGCGTGCCAGGTGCATCGTCAGCAGCAGCAGCAGCGCGCCCGCCGCGGCAACCGCGATCGCCACCAGCGGCGAGGCCGCCATCGGCAGTACATTCACGTCGTTGATGTACACACCCGGGATGTCGCCACTGAAGATCGCCGCAACCGGCGCCCAGATCAGGCTCAGCGACAGCGACAGCAGCGTCACCGCGATGGTGAAGTAGATCACGCCCAGCGGCAGCATCAGCACGAAGTACAGCAGGGTCAGCCAGGTACGGCCATCGGTGAACATGTCGCCGATGCGCTGCAGCCACGTGCGGCTGCGGTCGGTGTAGCGCGGACGGCGCGGCATGCGCTCGCCCAGCAATGCTTCCACCAGCCGCCCTTCCAGCAGCGCCAGCCCGCGCACCGAGCCGAAGAACAGCACGGTCAGCGGAATGCCGACGATCAGGATCAACAGGCCGAGCGAGAGCGACAGGCCGGTCACCACCCAGGTGAAGAAGAAAATGCCGGTGGCCAGCGACAGCAGCATGTAGAACAGCGCGCCATAGGTATGCGGATCGGCCACCACGCCGAAGAAGCGCGCCAGCAGCGAGCGTTGCACCGGCGCCGGCGGCGGTGAGGCCGGCTCGACGCCACTGGCTTCCGCCGCCGCACGCAGCACCGGCGCGGTATCCGCACGCGGCGTGCGCAGCGCGCGGTTCACTGTCACTTCGGTCTCGCGGTAGATGTCGGCCACTTCGTCCGGCGCGCCATAGCTGCCGGCAACGTCGGCGATCACCTCGGCCTCGCTGCGGCCGGGCTGCGCGGCCAGCTCCGAGCGCAGGTATTCCTCGGCGTCGTACAACGCGTCCTGCACCATCGCCGGATCGGCACCTTCCAGCGCAGCGCGCAGCTGCGCCAGGTACTGCGGAATGGTGGTCGGCAGGGCGCGGCCTGCCAGGCTCGGGTCGTTCATTGCGGTACCCCCTCCAACACGGAATCGACGGAATCACGGGTGGCCTGCCACGCCTGGCGCCACTGCGCCAGCACCTCGCGGCCACGTTCATTGATGCGGTAGTAGCGCCGGGGCGGACCACTGCTGGATGGCTCCACATGGCTTTCCAGCAGCCCGGCGCCCTCCAGGTTGCGCAGCACCGGGTACAGCGCGCTCTGCTTGCCGCTCAGCACGCCCTCGCCCACCCGCTCCAGCTCCTTGGCAATGAGATAGCCGTACAGCGGCTCCCCGGCCCGGGCCAGCACCGCCAGCAGGGCCAGCGACACGGTTCCGGCGCTGAGCTCCTTCTGGAACTTCTTCAGGTGGACATCGTCCTCGGACATGGCCGGTCCTCCACTACGTTGAAGTCCACAGTAGTGCGAAGTTCGGTATAGCGAATGTGTCGTTAGTCACTCTGCCGGTTGGCGTGACCGGATTGCTCGCGCAGAATCGAAGCCTCGTTCATGTTCCGGGGTTCCCATGCCGCACCGCCGTCGCCTTGCCCTGACCGCCCTCGCCCTCGCCTGCCTGCTGCCCGCCATGGCCAGCGCGGCCTCGCCTTACCGCAGCCCGCAGCAGATCTTGGACGCCTCGCCGGCCAGCGACTGGCGCACGCCGGCCCCGGCCAACCTGCTGTACATGGACCTGCCGGCCGGGCGCGTGATCATCGAGCTGGCGCCGCAGTTCGCCCCGCGCCATGTCGCCAACATCCAGACCTTCGCCCACGAGCACTTCTGGGACGGCACCAGCATCTACCGCTCTCAGGACAACTTCGTGGTGCAGTTCGGCGATGCCGACGCCGATGACGCGGCCAAGGCCAAGCCGTTCGGCAGCGCCGCGCGCAAGCTGCCGGCTGAATTCGAGCGCGCCAGCGCTGGCCTGAAGGTCAGCGTGCTGCCGGATCGCGATGGCTGGGCCGCGCAGACCGGTTTCGTCGACGGCTTCCCGGTCGGCCAGGACCCGCAGGCCGGCAAGGCCTGGCTGGCACATTGCTACGGCATGCTGGGCGCCGGCCGCAGCAACGAAGAGGACAGCAGCATCGGTGCCGAACTCTACGTGGTGACCGGCCAGTCACCGCGTCAGCTCGACCGCAACATCACCCTGGTCGGCCGCGTGCTGAAGGGCATGGAACTGCTCAGCGCGACCCCGCGCGGACCGGCGCCGATGGGCTTCTACACCGACCCGAAGCTGCGCACGCCGATCGTGTCGATCCGCCGTGCCAGCGACGTGCCGGCGGCCGAGCGCACACCGATCCAGGTACTGCGTACCGACTCGAAGACCTTCGCCGATACGGTGGAGGCGCGGCGCAACCGCGTGGATGATTTCTACAAGCGCCCGGCGGGGCATATCGATCTCTGCAATATTCCGGTGCCGGTGCGGTAGGAGCCTGGCTTGCTGCGCGTTGCGCGTGCTGAAGGTACGTCACTGTTCATGGGCGTTACTTTTCTTTGTACGCAAAGAAAAGTAACCAAAAGAAACGTTCCGCCGGTCGCGAGCCGGCGCTGCGCGCCGGTACCCTGCGCTCCTCGGCCCGTCGAGGGACGGCGCGGGAACTCGCTGCGCTCAGACACCCGCGCCTCTTCGCCCTCGCCGGACCTGCGGTGCTCGGCTCGCTCAAGGCGGATCCAAGATCAAAGGCAGAAGCGGTCGCTTCGCTCGCCGGACCCGGCACTACCAAGCATCGTCGTGCAGCTGTGGCTCTTGACCTTGGGTCCGCCTTGAGCGAGCCGAGCATCGCAGGGGAATCAGGGGCGAAGAGGTGCCGATGTCTGAGCGCAGCGAGTTCGGCACCGTCCCCTGATTCACCGAGAAGCGCAGGGGACCGACGTGCGAAGCGCGGCGGCTCGCGACCTGGCGGCGCGTTTCTTTTGGTTACTTTTCTTTTCGCGCGAAAAGAAAAGTGACGCCCATGAACAATGAAGCACCTTCAGCACGCGCCACGCGCAAAACGCCAACGCCTCAGCCCTTCTGACTCACCGCCACGCTCCCCAGAATCAACGCCCCCGCCACCAACATCTGTACCGTCACCGCCTCGCCCAGGAACAACCACGCAAACGCCGCACCGAACAACGGAATCAGGTAGGTCACCGTCGACGCCCGCGACGGGCCGATACGACCGATCAGGCGATAGAACATCAGGAACGCCAGGCCGGTGCAGGCCACGCCCAAGGCGATCGCTGCACCCCAGGCCTTCAGCGGAATGGCGGCCTGTGGCCAGTGCGTCACCGCCATCGGCAGCATCCACAGCGAGGCGCACGACAGCGTTGCCGCCGCGGCGGCGGCCGACGGCAACCCGGTCATGTGCCGCTTCACCAGGTTCACGCCCAGGCCGTACAGCAGCGATGCCGCCGCACCGGCCAGCACTGCGGTGCCGATGCTCAGGCCGGAGACCTTGGCCGTGGCCAGCACCACCACGCCGGCGAAGCCGACCAGCAGCGCCCCGGCACGACGCATGCCGATCTTCTCGCCGAAGAACAGGAACGCGATCAGCGCGGCGAACAGCACCGTCATCGCATTGCAGATCGCACCGATCGCGGCCGGCGCCTGCTCGGCGGCATAGGCAAACA
This sequence comes from Stenotrophomonas maltophilia group sp. P373, assembly GCF_053295075.1. Taxonomy (NCBI): domain Bacteria; kingdom Pseudomonadati; phylum Pseudomonadota; class Gammaproteobacteria; order Lysobacterales; family Lysobacteraceae; genus Stenotrophomonas; species Stenotrophomonas maltophilia group sp. P373. The sequence continues at coordinate 1,397,126 of NZ_CM129994.1, read as the reverse complement.
GCACGAACGGCAGCGCTGAGTTGATCAGGCCGATCGGTGCCAACCACAGCCAGCGCCGCGGCGGGAACTGCGCGCGGGCGCGCCACAGGAACGGCAGCAGCACCAGCGCGCCCAGCACCAGCCGTACCTCGACCAGCGCGAATGGGCCGAACGACGGCACCGCCACCCGCATGAACAGGAACGAGCAGCCCCAGATGGCGCCCAGCAGGGTCAATTCCAGCGGCGTGCGCCAGTCGCGCTCGGCCGCCTGTGGGATCGCATTCATGTCCTGCCTCCGTCCATCGTCTGTTCCTCGCCAAGGCAGACAGGATCAGGCGCAGACGCCCGCCGCACAAGCGCGTAGTATCGCTGTCAGCCACAAATATGGTTTGAGGCTCGACATGCTGCTCCGTCCTTCCCTGCTCCCCGCACTGGCCGTGTTCGCGGTCGCCGCACGCCACCAGAATTTCGCCCAGGCCGCGCAGGAGCTGCACCTGACCGCCAGCGCGGTCAGTCACCACGTGCGCCGCCTGGAAGAAGTACTTGAAGTTCGCCTGTTCCTGCGCCACGCCCGCGGCGTGCGCCTGACCGCCGAGGGTCGGCAGCTGGCCGACGCCGCCAGCGCCGCCTTCACCGATGTCGCGGCGGTGGCCCATCACCTGCAACCGGATGCCGACAGCGTGCCGCTGCGGATCACCACGCTGCGCTCGCTCTCGTACTGCTGGCTGCTGCCGCGACTGCCACGCTTCACCCAGGCCTATCCACACATCCGCATCGAGCTGCACACCGGCAGCGGGCTGGATCGCTACGACGACAACGGACCGGAAGTCGGCATCCGCTACGGGCTGGGCCAATGGCCGGGCCTGCGTGCGCAGCACCTGATGGATGACTACCTGTTCCCGGTGGCCTCACCGGCACTGGCCGGGGTCGAAATGCTGGTCGATCCGGCGCGCATCGCCGAGCTGCCGCTGCTGACCGACCTGTCGCCGCAGGGCTGGCGCGACTGGTTCCGCCACGCCGGCGCGCGCCCGCCGTCGCCGATGCCGCCGATGCACACCTTCGCCGACAGCACCGACGCGATGCGTGCAGCGGTGTATGGCATGGGCGCGGTGCTGGCGCGCACCCACATCGCCCAGCCCTACCTGCAGCGCTACGAGGTGGTGCGCCTGCCCGGCCCGGCATTGAAGGCGCGCTATGCCTATCACGTGGTGCACGCAGAAGGGCAACCGCCGAGCCCGGCTGCGCGCCTGTTCATCGACTGGTTGCTGGAACAGGCGCAGGACGAGCGCACGCCGATCCCGGCATTGCCGGACAGCCTGCTCGGGCGGCCGGCAACGCACGCCTGACTGCGCCCTCACCCGTTCTTTGCCTCACGCTGGCTAGGCTGCTGGCGAACCCACAACGTACCTATGCCATGGCCATGCTGCGACTGCGCATCACCGGAACCGAAGACGACGCCCGCGCCATCAGCGACCTGCTGCTCGGCCTGGACGGCATCGAACATGTCGAAGAAACCGACGACCTGATGCCGCACATGGACGACGACGATTCCAGTTCGGCCGGGCTGTCCGATGACATCGGCCCGGGCATCCACGAGCTAGAAGTGGAAGTCGGCAATGAAAGCACCGCGCAGAAGGTGCGCGATGCGGTGCAGGAACTGGCGCTGGAGCTCGATGTGTTCGTCGAGTACGAGACCGACGAGGGCTGATGCCGGCTGACGGCCGGCATCGGCCTTCATCTCAGGGGTTGGGCGGTAGCTTACGACGGCGGCGACGCCACCATGCCCGCACACCCCAGGCCGCGATCAAGGCCAGCACCGCCACCGGCAGCAGCGCGGCAGCAGCGCGGATCAGGAACGCAATGCTGGTGCTGAGGATGCTGCCCGACTCGCTCAGCGCCTCGCCGATCTCACTGCGGCTGCGCTGGCCAGAGGTGGTGTCGAAGTGGATCGCCACCAGCTGGGTATCGATGCGCCGACGCTGCTGCGCGGCGTCCTTGTTGGCCTGCTCGACACCCGCCTCGATCTCCGACAGGCGCGTGGTGATCGCCATCAGGTCTTCGACCTTCAGGTCCTTGCGGTCCTGGTAGGACAGCAGGCGGGCGTGCTCCTTTTCAAGCCGCGCCTTGGTCAATGCCGTGTCGGCCACCGCCTGCGCGAGATCCTCGGCGCGCGTATTGCGGGACTGCAGCTTGCCGCCTTCACCAGCCATCGCGATCAGCGGCTCGGTGCCCTTCGGGGCGATGCGCACCTTCACTTCACCGCTGGGCTGCTCGCCGCCGTGCTGCTCGACCTGCAACACTGCACAGTCACCGAACTTCGCGCTCTGGCAGGCCTGAGCGATCTGCTGGATGCGCGGTGCGATCTGCGCCGCTTCCAGCTGCACCTGCACGTCGTGTTCGTAGGCCAGGAAGGCGCCTTCCGGCGAAGCGATGGCCGCCTCCGCGGCCGTGGCGCCCGCATCCCCCACCATGTCGCCCTGCTTGGCGCAGGCGCCCAGCGCCAGCAGCAGTACCGGCAGCGCCGCCCTGCGCGTCCACGCTCGCACCGGCCTCACAGTGCCGCTCCGTCGTAGGAGGTCACCGAAAGGCCAGCCAGATCCACCTGCGGCACGCAGCGCACGTTCACCGCCACCATCGGTGTGCCGGTGCGAGGGTCGACCGCTTCGCTGTAGGGAGCGATACCACACTGGCGGCAGTGGTGGTGGTCGATGTGGGCCTTGTTGAAGTGGTAGGTGGCCACGTCAGCCGGATCGGTGGCCAGCTGGAACGCCGCACGCGGGGCGAACCACAGCAGGCTGCCGCGACGCCGGCACATCGAACAGTTGCAGTCGATGACGTCGCTGATCGGCGCCTCGGCCTGTACGGTGAATGCGATCCTGCCGCAATGACAGCTTCCTTGGTATTCCATGTCCTGCGCTCCTTTGGAGGGTCCTTGAATCCGCCCATGGTAATCCTATGGCACGGGGACAAAGCAGCGACGGGGCCCTATGCTCAGGGTTTGACCCCGTACAGGAATGCCGATGCGCCCGCATCTTCTTGCCCTCGCCCTGGTCGCCGCGCTGGCCGGTTGCCAGCCGGCCGACGCCCCGACCAATGCTTCCACCCCGGCCGCCAGCCAGCAGGCCGGTGACGCGGCGGTCGACGCCGCCTTCGCCGATCTGTCCAAGCGCGCGCTGGACACCTGGATGCAGCTGTCGCCAGTCAGCGCCACCCAGATCGGTGACCACCGCTACGACAGCGAGCTGGACGACCTGAGTGCCGCCGGCCAGCAGAAGACCGTGGCCGCCTACAAGGCGCTGCTGGGCGAGCTGGACAAGATCGCGGTGGCCAAGCTGGGCCGTGAGAACCAGGTGGACGCAGCGATCCTGCGCAACCAGCTGCAGTCGGAAATCTGGAACGCCGAAGTGCTGCAGTCCGGCAAGTGGGACCCGCAGCTGTACAACGGCGTCGCCGGCAGCGCGATCTACGGCCTGATGGCGCGCGAGTTCGCACCGCTGCCGGAGCGCCTGAAGGCGGCCACCGCGCGCATGGAGAAGCTGCCGGCGATCTTCGCCCAGGCCCGCGAGAACCTGGACCCGGCCCGCGTGCCGAAGATCCACGCCGAGACCGTTGCCAAGCAGAACAAGGGCATCCTCAGCATCGTCGATACCTTCATCACCCCGCACATCGGCGAACTGCCGCAGGCCGACCAGCAGCGCCTGCAAGCGGCCATCGACGGCCTGAAGAAGGCCGTGGACGAGCAGCAGACCTGGCTGGACAAGACCCTGGTACCGAACGCCAAGGGCGACTTCCGCATCGGTGCGGAGAAATACGACCAGAAGCTGAAATTCGCGCTGAGCTCCTCGCTGTCGCGCCAGGAGATCGGTGAGCGTGCGCGCGCCGAACTCAAGCGCGTGCGCGAGGACATGTACGGCATCGCGCAGACCGTGCTGAAGGACAAGCCGGATGCACCTGAGATGCCGGCCCAGCCGACCGACGAGCAGCAGCAGAAGGCGATCGAGGCCGCGCTGGAACTGGCCTACGCCGACAAGCCGGCACGCGACAAGGTGGTCGACGATGCCAAGGCCGCGCTGGAGCAGTCCACCGCGTTCGTACGCGAGCACGATCTGATGACGCTGCCCGATGCGCCGGTGGACATCATCCTGATGCCGGAATTCCAGCGTGGCGTGGCCGTGGCCTACTGTGATTCGCCGGGCCCGCTGGACAAGAACCTGAAGACCTTCTACGCCGTGTCGCCGATTCCGGACGACTGGAACGAGAAACAGGTCGACTCGTTCCTGCGTGAGTACAACTCGCGCATGATCCACCTGCTCAGCATCCATGAAGGTACTCCGGGCCATTACCTGGAAGGCTGGCACTCGGCCAAGTTCCCCTCGACCCTGCGTGCGGTGTTGCGTTCAGGCCTGTTCGCCGAAGGCTGGGCGGTCTACACCGAGCGCATGATGCAGGAGCAGGGTTACCTCAACAACGATCCGCTGTTCCACCTGGTGCAGCTGAAGTTCTACCTGCGCACCATCTCCAACGCGATCCTCGACCAGGGCGTGCACGTGGACAACTGGGATCGCGAAAAGGCGATGCACCTGATGACCCACGACGCGTTCCAGCAGGAAAGCGAAGCGGCCGGCAAGTGGGTGCGCGCGCAGCTGACGTCGGCACAGCTGCCGACCTACTTCGTCGGTGCGCAGGAACACTTCGACACCCGCAAGGCAGTGCAGGAGAAGCTGGGCGACAAGTTCAACCTGAAGGCGTACCACGACCAGGTGCTGTCCTACGGCGCACCGCCGGTGCGTTTCGCCCGCCAGCTGATGCTGGACCAGCCGATCGAGTGATCGCGCAGGTGTGAGTTGAACGAGAGCGGCCCGGGCAAACCCGGGCCGTTCCGTTTGCACAGGATCGCCACGCCATCGCCGCATCACATGCCGGCAACGGAGCCAGGCGCATCGTTCGCCGGGTTCCCCCTTCCACCGGCATCCATGTCTCTCCCTCTGCTCCGCCTTGCACTGCTGCCCGCACTGCTGGCCAGCGCCTGTGCCTTTGCTGCGTGCCCTGCGCCACCCGCTGGCCAGCCCGACATCCGTGCCCTGGGCTACTACACCGACAAGGCCGGCTCGGTGATCGACCCGGCACTGCACCAGCAGAACAAGGATGCCACCGCGCCGCTGGACCGCTATGCCGCCGACGTGGCGCACATGAGCGACGACTATCTGCGCAGCGGTGACCCGGCAGCGGCGCAGTGCACGTTGAACTGGCTGGGTGCGTGGGCCGACGAGGGCGCCATGCTCGGGCAGATGATCCGGGTCAACAACGATCAGTCGTTCTACATGCGGCAGTGGATGCTCGATGCGGTGGCCATGGCCTACCTGAAAGTGCATGACCAGGCCGACCCGCAGCAGCGCGCGCGCATCGATCCGTGGCTGCAGCAGCTGGCAAGGGCCAACCTGTCCTACTGGGACAACCCGAAACGGCGCCGTAACAATCACTACTACTGGGGCGGCCTGGGCGTGCTGGCCACCGGCCTGGTCACCGATGACCAGACCCTGTGGCAGGCTGGTCATGCAGCCTTCCAGAAGGGCATCGATGACATCCAGGACGATGGCAGCCTGCCGCTGGAAATGGCGCGCGGGCAACGTGCCCTGCACTACCACGACTACGCGCTGACGCCGCTGGTGATGATGGCGGAGCTGGCGCGGCTGCGCGGTCAGAACTGGTACGCCAGACGCGATCACGCCATCGACCGCCTGGCGCGTCGCGTCATCGAAGGCAGCAAGGACCCAGCGTGGTTCAACCAGCAGACCGGTGTTGCACAACTGCCCCTGCAGGCCAGCGGATGGGTCGAGTTCTACCGGTTGCGCTCACCCAATGGCGGCCTGTTCGATGCCGCGCATGCACGCGGACCGTTCCATTCGCCGCGCTTGGGCGGTGACCTTACCCTGATGGCCACGCACGGCATCGTGCGCACGCCCCTGCGCTGGTGACGCGCCTCAGCGGGCTGCCGGTTGCAGCAGACGCTGGAATTCCGCGATGGTGCAGCCCTGCGCCGCGCAGCCCGGCACCCGCAACGCGACATGGCCCGGCGGCTGCGCCTCGGTCAGCGGCTGTGCGCCACGCAGCTGTGCGGTGGTCGGGTAGACGTAGGCCAGGCGAAACCGCTCGCCACCCGTCTGGCGGTCACGCCAGCGCTCGAACTGCAGCAGGCCACCGATCGGCGTCTTCTCGTACTGGCCCGGCAACGTGTAGTCGGTGATGCCCAGCGCCGCCAGCACGGAACCGATGTTGGAGTCATGGCCGACCAGCAGGGTCACCTTCGGTGACGCCGGATCAGCGAACAACGCATTGACGTGGGTCAGTAGCGGTCCGGCGACATCCTGCGCCACCTCGGCGGTGCTGAACAGGATGTCCTGGTAAAGGTTGCGGATCTGCGCCAGCGCCTGCCATTGGGCCCGGGTGTTCAATCTCCCCCAACCGTCGTGGCGCATGCCACTGCCCTGGTAATGCTCCATCAACAGCGCATCAACCAGCCCGCTGGCCAGTGCCAGTGAACCGGAGGCGCGAGGCTCCTTGCCCGGCTCCGCACTGAAGGAGGTATCGGCCGGCACCAGATGACAGTCGCTGCGCCCCGCACAGGCCGCCGACTGCGGGTAACGGGTGATTTCCTCCACCACGGAAAGTGCCGGGGCCAGATCCGCTGCCGCCAGCGCGTTCTGCATTGCCGCCAGCGCGCGGGCGCGGAAGGCAGGGTCATCGTTATGGATCACCGGATCGAACAGTGGATCCATCGTCCCCAGCGGCGTGCGCTGTTCGACCGCAGCAGGGCAGCCCGGGAAGGCGCCAGCAACGAAGAACTGCGCGGTGGCCTGGGTGCGCTGCAGGCTGTTGGCATGGGCGTGGAAGTCAACCGGCTGCGGGCAACCCGACGCCGGCAACAATTGCGCCTGGCGCAGCCACTGGCCGATGTAGCGCCCCATGTAGACCTCCAGTACGCCGCCCTTGGTGGTCAGCTCGCCCGGTGCCACGTCCCAGCGTTGCCAGGTTTCAGGGGTCGCTTTGGCGAGTGCGCCGAACGCCACCATCGGTGCGCGCAGGTTGTGGCGGCTGAGCAGGATGACCTGCTGCAGTTGCTCGTCGGCGACGGGTGCGGCCATCGCGGTCGCAGTGCTCACGGCCAGCGCGATCAGCAGAAACAGGGAGCATAGGGCGCGGATCATGCAGGTCTCCAGAAGCACGCCGGGGTCGGAGCCTTTTCCGAAGGAAAGGGCTCCGACCCCGGAAGTACTCATTGATCGGCCGCCACGAAACCACCGGTCTGTCGCGCCCACAAGCGCGCGTACAGGCCACCGGCCGCGATCAGTTCAGCATGACTGCCAGTCTCGACGATGCGGCCCTGGTCCATCACCACCAGCCGGTCCATGCGCGCGATGGTCGACAACCGGTGCGCGATCGCGATCACCGTCTTGCCGCCCATCAGCTCATCCAGGCTGTCCTGGATCGCCGCTTCCACTTCCGAGTCCAGCGCCGAGGTCGCTTCGTCCAGCACCAGGATCGGCGCGTCCTTCAGCAGCACGCGGGCAATGGCGATGCGCTGGCGCTGGCCACCGGACAGCTTCACCCCGCGCTCGCCGACATGCGCGTCGTAGCCACGACGCCCCTGCCCGTCCACCAGCGTATCGATGAAGGCTTCGGCACGCGCCTTGGCTACGGCAGCACGCAGCTGCTCCTCGGTCGCATCGGGACGGCCGTACAGCAGGTTGTCGCGGATCGAGCGATGCAGCAGCGAAGTGTCCTGGGTGACCACGCCGATCTGCTGGCGCAGGCTTTCCTGGGTGACGTAGGCGATGTCCTGGCCGTCGATCAGGATGCGGCCACTCTCCAGGTCGTACAGGCGCAGCAGCACGTTCACCAGGGTCGACTTGCCGGCACCGGAAGGACCGACCAGGCCGATCTTCTCGCCCGGCTTCACCACCAGGTCGAGGCCGGCGATCACGCCGCCCTTCTTGCCGTAATGGAAGTGGATGTCCTGGAAGTGCACGCCACCGCGGGTCACCTGCAGCGGCACCGCGTCCCCGCGGTCCTGCACGGTCAGCGGCTGGGCGATGGTGGTGATGCCATCCTGCACCGTGCCGATGTCCTCGAAGATGCCGTTGATGGTCCACATGATCCAGCCGGACATGTTGTGGATGCGGATCACCAGACCGGTCGCCAGCGTGATCGCGCCCACGGTGATATGACCGCCATTCCACAGCCACAGCGCGAGCCCACAGGTGCCGGCAATCAGGAAACCGTTGACGATGGCGATGGTCAGGTCCATGCCGGTGGTTACCCGGGTCTGCGCGCGGTGCTTGACCGCCAGTTCCTGGATCGACTCGGCCACGTAGGCCTGTTCGCGCCCGCCATGGGCGAACAGTTTCAGCGTGGGAATGTTGGTGTAGCCATCGACGATCCGGCCCATCGCCTTGGAGCGCGCTTCGGACGCAATCCAGGCCCGTTCCTTCGCGCGCGGCACGAAGTAGACCATGATCACCGCATAGGCCAGCAGCCACAGGACCAGCGGCACCATCAACCGCCAGTCCGCCTGCGCGAACAGGTACAGCGCCGTGCCGGTATAGACCACGATGTACCAGAGCGAGTCGACCATCTGTACCGCCGACTCGCGCAGCGAGGTACCGGTCTGCATCACCCGGTTGGCGACGCTGCCGGCGAAGTCGTTCTGGAAGAAGCTCAGGCTCTGCCGTACCACGTAGTTGTGCATCAGCCAGCGCGAGCGGTTGCTCAGGCCGGGCACGATCGCCTGGTTGACCAGCAGGTTGTGCAGGCCCACCAGGATCGGCCGCGCGATGACCGTGATGAACAGCATCCAGCCCAGTTCATTGGCATGGCGCTTGAAGAAATCGGCACCGGGCTGCTCGGCGACCATGTCGACGATGCGGCCCAGGTAGTCGAACATGGCCACTTCCACCAGCGCCAGCAGCAGGCCGGCAATCAGGGTCGCCAGCAGCACCGGCCAGACCGGGCGCAGGTAGTGCAGGTAGAACGGCAGCACCTTGCGCGGTGGCATGCGCCCATCCACGGGCGGGAAAACCGGGATCAGGGATTCAAACCAACGGAACATCGCATTCCCTCGCCATCAATAGCCGGCGGAGTATCCCACGCCGGATGTGTACGCCGGCCGACGATGCCGCGGCGCCGGTAGTGCCGGCCGCTGGCCGGCAACCTCGCGACGTTTCCAGGGATCATGAGGTTGCCGGCCAGCGGCCGGCACGACCCTCATTCTTTGACCGGGGTGAACAGCAGGTCCTGGAAATCGAAACTGAAATCGGTCAGGTCGGAAATCGGCTGCATGCGCACCTCGCGCACCTTGCCATCCGGGTCCAGGCTGAAGTTCACGAACGCATCGGCGTTGAGCGAACGGTCGTCCCAACGCACGATGAAGGTGTCGTGCTGCCAGTGCTCCAGCCGCCCGCTCAGCTGCGCGGTCTTCGCAAAGCGCAGGCGCAGGCCCTTGCCTTCGGCGCTGATCTGCATGTCGCCATACCAGCGGTCACGGAAGCTGCCGGTGTAGCCGGCCAGCGCCAGCGATGGCCTGCTGCCCTTGTCGCGTGCGCTCTGGTGCTTGGCCCAGGCCTCGTCGGCCTTGTCCTGGCCCTTGGCCACGGCCTTGGCATAGGCGCCCACCCAATCGTGCTTTTCTCCGCCCAGGTAAGCGTCAAGCACGCTCAGGGTGATCGCATTGAACGCCGCGCCCACTTCCTGGTTGGTCAGCACCACAACGCCCAGCTTCTCGCCGGGCACCAGGGTCAACCGCGAGACCATGCCCGGCCAGCCACCGGTGTGCCAGACCAGCTTCTGCCCGCGGTAGTCGCTCAGGCTCCAGCCTTCGCCATAGCCGGCGAAGTTGGCCCGCGCCGGTGCCAGCTCCGGCACGCTGGGCGCCGGGATCGACTGCGGGGTGATCATCCGCCACATCTGCTGCTGGCTCTTTTCACTGAACAGCACCGTGCCATCGGCGAGCTTGCCTCCGGCCAGCTGCACCTGCATCCAGCGCGCCATGTCGTGCGCGCTGGAATAGATGCCGCCGGCGCCGGCATTGTTCGACCAGGTCAGTGGTGCGACGGTGCGCAGGTCCTTGAAATCGTACTTGGCGTGGCCGACCGCCGCCTTGTCACCTGGCTTCAGGTGGTCGGCGTTGTAGCGCGTGCCAGCCATCCCCACCTTGTCGAAGATGCGCGTCTGCAGGAACTGCTGGTAGCTCATGCCGGACACGCGCTCGATCACCTGTTGGGCGACCGCGTACAGGATGTTGTCGTAGGCATAGCTCTCGCGGAAGCCGCCCTTCAGCGGCACCCTGCCCAGTCGCTCCACCACTTCGGCGTTGCTGTAGGAGGTGGCCGGCCAGAACAGCAGGTCACCGGCGCCCAGGCTCAGCCCGCTGCGATGCGACAGCAGGTCGCGGATCGTCATCTGCCCGGTCACGAACGGATCGGACATGCGGAACGACGGCAGGTGATCGATCACCTTGTCATCCATCTTCAGCTTGCCGTCCTCGGCCAGCAGGTTCAGCGAGGTGGCGGTGAACGCCTTGGTATTGGAAGCGATGGCAAACAGGGTGTCGGCCTGCACCGGTTCCGGCTTGCCCTGCTCGCGCACGCCCCAGCCACGTTCCAGCACCACCTGGCCATCCTTGACTACGGCCACGGCGATGCCGGGCACGTCGAACTGCGTGCGCACGCGCTCGACGGTCGCATCCAGGTCCTGCAGCTGCTGCGGGGTCGCCGCATTGGCCATGGTCGTGCACGCCAGCAGCACGGCTCCTCCGATCCAGGTTTTCATCCAGCACCATCTCCGAACAGGGGTCGCGGCCATGTGCAGGCCGTCACCGGGGTTTCGCAGGATGGTAACGGTCGCCGATGCACCCTGCCCCGTGCCATAGGAGGGGTGTCATGGGCGGGAACGGCCAATCAAGCAACGGCTCCACCATCATTCCGTGCCTGCGCTACCGCGACGCGCTGGCCGCCATCGACTGGCTGCAGCGGGCCTTCGGCTTCCATGCCCAGGCCGTGTATGCCGATGGCGATACGGTCTTCCATGCGCAGCTGACCTTCGGCAACGGCATGATCATGCTCGGCTCGGCCAACAACCAGAGCGCGTGGAGTGAACACGCGGTCCTGCCCGGAGAAGTCGGCGGCCACCAGACCCAGAGCGCCTGCGTGATCGTCACCGATGTCGATGCGCACTATGCGCGGGCCAAGGCGGCTGGGGCACGCATCGTCATCGACATTGCCGACCAGGACTACGGCGGCCGCGGCTATGCCTGTGCCGATCCTGAAGGCTACCTGTGGTGGTTCGGCAGCTACGACCCCTGGCGCGAGGACCACAGCCAGTGAACGCTGCCGCCGCCAGCCAGATGGCGATCCGCTGCGGTATTGGCGGCTGGGTGTTTCCCGAGTGGCGCGGCGGCATGTTCTATCCGGTGGGACTGCCGCAGCGCGAGGAACTGGCCCATGCCAGCCGCGCCCTGCGCTGCATCGAGATCAACGGCACCTTCTACCGCACGCCGACTGCGGCCCAGTGCGCGCAGTGGGCCGCGCAGACGCCGGAAGGCTTCCGTTTCTCGATGAAGGCGCCACGCTACCTGGTGCAGCGCCGCGACCTGGCCAGCACCGTGGAAGCGGCCACGCCATTCCTGCAGGCGGCACTTGCGCTCGGTGACCGGCTCGGCCCGCTGCTGTGGCAGTTCGATCCGCACCATCCGGCCGACGCCGATGCATTGGAAGCGCTGATGGCGCAGCTGCCGAAGCAGCTCGAGGGCGTGCCGTTGCAGCACGCTCTGGAAGTGCGCAACGCCGAAGCACATGGACCGGCACTGGTCGCCGCCGCGCGCCGCCACGGCGTGGCGCTGGTGATCGAGGACAGCGACGAGGCGCCATTGCATGGCGATGTCAGTGCGGGCTTCGTCTACGCGCGGATCAAGCGCAGCCAGGCCCGCTTGAACGAGGGCCTGCCTGCACCCGTGCAGCAGCGCTGGGCTGAACGCGCGCGACGCTGGTCACGCGGCGAGCCGGTGGACGACCTGCCCTGCCTGGCCGGGTCCGCCCCGGAAACCCCGCGCGAGGTCTACCTGCTGTGCATCGGTGCCGGCAAGGCCCGCAACCCGGCCGCAGCGATGGCCCTGCAGCGCCTCATCGACGGCGCCAGCGGTCCAGCCCCTACAGCAGGGTCCAGCCCACCACGAACACGCCCGCAACGCGCAGCACGTTGAGCAGGAAGGCCGCCAGCCCCAGGCGTTGCAGTTCGAGGAATGGATACGGCGCCTGTCCGGTCATTGCAGCGACCAGCATCGCCCAGCCAAGGTAGACCAGCGGTACCAGCAGCACGCCGCCCAGCGCGCGCCAGCGCAGCGCCCCATGCGGCAGCAGCCACCACCACCCGAGCAGGTACAGCGCCGGCACAGCGTAGTGCAAACCGGCATCGACCCACCATTGCAGCCCGGTGGGCTGCCACAGCCCCTGCAACGCCAGCATGTAGATGCACGCGGTCACCCCGATGCACAACGCGATCGCCGCGGCGACAGTCGTGTCCAGCACACCCGCACGGATCAGCCTGACGCATCCCAGGCACACCGCCAGGTTGCTGAGAATCGTGAAGTAACCAACGAAGCGCAGTGTCGCCATGCCGACCCCGGCAGCCGCCCCGGGGCCGCGTACCAGCAACAGGTATTGCAGCAGCAACGCGGTGGCGGCCACCAGTGCAGTCAGTGCTGCCCATGCACGCAGGGCGGAGCGGTTGGCAGCCATTGCAGGGTTCCCCTGAGGAGTTTCCGCGAGCATGCCACAGGCGTCGCCGGCGACCGTACGATTGCCTCACAATAGGCCGATGAGCACACCCGACACCCGCAAAGCGCTGTGGCAGATCCATTTCTGTGTCCTGCTGTGGGGCATCACGGCCATCCTCGGCAAGCTGATCACCCTGCCCGCACTGCCGCTGGTGTGGTGGCGCATGCTGCTGGTGACGGCGATGCTGGCCCTGCTGCCGCGGGTCTGGCGCGGGTTGCGCACCCTGCCCCCGCGGCTGGTCGCCGGCTACGCCGGTATCGGCGCGCTGGTCGCCCTGCACTGGCTGACGTTCTACGGCGCGGTGAAGCTGGCCAATGCCTCGGTGGCTGCCACCTGCATCGCACTGGCACCGGTGTTCACCTCGATCATCGAGCCGTGGGTGGCCAAGCGGCCGTTCCAGCTGCGTGAGCTGGCGTTCGGCCTGGCGGTGCTGCCGGGTGTTGCGCTGGTGGTCGGTGGCGTGCCCGATGGCATGCGCCTGGGTGTGTTGATCGGCGCGATCTCGGCGCTGCTGGTGGCGGTGTTCGGTTCGCTCAACAAGCGCATGGTCAGCCATGCCGATCCGCTCACGGTCACCGCGCTGGAGCTGGGTGCCGGCACCCTCACCCTGACCCTGCTGGCGCCGCTGATGCCCTATCTGCTGCCGGCACTGGCCAGCCCGCTGTGGGTGGTCCCGAATCTGCACGACGGGATCCTGCTGTTGGTGCTGGCCGGGTTCTGCACGCTGCTGCCGTTCGCCCTGGCCCTGGTCGCGCTGCGCCACCTGAGCGCCTACACGGTGCAGCTGGTGACCAACCTGGAGCCGGTCTATGCGGTGGTACTGGCGGTGGTGCTGCTGCGCGAGCAGCACGAAGTCACCCCGTGGTTCTACCTGGGCGTGGCAATCATCGTCGGCGCGGTGTTCCTGCATCCGCTGCTGAACCGCCGCAAGCCGGTGCAGCATCCGGAAATCCTCGGCACGGCCGAAGCGCGCAACATCGCCGATTGAGTGCATCCACGCATGGCGTGAATGGCCGCATCAGCGCTGCGGCCAATGCCAGGCCGGCGCATCCAGCAGGCCCTGCCCGCTCAACAGCGTGCGGCCCTGTTCCTTGTACAGATGCAGCGAATGGCACCCTGGCGCCTGTTCCAACGCCGCGATCAGCCGGCTGGCGTGCGACACCACCCATACCTGGCTGCGCGCACTGGCTGCGATGATGAGCCGCGCCAGCGCCGGCAGCAGGTCCGGGTGCAGGCTGGTCTCCGGTTCGTTGAGCACCATCAGCGGCGGTGGGCGTGGTGTGTGCAGCGCCGCCGCCAGCAGCAGGAAGCGCAGCGTGCCGTCGGAGAGCTCGGCCATCGACAATGGCCGCAGCAACCCAGGTTGGTGGAAGCGCAGCGCCAGGCGTCCATCCAGCGCCTCGAAATCGACCGTAGCGCCCGGGAACGCGTCGTCGACGCTGCGTGCCAACGCAACCGGGTCGCCGATCTCGACGATGGTCACCCAGGCCGCCGCCAGGTCCCGGCCATCGTGATGCAGCACCGGCGTGCGCGTGGCCATCGCCGGTTGCCGCGCCGGGGCATCGCCATCGCTGCGGAAATGGTCATAGAAGCGCCAGCAACGGATGTACTCACGCAGGGTAATCGTTTCGGGCATGCGCTGCGGATCGCCGACCTGGGTGAACAGGCTGTCGAACAGCGACAACCGGTCATCCACCAGATCCCAACCGCGCGCATGGCGCTGCCGCACCATCGCCCCGCGACGATCGACCAGCAGGTTGGCGCTGCGCAGGAACGGCCCGGCCCAGATCGCCTCGGCCTTGATCTGCGGATCCAGCGCAAACGGCGAACGGCTGGGCGGCGGATAGCCCAGGTCGATGGCATAGCCGAATTCGTCGGTGGTGAAGCCCAGCTTCAGCCCCACCGATTCTTGGCGTGGGCCGCCCTGCAAGGGGATTTCGCCGGCAGCAACCCGACGGTCTATTTTTTCCGGGCCCGCCCACAGCGCCGAGCCCAGCCCACCTTCGCGGGCCAGCACTGCCGCGACGCCGCCCTGCGCGGTCTCGGCCAGCAGGCGCAGCGCGCGGTACAGGCTGGACTTGCCACTGCCATTGTCGCCGGTTACCACATTCAACTGCTGCAGCGGCAATACCAACCCGTGCAACGAGCGATAGTGGGCGATGGCCAGGGTCTGCAGCATGGTCGGCGTCCGGGGAAGACAGAGCGTCATGCTGCCCGCTCTTGATCGCAGGCGCTGCGACGCGATGTGAATCGGGAAGAGCATCCACGCATGGCGTGGATCTACCGGGCGGGGCGCTTCAGCCCGCTACTTCCACCCGGTTGCGGCCATTGCCCTTGGCCCGGTACAGCGCCTTGTCGGCACGTGCCAGCGTGTCGTCCACGCTTTCACCGGGCTGGTGCTGGGCGATGCCGATACTGATCGTGACCGGGAAGCCCAGTGGCAGGTCGGCCACGGCCAGGCGCAGGAACTCGCACTGAAGTTCGGCGGTGCGCAGGTCGGTTGCGGGCATCACTGCCACGAACTCCTCGCCGCCATAGCGCGCCGCCATGCCACGGCCGGCAAAGTGCGACCGCAGCAGCGCGCCCAGTTCGGCCAGCACGCGGTCGCCGGTGGCGTGGCCCTGGAAGTCGTTGATGTGCTTGAAATGATCGATGTCCAGCAGCGCGACGCAGGCCTCAGCGGGCTGCTCCCCGGTCATCGCCACGGCCTCGTCCAGCGCCGCTGCCATCGCGCGGCGGTTCGGCAGGCCGGTCAGCGCATCGGTGCGGCTCTGCTCGGCCAGGTCGGCGTTCTGCGCCAGCAGCACGTCGTGGTACTCCGACAGCAGGCGCTCATAATCATCGCGTTCCAGCATGTGGTTCTGGATGTCGAGCGCGAAACGGCGCAACTCCATCACCAGCATCACCTGCCGCGACAGCGCGGCCAGCGCCTCGGCCTTGTCGCTTGGCAGGTGCTGCGGCTGTGCATCGAACACGCACAGCGTACCCAGCGGCAGGCCATCGGAACTGATCAGCGGCGCACCGGCATAGAAGCGGATGTGCGGATCGCCGGTCACCACCGGGTTGTCGTGGAAGCGGATGTCCTGCAACGCATCCTCGACCACCATGATTTCGTGCGGCTGCAGGATGGCGTGGCCACACATCGATTCGCTGCGCAGATTCTCCGCCGCGTCGATGCCCTGGATCGACTTGAACCACTGCCGTTCGACGTCGATCAGGGTCACCGCCGCCATCGAGGTACCGCAGACCGCCTTGGCAATCGCCACCAGATCGTCGAATGACTTCTCGCGCTGCGAATCAAGGATCCGGTAGCGGTATAGCGCCTCGAGCCGAAGGGCTTCGTTGGCAGGCTTGTCGGGCTTGATCATGCAGCGTCACGTTCCGGCAGGTCACTGCGGAGTCTAGCCGATGTAGAGCCGAGCCCATGCTCGGCTGCACCCGGACAAAAGAGCAGCCGAGCATGGGCTCGGCTCTACAGAAGCCGTTTACCAGTCCAGCTGCTTCGGCAGCAGGCCCTGCAGCTCCTGCTCGGTCAGGTTGCGCCACTGGCCCGGCTTCAGCGCACCAATCTTGATGTTGTCGATGCGCACGCGGCGCAGCTGGGTCACGCGATAGCCGAACTCGGCGGCCATCAGGCGGATCTGCCGGTTCAAGCCCTGCTGCAGGGTGATGCGGAAACCGAACTTGGCGATGCGCGAAGTCTTGCATGGCAGCGTCATCTGGTCGTGGATGCGAACACCACGCGCCATGCCGCGCAGGAACTCATCGGTGACCGGCTTGTTCACCGCCACCAGGTATTCCTTCTGGTGGCCGTTCTCGGCCCGCAGGATCTGATTGACGATGTCGCCGTTGCTGGTCATCAGGATCAGGCCTTCGGACTCCTTGTCGAGGCGGCCGATCGGGAAGATGCGCTGTTCATGCCCGACGAAGTCGACGATGTTGCCCTTGACCGACGTCTCGGTCGTGCAGGTGACGCCGACCGGCTTGTTCAGCGCGATGTAGACGTGGCGGCGGGCGCCGGGCTTGCGGGCCACGCGCGCGCGCAGCGGCTGGCCGTCCACCAGCACCTGGTCTTCCTCGCCCACCACCGCGCCGGTGCCGGCCGGATGGCCGTTGACGGTGACCCGGCGGGCGGCGATCAGGCGATCGGCCTCGCGGCGGGAGCAGAAGCCGGTGTCGGCGATGTGTTTGTTGAGTCGGGTGGTCATCGCCCTATTATCCGGCATCGCCGCCCGCCGCGCTTCATGCCAGGCCGGGTGGATCGAGTTCTTCGCCGTCGAACACCCGGTTGCGGCCGGCACGCTTGGCCACGTACATGGCATGGTCGGCCCGGCGCAGCAGCGCGGCGAGATCGTCCTCGCCCGGCCGCCACTGCGCCAGGCCGATGCTGGCGGTGACCTCCAGGCCGGGCACCTGCAGCGCCCGGGCCGCCTCCGTGATGTGCCGGCGCAGGCGATCCAGGCGCGCCGACGCCGCCTCGCGGGGCATGCCCGGCATCAGCAGCAGGAACTCTTCGCCGCCCATCCGCACTACCTGGTCCTGGCTGCGTACCGCGGCACGCAATGCACGCGCCACCGCCACCAGCACCAGGTCACCCACGGCGTGGCCATGGCGGTCATTGATGTCCTTGAACAGGTCGATATCGAGGAAGCCGATCACCAGCGGGCCACGCTCGCGGTCAACCCGCTCCAGGTGGCGGGCCAACTGCTGCAGGCCGGCACGGCGGTTGGGCAGGCCAGTCAGGCCATCAGTCTCGGCCAGCTGGCGCAGTTCATCGCGCTGCTGGCGCAGGCGACCCAGCCGCTGGTTCAGTGCGTAGGCGGCCATCATCAGCAGCCAGGTCACCGCCAGCTGCAGGGCCTCCACGCGGTATTCCAGCAACCACGCCGCGCGGCAGGCGTCGGCCAGGATCAACACCAGCATCGGCGCCAGCGCCGCCAGCCCCGCCTGCGCCCAGCGGTCACCGCGCAGCCGTGCCCACACCCCAGCCATCAACGCCAGGCCACAGCCCAGCAGATAGGACACCTGCAGGCCCTGCGCCACCCAGGCCAGGCTGTCCCATGGCAGCCAGGGCACCAGTGCAGCCAACACCAGCAATCCCCAAAGCGCCACCAGCTGGAACGGACGCGAACGCGGCAACAGGCGATCACCGCCATTCAGCCGCCACAGCGCCGGCAGCACCAAGGCCTGCGTGGCCGCAGTCAACACCAGCAGCCACCAGGCACCGCGCTCGCCCACCGGCAACCAGGGTTCCGGATAGCCGCTGAGGCCACCGAGGATGGCCTGCCAAAGCACCAGCACGGTGGTACCGGCGATGTAGACCAGGAAACTGCGGTCGCGGGTGGTGAGGAAGGCCATCAGTGCCGACAACGCCAGTGCGATCGCCACGGCGATGCAGGCCGCGCGCACCAGCAGGCGGGCGGTATCGTTCTGCTGCACGGGACTGGGCGCGCCCAGCCGAAGGGTGGGTACCCAACGCGCCTTCAACGGCGTCTGCCACGACACCAGGAATGGATCGTGACTGCCCGCTGGCGGCACCGCCACCAGCCCGATGCCTGCGCGGAAGCGTGAGTCTCGGGTACGGGCATCGTGCATGTTGCCGCAGATCTCGCGATCGCCATACTGCACGCGGACTTCGCCAGCGAACACATTGAACACGTCCAGGGCCTGCGGTTGCCCCGACCAGCCGCCTGGCGGCGCAGGCACCTGCACCTGCTGCCGGTGACCGGCCAGCATGTCCGGCGTGCATGCGCGATGTGGAGTGGGTTCATCGGTGGCTGCGCCGACCAGCAGGTAATCGCGGCCGGCTTCGACGGCAGCGGCCCACAGTGGCCACGGCGTCGCCAACCACACCAGCAGTACGACCAGCACCGCCCCTGTTCCGTACTGCCACTGCCTGCCGCCCACGCCACGTCCTGTTCCTGCTTACGCCCGCGCCCACTGCGCGTCGCCCCTGGCAGGCATTATCGCAGCCGCGGCTGCAACGCATGCGTAGACCAAAGTCGCCGACGGCGTTCAACCTGCGGCAGGCGGGCCCTGCACCGCCACCAGGCGCACCGGCCGCAGGTCGGCCAGGGTCATCCGTTCCAGTGGCTGCGGTCGCTCGACCGCATAGCCCTGCAGGCCCTGCACCCCTAGCCGGGTCAGCGCGGCGGCGACTTCGGCGGTCTCTACCCATTCGGCCACCACCTCCATCTGCAGCTCGCGCCCCAGTTCACTGATCGCGCGCACGGTGGCGTGGCTGACCGGATCGGTATCCATGTCGCGCACGAAGGCCCCGTCGATCTTCAGGATGTCGGCCGGCAGCTGGCGCAGGTAGCCGAACGAGGACAGCCCGGAGCCAAAATCGTCCAGCGCCATCCGGCAGCCGCGCGCCTTCACCGCATCGATGAACGCGCGCGCCTGGCTGAGGTTGCTGATCGCTGCGGTCTCGGTGATCTCGAAGCACAGCTTGGAGGCCAGCGCGCGATTGCGCTCCAGCAGGTCGCAGACGAAGGCGAGGAAGCCGGGTTCGGCGATCGACTGCGCCGACACGTTGACGTTGCACAGTCCCAGCTGCCGCACATGCGCCGGGCACACCTGCAGGTGCCGGAACAGCAAGCCGAGCACGTGCCGGTCCAGCGCCACGGCCATGCCATAGCGCTCCACCGCCGGCATGAACTGGCCCGGCAGGTGCAGGCTGCCATCGCTGCCGCGCATGCGTACCAGCACCTCGTAGTGCAGGTAGGTGGGATCGCCGACGCGGGCGATGCGCTGCGCATACAGCACCATGCGGTTCTCGGCCATGGCCAGGCTGACGCCCTGCAGCCGCTCGGCTTCCCGGCGCCGTTCCTCCAACGCCATGCGGTTCTCGTTGAAGCAGTGCACGCGGTTGCGCCCGGCCTGCTTGGCCGCATAGCAGGCACTGTCGGCGGCGCTCATCAACCAGTTCACATCCGGTGCATCGGCGCTGACCTCGACCACGCCGATGCTGCAGCTCAACTGCGGGCTGCCCTCGCTCACCGGGAACGTCGCCTGCCCCAGATTGCGGATCACCCGCTGCAGCACGCGCTTGGCCTCGTCCTGCCCGGCATGGGCGAGGAACACCGCGAACTCGTCCGCACCCAGCCGGCCCACCCAGTCACCATCGCGCACCGCCGCCACCAGGTAATCGGCGAAGCTGCGCAGCATCTGGTCGCCGGCGGCATGGCCGAAGCTGTCATTGACCAGCTTGAAATGGTCCAGGTTGATGTAGCACAGCGCGTGCGTACCACCTTCGCTGCGCACCTGCAGCAGCGCGCGTTCCAGCAGGCGCTCGATCTCGCGCCGGTTGATCAGGCCGGTCAGCGGGTCATGGCTGGCGTGGTGCTCGATCTCGCGCGCCAGTGCATGGTTCTGGCTGACGTCTTCGATGATCGCGAACACCGACAGGCCACCGCCGGCGCTGCGCACACCGGTGCCGCTCCAGCGGCCCCAGACCAGGCTGCCATCACGACGGCGGAAGCGCAGTTCGCTCGGCCGCAGCTGGCGGTCCCAATCGATGCGCCCCACCCCATCAATGACCAGCTCGCCGTCCATCAGCAGGTCAGCCAGCGACAGCTGCAGCAGCATGTCACGACGATGGTCGAGGATGTCGGCCATCGCCTGGTTGGCCTCGATCACCTTGCCTTCGGTATCGAGCTTGAGCATGCCGACGTTGGCCTGGTAGAACGCTGCGCGGAAGCGGCTCTCGTGTTCGGTCAGGTCCTTGCCGACGCGGCGCGCCAGGGCCACCGCCATCAGGCTGATCGCCAGCACCGACAGGCCCGCGACCATCAACGTGGCCAACCTCACCAGCGTCGCCATCCGCAGCAGCGCCTGCGAGAACGCCTGGCTCTGCACCTTCATCCGCTGGTCCAGGTCGCGCAGCTGCTGCAGGTAGTGGTCACGCGTGGCTGCCAGTACGGGGCCACCCTCGTGCCGCCGCTGCAACTCATCGACCAGGCGCTGCAGCGCCATCAGGTCCCCGTCGGTCTGCCGCCATAACGCGGTCGCTTCGCGGAAGGCACCGATATCCCGCGCGTAGCGGAACGAAAACACCAGGCGCGGAATGTCGGCGTGCGCGTTGCCCCCCTGCAGGAAGCCCTGCCGGGCCTTCTCTTCGTCAGGCTCCGCCTGTTCCAGCGCCAACCGCGCCTGCAGATCGCCCAACGGCACCTGCAGGGCCTGGCGTGCATCGTCCAGGTCCTGGACATCACCGCGCGCCAGGTAGCGACTGAGCGCGGCGGTCGCATCCTGCTGACCGCGCGACCAGTATCCCTGGCCGGCGATCCAGGCGGTGGAGGCCGCCTGCAGTTCCTGGATCAACGCCGACAGTGCGACCAGTCCGATCGCCATGCCGGTCAACAACGCAAAACGCAGTCCCAGCCCCCGGGTCATCGGCACCCGCCGGCTCTGTTGGTCCGTGCCACTCCTACCCATCCCGGATCCCCCCGAATGTGCTGCGGTGACAACCTCCTTTGGAACCGGGCCAGCCTATGACCGGCAATGTGTTGACCATGCGAAAAAGGGGACGGAGGGGATTAAGTCGTTTTCGGCATAAGCGCATGGCCTGCCAAATACGACTTAATCCCCTCCGTCCCCTTTTCCTGTGCGCCAGCCCGGGGGCTGGCGTTGTTCTTGACGGCTGCGGGTGCGGCTTAGAAGCTGCGCGGGCCGCGCGGCTTGAAGCCATCACGACGTGGCGGGCGGCTGTCGCGGTCACCGCCGCGGTCGCCCCCATGGCCACCCGGACCACCCGGGCCGCCACGACGCGGGCCACCCGGGCCGCCCGGACCACGCTTGTCGAAGCGCGGCTTGAACGGGCGCGGGGCCGGATTGATCTCTTCACCGGCCGCCAGCGGACGCATCTGCAACTGCTGGCCGGACACCCACACCTTCTGCAGGTGCGACAGCACGTCCGGCGGCATCTGTGCCGGCAGGTCCAGCAGCGAGAAGTCGTCGTGGATGTCGATGCGGCCGATGAAGCGGCTTTCCAGGCCGGCTTCGTTGGCGATGGCGCCGACGATGTTGGCCGGCTTCACGCCGTGCTGGTGGCCCACCGAAATGCGGTAGGTCTCCATGCCCTGCTCCGGCGCACCACGCGGCGGAACCTCGCGGCGCGGACGCGGCTCGAAACCACCTTCGGCGTCGTCGCGACGCGGGCCACGCTCGAAGCGCGGCCCCCGTTCGTTGCGGTCGAAGCGATCGCCACGCTCCGGGCGGTCGCCACGGTCGAAGCGCTCGCGCGGCGCGCGCTCTTCACGCGGGGCACGCACCGGCGGCTGCAGCAGGAACGGGGTATCGCCCTGCAGCATCCGGGCCAGCGCGGCGGCGATCTCGATGGCCGGCACGTTCTGCTCGTTCTCGAAGCGCTCCAGCAGCTGGCGGTAGAAGTCCAGGCCGCCGGCGCCGAGCGTTTCGGTGATGCGCGAGGTGAACTTGTTGATGCGGGTGTCGTTGACCGCTTCCACGCTCGGCAGCTGCATCTCTTCGATCGGCTGGCGGGTGGCGCGCTCGATCTGGCGCAGCATGCCCTTCTCGCGCGGGGTGGCGAACAGGATCGCCTCGCCGCTGCGGCCGGCACGGCCGGTACGGCCGATGCGGTGCACGTAGCTCTCGGTGTCGTACGGGATGTCGTAGTTCAGCACGTGGCTGATGCGCTCCACGTCCAGGCCGCGGGCGGCCACGTCGGTGGCGACCAGGATGTCCAGCTTGCCTTCCTTCAGCATGGCAATGGTGCGCTCGCGCTGGGCCTGCTGCATGTCACCGTTGATGGCGGCAGCGGCCAGGCCACGCGCCTGCAGCTTGCTGGCCAGTTCTTCGGTGCCGGCCTTGGTGCGCGCGAAGATGATCATCGCGTCGAACGGCTCGACTTCCAGGATGCGGGTCAGCGCGTCCAGCTTGTGCATGCCGCTCACCCACCAGTAGCGCTGGCGGATGTTGGCCGAGGTGGTGGTCTTGGCCGCGATGGTCACTTCCACCGGGTCCTGCAGGTAGGTCTGCGCGATGCGGCGGATCTGCGGCGGCATGGTGGCCGAGAACAGGGCCACCTGGCGCTGCTCCGGCAGCTTCTTCAGCACGGCTTCCACATCGTCGATGAAGCCCATGCGCAGCATTTCATCGGCTTCGTCGAGCACCAGGGTCTTCAGCTCGGACAGGTCCAGGGTGCTGCGGTCCAGGTGATCGATCACGCGGCCGGGAGTACCGACCACGATGTGCACGCCACGGCGCAGGGCCGACAGCTGCTGGCCGTACGGCTGGCCGCCGTACACCGGCAGCACGCGGAAGCCCGGGATCTTCGACGAATAGGACTGGAATGCCTCGGCAACCTGGATGGCCAGCTCGCGGGTCGGCGCCAGGATCAGGGCCTGGGGCTTGATCTGCTGCAGGTCGATGTTGGACAGTACCGGCAGTGCGAACGCAGCGGTCTTGCCGGTACCAGTTTGGGCCTGGCCCAGCACGTCGCGGCCTTCCAGCATCGCCGGGATGGTGGCGGCCTGGATCGGCGACGGGGTTTCGTAGCCGATGGCGGTGACCGCCTGCATCACGGGCTCGGACAGGCCGAGCTGCGCGAACTGCAGCGGCGCTTGGGAATCTTGGGACATGGGGAACTCCGAAGGCACTGCCGTCTTCCTGGCAGTGCGATAAAAAGGGTGATGGTCCGCGCTTTGGGCGCCCTTCTTATCGCGTGCCCTGGCGCTGCTCGGTCGGAGGAGATTTCACTCGCTCAGAGCGGAATGATACCGCATTGATCCTGAACGAGGCGTACAGCTTTCCATGCGCGTGCCGTCGTGCCCCGTGCTGGCGCACAATACGCGCCCTCTCCCCGGCCCGGCCGCTGGCCTGCGCCCTCTTTCCAGGACCCCTCGCTCCATGCAGATTCTCGAATTCGACCTCGACGGCGACTACGTCGAACTCAAGCAGCTGTTGAAGCTGGCCGACCTGGTCACCAGCGGCGGCGAGGCCAAGATGGTCATCAGCGAGGGCCAGGTGCGGGTCGATGGTGAGGTCGAACTGCGCAAGGCCTGCAAGATCCGCGCAGGCCAGGTGGTCGAGTTCGCCGACAGCCAGATCCGCGTGCTGGCCGGTGGCTGATCCGAGAATGTTCAGGCCACGCGCTGGGTCAGGTGCGAGGCAATCAGCTGCCTGAACGGTGCCACGCCCTGCGCCACGCGCAGGCCCGCGGCCCGCAGCAGGCGTGCCGGGCGGCGATCGTCGGTGTACAGGCTGGCGATCGCATTGGTGGCCTCGTACAGCGGCCGCGACGCCAGTCGATGACCGCGCTGGTAGCTGGCCAGCATGCCGGCGGCGGCAATGTCGGCACCGCGCCGCTGCTGCGCGGCGATGCCCTGTGCCAGCCGCTGTGCGCTGGCCAGTCCCAGATTGAAGCCGTGCGCGGTGACCGGGTGCATGCCCACCGCGGCATCGCCGATCAGCGCGGAACGCTCGCCGACGAAACGGTGCGCGTACACCCCCACCAGCGGATACGCCTGCGCTGTGGCCACCGGCTGCATGCGGCCCAGGCGATGCTCGAAGCAGGCACTGATGGCGTCGCCGAAAGCCACCTCGTCCATCGCCAGCAGTTCTTCGATCTGCCGCGGCGGCAGCGTGATCACCGCCGATGCCTGGCCCTCGTTGAGCGGCAGCAGCGCCATGGTGCGGCAGTAGCCGAACCACTCCCAGGCCGTATGGTGATGGTCGCGCTCGACCTGCATGCGGCATACCAGCATCGACTTGCCGAAGTCGCGCATCTGCGCACCGATGCCAAGCATGCGGCGGGTGGCGGAGAAGCGGCTGTCAGCCGCGACCAGCAGGCGCGCGTGCAGTTGACTGCCGTCATCGAGTCTGACCACGTGGCCCTGCGCATCGGCCTGCACGCCCAGCACCTTGCGCCCGTCGAACAGCTCCAGCCCATCCTGGCCCTGCACGGCATCCCATGCAGCACGGCGGATCAGGTGGTTGGGCACCAGCCAGCCCAGCGGCTGGCCATCAGCCTGACTGCTGGCGAAGGTCAACGCGAACGGCGAGCCGCCGTTCATCACCCTGGCATCGCGCAGCTCGGCGACTTCGGCCTGCGGCAGGCGCTGCCACAGCCCCAGTTGCTCCATGCTCTGCCGCGAGGCATGGGTCAACGCGATCTCGCGGCCATCAAAGGCGGCTTCGGCCAGGGCCTGGCGCGGCTGCACTTCGACCAGCCCGACCTGCAGGCCACTGCCGGCCAGCGCACGCGCGAAGCACAGGCCCGCCGGTCCAGCGCCGACCACCACCACGTCCATCCTGCGCATGCGCGCCTCCTGCCGTTGATTCAGTCCGGGCCAGCATAGCGCCGCGCGCATGACTGGCCTTGATCTGGATCAGGCCCGGCTACAGCAGTGCGAACACCAGCGCCAGGATCGACAGCAGCGATACGAGCCAGACCAGGCTGCGCACGTAGGGCACGCCTGCGGCATACAGCGGCAGGTAGACCACACGCGCCCAGACGTAGGCCTGCGCAGCCAGCGCCGTGGTGTCGTTGCTGCGCCCGGCCACGACCACCGCGATGGCGGCAGCGGCGAAGAACGGGAACGTTTCCAGGAAGTTGGCCTGCGCACGCTGCAGGCGACCGGCCAGCGCGCTGAGCGGCTTTGCATCGCCATCGCGTGCCGAGGCATTCCACTTCATCCCGCGCTCGCGGGTGACCACGGTGGAGGTGGCGAAGATGTAGACAAAGCCCAGCAGCACCGACCAGGCCAGCATTGTCAGCTCAGTTGCCATCGTTCATCTCCTCAGGGTGCCGACGCGCGCAGGCTGTAACCGGCCAGGCGCCAGACCTGGTCTTCGTCGAAGCGGAACGAGACCAGCTCGCGCACCGGCTGCGCGCTGTTGGCGAAACGGGTCGGGAAGCTGACGTTGATGTACAGCCCTTCCGGCACCGCAGCACCGGCGCTGTACTTGACCCGGGTGATGGTGGGCTGGCCACGCCCGGCCAACGCACCCAGGCGCGCACGCTCGGTGGTCAGCTGGCTGACGAAGGCGGCCTTCGGCACCGCACGACGGGCGACGGCCGAAGCGCCATCCCACAGTTCGCCGGCGCGGTTGGCATCGACCAGCTGCGCCGCCTTCAACGCAGCCGCGCCCATCTCCGCGTCCTGCTTCTGCACCTGGGCCTGCTGCGCAGCGGTCAACGCCGGGGCACCGGCAGTGGCGGGCTTCGCAGCCGCCGGCGATGCGGGGGCCGGGCGTGCCGGAGCTGGTGCAGGCGTGGCCGGCGCAGGTGCCTGCGCCAACGCAGTCAGGGGCAGCAGGGACAGCAGCAGGAGCACGCGCTTCATGGACACCGCCGGTTTTCTGGAGAGAACCGCAGTCTACGCCAGCGCGGTGACTATGCTGTCAGCGTGCCGGGGCGTCGCCCTCCACCGCTGCCGCATCAGCCTGCGCGGCGGGCGCGGCGGCGTTCCCTGGCGCCTGTTCGGCCACCGGCGGGGGCTCCGGCGGCGCTGGTGGCAGCGTCGCCACATCGATCTCCGACAGCGGGCTTTCGTCGGGACAGACCGCGTCCGGGAAGCCGAAGCGCTGCTTCAACGCCTGGCCACAACTGTTGATCGACTCCATGTCGGCGCCTTCGCGCTTGCACTGCTGGTCGAAGGCGACCAGGAAGGCGTCCTTGCGCTGCACGAAATCGTCGCCGCAGGCACGCATCTGCTTGATCCGTTCCAGATCGTCCTGCACCGCATTGGTGCCATCCAGGCCGTACTGGCGCAGTTCGTCCGGGGTCAGCAGGCGCAGGCTGCGGTTGGGCACGGTCATCATCAGATCGGCCACACCGACCGCCACGCCGTTGCGCTGCAGGTAGTCCTTCACGTTGTCGTAGACCTCGTGCAGCTCGCGGTTGAGCTCGGCGCGCGAGGTGGCCTTGGAGCTGATGCGCATCATGCGGTGGATGCCGACCTTGCCCGACAGCAGGCGGTTGTCGCCGGCGGCCAGCACGAACACGCAGGCGCTGTGGCAGATCGAGCCTTCGCGCACCCAGATGGTCCAGCCCGATTCACCGATGCTGTCACCGGCGACGATCGCCGACTCCACCTGCCCGCCACTGGAATCCAGGTCAAGGATGCGCTTGTGGATCTTCTGCTGGTCGGCCACCACCGCCAGACGCCACATCATCTCGGCGAAGCCCGGATTGATCTTGCCGGCGTAACGCACGCGCATCAGGCCGCGCTCGGCGCACGGCGCCAGCGCCTGGGTGATCTGCTCGCGCTGCAGGCCTTCCAGCTCGACACCGTCGCCAGCCTCGCCGGCGTACTCGGTGCTGCAACTGATCCAGGCGCGTCCATTCTCCAGCTGCGCCTGCGGCCACGGCAGGTCCTCCCGGCTGCGCGGCGGTGCCGACGGCGGCGGTGCGTCAGCCGCATTGATCGACACCATGTTCTCGCCATCGCTGGACGGCGCCCGCGCGGCCTTGTCGGCGGCAGTCACATTGCCCGGATTCTCCAGCTGGCTGCAGCCCGCCAGGGCCAGGCACAACAGGGGCAACCAGCGGAGTTTGGCGGACATCGGGCAACCGGTCTTCACGTGAGCAAGAGCCACAGTCTACCCGTCCAGGCCGCGCATTCAGTGCGTGGTGATGAACCCCTTCTGACCCTTGGGGAAAAAGCGTGTCGACCAAGGTCGACACCTACCAGAGCGGGATGCCCTTCCGACAGATCGCAGGAACCTGTCGAAGGCGGGGTGGGTCCGGTTGCGGGAGTGTCCGCGGCATGGATGCCGCGGCCAAGCCCCCAAGGACGGGTTTACGGCGTCTCCCGCAACCGGGCCCACCCCGCCTCCCCACAGAAAACCAGCTTCTGCCGTTGCCGTTGCCGGCCAGCGGCCGGCACTACCGCGGGTGCCGGGCGCAGCCCGGCCTGACCCCCTTCAGCATCCATGTCCGAATGTGGCGAGTATCGCCGCCCGCACGGGCCTAGACTGGCGCCATGGACACCGCCCTCGCCCTCGACACCGCCGCCTGCGACCGCGCCCGCCTGGCCCGCGACGCACGCTTCGACGGCGTGTTCTTCACCGCCGTGCGCAGCACCGGCATCTATTGCCGCCCGGTGTGCCCGGCACCGCCGCCGAAGCCGCGCAACATCACCTACTTTCCGACCGCCGCGGCCGCTGCGGCCGCCGGGTACCGCCCCTGCCTGCGCTGCCGCCCGGAATTGGCACCGCAGGCCCAGCAGGCCCTGGCCGGACAGACCGTGCAGCGGGCACTGGCGCTGATCCACGGCGGCTTCCTGCAGGAGCAGCCGGTGGCCGATCTTGCAACGAAGCTCGGCCTCAGCGCGCGCCAACTGCAGCGCCTGTTCGTCGAACATCTCGGCGCAACGCCCGGGCAGATCCACGCAACCCATCGCCTGTTGCTGGCCAAACAGTTGCTGACCGAAACCACGCTGGCGGTGACCGACGTCGCGCTGGCTGCCGGCTACAACAGCCTGCGCCGCTTCAATACCGCGTTCCTGCAGGGCTGTGGGATGGCGCCGACCGCCCTGCGTCGCCAGCATCAACCGTTGGCTGCAGATGATGGCGGCCTGGTGCTGCGCCTGGGCTACCGTCCACCACTGGACTTCCCACGCATGCTGGCCTTCCTGCGCAAACGCAGCCTGCCCGGCATCGAACTGATCGGTGAAGACAGCTACCAGCGCGTATTGGGCGCGCCGGAGCGCCCCACCCTGCTGCGCGTCACCGCCGATCCAAAACGCCCGGAGCTGCGCCTGCAGTTGGGCGCGGTCGATCCGCGCCTGATACCGGACATCGTGCGCCGCGTGCGTCGCGTGTTCGATCTGGACGCCGACCTGCAGCAGGTCCACGCCGCGCTCGGCGAGGAACCCCTGCTGGCGCGTGGCATCGCCGAGCGTCCCGGGTTGCGCGTGCCCGGTGGCTGGGATGGCTTCGAGGTAGGTGTGCGCGCCGTGCTCGGGCAGCAGGTCAGCGTGGCCGCAGCGACCACCTTCGCGCGGCGCCTGGTCGATGCCTATGGCGCGCACCTGCCGGGCATGCCCTCGGACTTCGATCGCCAGTTCCCGGCACCGGACGTGCTGGCCGAGGCACCGCTGGAATCGATCGGCCTGCCGCGCAGCCGCGCCGCCACCGTGCGCGCCCTGGCCGCCGCCTGCGCCAGCGGCCGGCTCGACTTCGGGCCCGGCCAGGCCTTGGAGGAATTCGTTGCGCGCTGCGTTGCACTGCCCGGCATCGGCCCCTGGACCGCGCAGTACATCGCCCTGCGTGGCCTCGGCCAGCCCGATGCCTTCCCGGCCGGCGATCTTGTACTGCAGCAGGTGCTCGGCCACGCGCAGGGCCAGCGCCTGAGCGAACGCGCGACCGAAGCGCGCTCGCAACCCTGGCGCCCGTGGCGCGCCTACGCGGTGATGCACCTGTGGCACCTGTCCGGCACGTTCGTTGGAGAACCGACATGACCCTGTTGTTCGATCGTTTCGACAGCCCGATCGGCGTATTGAGCATCGCCGGTGACGAGCGTGGTCTTGCGCACGTGCTGTTTCCGGAGAACCGTCACCCCGCACGCGGGCGCGACGGCTGGCATTACGCACCGGATGCACTGCCGGAGGCACGCGAACAGCTGCTGCAGTTCCTGCACGGTGAACGCAGCCGGTTCGACCTGCAGCTGGCACCACGCGGCACGCCGTTCCAGCTGCGCGTGTGGCAGGCGCTGGCGTTGATTCCGTTCGGCCAGACCTGGAGCTATCTGCAGTTGGCGCAGCACCTGGGACAACCCAGCGCGACCCGCGCGGTGGGCGCGGCCAATGGCCGCAATCCATTGCCGATCATCCTGCCCTGCCACCGCGTGATCGGCAGCAACGGTGCACTGACCGGCTTCGGTGGCGGCCTGGAAACGAAGGCCGCGCTGCTGCGGCTGGAACAGCGCCAGGCCCCGCTGTTCGCCTGAGAGGGCCGGCCGGGCTGCGCCCGGCACCCGCAGAGGCAACGGCAAGGTCAAGAGCCAATACAGCTCCGATTTTCTACGCGTTGGGTGGGGCAGTATGGGTGGGCAGGACACGCCGTAAACCCATCCATGGGGGCTCGATGGCGCCATCCATGGCGCCAACGGTCCTGCCCACCCACACCGCCCCACCTTCGACAGATTCCCGCGGCGGTGGATAGGTGTCGACCTTGGTCGACGCGGTAGATCCACGCCATGCGTGTATGGAAGCGTCTGTAAACTGTCTGGAGAAAAGCCCCCTTCTTGTTGAAGGGGGCGCGTCGACAGGCGCGGGGATAAGGAAAAAATGCGCGGAGACGGCGCGCGATAGTGCGCCGTGTCTTGGGCGCGTCATTACCTCGCACTATCATGCGCGGATGACTTCCGTACGCCTGACCTGTGCGCTGGCGCTGCTGCTGCCCCTGGCTGCCTGCACCACCGCGCCCCCCCCCTCCGCCTCCGTTCCCACTTCCATCGCTGCGGCGGCACCGCCGAAGCTGCTGCTGATCTCCATCGACGGCCTGCGCGCCGATGCGCTGGACCGCAGCCTGACCCCGAACCTGCAACGCCTGATCGATGGCGGCGTGCGCGCACGCTGGATGACCCCGTCCTATCCGTCGCTGACCTTCCCGAATCACTACACCCTCGTTACCGGCCTGCGCCCGGACCACCACGGCATCGTCAACAACAGCATGGACGATGAAGCACTGGGCCGGTTCGAGCTGAGCAATCGCGAAGCGGTTACCACCAGTGGCTGGTGGGGCGGCGAACCGATCTGGGTCGGCGCCGAGAATGCTGGCGTGCGTTCGGCCACCACGTCATGGCCGGGCAGTGAATCGGAGATCCGTGGCGTACGCCCCAGCCAGTGGCGCATCTACGACGGCAAGGAGCCGCTGGAACAGCGCGCCGGCATCGTGCTCGATTGGCTGTCACAGACCGACGCCGATGCCCCCCGCCTGACCACGCTGTACATGGAACACGTGGACAAGGCAGGTCACAACTACGGCCCCGAGTCGAAGCAGTACGCCGACGCCATCGTGCGCGCCGACCAGATCGTCGGCCAGGTGCTCGACGGACTCCAGCAACGTGGGCTGGCCGCAACAACCAATGTGATCGTGGTCTCCGACCATGGCATGGCCAGTGTCCCCGCTGGCCAGGTGATCGCCACCGAATCGATGGTCGACCCGGCGATTGCGCGCAATGTCAGCCAGGGCCAGTCGGTCGGCTTCGCACCGGTGGTCGGCCATGAAGCCGCCGCCGAACGCGCTCTGCTCGGCCGCCACGCGCACTACGAATGCTGGAAGAAAGAAAAACTGCCGGCGCGCCTGCACTACGGCACCCATCCGCGCATTCCCGCCATTGTCTGCATGATGGATGAAGGCTGGGATGCCCTGCATCAGGAAAAGATCGCCAAGCGCGAACAGCAGGACCGCGGCTCGCACGGCTACGACAACGCGCTGCCGTCCATGCGCGCGGTGTTCGTGGCCAGTGGCCCGTCGTTCCGCCAGGGCCTGGTGATCGATGGCTTCGACAATGTCGATGTCTATCCACTGCTGGCACACCTTCTGCAGGTACCAGCCGCGCCGAACGACGGCAACCCGGAAACGCTGAAGAAGACCCTGCGCTGATCCGGTTGTAGAGCCGAGCCCACGCTCGGCTGCATTGCGCCAGCCGGGCATGGGCTCGGCTCTGCAAAATCATGCATAAAAAAACGCGGCGCCAGGCGCCGCGTTTTTCCTTGGACCAGTCGCGCGGCCGGATCAGGCCTTGGCGACGGCCTTCTTCGCCACGGCCTTCTTCGCCGGAGCCTTGGCCACGGTCTTCTTGGCAACCGGGGCGGCGGCGCCTACGGCGACCTTGCTCGCGGTATGCGAACGGGCGTTGCCGTAGCTGGCGTTGTAGCGCTTGCCCTTGGCGGTCTTGCGGTCACCCTTACCCATGTCTTCAACTCCTCAAGTGTGAAATCTGGTTACCCCGTACTGACACGGGTTCGGCGGGGCCGCCTTGCTGGGCGCCCCCGCGCACGATCGAAAATCCTATCATGGAGCGCCTAGTGCGCGCAGCTGGCGTCGTGTACGTGGCCGTGGTTCAGGCGCAGATTGACCAGATGGGCAACGCCCACCAGCAGGCCACCGATGGTCATCACCACCGCATGCGGCACGGCGTTGTGATGCAGCGGCTCGTACAGCACGCCGGCCCACAGCGCGACCAGGCCGGGGATCAGGAAGCCCAGCGCACGCAGCGCGCCATGGCGGCGGTAACCCCAGACCAGACTGAACAGCCCAAGCAGGGTCACGAACAGCACCAGGGCCTGTTCAACGCCGTCGCTCAGCCAGAACGACAGGCCCAGCGAGGGCGCTGCCGCCAGCAGCACCGGGATGACTGCGCAATGCACCGCGCACAGCATCGAACCGGTGGCACCGAAACGGTCGAGCAGGTGGCGCAGGCGTGAGGACAAGGACATGACTTCCAGCAGGGTCGGCGAATCGTTATGGAATAATATAACATCCCTTCCCGACCCGCACGCTTTCCCTCCCCCTGTCCCATCGACGGGATTCGTGCGCCCCGCGATTGATACAGTGTAACAAAGGACCCATCCATGCCCGCCCACACCGCACGGCTCAAGCCGCATTCCCTGGCCCTGGCCCTCGCCGCCCTGCTGCCGTCCGTCGCCTTTGCAGCCGGTCAGGACACCGCCCATCGTGACCGCCACCTGACCGAGCTGTCCTCGGTGCAGGTCACCGCGTCGCCGCTGCAGGGCGATGCCGAATCCCTTGCGCGCCCGGTGGAGGTGCTGGCCGGTGAGCGCCTGGACGAACAGAAGGCCGGCACCCTCGGCGATACCGTGGCCAAGCTGCCCGGCGTGCAGAGCACCTTCTTCGGGCCCGGCGTCGGCCGCCCGATCATCCGCGGCCAGGAAGGCCCGCGCGTGGCCGTGCTGTCCAACGGCATGGGCAACATGGATGCCTCCACCGTCAGTGCGGACCATGCCACCAGCATCGAGCCGTTCCTGGCTGACCAGATCGAAGTGCTGAAGGGGCCGGCCACGCTGTTGTTCGGCAGCGGTGCCATCGGTGGCGCGGTCAACGTGGTCGATGGCCGCATCGCGCGCGAGCTGCCCGAGCGCCCGCTCAGCGGCCGCGCCGAGCTGCGTGGCAATTCGGTGAACAACGAGCGCAGCGGCATGTTCCGCCTCGATGGCGTCAGCGGCAATGTCGTGCTTCATGTGGACGGCCTGGTGCGCAATGGCGACGACTACCGCATTCCCGGCTATGCGGTGATCGACAGCCTGGAAGACCACCACGACGACCACGACCATGATCACGCGGGCGAGGAAGGCGAAGAGCCGCGTCGCGGCCGCCTCGACAACAGCTCCATCCGTACCCGCGCCGGCGGCGTCGGCGCCACCTGGCTGGGCGAAGGCGGCTACTTCGGCGTGTCGGCCAGCACCTACCGCACCAACTACGGCATTCCCAATGGCGCGCACGTGCACGCCGATGGTGATGATCATGGCCATGACCACGGTCACGACCATGGCGATGAAGAAGAAGGCGGCGACGAGCACGACGTGCGCATCGACATGGTGCAGAACCGCTTCGAGACCAAGGCCGGCATCTACAACCCGGTCTCGTTCCTGAAGAACATCAACGCACGCGTGGCCTACACCGACTACGAGCACGTGGAGCTGGAGGCCGGCACGCCCTCCACCCGCTTCACCAACCGTGGCATCGAAGCGCGCCTGGAAGCGGTGCAGCAGCAGATCGGTGGTTGGGACGGCGCCTTCGGCCTGCAGTTCGGCAACAGTGATTTCGGCGCCAAGGGTGAAGAAGCGTTCGTACCGGATACCGGTACGAAGAACATCGGCCTGTTTGTACTGCAGGAAAAGCAGTTCGGCCCGTTCAAGCTGGAACTGGGCGGCCGCCACGACCAGGTCAAGCTGGACCCGACCGGTGACTACCGGCGCCGCACCTTCGGCGCCACCAACCTCTCGGCTGCCGGCATCTGGAAGCTCAACGACGCGGTCGACCTGCGCATCGGCGTGGACAGCTCCGAGCGTGCACCGACCAACGAAGAGCTGTACGCCGCCGGCGCGCACATTGCTACCCGTTCGCTGGAGATCGGCGACGGCAACCTGAAGACCGAGCGCGGCCAGCGCGTGGAGCTGGGCATCCACACCCACAGCGAGCGCCTGGACTTCTCCGCCTCGGTCTACCAGACCAAGTTCAAGGACTTCATCTACCTGGCCGACACCGGCGTTACCGAGGGCCTGCCAGTTCGTGCGTGGACCCAGCAGGACGCGGTGTTCCGCGGCGCCGAGGCCGAAGCGCTGGTGCACCTGTTCGAGGGTGGCGCCGGTGACTGGGACCTGCGCCTGTTCGGTGACTACGTGAAAGCCAAGCTGGATGGCAGCGGCAGCCGCAACCTCGACATTGCCGTTCCGCATGGCGACCACAACCACAACTACAGCGTGGAACTTGCCAACACCGGCTACCTGCCGCGCATCGCCCCGGCCCGCGTCGGTGCCGACCTGCGCTGGTCGAAGGACGGCTGGCGCGCCTCGGTCGGTGCGGTGCGTTACAGCCGCCAGAAGGACGTCGCGCAGAACGAGGAGCCGAGCAACGGCTACACCCTGGTCGACGCGCACCTGGCCTACCGCTGGGATCGCAACGCCAGTAACAGCTATGAGGTGTTCCTGGATGGCAGCAACCTGACCAACCGCGAAGTGCGCCCGCATACTTCGCTGCTGCGCGACTACTCGCCGCTGCCGGGCCGTGGTGTCGCGTTCGGCATCCGCGCGTTCTTCTGATCGGATGTAGGAGGGGCGGATCCCTTTCCGCAGGAAAGGGCTCTGCCCCCACTCGCCCTTCAACGCATGGCGGGACCGCACCACGAGTACCATTCTCTCTCCCGGGGGGCCGTCTGGCTCCCCGTTCCTTTGTGCGTGAGCGAGATCGCGGCGCCCTCGCTCACACACCCGTCACAAAGATGTGCGTACGACAACAAGCGGACAATCCCGCCACTCAATGTCTCGCCAAACGGACACTTTTGTCCGAAAATAACTCCATGACCGCCCAACGTGCCGATGCTGCTGCCCGCCGTGCCCTCATCCTCGACGCCGCCGATCATGTCTTCGGCCAACATGGCGTCACCGCCCCGCTGGATCTGGTGGTCGAACGCGCCCAGGTGGGCCGCGCCACCCTGTACCGCAACTTCCCCGACCGCACCGCGCTGATCCAGGCGCTGCTGCAGCGTACGGTCGACCGCATCCGGCGCCAGGTCGAACAGCTCGGCGACCGCGACGACGCCCTGTTCGAGGTGTTCGAGGGCATGGCCCAGCGCATCATCGATTCGCCGGCGCTGGCCGATTACTGGCGTGCGGTCGATTCGGACGTGCCGGCCATGCGCGCGGCGCGCGAGACCGTGCGCGACCTGCTGGAGGAGCCGATCGCCCGCGCCAAGGCCGCCGGGCTGTGCCGTGCCGATCTGGAGAAGACGGATATTTCACTGATCTCGGGCATGCTGGGCGCAGCCCTGCGCGGCAAGACCCGCGACGAGCGCGCCCACCTCGCCGGGCGCGCCCTGCAGCTGCTGCGCGGGGGTCTTCAGGGAGCAACCAGCGAGGCGCGCTGATGGTCCAGCCGTATCTGAAGCCGGTTCCGGATTGGGAGGAGCACGAGAAGCCGACCATGCCCGGATCGGCATCGATGCCGTGGCACCCACCGCACCGTCGATTGGCGTATGCCCTGGTGTCACTGCTGGTGGCGATCACTGGCGGCCTCGGCAACGCGCTGGTCACCGCGAACCTGCCCTTCCTGCAGGGCCAGCTGGCGTTGACCCCGACCCAGGGCAGCTGGCTGGTGGCGGCCTATGCAATGGTCAATGTCACCGCCAACCTGCTGGCCTTCAAATTCCGCCAGCAGTACGGCATCCGCCTGTTCGCCGAAATCGGGCTGGGCCTGTACGCGGCGCTGGCGGTGCTGCACCTGTTCGTCGGCAGCTTCGAGACCACGATGCTGACCCGTGCCGCCAGCGGCTTCGCCGGCGCGGCCTGTTCGACCTTGGGCACGCTGTACATGCTGCAGGCCCTGCCCCGCCGCTTTACCGGCAACCTGCTGGTGGTCGGCGTCGGCCTTTCGCAGCTGGCGGTGCCGATCGCCTGGATCGTTTCACCAGGCTTGGTGGATACCGGCCAGTGGCACCAGCTGTATTCGTTCGAGGCCGGCCTTGCGTTGTGCGCATTCGCCGCCGTGGTGGTGTTGAAGCTGCCGCCTGGCATCCAGGTGAAGGCCTTCGAGCCGCTGGATTTTCTTACCTTCGCGTTGCTGGCGCCGGCGGTTGCGCTGCTGGTGATCGTACTGGCGCAGGGCTACACCCGTTGGTGGCTCAACACACCGTGGCTGGGCTGGGCGCTGATCGCCTCGATCGTGCTGTCCACCACCGCCTTCATCATCGAACACTACCGGCGCAATCCGCTGCTGCAGACACGCTGGCTGGCCAGCCTGCCCGTACTGCATTTCATCGTCGGCGCGTTCCTGATCCGCTTCCTGACCACCGAGCAGTCCTACGGCGTGGTCAACCTGATGCGCACGCTCGGCATGGGCCCTGATCAGTTGCGGCCGCTGTTCGTGGTGATTCTTGCCGGCGTGATCACCGGTATCGCCGGCACTGCACTGACTTTCGGGCCCAAACGGCTGATCCCGCAGCTGCTGATGGCGATCCTGCTGCTTGGCGCTGCCGCCTTCTTCGACCAGCACCGCACCAGCCTGGATCGGCCGCACGACTTCTACGCCAGCCAGTTCCTGGCCTCGGTCGGTGCCGGCATGTTCATGGGCCCGCTGATCATGCTCGGCATTTCCGCTGCGTTGAAACAGGGTGTGGACCACATGATCACCTTCCTGGTGACGCTGTCGATCACGCAGACGCTGGGCGGCCTGGCAGGTTCGGCGGTGCTGGGGACCTTCCAGCTGCATCGCGAGCAGTTGTACTCCAGCGCGTTGACCAGCCAGCTCGATCCCGCCGATCCGGTGGTGGCGCAGCGCCTGCGCATCCAACAGCAGCTGTATGCCGCCCAGATCACCGACCCGGTGCTGCGCAGCGCGCAGGGCAGCGCGCAGCTGGCGCAGACCACGCGCCGCGAAGCCAATGTGCGCGGCTTCAATGATGTGTTCACCCTGAGCGGTTGGCTGGCGATCGGTTTCCTGTGCTGGTTGCTGCTGCTGTCGCTGCGCACCGCCGTGCTCAAGCAATGGCGCAAGCGCCACCCCACTTCACCCGTTGCGGCCACCCCGGCCGCGCACCGCTGAGTCCTCCGCCATGCCCCCCGTTCCGCCCCGATCCGACGACGCCGACAATGTGACGCCACCGCCGCCGACCGACGCGGCACCTGCGCCCACGCCCGTTGAACCGGCAGTCGCGCCGAAGTATCTCAAGCCCAGCGCGCGCAGCGTGGTGGTGATGGTGGTGGTGGCCCTGCTGGGCATTGCGCTGATCCTGCGCGCCTGGCATCTGTGGCCGTTCACCAGCAGCGTGATGGTGACCGACAACGCCTATGTGCGCGGCCAGATCACCGTGATGGCGCCACAGGTCAACGGCTATGTGACCGAAGTGCTGGTGAAGGATTTCCAGCATGTGAGGCAGGGCGAGCCGCTGCTGCGCATCGATGACCGCATCTATGCCCAACGCGTCGCCCAGGCGCAGGCGACGCTGGACAGTGCGCGTGCGGCGCTGGCCAACTCCGACCAGTCGCAGGCGCAGAACCGTGCGCAGATCGCCTCGGCGCGCGCCACGCTCTCGGCCGGCCAGGCCGAACTGCAGCGCTCGCGCAACGAGCTGAAGCGCTACGAGGAACTGGCCGCGCAGCAGCTGGTGTCGATCAATGACCGCGACAAGTTCCGCACCAGCCAAGCCTCGGCGCAGGCCAGCGTGCAGCAGTCGCAGGCGCAGATCCGAATCGCCGAGGAAACACTGGTGTCGACCCAGGTCGCGCGCAAGAGCCTGGAGGCCCAGGTGGAAAGCGCACAGGCGCAGCTGGAACTGGCCCGCATCGACCTGGCCAACACGGTGATCCACGCACCGCGCGACGGCCAGATCAGTGAAGCCAGCGTGCGCGTGGGCCAGTATGTCGCCGCCGGTTCGCAGCTGCTGTTCCTGGTACCTGACACACTGTGGGTGGTGGCCAACTACAAGGAAGGCCAGACCTGGGGAATGGCGATCGGCCAGCCGGCCACGTTCTCGGTCGACGCGTTCCAGGGCCAGGTGCTGCGCGGCCGCGTGCAGGAGATCGCGCCCGCCACCGGATCGGAGTTCAGCGTGTTGCGCCCGGACAATGCCAGCGGCAACTTCACCAAGGTAGTGCAGCGGCTGCCGGTGAGGATATCGATCGATGAAGGCCAGAAGCTGGCCGCGCAGCTGCGGCCTGGCATGTCGGTGATCGTGCGGGTGGATACCGCAGGCAAGCCGATGGACTAGCGTTTGTCATGAAACGGGGGTCAGATCCCTTTTGCCAAGGCAAAAGGGATCTGACCCCAAGACCCATTGCTCAGCCCGCGCAGCGCGCGCAGAGACCGTGCACTTCCAGCGTCTGTGCCTGCGGCTGGAAGCCCAGTTCCTTGGCCCGCTTCTCCAGCTGGCTGACGATCTCGCGGTCTTCCAGCTCCACTGCGCTGTGGCAGCTGTTGCAGATCAGGAACGGCACCGAATGGGCGGCGCTGCTGGGATGGTGGCAGGCCACGAAGGCATTCACCGACTCCAGCTTGTGCACAAAGCCATTGGCCATCAGGAAGTCCAGCGCGCGGTACACGGTGGGCGGGGCATCAGCGCCCACGCCCTTACCGTTGCGCACCCATTCCAGCAGCTCGTAGGCCTTGACCGGCTTGCCGGCCTCGGCGATCAGCTTCAGCACGTTGGCGCGGATCGGGGTCAGGCGCAGCCCGCGTTCGCGCGAGACACGCTCGACCACCGCCACGAAATCCGATGCGTCGTGGACGTGGTGGTGCGGGGCGGTACAGGCAGTGGCGGTCTTGGCGGGCATGCGTGTTCTCCGGTTCGGGCCTGGCAAGGATGCCTCAGGCCGTTGCTACCTTGGTGATGGCCACATCAATGCGTTTCAAGGCCTGTTCGCGGCCGGCCAGGTACACGGTATGGGAAATGTCAGGGCTGACCTGGGTGCCGGTGATGGCCACGCGCAGCGGCTGGGCGACCTTGCCCATGCCGATCTCCAGCGCTGCGGCCGCGTCATGCAGGGCCACCCCCACCGACTCGGCGGTCCATTCCGGCAGCGCGGCCAGCAGCTCGCGGGCCTTGCCCAGCGCCACCTCGGCACCGGCCTTGAAGTGTTTGGCCACCGCCGCTTCATCGTACTCGGTCAGCGGCTGGTACCAGACCACGGCCTTCTCGGCCATTTCCTTCAGGGTCTGCACGCGTTCACGCAGGGCGATCACCACATCCTCCGGAGCCGGGCCGGCGGCCACGTCCAGCCCCAGCTTCTGCAGCTGGTAGACCAGGTGCGGCACGATCGCGGCCACGTCCTCGGTCTTCAGGAAGTGCTGGTTGACCCAGCCCAGCTTGGCCATGTCCAGGCGCGAGGCCTTGGAATTGCAATCCTTCACGTCGAACAGGTCGATCAGTTCCTGGCGGCTGAACAGCTCCTGGTCACCATGCGACCAGCCCAGGCGGGCCAGGTAGCTCAGCAGCGCATCGGGCAGGTAGCCGGCGTCCTTGTACTGCATCACGTCAGCCGCACCGGTGCGCTTGGACAGCTTGGCGCCCTGCTCGTCCAGGATCATCGGCATGTGGCCGAACCTGGGCACCGGCGCGCCGATGCCTTCATACAGGTTGATCTGGCGCGGGGTGTTGTTGATGTGGTCGTCGCCGCGGATGACCTCGGTGATGCCCATGTCCCAGTCGTCCACCACCACCGCGAAGTTGTAGGTGGGGTAGCCGTCCGGGCGGAAGATGACCATGTCATCCAGCTCGCTGTTGGCGATCTCGATGCGGCCCTTGATCAGGTCATCGAACACCACCGTGCCTTCCAGCGGGTTCTTGAAGCGGATGACGCGGTTCGGGTCGTCCCGGTAGGGCAGGCCCAGATCGCGCGCAGCGCCGTTGTAGCGCGGCTTTTCCTGCCTGGCCATGGCCGCCTCGCGCATGGCATCCAGCTCCTCGCGGGTCTCGTAGGCGTAGTAAGCCTTGCCCTCGGCGATCAGCTGCTCGGCCACTTCCTGGTAACGGGCGACGCGGTCGGTCTGGTAGATCGGGCCTTCGTCGTAGTCCAGGCCCAGCCACTCCATCGCCTCCAGGATGGCGTCGATTGCGCCCTGGGTGCTGCGTTCGCGGTCGGTGTCCTCGATGCGCAGCACGAACTCACCGCCGCGGTGACGGGCCTCCAGCCAGCAGTACAGCGCGGTGCGGGCACCACCGATGTGCAGGTAGCCAGTGGGACTGGGGGCGAAGCGGGTGCGGCAGGTCATGGACGGCTCGAGGAACGGGAATCCCCCGATTTTACCAGCCCACCGCCCCCGACGGAAAAAGGGGACGGAGGGGATTAAGTCGCGATTGCCCAGCCCTGGGGTGCTGCAACCGGGAAGCGGAGGGGAGATGCGACTTAATCCCCTCCGTCCCCTTTTACGGTTCTGCCTTTCGCGGGAAGGACGGCTCGCGCATTGCGGCGTTGTAGGCGAACGAAGCGACGATGGCCGCGGCCTGCTTCAGGTCTTCCGGTTCGGCGTGGTCCCAGGTGTCCAGGTGGCTGTGGTGGACGTTGGTGAAGTAGTCCAGCCGGTCCTGGATGAACTGGAAGCCCGGCAGGCCGATGCGATCGAAGCTGATGTGGTCGGTACTGCCGGTGTTGCGGGTGGCCACGGTGGTGGCGCCCACGTCATGGAACGGCGCCAGCCAGGCTTCGAAGATCGGCATCGCCGCCAGGTTTTCCTGCGCGTAGATGCCACGGAAGCGGCCCGAGCCGTTGTCCATGTTGAAGTAAACCTGGAACTTGCTGTAATCGCGGGTCTTCTGCAGTGCACCGGTCGGCTCGCGCAGCGACGCCGGCAGCGCCTTCTGCGCCGCGTCAGTGGGTTCGGGGAAGCGACCGAAATGCTTGGCGACGTAGGCCTGCGAGCCGATCAGGCCCTGCTCCTCGCCGCTCCACAGCGCCACGCG
This sequence comes from Stenotrophomonas maltophilia group sp. P373, assembly GCF_053295075.1. Taxonomy (NCBI): domain Bacteria; kingdom Pseudomonadati; phylum Pseudomonadota; class Gammaproteobacteria; order Lysobacterales; family Lysobacteraceae; genus Stenotrophomonas; species Stenotrophomonas maltophilia group sp. P373. The sequence continues at coordinate 1,356,212 of NZ_CM129994.1, read as the reverse complement.
GATGGTGCGCTTGGGCTTGGCGCCGGTGGCCTTGAGGATGCGCATCGCCTCCATCATCACCGCCACGCCGGCCGCGTTGTCGGCCGCACCGGTGCCGCTGTGCCACGAATCCAGGTGCGCACCGATCATCACCACTTCATCGGGCTTGCTGCTGCCGCGGATCTCGGCCAGCGTGTTGTAGCCGGGCTGGTCGGCCTCGTCGGTGAAGCGCGCCGCTACAGCCACGCGCAGGCGCACCGTCTGCTTGGCCTGAAGCGCCCGCACCAGCGGATTGAAGTGTTCGCTGATCATCGCCAGTTCCGGGATGCCCACCGGCTCACCGACCTTGCGCGAACCGCCGCCGGCAACGCGGATGATGCCGTTGTCCCAGCTGCTGATGCTGATCGAGGCCAGCGCGCCCTCTTCGACGAAGAACGCATTGACCTTGGCCGCCAGCTGCTGGCGCTCCTGGTACTCCTTGACCCGCTTGGTGCGCTCGGCGGTAGCATCCTTGTCCTTGGGCAGGGTGAACTCCTGCAGGCCCTCGAGCGAGGTCGCGTCGTGGCGGTGCGAATCGGGCTCGGTGCCCCGCTTGTATTCGCGTGCCTCGCCCAGCAGGAGGATCTTGCCACGCAGCTTGCCGCGGTACTTCTCGATGTCTTCGGGCTTCTTGATGTCGACCTGCACCAGCTCGCCTTCGACCGGGCCCTTCGTACCGGGGGTCCAGGCCTTGGGGAGCGCATGCAGCGGCTGCACGCGGTCACCCAGCATTTCCACGCTCGCCGAGGTGAATTCCCAGCCACGGCCGAAATCATCGAAGGCCTCGTCGTGGACGTTGTCCAGCTTCCATTCGTTGAACTTGCCGCGGGTCCACGCATTGGCGCGGCCCATCGCCGGCGAATTGCTCAGGCGCGGGCCGATGCGCTCGGTGAGATAGCTGAAGGTGTCCATCACCTGCGAACGGTGGAACGCCTCCTGACGGATGCGGCTGACCATGTCCAGGTCCACCGTCTCGCGCTGCTGTGCCGCTGCATTGCCACCCATCGCCAGCGCTACGGCCAGCACGCCCCACTTCAACACATCGCACCCCTGCCCTTCGGCTCGATCATCAACCCATCGAGTCTAGCCAGCCGGGGCGCGGCGATACCGTCCCATCGGTCATGGGCGGCGCGGAAGCGTGCGAACCGAGGTTCGCACCCACAGGAGAGTGGTTGGTTCGCACCCACAGCAGAGTCTTGGTTCGTACCCGCAAAAGCCGAATCACCCGCTCCATCCCAACCACAACTGCGCCCGCTCCGGCAGCAACAGCAACCAGTGCCGCCGGTCGACGCTGCTGCAGCCGTACACCGCCGCGTGTGCCGGCCAGTCATCCGGAAGGCCGCCGATGCCGATCTCGGCCAATGCCTCCGCGCCGGCCTTCCATGGCCGATAGCGCGGCACCCGCCCGGCCACCGCGCCGCGTCCCTGCCGCGCCCCCTGCAGCCAACGCAATCCCTGCCCCTGCAATCCTTCGCAGGTCACCGCCGCCAGCTGGAAGCGGACCAGACCGGGGGCGATCCGCGCCCCCGGCAGGGCCGCCAGCACGCCATGTGCCTGCAGCAGCGCATCCACTTCCAGCAGGGCCGGAATGCCCTGCCGTGCCCGTTGCCGCAATCCCTGGCGCCAGCCCATGGCGTGCTCCTTACTTCAGGTCCGCGCCGAGCGCGTACCAGTCGACCCGGCGGGTCACCCACATCGCAAGCGCCAGGATCACGAACAGCAGCAGCGACCCCATCAGCAGTGCGTTGTTCTCCGACACCAGCAGGCCATACAGCGCGCCGTACAGCACGGTCAGCAGGGCCGCGAAGCCGAGGCCGCGCTTCCAATGGCCCAGCACGTTGGCCAGGTACACCGCCTGCAGGCCGATGCAGGCCACCGCCGAGACCAGGTAGGCCTTCCAGAACGCGATGTGTTCGGACAGGCTGATCAGCAGCAGGAAGAAGATCGCCAGCGCCAGGCCGACCATGAGGTACTGCAGCGGGTGGATGCGTAGCGACTTGATCAGCTCGAACAGGATGAAGCCGACGAAGGTCAGCAGCACGAACAGCACCCCGTACTTGGACGCACGGTCGGCCTGGGTGTAGGTATCGACCGGATCGACCAGCGACACCGTCACCGCCTGCGAGTCGACCGAACCTTCATTGCGCAGCTGCCGCTGTGCGTCGGAGGCCAGCGAGGACACCGCCCAGCGCGCGTCGAATCCCTGTGCATCAACGCGCCGCTCGTTGGGCAGGAACGCACCGCTGAACGACGGATGCGGCCAGCTCGAACGCAGCGCGATGTGGGTGTCATCGCCTACCGGCACCACCGACAGCATGCGGCTGCCATCCAGGCGCAGCTCCAGTTCAACGGTGCTGGCCGCCAGCGTGCCGCCCTGATCCGCAGCGAAACCGGCCACCGGCGCATGCAGGCCACGGCCGACTTCGCTGGCCACGCCGACGCCCGGCAGCAGGCGCAGCTGCTTGCCATCCACGCGCAGGTTCGGTGTACCGACCAGGCCGCGCACATCGGAAATTCCCACCGCCACATACGGCTGGCCATACGTGCGCCCTGCCTTCACCGGATAATCGTCAGCGGCGAAGCTCGCCTTCATCTGGCCGTTCCAGCTGTACACCGGCACCTTGAACAGGCCGACTTCGCGCTGGCTCGGCAGCATCTCACCGCCCACGTCCAGCGACGCCGGCATCTGCAGCCAGTGCCCCTCGGTGACCTGCACCTCGGTCTTCTTGACGCCCAGCGGGTCAACCAGTTCAACCTGCTTGCGTTCCACCCACGGCACCACCCGCACCGGGCCCACCAGCTGCTGCGTGCCGGCACGGCTGTCGGCCACCCGCGCAAAGGCCTCGTCGCGGTACTGGCTGCGCTCGGTGATCACCCCGCGGATCATCATCAGCGGCACCAGCAACAACAGGATCAGCCCGCCGACAATGGCGAACCGCAGCAGCATCTTCAGGGATTTCATGGTCCATCCTCGTTGGAGAGGGCTGCAGGATGGACCGCTGCGGTGAGCAGGGTTTGTGGCGAATTTGAAGCGAGTGTGAAGTCAGCGGCGCGGGCGCTGGCCCGCTGCACCCAACGGCAGCCACAGGCTGGCCACCGTGCCACCGCCATCGCGGGCGTCGAGGCTGGCGCGTCCGTCATGCAGGCGAGCCACTTCCTGCACGAACGGCAGGCCCAGGCCGGAACTGCGCCGGCCGCTGCCGGGGCGGGCCAGCGAATAGAAGCGTTCGAACACCCGTTCGCGCGCGTAGTCGGGAATGCCGGCACCGCGATCCGCTACCTGCAGGCGCACGCTCGGCCCGTCCACCTCGGCCTGCAGCGCGATGTCCGCGCCGGGCGGTGAGAAGGCAATGGCGTTGTCGATCAGGTTGTGCAACGCCTGCCGCAGCAGATAGGCATCACCCTGCACGCGCATGTCGGGCACGCTGCCGATGCGCACCTGCACGCCGGCCGCCTGCGCGCGCACCTGCGCGGCCGCCGCTGCGTCGGCCAGCAAGGTTGGCAGCGCGATCGGATCGCGGGTCTGCAGCCAGCCGTGCTGTTCCACTTCGGCCAGCGCCAGCAGCTTGTCGATCGTCTCGGTCAGCCGCTCCTGCTGATCGACGATGCTGCGTGCGAAATGCACGCGGTCGGCTTCCGGCAGCGGCTCCTGCAGCAGCTCGGCGGCACCGCGGATCGCCGCCAACGGACTCTTCATTTCATGCGTCAGCGACTGGACGTACTGCTCGACGTAGGCCTTGCCCTCGAGCTTGCGGCGCATCGTTTCCAGTGCCTGGCCCAGGTCGCCGATCTCGTCGCGGCGACGCCGCGGCGGTGGCACCGGTTCGCCGGCGCTGACCGCCCGTGCATAGCGGCTGAGCTGGCCAAGGCCCGTGGTGAGCCACATCGTCACCAGCACGCCGACCAGCGCCGACAATCCGATCAGCCAGGCGCCGCGCTCGATGATGGCGCGCTGGCTGGCCGCAATGAACGGATCGATGCTGCGGTTGGGCTGGGCCAGGCTGAGCACGCCGATCAGGGTGCGGCCATCGGCCGGGTCGTATACCGGCGCCGCCACATGCATCACCGTATCGCCTTCTTCGCCTGGCACTTCCGGGCTGGAGCGGGCACCGTACTCGCCACGCAGGGTGCGGTAGACATCGTTCCAGCGCGAATTGTCACGCCCCAGGTCGCGGCCCAGCGAGTCGTAAATGACGATGCCCTTGGCATCGGTGATGGTCACCCGGTAGTCCAGTGAGCGCTTGGGAAAGCGCCAGACCATCGCCTTCAGGTCACGCTGCCGCGCCTTGGCCAGGTTGCGGGTGAAGCTGCCGCTGCGGATGGTGCCGTCCTTGACATCGGCCGCCGCCATCTCGGCCAGCACGTTGGCGGCATCGACCAGGGTCGATTCCATCGCCTGGCGCACACCCGGCTTCACTTCGTTGACGAACACGCGCATCACGAAGAACGCGGCGATGCCGGTGATCAGGAAGAAGCCGAGGAACAGCTTCAGGACCAAGCGCATCGGCTAGACCTCCAGCGCGTAGCCGAGGCCACGGTGGGTGCGGATCGGGTCGTCGCTGGCACCGGCTGCGCGCAGCTTGGCGCGCAACGTCTTTACATGGGTGTCGACGGTGCGGTCGGCACTGTCGGCGCTGCTGTCCCAGCCGCGATCCATCAACTGGGCGCGACTAAGAATGGCGCCCGGCCGCTGCAGCAGCGCTTCCAGCAACGCGTACTCGTAGCGGGTCAGGTCCAGCGCGTGGCCGCGGAAGCGGATGCGCCGGCCTTCGCGGTCGATGGCGAAGGCACCATGTTCCTGCCAGCCCGCATCGGCGCCGGGGGCTGCCGCGACCGGTGCGGCGCGACGCAGGCGCGCACGCACCCGCGCCACCAGCTCACGCGGCGAGAACGGCTTGGTCATATAATCGTCGGCGCCCAGTTCCAGGCCCAGCACGCGGTCCACTTCATCGTTGCGGGCGGTCAGGAAGATCACCGGCAGCTGGGCCGCCGGCCCGGGCTGCGCGCGCAGCCGCCGGCACACCTCGAAACCGCCCAGGTCGGGCAGGCCCACGTCCAGCACCACCACGTCGATATCCCCGGCCTGCAGGCGCTTCAGGGCCTCGCCACCGAGCAGGCAGTGGCTGGCGGCATAGCCCTCGCTGCGAAGCGCATAAAGCACGGTTTCGGCGATGGCGGCTTCGTCCTCGACCACCAGGACATGGGCAACAGGAGCTGTCATGGCGCGCAGCATAGCCGCTGCGGCCGCCGCCCCGTACACTGCGGCCCATGAACTATCGCCACGCCTTCCATGCCGGCAACCACGCCGACGTGCTCAAACACATCGTGCAGCTGGCCCTGATCGACAGCTTCAAGCGCAAGGACAGCCCGTTCTTCGTGCTCGACACCCACGGCGGTGCTGGCCGCTACCTGCTGGCCAGCGAAGAGAGCCGCAAGACCCTGGAGGCCGAATCCGGAATCATGCGGCTGATGGCCCAGCCCAGGCTGCCGGAGGTAGTCGAGCGCTACCTGAAGGCGGTGCAGGCCGACAATCCGGTGGGCGCACTGACCAATTATCCGGGCTCGCCGCTGCTGAGCGCGCAGGCCATGCGCCCCCAGGACCGCATGGCGGTCTGTGAGCTGCAGGAAGCCGAAACGGCCACGCTGAAGGCCCTGTTCGCCCATGACAGCCGCGTCGACGTTCGGGCGGGCGATGGCTATGCCCTGCTGCGTTCGCTGCTGCCGCCGAAGTTCAACGGCAGCAAGATCGGCCGCGGCCTGGTGCTGATCGACCCGCCCTACGAAGCCCAGGATGCCGAGTACCAGGCGGTGCTGGCCGCCCTGGCCGAAACCCTGGCACGCTGGCCGCAGGCCACCTGTGCGGTCTGGTTCCCGATCAAGCAGCGCCGCACCATCCTGCACTTCCTGCGCAAGGCCACCGCCCTGCCGGTGAAATCGGCGATGACGATCGAGTTCCTGGTGCGCCCGGACGACTCGCCGCTGCGCCTCAACGGCAGCGGCATGCTGCTGCTCAACCCGCCGTGGCAGTTCGACCGCGTGGTCGGTCCGGCCCTGCCGGCGCTGCGCCAGCACCTGGGCGAACCCGGGGCCAGCACCCGCCTGGACTGGCTCAAAGCCCCCGAATAACGGCCTTCACGAGGCTGTACCGCCGTGAGCCTTTCGTTCACGGAACGCAGCCCCGGTGATGCCACAATCGATGGACCACCAAGGAATCACCCGGTATGGCCACTCGCAACCGCATGCCGCCCTGGCATGAGATCTTCAAGGCTCCCAGCGGCCACGAGCTGCTGATCCGCCCCATCCGCCCGGAAGATGGCGCACCGCTGCAAGCGGCATTCAGCCTGTTCGGGCCGGAAGAAATCCGTGATCGTTTCCTGCAGGCGGTGACCGAGCTGTCGCCGGAAACCACCCAGCGTCTGACCCACCCCAACCCCAAGACCGAGATCACCCTGGTCGCAGCCGAGTCCCTGCCCGCGGGCGAAGCGGTGGTCGGCGCGGTCGCCCGGGCCTCGATCATCCCCGGCACCCGTGAAGCCGAGTACGCGATCCTGATCAGCCGCTTCCTGATCGGCCAAGGCCTGGGACGGCAGCTGATGCGCAAGCTGGTGAAGTGGGGCCGTGGCAAGTACCTGGACCGCCTGTACGGCGACGTTGCCGCCGAGAACGAACCGATGAAGCAGCTGGCCGCGTCGCTGGGCTTCAAGCCGGTGCCGCACCCGACCGGAGCCGAAGGCCTGGTCCGGATGGTGCTGGAGCTGGACAACTGACGGATGCGCCGGGCCCTGCCCGGCCACGTCTCCCGGTAGTGCCGGCCGCTGGCCGGCATTCCGCTGCCCCAACGGCAGATGAGGCTGCCGGCAACGGGCCGGCACGATGCACCGGGACCGGATCGGGCTTCTGCTAAAATCCGGGGTCCATGTCGCGTACCTCATACCCCGCCCCGCCGCTGCCGCGCGCCGGCCAGCTCCGCGCCTGGTGGCGCGCCCCCGCCTCGCCCACCGCACTGGCCTGGTACCTGGCCCAGGCATCGCGCGTGCACGACGCTCCGCTGCTGGTGATCGCCCGTGACAACCACGGCGCAAACCAGCTTGAAGCCGATCTGCAGACCCTGCTCGGTGGTGACCCGGCCCTGCCGGTGGTCGCCTTCCCGGACTGGGAAACCCTGCCCTACGACCGCTTCAGCCCGCATCCGGACATCATCTCGCAGCGTCTGGCTGCCCTGCACCGCCTGCCCACGCTGAAGCGTGGCCTGGTGATCGTGCCGGTGCAGACCCTGCTGCAGCAGCTGGCCCCGCGCAGCTACGTCATTGGTGGCAGCTTCGACCTGAAGGTCGGCCAGCGCCTGGATCTGGAAGCCGAGAAGCGCCGCCTGGAAAGCGCCGGCTACCGCAACGTGCCGCAGGTGATGGACCCGGGTGACTTCGCCGTGCGCGGCGGCCTGCTCGACGTGTTCCCGATGGGCGCCGACGAGCCGCTGCGGGTGGAACTGCTGGACGAGGACATCGATTCGATCCGTGCCTTCGATCCGGAAAGCCAGCGTTCGCTGGACAAGGTCGAGGCCGTGCACATGCTGCCGGGCCGCGAAGTGCCCATGGACGAGGCCAGCATCGCCCGCGTGCTGTCCACGTTGCGCGAGCGCTTCGATGTCGATACCCGGCGCAGCGCGCTGTACCAGGACCTGAAATCCGGGCTGGCCCCGGCCGGCGTCGAGTACTACCTGCCGCTGTTCTTCGAGCGCACCGCAACCCTGTTCGACTACCTGCCCAGCGGCAGCCTGCCGGTGGTCTGTGCCGGTGCCGGCGAAGCCGCCGAGGCGTTCTGGGCGCAGACCGGCGAGCGTTATGAGCAGCGCCGCCACGATGTGGAACGGCCGCTGCTGCCGCCGTCGGCGCTGTACCTGTCGCCGGAGCTGCTGCGCGAGCGCCTGAACGATGCCCCGCGCATCGAGGTATGGGCCGCCGACCACGCACGCATCGCCGACGCGCACGCGCTGGGCGACCAGCCGCTGCCCCCGCTGCCGGTGGCCGCACGCGAAGCCCCCGCCGGCGATGCGCTGAAATCCTTCCTCGGCCATTATCCGGGCCGTGTACTGATCGCCGCCGATTCGCCCGGCCGCCGCGAGGCACTGCTGGAAGTGCTGCAGGCCGCCGAGCTGAAGCCGCCGGTGGTGGCCGACCTGCCCGGTTTCCTCGCTAGCGATGCGCGCTTCGCGATCGCGGTAGCGCCGCTGGAAGATGGCTTCGCGCTGGACGATCCGCGCATCGCGGTGCTGACCGAGCGCCAGCTGTTCCCCGAGCGCGCCGGCAGCACCCGCCGCACGCGCCGTGCCGGCCGCGAGCCGGAGGCGATCATCCGCGACCTCGGCGAGCTGACCGAGGGTGCGCCGATCGTGCACGAGGACCATGGCGTCGGCCGCTACCGTGGCCTGATCGCGATGGACGTCGGCGGCATGCCGGGCGAGTTCCTCGAGATCGAATATGCCAAGGGCGACCGCCTGTATGTACCGGTCGCCCAGCTGCACCTGATCAGCCGCTACTCCGGTGCTTCGGCGGAAACCGCACCGCTGCATTCGCTCGGTGGCGAGCAGTGGAGCAAGGCCAAGCGCAAGGCCGCCGAGAAGGTGCGCGATGTCGCCGCCGAACTGCTGGAAATCCAGGCCCGCCGCCAGGCGCGTGCCGGCCTGGCACTGCAGGTCGACCGCGCGATGTACGAGCCGTTCGCCGCCGGTTTCCCGTTCGAGGAAACCCCCGACCAGCTGGCTGCGATCGATGCCACCCTGCGCGACCTGGCCAGCAGCCAGCCGATGGACCGCGTGGTCTGCGGCGACGTCGGCTTCGGCAAGACCGAGGTGGCGGTGCGCGCTGCATTTGCTGCGGCCAGTGCCGGCAAGCAGGTGGCGGTGCTGGTGCCGACCACGCTGCTGGCCGAGCAGCATTACCGCAACTTCCGCGACCGTTTCGCCGATTACCCGCTGAAGGTCGAAGTGCTGTCGCGCTTCAAGACCAGCAAGGAAATCAAGGCCGAACTGGAGAAGGTGGCCGCTGGCACCATCGACGTCATCGTCGGCACCCATCGCCTGCTGCAGCCTGACGTGAAGTTCAAGGACCTGGGCATGGTCATCGTCGACGAGGAGCAGCGATTCGGCGTGCGCCAGAAGGAGGCGCTGAAGGCGCTGCGCGCCAACGTACACCTGCTGACGCTGACCGCCACGCCGATCCCGCGCACGCTCAACATGGCCATGGCCGGCCTGCGCGACCTGTCGATCATCGCCACGCCGCCGCCGAACCGGCTGGCGGTGCAGACCTTCATCACCCAGTGGGACAACGCGCTGCTGCGCGAAGCCTTCCAGCGCGAGCTCGCGCGCGGTGGCCAGCTGTACTTCCTGCACAACGATGTGGAGAGCATCGGCCGCATGCAGCGCGAGCTGTCCGAGCTGGTGCCGGAGGCACGCATCGGCATCGCCCACGGGCAGATGCCCGAGCGCGAACTGGAAAAGGTGATGCTGGATTTCCAGAAGCAGCGTTTCAACGTGCTGCTGTCGACCACGATCATCGAATCGGGCATCGACATCCCCAACGCCAACACCATCATCATCAACCGTGCCGACCGTTTCGGCCTGGCCCAGCTGCACCAGCTGCGTGGCCGCGTGGGCCGTTCGCACCACCGTGCCTACGCCTACCTGATCACCCCCGACCGTCGCGCGATCACCCCCGACGCCGAGAAGCGCCTGGAAGCGATCGCCTCGATGGACGAGCTGGGCGCCGGCTTCACCCTGGCCACCCACGATCTGGAAATCCGCGGCGCCGGTGAACTGCTGGGCGAGGACCAGAGCGGGCAGATGGCCGAGGTCGGCTTCAGCCTGTATACCGAGCTGCTGGAACGCGCGGTACGCAGCATCAAGCAGGGCAAGCTGCCCGACCTGGATGCCGGTGAAGAAGTGCGCGGCGCCGAGGTCGAGCTGCATGTGCCGGCACTGATCCCGGAAGACTATCTGCCGGACGTGCACACCCGCCTGACCCTGTACAAGCGCATTTCAAGCGCGCGCGACAGCGATGCACTCCGCGAACTGCAGGTGGAGATGATCGACCGCTTCGGCCTGCTGCCGGATGCAGCCAAGCACCTGTTCGCCATCGCCGAGCTGAAGCTGAAAGCCAATACGCTGGGCATCCGCAAGCTCGACCTGGGCGAGAACGGCGGCCGCATCGTGTTCGAGTCCAAGCCGAACATCGATCCGATGGCGGTGATCCAGCTGATCCAGAAACAACCGAACCTCTATGCCATGGAAGGGCCCGACAAGCTGCGCATCAAGCACCCGCTGCCGTTGCCGGAAGACCGCTTCAATGCGGCCCGCGCCCTTCTGACCACCCTCGCCCCGGGTTGATCACCCCCCGAACACCCCGCACCGGCCCCCACCCGGTGCGGGCGGATGACCATGTTCCCTGACGCCGTACCCGCCCCCGACCTGCTGCACGCGCAGGCCTGCCTGATCGATGCCCTCGCGATGTCGCTGCAGATGCGCGACGCCTACACCCGCCACCACTGCGACCGCGTTGGCCTGCTCGCGCAGTGTCTGGCCACGCACTGCGATCTTGATGACGAGGCCCGTGCGCAGATCGGCCTGGCCGCGCGCTTCCATGACATCGGCAAGATCGGCATACCCGATGATGTGCTGCTGGCACCCCGCCGGCATACCGATGAGGAGCGCGCGATCATGCGCGAGCATCCGGTACGCGGCGAACACATCTTCCTGGCCACCGGCCGCAGCGACGCCTTGCCGGTGGCGCGGCTGATCCGCGCCCATCACGAGGCCTTCGATGGCAGCGGCTACCCCGATGGGCTGCGCGGCGAATCCATCCCGCTGGGTGCGCGCATCGTCACCATCGCCGATGCCTACGATGCGATGACCAGCGTGCGCCCGTATCGCAATGCGATGGAGCATGAGGCCGCATTGCGGATCATCGACGAGCAGGCCGGCGGGCTGGTGGATCCGTACGTGCTGCAACGCTTCCATCGCATGCTGGAGCGGGAACCGGCGCTGGCCTGAGATCTTCCCGACGGTGAAACGACCCGCCGGTAGAGTCGACTGTTAGTCGACTGCTCTTCGTCCAGATCGCGAAAATCCCGCGCTGCGCGCGATAGTCGACTAACTGTGATCTCTCGGTAGGTTGTTCATCCGGGGCATCTTTGGAAAATGGTGGTTACCACACCTATCCAGTCCCCAAAGAGCCCGGATGAACCATCATAAAAATGCCCGTTTGACGCCGTTTAGTCGAGAACTTCTTGTCCGCCGCATCACTGAGCAAGGCCTTCGGCCAGAAGAGGCCGCCCAGGCTTGCGGGGTGAGTGTACGCACGGCTTACAAGTGGCTGGCCCGATATCGAGCCGAGGGCCTGATTGGGCTGCAGAACCGCAGCTCTCGGCCCAGCCGCAGCCCCCATGGCACCCCCGAGGCACTGGTAGAGCAGATCGTCCAGCGTCGACGTCAACGGCAAACCTACCTGACCATTTCCAAGGCACTGGGTGTGGCTCACAGCACCATTTCACGACTGATGCGCCGACGAGGACTCAATCGCCTGTGCCTTCTGGACCCACCGAAGAAGGCGGTCCGGTATGAGTACGACAGCCCGGGCGGCTTGCTGCACTTGGATATCAAGAAACTCGGCAACTTCCACCGACCCGGACACCGGGTCGATCCGAATCGGCGTGGCAATGCTGGCGGCGGTGGCTGGGGCTATGTCCATGTGGCCATTGATGACCACTCCCGAGTCGCCTTCAGCAGCGTTCACACCGATGAAAAGGGCCCAACGGCCTGCCAAGCGCTGCTGGCCGCTTTGGCGTACTACAAGACGCTGGGGGTCACCTTCCAGCGTGTCCTGACTGACAACGGCGCCTGCTATCGCTCCGGCGTCTTCGCTCGACTCGTCGCCTCGTTGGGCATGAAGCACTATCGGACCAAGCCCTACACCCCGCGAACCAACGGTAAGGCCGAGCGCTTCATCCAGACCAGCTTGCGCGAATGGGCCTACGCCTGCGAGTACGCTTCGTCAGAGCAACGCGATGCCGTGCTACCTGAATGGCTGCATCACTACAACTGGCACCGACCCCACATGGGGATCGGCAGCCAGCCGCCTATTTCCAGAATCCCGCTGAACAACGTGGTGGGTTTACACAACTAACAGTCGACTCTACCAGTCGGCGCCGCGCTGCCGGCCTGGAAGACAAAAGGCCCGGCGTTCGCCGGGCCTTTCGCTCCACGCATCACGGGTGATCGATTACCAGATCACCACGCGCTTGTCGTCGGCGCGCACCATCGCATCACCCGCCTTGCACTGGAATGCAGCAGCGAACGAGGGCATGTTCGACGGCGCACCGTTGGCACGGAAATTGGCCGGCGCGTGCGGATCGGTGTTCAGGCGCACGCGCAGCTCGCCATCGGTGAAGTTGCGGCGCCACACGGTGGCCCAGTTCATGAAGAAGCGCTGGTCCTGGCTGTGGCCGTCAACCTCGACGTTCGCCTTCGGGTCTTCCTTCAGCGCCATCTGCAGCGCGTCATAGGCCACGGTCAGGCCGCCCAGGTCGCCGATGTTCTCGCCCAGGGTCAGCTTGCCCTTCACGAACACGCCCGGCACCGACTCGTAGCCGTCGAACTGGGCGACCAGCTGGTCGGTACGCTCGGTGAAGGCCTTGCGGTCGGCGTCCGTCCACCAGTTGTCGAAGTTGCCGTTGGCGGCGAACTGGCTGCCCGAGTCGTCGTAGCCGTGCATCATCTCATGGCCGATGACTGCACCGATGCCGCCGTAGTTCAGCGCCGGATCGGCCTTGGCGTCGAAGAACGGCGCCTGCAGGATCGCCGCCGGGAATACGATCTCGTTCTTGGTGGCGTTGTAGTACGCATTGACGGTCTGCGGGGTCATGCCCCACTCGGTCTTGTCCACCGGCTTGCCGATCTTGTCCAGCATGTAGCGGTAGTTGAACGCGCGCGCCGCCTGCATGTTGCCCAGGTAGCTGTCGCCGTTGGTCTGCAGGCCCGTCCAGTCACGCCACTTGTCCGGGTAACCGATCTTCGGGGTGAAGCTGGCCCACTTTTCCAGCGCCTTCTTCCTGGTTTCCTCGCCCATCCACGGCAGCTGCTCCAGGCGCGCCTTCAGCGCCTGCGACAGGTTTGCCACCAGGTGCTGCATGGCGACCTTCGACTCGGCCGGGAACACGGCGTCGACGTACAGCTGGCCCAGGGCTTCACCCATGCCGCCGTTGACCGACTCCAGCACGCGCTTCCAGCGCGGCTGCATTTCCTTCTGGCCACGCAGGGTCGTGCCGTAGAAATCGAAGTTGGCCTTCTCGAACTGGCTGCTCAGGTATGGCGCGGCATCGTCGATGGTGTGGAAGCGCAGGTAGGCCTGCCAGGTGCTGGCGGGCACATCGGCCAGCATCTTGTCCATTTCACCGAAGAAGCCCGGCTGCGCCAGCGAGAACTTCTGCGCGGCCGGTACCTTCAGGGTGTCGAACAGCGCGGTCCAGCTGAAGTTCGGGGTCAGTTTGTCCGCGTCGGCGGCACTGAGCGGGTTGTAGCGCTTGGCCGGGTCACGCATTTCGATGCGTGACATCGAGGCCTTGGCCAGGCGGGTTTCGAAGGCCATCACGGCCTTGGCCTGCTCGGCGGCCTGCGCCGCGTCCACGCCGGACAGGGTCAGCACCTGCGCGATGTAGGCCACGTAGGCGTCACGGATCTTGGCCTGCGCATCATCGAAGTAGTAGCCCTTCTCCGGCAGGCCGAGGCCGCCCTGGCCAACGTAGGCGATGACGTTGGCCGAATCCTTGTAGTCGGCATTGGCGAACAGCGAGAACAGCACGCCCTTGCCCTCGGCCTGGCTGTCGCGCAGGTACTGGGTGATGGCGGCGGTGTCGTTCAGCGCGGTGATCTTGTCCAGCTGTGGCTGCAGCGGCGCCAGGCCGGCGGCTTCGATCTTGGCCTCGTCGTTGCCGGTCTTCCAGATGTCACCGATCTTGGCTTCCACCGAACCGGCCTTGGCCTGGCTGGCGGCGGCCTGCTGCACCAGCGCGTGCTGCACTTCCAGCGAGCGCTCGCGCAGGATCTCGAAGCTGCCCCAGGTGGTCTGGTCTCCCGGCACCGGGTTGGCCTTCAGCCACTTGCTGTTGACGAAGCCATTGAGGTCGGTACAGGCCGAAATGGCCGGATCCAGGTCGGCGCTGTTGAGCGAGATCAGCGGCGTCTTGATCTGCGACAGGTCGAAGGCCGGCTTGGCGTCGGCACTGGCCGCCGGCGCGGTTTCGTTCTTGCCACAGGCGGCCAGCGAGGCAGCGATGGCGATGGTCAGGCCCAGCGGGACCAGGTTGCGGACGTTCATGAGGCTCTCCTGCGGGTAATTTCACAGGGTAGCCGGGGGCGCGAGGTTGGGGACCGGCCAAAGGTCACAGAGTCCACGGCGCAGCTCCCGCCGCGCGCCGGTATGCTCTGGCGTCTGCGATCACTGGACCTCATGACCATGGACGAAACTGCGCTGCTGCTGGCCCTCGACACCTGTGAGTTTCTGTTTCTTACTGAGATTGGCGAGCCGGAAGCGAATCGTCTGCGCCTGGTCGTCGAGGAGGGCCGGGTGGTCGGAAAGCCCTCCCGCGTGGAGCTCGGTCATGGACGTTCAATCGATGATGTGCGTGCGATAGAGGTGGTGCCCCACTCGCAGCGGTTTGAACTGATCTGGGACCACTACATCAGCTACGCCGTGCACAACGAGTCCTACCAGAGCTGGGACGACGCCGAAGCCTGGAGCGGCAACCTGTTCCGCCGCTACAGCCGTTCGAAATTCCTTGAATATCTGGGCCGTGCCACCTTCGCTGATACCCGTTACCCGGGCCCATTCACGCATTACCAGGTGATATGCCAGGACCACGTCATCGACATTGCTGCGTTGCAGTCGCCGAAGGTGCGCCTGCCGGGTCCTTCGTAGCTGGCACATGCAGCCCCAATGAAGTGGCTCTACCGGGTTGCGACAGCGTCAGCCGAGCGTGGGCTCGGCTCTACAAAAAGAAAGGCCGGCTTGCGCCGGCCTTCTGCTTCTTACTTCGCCTTGCCCTGGTTGGCTACGGCTTCGGCGGCCTTGCGCGCCGCTTCCGGGTCGCCCAGGTAGCGGAACGACTGCACGGTCAGGTCATCGTTCAGTTCGAACAGCAGCGGGATGCCGGTCGGGATGTTCAGCTCGAGGATTTCCTCGCGCGAGACGTTGTTGAGGTACTTGTACAACGCACGCAGCGAGTTGCCGTGGGCGGTGACCAGTACGGTCTTGCCGTCCTTCAGCTGCGGTGCGATGGCGTCGTGCCAGTACGGCAGCACGCGATCCAGGGTGGTGGCCAGCGACTCGGTGCCCGGCAGCGCGTTGCGGTCCAGGCCGGCGTAGCGGCGGTCATGGATCGGGTGGCCCGGATCTTCCAGGTCCATCGGCGGCGGCGGGATGTCGTACGAACGACGCCACACCTTGACCTGCTCTTCGCCGTGCTTGGCCGCGGTCTCGGCCTTGTCCAGCCCCTGCAGGCCGCCGTAGTGCCGCTCGTTGAGGCGCCAGGACTTGTTCACCGGCAGCCAGTCCTGCTCCAGCTCGGCCAGCGCACCCTGCAGGGTGTGGATGGCGCGCTTGAGCACGGAGGTGTGCGCAACGTCGAACTGCAGGCCTTCCTCGCGCATCAGGCGGCCGGCGGCGGCCGCTTCGCGACGCCCCTGCTCGGTCAGGTCGACATCGACCCAGCCGGTGAAGCGGTTGTCCAGGTTCCACTGGCTCTGGCCATGGCGCAACAGTACGAGTCTACGGGTCACTGCAGGGTCTCCAACGCGAGGAAAGGCAGGCCGCCATTGTAGCCCGGCCGCCGCTCACCGGGCCGTGGCGCCGCCCGTGCGATGCTGTGACCCATGAATACGGTGATCGACCCCGGACGCTGGGAAGGCAGCGTCGCTGCCGCCCGTGCGCAGCAGCTGCAACTGGCAGGCCGCGTGGAGCGCCAGGACCGCCTGCCACGCAACGTGCGCTGGCTGGCCGGGATGGATGTCGGCTTCGAGGACAACGGCGCCATCACCCGCGCCGCGGCGGTACTGCTGGACGCGGAGACGCTGAAGCCCGTGGCACAGGAGATCGCGCGCATCCCCACGGTGATGCCCTACATCCCCGGCCTGCTCAGCTTCCGCGAGCTGCCGGCGCTGCTGGCCGCGCTGGCGCTGCTGCCGCGCACGCCGGACCTGGTGTTCGTCGATGGCCACGGCATCAGCCATCCGCGCCGGCTGGGCGTCGCCGCGCATCTGGGCGTGGTCACCGACCTGCCGAGCATCGGCGTGGCGAAATCGAAACTGGTGGGAAGGTTCGTCGAACCGGGCGCCGAAGCTGGTGCGCATACACCGCTGCTGGATGGCGACGAGCAACTGGGCTGGGTGCTGCGCAGCAAGGTGCGCTGCAAGCCGCTGTTCGTGGCCGGTGGCCATCGGGTCAGTGCCGATACCGCGCTGGGCTGGGTGCAGCGCACCCTGCGCGGCTACCGGTTGCCGGAGCCAACCCGGCTGGCGGATCGGCTGGCCTCGCGACGCGACGAATGACCGCACCGGGCATTCTCCGGTGCGGCCTTCATTTTCATTCAACGATGCACGTGGCCGCGATGGCCCTGCGCATCCTCACCGTGGTCGTGGCCTTCATGGCCCTGCTGCGCGCCGCCGTTGGCCGACGCCGGTCCAGCGCAGGCTTCACCACAGTGGTCCGCTTCGATCTGCAGCGTCACGTGCTCGATACCGAAGTCATCATGCAGGCGACCGCCCAGCTCGCGGCGCAACGCATCGGCGTCGGTGCCGTCGCGCATCACAATGTGCGCGGTCAGCGCCGGCGTGCTGGAAGCCAGCGCCCACACGTGCAGGTCATGCACGTCCAGGACTGCGACGTGGCCGGACAGGCTGTCGCGCACCCTGGCCACGTCCATGCCCTTGGGCACGCCTTCCAGCAGTACGTTGATCGCCTCACGCATCAGCACGTAGGTACGCGGCAGCACCCACAGGCCGATCAGCACGGCCAGGATCGGGTCGATCGGTTTCCATCCGGTCCACTTGATCAACAATGCGCCCGCAATCACTGCCACCGAGCCGAGCATGTCGGCCCATACTTCCAGGTAGGCGCCCTTCACGTTGAGACTCTCGCCACTGCCCGCCTGCAGCAGGCGCATCGAGATCAGGTTGATGACCAGGCCCGCAGCCGCGATCACCAGCATGCCGGAGGAGGCGATCTCCTGCGGCTGGCGGAAGCGGCCGATCGCCTCCCACAGGATGTAGGCGGCGACCACGAACAGCATGGCACCGTTGATCATCGCGCCCAACGCTTCCAGCCGTGCATAGCCGTAGGTGCGGCGCGCATCCGGCGGGCGCCGGCTCAGCCGTACCGCAACCAGCGCGATCATCAGCGCCAGCGCGTCGGTGGCCATGTGCGCGGCGTCGGACAACAGCGCCAGGCTGTTGGTCCAGAACGCGCCCACCACTTCGACGACGAGGAAGGTGGTGGTCAGGCCGAGTGCCCACCACAAGGGCTTCTCGTGGCGGATCTGGGACGGCAGGTGATCGTGGTCGTGGCCCATGGCAACAGCTCCTTTGCGATGCGGTGCAGGCTACGCGGTGCCGGCGGAGGAGACTATTACGATGTTTATAACATTGCAGGCGTGCAGCACCGGTGCCGCCGGGCAGGACCCGGCGGCCACGGCGGATCTGCACTTGCGTATGCTCAGAACCCGAAGCGCAGGCTGGCCCAGTAGGCGCGGCCCGGCTCGTTGTAGGTCGCCGCCCCGGCATCACTGCTGTTGGCCTCGCGGAACAGGCGCTTGTCGGCCAGGTTGTTCACGCCGAAGCCGAAGCTGACCGTCTCGGTCACCTTGTAGCGCGCGCTCGCGCCCCAGATGTTGTACGCGCCACGATCCTGCAGCGCGATCGATGCATCGCAGCTGCCGGTGCAGCGGGGGTCGTTGTTGATGTTGGTCGTGGCCGGTTCCTGCTTGCCGTAGAAGGTGCCGGTCAGCAGCAGCGACAGCCTGTCGGTGACCTGCCAGTCCAGCATGGTGTTGATCGTGTACTTCGGAATCACCGACAACGGCTGGCCGGTGCTCTTGTTCTCGTTTTCCACCATGTAGGTGAAGTTGTTGCTCCACTTCAGGCGGTTGCCCTGCTCGCCCAGCAGCGGAATCACCAGGTTGCCTTCAAGCCCCTGCACGATCGCCTTCGGCGCGTTCTCCCAGCGGAAGATGCGGCCCTTGGTGTCGGCGGTCAGGCCAATCTGGGTGTAGCCCGCCTGGATCTTGTCCTTGTAGTCGTTGTGGAAGTAGGTCAACGAGGCCTGCCAGCCGCTCTGCGGTGCCCACTCGATGCCCAGTTCCTTGTTCAGGCTGGTTTCCGCCTTCAGGTCTGCGTTGCCACGCATGTAGCAACCAGCGCCCAGGCTCGGCAGCGCATTGGGGCAGCCGTTGCCACGGGTGTAGTAGAGATAGTTCGGATTCGACTGGTACAGGTTCGGCGCCTTGAACGCGCGGGCGATGCCGCCCTTCACCACCCAGTCGCTGTTGATGCGGAACTGCGCATTGAGGCTGGGGCTGGTGTTGTTGCCGAACTGGCTGTGGTGGTCAAAGCGCAGGCCCGGGGTAACGATCCAGCGCTCACCCAGGTAGATGTTGTCTTCCACGAACACCGCCGTGGTCTGCGCATCGGCCTTGCCGCGCGCACGATCGGCCGACAGCCCCGGGATGCCACCGCCGCTGCTGCTGGACTGGCTCATCGAATAAGGGTCGGTCAGCCGGCTGTCCAGGTATTCAAAGCCCAACGTCCAGATGTTCTCGGCGCCGCCCAGCGTGGTCGGGAAGCTCACTTCGCCATCCAGCTGGTAGTTGCGCAGGCGCGAGGTCGACCAGTCGGTGCCGTTGAAGCTGCCTTCCGGGCCACCGGCCAGGCCTTCGTTGATGCGCGAGTTGTTCACCGCTTCAACTGCAGCGGTCACCCGCGAGGTGACATCGCCCCAGCGACCACGATGGCTGATCGCGCCGGTGTTGCGGTACATGCGGTTGGTTTCCGCCTTGCCGTCGGCCAGGGCGGCCAGATCGATGCCGGTCGAAGTGCCGGTGGTGCTGACCGCGCGGTCACCAGCATAGATGTTGCCCTGGCGGCTGGTGCCGGCCTCGAACTCGACCACCTGGTCGGCGGTCACGTCCCAGCGCAGCAGCGCGTTGATGTCGCGGTTCTTGACGCCCTCGCGGCCAGCCGGTGGCACTGCGTTCGGCTGGGTGGCGTACTGGCGGTTGAGATCGAGTGAATCGGCGTCGGTCTTGTTGAGGTTGCCGTACAGGCGGAACGACAGCGTGTCGGTCATCGGCCCACTCAGCTGCAGGCCGACGCGCTCGCTGCCACCTTCGGCGCTGTGTTCGGGCACCAGCCCGTACAGGTCGACCGCACCGGTCAGGTCGCCGGTCGGGCGCTTGGTGATGATGTTGACCACGCCACCGGAAGCACCGGAGCCATAGCGTGCCGCCGCCGGTCCGCGCAGCACTTCGATGCGCTCGATCATCTCCGCCGGCACCCAGTTGGTGTCGCCGCGCGTGTTGCGCTCGCCACTGCGGCCCATGCGCACGGCATCGCGCGCACCGATGCGCTTGCCGTCGACCAGGATCAGGGTGTTTTCCGGGCCCATGCCGCGCAGGTCGATCTGGCGGTTGTTGCCGTACTGGCCCGAGGCGCTGTTGCCGGTGAGGTTGACGCCCGGCATGGTGCGCAACAGTTCGGCGATGTCGTTGGCCGGTGGGCGCCTGGCGATGTCCTCGGCGGTGATGGTCGAGGTACCCAACGCCTGGCGGGCAATCTGCGAGGCGGTGACGTGCACCGTGTCGATATCGGTGGCGTCGGTTTCAGCCTGGGCGGTCAGCGCGCTGCCCGCCAGCAGGGCGGCAACGGCGAGCGCCAGCGGGCGCGGCGAGAGGACAACGGCAGGAGACATGATCTGGACCTTCTGGCAGGGCAACGGGGCCTCTGGCAAAGGGCTTGAGGCAACGACGAGGGGGAGGCGGAGCGTCGCTGCAGTCGCCTGCGGCCCGATCCGTGCGTGCATTCTCCCATCAATGCGAGTGATTCTCAAATGCGTTCACTCATTGCTACCGCAGGCGTGATGTGCCCTGCGTGCCGAACGACCCTGCATCGGGCTTAAACTGGCTGGCTTGCCCACCATCAACCGCACGCCGCCGCGGCCGATACCGGTGGTTTGCCGTACGCAGTCAGAGATCGACGTGGAACCACCTCAACTGGACGATGCCAGCCAGCCGCTGGCCGAGGCCTGGCAGCACTGCCTGCAACAGGCCGGCCCGGCCGCCACCGCGCTGCTGCACGCCGCCGCAACCGATGCCCCGCCGGCGCTGGCCCAACGCTTCTACGAAGTGCTGTTGCAGGACGGGCGTGCACGCCGCTTCCTGTCCCACGATCAGGTCAAGCAACGCCTGCAACCGGCCATGCAGCGCTGGCTGGTGCAGCTGCTGACCACTGATGCCGACGGCATTGCCGCCACCGTTGCCTCGCAACGCGTGATCGGCGATGTGCATGCCCGGGTCGGCATTCCGGTCGACCTGGTCACCCGCGGCGCGCGCGTACTCAAGCACGAGCTGTTCGTGCGCCTGCGCGACGACGCGCCCGACAGCGCCACCGCGTTCGCCGCCATCGACTGCCTCAGCGCGATCATGGACATCGCCATGGAAGGCATGACCTTGGCCTACACCCATGCACGTGAGCGCTCCACCCGTGCCGATGCTGCCTACCGGCTGTTCTCGCTGGTGCAGAATGTCGGTACCGAACGCGAGCGCCAGCGTGCACTGCTGCTGGACTGGGAGAACGCCCTGCTCTACGCACTCGCCGGCCACGTGCAGGCCGGCGAAAGCGCCAGCCTGGCGACCTCGGAATTCGGCCTGTGGTTCACCCACAAGGGCATCCCCAGCTTCGGCGAGAGCAGCGAAACCCAGCAGGTCGGCCAGCTGATGGCCCGCATCGACGGCAACCTGCAGCGGGCAAGCAATGACACCCCGGCGCAACGACTGGCGGTGCTGCCGGCCATTCGCGAGGACCTGGCCGCCATCCGTACCCTGATGACGCTGTTGTTCGAACGCATCGGTGAACTGGATGCCGGCAGCGATGCCCTGACCAACCTGCTCAACCGCCGCTTCCTGCCTACCGTGCTGCGCAGGGAGATCGAGCTGGCCACGCGCAATCGCACGCCGTTCTCGCTGCTGCTGCTCGACCTGGATCACTTCAAGGCGATCAACGACGGCCACGGCCACGATGCCGGCGACCGCGCGTTGCAGCACGTCGCCGGCCTGCTCGGCCAGCTGACCCGCGGCAGCGACTACCTGTTCCGCTACGGCGGCGAGGAGTTCGTGGTGGTGCTGGTTGCCGCCAGTGAGTCACAGGCCTCGGTGATCGCCGAGAGCCTGCGCCGGCAGATCGCGCAGTCGCCAGTGGCACTGGCCAACGGCCAAGTTCTGTCGCTGACTGCCAGCATCGGCGTGGCCGGCCATGATGGCCACCCGGACTACGAACGGTTGATGGCACGTGCCGACGCGGCGATGTACGAGGCCAAGCGCAGCGGCCGCAACCGCGTGGTGGTGGCCAGCGGGGACCTGCAGGAAGCCCCGGGCCGGCGTGCGTTGCAGCGATGACGACAGGACAGGTAGAGTCGACCGCTGGTCGACTATCGCGCGCAGCGCGGAATTTTTCGCACGCGGGGCGAAGAGCAGTCGACTGACAGTCGACTCTACCGACAGTCGACTTTACCGGTCCGCGCGCCAGCCGATGCATTGAACGCCACCACTCCCCACGCCGCCCACCACAGCAGCGCCAGCAGCGCGATGCCGGCGCCCAGCAGGCACACGGCAGGCCAGCCGTGCCGGGCCTGCACCCAGGGCCCGGCAGCCGCACCGGCACCACTACCCACCGCATAGAAGAGCATGTAAAGCGCCACCAGGCGTCCATGCTGCTCGCCCGGCGCGCGCAGCAGCAGCGCCTGGTTCGAGACATGCAGCGCCTGCCCACCCAGATCGAGCACGATCACGCCCAGCAGCAGCAACGACAGCGACTGCGGCAGGCCCAGCAGCGGCCACCACGCGACCAGCATCAACAGCAGCGCGCCAAGACTGACCCGATCGGCAAAACCGCGGTCCATCCAGTGCCCGACCCGCGACGCCATCAATGCACCTGCCACCCCAGCCAAGCCGAGCGCACCGATGGCCGCAGTGGACCACTGCAGCGGTGGGGCCGACAGCGGCAAGGGGGCCGCCGCCCAGAACACGTTGAGTCCGGCAAACAGCAGCAACGCCAGTGGACCGCGCTCGCGCAGCGTTCGATCCCGGCGCAGCATGCCCAGCATCGAGCCCAGCAGGTCGCGCCAACGCGGCGGCACCACGGGTATCGGCACAGCCGGCAGGCGCCGCCACAGCAGTGCGGCCAGGGTCGCCATCAGCGCTGCCGACAGCAGATAGACTGCTTGCCAGCCGGCAATGGCCGCCACCGTGCCGGACAGCACGCGCGCCAGCAGCAACCCGATGAACACCCCGCCCTGCACCACCCCCACCACGCGCCCGCGCTGCGCGGCCGGAGCCATCGCTGCCGTGTAGGCGATCAAGCCTTGGGTCAGCGCGGTGCCCAACAGCCCGGCCAGCAGCAGGCCCGACAACAGCCAACCGGCCGTGCGTGCCGCTGCCAGCCACAGCAGGGCTGCCACCAGTGCCGCCATCTGCAGCCGCAGCAGGTGCCGTCGGTCACCGCGATCAGCCAGCGGCAGCAACCCGAGCAATGCCAGCACGCTGCCGGCCTGGGTCGCGGCCAACACCGCGCCGGCAACCGCCCGCTCCAGCGCGAAGGCGTGTGCAAGCTGATCCAGCAGCGGCTGCGCGTAATAGACGTTGGCAACGCTGGCGCCGGCGGCAACCGCAAGCAGCACCAGCAGGGGGCGTGGAATCGGCATGGCATTCGTCATCTGGTTTCATATTGAAACCAGATGCAGGCTAGCTACTTTGGTTTTAAACTGCAACCACATAGGACGGAGACCGCCATGCACGCAGACAGCCCCTGCCCCGTTGCCCGCAGCGCCGACCTGCTCGGTGATCGCTGGGCACTGCTGGTGATCCGCGATGCCTTCGACGGCGTCCGCCGCTTCGGCGACTTCCAGCGCAGCCTGGGCGCCGCCCGCAACATCCTCAGCGATCGCCTGCGCAGGCTGGTCGAGGCCGGCATCCTGCAACTGCAACCGGCCTCCGACGGCTCGGCCTACCAGGAATACGTGCTCACCGCCGCGGGCCAGGCGCTGTTCCCGGTGCTGGTCGCGCTGCGCCAATGGGGTGAACGCCATCGCTTCGGTGCAGACGAAGCTCATTCGCAGCTGATCGAATCCAGCACGCGGCGACCGCTGCCGTACATGCAGCCGCGCGGGCGCGACGGTCGGCCCCTGCAGGCCGCCGCCACCCGTGTGCGCAAGTTCAGGGACGACGGGCACAGCGCCTGACCCGCCCATTCGCGCACACCGCGACCCGGTCGCGCCGGTTAGCATCGGATGTTTCCGCCGCCGGACAACGACGATGTCGCGCTATCGCCCTTCCCTGATGACCGCCCTGCTGCTGCCGTTGCTGGCCTGCAGCGCCGGAACCACGCAGGCCCGCGAGGTTGCCGCGCCCGCCGACCACGTGCAGGCCGATGGCCCCTATGTGTTCCGCCAGGGCGACCGGGTGCAGGCCAAGTGGATCTGCGCCGACAAGGTCGAATCGCGCACGCTTGCCTCCGGGGCAACAGGGACCGATATCGCACCGCGCTGCGGCTACGAACACACCGTGCATGTGGCTGCGCCGAATGCAGCCTCGGTCTCGGTGCTGCCGGCCACACCGCGCATCGTCGCGCTGTCCGACATCCACGGCCAGTATGGGCTGCTGGTGCGCCTGCTGCGTGCCCATCACGTGATCGACGCGCAGGATCGCTGGGCGCTGGGCAAGGACACGCTGGTCATCGCCGGCGACGTGTTCGACCGCGGCCCGCAGGTGACCGAGGCGTTCTGGCTGCTCTACGGCCTGCAGCAGCAGGCGGCCGCCGCCGGTGGCGCCGTGCACTTCGTGCTCGGCAACCACGAAACCATGGTGCTGTATGACGACCTGCGCTACGTCAACCCGAAGTACCTGCGCAGCGCCCAGCTGCTGGGCCGCAGCTACCCGCAGCTGTATGGCGCCGACTCGGTGATCGGGCAGTGGCTGCGCACCCGACCGGTGCTGCTGAAGATCGGCGATACCCTGTTCCTGCACGGCGGCATCTCGCCCGAGGCGGTGCGGCTGGCGCTGGACCCGGCACGCACCAACGCGGCCTATCAGGCCTCGCTGGGCCTGCCCAGGGCCGAAGTGAAGGCCGACCCGGCCACCGCACCGCTGTATGACGGCAAGACCAGCCCGATCTGGTACCGCGGCTATTTCGATGGCCGCCTCGACACCGCGGGTGTGCAGGCCGTGCTCGACCGCCTGCAGCTCAAGCGCATCGTGGTCGGCCATACCTCGATGCCACACGTCAGCAGCTTCCACGGCGACCGCGTGATCGCCATCGACAGCAGCATCAAGAACGGCGAGAACGGCGAACTGCTGTTCATCGAGGAGGGCAAGCTCAGCCGTGGCCTGCTGGATGGCTCCCGGTTGCCGCTGGCGCGGGGTGAGCCGGGGCTGCAGGACTGAATGGAGGGACAGCGTGACGGCGCCGGGAGGTGCCGGCGCGCTCCACCTTCACCCGGTTTGCGGCTACCCTTCGGCAGCCGAGAGGCCCGCCCCGTCCAGCCGGTGGGCCTGACCGTTACAGGAGCCCCGCGCATGCGCGTTCTGATTGCTGAAGACGACCCGGACATCGCCTCCGGCCTGTGCGCCTCGCTGCGCCGGCAGGGGCACGTGGTCGACCACGTCGACAACGGTGCGCACGCCGATGCAGCACTGGGCTCGACCCAGTACGCACTGCTGGTGCTGGACCTGGGGCTGCCGCAACTGGATGGCCGCGACGTGCTGCAACGACTGCGCCAGCGTGGCGATGGCCTGGCGGTGCTGGTGGTGACCGCGCGTGACGGCCTGGCCGAGCGGGTGCGCGTGCTCGACCTCGGTGCCGACGACTATCTGGTCAAGCCGTTCGCACTGGACGAATTCGAAGCCCGCGTGCGTGCACAGCTGCGGCGGGTCACCAGCAATGGCAATCCGGACCTGCGCATCGGCCGCTTGCGCCTGGACCTGGCCGGGCACCGCGTATGGATCGACGACCAATCACTTGAACTGACCGCACGCGAGTTCGGCCTGCTGTCGGCGCTGGCGGTGCGTGCAGAGCGCATCGTGTCACGCGCGCAGCTGGTGGAAGCGCTGTGCGACTGGGGCCAGGACCTGACCGACAACGGCCTGGACATCGCCCTGCACCGCCTGCGCCGCAAGCTGCAGCCGGGCGGCATGGGCATCCGCACCGTGCGTGGGCTGGGCTACATGCTGGAAGACGCACAGGACGACAGCGCCCCGTGATCAGCGGCCCCCCCAGCCTGCGACGGCGCCTGCTCGCCTTCCTGGCGTTGCCGATGCTTGGCCTGCTCACCTTCAATACGATCCTGGCCTATTACGTTGCGCTGGACTATTCCAACCGCATCCACGACCGCAACCTGATCGACGACACGCACTCGTTCGCACAGATGCTGAGCACCATGCCGGTGACCAGCGACCTGTCTCCGCAGGCGCGCTTCCTGATCGAGTACGAGCCCGACGGCCATCGCTATTTCAACGTGGACAGCAGCCGCCAGGGGACACTCAGCGGCAATGCGGATTTCAGTGCCTACGCGCCTTCGCAGGAATGCACCGGCGTGGACCCCACCCTGTACGATGGCATTCTCAACGGCCAGCCGGTGCGCATGGCCACCGTCTGCACGCGTGCGATGAACGATCCGCAGGACCAACTGGCGGTGACCGTGGCCGAAAGCATGGCCGAACGACGCCAGCGCGCGCGAGAGATCCTGATGATCATCATCCCGCTGATGACCATGCTGGCGCTGGGCACTGCCGCGCTGGTCTGGTTCGGGGTGACCCATGGCCTGCGCATCCTGACCCCGCTGAGGACCCGCCTGGCGCAGCGCCGCGGCGAACTGGCGCCGATCTCCGACGCCGACGTGCCGGAGGAAATCCAGCCACTGATCAGCACCATCGACGATCTGTTTGCCCGCCAGGCGGAAATGATCACCCTGCAGAACCGGTTCATCGCCGACGCTGCGCACCAGCTTCGCTCGCCGTTGGCCGGCATGGCCCTGCACGTGGACCAGGCACTGGCGCATGGCGACCCGGACACGGTGCGCGAGGCACTGCAGCACATCCGCCGGCTCAACCAGCGCACCGCGCGGGTCAGCACCCAGCTGCTGGCGCTGAGCCGGGCCCAGACCGTGCCGGAGACGGTGGAGGTACTGGACCTGTGCGAACGGGTGCCGCAGTGGGTCGGTACACGCGTGCCTGAAGCGATCCGCGATGGCATCGATCTGGGTTACCGCGGCAGCCCCCAGCCGCTGCGCGTGCTCGGCAACGGTGCCCAGCTGCAGGAAGCACTGGACAACCTGATCGACAATGCGCTGCGCTATGCCGGCCGCGATGCGACCGTCACCGTCGGCGTGCACGCGCTGGATGACAATGACGTCGAACTGTACGTGGAGGACAACGGGCCCGGCGTACCCGAGGACGTGATGCCGCGGCTGGGTGAGCGCTTCTTCCGCGCCCCCGGCACCACCGCCAGCGGCACCGGCCTGGGCCTGGCCATCGCCCACGAGGCGGTGGAGCACTTCGGCGGGCGCCTGACCTTCCTCAACCGCCCCGGCGGCGGACTCAAGGTCGCCATCACACTGCCGCTGCTGAAGGCCCCCTGACCCGGACCGGGGCGCTGAAAGGCTGGCGAAAATCGCGGTTGCGATCCTGACCCTCCCCACTGCCGTCCCGGAGCCGCCAGGTGACCGACTCGCACGACTTCTTCTTCCCCGGTGGCCCGCAGGGCGTGCTGCTGGTCCACGGCCTGACCGGTACCCCGGCGGAAATGCGCATGCTGGGCAAAGGGCTGAACAACGCCGGCTTCACCGTACACGGCGTGCAGCTGCCCGGCCATTGTGGCACCGTGGATGACCTGCTGGCGACCACCTGGGAACAGTGGTACCAGGGCGTGGAAGATGCGGCGGCAAGCCTGCGCGGCAAGGTCGACCAGCTGTTCGTCGGTGGCCTGTCGATGGGCGCGGTGCTGTCGCTGGCACTTGCTGCTCGACGACCGGACTGGGTGTCCGGCGTCGGCGTGTATGGCGCCACGTTCCGCTACGACGGCTGGAACATACCCGCTGTCGCCCGCCTCTCGTTCCTGCTGCCGTGGTTCAAGCGCTTCAACATCGGCCGCGACCGCATGTTCATGGAAGAACCGCCGTACGGCCTGCGCGACGAGCGCCTGCGTGCGCAGGTCAGCGCCGCCATGCTGTCCGGCGACAGCGCGGCGGCAGGCCTTCCGGGCAATCCCTGGCACGCGCTGGCCGAGATGCGTGCGCTGAGCAACTGGACCCGCCGCCACCTGCACCAGGTCACCGCCCCGTGCCTGGTGATGCACGCCCGCGAAGACGACGTGGCCAGCATGGGCAATGCCGAACTGGTGATGTCGCGGGTCAGTGGCCCGAAGGAACTGGTGGTGCTGGAGGACAGCTACCACATGATCACGATCGACCGCGAACGCCGCGAGGTGATCCGCTGCAGCGCGCGCTTCTTCACCGGGATCGGTGAACGCAGCGGCGTCCTCAAGGCGGTGGCCTGAGATGGGGGCACTTGCCACGCTGCTGTGGCTGGCCAATGTCGTGCTCGATACCGGTGGCCAGCTCGCCTTCAAGGCCGCCGCCAGCGACCCGCAGGAGGGCGAGGGACTGCAGCGCTGGAAGCACATGCTCAGCCGCCCCTGGCTGTGGATCGGCATCGCCTGTTACGTGCTTGAGTTCGTCGCCTGGATCGCCTTCCTGTCACTGGTTCCGCTGTCCAAGGGCGTGCTGCTGGGCTCGATCAACATCGTGGCGCTGATGATCGCCGGCCGCATCCTGTTCCGCGAGAAGCTCACGCCATTGCGGGTGACCGGGATGCTGCTGGTCACAGCAGGCGTGGCGGTGGTGGGGGCCGGCTCATGAGGCGCCTGTATGTGATCGGCTTCCCCCTGCTGATGGCCTTCGACACCCTGGCCCAGCTGTGCTTCAAGTACGCCGGCGATGCTGCGCTGCCGGTCGAGGCCAACACCACCTGGCTGCTGCGCGTGCTGTCGCAACCATGGGTGTACGGCGCCATCCTCGGCTACGTCGGTGCGTTCTTCACCTGGATGAGCCTGCTGCGGCATGCGCCGATCGGCCCGGCATTCGCGGCCTCGCACCTGGAAGTGATCAGTGTGCTGCTGCTGTCGGCCTGGCTGCTGAAAGAGCCGCTCACCCTGCACCACCTGGTCGGTGCGGTACTGATCGTGGCCGGCATCGTCTGCCTCGGCCGCGCGGAAGCGGACGACCCGCACAGCCCCGCCGAAAGCACCTCGTGAGCGGGCTGCGATGAGCCTGTTCGCGCGCGAACTGCCACCGACCGCCGGCCTGCCGATGCAGGCCAGCGACTTCCTTCCCGGTGGTGGTGACCTGCGCGGGATCCTGGCCAACCAGCTGGGCACGCCGCCGCTGCAGCTGACCTGTTCCGGCACGCACGCGCTGCTGATCGCCCTGCGCACCTTGCGCAAGCGCGCACCCAGGCGCGACACAGTGATCATGCCGGCCTACACCTGCCCGCTGGTGCCGATCGCGGTGCACAGCCTCGGCCTGCGCGTGCAGCTGTGCGATACCCGGCGCGGCCACTTCGACTTCGATCCCGGCCAGCTCGAACGGTTGGCCGATGCGCGTACGTTGGCCATCCTGCCAACCCACCTCGGCGGTCGCATCGCCGATGTCGAACGGGCCTGCGACATCGCCCGCAGCGCCGGCGCCTGGGTCATCGAAGATGCCGCACAGGCGCTGGGCGCACGGGTGGGCAACAGCAGTGTCGGCCTGCGTGGCGACATCGGATTCTTCAGCCTGGCCGCCGGCAAAGGGCTGAGCCTGCACGAAGGCGGCCTGCTGGTCAGCCGCGATGACGAACTGCGCGCCGAACTGGCCGAGCATGCCGCCGAACAGGTGCGCTTCAACCTGCGCTGGGAGCTGCTTCGCAGTGTGCAGCTGCTTGGCCTTGCCGCCTGCTATCGCCCCTCGCTGCTGTCGCTGGTGTACGGCAATCCGCTGCGCAGCGCACTGCAGCGTGGCGATCTGGAAGACGCGGTCGGTGACATTTTCCCGCTGGACATACCGCAGCACCGGGTCAGTCGATGGCGACAGAACATCGGTGCCCATGCCGCGCGGCGATTGCCGACGTTCCTGCAGGCCGGGCGCCTGCGCGCACTGCAGCTGCGCGTGCAGCTGGCACAACTGCCGGCGGTGGAGGTGGTCGATGGCCTGGCCGGTAGCGGCGGCACCTGGCCGATGCTGATGCTGCTGCTGCCCAGCCAGCGCGCGCGCGATGCCGCGCTGGACGACCTGTGGCCGCGCGGCCTCGGTGCCAGCCGCATGTTCATCCATGCCCTGCCCGACTACGCCTACCTGCGTGGCATCGTGCCGCAGGAGGACGTGCCCAATGCACGTGACTTCGCCGCACGCATGCTCACCCTTGGCAACAGCGCCTGGCAGACCCGTGAGGAGACGGGCGAAATACTGCAGGTCCTGGCCCGCGCCTGACCCGCACGTGCGCGCGTGGCCTGCGCTCCGCGCATTCATCCATGTACTTTCCTGAACGCTTTCCCAGCCCGTCAAAAGCGCCTTTCAACAGGAAAGGAACGAGAAAGGCGGCCTGCCTACATTGAGCCTGCCCCGGCAATGTGCCGGACGCCTTTCTCATCGACGGACCTGCCCATGCACTGGAGCATCCTGTGTGACTTCGACGGCACCATCAGCCTCGAAGATGTCATCGACTCGCTGCTGGAAAAGTACGGCCAGCCGGGCTGGCAGGAACTGGAAGACCAGTGGAAGGCGGGAAAGATCGGCTCGCGTGAATGCATGCAGGGCCAGGTGCGGCGGCTGGAACTGGATCCGGCCACGCTTGATGCCCATCTGGACCAGGTGCAGATCGATCCAGGTTTCGTCGCCTTCGTCGCTCGCACCGAGCAGCTGGGCCTGCCACTGCGCATCGTCAGCGACGGCCTGGACTATGCGATCCATCGCATCCTCGCCAACCACGGCCTGGCGCAGCTGCCGGTGGTGGCCAACCACCTGCGCTGGTGCGATGACCACTGGGAACTGGAATCGCCCTACCAGGCCGAAGGCTGCCGCAGTGGCACCTGCAAATGCGCCTGCGCCGCGCAGGCGCGCGCCAACGAAGCACCGCGCGTGCTGATGATCGGCGACGGCAGCTCGGATTTCTGCGTGTCCGAAGACGCCGACTTCGTGTTCGCCAAGCGCCGCCTGATTACCCATTGCACGAATGCCGGCATCGAGCATGCCGCCATCGACACCTTCCACGATGCAATCGCACTGCTGCCGCGCTTGCTCGATGGCAGCCTGCTGCAGCCACGTCGCCTCGACGCCAGCCCGCAGCCCGCCGCACTGCCCCTGCTGCTTGCCACCGCCTGAGCACTCCCTTGCAGGCGCGCTCCCCTGTTACCCCTTTCGAACGTCCTTCACGGAACCGAACTGCATGAACATTTTTGACAAGAACGCCGCCGCCGCTGCCTCCGATGCGCAGCTGCTGGCCGACGAAGCCCGCTACAGCTCCTTCGGCGATACCGTCCACTACGTCGATCCGCCTAAGATCTTCCAGCGCGGCGAAGGCAGCTACATGTTCGACGGCGCGGGCGTGCCCTACCTCGACCTGCAGATGTGGTACTCGGCGTGCAACTTCGGCTACAGCAACAAGCGCCTGAACGATGCACTGAAGGACCAGATCGACACCCTGCCGCAGGTCGCCAGCCAGTACCTGCACCCGACCCGCGTGCAGCTGGCCAAGACCATTGCCGTGGACATGCACGAGAAGTTCGGCCTCGACGGTCGCGTGCACTTCAACGTTGGCGGTGCTCAGGCCATTGAAGACTCGCTGAAGATCGTGCGCAACGCGCGCGGCGGCAAGAGCCTGATGTTCGCCTTCGAGGGCGGCTACCACGGCCGCACCCTGGGTGCGTCGTCGATCACCTCCAGCTACCGCTACCGCCGCCGCTACGGCCACTTCGGCGAGCGCGCGATGTTCATCCCGTTTCCGTACCCCTTCCGTCGCCCGAAGGGCATGACCCCGGACGAGTACTCCGACCACTGCGTGTGGCAGTTCGAGCGCCTGTTCGAAAGCGAGTACAACGGCGTGTGGGATCCCAAGGTCGGCCAGGCCGAGTACGCCGCGTTCTACGTCGAGCCGATCCAGGGCACCGGTGGCTACGTCATCCCGCCGCGCAACTTCTTCACCGGCCTCAAGCGCGTGCTGGACAAGTACGGCATCCTGATGGTCGTCGATGAAATCCAGATGGGCTTCTGGCGCACCGGCAAGCTGTGGTCGATCGAGCACTTCGGCGTGACCCCGGACGTGCTGGTGTTCGGCAAGGCGCTGACCAACGGCCTGAACCCGCTGTCGGGCCTGTGGGCGCGCGAAGAGCTGATCAACCCGACCGTGTTCCCGCCGGGCTCCACCCACTCCACCTTCAATTCCAACCCACTGGGCACCCGCCTGGGCCTGGAAGTGCTGAAGCTGGGCAAGGAAATGGATTACGAGCGCACCGTGCCGGAAAAGGGCGCCTACTTCCTCGACGGCCTGCGCGGCCTGCAGAAGCGCCACCCGGAAATCGGCGACGTCGACGGCCTGGGCCTGGCGCTGCGTGCGGAAATCTGCCAGGCCGACAGCTACACCCCGAACAAGGAGCTGCTGGACCGCATGGTCGACATCGGCCTGGCCGGTGACCTGCTGCACGACGGCAAGCGCATGGGCCTCGTGCTCGACGTGGGTGGCTGGTACAAGAACGTGATCACCTTCGCGCCGTCGCTGGACATCAGCTACGAAGAAATCGACCTGGCGGTCACCCTGCTCGACCAGGCGCTGACCAAGGCCAAGGGCTGAGGTCGATGCGCTGCCGGTTCCCGTGCCGATGGAGATGACGTCACGCGCATCCAGTACCGCGCTGGAACCGACCGCGCTGCTGGAGGGCTTCCTGGCCCACCCGCCGCTCGGATTTGAGGCAGGCCGCCTTCCCAGCGGCCTGCCGACCTTCCGTGCGCCGCTGGACCTGACCACCACGATGGATGACGAACTGCGCGGCAGGCTGCTCGGCCTGCCGCTGTCGCGCCTGTGGCGGCCGTGGATCACCTGGAAGACGCGCTTCGTCGGTGCCACCAGCACCGAGTACACCCCGCTGCCGGCACACGTTGCCCCGGAGGCGCTGGCCGAGGACGTGACGCGTCACGCGATCGGCGATACCCGGCTGCTGGTGGTGAAGGACCTGGCAGTCGATTCACCGCTGCTGGACGACGCGGCCAACGCACACAGCGGCGCCTTCCTGCAGGCGCTGCTGGCACGCGGCTTCGTCGAACTGGAAGGCATGCCGCTGGCCTGGGTGGCGATCGATTTCGATTCGCTCGACGACTATCTCGGCCGCCTGTCATCCTCGCGCCGCAAGAACATCCGTCGCAAGTTGCGTTCGCGCGATGACCTGCAGATCGACTGCATCGCCACCGGCAACCCGGCCTTGGCCGACCCGCAACTGCAGGCCGAACTGTACGCGCTGTACCTGGGCGTATACGCGCAGAGCGCGGTGCATTTCGACCAGCTCGACCTGCCCTATTTCCAGTACCTGCTGGCCGACAGCCAGGGCCAGGGACGGATGTTCCTGTACCGCCACCAGGGCCGGTTGATCGGCTGGAACCTGTGCTACGTGCATGCCGGCAAGCTGGTGGACAAGTACATCGGCCTGGCCTATCCGCAGTCGCGCGAGCACAACCTGTACGCCGTCAGCTGGATGCACAACCTCGAGTACGCGCTGCAGCACGGCCTGAGCCACTACGTGGCCGGCTGGACCGACTCGCGCATCAAGGCCGAACTGGGTGCGCGCTTCACCTCCACCCGGCACGCGATCCACGCACGCTCCCCGCTGCTGCGCGCCGCCCTGCGCAAGCTGACCCCGCACCTGCAGAGCGAACCTGATGGAGGCGGTTGAACGATGCCGTTGCGTTCCCCGCTGATCCTGGACCTGGACGGTGGCGTGCTGCCGCTGCCCCAGGCACAGACCCTGGCCCTGCCGCAGTGGCATGACCCGCTGCGCTTTGCCTGCAGCAATGCCACCCTGGACCGTTTCGCCGCTGACGTGCTGGCACCACTGCCGGCCCAGCTCGGAACCGTCATGCTCGGCAGTGGCGACTTCCACCACCTCAGCCTGCCACTGTTGCGCCGCATGCGCGGGCAGGCCCCGTTCCAACTGGTGGTGCTGGACAACCATCCGGACAACATGCGGTTCCCGCTCGGCATGCACTGCGGCTCGTGGGTGAACGCCGCCAGCAAGCTGCCGCAGATCTCGCACGTCCATGTGCTCGGCATCACTTCCAGCGATATCGGCCTCGGTCATGCCTGGGAGAACCACTGGCGACCGCTGATGGGTGGACGCCTGACGTACTGGTGCATGGACGTGGATGTGGGCTGGGGCCACCGCCTCGGCATGGGCCGTGCGTTCCGACGCTTCGAGCACCCGGAAGCACTGGTCGCCGCGTTCGCCGCCGAGCAGGCCGCATCCCCACAGCCGACCTACCTGTCGATCGACAAGGATGTATTCGCCGAGGACGTTGCGCGCAGCAACTGGGACCAGGGCCGCTTCCAGCTGGAACACGCACTGGTGGTGATCGAAGCACTGCGCGCCGGTGGCCTGGTCGGCAGTGACATCACCGGCGAAGTTTCGCTGGCCAACTACCAGAGCCGCTTCAAGCGCTGGCTGTCGTCGCTGGATGGCCAGCCGGACGTCAGCGCCGATGATCTTCCTGCCTGGCAGGCCCGGCACCAGCAGGTGAACCGCGAACTGCTGGCGGCAATCGCCGCCGCTCCGACGGCCTGCTGACCGCGTCGGCAATGCCGGGCGTTGGCCGGCGTGGCTTCGGTAGTGCCGGCCGCTGGCCGGCAACCTCATTGTTCCCGGGCTCACGGGAATGCCGGCCAGCGGCCGGCACTACACTGGGTTCCCGCCCCGGAGCCCTCGCCATGCCCCAGACCGTCATCCCGCAACTGCGCATGCGCCATGCCGATACCACCCTGCCGTTCTACGTGCAGGGGCTGGGTTTCGTGGTCGACTGGGAACACCGCTTCGAAGCCGGTTTGCCGTTGTTCGCCCAGCTCACCCGCGATGGCCAGACGATCTTCCTCACCGAGCACAGCGGTGACTGCGAGGTCGGCGGCGCGGTGTACTTCATCGTCGACGACGTCGACAGCCTGTACCGCGCCTTCAGCGCCGCCAACGTGCCGATCGAGCAGCCACCGCATGACACCGACTGGGGCAGCCGCGAGATGCTGCTGCGCGACCCCGACGGCAACCGCCTGCGTTTTGCCACCCACCTGGACTGAACAATGCGGACTTGAGGCATATATACGAAACATATATGCTTCGTATATCCACTCCGCCAGGACCGCCCATGGGCATCGTCAACATCGATGACACCCTGCACGACCAGCTGCGCCGTGCCTGCACTGTCTCCAGCCGTTCGATCAACGCCCAGGCCAACTTCTGGATCCGGGTCGGCATGCTGTGCGAAATGAATCCCACGCTGAGCTTCCAGGACATCGTCGCCAGCGAACTGCGGGCTGCCGGCGTGCAGCCGCCGCTGCTGGCACCGGGACAGGTCTGAGCAGATGGCGATCATCAAGCGCCCCGACGAGATCGCGCTGATGGCCGAATCCGGGCGCCTGCTTGCGCAGGTGTTCGCCGCGCTCGACCGGCTGCCGCTGCAGGGCCGCAGCACGATGGAGATCAACGATTTCGTCGAACGCATGATCGTTGACGAGCTGCAGGCGCGGCCGGCCAGCAAGGGCCAGTACGGCTTCCCGTACGTGCTCAACGCCTCGATCGACAACGTGATCTGCCACGGCGTGCCCAGCACCACCGACGTGCTGCGTAACGGCCAGATCGTCAACCTCGACATCACCCTGGAGAAGAACGGCTACATCGCCGACTCCAGCACCACCTACCTGGTGGGCGAGGTCGACTACGCCGCGCGCAGGCTGGTGCAGACCACCTGCCAAGCGATGTGGGAAGGCATCGCCGCGGTGCGCCCCGGCGCGCGCCTGGGCGACATCGGCCACGCCATCGCCCGCTACGCGCGCAGCCACGGCTACACCGTGGTGAAGGAATACTGCGGCCATGGCATCGGCCAGGAAATGCACGAGGAACCGCAGATCCTGCACTACGGCCATCCCAACACCGGCCTGGTGCTGGAAGAAGGCATGGTGTTCACCATCGAGCCGATGCTCAACCAGGGCAGGCCGGCCATCCGCCAGCAGCCGGACCAATGGCCGGTCTACACCCGCGACGGCAAGCTGTCTGCCCAGTTCGAGCACACCGTGGCGGTTACCCGCAGCGGCGTGCGCGTATTGACCCTGCGCCCCGGCGAAACGCCATTGTGCGCGGTGGATGCGGGCTAGAGCGGACGCAACAGAAGCAGCGTTGCCAGGCAGAACATGAAGATCGCGACGCCCCCATCCAGCACCCGCCAGGCGTCCGGCCTGCGGAACACCGGCTGCAACAGGCGCGCGCCATAGCCCAGCGTGCAGAACCAGGCCACGCTGGCGGCGCACGCACCGGCGGCGAACGCCCAGCGCAGGTCACCGGGGTAGCGCGTGGTCAGGCTGCCCAGCAGCACCACCGTATCCAGATAGACGTGCGGGTTGAGCAGGGTGAAGGCCAGGCAGGTCAGCAGCACCTGCCGTCCGCTGCCGCCCTGCGCCTCGGCGGCGGCCAGCGCACTGCCACCGCGCCATGCGCGCAGCCCCGCCTGCAGGCCATACCAGAGCAGGAAGGCCGCGCCACCGAAGCGCAGCCCCTGCAGCAGCAGCGGCCACTGCAGCACCAGCGCGCCCATGCCGCCCACGCCCGCCAGGATCAGCACGATGTCCGCGCCGGCGCAGGCCAGCACCACCTTCCCCACATGGCGCTGCTGCAGGCCCTGGCGCAGCACGAAGGCGTTCTGCGCACCGATGGCGATGATCAGGCCGTCGGCACTGTCGCAACGGATCAAGGCCCTGGAGGACAGGCTCGGGCAGGTGTTGCTGGTTCGCCAGGCACCGTGCCGCCCCACCGCCGCGGGTGAAGCGCTGCTGCGCCGGGTACGGCCGATGCAGGCGCTGGAAGCCGAGGCGCTGGCCGAGCTGCTGCCCGAGCGTGGCAGTGACACCGCGCGCACGCCGATCCCCCTGGCAGTCAACGACGACTCGCTTGATACCTGGTTCGTGCCCGCCATCGCAGACCTGCACCAGCGCCACGGCTACCTGTTCGACCTGCGCATGGACGACCAGGACCACACCCTGCAGTTGCTGCGCGATGGCAGCGTGCTCGGCGCAGTGACCGCCGAAAGCCAGCCGGTGAAGGGCTGCAACGTGCACCCGCTCGGCGCCATGCGTTACCACGCGATCGCTTCGCCCGGCTTCGCCCGCCAGTACTTCAACGATGGCATGCAGGCCGCGGCCCTGGCGCGCGCACCGATGCTGGTGTTCAACCGCAAGGATGAGCTGCAATGGCGCTTCGTGCGGCGCCTGACCCGCGCGCGACTGCAGCCGCCGCTACACTACCTGCCCTCTTCCACCGGTTTCGTCGAAGCTGCCGCGTGCGGACTCGGTTGGGGCATGGCCCCGGAAACCCTGGTCGCGCCCGCCGTGCGCGCCGGCCGCGTGGTGGTACTGGAACCCCGCCGCTGGCTGGATGTGCCGCTGTACTGGCAACATGCCGCCGTGCGCTCAAGCACGCTGCAGCACATCACCCAGGCGCTGCGCACTGCGGCCAGCGGCACCCTTCGTTGAGGACAATCCGATGACCGCAGACTCGGGCTTCACGCCGCGCGCACTACCGTTTGCGCACTTCTTTACCACTGGGACGGCATGGGCGTGATCGGCCGACGTACAAGGATGCACCGCGCGAAGGCCGCGCTGACGCTGGTGCTGGCGACCTGCCTGCCAACCGCTGCGTCCGCGCAGAACAACACCGACGCCCCCGCATTGGACTGGGAACAGGCACGCCAACGCCTGGAGCAGGTCTCCGATGCGCTGGCGGCGGCTGATGCAGCGGTACGCAACAAGCAGGACCTGCAGGACGCCACGCGCCTGCTGCGCCTGCCGGAGATCACCGGCGAAGTGCGCCGCCTGCAGTTCCAGAAGACCCTGACCCTGCCACTGGGCTCGCTGGCGCCCGTGGCTGAAGCCTTCGGTATCGATTCGCCGCTGTCGTTCACCGAGCGCGACTGGCGTACACGCCCGGTAGTGACCGCGGTGCTGCCGCTGTACACCGGCGGCGTGATCCCGGCCGCGCAACGTGCGGCCAGCGCCGCCCAAGAGCAGGCCAACGCCGAGCGCGAGGCACAGCGCCAATCATTGACCGTGCAGCTGGCCCAGGCCTACTTCGGCCAGCGCCTGGCCGAGCAGGCGGTGGACGTGCGCCGCGACGTACGCGACGGCCTCAACCGCCACCTGTCCGATGCAGAAAAGCTGGAGCGCGAGGGCTTCGCCACCCGCGCCCAGCGCCTGCAGGCCACCGTGGCCCGCGACAAGGCCGAGCGCGAATACCAGAAGACGGTGAACGATCTGGCTACGCTGAAGGCCGCGCTGGCCACGCTGCTGCGCAGTGGTGGCGAGGTGCAGCCGGTGTCGCCGCTGTTCGTGCAGCGCGTGCCGATGGAACCGGTGGCCAGCTTCGAGCGCACGGCGCAGGCGCGCCAGCCGCAGATCGCGCGCTTGCGCGCGATGGTGGCGCAGGCCGAACAGGGCGTGCGCGTGCAGCAGGCCAAGCTGAAGCCGCAGATCTTCGCCTTCGGCCAGTACGACTTCCGTCGCCGCGACGAGATGCTGACCGACCCGGACTGGGCGTTCGGCATCGGCCTGAAGTACACCTTCCTGTCGCCGAACTCGCGGCCGGCGCAGATCAGCGCCGCGCGTGCGCAGCAGGACCAGGCCGAAGCGGGCCTGCGCGAGGCCGAGAACCAGGTCGCACTGGGCGTGCGCAAGGCCTGGAACGAACTTGAGACCGCGCGCCAGCAGTTCGTGCTGCTCGACAGCAGCATCGCCCAGGCACAGGAAAACCTGCGCCTGCAGGAGCTGGCGTTCCGCGAAGGCCAGGCCACCTCGCTGGATGTGATCGATGCGCGGCTCGGCCTGGGCGGCGCCCGTGTCGAGCGCGCACAGGCCGCCTACCAATACGACATTGCGCTGGCACAGTTGCTGGAGATCAGTGGACAGATGGACCGTTTCGAAGAATTCCGGCGGCGTGCGGACGAGGTGATCGACCATGAGTGATGTGCTGCACGACGATGCGACGACGCCCCCCGGCAAGCGACGGCTGGGACCGATCCTGCTGGTGGTCCTGCTGGTCGCGGTGGTGCTCGGCCTGTG
This sequence comes from Stenotrophomonas maltophilia group sp. P373, assembly GCF_053295075.1. NCBI lineage: Bacteria > Pseudomonadati > Pseudomonadota > Gammaproteobacteria > Lysobacterales > Lysobacteraceae > Stenotrophomonas > Stenotrophomonas maltophilia group sp. P373. The sequence continues at coordinate 1,317,503 of NZ_CM129994.1, read as the reverse complement.
GCTGGCCTGGCGCAGCCCGGCCGACCAGATCCAAGGCATGGCCGATGCGGACACGATCAACGTGGCCGCCAAGATCACCGCGCGCGTGGCCGAGCTGAAGGTGCGCGAGGGCGATCGCGTGCAGCCCGGGCAGGTGCTGTTCCTGCTCGACAGTCCCGAAGTGGCCGCCAAGGAACAGCAGGCGCACGGCGCATTGGCCGCTGCGCAGGCGGTGGCCGACAAGGCCGATGAAGGCGCGCGCAGCGAAGACATCCGAGCCGCCGAAGCGAACTGGAAGCGGGCCGAAGCCGGCGCGACGCTGGCCGAAGCGACCTACCAGCGCGTGCAGAACCTGTTCAACGAAGGGGTGATGACCCGGCAGAAGCGCGATGAAGCGCATGCCCAGGCCACCAGTTCGCGCGAACTGGCCCGCGCCGCCCGCGCGCAGTACGACATGGCATTGGCCGGCGCCCGCGAGCAGGACAAGCGCGCCGCGCAGGGCCAGGTACAGCAGGCGCAGGGCGCGGTGGCCGAGGTCAACGCCGCGCGAGCAGAAGTGGAAGGACGTGCGCCGGTGGCGGGCGAGATCAACAAGCGCATGGCCGATCCGGGCGAGCTGGTGCCAGCCGGCTATCCGGTGTTCACCCTGGTCGACATCGACCGCATGTGGGTGGCGATGAACCTGCGCGAATCGCAGATGCAGGGCCTGAAGGTCGGCAGCAAACTGCAGGGCAGCGTGCCGGCGCTGGACCTGGATGGTGAGTTCGAGGTCTACTTCATCAATCCGGCCGGCGACTACGCAACCTGGCGTACCACCCGCCAGTCGTCCGGCTATGACGTCCGCAGCTTCGAGGTGCGGGTGCGCCCGGTACGCCGCATCGAGGGCTTCCGCCCCGGCATGAGCGTGCTGTTCGCATGGCCCCAGCACTGAGCCCGGACCGCAACGGCTTCGCCGCTTCGTGGCGGCGCGAGCTGCAGTCGCTGCGCAGCAACCGTGCCGACCTGCTGCTGGTCACCTTGCTGCCACTACTGATGCTGGTAGTGATGGCATGGATGTTCACGCCGTCGGTGATGCGCGATATCCCGATTGCTGTGGTCGACCTTGACCATAGCAGTGACAGCCGCCTTCTGCTGCGCATGCTCGACGCAAGTCCCGGCGTACGCGTCGCCAGCCAGCCAGCGGACCTGGAGGAGGCACGTTCGCAGCTGCGCAGCCTGGACGTGTTCGCCATCGTGCTGGTGCCGCGCGATGTCACCCGGCAGGCGCTGCGTGGGCGCCAGGGCACGGTGTTCGCCTATTACAACGCCACCTACATGACCACCGGCCAGTCCGCGTCGCGCGACATCGGCGACGCGGTTTCCGCATGGAACGCACGCCTGCTGCGCGAGCGCATCGGCCTGCAGGTCGGCCCGGGCAAGCTGCGCGCGGCGCCGATCGCGGTGCAGTCGGACATCCTCTACAACCCGGCGCGCAGCTACGAATTGTTCCTGCTGCCACTGATCTTCCCGGCAGTGCTGTCACTGGTACTGGCACTTGCGGTGGCCGGCAGCCTCGGCCGCGAGATCCGCGATGGCACCCTGCCCGCCTGGCTGGCTCGCACGCCGTGGTCGGCGATCGCCGGCAAGGTCGCGCCGTACCTCCTGCTGTTCTCGCTGTATGGCGCGCTCGGCATCGGCTACCTGGCCTGGCTGCGCGGCGATGGTGTGGCCGGCAGCGTGCTCCTGCTGCTGCTCGCACAGCCCCTGTTCTACCTGGCCACGGCCGCCTACGCGTTGTTTTTCGTCGGCGTCACCCGCGACATGGGTACCGCGCTGTCCGCGGTGGGTCTGAGCATCGGCACCGCACTGGCGTTTTCCAGTGCCACCTTCCCGGTGCTGGACGGGCCGTTGTTTACCCGCGTCTGGCACCAGCTGCTGCCATTGAGCGCCTACATCAAGCTGCAGACCCAGCAGCAGTTCATCGGCTCGCCGCTGCAGGTTTCGGCATGGCCGCTGGCTACGCTGCTGTTGATGACGGTGGTGGCCGGTGGCATCGGCGGCCTGCGCCTGATCGCCTTTGCACGCACGCCTGCCGCCGCACAATCCGCAGGGGCCGACGCATGAGCATGCTCTGGCGCAGCCTGCGGCAGACCCTGATGGCGGTGCTGTGCGACCGCTACGCGATCGTGGTGATGGTCGGTGCGGTGATCCTGTATTCGTTCTTCTATCCAGCCGCCTACCGGCACCAGGTGGCCGGCAACCTGCCGGTGCTGGTGGTGGACGAAGACCACAGCGCGACCAGCCGCGAGCTGCTGCGCAAGCTCGACGCGCTGCGCGTTGCGCGCGTGGTCGGGCAACCGGCGGACGTCGACAGCGCACGCCAGCAGCTCGAAGCCGGCCACGCCGAAGGCATCGTCGTGATCCCGGCCAACCTGGAACGCGACATCCTGAGCGGCCATCCGGCCAAGCTGGTATTGCTTGGCAACGGTGCCTACCTGGGCCGTGCCAGCTGGGTGCTGGGCAGCGTGGCCGATGCACTGGGCGCATTCGGGCGCGACGCCGTGGTCGGCCAGGCCGCCTTCATGGGCGCGCCACAGGCACCGCCGGTCACCCTGGTACAGCGCCCGCTGTACAACACCCAGGAAGGCTATGGCAGCGCCATCGTGCCCGGCGTGGCCGAGCTGATCGTGCACCAGACGCTGTTGATGGGCATCGGCGTTCTCCTCGGCGGCCGCCGCCTCGCGCTCGGCCGGCGCCTGCGCTTCGACCTCCCGACCCTGGCCGGCATGGCGATGGGCTTCGGCCTGATCGGCCTGTTCGGTTTGTTCTGGTATGCCGGGTTCACCGCCTGGGTGCAGGACTATCCACGAGGAGGCAACCCGCTGGGCCAGCTGCTGGGCGGCACCTTGTTCATCGCCGCGACGGTGGCGTTCGGCCTGTTCATCGGCAGCTTCTTCCGTACCCGCGAACGCGCCTTCCAGTACATCATCGCCACCTCGATCCCGCTGTTTTTCCTCGCCAACCTGTCGTGGCCGGCGGTGATGACGCCGCAACCGCTGGTCTGGCTGGCACAGCTGCTGCCGACCACCTCGGGCATCAACCTGATGGTGCGCCTGAACCAGATGGACGCCCGCCTGGCCGACATCAGCCACGAACTGATCACCCTCACCGTCCTGCTGCTGCTCTACGGCAGCCTCGCCACCTGGCGCCTCCTCGCAAAAAAGGGGACGGAGGGAATTAAGTCGTAACCGGCCGGTTTGGGAGATTGCGACTTAATCCCCTCCGTCCCCTTTTCCTGCAACGAAGAACGCCGGCGCGGGGCCGGCGTTCAAGTACTGCGATGTGGAAGGGGAAAACTGGGGCTGTCGGCGATCGATCAGCGATAGACGCGTTCGCAGCGGCGCTCGACCACGCGGTCGCCATTCTTCTGCTGGCTGTTGCCCTGGATCTGGCGACCGGCCGCGCCACCGGCAACAGCACCGGCCACGGTAGCGAGCTTCTTGCCATTGCCGCCGCCCACCTGGTTGCCCAGCAGGCCGCCGATCACCGCGCCGGTGGCCGTACCGGCGATGCGGTTCGGATCGCGCGAGTTGCGCTGCACTTCCACGTTCTTGCAGACCACGCGGCTGCCGTCGTTGAACTTGCGTCCCTCATCGCGCGGCCCATACGTCTGCGCGCCGGCCACCGACGAAGCCGCCAGCAGGGTGCCCAGCACAAGCAATCGGGTCGAGGTCTTCATGGCCATCTCCTGAGTTCCGGTATGGCACAAGTGTCCTCCCGCGGTTGGCAACCCAAGGTGAAATGCGCGTGTCCGCCACCTCATCGGCCATCGCGCGTTCAGGAAGAAAATCCGCGCCCATCACGATCAGCCATCGTGATGGGCGCCGTCTCCCTACCGGCGTGCCACGTTCTAGAACTCTTCCCAACCACCGGCATTGGCCGCCAGTGTCGGTTCGATGCGGGGTGAAAGCGCAGCGGGCCGGCGTACCGGGGTGACCGTCGCAGCTACCGCTGCCAATGCGGGGCGTACCACCGCCGCTGCCGTCGCCGCACCCGTGCGGAACACCGAAACCGCCTCAGCCAGCAGGTTGGCCTGCTCTTCCATCGAGCGTGCCGCTGCACTGGCCTCTTCCACCAGCGCCGCATTCTGCTGCGTGGTCTCATCCATCTGCACCACAGCCTGGTTCACCTGCTCGATGCCCGAGCTCTGCTCCTGCGATGCGGCGGAGATATCAGCCATGATGTCGGTCACGCGCTGCACCGACGCCACGATCTCTCCCATCGTGGTGCCTGCCTGGCGGACCAGCGCCGATCCATCGGCGACCTTGCCGACCGAATCCTCGATCAGGCCCTTGATCTCCTTGGCCGCTCCGGCCGAGCGCTGTGCCAGCGTGCGCACCTCACTGGCCACCACCGCAAAGCCCCTGCCCTGCTCGCCTGCACGCGCGGCTTCCACCGCCGCGTTCAAGGCCAGGATGTTGGTCTGGAAGGCGATGCCGTCGATGACACTGATGATCTCGGCGATCTTCTTCGACGAGGCTTCGATGGCCGACATCGTGGTGACCACCTGGCCGACCACCTCGCCGCCCTGCGAGGCGACACCGTGCGCGCCGATGGCGAGCTGATTGGCCTGGCGTGCATGCTCGGCGTTCTGCTTCACGGTGGAGGTCAGTTCCTCCATCGATGCTGCGGTCTCTTCCAGGTTTGCCGCCTGCTGTTCGGTACGCCGCGACAGATCGGTGTTGCCCGAGGCAATCTCGCCTGCTGCGAGGTTGATGCTGGACGCACTGGACTGGATGCGGCCGACAATCTGCTTGAGCTGATCGACGGTGGCATTGCAGTCATCGCGCATGCGGGCGAACACGCCGTGGAAGTCACCCTGCATGCGTACGGTGAGGTCACCGCGCGAGATCGCCTGCAGCAGCGTCGACACCTGCACCAGGTTCTCGTCGGTGGTCTGCATCAGGCGATTGAGCCCTGCCACCATGTCGCGGAAATCATAGGCGAAGCGATCTTCATCGCCGCGCAGGCTGAAGTCGCCCGCCGCCGCGGCCGTCGCCAGCCGGCGGATCTCGCAGTTGATCGCCGACAGGCTGGTCTTGGTCTCGTCCATTGCCTGGGTGATCGCCGCCTTCTCGCCCGGCAGCGGATCCATGTCCACCGACAGGTCGCCACGGGCGTAATGCTTCATCACTTCGATCAGCCGGTTCTGCACCTGCACATGCGAGCCGACCAGCGCATTCGTCTCGTGCACCATGCGCCCGTAGTCGCCGGGGAAGGCAGCCTCGTCCATGCGATAGCTGAGGCTGCCGGCATCGTGCTGGCGGGCCAGCTCGCCCTGCGCCGCCATCACCGACTGCAACTGCGCCTGCATGCGCTGCATCGACCTGAGCAGCTGCGTCACCTCATCGTTGCCGGACGCGTCGATGCTGTTGTCCAGCCGCCCGTTGGCGATGCCGTCGGCCAGCTTCACCGCACCTTCCAGCGGGCGGGTCAGGCTGCGGGTGATGGCCCACGCGGCCAGCGAGCCCAGTATCAGGCTCAGCACGCCGAACACGATCGACAGCGTGCCGGTCCAGGATTCGGTTGAACGGTATTCCTCGCGGCTGCGCGCGGTCAGTGTCTCCTGATGCCGCAGCAGGGTCGAGATCGTCTCATTCCATGCGGCAGCCAGGCCGTGCTCGGCGAGCAGTTCCTTGGCCGCACCGTCGAAATCACCGGCCTTCATGCGCTCGTGCAGATGCTGGGTGGAGGCGTCGGTGGCCTTGCGTGCCGCGTCGATCTTCGCCACCAGGGCATCACCGGTGGCATCGCGTGGAATCTTGATGTACTTGGCCCAGATACCGTCGTAGGTCTGCGACAGCTCCTGCGCCTTCTGATAATCCTTGTCGAAATCCTCACCGCGCTTGATCACCATCAGCCGGCGATGCATCAGCACCGCGTTGTTGGTATCCAGCATCTCGTTCAACAGCCGCATCTTCACCATATTTACGTCCACCACTTTCGAGAACTGGGCAGACTTCAGATGGTTTCCGTACAGCGCCAGGCCGACGATGGCCACGATGAACAGCAGCAGCAAACCGAACCCGGCCCCCAGCCGGGATCCCACACGGAGGTTGCGTAAGGCGAGCATCTCAATTCCCTTGATCATGGCCGTACGATCGATGGCGGCGCAGGCAGGGGAAACTTTATGGGTCGATATTATTATATCGATCTAAAACTCTGGAACTGTGCAGACAGGTGTGAAATCAGACAACCCACGAAGGCGCTGTATCCATAAGGTATATCGCCACGGGTAGCGAGAATGGGATCAGACAGGGACCTGCCAGCCCGTTGCGCGGCATTACGGGGCAGCTGGCCCCGGGAAGATCAGATCCTTCCCGAGCCTTGCCGCATAGATGCTCTCGAACTGGAAAGAGAGCACAAACCGGAACCCGCACGCCGCGGCGTAACGCTTGATGAAGTGGCAGATTTCCTCCCAGGCGCTTTCAAACCTGCACGCGCGGAAATGGAACGAACCCAGCAGGCCCACCTGCCACGAGGCCTAATCCCTTCCGCTACGACAGCTTCCGGCGGGTCGACGATCCCGAAGCCGGTGTTGGATGCTGGAAGATATCCGCGCAGACCGTCAGTACCGTCGGAGTACTCGGCCTGGATCGAATCCAGAGCGTGCAGCACGGCAGCCAGATCTGCACCGGCTTCGACTTCGAGAAACAGCGAAATGCTCATTACCTGCGCAAGCCGATGAGGGTATGCCTGTTGAAGAACCGCATCTTCCCCTCGATCGTGAAGTCCGTGCGCCTGATCTCGCCCAGCATCATCTCGCGCTGCTCCTCGCTCAACGTGCAGGGCTCCAGAACATTGGCCTCCAGTACTCGCCCCGGGGGCGCCAGTCGCAGCTCGACAATGCAGGCATTGCCCTCGATGGGAACACCTGCTGGCCACGCCGTCATTGCAATCGCACGCATTTGCTCCTGGTACTCGACCTGCTCCGCTTCCTCCATCTGCGGGTCCGGCAGATCCGGCGGGTTCGCCGCCACGTGCAGAGCAGACTGCGTGGGCGTTGGCTCTGATATCGAACCAACGATCAGTTTGATCAGGGTGTTCTGTGAGGCCGTTACCGCCAAGGCGATCACCAGAGCGGTGTAGCTGACACCACCAGCCTTCTGCAGCTCAAGGTGCCTCCGATGTGCCCCGCGATGCTCGGCATCAACCTTGCGGACAATCCTTCGGCAATGCGCCAGGTACAGCGGATTCGCCAGGATTCCTGCAAGTACGCGAAACACCACGAAGGAGAGCAAGGACAACCATGGCAGCCCCAGCAGCACGAAGGTGGTCATCAGCAACGGCGAAAGGATGAACCAGATCGCGCCCCACGCATGCATGCGCCGGAAGAAGAACCAGAGTGACGAGAACAGGAATGCCGGCCAGTTCCAGCGCCTTGGCGCCCTGCCGCTTGCGTCGTACAGCCTCCAGTAGTGGAGGTAGGTGGAGAACCGGTCTCCTACCACGATCGCCAGTGCGTCCTTCTCGCTCGGCCCATCAGAGGTTGCATCTGTGCTCTGTACCGCTTCACCGACGGCGCTGCCGAAGGTGGGTTCAATCCTTGCTCTCATTATTTTTCATCCAAACTCGACACGAAATCACTCAAGACCGCTTACCACGTAGCATCTCGGCTATTGAGTCCCACCCCGCCTGTACTCAGCGCGGCCTTACTCGAACTCAATGCAACGACCATAAACACTCTCAAGCCACGACGCAGATTGCAGTCACGACCTGCTCCGGCTCATCCTCAAGCGGCACACCCCAACCGGAAATTTCGAGGGCAGCGTACTGACCTCCGCTACAGAACCACTCCTCTGCTTCATCGAAATGCAACTCGGTGAAGCCAAGAAAATCTGAAACCAGACTTCCAATGCCAACTGAACCTGCTGCAAGTCCACGATAGGACTTACGTGCAACGACATCCCACGGCATCCCCAATGCGTAAACCTTGATCGCCCGCACACCCCAGTCGCCGATCGTAATAGAGAGCGCAGCCATATCACCAGTGCGATCACCGCCAAGCAGGGAGAACGGGAGCCCGCCGTTTCCATGCTCGTCAGGACCATACCTTTCCAGACGAAGATCAGGCCCGTCCTTAAACCTGTACAACTGAGCATCCGCGTCGATCAGAAATGCAGCAATAGCCGCGTCCAGATCACCGTATGACGCATGCAGAGGTATGGCTGCCATGGATACGCCAGGAACAATCGGCGCATCCCAATCAATTGCACACAAAACCCCAGACCACACCATTTATTCCCACACCCACATTTCGCTCAAAAGATAACGAATAAATCTCAATGAAAGCTAAACTCTAAGTGTGCGAAACAACACCGTACTACTCATGCACTCAGCGCCACCTTTACTCGCTCCAAGTCGCCCAAGAAATCTACGAGCTCGGCTCCATTCAACGCCTGAGAGGCATTACCGACGCTGTCGTCCGCGCAACTTCCTGCAAACTTAAATGGAATCTCATCCTCAACCTCACAAAGCGACAAAGCCCCCCTATCCAATATGCAAGCAAGAAGCGCAGTTAGCGCAAAAATCTCCTCCTCGGGAAAATTCTCCAACTTCAACTCGAGAGAAGAATATGCAAATAGAATAGCTTGGCCGAAGTCATAGCCCAACTTACCCATGCCCTCTTCCACATCAGAGCTTACCGACCTCACGTAATCACTATAACCCCAACGCCTCATCATCACTTCCTGCTATAAACATATAGCTGCCGTCGGCCTTGCTTGCACTGGTGTGACCGTCGGCTTTCCACGCGGTGCCGGACGACACCTGTACATACGGATCGTCCCCGCCCCCCGCCCGATAGCAAAGCAATCGGGCCGAGCGCCAGCGGTTCGGAAACCAGAAGGCGAGTGCTGTTCATGGGCAGATTGCCACCATGGACCATTGCCACCATTCGACACCGCTTTTAACACGACGCCTCCGGTCCGCCCGATGCGTCGACGCGCGGCGGAAGCACAGATCAACAGACCATTTTCTGAGAAGCGCCGAGGCGGCAGACCAGTCAGAGGCAATGACTCCTAAGAATCAGCCCAGAAAGAAAGACTAAGGAAATACCTAGCACTAAGCGTCATCACCGAAATAGAACAGCACGCACTTCCCTCCATCTTTCCCAACCAAGCTTATCGGCCGAACGGTATCACCACCATCAACTGAAATCTCTACATACATGCCTTGATCCTCAAAAGTCATAAGCTCCTCAATTAAATCCTTGATCGTCTTACCACGAACCACCCAAGAAGACCCACTCAAAGTTCACCCCCCTATCCTTTTCAAACTAGAATCAAACGTACCAAGCCGGGTATCTCGGCTACCTAGCGCCTTCACCGATTTCGCTGCCTTCCAAGCACCACCATTATGGCCATCCACATCCCTTGAAATAAATATCTTTCCATTAGTAAAGACAAGCTCACCATCGTGAGCAGTCTCCTTTACACGCCTAAAGCCCAAAGCCGTGGCAGCAGCAGTCGCCTCCTTATTCGTTGCATAGACTGGCCCAGACGTCGCTCGCTGCAGTGCTTCGGAGCTGCCCGCTTTCGCCCCCTTCCCGAAGCCTCCGCTCCCTTCGATTATGGTAACAGCGCCATATTTTCGAAGCAGTACCTTCGCAAGCCCAAGCCCTAGCTCAGCTGACGATTCCTTCGAGAAGAGGCCGTACTGATCGATCGTCCTGTCAAGATTTCCGGTCCACTCCGCCAGTGCAGCTACAGTGTGCTCCTGAGGCAGGATATAGACCGGCTGGATCCCACCGTTCTCAAATATCAGCTCACGATAGGCACGTCCATTGATGGAGTGGGCAAACGAAGAAAGCGCCTCGCTACTGCGGCCAAGATCATCGAACAGCCCAAGCTCTCCGGGCCACAAGCCATACTTGTACGAAACGGCCGCATTGACAAACGCCTGACACGCGGGGCTCGCTGAGTTCGCAGTGCACACCGAGAGCAGCTCGTAATCCATTCTCTCCGACAATTGCTTGGCAACGTCGCGTACCGTCTTCTGGCATGAAGTGTCACCCCCGCACTCGTCGAGCTGCTGCTTCAATACACGAGCCTGGTCCTCTGCAAGGAAGTTATTCTCAACCGAATTCTTGGCGATCCCCGCATTCAACGCGATCCCAGCCAGATCCTGCCCTGACAACCCACTCGCCAGTGCTCCCACCGCCTGCGACAACGCCAGCACCATCTCCTTCTGCTCCGGGCTCAGCCTGGACGGGTCTCCTCCGGTCAACGTATTGGTCAGCACCTTCGCGGCCAACTCACCGCCGGCCGCGGACACCGCTCCGGTTCCCGCGCTGCCACCATTGGCTTCTGCCAGCAGCGCACCCAACACCGCATGCGACAGCAATTGCAGGGTCGCATTGGGATCGCTGCCGTGGTTTGGGTCCAGCTTGCTGCCGATGAAGTAAGCGGCATAGGGCGCCAGCGCATTGGACGCGACCTGACCGGCGCCCTGGCCGGCTACGCCCCCTACCACAGCCGTCGTCACTGCGCTCAGGGCACGGCTGTACTCACCGCCATCACCCCACTTCTTCGCATCGTTATAAGCTTGGCTGTTTGCCGTCAGCACCGCATCGCGCTGTTCCGCGCTGAGCGCGTTGAACGCCTTCTTATCATCGGACGACAGGCCATCGTAGTACGCCTGGGTTGCCTTCTTGCTCTGATAGGCTTGAACGTCCCATGCAATCTGCTGGCTGGTGGCCATCACCGTCCCAGCGGCAGCCGCCATCGCCTGCTGGTCTGCCAGCAGCTTGCTCGCATCCGGCAATGCCTCCAGCGCACGATGCGCTCCACTGGCGTCGGTGTTGATGCCCAGCTCCGCCGCCGACGTCTGCTTGCCACCGATGGTGATGTTGCCCTCGGTCAAGGTGGCAAGGGTGGAGCTGCTGTCGCTGCCCTTTTCCATCATCGGCAGGCCCGGACCACCTCGCGGTGCGGCCGTTCCCGGCTTGGGCGCCCAGCCATCCATCTTCCCGCCCGCACCACCACTGATGCTGCCGGAGCTGGCCGTGTAGTCCATGTGGTTCTGCAGGTCAGTGAACGTCAGCGAGCCCGCAGTCAGTTCGCTGTTGCCCGCATGGGTGCTGGCAATCGCGCCGCCCACCAGATTCACGTGGCCGGCGTCGACGTGGTACCCACCATTGCCTGCAAACAGGCCGCTCTGCTGGCCAACACCCTGATAGCTGCCGCTGGCCTTGCCTGCACTGGCATACCCGTCGGCATTCCACGCGGTACCGAACGACACCTGTACGCGGCCACCCACCTGGCTGTTCCTGGACATGCTCTCGGCGATGTCCTGCAGCGACTCGATCGTCAGCGTGCCGCCGGTCTTGACGTCGATGCGATCAGCGGTCGCCGTGGCGCCACGCAGCGTGGTATCGCCCTCGGCCTTCATCGAAATGTTCTTGCCGGTCAGCGTGGTGTTCTGCCAGGTGCTGCTCTCGGCATTGGCCTTGCTGCTGCCAACACTGGCTTCGGCGTACACGTACACGCCGGTCTGCGCGCCTACAGAGACCCCCACGCCGACTTCGGCGCCGGCATTGCTGCTCTTGCTGCGGTCGGCCACATGCGCCTTGCCTGCTTCCAGCAGGATGTCGCCGGCCGAATCCAGGCTGAGGGCGTTGCCTGCACTCAGATTGCCCTGCATCACGTGGATGTCGCCCGTGGTGCTGGTCAGGTTGACGTTGCCACCGCCCTGGATGGTGGAGCCACGCGACACCCTGCTGCTGCCATCGGCACTGCTGTTGGCGGTCTTGAAACCGATGCCTGCTTCAGCACGGAACAGTTCGCCACTGCCGCCACGGCCGGACAGTGCCGAGATCGCACTGGCTGCCTGGTACGCGTTGGCGCCCGCCGCCATGCCCTGCATCTTCTGCAGGCGATCATCCGACTGACGGGCCGCGTCCACGTTGTTGATCAGATCGATCAACGGCGACTTCACCCGCGCGAACGCGCCGATCTTCAGGTCCTTGTCGCTCTGCGAGTAGTGGCCGATTTCGTCGGCGGTCAACAGCTCGATCTCGGCGGCGGTGATGTTCACGTCCTTGGCGGCCACCACGTTGCTGGCCGTCTGCGTGTACTTGCCTCTGGCGGTCAGGTTCACGCTGCCGCCCAGACTGCCGATGCTGCTGGCCACCTGTGACACCTGCGCGCTGTCGTCCTGGTGCTGCTCGCGGTGCCAGCCGGAGAACTTCTCGGTATCCGATATCTGTACCGTGCCGATCGCCTTGCTGTCGGACGTATTGGCGTTGCTGACCGTATCCTGCCCACTGCGCACCAGCAGATCACCGGCGGCACGGATGCTGACGTCCTTCTCGGCCGCGATGTTGGCTGCGGTCAGGCTGATGTTGCCCTCGGTGGTGGCCATGCGCACGCCGCCGCCGACCGACAACTGCGTGCCGGTGATGGTGTCACTGCTGCCGCTGCCCTGGCTCTGCGAGTTGTTGGTACCGAACGGCAGGCCGCTGGTGTTGTTGGCAAAGCCCCAGCCCTTGCCGCGGCTGCTGCTGTCGCTGCGCTCGGTGTTGTGGGCCACGTCGAACACGATGTCCTGGGTGGCCAGCAGCACAGCGTTGCCCTCGGCCGACATCTGTGTGCCCTGACTGAGGATCGAGCCGCCGTTGGCAATCAACGTGAGATCGCCGCCTGCAGCCAACTGGCTGACGCGGGCATCACTGGTCGAATGGCTCTGCTCGCTGCTGGCGCGCTGGCTGCCGGCGGTCACCACGGTCGACGTGGTGGCCGCACGCAGGCCGGAGGCTGCGCCTTCAGCGGTGCGGGTGATCCGCCCCATCGCCGAACCACTGTCGGCCATGCCGTCGGTGGTCGAATCGCGGGCGCTACGGTAGGCCTTGGTCGGGTCGTAAGTCACGCCCACGGAGAAGCCGCTGGACTTGCTGGCCTGACTGGATTGGCTGTCCGTGGTGTCCTGTCGCGCCAGCAACGCAATGTCCTTGCCCACCAATGTCAGGCTCTCGCCTGCGGCGACGTCCGAGGCCTCGATCGTCAGCGTGTTGCCAGCATTGATCAGCACATTGCCGTCGCGCGAGGCGATCGCCGATCCCACCTGGATGGTGGACTGCTCGGCGTGGGTGCTGCTGTTCTTCGCGCTGCTATAGCCCACCGATGCCACGCCGTTGCCGAAGCCCCCGGTAACGCCGGACTTCTTTTTGCTTTCGTTGGACTCACTGCTGTGATGGTCCTCGGCGGCAGTGATCAGCACATTGTTGCCAGCCCCCAGAATCACGTTGCCGGTGGCATCGACCACCGCACCTACCGCAGTCAGATCGCGGCCAGCCGTGATGTTGATGCGCTCGCCCTGGATCGCCGTGCCGATGGCATAGCTGTCGCTGGCGTCGACGCTGCGCGTGGTGGTGGTGCTGGAGAGCGTCTTCTTTTTCTTGTCGTAGCTGTCCAGACTGTAGTCGTGCGTCTCGTTGGCCGAGAGCAGGTTGACGTCGCGGCCTGCGGCCACGCTTACCGCGCCGTCATTGCTGTCGACCAACGCGGCTGTAAGGCTCACGTCCCGGCCCGCGTTCAGCAGCAGATTGTCTCCGGCCTGCAACGTACTGCCGCGCACCGTTTCATCACGCTGGCTGACCTGCAGCGAGCTGCGCTTGCCTGCATTGGCAAAATCCCGGCTCTCACTGTCCACCAGCGCCTGGCTGTTGATGTCACCGCCGGCCTGCAATGCCAGGCCACCACCAGCATTGATCTGCGCTGCAGCAAGGTTGATGTCCTTGCCAGCGGCGAGCACCACGTCGCCAGCGCCCTGCACCGACGAGGCAGCGTGTGTCGTCCTGCTGCTGCGCTGGTGGTTGCGTTCATCGAAGGTGGCGTCGCGGCGCTCCTCCAGCGCAATCGCGCCAACATCCAGAGTGCCGCCTGCGGCCAGCTGGGTCAGGCCGTCGGCGCCGGCGTTGCGGATCTGTGCGGCCTGCAGGTTGATGTCACCGCCAGCCACCACCGACAGCATGCCGTCGCCACTGGGGTTGGTCACATACAGACCAGCAACCCGATCAATGCGGTTGGTCTCGTACTGGTAGGTGCCACCGCCCTGCTGTGTCTCCACCGTGGAGGCCACCGTGACATTGCCCGCGGCCTTGACCGACAGCGCATCGGTGGCCGTCACGGCGGCACCGACAACACGGATGTCCTTGTCCGACGACAGCCCGACGTACTGGCCGGAAATGCTGCCGCCCAGATGCTCGATGTTGCCGGCATCGATGGTCACCAGCTTGCGGCCGGCCATGTTGCCGGTGTTGACCAGGCCATTGCCCAGTTTGATATCGACATTGGCACCGGCCAGCAGTGCACCGTTGCCGTCGAGGTCTCCCGGGCGCAGGCGCAGGTAGACCTGCGGCACCAGCGCGGTGGTGGTGCTGCCATCGGCCAGGGTGACGGTCTGCTCGACCAGCCAGACGATGTCGCTGGTCAGCTGTGCCATCTGCGCTTCGGTCAGCGCCACGCCGGGGCGAAGGCCCCATTCGCTGGCCACCGTGGCACCGGCCTCCAGCAGCGCGCGGTACTGCGCCTCGTCACTGGCGTAGCCGTCCAGGAAGCGGCGACCGGTCAGCTGGCCGATCTGCTCGCGCACCAGCTTCTGCTCGTAGTAGCCATCACCCAGCCGCTTCTGCACGGTATCGGGCGAGTAGCCCATCTGGCCCAGCAGGTGGTCCGAACTCAGCCAGGTCTTGTGGTCGGTGAAGCGCGGATCGGTCTCGACCAGATAGTGGCCGCCGTTGGGATTGACGTTGAACAGGCTGGCGCTCGGCGCGCGCGTGTCCGGTGCACCCATCGCGATGCGATCCGGCGATCCTCCACTGGCTGCGACCACGCGCGGCCCGGACGTACCGGTGTTGCCGCTCACGCCGCCGACGCTGCTCCCTTGCTGGGTACTGGCACCATCGGCCGCCTGTGCCAGCGCGCGTTCGGCACCGGTGCCGGCGGACTGGCCCGGCCCCTGCGCACCGCCATGGCCCGGCCCATCCGGCAGCGCCTTGGGCCCCTGCACGTTGAGGTTGGCCATGGCCGAACCGTTCTGCACGTTCGGCGCGTTTCGCCCCTGGTTGAGGTTGCTCAGGTCACCGACGTCGATGCTCAACGAGCCGCCGCTGACAATGCTGCCGCCAATCTTACCGGTCACCTCGGAAATGGCCGGAGCACTCCAGGTCATCACATCCCCGCCGAACGTGTGGCTGACGTTGGAGAACTGGTGCGTGCGATACAGCGTGGCCGCCAGGTTCTCCACCTTTGCCGCGCCGGTCAGGCCGATGATGTCCAGATCGCCGCCGGCGGCAATGCTGCCGTAGTGGTTGCGCAGGTCATCGCTGCGGATGCGCATCGCACCGCCTGACCGGATGACCGCATCGGCACCGGCGCTCGGCTGCAACACATCTTCGGTCACGGTGCGCGTGGCCAGGCGATACTGCTCGTTGGCACTGGTGGAGTTGCCGCCCGCAAACTGTGGGCTGGTCAGAATGCGGTCGGGATCGTAGTCCTTGTAGGTCCACAACTGCACGCAGTTGGTCGTACAGGTGCCATACGCTGACGAGTAGGTGAGTTTGTCATCGACGTAGCGGAATGCCGGCGAATCGGGATGCAGGGTGGCCAGCTCGGCAAACGGATCGTCGGCACCAGCGGCAACCTGGTCCGGATTGACCTGGTTGTCCTGGCGGCCGACGTAGTACATCACCACCGTGCCGTCCTGCACGTTCAGCCGCGCACGCTCACCCAGCGCGGCATACAGCCCACCGCGCCCGAAGAAGTAGGCACTGGTCTGCGCGGTCAGTCGTACCACCGCACGGTGCACGGTAAAGCCATCCGGCGTGATGTGCGGCGTGTCTTCCAGGATATCGGTCGGGTTGAGGTAGTACACCTCGTGCGCCGAATAGTGACTGGTGCTGCGAATGTCCTCGGTGCCATTCTTGCCGTTGCGCCACCAGGCGGGTCGATCCATGCGCACCGGAGCGTTCACGGTGGTGGTCTGTGTGATGACCACGTTCTCGCGGATGTTGTTGACCACCTGCGCATCGATGGACAGGTTGCCGCTCACATCGATGACCGAGCTGATGTTGTCGATCCGCCCTGCAATACCACTGGCGATGCGATCGGCGCCGAGCGTGCCGCCGATGGCAGCATCACCGCCGCTGTAGATCAGGCCCTTGCCGGTGTTCTGCAGCTCGCGCACGCCCAGGTCCAGGCGCTCGCGTGCAGCCACGGTGCCGACGCGGGTGGCACCACCGGCCTCTTCGGCGCGATTCTTCAGCACGCCGGTGGAGATCGCCACGCGATCACCATAGATTCGCCCGGTGCCAAGATTGTCGATTTCGCTGGCCTCCAGGTGGGTCAGCGCGCCATCGATCAGGCCGCGGTTGGTCAGCTGGCCACGGGCATTGAGGTGGGTCGTGCCCTGGCTGGAGATCTCACCCGAGGCCGCATTGGTGATGTTCTGGGCGTTGAGGTCGAGATTGCCACCACGCACCACACCCTGGTTGTCGAGGTCGCCGTGCAGGTTCAGCGACAGCGTGCCGTTGGCGATCCATTCGCCACGTTGGCGCATGCCCTGCTGCAGGGTGAGGCCGAGGTCACGCTGCGCATGCACCTGGCCGTCTTCGCTGAGCGCACGTGCGACCAGGGTCTGGCTGCCATCGGCGCGCAGCAGGCCGCCGCTGTTGGCGACGTTGTCCGCCTGGCTGTCCAGGTTGCCGCCGGTGCTGATCACGCCGCCGGTGTTCTGCAGCTGGCCGTTGATCTGCAGCCGCGCACCGCCATCGGTGACGACCTGGCCCTGGCTGTTGTCCAGCCACTGGGCGCCGAACTGCAGCTGGCCCGCCTGCAGACCACGCGTGCCGTCGCCGCCACGGGTGTTGCGGTTGTCCACGCTGGCGGCCGTGAGGGTCAGCAGCTGGCCGGCCGCGATCGCGCCGTCGGCGTTGTCCAGGTGCCCGTCCAGGGTCAGGTCGAGGTTGCGCCCGGCCTGCACGCGCCCACTGGCATTGGCCAGGCTCGCCGCCTGCAGCGACAGATTCGCGGCGCTGGCAAGTGTTCCACCGGAACTGTTGTCGACGCGGGCCAGCAGCAAGCGTGCATCGCCTTGTGCATTGACTGCGCCGCCACGGTTGTCCAGCACGCCACCATCCAGCTGCAGCTTTCCGGCCGCCAGCAATCCACCGCTGCCGGCGGTGGCGCGGTTGTCGATGTCCTGCCCGGCCGTGTTGATGGCCAGGTCGGCCGCCGACTGCACGCGACCGCCCTGGTTGTCCATCGCGCCACTGCGAACGATCAGGTCGCCCTTCTGCGTGCCCAGCGTGCCGGCGCGGTTGTCCAGCCGCTGGCCGCGGGTATCGATGTCCAGCTGGCCGCCCAGCAGCGTGCCGCGCTGGTTGAGCAGGCCGTTGCCCTGCAACTGCAGCCGTTCGCCGGCCTGCATCGCGCCGTCGCTGTTGCCCACGCCGGCCGCCGTAGTCACCATCAGGTCCTTGCCGGCGACCAGGGTGCCGTGGCGGTTGTCGAGACTGTCGGCATCCAGGGTCATCATGCCGGTGCTGGACAGCAGGCCCTGCTCGCCATTGTCGAGGCGACCGTCAACGCCCAGCACCAGCGCGCTGCCGCCCGCATGCACGGTACCGCCCAGGTTGCTCAGGCTGGCTGCGGTGAGGGTGCCGGCACCGCCCAGCAGGATGCGGCCCTTCTGGTTGTCCAGCGCCTGGCCGATCGCCAGCGTGGAGTGACCGCTGCCTGCACCCTGCAGCGTGCCCTGTGCATTGATCAGCTGCTGCGCGCTGACATCCAGCGCGCCATTGCTGGCCAGCGATCCACCGCGATTGTCCAGCACACCCTGTACGCGCAGGCGCAGCGCGTCTTCACCGGTTGCGGTGAGCGTGCCACCGGAGGTGGTCAGGGTATCGGCGGTGATGTCGACGCGGCGCGCCGAGGTGGTTGCCGCGGTCAGATCGAGGTTGGCGCCATCCAGCGCGAAGCTGCCATTGCTGAGCACGCTGCCGCCGTTGCCCAGCAGGGTCTTCGCCGAGACCTGCAGCTGGCCGCTCCCCGCGTGCTGGATCCTGCCTGCACGGTTGTCCAGCGCCTGTGCCAGCAGGGCCAGGTCGCCATTGCTGGCCAGCGTGCCACCGGCATTGCCCAGCGTCGTGGCCTTGATGCGACTGGCACCTTCGCCGCTGGCGATGATGCGGCCACCGGCGTTGTCGAGCGTAGTGGCCTCAAGGTCGAGGCGATCGGCGCCCAGCGTCGCGTCACGATGATCCACGTCGCCAGCACGCAGGGTCAGCGTGGCCGAGGAGACCAGCGTGCCCTTGCTGCCGTCCAGGCGGCCGGTGGTGATATCCAGGCCCAGGTTGCCGGCCTGGCGGATGCTGCCGCCTCTGTTGTCCAGCCGTGCGGAAGTGACCGTCAGGCGTTTGGCATTGCTGGCGATCGTGCCTTCGTGATTGTCCAGCGCTCCGGCGATCTGCAGCGTGCCGTCAGCCGTTCCGGCACCGCTGAGCGTGCCCTTGCGGTTGATCAGTTCACCGGCCTGTACATCCAGCGCGCCGTTGCCGGCGATCGTACCGCCACTGTTGTCCACGCGCTGCGCCACGTGCAGCCGTAGCATGTCGCTGCCGGTCGCGCTGAGGTTGCCGCCGGCATTGTCCAGGTGCTGCGCATCGATGGCGATGCGCTCGGCCTGGGTAATGCTGCCGGCCCCCAGCTGCAATTGGCCGCCCTCAAGCATCAGCGACGACTGGCTGAGGATGCGGCCGCCCGCGCCCTGCAGGCCATCGGCGTGGATCTGCAAGATGCCGCCGCCGGCGTGTTCGATCGCCCCACTGCGGTTGTCCAGCCGTACCGCCTGCAATCGCAGATCGCCAGTACCGGCCAGGCGACCACCGTTGCTGTTGTCCAGGAGTTCGCGGGCCTGCGCCTGCAGCGCACCACTGCCTGCGGCCAGCACCTTGCCGCCCTGGTTGACCAGGCTGCCAACCTGCAGCTGCACCTGGCCATTGCCGGAGATGCCGCCGCCGCTGTTGTCCAGGGTGCCGCGCACCGCCAGGGACACTCCCTGCGTACCAGCCGACTGCAGCGTGCCCTTCTGGTTGTCGATGCGACCGGCGTCGATGCGCAGGCCGCCGTTGCCGACGATCTGGCCGCCCTGATTGTCGAGCGCATCGCGCACGTCCAGTGCCAGCTCCGAGATACCCTGCGAAACGATCTGGCCCTGGCGGTTGCGCAGTGCCCCGGCGTGGATCTGCACACTCTGCGCCGATGTCGTACCACCACTCACGTCCAGCTCGCCGCCGGACAACACCAGCGCGCCGTTGCTGAGCAGGCGCCCTCCGCTGCCACGCAACGTATCGGCCTGCACGCTCAGGGTGCCGGTGCCAGCCTGCTGAACCAGGCCGTTGCTGTTGTCCAGCGTGGTCGCGACCAGTGCCAGATCGCCGTTGCCGGCCAACATGCCGCGGGCACTGTTGTCCAGCGTCGTGGCCTTCACCGAACTGGCCCCGGTACCGAGCGACAGCAGGCTGCCGCCGCGGTTGTCCAGCGTCGCGGCGAGGATGTCGAACGCCGCCGCACTGAGCGAACCGTTGCGCAGATCGGCATTGCCGGTCGACCATTGCAGGCGGCCCAGGGTACTCAGTCGCCCACCGCTGCCGGCCCAGTCGCCCGTATCCAACGCGAGACCACCGCCACCGGCGTGTTCGATGCGGCCACCGGCATTGCCGACCTGGCCCGCGCGCAAGGCCAGCTGCGTGGCATTGGTGGCCAGCAGGCCACCGTCGTTGTTGAACAGGCCCTGCACCGTCCACGACGATGCCGCCTTGCCGGCGTGGCGCAGTTCACCACCGCGGTTGTCGAGCGCCTGCGCATCAAGCGACAGGTCGCCGGCCACGCTCAGCGCACCCTTCTGGTTCGACAACAGGCCCACCTGCAACGCGGCATCGCCATGCACCTGCAGCGTGCCGCCATCATTGCGCAGATCGCCACCCGCCCGCAGCGCGGCCACACCCAGGCGGCCTCCACTGTTGTCGAGGCCGGCACGTGTGGCGAGCGATACCGCACCACCGTTGGCGATGCTGCCGCCGTCGTTGTCCAGCATGCCGACGATGGCGATCAGGCCCTCGGCCATCGGTACCACCGGCGAGGTCGGCGTGCCGGTCGAGCCACCGCCTGTACCCGGCGTCCCCGTACCCGGGCTACCGGTTCCCGGCGTTCCGCCGCCACTGCCCGGCAACGTACCGCCCCCCGGGCCACTGCCGTTGCCACCGGATGCGACGGCATCCAGTGCACCCAACAGGCCATTGCTACGGTTGCTGGCTGCGTCGGCCTTGAGTGCCAGCGCTTGCACACCGGTCTGTTCAATGGCGCCGCCACGGTTGCGCAGGCTCTGCGCCTCCACCTGCAAGCGCTGTGCATTGAGCGTGCCGCCGCTGTTGTCCAGCGTGCCGCCGGTGGTGATCGCAACTTCGCGCGTGGCGGCGATGGTGCCGCCATTGGCAAGATCGCCACCGGCCTGCACGCGCACGTTCTGCCGCGACTGCAGGGCACCGGTGTTTTCCAGCCGGCCATCCACCGTCACCACCAGCTCGCCGGCCTGTGCGCCAATGCTGCCGGCATTGCGCACGCCCACGCCGTGCTCGTTGCCGACCAGCCAGATCTTGTTGGCGAACATGCCGCCCAGCGCGCCAACGTCCAGCGCGAAGGCCGGTGCCTCGCCGCTGGCCGCGGTCGCGCTGGCCTGGCTGTGGTCGGCACTGACTACGTTGTTGCCCAGCGTCGCCTGCAGCTGGTTGGCCCAGATGCCGGCGTTGACCTGCAACGAACGGGTGATCAGGTCGGTGTAATCGGCACGGCTGGTGTCCAGGCCATCGCCATCGATCTGGATCGCGCCACCGGTGACCCGATAGCCCTCAAGTGCGCCTGCACCCGTGAACATCGGCGTGCCGGTGGTCAGGGTCACCCGGCTGGCATTGAGGAAACCGCCGCCATTGACCTGGATCCCGGCCGGGTTGGCAATGATCACTTCGGCGCGCTGCCCGGCCACTTCCACGTAGCCGTTGAGCCGGCTGGCCGGACCGTTCACCTCATTGAGGATGACCCGCGCACTGCCGGTGGCAAGCCACGGATTGCCCTGCACCCAGCCACCCAGCTGCGTCTGCACCTGGCCGCGGGCGTTGTTGAGGATGACGCCCTCGCGTCCGACATCGAACTGCGAATAGCGGTTGCGCGACACACCCGCCGCCGACGGCGTGGTGATGTTCACCATCGGCACGCCATTGGGTGCGGTCACCATCGTCGGCCGTTCACGGCCCGGCGCATTCGGATCGGAAATGATGCGCGCATCGGACTGCGCCAGCGCAGGCGTTCCCATGCTGACCCAGCCCAGTGAGCACATCAGCGCGAAGCCCAGCGGCGACAGCGCAGCACTCTGCCGGCCCGGCACATGGCCGACCAGGCCACCGCCGCCCTTCACCAGCTCCGAAGCCACCTGCCAGACGCGCAGCGCGCGGTTGAAAACCAGACGATAGATAGTGTTCATGTCACGTGTCCTTGTGGCGGATCAGTAGCGCCAGGCCAGGCTGAAGCCGAATGTGGTGTAGTCGGTGGGGAAATGGGCGGGTTTGTGCAGCGCCGAACCCACGAAGCCATCCCAGGAAAGCTGCTGCCAGCCGCCGCGCAGGCCCAGTGCCATGCCGGCCAGGTCATGGCCGGACTGCCACTGCGCGGATGGGCCGCCGATGCGGCCGTAGTCGGCAGCCACGTAGAACTCCTGGCCGCCCCCGATACCGAGCGAAAGATCGTTGCGCAGCGACCATCCACGCTCGCCACTGAGCGAACTTTCACCGTCGAAACCGCGCACGGTATAGCGGCCACCGATGGCGAAGCGATCCTGTGGCGAGAGCGGTGTGCGGTTCCACTGCGCCCGCCATGCGGCGGTGTAGCGCAGGCGCTGCTTGCCCAGCTGGAACGGCACGCTGAACTGCGCGTCGGCGGTGATCAGCTTCATCCGCGAGGTGCCTTCCAGCGGCAACGTCGGGTCCCACAACTGCGCCATCTCTTCCGGCGAACGCAGTGCGTGGAAGGCGCCCGTGCCACGCCGGTAGGCCACGCTGGCATCGAGCGTGGCAGTGCCGATGAACTGCTTGTGGGTCAGGCCCAGTTCCCAGCCAGCGGTGCGGCGGCGCTGCACTTCGATCTCGGTATCGTCGATGTAGTTCTTCGACTCGCGCTGCCAGCCGCGCGCGTAGGCGCTGAACTTGACCTTGGCATTGCGCAGCAGCAGCCGGTCCACCCGCGCTTCGGCGTTGCGGCTGCGGCCACTGTACTCGTAGCGTTCAAAGGCACCGACCACGTTCTGGCTGTAGTCGTAGGCGCTGGCAGTAGCACCGAACAGCCAATAGCCGTAGGGCACGTCGTAGTGCGCGGTCCAGCTGTCGGTGTCCTTGCCGCGGCCGTTGAACACGCCACGGCCGGCGCTGATGTAGAACAGCTCGTTCAGGCCCAGCGGATTGTCCAATGACAGCGTGGCATTGGCCTGCAGCTTGCCGGTGCCGCGGCTGCCGGCATCGTCCAGGGTGACGCTGGCGCGCACCGGTGAGCGCTGCGTCCAGTCGATCTGCAGGTCGCTCTGGCCTGGCGCCGCGCCCTCGCCGTCGGCCGGCGCGATCTTGATGTCGGCGCTGACGGTGGGCACGCGCTGCAGGTTCTCCAGCCCCTGCTCGATGTCACGCAGGTTGAGCAGGCCGCCGCTGCGGATCGGCAGTGCATTGGCGAGGACCGGATGCCGTCCCTGCGCGTCGGAGAACACGGCCTCGCGGAACCGGCCCGGCACCACCGACAACGCCAGCGTGCCCTGGTTGAGGTCCTGCGGTGCCGACAGCACGCGCGTGGTGACATAGCCACGGGCGATGATCGCGTTCTGCACACGCTTCATCACCACGTTGATGCCTTCGGTTCCCAGGCAACGGCCAGTGGCCGGATCGTCCGTCGGGTCGGCCGCCGCCAGTGCCCAACCGAAGCGCTGGCTGTCTTCGCCTTCCAGCACGATGCGATCGATGCGTACGCACGGGTGCTCCTGCGCCGGCAGGCGGTCGCTCTCCTTCTGCGCGTCCCGCTCCAGGCGGACGTCGGGACGTTGTTCCTGCTGCTCGCGCAGCACGCGTTCGCGCTCCTGCTGCCGCAGCAGTTCCTGCGCGGCGGGATCACCGGCCTGCTGGGCGGTCGCCGGCCATGCGGCAACGGCGAGCATCAACGACCAACCACGATGGAGCCTCGGCCCCGGGTGCTTCTTCCCTGTTTCCACGCTACGTTCCATTCGAAATCGTCCTGCCAGCCGCAGTGCTGCAGGAACGTGAACCGAGGCTGCGCCACCATGGACAGCCACGGCATCGCGCGACAGGCGCAATGCCGCAGTACAGATCGGCCGGCGCGGGAGTTTCTGAAGGATGAATTTCCGCAGGGC
Organism: Stenotrophomonas maltophilia group sp. P373; assembly: GCF_053295075.1. Lineage (NCBI taxonomy): Bacteria > Pseudomonadati > Pseudomonadota > Gammaproteobacteria > Lysobacterales > Lysobacteraceae > Stenotrophomonas > Stenotrophomonas maltophilia group sp. P373. The sequence continues at coordinate 1,294,028 of NZ_CM129994.1, read as the reverse complement.
GCGCGTCAGCCCGGTGCAAGGGCTCGCGGCAAAGCGTTGGCAGGTTGCGGAACGAGCGTTCGCCTCGTGCCTGCAAAGCGGCGCATGCGGCTGCACGACAGCCGTGCAGCGAAGTGCAGCTGCGAAGTATGCAGTGCACGGCCCACGCCCGCAAAGCGATTCCGTTCAGTCGCACACGCCCTGCGCGCGGGCCACGCTACAGTCGGCGCATGACCATCGTCCTACAGATTGAAGGCGCCGCCATCGATGACATCGCCAGCCTGTACGCGGAGATCAACCGCGTGTTCATGGCTGGCGAGGCGTGGCAGCTCGGGCCAAGCCTGGATGCGCTGGACGACCTGCTGCATGGCAGTTATGGCGCGTTGGCCGGCCAGGCGCAGGCCACGCTGATCTGGCGCGATATTGCCCACAGCCGCACGGCCCTGGGCATGGAGACCACCCGCCAATGGCTGCAGGCAAAGCTGGACACACCGGGCAGTTTCAATACGCAGGCCATTGCCCACCAGCTGCAGGCCCTGCAACGGGGCGAAGGCCCGACCTACTTCGAGATCGTCATGGAGATTTTCACCAGCCACCGGCAGATCACGCTGGTCCCGGCCTGACTCCTTTACGTGCCGTACCGGCCTGCCACCGGTGGCGGCAGCCCTGCGCCCCAGCAGTTACCATGGACGGCCCTGTACCCGCTCCGCTGCGGCCGCCATCCGGCGCGGCCGGATGCCCAGATCCACGAGTCCCATGTCCAAAGACAAGTCCGCCGAACATACCCCGCTGATGAAGCAGTTCTTCGCAGCCAAGTCCGAGTACCCGGACCTGCTGCTGTTCTTCCGCATGGGCGACTTCTACGAGCTGTTCTACGACGATGCGCGCAAGGCCGCGCGCCTGCTCGACATCACCCTGACCCAGCGTGGCAGCTCCGGCGGCGCACCGATTCCGATGGCCGGCGTGCCGGTGCATGCCTACGAGGGCTACCTGGCACGGCTGGTGGCGCTGGGCGAGTCAGTGGCGATCTGCGAGCAGATCGGTGACCCGGCGCTGGCCAAGGGCCTGGTCGAACGCAAGGTGGTGCGCATCGTCACCCCCGGAACCGTCACCGACGAAGCGCTGCTGGACGAGCGCCGTGACACCCTGCTGATGGCGCTGTCGCGCACGAAGCAGGGCTACGGCCTGGCCTGGGCCGACCTGGCCGGTGGCCGCTTCCTGGTCAACGAAGTGGAAACCGACGATGCGCTGGAAGCCGAACTGGCCCGACTGGAGCCGGCCGAGCTACTGGTGCCCGACGAAGAAAACTGGCCGGAATTCCTGCGCCAGCGCACCGGCGTGCGCCGCCGTGCGCCGTGGCTGTTCGATGCCGACAGCGGCCGCCGCCAGCTGCTGAACTTCTTCAAGCTGCATGACCTGAGCGGCTTCGGCATCGATGACAAGCCGCGCGCGACCGCTGCCGCAGGTGCCCTGCTCGGCTATGTCGAGGAAACCCAGAAGCAGCGCCTGCCGCACCTGACTTCGATCGCGATGGAAACCGCTGGCGAGGCGATCGCGATGAATGCCGCCACCCGTCGCCACCTGGAACTGGATACGCGCGTCGACGGCGATACCCGCAATACCCTGCTGGGCGTGCTCGACAGCACGGTGACGCCGATGGGCGGCCGCCTGCTGCGGCGCTGGCTGCACCGCCCGCTGCGCCTGCGCGAGGTGCTGGTGCAGCGCCACCATGCGGTGGAAACCCTGATCGATCGCGGCAGCGACGCCGACATCCGCGAACAGTTCCGCCGCCTGGGCGACCTGGAACGCATCCTCACCCGCGTCGCACTGCGCTCGGCGCGCCCGCGCGATTTTTCCACCCTGCGTGATGGCCTGGGGCTGCTGCCCGCCGTGCGCGAGGTGCTGGCGCCACTGGACTCGCCGCGCCTGCAGGCCCTGCACGCCGCGCTGGGCGAGCATGACGCGTGCGCGCAGCTGCTGGCCAGCGCCATTGCCGAAATGCCGCCACTGAAGCTGAGCGACGGCGGCGTGCTGGCCGACGGCTTCGATGAAGAGCTGGACGAGCTGCGCCGCCTGTCCACCCATGCTGACCAGTTCCTGGTCGATCTGGAACAGCGCGAACGCGAAAGCAGCGGCATTCCCACCCTGAAGGTGGGCTACAACCGCGTGCACGGCTACTACATCGAGATCAGCAAGGGCCAGTCCGACCGTGCGCCGGTGCACTACACCCGTCGCCAGACGCTGACCAATGCCGAGCGCTACATCACCGAAGAACTGAAGGCGTTCGAAGACAAGGTGCTGTCCGCGCGCGACCGTTCGTTGTCGCGCGAGAAATACCTGTACGAGCAGCTGCTGGACACCCTCGGCGAACAGCTGGAACCGTTGAAGCAGTGCGCCGCTGCGCTGAGCGAACTGGACGTGCTGGCCGCCTTCGCCGAGCGCGCGCAGGCGCTGGACTGGTCGCGGCCGGAACTGGAAACGGCACCGTGCCTGAAGATCGAGCGTGGCCGCCATCCGGTGGTCGAAGCGGTGCGTGAGCAGCCGTTCGAACCGAACGACCTGGACCTGCATCCCGACCGTCGCATGCTGGTCATCACCGGCCCGAACATGGGCGGTAAATCGACCTACATGCGGCAGAACGCGCTGATCGTGCTGCTGGCCCACATCGGCAGCTTCGTGCCGGCCAGCCGTGCGGTTATCGGTCCGATCGACCGCATCCTGACCCGCATCGGCGCCGGTGACGACCTCGCCCGCGGGCAGTCGACCTTCATGGTCGAGATGGCCGAGACCAGCTACATCCTGCATCACGCCACCGCCCATTCGCTGGTGCTGATGGACGAGATCGGCCGCGGCACCTCCACCTACGACGGCCTGGCGCTGGCCGATGCGGTCGCACGTCACCTGGCCTACCAGAACCGCTGCTATACGCTGTTCGCGACCCACTACTTCGAGCTGACCGCGCTGGCCGACGAACAACACGAGGGCGGCCGCAGCGGCATTGCCAACGTGCACCTGGATGCCGTCGAGCACGGTGAAGCGCTGGTGTTCATGCACGCGGTGAAGGACGGTCCGGCCAACCGCAGCTTCGGCCTGCAGGTGGCCGCGCTGGCCGGCCTGCCGCGCACTACCGTGGCGCAGGCACGGCGGCGCCTGGCCGAGCTGGAGCAGCGCGGCGGTGAAAGCCATGCCGCCGAGCTGGCGCCGCAGGCATTGGATGCGCCGCAGCAGTTCGGCCTGTTCAGCGCCCCGGCCAGCAAGGCGCAGGAAGCGCTGGCGGCGATCGACCCGGACGAACTGACACCCAAGCAGGCGCTGGAAGCCCTGTACCGGTTGAAAGCGCTGCTGTAACTGCAACGCATAGAGACGGCCTCCGGCTGCCATGCAGGAGGTCTCTTGAAAGTCTCTGCAAATCCGATTTTGCGTTTCAATTGACAGAATCTATCAATCTGAACGGATCATTCGATTATTCATTTCATCTGGCCCTAGCTAAAGTCGAGTGAAGATGTTCCACCCCGTCTTCACCCGCAGGAGCCAGCCATGAGCCAGTCCGATAACAACAGTCCCAAGTGCCCGTATCACACCGCTCCGTCGCCGGCAGAAGGCGCCCAGCAGCAGCGTGAGCTGAGCACGACGCCGAAGCAGAAGCACGGCGACGATCCGGTCACGCCGATGACCACGGCCTTCGGCGCACCGGTGGTGGACAACCAGAACAGCAAGACCGCTGGCCCGCGCGGCCCGCTGCTGATGGAAGACGTGTGGCTGCTGGAAAAGCTGGCCAACCTCAACCGCGAGATCATTCCCGAGCGCCGCATGCATGCCAAGGGATCGGGTGCGTTCGGTACCTTCACCGTCACCCACGACATCAGCAAGTACACCCGCGCCAAACTGTTCGAGAAGGTGGGCAAGCAGACCGAGATGTTCGCGCGCTTCACCACGGTGGCCGGCGAGCGTGGTGCCGCCGACGCCGAGCGTGACATCCGCGGCTTCGCACTGAAGTTCTACACCGAAGAAGGCAACTGGGACCTGGTCGGCAACAACACGCCGGTGTTCTTCCTGCGCGACCCGCGCAAGTTCGCCGACCTCAACAAAGCGGTCAAGCGCGACCCGCACACCAACCTGCGAAGCGCGCGCAACAACTGGGACTTCTGGACGCTGCTGCCCGAAGCCCTGCTGCAAGTGACCGTGGTGATGAGCGACCGCGGCATTCCGCGCAGCTTCCGCCACATGCATGGTTTCGGCTCGCACACCTACAGCTTCACCAACGCCGACAGCGAGCGCTTCTGGGTCAAGTTCCACTTTGTCAGCCAGCAGGGCATCGAATCGCTGACCGACGCGCAGGCGCAGATCCTGGTCGGCCATGACCGCGAAAGCCACGGCCGCGACCTGTTCGACGCGATCGAGAAGGGCGACTTCCCGAAGTGGAAGCTGTTCATCCAGGTCATGCCGGAGCTGGAGGCGGAAACCTACCGCATCCATCCGTTCGACCTGACCAAGGTATGGCCGAAGAGCGACTACCCGCTGATCGAAGTGGGCCAGTTCGAACTGAACCGCAACCCGGTCAACTGGTACCAGGACGTGGAGCAGTCGGCGTTCGCACCGAGCAACCTGGTGCCGGGCATCGGCCCGTCGCCGGACAAGATGCTGCAGGCACGCCTGTTCGCCTATTCCGATGCGCAGCGCTACCGGCTGGGCGTGAACCACCACCAGATTCCGGTGAACGCCGCACGCTGCCCGGTGCACAGCAATCACCGCGATGGTGCGATGCGCGTGGATGGCAACTACGGCGGCCTGCCGCATTACGAACCGAACAGCTACGGCCAGTGGCAGGAACAGCCGCAGTACCGCGAACCGCCGATGAAGATCCGCGGCGACGCCGACTTCTGGAACTTCCGTGAGGACGACGCCGACTACTTCAGCCAGCCCGGTGCGCTGTTCCGCAGCTACAACCAGGCACAGAAGGACCGCCTGTTCGCCAACACCGCTCGCGCCCTGGGCGATGCACCGGACTTCATCAAGCAGCGCCACATCGACAACTGCAGCAAGGCCGACCCGGCCTACGGTGCCGGCGTCGCCGCAGCCCTCAAGGCGCTGGCCAGCCAGCCATCGGATCCGTTCAAGCCGGCGCAACCGGAAGCGGACTTCCCTACTGCGACCCCGGGCGCGGAAGACATCGAGCTCTGATCGCCCTCCCCGTGTACGGCACGCCGCCCCCCTGTGAGGCGGCGTCGCCGTTTTAACGGTCCGCGTCGTACCTTCTGCACGCCCCACCCCAATCAAGGAATCCGCAGATGAGCCTGACCGATGAACTTCTCGCCAAACTGCAGGGCGCGCCGCTGCAGCAGGTCTCCCAGCAGCTCGGTATCAGCGATACCCAGGCCTCCGGTGCGATCAGCGCCGCACTGCCGGTGCTGATGGGCGCGCTGGGCAACAACGCCTCGCAGCCACAGGGCGCACAGGCGCTGCTCGGCGCACTGCAGAACAACCACAGCGGCCTGGACCTGGGCAGCGTGCTCGGCTCGGTACTGGGCGGCGGTGGCGGTGGTGCCGCCAGCGATGGCGCCGGCATCCTCGGCCACATCTTCGGCGGCAGCCAGCAGAAGGTCGAAAGCGGGCTGGCGCAGGCTACCCAGCTGGACAGCGGCCGCACCAGCCAGTTGCTGCAGATCCTCGCACCGATCGTGATGGCCTTCCTCGCCCAGCGTCTCGGTGGCGGCCAGGCCGATGCCGGCTCGCTCAGCCAGGCGCTTGGCCAGGAAAAGCAGCACGTGCAGCAACAGGGTGGTCTTGCCGGTGGCCTGCTCGGCAGCCTGCTGGACCAGGACGGTGACGGCCAGCTCGGCGTGGGCGATCTGCTGAAGATCGGCGGCAGCCTGCTCGGCGGCAAGCGCTGACGCCTGCGGGCGCCGGACCCGGCCCGGCGCCGCATCATTTACAGCGCGTCAATATCGCCCAGCGCGCGGATCAACCGGCGCGCGCGCTTGTCCGGCTTGTGCTCCGGCGGCTGGAACCCATCGCGCGCGGCGATGCGCAGCGCACGCTGTTCGGCACGACGCGCCTTGGAGGCCTCGCTCTCGGCATACAGCTGCTGCGCCGTCGCTGCGGGCCCGCGCTGATCGCTCAGGCCGAGCACCTGGACCTCGAAATGCTCTTCACCACGGTCGACCTGAAGCTGCTCGCCCACGCGCACCGCGCGTGAGGATTTCGGACGCTGCCCGGCAACGCTGACCTTGCCGGTCTCGATCGCCTGCTTGGCCAGGCTGCGGGTCTTGAAGAAACGGGCCGCCCACAACCAGATGTCCAGGCGGACACTGGGTGACAGCGGGGAAAGCTCGGGCATGGGGGCAGGCTACTCCAGTGGCTTGTTGAGGGGACGCGGATTGTCCGGGTCGGCCCGGCAGCCGGTGCCGCCGATCAATGGCCGCCCCCCGGAGGCCAGGTCCTGGCGCTGGCTGCCGACCAGACACTCGGGACGGTCGGTTGGCCGGATCTGGGTATCACCCAGCCGGTCGTCCATCGAACATGCGGCCAATACGACGCTGATCAAGGCCAGCGCCAGCCTCCGCTCCACCTGCAGTCGTTGATGCATTGCCACATCCCGCAAACCGGCTTGGTGCTAGTGTGCGCCTCCCGGGATTCGATCACCACTCCATGGCCAAGGCACCGCTTGACCTGACCTCCGGCCCGATCGGGCGCAATCTCCTGTTGTTCTCCCTGCCGATCCTGGCGGGCAACATCGCGCAGTCGCTGAACGGCTCGGTGAACGCGGTCTGGGTCGGGCGCTTCCTCGGCGAGGCGGCGCTGACCGCCACCGCGAACGCCAACAACATCATGTTCTTCCTGATCGGCTCGGTGTTCGGTTTCGGCATGGCCTCCACCATCCTGATCGGCCAAGCGATCGGCGCGCGCGACATCGTGCAGGCGCGGCGCGTGGTCGGCACCAGCGCCACCTTCTTCATCGGCCTGTCGGTGATCATCGCCCTCGCCGGCTGGTTCATGGCCCATCCGCTGCTGGCGGCGATGGGCACGCCGGCCGCTTCGCTGCCATTGGCCGAGGCCTACCTGCAGATCATCTTCCTGGCGATGCCGACGCTGTACGCGTTCGCCTTCCTCACCGCGGCGCTGCGCGGTGCCGGTGATTCGCGCACGCCGTTCCGCTTCCTGATGGTGTCGGTGGCGCTGGACATCGTGCTGAACCCGGTACTGATCTTCGGCATGGGGCCGTTTCCCGCGCTGGGTATCGCCGGCTCGGCGTGGGCCACGCTGGTCGCGCAGACGCTGTCGCTGGCCGGCCTGCTGCTGTACATGCGGCACAAGCGCCACACCCTGTGGCTGGGCCGCGCCGACATGCGCCTGTTCAAGCTCGACATGACCATCCTCAAGGCGCTGGTGGTCAAGGGCGTGCCGATGGGCCTGCAGATGGTGCTGATCTCGCTGTCGGTGATCCTGCTGATGACCATGGTCAACCAGTACGGGACCGACACCGGCGCGGGCTACGGCGCTGCCCTGCAACTGTGGAACTACCTGCAGATGCCAGCGATGGCGATCGGTGCAGCGTGCTCTTCGATGGCCGCACAGAACGTGGGGGCGCAGCGCTGGGATCGCGTGCGCGGCACCGCGCGCCAGGGCGTGCTGTTCAACTTCCTGCTGACCGGCGCGTTGATCCTGCCGCTGGTGCTGTTCGATCGCCAGCTGCTGGCGCTGTTCCTGCCACCGGCCAGCCAAGCGCTGGAGGTCGCGCGCCACCTCAACCACGTAGTGATCGGCTCGTTCCTGTTCTTCGGCGTCAGCTTCGTGATCTCCGGCGTAGTGCGCTCCACCGGCGCGGTGATTCCGCCGCTGCTGATCCTGGCTGGCTCGCTGTGGGGCGTGCGCGTGCCGTTCGCCGAACTGCTGCAGCCGTACTGGGGCGCCGATGCGATCTGGTTGAGCTTCCCGGTCAGCTCGCTGGTGTCGATGCTGCTGTCGCTGGCGTATTACCGCTGGGGCGGCTGGCGCAAGGCGAAGATGATGGGCAAGCCCTCGCATGCCGAAGAACTGGCCACGCCCTCTGAGATTCCCGCCTGCCCACCCTCGCCGGTGGCCGACCCGGATGCCGCACCGCTGCGGTAGTGCCGGCCGCTGGCCGGCAACTTCCCCCCCCTCCGCAAGCATCGCAAAACAGCCGGCCAGCGGCCGGCTCTACCGCTTCTTCGCCGCCGGGGATTACCACGGTAGTGCCGGCCGCTGGCCGGCAACTTCAAACCCCTCCGCAAGCATCGCAGAACAGCCAGCCAGCGGCCGGTTCTACCGCTTCTTCGCCGCCGGGGATTACCACGGTAGTGCCGGCCGCTGGCCGGCAACTTCAAACCCCTCCGCAAGCATCGCAAAGCAGCCGGCCAGCGGCCGGCTCTACCGCTTCTCCGCCACCGGGGATTACCACGGTAGTGCCGGCCGCTGGCCGGCAACTTCAAACCCCTCCGCAAGCATCGCAGAACAGCCAGCCAGCGGCCGGTTCTACCGCTTCTTCGCCGCCGGGGATTACCACGGTAGTGCCGGCCGCTGGCCGGCAACTTCAAACCCCTCCGCAAGCATCGCAAAGCAGCCGGCCAGCGGCCGGCTCTACCGCTTCTTCTTCGCCGCGTTGAGCGTCGCCGCCGCGCGCAGCAGCGCCTTGAACGCAGCGGCATCCGGCATCGCGCCTTCATGGATGTCGATCGCACGCCGCGTGTTGCCGTCCAGGCTTGCGTTGAACAGCCCCTTTGGATCGGCCAGCGCCGCACCGTTGGCGAAGGTCAGCTTCACTGCCTGCTTGTAGGTCTCGCCGGTGCACAGGATGCCGTTGTGCTCCCACACCGGTGTACCCCGCCATTTCCAGGTTTCCTGCACGTCGGGCAGCGCTTCATGGATCAACGCACGCACGCGTGCCAGTGTTTCACCGCGCCAGTCTGCCAACTCGGCGATGCGTGCATCGATCAACTCGGTGGCCGGTGTTCCGGCATCGGCCGGGTTGGGGGCATGCGTGGCCATCAGGAGCTCTCGTCGGGAAAGGAATGAGAAGGTCGGGGTTACATGCGCTCGCCGGGCAACGCGGCGGCCTGGCGCACCCAGTCGAGGAACTGTGCCTCATCCAGCAGGCCGTCCTGCGGGATGTGCAGGTAACGCGTATCGGCGCTCCTGGACGGCTCGGGCGGCACTGGCGCCAGTGCCGCGCCGCGGAAGAACGCCACCTTGATGTAGCGGGTGAAGCAATGGAAGCTGAGAAACCACCCTTCGCCCGGCGCAACCGCATACATCGGCGAGTTCCACTTCACCGCCTTGTGCACGCCAGGTACGGCCTGCTCGATCAATGCATCCAGTCGCGCGCCGATCGCACGTTTCCAGTCCGGCATGGCGGCGATGTATGCCTGCACCGGCGCATCGCCCTCGCCCTTGGCGATCTGCGGGTTGCCACCGGACAGCAGCGTGGGCGCAGTGGAAGGTGCGGTTCGCTTGGCAGGCATCGCACGGCACGGGCATCGGGATGAAGCTGCAGCCTAGCGCGGGCCCGCCGTGTGGTCACGGCGCAGTGCGCCATCGGCTCAGTCTGCCTGCCGTGCGCGGAACCGTCGCCAGTCCGGCAGCTTGCGGTGGCGGCGCAGCGAGCGCATCAGCGCCGCCATCACCATGCCGAACAGCACGCCAGCCGACAGGCCGGCCACCAGCAACAGCGCCAGCGGGCGCTCGCTGCCCTGCCACAGCATCAGCCACATCAGCGCGGTCCAGAACAGCCCGAACAGCAGGCCCTGCACCAACGCGTTGGTAGCAAATCCGGCCAGGATCGGCGGCGGCAGTGCAATGCCCAGGCGCCACAGCAGGCGATGCAGCAGCGGTGCCGACTGCACGCGCGCCAGCCCCTGGCCGTCCAGGAAGCGCAGCGCCGACTGGATCACGGCAGGATAGCGCGGGTTGATGTCGCTCATCACCTGATCGTGGCCGATGCGATGCCGGAAACGCAAACGGCCACCCGAAGGTGGCCGTCGCGGCAACAACCGAAGTTGTTTATCAGGCCTTGTCGGCCAGACGGGCAGCCTTGGCGGCAGCAGCGGCAGCCAGGTCTTCCTTGATGCGGGCAGCCTTGCCTTCCAGGCCACGCAGGTAGTACAGCTTGCCGGCGCGGACCTTACCACGACGCTTCACTTCGACCGAGTCGATGATGGCGCTGTGGGTCTGGAAAACGCGCTCGACGCCGTAGCCGTGCGAGATCTTGCGCACGGTGAACGAGGAGTTCAGGCCGGCGTTCTTGGTGGCGATGACGACGCCTTCGTAGGCCTGCACGCGCTCGCGGCTGCCTTCCTTCACCTTCACGTTGACGACAACGGTGTCGCCCTGGCTGAACTTCGGCAGTTCGCGGGTGATCTGGGCGGATTCGAATTCCGCGACGATGGACTTGTTCAGCTTGCTCATGGGTTACACCGATTCTTGTTCGGGTGGGCGTGTCGTATCGACAACGTGGGCTCATGCAGTCACCGGACTGTGCTGCACGTTTGTTTTGGGTACTGCGCGCGCCAACCGGGGCTGGCGGGAATTGGCCATGATAGCCGATAAAGCCAGCCCTGCGCTAGGGGCTGGCCTTCTGGTTCCGGGCTTGGCGGCCCTGCTCCAGCAGTTTGCGGTCGGCCTTGCCCAGTGCCTGTTCATCCAGCAGGTCCGGGCGCCGCTGGGCGGTCCGGAGCAGCGACTGCTGGCGGCGCCAGGCGGCGATGGCCGCGTGGTTGCCCGAGCGCAGCACCTCCGGCACGTCCCCCAGCGGGTGCTGGGCCGGCTGGCTGTAATGCGGGCAGTCGAGCAGGCCGAGGTCGCCCTCGAAGCTGTCCTGCGCCGCCGACTCCGCATCGTTCAGGGCACCGTCCTGCAGGCGGGCCACGGCGTCGATGATCACCGCCGCGCCCAGCTCGCCCCCGGACAGCACGTAGTCGCCGAGGGAGATTTCCTCGTCGACATTGGCCTCCAGGAAACGCTCGTCGATGCCCTCGTAGCGGCCACAGAGCAGGACCATGCGCGGCAGCGCCGCCAGTTCCCGCACCTTGGCCTGGGTCAACGGCGCGCCCTGCGGACTGAGGTAGATCACCCGCGCCGGGGTGGGATCGGCCTCTCGGATCGCCTGCAGGCAGGCCTGCAGCGGCTCGATCAGCATCACCATGCCCGGGCCACCACCGAACGGACGGTCGTCCACCCGGCGGTAGTTGCCTTCGGCGTAATCACGGGGGTTCCAGCCATGCAGGCTGAATAGTCCCTTCTCCTGCGCGCGCCCGACCACGCCCAGTCCAGCGGACTGGGCGAGGAACTCGGGAAACAGGGTGATGACGTCGAAACGCATGCTCGCACTCAGAACTCGGGGTCCCAGTCGACCACGATCAGGTTGGCCTCGAAATCGACCGATTTGACGAAGTCCGGCTGCACAAACGGAATCATCCGCTCGCGGTCACCCCGGACCACCACCACGTCATTGGCGCCGGTGCTGAACAGGTGCGAGACCTGGCCCAGGGCGACGCCCTCGGTGGTCTTCACATCCAGGCCTTCCAGGTCCACCCAGTAATACTCATCGGGCTTCGGCGGCGGCAGGGCACTGCGGGCCACGTAGATCTCGGTGCCGCGCATCGCTTCGACCACATCGCGATCCTCGACCCCGGGAAAACGGGCCACCAGGTGCTTGCCGCTGTCGCGGCCGCGTACACCCTCAACCGTGGTTTCCACGCCGGACGGGCTGCGCACGATCCACGGCTGGTAACGGAAAATGGCGGAACGAGGCTCGGTCCAGGACTCGAGCTTGATTTCGCCGCGCACACCAAAAGCGCCGACAACCCTGCCCAGCAGGATGCGGCGCTCGATATCTTTCATCTGCTTCAACCAAGAGGGCCACGCCGAAGCGTGGCCCGTCAGGATCAGGCCGCAGCGGCCTGGGACTTGGTCGCTTCCTTGATCAGGTTGCGGACCTTGTCGGTCGGCTGGGCGCCGTTCTTGACCCAATGGTCAACGCGGGCCAGGTCCAGCTCGATGCGCTTCTCGGCGCCCTGGGCGACCGGGTTGTAGAAGCCAACGCGCTCGATGTTGCGGCCGTCGCGCGCGCTGCGCACGTCGGTGACGATGATGTGGTAGAACGGACGCTTCTTGGCGCCGCCGCGGGTCAGTCGAATCTTGACCATGGTGTTTTTCCTATTGCCCAGTCGCCAGGATGGCGAGGTAAGCGGGCGATTATAGCGGCAGATCGCGGCCGGGCCAACCCCGGGGATGAACTCACGGGGTCAGATCCCTTTTGCGGCGCAAAAGGGATCTGACCCCAATTTGTCCCAAGCCACCGCCGCCAGCACCGCCCTGCCCTGTTCAGCCAGCGCCTGGGAGCCGGGCAGGACATGCCCGTCAATGGCCTCCAGCGCCCACAGGCTGCTGGCGTTGCAGGCAAAAGCCGCCTTCACGCCGGCCAGATCGGCCAGCCGCAGCGGCTGAGTGGCCTGAGGCCCCGGCCAATGCTGCTTCAGCAGTGCCTCGGCAGTCCCGCGCAGGGCCGGCGCCTGTGGCCAGAGCAGCCGCTCACCATCGTGCACGGCCAGGTTCCAGGTGCTGCCTTCACTCACGTCGCCATCGGCGGTGACAAACAGCGCATCGTCGAATCCGGCCGCCAGCGCCGCGCGGCGTTCGGCGAACAAACCAAACGTGCCGACGTGCTTGATCTGCGGCAGTTCACGCTGCCAGGCCACGCTGCGCACGCGCTTGGCGACGGTCAGCGTCACCGGCGCTGACACCGCCACCAGCACGTCCACCGGCACCGCCGCCAGCGGATTGCGGAAATCGAAGCGGCGCGAGTACACCGTCACCCGCAGCGAGGCATCGACCTGCCCTGACTGCTGCAATGCCTGCGCCATCCATGCCTGTACCTGCACCGTGTCCAGTTCGCTGCCGAACAGTTCGCGCGTAGCCTGTGACAGCCGCGCCAGATGCAGGTCCAGCCCCTGCACTGCACCACCACGCACCTGCAGCGAGGTGAAGTGGCCGTAATTCACCAGCGCCGGCAGGAGATCCTTCACCTGCGCCGCCCGGCCGTTGCAGCTCACCATCATGGCAGCAGTGCCTGCGCCTGTTCCCACATGCCGCGCAGCACGTCGGCGGCCGGCTGCGCCGGTGCCATCCACGCCGACTGCCCGGCCCAGGCCTGCATCGCTGCGAGACGATTGTCCTGCGCCGCCTGCCTGCGCATCGGGGCGGTCAGGCCGCGCTGCACCGGGTATGGACGCGGCGCGGGGGCGCCTTCTGCGGCAGCGGCGCGCACATAGGGCGTCGCCAGGCCACGGCCCAGGCGACCACTGAAGGCGCGGGTCGGCCAGGTATCTTCCGGTTCGCTGGCGGCCAGCCCATCGGCCCACGCCGAAGCGATCGCCGCTTCCGGCGTGCGCAGGAAGGCGGTGCCGATCTGCACCGCACTGGCACCCAAGGTGAGTGCGGCAGCGATGCCACGCCCATCGGCGATGCCGCCGGCGGCAATCACCGGAATCTGCAGCTGATCGGCCAGGCGCGGCAGCAGCGCAAACAGTCCCACCAGCTGGCGCTCGGCCATCGCCGGATCAAAGGAACCACGATGGCCGCCGGCCTCCGCGCCCTGCGCCACCACCGCGTCGGCGCCGGCGTCCTGTGCCGCGCGCGCTTCGGACAAGGTGGTGGCACAGGCGATCCAGGCGATGCCGGCGTCCTTCAACTGCTGCACGTGGCGCGGCAGCAGCACGCCCATGATGGTCGAGGCCACCGCAGGACGCGCCGCCAGCAGTGCGGCGAACTGTTCTTCGAAGTCGGCCGGCGTGGCGTCGGCGGCGCTGGCCGGCACCTCCGGGCCCCATTGCGCGAGGAAGGCGCGGCTGGCGGCCTCGGCGGCAACGTCACGGGCAGGTACAGGGTCCGGCATCCACAGGTTCACCTGCGCCGGACCGCTGGAGGCTGCGCGGAAGTCATCCATCCAGCGACCGATATCGGCCGAAGAGGACAACACCGCGCCCATTGCGCCCATGCTGCCGGCGTTGGCCAGCGCAGCCGACAACGGTACCGGGCAGGCACCGGCCATCGGTGCCAGCAGGATCGGAACGGAAACGCCAAAGCGCCGGCAGAACGCCTCGGCGCGGGAAGCTACAGCGGAACTCTGCATGACGGCCCATCGTTTCGGACAGGCCCCCATGGTGCGCGCAGGACAGGGGAAGAGTCGAGCCTGCTGCCCGACGGCCTGCTGCGGCGCTTGTGCGCCGCCGCCCGAGCGTGGGCCCGGGCGCTACATCAGATTGCGGACGGGGCCGTCATCAACGGAACGGCATGCCGCGGCCGCCCATGGCGCCCATCATGCCCTTCATGCTGCGCAACATGCCCTTCATGCCACCGCCGGCCATCTTGCTCATCATCTTTTCCATCTGCATGTACTGCTTCATCAGCTTGTTGACGTCGGCCGGCGTCACGCCCGAGCCCTTGGCGATGCGCGCGCGGCGCGAGCCGTTGAGCAGGTTCGGATTGCGCCGTTCCTTCTTGGTCATCGAGCCGATGATGGCGATCATGCGCGGCACTTCCTTGCCCTGGCTGACCTGCTGCTTCAGATGGTCGGGGATGTTGCCCAGGCCCGGCAGCTTGTCCATCAGGCCGCCGATGCCGCCCATGTTCTGCATCTGCTCCAGCTGGTCACGCATGTCGTTCAGGTCGAATTTCTTGCCCTTGGCGACCTTCTCGGCCAGCTTGGCGGCCTTGTCCTTGTCGACCTGCTGCTCGACCTGCTCGACCAGCGACAGCACGTCGCCCATGTCGAGGATGCGGCTGGCGATACGGTCCGGGTGGAACACGTCCAGGCCTTCCGGCTTTTCACTGACACCGACGAACTTGATCGGCTTGCCGGTGATGTAGCGCACGCTCAGCGCGGCGCCGCCGCGGGCGTCACCGTCGGTCTTGGTCAGCACCACGCCGGTCAGCGGCAGGGCATCGCCGAAGGCCTTGGCGGTATTGGCCGCGTCCTGGCCGGTCATGGCGTCGACCACGAACAGCGTTTCGGCCGGATTCACCGCAGCGTGCAGGGCCTTGATCTCGGCCATCATCGCTTCGTCGATGGCCAGGCGGCCGGCGGTATCGACCAGCAGCACGTCGACGAACGACTTGCGTGCATCGTCGATGGCGGCGCGGACAATGGCTTCCGGCTTCTGGTCGGCACTGGACGGGAAGAACAGCACGCCGACCTGCTCGGCCAGGGTCTTCAGCTGTTCGATCGCGGCCGGACGGTAGACGTCGGCCGAGACCACCATCACCTTCTTCTTGCGCTTTTCCTTAAGATGCTTGGCCAGCTTGCCCACGGTGGTGGTCTTGCCGGCGCCCTGCAGGCCCGCCATCAGGATGATGGCCGGAGCGGGCACATTGAGGTTCAGGTCGCTGGCTTCGGCGCCCATCACCGCTGTCAGCTCGTCGCGCACGACCTTGATCAGCGCCTGGCCCGGGGTCAGCGACTTCAGCACTTCCTGGCCGACCGCGCGCACCTTGATGCGCTCGATCAGGGCCTGCACCACCGGCAGCGCAACGTCGGCCTCGAGCAGCGCGATGCGCACTTCGCGGGTCGCCTCGCGGATGTTCTCCTCGGTCAGGCGGCCGCGGCCACGCAGGCGCTCGATGGTGCCGGAAAGGCGCTGGGTCAGGGACTCGAACATGCGGCGCAACCTGTCTGAAAGCGGGGGACAATAAGGCAGACAGTATAACGGGTCTGGCTGTCTCCCCGGACTGCGGCCACGGGGCCGTCGCCAGCATCACGGGGGTATGCGAAACTGCAACGATGACAATCGTTCTCATCGCCGTCCTGCTCTACCTGGCTGCCAGTGCCCTGCTGGTGCGCGCGCTTGGCCGCGATGAGACGACCGGCTCCCCCATCTGGCTGTGGCCGGCCCTGCCCGCCATGCTGCTGCACGGCGGCTACCACGTGATGGTGGCGATGCGCACCAACGGCGGGCCGGACATGCACTTCTTCGCCGCACTGTCGCTGGTCGGCCTGGGCATGGCCTGGCTGACTTCGCTGGTCGGCGCGCGCGGGCGGATGTCGGCGTTGGGCGTGGTGGTGTTCCCGCTGGCCGCCGTGCTGCTGCTGGCCTACCACGGTTACGGCCACGAACCGAGCAAGGTGCTGGGCTGGCGCCTGGCCAGCCACGCCTGGCTGGCCCTGCTGGCCTACGCCACGCTGAGCATCGCCGCGCTGCTGGCGATCATGCTGTGGCTGCAGGAACGCGCCCTGCGCCGCCGCGAGTTCCGGCCTTGGCTGCGCGCGCTGCCGCCGCTGGCCGACCTGGAATCACTGCTGTTCCGGGTGATCACCGTCGGCTTCGCGCTGCTGACCCTCACCCTGGTCACCGGGGTGCTGTTCGTCGACGACCTGCTGGCGCAGAAGCTGGTGCACAAGACCGTGCTGAGCGTGCTGTCGTGGATCGTGTTCGGCGTGCTGCTGATCGGCCGCCGGCGCTACGGCTGGCGCGGCATGAAGGCGGTGCACTGGACGCTGGCGGCGATGCTGTTGCTGCTGCTGGCCTTCTTCGGCAGCCAGTTCGTGATCGAACTGGTGTTCGGGCATTCGCGATAGGCGGTGTGCCGACCAACGGTCGGCACCCACCGGCGCTACCGTCAAGGCTGGGCCAGGATCTTCCGCACCGAACGACCACTGTTGGTGACGATGTCATCAACCTGCCAGCATCCCTGCCCGTGGCGCACCATCGGCAAGCGGGTCAGGTAGGCCTTCTTCCACACCGAATAGCGCATCTCGACCTGGCCGGCGGAGGCCGAAGCCTCCTTCCAGCTGTAGCGCACCGGGGTTTCGATGTCACCGTCCTGCGCATCCAGCCACGGATCCGAATCGATTGTGCAGATGCCCTCTTCGCGCTGCTGGCAGGCGCGCTCTCCACGCAGTGCCTTGCCGAAGGCAGGGCTGACCAGCGCCGGGGGTGGCTCCAGCAGATCACCGTTGCCCGTCGTTGCCTGGTAGAAGGCGCGGGCCACCGCCTCTGGTTCCTGGCAGGCGGGTGACGCCTGCACGGTGGGGGCCAGCAGCAGCCCGGCGATCATCAACATCCATGTCTTTCGCATGTATTTTTCCCTGAGGTAGTGCCGGCCGCTGGCCGGCACTACAGGATCTCCCGGTGCTGCCGGCCAGCGGCCGGCACTACCCGATATCCGGCCTACAACCCGTAACGCTCGATCACGTCCAGATGCGGCTGGCGATCCTGGTCACAGGCTTCAGCCAGGCGCAGCCAGCAATGCGGATGCGGCCACGTCGCGGTGTGCTGCTGCAGGAAGCGGTGCAGTGCCAGCGGTGCGTGGTCCTGCGGCTGGGCCACGGTGAACAGCAGGCCGGGCAGCGTACCCTCTTCCACATCGGGGTCGGTGACGGTGTAGTCCGGCCGGCTGTGTGACCACACCTTCCAGCCCTGTGCCTCGGCCGCCTCGACGAAGGCATTCCAGGCCTCTTCGCCCGGGTGCGCGCCATCGATCATCCAGCTGCGGGCGAAACCGCCGCGCTCCAGTACATGCACCTGCGCATAGGTCGGGATGAAATGCTCGCGTGCTTCCTCCTCCTCCGGGGCCGGATGCACCAGCGCGGCATCGAACACCACCCAGTCACCCACCTGCTGGGCGCGGTTGGACGGCGCGTTCTCGACGATGCGCGCGGTCACCGGACCGCTGCGACGGGCGTAGTACTCCATCGGTTCGCCGTTCTCCTCGCTGCGGATGATCACCCAGCCCCACGGCTCCTCGACCACGCCATCCTGGCTGGACAATTCCATGCCGATCGCCGCCGCCGAGCGGCGCACCGCGTCCCAGTCGCGCGCCGCGCTGGCTGCACTCATGTGGTCCCAATGCGCGGCATTGGGCTCCTCCAGCAGCTCCACCAGCTGTGCATAACAGGCCTGGGCCTCGCTGAAACGGCCGGTTTCCATGTACATGCGCGCCAGCGTGCCGCGCGCGCCGTGCGAGCCCGGAGACAGCTCCAGAAGCGATCGGGCCGCCTGCTCCAGCGCCGGCCAGTCGGACACGCGGCGTGCACGCTGCACCTCGCACCAGTGCGCGAACACCGGCACGCTGCCGCGATAGAGATCGGCCAGCTGGCGCAGTCCGTCGTCGTCGCCCTGTTCGGCCAGCCAGCGCATCAGCGTGTAGGCCGCGGGGCCATCGTGCTGGGTATGGCCGCGTACGAACCGCCACAGCAGCGACCGCGCCTCGGCCTGCGCGCCGCAGGCATTCAGCGCGGAGGCAGCCATCTCGGCAAGCGCCTCGTCATCGGGCAGCTCGGCATGCGCCTGCAGCAACCACTGCGCTTCGCGCTCGGGATCGCGCGACTGGTTCTGTTCGCCCTGCGCGTCCAGCCATGCCAGCAGCTCGCCCGCCGGCACCGGCAGCGGCGCGACGTCCGGCAATGCCTCGATGCGCGCGGCCAGGCCGGCCACCAGCGCCGCAGCACCCCGATCCTGGCGCAGCTGCGCCAGATGGGTGCGGGCCAGTTCCAGCTGCCGCAGTGCGACCCAGCGCGCGCCACGCTGCAGCGCCAGCTCCAGGCTCAGCGCCGCGACTTCGATCAGCAGGCGGTGCGAACCGACCCGTGCGAAGTGCTCGATGATGGTGTTGAAGCGCGTGCCCAGATCCCACGTATTGCGCGCGGGATCACGCTGGCACAGTGCTGCGGCGGTGTTTGCCCACAGCCGCCAGTAGTTCGGGGTCAGCTCGCTCCACGGCACCAGCTGCTGCAGCGCCTCTTCGTCGCGGCCCAGCTGGGCCAGCGCCCAGGCCTTGGACAAGCGACGCGGCACCGTGCAGTTGGCCGGTTCGTACTCCCCGGAGGCTGCCACTTCGGCCTCGCGCTTCTCGATCAGCGCCAGTGCCTCGTCGGCGCGGCCTACAGCGAGCAGGATCTTGATCTGCATCTCGGGGAAGCTGTCGAACACTTCCTTGCCACAGGCTTCCACGGCATCGGCTTGCACCTGCAGGTAATCCAGCGCCTCCTGGCCACGGCCATCATCGAGCAGCGCATCGGCCTTCTCGCAGCTCAGGCACTGGAAACAGGCCCAGCTCGGATCGATGCGGCCAAGGGTTTCGTCGCAGACCTCAATGCGCTCGGGCACCCAGCCCGGGCCATCGATGTTGCCGTAGCAGGCGGCCAGGTCCTGGGTCACGCAGATCGACTGCGGGCATTCCAGGGTGTCCTCGCGGTGCGCGCGCTCGAACAGCGCTACGGCTTCGCCGAGTGCGCTCTCGCCTTCCACGCGGTTGCCGACGCGGTTGCGCAGCGCCCAGTGGCCGACATAGACGTCAACCCAAGGGTTGTCCAGCGCCTTGCCCAAGGCGCGTGCTTCGGGCAGCAGGGCATCGACGCGGTCGATCTGCAGTTCACTGACCTCATCGGCGAGACGGTTCAGCAGGTGCGCGTTCTGCGCCTGGCCGGCCTGGCGCAGGTCACCCTGCAGCTTTTCGACCCAGTTCCAGATGTCCATGGGGATAATTGCTCCTGTCTAGCGAAGGCTGGATGAGAGGGTGCGGTGCTCAGCGCAGCATCTGCTGCAGGGCACCGGCGATATCGGTGAAGGCACCATTGAGATCCGGGCCCGGCGTAGCGGTCGCGCGTGCCAGCGGGCGGCCCTGCGCGGCGACGATGACTTTCAGCGAGCGCAGCAGGCGCGCCGCAGCCTCGGCCTGTGGGTGGCCCTCGCGCTGGGCGCGCAGCAGTGCCTGCACCGCCGGGTTGTCGAGGTTGAGGTAGAGCCGCGAGGGTGCGCGTGATTCGATGCGCGCGGTGAACTGGCGCGCCAGGCGCAGCGCGGCCATCGAGACGCGCTTGTCGTTCTCGTCGTCTTCCAGCCGCTGCTTCAGCTCGGCCTCGCGGTCGGGCACCACCACCACCGGCAGCGCCTCCGGGCTGAAACGTGCGGGCAGCAGCTGCTCGCCGTCGCCCAGCTGTTCGCGCAGCCACGCCAGCTGCGCCTCGTCGAGGCTGTCATCACTGCGGAACAGTGCGCGGTTGCCCTGCTCGGTGCCGAGCTCGACCAGGCGCAGGCCCTTGGCCTGGGCCCAGCGCCGCAGGAACGGCACCACCGCGTAGCGATGGCCATGCGCGACCGGTACGCCCATAGCGCGGAACAGCATCTCTTCAAAGCCGCCGCCGTTGTCGAGGATGACATGCACGGCACCGCGCGCCGGCAGCGCACTGGCCGGCAGGTCGCCCTGCGAGGTCGGTACCCGCACATGCTCCATCAGCAGTTCGAACAGGCGCTCATCGCACAGTGCCGCACCCAGCAGGGCCTCGTTGTGGCGGGTCAGCACGCGCCGCCAGGCTTCCGGTTGCTGCTTCGCAACGTCGGCCAGGCCGTCGATCAGCGCCTCCAGCAGTGCATGCTGCACCGCGCGGTACTGGTCATCGCGCTGCAGGTCTTCGCGGCTGGCGGTGGGCGTCAACCGCGAGGATTCGATCACTCCGCCGATGAATCCGGCCCACGGCGGCAACAGGTCGCGCGCGTCGTCATCCAGCAGCATCCCACGCACGAACACCGACAGGTTGCGGTTGTCGCTGGTGCCATAGGTGGCGCCATCCTGCACCCACAGCAGGCCAGTGGCATCGCTGTTGCCATCGGCGCGCAGCGGCACGGTGACGATCGGTTCGAAATCATGCTCGAACCGCGCGGCGAACTGCAGCGCCTGCCGACGCGCCTGCACTGGATGCACGGCGACATCCCCCTGGCCGCGCCACGGCGGCGGCTCGGGATTGAGCGCCTCGCCCGCAGCACCGATGAAGATCGGTTCGGACAGCAACGCGCAGTAGCGGCCCAGCACCTCATGCAGGCGCGCCTCGTTGGCCAGCGGCAGGAAGTCCGGATGCAGCTCCAGCTCCACCTCGGTGCCGACCGCGCGTGCAGGCACTTCGCTGACGGTGTATTGCTCGGCGTTGCTGGACACGTACAGATGGCCCAGATCCGGCGTCTGGTACGAGGTGGTTCGCACACTGACCCGGCGCGCCAGCACAAAGGCCGACAGGAAGCCGAGGCCGAACATGCCGATCAGCCCTTCATCGTCCTCACCGCCCTGGCGCAGGCCACGGGTGTAGCCGACGCCGACGGTGGCCAGGTAATCGTGGATCTCCTGGCGGGTCAGGCCGGCCCCAGTATCGGTGATGCGCAGCACGCCGGCACCGGCATCAACCTGCACCGAAATGCGCGAAGGCACGTCAACACCGGGCTGCTCGATGCGGCGGCGGATGATCGAGTCATGCGCGTTCTGCACCAGCTCACGCAGCGCCACCACCGGGGTGGAATACAGGTGCTTGCCCAGCACCGTCATCAATCCATTGAGATCGACCCCGGCTCGACGGATCTCGGCGTTGGGGGCGGTGAGTGCGGTGTCCTGCATGTAATCGTTTACTCCTGGGCACGGAAAGACGCCAGAGGGCGTCTTCGTCGAGCGGGAAAAACTAGCACAAGGAAGCTGACCGTTGCCGTGATTGACGTTTGTAGAGCCGGCCTCACGCCGCGTCGATGGCCTCGGACAGGCGTTCCACCGCGATCACCTCCATGCCTTTCACCGAACCGCCCTTGGGCGCATTGGCCTTGGGCACGATGGCGCGCTTGAAACCATGGGTGGCGGCCTCGCGCAGGCGGTCTTCGCCATTGGGCACCGGGCGGATCTCGCCGGACAGGCCCACTTCACCGAAGGCGATGGTCTTCTCCGCCAGCGGCCGATCCTGCAGCGACGACAACACCGCCAGCAGCACCGGCAGATCGGCGGCAGTCTCCTGCACGCGGATGCCACCGACCACATTGACGAACACGTCCTGGTCGCCGACCAGTACGCCGCCATGGCGATGCAGCACCGCCAGCAGCATCGCCAGGCGGTTCTGCTCCAGGCCGACCGCGACACGGCGCGGGTTCGACAGCGGCGATGCATCGACCAGCGCCTGTACCTCCACCAGCAGCGGCCGTGTGCCCTCGCGGGTGACCATCACGCAGCTGCCCGGCTGGTGGGTGCTGCCGCCGGAGAGGAAGATCGCCGAAGGGTTGGAGACCTCCTTCAGGCCCTTGTCGCCCATCGCGAACACACCCAGCTCGTTGACCGCACCGAAGCGGTTCTTGAACGCGCGCAACAGGCGGAAGCGGCTGCCGCTCTCGCCCTCGAAGTACAGCACCGCGTCCACCATGTGTTCCAGCACGCGCGGGCCGGCGATGCCACCCTCCTTGGTCACGTGGCCGACCAGGAACACGGCAGTGCCGGTCTCCTTGGCGAACCGCACCAGCCGCGCCGCACTCTCGCGCACCTGGCTGACCGAACCCGGCGCAGCGGTCAGGCTCTCGGTCCACAGGGTCTGCACCGAATCGGCCACGATCAGCCGCGGCCCAGCCCTGGAGGCATGCTGCAGGATCGACTCGACCCCGGTCTCGGCCAGCGCGTTGACCCCGTCCAGTGGCAGCTCCAGGCGGTGCGCGCGGCCGGCCACCTGGGCCAGCGACTCTTCACCGGTGACGTACAGCACCGGCAGTTCGGCCGCCATCTTCGCCACCGCCTGCAGCAGCAGCGTCGACTTGCCGATACCCGGGTCGCCGCCCACCAGCACCACCGCACCTTCGACCAGGCCACCACCCAGCACGCGGTCGAACTCGCCGATGCCAGTGGAGACCCGGCGATGCTCGGTCTGCTCCACGTCCTTCAGCGCGGTGATCTTCGGCGGATCGATCTTGCCGGCCCAGCCCGCCCGCCGCGATGCCGGTGCCTTGGCCGCCGCCGCGCTCTCCAGCACGATTTCACACAGCGAGTTCCAGGCGTTGCACTCCGTGCACTGGCCCTGCCATTTGCTGAATTCGGCGCCGCATTCATTGCAGACGTAGGCGGTGCGGGCTTTGGCCATCGGATGATTTCCAGCAACGGGAACAGGCGTGGCAGGATAGCCGAGCCCGGTCGCAGCTGCTGCGACCGCTCAAGTCCTGCCCACCCGCGCCGATAGGGGTCGCGGGCGTGCGCCTTGCGGGCGCCCCCTTCCTCCCCCACTGGATTCAACATGACTGGCAGTTACAGTCAGAGCCTGGTCATCATCTCCCTGCTGGTGGCCATTCTTGCTTCGTACACGGCGCTGGACATGGCCGGGCGCCTGGCCACCGCCGAGGGCCGCGTGGCCCGCTGGTGGCTGGCGGGGGGGGCGGCGGCGATGGGCCTGGGCATCTGGTCGATGCACTTCATCGGCATGCTTGCCTTCGACCTGCCGATTGCGCTGGGCTACGACCTCGGCATCACCCTGTACTCGCTGGCGGTCTCGATCGGCGCCTCCGCCTATGCGCTGTGGCTGGTGTCGCGCCCCACCCTGCCGTGGCGCCGGCTGTTGGCCGGGGCCGTGCTGATGGGCCTGGGCATCGCAGCCATGCACTACCTGGGCATGGCTGCGATGCGCATGCAGCCCGGCATCGACTACCACCCGGGCTGGTTTGCCGCCTCCATCGCGGTGGCCATCGGTGCCGCTGGCGCCGCCCTGTGGATCGCCTTCCGCCTGCGCGCCGAGCAGCGCCACACCCTGCTCCTGCGCGTGCTCGCATCGCTGGTGATGGGCCTGGCCATCGTCGGCATGCATTACACCGGCATGGCGGCGGCGCGCTTCCCGGAAGGCAGCATCTGTGGCGCCGTCGGCAGTGGCGGCATCGACACGCGCTGGCTGGCGGTGCTGGTGATCGTCACCACCGTGGCCACGCTGGGCATCGCCCTGGTGGCCTCGCTGTTCGACCGGCAGATGCGCGTGCGCACCGGGCTGCTGGCCGATTCGCTGGCGCACGCCAACGACAAGCTGATCCAGGCGGCCCTGCACGACCCGTTGACCCAGCTGCCCAACCGCATGCTGCTGCAGGACCGCATCGAGCAGGCCATCGAGAAGGCGCGGCGCCGCAATCATGCGGTGGCGGTGATGTTCTGCGACCTGGATGGCTTCAAGGCGGTCAATGATGCCTATGGTCACCAGCTTGGCGACCGCCTGCTGGTGGCGATGGCGCAGCGCATCGGCGGCCTGCTGCGCCCGCAGGACACGTTCGCCCGTCTCGGCGGCGACGAGTTCGTGATCGTGCTGGCCATCGATACTCCCGACGATGCGGTCGTGGTGGCCGAGCGCATCATTGCCGCCGCCGGTGAGCCATTCACGCTGGATGCGGCCGAACTGCAGGTCAGCGCCAGCCTGGGCATCGCCCTGTACCCGGATGACGCCAGCAACGAGCGCGAGCTGATGGCGCACGCCGATGCGGCGATGTACCACACCAAGGAGACCGGGCGGAACGGCTACACCTTCTTCACCCCCTCGATGCAGCTCAGTGCCAATCGCCAGCTGCGCCTGCTGCAGGACCTGCGCAAGGCCATCGCCCGCAACGAACTGATCCTGCATTACCAGCCCAAATTTCCGGCCGCGGGCGCACCGGCCACCGGCGCCGAGGCGCTGCTGCGCTGGCAGCACCCGGAGTTGGGGCTGCTGGCACCGGATGTCTTCATTCCGATCGCCGAACGCAGCGGCCTTATCCTGCCGATCGGTGACTGGGTACTGGACCGGGCCTGCGCGCAACTGCGGGCATGGCACGATGCCGGGCATGCGGAATGGACCATGGCAGTGAATCTCTCGCCGTTGCAGTTCGCCTCGCCGGCACTGCTGGACAGCGTGCGCGAGGTGCTGGAGCGGCACCGGATCGAACCGGCACGGCTGACCCTGGAGATCACCGAAACCACGGCGATGAAGGACGTCGATGCCAGCTTGGCGATCCTCAGCGACCTGACCGCAATGGGCGTGCACATCGCCATCGATGATTTCGGTACCGGCTATTCCAGCCTGCTCTACCTCAAGCGGATGCCAGCCACCGAACTGAAGATCGACCGTGCGTTCGTGCACGACCTGGAACGCAATGACGAGGACGCCGCCATTGTCTCGTCGATCATCGCGCTGGGCCGCACCCTGCAGCTGCAGGTGGTGGCCGAGGGCGTGGAGACCCAGGCGCAGCGCGAGTACCTGAGCGAGCTCGGCTGCGACCAGCTGCAGGGCTACCATCTGGGCCGGCCGATGGAGGCCGAAGAGTTCCTGCGCCGGGTGGGGTGAGGCCCCGGTTTCGGGGTCAGAGCCCTTGCCGCAGGCATGGGCTCTGACCCCATCCACGCAACTCCATCCACGCATGGCGTGGATCTACCCGGGCCCCGGGGTCAGAGCCCTGCCCTGCGGACAGGGATCCGACCCCATCCATCCGCCAACAGAAAGGCCGCCCGAGGGCGGCCTTTCTGCGTGGCAACGTCGCGAGGACGTCAGTGCATCATGTGCACGTTCATGTTGTGCATGACCCACAGGGTGCCGATCACGATGATGCCGATCACCACGACGGTGAAGGCCGCAGCGTTGACGTTCCAGCGACTTTCCGAAGAGCGATCCAGGTGCAGGAAGAACACCAGGTGGACCAGCATCTGCAGCACCGCGGTGACTGCGATCACCACACCGTTGACGGTGCGCGAGAAATCGCCCGACATCACCATCCAGAACGGGATGACGGTCAGCACCACCGCCAGCACGAAGCCGATCAGGTACGACTTCACGCTGCCGTGGCTTTCGCCGCCCGTGCCGTGGTCGTGTGCATGGTTGTCATGTGCCATTACAGCGCTCCATTGAGGTAGACGACGGAGAACACGCCGATCCAGATCAGGTCCAGGAAGTGCCAGAACAGGCTCAGGCACGCCATGCGGGTCTTGTTGGTCGGGGTCAGGCCGTACTTCTTCAGCTGCACGAACATCACCAGCAGCCACAGCAGGCCGGCGCTGACGTGCAGGCCGTGGGTACCGACCAGGGCGAAGAACGCCGACAGGAAGGCACTGCGGTCCGGACCGTAGCCCTGATGGATCAGGTGCTGGAACTCCCACACTTCCATGCACATGAAGCCGAAGCCCAGCAGCCAGGTGATGCCCAGCCACAGGTACATCTGGCCCATCTGCTTGCGGTGCATGGCAATCATGCCCAGGCCGAAGGTCAGCGACGAGGTCAGCAGCAGCGCGGTTTCCCACGCCACGAACGGCAGCTCGAACAGGTCCTTCGCGGTGGGACCACCATCGGTACCGCCCGCCAGCACCACGTAGGTGGCGAACAGCGAGGCGAAGATGAGGCAGTCGCTCATCAGGTACACCCAGAAACCGAAGACGGTGTTGCCGCCGGTATCGTGGTGCTCGTGGTCGTCATGGCCATGGGCCGCCGCGTGCGCGGCGTGCCCGTGGCTCAGGGTCGAGGTATTGGTGCTCATGCCTTCAGCTCCGACTTCACCAGGCCCTGGGCTTCCAGGTGCTTGCGGTGTTCGTTCTCGATGCGTTCCACCTCGGCGGCCGGGACCCAGTAGTCCACGTCCTGGTCGAAGGTGCGGTAGATGAACGTGGCGATCATGCCGACAAAGCCGACGATGGCCAGCCACCAGATGTGCCAGATCATCGCGAAGCCGAACACCAGGCTGAAGGCACCGATGACAACGCCCGTGCCGGTGTTGCGCGGCATGTGGATGTCGGTGTACTTGGCCGGCTTCGGCCAGGCTTCACCCCGCTGCTTGCGCTCCCAGAAATCGTCCAGCTCGGTGACTTCGGGCAGCGTCGCGAAGTTGTAGAAGGCCGGCGGCGAGGAGGTTTCCCACTCCAGCGTACGGGCATCCCACGGGTCGCCGGTCAGGTCGACGGTCTTCTTGCGGTCGCGGATCGACACGGCCACCTGGATGATCTGGCACAGGATGCCGGCGCCGACGATGAACGCGCCGCAGGCAGCAACCAGCAGCAGCGGCTCGTAGGCCGGGTTCACGGTGCTCTGCAGGCGACGGGTCATGCCCATGAAACCCAGCACGTACATCGGCATGAAGGTCACGTAGAAGCCGATGAACCAGCACCAGAACGCGCACTTGCCCCAGAACTCATTGAGGCGGAAGCCGAACATCTTCGGCCACCAGTAGGTGATGCCGGCGAACATGCCGAACACCACGCCGCCGATGATGACGTTGTGGAAGTGGGCGATCAGGAACAGGCTGTTGTGCAGCACGAAGTCGATGGCCGGAATCGCCAGCATCACGCCGGTCATGCCGCCGATGACGAAGGTGACCATGAAGCCGATGGTCCACAGCACCGGGGTGGTGAAGTGCACGCGGCCGCGGAACATGGTGAACAGCCAGTTGAAGATCTTCACGCCGGTCGGGATCGAGATGATCATCGTCGTGATGCCGAAGAAGGCATTGACGTTGGCACCCGAACCCATGGTGAAGAAGTGGTGCAGCCACACGATGAACGACAGCACGCCGATGCAGGCGGTGGCGTAGACCATGCCCTTGTAGCCGAACAGCGCCTTGCGCGAGAAGGTCGCGATGACTTCGGAGAACACACCGAACGCCGGCAGGACCAGGATGTACACCTCCGGGTGACCCCAGATCCAGATCAGGTTGATGTACAGCATGGCGTTGCCGCCACCGTCATTGGTGAAGAAGTGCGTACCCAGGTAACGGTCCAGGGTCAGCAGCACCAGGGTGATGGTCAGCACCGGGAAGGCCGCGACGATCAGCACGTTGGTCACCAGGGCGGTCCAGGTGAACACCGGCATCTGCATCAGCTTCATGCTGGGGGTGCGCATCTTGAGGATGGTGATGAAGAAGTTGATACCACTGAGCGTGGTACCCAAACCCGCCACCTGTAGACCCCAGATGTAATAGTCCATGCCGACGCTTGGACTGTATTCGATGCCCGACAACGGCGGGAACGCCAGCCAGCCGGTGGCAGCGAACTCACCGATCCACAGCGACAGCATGATCAGCACCGCACCGGACACGAACAGCCAGAAGCTGAGCGAGTTGACGAACGGGAACGCGACGTCGCGCGCACCGATCTGCAGCGGCACGGCCAGGTTCATCAGGCCGGTGATCAGCGGCATCGCCACGAAGAAGATCATGATCACGCCGTGGGCGGTGAAGATCTGGTCGTAGTGGTGCGGCGGCAGGTAACCCTCGGAACCACCGACGGCGATGGCCTGCTGGGTACGCATCATGATGGCGTCGGAGAAACCGCGCAGCAGCATGACGAAGGCGACGATGAGGTACATCACGCCGATCTTCTTGTGATCCACCGAAGTGAACCACTCCTTCCACAGATAGCCCCACAGCTTGAACTTGGTGATCAGGGCGACGACGCCCAGGCCACCAAGAACCGCGCCGACCAGGGTGGTCAGCACGATCGGATCGTGGGGGATCGACTCAAGAGAGAGTTTTCCCAACATGTTCATTCTCCCGAACCCGCGTGGCCGGCATGGCCTGCGTGTTCGTGTTCGGTGGCATCCAGGTTTTCACCCGATTCCTTGGAATCATGCGCGTCACTCGGGGCATGGCCTTCGTGCGCTTCATGGGTGGCGGCATCGGCAGCGGCGGCACCAGCATGCGAGTGCTTCATGCCGTAATGCTTGTTGTCGCCCATGTGCTTGGCGATGACCCAGTCGAACAGGCCTTCTTCGGTCTTGCCGAAGTAAGTGACCGGATACCACTCGGCGTTGCGCGCTTCACCCAGGGCCTTGAACGAGGCCTTGTCCAGGGTCTGCTCGCCGGCGCGGACCTGGTCCAGCCACTGGCGGTACTCGGCATCGGTGACCGAGTAGGCGGTGAAGTGCATCTTGGCGAAGCCCGCGCCGCTGTAGTGCGAGGACATGCCCGGGAATTCACCGGTCTCGTTGGCGATCAGGTGGAGCTTGGTCTCCATCGCAGCCATCGAGTAGATCATGCTGCCCAGGTGCGGGATGAAGAAGGCATTCATCACCGAATCGGACGTGATCTTGAAGTTCAGCGGCGTGTTGACCGGGAACTTGATTTCGTTGACGACCGCCACCTTCTCTTCCGGATAGATGAACAGCCACTTCCAGTCCAGCGAGATCGCCTCGATGGTGACCGGCTTGACGTCCGAATCCAGCGGACGGTACGGGTCCAGTGCGTGCGACGAACGCCAGGTCAGGACCGCCAGCACCAGCACGATCATGCAGGGAATGGACCACACCACCACCTCGATCGCCGTCGAGTGGGACCACTTCGGCTCGTAACGGGCCTTGGTGTTGGAGGCGCGATACTTCCACGCGAACGTCAGGGTCATGATGATGACCGGGATGACGACCAGCAGCATGAGCACGGTGGCCGTGATCAGCAGGGTCTTCTCATCCTGGCCGATCTGGCCCTTCGGACTGAGGATGGCCACGGCATCGCAGCCGGTGAGCATCACCAGCAACGACAGCAGCAGGCCCGGGCGCAACCAGCGCCCAAGGGTTTTCAACGGAATCATCGGTCGATCCAATTGCGAGGGAATGCCGTTCCCCGTCCCTGCCTGTTCCGGCCAAAGCCGGTCCCACCGGTCCGGAAGACAGGCAGGGAGGTGGGGTCGAGTCAGCCTTTCAATTTTAGGCCGTCACCCACCATTTAAGAAAGGCATTGACAATGATCGAGCGCAGGAAAGGCCCGATTCTGGCTGCGACACGTTGTCGCACCGCGCACGCGCGGCGGGCAGGACGCCCGCGGGCGGCATCCTGGCATCAGGTGCTGGCCGGCAGTCCGCCCTCGTTCGGCAAAGTCACCTGAACCTGTTCAGGCGTGCTGGCGGGTGCCTGGCGTGGGATGCTCGGCGCAGGAGGAAGGCCCGTGGACAAGATCGACTTCAAGAAGCGCGACCGGGCGCTCTATCAACCGCCCGCCGGCAGGTTCGTACGCGTGGATGTACCGCCCATTCCCTACGTGATGGTCGATGGTCGCGGCGACCCGAACACGGCCCCCGTCTACCTGCAGGCCGTGCAGTGGCTGTATTCGGTGAGCTATGCACTGAAGTTCGCGCTGAAGGCCGAAGGGCGCGACTACGTGGTGCCACCGCTGGAGGCGCTGTGGAGTGCCGAGGACCCGGCCAGCTTCCTCGCGCGGCGCAAGGATGAGTGGGCCTGGACCGTAATGATCCGCACGCCCGAGGGCATCGGCCCTGCACAGTGGCAGGCCGCGATCAGCAAGGCGCGCGCGAAGCTGGGAGAGGCGCCGCCCAGCCTTCGCCATGAACTCCTTGCCGAGGGCCCCAGCCTGCAGACCTTGCACGTGGGCGCCTACGACGACGAGGGACCCGTCCTGGCGCAGCTGCATGACGAAGTGATGCCCGCACTGGGATACACCTTTGCCGGCCCCCATCATGAGATCTACCTGAGCGACCCGCGCAGGACCGACGCAGCGCGGTTGAAAACCGTGCTGCGGCAGCCGGTGCGGCCGATCGGGCCTGATGAGGATTCCCGCAGATGACACGAGGAATGCCGTGCGCCTGAACAACCGCCTGATGCGCTGGACCACCCTGCCCGCCGGAGGCCGCCTGATGGCCGTGCTGGGTGCTGCACTGGTGATCATGCTGGCCTGCAATCCGGATCTGCTGCCGTTGTTGCCGGTGGTGGATGCGCTGGGGCTGGACGTGCTGATGCTGTTGCTGGGTGCGCAGGTGGTGGCGGTCCTGCCTTGGGTGCGGGAGCGGGCCGCGCGCGGGATCAGAGTGCTTGCACGCCTGATGATCGGTGCATCGGCTGGAGCCGCGGGTGGTTATCTCCGGCAGCTGGCGTGGTGGCTGGCACGGGGTGCGGGGATGACGAGACGTTGATGAAGGCTTGCAACCTTCAGTGAGGTGGCCATCCAAGGATCACCGACGGGCCCAAACAAAAAGCCCCAACCAAGGCCGGGGCTTTTCATTACAACTGGTGCCGGAAACAGGAGTCGAACCTGCGACCTACGCATTACGAACCCAGCCTAGCACTGCCTAGATTGGACGCCAAGACGCTACCGCCACGATCAAAGCGCACCCGGCGCGTGCTGGGCCAGCGAACTCTAAGCGCGGTGTAAGCCCCCGGAACAACCACGACCGAATTCCTATTCATGGTGAAAGAGAGGCCGATAACACTGACTGGCACCTGAATGGTACAGTTACCTTCCCAAGGGCGATTAGCAATGGAGGCGACGTGGTCATTGACTCGGACGAAGCAGCTTGGCGGCTCTTGGAGAGGCTAATGTCAGGGGCACCCGCCAGCCCTCCCAAATTCAGGGTATGGCCGGTACTAGACATAAAGCTCAGTGGCGAGGACTACGAGTCCTCGCTCAATTCCGGCCAAATGTCCGCACTGGTTGATCTCAAAGACGTATTCGGGCGCGCGTACTCAGTCGTGGCTCACGGTGCATATGACATGCGCCGCCTGAAGGCGGAGGAGGACGAACAGCTTCAGTTCACTACAAAAGTGAAAAAGGGCTCTTCAATTCTAGAAACCGACTTTACCCCCCTGGTCAAAGCGTTTTCAAGTGCCGTCGGCTCGAATCCAGAGCTTTCTTTAATCGCAGCCCTTGTATTGGGGCTAACGCTCGTTTCAAGGCCCGTAATTCTAAAACACTATGAGAACAGAGCTAAGCAGCTTGAGATAGAGGATAAGAAGCTGCTACTTGCCT
This sequence comes from Stenotrophomonas maltophilia group sp. P373, assembly GCF_053295075.1. Classification (NCBI taxonomy): domain Bacteria; kingdom Pseudomonadati; phylum Pseudomonadota; class Gammaproteobacteria; order Lysobacterales; family Lysobacteraceae; genus Stenotrophomonas; species Stenotrophomonas maltophilia group sp. P373. The sequence continues at coordinate 1,262,574 of NZ_CM129994.1, read as the reverse complement.
CTATCAGACCACAGCAAGGGGACAAAGAGAAGCTTGAACTCTTAGACCGAGCAGTGAGGAAACTGACCTCTCGGTATCCACAATTCTCTCAGGTAGTCCCCGACGCCCGAAGTGCATTTTGGAGATTTGCTGCCTCCTCAGTCGATGCCGAAAGTCTAACCATTGACGGCCTTATTCTTAGCCAAGAGGACTTGGAGCTCTTGGCAAACAAGAGATCAAGAAGAATTGGTGACAAACAGACGATTCATGAGACCTGCACCGTAAAATATGTTCGAAAGAACGGCGCGCATTACATGGTCGGACTGCAGGGCAAGAACATCTCGCTGAGCGCGAAGTTCATGAAGCCTCAGCTCTCAGACACCAAGATCACTAAGCTCTTCAAGCACATGGCGAACGAGGAAAAGATTGAGGTAGAGCTCGAGGTACGAGTCGTAGACAAGGCCAATCTCTCCGGACGATTGATAAAATTCAAGCTCAAAGCGTGAACCAATTCAAAAGCGGCCAGCGGGAATTAATCAAATGATCAACATCGTCCTCGACACCAACGTCTACAGAAAGAATCCATTTCGTTCCGACCTACCATTCCAGGCTTTGGCGCGACTAGCTAAAGCCGGCCTAGTGAAGGTCTATCTACCCTACCTAGTCGAGCGCGAATTTCAAACCTATCGTCGATCCCTGTGCCAGAAAGACATCAGCAGCGCAGAATCCGCACTAAGCTCCCTATTGAAAAAGGAACTGTCACCGACAAGCAAAGCTCTAGTAGAAGCTACGCTCAGCGACATCAAGGAGTACGGGCAGTCGGTACTTGATGACGCAGAGCAGTCCCTACTGATGTGGGCGAATGAGATTGGCGCCATACGACAAGAACTAACATTTGAGCAGTCAAAAAGTGCTCTGGAAGCATATTTCCAAGGCAGCGCCCCCTTGACAGAACCTAAGAAGCGCAACGACATACCGGACTCATTCATATATCAGGCAGTTAAAGCCATACCTGCCACTTCACCTCTCGTCGTGATCAGTGAGGATGGCAAGCTCGCCGACGCTATGTCCCTAATCGAACACGCGAGCACGTTCACTAGTCTGGCCGCATTTATTGAGAAAGAATCGACACAAGCACTGATCGTCGACTTAGACGTGACGGACAAGCTTCCTCAGATTATTTCAATAATTGAACAGCACCAAGCGGAAACCAATGATATCTCATCAGCGATCGAAGGAAAGATCGGGGATAGTTTGGTCAACATCACGATCCACTCTAGCCAGATACCCGATGACAACAACGAAGCTACAGTAAGTGGTTACAACGACGCGGAGGATATTGAGCTTCACTTCGATGATGCGAGCTACTTTGGCAACGGGGAAATCGGCCTCCCATTCAGCCTTTCTTTGTGGGTTTCCGCATACTTCTATATATACAAACCGGACTACTACGCGATGGACTTTGATATCAGCGTAACAGACCACAGCGACCATTATTTCCAAGCTGAGGACGAGTTCTTCCTCTCGGTGTCAGGAACCGCAAGGATCTCGGTTCCAATGCCCATCCTTCTCGCTTTAGACGCTGACGAGATCGCAGGTGCGCTCGAAGTGACAATCGATTCTGTCGAGCAGGTCGAGGTCAATTAACGCGTTTGCCAGTGACCATTAGGCAGTGTTCTAGCTGAGTCTCGCAGTACTGATGCAGTTACTCATGGCACCGCAGGTGGACAGAATTCATTTGGGAACAATGACTTAGCCAAACCCAACTAGCAGCCACGGTGCCGATAAGTGCCTTGTAAGCCGGGGAGCCGTCACTTTGAGCTGATTCGGGCCCATGAAGCCCCAGGGAAAGCCAGGTAGGGCTCACGCCTGCTTTCAAGGCGGACAGCGGCCTGTGGTGTACGTGCCCCGGAACCGAATCTACGTGTAGTACCTCTCATTGACGTTACGGCGACAGGCAAGACACTTCCGATACAACCCATATCTCCCGTCGCGCTCCCGTCCCAGCAAGCCACCGCATTCGCAAACCAAGGCGCTGCGCCCTTGGTCCCAGCGCCAAAGCTTTAGAGTAGCGACAAGTGCAAGGGTGACCGACACCGCGATAGCCAACGCCGGGAGCCATCGCGCCATCGCATAGACCCCTGCAAGCACCGGACTCTCCCGGAGCATTCCCAACGGCAGCATCAGCAGCAACCCCAGTGCCAAAGCCCCAAGTGCGGGCGCATACATCCTTACCATCATCCACGTCCAACGATCCATGTAGCCGTCCCGGTGATTGTTTTATGCATCCTTGAGCAAATCGGTCGCAGGGGATGAGACTTGAACGGCGCACATTCTTTACCGCCCGTACAAGGCCGAACACCACCGTACGCTTCATACATGGCCACCATGCATTGCGGTGGCAGGCGCAAGCTCATGCACCGCCGCCCGCATGTTGCTTGTCAAGTTCAGGGCACATGGACTTTGATAGCGCTTTGTATGAGCTATACCCCAGCCTCCAGGATCTTCGAAGCGCGCTTACACGGCCAAGCCCCCCCCCCATGCAACCTCGAGGTCAATTGCGGCGTCGATCAATGAGGACTGCGGTTTACGACAATCGACATGACCATCCGAGTAGCCATCGAATCGACCATGTGTCATGTGGATCGCCATAAACACTGCATACGTGGGCGAGCAATCTGTACATCACAGTGATCGCCGGGACATTGCGCTCATAAGCGGCCTGCAGGATGCACACCAGGCTTCACCAGAAGCTCACTGAGCGCGCCGCAGGACCGGCCAGCGACACCCCTACGCAAACACCGGTGGGATTCAAGACTGGGGCTTACAGGTCCCCTCGATATCTCCGGCGCACGCTCTCTACTGAACCCCGGCTATAGCTTTCTGCGCGTCCCCGAAGGGGCGCGCATCTGGACCCGAGGTGCGAGGGCCGAAGGCCCGAGTACCGATGGGACCAGTCACGGGACATCAACGTTGGCATCCCAATAAATATCTACCTTCTCAAAGAGAAGGTAGTTGCTCTTGATTTATAGCTCTTATGGGGCTGCTGACAAGCAAGCTCGTTCGCGCGCGTAAGATCCTATTGGCGCTCGCTATGCAGCCAGTTTTCGCCGTTGCTCCTCGCGATGCTTGCGCTGGCTGTTCCGGTTCTGCTCACGCCTCCTGTCCGCACGGGGATCGCCTGAGACGCCTGCCGCGTTCAGCGCGCGTGTCACCTTCCGCTTTACGCTCGAGCACTGCACAGCGAATGGGCAGTTGTAACACGGCATATCCCGCACGTCGCTACGATTGCCGATGCACGCCGGAGCGTATCCTTCAGGCGCTTCGTTGACCTCAGCAGGCTCGGCGACCATCGCCAGCGCATCCCGGACCATGTCTTCTTCAAACATCGCCTTGGCACGCGCCTCTGTCAGCGGTCCACCAGCCCCAAGATACCGCGCCAATCGGGCGGGGCGGTCCCTTGCATGCAGCACATCGGCACTCAATGCCCGCATTGCCGCAGCATGCACGGGATCTTCTCCAGACGGCTCCATAAAGAAGCGCCGATCCCAAGCGGGCAAGAACAACCGTTCACCAGTCTCAGCCCAGGTGGGGTGTCCTCGCATCCATGCGTCGAACAACTTCCCGGAAATCAGCTGGTTTGGCAATGGTGGACGCTTCGCCTTTCGGCCCACGATCCATCGTTCCATGATGATCTCGCAGAACAGATCGTACGGCATTCCCAGTTCGTCAGCCTTCTGACGGGCCCGCCACAAGCTGGTAATAACCGACCTGTCGTTCAATGCGAGACTTGGCATACAGGGCTGCTTGCGCGGCGCTTCGGAATGGTCAAAGTGACGCGCCCAAGCAGCACGGTACGCAGCGATGTATGCCTCCGTGAACGCCTGCGTTGCCTGCACCGGGGACATGTAGCGGTTCCCGATCCAACGGGTGCGCAGCAACAATGCCTCTTTGGCAAGCAAGCATTTATCGATGTACGTGCGCTGGAAGACCAGCTCTCCCACCTGTCGCTTCACGGGATCAGCCGACTTCAGCGCGCGTTGATACGAGGCATCCCTGCTCTGCGCCTCCACCATGTTCTTCGCAGACGCCTTCTTTCGGGCCGGGTTAGGCCGTTTTGCCTTTGCCTTCCCGCCCGTCGCGCCTGACTTCTTGTTCCTAGCCATTCTCCTGCCCTCCTCGATAAAGACAGTGTTATACCGACCGGGCCGATGAAATCGCCGGTCTTCTTATGTTCACTAGCGCGCGGTGCGCCCGGACGCTTCCACTGCGGGCGCGCAATGGATGACGCGAGTCATATGAAGGAACGGCCCCCAAGCGGTTGTATGGCGCTATCGCTAAATGTGACAGCCTGAACTTCACCTGGTCCCAGGCCATCCCTAGCCATCACGCTCCTTAGTGCCGTTAGGCGCAGAGGGGCCCCTCCGCACCCAACATGGTCGCCAAGGGCCGCTACCGGCTCGGACCTCAGCGACTGACGGCGTCGAGCTCCATCACGTGCAGCTGTACTTCAGCAGAGACAAGCATTGCGGGAGTGATGCGCTTCTTGCCGCAGTGGCGCAGGTAGGTCACAGCACGCTGAACGTAGTCGCGGTAGTTGATACCGGTCATGTCAACCATCTGGCGAGCCTTCCATATCGCACGGAACATCGAGGCGTCGCATACGCGCAGGTCGAAGCGACGGTCAGTAGCCCCGATGTAGAGCTGCAGCATGTTCGCAAACTCAGTTGTGGCCTCGAATGCAGTCATCTCGCTGTAGGTGGAGGCGCGATGGATTTCGCAAGCCTTATCCGCGACCAGCTGCTCACCGCCCATGATCGCTTCAGAAATTGCGCTCTGCGCGGTGTGCAGCGCTTCCCTGCCCTCACGCTGCGCAGCGAAGAGGCGGGTGGAACGATCGATATTGTTGTGCTTGCGCATGGTAGTTGTCCTAGTTGCTAGCGACCGCGAAATTGCCGTCGCTGGAAACAAGGTTGCCAAGCAAGTAAGTGGCGGACCCATTGAATTCAACCAGTCCACCACCTTAGGATGTGGCATGAGCCAACTACCCCATCCTGAGTTCAAGGCACTATTGATACTTGCCAGCCGGCTGACTAGTGATCTTGAAGTCCACCTCAAGGAATACGACCTATCCCTCTCTGGATTCCTGGCGCTAGAGGCTATCGAGCGGGCAGAAGTTGCCAACGCCTATCCGATGACGCGCGCGAGCCTCGCTCGATTGATTGGCACCACGCCTGCATCGATGTCTGTACTTGTTGGGCGTCTGATACGCAAAGAAATGGTGTCTGAAGTACGTATTGATGCCCGGACTAAGGGACTTGGGATCAAGCCACGCGGGCAATCTAGTTTGGCCGGAGGCAAGACTGCCTGGGCGGATACCTTTAAGGGGCTCAGCGAGGTGCTTTCGCCCAGCAGCAGAGTCGGACTACTAAAGGCCGTTGATAAGCTGAACTTGACGCGTGAACACGAGCGCAAAGAGGAGCATCGAGCGGCCTACATGCGCACCCTCTCAAAGCAGTCAACCAAGAATGCAGTTGCAAAGAACCATCAACAGTCCAGAGTTGCTGAGTCCCGAAGGAGGGCTGAGCTCGAATGATCACGGCTGTATGGAGTGATCGATTCCGGTACCCCACTACGGCAGCTAGGTAACGCGACCTTCGCGAACCATCTAGGACTTCGTGCTTTGGAGGCGAATCATCCACGCACACAATTAGAACCCGTCGTTCGCCAATGCGCACCAATCGCAGCACAACGCCATCCTGACAGGGTCGCTACACCCCTGCATCGACAGCGCTCGGGCAGCCCCAGATCGGCCGACAGAGCGATCCTAGAGCGTCTGTTCTGCGTAGCTAGCCCGGTGGCTGAGACATTAGCCAGGTGACACCTCAGCTAGCATAAAAAGGCCCATTGACGTTGCCATCAGCGGGCCTGGTTGCGGCAGATCTAGTTGCTCAGCGAGGGCGAATGCCCAAGCCCAGCAGCACAGCCCCAGCGATGGTCAGTGCTTGCCCTACTGCTAGCGCATGCATGTTGGCAATGTTGCCGTAACCGCCTGCTGAGGGGTTGATCAGGAAGTAAAGCCCAATGGCGAGTGCAACTAGCCCCAATGCCACACACGCCGCTGTCGAGCCACGCTCTTCCCGGGCGTTCGCGCTCGCACGATTCGATTCAATAATTGCCTTGGGCAGGTCCGCATAGCACTTAGGACACTTCGCGGATGATCTACCCGAGGGGATGGCAGCACGGCAAGCCGGGCATTGATAAAGGTTAGTTGCTGGATCGCTGGTTTGCATGTTCTCTCCTCCATGATTGGATGCACTGGGGTTTCCGACGTCAGCCACCCGTTGGACTACCCACCTGAGCGTCCTCGACCAGATCACGCAATGCAGCGCGTTGCTCATCGTCCAGGCTGTATTCGGTATCGCAGACCCGGGCCTCGATCCTGTTGGCACCGGTGAAGGCCCCTGCTTCTGCCAAGGTCATCTTCTTGCCGAACGAAAGGATTGCGTACTCGTATCGATTGAAGGCGGGCATGTCGCTGGGAAGCGAAACAGCCCTTCCGTCCACGAGCATGTCAAAGCCTGTACCGGCGCAGCGGACGTCATAGGACATGTTGAAGGTGAGGATGGCCGAGATGGTGAAAGAGTCCGACTTCGTTACAGCGCGGTCTCCGTCTACTACGCTGTGCAGGCTCAGAGAAATGCCCCTGCTGGTCTTCGACAGCTCCGATAGCTCCACTTTGGCCTCGTAGGAGGTTCGATCCTTGAAACGGTCGTATGACCGCTGTTGTTGAGCCACTACCTCCCCGGGAACAACAGCCGTCAGCACCAACGACATGACGGCAACATGCGTAATCCGGTTCTTCATCCCAACGTCCCCGACTGAGCGCTGACGGGCCCGGCCACCCCTTGCAGCCAGTCACACCTCGCACATCGTCATATACTGATATGGTAATGACTTCTACTGATCAGGTATATGGCCCATGCTGCTGCAGGTTCACAGACCGTTACCTCCGCGTGCCCTCGCCCACTGTCATTACTGCAACGTTTTCCAAGCGGCTCTCCGAAGCTCGAGCACTGCGCGGGCTCTCCCAGCGCGCGCTGGGGGCGCTGGTGGATAAGGACCAGGACAAGAACCGGGGTGCCGTGCTGATCAACAGGTACGAGCGCGAACGAAACCAAGCCGACATGACCAAGGCTGCGGAGTTGGCCAAGGCATTGGATGTACCGGTCGCCTACCTGTTCGCTGAGGACGATGACCTAGCTGCGGCGATCTTGGCTTTCGCCAAGCTTCCCTCTGCGGAGCGCCAAAGGATGCGGGAAGAGCTCGAGCGTTTGGCTGGAAAGCAGAGGGAATAGCTCTTTCACGCCGCCAGCTTGGCAACTGCCGCCGCCAGGGTGTCCGGGGCCAGGTGGGCGTAGCGAAGAGTCATGGTGATATCTGCGTGTCCCAAGAGCTCCCGCACGGTGTTCAGGTCCACCCCTGCCCGCACCAAGCGTGATGCGAAATGATGGCGCAGATCATGGAAGCGGAACTCTTCAATGCGGGCATCGGCTATGAGTTTGCCCCACCCTTTCTTGATGTCGGTCACGTCGAAGACCTTGCCCGCACGGCGCTCGCCCGCTTGCCCAGCCCAACGCTGCAAGACTTCCATGGCTTCGGCATTCAACGGGATGTGACGCTGCCTACCGGACTTGGCGTTCTCCGCCTGGATCGTCAGCATCTTTGCTTCCCAGTTGATGTCAGCCCAGCTCATCGACAACAGCTCACCACGTCTCATACCGGTATTAATGGCTGTAAGAACCACCGGGGTCAGGTGATCGACGTACCCGTCCATCGGCAAATCAGGCAGAACCGCTTGCCGGTACTTACGTCGGGCCGCATTCGCGTTCGCCCTCCCCTCAACCCCAGCTAGATCGCGCGCTGCCAGCCCGGCCCGGAGCATCGCCTCCTCATCAGGGGAAAGGAACCGGACCACCTTGCGGCTAGCTGCTGATCGCTGACGCATGCCCATGAGGGGGTTAGTCTCGATCAGCTTCCACTCAACGGCCCGCGACAAGGCAGACCGCAGGCAAGCAAAGTCGCGCGCTGCGGTAGCCTTGGTAACGGCATCAGGACCAGTGACACGTCCGCGCCACCAGCGCTCCATTGTAGGCACGTCAATTTCGATGATCTGACGACGCAGCAGCCACGGGAACACCGATCGGATGCGGTCCGGGTACTGGCGACCACCCTTGAGCTCAGCCACGGCCCAAGGCTCGAAGTGATCGTTGAGCAGCGCTTCGAGGGTGCAGCTAGTGGGCTTGGACTTAGCAAGCGTCGGCAATCCGGACTGAACGTATTCAGCCACCGCTTGCCGGGCTTGGTCGCGGGCCTGATCAAGTGTCAGATGTTCGACCGAACCTAAAGTACGACGCTTACCGTGCGCCCAGGTCACGATCCAAGCCTTGTGCCCAGAGGGCTGCACGCGAAGAATCAGACCACGAACCTGAGCATCCCTGAGCTCATAGGGGCGATCCTTGGGTTCAGCTGTGAGCACGACGCGCTTGGTGAGGGCGGATGACATCGGGCGGAGGGTCCATAAGTGGCGATAAGACCAACTTAGGACGGGATGCGAGGCGGTGATTGGATAAGGACTATCCGTATCCGCCCAGATCTATACATGGAGCCAACCCTGCTACTCGTCCGGCAGCCTGGCTGTCAAGACCTTCTGCATGGTTCGATTTGCAGAGGTGGCGTCCTAAGCTAAACTTCGACCCACGAACGGCCTGCTGCGATCAGAGAGTGACACTCCCTACCCGGTCGACACTCTTCAAAATGGCAACTCCAAATGAGTGACTCCACTAGCTTTTCCCACATTTGCTCAAGGGCGCTCAGTAGACCGGTATTCACCGCACTTGCGAAGGGAGCCGACCCTCTTAAGATCCTCGCACCGCTGCTAGAAAAACTAGCCGAGCGCGAGGTTCGCAGTGTCGCAGGCGTACTGGAGCTGGCCTTCAGTCACCTCAGCAACCACCATAGGAATGAGTACGTCTACAAGAGTGCAGTGATTGATCGTATTGTGTTCGGGCGACACAGCCCCGCCACTTCAGCCGTTGGCATGGAGCTCCACGTCGGAAAATCTATTGTCGACATCGCGGTCTTCAACGGAACGTCGACGGCTTACGAGGTAAAAAGCGAGCTTGACTCACCTCGCCGCCTTACTTCACAGACCGCTGACTACCTCAAGGCTTTCGACAAGGTATACGTGGTCGCGCCTCGTAACAATGCACACCGATACGTGTCGTTCTGCGACCAGCGCGTGGGGATCATGGAGCTCAACGAAAGAGGATCCCTCCGCACCGTTCGCGAGGCCGCTAGCAATATCCACAATATTGACACCCGGGCTCTGTTTAGAATGCTTCGACGTGACGAATACGTTGGCGCCATTGAGAAGCACCTCGGGCAGAAGATCTCTTTACCTAATGGACTTGTCTCGCAGTACTGCGAGAAAGAATTTTGCAAACTCTCCGTCGAGGACGCTCACGCTATCCACTTGAAAGCCATGAGGGGGCGAACGACCAACAAGGAATTTGTGGGCTACTTAAGGGCTCTCCCTAACCACCTACGCGCCTTAGGCTATTCAGCGAACCTAAGTTCGACGCAGCGAAGCAAGATTCGCGAGGTACTTGACTCTCACGCGAAATTAACTTAAACATCGGGGGCCACATCACTCACTGGATGACGATGTATAGCCCTTATCTCTGCGGTCGCCGCTCTGAGCTACTTGCTCTTCGGAATCTGAAGTCAGAGAACGTAGACTTCGAAAAATTTGTCCCTGTAGTTGAACCGGTACTAGAAAACACAGGAGATCTTCTGCGATTCATCGATACTTACGGCAGGGAAGGAATTCGCGCCGTTATCATCATGAATCCACATCGGCATCAATACAAAGGCGGTACCGGAGTCGCAAGCAATTTACGCAAGGATCTGGCCGATTCGTTCGCTAAGTACACGGACCTAATTCCAGGCTTCATATGGGATGCGAAGACAAATGTTACTCAGGCTAGCGCCTTCCAGAAGATTTATTCCGACAGACAGGTCGCCTTCCTACTTGATAGCCCTGTCATTAGTGATGCGGATCTAAAGTCCATTGCACACAGCCCAGAAACAGTTTTTGTCTTCTCACTCAGCTCAAGCGTAGGCAAGAAGCAACTCGCACTCATCCCGAAGTCTAAGATTGTTTCGATCCGCGATGGATTCAAAAAGCTTCCACGGAATGCTGATTACAACGGCGTTGAGTTCTTCAGTGACCAGCACCAACTAGTCGGCAAGGACTTCGCAGGAATTGGGGATTACACCATTACCGGCAAAGCGCTGGAGATCGGGGGCGGAAAACCCGGCGCAGTGGCGATTCACGCCTCCTTCCGTCCGAACGGCAAAGATGAAGCCTGGATAGAGCACTTCGTGTCGGACGAGATCGACCGCGACGTGGGCGACGCCGCCTCCAAATTTCTCGAAGCAGCCAAGAAGCTTGTACGCGCCGCGAAAAAGAGACCTACAGAGTTTGTAACCAATACCGCGCTAGATGCGTACCGTAAACATGTCGCTGAGGACACTTTTCCGGGACTTGGGAAGAACAAGGAGTATCAGATTCGCCACCACATCGTTCAGATGCTCGCACTTCTTTGAAGTGAGACTTCCTCAGCTTGCCCTGTATCAGCGTGATCAGGGACGGCTAGACCCTAAGCTCAAGGAAGGAAGGGGCAAAACCCCTCCCTTCCCCTGAATTTATTACTCTGAGTCCTCGGAACTGAAGGCAACCACATCGCTAAAGTCGGGCTCATGATCGGTGGTGCAGTTTTCGTGCCTCGCGATAGTACTTCCCAGACAACCGGCCGGATACTCCGTAAACTCCCAGCGAACCCTGAAGCCTTCACCTTCGAAGGTCGCAGAGTACGTAAGTTCCGCACCCATTCCTCGCTCATCACCGCCATCCTGCTCAATTTCCAATTGAGACTCATCGAGTTCGATGACTTCCCCTGTGGAAATGATTCGAACATTGAACTTCATTCCATTCTCCTTGTTCAGGTTGACCAGATCATCTGACCAACGCGCCGATGATAGGGTATCGACAGACACTTCCAGCAGTGTTTGCTCAGAGAGCCACCGATGCGGTGCGCCGATGGGCGAACTTGGCAGAGTTTACCCTGCTTCAACGTAAGCGGGATTGAAGCCGATCGATCACACGGGTACTGACGTGTTGCCTGGACAAGAACGATCCGCATCCAGTTGAATGAAAGCTCAGCCAGCACTGAGCTCGGCGCGAAACCTTGGCGGATCAACAGGTTCCGATCCACCACAAACAAAAAGCCCCGACCAAAGGCCGGGGCTTTTCATTACAACTGGTGCCGGAAACAGGAGTCGAACCTGCGACCTACGCATTACGAATGCGCCGCTCTACCAACTGAGCTATTCCGGCCTAGCTGGGCATTGTAGGACTACAAGCAACATGCGGTCAATGGCCGCGCATCTACCCTCTTCATGGGCCAACAAGCCGCTACCAGCTACTGATAGTGGCTTTCACGGGTGACCCTGGAACATCGCTGGTCGAGATCAACATGAAATGACTTCAGTCCGCCTTCTGGCAGCAGAACCCTGTCATGGACGTGCTGGACCGAGAAGCCAATATCTGCGGTGCCGGAAGACTCCTCCGCAATCCGATACATCTCCCGTTTCCATCCCCTCGTCTCTTGAACGTAAGTCTCGATTGTTGTCACGCATCGTTCTAGCCCTTCCCACCCCTTCTCGCCTCGGGACTCCTCCGCTGCACAGCCGCCCGCCATCAGCAATGGAAACAGCAGCCCAACTTTCAAGGTGACTAAGCGTTTCATCTGCGCCCCTCAATGATAGGTATGAAAACGCACACCCCTCATGACTTCCAATCATCTCAGCGATGTCTCCACCCGGTTCGCACACACCCGCCCCTCGGCGAAATCCCGCAGGTTCCCCAGCGTGATTGCCGAGATCTCCTGCAGCGCCTCTACGGTGAAGAACCCCTGGTGGCCGGTCACCAGCACGTTGGGGAAGGTCATCAGGCGCTGGAAGGCCTCATCATCGATGATCTCGCCGGACAGGTCCTGGAAGAACAGCGCGCTTTCCTGCTCGTAGACGTCGATGGCCAGATGACCCAGCCGCCGCGACTTCAGCGCGCGGATCACCGCATGGGTATCGACCAGCGCGCCGCGCGAGGTGTTGACCAGCATCGCGCCGGTCTTCATCCGCGCCAGCGAGGCGTCGTTGATCAGGTGTTGGGTATCGGGCGTCAGCGGGCAATGCAGCGACACGATGTCGGCGCGCGCCAGCAGTTCATCCAGCCCAACCATGTCGCCCACGCCGGCGAAGGCCGGCGATGGATACGGGTCATGCCCCAGCACGGTGCAGCCCATGCCGTGGAAGATGCGCGCGGTGGCCAGGCCGATCTTGCCGGTGCCGACGATGCCGACCGTGCGCCCATGCAGAGTGCGGCCGAGCAGGCCATCGAGCATGAAGTTGCCCTCGCGCACGCGATTGTAGGCGCGATGGGTCTGCCGGTTGAGCGTCATCACCAGCGCCAGCGCGTGCTCGGCCACGGCTTCGGGGGAATAGGCCGGCACCCGTGCGACGAACAGGTCCAGCGCTTTCGCGGCTGCCAGGTCCACATTGTTGAAGCCGGCGCAGCGCAGCAGTACGGCGCGCACGCCCAACGCATGCAGCGCGTGCAGAACCGGCGCGTCGAGACGGTCGTTGACGAACACGCAGACGGCGGCGCAGTCCTGCGCAAGCGCGGCGGTATGCACGTCCAGCGCGGCATCGAAGTACACGAACGCAAAGCCCTGCCCGGCCGTATCGCGCTGATTGGCCTCGTCCAGGAAGCGACGGTCGTAGGGGCGGGCACTGAAGACGGCGATCTGCATGGACGGGCCTGGCTGGAATTCCCTGCCGACCATACCGCAGCACCTGCCCTGATGGGATGGCCCCGGCGATACGGATATCGCCGGGGCCGAGTACCGCTTAGAACCGATAGCCCAGGCCCAGCATCACGCCGTTCTGGATCTGCCCGTCCCGGCGCTCACCCACGTAGTCGGCCATGATCGACAGGCGCTCGCTGGCGCGGCTGGTCACGCCGACGTTCCAAGCCAGCACCTGCTCGCCCACGGCCTGGCTGCTGGCACCGAACAGCAGGTCCGGAGCTGCGGCGAAGCCGGTGCTGTAGCGGGCCTGGGTGTCACCCAGTTCCTTCTGCCAGACCACGCGGGCACGCGGGGTGATGCGCTCAGCGTTGTTGCCTTCGAAGGTCTTGAACAGCTGCAGGCCGGCACCCACACGAATGCTCTCCAGGCTGCCGCTGCGGCCCACCAGCGCACCGGCGCCCTGCCCTTCATTGAAACGGGTGGCCGAGGTCCGTGCGTAGTCCACCACCGGCAGCAGCGGCTGGATCACCAGACCCTTTCCAGTGGTGAAGGAGAACGCATGCTCCACCCGTGCCGAGATGGCATCGTTGCTGTACTTCGCGCGCAGAGGCTGCTGCAGCCCATCAATGCCGCCGACACTGCGGCGGGTGTCATGCCGCAGGTCGGTGTAGCGCACGGCCGCCGACAGGTAGCCCCGCGAATAGGTCGCATCCAGGTAGCCGCCCACATCCAGCGCGCGTACGTCGCCACTGAAGCCGGAGCCGTCGCTGGCCTTGGTCGACATGTCGGCGGCGGCCACGCTCACGCCGAGGGTCACGCGGTCATCGGCCACGCGGGTATCGGCACCGATCACGATGCCGCCGACAGTGTGGCTCAGGCCGGCCACGCCGCCGTCGGCATCGATGCGGCCATGGCTGGCGAAACCGCGTGCCCACAGGCCATGGCTGCGCCCCGCCACCCGGCTGTCGCCAGCAGCCTCGCCCGCCGGCTCGACCAGATGCATGGCCAGCTGGTTGAACAGGCTGCCATGGCGCATGCCCGGCTGCGCTGAGACCGACTGCGCCGCCTGCGAGGCCAGGCCATCGGCATCGCCGCCACTGCGCATCGCCGACTGGTGCTGCTGCACCACGTTGCCGATGCTGCCGATCAGTGCATTGTCGGCCAGGCGCAGGCTGGCATGCGCATCACCGCGCAGGGCGCCAGCCTGCTGTGCGATCACATCGCGGTCGCTGAACTGCAGCGCGCCGAGCAACGACTTCAGGCCGCTGTCCTGGCGGTCCGCTGCAGCGGCCAGCGCGCGCCCCAGGCCGTCGCCGGAGGTGCCGTTGGCGAACAGGCCCAGCTGATCGAAGCCCGGGTTGGCGGTCAGCCACAGGCCGTCGGCGGTCTGGTTGACGTTGAAGCTGAGCAGCGAATTGTGGCGCGGGCGGAACACTTCACCGGCCGTGATGCTGGCGCTGTAGCCGGCATCGCCCAGCCGCACGGCATCCTGGAAGCCCCCCTGGTAGATCGGTCCTTCCACCAGGTCGCGACGGTAGGTGCCGGCATAGAAGCCCTGGGCCACGTTCAGCGCCAGATGTGCGCCCTGCGCGATCACCAGCGCACCCTCCTCGGAGCCGCCATCGTAGAAGCTGCCGACGCGCAGGCGGCCACTGCCGGTACCACCGGTTTCGGTAACATCGAACAGCACCTGCCCGCCGGGCATGATGTTGACGTAGCCGTGGGTCACCAGATCGCCACCACGCGGCATCAACGTGCCGAACACGCGCAGGCGGTTGAAGCCGTCTTCGCGGTAGGACGGGCCGGTGCCATCCAGCAGCGCATCGCTGTCGGTGCCGACCGATGCGATATCACCATGGCCGACCACGATGCTGCCCGGCATCACGCGCAGCTCGGGGGTGCGCAGCGCACCACCCTCCAGTGCGATGGTGCCGTTGTCCACCAGAATGAAATCGGCGCCAGTGGTTTCGGCGGTGCGCCAGGTAGCGCCATTGCTGACACGGATCACGCCCGCCGAACTGGCCAGGGTTGAGGCATCCAGATCGGCCAGCCGCAGCTGGCCGCGCAGTTCATTCTGGACGTCGGGATCGGCGAGCAGCTGCTGCAACGACTGCGCGCCGATACCGTTCGCCCCCCGCGTGGAGACGTTGTACAGGCTCACCGCATCGTTGATGTAGGTGCTGGCCCAGTCGGTGTTCCAGCGCGCGAAATCGTCGTCGACGAAGGCCTGCAGCTGGCGCGCGGTGCGCAGGTAGCCCGGGTTGATGTCGCCGCTGACGTTGCTGGTGACACGGAGGGTGTCGCCCGGATCGCGATAGCCTGCCGTGTTGATGATGTTGTTGCCGCGGATGTCCTGGCCCGGGAACGACTCCAGCTTGCTGCCGCTGCCATCCGGATCGAAGGTGACCGACGTACCCGTGGTGCGCGCCGGGTCGCGGAATACTAGCAGGCCATTGGGTTGAACCACTTCATACATCGCCTTGTGCAACAGGCCCGCATCCATCCCGCCGCCGTAGTTGCCTGTGTAGATCTGGGTCATGCGCGC
Organism: Stenotrophomonas maltophilia group sp. P373; assembly: GCF_053295075.1. Classification (NCBI taxonomy): domain Bacteria; kingdom Pseudomonadati; phylum Pseudomonadota; class Gammaproteobacteria; order Lysobacterales; family Lysobacteraceae; genus Stenotrophomonas; species Stenotrophomonas maltophilia group sp. P373. Next base: position 1,247,118 of record NZ_CM129994.1, on the reverse strand, counting down.
TGACGGCGCATAGGTGATCTTGCCGCCACTGCTGGCGGCGTGGATCTGCACCGAGTCGACCAGTGGCAGATCGCCGCCGAGGTAACGGTTGACGCCACCGGACTGCATGATCGAGCAGGACGAGATGCAGTGGCCGGACACGATGGTGTCCAGGCCCTGGGTGCGGATCACCGCCTGCAGCCACTCGCCGGCGATCAGCGCGCCACCATTGGATGTGCGCAGCACGACTTCGCGGATCGGACGGCCTTCAGCCTGTGCCTTGGCCAGCAGCGCGGGCAGCGCCACCACGTCAGCAACGGTGACGCCGCCGCTGAGGAAGACGCGATCGTCCCGCACGTGATAATTCATTGCCATGACGTCATCAACCGCCGCCATGGCGGTGACGCCCATCAGTCCGGCCAGGGCCAGGCTCAACTTCGAATGTTTCATGCGTTCTCTCTCCACCCGCAACACACGGGTCAGGAGTTCAACGTCCGGGCGGCGCAAACTCCCCCAGCGCACCAGCCTCCGAAACATGAATGCATTCACAATGAAATCAGGGGCCATGCACACTCTTCCCCATCCGGTCATCGTCGCGTAAAACTCGAAGACGCACCCGCCACCGACGCCCGAGGCCAGCCCTGTCCACCCCCTCTCCTCTGATCCATCGCGCGCCGGACCTGTCCGTGCCGACGGACGCGTTCATTGCGTTCGTACGGGAAGAACGCGCGCCGTTGTGCGCTTTCCTGCGCACGCGCGGCGTTGGGCCGGAGGATGCCGAGGACATCGCGCAGGACTGCATGGAGCGGCTGATCCGCTATCGCGCGCACAGTGCCGACGAGCTGCGGTTGCTGCTGTATCGTATCGCCCGCAACCGCCTGGCAGACCGTGGCCGCTCGTCGCAGTCGCGGCCACACCTGTCCCTTGCCGAACACGATGGCGGCGACGAGCCCTCCAGCACGTCGCCCGATCCATTGCGCCAGGCCGAGTCCGGGCAGATGCTGTCCCTGCTGCGGCAGGCCCTGTTCAAGCTGCCCGAGCGCGCGCGCGAGGTGTACCTGCTCAACCGGATCACCGGCATGAGCTATACGCAGATCGCGCGGCACTGTGGAATCACCGCCAAGACCGTGGAAAAACATATCGCCCGCGCCCTGCAGGGCCTGCGCCAGGAACTCGGATCGGATCCGCTGCACAACGACAGGGACAACGGATGAGTCACGCCAGCCCCAGGGAAGACACCCTGCTGTTTGAACGCGCCAGCGCCTGGGTGGCGCGGCTGGAGGCTCCGGACTGCACGCCGGGCGAGCGAGAGAGGTTCGAGGACTGGCTGGCCGAGGACCCGGCCCATGTCAGCGCCTGGATCCAGGCCGAGACCCTGTTCCAGCGGGGCGAAGAACTGGCCGCTGACCCGTGGCTGCGCACCGCCGCAGCACGTGCGGCACGGCCGGCACAGCGTCGCTGGCTGCCGGCAGTGGCCGCCGCCGCAGGCGTCTGCCTGGCCATCGGAATCGGCTGGATGGTCGCCATCGACGGCAACCCCACGCCGCTGCGCTATGCCAACGATTCCCACCTGCCCCGGCAGCAGACGCTGGCCGATGGCAGCGTGGCCACGCTGGATGCGGGCACCACGCTGCATGCCCGATTCGGTTGGCGCCATCGCAACCTGGTGCTGGAACGGGGCCGCGTGCAGCTGCAGGTCGCACCGTCGAGCAAGGCGCTGCAGCTGCGCGCCGGCGACAGCACCATCCGCGACATCGGCACCACCTTCCAGGTGGAGCGCCTGAACGACGGCCTGGTCGAAGTCGCACTGCTGGAAGGTGCGGTGGAAGTCAGCAATGGGGGGACGCAGCACACCCTGGCACCCGGCCAGCAGCTGCAGGTGCTGCCATCGGGCCGCTTCCAGCCCGGCCCGGCGCTGTCGTCCAATGCCGCTGCCGAAGGCTGGCTGCAGGGACAGCTGGTGTTCGATGCCACGCCGCTGTCGATCGTGGTCGAGCGCATGAACCGCTACGGTCGCACGCCGCTGGTGATCGCCGATCCCGAGATCGCCAGCCTGGCCGTGAGTGGCACCTTCCGTGCCGGCGATGCGCAGGAACTGCTGTCGGCGCTGGAACTGGGCTGGTCGGTAGCTGGCCAGACGCGACCGGATGGCGCGCTGGAACTGCGCCGCACGTACTGAGGAGGCCTGCAGTGAAGGCAGTACCGGGCGCGCTGCGGGAGGGGCTGCTCTGCACCCTGTTCTGCTTCGCGCTGAGCATCGCCGCGCTGCCCTCTGCCGATGCAGCCGAACAGGCCGGCACCCTGGAGGTCCATGTGGGTTCAGGCCCACTCGCACCGGCCCTGCAGCAATGGGCGCGCCAGAGTGGCATCGCCCTGCTGTTCGATGCGCGTGAACTGGATGGCCTGCGCACGGCCGGCACCCATGGCCAACGCGATGCGGCCGCGGCCCTGAAGGAACTGGTCGCCGGCATGCCGGTGACCATCCTGCGCACGCCTGCCGGTGGATTCGTCGTCCGCCGCACCCGGCCAGCACCGCCATCGCCCCCGCCGGTCGCGACGCGTGCGATGCCCGCGGTACCGTCGCCGGGCGGGGTGCCCGAGACGCCACCGCAGGTGGAGCTGGCGCCGATCCATGTCACCGGCAGCCGGCTGCCGCGCACCTCCGTGCAGACCACGCTGCCGGTGACCATCATCGATCGCGATGACATCCTGCGCAGCGGTTACGGCAGCCTGTTCGACCTGCTGCGGCACTTGCCGGGCATGAACGGCCACCCGGCGATGAGCACCTCGCGCAGTGGCGATTCGCAGTACCTGCCGGTGGGTGCGGCCACCACCACCAGCCTGGACGGCATGGGTCCGCGTGCGACCTTGTTCCTGGTCAATGGCCGGCGCCTGCCACGCTATCCGATGGTGTCGCTGGAACAGGGCGGGCTCACCGACCTGGGGGGCATCCCGCTCAGCTTCGTCGAGCGCATCGAACTGGTGCGTGGCGGTGCGTCGGCCATCTATGGTGCCGACGCGATGTCCGGCGTGGTCAACATCATCCTGCGTGACCAGGCCGATGGCCCTGAAGCCATGCTGCAGACCGGCCTGAGCGGGCGCGGCGACGCCGGCCAGTATCGCCTGCAGGCGGCCACCGGTGGCGTGCGCGACGGAGGGGACCGCTGGTTCGCTGGCGTCGACCTGCATCGCATCGACCACGTGGCCGGCGATCGCCGCGAATGGCATGCGGAAACCTCGCAGTACCTGATCGGCGCGTTCCGCGATGGACGCTACTGGCCGGCAAAGCGCTGCGAAGGGCCATTGAAACGGCGCGATGGCGCCTGCTGGTTTGACAGCGCACGCCCGCGTTCGCTGCAACCGGCCTCGGACACCGCCTCGGCCTACCTGCGCTATCGGCATGAGCGCGGCGAAGGTCGCTACGCCTACGCCGAGGCGCGGGCCAGCCACAACCGGCAACGCTTCGACCTCGGCCCGACCGCCGTAGCCATCGGGCTTTATGGGTTCACCTTCAACAGCGTGCTGCGCGAAGCCGGCAACGTGCGTCCGCATGTACGTGCCACCGATGCCGACGTCACCTTCGGCATGGGCCGCGACCAGGGCCGCCGCAGCTGGGATGCCGGCATCAGCGCACAGCGCAGCGATGTCACCCTGACGACGTCCGGCACCGTGCGCGCCCAACCACTGCTGCGCGCTGCCGAGACGCTGGATTTCCTGCCCGGCTTCACCTCGTTGCCGGCAGAGACCGCCGCGCAGCTGTTCCCGTCGATCCGCAACCGCGGGCGCACCGAGCAGTGGCAGGGCTGGTGGGGCATGCAGCGCGAGTTGATGCCATTGGCCGGCGGTGCTGCACAAGTGGCCACCGGCATCGACCTGCGCCAGGAACGCTGGACGTCGCATCCCGACGCGCTGCTGAGCCAGGGCGACCTGGCGCTGGGCCTGCCACAGGAACAACGCCACCTGTCACGCCGCAGTGGCGGTGCCTACGCCGAACTCGGCCTGCCATTGGCGCGCACGCTGCGCATGGACCTGGCAGCACGCTGGGACCGCGATGGCGATTACCAGGCTTTCTCGCCCCGCGTGGGCGTACGCTGGAGCCCGACACCGCAGTGGTCATTCCTGCTTGCCACCGGGCGCGGCTACCGGGCCCCCAGCCTGTTCGAGCAACGGCGGCCGCCGGGCTATTTCGGCGCGATCGAACTACCCGCCTCCAGCGCACTGCCCAACTGCGCGCAGAGCAACGGCAACGGACGCTGCAGCGTAACCGTGGACGTGGTGGAGAACGATGCGCTGAAAGCGGAGCGGTCGCGCAGCCATTCCCTGGGTGCGACCTGGACACCGACCGATGCGTTTTCACTGTCGCTGACCCACAACATCGTCGAACTGCGCAACGAGATCCTGGCCCTGCAACCGGCCGACGCAGTGTGGAATTCAAGCACGTGGGAGTTGGACGAGGACGGCAACCTGCACAACCTGCGCCTATCCTTCGACAACATCGGCCGCACCACGTCGCGCAACCTTGTTCTGCGCGGGGAGTACCACATCGACACCGGCAGCACCGGCCAGTGGCTGTTCTCGCTCGATGCGCTGAAGCAGCAGGAACTGCGCCGCGAGCGTGGCCATGAAGCGACGGTGGACCTGCGTGGCCATGTCACGCCAGCGATGGCCGCCGTGCTCAATGTGCAGTGGCAGAACAGCAACTGGGACATCGCCCTGCGCGGCAACCAGGTAGGGCGCACGCGTGCCTGGCTGCCCGGTGCGGAATGCCCGGAGGAACAGCGCGAGCAGAACCATTGCATGAATCCGCGGCAGCTGCGCTGGAACCTGCACCTGGCAAGGCGGCTGGGGCCGCGCTTGGTCGCCGCGCTGGACGTGCACAACGTGCTCGACACGCAACCGGTGAACTACCTGGTCGGCAATGGCGGCCAGATGCCGGGGCTGGACGATCCACTTGGCCGCTACTTCCTGCTGACCCTGCAGATCCGCTGAGCGTAGTACCCTACGCGCCCTGTTCCATCGGTCCCCCACCACCCCATGAAGGCCTATCTCTGGTTCTGGGGCGCGTTCCTGCTGTTCTTCGCGTTGCCCTTCCCCTGCATCCTCTACTTCGGCACGTCGTGGCCGGTGCCACTGGCCGACCGCAGCGCGCCATGGCTGGCCCTGCTGCTGCTCGCCCTGTCGCTGGCCCTGTGGCTCGCGTTGCTGCTCGCCTTCCTGCACTACCTGCTGCTGGGCCCGCCGCGCGCGCTGCATCGGGTGCGCACCATCCTGGCCGACGGTGAGCCGCGTGATGCGTTGATCGAACAGGCCGAGCAGACCGGCGTGCACGTGCGCGGCTTCGCGCAGTGGAGACTGAAGCTTGGCTTCCAGAACCTGTCCGGCACGCCGATCCATGAACAGATGCTGGTGGTGGACAGCAAACCGCAGCTGCAGCGTTTCGTGGCCGGCCAGCGCATCGAGGTTCGCCTGAGCCGGACGCCGGGTGCGTTCCCCAATGTGGTGCTGGAGGGCGCCCAGCCCGAACTTGATGTCGCCAGCCTCTGGCGCCGCGGCGCCGGCGCGGTCATCGGCATCGTCGTGGTTGCCAGCGCCTACGTGCTCGCCTATCGGCTGCAGAGTGAGGGCCTGGGCTGGACGTTCATGTCCTTCGGCCACCCACTGCTGGTGTGCCCGCTGGTGTTGTGCGGCTACGCCCTGGGCCTGCGCGTCCTGGGGCGCCTGCTGCAGGCCGATGCACGCGGAGACGCGCTGAAGTACCGCGGCATCGGCGTGGATGCGAAGGTGCTGAAGCTGCGCCAGACCGGCACCTACCTCAACGAGCAGCCGCAGGTGGAGTTCCAGCTGGAGTACACCGACCGCGAAGGTGGCATACAGCAGGTGAACGTGCGCCGCTTCATCCCGTTGATCGAGCTGGCCAACCTTCCACGCGAGCAGGTCACGCTGCTGTACGACCCGGAAGATCGCGGCAACGTTCGCCTGGAGGGTGTATGAAGCAGCCCCCCTCGACGCGACTGGTATTTTCGATGGTGCTGCTGTTGCTGGCCGGCGTCGCCGTTGCCGGCGGGGCACTGCAGACCCTTGCCGAAACGATGGGCCATTCGGTGCAGGATGACCGCGCAACCACGCCGATCACCACGCCTCCACCGCGCGAGCGACCTGCTTCGCTCGCACCGATTCCCGAACCGCGGTCGATGCCGATGCCCGAACGCAGCAACCGCTTGTTCGATGCGGACTACCTGCTGGCCGCCCGCCAGGCACTGGAACAGATGCCAGCCCTGGCCGGGCACCGGTTGATGGTGTTCCACAGCATCCACTTCTACGATGATGGCCGCATCAATCTGGATCTGGTCGATCCGCAGCAACCTACGCACGTGGACAGCTACCACTTCGAGCACGGCCAGTGGCGCAAGGGTGACCCGGTCGATCCGCAGCGCTTCGCGCCCACCATCACCCTGCGCCGCAGCAGCACGGCGCTGGCCAACATCGATTTCGAGGCGGTGCCACGCGTGGCCCAGGCGCTGCAGGCGCAGCGCAACGCGCTGATGGCCACGCCGGGTGACGTCGGCCACGTCTATGTGATCGTGCGCAAGGGGGGCAGGCTGGTGTGGCTGCCGGACGAGGTCGCCGGCGATCGCCAGTCCGCACGACTCTCGTTCGACGCACAGGGGCGTTCCGGCCACGCGAACCGACGATAGTCAACGCAAAAAGGGGACGGAGGGGATTAAGTCGCATGTGCCTTGGTGCGGTCTGCGACTTAATCCCCTCCGTCCCCTTTTTCTATTTCACCGAACGGGCGATGGCGTACTGCGCGCCGTAATAGGTGGACAGCACCAGCAGGCTGGCCAGTGGCAGGCCGCCGGCGAAGCGGTCCCAGGCCAGCAGCGAATCGCTGGCCACGAACAGCAGCGCACCGACGGCAGCCCAGGGCGCACTTCGGGCTTCCACGGCAGGCTGCGGGCTGCGCCATTGCCGTGCCAAGGCCAACATCGCCATCGAGGCCAGCACCACCACGTACGCCAGCACCGGCATACGCATCGGTGCAGGCAGGTGCGGCCACAGCCCAAGCACATTGAGTACAGCGAACGCACCGAGCAGGATGCTGGCGGCGAGCAGGCCACGCCCGGCACGCAGGCCCTCACGGAAGGCGACGATGTAGCAGAGGTGCGCCAGCAGGAACGCCACCAGCCCCGGTACGAACGCGTCCATCGGCAACATCAGCGCGATGTCACCCAGGCACGACAGCAGCATGCCGGCCAGCACCGCGCGCCGGTAGGACGGCTGCGCAGGATCACGCACCCGCCAGGCGATGGCAGCGATCAGCAGCGTGGTCGCCGGCTTCGCCAGCCAATGCAGCCAGCGCCCGTCACCGTGAAAGAACGCGCCGACGATGGCGAGGATCGCCATCAATAGGATCACGCCATCGCGGGCGCGCGGTTTCATCGCGCCTTCCACAGGTCCGCCAGGCGGTCAGGCTTGCCGGCGATACGCTCCAGCACCGGATACTGCAGGCCACCGTGGTAGTCGATGTTCATCGTCTCGATGCGGTCGAACTGCTTCACCAGCAGGACGATCGGCGCCTTGTCCTTGGCCGCCGTCGCCACCGCATCCTTCAAGCGCTGGCTGCTGTACTCGCGCCCGCCAACCGCAATCACCTTCATGCCGGGTGCAAGACCGGCGTTGAACGCCGGGCTGTCCCAGATCACGTCGCCGACCACGCCGCTGTCGAGCACGGTCGCGCCCAGCGAATAGGCCAGCAGTGCGGCCTTGGCACGCTTTTCCTGCGCCTTGTAGGCGTCGTTCGGGGTATCGCGGTAGACCAGCTTCCAGCCCGCCAGTTCCAGCCCCCCGGTCAACGAACCGTGGCCGTCCAGGCGCCCGCGCAGGAACGTCGTCCAGTCGTACGGCACGATGCCGTTCAAGGTCGCCACCACGTCGTCGAAGGTGTAGGGGTTGACGTCCCAGTCACCGTTGCCAACCCCGAAGAAGGCGCGCGCGAAGTCATCCAGGCTGCGGCGGTTGCCGCTCAGTTCGCGCAGCTTGCCCTCCACTTCCAGCCACAGCATCTGGCCACCGGAGTAATAGTCTTCGCTCATCTGGTAGTTGCGGTACGGCAACGTCCGGCGCTGGGCGATGGTCGGGTCGTTGGTGGTGTCCTGCAACGGGCGCCAGGCCAGGCCCGGGCGGCCGCGATCATAGGTCGCGGCCACATTGGCCAGCATGTCGCGCGCCTGCGCCGTCGACCACAGCCCCGAGCGTGCCGCCAGCACCTGTCCCCAGAACTGGGTCTGGCCTTCGTAGACCCACAGCAGGCTGTCGCCCATCGGCGTGTTGAAGTTGGCGGTGGTCAGGTCAGCGCCACGCCGGTACTTGCCGTTCCAGGAATGGGTGTACTCGTGCGGTAGCAGATCGCGCATCCAGGCGTTGTCGTCCCACTCGGTGAAGTAACCCGGGTCGGCACTGTTCTCGCTGGAACGGTGATGCTCCAGGCCGATGCCACCAAGACGGTCGGTCAACGCCAGCAGGAATTCATAGTGGTTGTAGTGGCGCGCACCGTAGAGCTTGTCGGCCTGCCGCACCAGTGCGCGGTGCAGGGTGATCTGTGCCTCGCTCGGCTTCAGCGACTTGGCCTCGTCGGCAAACACATTGAGGTGCACCGGCACCTTCGCGCCCGGATCGAGATCGATGCGCTGGTAGTGCTCGCCGGCAAACAACGGCGAATCGACCAGGTGGTCATAGGAGATCGGCTTGAACACCACGGTATCGCCGTCGCGGCGCGCGGTTTCCAGCGCAGTGGCAAACGACCAGCCCTTGGGTAGGATCACGCTGGCCTGCGCCTGCAGGTCGCGTGTATCGACGCCGGCCGGATACAGCGAGTTGGCATTCCACTGCAGGTTGAGCATCTCCGGGGTCATCACCACCCGGCCTTGGCTGCCGCCCTGCGAGGACAGGAAGTCGAAGTGGGCGACGATCTCGCTGACGCCCTCGGGCACGTCTACCTTGAACGCATAGACGTTGTACTGGTCGCGCTGCCAGGCCAACGGCTTGCCGTTGGCGGTCACGCGCAGGCCGGCCAGCTTGTCGATCGGCCCGGTGGGCGAATGGTTGCCGGGAATCCACTGCGGGTACAGCAGGGTCATCGGACCGGGTTTGACCGGTACGGTGGCGGTCACCTTGAAGATGCGGCGAGCGAGATCGCGCGCATCCACATCGATGCGCAGCAGGCCGGGAGCCGCGGCGTCGGCAGGCGGCGAGGTCTGCGCCAGTGCAGGCGAAGCAGCCAGCGCGAACAGCACGGACATCACCAGGGCTCGGGTCTTCATCGGGCAGCATCCAACAGCGGAGAATCCTCCGATGCTAGGCCTGTAAAGTGCCCTGCCCCATGGCCAAAGGTCATGGGCGGGCCGGCCATCCGCGCATGACAAAAAGCGTGCGAACCAAGGTTCGCACCCACCAGAGCAGTTTCAGTAGATCCACGCCATGCGTGGATGAGGCGCTTCCCGGTCAGTCGACCAGGCGCAGACGCAGTTCCTTCGGCAGCGCGAACACCATCGATTCCGGTTCGCCTTCCAGCTCGCCCACGCCGGTTGCACCCAGCTCGGCCAGGCGCGCCAGCACGCCATCGACCAGTACCTGCGGCGCCGAGGCGCCAGCGGTCACGCCGATGTGCTGCTTGCCCACCACCCACGCCGGGTCGATCTCGTGCGCACCGTCGATCAGGTACGACTCCACACCTTCACGGCGGGCCAGTTCGCTCAGACGGTTCGAGTTGGAGCTGTTCGGCGAACCGACCACCAGCACCAGGTCGCAGCGCTTGGCCAGGTCGCGCACGGCGTCCTGGCGGTTCTGCGTGGCGTAGCAGATGTCGTCGTTCTTCGGGCCCTGCATCGCCGGGAAACGCTCGCGCAGCGCATCGATGATGCCGCGCGTATCGTCCACCGACAGCGTCGTCTGGGTGGTGTAGGCGAAGTTGTCCGGCTGGTTGATGTGCAGCGTGGCAACCTGCTCGACATCCTCGACCAGGTAGATCTGGCCGGTACCGGCTTCGCGGTTCCACTGGCCCATGGTGCCTTCCACTTCCGGGTGACCGGCATGGCCGATCAGCACCACGTCACGGCCGGCACGACAATGGCGGGCGACTTCGAAGTGGACCTTGGTCACCAGCGGGCAGGTCGCGTCGAACACCTTCAGGCCACGGCGCTCGGCTTCCTGGCGCACGGCCTGGGAGACGCCATGCGCGCTGAAGATCACCGTGTTGTTGTCCGGAACCTCGTCGAGCTCTTCGACGAAGATCGCGCCGCGCTGCTTCAGGTCGTCGACCACGAAGCGGTTGTGCACCACTTCATGGCGGACGTAGATGGGCGCGCCCAGCGTTTCGATCGCGCGCTTGACGATCTCGATCGCACGATCGACACCGGCACAGAAACCACGCGGGTTGGCGAGCAGCACATCCATCAGTTCAATCTCCCGGCAGCGGCCGGCTTACGGTTTCGGATTGGCATTATCCGCCTTTTTGGCGGACTTGCCGTCGAACAGGCCAAACAGGGCGATGCCGATGGCACCCACCACGATGGCCGAATCGGCGATGTTGAACGAGGGCCAGGTATAGCTGCCCACGTACCACTGGATGAAATCGACCACATGGCCGTGGACCTGGCGGTCGATCACGTTGCCGATGGCACCGCCGATGATCAGCGCATACGGCACCGCGGCCTTCCAGTTGCCACGGGCGGTGCCGCGCAGCCACCAGGCCATCAGGCCGCTGATGGCGATTGCCAGCGCGGTGAAGAAGTACTTCTGCCAACCACCAGCGTCGCTCAGGAAACTGAACGCCGCACCGGTGTTGTAGGTGCGGTACCAGTTCCAGAAGCCGTCGATGACCACCACCGGCTGGAACTCCGGCAGGCTCGACAGCACCCAGGCCTTGGACCACTGGTCCAGGCCGATGATGGCGGCCGACAGCAGCAGCCAGACCAGGGCGTTCGGATGCGGACGGGACGCGGCCATCAGAACCAGCTCCGCACTTCACCGGCACCGGTGATGTTGCTCACGCAGCGGCCGCACAGTTCCGGATGGTCGGCGTTGCTGCCGACATCGGCGCGATGGTGCCAGCAGCGCACGCACTTGGTCTTGGTGGTCGGCTGGGCGCTGACGAACACCTCGTCGGTGGTCGCTGGCCGCACCTGCACGTCGCCGCTGATGAACAGGAAGCGCAGTTCATCGGCCAGCGGCTGCCACTTCGCGGCCTGCTCTTCGCTGGCGGCGATGGTGATTTCCGCTTCCAGCGCGGCACCGATCGCGCCGTTGGCACGCATCGGCTCGAGCACCTTGGCCACCTGCTCGCGCACGGCCAGCAGCTGGTCGAAATCGGCGGCGTTGAGCTGGGCACCGGCCGGCAGCGGCGCCAGGCCGTCGTACCAGGTGGTGAACAGCACATGGCCGGCACGTTCGCCCGGCAGGTAGCCCCACAGCTCGTCGGCGGTGAAGGTCAGGATCGGCGCCACCCAGCGGGTGAACGCTTCGGCGATGTGGTACATCGCGCTCTGTGCCGAACGGCGACCATGCGAATCGGTCGGCATGGTGTACAGGCGGTCCTTGGTCACGTCCAGGTACAGCGAGCCCAGATCCACGCTGCAGAAGTTCAGCAGCAGCTGCACGATCTCGGCCATGTTGTAGCCGTCGTAGGCCGTCTTGATCTTCTCCTGCAGCTCCCAGGCGCGATGCACGATCCAGCGGTCCAGCGCGACCATCTGCCCGAGCGGTTGCAGGTGCCGGGCCGGATCGAAACCGTCCAGGTTGCCGAGCAGGAAGCGTGCGGTGTTGCGCAGGCGACGGTAGGCGTCAGCATTGCGCTTCAGGATTTCCTGCGACAGCGACATCTCGTTGCTGTAGTCGGCCGAGGCGATCCACAGGCGCAGGATGTCCGCGCCCAGCTTGTTCATGATGTCCTGCGGCTCGATGCCGTTGCCCAGCGACTTGGACATCTTGCGGCCGTGCTCATCCACGGTGAAGCCGTGGGTGAGGCACTGCTTGTACGGCGCGCGCTTGTCGATCGCCACGCCGGTCAGCAGCGAGGACTGGAACCAGCCGCGGTGCTGGTCGGAGCCTTCCAGGTACAGGTCGGCCGGCTTGCCGAAGCCACGCGCGGCGAGCACGCCTTCATGGGTCACGCCCGAATCGAACCAGACGTCGAGGATGTCGGTGACTTTCTCGTAGTCGGCCGCTTCGGCGCCGAGCAGTTCGGCGGCGTCCAGCGAGTACCACACATCGATGCCCTCGGCTTCGACGCGGTCGGCGACCTGCTGCATCAGCTCCACCGAGCGCGGGTGGATCTCGCCGGTCTGGCGATGGGTGAACAGTGCGATCGGTACGCCCCAGGTGCGCTGGCGCGAGATGGTCCAGTCCGGGCGACCGTCGACCATGCTCTGGATGCGCGCCTTGCCCCAGGTCGGGAACCAGCCGACAGTGTCGATCGCAGCCAGCGCATCGCTGCGCAGGTTGGCCTTGTCCATCGAGATGAACCACTGCGGAGTCGCGCGGAACACCACTGGTGTCTTGTGGCGCCAGCAGTGCGGATAGCTGTGGCGGATCGGGTGGAAGGCCAGCAGCGCACCGTTGTCGCGCAGCACGCCGACGATGGCCTCCTGCGCCTTCCACAGGTGCTGGCCGGCCAGCACCACCTCACCGGCCGGCGGGGTCGATTCCAGGTACACGCCACGGCCGTCGATCGGGGTCACCTGCCCGGCGTTGTACTTGTCCAGCAGGCCGTACTTCTGGCTGACCACGAAGTCTTCCTGGCCGTGGCCAGGGGCGGTGTGCACCGCACCGGTACCGTCCTCGTCGGAGACGTGGTCGCCATTGAGCAGCGGGATGTCGCGCTCCGGATAGAACGGATGCGCCAGCAGCTGGTTCTCCAGCGCCGCACCGGTGGTTTCACCGTGCAGCACGACGCTCTCGACGCCGTAGCGCTGCAGCGAGCGCTCGGCCAGCGCGGCGGCCAGCACCAGCCAACGGCGCTTGCCGTTGTGGGCCGGGCCTTCGGCAAGCACATACTTGATTTCCGCGCCCAGCGACACCGCCAGCGAGGCCGGCAGCGTCCACGGGGTGGTGGTCCAGATCGGCACGGCCACTTCGACGTCGGCCGGCACGCTCACACCGAACGCCTTGCCGATGGCCTGGGCATCGCGCGCGGCGTAGGCCACGTCGATCGCCGGCGATTCCTTTTCCTGGTACTCGATCTCCGCCTCGGCCAGTGCCGAGCCACAGTCGAAGCACCAGTACACCGGCTTGGCACCACGCACCAGGTGACCGTTGGCGACGACCTTGGCCAGCGCACGGATCTCATTGGCTTCGAAGTCGAAACTCAGGGTCTTGTACGGGTTGTCCCAATCGCCGGTCACGCCCAGGCGCTTGAAGTCCACGCGCTGGATGTTGATCTGCTCTTCGGCGAACTCGCGGCACTTCTGCCGGAATTCAACCGCATCGAGCTTGGTGCCGACCTTGCCCCACTTCTTCTCGACCGCGATCTCGATCGGCAGGCCATGGCAGTCCCAGCCCGGCACATAGGGCGCATCGAAGCCGGCCAGGTAGCGCGACTTGACGATGATGTCCTTCAGGATCTTGTTGACCGCATGGCCCAGGTGGATGCGGCCGTTGGCGTAGGGCGGGCCGTCGTGCAGCACGAACAGCGGGCGGCCGGCGGCGTTGTCACGCAGCTGCTGGTAGAGCCCCTGCGCTTCCCACTGCGCCAGAATGCCCGGCTCGCGCTTGGGCAGGTCGCCGCGCATCGGGAATTCGGTGGCTGGCAGGTTCAGGGTGGTCTTGTAGTCCTGGCTCACGCAGTGGCTCGCAATCTATGTTCGGAAAGGAGGGCGCGCGCCTGTTCGGCGTCGCGGTGCATCTGGTCGGTCAGTGCCGCCAGATCATTGAATTTCTCTTCGTCGCGCAGCTTGGCGACAAACTCCACGTCGATGTGGCGCCCGTACAGGTCGCCCTGGAAATCGAACAGGTGGGCTTCCAGCAGCGGCTCCACGCCCTCCACCGTCGGCCGAGTGCCGAAGCTGGACACCGACGGCCACGGCTGGTCGAACACGCCGTGCACCCAGGTTGCGTAGATGCCCGACAGCGCCGGGGTCTTCGGGAAGCGCAGGTTGGCGGTGGGGAAGCCCAGCGTACGGCCAAGCTGGCGACCGCGCACCACGCGCCCGCTGATCGCATACGGGCGACCGAGCAGGTCGTTGGCGCGGGCGAAATCGCCCCCCTGCAGCAGCTGGCGGATGCGGGTGCTGGAGATGCGCTCGCCATGCAGGTCCACCGCTTCAATCTCGCCGGCGCTGAAGCCCAGTTCGGCGCCCATCTCCTGCAGCAGCGCCAGATCACCGCGGCGGCGGTTGCCGAAGCAGAACTCCGGCCCGATCCAGACTTCGCGGGCGCCCAGCCGGTGCACCAGCAACCGGCGCACGAAGGTCTCGGCCGGCATCGCCGCCATCGCCGCGTCGAAGCGCAGCAGGCCGACCGCATCGACACCGAGCTCGCGCAGGATCTCGACCTTGCTGCGCGCCAGGGTCAGCCGCGGTGGCGGCGTGCCCTGGGCGAAGAATTCACGCGGCAGCGGCTCGAATGCCACGGCCACTGCGGCCACGCCCAAGGCGCGCGCGCGGGCGACCGCGTGGCGGACCAGCGCACGATGGCCCAGGTGGAGGCCGTCGAATGCACCGATACAGACCACGCTTCCGTTGGGGAACAGCTCCCCGCCCTCGACGCTTCTGAACAGCCTGCTCATCAACTCTCGTTCCGGCCCGACCGGGACCGCCGCTTCAATGGTGTAACCCTGAAGTATAGCCGCCACGGGCCGCGATCAATGCCCGCGCAGGTCGCGCGGACGGAAGCCCATCGCCAGCATGGCCACCGCATAGGTCGCGCCGCCGCCGCCGACCAGCAACGCAAGGGCACCGATCCGCTCCCAGACACGCATCGCGGAGAAACCCGGCAGCCAGTGCAGCAGGGCCAACAGCACGCCAACCATGGCCGCACAGGCCAGCACCAGGCGCAGCAGATAGCCGCCCCAACCCGGCCGGCGCTGGTAGACATCGGTCTTGCCCAGCCAGTACCAGAGCAGGCCCAGGTTCAGGTAACTGGACAGCGCGCTGGCGATGCCCAGTGCCAGGTGCAGGCCCGGCTGCTTGCCGATGGCCGCCATCACGCCCTGCGCCTTCAGCGCGTCGGGCACCATCACCTGGTACAGCACGGCCAGCAGGGCGAAGTTGAACACCATGTTGGCCACCAGCGCCGCCACGCCGGCGCGCACCGGGGTCTTGGTGTCCTGGCGGGCGTAGAAGGCCGGCAGCACCACCTTCAGCAGGGCGAATGCCGGCAGGCCGAAGCTCAGGCCATACACCGACAGCGCGGTCATGCGGGTGTCGAAGGCGCTGAACTGGCCGTGCTGGAAGATGGTCGCGATCAGCGGCTCGGCCAGCAGCAGCAGGCCCAGCATGGCCGGCACCGAGATCAGCAGGGTCATGCGCAGGCCCCAGTCCAGCGAGCGCGAGAAGCCCTCGCGGTCGGTGCTGACATGGTGGCGGGCCAGCGCCGGCAGGATCACCGTGCCCAGCGCCACGCCGAACACGCCCAGCGGCAGCTCCAGGAAGCGGTCAGCCAGCGACAGCCACGACTGCGAGCCGTCGGTCAGCTTGGCCGCGATCACCGTATCCAGCAGCAGGTTGATCTGCGCCACCGAGGAACCAAACAGGGTCGGCACCATCAGCGTCATGACCTTGCGCACGCCCGGGTGGCGCCAGCCCCAGCGCGGCAGGGTCAGCAGGTTGATGCCCTTCAGCGAGGGCAGCTGGAACAGCAACTGCAGGATGCCGGCGGCCAGCACTGCCCAGCCCAGCGCCAGGATCTGCTTTTCCGGCGTACCGCCCAGCCGCGGTGCCAGCCACAGCGCGCCGGCGATCATGCACAGGTTGAGAATGACCGGGGTCAGCGCCGGCATGGCAAAGCGCTGGAAGCTGTTCAGCGCACCACCGGCCAGTGCGGTCAGCGAGACGAACAGCAGGAACGGGAAGGTCAGGCGGAACAGGTCGACCAGCAGGCCCTGCTTGACCGGGTCGGTATCAACGCCACTGGAGAAGACCGAGGCCAGCTGCGGCGCGAAGATCAGCGCCAGTGCGGTGACCAGCATCAGCACCCCGCCCAGGGTGCCGGCGGTGCGGGCCATCAGTTCGCGCAGCTCGGCGTGGTTGCGGGTTTCCTTCACTTCCGTGAACACCGGCACGAAAGCGGTGGCAAATGACCCTTCGGCGAACAACCGGCGCAGGAAATTGGGTACCCTGAAGGCGACCCAGAAAGCATCAGTGATGGCGTTGGTGCCGAACGTGGTGGTCACCACGAAGTCCCGGACAAGTCCGAGAACGCGCGAGACCATGGTCATGCTGCTGAACGACAGCAGGCCCCGCAACAACTTGGGTGAACTCACTCAGCGTCCCTCTTGACAATCGACTTGACGTGCATTTCTTACGCCATCATACTAGCTAGCTTGCTGTTCCCATAACACCGATTTTTTCAGGAAACCACCACCGTGGCCAATATCAAGTCCGCCAAGAAGCGCGCCAAGCAGACCGTCGTGCGCAACGCGCGCAACGTGGCTCAGCGCTCGATGCTGCGCACCGCTGTCAAGAAAGTGATCAAGGCGCTGGACGCCAACGATGCCGCCGGCGCCGAAGCCGCCTTCGCCGTTGCCCAGCCGATCCTGGATCGCTTCAGCGCGCGTGGCCTGATCCACAAGAACAAGGCTGCTCGCCACAAGAGCCGCCTGAACGACCGCATCAAGGCCCTCAAGGCCGCCTGATCCGGCGTTGCCGCCCTGCCCTTCGGGGTTGGGCTGCAGACAAAAGCCCGGCCCCGGCCGGGTTTTTTGTTGCCCGCGATCCGGGACTTTTGACACGTCCGGGGTCAGATCCCTTTTCCAGCGGAAAAGGGATCTGACCCCGGCAACAAAAAACCCGGCCGAAGCCGGGTTTTCCGCATGGAACCACAACGCCATCATTGCGCGTCGCGGGCTTCCTGCTCTTCTTCTTTCTGGCGATCGAAGAAGGCCATGATCCGGCTCATGATCGGGAAGGTGCCTTCGCGACCCAGTGCGGAGACCAGGAACCACGGCTCCTTCCAGCCCAGCTCGGCAACGATCTGCTCGGCCGCGGCCTGCGCCTCGTCTTCGAACATCAGGTCAGCCTTGTTCAGCACCAGCCAGCGCGGCTTTTTCAGCAGTTCCGGATCGTGCTTCCCCAGCTCGCGCTCGATCGCACGCACCTGCTCCACCGGCGAGATGCCGTCCACACCACCTTCCATCGGCGAGATGTCCACCAGGTGCAGCAGCAGGCGGGTGCGCTGCAGGTGGCGCAGGAACTGCGCGCCCAGGCCGGCGCCATCGGCCGCGCCTTCGATCAGGCCGGGAATGTCGGCGATCACGAAGCTGCGGTGGTTCTCCACCTTCACCACGCCCAGGTTCGGGTACAGCGTGGTGAACGGGTAATCAGCCACCTTCGGCGTCGCCGCCGAAACGGCGCGGATCAGGGTGCTCTTGCCGGCGTTGGGGAAGCCCAGCAGGCCGACATCGGCCAGCAGCTTCAGCTCCAGCTTCAGCGTGCGCTCCTCGCCCGGCTCGCCCGGCAACGCCTGGCGCGGCGAGCGGTTGGTCGAGCTCTTGAAGTGCATGTTGCCCAGGCCGCCACGACCGCCCTTGGCCACCAGCAGGCGATCGCCGTGCTGGGTCAGGTCGCCGATGACTTCATCGGTCGCCACGTTGATCACCACGGTGCCGACCGGCACGGTGATGGTCAGGTCTTCGCCACCCTTGCCATAGGCCTGGCGGCCCATGCCGTTCTCGCCGCGCTGCGCCTTGAAGATGCGGTCATGGCGGAAGTCGACCAGGGTGTTCAGGTTTTCGTCGGCGCGGATGTACACGCTGCCGCCCGCACCGCCGTCGCCGCCGTCCGGGCCGCCGAGCGGAATGAACTTCTCGCGACGGAAGCCAATGCAGCCGTTGCCGCCGTTGCCGGCGAACACTTCGATTTCTGCTTCGTCTACCAGTTTCATTGTTTCGATGCCTGCGATGGGCGTGGCCTGCAGGCCGCCGCCTTGAATGTTATGCCTGCCGATGGCCGGCAGCCCGGCCTGGCCGGTCTTGCTTCAACTCTAACGAAAAGCCCCGCCGAAGCGGGGCTCTTCATGCAGCACTCCCATGCCGGGGCACGGGTGCCGGCGATGCCTGGATCAGGCGTCGGCCGAGACGATGCTGACGGTGCGACGCTTCTTGGCGCCCTTGACCGAGAACTCCACCTTGCCGTCCACGAGGGCGAACAGGGTGTGGTCACGGCCCAGGCCAACGCCCGAACCCGGGTGGAACTGGGTGCCGCGCTGACGCACGATGATGTTGCCGGCTTCGATGGCCTGGCCGCCGAAGATCTTGACGCCCAGGTACTTCGGGTTGGAGTCGCGACCGTTGCGCGAGGAGCCTACGCCCTTTTTATGTGCCATGACTGCTTCTCCTGATGCTTAGCCGGCGATGCCGGTGATCTCGATTTCGGTGTAGTACTGACGGTGACCCTGACGCTTCATGTGGTGCTTGCGGCGACGGAACTTGATGATCCGGACCTTGTCAGCACGACCCTGGGACAGGACCTTGGCGGTGACGGCAGCGCCCTTCAGCGCATCGCCCAGCTTCACGCCGTCGCTGTCACCCAGCATCAGGATGTTGTCAAACTTGATCTCGCTGCCGACTTCGACTTCGAGCTTTTCAATGCGGAGCTTTTCGCCCTGCGCCACGCGGTATTGCTTACCGCCGGTGACCAGTACTGCGTACATGACCAGGCCTTCCTCTGTAGTTATTGTGGTCTGAGCTGCCGCCATCGAGGGCGGACAGGAGCGGGATTGTACGCAGATCATCGGGCGCGGGTCAAGTCAACCCCTGAACGCCGCAGGGGGCGGCGTCGGAACGGGGTCAGATCCCTTTTCACCCCGTGAAAAGGGATCTGACCCCTGCCTGTCGGCCTGTCTCACAAGGTGAGACACCGGGCTGGCATTGTCGCCCATTGCCCCCATCTGGTCACCTCGGTAGGCTGACCGATTGCCGTTCCCTGCTGGCCCGGCACCCAGCCAACGCCCCCACAACCGGATCCCCCATGGCGATGGATTTCATCCGCATCCGCGGCGCGCGGACGCACAACCTGAAGAACCTCGACCTCGACCTGCCCCGCGACAAGCTGATCGTGATCACCGGCCTGTCCGGCTCGGGCAAGTCCTCGCTGGCGTTCGACACCATCTATGCAGAAGGCCAGCGCCGCTATGTCGAGTCGTTGTCGGCCTATGCGCGCCAGTTCCTGAGCGTGATGGAAAAACCGGACCTGGACCACATCGAGGGCCTGTCCCCGGCGATCTCGATCGAGCAGAAGTCGACCTCGCACAACCCGCGTTCGACGGTCGGCACGATCACCGAGATCTACGACTACCTGCGCCTGCTGTACGCCCGCGTAGGCACCCCGCGCTGCCCAGACCACGGCTACCCGCTGGAAGCGCAGACGGTCAGCCAGATGGTCGACCAGGTGCTGACCCTGGACCCGGAACAGCGCTACATGCTGCTGGCGCCGGTCATCCGCGACCGCAAGGGCGAGCATGCCCAGGTGTTCGACCAGCTGCGCGCACAGGGCTTCGTGCGCGTGCGCGTGGACGGCGAGCTGCATGAGATCGACGCGGTGCCGCCGCTGGCGCTGCGCCAGAAGCACACCATCGAGGCGGTGATCGACCGCTTCCGCCCGCGCGAGGACATCAAGCAGCGCCTGGCCGAGAGCTTCGAGACCGCGCTGAAGCTGGGCGACGGCATGGCCTCGGTGCAGAGCCTGGACAACACGGAAACCGCGCCGACCCTGTTCTCCTCCAAATACTCCTGCCCGGTCTGCGATTACTCGCTGCCGGAGCTGGAGCCGCGCCTGTTCTCGTTCAACGCACCGATGGGCGCCTGCCCCGGCTGCGATGGCCTGGGCATGGCCGAGTTCTTCGATCCCTCGCGCGTGGTGGTGCACCCCGAGCTGTCGCTGGCCGCCGGCGCGGTGCGCGGCTGGGATCGCCGCAACGCCTACTACTTCCAGCTGATCGCTTCGCTGGCCAAGCACTACCGGTTCGACGTCGACGCGGCCTGGAACTCGCTGCCGGACAAGGTGCAGCAGGCCGTGCTGTACGGCAGCGGCGATGAAGCGATCACCTTCACCTACTTCACCGAAGCCGGTGGCCGCACCCAGCGCAAGCATCGCTTCGAGGGCATCATTCCCAACCTCGAGCGCCGCTACAAGGAAACCGAATCGCCGGCGGTGCGCGAAGAGCTGTCCAAGTACATCAGCGAACAACCCTGCCCGGAATGCCATGGCGCGCGCCTGAACAAGGCTGCACGCAATGTGTTCGTGGCCGACCGCCCGCTGCCGGAGCTGGTGGTGCTTCCGATCGACGAGGCGCTGAAGTTCTTCAGCGAGCTGAGCCTGCCGGGCTGGCGTGGCGAGATCGCGGCGAAGATCGTCAAGGAAATCGGCGAACGCCTCGGCTTCCTGGTCGACGTGGGCCTGGATTACCTGACCCTGGAGCGCAAGGCCGACACCCTGTCCGGTGGCGAGGCGCAGCGCATCCGCCTGGCCAGCCAGATCGGTGCCGGCCTGGTCGGCGTGATGTACGTGCTCGACGAACCGTCGATCGGCCTGCACCAGCGCGACAACGAACGCCTGCTGGGCACCCTCACCCGCCTGCGCGACCTCGGCAACACGGTGATCGTGGTCGAGCATGACGAGGACGCGATCCGCCTGGCCGACTACGTGCTGGACATCGGCCCGGGCGCAGGCGTGCATGGCGGCGAGATCGTCGGCCAGGGCACCCTGCAGGACATCCTGGAGGCACCGCGCTCGCTGACCGGCCAGTACCTGTCGGGCAAGCGCGCGATCGAGATCCCGGCGCGCCGGCACAAGCCGAACCCGAAGATGACCCTGCACCTGCGCGGGGCCAGCGGCAACAACCTCAAGGGCGTGGACCTGGCGATTCCGTCGGGCCTGCTGACCTGCGTGACCGGCGTGTCCGGCTCCGGCAAGTCGACCCTGATCAACGACACCCTGTTCTCGCTGGCCGCCAACGAGATCAACGGTTCCTCGCACCCGATCGCCCCGTACAGGGAGATCGATGGTCTGGACCTGTTCGACAAGGTGGTGGACATCGACCAGTCGCCGATCGGCCGCACCCCACGTTCGAACCCGGCCACCTACACCGGCCTGTTCACTCCCCTGCGCGAACTGTTCGCACAGGTGCCCGAAGCGCGTGCACGCGGCTACTCGCCGGGCCGCTTCAGCTTCAACGTGCGTGGTGGCCGCTGCGAGGCCTGCCAGGGCGATGGCCTGATCAAGGTCGAGATGCACTTCCTGCCGGACGTGTACGTGCCGTGCGATGTCTGCCATGGCAAGCGCTACAACCGCGAGACGCTGGAGATCCTGTACAAGGGTTTCAACATCAACGACGTGCTGGAAATGACCGTCGAGGATGCGCTGAAGCTGTTCGAGCCGGTGCCGTCGATCGCACGCAAGCTGGAAACACTGGTCGACGTCGGCCTGAGCTACATCAAGCTGGGCCAGAGCGCGACCACGCTGTCCGGTGGTGAAGCGCAGCGCGTGAAGCTGTCCAAGGAGCTGTCGCGCCGCGATACCGGCCGCACCCTGTACATCCTCGACGAGCCGACCACCGGCCTGCACTTCCACGACATCGAAGCGCTGCTGGGCGTGCTGCACAAGCTGCGCGACGAAGGCAACACGGTGGTGGTGATCGAGCACAACCTGGACGTGATCAAGACCGCCGACTGGATCGTCGATCTGGGTCCGGAGGGTGGCCACCGCGGCGGCACCATCCTGGTCACCGGCACGCCGGAAGACGTGGCGGCCTGCCCGCAGTCGTACACCGGCCAGTTCCTGGCCCGCATGCTGCCCTCCACCAGCGCGCGCCCCGAGCAGCCGGCCGCCGTGGCCAACAAGCCCGACGCCCGCCCCCCGCGCAAGATGAAGCCCGAGAAGCCGGCCAAGGTGGCGAAGAAGGCCGTGGCCGCCAAGAGCACCGGCAAGGCCAGCAAGAGCACGTCGAAGAAGAAGGACGCCTGATGAGCAGCGAACACAAGATCCTGGCCCGCATCCCGATCAGCGTGCGCTGGCGTGACATGGACAGCATGGGCCACGTCAACAACGCCAAGTACATTTCCTACCTGGAAGAAGCGCGCGTGCGCTGGATGCTGGGCGTGGACGGCGTGTCGATGACCGACCGCATCGCCCCGGTCGTGGCCGCGACCAACGTCAATTACCGGCTGCCGATCGTGTGGCCCAACGACATCGTGGTCGAATTGTTCGTCGAGCGCCTGGGCAACAGCAGCGTGACCATCGGCCACCGCATCGTCGACCAGCAGGACGCATCGAAGCTGTACTCGGATGGCAACGTGGTGGTGGTGTGGATGGATACGCAGACCGGCAAGAGCGCGCCGCTGCCTGAGGCGATCCGCAACGCTTCCACCTGAAGGTAGTGCCGGCCGCTGGCCGGCAACCTCCAGACGCTTCGCGCATGCCGGCCAGCGGCCGGCACTACCGATCCAATTCAAAGGACTGACATGATCCACCAGACTGAACTGAGCGACCTGCTGCCCGGCATGGTCCCCTTCCCCACCGACGTCTTCCCCGCCGACCAGGCCTGGCTCGGCCAGCACCTGCTGCCGCTGCTGAAGATCGACCTCGGTGTGCTGCGCCCGGAACTGGCCGGCCAGGTGGCGACGATGCTGTGCCCGATCGAGCCGTACGACGGCTGCATCGGCGAAACCACCGAAGAACACCACAACGATTTCACCGCCACCAACTGGATCGCCTTCGAGCTGACCGCCGGCAACCAGATGCGCTTCCTCGGCAACGAGGGCTATTTCATCGGCGATGCAGTACAGGACAAGGACGCGCAGGAACACATTGCGCAGATGCGCGACAGCTACGCCAAGGCCCGCGACTACCACGCCATGCATGGCCGCCTCGCCTGCTACTCGCGCTACGGCAAGGGTGAGGCCAGCGAGCGCGCTTATCTGGATACGCTGGGGGGACAGATTTCCTGTGGCAACTGGATCGAAACGGCCGATATTCCTGCCGCCTTCACCCTGGAATTCACCGAGGCCGCCAACGACCGGCATGCTCCAGATGATGCCGAACTGGCGATCATCCGCCGCGATGGCCACAAGTTCTTCGCCGTCGCCGAAGTCGCCGGCTACAACTGGTGCGCCACCGGCGCCGACGCGATCGTGATGCTGTATGAGCCGGTGAGCCGCACGGTGCTGTTCTCGTACGACTGGTCGTAAGACCCTGCGGCAGTGCCGGCCGCTGGCCGGCATTTCCTGTTTTTGCCGGCCAGCGGCCGGCACTACCATCCCGCTACGGCGCGGCCTTGCGGACGGTCAACGTCGCGCTCGCTTCACCACCACCTTCCAGCTGCAACTGCAGCGGCAGCGCCTGGCCTTCCTTCAGCGCGCCCCGCCCCTGCATCAGCATCAGGTGCAGGCCACCAGGCTTGAGTTCGGCACGCGCGCCGGCTGCCAGCGGCAGGCGCTCGATCGCGCGCATCCGGCTGACGCCATCGACGATCGTGGTCTCGTGCAGCGACACGTCGCCGAAACTACTGCTGGTCGCACCGGTGATCACCACCGCCCTGCTGCAGCCGTTGTGTATCACGCCATAGCCGGCAGTCATCGGCATCGCCGGATTCGGTGGCAACCGCGCCCAGCCCTGCTCCACCGTGACGCAGCGTGATTCCGCAGCCGAAGCCGATGCTGCGGCCGCACACAGCACCCACAGTACGCCAACGAATGGTTTGGTTATCATCGCCCAGGTTCCTTCTTCGCAACGAGACCGCAGCATGACGACGCTCATCGAGGTGATCAACCACGGCCCCATCCGCGAACTGCGCCTGGCGCGGCCGCCGGTCAATGCACTGGACACCGATCTGTGCCGGCAGTTGATCCATGCCATCGAACTGGCCATGGCCGAAGACGCGCACGGCATCGTGCTGTCGGGCAGCGAGCGCATCTTCACCGGTGGAATGGACGTGCCGCACCTGCTCTCGCATGGCGATGACAAGCACAAGCTGCTGGACACCTGGAACGCTTTCTTTGGCGCCGTGCGCACACTGGCCGAGAGCCGCATCCCGGTGGTCGCAGCGATTACCGGCCACGCGCCGGCCGGCGGCTGCGTGCTGGCCCTGTGCTGCGACTACCGGGTAATGGCGCGCAGCGCCGATCCGTCGCGGCCGTATGCCATCGGCCTGAACGAGGTGCAGGTGGGCCTGATCGCGCCGGAGGGCATCCAGCGCCTGCTGCGCCGTGCGGTGGGCGTGCACCGCGCCGGCGTGCTGCTGACCACCGGCTCGCTGGTGCCGGCCGAACAGGCGCTGCAGATCGGCCTGGTCGACGAGCTGGCTGAGGGTGACCTGGTGGTGGCCCGCGCCGTGGCCTGGCTGCAGAACCTGCTCAAGCAGCCTCGGCAGCCGATGCTGCTGACCCGCGCCATCGCTCGCGCCGACCTGCACGAAGCGCTGCACCCGGACCTGATCCAGCTGGACCGTTTCGTCGAGGCCTGGTTCGCCCCGGACGCGCAGAACGCCCTGCAGGCCCTGGCGGCGCGCCTGGGCAAGTAGCGGTTGCCCCGCCCGGGGTCAGATCCCTTTCGCCGGGCGAAAGGGATCTGACCCCTGACCGGTATAATCGGGGCCTTCTCATTGCTGTGGCCGCCCCCTTGAACGACACGCCCGAACCCGTCGTCTCCGAGCTGATCGACCTGCTCACGCTGGAGCGGCTGGAGGACAACCTGTTCCGCGGGCAGAGCCGCGACATCGGCACCAAGTACGTGTTCGGTGGGCAGGTGCTGGGCCAGGCCCTGGCTGCGGCGCAGGCCGCGGTCGACAACGGCCGCCACGTGCACTCGCTGCACGCCTACTTCCTGCGCGCCGGCAACATCGACCACCCGATCGTCTACGACGTGGACCGCACCCGCGATGGCGGCAGCTTCTCGGTGCGACGGGTCACCGCGATCCAGCACGGCAAGGTGATCTTCTTCTGCGCGGCCTCGTTCCAGCAGGCCGAGACCGGCGCCGAGCACCAGCACAAGATGCCTGAAGTGCCGCAGCCGGAAGACATCGAACCGAACCGGCCGCTGCCGGCCGAAGTGCTGGAGCGGCTGCCGATCAAGGTGCAGCGCTGGCTGTCGCGTGGCGGCCCGTTCGAGTTCCGCCACGTCTACCCGCGCGACGAGTTGAACCCGCCCAAGCGCCCGCCCTACCATCAGGTGTGGCTGCGCCTGAGCGAGCCGGTCGGCGATGCCCCGGAGCTGCACCAGGCGCTGCTGGCCTATGCCTCCGACTTCCACCTGCTGGGCACGGCGACCTTCCCGCACGGCATCAGCTACTACCACCCGCACGTGCAGATGGCCTCGCTCGACCACGCAATCTGGTTCCACCGCCCGTTCCGCGCCGACGACTGGCTGCTGTACTCGCTGGACAGCCCCAGCGCGCAGGATTCGCGCGGCCTGGCCCGCGGCCAGTTCTTCACCCGCAACGGCGTGCTGGTGGCCAGCACTGCGCAGGAAGGCCTGATCCGCGTGGTTCCCGACCAGGCTGCGGCCGCCGCCGTGCCGGCCAAGGAGTAACCCATGCGCCAGATCTTCAGCAGCCAGCGCGTGGAAACCGTCGAAGGCGTGGCCGAGCTCCTGCGCGGGCATGGGATCGACGTCAAGGTGACCAACGGGCGCTCGTACAAGACCCGTCGCCGCGGCCAGTTCAGTTATACCGACCTGGGCAACGCCAACGCCTATCCGGCGGTATGGATCGTGCGTGCCGACGACCAGCCGCGCGCGCGCGAAATCCTGCGCGAAGCGCGCCTGCTCGACACTACCCGCCGTGACCACCCCACCGCCGAATTCGCCTTCCGCGACGCGCCGGAACCGGGCAGCGGCGGCCGCAGCTGGGCCTGGCGCATCCGCATCGCGCTGCTGGTGGTGATCGCTGGCGTGGCGCTGGTGATCGGCCTGCGCCATCGCGGCGCCCCGGTGCCCGCCCCGCAGGCCCAGCCGCAGCAGGCGCAACCGGCCCCGCAGGCCGCGCCGGAAGAGGAAGCAGTCCGGGTCCGCATCCAGCCCTCGAAATGATTCGCGGGTGAAAAAGGGGACGGAGGGGATTAAGTCGTTTGTGCCACAAACGACTTAATCCCCTCCGTCCCCTTTTTGTCATGAGGATGCCGGCCAGCGGCCGGCACTACCGCACAGAATGCTGGTCACA
This sequence comes from Stenotrophomonas maltophilia group sp. P373, assembly GCF_053295075.1. Lineage (NCBI taxonomy): Bacteria > Pseudomonadati > Pseudomonadota > Gammaproteobacteria > Lysobacterales > Lysobacteraceae > Stenotrophomonas > Stenotrophomonas maltophilia group sp. P373. Next base: position 1,220,778 of record NZ_CM129994.1, on the reverse strand, counting down.
CTTCGCGCGCGGCTCCGTCATGGGACACAATCCCCGCAGGAGAGCCGCCGCCATGACGACGTTCACCGCATCGATCGACCAGACCCTGGAACGCGAACTGCCCGCCGCCGCCAGCGGTTGCCAGCACGCCTACGGCCGCATCGTGCTGGCCTGCCAGAACACGGTCACCGCCATCGCGCTGGCCATCACCCGAGACCGCCAGGCCAGCGAGGACATCGCCCAGGAGGCCTTTGTGAAGGGCTGGCAGCAGCTGCACCAGCTGCGCAGCGCGACCAGCTTCCTGCCGTGGCTGCGGCAGATCACCCGCAACCTCGCCCGCGACTGGCTGCGCGCCCAGCGTGGCCGTCCACTGACCGGCGAGGCGGCCGAGGTGGCGATGGGGATGGCCGCCGATCCGTCCCCGGGCGCAGCCGATCGCCTGCAACGGGTGGAGGAAGAAATCGCCGCCGAGGACATCATCTCCACCCTGCCCGCCGACAGCCGCGAAGTCCTGTTGCTGTACTACCGCGAAGGCCAGCGCTCGCAGCAGGTGGCCGACCTGCTCGGGCTCAGCGACGCCGCCGTGCGCAAGCGCCTGTCGCGCGCCCGCGCGCTGGTGCGGGACGGCCTGCTGCAGCGCTTCGGTGAGTTCGCGCGCAGCAGCGCGCCGAGCGCCGCCTTCGCCACCGCCGTGGTGTCGATGGTGCTGGTGGCCGCACCCGGCACCGCCAGTGCCGCGATCCTGCTGAGCGCCGGCGTCGGCGTGGGCAGCAGCAAGCTGGGCCTGGGCGGGGCCAGCGTGGCCGGGGGTACAGCCATGGGCTCGGTCACCGCCACCCTGGGCTACCTGCACATGATTCCGGCCAGCACTTGGGGCGCGTTCGCTGGTGGCGTTGCCGGCGGCGTGATCGGCAGCTACCTGGGCGGTCGATTCCTGCTGTCCTATGCCAAGACCGATGCCGAACGCGCGCGGGTCTGGCGCTTTGTGCGCATGAACACCTGGACAGCCATGGCCTGCTGCCTGGCAGTGCTGGCGGTGGTACTGCTGCAGACCCCGACGTGGGTGCATCTGCTGGTGCTGGTGCTCGGCATGGGTCTGGTGAACTACCAGTGCCTGGGACCGCTGCAGCAGATCATGGCGCCGCTGATCGCGCGCGATTCGTCGCGGCGTGGGCGCACCGGCACCAACTGGGTGTATGAATCGCTGTATGGGCGTACCGGGATCATCGCCATGAACATCGTGGTGCTGGGCGTCGTGCTGTATGCCATGGCCCATTCCAGCGGCCGCTAGGGCCTCAACGCACGACGCCGGCAGTACGCCGGCGTCGTGGTCGGTCAGCGCGCGATGAATCAGCGCTGCGACTTCGGTGCACCGCCGTCGCGCGGACCGCCTTGGCGCGGGCCACCGTGCATCGGGCCCTTGGCCGCGTCGAACTCGGCCTTGCTCAGCTGGCCATCCTTGTTGGTGTCGGCGGCAGCAAACCAGGCATCACGATGCTGCTTCATGCGCAGCTCGCGGTCAGCCTTGTCCAGGTAACCGTCCTTGTTGAGGTCGAGCTGGTCGAAGCGCGCGGCCAGGCGCGGGTCGGCCTTGGCCTCGTCGCGGCTGATGCGGCCGTCCTTGTTGACGTCCAGCCTGGCCCAGCGCTCACCGCCGTGGCCACGGCGGCCATGCTGCCAGCGCGGCATCTCATCGCGCGAGAGCTTGCCGTCCTTGTTCCTGTCCAGCTCGTCGAACTTCGCGGCCAGGCGCGGGTTGGCAGCCGCCTCGCTGCGGTCGATCACGCCGTCGCCATTGGTGTCCAGCTTGGCCGGGCGCTGCGCCGACGTGGCCGGGGTGTCGGCCGCCAGCGCGATGCCGGAGGCGGAAGTGCCGAGCAGCAGGGCCAGCAGCAGGGGGGTACGGATCATGGGGTCACTCCTGGGAATGGGAATTGCGTCGGGGTGATCACTTCACCCTCGAGTGACAACAACGCCCGGGCGCGACATCGGTTGACGCCGTGGCCGGTTCCATTCATCCGCCGGACAGTCGCCGCCACTGCGACGGGCTGGGGCTATGCTGTGCCCATGGCACTACACGGCGATAGAGACGACGAACTGCGGCTTTTCCAGACCGGCGAGCACCCCTGCGGGTACTGGTCCGACCGGGTGGCGCGCGACCTGGTGCTGGATCCGCACGATCGCCGGCTGGGTGGCCTGTACCCGCTGGCACTGAGCTGGGGCTTCCGCCGCAGCGGTGATCTGGTCTACCGGCCGCACTGCGCGCACTGCCAGGCCTGCGTGGCGGTGCGCATCCCGGTGGCCCGCTTCGCCCCGGACCGCAGCCAGCGCCGCTGTGCCGCCCGCAATGACGACCTGGAGGTGCGGATCACCGCCGCCACCGCCCGTGACGACCTGTTCGCGCTGTATCACCGCTACCTCACCCACCGCCACGCCAATGGCGGCATGGACGACCATGGCCCGCACGAGTTCGAGCAGTTCCTGATCGGCAGCTGGTCGCACACCCGCTTCATGGAGATGCGCCTGCCCGGCCACGACGGCCAGCCCAGCCAGTTGCTGGGGGTGGCGGTGACCGACGTCACCGAGCATGGCCTGTCGGCGGTCTACACGTTCTTCGACCCGGACCACGCCGCGCGCGGGCTGGGTACCTTCGCGATCCTCCAACAGATCGAGTGGGCGCGCCGCGAGGGGTTGCCGCACGTGTACCTGGGCTACTGGATCCGCGGGCACCAGAAGATGGACTACAAGCGCCGCTTCCATCCCCTTGAGGCCTACGACGGCCGCTGCTGGCACGATTTCGACAACGAACTGGACGGGCGCTGACAAACCGCTGACACCGGGCCGGGTGCAGAATAGGGGGATGAACGCCAAACCCCTGATCCTCGCCCTGGCCCTGCTCTGCGGCGCCACCGCCCCCGCCTTTGCCACGTCCCCCGCGATGACTGAGAAGCCGTCCACTGCGCTGCGCCTGGCCACCTACAACACTTCGCTGTACTCCGATGATGCCGGTGGCCTGATCAAGGAACTGGAGGGCGACAGCGAGCACGCACGCAAGATCGCCGCCGTGCTGCAGCAGGTGCGCCCGGACCTGGTACTGCTGAACGAATTCGATTTCGACGATGCCCATCGCGCCGCCGACCTGTTCCAGAAGCGCTACCTGGAAGTCGCCCAGCCCGGCGGCGGCAAGCCGCTGCACTTTGCCTACCGCTACCTGGCGCCGGTCAACACCGGTGTGCCCAGCGGCCTGGATCTGGACAACAACGGCGTGGTCGGCGGCGAAGGCCGCAGCCGTGGCAATGACGCGTGGGGCTACGGCCTGCACCCGGGCCAATACGGCATGCTGGTGCTGTCGCGCTACCCGATCGATGAAACCAAGGTGCGCAGCTTCCAGCTGTTGAAGTGGAGCGCGATGCCCGGCGCCATCCGCCCGGTCGATCCGCGTACCGGCCAGAGCTTCTACAACGACCACGTGTGGTCGCAGCTGCGCCTGTCCTCGAAGTCGCATTGGGACGTGCCGGTGAAGACCCCGGGCGGCGTGGTCCACGCGCTGGTCTCGCATCCGACGCCGCCGGTGTTCGACGGCCCGGAAAAGCGCAACGCGGCACGCAACCACGACGAACTGCGCCTTTGGCAGGAATACCTGTCCAAGGGTGAGAAGCCCTGGCTGTGCGACGACAAGGGCCAGTGCGGCGGCTTGGCGGAGGACGCGCGCTTCGTGATCCTCGGCGATCTGAACAACGACCCGGTCGATGGCGATGGCCGCCACGAGGCGATCGTCGAGCTGATCGAGAACGCGCGCGTGCTGCGCTACCCCACCCCGCGCAGCGTCGGCGGCGAGCAGACCAGCCTGGCCTATGCGGCCAAGGGCATCGAACGCAAGGGCGCACCGTTCCACGCCACCGGCGATTTCGGCCCGAAGTCCGGCACCATGCGCCTGGACTACGTGCTTCCCTCGACCGGTTTCGAGTACGTGGGCAGCGGCATCTTCTGGCCGGCCAATGAAAGCCCGGAAGCGAAGATCGCCGACGGCAGCGACCACCACCTGGTGTGGGTGGACGTGCGGTAGAGTCGACTGCACGTTGAGCGTACCGACCAACGGTCGGTACCCACCGGGTTTCGGTAGGCGACGACCGTTGGTCGTCGCTCCTTTTTCAGGGGCGCAGTTCGACGCCGATGGCGTCGGCGGCATCACGCGCGATGGCGCGTGCTTCGTCGATGGTTTCCGCGCGCGCCAGGGTCACGCCCACGCGGCGATGGCCATGCACGCTCGGCTTGCCGAACAGGCGTACGGCAGTATCCGGCACCTGCAATGCAGCGGCGACGTTGTTGAAGTACGGCACGCCCTCGCCGTGTGCCAACAGCGCGCACGACGCCGACGGGCCGCTCTGGCGGATCACCGGGATCGGCAGGCCGAGGATGGCGCGCGCATGCAGCGCGAACTCGCTCAACTCCTGCGATACCAGCGTCACCAGGCCGGTGTCGTGCGGGCGCGGCGACACTTCGCTGAACCACACTTCGTCGCCCTTCACGAACAGCTCGACGCCGAACAGGCCCCAGCCGCCAAGGTCGTCGGTGATCGCACGTGAGATCTCCTCGGCACGTGCCAGTGCCGCGCTCGACATCGGCTGCGGCTGCCAGCTTTCGCGGTAATCGCCATCCTTCTGCAGGTGGCCGATCGGCGCACAGAATGAGGTGCCGCCGGCATGGCGCACGGTCAACAGGGTGATCTCGTAGTCGAAATCGATGAAGCCTTCGACGATGCAGCGGCCGGCACCGGCACGGCCACCGGTCTGTGCGTACTCCCAGGCCGGAGCGATGTCCGCTTCGCTGCGCAGGGTGCTCTGGCCCTTGCCCGAGGACGACATCACCGGCTTGACCACGCACGGCAGGCCGATGGCAGCCACGGCAGCGCGGTATTCGGCCTCGGTATCGACGAAGCGGTAGGGCGAGGTCGGCAGGCCCAGGGTTTCGGCGGCGAGGCGGCGGATGCCCTCGCGGTCCATGGTCAGGCGCGCGGCGCGTGCGGTCGGGATCACCCGCAGGCCTTGCTCCTGCTCCAGCTGGACCAGGGTCTCGGTATGGATGGCCTCGATCTCCGGCACCACCAGATGTGGCTGCTCCTGGGCGATCAGGGCGCGCAGCGCCATCGCATCGAGCATGTCGATCACGTGCGAGCGGTGGGCGACCTGCATGGCCGGGGCATCGGCGTAGCGGTCAGCGGCGATCACTTCCACGCCCAGCCGCTGCAGCTCGATGGCCACCTCCTTGCCGAGTTCGCCCGAGCCCAGCAGCAGCACGCGGGTGGCGGAGGGAGACAACGGAGTTCCAAGCTTGGCCATGGCGGTTCCAGCAGCGACGTGAAGGCGGGTGGGCATTCTAGCTGGCCGCGCACCCTGGTCATGGCATCCGACGAACGGTAGTCGAAAAGTGATATCACTTTGATATCTTCAATTCGAACCCTCAAGGACGTACCGCCATGAAAGAGAAGTCGCTTGCCTCCCTCAACGGCCTGGGGACCCTGGCCGGTGCCCTGCTCGTCGCCCTCGCCGGCGCTGCCCTGTTCGTACTGGGCGTGGCCGCCAAGGCCAGCACCGGCTCGCCCAACCTGCTGCTTATGCTGCTGGGTGCGCTGCTGGGGGTCCTGGGCGTGTTCATCCTGGCCGGCCTGTACACCATCCAGCCCAACCAGGCGGCGGTGCTGAGCCTGTTCGGCAAGTACGTCGGCACCGTCAAGGACAACGGCCTGCGCTGGAACAACCCCTTCTATGCCAAGCGCCGGGTCAGCCAGCGCGTGCGCAACTTCGAGAGCGGCAAGCTGAAGGTCAACGAGCTGGACGGCAGCCCGATCGAGATCGCTGCAGTCATCGTCTGGCAGGTGGTCGATGCCTCCGAGGCCGTCTACAACGTGGACGACTACGAAAGCTTCGTGCACATCCAGTCCGAATCGGCGTTGCGCGCGATGGCCACCAGCTATCCCTACGACCAGCACGAGGAGGGCCAGCTGGCGCTGCGCAGCCATGCCAGCGAGATCTCCCAGCACCTGAAGAACGAGCTGGCCGAACGCCTGGCCGACGCTGGCGTGCAGGTGATCGACGCACGCATCAGCCACCTCGCCTACGCCGCCGAAATCGCCCAGGCGATGCTGCAGCGGCAGCAGGCCAACGCAGTGATCGCTGCACGCACGCGCATCGTGGCCGGTGCGGTCGGCATGGTTGAAATGGCCCTGGCCGAACTGCAGAAGAACGGCGTGGTGCAGCTGGATGAGGAACGCAAGGCGCACATGGTCAGCAACCTACTGACCGTGCTGTGCTCGGACCGCGGCACCCAGCCGATCGTCAACGCCGGTTCGCTGTACTGAACCACCCTCGCAACGGGGCGCCCCACCGCCCCGCCAGGAGCTTGCATGAGTGAGAAGAAAGCCTACCCGCTGCGCATCAACGCCGAGGTCCTGGCCGCGGCGCAACGCTGGGCTGACGACGAGCTGCGCAGCCTCAACGCGCAGATCGAGTATGTGCTGCGCGACGCCCTGCGCAAGGCAGGCCGCCTGCCGAAACCCACGCCATCTTCAGAGGACAAGGAATGAGCAAGCGCTGGAGCTACCAGACGATCGAGGTCAAGACGTCCATGATGGGCCTGCTCAAGGCCGAGGACATCCAGAGCGAACTGAGCCGCCAAGGCCAACTGGGCTGGGAGCTGGTCAACATCATCATCCCCGCACCGATGCGCCCGGCGATGCTGGTGTTCAAGAAGGAGGCCTGAGCCATGGGCGCCAGCGATCCGAAACAGTACGAGGTGGCCGAGATCTCGCCGTTGCGCGTGCTGTGGATCGTGCTGCCCCTGCTCGCCGCCTTCGTGGCCTGCTTGTATGCGCAGTTGTACAAGGCGCCGGCGACGGCGCCCTGGATCGAAGTAACGCTGTCGCCACCCTGGTTCCGGATGGGCGGCAGCGCCGCCTGGAGCCTGCTGGTCATTGCAGCGCTCGGCATCGGGCTGGGCGCAGCATTCTTCCGCCGCCGGGTGGAACTGGCCGATGGCATGCTGGACGTGCGTTCGACGATGTACCGCCGCCGCGTTCCGGTGGCGCAGTTGCGGCTGGACCAGGCCGAGGTGGTCGACCTGCAGCGTGACCCCCGCTATGGCATCCGCTTCAAGACCAACGGCTACGCGATGCCGGGCTTCTATTCCGGTCACTTTCGCCTGCAGGGCGGTGGCAAGGGTTTCGCGCTGGTCACCAACCGCGCGAGCGTCCTCGCCCTGCCGGTCCGCGATGGCAGCACCCTGCTGCTCAGTCTCGATCGGCCACAGGCGCTGCTGGAAGCACTGCGCAAGGTGGCCGTGCCGGGCCCGCGGCAGTAAGCTGCGGCGATGCAACGACGCCTGCCCCTGCTGATCAATACCGAAGCCATCGAACTGTGGCCCGCAGACCTGCTGCGTGCGCGCAGCAATCTCGACGCGCGCCTGCTGTCACGAGCGAACTGGGTGCTGCGGCGCAAGTGCGATGGCCGTTACCTGGCGGCGGTGGTGGAACACGGCGTGCACGCCATGGTGCCGCGCCTGGCGCGCGAGCTCGGGGCCGAGGAAGCACTGGCCTTGCTGGATGCAGCCGCGGCCCGGCCGTTCGGTGCAAATCTGGAAGCGCAGTGGCTGCCCCTCGCCGGGCTGCAGCAGCGCCTGCAGCAGCTCGGCCTGGATGCCCAGCGCTATGCCGACGACAGCGGCCTGCCGCTGGAACCCGAACCGTGCCTGCTTCACTTTGCTGGGCGCGACCGCTTCGCCCGCCCGCTGTGGCTGCGCCGCGGCGCTGCACAGGCCTGGCGGCGGATGCGCCTGCATGCAGCGCGCGATGGCATCGCGCTGGATGCAATCTCCGGCTTCCGCAGCCATGCCTACCAGCTGGGCATCTTCGAACGGAAACGGGCGCGCGGGCTGAGCGTGGCCGAGATCCTGAAGGTGAATGCCGCGCCGGGGTTCAGTGAACACCATAGCGGCCATGCACTGGACATCGGCACGCCGGGCGATGCCCCGGCCGAGGAATCGTTCGACGCTACCGATGCGTTCGCCTGGCTGCAGGCCCATGCCGGCGCGCACGGCTTCCGGTTGAGCTACCCGCGCGACAACCCGCACGGCATCGTCTACGAACCCTGGCACTGGTGCTGGAGACCGGCCAACGGCTGAGCCCCTCGTGGCGACCGCAAGGCGAAATTCATGGAGCTGTCCGGGCGGATTCCGCGCGCGCCCACCACGAGATGGAACAAGAAGGCAAAGACAGAAGCCGGTCGCTTCGCTCGAAGCCTCTACAACGGATCAGCGCGCGGCTGTTGGGTCCGCCTTCAAGCGAGCCGAGCACCGCAGGTCCGGCGAGGGCGAAGAGGTGCTTGCGATTCTGTAGAGCCGAGCCATGCTCGGCTGCTCTCCGCACCGCCCCTCGACGGGCCGAGGAGCGCAGGGGACCGGTGCACAGCACCGGCTCGCGGCCGGCGGCGCGTTTCTTTTGGTTACTTTTCTTTTCGCGCGAAAAGAAAAGTAACGCCCATGAACCATCACGATCGCATCGGCATGGATCGGAGCGACAGCTCTGCGAACGTCACCGCCTCAACGCATTGATCGCCAGCAATACCCACCCGGCCATCATGCTGGTGCCACCGATCGGCGCCATCCGTGTCGGCCACTGCCACAACGCCCCACCCACCAGGCTGCCGGAAAACAGCAGGACCCCCAGCAGCAGCACGTACAGCGCCAGGTGTGCGATCACCCCCTGCGCGCGCGGCCCAAGCGCGACCAGCACCGCGCCATGCGCGAACGCATACAGCGCCGCCATGTTCAGATGCTGCTGCGCCAACGGGTCGGCCACGCCATGCGATGCATAGGCAGACAGGCCGATCGAGACGGCAGCCAACAGCGCCCCGAGGCAGGCCAGCAGGGAAGGCTTACGTGCGCGACGTTCCAGATTGAACATGAGGGCTCCTTGCGCAGCGCCCCTTGCCGGGCGCCGGATGAAAAAAAAACGCGCCGCAATGAGCGGCGCGTTTTCGTGTCCAACACTACATGGGTCAGCCGGGGATTACTTGACGGCCCAGTAGATGTCGTAGGTACCTTCCGGGGTGAACGACTTGTCGATGCCGTCCTTCCAGGTTTCGTACGGACGGTCGATGACTTCGTTGCCCGAGGTCACGGCCCAGGCACGCAGGCCGTTGCGCGCCACGTCCAGACCCGCCATGTGGCCGGTGTAGGCCGCATGCGCCGAACGGTGCGGAGCAACGTGCACGTACTTGACCGGAGCGCCGCCGTCGATCTTGACGGTCAGCTCGTCGGCAGCAGCACCTTCGGCACCCTTCTTCTTCACCGGCTGGGCAATGTCGAAGGCGTACTTCTCCTGGCCGAAGTCGGTGGTGATGATGCGGAACGGACCGGCAGCTTCAAGGCCATTGGCCTCCATCACGCGCTTGATCCACTCCTGGTTGTCCTTGATGGACTTGGTGATGGTGTCCTGACCGCGGTCCACGTTGCCGGCGTTGACCACCAGCAGGTTCTCGGCCGGCACTTCAACGATGGCCAGGTCGGTCAGCGGGGCTTCCGGCGTGCGGTAGTCCACGTTCGGCACGGTTGCGAGCATGTTGGCCATGCGCGACAGACCCATCTTGATGTCGTCGCCGATCTGGCGGCTGACATACAGGCCGGCGTAACGGCCGAACAGGTCGAAGCCGTACTTCACCGAGTAGTCCTGGGTGATCTTGACGTTGCGACCGCCCTTGCCGGTCGGCTCCAGGTTGAAGGTGGTGACCTTGTCGTGACCCTTGGTGGCGTCCTCGATGGCGATCACAACACGCTTGTTCTCTTCGGCTTCGGTGATCTTCCAGGAACCGGTACCCAGGTCCTTGGAGGTGAAGTCGAGGGTGGCACCGACACCCGAGGCCGGGCCGGACAGCTTCAGGTCAACGGCGGGATCGCGCAGTACCAGCGGGTTCCAGTCCTTGAAGCGGCGCAGGCTGCTGACCGTGTCGTACACGATCGTCATCTTGCGGTTGGTCTCGATGCTTTCGGTGATGTGACGCTCGCCCGGCAGACATACGCCAATGATGACGAACAGGCCAGCCACGATCCCCAAGGCGATCAGGAACTCGATAATACGGGTCATTCAGAGAGTCTCCGGGGCCGATCCCACGGCCGGGTTGATTGAAGCGAAGCGCCAATCCTAGCAGGCTTCGCGGGCATTGTTTATCGGGATTGGCGCACCGGTTTCCCTGCCGGCTGCGTATTTGTATGGACAAAGGATTCGAAGGGTAACGCATACCGCTACCCGGCAAGTAGGGGTCAACCCTGGCGGAACCCCCCGGCCACGACCCAAGTCTTTGTACTTGAAAGATTTTTCTTATACCAGCTGGAGTTCGAAGGCCTTCAATACGGCACGCGTACGGTCGCGCACACCCAGCTTGGAAAGGATGTTGGACACGTGGTTCTTGATGGTGCCCTCGGCGACGCCCAGCGAATTGGCGATCTCCTTGTTGGAGAAGCCACTGGCCATCAGCCGCAGGATCTCGGTCTCGCGGTCGGTCAGCGGGTCCGGGCGGTCCAGGCTGACGAATTCATTGCGCATGTGCTCCAGGCCGGACAGCAGGCGCTGGGTTACCGCCGGCTGCACCAGCGATCCCCCGTCGGCCACGGTGCGGATGGCACCGACCAGCTGTGCCAGGGTGACGTCCTTGAGCAGGTAGCCCTTGGCACCGGCCTTGAGCCCGGCCAGCACCAGCTGATCGTCGTCGAAGGTAGTGAGGATGATGGTCGGCGGCAGCTGTTCCTGCCTCGACAGCACCTGCAGGGCCTCCAGCCCCGACATCACCGGCATGCGCATGTCCATCAGCACCACGTCGGGGCGTACCTGGGGGATCAGCTCGACCGCCTGCCGGCCGTCGCCGGCCTCGGCCACCACCTCGATGCCGTCGTCGAGCGCCAGCAGGGAGCGGATTCCCTGCCGCACCAGGGTTTGGTCGTCGACCAGGCAGACGCGAATCATCAACGCACTCCTTCAGGAACCTTGGTAAGGGCCGCCACCAGCACCGTTGCCGGCACCGTCGCCCGCAGCCGGAAACCCTCACCGGGGCGGGTTTCGATCTGCAGCTGGCCACCACATTGTTGCAGGCGCTCGCGCATGCCGCGCAAGCCATTGCCCACATTGACCATATCCGCGCCGACACCGTCGTCGCGGGCCTCGACCACCACCCGATCGGGGGCTTCACGGTACACCTTGATCCACAGGTGGCGGGCACTGGCATGGCGCACCGCGTTGGTGATGATCTCCTGGGTGCAGCGCAGCAGTACGTGGGCCCGCTGCGGGTCCTCCACGTTCAGCGGATCCTCGATCTCCAGCTGGATGTCCAGCGAGGGCACGTTCTCGGTCAGCGGGCGCAGGGCCGCGGCCAGATCGATCGCGCCGGTCTCGCGCAGCTGGCTCACGACCTCGCGCACGTTGCCCAGCAACAGCTTGGCCAGCGCGTGCGAGCGCTTCACGTGATCCAGGGCCTGGCCCTCGGCCAGGTGCCCGGCGACCTCCAGGTTCAGGGTCAGCGCGGTCAGCTGGTGGCCCAGCAGGTCATGCAGTTCGCGCGAAATGCGGGTGCGCTCGTTGACCCGCGCGCTCTCGGCCAGCAGGGCGCGGGTGGCGCGCAGCTCTGAATTGAGCCGGCGCTGCTCGTCGCGGGCCTCGGTCTGCTGACGCGCAACCAGGCTGGTCACGAAGATGAACATGGAGAAGCCGCCGTAAAGCAGCGACTGCATCACCGCTTCGAACAGCGGGAAGCGCAGCAGCATGTAGTAGACCGGAGCCACGGCCAGCTGGCTGACCAGCAGCCACAGCACCCCCAGCCGTACCGACAGCATCCACGGAATGACCCCGGCGGCCACCATCATCAGGATGCTGCCCAGGCCCGACCCGCTGAGGAAGCTGACCCCCAGCGCCGAGACCGTCAGCAACAGCAGCAGGCTGCGGTCCAGCCAGCTGGTGTGGCTGTCGCTGCGCAGGATGCGGGTCAGCCAGTAGTAGGCCGTGCCGAAGGACAGGTAGGCAACGAACAGCAGGATCGCCCAGCCGCCCATGTCAGCGCGGCTGTGCAGGTTCTCGAACTGCGAGTACGCCAGCGGCAGGCCGACCATGACCCAGGTGAACAGGCCGGCCAGGCGGAGGACGCGGGTATGGCTGAGGACTCCCAACATGCCAGCACTCTACGGGCCCGGCCTGCGTCGCGCACTCCCACGGAAGTCATGCCCCTGCAGTCGCCTGTTCATGCCGCAGCCCACCCCGGGCATGCAATAATCGTGCGCAGGGTCCCTTGATGGACCAACCGCGTTACCCCACGGAGTCACAATGTCGATTGTCATCCGCGACGTGCGCGAGCACGAGCTCGATTCCGTCCTGGCTTTGAACAACAATGCTGGCCTGGCCATCCTTCCCCTGGATGCGGCCCGCCTGCGCCTGTTCTATGAAACCGCTGAATACTTCCGCGTCGCCGAGCGCGACGGCAACCTGGCCGGCTTCCTGATCGGCTTTGGCAGCGACAGCCAGCACGACAGCAGCAATTTCGCCTGGTTCAAGCAGCAGCTGGACACCCCGTTCTTCTATATCGACCGCATCGTGGTCGCCAGCCGCCGTCGTGGCGGCGGCGTCGGCCGTGCGTTCTATGCCGACGCGCAGAGCTTCGCCGAACTGCGCTACCCGCAGATGACCTGCGAAGTCTTCCTCGACCATGGCGCCGATGCCGCCCTGCTCTTCCACGGCAGCTTCGGCTTCCGCGAGCTGGGCCAGAACACGATGCCGCAGGTCGATGTGCGCGCCAGCATGCTGGCCAAGGAACTGTGCAGCTACCCCTGGGTCAAGGAGACCTACGGCGGCAAGCTGCCGGATGTGGCATGGACACGCGCACGGCAGCTGCCGGCGCAGGCACAGCGGCCGACGGGGACCTGAGCGTGGCGGTGAATTTCGATTACGAACAGGCCGGTGAACTGAAGATCGGCCAGGTGGGCATCGCCAACCTGCGCATCCGTACCCTTCATGTCGAACGCCTCGTGCAGGAAATGCGCGAGCGCGTGACCCGCGCCCCGAAGCTGTTCGGCCGCGCCGCGGTGATCGTCGACTTCGGCGGCCTGAGCCAGGTGCCGGATGTGGCCACCGCGCAGGCGCTGGTCGATGGCCTGCGCAGCGCCGGCGTGCTGCCGGTGGCGCTTGCCTATGGCACCAGCGCGATCGACCTGCTCTCGCAGCAGCTCGGCCTGCCGCTGCTGGCCAAGTTCCGAGCGCAGTACGAGCGTGCCGAGGCCGAACCGGCCCCGCCGCCGCCTGCACCGGAGCCGCGCCGCGCAGCCCGTGCCGAACCGAAGCCGGACCCGGCAACGCCGGTGGCCAAGGTGGCCGACGCGGCTGCACCAAAGCCGGGCCGCATGCAGCTGGGCAACGTGCGTTCGGGCCAGCAGCTGTACGCGGAGAACTGCGACCTGACCGTGATGGCCACCGTCGGCGCCGGCGCCGAGGTCATTGCCGATGGCAGCATCCACATCTACGGCACCCTGCGCGGCCGCGCGCTGGCAGGGGCCCAGGGCAACACTGCGGCACGCATTTTCTGCCGTGATTTCCATGCGGAACTGGTCGCCATTGCCGGCCATTACAAGGTACTGGACGATGTCCCGGACAACCTGCGCGGCAAGGCCGTGCAGGTCTGGCTGGAACAGGACCAGATCAAGATCGCTGCGCTGGACTGACGCAGCCCCCAAACAGAATCATCAGGAGAAGTCCTTTGGCTGAAATCATCGTAGTCACCTCCGGCAAGGGCGGCGTCGGCAAGACCACTTCCAGCGCGAGCCTGGCCTGCGGCCTGGCTCGGCGCGGCAAGAAGGTGGCGGTGATCGACTTCGACGTCGGCCTGCGCAACCTCGACCTGATCATGGGCTGCGAACGCCGCGTGGTGTATGACTTCGTCAACGTCGTGCACGGCGAAGCCACCCTCAAGCAGGCCCTGATCAAGGACAAGCGCTTTGACAACCTGTACGTGCTGGCCGCCTCGCAGACCCGCGACAAGGACGCACTGACCCAGGAAGGCGTGGGCAAGGTCCTGAAGGACCTGGCCGCCGACGGTTTCGACTACATCATCTGCGACTCCCCGGCCGGCATCGAGAAGGGTGCCTTCCTGGCGATGTATTTCGCCGATCGTGCGGTGGTGGTGGTGAACCCGGAAGTGTCGTCGGTGCGCGACTCCGACCGCATCATCGGCCTGCTCGACTCGAAGACCCACAAGGCCGAGTCCGGCCAGGACGTGCCGGCCTTCCTGTTGCTGACCCGCTACACCCCGCTGCGCGTGGAAAGCGGCGAGATGCTGAGCATCGCCGACGTCGAGGAAGTGCTCGGCCTGAAGGCGATCGGCGTGATTCCGGAATCGGGCGACGTGCTCAACGCCTCCAACAAGGGCGAGCCGGTCATCCTGGATGTCGAATCCGCTGCCGGCCAGGCCTATGAAGACGCCGTCGCGCGCATCCTCGGCGAAGAACGCCCGATGCGCTTTACCAACGTCGAGAAGAAGGGCTTCTTCAGCAAGCTGTTCGGAGGGTAAGCATGGGCCTGTTTGATTTCCTCAAAGCGAAGAAGACCACCGCCGAAACCGCCAAGAACCGCCTGCAGATCATCATCGCGCAGGAACGCAGCCACCGTGGTGGCCCGGACTACCTGCCGCTGCTGCAGCGCGAGCTGCTGGAAGTGATCAAGAAGTACGTGAACATCGACGTCGATGCGGTGAAGGTCGACCTGGTAAAGGATGGCCAGCACGACGTGCTGGACATTTCCGTGGCGCTGCCCGAAGGTCCGGACAAGCCCTGATCCCCTGCCCCGCCCGTGCCTGCATGGGCGGGGCTGTCTGACCCGCATGACCGATACGACAACCGCCGTGGACATCACCTGCGTGGGCGACATCGCCTTCGCCGACGCGCAGCGCCTGCTCGCCGCGCATGGCCTTCGGCTGCACCACGTGGCGCCCGGCGAACCGATTCCCGGCAGTTACTGGGGCGAGCCAGAGGCCGGCATCATCGCCAGCAACGTGTACGTACGCGATGACACGCCCGTGCACTCGATGCTGCATGAGGCCTGCCACCTGATCGTACTGCCGCCGGAACGGCGTGCGCAGGTGCACACCGATGCCACCGACTCGGTGGCCGAGGAAGACGCGACCTGCTACCTGCAGATCGTGCTGGCCGGGCAGCTGCCCGGTGTCGGCAGCCAGCGGCTGATGGCCGACATGGATGCGTGGGGATATACGTATCGGCTGGGATCTACCCAGGCGTGGTTTGAACAGGACGCCGAAGACGCGAAGGCGTGGTTGATCGAACGCGGCTTGCCGGTGGCGTGATTCACCGGGAACCGGGGTCAGATCCTTTTTGCGTCGCAAAAGGGATCTGACCCCATCACCGTATCAGCCCTGCCCGGCCAGCGCGCGCAGGGTGATGCCGACGATGTAGGCCAGGTACGTGCCGGTGGCATAGCCCATCGTCCCCAGCAGCACGCCGACCGGCGCCAGGGCCGGATGGAACGCCGCGGCCACCACCGGCGCCGAGGCTGGGCCACCGATGTTCGACTGCGAACCGATGGCGAAATAGAAGAACGGTACCTTCAGCAGCTTGCCCAGGCACCACAGCAGCACGATGTGCACGCTGATCCAGATGATGCCCAGCAGGAACAGCCACGGGCGGTCCAGCAGCGCCAGCAGATCCATCTGCATGCCGATGCAGGCGATCAGGAAGTACAGCAGCAGCGAGCCCAAGCGCGATGCGCCCGCGCCTTCCAGGTTGCGCGCACGGGTGAAACTCAGGCTGAGGCCGAGCGTGGTCGACAGCACCACCACCCACACGAACGGCGCGTCCAGGCTGAACTGCGCAGCCCAGCTGACATTCGCCTTGAACCACGCCGCCAGCGGTGCGCCAATGGCGTGAGCCAGGCCGACACCGCCGAAGGCCACCGCCACGATCAGCATCAGGTCGGTCAGGCTGGGAATGCGTTCGTGTTCGGCCTGGAAGCGCGCGATGCGCTCCTTCAGCTCATCGATGGCCGAGGTATCGGCGCCACTGCGCGCGTCGATCTTCGCCGCGCGCCCGGCCAGGAAGATCAGCGCGGCCATCCATACGTAGCCGACCCCGACGTCGACCACCGCGAACTGTCCGAAGGTGGTCGCATTGACGTCGAACACTTCACGCATCGCCAGCATGTTGGCGCCGCCGCCGATCCAGCTGCCCGCCAGCGCGGCCATGCCGGCCCAGGTGTCTCCGGCCACGGTTTCCGGATGCACGGCACGCATCAGCAGGAACGCCACCACCGCACCGAGCATGATGCTGGCCGAGGCACCCAGGTACATCAGCACCAGCTTCGGGCCAAGCCGCAGGATGCCCTTGATGTCGACCGCAAGGGTCAGCAGGATCAGCGCCGCCGGCAGCAGGATGTCGCGCGCGATCGGGTTGTAGAGCCGGGTGTTCTGCCCGTCGATCAGGCCCACAGTGTTGTAGATGCCGGGAATCAGGTAACACAGCAGCAGTGCCGGCACGAAGGTGTAGACGCGCTTCCACAGGCCCTGCTCTCGCGAGGCGGTCCAGAACACGGCGCCAAGGGTGGCGGCAATCAAACCGAAGACGACGATGTCGTTCTGGATCAGGGCAGTCGAAGGCATGCAGGCGCTCTGGTAGAGCCGGCCGCTGGCCGGCTGCTGTTGGCGGCAGATCCGGAAGGTGCACCGACCAACGGTCGGCACCCACCGGTAAAGCAGAGGGTGAAACAGAAGCGCCGCCCCGGAGGGCGGCGCTGCAATCATCAATTGCCGATGTGCTGCTTCAGCCAGGCATTGACGGTGTCATGCCACAGGATGCTGTTGTTCGGCTTCAGCACCCAGTGGTTTTCATCCGGGAAGTACAGGAACTTCGATTCGATGCCCTGGCGCTGGGCGGCGGTGAACGCGGCCAGGCCCTGCTCGACCGGAATGCGGAAGTCCTGCTGGCCGTGGATGACCAGGATCGGCTTCTTCCAGTCCGCCACGTGGTTGACCGGGTTGAACTTCTCGTAGTTGGCGGCCTTCTGGTACGGCGTGCCGCCCTGCTCCCACTCGGTGAACCACAGTTCTTCGGTGGCGTAGCCCATCATGCGCTGGTCGAACACGCCGTCGTGGTTGACCAGGCACTTGAACGGGCCGTTCCAGTTGCCGGCGATCCAGTTGACCATGAAGCCGCCGTAGCTAGCGCCCAGCGCGCAGGCCTTGTCACCGTTGAGGAAGGAATACTTCTTCAGTGCCGCATCCCAGCCCTTCTGCAGGTCTTCCAGCGGGCGGTCGCCCCAGTGCTGGCTGATCGCATCGGTGAATGCCTGGCCATAGCCGGTGGAGCCGTGGAAGTCGATCATCACCACCGCGTAGCCCTGGCCCGCGTAGGTCTGCGGGTTCCAGCGGTAGCTCCAGCCATTGCCGAAGCTGCCCTGCGGGCCGCCGTGGATCAGGAACGCCACCGGGTAGGACTTGCCTTCCTGGTAGTTGTGCGGCTTGACCACGTAGCCGTGCACGGTGTCGTTGTTCCAGCCCTTGAACTCGAACTGCTCGTAGTCGCCGAAGGACACGTCCTTCAGCACCTCGCCTGCGGCCGGGGTCAGCGCGCGCAGTTCGCCGATGGCTTCGCCCGCGGCCGGCAGCAGGCCGACCAGCACCTGGTCGTTGCTCTTCAGGCTGTTGCGGGTGATCGCCACGCTGTTGCCGGCCACGTCGACCGCGGTAACGCCGCCGTCGCCGATCAGCTTGGTGGCCTTGCCGCTGGCCACGTCGATCTGGAACAGCGGGTGTTCGCCGAGGTCGTCGGCGGTGGTGTAGATGCTGGCGCCGTCGGCGGACAGGGTGATGCCACCGGCCGAACGATCCCACTGCGGGGCAATCTCGCGGGTCTTGCCGCTGGCAACGTCCATCGCCATCAGGCCGAAGCGGTCGGCCTCGAAGCCCGGGCGCTTCATCGCGCGGTAGAACAGCGTCTTGCCGTCGGCACTGAACACCGGGCCGGCATCCCAGGCTGGGTTGGAGGCGGTCAGGTTGACCGGCGCCTGCTTGCCCGCGGCGTCGAAGCGGTACAGGTCGAAGTTGGTCGACCACGGCTCCTGCTTGCCGGCCACGCGGATGCTGGCCACCACGCTGGCGCCGTCCGGCGACCAAACGAAGTCGTCATTGCCGCCGAACGGCTTGGACGGCGCATCACCATCGATGGTCGCGCTCAGCGCCGAAGCGCCCTTGACTGCACCGGCCTTGGCTGCCGGCAGCGGAGCGACGAACAGGGTGTTGCGGCGACCGTCGTTCCAGGTGTCCCAATGGCGCACGAACAGCGAATCCCACACCTGGCCGCTGGCCTTGGCGTCCTTCTTTTCCTTCAGCTTCTTCTCGGTGCAGGCCAGGTCCGAGGCGCACGCCTGGAACACGCCGGCGCTGAACAACACGCGGTCGTCCTGCGGCGACACACGGTAGCTGTCCACGTCGACCGGGAAGTCGGTCAGCTGGCGCGGGGTGCCGCCGCTGATCGGCTGCGCGTACAGCTGCTGGCTGCCGTTCCTGGCACTGAGGAAATACACGGTCTGGCCATCGGCCGACAGCGAAGCGGAATTGACGTTCCAGCCGGCCGGGGTGATCTGCTTCGGCGGCGCTGCGTCGCGGGTGCGCAGGTTGCGCGCGTACAGCGCGGTGGAGGCCTTGAGATTGGCATCCACGCTGCGCTTGGCGAACACCACGGTGCCGCCGTCAGCGGTCAATACCGGCGCGGAGACGCGGTCCATGGCCACCATGTCGCGGACTTCCAGGCCACGGGCAGCGGCGACGCTGGGCAGGGCGGCCAGCAGGCTCAGTGGCAGCAGGGCATGACGCAGTTTCATCGGGGTCTCCGCAGGACGGCAAAAAACCGATGGTAGGCCCGCATGGCCGGGGCTGCCAAGGCCATCGGTCATGGCTGCAGGCGGGCAATCGCCAGAAACAGCAAACCCCGCCGAAGCGGGGTTTGTGGGGACGCCGGGGTCGGATCCGATTCCGGCGGAATCGGCTCTGACCCCAGACGCCGTCAGCGCGGGGTCGGAGCCCTTCCCTGCGGGAAGGCGTCCGACCCCATTGCTTACGCCTTGGCGTACTTGCCGGTGCGGTAGATCAGCCAGCCGACCAGGAACAGCACGGCCAGGCCGATCCACTGTGCGCCCGGCAGGTGGAACGGCACCGCCAGCACGTCGGCACGGCTGCTGACCACGATCGGAATCGCGATGGCGATGCCCATCAGCGCCTCACCGGTGATCAGGCCGGCGGCAAACAGCACGCCCGGCTTGTGCACGCGGTCGCGGCCTTCTTCGTCATCGGCGCGCACCTTGTGGAAGCGCTCGACCAGGTGGGCGATCAGGCCGCCGAGGAAGATCGGCACCATCAGTTCCAGCGGCAGGTAGATGCCGATGGCGGCAGCCAGCACCGGCACGCGGAAGCGCGCGTTGCGCGCCTTCAGCCAGCTGTCGAAGGCGATGATGGCAGCGCCGACCACAGCACCGATGCCGATGAAGGTCCACGGCAGTTCACCACCGAACAGGCCCTTGGCCACCGAGGCCATCAGGTTGGCCTGCGGCGCAGCCAGCGCGTTCGGGTGCAGCTCGGACTTCACGCCGATGCCGTAGGCAGTGGCCAGCAGGTTCAGTACCGGGGCCATGATCAGTGCGCACGAGAACGCACCGATGCCCAGCATCAGCTGCTGCTTCCACGGGGTGGCACCGACGATGTAACCGGCCTTGAGGTCCTGCAGGTTGTCACCACCGACCGCAGCGGCACAGCACACCACCGCGCCAATCATGATCGCGGCCACCGCGCCCAGCGGCGCCCCGCCGGCACCGACCGGCTTGAGGCCGTCAGCGCCCAGCAGCACGACCAGCACGGCCGAGGCGAACAGGATGGTGGAGATGGTGATGCCCGAGACCGGATTGTTGGACGAACCGATCAGGCCGGCCAGGTAGGCCGAGACCGAGACGAACAGGAAGCCGGCGACGATCATGATGAGGGTCATCGGGATCGACACGTGCCACTGGCCGACGATGGCCTGATACAGGGCCAGCAGCGGCAGCACGAACGCCACCAGGGCGACCAGCATCCACTTCATCGGCAGGTCGCGCTCGGTATGCGCCAGCACCGGGCCACCACTCTTGCGGGCCGCGGCGAAACCGCTCTTGACGCCGTTGAGCAGCGACTTGCGCAGCGAGATCAGGGTCCAGATGCCACCGATCAGCATCGCACCAACGCCCAGGTAGCGCATCTTCGCGCCCCAGATGGCGAACGCGGCCTCGGTGGAGGAAGCCGCAGCAACCGACGCGGCCAATGCCGGATCGGTGTTCATGAAGAACGCCTGGTAGATCGGAATGGCGATGTGCCAGGTCAGGATCGAGCCCGACACCACCACGATGCCGACGTTGAGGCCGACGATGTAGCCCACGCCCAGCAGTGCAGGCGACAGGTTGGTGCCGATGAAGGCGGTGACCTTGGAGCTGCCGACATAGGCCGAGGTGGCCCAGGCGTCCGGGATCAAGCGCATGCCGCTTTCCGCAGCCAGCTTGACGAAGGCGCCGATCACCGCCGACAGGCCGAGGATCTTCAGGCCCGGACCCGGGTTCTCACCGGCCTTGAGCACTTCCGCCGCCGCCTTGCCTTCCGGGAACGGCAGCGGGTCTTCAACGATCATCGAACGGCGCAGCGGCACCGAGAACAGCACGCCCAGCAGGCCGCCCAGGCCGGCGATGCCCAGCACCCACCAGTACTTGAAGTCCGGCCAGTAGCCCATGATCACCAGCGCGGGGATGGTGAAGATCACACCGGCGGCGATCGACGAGCCGGCCGAGGCGCCGGTCTGCACGATGTTGTTCTCGAGGATGGAACCACCGCCCAGCAGGCGCAGCACGCCCATGGAAATCACCGCGGCGGGAATGGCGGTGGCGATGGTCAGGCCTGCGAACAGACCGAGGTAGGCGTTTGCGGCCGACAGCACCACCGCCAGCACGATGGCCAGGGCCACTGCGCGGAAGGTGAGCTGCTTGGGCGCAGCGTCGTGGTTCATGGAAGCCCCTGCTGGCAAAAAATCCCTGCCACGCTAGCGTTCAGGGGGCGGCAAGTCCAGTGCGGTTGGTACCGGCTGGCAAGCCCTCGCCCAGCACTGCGCCCCAGCAGGCCCTTGGCCCCTTCAGATGTGTCGTGTTTGACCAAGTTGTGCACAGTGCACCGGTTTGTCGGAGCGGGGGTCCCTTGACCCCAATCCCCCGACGCCCCCGGCCCACCGGGCGATGCGTGCCAGGCGATGGGGTTTGCGGCTCAGCGCCTGCTTGAGTCGATTCCCGGAATCCAACACCGTGCACTGCCACCAACACATCGTCGGCAAGGAGACCGCATGGCAGACGCACCATTGATCACGATGATGCGAGCCTTCCTCGTTGCAGCGGGCGCGATGCTGTGCCTGCTGCTGGGTATAGGCAACGTCAACGCCTACAGCGGGTTTGGCACCGCGGTGATCGAGGATCGGGAAGGAATACCTTGTTTCGGCCTGCCTCCGCGGGCACTGGAATGGGTCCGATCGCCCCGTATCCTGCAAGCGGTGGTGGTCTATCACCACGACACGGTGAAGGCATGGTCGTTCATGTACGACCTGACTCCCGCAGAGCCTTTGGCGCCGGGCCAGTGCATCGTCTACGGTGATCTGCCAGCCTCGGCCACGCTGCGCACCTCTCCACAGCCATTGATTCCTGCAACCTTGTATGAGGTCTACCTCAACGCTCCCACCAATGGCCCAATCAGGGGCTACACGGCGAAGTTCTGCCTGAAAGCTGCGCCTGACGGATCGACTCGGGTGATCCCCGTCCGCCACGACGCACAGAAGGGCTGGAGCGCGGACGCCTGCCAATCCTGAACGGCCGCACCGCATAACGTTATGTTATATCCTGTCACGCCAACCAAACCTCGTACGTGCCCTCTTCCCCCTCTCCCCGCCAGGCCTCCATCGACCAGCTGCGCGGCACCGTGATGCTGCTGATGCTGCTGGACCACGTGCGCGAGACCTTCTTCCTGCAGCACCAGGTGAGCGACCCGATGGACGCAGCCACGGTCTCCCCTGCGCTGTTCGCCTGCCGTCTGCTGGCCCACCTGTGCGCACCCGTGTTCGTCCTGTTGACCGGCCTGTCGGCCTGGCTGTACGGCCAGCGCCAGCCGGATCCGCGCCGGGCCACAGCCGCCTTCCTGCTCAAGCGCGGGTTGTTCCTGGTGGTGCTGGAACTGACCCTGGTGAACTTCGCCTGGACCTTCCAGCTGCCGCCGCACACGCTGTACCTGCAGGTGATCTGGGCCATCGGGCTGAGCATGATCGCGCTGGCCGGCCTGCTGTGGCTGCCACGCCCGGCCCTGCTGATGCTGGCAATCGCGGTGGTGGCCGGGCACAACCTGTTCGACGGCCTTCGGGTGCAAGGCAATGGCCTGCTGGCGGTGCTGTGGAAAGTACTGCACCAGCGCGACTGGATCGAGGCTGGCACGCTGCGCCTGCGCACCTCCTATCCGGTACTGCCGTGGATCGGGGTGATTGCGCTGGGTTATCTGATGGGGCCCTGGTTTGGCCGCGCGCGCGCGCCGGAGCAGCGCCAGCGCTGGCTGCTGTGGGCAGGCGTCAGCGCGCTGGCCCTGTTCGCATTGCTGCGGTTGGCCAACCAGTACGGGGATGCACCGTGGCAGTACCAGGCCACCACGCTGCGTACCTGGCTGAGCATCTTCAACGTCACCAAGTACCCGCCGTCCTTGCAGTTCCTGCTGCTGACCCTGGGCGTGGGAGTGTTGCTGCTGCGGCTGTACGAATGGCCGCCGCTGGCGCGGGCACTGCAGCCGCTGGCCGATATCGGCGCTGCGCCGATGTTCTTCTACCTGCTGCACCTGTACTTACTGAAGGGGCTGTACCTGGCCGCGTTGGCGGCCTGGGGGCCGACCCATGGCGAGCTGTATGCCCTGGATTCGGTCAGCGGCCTGCTGCTGGTGGCCTGTGCGCTGGCGGTGGTGCTGTACCCGCCGACGCGGGCCTTCGCGCGGTTCAAAGCGCGAAGGCGCGATCTGCCGTGGTTGCGATACCTGTGATCGCCCAGGCCAGTCCGGCAATCCACGCATGGCGTGGATCTACTGAAAGCGGATCAGGTCACAGGCCTATAATTCCGCGATGAATTCCACCGCTATCGCTTCCGACGACTTCCTGGGCCATCCCAAGGGCGTCTACGTCTGCTTCTTCACCGAAATGTGGGAGCGCTTCTCCTTCTACGGCATGAAGGCGCTGCTGCTGCTGTACCTGACCAAGTACCACCTGTTCGGCGACAAGGCCGGCCTGGACCTGCTCGGCGCCTACGGCGGCCTGGTGTACTGCATCCCGGTGTTCGGCGGCATGCTGGCCGACCGCTGGCTGGGCATGCGCCGGGCGGTGCTGTTCGGCGGCATCCTGCTGGTGCTGGGCCACCTCGGCATGGCCTTCGAGGGCCACGCCGCTTACCGGGTAAACGGCGAAGTGGTGCGCGACACCTCCGCACTCGCAGTGACCTACCTGTCGCTGGCGCTGATCATCATGGGTGTCGGCTTCCTGAAGCCGAACATCTCCACCATCGTCGGCAAGCTGTACGCCAAGGACGACCCGCGCCGCGATTCGGGCTTCTCGCTGTTCTACGCCGGCATCAACCTCGGCGCGCTGTTCTCCTCGCTGGTGTGCGGCTTCCTCGGCGAGGCCTATGGCTGGAAGTACGGTTTCGGTGCAGCCGGCATCGGCATGCTGGCCGGCCTGGCGATGTTCCTGTGGGGCCAGAAGTACCTGCAGGGCCACGCCGAACCGCCGCAGCCGGCGGCGCTGAAGCAGAAGGTGATGGGCCTGCCGCGCGAATGGCTCATCTACCTGTGCGCGGTGCTTGGTGTGCTGCCGGTGGCGTGGCTGATGTGGGCCGCCGGCAACGGCGCGTTCGCGCTGGGCGGAGAAATCAGCCTGGCGCTGATGCTGATGCTGGTGGTGCTGGGCGGCGTGCTGGTCTGGTTCGCCTGGTTCACCGGCACGAAATGCACGCCGGTGCAGCGCCAGCAGATGATCGCGCTGATGGTGCTGATCTTCATGGCACTGGTGTTCTTCACGATGTACGAGCAGTCCTACGGCTCGTGGGTGACCTTCACCGACCGCCTGCTGACCAAGGACATCGTGCCCTCGCTGGTGATCACCGGCGGCACGCCGCTGCCGTGGTCCATCCTCTCGCTGCTGCTGGCACCGCTGGGCTTCGTGGTCAGCGCGCGCCTGTCGGAACGGCGCCCGGGTTCGGCCGCACCGCGCGCGTTCTTCGCCGCCATTGTCGTGCTGATGCTGGTGCTGCTGGTGCGCGACTGCCTGGTGATCCCGCAGACCGCAGGTTCGCTCACCTACCTCGGCGGCCTGTTCCTGGTGCTGCTGGCGCCGGCCTTCGCCGCGCTGTGGACGTGGATGGA
The DNA here is from genome assembly GCF_053295075.1 of Stenotrophomonas maltophilia group sp. P373. Classification (NCBI taxonomy): domain Bacteria; kingdom Pseudomonadati; phylum Pseudomonadota; class Gammaproteobacteria; order Lysobacterales; family Lysobacteraceae; genus Stenotrophomonas; species Stenotrophomonas maltophilia group sp. P373. The sequence goes on along the minus strand of NZ_CM129994.1, from coordinate 1,196,275 downwards.
CCGCCGCGGCTGGGAGCCGGGCAAGCCGGTGAAGTCGGCCTGGGGCCTGGTGATTGGCGCACTGTCGTTCGTACCGCTGGCACTGGCGGCGCAGCAGGTGGGCGCCACTGGCGAGATGGCCAGCGTGTGGTGGCTGGTGCTGGCCTACTTCCTGCTGGCCAGCGGCGAGATGTGCCTGTCGCCGGTCGGCCTGTCGGCAGTGACCCAGCTGGCCGTGCCGCGGGTGATGAGCCTGATGATGGGCACCTGGTTCCTGGCCACCGCATTCTCGGAGACGCTGGCCGCGCTGTTCGGCAAGCTGGCCGCGATCGAGGTGCCGGAAGGCGAATCGCTGGACATGGTGGCCGCAGCCGGCGCCTATGCGCACCTGTTCTGGCTGCTGATGTGGATCGGCCTGGGTTGCGCACTGGCGGCCTTCATCGCCGCACCGCTGCTGAAGAAGATGATGCACGGGGTGAAGTAAACCCCGCGCTTGCGGAAAACCAGGGCGGCGGAACGTTCATCCGCCGCCCTGTCAGCTCAGGGCGCCTTGTCCTTGCCGGTCGCAGGCGCGGCCGTCGCGGTCTTGCCACCCAGGCTGCGCGCCAGGAAGGCCAGCAACTTGTCGTAGTACTCGCTGCGATGGGCCTCGGTGTAGAAGCCGTGGCCTTCGGTCTTGTAGTACAGGCTTTCCACCGGCGTGCCGGCGCGCTTGAGCGCGGCTTCCATGCGCTCGGTGTGCTGGATCGGCGCGCGCTTGTCTTCGCCACCGGCGGCCAGGAACACCGGCACCTTGATCCGTTCGGCCATGTTCACCGGCGACACCGCACCCAGCTTGGCCGGATCCCCCAGCCATTCGCGCAGATAGGTCACGCCTGAACCCCGGTCCTGGATGTCGCCGCGGGTGTACATCATCGGCAGGTCGTAGACCCCGACATAGCCCGCCGCGCACTGATACAACCCGGGTTCGCGGGCGGCACCCATCATCGCCGAGTAGGCCCCGTAGCTGGCGCCGTAGATACAGATGCGACGGCCGTCGGCGATGCCTTCGCTGATTGCCCAGCGGGTGGCATCGGTGACATCGTCCTGCATTGCCGCGCCCCACTGCTGCGCACCGGCCTGGGTGTGGGCCCGGCCGTAGTTGCCCGAACCACGGAAGTTGACCTGCAGTACGGCATAACCGGCCGCGGCCAGCATCTGCGTTTCGCGGTCGTACTGGCCGGAATCGAAGATGTCGAACGGGCCGCCGTGCGGCATCACCACCATCGGCAGGTTGCGCCCGTCGCTGCCGGCCGGCAGGGTCAGGAAGCCATGCAGTGGCAGCCCGTCGCGCGCCTTCAGTGCAATCGGCTTCACGCTGGCGCTACGGTCCACGTCGATCCAGTCGCTGCGGCTGATCAGGTGATCGGCCTTGCGCGCCACCGTGTCGTACACATAGAAATCGCCTGGATTCGAGCCCGACCAGGTTTCCACCAGCACGACACGGCCATCGCGGGTGCTGGAGGTGATGTAGACGGGCCCTCCGAAGGCGGCCTCCAGGCTGCGGTACAGGCGCGCATCGGCCGAGCCTTCATCGAAGAAGCGCGTGCGCGGTTTGTCACCCAGGTACAGCGCGCCTACCGGCACATGGGTGCCGGGCCGGTGGATGATGCGGTACGGATTGACCACCTCGTCGCGTAGAAGCGTCGCGCGTTCGCCGGTCTGCGGGTTCCAGCTGACGATCGCATCCGGGCCCTGGGCCTGCTCGACGTTGAGGTAGGCCAGGCTGTCATCGGCCGAGAAGCCGAGGGCGGTTTCGATGCGCTTGCTGACCGCCTCATCATTGATCAGCTTCCAGCTGTCGCCACTGCGTTCGCGGAAATACAGCTTGTTGATGTTGTCGCTGCCCGAGCCGTGCACGAAGCGGACCTCGCCGGCGCCGTCGGTGGTGAACTCACCGCGCCGTACCGGCGAAGACGCCACCCGCGAGCGACGACCGGTGGTCACATCCATGCGATCGACGCGGGTGAACGGATCCTCGGCCAGCGGCCATACGGTCACCAGCACGTTGCGCTCGTCACCCGGCAGGTCGTCGGCCAGGAAGGCGGCCACGGCTTCGACTTTCTTCGGCTGGATGCGGGTCCCCGGGCCCTTGCTTTCGACGCGATAGCCGACCAGCAGCTCGCCACGGTTGCCATTGGCGTCGATGGCATAGAGTTCGCCGGTGGGATTGGGCTGGTCGAGCGAGCCCCACTTCTGGGCCAGGCCGATCAACAGGCGCTCGTTGCTGACCCAGTCGAATTCCTGCGCATGATTGCGGCTGGGCGGCCAGAAACTGCCGACCACCTCCTTGTCCTTCAACCGCAGGATCGCGATCGCGGTACTGTCCTCCCTCGGAACCGTTGCCGCTACGTACTCGCCCCCCGGCGAGATCTTGATATCGGTGAAGGTCTCCCGGCGCAGGTACTGCGTCAGGTCCACCGCCCCCGCGCTGCCTGCGGCAACGCCCCCGATGACGGCCAGTGCGGCCGCCAGAATGGTCTTGTGCATCCTTCCCCTGCTCCTGTGGACACCTTGTCCTGGTGGCCGATTCTAGGCAGCGCCGAGCGTTTGACGCCAGAGCCGGAAAAGACGACGGCACCGTTGCCGGTGCCGTCGTTGCCACTACCTTGGAGAGAGAGTCAGGACGTGGGTTCGGGGGACGTGCGCCGGGTCAGTGGACCCCGCGCACCGCCAACATGAGGGCCAGGATGCTGAGGATCACGGCGATGGTGCCGTCGAGCACGCGCCAGGTGCTGGGCTTGGTGAACAGCGGCGCCAGCAGGCGGGCGCCGAGGCCCTGCGCGGTCAGCCACAGGCAGCTGGCGGTGACCACGCCGGCAGCGAAGGCCATGCGGGCGTTGCCGAAGTTCTCGGCGATGGAGCCGATCACCATCATGTCCAGCCAGAAGTGCGGGTTGATCAGCGAGAAGCCGACCGCGGCCATCAGCACCGCGCGGCGGCTGCCGTCATCGCTGTCGGCCTCGCCCATGCCACCACCCCCGGCGATCGCACGGCGTGCCGACTTCATCGCATACCAGGCCAGGAACGCGACACCGGTCCACAGCACGGCGGTCGTCAGCCACGGCAGCGCCGAGGTGAGCGTGCGCAGGCCGGCCACGCTGGCGAAGATGAAGATGGCATCGATGGCCGCGCAGGTGGCGACCACCGGCACGATGTGCTTGCGCAGGATGCCCTGGCGCAGAATGAAGGCGCTCTGGGCGCCGACCACCGCGAACAGGCCGATGCCGGTGGCTGCACCAGAGAACCAGGCACCGAGGCCGGTGCTGGCGGAGATGACCGAGAACATGGGATTCACTGCCTTGTATTGCTTGGGGGGACGGTGCCTCGCGAAGGCGGACAGCACCGGAACGGACGCCATTGTCGCGCCGCAACATGGAAAAGACGAGCTAAACTTCCTAAACCAACATTAGCGGAGCTTAATTCGATGCGCATCGATCATGCCCAGCTGCGCGCCCTGGCCGCGGTGATCCGCGAAGGCAGCTTCGACCGCGCCGCACAGTCGTTGAATGTCACGCCCTCGGCCATCTCGCAGCGGGTCAAGGCACTGGAGGACCGGATCGGCCGCCTGCTGGTCAAGCGCGGCACCCCGGCCACCGCCACCGCCGAAGGGCAGCTGCTGGTGCAGCTGGCCGAGCAGACCGCCCTGCTCGAACACGATGCGCTGCACCGGATGGGCCTGGCCGATGAGGACCTGCCCCAGGCCAGCATCCCGGTGGCGGTGAACCACGACAGCCTGGAAACCTGGTTTCCGCAGGCCGCCTACCAGTTCGCGCAGACCACCGGCACCACCCTGGACCTGCGCGTGGAAGACCAGGACCACACCGTGGAGCTGCTGCGCCAGGGCACGGTGCTGGGCGCGGTCACCACCCTGGATGAGCCGGTGCAGGGCTGCCAGATCCACGCGCTGGGCAGCATCCGCTACGCGGCGACCTGTACCCCCGAGTTCCGCGAGCGCCACTTCGCCAAGGGCGTGACCGCGCAGGCGCTGGCACAGGCGCCGGTATTGGTGTTCAACCGCAAGGACGAAATGCAGTCGCGCTTCGCCCGGCGCATGGCCGGCGACGACCTGCCCAGCACCGCACCGACCTGGTGGATCCCCTCCACCCGGGCCTTCGTGCAGGCCAACCTCGGCGGACTGGGCTGGACCATGAACCCCCTGCCGCTGGTCAAGCGCCACCTGGACGCCGGGCGACTGGTCTACGTACGGCAGCGCGCGTGGGAAGACGTACCGCTGTACTGGCAGCACTGGAAGGGCGACGTGCAGACCATGGCCTTGCTGACCCGTGCGGTACTGGACGCGTCCTCGGCGCTGATCCGGCGCAAGCGCTGACGCCCAGCGGGAAAAAGGGGACGGAGGGGATTAAGTCGTCTTTGCCCCGGATGTCGTTTGGGTCTTAAACGACTTAATCCCCTCCGTCCCCTTTTTTGCTCCATCGGATCTCCACGTAAGCTCCACACTAGGTCCATGCGTGATGCGGATACTGGTCGGCCGATCACTGCAAGGATGCCCTGCATGCCTGTATTCGTCCGCGACGCCCGCCCCGAAGATGCCGCCGCCTGCATCGACCTGCGCGGGCGCACCCGCGAGAACGCCTTCAGTGCGGCCCAGCTGGCAGAACTGGGCATCACCGAGGACAGCTGGGCAGCCGGCATCGCCCAGGGCGATTCGATCGGCCGCGTCGCCTGGGACGGCGAGCGCATGGCCGGTTACTGCTTCGCCGATCGTGACAGCGGCGAGGTGCTGGTGCTTGCCCTGCTGCCGGACTACGAGGGCCGCGGCATCGGCCGCCAGCTGCTGCAGGACGTGGTCAGCCTGACCCGCGATGCCGGCCACCAGCGGCTGTTCCTGGCCTGCTCGGCCGACCCGCGTTCGCGCTCGCATGGCTTCTACCGCCGCCTGGGCTGGCGCCCGACCGGCGAGCTCGATGAGGCCGGCGACGAGATCCTTGAGCTGGTCCCCACCGTCGCCAGGCGCCGCCTGCCGCCCACGTGACAGCGTCGCGAAACGTCGGATGCTGCGTTGCATCAAAAAACGACCGGATCCGGTTAGAATCGCGAATGGATGCTGCAAGGCGTTGTTTCTTCACGCCCTTTCCCTGCCCCACGCGCATCCTGACCCCTTCCCCTCCGCCAACGATCCCGCCCCCATGAAGAAATTTGGCAAGGCCCTGCTCGCCCTGCTCGTGCTGCTGTTGCTGGCCGCCGCGCTGTTCCTGTACTGGCCACTGACCCAGCGCTCCGTGCCCGCCGCCAGCAACGACAAGCCCGTCGATGTTGTGCTGGTCGGCGCCGGCATCATGAGCATCACCCTGGCCACCTACCTGCAGGAACTGCAGCCGGACTGGAACATCCAGGTCTACGAACGCCTCGACGGCGTCGCCGGTGAAAGCTCCGATGGCTGGAACAACGCCGGCACCGGCCACTCGGCGTTCGCCGAACTGAACTACACCCCGGAACTGCCCGACGGCAGCATCGAGACCAAGCGCGCGGTCGGCATCGCCGAATCGTTCGAGGTCTCGCGCCAGTTCTGGTCGCACCAGGTGAAGGAAGGCCGGCTGAGCCAGCCCAGCGACTTCATCAACCCGACCCCGCACATGAGCTTCGTCTGGGGCGATGACAACATCGCCTACCTGCACAAGCGCCAGCAGGCCCTGGTGAAGAACCCGCTGTTCTACGGCATGCAGTACTCCGAGGATCCGGCGCAGATCAAGCAGTGGGCCCCGCTGCTGATGGAAGGCCGTGACCCGAAGCAGAAGGTTGCCGCGACCTGGATGCCGCTCGGTACCGACGTCAACTTCGGTGTGATCACCCGCCAGCTGACCGCCGGCCTGCAGCGCAGCCCGAACTTCAGCCTGCACCTGAACCATGAAGTGACCGCCCTGCGGCAGAACGCCGACAAGAGCTGGAACGTCACGGTGAAGGATCTCAAGGCCGGCACCGAAACCACCACTCACACCCGCTTCGTGTTCATCGGTGCCGGCGGCGCCGCGCTGAAGCTGCTGCAGATGTCGGGCATTCCGGAATCGAAGGACTACGCAGGCTTCCCGGTCGGTGGCCAGTTCCTCGCCTTCCAGGGCCAGGACGTGACCTCGCGCCATGGCGTAAAGGCCTACGGCATGGCCGAAACCGGTTCGCCGCCGATGTCGGTGCCGCACCTGGATGCACGCAAGCTGGACGGCAAGCCGGTGGTCCTGTTCGGGCCGTTCGCGCTGTACAGCACCAAGTTCCTCAAGCACGGCTCGTGGTGGGACCTGTATTCCTCGGTGACCCACAACAACGTTGGCCCGATGCTGGAAGTGGGCAAGGACAACCTGGACCTGGTGCAGTACCTGATGGGCCAGGCGCGCCTGAACGATGCCGACCGCCAGGCCGAACTGGTCAAGTACTTCCCCAATGCCAAGCCGGGTGACTGGAAGCTGGTCACCGCCGGCCAGCGCGTGCAGATCATCAAGCGCGATCCGCTGAAGGGCCCGGTGCTGCAGTTCGGTACCGAGATCGTGACCGACAAGGACCACACCATCGCCGCACTGCTCGGCGCGTCGCCGGGCGCGTCGACCTCGCCGCCGATCATGCTGGACCTGATGGCCAAGGCCTTCCCGGACCAGATGAAGGCCGGTTGGGAAACCCGCCTGCGCGAGATCGTGCCGTCGTATGGGCGCAAGCTCAACGACAGCCCGGCGCTGGTGAACGAGATCCGTACGCTGACCAGCCAGACCCTGCACCTGCCGTACCTGGAGGTGCCGGTGGATGCGAACGCGGCGGTGCCGGCTCCGGCCGCTGCGGCTCCGGCTCCGGCGAAGGAAAAGCGCAATGCCAATGAGGAACTGCAGGCGCTGTAAGCCCGCGCGTTCCTTCGATGCAGACGGACGGCCACCTTCGGGTGGCCGTTTGTTTTTGTGCGAGGTGGGTCGGATCCCTCCCGCACGGGCGGGCTCTGACCTGCGATTGGGCGTCGATGATGGGGTCAGAGCCCATTGCCTGCAGCAACGGGATCCGACCCCAGCCCGCCACCGCTCTGCGCCGGGAAGCCCCTGCGCAGTGACGCGAATTGTAATGTTGTTAAGAATTATTTACATTTGCACCCTACGCAGTGATCGCGCCGCTCCAGATGGACCTGACCGTGCCCGAAGCCGCCGCCCCGGGTGCTGGACGACTGTTGCCGCCCTTCCCCCGTTTCCAAGCCTCGAGCCCACCATGCCCCTGCCTGTCCGTAACCGCCTGCCCCGCCGCGCGCTGCTGCCGGCTGCCCTGCTTTCGTCGCTGACCCTGCTGGCCACGCCCGCCGCGTTCGCCGCCACCGATGCCGCCGGCGATGCCAAGACCCTGGACCGGGTCAGCGTCCGGGCCGAGCAGTCCGCTCCGCCGGCCAGCACCACGCGCCTGCCGATCACCCTGCAGGAAACCCCGCAGTCGGCCACCGCGATCAGCCTGCAGCGCCTGCAGGACGAATCACTGTTCAGCATCAACGATGTGATGCGCAACGTGACCGGCGTCAGCGTGTCCTTCTATGACACGCAGCGCCCGCTGTACTACGCGCGCGGCTTCGCCATCACCGACTTCCAGGTCGACGGCATTCCCACCTACAGCGGCTCCACCAACCAGGAATACGACACCGCCTTCTACGACCGCATCGAAGTGATCCGCGGTGCCAACGGCCTGCTCAGCGGCGCCGGCGTGCCGTCGGCCACGGTCAACCTGCTGCGCAAGCGCCCCGGCAAGGAATTCGACGCGTCGTTCGCGGTCAGTGCCGGCAGCTGGGACTACCGCCGCATGGAAGCCGACGTCACCGCGCCGCTGACCGATGACGGCCGTTTCCGCAGCCGTGTGGTCGCCGCTTACACCGATCGTGGCCTGTATTACGACCGTTACGACGAGAACAAGATGGCCGGCATGGCGGTGCTGGAAGGCGATGTCACCGACAGCACCACCCTCACCCTCGGCTACCAGACCCAGGACAACAACCCGACCGGTTCGACCTGGGGCACCGTGCCGTTCTTCGACAGCCAGGGCAATTTCGCCCATCTGCCGCGCTCGACCAACCTGTCGCCGAAGTGGAGCTACTGGAAGCGCGAGAGCAACACCGCCTTCGCCAACCTGGAACAGCGTTTCGGCGACAACTGGCTGCTGAAGATCAACACCGCCTACACCCGTGGCAACGTGCAGAACGTGCGGCTGTACGGCACCGGGGAGCCGGACCCGGTGACCGGCTCGGGCATCTTCCTGCGTGCGGCCGCCGGTGATTCGAAAGACACCCGCCGCAATGTCGATGCTTACCTGACCGGCAACTTCCCGCTGTTCGGCCGCGACCACGACCTCACGGTCGGTGCCCAGTGGTCGGATCTGGAAGGGACCACGAACACCGTGGCGCTGAACTTCCCGAGCGACTGGGCAACGTGTGTCAGCGCCACGGGTGCACGCGAGCGCTGCTACTACATCCCCAACGTATACAGCTGGAACGGCGATATCTCCGAGGTGACCTACCGCCGCACCGGCGCGCGCCGCGTGGCCAAGACCACGCAGAGTGGCGTCTATCTGGCCACCCGCCTGCACCTGGCCGATCCGCTGTCGCTGATCGCCGGTGCACGCCTGAGCCGGTGGGAAACCCTCACCCGCTCCTACAACGCCGCCGGCGCCTATACCGGCACCAGCGGTGCGTACAAGGTGAGTGATGAAGTCACTCCGTACGTGGGCCTGGTCTACGAGATCACCCCGAACGTGTCGGCCTATGCCAGCTACACCGAGATCTTCAATCCGCAGAACTACAAGGACCGCAACGAGAACCTGCTGGCGCCGGTGCAGGGCTCGAACCTGGAAGCGGGCATCAAGACGCAGTGGTTCGATGGCCGCCTGACCGCAAATGCCGCTGTGTTCGAGGCCAAGCAGGACAACTACGCGGTGCGTGACATGGGCGTGCCGGAGGGTTCGCTCAGCGACGGCAGCTCGGCCTACATCGGCGTCAACGGTACCAAGGCGCGTGGCTGGGAGATGGATATCAACGGCGAAATCCTGCCGGGCTGGACGGTCAATGCCGGCTACACCCACGTCAAGGTCACCCGCGCCGCCACCGACCTGCTGTACGCCAACCCGCCCAAGGACCTGCTGCAGCTCAACACGCAACTGCAGCTGCGCGGTGCGCTGGAACGCCTGAGCATCGGCGGTGGCCTGCAGTGGCAGAGCAAGGTGCAGGGCTACAACATCGCCTACCCGCTGGGCGGCACGGTGACCGTGAACCAGCCGGCGTACATGCTGGTGCAACTCAATGCCAACTACCGCATCAGCGACAGCTGGACTGCAACGCTGAGCGTGCGCAACGCGCTGGACAAGACTTACTGGGCCAACCTGGACTACAACAACTACGGCGAGCCGCGCTTCGTGTCGGCCAGCCTGCGCTGGAAGTTCTGAGCCACCTGCGAACCGGTGTGTGCCTGGTGGGTGCCGACCGTTGGTCGGCACGCCCTCCGCCACGACCCACCGTCGCGGCCTACCTGAATGAGCCCGCCTCCGCGCGGGCCCTTCTTTTTTGCTGCAATGCAGGTTGTACCCACTTCGTAATTATGCCGTAATTATCCCAACACCCGTCGGAAGCCGGTCAATGAACCCGAGCTGGGATACGTTGGAACGCAGTCGCCAGGCCCGCCTGGAACGTGCCGCGCCGTGGGCCCGGGGACGCGAGGTCGCCAGCAGCGACGTCGGCGAGTTGCTGCACGCAGTGCTGGAGCCAGGCGACAAGGTCTGCCTGGAGGGCAACAACCAGAAGCAGGCAGATTTCCTCGCCCAGGCGCTGGCCGACCTCGACCCCGCCCGCGTGCATGATCTGCACATGGTGCAGTCGGTCCTCTCACTGCCCTCGCACCTGGACGTATTCGAGCGTGGCATCGCCTCGAAACTGGATTTCTCGTTCTCCGGCCCGCAATCGGTGCGACTGGCCAACCTGGTGGCCGAAGGGCGCATCCAGATCGGTGCCATCCACACCTACCTGGAACTGTTCGGCCGCTACTTCATCGACCTTACGCCGCGCGTAGCGCTGGTCGCCGCGCAGGCCGCCGACCGCCACGGCAACCTCTATACCGGGCCGAATACCGAAGACACGCCGGTGATCGTCGAAGCCACCGCCTTCGGTGGCGGCATCGTCATCGCCCAGGTCAACGAGATCGTCGACAGCCTCCCCCGCGTCGATGTTCCTGCGGACTGGGTCAACTTCGTGGTGCAGGCGCCGCAGCCGAACCATATCGAGCCGCTGTTCACCCGCGACCCTGCGCAGATCTCCGAGATCCAGGTGCTGATGGCAATGATGGCCATCAAGGGCATCTACGCCGAGTACGGCGTGAATCGTTTGAATCACGGCATCGGCTTCGATACCGCCGCCATCGAACTGCTGCTCCCCACCTACGCAGAATCGCTCGGGCTGAAGGGAAAGATCTGCCAGCACTGGGCGTTGAACCCACACCCGGCACTGATTCCGGCGATCGAATCGGGCTTCGTCAGATCGGTGCATTCGTTCGGTTCGGAACTGGGCATGGAGAAATACATTGCCGCGCGGGGCGACGTGTTTTTCACCGGCGCCGACGGCTCGATGCGTTCCAACCGCGCGTTCTCGCAGACCGCAGGCCTGTATGCCTGCGACATGTTCATCGGTTCCACCCTGCAGATCGACCTGCAGGGCAACAGCTCCACTGCCACCCGCGACCGCATCGCCGGCTTTGGCGGCGCACCGAACATGGGCTCGGACGCGCGCGGCCGCCGCCATGCCAGCGAGGCCTGGATCAAGGCCGGCCAGCAGGCCGCACGCCCGGGCGAGATGCCACGCGGGCGCAAACTGGTGGTGCAGATGGTGGAAACCTTCCGCGAGCACATGGCCCCGGCATTCGTTGACCGCCTCGACGCCTGGGAACTGGCCGAACGCGCGAACATGCCGCTGCCGCCGGTGATGATCTACGGCGACGACGTCAGCCATGTGCTGACCGAGGAAGGCATCGCCAACCTGCTGCTGTGCCGCACCCCCGAGGAGCGCGAACAGGCGATCCGTGGCGTGGCCGGCTATACCGCCGTGGGCATCGGGCGCGACCGCGCGATGGTGGAGAACCTGCGCGACCGCGGCGTGATCCGCCGTCCCGGTGACCTCGGCATCTCCGTGCGCGATGCCAGCCGTGACCTGCTGGCGGCGCGTTCGGTGAAGGACCTGGTGCGCTGGTCCGGCGGTCTGTACGACCCGCCCAAGCGCTTCCGCAACTGGTAAGGGGCTGAGCATGGAAACCCTCGACTATCGATTCGAAGGCCGCACCGACGTGCCGTTCGCGCGCGATGCGGTGCTGGTGGGCGTGCTGGCGTCAGGCAACCTGGAAATCCTGCTGGAACCGGCGGCGCAGCAGGGCGCGATGACGGTGCGCGTCATCACCGCCGCGCAGGGCTTCGGCAGCATCTGGCAGGCGGTGATCAACGACTTCGCACAGCGTCATCCGCTGCGCGATGTGCGCGTCTCGATCAACGACGCCGGTGCGACCCCGGCCGTGGTCAGCCTGCGCCTGGACCAGGCCGTGGAAACCCTGCTGGCCGGAGGCGCGCCATGAACCACGTACAGCGCCACAGCTATTACGAAGCCGATGCGCGCGAGCGCATCGCCGGGCTGGTCGACGCCGGCTCGTTCCACGAGTTCCTCGGCCCGGCGCGACGGATGATGAGTCCGCACCTGGCCCAGCTCGACCAGCCGGCCGCGTTCGACGATGGCATCGTCGTCGGCGAGGCCAGGCTGCAGGGCAAACACGTGCTGCTGGCCGCACAACAGGGTGAATTCATGGGCGGCGGCGTGGGCGAAGTGCATGGCGCCAAGCTGACCGGGCTGCTGCGCCGTGCGGCGTACACCCGCCCTGACGGCGTGCTGCTGCTGCTCGATACCGGCGGCGTGCGGCTGCACGAAGCCAATGCGGGCCTGATTGCGATCTCCGAGATCATGCGCGCCACCCTGGACGCGCGTGCAGCGGGCGTGCCGGTGATCGCGCTGATCGGCAGCGGCAACGGCGCCTTCGGTGGCATGGGCATCGTTGCCCGCTGCTGCAACACGGTCATCATGTCCGAGGAAGGCCGGCTGTCGCTGTCCGGGCCAGAGGTGATCGAAACCGTACGCGGCGTGGAAGAGTTCGATTCCCGCGACCGCGCACTGGTCTGGCGCGTAACGGGAGGCAAGCACCGCTACCTGATCGACCAGGCACAGGTGCTGGTGCCCGATGCCATCGAGGCGTTCGCGCAAGCGGCATTCAATGCGCTGCGGCCGGATACCAGCAGTACCGATCCGGATACTGCACTGGCCGCGCTGCAGCAACGCCATCTGGCATTGAAGACGCGCGTGCAGGCGTGGAGCGATTGCCGCGATGGCCTGGAAATCTGGGCGCGGCTGGGCATTGCCCACCCCGAACGCCTGCCACTGCTCGACACCGATGAATTCCTCACCGCCACCGGCGACCGGAGCCTGCCATGAGCATGCCGTTGCAGACACTGCTCGATGCCCTGTTTCCGCATGGGCATGCCATTGCGGTGAGCGATTCGGTGCTGACCGGCAGCGCCACCACCGACAACGGCGATGTGACTGTGATCGGCACCGCCAACAAGCTCGAGGTGGGCGTGGACCACGCACTGGCACTGGCCGAAACGGTGCTGGCCAGCACCGCCGCGCATCCGCAGCAACCGATCGTGATGCTGGTCGACACCGCCGGCCAGCGCCTGGCACGCCGCGACGAACTGCTCGGCATCAACGGCTGTTTCGCGCACCTGGCGCAGACGCTGGATCTCGCGCGTCGACGTGGCGCGCGACTGGTCACGCTGGTCTACGGTGAATCCGTCAGTGGTGGCTTCCTCTCGTTCGGGCTGATGGCCGACCACATCCATGCCCTGCCGGATGCGCAGGTGCGGGTGATGGACCTGCGCGCGATGGCCCGGGTGACCAAGCAGCCGCTGGATAAACTGCAGGCGCTGAGCCAGACCTCACCGGTGTTCGCACCGGGCGTGGAGAACTACGTGGCGATGGGTGCGGTGGAATCGTTGTGGGAGGGCGATCTTGCGCAGCACCTTCTGCAGGCCCTGCGCACGCCCGCCCATGGCGACCGCCGCGCAGTGCGCGGAGCCGAACGTGGCGGGCGCATGCTTGCCGCACGCGTGGCTGAAGCCGTGAGCCAGGGCGATGCCTGAGCGGCTGCCCCGACATACGCTGGTCTGGCTGTCAGCGCACGCCGGCTGGCAGGCGGACATCGCCGCGCATGAGTCGCGCTTGGCCGACTGGTTTGCACAGGGCCGGCCGGCCATCGTCGCGCGGCGTGCCGCCGACGATGCCGATCCACGCCTGCGTCTCGGCGTGCCGCTGCCGCCCGCCGAGGACAAACTGCGCCTGGCCCTGCGCGTGCCAGCACACGATGTGCTGCGCACCACCCCGCCGCCGGCACTTCAGGCGGTGCTGAAAGGCGACGTTCCACAGGACTGGCGGCGGCCCCTTGAAGTGCTGCAGAACATCGCTGAGGCGCGCGTATTCGGTGCCTTCGCGTGGCAGCACCTTACTGGCCTGCGCTATGTGCACGCGCGCTCGGACGTCGATCTGCTGTGGCCGATCGACACCACCGCGCAGGCCGATGCCCTGGCTGCACGGCTACAGGCATGGGAAGCCGAACACGACCGGCGGGTCGATGGCGAGCTGTGCCTGGGCGGCGACGCCGCCGTGAACTGGCGGGAGTACGCCGGACGCAGCCGCGAGGTACTGGTCAAGCGCCTCGATGGTGCCGCACTGGAACTACGCGATGCGATGTTCGCCTCCGCCGGGGTGAGCGCATGACCGCCGTCCTGCAATCGGCAGTCAGGCCGGCAGCTGCCGTGGACAGCGCGCGCCTGGGGCGCCTCGCCGTCGCCAGCCTGCATGCGGAGCTGGCGCTGGCGCCCAAGCCCGGACTGGTCACGCCATTCGACAGCGGCAGCCATCACGACATGGACGCCGGCACATTCCTGCGCAGCCTGTTCGCGCTGCGCCACTATTTCACCGCCGTGGCCTGCCTCGGTGCAGCCGGGGCGGACTTCGACGCCTTGCGCCGATGTGGCATTGCCGCTGAAATCGCGATGCTGCGCGCAACCGCCGGCGTCAATACCCATCGTGGCGCGGTCTTCAGTCTCGGCCTGCTGGTGGCGGCCGCCGCGGCCTGTCGCTCCCGCCTGGACCATGCCGCCACGGGTGAGCAGGTCTGCCAGGAAGTGCGCCGCTGGTCTGCCCAGCTCGCCAACGCACCTCTGGATGCCAACAGCCCTGGCCAGCGCGCTCGCGCCCGGCATGGCGTGCAGGGGGTGCGTGAACAAGCAGCCTCTGGCTACCCGCTGCTGCGCGAAGTGGCACTGCCTGCCCTGCGCCACGCAGTGGCCAACGGACTGCCGCGCGACGCCGCGATGTGCCAGGCCCTGATGCAGCTGGTCGCATGCGTGGATGACCTCAACCTGCTGCACCGTGGCGGCGCCGACGGCCTGCGCTGGGCACAGCGACAGGCGCATGGTTTCCTCGACGGCGGCGGTGCGTTCGTGCCCGGCTGGCAGGCACGCCTGCACGGCATCGGTGAGCGCTTCGTCGCGCGCCGCCTGAGTCCCGGTGGCAGTGCCGACCTGTTGGCCTGTGCCTGGTTCCTGCTACATCAGGAGGACGCGTGAGCCTTGCCCTGCTCTGCTCCGGCCAAGGTGCGCAGCATGCGGCGATGTTCGACCGCGTGCGCGATCTTCCGGCCGCACGCCATACCCTTGATGTGGCCAGCACGGTACTCGGCCGCGATGTGTTTTCCGCCGCTGCGGCCGACGATCGTTTCGACAATGCGCAGGCGCAACCGCTGCTGTGCGCGGCCACTCTGGCGCAGTGGCAGGGGCTGCGCGACAACGTGCCAACGCCGACGCTGATCGCCGGCTACAGCATCGGCGAGTTGGCCGCGCATGCCATCGCCGGCAGCTTCGATGCGACCACCTGCCTTGCCCTGGCGGCGCAGCGCGCGCAGTTGATGGACGGCGCCAGCCCCACCGATGCAGGCCTGCAGGCGGTACTTGGCCTGGAGCGCCATGTACTGCAGCCACTGTGCGATCTGCACGGTGCGTACGTGGCCATCGCCAATGGGCAGGACCATTTCATCGTGGGCGGCACGCACGCCGCATTGCAGCGGCTGGCCGGTGCCGCACGGGCGCAGGGTGCCGGCATCCGTCCGCTGGCGGTGCACGTGCCTGCCCACACGCCCTTGCTGGCGGCGGCGGTCGCACCGTTCGCTGCCGCACTCCATGCCTCGCCGCTGCGAGCCCCACGCCTGCCGCTGCTGGCCGGCATCGATGCGCGGCCTGTGCGTGATCGTGCCACGGTGGTGCACACGCTGTCGGCGCAGCTGGCGCAGACCATCGAATGGGCGCAGGTGATGTGCCAGGCCTTCGAGCGCGGCGCGCGGGTGTTCCTGCAGCTGGGCCCGGGCAACGCACTGGCGCGCATGGTCGCACCGGCCTATCCGTGCTGCGAAGTGCGGGCGGTGGAAGAGTTCCAGAGCCTGGAAGGCGCCGCGGCGTGGGTCCGCAGTGCGCTGGAGCGGCTGCAGTAACGGGTTCGAGCAGTACGTATCACGCATCACGCAGTACGTCGCCTTACCCCGGGGATGGCGGGTCTCCATCCGCGCTGTACGTGAGTCACGTGTCTGGGAGGGCGCATGAGTCCACAAATCGCAACGATCATCGGTCTGGTGATCATGTTCATCGTCGCCACGGCGATGCCGATCAACATGGGCGCGGTCGCCTTTGCGCTGGCCTTCATCATCGGTGGGCTGTGGGTCGACATGGGCGGCAAGGAGGTTTTGGCCGGCTTTCCCGGCGATCTGTTCCTGACCCTGGTCGGCATCACCTACCTGTTCGCCATCGCGCAGAAGAACGGCACCATCGACCTGCTGGTGCACTGGGCTGTAAAAGCCGTGCGCGGCCATATCGTGGCCATCCCGTGGGTGATGTTCGTGATCACCGCGGTGCTCACCGCGTTCGGTGCGCTGGGCCCGGCGGCGGTCGCGATCATCGGCCCGGTCGCGCTGCGCTTTGCCAAGCAGTACAACATCAACCCACTGATGATGGGCCTGCTGGTCATCCACGGCGCACAGGCGGGCGGCTTCTCGCCGATCAGCGTGTACGGCAGCATCACCAATGGCGTAGTGCAGAAGGCCGGGCTGGAAGTGACCGAGATGGCGGTGTTCCTGACCAGCCTGGGCTTCAACTTCATGATGGCGACGATCTGCTTCTTCGCCTTCGGTGGCATCGCCCTGCTGCGTCGCGGCTCGATCACCGCGGCAGGAACGATCGGCAATGCCGAACTGGCGATGGCCGGTGGCCCGCAGGCGTCGTCGCGCCAGTTCGCGATCGAAGGCCATGGCGCGCTGGTCGCAGCAGGCGGCGGCACGCTCAGCAATGATCCGGCGGCACTGGATGCGGTGGGCCTGACCCGCGAACGGTTGTTCACCCTGATCGGCCTGCTCGGCCTGGGCGTGGCCGCGCTGATCTACAACCTCAACGTCGGCCTGGTCTCGATCACCGTCGCGGTGGCGCTGGCGCTGCTGTCGCCACAAAGCCAGAAGGGCGCGGTCGATGGCATCAGCTGGTCCACCGTGCTGCTGATCTGTGGCGTGGTGACCTACATCGGCGTGCTGGAACATGCCGGCGCGGTGGACTTCATCGGCAATGGCGTGTCCGACATCGGCATTCCGCTGCTCGGCGCGCTGCTGGTCTGCTACGTCGGCGGCATCGTCTCCGCATTCGCCTCGTCGGCCGCAGTGCTGGGCGCCACGATTCCGTTGGCGGTGCCGTTCCTGATGCAGGGTCACCTCAGCGCCGCCGGCGTGATCTGCGCGCTGGCGGTGTCGTCCACCATCGTCGATGTCAGCCCGTTCTCCACCAATGGCGCACTGGTGGTGGCTTCGGCAGCCAAGGAAGAGCGCGAGAGCCTGTTCCGTCGCTTCCTGGTGTACAGCGGTCTGGTGGTGGCGCTGGGGCCGTTGCTGGCCTGGCTGGTGTTCGTGGTGCCGGGCTGGATGTAACCGCCATCGGGTCGTGCCGGCCGCTGGCCGGCGCGACCTGGCGTTACACTCTGCGCATGGCCATTGCCCCTGCCCCGCGGTCACCGAAGAAGCGCGCGCCTCTGTACGAAGAGGTGGCCGAACACATGCGCGAGCGCATCTATGACTACCGGTTGCCGCCGGGCGAGTGGATCGACGAGCCCGCGCTGTGCGAGGAACTGGGTATCAGCCGTACGCCTCTGCGCGAGGCGTTGAAGCTGCTGGCAGCCGAAGGCCTGGTGCAGATCGATGCCGGTCGTGGCAGCCGGGTCACCCGGTTGACGCTGGAAGACCTCAACCAGCTGTTCCCGGTAATGGCCATGCTGGAAGGCCGTTGCGCGCACGAGGCGGTGAAGCACATCGACGATGCCGGTGTGCAACAACTGGAGGCCCTGCATTCGGCGATGGAAGCGGCGGCGGCCGAGGGCAACATTGCCGAGTACTACCGCAACAACTACCTGATCCACGAAACCGTGCAGCATTACGCGGGCAATCCGTGGCTGATCCGCATCACCCACGACTTGCACCGCATCCTGAAGATGCATCGCGGCCGCCAGCTGCTGACCCCGGGCCGCACGGCGCAGTCGCTGGCCGAACACCGCGAGTTGATGGAGTGCTTCCGCCGCCGCGATGCGCAGGCTGCCGAACGCACCATGGAGCGCCATCTGCTCAGCCAGGGCCAGGCATTGGCCGCCTATGTGGCAGCGGGCGGGTTGTTGAACGTGCCAGCGCCCTTGCCGACCGAAGGCGGCGGTTGAGCGGATGAGGTTGCCGGCCAGCGGCCGGCACTACCAGGGCGTGACCTCGGCTGGGTAGTGCCGGCCGCTGGCCGGCATCCTGGAACATCTCGTCAATCGCCACCACCGCAGCTGCCGCCGTCACCGCTGCCACCGTCGCTGCTACAGTCGGAGCTGCTGTGACTTTGATGGCTGTAGCTGTCGCCGGATTGGCCGCCCGGATGATCGTAGCCACCGCCGAAACTGTTGTCGCCCCGGATCCCGGAGCCATCGGCCGTAGCCACCGCCATGCACAGGATGGCGCCGACCAGCGGCAGCAGCCAGACCAGCAGCAGCTGCACCGTCCGGCCACCCGCCGACAGCCCATCACGCCTGACGATCACCACGGTGGCCACCACGTTCAGGCCCAGCACCAGCAGGACCAGCAGAAGGGCAACGATCAGCATTCGGCGACTCCATGCCTGGACTGGAGGCATTATGGCCTGCCACCCCGGCAATGGCCCTGCCTGTCATGAAGATGGGACAATGTGGGGGCGCGCCGGCCTGCCCCGTGGCCGCCGGCGCCCCTCGCACCACACGGAAGAAGAAGAACAACAACATGCTGAAAGTCATTTTCGATACCGACCCGGGCGTCGACGACGCCCTGGCCCTGCTTTACCTGCACAAGCACGCCCAGATCGACCTGATCGGTGTCACCACCACCTTCGGCAATGCCTCGGTGGAGTCGACCACGCACAACGCGCTGTACCTGAAGCAGGCCTGGGGCTTCGCCGCCCCGGTCGCGCGCGGTGCCGATGGCCCGCTGCAGCCGGAAGCCACCCCGGAAGCGTGGCCGGTGCACATCCACGGCCACAACGGCCTGGGCAACCACCCGGTGCCGGCCAGCCTGGACGTGGCCGCCGATGCCCGCCCGGCCCATCAGCTGATCATCGATCTGGTCCGCGCCCATCCGGGCGAAGTGACCCTGGTCGCGGTCGGCCGCATGACCAACCTGGCCTTGGCCCTGCAGCAGGCCCCGGACATCGCCGGCCTGGTACGCGGCGTGGTGATCATGGGCGGCGCCTTCCACGTCAACGGCAACATCACCCCGGCCGCCGAGGCCAACATCTGGGGCGATGCCGAAGCCGCCGACGTGGTGTTCACCGCCAGCTGGCCAGTCACCGCGATCGGCCTGGACGTGACCACCCGCGTGGAAATGGACCGTGACGGCCTGGATAAGCTGGCCACCATCGGCGGTGCCGACGCCGAGCTGGTCCGTGCGCTGTCGCAGGATTACGTGGACTTCTACCTGCAGGCCGGCCACAAGGGCATGGTCGTGCATGACTGCTGCGCGTGCATCGCGCTGACCCGCCCGGAACTGTTCCAGTTCGAGCGCGCCAGCGTGCGCGTGGCCACCGACGGCGTCGCCCGCGGCATGACCATTCCCAAGCCGGAAGGCCTGGCATTCGGCCCCAGCGTGTGGGACGGCCACGTGGTGCAGTCGATCGCCATCGGTGTGGATGCGGCCGCGGTACTGGCCGACATCGAGCAGACCCTGAAGGTCTGACCGGCTAGCGCCTGGCCCTGCCCGGGACCGTCTCGGGCAGGGTCCACAGCACCGGCAGCACCAGCACCGCCACCAGCGCGATCATCGCGCCCGGCGCCGCCGCCCAGCCGCTGCGCTCCACCCACCATTGCGCCAGCCATGGCGTTGCCCCGCCGAAGAAGGCAGTGGCCATTGTTACTCCCAGTGCCAGGCCGCTGACCCGGCCTTCGCCTGGGAACTGCTCAGCCGTGGCCGGGGCCGCCACCGCGCTTACACCGCCGGCCACGCAGGCCAGCAGCACCGCCACCAGCACGATGCCCAGCGCCGTCGCCTGTGCCATCCACGCAAACAGGGACAGCGGCAGCAGCGCTGCCAGCACGGTCAGGCCCAACAACACCGGACGTCGTCCGACGCGGTCCGACAATGCGCCACACAGGGGCGTGATCGCGATCACTGCCACCGCCGCGATCGTCGACAGCCACAGTGCGTCACCCTCATCGTGGCCCTGCGCGTGCAGGAATGCAGGCACATAGGTGATGCCCACGTAGTAAGTGATCGATCCCAGCGCCGAAATCGCGAACGTGCGCGCCACCGCCAATGGATGATGCTGCAGCACATGCCGCAGTGGTGTGGCGGGAATGCTGCCTTCGCGGCGCTGGCGCTCGAACTCCGGCGACTCGTGCATGCCCGAACGCGCAATCAGGATCACCAGCGCAAGCGCGGCGCCGACGAGGAACGGAATCCGCCAGCCCCAACGGTCCAGCTGCGCGGTGGGCAGCAGCGCGACGGTAAGTGCAGAGATCGCCACCGCCAGCAGTGCGCCCACTTCGCTGGCCGCCGAAGCCAATGACGTAACCAGGCCGCGTCGGCGCGCCGGTGCGCTTTCCAGCAGGTACGCCACCACGCCGGTATATTCGCCGCCCACCGAGAACGCCATCACGCAGCGCAGCACCAGCAGCAGCACGCCGGCCGTGGCGCCTGCGGTGGCCGCGGTCGGCAGCAGCGCAGTGGCCAGCATTGCCGCTGCCATCAACGCCATCGACGCGAGCAACATCCAGCGTCGGCCGAGCCGGTCCCCCAGGTGACCAAAGCACAGCGCGCCCAGCGGACGCATCAGGTAGGACACCGCGAATCCGGCCAAGGTGACCAGCAACGCCTGCTCGCCACCGCCGAAGAACACCCGCGACAACACCGTGGCGAAGTACAGGTACAGGGTGAAGTCGTACCACTCCACCACCGTGGACAGGCCGGCCACCCACATCGAGCGCTGTCGCGCCACAGTCATCGCGTATTCGCCTTCAACAGCCTCGATCCCGGATGTACAGGTTCGGCGCAGCGTGGCATGGACGGGGTGAAATGCCGGTCATCGGCTGTCCGCTGCCTGCATGTACTGGGTTTCATGGCCGGTGAAACGTTCGCCGTCAAAGCCGAAGCAGAAGCGTCCTTGCTCGAACGCGCGGTAGACCAGCAGCGCACCGTCGAGGCAGAACTGCTGCTGGTCCACGCCCGTTTCCAGTGTCCCGTATCCGGTTGCATCACCGCCCTTCCCTGCCGGCCCGGTGAAGGCATCGAACGGCAGTGGCGTCGCCCTGCCTGTGCGGGTATCGACCAGTACCAGCGTGCGCTGGAAGTACTCGGGTCGATCATCGACCTGTACCAGCAGATAGTACTGGTTGAAATTGGATTTCCGATGCTGGAGGGCATCTTCGATGGCTGCGCGGTGCCGCGCATCGCAGAAGTCGACCGGGCTGTAGCGGTAGCTGCAACCGTCGTGATCGTAGGGCAGGTTCATGCCGGAATAGCTGATGCTTCCCTCGCTGTCCACGTCGTGGCCCAGTTCCGGGGTGCTGCACAGCAGCCACGAACGCTGCGCATCCTCCGGGTCGGCCAGCAGCTTCGGCTCGCGCCCTTCCTCGTAGGCCGCACCACCCGGGAAGTACTTCCCGAAACGCTGGCGGACGATGGGACGTGCCTTCTCCAGCGGCAGGCCGATCCTGGCCCCACGGAACGAAACGAACGTCATCGTCGGCAGGATCATTTCCTCCACCGGCAGCCCCTTCCATTGCCCCTGCACGCAGAACGTGGCGATCTCGTTCTCCCCGTCTTCCTTGCAGGGTTTCGGTGCGTTCGCCGCCAACCAGGGATGGGCCGGGCGCCCGGTCTGCTGATCGATGTACCAGCCGTCCAGCGCGCAGGTCGGCAAGGCATCGAGTAGTGGAGAGAGGTCTGCTGCGGTGGCCGGGGCGGCAAGCGGTGGGCCCGCTGTGGGTGCCACGGTCGACGCGTCCGGTGTGCGCTGGCAGGCCGCCAGCGCGAGTAGACCGAACAGCAGCGCGACGTGGCGCGGACGCCGGATTGAATGCTGCGTTCCCTGCATTGCGTGTTTCCTGGTTTCGACACTCCCTGCAGATGATCGCCGATCCCGGGGCCGTGCAGGATTGCCGCGGATCCCACATCGGGGTCAGAGCCCTTTGCCACCGGCCAAGGGATCCGACCCCGCCCGTTGCCCCGGCAGCTGCAGTTCCGCCCGCAGCCCGCCACCCTCGCGGTTGTGCAAGCGCAGCGAGCCGCCCAGCGACTGCGCCAGCTGCACCGCGATGGCCAGGCCCAGGCCGGTCCCGCCGGTATCGCGATTGCGCGAGCTTTCCAGCCGGTGGAACGGCGCCAGCACTGCCTGCAGCTGGCCCTCGGGAATACCGGGGCCACGGTCGGAAATGCTGATCCAGACCCTTCCGGCCTTATCGCGGCCCGCCTCGATCTCGGCGGCGCCGGCGTAGCGCAATGCGTTGTCGACCAGATTGCCGACCACGCGGCGCAGCGGCTGCGGCCAGGTCTGCACGACCAGTCCAGCGGGCGCACCGCCAGTGACCGGCTTGCCCATGTCCTCGTAGTCGCCGACCACACTGGCGAGGAACGCGCCCAGGTCCATCGACACCGGCGCGCCAGCGGCAACGTGGCTGCTGCGCGCATAGGCCACGCCCTCACGCACCAGCTGCCCAAGGTGATCGAGGTCGGCCAGCAGGCGCTGCTGGGTGCTGTCTTCAGGCAGGGTCTCCACCCGCAGCTTCATGCGCGTGATGGGGGTCTGCAGGTCATGCGAGATCGCGGCCAGGATCTGCAGGCGCTCACTGACATGGCCACGAATGCGTGCCTGCAGTGCATTGAGTGCAGCCGCCGCGCCGCCCACTTCCGCAGGGCCATCTTCAGGCAGTGCAGGCCCGTCCTTGCCCGGCTGCAGATGCTCGACCGCATGCGACAGCTGCTGCAGCGGCCGCATGGCCAGGCGCACCGCCAGCCACGCGCACACCAGCAGCAGCGCCAGCTGCGCCAGCAGCACGGCGGGCAACCAACGCGCCAGCGGCAGCCCCGACGGGGTGACTTCAATGGTCACGGGGGTACCGTCGTGCAGGCGCAGTTCCACCTCGAACCGCTCCGGCAGGCGAGCCACCTGGCGCGCCTGCAACCGATAGCGGTGCCGCAGGCTGTCGTCGATGATCGTCGTGACCTGGCGCGCACGATCGGTCTGCAGCCCCGGCCCGGGCTCGGCTGGACGCAACAGGTAGCGGTAGGTGCGTCGTTCCAACCGTGGTACCCAGGCATCGCGCTGGTCTGCGGGCAGGTGCTCCAGCAGTGCGACACTCACCGCCACATCCTCGTCGAGGTTGCGCAGCATCATGCTGCGGGTGGACTGGTAGCGTTCGAAAAAGAGCAAGCCGAAGGACAGCCCGTGGGCCAGGGTGAGTCCGCCCAGCAGGACCAGCAGCAGCCGCGCCGACAGCGTGCGCGGCCAGCGTGGACGGCGTGCGCCGGTGCTCATTCGTCCGGCCCCAGCAACTGCACCGGCACGCTGAACACATAGCCTTCGCTGCGCACGGTCTTGATGTAAGTCGGCTCGCGCGCGTCGTCACCCAGTCGCTGGCGCACGCGGCTGACCAGCAGGTCAATCGAGCGATCGAACAGTTCTGCATCGCGGCCCTGGGTGAGGCTGAGCAGCTGGTCGCGGCTGAGCACCCGATTGGCGTGGTCGAGGAACACGCGCAACAGGCGGAACTCGGCGCCGCTGAGCGGATACGCGGTCCCCTGTGCGTCCAGCAGGTGGCGCGCGGTGGTATCCAGGCGCCACTCGCCGAAGGCGAGCTGGCGCCCGGCCTCGCTCACCTGCAGGTTCGGCGGCAGCATCTGCGTGCGACGGATCACCGCATTGATGCGTGCCAGCAGCTCGCGCGAAGAAAAGGGCTTGGTCACGTAGTCGTCAGCGCCCATTTCCAGGCCGATGATGCGATCGGTTTCGTCATCGCGGGCGGTCAGCAGCACCACCGGCACCGCACGATGCTTGCCGGCGCGCAGGTTGCGGCACAGGCTCAGGCCGTCCTCGCCCGGCATCATCACGTCCAGCACCACCAGATCCACCGCATGGGTATCCATCAGCGCGCGCATGGCCCGGCCACCGTCGGCCTGGCTCACGCGCAGGCCGTTGCGCTGCAGGTAGTCGGCCAGCATCTGGCGGATCTCGCTGTCATCGTCGACGACCAGGATGTGCGGTACATGGTTCATTGCGTTCTCGATGAAGACGGAGGTCAGGGCCGCGCTGCGCGGCCATGGTAGCGCGGCTCAAGGGCTGGCCAGCAGGCGCTGGATCTCGCTTTCGGTACGTGCGTAGTCGCCCTCGCCGTAATGGCGGTAGACCACCCGCCCCTGCCGGTCGAGCAGGTACAGCGCGGGCCAGAAGCGGTTGCCCCAGGCGTTCCAGATCCGGTACTGGTTGTCCTGCACCACCGGCCAGGTGATATCCAACCGCGCGATGGCCTTGCGCACGTTGCCGGGCAACCCTTCATGGGCGAATTCCGGCGTATGCACGCCGATCACCTTCAGGCCCTGCGGCGCGTAGCGTGCATGCCACTGGTGGACATACGGCGCCACGTTGAGGCAGTTGCTGCAGGTGTAGGTCCAGAACTCGACCAGCACCACCTGTCCCCGCAACTGCTTCAGTGTGAGCGGTGGGCTGTTGTGCCAGGGCCCGCCACCGTCGAACCCGGTGGCGGGAACGGCCTGTGCCGGCCGCGCATCGGCCTCCGGGCTGGGCCATGCCAGCAACAACACCGCTCCGCCCAGCAGGCCCAGCAGCAGCGGCAGTGCGTACCCTCGCAGTGCGGCCATCGCTCAGCCCCCCTGCTCGGCCAGCGGCAGCTCCACCGGCTTCACCCCCGCCGCTTCCAGGATGCTGTCGGCCACCTGCGCCGGATGCGAAAGCAGCGACACATGGCTGCTGCCGATCGATTGCAGCTGAGCACCGATGCGACGTGCGGTCGCGGCCTGCAGCTGTGGCGACAGCATGCGGTCATCACGGCTGAGCACGTACCAGCTCGGCTTGCTGCGCCAGGCCGCCACGTTCACCACCTCGCCCAGCGCGCTGGCCTTCAACGGGACCTGCGTGCTGTACAGCAGTGCGGCCGACTTTTTCATCACGTCCGGAGCGAAGTCCTGGGCGATGGCATCGGCCGGCAAGGTCAGGTAGCCATCCCTCTCCTGCAGCCGGGCCAGGCCCGGCCCGACCGGGAAGCCTTCGCCCTGTTGCGCCGAAGACTGCCCTGCATCCGGTGCGAAGGCCGCCACGTACACCAGCGCCTGCACCTTCGGGTCATTGCCCGCTTCGGTGATGACCGTGCCACCCCAGCTGTGGCCGACCAGCACCACCTTGCCAGGCGCGGCGGCAATCGCGCGGCGGGTGGCCGCCACATCGTCGGCCAGTGAGGTGAGCGGGTTCTGCACCGCCACCGCCGGCACCTTCCAGTCGTGCAGCGTGGTGAGGACCTTGCTCCAGCTGGAGCCATCGGCGAAGGCGCCGTGCACCAGGATGACGGTGGGCGGTGCAGCGGTATCGGCCTGGGTAGCGAAGGCGGGGGCGGCAGCGCCGGCCAGGGCGAGAGCGGCGGCAAGCAAGGAGGTACGGATCATGGGTGTCACTCCGGTGTTGGGAGTGGCCATTTCCGCCTGCCGGTGTATCGGCGCTGTTTCTCCGTGGCGCGGAGTTGTACCGGACTGTAGGGCGCAGGCGGGTTTCTACACTGGGATACATTTGCGCGACGGGCCAGGCCGGCTACTACCGGCCGGACATCGTTCCCCGCCCGCGTGCGCACAACGCCCCGATGTGCATCCACGCATCGTCTTTGTATCGGACTGTACGAAACCCCGGTCGCGGCCACAGTCGCTGACAAAACCCCGGGCAACGGCACACGTTGCCGATACCTGCACCGCCTGGAATGGCCTCCATCGACCACTGGCCCGCAGGACACCACCATGATCAGCACCGCCTCTTCCGTGTATACCCCCCGCCTGGACGCCGTCGGCCGCTGGCTGTCGCCATTGGCGCTGCGCACCCTGCTGGCCTGGGAGTTCTTTGAGTCCGGCCGCGAGAAGCTGGGCGGCCAGAACTGGTTCTCCGACCTGGAAGGTCGATTCCCGTTCCCGTTCTCCACCCTGCCCGCATCGTTGAACTGGCAACTGGCCACCTGGCTGGAACTGGTGGGTGCGGTGATGCTGCTGCTCGGCCTGGCCACGCGCTCGGTGGCCTACGTCTTCTGGGTGTTGACGGTGGTCGCCATCGCCGCCGTGCACTGGCCCGACCAGTGGAACGGCCTGGGTGAACTCTGGCAGGGCTACGCGATCACCGACCAGGGCTACGGCAACTTCAAGCTGCCGCTGCTGTTCCTGGCCATGCTGCTGCCATTGATCCTCAACGGCGGTGGCGCGCTCAGCGTGGACCGGCTGCTGGCCGGCCCACAGCATGCCCCCGTCGGCAATGACGGCCTGGGCTGGGGCGTCAGCCTGATCGCCCTGTTGCTGCCGGTTGCCGCGCTGTTGCCCGGCGTCGGCTTCGGCGGCGCCCTGCTCGGTGGCGTGCTGCTGGGCTACGCGCTGCGCCGTCGTCGCACCGCCTGACCTGCTTCGCCTCTTCCCGCGCTTCTTCCTTTCGTTTCCGTCGCCTTCAGGCGGCGTCCATCCCGCACGCCTGGCGTGCCATCCCCAAGGAGTCACTACCATGTCCGTCTCGACCAAGAACACCCCCTCCTCCCGCCTGCCGCGCATTGGTGCCATCGGCATCGCCCTGGCCGGTGGCCTGCTGCTGGCCGGCCAGGCCGCAGCGATCCAACCGCTGGCGATCAGCGCCGTCGCCATGAGCGCCGCCGCCGAAGGCAAGTGCGGCGAAGGCAAGTGCGGGGCCAACAAGGCCACCACCGGCAAGCCCGCCGGCAAGGCCAAGGTGGCCGAGGGCCAGTGTGGCGAAGGCAAGTGCGGCGACGCCTCGTTTGCCCGCACCGACCGTGACCACGACGGCAAGGTCTCGCGCGCCGAGTTCAACGCGGTGGCCGCCAAGCGTGCCGCCGAGTTCGACCGCATCGACACCGACCACGACGGCTACATCAGCGAGCAGGAAGCACACGACTACCTGCGCAGCGTCTACACCGCCAACGGCAAGCCGATGCCGAAGGGTCTGTTCTCCCGCGTTGCCGATTGATCGACGTTCAACCGGCGCCGCCTTCAAGGCGGCGCCCTCTCTCTGGAGCATCCGCCATGTCCCTGCCCCTGCCCTCCAATGCCGCCGGTCTTGGCCTGCGCCGTGGCCTGATCGACGAGCTGCTGGCAATGCCGGCCGGCGCCATCGACTTCCTCGAAGTCTCCCCCGACAACTGGATCGGCGTCGGCGGTGCACACGGCGCCGCGCTGCGCCAACTCAGCGAGCGCCACCCCTTGACCTGCCACGGCCTGTCGCTGTCGCTGGGCGGTCCTGATCCGCTGGACCTCCCCCTGCTGGCACAGACCCGTGCCTTCCTCGACCTGCACCAGGTGCAGCTGTACAGCGAACACCTGAGCTACTGCGCCGCCGGTGGCCATGTCTATGACCTGCTGCCGCTGCCGTTCACCGCCGAGGCCGTACGCCATGTCGCCGGCCGCATCGCCCAGGTACAGGACATGCTGGGCCGACGCATCGCCGTGGAGAACATCTCCTACTACGCCGTTGCCGGCGCGGACATGAGCGAGATCGACTTCATCAACGCCGTGCTCGCCGAAGCCGACTGCGACCTGCTGCTGGACGTCAACAACGTCTTCGTCAACGCCTGCAACAACGGTTACGACGCCTTCGAATTCCTGGCCCGCGTGCCGTCCCACCGTGTCGCCTCGCTGCATGTGGCCGGCCATTTCGATGAAGACGATGGCTTCAAGATCGATACCCACGGTGCCCCGGTGAAAGGCGTGGTCTGGGCGCTGTTGCGCGAGGCCTATGCGCGGGTCGGCGTGCGCCCCACGCTGCTCGAACGCGACTTCAACTTTCCGCCGCTGGCGGAGTTGCTGACCGAGGTTGCGCAGATCCGCCAGGCGCAGGTCGAGGCACGTTCACCCGAGGTGGCCCATGACTGAGTCGCTGGCTACCCTGCAACGGCGCTGGGCCGATCATGTGCGCGACCCATCGATGCCCGCGCCTGAGGGCATCGATGCACGGCGGATGGCGGTCTACCGCCGCCTCTGCATCGACAGCCTGGACAGCCTGCTGGCAGGCAGCCTGCCGCGCCTGCAGGCGCAACTGGGTGATGCCTGCTGGCGCGACACCGTGGAGCACTACTACGCGCGGCATGCCTGCCATACCCCACTGTTCCCGCAGATCGCCGGCGAATTCGCCGCGTGGCTGGGCGTGCAGGCAGACCTCGCGCTGCCGGGCTGGGTGGCGGAACTGGCGCATTACGAAATCACGCAGCAGGCACTGCACATTGAAGCGCGGCACACCGGCCAGCAGCCATTGCATGCGCCACAGGCAGGCAGCGTGCTAGCGCTGTCTCCACTGGTGCGGGTGCTGGGCTACCAGTGGCCTGTGCATGAGGACGCCGGCCAGAACGGTGCGCCTACCACGATGCCGACGTTGCTGCTGCTGCGACGCCTGGGTGACTTCAGCCTGCAGGTGCAGGAACTTTCACCGCTGGCATATGCGCTGCTGTCGGCGTTCGGTGATGACGGCGCCCGTGCGGAAGACGCGCTGCAGGTACTGGCCGATCTGCATGGAGTGGCCGCCGACGAACTACGCACAGCCTGCATTCCGCTGCTGAGCGAGCTGTGTGCGGCGAGCGTGCTGGTTGTGCCGAACGACTGTTGAGGGTGCCGGCCAGCGGCCGGCGCTACCCACTCATCGCCCGGCCAGCGGCCGGTGCTCCCCATTCCTGCTTCGAGGTCTCACCATGCCTGCTTCCAACACTTCCTTCCTGCACGGCTGGCGCCTGTTTGTGGCCATGGCCGTGGTCCTGATCGCATTCGCGCTGGCGGCCTTCGCCCTGTATCCCGATGCAGCCGAAGGCAGCCGTGCGGCGATACGGGTCACTGCACGTACATCGTTCCTGCTGTTCCTGGCGGCGTTCACCGCATCGTCGTTCGCCAGTCTTCTGCCCGGCCCATTCACCCGGTTCCTGCTGCGCGAACGGCGCACCGTCGGTTTGTCCTTCGCCTTTTCGCACCTGCTGCATGCCATCGCCATCACCAGTTTCGGCATCCTCAACCCGGCGTTCTGGCCAGCACGATCCGCGCTGGCCAATCTCCCGGGCACGGTGGGCTACATCGCCATCGTGGCGCTGGCCATCACCTCGCATCGGGGGATCGCCCGCCGCATGGGCCCCACCGCTTGGCGTCGCCTGCACCTGACCGGCATGTGGATCATCGCGGCGGTGTTCACCTACTCGTACTTCAAGCGCGTGCCAGGCAACTTCTGGTATGCGGTGCCGTCGGCACTGCTGTTCACCGCCTTCGTGGTGCGCTGGATAGCCAAGCGGGCGCAGTCACTGCGGCGCAATGCGCATGCGCGGCCGCCGCTGCGGAGTTCTTGAGGAGGCGGTTACTTGTAGAGCCGAGCCCATGCTCGGCTGCCTCTCTGGTTCAGCCGAGCATGGGCTCGGCTCTACAGAGGGATCCCAGCGCGATAGGCAGCGAACTCCCTGCGCAAAGGAACCTGCCCCACTTCAGGTCACGGCGCGCGGCGCAATGTCACCAGGGTGATCTCCGACGGCACGCCGATGCGCGCCGGGAAACCGGCCCAGAGGCCCGCACCGTTGCCCACGTACAGCGTCATCCCATCCACGTCATAGCGGCCGGAGACAAAACCGCCATTGGCGCGCTTCACCAGCTGGTCCATGCCGATGATCTGCCCACCGTGAGTGTGCCCGGACAGCTGCAGCTTCACCCCACGCGCCGCCGCCTCGCGTGCATTGCGCGGGCGATGATCGAGCAGGATCACCGGCGCGGACGGATCGGCACCCTCCAGTGCAGCCTGGAGATCCGGCAGCGGCAGGCCGTAGCGTGCCGCCACCGGGTCGGTGACACCGGCGATGGTGAGCGCCGCATCGCCGCGTCGTACCTGCAAATGACTGTTCTCCAGCACCTGCATGTGCAGCGCGCGGAACGCCTGCATCCATGCCTGGTACTGCGCGTAATACTCGTGGTTGCCGGTAATGGCAACGACACCGTCCGGCGCCCGCAGATCGGCCAGGGGTCGCGCGTCGTCGCGACGGGCCTCGACGCTGCCGTCGATCAGATCACCGGTGATCACGATCAGGTCCGGCTTCAGCGCGTTGCCCTGGTCCACCATCCTGCGCACCCAGTCACCTGTAAGCAGGCGGCTGGCATGGATGTCGGTCAGCTGCAGCACGCGATAGCCGTCGAACGCCGCTGGCAGCCCGGCAATGCTCACCTCGATCTGCCGCGGCTGGGGCACTGCCATGCCCTGGCTGACACCATAACCACTGACCAGCAGGGCCAGCACGCCGGCCGCCGGCCGCAGCTGCGGTGCACGCAGGGCCGATACCATGCGCGGCCAACGCAGCAGGCGCGAAACCAGCAGGCCGGCGTCCAGTACCAGCATCACCAATGCCAGCAGCAGCACCGCCGTGGAGCCGGTGGCCAGCGTGGCGATGGCCAGTTTCGGAATTTCCGGCGACGCCATCGTGCCCCAAAAGGTCGCCACGATGCGCAGCTGCACGGCCACAGCCACCATCAGCAGCGACAGCACGACCTTCAACCCGATGGGCATGCGCAGCGGCCAGAACAGGCGCCAGGCCACATACAGGCCCATCAACAAACCGATCGTACTCAGCACTGCAACCATCCATGACAGAAAGCGGGCCCGCCATGGTGACGGCTGCGGGCCATGTTGTGTAGAGCCGAGCCATGCTGGGCTGCATCCCCGAAGCCCAGCATGGGCTCGGCTCTACAACGGCTGGTCGAGGTGTTCCACCCGCAGGCGGGCAATGCGGCGCTTCTCCATCGCCAGCACGGTGATGCGCACACCCGCCACCTCCACCGCATCGCCGGTGTCCGGCAGCCGGCCCAGCTGCTCCAGCACCAGCCCGGAGATGGTCATGTAGTCGGCACTGCGTGGCAGCGATACGCCGGTCAGCCGCTGCAGGTCGTCCAGGGTCAGCGCACCGTCGGCCTCCCACTGGTCCTCGCCCTGCGCGACCACGCCATAGCGCTCGTCCTGGGTATCGACCAGATCGCCGGCAATCGCCGCCAGCAGATCGTTGGCGGTCACCAGGCCTTCCACGCTGCCGTACTCATCCACCGCCACCGCCAGCGGTACCGGATGCTGGCGGATCAGTTCCAGCGCCTGCAGCGCACTGGCGCTGGACAGCACGTACTGCGGCTCGCGCAGGTTGCCTTCCAGCTGCAGCGGCCTGCCCTGCAGCAGGTCAGCCAGCAGTTCGCGGCTCTGCACCACGCCACGCAGGCTGTCCAGGTCACCATCGCCCACCAGCAGCCGGGTGTGTGGCGATGCCACCAGGCGGGCCACCACATCCTCCTGGCCCCGCGCCAGGTCGATCCACTGCACATCGGCGCGCACGGTCATTACGCTCGACACCGGACGGTCAGCCAGGCCGAGCACGCTACGGATCATCTCGTGCTCGGCCGGCTGCAGGCGCTCTTCGGCATCTACCGGCTCGTCCACGCCGTCATCGGAATGGCCGTTGGCCGGGCGCGCCCCGAGCATGCGCAGCACCGCATCAGCGGTGCGCTGGCGGAACGGCTGGCGGCGCTCGTTGCGCTCACGATTGAAACGCACCCACTGGTTGAACGCCTCGACCAGGATCGAGAAGGCGATCGCGGCGTACAGGTAGCCCTTCGGGATCTTGTAGCCCAGGCCCTCGGCCACCAGGCTGAAACCGATCATCAGCAGGAAGCCCAGGCACAGCACCACCACGGTGGGATGCTTGTTGACGAAGCGGGTCAACGGCTTGCTCGCCAGCAGCATCAGCGCCATCGCGATGGTGACGGCGGCATACATCACGCCCAGGTTGTCGACCATGCCGACCGCGGTGATCACCGAGTCCAGCGAGAACACCGCATCGAGCACCACGATCTGCGCCACCACCATTGCGAAGCTGGCGTAGACCTTCTTGCCGTCTTCGTGGTGCGCGCGGCCTTCCAGCCGTTCGTGCAGCTCCATGGTGCCCTTGAACAGCAGGAACAGGCCACCGCCCAGCAGGATCAGGTCACGCCCGGAGAAGCTGTGCTCGAACAGCGTAAGCAGCGGCGCGGTCAGTTTCATGATCCAGGCCAGCGCCGCCAGCAGCACCAGCCGCATCAGCAGGGCCAGTGCCAGGCCGATCACCCGCGCGCGGTCGCGCTGGTGGGGCGGAAGCTTGTCGGCAAGGATCGCGATGAACACCAGGTTGTCGATGCCGAGCACGATCTCAAGCACGACCAGGGTTGCAAGGCCCATCCAAATCGAGGGGTCAGTCAACCATTCCATTTCAGGTCCGTTTCGTCAGTGGGCAAGGGAGAAGAAGAAACACTCAGTCTGCGTCCTGCGCCCGCGCCGGGTCGTACCCGAGCAGGTCGCCAGGCGTGCATTGCAGCTCCCGGCAGATCGCATCCAGCGTGGAAAAGCGGATGGCGCGCGCCTTGCCGGTCTTCAGGATCGACAGGTTCGCCAGGGTGATGTCGATGCGACCGGCCAGCTCGGACAGGGTCATGCCCCGTTCCTGCAGCACGCGGTCCAGGGTGATGACGATTGCCATCAGATGACACCGTCGAGGTCATCGCGCATCGCCGCGCCCACGGCGAAGACGCGTGCCAGCACGAACAGCATCAGCACCGCCACCAGCCCGGTGATCGACATGCCGCCGCCCACCTCCATCCAGCTGAAGTCCGGGCCCATCCAGGCCGCGTAGGCGCCGATCAGGATCGACAGCAGCTCCATCGCCAGCATCAGCCACGCCATGCGTTGCAGGCGCTGCGCATTGGCGTGGGTGAACGGCCTTTCACGCGCCGCCGATTTCAGCAGCCGCAGCAGATGGCGCAGGAACAGCAGGCACAGCACCAGCAGCGCGACGATCACAGCCAGCCCCAGGCAGAAGTGCAGGAACAGGGCGTTGCCGTGCGCAGCAGCGGCAGCGGCATCGTGGACGCTGTCGAGCAGCCAGCGACGGTCGTGCGCGACCAGCGGCACGGCCAGCAGTGCGGCCAGGATGCCCAGCCAGCACATCGCCCGGACGGCCTGGACGGCGGCCTGGGCCAGGGTGAACAAGCCTCGCGCGGGTCTGGCGCGGGCGGGACGAGCGGTCAAGCGGCCTCCGGCGTTGGGGCGGCCTCGCCGCCCCGGGGTGGATTTATCGATAAACGATATATCACAACCAGCGTGAAAGGCTGAATCGCAGGCATGGGCAGCCTGCGCGGCGCGGGCCAGCGTTACCGACTGGATGCAGCCTGCTCCAGCATCGCTTCGCCCGGCGTCACCGAGGCCATCGCCTGCACGCCGGCCTCGGCGGCCTGCCGCGTGACCAGCCTGAAACGCACCTGCAGCTTGGCCTGCCCGGGCGTGGCCCAGCCGTACTGGATCGCCACCTGGTCCGCCGACAACGGCCCACGGCCTGGCAGCGAGCGCGCCTGCAACGGCGTCGGCGCCGCCTGCACCAACCGGGCAAAGCCCTTCTGCACGACCGCCGCGTCGGCCTTTTCGGCGTAGACCGTGCACGTGCCATCGTCAGCCCAGCTGACTGCATAGCGGCCGCTGGCCAGCGGCACCATCCAGGCCACGCCCGACTGCCCCTGCAGCAACGTTGCCGCCTCGGCAGGCTGCAGCGGTGACAGCCCGTTGGATTCCATCAACGACTGCAACCGCGCTGGCGCGCCGATGTGCTGCATGCAGGCGGTATCGAACAACTCACTGAAAGGGTCCTGCGCCTGTGCGCTGGCCTTGGGTGCACGCGCAGGCTGCGCCGCCGCCAGGGCAGGCAGCAGGGCCAGGATCAGCCAGGAGGCAGGGCGCATTGGAACTCCAATGTACGGAACGCAGCGGGGAGGATGGCAAAGCCCGGGCGTGGCGTGCAACGGCCGCGTTGCCGCCGGCCTCCCCGCACCGGGATCAGGCTGTGATTTCGCCCTCGTCTTCGCCATCCCAGTAGTGGATGCGGCTGGCGCGCACATGGATCAGTACCAGTCCTGGTGTATCCACTCCCTGTTCGAACCACCGCTCCAGGTCCTTCACCCAGTGCTCGCGCATCGTGGCCCGATCGCGCACCAGCGCTGCCCTTCCCTGCACGTGCACGAACAGCGGCGGCTTGCCCAGCAGCGGCTTGCTGCCGGAGAAACCCAGTGCGACGGCAGGGTCAGCCTCGATCTCGCGCACCATGTCGGTGTCTTCCATGGTGAAGAACCAGCTGTCACCGTCATAGTCCACGTCACCGTTGTTGCTCATGGGGCGACCGGCAATTTCTCCACCGGCGTGGGTCTGCAGCATCGTGAAATCGATGCCGGCCATTTTCTTGGCAAGTTCTGGGAGGGTGAGCTGGGTCACGGCGCGGTCCTTGATCGGAGGGACGCCCAGCGTCTGCGCAGAGCGGTGACCGGAAAGTGGATGAGCACTTGCGGCCTCTTCACGGGAAACGAGATACGGCGCATGGTCCGTGCGTGACGCACTCCACACCACCATACCCACGTTAAAAGCAGATGGAGGAACGCCCCTGCGAAGCACCACAGCCGGCTAACAGGGGGCTGCCGGAGAATCGCGCAACCCCGTGGCACGACCGGCATGGCAGCCGGCATGCGCGCGGCGACTCCTTCGCAACCGCATGGCCTCCACATGGATCTGTTCGCCTGGCTCGCGTTCGGCTGCTACCTGTTGGCGTTCTTCATTGTCTCGCTGTTTGCTGCGGCCTATCTGAAACGTTCCGACTTCATGCCCTACCACGGGCAGGCGGTGGGTGTGCCGTGGGCAGAGATCGAACCGCGCATGCAGGTGCTGCTGATGGCACTCATCCGCGTGGTCGGCGCCGGTTGGATCGCATTGGCCGGCGCCGGCGTGATGCTGGCCTGGCTGATCTTCTTCGGCGGTCACTTCGCACTGCCGCAGCTGCTGGCGTTCCAACTGTTCTGCCTGGTCGCCACGCTGCCGCCGGTCCTGGTCGCTTCGGGTGTGCGAAGACGCACCGGTGCACGTACACCGGTGCCCGCTGGCGCCGCAGTGGTGCTGCTGTCCGTCATTGGATTCGTACTGGCCCTGTTGTCGCTACCGCGGTGAGTTCCCTTTCTCTCCCCTCCCCCCACGAGGCTCCACGATGAATCCCGAATCGATCTTCTACAGCGTGGTCAACGGTGATCTTCCACGTTCCCAGGCCGGCACCCTGCTCGGCTGGCGCTTCGTCGGCTATGACGATGCACTGCGTCGCATCCAGGTCGAGTTCGACGCCGGGACGGTGCTCACCAACCCAATGGGCAACGTGCAGGGCGGATTCCTGTCAGCGATGCTGGACGACTGCATGGGACCGGCGATCTACGCCACCCTGCCAGCCAACCGCATCGCGGTCACGGTGGAATCCAAGACCAGTTTCGTCAACCCGGCGCGGCCGGGGCGGATCATCGGCTGGGGCGAAGTCGAGCACAGCAAGGGCAGCATCGCCTTCACCCGTGGCTGGCTGACTGACCCGGCCGGCAAGGTACTGGCCACCGCCAGCGCCACCTTCCGGGTGGGTGCGCTGCGCTGGCGCGGGTTCTCGGTGCCGCGTCCCATCGCGCGACGGATGATCGCGCGCACGCTGCGCCGCGTGCATGCGCGGATCGGCTGATGCGTGTCCTCAACGTGCGTTGCGGCCGCCGCCGGACACCCGCACGCGGTCGCGGCCCTGCGCCTTGGCCTGGTACATGGCCGCGTCGGCGGCACGCAGCAGGGTGCGCCAGCCCAGCGCATCGGTGCCCCCCTCGGCCACGCCGAAGCTTGCAGTGACCCGCAGCACCTTGCCACCGACCAGGGCGATGTCCAGCCGCTGCAGCGCAACGCGCAGCGATTCAGCCAACTGGCGGCCACCGGCCAGGTCGCCGTCGGCCAGCAGCACCAGGAATTCCTCGCCACCGTAGCGGGCAATGCGGTCGCTGCGGCGCAGGTGGCGCTGCAGCAGCTGCGCCACCT
The DNA here is from genome assembly GCF_053295075.1 of Stenotrophomonas maltophilia group sp. P373. Taxonomy (NCBI): domain Bacteria; kingdom Pseudomonadati; phylum Pseudomonadota; class Gammaproteobacteria; order Lysobacterales; family Lysobacteraceae; genus Stenotrophomonas; species Stenotrophomonas maltophilia group sp. P373. Next base: position 1,160,479 of record NZ_CM129994.1, on the reverse strand, counting down.
GCACCAGCACCTCGTCACCGGCGTCATGCCCGTGGCCATCGTTGATCGCCTTGAAGCGGTCCACGTCCAGCAGGATCACCACCGCGCTGTTGCCGCCGTCGGCATGACGCTGCTGCACCAACTCGTCCAGCGCGCGCCGGTTCAACAGCCCGGTCAGCTCATCGGTGCCGGCCAGCTGGCGCAGCTCGCTGGTCAATGCCGAGCGCTCGCGCGACTTCTCGCGCAGCACTTCGATGGCATCGAACAGGCGCTGCATCTCGGCCAGCGGGTGGGTCACATGCTGCTCCGGGCCGGGGGCTTCCGAGGCGATCTGGATGACCTGCTTCTGCGCCTGCAGCAGCGGCCGCAGGATCTGCAGATGGGCGATGCGCAGCGCCACGCCCAGCACCACCAGCGTGCCCAGCACCGTCGCCACCAGCACCACCAGGCGCGTCGCTTCGCGGTTGCGGGTGCGCTCGAAACGGGCGATGGACACGCTCAGGTAACCATCACGCAGCGCTTCCAGCGACCGCAGGGTCGGCACGTAGCGCGTGGTGAACTCGGCGGCGGTCCACGGCGGCGGCACGCCCCGCCGGCCATCTTCGATCAGCTGTTCGATCATCGGCAGCGATTCGCCGAAGAACTGGCGGCGTGCCATGTCCCAATGCCAGGACAGCGTCGGATCGCTGCGGAACACGGCTTCATGGCTGCCTGCCAGCCGCCACAGCTCCAGCAGGCGGCCTTCGGTCTGCAATGCCGCCCGCACCTGTTCGTCACGCCAGGCCCCCGGTACCGCCACTGGCGCCATCACGTTCGAGGCCAGGCGGCCGCCATGCTCGCGCAGGTCGATCAGCACCTGGCCCTGCATTGCCGGGATCGCCGCTTCGCGGTCGGCACTGACCAGCACGCCGATCTGCGTCGAGGTCAACACGTGCAGGCGATCGACCACGGCGAACATGCTGCTGATCGCGCGCTCCACGTCTTCCACCCGGCGCGCGTCGTGCGGCTGTGCCGCCACCTGGTCCACTGCGGCCCGCGCCGACTGCAGGCGACGTTGCACGTCGGCCAGCAGCCCATGTTCGCCGACCACGCCCGGATCGGCCTTGAACACGGTGTCCAGTTGCAGCAGGGCGGTGTCGACCCGCTTGCGCGCAACCGCCAGCTGCGCGGTCAGCCGGGCCTGTTCGGCCGCATCGGCCGTATTGGCTCCCAGCAGGCTGTTGGCGGGGCCGCGCTCGGCCGACACCCGGTTGGCCAGGTCGAAGGTCTGCTGCAGCCGGCGCAGGCTGACCAGGTTGTCCTCGGCGGCGGTGAAGCGCAGCGTGCCCTGCACCAGTGCGATGGCCATCAGCGGCAGCGTACAGACTACGAACAGCCCGGCCAGGATCCAGACCCAGGTCCGCAATCCGATGGGCGACGCCTTGCGGGCCATGCACATTTCCCCTGTCGTGCGGAACACTGTAGCGGCCGCCTGCACAGGCGCCAAGCCGCTAACGGGCCAACCGTGGCCGTGGGTACACCGTGCGCGCCGCGAACGCACCGACAAGGCCGCGCGGACGCTCGAATCGGGACAAATACGTCATGCCCCGCCGCGTCAGATCCAGCGCTGGTCGACCAGTTCGCGCTTCACGTAGGCATAGAACACCGGCGCGGCGACCAGGCCCGGCAGGCCGAAGGCCGCCTCCATCACCAGCATGGCCAGCAGCAGCTCCCAGGCCCGCGCCTGGATTTCGCCACCCACAATGCGCGCGTTGAGGAAGTACTCCAGCTTGTGGATCACGATCAGGTACAGCAGCGCCGCCACCGCCACATAGAACGAGACCGACAGTGCGACGATGGTGATGATCGTGTTGGAGATGATGTTGCCCACCACCGGCAACAGGCCGGCCAGGAAGGTGATCAGCACCAGGGTCTTGGACAGCGGCAGGTGCACGCCGAACAACGGCAGCACGCCCAGCAGGAAGATCGCGGTGAACACGGTGTTGAGCAGCGAGATCTTCACCTGCGCGAACACCACCTGACGGAACGCGGTGGCCAGGCGGCTGGTGCGCCCGACCAGCTCCTGCGCCAGCGGACCCAGCTTCGGCAGCGGCAGTTCGTCATACAGTGCGATCATCGCACCCAGCACCATGCCGATCAGTACGCGCACACCCACCTGGACCACCGAGGTACCGGCCACGCCCAGCTGGCGCTGATGCTCGGCGGCCCAGTCGTTCAGCGCCGCGCGCAGCGCTGGCATGTCTTCGGGAATGTAGGGTTGCAGCAGCGCCGGCACCTGGTGCCGCGAGGTGTTGAGGATCTCCATCAGGCGCGCCAGCAAAGCGTCCGGGCCACCGGTCTCGTTGCGGAAGAACGAGGCCACGCCGATCCCGGCCAGCACCAGCGCGCTGATGATGATCGCCGACAGCACGATCACGGCGATCGCCCGTGCGCGTCCCGGCGGCAGCCTGCCTTCCACGGTGGAGGCCAGCAGGTGGGTCAGCTGGAACACCAGCAGGCCGGACAGCAGGGTGACCACCAGGCCCAGTTTCAGCGCCAGCCACATGCCCAGCAGCATCATCAGCCATGCCGCGATCCTTGGGATGGGGGGCTTGGGCTGGGCAACGAGAGCGTCTTGCATGGGAGCGCGTCCGGGCGGGGTGGCCCATGGTAGAGGATTGGCGTGCTGATTCCGCGTGCAGGATGAATGGGCATTTCATCCGCGTTCGGCGGCAGCCGTGCCGTCCCCACGCGCGCTCACTCGCCGTAGCTGGCGGTGTTCTTGCCCTGGCGCTTGGCGTGGTACAGCGCGCGGTCGGCCAGTGCCAACCAGTCCTCGACACTGCCGCCACGCGGCGTGGCCGCAATGCCGATACTGACGCTGAATTCCACCCCCGGCGTGGCCTGCCGCGCAGCCTCGAGCAGGTGCAGGCGCACCCGCTCGGCCACGTGCATCGCATCGACGGGCGCGCAGTCGCGCAGCAGCACGACGAACTCATCGCCCCCCAGCCGCGCGGGCGTATCACCTGGGCGGGCAACGGTGCGCAATGTCGCCGCGATATGCCGCAGCACCTCGTCACCGGCGCGGTGGCCGTGCGAGTCATTGATGCGCTTGAAGTCGTCCACATCGAGCATCAGCAGGCAGGCAAAGCCGCCCTGGCCCTGTGCCCGGTCCAGCGCCTGCTGCGCACGCAGGATCAGGAAGCCGCGGTTGGCCAGCTCGACCAGCGGGTCCATCCGGCTGAGACGCTGCAGCTGGCGGTTCTGCGATTTGACCCGGCGCGCCAGCTGCCAGCTGAGAATGCTCAGGCCGATGCCATACACGAACAGGAACGGGACACTCAGCATGATCGTGCGCTGCGAGGTGACCGGCTGGTAAGGGAAGCCGAGCGCCCACCAGGTGAGCGCAAAGCCCACCAGCAGGGCCAGCGTGGCGCGCATCGCCAGGCGAACGCCACCGGCAGCGATCTTGTCGGCCACCAGCAGTGCGGCGAACAGTGCACTGGGCACCGCGCTCAATGCCATGAAGGCGATCCAGCCACCGCCGAACAAGGAGTCGGCCACCATGCAGCGGAACTGGACGAGCGCGGGCTGGCCGGAGCGCTGGGTCAGCTTCAATGCCAGCGCAGGCCACGCCAGCGCGTTGAGCAGCAGCAAGGCCCATGCCAGCGGCCCATCGTGGCGCTCGAGGATGATCGAAGCGATGGGGATCGCCCCCAGCCCATTGCCGACGAAACGCATCCAGCCGATGCGACGTGCCGCGCCAATGCCTTCGACCGCGCCTTCCGCCGAATCGGTAAAGAATGGCATTGCCCCCCCCCCTGCGCGATCACACCCGCTGCTACGGCCCTTGCCGGGCTGCCTGCGATGAGTCTGACAGCTTTGCGTCAATTCGGGATCAAGGTCGCGGGACGACGCGCGGGCCGGCCGCCCCGCTCCGGCTGCCCTGCCTCGCCTCCGCTACCGCCGAGGCGCCGCTGTCGAACCGCGCAGCATGAAGCTGAACTCCAGCGTCTGCTGAAGCGGTACATCGACCTGTTCAATGATGGCGAGCAGCAGGTTGACCGCGCGCTCGCCGATTTCACGCATCGGCTGCTGGATGGTCGTCAGCGGCGGGGTGAGGTAACGCGACGAGGCCAGGTCGTCGAAGCCGACGATGGAGAGCGCTTCCGGAACGCGGATGCCCCGGTCGCGACAGGCCGCCAGTGCCCCCAGTGCCATCTGGTCGCTGAAGCAGAACACCGCGGTCGGCACGGGCGTGCCGTCCAGCAGCGCCATCACCGCCGCATGCCCGGACTCAACGGAAAAGTCCCCGGGCACGATGCTCAGCTGGCGCAGGCGACCCCGCGCCTTGCCGGCGGCCCGGACCCCTTCCAGCCGCTGCTGGTGCAGGGGGTTGTCAGGTGGCCCGCCGACCACGGCGATCCGTTCGTGCCCCAGGCCGTACAGGTGCTCCATCACCGCGCGTGCGGCGGCCGCGTTGTCGATATGGACGCTGGGGATGCCCAGTGCGGGGTCGAACTCGCATCCATTGACCACCGGCGCAGCTGCGCCGCGCTGCTCGACGATCTCGCGCGCGGTCGGTGGCAGGCGATGGCCCAGCACGATCATGCCGTCTGCCTCGTTGCGCCGTAGCATCTGCGCGTAGCGCTCCTCACGATCGGGTTGATGCTGGGTATCGCCCAGCAGAACCGCGTAGCCGACCGCCTGCGCGGCCTCCTCCGCACCCTGCAGGATCTGTGCGAAGAACGGATTGGCGATGTCCGGGACGGTGACCAGGATCTTGCCGCTGCGCTGGGTCTTGAGCGTGCGGGCCACCGTGTTGGGCACATAGCCCAATGCGACGGCGGCCTGCTCGATGCGCGCACGGGTGGCCGGCAGCACCTTGTCCGGCCGGGAAAGCGCCCGTGACACCGTGCCTGCGGAGACGCCGACGTGCCTGGCGATGTCGTAGATGGTGGCCATGGCGTTAGTTCTCCTGTCCGCTGTGCAGTGCACAACAGGTCCTGCGTGCGCCCCTGCTAGGATAATGCAATCGATTGCATCGAGGGCGAATCACGTTGAAGACGCTCAAGGGTCCAGCGCTGTTCCTGGCGCAGTTCATCGGCGACACAGCTCCTTTTGATCGGCTGGACACGCTGGCCGGATGGGCCGCGGGTCTGGGCTATTCTGGCGTACAAGTTCCCACCTCCGCGCCCCACCTGTTCGATCTGGCCGCGGCGGCACGCAGCCAGGCGTACTGCGACGATGTTGCCGGCATGCTGTCCGGGCACGGCCTGCAGATCACCGAACTGTCGACCCACCTGCAGGGGCAGCTGGTCGCGGTCCATCCCGCCTACGACAGCCTGTTCGACGGATTCGCACCCGCCGATGTGCGCGGCAACCCGCCCGCGCGCCAGGCCTGGGCCGTGGAGCAGCTGCGGCTCGCCGCGCAGGCCAGCCAGCGCCTGGGGCTGACCGCGCACGCCACCTTTTCCGGTGCGCTGGCCTGGCCCTACTTCTATCCGTGGCCGCAGCGCCCGCCGGGCCTGGTGGAAGAAGCCTTCGCCGAACTGGGCCGCCGCTGGCGCCCGATCCTGGATGTGTTCGACGCCTGCGGCGTGGACCTGTGCTTCGAACTCCATCCCGGCGAGGACCTGCACGACGGTGCGACCTTCGAGCGCTTCCTCGATGAGGTCGACCATCATCCCCGCGCGAAGATCCTGTACGACCCCAGCCACCTGCTGCTACAGCAGATGGACTACCTCGGCTTCATCGACCGCTACCACGCCCGCATCGGCATCTTCCACGTCAAGGACGCGGAGTATCGCCCCAGCGCGCGCAGCGGCGTGTATGGCGGCTACCAGGACTGGATCGATCGTCCGGGCCGGTTCCGCTCACCCGGTGACGGCCAGATCGACTTCAAGGCGATCTTCTCGAAGTTCGCCCAGTACGACTTCCCCGGCTGGGCGGTGCTGGAATGGGAGTGCTGCCTGAAACACCCGGAGGACGGCGCGCGCGAGGGTGCCGCCTTCATCCGCGATCACATCATCCATGTGACCGAACGCGCCTTCGACGACTTTGCCGGGAGCGACACGGACGCTGGATCACTGCGCCGCATGCTGGGAATCTGAGCCACGACCGCCCCGGGAGGGCAAGCCATGACGCACGCCATGTCGCGCCTGGGCGCGATGATGTTTCTGCAGTTCTTCATCTGGGGGGCGTGGTTCGTCACCCTGGGTACCTACCTGGTACAGGGCCCGCTGCAGGCCAGCGCAAGCCAGGTGGCAACGGCGTTCCTCAGCCAGTCCATCGGCGCCATCGTGGCGCCGTTCCTGGTCGGCCTGATCGCAGACCGCTACTTCGCGGCGCAGCGCATCCTGGCGATACTGCACCTGGCCGGCGCGGTGCTGATGTGGCTGGCGTCCACCGCCACCAGCTTCAGCATGTTCTCCGCCTGCGTGATGGGCTACATGCTGCTGTTCATGCCGACGCTGGCACTGGCCAACAGCGTCGCCATGCGGCACATGCAATCGCCGGAGAAGCAGTTCCCGCTGGTACGCGTGGCCGGCAGCATCGGCTGGATCATCGCCGGGGTGCTGATCGGCTGGCTGGGCTGGGAACAGGCGCACCGGCTTGAACTGACCTTCCGCATGGCCGCATTGGCATCGCTGGTGCTGGGCCTGTATGCGTTCACCCTGCCGCACACGCCGCCGCTGGCGCAGCAGCGCGATGCCGGGCTGGGACAGATCCTGGGGCTGGATTCATTGCGGTTGCTGAAGTCGCGCGCCTACCTGGTGTTCTTCCTGGCTTCCATCGCCATCTGCATCCCGCTGTCGTTCTACTACAACTTCACCAATCCGTATCTCAACGACCTCGGTGTGCACGGCGCCGCCGGACTGCAGTCGCTGGGCCAGGTCTCCGAAGTGCTGCTGATGCTGGCCATGCCGTTCCTGTTCGTGCGGCTGGGGGTGAAGACCATGCTGGCGGTCGGCATGGCGGCCTGGGTCGTGCGCTACGCGCTGTTCGCCTTCGGCGATGCGGGCAGTGGCTTCTCCCTGCTTGTGATCGGCATCGTACTGCATGGCATCTGCTACGACTTCTTCTTCGTCACCGGCCAGATCTACACCGATGCCCACGCCGGCCCCGCCGCGCGCAGCAGCGCGCAGGGCTTCATCACCCTGGCCACCTATGGCGTGGGCATGCTGATCGGCACCTTCCTGTCCGGCGCGGTAGTGGAGCACTTCACCACTGCAGCGGGCCCGGACTGGCAGCAGATCTGGTTGTTCCCGGCCGGCGTCGCACTGGTGGTGTTGATCGCCTTCCTGCTGCTGTTCCGCGACCGCCCGGTAGCTGCGGCCGCGTCGTCCACCCCCTGAGGAGACCGGCCGATGCCCCCGCTTGGAATCGCCATCATTGGTACCGGCATGATCGGTGCGGTGCATCGCCGCGCGGCACTGCTGGCTGGCGCCGAGGTGCGCGGCGTGGCCGCCTCGTCGCCGCAGCGCGCGCGCGAAGTGGCGCACGCGTGGAATGTCCCGCGCGCCTATCGCGATATCGAGGACGTCGTCGCTGATCCCCTGGTACAGGTCGTGCACATCTGCACGCCCAACCACCTGCACCGCGCGATGGCGCAGGCCGCACTGGAAGCCGGCAAGCACGTGATCTGCGAGAAACCGTTGGCGACGACGCTGGACGATGCGCAGGCGCTGGCGGCGCTGGCCGCCTCGACCGGATTGGTCGCCACCGTCCCCTTCGTCTACCGCTACCACCCGGTGGTCCGCGAGGCACGTGCACGCATCACGCAGGGCGATCTGGGGCCACTGCACCTGATCCATGGCAGCTACCTGCAGGACTGGCTGCTGGACCCGGCCAGCAACAACTGGCGGGTTGACCCGGCACTGGGTGGTACATCGCGCGTGTTCGCTGACATCGGGTCGCATTGGTGCGACCTGGTTGAATGGGTCAGCGGCGAGTGCTTCGCCGAAGTGAACGCGGCGTTTGCCACGGTGATCGCCGAACGCAGCGCAACCACCTCCCAGAGCTTCAGCACGCCGGCGACAGACGGCGCAAAGCAAGCGGTCGAGAGCGAGGACGTGGCCGCAGCGATGTTCAGGACCGGCGCGGGCACGCTGGCGTCATTGACGGTCAGCCAGGTCTCGGCCGGACGCCACAACCGGCTCTGGTTCGAGATCGACGGCGCCAACGCCAGCGTGGCGTTCAACCAGGAGGATGCCGAGCGGCTGTGGATCGGCCTGCCCGAACAGCGCGAGGAAATCTTCGTGCGCGGCCCGGGCGCCGGCAGCGCCGAACAACGCCGGTTGTCGCCGCTGCCAGCGGGGCACGCGCAGGGCTACGGGCAGTGCTTCGAAGCGTTCGTGGCCGACACCTATCGCGCCATTGAAGGCGAGCGGCCGCAGGGCCTGCCCACCTTCGAAGACGGCCTGCGCTCGGCACGGATCGTTGATCGTGTCATTGCATCGGCCAGGTCACGCACCTGGACCGCCATCGGTTGAATCCCGGGAGGATCTGTTGATGAACATCCCTGTCCGTAGAACTGCAACCCTCGTCCTGCTGCTGCTCGCAGTCCTGCCCGCCTTCGCAGGAAACACAGCCGGTGCGCAGAAGCCCATCGCCGTGCAGATGTACACGCTGCGCAATGCCGGGCCGCTCGACCAGCAGCTGAAGATCGTCCACGACGCGGGCGTGCGTGCGGTGGAGACCGTCGGTACGCAGAATGCAAGCGCTGCGGAACTGAAACAATTGCTGGACCGTTACTCGATCAAAGCGGTTTCGTCGCACGTTCAGCTGGCCGAGCTGCGCGACAACCTGGATGCCGTGGTGGCCTTCAACCGCTCGATTGGCAACAGCACGCTGGTGGTGCCCTACCTGGACCAGAAGGACCGCCCGCACGATGCCGCCGGCTGGACCGCATTGGGACGGGAGCTGGGCCGGATTGCCAGGCAGGTGCGCGGCAAGGGGATGCAGCTGGCCTACCACAACCACGACTTCGAGCTGGTCGACTTCAATGGCAGAACCGGACTGGAGCTGCTGTTCGACGCCGCCGGCCCCGAGCTGCAGACCGAACTGGACCTGGCCTGGGTCGCGCGCGCGGGCCTGGACCCGGCCGTGATGCTTGGCAAGTTCCGCGGCCACGTATTTGCGGTACACGCCAAGGACAATGCGCCCAAGGGCCAGGCCGAAGACGAAGGTGGATTCGCTGCGGTCGGCCAGGGCGTGCTGGACTGGAACGCGATCCTGCCAGCCTCCGCCAACGCTGGCGTGCAGTGGTACATCGTGGAACACGACCAGCCACGCGACCCTGCCAAGGTCATCCAGGCCGGCGCGGACTACCTGCGTGAACACCTGACTACCAACCCGCCCACCCGTGCCCACCGCTGACGCATCAAGGAGCCCCACATGAAAATGATCCTGGCAGTGGCCGTGGCCCTGGGCGGCATGAACGTTGCGACGGCAGCGTGGGCCAAGGACGACCCGGCCGCCGGCGCGAAACTCTACGCCCAGCACTGCACCGCCTGCCACGGTGCTGAACGCACCGGTGTACCACCGACGTTCCCGGCGCTCACCGATGTCGGCAAGCGGCTGCAGCCCGCCCAGGTCAAGGACAGGATCAGGAAGGGCGGCGGCCTGATGCCACCCTTCCCGCAGCTGTCACAGCAGGAGATCGATGACATCGCCAGCTACCTGGCGAAGTAGCCGGTGAGCGCTACAGCTCGCGCACCCAGATGTTGCGGTAGCTGACCTTGGAGTCATGTTCCTGCAGATACAGCGGCGCGCACCCATGCGGTGCGTACGAAGGCGCACCGATGTATTCGGTCCTGCCCGCCAGCACGGTGTCGTCCTGCACGAGCACGCCGTTGTGCAGCACGGTGATCCGTGCGGGCGACGTCAGGCCGCCGCCCGGCGAGAAGCGCGGGGCCTTCCAGATGATGTCGTAGACCTGCCACTGGCCCGGTGCGCGCGAGGCGTTCACCCGTGGCATGGCCTGCTTGTAGATGGAACCCGCCTGGCCATTGGCATAGGTCGGGTTGTGGTAACTGTCGAGCACCTGCAGTTCATACAGTTCCTGCAGGAAGATCCCGCTGTTGCCCCGGTTCTGGCCGTCGAAGCCCTTCGTTTCGGTGGGCGTGCGCCACTCGACATGCAGCTGGACATCGCAGAAGCGTTGCCGGGTGCGGATGCCCTTGCTGCCCGGAACGACAGTCAAGGCGCCATCGGCCACCTTCCAGGGCACGCGGCCACCCTGCTCCGCCTCCCACGCGGAGACATCCTTGCCATCGAACAGCACGATCGCATCGGACGGTGCCTTGCCAGGTGGCGTTGCCACGGTCGCGGGCACAGGACTCCACACTTCGGTCTTCTTCGGGTCACGCACAGCGTCGGCATTATCCTGTGCGAACGCAGATGCAGCGGCCAGCAGGCCGGCGGTGATCAACGCAGGGCGGATCATCAGGTTGGTGTCCATCAGCTGGTCCCCCAGGCAGGTGTGCCGGGGACATAGGCGAGGTCACCGTCGTAGCGCCCCGGCACGGCGACGTACTGCAGCACCCCGGTCGCACCGACCTTGGAGGTGAAGAAGCCGAAGATGGCCAGCTGCTTGATCATCGTGAAGTAATGCGGCATGGCTTCGCCCTCTTCGGGCGTTCCGGTCTCGGTCACGTCTGCATTGCGCGCCTTGGCTTCGGCATCCAGTGTACGCAGCAACCCGGTGCGCGCCTCCGGCGTGAGCGACACGAAGCGGCCACCGGCGCGCTTGTCGATGTCCGCCAGCCCGGCGCGGAACACCGCCTGCTGCCTGGCGGTGTAGCAGTCGCTGACGAACGTCGCCATGAACGCACCGGCGCCCGCGTCCTTCGCCCCGGGTGTCCGGGTCCGCGGCAGGATGGTTTCGGCAATCTCGTCCAGCGTGCCGATTTCGGCATCGGAGAACGCGGCCATCATCCCGGCCGCTGGTGCTTTGCCATGCACCAGCGCTGGCAGGCCAACCATCGCCGCACCGGTGGCGGCGACGATCATCTTCAGCAGTTCGCGGCGATCCATCACAGGTTCCCCGCTTTCAGTTCGCGTACCGCGTGGTCGGCCGCGCGCGCGGTCAGCGCCATGTAGGTCAGCGACGGATTCACGCAGGCGCTGGAGGTCATGCAGGCACCGTCGGTGACGTACACATTGGGCGCATCCCACACCTGGTTGTGCGCGTTCAATACCGAGCTCTTCCGGTCCCGTCCCATACGCGCAGTCCCCATCTCATGGATGCCCTTGCCCGGAGCGTAGTCGTTGTCGTGCATCTTCACGTCCTTGACCCCGGCCGCCTCCAGCATCTCGGCGGCATCGGCGGCCATGTCCTTGCGCATCGCCAGTTCGTTGGCGCGCATGGACACGTCCATCGCCAGCACCGGCAGCCCCCACTTGTCCTTACGGTCGCGGTCCAGGCGGATCGTGTTGTCGTGGTGCGGCAGCATCTCACCGAACCCGGTCATGCCGATGCGCCAGTCACCCGGCACGGTCAGCGCTTCCTTCAGGTCGGCACCGATGTTCAGCTCGGCGATCTCGCGCGACCAGCCGGTGCGGCTGGCACCGCCCTGGTAGCCGAATCCGCGCAGGTAGCCACGCTTGTCGGCGGCGACATTGCGGAACCGCGGAATGTAGAAGCCGCACGGACGGCGGCCGAAGTAGTACTTGTCTTCGTAGCCCTCGACCCGGCCCGAGGCACCCGCACCGAAATGATGGTCCATCACGTTGTGCCCCAGCTCGCCCGACGAAGAGCCCAGCCCGCCGTCCCAGACGTCGGTCGCCGAATTCATCAGCAGCCAGGTCGAGTTGAAGGACGATGCGTTGAGGAAGATGACCTTGGCCGTGTACTGGTAGGTCTGCCCGGTTTCGGCGTCGATCACCTCCACGCCACGCGCGCGCTTGCGATCCTTGTCGTAGAGCACTTCCTTGACGATCGAGAACGGCCGCAGGGTCAGGTTGCCGGTCTTCATCGCCGCCGGCAGCGTCGCCGACTGGGTGGAGAAGTAGGCTCCGAAGGGGCAGCCCAGGATGCACTTGTTGCGATACTGGCAGTTTACGCGCCCCTGCTCGGGCATCGGCTGGGTGATGTTGGCAGTGCGCGAGTGGATCATGTGCCGGGTGCCGCCAAAGGCCTTCTTGATCCGCGCGGCCACGTCCTTCTCGACGATGTTCAACGGGATCGGCGGCAGGAACTCACCATCCGGCAGCACGTCCAGTCCCTCGCGCGTGCCGGCGATGCCGGCGAACTTTTCCACATGGTCGTACCACGGCGCGATGTCGGCATAGCGGATCGGCCAATCGATGGCGATGCCCTCCTTGAGGTTCGCCTCGAAGTCCAGGTCGGAGAAGCGATAGCTCTGCCGGCCCCACAACAATGAGCGGCCACCGACGTGGTAGCCACGGAACCAGTCGAAACGCTTGGTTTCGATGTAGGGTGAGTCCTGCTCGTTGGCCCACATTCCTTCCAGGTTCTCGGCGAGGCCGTAGTCGCGCATCAGCACCGGAAAAGCGACCTTCATCGCCTGCGTCGGACGGTTGCGATGCGGGAAGTCCCACGCTTCCTTCATCGCATTGACGTAGTCCTTGACGTGCTCGATGTTGCGTCCTCGTTCCAGCATCAGGACCTTCAGGCCCTTCTCGGTCAGCTCTTTTGCCGCCCAACCGCCACTGATTCCCGAGCCAACAACAATGGCGTCGTAGTGATTATCTGCCATGGGTCTCTCACCTGGGTGGATATCGTTTCAGACGTCGCAGAGGCGGATCGCCTCGCGCAATGAAGCAACGGCATCGGGCGCGGCAGGCATGAACTCCTGCGCCAGATACCCCTTGAAACCGGTATCGCGGATCGCGCGGCAGATGGCCGGATAGTTGAGCTCCTGCTGGTCTCCGATCTCGTTCCGGCCGGGCACGCCTGCGGTGTGGTAATGCTTGAAGCAGGCGTGGTGCTTGCCGATGGTGGCGATGATGTCGCCCTCCATGATCTGCATGTGGTAGATGTCGTAGAGCAGGCCGAAATTGTCCGAGCCGAGCCGCTGGCACAGCTCCACACCCCAGGCCGAGTGGTCGCACAGGTAGTCGCGGTGATCGACCTTGGAGTTGAGCAGCTCCATCACCAGCACCACACCGCGCTTCTCGGCATGCCCGAGGATGCGCTTGAGGCCAGCCTCGGCATTGGCCATGCCGTCATGCGGGTCCATACCGTTGCGGTTGCCGGAGAAGCAGATGAGATTCCGGTAACCGGCATCGGCCACCAGATCGATGTGCCGCGTGTAGCGCTCTACCAGCTGGTCGTGGAACTCACGGCCGGCAAAGCCCTTGGTAAGGCCCAGCTCCGCGCCGTTGCACATCGAGCTGTAGACGCCATGGGCCTTCAGCGTGGGCCAGTCTTCGGGGCCGACCAGGTCGATCGCGGCAAAGCCGATGTCCTTCACCGTTGCGCAGAGCTGGGCAACTGACAGCTGCGGGAAGGTCCAGCGGGCCACGGCGTGCTTCAGGTTGCCCTTCAGCGGTGCAGTGGCGGCGAATGCGGGCAACGCCCCCGCGGTCGTCACGGCCCCCAGGCCAATGCTGCCGGCAACTGCGAGGCGCAGCGCATCGCGCCGCGTGAGCCCCGTCGCCGGGGCCGGTCTGATCGAATGGATGGACATCCATCTGCCGGCCTCCCAACCGGTATCAAACGCAACGATTCACAGCAATGCAATCGATTGCACCATAGGGGAGGAAATTGCATGCTTGCAAGTTGCGGTGCACGAAAATTCAATGCTGCGGGGCACAACTCCGCAGGAATCGCGGACAAAGAAAAGCCCCGCATGAGCGGGGCTTTCTTTTCTGCTGCGCGCAAGCGGTCGATCAGAACGGAATATCGTCGTCAGCGAAGTCGTCCATCGGCGGCGCCTGCTGCGGCTGCGGACGCTGGTTGCCACCCTGGTTGCCGTAGCCGCCGCCCTGGTTGCCGCCCTGGTTGCCATAGCCACCGCCCTGGCCACCACGCTGGCCGCCGCCACCGCCGCCGTACTCCTGGCGCGGCGCCTGCTGGCGCTGCGGACGATCGCCGCCGTAGTTGCCGCCACCACCGCCGCCGCCTTCACCGCGGCCGCCCAGCATCTGCATTTCATCGGCGATGATATCGGTGGAGTACTTCTCCACGCCGTCCTGGCCGGTGTACTTGTCGTAACGCAGGCTGCCTTCGACGTAGACCGAGCTGCCCTTGCGCAGGTACTCGCCGGCGATCTCGCCGAGCTTGCCGAAGAACACCACGCGGTGCCATTCGGTGCGCTCCTGCTGGTTGCCATCCTTGTCCTTGCGGACGCTGGTGGTGGCCAGGCTGATGCGGGTGATCGCCATGCCGCCCTGGGTGTACTTCACGTCCGGGTCGTTGCCAAGATTGCCGACCAGGATGACTTTGTTGATGCCGCGCGCCATAGGTACCTTCGTCCGTTGTCCAGGGGCAGACCGCCAGTGATAGCACAGCCCCGGGCGGGGTGCAGTACGCTGGGCCGCCCCTGGTGAAATTTTGGGGAATGCGAGAACGACGCATCTTACCATTGCCGCCGCCGTCCGCCCGGTCAGGAGACCCCGACCGCACCGAAGGACCAGGCTGATTTCCTTGTCCGGCAATGACTTACCTGCGCCCCGACCGACGTCCAGAGAGGCATTCGCGTCTGCGCATGGCATCATGCCCGGGCACCTTCCACCTGCCCGCTCCGCCCGCCCATGACGATCAAAGGCAAAGCCACCTCCCTGGACATCGCCCACCTGGCCGGGGTCTCCCAGCCGACCGTGTCGCGGGCCCTGCGTGGCAGCCCGATGGTCAACGCCGAGACCCGCGAGCGCATCCTGCGCATCGCCCGCGAGCTGAATTACAAGGTCGACAAGAACGCCTCCAGTCTGCGCCTGCGCAATGCCGGCACGCTGGCCCTGCTGTTCTTCGAGGATCCGACCAACGACGATTCGCTGATCAACCCGTTCTTCCATTCGATGCTGGGCTCGATCACCCGCGCCTGCGCCCTGCACGGGCAGGACCTGCTGGTGTCGTTCCAGCAGCTGTCCACCGACTGGCAGGCCGATTACGAAGACAGCAACAAGGCCGACGGCATCATCCTGCTCGGCTACGGCGACTACCACGAATCGCGCGACCGCCTGCAGCGGCTGGTCGAACAGGGCACGCACTTCGTGCGCTGGGGCGCCGCCCTGCCTGGCCAGCCCGGTGTCTCGATCGGCAGCGACAACTTCCAGGGCGGGCATGACATCACCACCCATCTGCTGCTGCAGGGCTGCCGCCGCATCGCCTTCCTCGGCCATGCCTCCAGCCATTACCCCGAATTCCAGGAGCGCTACCGCGGCCATGTCGCGGCGCTGCAGGACCACGGCCTGGCCGCCGAACCGGCGCTGCAGCACGATGCGATCACCACCGAGGCCTCCGGCCAGGAGGCCTGCCAGGCCCTGCTGGCGCGCGGCGAGCCGATCGATGCGATCTGCGCGGCCAGCGACCTGATCGCCATCGGTGCGATGCGCGCCCTGCGCGAGGCCGGGCTGCGGGTACCGCAGGACGTGGCGGTGACCGGCTTCGACGACATCCCGCTGGCCGCTTCGGTATCCCCGGCGCTGACCACCGTGCAGCAGGACACCAAGCAGGCCGGGCAGCTGCTGGTGGAACGCCTGCTGGCGCTGATCGGGCGGCAGCCGGTGGACAGCCAGAGCATCCCGGTGAAGCTGGTCGTGCGCGAATCATCCCTGCGCGGGTAGGCGCCGCTGGGCCGGCGCTCCGGCCAACGCACGATGGCGGGGTTCTCCCCCCATGACCAACGGCGGATGCGCACGGACGCGGTTGCGCGGATAACGCGCAGACATTGCCCATGGAAAGGTGTACGTCGCATGCTGAAGATCGATTCGCTTTCCAAGACGTACGCCAACGGCGTGCATGCCCTCAACAACGTCACCCTGGACATCCCGCGCGGCATGTTCGGCCTGCTCGGCCCGAACGGCGCTGGCAAGTCGTCGCTGATGCGCACGCTGTCCACCCTGCAGGAGGCCGACAGCGGCACGGCGACGCTCAGCATTCCGGGCGAGGCGCCGATCGACGTACTGCGCGACAAGGATGCGGTGCGCCGCCGGCTGGGCTACCTGCCGCAGGATTTCGGCGTGTACCCGAAAGTCAGCGCGCTGGACCTGCTGGAACATTTCGCGGTGCTCAAGGGCCTGACCCAGCGCGCCCAGCGTCGCGAGGTGGTCGATGGACTGCTGCAGCAGGTGAACCTCTGGGACGCGCGCAAGCGCAAGCTGGGCACCTACTCCGGCGGCATGCGCCAGCGCTTCGGCATCGCTCAGGCGCTGTTGGGTGACCCACGCTTGGTAATCGTCGACGAACCCACCGCCGGCCTCGATCCGGAGGAACGCAACCGCTTCCTCAACCTGCTGGCGGCGATTGGCGAGAACGTGGCGGTGATCCTGTCCACCCACATCGTCGAGGACGTGACCGACCTGTGCCCGACGATGGCGATCATGAACAAGGGCCAGGTGCTGCTGACCGGGCGACCGGCCGATGCCATCGATGCCCTGCAGCAGCAGGTCTGGCGCAAGCAGGTCGATCCTTCGGAACTGGCCGACCATGAAGCACGCTACGTGGTGCTCTCGACCCGCCTGGTCGGGGGCCGCCCAGTGATCCACGTGCACAGCGCCAACGACCCCGGCGATGGCTTCGCGGCCGTGGCTCCCGACCTTGAGGATGTGTACTTCCAGCGCCTGCGCCTGCAGGCCCGTGCCCGCGCGGCAGCCTGAGCGGAGCACACCATGATCCTCGATTTCTTCCGTTTCGAGCTGCGCGAGCAGCTGCGCTCCCCGCTGCTGTGGCTGCTGGCCGGGCTGTTCGCCCTGCTCGCCTTCGCCGCCGCCTCCAGCGATGCGGTGCAGATCGGTGGCGGTAGCGGCAACGTGCACAGCAACGCGCCCACCGTGATCGCGCAGATGCTGGGCATCTTCACCCTGCTCGGCATGCTGGTCACTGCACTGTTCGTCAGCAATGCGCTGCTGCGTGACTTCGAACTGGGCACCGCCGAACTGATCTTCGCCAGCCCGGTGAAACGCCGCGACTACCTGGCGGGGCGCATCGCCGCTGCCCTCGCCGCCGGGCTGCTGGTTTACGTGGTGATCGCGTTCGGGCTGTGGCTGGCACCGTTCATGCCGTGGGTCGATCCCGAGCGCATGGGCCCGATCAGCTGGCAGGGCTATGCGTGGACGTTCGCGGTCATCGTCATTCCGAACCTGTTGTTCACCACCGCGCTGCTGTCACTGCTGGCGGCACTGACCCGTTCGATCCTGTGGGTCTACATCGGCCTGGTGGCCTACCTGGTGCTGTACGGTGCCAGCGCGGCCCTGCTGCGTGACATCGACAATACGTGGATCGCGGTGCTGAGCGAACCGCTGGGCATGCGCGCCCTCGGCCGCACGATCCGCTACTGGTCCACCGCCGAACGCAACAACGGGATTCCCGAGCTGGCCGGTTACCTGCTGGCCAACCGTGCTCTGTGGTTGGGTGTGGCTGCCGCGCTGTTCGCCGCCACCTTCGCGCTGTTCCGTACCGAACGCAGCGGCAGTGGTCGTCGGCGCTGGGGCCGCAGGCAGGCGCAACCGGTTGCCGATGCCGCCAGTGTCCGCCCCACCCGCGCAGCACTGCCGCGCGTGGTGCCGGCGTTCACCGCCACCACGGCGTGGCGGCAGTTCCTGCGCCAGGTGCGCTTCGATACACGCGGCGTGCTGCGCAGCGTACCGTTCATCGTGCTGCTGGTGCTGGGCCTGGCCAACTTCCTGCCCAGCGCGCTGTTCCGGCAGACCCTGTACGGCACCTCGATCTGGCCGGTCACCTCGCAGATGATCATGGCCCTGCAGGGCGCCTTCAGCTGGCTGCTGGTGATCATCGTGCTGTTCTTCGCCGGTGAACTGGTCTGGAAGGAACGCAGCGCGCGTATCAACGAAGTGACCGATGCCATGCCGGTGCCGAACTGGGTGCCACTGCTGGCCAAGTTCACTGCGCTGCTGGCGGTGATCGTCTTCTTCCAGGCCGCCGGTGCGCTGGCCGCGATGGGCGTGCAGCTGGCCAAGGGCTACACCAATCTGGAGCCGCTGCTGTACCTGCGCAGCCTGGCGCTGGATTCGGTGGTCTACATCCTGATGGGGGGCCTGGCGCTGGTGCTGCAGGTACTCACCAACAACAAGTTCGTCGGTTACGCGCTGCTGATCGTGGTGATGATCGGCCAGGGCGTGCTCGGCCTGCTCGACTACACGCAGCACCTGTACAACTTCGGCAGCTGGCCCAACGCGCCCTATTCGGACATGAACGGCTACGGCCACTTCCTGCCGGGGCAGCTGGCCTTCCAGGGCTACTGGGCGCTGTTCCTGCTGACGCTGATGTGTCTGGCGTCAGCCTTCTGGGTACGCGGTATCAGCCAGGGGCTGCGCCAGCGCCTGGCGCTGGCTGGCCGTCGCCTGCGCGGCCCTACCGGCGCCTTTGCGGCGCTGGCAGCAGTGGCGTTCGTCGGCGTGGGCGGCTGGCTGTACTGGAGCACCAACATCCGCAACGAGTTCATCCCGCCCGACCAGCAGCTGGACCTGCAGGCCCGCTACGAGCGCGAGCTGTCGAAGTACCGTAACCTGCCACAGCCACGCATTGTCGCCGTGGACAACCGCGTGGACCTGTTCCCGGAATCGCAGTCGATGGTGATCGACGCGAACTGGACCATCCGCAACCTGCACGCGCAGCCCATCCAGGACCTGCATGTCTCAATGGGCGACGACAAGCAGCTGCTGGCCGCCGACCTCGGCGGGCAGAAGTTGACCTTCCACGACAAGGATCTCGGCTACCGCATCTACCGGCTGGACAGGCCGCTTCAACCGGGCGAAACCCGCAGCGTGCATTTCCGGGTGGTGCAGAAGCCCAACGGCATCACCGCCGGCCAGGCACCAAGTAACATCGCCGACAACGGCACCTTCTTCAACAGCCGCGTACTGCCGTCGTTCGGCTACAACGAGGGCGCGGAGATCACCGACCGCAACGAGCGGCGCAAGCGCGACCTGGGTGAGCCGCGGCGCATGCCCAAGCTGGAAGACGAAGCCGCGCGGGCCAACACCTACATCTCCAACGATGCCGACTGGCTCGACTTCCGCACCACGATCTGCACGGCACCAGACCAGGTGGCGCTGGCCCCGGGCTATCTGCAGCATGAGAGCACGGTCAATGGCCGGCGCTGCTTCAGCTATGCCATGGACCGGCCGATGCTGAACTTCTACGCCTATCTGTCGGCGCGCTGGGAGGTGCGCAAGGCGAAGTACAAGGACATCCCGATCGAGGTCTACTTCGACCCGGCGCACGGCTACAACGTGGACCGGATGATCGAGGCGGTGCAGAAATCACTGGCCTACTACGAGGCGAACTTCACGCCGTACCAGCACCGCCAGGTACGCATCATCGAGTTCCCGGGCTATGCCCGCTTCGCGCAGTCGTTCGCCAACACCATCCCCTACTCCGAGGCCATCGGTTTCATCGCTGACCTGCGTGACCCGGACAAGGTGGACTACGTGTTCTACGTGACCGCGCACGAGATCGCACACCAGTGGTGGGCGCACCAGGTGATTGGTGCCAACGTGCAGGGCGCAACGGTGCTGTCCGAATCGTTGTCGCAGTACTCGGCGCTGATGGTGATGGAGCAGGAGTACGGCCGCCAGCATATGCGCCAGTTCCTCAAGCGCGAGCTGGACGGTTACCTGTCCGGCCGCGGCGGCGAGGCCATCGAGGAACAGCCGCTGGAGCGCGTGGAGAACCAGCAGTACATCCACTACCAGAAGGGTTCGCTGGTGTTCTATCGGCTGCGCGAGGAAATCGGCGAGCAGGCCCTGAACCGGGCTTTGAAGCGCTTCCTGCAGGACAAGGGCTACCAGCAGCCGCCGTACACCACCTCACGCGAGCTGCTGGGCTACATCCGCGCCGAGACCCCGGCTGACCGCCAGCAGCTGGTCACCGATCTGTTCGAGAAGATCAGCTTCTACGACAACCGGGTGATGGCCGCCAGCGCCCGCAAGCGCGATGACGGGCGCTACGACGTGACCCTGGACCTGCACGCCGCCAAGCAGTACGCCGATGGCAAGGGCAAGGAGAGCGACGCGAAGATGGATGACTGGGTCGAGATCGGCGTGTTCGCCAACGGCCCGTCGGGCAAGGAGCGCGACCAGAAGGTGCTGTACCTGCAGCGCCACCACATCACCAGCGCCGCGCCGAAGATCACGGTGACGGTGGACGAGAAGCCGGATGAAGCGGGCTTCGATCCCTACAACAAGCTGATCGACCGGGTGAGCGATGACAACCGGCGCAAGGTGACGATGTGAGGGAGGGGGCGCCGGCCTGTGCGCCGGCGCTCCACGCAACGCGTGCGGGCTTGGCTCGGCCTTGCTGTGGTGCCGAGCCCTGCTCGGCACCTTGTCCAGGACAGCCGGCGAAGGTTCAGCGCACCGGGGACTTCGGCCCCAGCAACGCCAACAGCACATAGACCACGATCGAGGCGACCGTACCTAGCGCTGCCGGTACCCCGAACGCCCAGCCCGAGCGCCCCTGCTGGCGCGCCCACTGGGCCAGATGCCAAGCCGCGCCCAGGTTGATCAGCCAGGCGATGACAAACACCGGCCACTGCACCATGCCTACCGCGCGCAGCAGGGGCATGGCCACCAGCGCCGCAACGATGGCCACGATCAGGAAGATCAGGGCCGAGCGGGAATGGCGTACCGTGGATGCGCTCATGCGGCCAACCTGCGCACCATCACCAGCACGCGATAGCTGCGGTTGTCGGCTTCCTGCACCGGCTTCCAGCCCAGCCGCGCATACAGACCACCATCCAGGGCCTCGGTCTGCAGGTACAGGTCGGAAACGCCCATCCGCGCGGCCTGTGCCGCAGCCTGTTCGACCAGACCACTGGCCAATCCGCGGCCGCGATGGCTGTCGGCCACGAATACGCTGCCCAACCAGTACTCGTACTGTGGAAAGGCCTGCATCTCGCGGCGCTTGAGCTGGACTGCACCGACCACCTGCCCATCTTCGAAAGCGGCGATCAGGTGCGGGAAACCTTCAGCATCCTGCGGCGGGTCGAGCCGTTGCAGTTCCTGTTCCAGCGTCAGGCCGGCGTCCCGGCCCCATTGCGCGTGGTACCACTGCGCCAATTGCTGTCGTTCCGCTGCGTCTGCAGGCAATACCCTGAACTCCATGACCAGGCCTCGATCCCGATGTCGCCCAAGGGGATCACGGACGGCGTTCGAAGGGAAGCCTTCTGTAGCGTCGAGCCTTGCACGACTGAGCGGGCATTGCGCGAACGGCAGCCGAGCATGGGCTCGGCTGTACAGGACAATCAGCCCTGGGCGAAGTCCTTCAGGATCTCGCCGATGCCGCTGGGCGAGATCTCGAAGCCCAGCGGGGTGCCCGGATTGATCACCACGCCGTAGCCACCCGGCACGCGGCGCAGCACGTCCAGCATCAGCCAGCGGATCTGGTGTTCGGCCTGCTGGCTGTAGATGCCCACCCGCGATGGATCGGTGAACACGGCCACGTGCAGCGTGCCCTGCTTGTCGAACAGCAGCGGGTCGAAACCGCTGCCATCGGGGGTCACCAGGCTGCCGGTCTGCAGCACCACCTCGGAGGCGACGAAGGCTTCCATGAAGGCGCGGATCGGCACCGCCCCGTCCATCGCCGCCTTCAGCAGGGTTTCGATCGGGGTCTGCGGGACGAGGTCGGTCATGGCGGTACGGCAGGGCGTGAGGGGTGCCTATTGTGCCGGATGTGGTCCCCCCGGTAGTGCCGGCCGCTGGCCGGCACCTGAAGGGACCATGGATTCATGAGTTGCCGGCCAGCGACCGGCACTACCGCCCCAGGCGCTGGTCCCGCGCCTTCTGGTCGGCCATCGCCTTGTCCAGTTCGGCCTGCAGTGCCGGCTGCTGCACGGTGGCGTCCAGCACATAGACCTTTACCCCATGCGCCGGCACGTCAGTCTTCAGCTGCTGCTCGACCTTCACCGTGCCGCCATCCAGCGCATCACGCCACGTGCCAGCCTGCAGGTAGCGGTCCACCTCGAAGGTGCGCGCCGCATCACCCTTGTTCAGCAGCACCAGCGCGGTCTGCGTCACGTCACCGTGCTGCAGCACGCGGAAGAACACGGCCTCATCGCCCTGCAGCCGCTCGTTCACCTGCAAGCCACGCTGCAGTGCCGGGGTCGCTTCACGCAGTTTGGCGATACGCTGCAGCGGCGCGAAGATCGGGCTCTGCGGCGCAGCGTCCACACGCGGCTGGCCGAAGTAGGCACGGTTGCCTGCGTGCTCGGCGCGGCCACGCATGAAGCCGGTCTCCGAGCCGTAATAGACCACCGGAATGCCGCGCGCGGTGAACAGCCAGTTGTGCGCGTCGATGAAGCCATTGTCGCTGGCCTGCAGGCGCGGCATGTCGTGGTTGTCGTAGAAGCTCATCAGCTCGTACGGATTGGCATACGGGCCACCGCTCAGGTGCAGCGGCTCGGCCAGCGTCTCAAAGCCCTTGCCGGCGGTGCCGAAGGTCTGCTCCAGAGCACCGCGCAACGGGAAGTCGAGCACGCTGACATTGGCGTTGGCCGGCCAGGTGTGCTCGGCAATGGTCGCCGCGTTGTAGTCGAAGGCTTCGCCGAACATGAACATGCCCGGGTGCTCGGCGCGGATGCGCTTGACGAATTCATGCCACCACGGGTGCGGCAGCCAGCCGATGGTATCGATGCGCAGCGCGTCCACGCCCTGCGCGGTCCACTGCAGGTAAGCGCCGACCAGATAGTCCATCACCGCCGGATTGTCCTGGTTGAAGTCGGACAGTTCGGCGAGGTTGCCGTCGAAGATCGAGCCGTCCTTGCTGTCGACCGGGCCGATGTTGTTGTAGAACGCGTGCAGCGGGTTGTGCTTCGGGTCCAGCTTCTGCGGTGGCAGGTTCTGGTGGTCGGCAATCAGCGTTCCGTCCTTGTCGAAGATCTGGCCGAACTGCGGTTGCCGTATCGGCATGGTCCAGGCCGGCGAACCGTGGTTGCCGACGATGTCCAGCACCACCTTCAAGCCGGCACCGTGCAGGCCCTTGGTCAGTCCGGCGAAGTCCAGGTCCCTGCTGGGCAGGTGCTCATCGAGTCTGTAGAAGTTGATGCCCCAGTAGCCGTGGTAGCCGGTCTTGCCGCGGTCGGTCAGCGTGCTGGTACAACTGATCGGCTTGCTGCCGGTAAAGGCCTCGTCCGGGTTGTCGACGATGGGCGTGATCCACACCGCGCCGAAGCCCAGATTGCGGATGTACTCCGCGTTGTCGAGTACGCCACGGAAATCACCGCCGAGATAGCCGATGTTGCCGTCCACCTTGTCCGGGCATGGCACCGGGATGTCGAAGGTGCGGTGCGCGCCACCCTGGTCGCGATGGTCATTGGATGGATCACCGTTGACGAAGCGGTCGGTGACCACGAAATACACCGCATCGCTGGCGAACGGTTCGGTGGTGCCGACGTAGTCCGGGCGCGGCGTGGCCACGGCCTGGCCGGCGAACAGGGCAAGGGAAACGGCAACAGCCAGGACACCACGCATCACACCACCTCCGGACGGGACGGAACCCGCAGCACGCACAGGCCGGCGATGAACAGGCTGCAGCCGCCCAGCACCAGCACATGCATCGGCTGGCCACCCAGCCATGCGCGCAGGGCAAAGCCGAGCGCACTGGCCGCGACCAGCTGCGGGATCACGATGAAGAAATTGAAGATGCCCATGTACACGCCCATCTTCGACGCAGGCACGCTGTCGGACAGCAGTGCATACGGCAACGACAGGATTGATGCCCAGGCAAAGCCCACACCCACCATCGACAGCAGCAGCCAGTGCGGGTCGCGGATGAACATCAGCGAGACCAGGCCGGCAGCGCCCAGCCACAGGTTGACCAGGTGGCTCCAGCGCAGGCCGATCGCACGCACCATCGGCGGAATCAGCACCGCCGCCAGCGCAGCGAAGCCGTTGTAGGCGCCAAACAGCACGCCCACCCAGTTGGCACCTTCGTTGTAGGCCACCGACTGTGGATCGGTCGAACCGAAGTGGGTACCGGCCACCGCAGCAGTGGTGTAGATCCACATGGCGAAAAGCGCGAACCATGAGAAGAACTGCACCCACGCCAGGCGGCGCATGGTCACCGGCATCGCGCGCAGGTCGCCGACGATGGCGGCCAGCATATGCGTGGCCGGCAACGCGCGCGCGGCCGCCAGCAGCAGGCCATAGCCGGCGCACAGGCCTGCCAGCACGTACAGCATCCTGTCGCCTTGCCGCCAGGTGATCAGCAGCGCCAACAGCACACCCAGCCCTAGCCACAGGGCCACCCGCGTCCATGGCGCCGGGCCGTTGATCACCGCTCCCGCATGATGCGCCGGCGGCTCGGCATCATCGAAGGCAGCCAGTTCTGCTGGTGAATATTCGCGGGTGCTGACCACCGTCCAGGTGATCGCCGCCAGCAGCACCGCCGCGCCGAAGTAGAACGCATAGCGCACGGTGTCCGGCACCTCACCGGCGGCGGCCGTATTGGCAACGCCGAAGTGGGCCAGGATGAACGGCAGGAAGCTGGCGACGATGGCGCCCACACCGATGAAGAAGCTCTGCATCGCATAGCCGGCCGGACGCTGGCGTGGCGCCAGCTGGTCGCCGACGAAGGCTCGGAACGGCTCCATCGATACGTTGATCGAGGCATCGAGCACCCACAGCGTGCCGGCCGCGATCCACAGCGTCGGTGAATTCGGCATCACCAGCAGGGCCAGCGTGGTCAGCACCGCACCGATCATGAAGAACGGACGGCGCCGCCCCCAGCGCGTCCAGGTGCGATCGGACAGGTAACCGATCACCGGCTGCACCAGCAGGCCGGTCAGCGGCGCGGCGATCCACAGCCCCGGTACCGCGTCGATGTCCGCGCCCAGCGTCTCGAAAATGCGGCTGGCGTTGGCATTCTGCAGGGCGAAGCCGAACTGGATGCCGAGAAAACCGAAACACATGTTCCAGATCTGCCAGAACGACAGCTGGGGTTTGGCGGGGCGATTCATCGTGCGTCCTCTACAGCCACGGGCGCCACCGTCAGCGCCTGCACCTGCGCCTGGTTGAGCACGCCGTCGCGCCCGCCCTTGCCCCCGGTGTAGTGCGCGAAATGCTGCAGTGTGCTCATGTTGAAGCCCTCTTCAAGCGTGACCGTGCATCGGCCCTTCGGCACCGGGAACGTCGCCGAGGTCGAGTCCTGCACGGCCACGCTGTGCGGCAGGGTGACGGCGTGCCGCTGCAACGGCTGGCCAGGGCACTGCAGCGCCAGCTGCTTCACCGCGGCGGTCACGCCCGTGTTGATCGGCCCATTCGCGTTGCTGTACTGCAGGCGCAGGCGCACCTGCCCCGCCTTGGCCGAGGTGAACTGCCAGCGCTCGGCACCCTTCAGTCGCTGCTGCGGACCGACGCAGACCATCGGACTGTGCAGCGATTCCAATGCGCCGTCGCGCCGGGTCAGGCTCAGGCAATGCTGCAGGCCATCGTCACCGATGCGTGCCAGGCCATTGCTGGCGGTGAGCGCGCGACCGTCCTGCCACAGCACCTGGCCGGCAGCGACCTCGATGTTCCAGCCCCTGCCCTTGCGTCGCGCCTGCGGTGCGGCCGGCGTGGCCGGTGCGCGCGCATTGGCGTCGGCCGTCGTCGCCACGCTGCGCGGTGCCGCTGCGGTGGCCACCAGCTGCACGGTGGTGGTGGCACCACGCGTCTTTACCTGGCCCGCCACCAGCAGGCCATCACCCACCTGCTTCGGCCGCTCCAGCACATAGCGCTTGCCATCGGCCTCCAGGGAGATGCGGCGCTGCTTGCCGAACAGTTCGGGGACCAGCGCGGCTGGCAGCTTGGGCTGCACGCGGCCGTCAGCCTGTACGCCGAATACGCCTTCGAGCACCATCGACAGATACCCGGCCACCGACCACAGCTGGCGCTCCGAATTGACCACCGGCCCGCTGAGCGCGCCTTCATCGACATGCACGGCCTGGCTGACCAGCTCGTAATTCTCCATGTTGGAACCGGCCAGCGCGGCACCCTGCATCAGCGAGCGGATCTCGGCGGCGATGCGCGGCGCATCGTCCAGCTGCCGCGCCGCACGCAGCGAGTAGGCACTGACGAACGGCCAGATCGCCCGGTTGTGATAGATCGGCTGTTGTGCTTCCTGCGGCCAGACCACCGGGCTGCCAGCCGGGCCCATCGGATACGCCGCCAGCGCACGCCGCGCGCGCTCGGGCGGCAGCACCTCGGCAAGGATGCCCAGCGACAGGCCCAGCAGATCGACCTTGGCGTACGGCACCGGGTGCGCCGCTTCGCCGATGTAGCTCATGTACTGGCCGATATCCTCGCGCCAGAAGCGCGCATCGATCTGCTGCGCCAATGCGTCGGCCCAGGCCTTGTAATCGGCCGCGCGGGCATCGCCGTGCTGCCCGGCCAGGCGTTCGGCCAGGCGCAGTGCCTGATAGTGCAGCACGTTGGTGGACAGTGCATAGGAATCACCGATAAAGCGCACGTCCTCGCGGGTCCAGTCCGGATAGGTCTGCTCGCGCCAGTCCAGGAACGAAGTCTCGCCACGGTACAGGCCCATCTGCGCGTCGAACACCATCGCGCGGTCCTGCGCCAGCGTGCCCTGCAGCGCCTGCCAGACCTGGTCGGCAAATGCGCGATCCTCCAGAAGCTGGCGAGCCGCCAGGAACCACACCACGCGGTCGCTGCTGATCGGCCAGCTGCCACCGGAACCGGTGTCCTGCGCCACAAACAGGCCGGGCGTGTGCCCGTCGCGCGCCGCCGACAGTTTGAACTGCAGCGACTGCCGGGTGCGCTTCGGGTCCAGGCGTGCGAGCGCCAGATCGGCGGCAAAGCTGACATCGCGCGTCCACACATAGGGCCAGCGCGCGCCGGTCTGGAAGCACTCGCACGGCACCGGTCGGCCTTCGTCGAACGCGGGATCGCGAATCGCGTCCACGCGGTCCTGGTCCATCTCCTGCTGGGCCAGCGCGAACAGGGCATCGAACATCACGCTGCCGGTCTGGCTGCGCATCGGCATCGGCGCGATACGCACATCGCCCTTCGGCGCATGCAGCACGAAGCTGCCGTTGGCAGCGGCTTCGGCGCGCGCATGGCGGCCGTCGAATTGCAGGTCGGCCGCCTGCGCGGTCGTCCCCAGCGCTGCCCCCAGGGCAGCGGTCAGGCAAATGATCTTCAGCATCGAAGCGGCGGACCGGCTCGCGCCCGTCGGCCTCCCTCCCTCTCTGCACGCGTTGTAGGTCCGCACCGTCGTTGCCGGCGGGCGGGCGCGGCCCCTCCCTCAAGGTGCCCTGGCCCCATGGTAGACGCGGGGCTGTCGGCTGCGTCCAGTTGCATACGTATTCATGGCATCGCGCGGTAGCGCACCCGCCGCGCTGGCTTATGGTCCGGGTCTGCCAACGGCGCCTTGGGAGGGGAATTGCCGATGTCACCCACTGCTGTACGCGCGGTGTTCGCGCACATGCTGGGCCTGGCCCTGATCGGCTGGGCCACGCTGGTACAGGCCGCGCCCCAGGTGGCCAGCGTCGAATCGCCGGGCAAGATGTTGAAGGTCAGCCTGGTGCTGGACGGCGGCACGGCCCGCTACCGGGTCGAGCGCCTGGGCGACACTGTTGTGGAGGATTCGAAGCTCGGCTTCACCCTGCGCGACGGTCGTCTGGACCGCGATTTCACCCTGCTGGGCCAGCAGCGGCGCAGCGTCGATGACACCTGGGAGCAGCCGTGGGGCGAGCGCCGGCTCACCCGCAACCATTTCAACGAGCTGACCGTCCAGCTGGCCGAAACCACCGGCAGCAAGCGCCGGCTGGATGTAGTGTTCCGCGTCTACGACGATGGCCTCGGCTTCCGCTACATATTCCCCGAGCAGCCGAATCTGCGCGAGGCGATCATCGATGACGAGCTGACCGAGTTCGCCATCGCACAGGACTCCACCGCCTGGTGGATCCCCGCCGGCGAGCCGATCCACTACGAGTACCTGTACCAGCGCACCCCGCTGCGCGAAGTACCGCTGGTGCATACGCCGATGACCCTGCGCAGCCGCGATGGCCTGCATGTGGCCATTCACGAGGCCGCGCTGGTGGACTACGCCGGCATGTGGCTGCGCCGCAGCGAGGGGCAGCGCCTGCGCGCGCAGCTGTCGCCCTCGGCCGAAGGCTGGAAGGTGCGCCGCACCCTGCCCTTCGCCACGCCGTGGCGCACGCTGCAGATCGCCGACCGTGCCGGTGGCCTGGTCGAATCGGACCTGATCCTCAACCTCAACGAACCCAATGCGCTGGGCGATGTGAGCTGGGTGAAACCGGCCAAATACCTGGGCGTGTGGTGGTCGATGCACCTGGACAACGAGAGCTGGGCGACCGGGCCGAAGCACGCCGCCACCACCGCCAAGACGAAGAAGGTGATCGATTTCGCCGCTGCACACGGCTTCCGCGGCGTGCTGGTGGAAGGCTGGAATCCGGGCTGGGACGGCAACTGGGTCGGCAATGGCTACGACTTCGATTTCACCCGTGCCACGCCCGATTTCGACATCGAAGCGCTGTCGGCGTATGGCCTGAACAAGGGCGTGCACCTGATCGGTCACCACGAAACCGGCTGCGCCATCGAACATTACGAGGCCCAGCTGGGCGCCGCGCTGGACCTCTACGCACGACTGGGCGTGGACCAGTTCAAGACCGGCTACGTCTGCGACGACGGCCAGGTCGACCGCCGCAATCCCACGGGGGGCCCACTGTGGCGCGAGTGGCATGACGGGCAGTTCATGGCCCGCCACCATCTGAAGGTGGTGCAGGAAGCGGCGCGCCGCCATCTGTCGGTGAACCCGCATGAGCCGATCAAGGATACCGGCCTGCGCCGCACCTATCCCAACTGGATCTCGCGCGAAGGCGCACGCGGCATGGAGTACAACGCCTGGGGCCAGCCACCGAACCCGCCGGAGCACGAGGTCAACCTGGTGTTCACCCGCATGCTGGCCGGGCCGATGGATTACACCCCCGGCATCCTCAGCCTGAAGGGCCGCCACGGCCAGGCCATCCCCAGTACGTTGGCCCGCCAACTGGCGCTGTACGTGGTGCTGTACAGCCCGATCCAGATGGCCGCCGACCTGCCCGAACACTACCTGCAGCATCGCGAGGCGTTCCGTTTCATCGAGGACGTGGCGGTGGACTGGGAGCAGAGCCGCGTGCTCGATGGCGAAGTGGGTGACTACGTGACGATCGTGCGCCGCGACCGCAACAGCCGCGACTGGTTCCTCGGCAGCATCACCGACGAGCACGGCCGCGTGCTGCCGGTATCGCTGGGCTTCCTGGAGCCTGGCGTGCGCTATCGCGCCGAGATCTACCGCGATGGTGAAGGCGCGGATTTCCGCAGCAATCCATTCGCCTTCGCGCGCGAAACCCGCGAAGTGACCAGCGCCGATGCACTGACGCTGGTGCTGGCACCCGGCGGTGGCCAGGCCATTCGCTTCACGCCGCTGTGAATGCCCGGGTAGTGCCGGCCGCTGGCCGGCAACCCGGCGAACGCGATTGCCTGCCAGCGGCCGGCACTACCGGAAGCACTGCTTGAAAGCGATTACATCCCTGCAGACGCCATTGAATACGTATGCAGGGTGATTCCCGCGAAGAACGCGCTGCCTACCATAGCGGCGACGACAGCGGCCACCGCGTCGCACGTTCACGGCCCCGCCGGAACGCTCACAAATCGATCTGCAACATTGCCTGGGAGGGGAAAATGTTGAACCACAAGCGCAGCGCGCTGAGCATCGCGCTGGCCGTTGTCCTGGCGCCGACGCTGGCGTCGGCACAGTCCACGCAGAGCACCACCACGCCGGCCGGCACCGCCGCCACCAACCTCGATACGGTGCAGGTCACCGGCATCCGCCGCGGCATCGAGAGCGCGATCGCGGTCAAGCAGGACGCCACCTCGGTGGTCGAAGCGATCTCCGCCGAAGACATCGGCAAGCTGCCCGACGTCAGCATCGCCGAGTCCATTTCGCGCCTGCCCGGCCTGGCCGCCCAGCGCGTTGCCGGCCGTGCGCAGGTGATCAGCGTGCGCGGCCTGTCGCCGGACTTCGCCACCACCCTGCTCAATGGCCGCGAAGTGGTCAGCACCGGCGACAACCGTGGCGTCGAGTTCGACCAGTATCCGTCCGAACTGGTCAACGGCGTGACCGTGTACAAGACCCCGGACGCGGCGCTGGTCGGACAGGGCCTGTCGGGCACCATCGACATGCAGACCGCGCGCCCGCTCAGCTTCGGCGAGCGCGTGATCGCGGTCAGTGGCCGCTACCAGAAGAGCTCGCTGGGCCGCGCCGCCAACACCGATCCGTACGGCAACCGCTTCAGCGCCAGCTACATCGACCAGTTCCTGGACAAGACCCTGGGCATCGCCATCGGCTATGCGCACAGCGACATGCCGATCCAGGAGAATCAGGTCGGCCTGTACGAACCGTGGACCACCGAGCACACCGACAAGGGCGACCGTCCGGGCGTGGGTGCCGGCACCTACTTCTCCGATGGCATCAAGGCGCTGCGCCGCACCGGCAACAACAAGCGCGACGGCGTGATGGCCACGATCCAGTTCCGGCCGAACAACAGCTGGACCAGCACCTTCGATGCATTCCACACCGAAGCCGAGCAGATCGACACCGCCAACCAGTTCGAGCTCAACCTGAGCAACTACAACGGCAACTACACCCCGGGCCTGCTGGTCAGCAACCCGCAGGTCAACGCCAATGGTTCGTTCACTGGCGGCACCGCCAGCGGCGTGTACCCGCTGGTACGCGGCATGTACAACAAGCGCAAGGACAAGATCGACGCGTTCGGCTGGAACAACGAGTTCAATTTCAGTGGCGTCAAGCTGGTCGCCGACCTGAACTACTCCAAGGCCACGCGCGACGAGCTGAACCTGGAAAACAACCTGCAGCTGACCCCGATGCCGCAGCTGGATACGGTCGGCGTGTCGATCCGCCAGGACGGCTTCTCGCAGATCAGCCCGGGCCTGAACTACTCCAACCCGGATGCGTTGTTCCTGACCAACACCATCTACGGTTCCGGCTACGGCAAGGTGCCGAAGGTGGAAGACCGCCTGAAGGGTGGCAAGCTGGCCGCCACCATTGCCCTGCCCGATGCCGTCGCATCGTGGGCGCCGGACATCGACATCGGCGTGAACTACGCCGACCGCCGCAAGGTGAAGACCCAGTCCGAAGGCAACATCCTGCTGGGTGCGCAGGGCGACGCCAACATCGCCTCGGACCTGCAGTACCGCCCGGTCAACCTGGGCTTCGCCGGCCTCGGCACCATCCCGGCCTGGAACGTGCCCGCTGCGGTGGGCCGCTACATGACCTTCAACCCGGTCGACAACCTGGACTACCTGATTCCCAAGTCGTGGACGGTACGGGAGAAGATCACCACCGCCTGGGCGCGCCTGAACATCAACGCCGACATCGGCGAAGTCGGCGTGCGCGGCAACATCGGCGTGCAGATGCAGCACACCGACCAGAGTTCGGATTCGCGCTACTGGGACAGCTCGCAGTCGGCCGGCAACAACGTGCAGCCGTACTCGAACGGCCGCACCTACAACGATTGGCTGCCGAGCCTGAACCTGGCCTTCCTGTTCCCGCATCAGCAGACGCTGCGTTTTGCCGCCGCCAAGCAGGTTGCGCGGCCGCGCGTGGACCAGATGCGTGCCGGCCTGGAGTTCGGCGTGGACACCGGCACCGGGCGCCCCGGCGGCAGCGGCGGCAATCCGCTGCTGGACCCGTGGCGTGCCACCGCGCTGGACCTGTCCTACGAGAAGTACTTCGGCGAGAAGGCCTACGTGGCTGCCGCGATCTTCTACAAGGACCTGAAGAGCTACGTCTACACCCAGTCGGTCGACAACTACGACTTCACCGCGCTGCTGGGCAGCTACGTGCCGCCGCCGGGCATGACGGCACCGGTGCTGACCACCGGCACCTTCTCCGCCCCGCAGAACGGCAAGGGCGGCACGCTGAAGGGCCTGGAACTGACCGCATCGTTCCCGCTGGAGATGCTGACCGACAGCCTGCGTGGCTTCGGTGTGCAGGCCAGCGCGACCTTCAACAAGAGCGACATCACCATCCTGGACCCGGAGAGCGCCTCCAGCGTGGGCAGTGATCCGATCAGCCTGCCGGGCCTGTCCAAGCGCGTGTACAACTTCACCGCCTACTACGAGCGCAGCGGCTTCGAAGCACGCGTCAGCCAGCGCCGGCGTTCGGACTTCATCGGCGAGATCGGTAACTTCAACGGCAACCGCAGCCTGCGCTACGTGGTCGGCGAGAACGTGACCGATGCGCAGATCAGCTACACCTTCAGCGACAGCAGTGCCCTGCGTGGCCTGACCCTGCTTCTGCAGGGCAGCAACCTGACCAACGAGCCGTACCGCACCTACGCCGGCAGCAAGGACCGCCCGCTGGAGTACATCGAGTGGGGCCGCACCTATATGCTGGGCGTGAACTACAAGTTCTGATCACGGCCGGGTCGTGCCGGCCGCTGGCTGGCACCCCATGGAATGCCCGCTGCGCAGGTAGCGGGCCTTCTTTTGCGCGGATGCCGGCCGTTGGTCGGCAAGGACCATCCACGCATGGCGTGGATCTACTGAACGAGCGAGGCGACCTTCGCACGGCACGATGTCAACGGGTCGGTAGATCCACGCCATGCGTGGATGCCGTTCTCTGGAACTCCACCCACAAAAAAGGGACGGGGCGCTTCGGCCCCGTCCCCGCAAGTACCGCCACCGGAGAAAACGGTCAGCTGCGTCGGGCGCAATACACCGCGCGCGGCGGCAGCTGGAGTTCGTTGCCCTGCACCGTGCCCGCATCCGGGCCCGGTACCGCCACCTGCTGCCAGTTGCCCGGCGGCAGCGGATGGGTCACTGCCTCGGCCGACAGGTTGAAGGCCAGCAGGAGGGTTTCATCTGCAAGCATACGCTCGAACAGCAGCACTGGCTCGGCGCTTTCAAGGAATCTGATGCTGCCATGCAGAAGCGCCGGCTGGGTATGCCGCCAGGCCAGGAACGCCCGGAACGCCGCCAGCACCGAATGCGGGTCGCGTTCCTGCACGGCCACCGCCGCCGCCCGGTGCTCGGCCGGAATCGGCAGCCAGGGCTGGCCGCTGGTGAAGCCGGCCAGCGGTGTATCGGTCCACGGCAGCGGGGTGCGGCAGCCATCACGGCCCTTGAAGTTCGGCCAGAAGGTGATGCCGTAGGGGTCCTGCAGGGCCTCGAATGGCACCTCGGCCTCGGCCAGGCCGAGCTCCTCGCCCTGGTACAGGCAGACCGAACCGCGCAGCGAGCACAGCATCGCCACCAGCATCCGCGCCAGGCGCGGGTCAGCCGGGTGGCCGCCCCAGCGGCTGACCGCCCGCTCCACGTCGTGATTGGAAACCGCCCAGCACGGCCAGCCTTCGGTCATCGCCGCTTCCAGCCGCGAGACCGTGTCGCGGATGTAGGCCGCGCTGTAGTCATCCACCAGCAGCTCGAAGCTGTAGCCCATGTGCAGGCGGCCTTCGCGGGTGTACTCGGCGGTGGTCGCCAGCGAGTCCTCCGAGGAGATCTCGCCCAGGCTGACCGCGCCCGGATACTGATCCAGCAGCGCGCGCAGGCGCTCCAGGAACGGCAGGTTCTCCGGCTGGGTGTTGTTGTAGTAGTGGTACTGGTAGGCGTACGGGTTGTCCGGGCTGAAGCCGCGCCCCACCCGCTTCTCCGCCGGCTTGGGCGGGTTGTCACGCAGCTGCGCGTCGTGGAAGCAGAAGTTGATCGCATCCAGGCGGAAGCCATCCACGCCGCGATCGAGCCAGAAACGTACATTGTCCAGGGTGGCCTGCTGCACGTCCGGGTGGTGGAAGTTCAGGTCCGGCTGGTCGACCAGGAAGTTGTGCAGGTAGTACTGCTCGCGGCGCGGCTCCCATTGCCAGGCACAGCCGCCGAACAGTGACAGCCAGTTGTTGGGCGGGGTGCCGTCCTCGCGCGGGTCGGCCCAGACGTACCAGTCCGCCTTCGGATTGCTGCGGTCCTGACGGCTCTCGCGGAACCAGGCATGCTCGATCGAGGTATGGCTCAGCACCTGGTCGATCATCACCTTCAGGCCCAGGCCGTGGGCCTTGGCCAGCAGGCGGTCGAAGTCGTCCAGGCTGCCGAACAGCGGGTCGACGTCGCGGTAGTCGGCGATGTCGTAGCCGAAGTCGGCCATGGGGGACTTGAAGAACGGCGAGATCCAGATCGCATCCACGCCCAGCGCGGCAATGTGGTCCAGGCGCTCGATGATGCCCGGCAGGTCGCCCACCCCATCGCCGTTGGCATCGAGGAAACTGCGCGGGTAGATCTGGTAGATGACGGCTCCGCGCCACCATGGATAGTGCGACATCGACAGCCCCCCTCCGGGCATGCGGGACCCGCCGGCAGCGGGCCGAAATCCTGATCCGGCAAGCTTAGCGGTGGCCTCGCGGGCATGGCGCAACCTGCATACGTATTCACGCGAAGGGCCGCGCAGGCCGGGCTGGAATTGCCGCTCGGGCCGGTTTGCGCCCGAATTCACGGCCAGCGCCTATAATCGATGGTGAGCCTGAAAGCCTGATCGCATGACCATCACCGAAGACACCCGTCCCGCCCTGGGCCTGCCCCAGATCCAGTCGCTTGCCGCGGCCGACATGGCCGCCGTCGACGCCCTGATCCGGCGCCGGCTGTCCTCGGACGTCGTGCTGATCAACCAGATCGCCGACCACATCATTTCCGCCGGCGGCAAGCGCCTGCGCCCGATGCTGGTGATGCTGGCCGGCCACGCGGTCGGCCAGGCCGGCCCGGAGCACCACCAGCTGGCGGCGATCATCGAGTTCATCCACACCTCTACCCTGCTGCACGACGACGTGGTGGACGAGTCCAGCCTGCGGCGTGGCCGCAGCACCGCCAACGCGCTGTGGGGCAACGCGCCCAGCGTGCTGGTGGGCGACTTCCTGTACTCGCGCAGCTTCCAGCTGATGGTCGAGCTGGAGCGCATGCCGGTGATGCAGATCCTGGCCGATGCCACCAACCGCATCGCCGAGGGTGAAGTGCTGCAGCTGCTGCACGTGCACAACCCGGACACCGATGAAGCCGCCTACCTGCGCGTGATCGAGCGCAAGACCGCGGTGCTGTTCGCCGCCGGTACCCGCCTGGGCGCACTGGCCAGCGGCGTGGACGAAGCCACCCAGCAGGCCCTGTTCGACTACGGCATGCACCTGGGCTACGCGTTCCAGATCGCCGACGACGTGCTGGACTACTCGGCCAACGCCGAGGAGCTGGGCAAGAACCTGGGCGACGACCTCGCCGAGGGCAAGGCCACGTTGCCGCTGATCCACGCGATGGCCCACTCCGATGACGCTACCCGCGAGCGCCTGCGCACCATCGTGCAGGACGGCGACGCCTCGGCGATGCCGGAAGTGCTGGCCGCGATCCGCGTCACCGGCGGCCTGGAGTACAGCCGCCGCCGTGCCGAAGAATACGCCGAAGCCGCCGAGCGTGCGCTCGACGGCCTGGGCGACAATGACGCCGTGGCTGCCCTGCGCGGCCTGGCCCGCTACGCGGTGCAGCGCTCGCATTGATCGGTTGAGGTGTGCCGACCAACGGTCGGCACCTACCGCGGCTGTGGGTGGATGCCGACCGTTGGTCGGCACTGAAACGGTCGCATTGACCGCATCTGGTAGTGCCGGCCGCTGGCCGGCATTCCCGATGACATCCGCAGCATCATGAGGTTGCCGGCCAGCGGCCGGCACTACCACTGCACGAATCAACGTTTCTCGAAGCGCTCCTCGAAGAACTCATCCAGCGCCTTCCACGCGCGCTTTGCCGCCCGCTCGTTGTACTGGCAGCCCGGCGGGCTGTTGGCGTCGCGCTCGGCGAAGCAGTGCACCGCACCGCTGTAGTTGGTGAACTCCCAATCGACCTTCGCCGCGTCCATTTCCTTCTGGAAAGCGGCGATGTCCTCGGCGGTCACGCTCTTGTCATCGGCCCCATTGAGCACCAGCACGGACGGATGGGTGCCACCGGCCTGCGCCGGCAAGGGCGAACCCAACCCACCGTGCAGGCTGACCACAGCGGCCAGCGGCGCACCGGCGCGGGCCAGCTCCAGCACCGTGGTGCCACCGAAACAGAAACCGACCGCGCCGATCCGGCTGGCATCCAGCGGCACCTTGCCGGCCTGCGCCTTGAGCACGTTCACCGCTTCCAGTGCACGCGCACGAAGCAGCGGCCGGTCATTGCGCAGCTTGCTGGCCACCGGCCCCGCCTCCGCATCACTCTTCGGCCGCACGTCCTTGCCATAGACATCGGCCACCAGCACCACGTAGTCATCACCGGCCAGCTGCTTGGCCTTCTCGATGGCCGACTCGTTCACACCCTTCCAGTTCGGCACCATCACCAGGCCCGGGCGCTTGTCGTGCCCACCATCGTCATAGACCAGCACGCCACTGAAGGTCGTGCCCTGGTGCCTCCACTCCACCGGCTGCGTCTTCATCGCCGCCCACGCCGGCATCGCCGCCAGCCCCAGCATCATCGCCACACCGCATCGCCAACGATTCATGCGCCTGCTCCGCAAGAAAAAGGGGACGGAGGGGATTAAGCCGTATTCGCCCCTCCCGCGTCGCATTCTGCATTGGCGGCGTGACGCAGGTGTGGTTGGATACGACTTAATCCCCTCCGTCCCCTTTTTTTCGCATGAATCTTGTTGATCGCTTTCTGTCTGGCCTGATCCCGCGTTTGCCTGCCGAGGATGCCCCGCAGTGGGCACATGTCCAGGGCGCCAGCGCCGAGGACCTGCAGCGCCTGCGTGTGCAGTGGCCGCAGGTGCCGGGCAGCCTGGTGGAACTCCTATCGCGCGTGGATGGCACCCACTACCGGGAGTACCCCGGCGGCAAGGTCTGCGTACTGATGCTGGGCTCGGACGTGGAGGACGGTGGCTACCCGTACTACCTGCGCTCGGTCGCGCAGATCTTCGAGGACCAGCAGCAGTGGGACGACAGCATCCGTTCCATCTACGAAGAGTGGCTGGATGAGGAGCCGGAGATCCTCGGTGAAGGCATCGACGGTGATCTGCCGATGAGCAGGCGCCTGTGCTTCTCGCACTGCATGAACAACGGCGGCACCTCGATGCTGTACCTGGATTTCGATCCGGCACCGGGTGGTACGGTCGGCCAGGTGGTGCGCTACCTGCACGATCCGGACAGCTACGCAGTGATCGCCCCCAGCTTCGACGCGTACCTGCAACAGATGATTGATCGCGATTATGCGTTCATCGACCAGGACGAGGATTGAAACCCAGCCGAGCATGGGCTCGGCTCTTGTGTCTCGGATGGTGCCCTGATCAGGCACAATTCCCCGGTGACCCGGGAGGCTCCGATGACGCTGCCTCGGCTCTTAAGCCTTTGAGCTTGCAAAGTAGATTCAGCGCGTCGGCGGCCTGACACCGCCTTGGAACTTGAACGGTATCTTAGGCCCACCCTTGGGTGAGAGCCTGTACTCACAAGGGCAAGTCTGGCGGCTTCCGATCACGATCGTAAGTTCAAGCTGGAGCGAAATCATGCAATTTATCGGCATCGACGCTGCCAAGGCGACCTTTGATATCGCCTTGCCGCTGCCTGATGGCAAATATCGAACCAAGGCCAAACTCCCCAATTCAGCCAAGGGCTTTAATGAGCTTCTTGCTTGGCGCGCCAAGCATGCGCCGAACGCGGCGGTAGGCATGGAGGCCACCGGTATCTACCACGAAGCTTTGGCGCGAACCTTGGTGGAAGCAGGGGTGGTGGTTCATGTGGCCAATCCCGCCCGGGTAAAGGCGTTTGGACAGGCGGAGGGCATCCGGACCAAGACGGACCGCAGCGATGCCAAGCTGATTGCCCGGTTCTTTGAGGCGCAGCGCTCGGAGAAGTTGCATCCCTACGTTCCGCCGACCCCCTCGGAGGTGAAACTGCGTGCCTTGGTACGGCGTCGAGATGACCTCCAGGAAATGCTGCAGATGGAGCGCAATCGCCTGGACGTTGCCGACATCTCGGTCCAGCAAGGGATCAAGGATGTGATCCAGACGCTGGAGGAGCAGATCAAGCAGGTCCAGAAGGCGATTGAGGACCATATCGATAACGATCCGGACCTGCGCCAGCGTCATCACCTGCTTACCAGCATTCCCGGTGTAGGCAACACCAGCAGTGCCCAGCTGCTGGCCATGCTGGGGGATCTAAGCAAATACAGCGACGTGCGCCAGGTGGTTGCCCACGCAGGCCTGAATCCGGCCCAGCGTCAATCAGGAAACTACGAAGGCAAATCCCACATATCACGCGTGGGCGACGCCAATTTCCGCAAAAAGCTGTACATGCCGGCGTTGACCGGGAAGACCTACAACCCCAGGCTGAAGTCCTTTGCAGACCGGCTCAGCGCGAAAGGGAAGCCCTTCAAGGTCGTCATGTGTGCGGTGATGCGCAAGCTCATCCATCTGGTTTGGGGCGTACTGAAAAGCGGCCGCCCATTTGAGCCTGACGGCGCCCTTGCCTAGGCAAGGGCAACACGGTATCTACAGTAGATTCACGCCATGCGTGGATGACGACCTCACCCACGCTCGATCCAATGCAACGTGCCCGGCTCGAACGCCAGCAGATCCGCTGCGGCCAGCTGGCCCCGCGGCCAGTGACGTTCCGGCGGCTTCGGCTGCCGGTCACTCACCGCACCGTCGTAGTCACGCACCAGCAGGCCGATGCGCGCGGCCCCAGCCTGCAACAGCGCGTCGATACGCTGCAACCACTGGCCGGCATCGTCCAGGGCTTCATCGCGGCGTGCCTGCTGATATCGCGGCGGCTTCAACGTGCGATAAGGATGCGGGCAGGAACAGGGTAATGAACGTGCACATGCGGCTATCCGGGTCCGTCCGGGGATGCGCCCCATGGTAACTCGCCGGGGTCAGAGCCCTTTCCTGAGGAAAGGGATCCGACCCCGATCCGGCGGATCAGGCGATGCCCAACCCCGGAATCGCGCTGATGCTGTCCGGATCGAACCCGGCCAGTTCGGCGAAATGGCGTCCGCGCGCCACGTAATCGCGGTAGGCCCCGAAGCTCGGCGCACCTGGCGACAGCAGCACCACCCCGCCCTGTGCGCCCAGCGCCGTGCGCGCCAACGCCATCGCCTCGGCGAGATCGCCCGCAGCGTGCAGGCCAAAGCGGCCAGCATCGGCCAGCGGCTGCAGCATCGCGTGGATGCGCGGGCCGTTGCTGCCCATGGTCACGATCTCCACCGGCGGCACGTCGTGCGCCATGTGCTGCACGAAGTCGGTCCAGTCCAGGCCACGGTCGTGCCCGCCCACCAGCAGCGCGATGCGCTGCCCGGCGAAGCACTCCAGCGCGGCCAGGCTGGCGTGCGGCGTGGTGCTGATCGAATCGTTGACGTAGGTCAGGCCATCGGCCACGCCGATGCGCTGCAGGCGGTTCGGCAGCGGGCGGAAATCCTGCACCGCCGGTGCCAGCGCCACCGCGTCCAGGCCCAGTGCCTCCAGCGCGGCCAGCACCGCGCACAGGTTGCCGCGGTTGTGGCGGCCCGGCAGCGGCGTGTTGCGGGTATCGAACACCGCCTGTTCGCTGCGATGCACGATGTCGCTCCGCATATGCCAGCCCTGCGGCTGGTTGAACCAGACCACCTCACTATCGGGCAGCGACAGTGCCGCCAAGTGCGGATCGGCGGCATTGAGCACGGCAATGCGCGGCGCGG
Source organism: Stenotrophomonas maltophilia group sp. P373 (assembly GCF_053295075.1). Classification (NCBI taxonomy): domain Bacteria; kingdom Pseudomonadati; phylum Pseudomonadota; class Gammaproteobacteria; order Lysobacterales; family Lysobacteraceae; genus Stenotrophomonas; species Stenotrophomonas maltophilia group sp. P373. The sequence continues at coordinate 1,120,684 of NZ_CM129994.1, read as the reverse complement.
CTTCCGTCACCAGCCGCAGCTTGTCCTCGATGTAACGTTGTTCGCTGCCGTGCCAGTCCAGGTGTTCCGGGAACAGGTTCAGCACCACTGCCACCTGCGGGTGGGCGCCACTGCGCGCCACTTCACCGGTCTGGTAGCTGGACAGCTCGACGGCCCAGTACTCGGGCGCCGGCTGCGGGTCCAGCACCTCCAGCAGCGGCAGGCCGATGTTGCCGACCAGTCCGGTGCGATGCCCGGCCGCGCGCAACAGGTGCGCGACCAGCGCGGTGGTGGTGCTCTTGCCCTTGGTGCCGGTCACGCACACGGTGTCGTGCACGATGCCATCGTCGGCCGCGTGTTCGGCGAACCACAGCGCGGTGCCGCCGATGAAGGTGGTGCCCTGTGCTGCCGCCGCCAGCGCGATCGGCTGATAGGGACTGATCCCGGGCGATTTGATCACCACGTCGAACGCGGCCAGCGCTTCGGCAGAAGGCTCGCCACGCACGTCCAGCGCGCCCTGTGTTTCCACGCGTGCGGCCCCGACTTCGGCCGCCGGGCAGAACAGGCTCAGCGGCAGCGTGGGCAGGCGCTCACGCAGCACCGCAAACGCGGCGCGGCCCTCGCGGCCCCAGCCCCACAGCGCGACGCGCTTTCCTTCAAGCTTCGAAATCTTCACGCACCCGTTCCCACAGCGCAGCCGGAACGCGGTGCTCGCCCTGCAGTTGCAGCAGCGGTGCCAGTTCCAGTTCGGCGGCATCCAGCTGCGGCTGGATTTCATTGCAGAAGCGCTTCACCAACACGTCTTCCTTCCATTCCGGGCGCTGGGCCAGGGTCGCCATCGCCGCACGCGATTCGCGGCCTTCGCCCACGCACTCGAACGGCTTGTGGTCCTGGAACTCCAGCAGCGCGTCGAAGCCAGCGGCCTGCTCGGCATCGTCCAGCAGATTGCGGCCGAAGATGCGCACCAGGCGCGTCTTGGGCATGAACGGAGCCAGCGCCAGGAACACGAAATGGCACTTCGGGCAGACGCCGCACCAGCGGTTCACCGGGCGCTCGCCAAGAATGTGGAAATTGCGGTTGCAGCTGGAGAAGTGCGCGTCGTAGAAATCGGTCTTGGCGAACTGGCGGGCCACCGCCAGCTCGGACATCGGTCGCAGCAGCGAGTAGTACTGCAGATCCGCCGCCACGTACTTCCGCACATGGCTGCCGAACGCCTGCTCGCAGGCCCAGCCCTTGGACCACTGGTGGTTCACTTCACCGGTGCCCGGAATCTGGCTGCCGTAGCTGGCCGAACGCTCGTTGGAGAACACGACCTGGTCCACGCCGTGCAGCAGGGCGGCCAGCACCATGATTGCCGAGTTCACCACCGTCACCGGGATATGGCCGTTCCAGGCACCCTGGCGGTTCAACTCGAACAGTTCCGGTGCCAGCGTGCGGCCCAGGTTCAATGTCGGCAGGCCGGTGCGCTCGGCGCAGGCGCGGATCAGTTGCGAGCCACCGATCCAGGTCACCGTCTCGTCCACGCCGGCACGGCGCAGCGCTTCGATGCTGACCAGCGAATCCTTGCCGCCGCCGATGGCCACCAGTGCGTGCGGCTGCAGGCCCAGCGCCGGCGCCTGCACGGCCTCGCCCTGCACCGGCAACCGGAAGCGGCCGCGCAGGTTCAGGCCGTTACGGTAGGCGAATTCGCCCAGGCCATTGAGGTAAATGGTCTCAACCAGTGCGGCGGTATCGGCATCGATGCTGTAACTGTCGATGCTGACCGTATCCGGTACGCCGGCCTTGTAGTAGCTGACGCCGGCAATCAGGTGCAGCAGCTGCAGCGCACGCTTCACGGCAGCGGCGCGCGCCTCGTCCAGCACGAACGGGGCACCCGGCACAGTGATGGTCTCCACCATCTCCGGGCCGTCGTCGAAGGCATAGACCAGCCGGGCCACGCCGGTATCCGCTGCGAAGTCGCAGTGGACGAAGCGGAAGCGGGAAACCTGGTGTTTGTCGAAAGCAGTCATGGTGTATCCGGTCAGGCACGGGCCCGCGCGAGGGCGCGGGGCGTGTCGGTGGGCGGGTGCAGGGCGCGCGCGGTGGTCATTCGATCACGTCTTCGCGCGGCAGCTTCCGCTGGTTGTAGGTGTTGGCCATCACATAGCCGTAGGCACCGGCATCGGCGATCAGCATCACGTCGTCCGGCGCAGTGGACACCGGCAGCTTGCGGCGCTTGCCGAACACATCGCTGGATTCACAGATCGGCCCGACCACATCGAACGCCGCTTCGGCATAACCGCCCTGGCGGCTGAGATTCTCGATGTCATGCCAGGCGTCGTACAGCGCCGGGCGCATCAGTGCGTTCATGCCGGCGTCCAGGCCGACACGGCGCACGCCGTCCTTTTCCACCACCTGGGTGGCATGGGTCAGCAGCACGCCCGATTCGGCCACCAGGTAGCGGCCCGGCTCGATCGCCAGGCGGAATGCCGGGTGCAGCGCCTTGACCTCGGCCAGGCCCTCGGCCCAGGCGTCCAGGTCGAAGGGTTCGTCTTCATCGCTGTACGGAATCGGCAGGCCGCCACCGATATCGATGGTCTGCACGCTGCCGATGCGGCGGGCGAAACCGGCCAGCTCATCGCACATCAGCCGCCAGTGCTGCGCGGTTTCCACGCCGCTGCCCAGGTGCGCATGCAGGCCCACCACGCGGCTGCCCAGTTCGGTGGCCGCGCGCACGAACTCGTCGACGCGGGCGATCGGCAGGCCGAACTTGGACTCCTTGCCACCGGTACGGACCTTGGCGTGGTGGCCCTCACCCCGGCCCAGATCGACGCGCAGCCACAGCTCGCGGTTACGGAACAGGTCCGGCCAGCGCTGCAGCGCTTCCACGTTGTCGACGGTCACGGTCACGCCCAGCGCAAACGCCGCCTCGTACTCGCTGCGCGGGCAGAAGCTGGGGGTGAACAGCACGCGCTTGGGCGACAGTTCCGGCAGGTGCTGGAACACATGCTTCAGCTCGCCGTGCGACACGCACTCCAGGCCGAAGCCTTCGGCTTCCAGCAGCTGCAGGATGGCCGGGTGGCTGTTGGCCTTGATCGCGTAGTAGCGCTGGTCGATCGGCTTGATTGCGGCCAGTGCACGGGCGCGGGCGCGCACCGTCGGCAGGTGGTAGACGTAGCGCGGCGTACCGGCATCGGCCAGCTGCAGCAGGTGCGCACGCTGGCCGCGCCACCACGGCGTGCCGCGCGGGCGCACGGTGCCGGCAATCTCGCGCCAGCGCGGGCCGAACACTTCGGTCTCCTCCACCGGCATCGCGCCGCTGTCGATCAGCTCTGCGTGCAGGATCGGCAGCAGGCCATCGGCATCGGCCTCGTCGATGACGAAGGTCAGGTTCAGGTCGTTGGACGACTGCGAGATCATGTGTACGCGCTCGCGGCCGAAGGTGGCCCACACGTCCGACAGCTTGTGCAGCAGCGACCGCATGCCGCGGCCCACCAGGGTGATCGCCGCGCACGGCACGATCACCTTCACCTTGCAGATCTGCGACAGGTCGGCCGACAGCGCGGCCAGCACATCGGTGTTGACCAGGTTCTCGGACGGGTCCAGCGACACGGTGACGTTGGTCTCGGCCGAACCGATCAGGTCCACCGACAGGCCGTGCTTCTTGAACAGGTTGAACACATCGGCCAGGAAGCCGACCTGCTGCCACATGCCGATGCCTTCCATCGACACCAGCACGATGCCATTGCGGCGGCTGATCGCCTTCACCCCCGGCACCGGTGCGGCGCTGCCATCGATGCTGGTGCCCGGCAGTTCCGGGCGCTCGGTATCGAGGATGGCCATCGGCACGCCGGCATCGCGGCACGGCTTGATCGAGCGCGGGTGCAGCACCTTGGCGCCGGTGGTGGCGATTTCCTGCGCCTCGTAATAGTCCAGGCGGGTCAGCAGGCGCGCGTCCGGCACGTCCTTCGGATTGGCGCTGAACATGCCCGGCACATCGGTCCAGATCTCCACCCGGCTGGCGCCGAGCAGCGCACCGAAGTACGCCGCCGAGGTATCCGAGCCACCACGGCCAAGGATGGCGGTACCGCCATCGGCATGCCGCGAAATGAAGCCCTGGGTGATCAGCAGGCGGGTCGGCTGCGCGCGGAAGCGCTGCATCCACTCCGCGTCTGCGCGCCACTGGCAGTTCACCGACAGGCGCTGCGACCAGTCGCTCTGGTTCGGCTGCGGCGGCATCGCGTCCAGCCACTGGCGGGCGTCCATCCAGCCCATGTCCAGGCCCGAGGCGCGCAGATAGGCCGCGCCCAGGGTGGAGGACAGCAGCTCGCCCTGGCCCAGCACTTCGGCCTGCCAATCCAGCGGACGGGTGGCCGCCCGCGCATCGTCGAGCAGGCCCTGCAGCGCCGCCAGCCGTTCGGCCAGCACCTCGCGGCCCAGGCCGAGTTCGGCCAGGAAGCCCTCATGGCGCTCGACAAGCGCTGCCACACGATCACCGCTGTCCGGCGCGCCGTCGGCAATCGCGGTCAGTTCGTTGGTGACCCCGGACAGCGCCGATACCACCACCAGCACGCGCGATCCGGTCTCTTCCGCGCGTTTTTTCGCCAGCTTCCCGATCGTGTCCCAGCGGTGACGACGCGACACCGAAGTGCCGCCGAACTTCAGTACGATCCAACGATCGACAAGGGGGGAAGCTGACATGGATTGGCTATGTAGAATGTGGGGAAGCCGCCCTCGGGGGCGGAACCTTTGATTCTAAGCGCAATGTCCCCGTAGATGGCCGTCCTCCGTTACCTGCAGCTCGATGTCTTCGCCCCCCGCCCCGGAACCGGCAATCCACTGGGCGTCATCCTGGACGCCGACGCGCTCTCCAGCAGCCAGATGCAGGCCCTGGCTGCCTGGCTGAATCTGTCCGAGACGGTGTTCTTCCTGCGCCCCACCGCGCCCGGCGCCGATTACCACATCCGCATCTTCACCCCGACCCGTGAGCTGGCCTTCGCCGGCCACCCCAGCGTCGGCGCCGCCTGGGCGGCGGTGACCTGCGGCCTGGCCCAACCGCGCGACGGCGCCCTGCTGCAGCAATGCGCGGCAGGGTTGCTCCCAGTACGGGTGAGCGGCCCGGCCGAGGCACTGGAGATCCAGCTGGCCAGCCCGCCGGCACGGCAACTGGACACGGAGGCAGGCGGAGCGCCCGCCGCGCTGTTGGCGCTCGCTGCCGACGGGCAGGTGCCCGAACTCTGGGACAACGGCGCACGCTGGTGGCTGCTGCCACTGCGCGATGCCAACGCCGTGCGCAGCCTGCTGCCGGACATGGCCGCGCTGGCCGACTGGAGCCTCGCCACCGACGCTACAGGCCTGGCCGTCTTCGCCGATGAAGCCGGCACCGGCCACACCCGCGTGGTGCGTGCCTTCTGCCCCGCTGATGCGCCCGCCGTGCCCGAGGATCCCGTGACCGGCAGTGCCAATGCACTGATCGGCGCCTGGCTGCGGCAGCGCAATGCCCTGCCCGGCCGCGAGGGCCGCTACGTGGCCAGCCAGGGCCGCGAAGTCGGTCGCGATGGTCGCGTGCAGGTACAGGTCGATGCGCAGGGCACGGTGTGGATCGGCGGCCAGGTGCAGCCGGTCATCGACGGCCAGATCCGTTGGCTGTAGAGCCGAGCCCACGCTCGGCTGCTTCTTCTCACACCCCGACACAACCGAGCATGGGCTCGGCTCTACAACCGCGCGTTAAGCTGCGCGCCACCCGATCCTGGAGTTTCGCCCCGATGACCACCCGCCGTTTCCTGCAGCTGGATGTGTTCTCCCCGCGCGCCGGCGCTGGCAACCCGCTGGCCGTGGTACTCGATGCCGAAGGCCTGGACGACGCCAGCATGCAGGCCATCGCACGCTGGACGCGCCTGCCCGAGACCACCTTCGTGTTCCCGCCCCAGGCCGCCGGTGCCAGCTACCGGCTGCGCATGTTCAGCCCGCAGAAGGAAGTGCCGTTCGCCGGCCACCCCAGCGTCGGCACGGCGCATGCAGTACTGCAGGCAGGCCTGGCCACACCGATCGATGGCGTGCTGGTGCAGGACGGCATTGCCGGCGCCCTGCCGCTGCGCGTCAGCGGTGAGGGCGCGCAGCAGCGCATCGCCATCCGCACCCCGCGCGCGCAGTTGGCGGAGACCGCTGAAGCCACCGATCCGCGCCTGCGGGCAGCACTGAAGGACTGGCCACTGGGCTCGCTGCCGCCGGCGCGCATGCAGGGCGGACGCAGCTGGTGGGTGGTGCAGGTGGCCGATGAAGCAGCACTACGCGCGCTGCGCCCTGACTGGGACGCGGTGGCTGCGCTGGCCGAGTCCACCGACAGCATGGGCGTGTTCGCCTATGCCTTCAGCGATGGCAGTGAGGGATTCGATCTGGCCGTGCGCGCTTTCGTCGGCAATGGTCGGCGCTTCGAGGACGCCGCCTCGGGGGCCGCCAATGCAGTGCTGGCCGCGTGGCTGGACCTGCGCGACGCGCTGCCACGTGGCCGCGCGCCGTTCGAAGTCAGCCAGGGCCGCGAAGTCGGCCACGATGCGCGCCTGACCCTGCGGGTCGACGAGGACGGCGAGGTCTGGTCGGGCGGCCAGGTGCAGACGGTGATCACCGGCACCCTTGATTGGTAAAGGGATACTGTAGAGCCGAGCCCACGCTCGGCTGCTTCCCGGCCAGATCACGGGACCTGCAGAAGCCGAGCATGGGCTCGGCTCTACAGATGCGCCGGCTCAGCCCAGTTCGGCTTCCAGGCTGATCGGCACCGCGCTCAGCGCCTTGGATACCGGGCAGTTCTGCTTGGCGTCATCGGCAATGGCACGGAACTGCGTCGCATCGATGCCGGGCACCACCGCCCTGACCTTCAGGCGGATCTGCGACAGCTGCGGACCGCCTTCCAGCGACAGGTCGACCTTGGCTTCGGTGTCCAGCGAGGTCGGGGTGAAGCCTGCTTCGCCGAGCTTGGCCGACAGCGCCATGGTGAAACAACCCGCGTGCGCGGCGGCGATCAGCTCTTCCGGATTGGTGCCCTTTTCGTCGCCGAAACGGCTGTTGAAACCGTAGCGGGTCTTCTCCAGCAGCCCACTCTGCGGCGTGCTCAACTGGCCCTTGCCCGTCTTCAGATCGCCTTCCCAGTGCGCGGTGGCGTGTCGCGAGATTCCCATTGTGCTGCTCCTGCGTGGCGGTGATGAACGGCTACCCTCGCACGCCACGCGTTAGCCCTGCGTCGCTCCGCCGCACGCCGGACGTCGTCCCCGAGCCCGGCGCGTGGACACTTCCTCGCCAGCCCGGAACGCATTTTCCTCTTGTTTTCAGTGGTTTCGCGCACCCCACCGATCGGCGGGCGCCGGCGATCGAACACGCTGGCGTGCCCCCATCCCCCACCGCCGACCATGTACTGAATCGGCCTGGATATGAAAAAACATGCACTTTCCGCGCTTCGGGCTATTGGCGGCGCCCAAGAGTTGCCCTACATTGCGCTTGCCGACGGGGTTCGGCGCCGACCAAACAACCAACCGTTCACGGAACAGGAAACCATGGCAAAGACCGCTAAGAAGGCTGCCCCGAAGAAGGCAGCGAAGAAAGTCGCGACGAAGGCAGCCGCCAAGCCGGCCGCTCCGAAGCCGATCAAGGAAGTGCTGACCAAGTCCGGCCTGGTTGCACACATCGCTGAAGCCTCCGGCGTCGTCGCCAAGGACGTCCGCGCTGTGCTGGCCTCGCTGGAAAGCGCCGTCGCCTCCTCGGTGCACAAGAAGGGCGCTGGCTCCTTCACCCTGCCGGGCCTGCTGAAGATCACCACCGTCAATGTGCCGGCCAAGCCGAAGCGCAAGGGCATCAACCCGTTCACCAAGGAAGAGCAGTGGTTCGCCGCCAAGCCGGCCACCACCAAGCTGAAGGTGCGTCCGCTGAAGAAGCTGAAGGACGCCGCGCTGTAAGCGCGCGCCCCAACGTGGATTCCGACGGGACGGCTCTGGCCGTCCCGTTTTTTTTGCGTGCCCGGCGGTAGATCCACGCCATGCGTGGATGCGTCGCGCTGCGGCAATCCGCAACACAGCGTTGCCGCCTCCCCGGCAATGCCCGTACAGGCCCGTCGCCACTGGCCGAGCGCGGCTTGGGCAGGTGCTGGAACGTACCGGGTGGAACACTGCGTGCAGCGCCGGCCGTCGCCTCAGGCCGTGGCCTTGCCTATGGTGGGCACATCCTCCACAGCTACGGCGAGCACACCCTCATGGCCAGCCCCTCCACCCGCTACCGGATCTCGGTGACCCCCATCGAAAAGGACGGGCTGCAGTGCACAGGGCGCTGCACCATCGAACTGGAGCATCGCGCCAGCCGCGACCTGATGCGCCTGCTGGAGGCGGCCCCGCGTACCGCCGGTATCAGCGGCGACGAGCGTGCGACCCTGGTGATCGCCACCCAGCTGCTGCGCGATATCGTGCAGCGCCATGCCGAGACCGGCGGCCACGCACTGGCGGCCATCGCCGGCCAGGTCCTGCCAGCGCTGGACGCTCTGGATCAGCTGCCCTCCTCCCGCTGATCCCGGCGCAATCGCTACACTGCCGCCCTCCAGGTTGCCTCGCGGAGGAGGCAGACATGCGCAGGAACCTGTTGCTGATCGCACCCTTGGTGCTGCTGGGCTGTTCACGCCCGGCAGCACAGACGACCGGCGACATCGCGGCAGCGTCCGCTCCCGTCGCTGCCACCGCAGCCGCGGACACTCGCACCGGCCCCGATCCCGCAGCAGTGCAGGCAAGTGAAATGCCGGTGCTGTCTGCTGTCGCCGACGGTGCCGAGCCGCCATCGACGATGCTCAACCGCTACGTAGCGGCGTTGCTCAACCGCGACCGCGCCGCCAGCGATGCCGCCTGGACGATCCCGCCCAGCGACCCGCGGCATGCGGACGACGCCGCGCTGCGGCAGCTGCAGGACCTGCGCACCCTGCGCCTGCACAGCGCCCCCCCGCTCGCCCGCGACGATCGGCAGCCACCGCAGCTGCTTGAAGTGCCGGTGCAGATCCGCGCGGTCACCGCCAACGGTACGTTCCGCTTCGGTGGCTGGTACCGCGTGCAACCCAGCAGCGATGGCAGCGCCTGGCAGATCCAGTCGGCGCAACTGCGTCCGATGCTGGACTGAACCGTTACAGCCGCATGCACGTGCGATTCAGCCTGCACGGCTACTCTTTGATCCATCCATTCCCTGCCATCGGTCACCGCCATGCGCCTGCGTTCCCTGATGACCCGCCTCGCTGCCTCCACCGTACTGATCGCCGCTGCGATCGGCGCGCAGGCGGCTCCCTCCATTTCCGGCCGCGAACTGTCGGTGGGTGCCAGCGACGTGCAGCAGTACCTCGATGGCAGCTTCCCGCGCACCCAGGACGCCCTTGGCGGCCTGATCTCCCTGACCATGAGCCACCCTCAGCTGAGCCTTCCTGCCGGCGAGCGCCTGAACCTTGGCATGGACGTGGCACTGGCCACCGCCGGCGGCAACCCGGCCAAACTGGGTACGGTGAAGCTCAGCAGCGGCCTGCGCTACGACGCGCAGACCCAGGGCTTCCACCTGCAGCAGCCCAGCGTGGACGACTTCACCCCGGCCAACCAGGGCGGCCGCCTCGACTCACGCACCCGCGGCCTGCTCAATGCCTGGCTGAGCGACTACGCCCAGCGCGAACCGATCTACAAGCTGGACCCGGCCGTGGCCGGGGTGCTCGGCGCGCTGCAGGTGCAGGCGGCACAGGTCAAGAACGGCAAGCTGGTGGTCACCTTCAACCAGAACCTGGGCAACCTGGTGCCGGCAGGCCTGCTGGGCAAATAAGGTAGTGCCGGCCGGCGTCCGGCACTACCGGCAAGGCATCACGCGGCGAGTGCCTTGACCACCGCCTCGCTGAAAGCAGGAATGTCATCCGGCTTGCGGCTGGTGATCACGTTGCCGTCGACCACGACCTCGGCATCGCGCCAGTTCGCGCCCGCGTTGGCCAGGTCCTGCTGAAGGGAGGGCCAGGAGGTCAGCTCGCGGCCATCTGCCAGCCCGCTGTTGATCAGCAGCCACGGACCATGGCAGATCGCCGCGACGGGCTTGCCGGCTTCATCCACTGAGCGGATGAAGCTGAGCACCGCGTCGTCGGTGCGCAGTGTGTCCGGATTGATGACGCCCCCTGGCAGCACCAGGGCATCAAAGCCCGCCGGATCCGCCTCGTCCAGCGGAATGTCGACCGCGACGGCGTCGCCCCAGTTCTTCTCTTTCCAGCCCTTGATGGTCGCCTCCTTTGCGGGCGACACCACGCTGACCTGCGCACCTTCCGCTTCCAGCAGCCGTTTGGGCTCGGTCAATTCGGACTGTTCAAAGCCGTGGGTCGCGAGGATTGCGATCTGTTTGCCCTTCAATCGCTCTGCCATGGGTGCACTCCAGTTGGGGGAGTGCACAGCGTGGACGAACGGCCCTTGCACGGCGGTGACCCTGCCGTGCACGGCAGGTGGAGAGGACCCGTGCCGGCCAGCGGCCGGCACTACCGGAAGGATCAGCGCTTGGGCTGCAGCATGGTGCCGGTGCACTTGGGCGAGCCGCAGCGGCATTCCCAGATCTTCTTCAGCTTGGCGGTGTGGCGCTCGGCCAGCGTGATGCCGTAGTTGTAGGTCAGCTCTTCGCCAGCCTTGATATCGCGCAGCGCCTCGATGAACACCTTGTCGCCACGGCTGTCGCCATCCTCATCCTCCTCGATCACCGCCTCGCAGTTCGGGTCGCAGCTGTGGTTGATCCAGCGCGCATCGTTGCCCTTGTAGTTGGCATCGATCACCCAGTCGTCATTGAGGGTGAACAGGAAGGTATGGCCGCTTTCGACGTCGCCGCTGTCATCGGCATCAACGTCGCCATGGCTGCGCAGCAGGCCCTTGTACTGGATCACGCGCTCGCCCAGCTTGATCGGGGCGACGGCGAACACGCCGTTGCCATGGATGGCGGACTTGCGGGCTTGGATCTTCTTCGGCATCGGCACGGGCTGTTTGCAGCGGATGGAACAGGGATTCTCGCCCATTCCGGGTGATTGCGAAAATCACCCGGTTGGCGCAGCATGGCGCCCCCGGCAGCGCCCGCTGGCAAAGCCTCCCGGCCCGGCCCCAGCGCCGGCTGAATGCCCGGGTTGGATGGTGGCGAATAAAAGCGTACAATTTCAGTCCGCTTTAAGAACCACTCGCATCCCCATGTTGCGCGTCACCAAGCTCACCGATTACGCCACCGTCGTGCTGACCGTGCTCGCCGCCCGTCCGGGCGAGGTGCTCAGTGCCACCGAACTGGCCGAATTCACCGGCCTGGAGCCGCCCACCGTCAGCAAGGTACTCAAGCCGCTGGCCCAGGCCGGCCTGGTCGAAGGCCTGCGCGGCGTCCGTGGCGGCTACCGGCTGACCCGCCCGGCCATCGAGATCTCGCTGTTCGAAGTGGTCGAAGCGATGGAAGGGCCGCTTGCCCTGACCGAATGCAGCCACGACCACCACCAGTGCGGCATGGCACCCAAGTGCGGCGCGCGCAGCAGCTGGCGGTTGATCAACGACGTGGTCTCCGAGGCCCTGCGCGACGTCAGTCTTGCGCAGATCCTGCCCCCCCTTCCCCTTGCCGATGACGAACAGCGCCGCACCATCGCTGTCGACGTCGTCTCCTGATCCACAGGCAGCCCCCCCATGGCCACCGAAACCATCGAAAACGTCGCCCACGACGACACCCCCAACCGCGAGATCCACGAGCAGCTCGGCCGCAAGTATTCGGCCGGCTTCATCACCGAGATCGAGTCGGACTCCCTGCCGCCGGGCCTGGACGAGGACACCATCCGTGCCCTGTCGGCCAAGAAGGACGAGCCGGAGTGGATGACGCAGTGGCGCCTGGACGCCTATCGCCACTTCCTGACCCTGCCGATGCCGGACTGGGCCAAGCTGGAGATCGCCCCGATCGACCTGCAGGCGCTCAGCTACTACTCCGCGCCGAAGGGCCCGAAGTACGCCTCGCTGGACGACGTGCCGAAGGAACTGCTCGACACCTACGACAAGCTGGGCGTGCCCCTGCACGAGCGCGCCAAGCTGGCCGGCGTGGCGGTGGATGCGGTGTTCGACTCGGTCTCCGTCGGTACCACCTTCCGCAAGGAACTGGCCGAGAAGGGCATCATCTTCTGCTCGATGTCCGAGGCCATCAAGGAACACCCGGAGCTGGTGCGCCAGTACCTGGGCACCGTGGTGCCGGTGGGTGACAACTACTTCGCCGCACTCAACTCGGCGGTGTTCTCCGATGGCAGCTTCGTGTTCATTCCCAAAGGCGTGCGCTGCCCGATGGAACTGAGCACCTACTTCCGCATCAACGCCGGCCACACCGGCCAGTTCGAGCGCACCCTGATCGTGTGCGAGGACAAGGCCTACGTCTCCTACCTGGAAGGCTGCACCGCACCGATGCGCGATGAGAACCAGCTGCACGCTGCGGTGGTCGAACTGGTGGCACTGGAAGATGCGGAGATCAAGTACTCCACGGTGCAGAACTGGTACCCGGGCGACGAGAACGGTGTCGGCGGCATCTACAACTTCGTCACCAAGCGTGCCGAATGCCGCGGCGCGCGCAGCAAGGTCACCTGGACCCAGGTCGAGACCGGCTCGGCGATCACCTGGAAGTACCCCTCGTGCGTGCTGCTGGGCGACGATTCGGTCGGTGAGTTCCACTCGGTCGCGCTGACCCATCACCGCCAGCAGGCCGACACCGGCACCAAGATGATCCACGTCGGCAAGCGCACCAAGAGCAAGATCGTCAGCAAGGGCATCAGCGCCGGCCGCGGCCAGAACACCTACCGCGGCCTGGTGCGCGTGGACCGCAATGCCGACGGCGCGCGCAACTACACCCAGTGCGATTCGCTGCTGATCGGCAAGCAGTGCGGCGCCCACACCTTCCCCTACATCGAGGTGAAGAACCCGGGCGCCACCGTCGAGCACGAGGCCACCACCTCCAAGATTTCCGACGACCAGCTGTTCTACTGCCGCGCTCGTGGCATCAGCCAGGAAGACGCGGTGTCGATGATCGTCGACGGCTTCTGCAAGCAGGTGTTCCGCGAACTGCCGATGGAGTTCGCAGTGGAAGCCAAGAAGCTGCTGGAAGTCTCGCTGGAAGGTTCGGTGGGCTGACCGCCCGCCCCTGCCCCTCGCAAACGCATTCTCTTTACCGGCGGGCCCAGGCCCGCCCCACGGAAACCCCCACCATGCTGAAGATCGACAATCTCCACGCCCGCATCGGCGACAAGGAAATCCTCAAGGGCCTGTCGCTGGATGTGAAGCCCGGCCAGGTGCACGCCATCATGGGCCCGAACGGCGCAGGCAAGTCCACCCTGGGCAATGTCCTGGCCGGCCGCGACGGCTACGAAGTGACCGAAGGCAGCGTGCAGTTCGACGGTGTCGACCTGCTGGAGCAGGACCCGGAAGCGCGTGCCGCTGCCGGCCTGTTCCTGGCGTTCCAGTACCCGGTGGAGATCCCGGGCGTGAACAACACCTACTTCCTGCGCGCGGCACTGAACGCCCAGCGCAAGGAACGCGGCGAGGACGAACTCGACTCCATGCAGTTCCTCAAGCTGGTGCGCCAGAAGCTTGCCGTGCTGCACCTGAAGGACGAGCTGCTGCATCGTGGCGTCAACGAAGGCTTCTCCGGCGGCGAGAAGAAGCGCAACGAGATCTTCCAGCTGGCCGTGCTGGAACCGAAGCTGGCCATCCTCGACGAGACCGACTCGGGCCTGGACATCGACGCGCTGAAGAGCGTGGCCGACGGCGTCAATGCGCTGCGCGCCGCCGACCGCTCGTTCCTGGTCATCACCCATTACCAGCGCCTGCTGGACTACATCAAGCCGGACGTGGTGCACGTGCTGGCCGATGGCCGCATCGTCAAGAGCGGCGGCCCCGAGCTGGCGCTGGAACTGGAAGCGCACGGCTATGATTTCCTGAAGGACCGGGTCGTGCCCGAGGCGGCGGTCTGATGAGCGCCCTGCTCGACTCGATGGCCCAGGCCTTCTGCGGCAGCGATGCGCGCCGCGAAGTGCTGGATGCGGCCCTGCGCGATGGCCTGCCGGCCGCCCGCAATGAAGCCTGGAAGTACACCTCGCTGCGCCAGCTGGAACGCCGTGCGTTTGCTGCGGCACCGCTGCAGGGCCCGGCGCTGGACGCCGCGCTGCTGGACGACATCCCGGCACCGCGCCTGGTGTTCGTCAACGGCCGCCTCGATGCCACGCTGAGCGACGTGCAGGCCCTGTCGGCCGGCGTGCAGCTGCAGCCGCTGTCGGCCGCACTGGCCTGCGGCGAAGACGCCGTGCGTTTCCTTGGCCGCCGCTACGAGCGCAGCGAGGAGATCTTCGCCCGCCTCAATGCCGCGCTGGCCGATGAAGGCGTGGTGCTGCGCGTGGATGAAGGCGTGCAGGTCGAAGCGCCGCTGCAGCTGGTGTTCGCCAGTGTGGCCGGCGAGACCGACCTGGCCTGGCATCACCGCCACCTGATCGAACTGCGTGCCGGCGCCAGCCTCGGCGTGGTCGAGCACCGCTTCAGCGTGGGTGACTCCGCCCACCTGGACAACACCGTGCTGCATGCCCACGTCGCGCGCGACGCCGTGCTCAAGCACGCCCGCGTGCAGGCCGGCAGCGCGCGCCAGACCAGCTTCCTGCGCACCGACGCGGTGCTGGCCCGCGACGCGCAGTACCACCGCGTCGACCTGGAACTGGGCGCCGCGCTCAGCCGCCATGAACTGAACGTGCGACTGGAAGGCGACAACGCCCAGCTGACCGCCAACGGCGTGCTGCTCGGCAATGGCCGACGCCACGTCGAAACCCGCCTGGGCATCGACCACATCGCCCGCGATACCGCCTGCGAACTGCTGTGGCGCGGCGTAGCCGCCAACCGCAGCCGCGTGGTGTTCCATGGCGGCATCCAGATCCGCGAAGGCGCCGATGGCACCGACGCGAACCTGTCCAACAAGAACCTGCTGCTGTCGGCCGACGCCGAGATCGACACCCAGCCGACGCTGGTGATCGACGCCGACGAAGTGAAGGCCGCGCATGGCGCGACCGTTGGCCAGCTCGATGCCAACGCGCTGTTCTACCTGCGCTCGCGCGGCCTGCCGCAGGCACAGGCGCAGGCGCTGCTGAGCGCCGCGTTCTGCCATGAGCCGCTGAAGATCCTGCCGGAAGCCCTGCGCGAGCAGCTGGCACGCCGTTTGGACAAGGCCCTGGCCGAGGCAGGTGTGGCATGAACCTGTCCACGCCGCGCCCGATCGAAGAACGCACCGGCGCCCCCGACTGGGACCGCGTCCGCCTCGACTTCCCGCTGCTGATGCGCGAAGTGCACGGCAAGCCGCTGGTCTATTTCGACAATGCCAACACCGGCCAGAAGCCGGTGCAGGTGATCGGCGCGGTGGACGAGTTCTACCGCCGTTACAACGCCAACGTCAGCCGCGCGGTGCATGCACTGGGCAGCGAAGCCACCGATGCCTACGAAGGTGCGCGCAACACGCTGGCGCGCTTCCTCAACGTGCGCCCCAGCGACCTGGTGCTGTGCAGTGGCACCACCTTCGCCATCAACCTGGTGGCGTATTCGTGGGCGTTGCCGCGGCTGAAGGCCGGCGACGTGATCCTGGTGTCGCGCATGGAGCACCATGCCAACATCGTGCCGTGGCAGCTGGTCGCGCAGCGTACCGGTGCCACCATCCGCGTGGCCGAGATCACGCCTGACGGCGCGCTGGACCTGGATGCGCTGCGCGCGGCGATGACCCCGGAGGTCAAGCTGCTGGCGGTCACCCATGTCTCCAACGTGCTGGGCACGGTCAACCCGGTGCGCGATATCTGCCGTGAAGCGCGCAAGCGCGGCATCATCACCGTGGTCGATGGCTCGCAGGCAGTACCGCACCGCAAGGTCGACGTCGCCGCGATCGGCTGCGACTTCTACGCGATCACCGGCCACAAGATGTGTGGTCCGACCGGCACCGGCGCGCTGTGGGCCCGTCGCGAGCACCTGGACGCGATGCCGCCGTTCCTCGGCGGCGGCGAGATGATCAAGGAAGTCAGCTTCGACGGCACCGTGTTCAACGATGCCCCGCACAAGTTCGAAGCCGGCACCCCGAACATCGCCGGTTTCATCGGCCTGGGCGTGGCCGCCGACTACCTGCAGCAGCTTGGCCAGGACAACGTGGAAGCGCGCGAAGCCGAACTGCTGGCGCACTTCACCGAGGAACTGCGCCGTGTCGACGGCCTGCGCATCATCGGCCAGGCACCGGAGAAGGCGGCCGTGGTCTCGTTCCTGATCGATGGTGCGCATGCGCACGACCTGGCCACCCTGCTCGACCTGGAAGGCGTGGCCGTGCGCTCGGGCCAGCACTGCGCACACCCGCTGCTGCGGTACTTCGGCGTCGCCGCCACCTGCCGCGCCTCGCTGGCGTTCTACAACACGCACGCCGAGATCGAGCGGTTCATGACCGCGCTGACCAAGGTACGCAAGCTGCTGGGGTAACCCCGGCAGACGGGGTCAGATCCCTTTCGCATCGCGAAAGGGCTCTGCCCCCGCTAGCGAACCGGCCAACCGTCGCTGCGACCGCAATGCTCGCCGGATCGCCGCCACATCCGCGGCAGGAATTCCCTCCTCGATGAACGCCGCATAGCGCCTGCGCCGTTCATCCAGATGCAGGGCAATCAGTTCGAATGCCGAATGCGGCTTGAGCAGCGCATTCGGCCTGCCGTGCGCATTCGCCCGATAGCTCGCCCAGCGATAGTCCCCTGGGCGCGCCGCCCTTCCCGCACGGACAGGGTTGAGCTCGATGTAGCGCTGGCAGGCCAGCAGATAGCGATCCGTATCGACCAGCGTCGAGTAGAAACGCCCCTCCCACAGGGTTCCCGTGCGGCCCTGCCGATCATTCACCCGCCGCACGTAGGTCCGGCTCACGGCCTGCATCATCCGTGACAGCCCGCCGGAGACATCAGGCGTCACCAGCAGATGAACGTGATTGTCCATCAGCACGTACGCGTGGACCCGGCAGTGCTGCTGGTCCGCGTGCTGGCACAGCAGGCGCAGGTAGGCCACACGGTCGCCATCGGTGAAGAACACGGGCTGGCGATTGTTGCCACGTTGAACGACATGTTGCGGGTGACCGGGCGCATCGATGCGTGGTGGCCTTGGCATGGGCTTCTCCTGGGAACAGGGGTCAGAGCCCTTTGCGCAAAGGGATCTGACCCCGAGCATCTGCCGATTCCGGGCCCGCGCCAGTCGGTCCATGGCCTGCCGTTGAGTCAGTAGATACCGGGGTCAGATCCCTTTCGCGTTGCGAAAGGGATCTGACCCCACTCCCCCATTTGCGCCCGCCCACTGCCCACCTAAAATGCCCCCATGAGCACCCTGACCTTCCGCGCCGCCACGCCGGCCGACATCCCCGCCCTGATCGCCCTTGTCACCTCGGCCTACCGTGGCGACGCCAGCCGCGTGGGCTGGACTACCGAAGCCGACCTGCTGGATGGCGCCCGCATCGACGCCGAAGGCATCCAGGCCGACCTGGACCGCCCCCGCTCCACCATCCTGCTGGCCGAGCGCGAAGGCGTTCTTGTGGCCTGCGCCCACGTTGCCGACGTTGAGGGCAAGGGCTACTTCGGCATGTTCTCGGTCGACCCCGCACAGCAGGGCGGCGGCGTCGGCAAGCAGCTGATGGACGCCGCCGAAGCCCACGCCGCACGCGAATGGAACGTGCCGGTGATGCAGATGACGGTGATCGACGTACGCGACGAACTGATCGCCTTCTACGAGCGTCGTGGCTACCAGCGGACCGGCATCAAGAAACCCTTCCCATATGGCGACGAACGCTTCGGCATCCCCAAGCGCGACGACCTGCGCTTCGAGATCCTGGAAAAACCGCTGGCCGGAGCGGCCGCGTGAGCGATACCTGGACCTTCGTGTGCGCCAGCAACGAGCTGCTGCCCGGTGAAATGAAGAGCGTGTTCGACGAGGTGACCGGCACCCCGATCGTGGTGTTCAACCTCGACGGCGAGCTGTACGCGCTGGAAGACCAGTGCACGCACGAGGAATTCGAGCTGTCCTCGGGCGAGTTCAACACCGCCGAAGGCAGCGTGGAGTGCGTGCTGCACGGCGCGCGCTTCGACGTACGCGATGGCCGCGCCCTGTGCGCACCGGCCTATACCCCGGTGCCCAAGTTCCCGGTGAAGCGCGAACACGACGCCGTCTGGACGCGCGACGACCGGGATTGAGGCGGCGCCCCGACCTGGGGTACCCACCCATGGGCTGGATCTGCAGGAGGCCCCGCAAGGGCCTTCGCAGGGCGTTCCCCGGCCGCCCCGGCGTCCCGCAGCACCCCGTACATGCGAATCATTATCGTTGATGTTATTCTACGTAACATCTTCGTAACGACTTCGCCCTCGCGCCATGGCATCGCCCGCGCCCACTGCCACGTTGTGCCAGCTCGCCCGCCAGGGGTGGCCACTGGCCGTGGCCGTGCTGCTGACGCTGCTGCTGGGCTGGTCGGCGCTGCACGAAGGACGCAGCAACGCCCCGACTACCCAAGGGTGGCAGGCACATGCCGAAGGGTTGCGCCAGGTCATGCCATTGCCGGCGCCGTCGGCAGACGAATGCCCGCAACATGCTGCACCTGCACCGGAGCCGCCGCTTGATGGTGAGGGCAACACGCCCTGCACCGGAGTGGCACCCCTGCGCGCGCCCCTGGTCGCACATATCCCGCTATGGCGCTCCGATGCCCTGCGCCGGCAACTGCACGATCCCGCACTGCGCTTGAACCCCGGCCACGCACCGCCCGCACCGCACGCCAGCTGAGGCGCCCTGCGGCTGTTGCCGTGCGCCTGAAGTCGTTCGCCGCATCGCCGGGCATCAGCTCGGCTCTACAGAAGACGCTCCCTCCCTGTCGTCGCGCTGTCTGCGCTTCGGCCTTCGCCGTTTCCCGATCCACGCCACTACCCAAAGCCATGACCCACATCACGTCCCGCAAGCACGCCCCGCGCGTTTCCCTGCTCGCCACCGCCACCCTGGCCGCAGGCTTCGCGCCGCTGGCCGCGCAGGCTGCCGACAGCGCTGATGCCGCATCCAGCAAGGCCACCGACCTGGACAAGGTGCAGGTGCGCGGCAGCTGGTTCAATCCGTCCTCGCCGAAGTTCACCGCCGAACTGCTGGACACCCCCAAGTCAGTGTCGATCGTGTCGGAGAAGCTGATCGCCGAAACCGGTGCGACCAACCTGCAGGATGCGCTGCGCATGGTGCCGGGCATCACCTTCGGTGCCGGCGAAGGCGGCAACCCGACCGGCGACCGCCCCTTCATCCGTGGCTTCGATTCGCAGAGCAACGTCTTCGTCGACGGCCTGCGCGACGTCGGCTCGCAGACCCGCGAGATCTTCGACCTGGAGCAGGTGGAAGTGGTCAAGGGCCCGAGCTCGGCCTACGGTGGCCGTGATTCCGGTGGTGGCAGCCTGAACCTGGTGAGCAAAACGCCGAAGCTGAAGAACGAGACCAGCGCCAGCATGGGTATCGGTACCGACAGCTACGCACGCGGCACCGTGGATGCCAACTACGTGCTGGGCGATGGCATCGCCGCCCGCCTGAACCTGATGAAGCACGAGTCGGACATCCCCGGCCGTGACGCTGCCAATGTCAGCCGCTGGGGCATCGCACCGTCGATCGCGTTCGGCCTGAACGGCCCGGCGCAGCTGATCGCCAGCCACTACCACATGCAGAGCGATGACCTGCCGGACGCGGGTGGCTTCCCGTATGGCAACCCGAACGGGGCGCCGGCCTCGAAGTGGGTCGATGGCCGCCCGATGGTGCCGGACCGCAACAACTACTACGGCCTGGTCGATCGTGACTTCCAGCGCACCCGCGCCGACATCAGCACCCTGGATGCCAGCTACGATTTCGGCGGCCACAAGCTGCGCAACATCGCGCGCCTGGGCAACACCAGCAACGATTACCTGTGGACCCAGCCGGACGACAGCCAGGGCAACCCGAACAACTACGGCACCCTTTGGCGCCGTACCAACGCCCGCGCCGTCGACGTCAAGAGTTTCGCCGACCAGCTGGGCCTGACCGGTGCCTTCCAGACCGGCGCGCTCAAGCACAGCTACAGCGCTGGCGTGGAATACAGCGACGAGAAGATGACCCGCGGCAGCTACCTGATGACGCCGGGCACCAGCAACCCGCTCACCGGCAACAGCAAGTGCCCGACCACCGGCGCGGCCACCGGTTACAACTGCACCGATTTCGCCAATCCGGATCCGCGCGATCCGTGGGCAGCCACCCATTCGGTGTACCGCAGCGACAAGGCACTGGACGTCGAGCAGCGCACCAGGACCACCTCCGCCTACGTGTTCGACACCATCGAGCTCAATGAGCAGTGGATGATCAACCTCGGCCTGCGCTACGACGACTTCCGCACCACCCTGACCACTCCGGTGGCCGGCAAGGCACCGACCCGCGTGCGCAACAGCAACGACTTCCTGAACTACCAGGCCGGTGTGGTGTTCAAGCCGGCCGCCAACGGCAGCATCTACCTGTCGTGGGGCACCTCCTCGACCCCGCCGGGCATGGACGGTGGTGACGGTTCGGACGGCCTGAGCGCCGCCGTGGCCGACCTCAAGCCGCAGGACACGAAGAACCTCGAACTGGGCACCAAGTGGGACCTGTTCGACCAGCGCCTGAACCTGACCGCAGCGATCTTCCACACCGTGATGAACAACGCACGCGTGACGGTCGACAACGGCACCAGCCAGAACGCCGGCAAGAAGGAGATCAACGGCTTCGAACTGGGCTTCACCGGCCAGCTGACCGACGCCTGGAGCCTGTACGGCGGCTACACCTACCTGGACTCGGAACTGAAGGACAACGGTTTCGTCTGTGGCGCACCGGTGGGCCGCACCTGCCCGTCCAACGTGTACGTGCCGTCGCCATACAACGGCAACGTGTTCCCGAACACTGCCAAGCACAGCGCCAACCTGTGGACCACCTACCGCTTCCCGATCGGCCTGACCCTCGGCGCCGGCGCGTTCTACTCGGACAAGCAGTACGGTGATGTCGCCAACACCAAGTGGATCCCGAGCTACACCCGCTTCGACGCGATGGCCAGCTACGCGATCCAGGACAACATCAGCCTGCAGCTCAACGTGCAGAACCTGACCGACAAGACCTACTTCACCAAGGCCTATGCCTCGCACTACGCGAGCGTCGCCCCGGGTCGCTCGGCCACCCTGGCACTGAACGTCAAGTTCTGATGTAACGGCGCTCCACCACGGCGGCAGGGGCTCCTGCCGCCGTTTTTGTTTCCGGCGATACTCACCCCATCATGGCACCCCGTACCCCCATCGACAGCGACGCCCTGGCCGAGCTGCTCCAGCACGATCCACAGGCTGCGTTCGCACGCGTGCGCGACGCCGCACAGGCCGGGCAGGTCGATGCACAACTGCTGCTCGCGCAGATGCACATGGAAGGTAAAGGCACCGCGCAGGACGCCTCGGCTGCGCTGCTCTGGTACGAAACCGCCGCCAACAATGGCGCGCCGATGGCGATGAACATGCTCGGCCGCTGCCATGAGCTGGGCCAGGGCACCACGCCCGATCTCACGCTGGCCGCGGTGTGGTACCGGCGCGCGGCCGACACCGGGCTGGACTGGGGCCTGTACAACCTGGCCAACCTGCTGGCCACCGGCCGCGGCGTGCCCCAGGACCGCGCGCAGGCACTGGCCCTGTACACCCGTGCCGCGCACCTGGGCCATGCCAAATCGATGAACCTGCTGGCCCGCCATCTCGAAGACGGGCTGGATACCGCGGCTGATCCGCAGGCGGCGCTCGCCTGGTACCAGCGCGCGGCCGAGGCCGGTGATTTCCGCGGCCAGGCCAACTACGCCTCGATCCTGCTGCAGGCCGGCCAGGTCGAGCAGGCCGTGCACTGGCTGCGGCTCGCCCTGGCGCACGGCAGTCCGGCGTTCATGGCGCACATCGTGCCGGAACTGGCCGCGTCGCCGCATCCCCAGGTGCGCGCCCTGATCGCACCGCCGTCCCTCTGAGGAGTCCCGCATGCTGCTGCACATCCCCGACATTCTCAGCGCCGACCAGGTCGCCGGCTTCCGCCGCCGCCTCGACGACGCCGATTGGACCGATGGCCGCGAAACCGTGGGGCATCTGGGCGCACAGGCCAAGCACAACCAGCAGCTGCCCGAGGCTTCCCCGCTGCGCCGCGAACTGGGCGAGATCATCCTCGTCGCGCTGGCCCGGCACCCGCTGTTCTTCAGCGCCGCGCTGCCGCTGAAGTACCTGCCGCCGCGCTTCAACCGCTACAGCGGTGGCGGCGCCTATGGCTACCACGTCGATGGTGCGGTGATGAACCTGGCCAATGGCGAGCAGCTGCGCTCGGACATCTCCTGCACCCTGTTCCTGTCCGCGCCCGAGGAGTACGAAGGCGGCGAGCTGATCATCAGCGACACCTACGGCGAGCACGAAGTGAAGCTGCCGGCCGGCGACCTGGTCGTGTACCCGTCCAGCAGCCTGCACCAGGTGCGGCCGGTTACCCGTGGCGCACGCGTGGCTTCTTTCTTCTGGGTGCAGAGCATGATCCGCGACGACGTGCAGCGCCGCCTGTTGTGGGAAATGGATGGCTCGATCGAGCGCCTGCGTCAGACCGGCGGCGACGCCGAGGCGATCCTGCAGCTGACCGGCGTGTACCACAACCTTTTGCGGCGCTGGAGCGAAGTCTGAGCCTTGCCGGGCCGGCCTGCGGCATCTTGGCAATCATTCTCATTTGCAACAGCTAACGGCTCTCATTACAATCACGCCCCGTTGATGCCGGCCGCTGCCGGCAGACCCCTGGGGACCCCTGCTTGCTGCGTCCGCTTCGCCCTCGCCCACTCATCCATCGCAAGATGGGCACCGCCATGCGCGGCCAGCGTCCGGCGCTGGCCAGCCTGCTGGCATGGGTGGCGATGCTGGCGTTGCTGCTGGGCACCCTGCCACTGCTGCCACAGGCCCAGGCCGGAATGGCCATGCAGATGCCGCTGGAAGAGCGCGGTGGCGAAAGCCCCCTGCAGGAAGAGGCGCCGGCCAAGCTGCGCCGCTGTGCCGCCACCCCGGTGAAAGCGGCCGAGCAGGCACACCCGCCGTTGCTGCTGGCCAGCCACTGGCTGCGCACTGAACTCGAACTCGTACCCGCCACGCCGGCCATGCCCGGCGTGCGCCCGGACTGGCCGCTGGCCGCTCCGGACACGCCCTGGGCCGATGCGCCCGGGCGCCGCCAGCAACGCGGCCAGGCGCCGCCGCTCGCCTGATCCACGGCCTGGCGTGACCGCCTGCGCGGTCGCGCCTGCACGCCGCTGTCTGCTTCATCCCTGCCGCCCCTGACCGGGCCTTCCGTGCCTGCCGCGCCCTTCGCGCACGGCATCGCGCCACCCTGCATCCTTCGAGGTAACTGCCATGGCCCAGCGCCATCGTGTCCGTTCGTCCCTGTCCCGTACCCTGCTGACCAGCGCCGTGCTGGCGGCTTTCGCCAGCCCCGCCTTCGCCCACGGTGACGCCGCCGGCGCACCGCAGACGCTGGACAAGGTGGTGGTCACTGCCTCCGGCTTCGAACAGAAGGTGATCGATGCCCCGGCCAGCATCAGCGTGGTCAGCCGCGAGGAACTGAGCAAGCGCCCCTATACCAGCCTGGTCGACGCGCTGCGCGACGTCGAAGGCATCGACGTGGGCCTGGAAGCGACCGACAAGAACGGCCGCGCCACCGTGTCGATGCGCGGCCTGCCGTCCGAGTACACCCTGGTGCTGATCGACGGCCGCCGCCAGAGCAATGTCGGCCAGATCTATCCGAACAACTTCGGTGGCGGCCAGTTCGCCTACCTGCCGCCGCTGGAGGCGATCGAACGCATCGAAGTCGTGCGCGGGCCGATGTCCACGCTGTACGGCTCGGACGCGATGGGCGGCGTCATCAACATCATCACCCGCCGCAACCAGGACAGCTGGCACGGCTCGGTCAGCCAGAGCTTCACCGTGCAGCAGGACGACCAGTTCGGCGATGCGCGCACCACCGACCTCTACCTCAGCGGCCCACTGCTGAAGGACCGCCTCAGCCTGGCGGTACGCGGCAGCTACTACGATGCCAAGGCATCCAACCCCGAATGGGATGCATTGTCCCTGCCCGACGGCAGCCTGTGGGAGCGCAGCATCGGCTTCGGCGGTGGCGGCAAGTCGGTCGCCAACACCAACTGGAATACCGGGGTGCGCCTGGACTTCCATGTCAACGATGACCACGAACTGTGGCTGGACTACGACGTGTCTCGGCAGAAGTACGACAACCGCGAAGGCCAGACCGGCACGCTGGACAGCCTGGCCAGCCTGTGGCGCGTCGGCAATGCGGTGATCCCCAACCCGAACGGCAGCGGCACCGTCACCCGCCGTGTGGTGCAGCCGCGCGTGGGCTACACCGCCTACCAGCGCTACGAGCGCGATCAGCTATCGTTGACCCACCAGGGCCGCTACAGCTTCGGCACCTGGCAGACTTCGCTGACCCACAGCAAGAGCAGCAATCTCGGCCGTTCTCTGCCGCTGACACTGGACGAGCGTGCCAACCTGCAGGCGCTGTGGAATGACGTCTGCCGTCGCACCGGCGCTTCCAACAACTGCGCGGCCGGCCGTGGCAATGCGCTGGCCGCACTCCATCCCAGCGAGATGGCGCGCCTGCAGGCGTTCCTGCCGCGCCCGCTGCGCACCATGGAGCTGGAAGGCTACGTGCTCGACACGATGCTCGACCTGGACTTCGGCGCACACAAGCTGACCGTGGGTGGCCAGTACAACAACACTGACATGGTCGATGGCGTGTTCGGCATGGATGGCGCTGGCTACCGCAGCAACACCAGGCAGAAGCACCGCATGTGGGCGCTGTTCGCCGAGGACAACTGGGCGCTGACCGACACCCTCACCGCCACCTTCGGCCTGCGCTACGACGACCACAACGTGTTCGGCAGCCACGTCAGCCCGCGTGGCTACCTGGTGTGGAACGCCAGCGATGCGTGGACCTTCAAGGGCGGCGTCAGCACCGGCTACAAGACCCCGCGACCGGACCAGCTGTTCCCGGGCATCACCGGCTTCGGTGGCCAGGGCGTGCTGCCGTTGGTGGGTTCGCCGAACCTGAAGCCTGAAACCAGCACCAACTACGAGCTGGCCGCCTACTACGAGGGCCAGCGCTGGGGCTTCAACGTCACCGGCTTCTTCAACACGTTCGAAGACAAGATCGCCAGCGGCGGCACCTTCCCCAACTGCGAAGTGGCGCGCGCCGGCAGCGGCTACTGCGTGGACATCGGCCCGGGTTGGGCGGCACTGGGCTACAGCACCTTCACCCAGAGCGTGAACATCGACAAGGCCGAGACCCGCGGTGCCGAACTGGCCGCGCATGTCGACCTGCTCGACACTCTGCAGCTGCGCGGCAACTACACCTGGACGAAGAGTGAGCAGACCAGTGGCGCACAGAAGGGGTTGCCGATCAGCGGCACCATGCCGGCAAGACACATGGCCAACGCCAGCCTCAACTGGCAGATCAATGAAGCGGTCAGCCTGTCGCTGATCGGTGAGGGCCGCTACGACCGCTACCGCGACACGCTGCTGGATGCCAACGGCGCCAGCAACACCCGCTACTACGAGGACTACACGATCTTCCATCTCGGTGGCAGCTGGAAGGCCACGCCCTGGCTGACGGTGAACGCGCGGGTCAACAACCTGCTCGACAAGGATTTCGTCTCGCAGTCGTGCCTGTTGATCAGCCAGAGCGAATTCAACTGCGTGGACGACTATGCGACCAAGGACCAGCGGCGCAGCTACTGGATTTCGCTGAACGCGAAGTTCTGATCGCCGCGCCCTGCTCCTGCTCCACGCATGGCGTGGATCTACCGATCGGTAGTGCCGGCCGCTGGCCGGCACCCCGGAATGCCTGCTCCGGGATACAGAACGACACGCAATTGCGAGCTATTCTCATCAATGATGTAATGGGCAGTCCCCGTCCGCTTCGAACCGTGCCGTGAGCCGTCCTGCCTCTTCCACCGTGCAGCAGCAACAGAACCGTGGCTTCTGGCTGCGGACGCTGCACCAGTGGCACTGGATCAGCTCGGCGGTGTGCCTGATCGGCATGCTGCTGTTCGCGGTGACCGGCCTGACTCTCAACCATGCCGCGAAGATCGAGGCCAAGCCCGAGGTGCAGAACCAGCATCTGAAACTGCCGGCCGCGCTGCTGGGCCAGCTGGGCACGCGCGAGGACGGCAACGCGCCGATTCCGCGCCCGGCTCGGCACTGGCTGGACACGCAGCTGGGCATCGCCATCGGTGGACGCCCGGCCGAGTGGTCGGCCGAGGAGATCTACCTGTCGCTGCCGCGCCCCGGTGGCGACGCCTGGCTCAGCATCGACCGCGAAACCGGCGCGGTGGAGTACGAATCGACCTCGCGCGGCGTGGTCTCCTACCTCAACGACCTGCACAAGGGCCGCAACGCAGGCCCCGCATGGGGCTGGTTCCTGGACCTGTTCGCCGTGGCCTGCCTGGTGTTCTGCATCACCGGCCTGTTCCTGCTGCACCTGCATGCGCGGCAACGGCGCATGACCTGGCCGCTGGTCGGCCTCGGCCTGATGATCCCGCTGTTGATCGCCCTGCTGCTGATCCACTGACTTCCACCGTGAATTCCATCCGTTCCTCCGGAGCCGCCCCATGCGCGTCACCCTGACCATCGCCCTCAGCGGCCTGCTGGCCACCTCGCCGGCCTATGCCACCACCCTCGACATCAACGTCGAAGTGCCCAAGCTCAACGTGGCCGAGTACCACCGCCCGTATGTGGCGGTGTGGCTGGAAGGCGCCGACCAGAAGGTCGCGGCCAACCTGTCGGTCTGGTACCAGCAGACCAGCAACAGCGAGGGCCACGGCACCAAGTGGCTGCCCGACCTGCGCCAGTGGTGGCGCAAGAGTGGCCGTACCCTGCAGGTGCCGGTGGACGGCGTGACCGGCCCGACCCGCCCGGCCGGCAAGCACGCGCTGTCGTTCAACGACAGGCAGCCGGCACTGAAGCAGCTGGCCCCCGGCAACTACACCCTGGTGGTCGAAGCAGTGCGCGAAGTCGGCGGCCGTGAACTGCTGAAGATCCCCTTTACCTGGCCGGCCACCGCCGCGCAGAGCGGCAAGGCGCAGGGCGCCACCGAACTGGGTCAGGTCACCCTCGCCGTCAAACCGTAATTGTCTGAGCCGGGGTCGGATCCCTTCCACAGGAAGGGCTCTGACCCCATCGCCACATCCCCGGGATCAGAGCCCTTTCCGTTGGAAAGGGATCCGACCCCTTCCAACTGGAGTCTTCCGCATGAAGCGCACGCTCGTCCTCGCCGCCGCCCTGGCCGCTGCCCTTCCCTTCTCCGCCCTGGCCCACAAGGCCTGGCTGCTGCCCTCGCAGACCGTGATCGCCGGCAATGCACCGTGGATCACCGTCGACGGTGCGGTCTCCAACGACCTGTTCTACTTCAACCACGTGCCGCTGCGGCTGGAATCGCTGGTGATCACCGCGCCGGACGGCAGCACCGTGCAGCCGCAGAATGCCTCGACCGGCAAGTACCGCAGCGTGTTCGACATCGAACTGAAGCAGCCCGGCACCTACCGCATCGCCTCGGTCAATGACGGCCTGTTCGCCACCTACGAGCAGAACGGCGAGCGCAAGCGCTGGCGTGGCAGCGTGGCGACCCTCGGCGAACTGCCCAAGGACGCGAAGAAGCTCGAACTGAGCCAGTCGGTGGGCCGCGTGGAGACCTTCGTCACCAACGGTGCGCCGAACGACACCGCGCTGAAGCCGACCAACCGCGGCATCGAGCTGGTCGCCGTCGGCCACCCGAACGACCTGTTCGCCGGCGAGGAAGCCACCTTCCGCGTGCTGGTCGATGGCAAGCCGACCGCTGGCCTGGAGTTCGAGATCGTGCGGGGTGCCACCCGCTACCGCAACGCACAGGACGAACTGAAGCTCACCAGCGACGCCAGGGGCGAGATCAAGGTGACCTGGCCGGAAGCCGGCATGTACTGGCTGGAAACCGGCACCGAAGACAACAAGACCTCGGTGAAGCAGGCCGCCAAGCGCCGCCTGAGCTACGTCGCCACGCTGGAAGTGTTGCCGCAGTAATAGATGTGGACCGCGATGCCGGGCAGACCCCGGCATCGTGCCTGCGGTAGACCACCATGACCGATCCCCAGCTCGACATCGCCCGCCTCGGCGGCACCACCATGGGCACCACGTGGAGCGTGTCGCTGGTCGCGCCGCGCCAGCGCGACCTGCATCCACTGCATGCCGGCATCCAGGCGCGGCTGGATGCGGTGGTGGCGCAGATGAGCACCTGGGAGCCCGGCTCGAACCTGAGTCGCTACAACCGCGCCAACGCGGGCCAATGGTGCGTGCTGCCGGCCGAGACCCGCCACGTTCTGGCCTGCGCACAGGCCATCGCTGCCGCCAGTGGCGGCGCCTTTGATCCCACCATCGGTCCGCTGGTTGCGCTGTGGGGCTTCGGTGCACACGCCGGCGAACGCCGCCTGCCCGACGACGCTACCCTGCAGGCCACGCGCGAGCGCTGCGGTTGGCAGCGCCTGCAATGGCGCGGCGATGCGCTGCAGCAGCCGGGCGGACTGCAACTGGATCTCTCTGCGATCGCCAAGGGCTTCGGCGTCGATCACGTGGCTGCCTGGCTGCGTGGTCAAGGCATTGCGGCAGCGCTGATCGAAGTCGGCGGCGAGCTGGCCGGCTACGGCCGCAAACCGGATGGCCATCCCTGGCGCGTGCTGGTGGAATCGGCGCCGGAAGAGGATGCGCAGACCGATACTCCGCCACGGGTGCTGGTACTGGAGGGCAAGGCGGTGGCCACCTCCGGCGATCGCTGGCACCAGTACCGGGTCGATGGCGAGGCCTACAGCCACAGTCTCGATCCACGTACCGGCACGCCGGTGCGCCAGGTCGCCGCAGCGGTCACCGTGGTGGCAGACGATGCCATGCACGCCGATGCCTGGGCCACCGCGCTGACCGTCCTCGGTCGCGAACAGGGCATGGCACTGGCCGAGCGCGAAGGCCTGGCTGCACGCTACCTGCACCGTGCAGCAGATGGCGCGCGGGAGTTCCTCAGCAGCGCCTTCCAGCGCCTGCTCGACGAGCAGGATGCATGAGCACCCGGCCGTCACGCGCATGGCTCGGCAACGGCCTGGTCCTGCTTCTGCTGGCGCTGATCGGTTGGGCGTTGCTGCGCCTGCATCTCGGCGAAGCGTGGTGGCACGGCGCGCCGCCGGCACGGCAATCGCAGATCGCCATCATCGCCACCGCGCTGTACGCGCTGGCCTGCGCAGCCCTGTGGTGGCGCACTCGTCCGCGCGATGATGCGGCGTCCGCCGATACCGCAC
Organism: Stenotrophomonas maltophilia group sp. P373; assembly: GCF_053295075.1. Classification (NCBI taxonomy): domain Bacteria; kingdom Pseudomonadati; phylum Pseudomonadota; class Gammaproteobacteria; order Lysobacterales; family Lysobacteraceae; genus Stenotrophomonas; species Stenotrophomonas maltophilia group sp. P373. Next base: position 1,091,296 of record NZ_CM129994.1, on the reverse strand, counting down.
CGCTCCTGCTGGTCTGGTCCAGCCAGACCGGCTTTGCCCGCGAACTGGCCGAACGCAGTGCCGAGGCCCTGCGTGGTGCCGGCGTGCCGGTGCGTGTGCGCGGACTGCACGAGGTAGATGCAGCGTTGCTGGCCGACAGCCAGCGCGCGCTGTTCATTGCCAGCACCACCGGCGAAGGCGATCCGCCCGACCACGCCCTACCGTTCCTGCGCGGGGTGATGGCCACGCCGCCTCCGTTGCAGCACCTGCACTACGGCGTGCTCGCACTGGGCGACCGCAGCTACGGCCACTTCTGCGGATTCGGCCACCAGCTTGACCAATGGCTGCGCCAGCACAGCGCGCATCCGCTGTTCGATGCGATCGAGGTCGACAACGCCGATCCGGCAGCGCTTCGTCATTGGCAACAGCTGCTGGGACAACTCGGCGGCGGCGCCAGTGAACTGCCCGACTGGAGCCCGGCCGAATACCAGCCGTGGACGCTGCTGCAGCGCGAACATCTGAACCCGGGCAGCCCCGGCGGTCCAGTGTACTGGTTGCGCCTGCGGCCACCGGCCGGCGCAGATGTGCAGTGGCAGGCCGGCGACATCGCCGAGATCGGCCCGCAGCATGCGTCGCACACCGTGCGTGCCTGGCTGGACGCACAGCGCTTCGATGCGGACAGGGTGCTGGACGACGGGCAGACGTTGCTGGCACGCGTCGCGCGCTCGCACCTGCCTTCATTGGTTCCCCCGGGTGATCTGCCCGCGCTGCTGGCGACCCTGCAGCCGCTGCCGCATCGCGAGTACTCCATCGCCTCAGTGATGGCCGACGGCGCGGTGGAGCTGCTGCTGCGTCGCCAGCTTCGCGCCGATGGAACACCCGGCATCGGCAGCGGCTGGCTGTGCGACCACGCCGCACTTGGCGAACCGGTGCAGCTGCGCCTGCGCCGCAACGACAATTTCCACGGCGTCGCCGCCGAGGTACCGCTGCTGCTGATCGGCAACGGCACCGGCATCGCCGGCCTGCGCGCACACCTGCACGAACGCGTACGCAGTGGCGCGCGCCGTACCTGGCTGCTGTTCGGCGAGCGCACCGCCGCGCATGACTTCCATTTCGGCGAAGAGCTGCAGGCGATGCTGGCCGACGGCACGCTGGCGCGGCTGGATGCTGTGTTCAGCCGCGATGGCGGTGTGCATCGCTATGTGCAGGACCGCCTGCTGGCCGAAGCAGCAACACTGCGGCAGTGGGTGGATGAAGGCGCGACGATCCTGGTCTGTGGCAGCCTGCAGGGCATGGCCCCGGCGGTGGATGCGGTGATCGAGCAGGTGCTGGGGACTGCGGACAAGGAAGCGCTACTGCTGGCCGGTCGTTACCGGCGCGATGTGTATTGAGGTTGCCCCATCCACGCATGGCGTGGATCTACTGAACGGCGTGTCCAGGCAGGGTGGCAACCGCAGTGCAAGTAGATCCACGCCATGCGTGGATGGTACCCACCGGCGCCCAGGAATCATCCCGCCGCACTCACCCTGATCGCCAACAACTCGCCCCCGCCCTGCAACTCGTGCCGCTGCCGTTCACCCGCTGACAGCCACGCGGTATCGCCAGCGTGCATCGGCGGCAGACCGCTGTCAGCCCCAAATTCGGCATGACCGGCCAACAGGTAAAGCGCCCAGGCAACACCTGGTTCGCAGAAGAAGAACATGCTGCCCACCAGTGGCCGGTGCAGGAGTTCGGCGTGCAGCAGGTCGCGCCTCCACATCAGGTTGAAGTCGTGGGTGGTGCCGTCGACCAGTTCGCCGTGCAGCGTTTCCTCGCCGGCAAAGCGCACGCGCCCGTGCGGCGGCAGGACTTCCGCCACACGGCCATCCTCGAAGCGAAGACGCACGCCATTGCCCTGCAGCAGCACCAGTTCGCGCTCCACGCCGGGGAAGGCGGAGAACGCCGCGTCCTGCTCGATCTCGGCCACGGACAGGCGCAACGCCCAGTCATCCCCCTGCGCGGGCAGGCGCAGGATCTCGCGGGTCCAGCCCAGGCCGTTGCGCCAGCGTTCGCGGCGGTAGTCCAGGCGTGAGATGACCTGGCTCGGAGTGTGCAGCAGGGAGTCGACGTTCATCGGCGCATTGCATCACGCCGCGCGCCATCGTGCATCACCGCGTGGCCAGCGTGCCCTGGCCGCCGCACCCGCCGGCCAGCAGCTGCGAGTGTTTCAACCAGTCCTGGTCGGGGTAATAGGCGAACACCATCGTGCCGCCACGCAACGCATCGATCAGTGGCTTGGCCACCGACAGGCGCACCGCCGGACAGCCCAGGCTGCGGCCCAGCCGCCCCTGCAGCTGCGCGGTGGCCGGGTTCACATACGGCGCGCCGTGGATGACGATCGCGCGTTCGCGCGCGCGGTCATTGAAGCCCGGCTCCAGCCCGGCCAGGCGCAGCGAATATCCATTACCGCCCATGTAGGTCTCCTGTGCGGTGAACGCGCCGAGGCTGGACATGAAACTGCCATCGCGGTTGGAGAAGTGCTCGGTGCGGTTCTCGCCGCTGTTGCGGCCATGCGCCACCCATTCCTCGAACAGCAGGCGCTGGTGGGCCAGGTCGAACACCCACAGGCGCGGCTCGGTGGACGGCCGCGAGTAGTCGATCACGCTGAGGCGATCACCGTTGACGCCCAGCTCCGGACGCTGCAGCGCGCAACGCATGGCGCGCGCCGCCAGCTGCAACACGTGGCGGTCGGCCTTGGGCGCACTGCGCGACAGCAGGGCAGCCAGATCATCGGCGCTGGTGGCAAGGGCGGGCGTCTGTGCCAGCGCCGGGGCGCTGGCCGAGGTCGCCAGCAGGCCGAACGCGGCCAGCCGGCACAGGCAGGATGCAGTCATGGGCACAACGAAGGGACTCAGTTGCCCTTGAGGGTGGACCCTGGCGGCTCGGATTCCAAGACCGGCTGCATTCCGGATTCAGCCGGGCTTGGGCGGACCGCCGGCAGCGAGGTGACCAGCAGGGTCGTGCCCGGCACCAGCACCTGGTACAGCTGGCGGGCGAACTCGGCCGGCAGCGCCATCGGCAACGAGGGCGTGGCCAGCAGGTCCGGCGTGGCCCGGGCACGGTCCTGGCCCAGCAGCGGATAGGCCGTCCACTGGTGCAGGCGCTGGTTCGCGTCCAGCGGGCTGGGCGTATCGCTGAAACCCTGCCCCATCACGAACAGGGTGGTGCCCTGGAAGGCCGGCAGCGCGTCGGCCTTCAGCGGCGACTCGCCGATCATCACGCCATCGCGCAGCACGTACAGGCGCTGGTCGTGCAGGCTGACCAGGATGCCGACCTGCCCGGTCGGCGCCGCGCTGCCGTTCCACCAGGCCTGTGCCGGCGCCCCACCCTCCGTCTCCGGCAGGACCTGGCCGCGTGCATTGACCGGTGCCAGCACCGACGGATAGGCCAGGGTCATCGGCGAGCTCTTGGCATCGGCCACCACCACCGTGTCGCCGCGCTGGGTTTCGCTGAACAGCTTCTGCGCGAAGGCCTGCGGCAGGCGCACGCAGCCGTGCGAGGCCGGATGCCCGGGCAGGCTGCCGCCATGCAGGGCGATGCCGTCCCAGGTCAGCCGCTGCATGTACGGCATCGGCGCGCTGTTGTAGAGGTTGGACTTGTGGTCCTTGTCCTTCTGCAGGATGGTGAACACACCGGTCGGTGTCTCGTGCCCGGCCTTGCCCGAGCTGATCGTGGTCAGGCCGATGGCAATACCGTTGCGGTAGACGTAGGCACGCTGCTCATCGAGGCTGACCACCAGCACGATCGGGCCGGTCGGCGAGATTTCCGGATGCCACAGGTATTCGCCCGGCTTCAGGTCGGTCGGCCCGCGCACTTCGGCGGTGCCGGCAGTGGCAGCTGCGGGCTTGGCAGCCGGTGCCGGCGCAGCGGCATGGGCCAGCAGCGGCAGGGCCAGTGCCAGGGCGAGCATCAGGGTGGTGGGGCGGTGCGGAAGCATCCTGCGGGGGTCCTTTCCATGCGGTGCAGCCACCGTACACCATAGGCCCGTGGTGGCCGCGGCAAAACCAGGCGCCGGAAATGAAACTGCCCGGCGACACAGCCATGTGTCGTACCGGGCAATCGTTACGTCCTTGTCGGCCTGCTGCCGCCCCCTCGCATCCTGCGCTGTGGGGGCAGCGTTGCATCCTGCACGCGGCCGCGTCTGTCCTGTTTGTATCTCAGCCCCTTCCACAGGTCTGTGATGCCACCATCCTGGTGATTGGTGCCGCATCCTGCGGCGGTCGGTGGTCACGGCCGTCCTGTCCGTGACCGCTGAACCAGCCTCCTGCCGGTTCCGACGATTCCTGCTGTCAGCGCCTGGGTACGGTCCGCACCGGTACCGATCCGGGTACCGGATCCGCCGGCAACAACCTGTTGCCTACGGTGATCCGCTGTCGATTCCGTTCGACGATCGCTTTCCCTATCCCCTTCACCTGCGCCAGGTCCTCGACGCGATGAAATGGGCCGTGTCTGCGCCGGTGCTCGACGATCGCCTCGGCCTTGGCGGCTCCGACCATCGTCAATCCCTGCTGCAGCGCCTGGGCATCGGCGCGGTTGATGTCGATCGGTTCGGCGGCATGCGCCCCAGCGATCCCCACTACCAGCACCAGTGCCCTCAACACGACACTCCAAGGCACGACGTGTATCTCCCTGTGATTCTGGCCGCCCCGACCGGCAATCCCGTCGGCAGGAACAGTGTCCGTCACCACATGTGCACAGCCTATCGGTTTCCCGGATTTCCGTAAGCCAGCCAAATACCCGACGTGATGTAGGAAAAACCCTACCCGTGGCACAGGCGTAGAATGGCCGGATCAGCCCATGCAACCGGAGTTTCAGATGGACAGCGCCAAGCTCGGCCAATTCGTCAATGACAAGTGGGACAGCGAAATCGTCCCGCAGTTGGTCGACTACATCCGCATTCCCAACAAGTCGCCGATGTTCGACGCCAATTGGGTGCAGAACGGCTATATGGAACAGGCGGTCACCCTGATGGAGAACTGGGCCAGGGCCCAGCAGCTGCCCGGCCTGAAGGTTGAAGTGGTGCGCCTGGAAGGCCGTACCCCGCTGATCTTCCTGGAAATTCCAGCGACCGGCGCCGAAACCGGCGACGACACCATCCTGCTCTACGGCCACCTGGACAAGCAGCCGGAAATGACCGGCTGGGACGACGACCTCGGCCCGTGGACCCCGGTCCTGCGCGGCGACAAGCTGTATGGCCGCGGCGGTGCGGACGACGGCTACGCCATCTTCGGCTCGCTGGCCGCGGTGCTGGCACTGCAGGCCCAGGGCCTGCCGCACGCCCGCTGCGTGGTGCTGATCGAGGCCTGCGAAGAGTCCGGCAGCTACGACCTGCCGGCGTACGTCGACCACCTGGCCGAGCGCATCGGCAAGCCCTCGCTGGTGGTCTGCCTGGATTCGGGCTGCGCCAACTACGACCAGCTGTGGTGCACCACCTCGCTGCGCGGCCTGACCGGCGGCAACTTCACCGTGAAGGTGCTCAACGAAGGCGTGCATTCCGGCGATGCCTCCGGCGTTGTGCCGTCCAGCTTCCGCCTGCTGCGCCAGCTGCTGTCGCGCATCGAGGACCAGGACACCGGCCGCATCCTGATCGACGGCATGAACGTCGAAATCCCGGCCGAACGCCTGGAACAGGCCAAGCGCGCGGCCGAAGTGGTCGATACCGAGATCTTCGAGAAGTTCCCGATGGTCGACGGCCTGCGCCCGATGAACGAGGACCTGACCGAACTGGTGCTCAACCGCACCTGGCGCCCGGCCCTGTCGGTCACCGGCGTGGGCGGCATGCCGCCGCTGGAATCGGCCGGCAACGTGCTGCGCCCGCAGACCTCGGTGAAGCTGTCGCTGCGCCTGCCGCCGACCGCCGATGGCAAGGCCTGCGGCGAGCTGCTGAAGGAAGCGCTGCTGCGCGACCCACCGAACGGCGCGCAGGTCACCCTGGACCTGGAAAAGGCCTCCACTGGCTGGAACGCCCCGGCCATGGCGCCGTGGCTGACCCAGGCCATCGACGATGCCAGCCAGGCCTTCTTCGGCAAGCCGGCAATGTACATGGGCGAAGGCGGCTCGATCCCGTTCATGGGCATGCTCGGTGAGAAGTTCCCGGGTGCGCAGTTCATGATCACCGGCGTGCTCGGCCCGCACTCCAATGCGCACGGCCCGAACGAGTTCCTGCACATCCCGATGGGCAAGAAGGTCACCGCCTGCGTGTCCAAGGTGATCAGCGAGCACTACGCCGCCAGCCTGCGTGGCGAGACCAGCGGTTCGCCGGTGGCTGCCGACAGCGGCACCCGCCACGGCGACCACGGCTGCTGCTGATCCGGCACCGGTGACGGACGCAGCCTGGCCTTGCTAGGCTGCGTCCACACTCAAGCGGAATCCGCGCGCATGAATGGTCTGTTCGGCAGCAGCAGCTGGTTGTACATCCTGCTGGTCGGCTTCTTCGTCGGCCTGCTCGGGCGTTTCTTCATGCCCGGCAACAACCGCATGGGCTGCCTGCTGACCATCGTGCTGGGCATCCTCGGTGCACTGCTGGCCGGTTGGTTCGGCCAGTACATGGGCTGGTACGCCCCCGGCGAACCGGCCGGTTTCCTCGGTGCGGTAGTGGGCGCGGTGGCCGTGCTGGCCGTCCTGCGCCTGTTCAGCGGCCGCCGCTGACCCCGTCCCTCCTTCCCCTCCTGTTCCCGACGTTGGCGCGCCCAGCGCCCCCGGATATGCCCGCATGACCGAACCCGCCTCCGATCCCCAGCGCAGCGCGCGGCGCCTGCAGTGGGCCCGTACCCAGCTCGACGATGCCAGCGCGGTGGTCGAGCGCGCTTCGGTCGATGCCGGCATGCGCAGCTACTGGCGCACGACCAGCACCCGTGGCAGCCACATCGTGATGGACGCCCCACCGGGGCTGGAAGATCCGCGGCCGTGGCTGCGCATGCGCGGCCTGCTGCACGACCACGGCCTGCGCGTGCCTGCATTGCTGGCGCAGGACCTGGAGGCCGGCTTCCTGCTGCTGGAAGATCTCGGCGGCCCGACCCTGGCCAGGATCCTCGACGCGCGCAACGCCGATGAATGGTTCGGCCGCTCGATCGAACAGCTGCTGCGCCTGCAGGCGATTCCGGTACCGGCCGACTTCGGCCAGTTCGGCGAAGCGCTGCTGCAGCGCGATGCCGGCCTGTTCGACGAATGGTTCCTGCAGCGTCACCTGAACCTGGAACTGGACTGCGGTGAGCTCGAGGGGCTGCAGCTGGTACATCGCCGGTTGATGGACAACGCGCTGGGCCAGGCCCAGCTGATGACTCACCGCGATTACATGCCGCGCAACCTGATGCCGGTCGACGACGGCCCCGCGGTGCTGGATTTCCAGGACCTGGTGCGTGGCCCGATCGCCTACGACGCGGTGAGCCTGTTCAAGGACGCCTTCCTGAGCTGGCCGCTGCAGCGCGTTGACGAGTGGCTGGCGCAGTACCACGAACGCGCGCGCGACGCCGGCCTGCCGGTGCCCGACCGCGCCACCTTCCTGCGCGATGCCGACTGGATGGGCATCCAGCGCCACGTGAAGATCCTCGGCCTGTTCTGCCGCTTGCGCTACCGCGACAACAAGGGCCATTACCTGGACGACGCACCGCGCTTCATCGGCTATCTGGATGAAGTGCTGCCACGCTATCGCGAGCTGGCGCCTCTGCAGCAGCTGCTGGAAAGCCGCATCAAGCCGGCGCTGGCCGAACTGGGCGCACCGATGCGCGTGGCCCGATGAAGGCGCTGGTCTTTGCCGCCGGGCTCGGCGAGCGCATGCGCCCGCTGACCCTGCACACACCCAAGCCGCTGCTGGAAGTGGCCGGCAAGCCACTGATCGTCTGGCACCTGGAGCGCCTGGCAACGCTCGGCGTGCGCGAGGTGGTGGTCAACACCGCGTGGCTGGCCGAGCAGTTCCCGGCGACGCTGGGTGATGGCAGCCAGTGGGGCCTGCGTCTGCATTTCCTTTACGAAGGGCAGACCCCGCTGGAAACCGGCGGCGGCATCCTCAACGCATTGCCGGTGCTGGGCGATGCCCCGTTCCTGGTGGTGAACGGCGATATCTGGACCGATTTCGATTTCGCCACGCTGCCGCGCGAGCCGCAGGGCCAGGCACACCTGGTGCTGGTCGACAATCCGGTTCAGCACCCGAACGGTGACTATCGGCTGGATGCACAGGGCCTGCTGCACCACGACCGCGCAGGGCCATGCCTGACCTATGCCGGCATCGGCGTGTACCGCCCCTCGATCGTGGCCGACTGGCGCGCGGTGATCGGCGATGCGCCGGGCAGCGAGCGGCTGCCGCCGAGGTTCTCGGTGGTGCCGCTGCAGAAGCATTTCATGGCGCAGGGGTTGATGACGGGGCAGCACCATCGGGGGCGTTGGACCGATGTCGGGACCGTGGATCGCCTGCGCGCGCTGGATGTGGAGCTGGCGGCGAACGGCTGAGCCCCTCGTGGTTGGTCGCGTAAAGCGGATCGCGTGCTTGGCCGGGCGGGTGGGCCATGCAGGGGACGCTGCAAGTCCCCCCCGCAACCTGAGCCACCCCGCCTCCCCTCAGGAAGCCAGCTTTTGACGTTGCTGTTGAAGCTGCCGGCCAGCGGCCGGCACTACCGCGGGTGCAGGGCGCAGCCCTGCAAACAAACCCCACCCTCAGTAGCGGGGCCGGCCTTCTTCCAGCACCTGGCGCAGGAACGGCACGGTGATCCGCCGCTTCGCCGCCAGCGATTCGCGGTCCAGCCAGTCCAGCAGGGTGATCAATCCACCCAGCTCACGGCCGGTGTGCGACAGCAGCCATTCGATGGCCGCTTCGTCGATGGCCAGGCCACGTCGCAGTGCACGCTCGCGCAGCACCGCAGCACGACCTTCCTCATCCAGCGGCTGCAGCAGCACGCGCACGCACTGGCCCAGGCGCGAACGCAGGTCCGGCAGCACCAGGCCCAGCTCGCCCGGTGCCTTCTGCGCCGTGTACAGCACGGTCACACCTGCAGCGCGCGCGCGGTTGTGGAAATCAAACAGCGCGATCTCGTCGTCGCGATTGCCGGCAACCTCGTCCAGCCCGTCCAGCGCCACCAGTTCGCGTGCGTCCAGCCCATCCAGCGCTGCACGGACGCGGCCTGCTGCGCTGGCCAGTGGCACGTACGTCGGCAGGCGCCCGGCCTGCTCGGCGCTGGAGCACATCGCCAGCGCCTGGTGGGTCTTGCCGGTTCCCGCCGCACCTTCCAGGTAGACCCAGTCGTGGCTGGCACCAACCGCGATCGCGCGCAGCTGCGCCAGCGCGCCGTCCGGCGCGCCGATGAAGGTCTCCAGGCGCTGGTCCCGCGGGTAATGCAGGGCCAGCGGCAGTTGCGGCACACCCATCACTTCAGGTCGGGGCCCTTGTCGTTCGGAACGATGATATGGGGGGCGTCCACTACGCCATCAAGCACGATCGCCGGCTTCTCGCCCACGTACAGCTCGCTCTGGCGGTAGCGCTGATGCGCATAGCGCAGCAGCACGTTGGTCACCGCCGCCACCGGCAGCGCCAGCAGCATGCCGAGGAAGCCGAACAGCTGGCCGCCGGCCATCACCGCAAAGATCACTGCCACCGGGTGCAGGCCGATCTTGTCGCCGACGATACGCGGGGTCAGCACGTAGCTTTCCAGCAGCTGGCCCACGGTGAACACCACGCCCACCAGGATCAGCAGCTTCAGGTCGAAGCCCTGCGCCTGCACCAGTGCCGCGATCACCGCCATCAGCACGCCAGTGGTCGCGCCCAGGTATGGGATGAAGCTGATGAGGCCGGCAATCAGGCCGATCAGCAGGCCCAGCTTGAGGCCGACCAGCGACAGGCCGCCGGCATAGATCACGCCCAGCGCCAGCATCACCAGGAACTGTCCGCGGATGAACGCCCCCAGCACCTCGTTGGACTCACGCGCCAACGCGCTGATGGTGCCGATGTGGTTGCGCGGAATCACCGACGCCACCCGCTCGACCAGCTTGTCCCAGTCGCGCAGGAAGTAGAACGCCAGGATCGGCAGCAGCAGGATGTTGACCACCCAGGTCACCATCGCAAAGCCCGAACGCGAGACGTAGCCCATGAATGTGGTGGCGAAGCCGCCGGCCTGCTGCCAGTGGCTGCGCACCCATTCGATCAGGCGGTCCGGATCCAGCCACTGCATCACTTCCAGGCCGGTCTTCTGCTCGAACCAGGGGATCCCCTTCTCCATCAGCCACGCCTGTGCCTGCGGCGCGACCGCAATCAGGGTGGTGATCTGGCGCTCGATCATCGGCACCAGTACCAGCAGCAGCGCCACGATCACCAGCACCATCGCAGCGAACACCAGCACCACGCCGGTCATGCGCGAACGGCCGGTGGCCTCGATGCGGTCCACCAGCGGATCGCCCAGCCACGCCAGCGCCAGCGCCAGCACGAACGGGGTCAGGATCGGTGCCAGCAGCCACACCACCCAGCCGACCAGGCCGGCGAACAGGATGTACTTCAGGCGGCGCAGGAACTGCGCGATTTCGGCTTCCGGGGTCAGGGTCATCGCAAGCGGTACTCGTTGCTGACCGGCGCGGCCACCGGGGCACCGGTGGTGTCATCGATCGGGGTCGGCAGGGCCGGCAGCGTCGCGCTGGGCACCAGCACGCCATTGTCGCCCAGCATGCGGTTGAAGCCGGCCAGGCCGGTGGTCATCTCCAGGCTCAGCTCCAGCTGGCCGGCCGAAGCGTGCAGCGGGGTGACGTTGCGCACCACCGGCACCTCGCGCAGGCCGGCGGCAAGGCGCAGGTAGTCGTCGGCACTGTTGATGCCGGTGACCACCACGCGGTAGGTCCCGGCCTGGCCGACGGCGGCACCCGCCTTGGCATAGCGCCTGACCAGCGCGTCGGCGGCGCCGTCGGCACCGGCGGCCATCGCGCGCATGGCGTTGGCGTCCTTGCTGGTCCACTTGTTCAGCTCACGGCCGTTGTCGACAAACACCCAGTCCGCCTGCCAGCCGCCGTTGGCGCGGTAGAGCTTGCCGATCAGCTGCATCGGCGGCGCGTAGCGCGACGAGGCGCGGGCCACGGCGGCACTGTCCTGGCGCCAGATGGCACCGGCCAGCGCCTGTTCGGCGGCACCGCCGCTGGGCAGGCCAAGCTTGTAACCCCGCTCGATGGCGCGGTTCAGCAGCGGGCGGGCGGCGTTGGCCTGCTGCACGCTGACCAGGCGCGGGCCACTGCCGTCGTCGACGGCCAACCACACCACCGGCTTCGGCCGCGGCTGCGGCCACAGCGGCAGACCCAGCGCCGACACCAGCGAGTCAACGTCATCCTCGCGGAAGCGGGCCACCAGCAGGGTCCTGAAGCTCGGCGCGCCGCTGGCGCCCACGCTCTGGTCCTGCTTGTAGTCGTAGCTGGCCACGTAGTCCTTGGCGTTGCGCAGCGCCTGCACCACGCCGGGGCGGGACATCACGTTGCGGTCGCCGGACAGTTTGCCCAACACCACGCTCAGGGCACGGGCCAGGGCGCCGTTGCGATCGGCTTCGGCCTGGCTGTTGACGGGCACTTCGGCCTCGTACGCACCCGAGGCGGTGGCAACATCTCCCTCGGTGCGCAGGCCGCTCTGGGCCATCGTGGCCACCGGCAGGCTCAGTGCAAGGAGCAGGGTCAGAATCAGGCTGCGGCGCATCAGGACATCCATTGGCTCGACGAATCCGGGGGAATTGTTGCCCGAATACGGCCTTTGCGCCAATGCGGCCTGTTAAAATCGCTCGTTCAACCCCTGCCAGCGCCGACGCCCGTGACCAACACCCCGTCTTCCGCCCCCTCCCCCCTCACCTACCGTGACGCGGGTGTCGACATCGACGCCGGCAACGCGCTGGTCGAGCGGATCAAGCCCCTGGTCAAGCGCAGCTTCCGCCCGGAAGTGATGGGCGGCCTGGGCGGCTTCGGCGCCCTGTTCGACCTGTCCAACAAATACCGCGAGCCGGTGCTGGTGTCGGGTACCGACGGCGTGGGCACCAAGCTGAAGCTGGCCCACCAGCTGAACCGCCACGATACGATCGGCATCGACCTGGTCGCGATGTGCGTGAACGACGTGCTGGTGCAGGGCGCTGAGCCGCTGTTCTTCCTGGACTACTTCGCCACCGGCAAGCTGGACGTCGATACCGCCGCGGCGGTGGTGGGCGGCATCGCCAACGGCTGCACCGAGGCCGGCTGCGCGCTGATCGGCGGTGAAACCGCTGAAATGCCCGACATGTACGCCCCGGGCGAGTACGATCTGGCCGGCTTCACGGTGGCTGCGGTCGAGAAGAGCGAGCTGAAGGACGGCGCCAGCGTGGCCGCCGGCGACGTGCTGATCGGCATCGCCTCGTCCGGCCCGCATTCCAACGGCTACTCGCTGGTGCGCCGCATCTACGACCGCGCCGGCCGCCCGGCCGATCTGGAACTGGAAGGTGGCGTGAAGCTGGTCGACGCACTGATGGCACCGACCCGCCTGTACGTGAAGCCGATCCTGTCGCTGCTGAAGTCGCACGGCGATGCCATCCACGGCATGGCCCACATCACCGGTGGCGGCCTGACCGAGAACATCATCCGCGTGGTGCCCGATGGCCTAGGCCTGGACATCCAGGCCTCGTCCTGGACCCTGCCGCCAGTGTTCCAGTGGCTGCAGAAAGAAGGCGCGGTCGCCGACAGCGAGATGTGGCGCACCTTCAACTGCGGCATCGGCTTCGTGCTGATCGTGGCAGCGGAGCAGGTCGCTGCCGTGTCCGAGGCGGTCCAAGCCCAGGGCCTGGACCACTGGACCATCGGCCAGGTGGTCACCGCCGAAGGCGCCGAACGCGTCCGCATCGGCTGAACCCGACCCCGAGGAGCCCGCATGGACGCAACGCCCCCCCTGGCACCCACCCCGGTACCGCCGCCGTTGGCGGCCGTGCCGGTCTTCAGCAGGCAGGACGCCGACCACCTACGCGCGCTGTCCATCGCGCACTATGTGTTCGGTGGCCTGATCGCGCTGCTCTCGCTGTTTTTCATTCTGTACATCGTGCTCGGCATCAGTGCGCTGAGCGGCCATCTGCCGATGAACTCCGGGGGCCAGCCCTCGTCGCCGGCCGAACAGCGCCTGTTCGGCTGGGTGTTCACGGTGCTGGGGACCGTGTTCGTCGCCGGTGGCCTGGGCATGGCCGCATTCGTCATCCAGGCCGGACGCTGCCTGGCCCAGCGTCGTCGCCACCTGCTGTGCCTGATCGTGGCCGGCCTGCTCTGCCTGTGCGCGCCGCTGGGCACCGTTCTGGGGGTATTCACCCTGGTTACGCTGCTGCGCCCGCAGGTCAAGGCCGCCTTCGATGCAAGTGGTGCAACGACATGACGACACCCGGCGCACCACCGCCGCTACCACAGCAGACCCTGGCGCAGCTGCAGCTGGCCAGCCACCTGCAGACGCTGAAGGTGCTGTTCTACGCGCTGGCGGTTTTCCACTGGATGGCCGCGCTGGCGTTCCTCGGTTTCATCGGCCTGGTCGCCAGCTCACGCGGGCTGGCCGATGGCGCGGTACTGGCCACGGTGTACGGGGTCATTTCGCTGTTGGCGGCCGCGCTTGGCGTCGTGCAGCTGCACACCGCACGCCTGCTGTCGCGCCGCACCGGGCTGGCCTGGTGCCAGCGCGCGGCCTGGCTGGCGGTACTGGCTGGCCCGCTGGGCATGGCCCTGACCGCCTATGCCTGGGTGTTCCTGTCCAAGCCTGACATGGCCGCACTGTTCGACCGCGGCGACCATCTCAGCGTCTGAGCTTGCCGGCAGACGCCCCCCTTCCTGATCGACTTCCCATGTCCGCGCCTGCCCTCTCCACGACCGCCTCGCCTGCCGCTTCCCGTTTCACGGGCCCCAAGAAGCTGGCCTTCGCCGCCGTGCTGGCGGTGTTCGCGATCAGCTGGATCCACCCGCTGTGGCCCACCGAGCAGGCCCTGCACAGCACCCTGACCGTGATCGGGCTGGCCGCACTGCTATGGGTCGACCGCCGGGGTGGCTGGCTGGGCAACGGTGCCTTCATCGCGATCTGCGGCTTCATTGCACTGCACTGCGTGGCTGCGCGCTGGCTGTACTCGAACGTGCCCTACGACGCATGTGCGCAGGCGCTGACCGGCTGGTCGCCGAATGCGGCGTTTGGCTGGCAGCGTAATCATTTCGACCGGCTTATCCACTTCCTGTTCGGCGTCTGCTTCACGCCTGCGCTGCTGCAGCTGGCACGCCATGCCTGGCCGGCGCTGCGCCGCGGCCAGGCTTTCACCCTGGCGGTGATGGCAGTGATGTGCGCCAGCCTGGTCTACGAGTGGTTCGAGTGGGCCATCGCGCTGGCCCTGTCGCCGGACGCCGCCGAGGCCTACAACGGGCAGCAGGGCGACATGTGGGACGCCCATGCCGACATGCTGCTGGCGACCGTGGGCAGCCTGCTGAGCTGGCCGTTGATCCGCCGGAGTGCCGCGCAATGACCGCGCCCACCCGCATCGCGGTGCTCGCCTCTGGGCGCGGCAGCAACCTGCAGGCCATCCTCGATGCCATCGCGGCCGGGCGCCTGCCCGCCGAGGTCGTCGGCGTGTTCTCCGACCGCCCGGCCGCCGCCGCGCTGCAACGGGTCGGCGCCAGCCTGCGCTGGGCACATGCGCCGAAGGAATTCGACGACCGCGCCGCCTACGAGCAGGCCTTGGGCGATGCACTGGCCGCGGCCGCGCCGGACTGGATCGTCTGCGCCGGCTACATGCGCATTCTCGGCGCCGCCTTCGTGCAGCGCTTCAATGGCCGCCTGGTCAACATCCACCCCTCCCTGCTGCCACTGCACAAAGGGTTGGATACGCATGCGCGGGCTTTGGACGCCGGCGATGCCGAGCACGGGGCCAGCGTGCATCTGGTCGTTCCCGAACTGGATGCCGGCGCCGTGCTGGCCCAGGTACGGGTACCGGTGATGCCCGGCGATGACGCCGACAGCCTGGCCGCGCGCGTGCTGGCGGTGGAGCATCCCCTGTTGATCGCCACCCTCCAGCTGCTGTGCGCCGGCCGCCTGACTGAACGGGAGGGGCAGCCGCACCTGGACGGTCACCCCCTGTTTAGCCCACTGGCCCTAGATTCCGCCGGGAACCTGAACCGGTAACGCCCACGCACACGCCCCGCTGACTGCGGGGCTGGCATCCTGCCCCCCTCCTGCAGCTCCTGTCCTCCATGAAGACCACGACCCTGCTGTCCACTTCATTGCTGCTGTCGCTTGTCGTGCTTCCCGGCGTGGGTTGGGGCCAGGTGCAAGCGCCTGCGGCCCCTGCGCAGCCGGCGCCTGCAGTCCAACCGCCTGCGGAACCGGCCGTGCCGATGCCGCCGGCGCTGGCCTGGGAGCCGCCGCCGCTGCAGCCGTTCACCGCGACCTACCAGGCCTTCTACAAAGGCAAGGAGGCCGGCGACGCCAGCATGCAGGTCACCCACACCGGCGGCAACCAGTGGCGGGTGGACATGCAGGTGGTCGGCCGCCGCGGCTTTGCCAGCGTGCTGGGCCTGAACATCGAACAGAGCACGGTGTTCGAAGAGCGCAGCGGCGTCTATGCGCCGCTCAGCCAGAGCACGGTGCGCAAGGGCCTGTTCCTGGGCAAGAAGGCGGTCGGCACGTACAACTGGCAGGCCGGCACCGCGCAGTGGAGCGGCGACGTCAAGAAGGAACGTGCGCAACCGATCCCGCTGCAGCCGGGCGACCAGAGCGCGCTGCTGATCAATCTGGCGATCATGCGTGATGCCCGCCCGGGCGCCACCATGCATTACCGCTACGTGGACATGGGCAAGGTCCGCCAGCACGACTACCAGGCCGCGCCGCAGACCGAGAACGTCGAGGTCGGCGACCTGTCCTACAACGCGCTGCGGGTCTACCGGACCAACGGCGGCAACAACGAAACCATCCTCTGGATCGCCAACGGTGTCCCCACCCCGGTGCGCATCCTGCAACGCGAAGACGGCGAAGACCGCGTCGATCTGCGCCTGATCGAGTACCAAGGAGTCTGAGCATGAGCACCCTGACCCGCCCCCTCACCTGGATCGCTGCAGCCGCACTGTCGGTGGCCAGCCTGCCGGCCATGGCCTTGCAGCCATTCAAGGCCGATTACCTGGCCAGCTACATGGGCATGCAGGCCAATGGCAGCATGACGCTGAGCAGCGAGGGAGCCAACAAGTGGCGCTACACGCTGCAGGTGAAGAACCAGCTGGCCGACCTGAGCCAGAGCACCGTATTCGAAGAGGTGCGCGGCCAGCTGCGCCCGCTCAGCAGCCAGGACCGTTCGGCCCTGCTGGTGAAGAAGCGCAATGTGCAGGCCAACTACAACTGGACCAGCAACCAGGCCACCTGGACCGGCGACATCAAGCCGGACCGTGCGGGCCCCATCGCGTTGAAGACGGGCGACATGGACGCGCTGCTGATCAATCTGGCGATCGCCCGCGACCTGGCCGCCGGCAAGCCGCTGACCTATCGCATGGTCGACGAAGGCCGCATCAAGAACATGACCTACCGCGTGATCGGCAAGGAATCGATCACCGTGGGCGGCAAGAGCTACGAGGCCACCAAGGTCTCGCGTGCCGACGGCAACAAGGAGCTGATCGCCTGGATCGTGCCGGAATTCCCGGTGCCGGCGCGCATGCTGCAGCGTGAGAGCGGCCGCGATGCGCTGGACCTGACCATCAAGGCGATGAACTGAGCGCCCGGGGTCGGATCCCTTCCCAACGGGAAGGGCTCTGACCCCGACAGCGACCCGGCGCCTTCATCCACGCATGGCGTGGATCTACCGTAAAAAAACGCCCGCTTTCGCGGGCGTTGTTCTTACTTCTTTTGCTCGGCCGCGGCCGGCTTGAACTCGGTGCGGCAGTCCACGCGGATCTGCTCGCCGGTGCTGCGCCAGACGAAGGTGCGGCAATGGCGGTTGCCGTCCTGGCTGTCGTTCACCGCGACCGCGTAGAACGATTCGATGATCTCGTCACGCGAGACCGTGCCGTCGCCATTCCAGTCCATGTCCTTCTGCTCGATGCCCTGGGTGATGGCGATGTTGGCGTACCAGGCATAGCCCAGCCACGCCAGCACGATCAGCACCAGGGCCAGCAGCGCCTTGCGGCGCGGGCTGAACTTGCCGCGCAGGATCATGGCACGCGCCGGATGGTGGCGCCGAGCGAAGACAGCTTCTCTTCGATGTTCTCGTAGCCACGATCAAGGTGGTAGATGCGGTCGATGGTGGTCTCGCCGCTGGCCATCAGGCCGGCCAGGATCAGCGAGGCCGAGGCACGCAGGTCGGTGGCCATTACCGGCGCACCGCTCAGGGTCTCGCTGCCACGCACGATGGCGGTGTGGCCTTCAACCTGGATGTCCGCGCCCAGGCGCAGCAGTTCGTTGACGTGCATGAAACGGTTCTCGAAGATCGTTTCGTTGATCACGCCGACGCCGTCGGCCACGCAGTTGAGTGCCATGAACTGCGCCTGCATGTCGGTCGGGAATGCGGGGTACGGCGCGGTGGTCAGGTTGACCGCCTTCGGCCGCTTGCCCTGCATGTCCAGGGTGATGGTGTCTTCGGTGGTCTCGATCTTCGCGCCGGCCTCGACCAGCTTGGACAGCACCGCGTCCATGGTGTTCGGGCGCGCACGGTTGACCGTGACCTTGCCGCCGGTCATCGCCGCAGCGACCAGGAAGGTACCGGTTTCGATGCGGTCGGGCAGCACTTCGTGGCGGCCGCCGGACAGGCGCTCGACGCCTTCGATGACCAGGCGGGCAGTGCCCAGGCCTTCGATCTTCGCGCCCAGCGCGATCAGGCAATGCGCCAGATCGGTCACTTCCGGTTCCATCGCGCAGTTGTCGAGGATGGTGGTGCCTTCGGCCAGCACCGCGCCCATCAGCACGTTCTCGGTGCCGGTGACGCTGACCATGTCGAAGGTGAAATGGCCGCCCTTCAGCCGCTTGGCAGTGGCCTTGATGAAGCCGTTCTCGACCACGATCTCGGCACCCAGCGCCTGCAGGCCCTTGATGTGCTGGTCGACCGGACGCGAACCGATCGCGCAGCCGCCGGGCAGCGACACTTCCGCCGCGCCGAAGCGGGCCAGCAGCGGGCCCAGCACCAGGATCGAGGCGCGCATGGTCTTGACCAGCTCGTACGGTGCAACATGCTGGTTGACCGAGCGCGGGTCGACCACGATCGCACTGCCACGCGACAGCGTGCCCTGGTCGATGGTGACCTTGGCACCCAGCTCGCCCAGCAGCTTCACCGTGGTGACCACGTCGTGCAGGTGCGGCACGTTGGTGATCTCCACCGGCTCATCGGCCAGCAGGGTCGCGCAGAGGATGGGGAGGACGGCGTTCTTGGCGCCGGAGATGCTCACTTCACCGTGCAGCGCAGCGCCGCCGGTCACAACGATCTTGGCCATGTATTCGGGATCTTCTGCGGTTCAGCCGGCTTCGGCCGGGGTCACGGTTTTCAGTGCCAGCGCGTGGATCGCGCCGCCCATCAGGTCGCCCAGCGTGGCATAGACCATGCGGTGGCGGGCCAGCGGCATCTTGCCGGCGAAGGCCTCGCAGACCACGGTCGCTTCGAAATGCACGCCATCATCGCCCTGCACATCGGCGCGGGCGCCAGGCAGGCCGGTTTCGATCAGATTGCGGATGGTGTCGGCGTCCAACGGGCTTTCCTAATAAAATGTGCCTCCATTCTACTTCCGCTGCGTGGCGTCCGCATGGCCGAATCCCTGTTGCCCCCCCGTTCCGTCGACCCTGCCGGCCTGGTCGCCAGTGGCCGCCGCGTGTTCGAGATCGAGCGGCAGGCGCTGGATGCCGTCGCCGACCGCCTTGGCGAGGCCTTCCAGCAGGCCTGCGAGGCGATCCTGGCCAGCCGCGGCCGGGTGGTCGCCACCGGCATGGGCAAGTCCGGCCACATTGCCCGCAAGATCGCCGCCACCCTGGCCTCCACCGGCACACCGGCGTTCTACGTGCATCCCGGCGAAGCCGGCCACGGCGACCTGGGCATGATCACCGAAGCCGACGTGGTACTGGCCCTGTCCTATTCGGGCGAGTCCGATGAGGTGCTGATGCTGCTGCCGGTGCTCAAGCGCCAGGGCAACGTGCTGATTTCCATGACCGGCCGCCCGCAGTCGAGCCTGGCCACGGCCGCCGACATCCACCTGGATGTAAGCGTGCCGGCCGAGGCCTGCCCGCTGGCGCTGGCGCCGACCTCCAGCACCACCGCCTCGCTGGCGATGGGCGATGCGCTGGCCGTAGCCCTGCTTGACGCACGCGGCTTCACCGCCGACGACTTTGCCCGCTCGCACCCGGCCGGCAGCCTCGGCCGTCGCCTGCTGCTGCACATCACCGATGTCATGCACACCGGCGAGGACCTGCCCAGCGTGGGCGCCGATGCCAGCCTCAGCGAGGCGCTGGTGGAAATGAGCCGCAAGCGGCTCGGCATGACCGCCGTGGTCGACGCCGATGGCGTGCTGATCGGCCTGTTCACCGACGGCGACCTGCGCCGGGCGCTGGACAGCGCGCTGGACGTGCGCACCGCGAAGATCGCCGATGTGATGACCCGCAACCCGCGCACCATCGGTGCCGACCAGCTGGCCGTAGAGGCCGCGCGGCAGATGGAGACCCAGAAAATCAACGGCCTGATCGTGGTCGATGGCCAGGGCCGTGCGGTCGGCGCCCTGAACATTCATGACCTGTTGCGGGCCCGGGTGGTTTAACCGACAGTCCGTAGACCCCATTCAGTCTGTAATGCCCCACCCGCCCCCACCGAGCCTGATCGCCTGATGCCCTGGTCCCCGCTGCCCGCGTTCCCCGCCCACCTGCATGCCGCTGCGGCCCGCGTCCGCCTGGCCTGCTTCGACGTGGACGGTACCCTCACCGACGGTCGGCTGTACTACGACAAGGACGGCAACGAGAGCAAGGCGTACTTCGTGCAGGACGGTCTGGGCCTGAAACTGCTGCAGCAGCACGGCATCCACCCCGTGCTGATCACCGCGCGCAACAGCCAGTCCGCGCTCAAGCGCGGCGCCGACCTCGGCATCGACACCCAGATCGCCGTGGGCGACAAGCTGGCCAGCGTGCAGACGCTGTGCGCACAGCATGGCATCGGCCTGGAGCAGGTGGCCTTCATGGGCGACGACCTGCCGGACCTGGCGCCGCTGGGCGCGGTCGGCCTGGCGGTGGCGCCAGCCAACGCCCACCCGTGGATCGCCGAGCGCGTGCACTGGCAGACCCGAGCCGATGGCGGACGTGGCGCCGCCCGTGAACTGTGCGACATCCTGCTGGCCGCCCAGGGCCATGTGGACGCGGTCCTGGCGAGGTTCGGCGCATGAACCTGCCCACCCTGAACTGGCGCACCGTGCTCGGCATCGGCCTGCTGCTGGCGGCCCTGCTCAGCAGCTGGGCCGCCCTGCGCAACCGCGACAAGGGCCCGGCCACTGCCGGCCAGGACGCCGGCGTGGACTACATCCTGCACGACTTCCAGATCGTCGCGCTGGATGAGCAGGGCAAGGAATCGACCACCCTGCGCGCACCGCGGCTGGAACGCCAGCGTGGCGACCAGACCATCAACATCGCCACCCCACTGTTCGAGATGCCGGACAAGGATGGCAAGCACTGGACCCTGCGCGCCGAGACCGGCTGGCTCAGCGCCAAGGGCGACGAAATGAAGCTGCGTGGCAATGTCGCTGGCGACAGCCCGGCCGATCCGGGCGTGGTGCCGACCACGTTCCGCACCGACCACCTGGACGTGTTCCCGAAGGAGAACCGTGCCCGCACCGATGCGCGGGTCACCATGACCCGCCCCGGCATGGAACAGTCCGGCGTTGGCTTCGAGGTGGATTCCAAGAACAACACGTATCATTTCCTCAGCCAGTCCAAGGGCCGCTACACGCCCCGACGCTGATTCCGCCGCCCTCCTGCGACGTCCCCGGACCGGCGCAAGGACGGCAGCCCCCCCCACCCGCCGCCGGTTTTCCGGACGGCCCCACCGGTAGAACGGACCCCGATGAAGATTCCCTTTGCAGCCGTACTCGCGCTCGGTCTCCTTGTTCCCAGCGCTGCCTTTGCCAAGTCCACCGACCGCAACGAGAACATGAACATCGAATCCGGCGCCCAGTCGGGCGTGCTGACCGGCGACGGCAAGACCGTGCTGTCGCAGGGGGTGACCGTCACCCAGGGCACGCTGGACCTCCGCTCGTCCGAAGCCGAGATCTACCTGAAGGATGGCGAAGCCGTGCGTGCGGTATTCACCGGCAAGCAGGCCACGATGAAGCAGCAGCTGGACGATGGCACCTGGATGGACGCGGTGGCCGATCGCATCGACTACGACATCAAGACCGAGATCATCACCCTGACCGGCAACTACAAGGTCACCAGCGCGCGCGGCACCAATGCCGGCCAGCGCATGGTCTACAACACCCGCACCGGGGAGATGAACTCCGGTGGTGATGGCAGCCGTGTGCGCACCGTCATTCCGCCGAAGAACAAGAACGCGGCAGCACAGCCGGCCGCCGCACCCAAGGCAGCGGCTCCGGCCAGCACGCCGGCCAAGCCGGCGGGGAGCAAGAAGTAATGCTCGTCGCCAAGGGCCTGCGCAAGCGCTACAAGCAGCGCGAAGTCGTCAAGGACTTCGGGCTGACCCTCGACGCCGGTGAAGTGGTCGGTTTGCTCGGCCCCAACGGTGCCGGCAAGACCACCTGTTTCTACATGATCGTCGGCCTGGTCGCTGCGGATGCAGGCAGCATCGTGCTCGACGGCAAGGACATCACCAGCGACCCGATGTACACCCGTGCCAAGCAGGGCGTGGGCTACCTGCCGCAGGAGCCGTCGGTGTTCCGCAAGCTGACCGTGGCCGACAACCTCCGCCTGGTGCTTGAACTGCGCGAAGACCTGGATTCGGCCGGCCGCGAGCGCGAATTGAACAGCCTGCTCGACGAGCTGCAGCTGGGCCATGTCGCCGACCAGCTCGGTGCCAGCCTGTCCGGTGGCGAACGTCGTCGCTGCGAGATCGCCCGCGCACTGGCCGCGCAGCCGCGCCTGATCCTGCTCGACGAACCGTTTGCCGGTGTCGACCCGATCTCGGTGGGCGAAATCCAGCGCATCGTCACCCATCTCAAGCAGCGTGGCATCGGCGTGCTGATCACCGACCACAACGTGCGCGAGACCTTGGGAATCTGCGACCGCGCGTATATCCTCGCCGAGGGCACCGTGCTGGCCCAGGGCTCGCCGGAGGCGATCCTGGACAACGCTGACGTACGTCGCGTCTACCTTGGGGATTCCTTCAAGCTGTGACCGCAGGTGCTGGGTCCCTTTCCTTCCGTTCGGCACAGGCATGAAGACTCGGCTGCAGACATCGTTGGGACAGCAGCTGGTGCTCACCCCCCAGCTGCAGCAGGCGATCAAGCTGCTGCAGATGTCCACGACCGAGCTGGAGCTTGAAATCGCCCAGGCCGTGGAAAGCAATCCGCTGCTGGACTGGGCCGACAGCAACGACAGCAGTGCCGCCAATGAAGGCGGCGACAACACGGACGCCGACACGCCGGCCGAACGCGCCGACAATGGCGACGACTGGGCACCGGCCGAGCTCGACTGGAGCGCTGCCGGCAGTGGCGGCAGCTTCGACGATGACGACGACAACGGCAGCGCTGCCGAGCGCGTAGCCGAAACCGAAACACTGGCCGACCATCTGCTGTGGCAGCTGCATCTGTCGCATCTGTCCTCGCGTGATCGCAGCATCGGCGCGGCACTGATCGATGCATTGGACGACGACGGGTACCTGCGCGAGCCGCTGGCCACCATCGCTGAAACCCTGTTGCCGGCGATCCACGCCGACGAGGACGAGATCCTCGCCGTGCTGCATCGCATCCAGCGCTTCGATCCGGTGGGTGTGGCTGCACGCACGCTGGGCGAATGCCTGCTGCTGCAGCTGGATGTGCTGGCCGGCGACACGCCCGGCCTGATCCTGGCGCGGCAGATTGCCGCAGGCCCGCTGGAACGGCTGCCACGCAGTGGCGTCGCCGGTCTGGCCCATGAACTGAAACAGCCGCTGGACGAGGTCGAGGCAGCGGTCGCCCTGCTGCGCTCGCTGGACCCGCGTCCAGGGACTCAGATCGCGCCGCTTTCGCAGGATACCTACGTGGTGCCCGACGTGGTGGTGTGGCGGCAGAACGGCATCTGGCGCGCGGCGCTGGCCGCCCATGCCGGGCCAAAGGTGGTGATCCACCGTGGCTACGAACAGCTGATCCGCCGCTGTGGCGAGGCCGACGCCGGCTACCTGCGTGGCCAGCTGCAGGAGGCGCGCTGGCTGCTGAAGGGCCTGCAGCAGCGCGGTGAAACCCTGCTGCGGGTGGTGCGCAGCCTGATCCACCAGCAGGCCGGTTTCCTCGAGTTCGGCGAACAGGCGCTGCGTCCGCTGACCCTGCGCGAGATCGCCGCCGAACTGGGCCTGCACGAGTCGACGGTGTCGCGCGCGATCGCCCGCAAGCATGTGCGCACGCCGCGCGGCACGCTGCCGCTGCGTGCCTTCTTTGCCTCGGGCATCGATACCGAAGGCGGTGGCGAGGCGTCCAGCACCGCCATCCAGGCGATGATCCGGCGCCTGATCGACGACGAAAACCCGCGCAAGCCGCTTTCTGACGCCAAGCTGGCTGACCTGCTCAAATCGTCGGGAATTCCAGTAGCGCGACGCACCGTGGCGAAGTATCGTGAAGCCATGAACATCTCCGCCTCGCACGAAAGGGTCAGAATCGCTTGACGCGCCGCCGCGCCCGGCGGAGAGGTTCATTGGCACATCCGAACACAGGAGAAACCCGATGCGCATCGAAACGTTTGGCAAAGACGTCGAAGTCACCCCGGCCCTGCAGTCCTATGTGGAGGAGAAGCTGGCCCGGATCGGAAAACACTTCGACCAGCACTGCGAAGCGCGGGTGACCCTCAAGCTGCAGAAGAACGAACACCACGTCGACGCCAGCCTCAACATCCCGGGGCAGACCCTGCACGCCGAGGCCGGCGGCCAGACCATGTATGCCGCGATCGACCTGCTTGCGGACAAGCTTGACCGCCTGGTCATCAAGCACAAGGAGAAAAAACAGCAGCACGCACCGCTGCCGGTGGGTGACAATGGTGGCTGATCGCCACCGTTCCCCGCAGACATGCCCCTGACTGACCTCCTGGCGGCCGTGCAGACCCAGCTCTGCGCGGCCACCGACCGCGACAGCGTCCTGCAGGCCGCCGCCGGGTTGCTGGCCTGCCGCCAGGCCAATGCCGAACAGATCTATCTGAACCTGTGCCAGCGCGAAGCCCTGGGCAGCACCGCGATCGGCCACGGTATCGCCATCCCCCACGGCCGCGCACCGACCCTGGACCGCCCCCGTGGCGCGCTGCTGCGCCTGGCGACCCCGGTCGACTTCGGCGGCGATGAGCCGGTGGACCTGGTGTTCGCGATGGCCGTCCCGGCCCACTACACCCACCAGCACCTGATGCTGCTGTCCGAGCTGGCCGAGCTGTTTTCCGCGCCGGATATCCGCCAGGCCCTGCGTGAAGCCGGCGATGCCCGGGCCCTGCGCGAGGCGCTGGACATGCCCCCACCTGCGAGCGCCGCATGAATACCAGCATCACCGCCCGTGAACTGTTCGAACAGCAGCGCGAGCGGCTGGGGCTGCGCTGGGCCGCCGGCAAATCCGGTGAGAAGCGCGAGCTGGAGGCCGGCAACACGGTCTCGCGGCGTCCCTCGCTGGCCGGCTACCTCAACGCCATCTATCCCAACAAGGTGCAGATCCTGGGCACCGAGGAACTGTCCTGGCTGGATGCGCTGGAACCGCGCCAGCGCTGGGAGACCATCGAAAAGATCATGCAGTCGCACCCGCTTGCGCTGGTGCTGACCCGCAACCAGGCCTGCCCCGAAGACCTGCGCGCCGCCGCCGATGAATCCGGCACGCCGCTGTGGTTGTCGCCCAAGCGCGGCCACGAACTGCTGAACCACCTGTCCTACCACCTGGCGCGCACGCTCGCGCCGAGGGTGATCCTGCACGGCGTGTTCATGGAGATCTATTCCATTGGCGTGCTGATCACCGGTGAGGCCGGGTCGGGCAAGAGCGAGCTGGCACTGGAACTGCTCAGCCGTGGTCACCGCCTGGTCGCCGACGACGCCCCCGAGTTCACCCAGATCGCCCCGGACGTGCTCGACGGCACCTGCCCCGAACTGCTGCAGGACCTGCTGGAAGTGCGCGGCCTGGGCGTGCTGAACGTGCGCGAGATGTTCGGCGACACGGCTGTAAAGAAGAACAAGTACCTTCGGCTGATCGTTCACCTGACCAAGCCGATGACCGAACCCACCCCGCATGGCTACGAGCGCCTGACCGGCGACTCGGGCACCCGCCATGTGCTGGATCTGGACGTTCCGCTGATCACCCTGCCGGTGATGCCCGGCCGCAACCTGGCCGTGCTGACCGAAGCCGCCACCCGCCTGCACATCCTGCGCACCAAGGGCATTGACCCGGCGGCCATGTTCATCGCCCGCCACAGCAACCTGTTGGAACGGCGAACTCCCTGATCCTCCTGCCCCTCGAAGAGCCTGTCCATGAGCACCGCAATCCCCACCGCCCCGACCCTGATCATTGTCAGCGGCCTGTCCGGCTCGGGTAAATCCGTCGCCCTGAAGACCTTCGAGGACCAGGACTACTACTGCTCGGACAACCTGCCGATCCACCTGCTGCCGGATTTCGTGCGCAGCCTGCTGGCCAACCACGACGGCAGCGCACCGCGCCGCTTGGCCGTAGGCATCGATGTCCGGGGCCAGGCTGACCTGAGCCAGCTGGGCGACTGGCGGCAGCTGGCCACCGACGCCGGCGTGGAAGTGAAGGTACTGTTCTTCGAGGCCAGCGACGAAACGGTGCTCAAGCGCTACGCCGACACCCGTCGTCGCCATCCGCTGAGCCAGCTGGGCCTGTCGCTGCCCGAAGCGATCGCCCGCGAGCGCGAGCTGACCGCACCGTTGCGCCGCGAGGCCGATGCGGTGATCGATACCAGCACCCTCAACGTGCACCAGCTTCGGCGGCGGATCATCACCGAGTTCGCGATGGACCATGCCACTGGCCTGTCGCTGCTGTTCGAATCATTCGCCTACAAGCGCGGCGTACCGGCCGAGGCGGACTTCGTGTTCGATGCGCGGGTGCTGCCCAATCCACACTGGGACCCGGACCTGCGCGCGCTGAGCGGCCGCGAACCCGGCGTGCGCGACTACCTGGAAGCGCAGCCGGACGTGCAGCGCTACCTGGCCCAGCTGATGGATTTCCTCGATACGTGGCTGCCGAAACTGGGGGATGGCACCCGCAGCTACGTGACCGTGGCGTTCGGCTGCACCGGCGGCAAGCACCGCTCGGTGTTCCTGGCCGAGCGCATGGCCCGGCACGCCCGCGAGATGGGCTGGCAGGACGTGGCCACCTACCACCGCGAACAGGATTGAGGGTGGTCGGCCGGGCTGCGCCCGGCACCCGTTGGTAGTGCCGGCCGCTGGCCGGCAACAGCAACAGCAACAGCAAAAGCGGCATTCCGTGGGATGGCGGGGCGGTGTGGGTAGGTGTCGACCTTGGTCGACACGATGGATCCACGCCATGCGTGGATGAATCGCTGCCAGGCATCGAAAAACGCATGGGGTCGGATCCCTTTTTCAATGAAAAAGGGCCCCGACCCGAGCAACACTGAATACGGGACACAGTACCCCTCATCTGCTGCTATCGCCGATTCACCTTGACCTGTTAACGTGCAGTAATGACCTGTGGCATTCTCCTCGTAACACATCCCGGGGTCGGGACCGCCCTGCTTGACGTGGCGACCCGGCTCCTGCGGCAGTTGCCGCTGAAAACCGAAGCTTTCGAAGTACCGTTCGACGCAGACCTGGACGCCCTGCTCCCGCTCGCCTCGGCCGCTTTGCGGCGGGTCGATGGAGGTGACGGCGTGCTGATCCTGACCGACCTGTACGGCGCCAGCCCCGCCAACCTTGCCGGGCAGCTGGCCCGGCTGGGGACCCCGGTTCGCCGGGTATCGGCGCTGAGCCTGCCGATGTTGCTGCGGGTGATGAATTATCCGGAACAGGGACTGGATCAACTGCCCGCCACAGCCGCGGCGGGTACCCGTAATGGAGCGATAGTCGACGATGCTTGAACGAGAACTCACCGTCAGCAACCGCCTGGGCCTGCATGCCCGGGCCACCGCCAAGCTGGTGCAGACCCTGGCACCGTTCCGCTGCAACGTGACCATGGCCGCCAAGGGCCGTGAGATCAACGCCAAGAGCATCATGGGCGTGATGCTGCTGGCCGCCGGCCAGGGCACCCCGGTCACCGTGCGCATCAACGGCGAGGACGAAGCCGCCGCGATGGAAGCGGTGGTCGGCCTGTTCGAACGCCGCTTCGACGAGGACAGCTGAGCGTGCCGCGCGCACGCGCCAGCCAGGTCCCTTCCGGCCAACGGCCGGTACAGCTGCTGGCCGGCCACGGCGCCGCGCGCGGAACGGCGATGGGCCGGGCACGCGTGCGGCTGCCGCATGCGCTGGAGGTGGCCGAGCAGCGCGTGGCCGCCCACCAGGTCGAGGCCGAACTGGCGCGCCTGCACCGGGCGCTGGATGCCGCGCGTACGGAAATGCACGAGCTGCGCCAGCGCCTGCATGGCGCCCTGAACCAGGAAGTGGGCGAGTTCCTCGACCTGCACGCGCTGCTGCTGGACGACCCCGAGCTGCTGTACGGCCTGGACGAGCTGATCCGCAGTGGCCCGTACAGCGCCGGGTATGCCTTGCGCCTGCAGCGCGACCGCCTGGCCAAGGTCTTCGATGGCATGGACGATGCCTATCTGAAGAGCCGCATGGACGATCTCGACCATGTGATCGGGCGCATCCATGCCTTCCTGCAACCCGAACGGCCGTCGGCAGTGAAAGGCCTGGCCGGCGAGATCCTGGTCTGTGACAACATCGCGCCCTCCGAGCTGGCGCAGCTGCAGGCACAGGGCGTAGTCGGCATCGTCACGGCCGCCGGCAGCGCGCTGTCGCACAGCGCGATCCTGGCGCGCAGCCTGCACCTGCCCCTGATCGTCAACGTGCCGCAGCTGCTCAGCCGCATCGCCGATGGCGATGTGCTGATCATCGATGGCGCCGACGGCAGCATCACCGTCAACCCGCAGGCCGACAACCTGCGGGACTACCGCGTCCGGCTGAAGGAACATGCGCGCGAGCAGCGCGAGCTCGGCCGCCTGCGCAGCAAGCCCAGCCGTACCCGCGACCAGGTCGACATTGCCCTGCTGGCCAATGCCGAATCGCTGGAAGACGTGACCCAGGCGCATGCGCTGGGCGCGCAGGGGCTCGGCCTGTACCGCACCGAATTCCTGTTCCTGCAGCGCAATGAGCTGCCGGACGAAGAAGAGCAGTTCCAGACCTACCGCGATGCCGCGCTGGGCATGAGCGGGCGGCCGGTCACCATACGCACGCTGGACCTGGGCGCGGACAAGGCCGACCGTACCGGCCTGACCCTGAGCAACGAAGAGAACCCTGCACTCGGCCTGCGCGGGGTGCGCCTGTCGCTGGCACGGCCGAAAGTGGCCGACACCCAGCTGCGCGCGATCCTGCGCGCGTCTGCATACGGCAAGCTGCGCGTACTGGTGCCGATGGTCAGCACCCGCGAAGAGCTGCTGGCCGTGCGCCGGCGCATGCTCAAACTGACCGAACAGCTGCGCGGCGAAGGGCACATGGTGTCCGACCACGTACCGCTGGGCGCGATGATCGAAGTCCCCGCCGCTGCGCTGGCGCTGGAGAGCTTCATCGACCTGGTCGATTTCCTGTCGATCGGCACCAACGATCTGGTGCAGTACCTGCTGGCTGCCGACCGCAACAACGAGGCGCTGGGCGAGTTGTATTCACCGCTGCACCCGGCCGTGCTGCGGCTGCTGCAGATGGTGATCGAGACCGGCGCGCGTCACCGCGTCCCGGTGGCGGTCTGCGGCGAGATGGCCGGTGATGCCCGGATGACCCCGCTGCTGCTGGCGCTGGGCCTGAGCGAGTTCAGCCTGCACCCGGGTACGTTGCTGGAGGTACGCCGCGCGATACGCGAAGCCGATCTGGGTGCGCTGCGCGCCCGTGCCACAAAGTTGCTGGCCGCGCGCGACCGCCGCGCCATCGAACGCTGGCTGGCGCTGGTGGCGGATACGCCCTGACACCACCCGCTCGCCGGGCATGCACGCCTGGGGTCAGATCCCTTTCCCGCGGGAAAAGGGATCTGACCCCGTCTCGTTGCCGCCGGGGTATCCGGTGAAACATCGCCTTGCGATAATGACGCGCTGAACACCCCTGTTGCCGCATCCTTGCCGGGATCGCGGCTTTTCTTATCCCGCGGGAGCTGCGATGGCTGAAGCTGTACGCCACGACAAGACTGCGCGCCAACTGCGGATGCTGTCCGATGCACTGGACAGCGGCCGGCTGGGCCCGGTACGTCGCCTGGTCAACACCCTGGCCCCGGCCGAGATCGGCAACCTGCTTGAATCACTGCCGCCGGGCAAGCGCGAGGTGGTGTGGGGCCTGGTCGATCCTGAAGACGACGGCGAGGTGCTGGTCCACGTCGGCGAGGACGTGCGCGAAAGCCTGCTCGCGGACATGGACCCGGACGAGATCATCGCCGCGGTCGAAGACCTGGACATCGACGATCTGGCCGACCTGGTCGAAGACCTGCCGGATACGGTCATCGATGAAGTCCTCAAGTCGATGGACCGCGAGAACCGCGAGCGGCTTGAACAGGTGCTGTCCTATCCCGAGGACAGCGCCGGCCGCCTGATGAACCCGGACGTGGTGACCGTGCGCGCCGACGTCAACGTCGACGTGGTGCTGCGCTACCTGCGCCTGCGCGGCGAATTGCCGGACCACACCGACCACCTGTTCGTGGTCAGCCGGCGGCACCAGTATCTCGGCCGGGTGTCCCTGGCGGCACTGGTGACCCACGAGGACACCACCCCGATCAACCGCCTGATCGACGACGAGCAGCCGGCCATCGACGTCGGCGAGAGCGACCAGGAAGTGGCACGGCAGTTCTCCGACCATGACTGGATCTCCGCACCGGTAGTGGACGAGAACAACATCCTCGTTGGCCGCATCACCATCGATGACGTGGTCGACATCATCCGCGGCCAGGCTGAGCACCAGGCGCTGGGCGCCGCCGGCCTGGACGAGGACGAGGACCTGTTCAGCCCGGTCTGGCGCGCCATGCGCCGCCGCCTGATGTGGCTGTCGATCAATCTGTGCACGGCGTTCCTGGCCTCCAGCGTGGTCGGCCATTTCGAAGGCACCATCGACAAGCTGGTGGCGCTGGCGGTGCTGATGCCGATCGTCGCCGGCCTCGGCGGTAACGCCGGTACCCAGGTGCTGGCGCTGATGGTGCGCGGCCTGGCGTTGGGCCAGGTGGGCGCCTCCAACGCGCGCACGCTGCTGTGGAAGGAAGTGCGGGTGGCCGCGCTCAACGGCCTGCTGCTCGGCTCGATCCTGGGACTGATCGTGCTGGTCTGGTTCCACTCGCCCGGGCTGTCGGCGGTGATCGCCATCGCGCTGACCTGCAATCTGCTGTTTGCGGCGCTGGCCGGCGTGCTGGTGCCGCTGACCCTGAAACGCTTCGGCTTCGACCCGGCGCTGGCCAGTGGCATCTTCCTGACTGCCGTGACCGACTCGATGGGCTTCTTCACCTTCCTCGGCCTGGCCACGCTGGTGCTGCTGCACTGATCCCTGCCGGGCCGGATCCCCGCAACGCGGAGCTCCGACCCACACCAAGACCCAGGGTCGGATCCCCGCAGCGCGGGGCTCTGACCCGATTCCAACTGGACCCTCATGGCCACCACGATCGAAAACTATTTCCAGCCCGGCTGGCGCGACCAGCAGCACACCTGCCCAGCCTGCGAATGGAAGGGCAGCTCGCGTGCCATGGAGATGGAGCTGGACGAGGACGCCACCGAGTACGCCTGTCCGGTCTGCGAAAACCCATTGCTGGTGGTGCTGCATCCGGACATGGCACAGGTGCAGGCCGCGGCCGCCAGCGGCAATGCCGAAGCCCAGGAACAGCTGGACATCATCGCCAGCTTTCCGCGCCCGCAGTGATGCGGCGCATGATGCCGCATTGACCTGCGGCGGACTAGGATGCGGCTGAACCCACCGCTCCTGGAACGTCAATGGTCCGTACGATGATGCGCTGGCTGCCGATGCTGGCGATCCTGATGATGGCCGGCTGCGCCTCGCAGCCGGACAGCGCGCGCGGCCACTTCGAATCGCGTGCGGTGAAAGTGGATGGCCGTACCGCCTATTACCAGGTGTTCATTCCGGCCACCGCGGCGCGCACGCCTGGCGCACTGCCGGTGGTGCTGTTCCTGCATGGATCCGGCGAGCGCGGCGGCGACGGCGTCAAGCAGACCCATGCCGGGCTGGGGCCGCACCTGCGCAGGCACGCGGCCGACTTCCCCGCGTTGGCCGTATTCCCGCAGGTGCCAGGCCGCCAGGAATGGAGCGGGCGCAACAACCGCGTTGCGCTGGCCGCCCTGGACGCCACCATCGCCGAGTTCGGTGCCGATCCCTCGCGGCAGTACCTGACCGGGATGTCGATGGGCGGCTATGGCAGCTGGAACATCGCGCTGGATGACCCCGGCCGCTTCGCCGCGATCGTGCCGGTATGCGGCGCGGTGCTGGCGCCGCGCGCGGTGCGTCCGACCCTGTTCGTCGAACAGGTGGCCCAGGAATCCGATCCGTATGCCGTGATCGCCAAGCGGCTTCGGCACACACCGATCTGGATCTTCCATGGTGCGCTGGATGACGTGGTGCCGCCGGACGACGACCGCAAGCTGCACGCCGCCTTCCAAAGCGCCGCTGCACGCGACGTGCGCTACACCGAGTACCCGGAGGGCAACCACAATGCCTGGGACGCCACCTACGCGGACCCGGCAATGTGGGCATGGCTGTTCGCGCAGAAGCGCTGAACCGCGGCTTCTGCTGAGAAACATCTGTTGGTGGATACCTACCGTTGGTCGGCTTGGGTATGGGTGGGTGCCGACCGTTGGTCGGCACTATCTCTCCGCTTCGGGGTAATCCATTGCTTGGTACCTCCCATCGATCTCCCATCGGCACCAGGCATACGGATACTCTCCCGCGCAGCTCGCCAAGTTCGCCCTGACCGGGTTGGCGACGATGTACATCGCATGGCGAAACAGTGATTCTTCAGAACGAATGGCGTGATCGTGATAGCTCGATTGCCAAAATGGTCCTGTCTTGCCCAGCATGCGGTTGATCCGCAATGCACTGCTCGATTTGAAGCGTTGCATGATGTAGTCCAGCGAGAACGCACGGATCTCCACAAGCCAATGGATGTGGTCCGGCATGACCACATAGGCAAGTGAGTGCGTCAGGCCATCATCATCAATGCGACGGAACACATCCATCACCTCCTGTGCCGCAGTGGCATCATCGAAGTAGCGTCGACGTTCCTGGGTGACGGTGGTCAGGATGTAGGATTGCCCGATCCGGGAATGGCGGCCAAGGCGTAGGCGTGCCCGGTTCATGGGCCCAAGCGTGCGCCTGCCGGTATCTCTCTTCTATCGGGCAACACGTCAATACAGGTAGGCCCGAAACCATTCAATGCCCAGGCCCGCACTTCACCGCACTGATGGTTCAGTGCCGACCAACGGTCGGCACCCACCAAAGTGGTCAGCCCAGCAAGGTTTCCAGCACGGCCATGCGCACCGCGACGCCGTTGGCGACCTGGCGCAGCACCCACGATTGCGGGCCGTCGGCCACATCGTCGGTCACTTCCACGCCGCGGTTGATCGGGCCCGGGTGCAGTACCGCAGCGTCCTTGCCGGCACGCGCCAGGCGCTCGCGGGTCAGGCCGTACTGCGCGTGGTACTGCTCCAGCGACGGCACCAGGCCTTCTTCCATGCGCTCGCGCTGCAGGCGCAGCATCATCAGCGCGTCGACACCTTCCAGCATCGCGTCGAAATCATCGCCGACCACGCAACCCTTCAGGGTCTCGTCGTCCGGCAGCAGCGACTGCGGGCCGCACACGCGGATCTCGCCCACGCCCAGCGTGCGCAGCGCATGCAGGTCGGTGCGGGCCACGCGCGAGTGCTTCACGTCGCCGACGATCACCACCTTCAGCTTCGAGAAATCCGGGCCCTTGGCCTGGCGCAGGGTCAGCATGTCCAGCAGGCCCTGGGTCGGGTGCGCGCTGCGGCCGTCGCCGGCATTGATCAGCGCGGTGCCCTCGCCCGCAGCGTCGGCAAGCGCGGCCACGGCGCCGTCATCGGGGTGGCGCACCACGAAGCCGCGCACGCCCATCGCTTCCAGGTTGCGCAGCGTGTCGCAGGCGGTTTCGCCCTTGCGCGTGGACGAGGTCGAGGCATCGAAGTTCAGCACATCGGCCCCGAGGCGCTGCGCGGCCAGCTGGAACGAGCTGCGGGTGCGCGTGGACGGCTCGAAGAACAGCGTGCACACCGCCGAACCGGCCAGCACGTGGCGCTTGTTGCCGACACGGCCGACTGCGGCGTCGCGGATCTGCCCTGCCCGATCGAGCAGCTGCAGCAGGGTTTCGCGCGGCAGGCCCTCCAGGGTCAGCAGGTGGCGCAGGCGTCCGGAGGCATCGATTTGCTGGGCAGTCATGGCGGGAGTCGTGCAGTCAGGGAATGGGGGTGGCGTCGTCGGGGGACGACAGCCAGCGGTCGATGATCACCGCCGCGGCCACGGCGTCGAGGGCGGCCGCATCACGGCGACGCTTGCGCCCTTCGGCGCGCTCGACGGCGAAACGGCGGGCAGCCTCGACCGAGCTGGAACGCTCGTCGATCATCACCACCGGCAGCTTGAAGCGCTCCCGCAGCTGGCGGGCAAAGCCCTGCGCACGCTTGCGGTTGGGCTGGTCCTGGCCGTCCAGGGTCAGCGGGTCGCCGACCACCAGGCCGTCGGGCTTCCATTCCTTGAGCAGGCGTTCGATCGCGGTCCAGTCCGGGCCGTTGCCGTGCACATCGACCACCGCCACCGCGCGCGCATGCGCGGCAAAGGCACTGCCGATGGCCACGCCGATCCGCCGCGAGCCGACATCAAAACCCAGGACCGTGCCGTCACGACGGATGGCCGGGGCAGCAGAATCCGGTGCGGGCGTGATGGGCTCAGACATGGCCGCTGTAGTCAGTCAGCCGGAACAGGTCCACGCCGATACGCGAAGCCGCACCCTGCCAGCGCTGCTCCAGCGGCAGCTGGAACACCAGCTCGGCATCGGCCGGCACGGTCAGCCAGCTGTTCTCGGACAGCTCGCTTTCCAGCTGCCCTGCGCCCCAACCGGCACAGCCGAGGGTGACCACCGCATTGGCCGGGCCTTCGCCGCGCGCCATCGCTTCGAGGATGTCGCGCGAGGTGGTCAGGTACAGGCCGTGGCCCACGGTCAGGCTGGAATCCCACGCGCGCGCGTCGTCATGGATGACGAAGCCGCGCTCGGGATGCACCGGGCCGCCATTGAGCACCATGCGCGCCTGCAGGTCGCCATCACCGGTGGTGATGTCCATCTGCGCGAGCACTTCACCCAGCGTGTATTCGGAAGGCTGGTTGACCAGCACGCCCATCGCCCCGTTCTCGTCGTGCTGGCAGATCAGCGCGACGCTGCGGGCAAAGGTCGCGTCGAGCAGCGACGGCAGCGCGACGAGCAGGTGATCGGCAAGGGAGGTCGGCATTACAGGCATGGGCCCATTCTACCTGCTGGGGGCGGGATGGTCGCGCGATGGCGCCGAACCACGATGGGCTAGGATGGTGCTTTGCCACGGAAGGTCATTGATGCCGTCTTCTTCGCCCCTGACCCTGCCGGCACGCAGCGCCATCGTCCTGCTTGCCCTGCTGCAGGGCCTGATGCTGTATGCCGCGCAGGAGCTGTCCGACGCGTGGCCGTTCCGCGATATCGGCTGGCGCTATTGCTGGTACGCCTGGGTGCTGGCCATTCCCAGCGCGGTGGCGCTGAGCCTGGTCGAGCTGGGCCAGCGCCGACTGTGGCTGCAGGCCGTGCTCGGCTCGGCGGTGGTGCTGGCGCTGGCCGCCTGGATCGGCTGGAACCTCAATGGCGAGACCGCACTGGAGTCGGGCGCGCTGCAGTTTCCGTTGACCCTGGGCATGGGAGTGGCGGTGTTCGTGGCCCTGCCCTGGTGGCAGTTCCAGCTGCAGCATGGGCACTGGCGCGCCAGCTACCCCGAGTTGTTCGAGCGCGCCTGGCAGAACGGTTTGACCCTGGCCCTGGCGGCGCTGTTCACCGGGCTGACCTGGCTGCTGCTGTGGCTGTGGGCAGCGCTGTTCCAGCTGCTGGACGTGAATGTCTTCCGCGACCTGTTCCGGCAGGACGCTTTCATCGCACTGGCCACCGGCAGCCTGGCCGGGTTCGGCGTGCTGATCGGGCGCACCCAGCACCGCGCGATCCAGATCACCCGCCAGGTGCTGTTCGCGATCTGCCGCGGGCTGCTGCCGCTGCTGTCGTTCATCGCCGTATTGTTCGTGCTGAGCCTGCCGCTTACCGGGCTGGAGCCGCTGTGGAAGACCCGTTCGGCCGCCAGCCTGCTGGTGGTGGTGTCGCTGCTGCTGGTGACGTTCACCAATGCGGTCTACCAGCAGGGGGAAGACAGTGCCCCCTACCCTCTCGTGCTGCGCAGGCTGGTCGAAGCCAGCCTGCTGACACTGCCGGTTTACGCCGCGCTGGCACTGTATGCATTGGGCCTGCGCGTGGCGCAGTACGGCTGGACCCTGGATCGCTTCTGGGCGGTGCTCGTCGCATTGGCCGTGGCCGGCTATGCCCTGGGCTATGCGCTGGCGGTACTGCGTCGCCAGGGCCGCTGGCTGCAGGCGCTGGAACCGGTCAACCGCTGGATGTGCTGGGTGGTGCTCGCACTGGCCCTGCTGGGCAACTCGCCCCTGCTGGACCCGGTGCGGCTGACCCTGTCCAGCCAGCTGGAGCGCCTGCGCGCGGACCCGCCGGCGATCACCAGCAGTGACGTCAACGTGCTGCGCTTCGATCTTGGCCGCCGTGGCGTGCAGGCGCTGCGCGATTTGCAGCGTGATCCGGCCATCATCGCCGATGCCAACGCGCCACAGGTGATCGCTGCTGCACTGGCACGCACCTCACGCTGGGACGACGGCCACCGCCTCGACAAGGGGCCGCAGGACGTCGCCGCCCTGCAGCGCGCGCTGAAGCTGGCCAAGGGATCCAGTTCTCCACCGGACGACTGGTGGAAAGCTCTGGCCACCCGATCGATCAATGGCGAATCCTGCGCACAGAGCGAGCGCGACTGCCTGATCGTGCATCGCGACCTGGACGGTGATGGTACCGGCGAAGTGCTGCTGTGCGAGCTGTACACCCACCGTGGACCGGACTGCGTGCTGTACGCACGTGGCAAGGATTCCCAGTGGCGCCGGGCCGGTGCGCTGTTCGGCACCGTCAGCGGCCAGGCCGAGACGATCAACCAGGCCCTGCGTGACGGCAGACTCACGCTCATTCCACCGCGCTGGCCGATGCTGTCCATCGGCGGGCACCCTGCGGTGGCCATCGATCCCGAATCCGAATCCGAATCCGAATCCGAATCCGATTCCAACGAGCCTTCCCCATGAGCGGCTACTGCCTCATCGCCCCGGGCCATCCGGTGCACGACTATTACCACGCCAACGAGTACGGCTTCCCGCAGCGTGACGAGCGCGAGCTGTTCGAGCGACTGGTGCTGGAAATCAACCAGGCCGGCCTGAGCTGGGAAACGATCCTGAAGAAGCGCGAGGGCTTCCGCGCGGCCTACGACGGCTTCGATGTGGACCGCGTGGCCGCGTATGCCGAGCAGGACATCGAGCGCCTGCTGTCGGACGCGGGCATCATCCGCAACCGCCTGAAGGTGCTGGCGGCGATCCACAACGCGCAGGTGATCCAGCAGCTGCGGGCCAGCCATGGCAGCTTCGCGGCGTGGCTGGATGCACACCACCCGCGCAGCAAGGCCGACTGGGTGAAGCTGTTCAAGAAGACCTTCCGCTTCACCGGCGGCGAGATCACCGGCGAATTCCTGATGAGCCTGGGCTACCTGCCCGGTGCGCACGCCGAGGATTGCCCGGTGCATGCGCGGCTGCTGATGCTGTCGCCGCCGTGGTTGAAGGCCGCCGCCCGCTGATGGATATCCGCCGGGCATGGCCCGGCGCTGCCATGCATGGGTTCCGGTAGTGCCGGCCGCTGGCCGGCAACACCGTTGAACGTCACACGCCCATGTAGCGGCCAGGGCGGTGGTTGAACATCAGCACGAGGCTGAGCACCACCGCGCCGATGGCCGAGTACAGCACCTTC
Organism: Stenotrophomonas maltophilia group sp. P373; assembly: GCF_053295075.1. NCBI lineage: Bacteria > Pseudomonadati > Pseudomonadota > Gammaproteobacteria > Lysobacterales > Lysobacteraceae > Stenotrophomonas > Stenotrophomonas maltophilia group sp. P373. The sequence continues at coordinate 1,053,952 of NZ_CM129994.1, read as the reverse complement.
GACGGCGACAACACGAAGAACGCGGCCACCATCAGGCACGCGTCGTAGGACATCTGCACCTTGCCCGCGCTCCAGCCACGGGTGCGCTGCAGGTACACCGCCAGGATGCCGATGCCGCCAAGGCTTGCACGGTGGCGGATGAAGAACAGGATGCCCAGGCCGGACAACGCACCGCCGACAATCGCCGAGTACAGCGGGTTGATGTGCGAGAAGTCGATCCAGCGCGGCAGCAGGTCGGTCAGCACGCCACAGGCGGTGACCGCGGCGAAGGTCTTCAGGGTGAATTCCCAGCCCATGCGCCGCAGCGCCACCCAGTAGAACGGCAGGTTGACCAGCACGAACACCAGGCCGAAGTTCCAGCCCATCGCGTAGTGCAGCAGGAAGGCCATGCCCGCCATGCCGCCGATCATCAGCCCGCCCTTGGCGAAGATGGCCAGGCCCAGCGAGGCCACCATCGTGGCCAGCACCATGCCCTGCACGTCCTCGGCGATCGAGTGACGCAGCGCTTTGTCGTCGGCGGTGGTGCCGGCGCTGTCGGGCGGCGGGGTCAGCGGACCGGCGGTGACCAGGTGGCCGTCAGCGTCGTCGCACGGCGCGGGGCCATGGGAGGGAAGGGACATGCGGGTGGGGAACAGCAGGTGGGGAGCGGTATTAGACACGATCTGCATGACAGTTGCAGATGAAATCGTTCAGCTGAATGCGCCCCAGCCCGCTCCGCCGGCCGCCGGTCACCCCTTGCCGGCCAGATGGTGCGCCACCAGCGCGTTGGCGTGCCCATGGCCCAGACCGTGCTCACTTTTCAGGAAGCTGACCAGTTCCATGTGTTTCAGGCCGTTCTTCCCCGCCAGCAGCCCGAACCAGTGCGCCACCGGCTGCCCGTAGGTCTTCTCGATGGAGGGGAAATACGAGGCCGGGCCTTTCGGCTTGGTGTCAGTGCTCATCTGCAGCTCCCGTTGAAGTCATTCATTCGACGAACCACAGTCCCTGAAATCGACATCCCTACACGCCCGACCCAGTGCCGACCAACGGTCGGCACCCACCAAAGCAGAATGCCGTTCCAACAGCTCGCGGGAAACTGTCGAAGGCGGGGTGGGTCCGGTTGAGGGGGCGCGAGCCGCATGGGCCCGAGGCATGCCTCGGGCGGGTTGGGCAAGACGCCCAACCCCGGTCTTGCCGTGTGCGCAGGACAGCGCACACGAGCAAGCGGCGACCGAGCCTTATCTGATGGAAATCTGTCAGCGTAGGTGTCGAGAGCCGGCGTGGGCCGCCGTACGAGCCTGGATCTCGACGATCGCCATGTAGCTTGGCGCCCACACCGGATTCTCCCTTGATCCGCCCGAACAGTTGCTGGAGCTGACACTCGAAGCGATAAGACTGGGCAAGCGGGGGAGCTCTCGACCCTTCCAGACTATACGGAGTCGGGCAATGAACGGGATCGGGATCGATGTGAGCAAGCGCCGACTGGATATCGGCACGACAGACGGCGAGACTGTGCAGGTCAGCAATAGCCCCTCTGGCTATGCTGAATTGAGCACTTGGTTGAGCACGCGGCCGGCCATTCAGATCGTTCTGGAAGCCACTGGCGGCTATGAGCAGACTGTCCTGGACTTTCTTCACAAGGCCGGCCATCCGGTGATCCGCGCCAACGCCCTGCGGGCGCGTAGACTGGCTCAGGGGCTGGGTAAAGTGGCCAAGACGGACCGCTTGGATGCTCTTGTATTGGCGCAGATGGCCGCACTGGTGGAACTGCCTTCCTATCAGCCACTGGAGCCCTGGCAGCGGAAACTGCGCGAGTTTGTGCGGGCGCGTCGACAAACGATGCAGGCACTGACCGTAGCCCGCCAACAGCAGGAAATGGTGACTGACCGCGAGCTACGCCGGCAGATGCAAGGCAACATCATTCGCCTGCAGACACTGGTCGAGCGACTGGGGAAGCAGATCTCTGAACAGGTCGCGCAGCAGCCCCAACTGGCAGTGCTGAAGTCGATGAAAGGGGTTGGCCCGGCATTGCAGGCGGTGCTGGCCAGCTACCTGCCTGAGCTGGGTCAGATCAGCGGAAAAGCCATTGCCAGCCTGGTCGGCGTGGCGCCGATCTCCCACGACAGCGGGGCCATGCGAGGGAGGCGAAGCATCCACGGTGGCAGGGCCGAGATCCGCCAGGTGCTCTACATGTCGGCCATGTCGGCCATGCGACATGAGCCACGATTGCGGGACTTTTACCGGTCGCTGCGGGCCCGCGGCAAGGAAGGGAAAGTGGCCATCGTGGCGGTGATGCGGAAGATGCTGGTGATTCTCAACGCCCGCGTGCGTGACGCTCAAGGCGGATCGATCCCCGCCTGAAGCCAGCCTGCGCGTGCCCCAAAAGGCTGCCGGCCAGCGGCCGGCACTACCGTGCCCGTCTCATGGAGGGGCCAGGCCCCTCCGTCAACACAGTTGCTACATGTATTTACGGCGCCCCCTCAACCGGACCCACCCCGCCATCCCACGGAATGCACGCATTTGACGTTGACGTTGCCTTGGCTTGAAGCAGGTGCCGGGCGCAGCCCGGCCGTATCATTCCCGCATGCCCCGCGAAAATCTCAACGATCTGCAGGCCTTTGTCCACGTTGCCCGCGAGGGCAGCTTCACCAAGGCTGCCGCCCAGCTGGGCGTGTCCCAGTCCGCGCTCAGCCATGCCATGCGCGGACTGGAGCAGCGCCTGGGCGTGCGCCTGCTGACCCGCACCACCCGCAGCGTCTCGACCACCGAAGCCGGTGCCCGCCTGCTCGATACCCTGGGCCCGCGCCTGGCCGAGATCGAGGACGGGCTGGCCGCGCTGGCCGAGTACCGTGAACGCCCGGCCGGCACCATCCGCATCAATGCCACCGGCCACGCCGCCGAGTACATCGCCTGGCCCAGGCTGGCGCCGCTGCTGCAGCAGTACCCGGATTTGAAGGTGGAACTGGCGGCCGACTACGGGTTGGCCGACATCGTGGCCGAGCGCTACGACATCGGCATCCGCCTCGGCGAGCGGCTGGCGCGCGACATGATCGCCGTACCGATCAGCCCGCCGCTGCGCATGCGCGTGGTCGGGGCGCCCAGCTACTTCCGCCAGCACGTGGTGCCGCGGCACCCGGACGACCTGGCCGGGCACAACTGCGTGACCCTGCGGCTGCCTACGCATGGTGGGCTGATGCCGTGGGATTTCGGCCAGGACGGCAATGAACTGAGCGTGCGCGTGAGCGGCCAGTGGACGTTCAACACCATGGGCATGACCCGCACCGCTGCGCTGGCCGGCAGCGGATTGGCCTGGCTGCCGCAAGACCAGGTGCAGCCGATGCTGGACGATGGACGGCTGCAATCAGTGCTGGACGACTGGTGCCCGCACTTCGATGGTTACTACGCGTATTACCCTTCGCGCCGCCACGTGACCGTGGCGATGCGGACGGTGCTTGATGCGCTGCGCGGGCCGATGGGGCGTTGAGGAGTGCGGACCAACGGTCCGCACCCACCACCAACGGTCCGCACTCACCGGCTGGTCAGCCCTTGGCCTGTGCCGCACGCTGCGGGTTGTAACGCTCGCCAACGATCGACACTTCGTCCAGCGCCTGCGCGATGCGTTGCAGTTCTTCCGGCGCCAGCTGCAGGTCGGCCGCGCCCAGGTTTTCTTCCAGGCGATGAACCTTGGTGGTGCCCGGAATCGGCACGATCCACGGTGCCTGCGCGAGCAGCCAGGCCAGTGCGACCTGCGCAGGCGTCGCACCGCGCGCTGCCGCAATCGTGCTGATGCGATCCACCAACGCCTGGTTGGCGCGGCGCGCCTCCACTTCGAAACGCGGCACGGTATTGCGGAAGTCGTTGGCGTCGAAGGTGGTATCGGCGTTGATCGCACCGGTCAGGAAGCCGCGGCCCAGCGGGCTGAACGGCACGAAGCCGATGCCCAGCTCCTGCAGCGTCGGCAGCAGCTCACGCTCCGGCTCGCGCCACCACAGCGAATACTCACTCTGCACGGCGGCGACCGGCTGCACGGCATGCGCGCGACGCACGGTGGCAGCACTGGCCTCGGACAGGCCGAAGTGGCCGACCTTGCCCTCGGCGATCAGGTCGCGCACGGTGCCGGCCACATCCTCGATCGGCACGTTCGGGTCGACGCGGTGCTGGTAGAACAGATCGATATGGTCGGTACGCAGGCGCTTGAGGCTGGCTTCGGCCACGGCACGGATGTTCTCCGGGCGGCTATCCAGGCCGGCATCGGTGCGCGCGTCCTTGAAACCAAACTTGGTGGCGATCACCAGCCTGTCGCGGTAGGGCGCCAAGGCCTGGCCGAGCAGGTCTTCGTTGGTGTACGGGCCGTACACCTCGGCGGTGTCGAAGAAGGTCACGCCGCGCTCGACGGCAGCGTGCAGCAGGGCGATGCCCTGGCTCGGTTCGACGGGCTGGCCGTAGGCATGGGTCAGGCCCATGCAACCCAGGCCCAGAGCGGAAACCTTCAGGCCGCTGCGGCCGAGTTCACGTGTCTGCATCGTCGTACTCCAGAGGGGGAGTGCTGACGATACGCCTGCAGCGGCGATGGATTGAGCCGGTTGGACCGCAGTCGGTCATGACTGGAATTCATCAATCCGGCCATGACCGATGCCGGCCGGGTCAACGGATTTCGGAGATCTCCACCCCATCCAGCCCCTGCGACAGGGTGCGCGCGTCGCCGCCCTGGCTGAGCTTGATGCGCAGGCGGACCTCGTTCTGCGAATCGGCGTAGCGCAGCGCGTCCTCGTAGCTGATCTCGCCGGCCTGGTACAGCTCGAACAGGCTCTGGTCGAAGGTCTTCATGCCCAGCTGGACCGAGTCCTTCATCACTTCCTTCAGCTTGTGGATCTCGCCGTCGCGGATGTAATCCTGCACCAGCGGCGTGCCCAGCAGGATCTCCATCGCCACCTTGCGCGAGCGGCCATCGGGCGACGGCACCAGCTGCTGCGCGACCACGCCCTTGAGGTTCAGCGACAGGTCCATCAACAGCTGGTTGCGGCGGTCTTCCGGGAAGAAGTTGACGATGCGGTCCATCGCCTGGTTGGCATTGTTGGCATGCAGCGTGGCCAGCACCAGGTGGCCGGTTTCGGCGAACGCGATGGCGTGGTCCATGCCTTCGCGGGTACGCACCTCGCCGATCATGATCACGTCCGGCGCCTGGCGCAGGGTGTTCTTCAGCGCGGCTTCCCAGCTGTCGGTATCGATGCCGACTTCGCGCTGGGTGATGATGCAGCCCTCGTGCTTGTGCACGAATTCGATCGGGTCTTCGATGGTGATAATGTGGCCGGTCGAGTTCTGGTTGCGGTAACCGATCATCGCCGCCAGCGAAGTCGATTTACCGGTACCGGTAGCACCGACGAACAGGATGATGCCGCGCTTGGTCATCGCAAGCGTCTTGATGATCGGCGGCAGGCTCAGCTCTTCCACGGTCGGAATGCGCGTCTCGATGCGGCGCAGCACCATGCCGACCTGGTTGCGCTGGTAGAAGCAGCTCACGCGGAAACGGCCGACACCGGACAGGCCGATGGCGAAGTTGCATTCGTGGGTCTTCTCGAATTCCTCGCGCTGCGCCGGGGTCATCACGTTGAGGACCAGGTCGCGGCTCTGCTGCGGCGTCAGTGGCGTCTGCGTGATCGGCGAGATCTTGCCGTTGACCTTCATCGCCGGTGGCATGCCGGCGGTGATGAACAGGTCCGAGGCGCGCTGGTGCGCCATCAGCTTGAGGAACGAAGTGAAATCGATGGTGGTCGCGGTGGTGTTCACGGCGGGCTCCCGGAAAGCGGTTTACCAGGTAACGGTCGGTGGAGGAAACAACACGGAGCGGCCGCGCCATTGCGCGCGCCGCCCGTCGCTGTCCCGCCTTACTCGAACAGGCGCTTGTCCTTGGCGTACTCGCGGGCCTGGTTGCGGGTGATCAGGCTGCGCTTGACCAGGTCCTGCAGATGCTGGTCCAGGGTCATCATGCCGTACTGCTGGCCAGTCTGGATGGCCGAGTACATCTGCGCCACCTTGTCCTCGCGGATCAGGTTGCGGATGGCCGGGGTGCCGACCATGATTTCCCACGCTGCGGTACGGCCGCCACCGACCTTCTTCAGCAGTGCCTGCGAGATCACCGCACGCAGCGACTCGGACAACATCGAACGCACCATCGGCTTTTCGCCGGCCGGGAACACGTCGATGATACGGTCGATGGTCTTGGCCGCCGAGCTGGTGTGCAGGGTGCCGAACACCAGGTGGCCGGTTTCCGCGGCGGTCAGTGCCAGGCGGATGGTTTCCAGGTCGCGGAGTTCGCCGACCAGGATGATGTCCGGGTCCTCACGCAGTGCCGAGCGCAGTGCTTCGTTGAAGCCATGCGTGTCACGGTGCACTTCGCGCTGGTTGATCAGGCACTTCTGCGAGGTATGCACGAATTCGATCGGATCCTCGACGGTGAGGATGTGGCCGTATTCGTTCTTGTTGATGTAGTCGATCATCGCCGCCAGCGTGGTCGACTTGCCCGAGCCGGTCGGGCCGGTCACCAGGATCAGGCCCTGCGGTTGCTGGATCACCTCGCGGAACAGCGGCGGGCAGGCCAGGTCTTCGAGGGTGAGCACCTCGGACGGAATGGTACGGAACACCGCACCGGCGCCGCGGTTCTGGTTGAACGCGTTCACACGGAAGCGCGCCAGCGACGGGATCTCGAAGGAGAAGTCCACTTCGAGGAATTCCTCGTAATCGCGGCGCTGCTTGTCGGACATGATGTCGTACACCAGCGCGTGGACCTGCTTGTGGTCCAGGGCCGGGATGTTGATCCGGCGAACGTCGCCGTCCACGCGGATCATCGGCGGCAGGCCTGCAGACAGGTGCAGGTCGGACGCTTTGTTCTTTACGGAAAACGCCAGCAGTTCGGCGATATCCATGAGCGGCTACTCCCCAATAACGGCTTCGACTGGAAGGATCTTTCCCCGGGCGGCAGTATAGCCTCCTGATTCAACGGAACGCGTTACGTGGCCACTCCCCTGCCCCAGATCCTGAGCAACCTGCATGCCGCCGCCGAGGCGGCCGGCCGGCCCGATCCGCGCCTGCTGGCCGTTTCCAAGACCCAACCGGCCGAGGCCGTGGCTGCGCTGGCCGCACAGGGCCAGCAGGCCTTCGGCGAGAACTATGTGCAGGAAGCGCTGGCCAAGATGCAGGCGCTGCAGCACCTGGCGCTGGAGTGGCATCTGATCGGCCACCTGCAGTCGAACAAGGCCGAGGCGGTGGCCACCCATTTCGACTGGGTGCAGAGCGTGGACCGGCCCAAGCTGGTAACGGCGCTGGCGCGCCATCGCCCGGCCGCACGCGGCCCGCTGAACGTGCTGATCCAGGTCAACATCGACGATGAATCCAGCAAGCACGGCTGTGCACCGGAGGATGTCGAGGGGCTGGCCGCGGCGATTGCCGCCGAGCCCACCCTGCGCCTGCGTGGCCTGATGGCGATTCCCGCGCCGTGGCCCGAGGCCGAGCGCCGTCGGGATGCGTTCGTGCGCATGCGCACACTCTTCCAGTCGCTGGCCGCCCAGCATGCACAGGTCGACACGCTGTCGATGGGCATGAGCAGCGACTACGCCGAAGCCATCGCCGAGGGTGCCACCCTGGTGCGCATCGGCACCGCCCTGTTCGGCGCGCGCGCGCGACCGGCCTGATTTTCCAAGGAGACATCCATGGCAGCTGATTCCATCACCTTCATCGGCGGCGGCAACATGGCGCGCAGCCTGATCGCCGGCCTGATCCGCCAGGGCGTGCCCGCCGCGCACATCCATGTGGCCGAACCGGTTGCAGCGCTGCGCGAGTCGCTGGCTGCCGACTTCGGCGTGCAAGTGCACGACAACGCCACCGATGCCGCCGCACAGGGCGGCACCTGGTTGCTGGCGGTGAAGCCGCAGGTGCTGCGTGAGGTCTGCCAGTCGCTGCAGGCACTGGCCCAGGCAAACCGGCCGCTGGTGGTGTCGATCGCCGCCGGCATCACCAGCGCGCAGCTGGAACGCTGGCTGGGTGGCAACCTGCCGGTGGTGCGTGCGATGCCCAATACCCCCGCTCTGCTCGGCGCCGGCGTGACCGGCCTGTATGCCACTGCATCGGTGGATGCGCAGCAGCACGCGCAGGCCGAACAGGTGCTGGCCAGTGCCGGGCGCACGGTGTGGATCGATAGTGAGGCGCTGATGGATTCGGTGACTGCCGTGTCCGGCAGCGGACCAGCCTACGTGTTCCTGCTGGCCGAAGCGATGGAAGCGGCGGGTATTGCCCAGGGCCTGCCGGCCGACGCCGCGCGCACGCTGGTGGTGCAGACCCTGCTGGGCGCCTCGCGCATGCTGGATGAGGCCGGTGAGAGCCCCGCAGAACTGCGCCGCCGCGTGACGTCACCCAATGGCACTACCCAGGCCGCGATCGAGAGCTTCCAGGCTGGCGGCTTCGAGGCACTGGTGGACAAGGCACTGCGCGCCGCGCAGGTGCGTGGACAGGAATTGTCTGCGGCGAATGATTGATCCCCTGGGGTCCGATCCCTTTGCCTCGGCAAAGGGATCGGACCCCATCTATCCCGATGATCATTGCCCCAATGTGGTCATGACGAAATCGACGAAGCACTGCAAACGCGGGCGCGGGCGTCGATCGGGCAGGTAGATCAGGTGCATCGGCCGCGGTTCGGGCAGGTAGTCGCGCAGCAGCGGCTTCAACCGCCCCGCTGCGATCTCCGCCGCCAGCAGTGCGGTGGGCTGCAGTACCAGCCCGGCCCCGGCCACGGCGGCTTCACGCAATGCGAAGCCATCGTTGCTGCTCAGCCGCGCCTCCCAGTCGACCTGTTCGCCGTTGGCCAACTGCCAGCCATGCCCGCCGCGCCAGGCCAGATGGCTCAGGCAGTCGTGCCCCTGCAGGTCATCCGGTGTTCGCGGCGTGCCGCGCCTGCGCAGGTAAGACGGCGCCGCGCACAGGCTCATCGCATACGGCGGCAGCGGCCGCGCCACCACCTCCTGCGATGGCAACGGCCCGACCCGGATCGCCGCGTCGAAGCCATCTTCGATCAGGTCCACGCGGCGGTTGCTCAGGTCCAGCTCGATATTCAACTGCGGCTGCGCACGCAGCAGGCCAGCCAGCTGCGGCGCCAGCACGCAGCTGCCCCAGGTGGTGGGCGCGCTGACCCGCAACAGGCCACGCGGCTGTACCTGCAGGCCGGCCACATCGGCCTCGGCCTGCTGCACTTGCTCCAGCACCTGCCGGCACCCGGCCAGGTAGGCGCTGCCGGCTTCGGTCAAGCGCTGGCGGCGGGTGTTCCGTTGCAGCAACGCGGTGCCCAGATGTGCTTCCAACTGCTGGATGTACTTGCCCACCATCACCGCCGACACCTGCAGCTGTTCGGCGGCGCCGGCGAAGCTGCCGCGCTCGGCCACTGCCACGAAGGCCTGCATGCAGCGAAGGGTATCCATTGCTAATCCAGAGTTAGGAATCTACGAATCATACGCCGCTTACCTAACCCCACTGTGACGGCGCAGACTGCGCTCACTCCCTCACGCAAGGAACGGCCATGAAGATTCTCCTCGTCGGTGCCAGCGGCACCCTCGGCCAGGCAGTCGCCCGTCAGCTCGGCCAACAGCATCAGATTCTCGCCGCCGGCCGCCGCAGTGGCGAACTGCGTGTGGACCTGACTGACGACGCCAGCGTCGCCGAACTGTTCGCCCGCACCGGTGCAGTCGATGCGGTGATCTCCACCACCGGCTCGGTGCATTTCGGACCGCTGCAGGAGATGACGCCGGCACAGTTCAACAGCGGCCTGCAGGACAAGCTGCTGGGCCAGGTGCGGCTGGCACTGGCCGCCCAGCACCACCTCAATGCCGGTGGCTCGATCACCCTGACCAGCGGCATCATCAGCGCGCAGCCGATCCGCGACGGCGTCAACGCCACCGCAGTGAATGCCGCACTGGAAGGCTTCGTGCGCGCTGCCGCACTGGAGCTGCTGCCGCGCGGCCTGCGCATCAACGTGGTCAGCCCGAACGTACTGATCGAATCGATGGCGGCCTACGGCCCCTACTTCCCGGGCTTTGAAGCGGTAAGCGCGCAACGCGCGGCGCTGGCCTTCCAGCGCGCGGTGGAAGGCATCCAGAGCGGCGAGACGATCACGGTCTGGTAAGAAAAAGGGGACGGAGGGGATCAAGTCGTTTTCGTCCGCCGGGCATGGCCCGGCGCTACCGGGAGCGCGTCCCCTTTTTCATTCCCAGCGCATCGGGCCGTCGCCGCGTTCGCCGAGAACGTCGCCAGGATTGGCCAGGCGGCAATGCTGCAGTGACAGGCAGCCACAGCCGATGCAGCCGGTCAATTCATCGCGCAGCAGCTGCAACATGTGAATGCGCTCTTCCAGCTCGGTGCGCCAGCGCGCGGACAGCTTGGCCCAGTCAGCCTTGGTCGGTGCACGGCCTTCAGGCAGGCTCTCGAAGGCGCGGCCGACCGCTTCCAGTGGCATGCCCACCCGCTGCGCAACGCGGATCACCGCCAGCCGGCGCAGCACGTCGCGGCTGTAACGGCGTTGGTTGCCCGAGGTGCGCAGGCTGCTGATCAGCCCCTTGCGCTCGTAGAAATGCAGTGCGGAAACGGCCACGCCACTGCGCTGCGAGACCTCGCCAACGCTGAGTTCCTGGGATGCCATTGCTTGACCTCAACTATAGTTGAGGTGGCATGCTGCTATCTTCGCCGCCCGTTGACAAGCGCGGCCCGCCCCTGACCGGTATGACCCCGACCCTCTCTCCCGCCGACACCCGCCTGCCGGCTGACACATCGATCCTGTCCGCGCGCTACCGCGCCACCACCCTCGGCATGGTCGCGCTGGTCGCGCTGCACGCCTTCGAAGCATTGGCCGTCGCTGCCGCGATGCCCACGGTGGCCGAAGCACTCAGCGGCCTGCGCCTGTACGCGCTGGCCTTCGGCGGCACACTGGCCACCAGCGTGATCGGCATGACCCTGGCCGGACGCTGGGCCGACCGCCAGGGCCCGGCACGGCCGCTGTGGTACGGCCTGGCGTGCTTCGTGCTGGGCCTGCTGCTGGCCGGCTTCGCCGTGCGCATGGGCATGCTGGTGGCCGGGCGCCTGCTGCAGGGCCTGGGTGCGGGCGCGATTTCGGTCTCGCTGTACGTGATGGTCGGCCGCAGCTACCCCGAGCACCTGCGGCCGAAGGTGTTCGCGGCATTCTCGGCGGGCTGGGTGGTGCCCTCGATGGTCGGCCCGGCGCTGAGCGGCCTGATCGTCCAGCATCTCGGCTGGCGCTGGGTGTTCCTGGCGGTACCGCTGCTGGCAGTCCCTGCTGCCCTGTTGCTGCGGCCTGCGCTGGCGCGCATGCAGCCCTCCGCCGACAGCAACGACGACGAGGGGCGCGGCAACGTCGTACGTTGGGCCAGTGGTGCATCGCTGGCGGCGCTGCTGCTGTACTTCGGCGGCCAGCAGCACGGTCCGACCGCCCTGCTCTGCATCGGCGTGGCGATGCTGGCGCTGCTGCTATGCGTGCATCGCCTGCTGCCGGCCGGAACGCTGATCCTGCGCAGGGGCCTGCCCAGCGTGATCGCACTGCGCGGCGTCGCCGCTGCCGCATTCTTCGCCTGCGAAGCCTACCTGCCGCTGCTGCTGCAGCGCGAACGCGGGCTCCCGCCCAGCTGGGCCGGCGCGGTGCTCAGCCTCGGCGCACTCGGTTGGTTCGCCGGCTCCTGGCTGCAGGGTCACCAGCAGCGCGGCTGGTCACGCCAGCAGCTGCTGCGCGTCGGCACGGCGATGATGACGGTCGGCATCGCCGCAACGCTTGCGGTGTTGTTCAATGCAGTGCCATTGCCGGTGGCCCTGGTGGGCTGGACGGTCACCGGTTTCGGCATGGGCATGATCTACGCCAGCCTCTCGGTACTCACGCTTTCGCTGTCAGCAGCGCATGAGCAGGGTGCCAACACGTCGGCCCTGCAGCTGAGCGAGGCCCTGTCGGTGACCACCGCGCTGGCGGTCTCCGGTGCGTTGTTCGCGCTGTTCGTGGAAAGCGCGCCGCACACCGGCTACCTGCTGTGCCTGGCGATCACTTTCGGCCTGGCGGTGCTGGCCGCGGTGATCGCGCGGCGGGTGTAGCGCCGCCGGGTTTCGGCAGTGCCGGTCGCTGGCCGGCACCATCACGGAATTCCCGCGTGCGCGGAGAGTGCCGGCCAGCGGCCGGCACTACCGGGTCGCCGTCCCCACGTCATCGATATCCCGGTGCAGGATGCGCCGGACTTCCAGCACCGCTTGCGGGGTCTCCTGCACACTGTGGCCGGAAATGATGACCTTCTCCGACTGTGCACCCGGCAGGTGCGCACTCCAGTACGGCACCAGTCCGTCATCGGACTTGTCCACCGGCAGCTCCGGCTTGCGCTGGGCGATGATCGAGTGGTACTTCAGTCCCGCTTCGATCGGCAGCTGCGCTGCGGCCTTGACGAACGGGTCGCTGGCCTTGAGGTTGTCGATGCTGTTGGGAATCTTCGGCTTGGCCGTGCCATCGACCTGCTGCTCGGCCTGCGCCAGCGCCATGAACACGTCCTCGAACTTGCCGAGGATGGTCAGTGGCAGGCGCACCAGCCGGCCCAGCAGGCGCCCGACCTTGTTGCCGGCAATATCGGTGCCCTGGTGCGGCGCAGCGATGAAGATCGCACGCTCCACGTTCGGCTGTGCCTTGAAATGCAGCAACGGCCCCAGCTTGTTCTGCACGCGCTTCAGACGCTCGCCCTTCAGGTCATAGTTGGCCAGCAGGTCGTTCCACAGCACGTCACCGGAATCGCTCACCAGCAGCCGCGCGAGCACGCCGCCCATGCTGTGGCCGATGTAGACCATGTCCTTCGATGCACGCGTGCTGCCATTGGGATCGAAGTGCTTCAGCGTGTCGTTGAACGCATTGGCGATCTCGTAGCGGTTCAGCGCGATCGGTGCGTTGGTCGGGTAATAGACCTGCCACACCTGGAACTGCTGGCGCAGCTCGGGGTCGCCCATGATCTCGTTGGCCAGGTTCACCCAGGCTTCCGGGCTGCTGGCCAGGCCGTGCAGCATGAAGATGATGCGGCGGTTCGGGTCCCACGGCTGCATCAGGTAGATGTGTGGCTCGCCGATGCCCTCGCTCATGCCGAACAGGGTGCGCAGTGACTGCCGGGCGAAACCGCTCTGGGCAAGCCACAGGCCGTAGGCCGCGGTGAAATTGCCGGCCAGCGGCACCTGTTCGCCGTGCAGGGTGATGCGCTCGGTAGCTTCCGGCGAATAGGCATCCAGTTCAACCCGGCGCGTCCGCATCACATCGTCCAGGCTGCTGCCTTCGAAGCGCAGCAACGCGGTGACGTTGATCGAGGACATCTCGCTGAACTCGGGCACCGAATCGTCATGCCGATGACGGCGGCCACGGCGTGCGCCCTCTTCGTCATCCTGCGGTGTCTCCGCCTTCGGGCCCTCAGGCGCGATCACCGGTGCGACCAGCTTCGGCGGGTCCATCACCATCACCAGCTCGGCACCGAAGCCATCACGGCGATAAGTACTGCGCAGCCCGACGAAGCTGACCGTGCCGGCCGGCACCAGCTGCGCGGGAATGCTCTTCAGGTTCAGCTGCTGGTAGTTGGAAGCCAGCGACCAGCTGCCAACCGAGATCGGCTTCGTGTAGTCCTCGCCAGCCAACGCAGCGGCGCGCGCGCGGACGAACAGCACCACCGCCGCCTTCTCGGCCGCGTAGTTGTAGTAGTCACGCACCTGCGTCTGCCGGTCTTCGAAGGCGCGATCCGATGGTGAGCGGCCGCTGTAGAACAGGTAGGCATAGGCGTAGCGCGCGGCTTCCAGCCAAGCGTCCAGCGCTGCGTCGCTCATCGGCGGATCGCCGGCTGCGGTCTTCTTCGGCGTCAGCGCCAGCGCGGCCTTCACCCACAGTTCGGACAGCGCAGACAGCCGCTGCTCGACATTGAGATCGTCGGTCATCAGCAGCGTGCTGCGGCAGACCAGGAAGTCCTTCTCGCACTGCGATTCGTCCAGGCCTGCCGCGCTTAGCGTCTCGCGCGCAGCGGGGCTGAGCTTGCCGGTATTGAGCACGTCGGCACGCTTGTTGACCAGCGAATCGCTGGATTTGACCTGCTTGACGGTGACCATCGCGCAACCACTGCTGCCCAGCAGCAGGAAGGCGGCGAACAACACCGGCAGCGCACGCTGCCAGCGGATCAGGAGGAGTCGAGTCATTACTGCGGGTCCTGCTCGGTGCCAGGTACGCCCTGGCGGATCACGGTGGAGAAGTGGTCGCCGCTGCCCAGGTCCAACGCACGCTGGGTGATGCGGCCCTTGTCATGCAGCTCGGCATAAGGCACGCCTGGGGTGAGTGCGCCGACCTCCTGCGCATACTCGGCCAGATACCCGGACAGCAGCAGGCGGTAGTCCAGCGGCAGGCGCGGCGCGATGTGGCGGGCCAGGTCGAAGACGATGGTGGTGCAGTTGCTGGTGAGCGTGTTGTAGAAGCCCGGCTTCGCATCCAGTTCGCGCGCCTGCGCGATGTACGCGGCAAACAGTTCCTTCAGCTGCGCGTGGTCCATGCCGTGCAGGCGGTACAGATAGACATCCTCGCCACGCGCGTTGGTGCGGGTGCGGATGATGTCGGTCTCTTCCGAGGCCACCAGGGTCATCTCGAACTTGCGGAAGAACCCGCCCAGTGCCGAAAACGATTCGCCGCGCTCCTTGCGGATCTCCAGCGAAAACACCACGTGGCGACCGTCCTCGAAACCGAACGAGATGAGGGTGTGGGCGATCGCCGGGCCCATCCAGTACGACAGCACCAGATCGGCCGAGCGCAACTGGTCCAGGTCGTATTCGCGGCGCACCCAGCGCGCGTCGTAGTCGGTTTCGCTGCGCCAGGTGAAATCGCGCACGTTGTCAAACACCACGTGGCGCCCGTCGAAGGACACCACATGCAGGCGCTGGGCCACGTCATCGGCCCACACGCGGTCCTGGCGTGGGGTCAGCAGCAGCCACCACAGGCCGGCCAGCGCCAGCGCAGCGCCATACGCCATGCCGAGGCGGCGGTTGCTGCGACCACGCGCGACCCGCCACGACGCCCACAGCGCAAACAGCAGCCACAGCACCGCAATGCCGTTCGCCAGCCAGCCCGGCCCCGGCATCTGATAGGCCAGCAGCCCGGCCACCCACAGCGCTGCCAGCGCCATGGCACTTCCTGTCATCCAACGTCCTGCGGCTTTCACTGGCATCCTGTCGCGGTCCCGAAGCCGCATAGTTAGCCACAAGCGGGTTCACCGTGGCATCTACGGCCTGTTCAGGCACGCCGGCGCACCGTCTGCGGCGGTCCATGCGGCCAGGTTCACTTCACAGGAGCAACGATGGGCATCACTTCCGTGGCCGGCGTTCCGGTCCAACCCCAGCACCGCGCCACCTGCCACTGCGGCACGGTCGAGCTGCTGCTGGACCTGCCGGACGGCATCGTCGACCCGCGCCGTTGCGACTGCTCGATGTGCCGGCGCCGGGGTGCCATTGCAGCCAGCGTTGCCCGCGCGGGCCTGCAGGTCGTGCGCGGGCAGAACCACCTGCAGCTATACCAGTTCAACACCCATGTGGCCGAACACTACTTCTGCGGGGTGTGCGGCATCTACACCCATCACCGGCGCCGCTCCAACCCCGACCAGTACGGCTACAACGTGGCCTGCCTGGAGGGCATTGATCCGTTCGCGCTGGGGGTCATTCCGGTCAGCGACGGGGTCAACCACCCGTCAGACCGCACCGGCTAGTGGCGCGTGCGCCGCGGCGGCGTGGCGACCTTCTGCCAGGGCGCCATGCCGCTGCGCCCCGCCCGCACAGGGCGTTTCAGCCAGGGCCGGCGTGGCGGCACCTGCGGCGCATCCGCGGCCGGGGGAGGAAGCGGTCTACGGCCGGGCCAGAGATGGTCGAGCAGCCACATGGCGGGTCTCCGTGGGGGACGGGGACGATCAACATTAGACCTGGGTGGGCATGGGCGGCGTGAGCGGAAGACGACAACGGGATGACGGCGGAGGGGGCGATGAGCCTGCTACGCCGTATGCTCGGCCAACGTGCCTTTGCGTTTCCGCAGCAACAGGTGCAACAACACAGCACACACAGCCGTCAGCAGCGCCAGTACACGCAGCAGTGTTGCCAGCGCCTTGGCGCTGACCTGCTGCAGCTGCTCACCGCTCATCGCCGGCAGCAGTGCCGCCGCCTGGTCGCGGGACCCGCTCGCCAGATAGGCACCGGCACGCGCCAACGACGCGGGCGATGCCCCATGCAGCTGCTGGTCGACCAGCATCGCCAGCAGCGCCGTCACTGCGGCCAGGGCGATGCCTTCGCCCGCTACCCGCACGGTTCCGAAGATGCCGGCGGCCATGCCCGCACGCTGTACAGGCACCACGCTCACCGACAGCCCATCCATCAGGCCCCATGGCAAGGCCGTCCCTGCACCGACCAGCATCAGCAACGGCACCCACTGCAAGGGCGACGGCTGCGATGCGTGGCGCGACAACAGGTACAGGCCAGAGGCACAGACCAGCAGTCCCAGCGTGCACAGCCGCGCACTTCCAACGCGCTCCGCCCAGCGCGCAGCCAGCATCGGCAGCACCAGCATCGGCGCGGACAGCGCCAGCATCTGCAGTCCCACCAGCGTCGTGCTCTGGCCATGCACGCCCAGCAGTTGCAGAGGCAACACGACCAGCAGCACCACGTAGCCCAGACAGGTCGCCACCGGCAGCAGCTGGACGCCGAGAAACGCCGGTTGCCAGAACAGTGAGAGGTCCAGCAACGGGGAAGGATGCAGCCGTTCGGCACAGACGAACGCGCCGCCCAACAGCAGCGTCGCCAACAGCGCCAGCTGCACGCGACCGGCGTGCAGGCCGTACTCTCCCAGCCACAGCAGGGCCAGGGTCAATGCCGCCAGCATCAGGCTGAAGCCCAGCATGCCGGCGATGTCCAGCCGTCCGCGCTCGCCCCGGCTTTCGGGCAACGCGCGCGCGGCCAGTGCGAACGCCGCCAACGTCAGCACACCGCCTGCAGCGAACACGCTGCGCCAGCCTAGCGCCTGCAGCAACAGGCCCGCGAGCAGCGGCCCCAGCGCCAGGCCCGCACCGAATGTCGTGCCCAGCAGGGCGAAGACACGGGCACGCCTCGGTCCCTGCCAGCCCTGCGCCAGCGCAGCGGTGCCCGAGGCCAGCGCTGCGGCAGCGGCAACGCCCTGCAGAGCGCGCGCCAGATCCAGCCACAGCAGCGTAGGCGACAGGCATACAGCGGCCGTCGCGACGGTGAAGCCGGCCGTGCCCAGCAGGAACATCCGCCGTCGGCCATGGCGATCAGCCAGGCCACCGGCAGCGAGCAGCAGGCTGCCGAAGGTGAGCATGAAGGCGTTGGTCACCCAGGCCAGCGCAGTGGGCGATGCCACTGAGGAGCGGGACAGCACCGGCACCGCGACGGCGCCGGCGGTGAAGGACAACGGCAACGCCAGCGCGGCCAGGCAGACCGCAAGCAGGGCCCAGCGCTGCTGCGCGCGGACAGGTACAGGGAGCATCGAATCCGGGGCCATGCGGGCCTCCATCCATCAGGGGCATTGATGATGGACAGGCCGCTATTCCAGAAAAACAGGCTCGATGGACGTTGATTACGTCCAACCGTTCCGCAATCATGCTCCCCATGGACTCCATCTCCGCCCTGCTCGCCTTTGTCCGCACCGCGGAGGCAGGCAGCATCGTCGGTGCGGCCCGCGTACTCGGCCTGTCAGCCTCGGCCGTCGGCAAGCGCATCGCCCGCCTTGAGCTCGACCTGGGCGCGCGCCTGTTCCAGCGCACCACCCGCCGCGTGCACCTCACCGACGAAGGCGAACTGCTGCTGCAACGCTGCCGGCGTGCGCTGGACGAACTTTCCGAAGCGCAGGCAGATCTGGCGCAACGACAGCACGCCCCCAGCGGACTGCTGCGCATCGGCCTGCCCACCATCGGCTACCGCTTCCTGCTGCCGGTGCTGCCCGGCTTCCAGCAGCGCTACCCGCAGGTGCAGCTGGAACTGGACTTCAACGACCGCATCGTCGATGTGGTCAGCGAAGGCCTGGACGCGGTGATACGCAGCGGCGAACTGGCCGATTCCAGCCTGACCGCGCGGCGACTGGGTGGCTTTCGTTTCATCCTCTGTGCGGCGCCGGGCTACCTGCAGGCGCACGGCACACCCGGCGATGTAGGCGACCTGCGCATGCATACCGCGCTGCGCTTCCGTTACCCCACCACCGGAAGGCTGCATCCGTGGCAGCTGCCGGGTATCGAAGGCGATGCCGGCGCGCGCCTTCCCACGGCGATGACCTGCAACAACATGGAAGCCGTGCTGGCCGCTGCGATCGGTTGCATGGGCCTGGCCTGGATGCCGGACTTCCTCGCCGCTGACGCGCTGGACGATGGCCGCCTGCAACGGGTGCTGCCTGCGCTGCCCACGTACCAGGGGCAGTTCTCGTTGCTATGGCCCGGTGGGCGCCATCCCAGTGCACGCCTGCGGGTGTTCATCGACTACGCCGTTGCCAACCTGTTCCAGGACGCCTCATAAAAAGGGGACGGAGGGGATTAAGTCGTTTCAGGCACAGCAGGGCCAGTTACGACTTAACCCCGTCCGTCCCCTTTTTCCTAGCGACTGAAGCGGCGGGCGCCTGCCACGCAGATCACCGCGACCGCGGTCACCAGCACCATGCTGAGGCTGACCGATTCGTGCAGCAGCAGCGCGGCCAGGGCCAGGCCGAAGAACGGCTGCAGCAACTGCAACTGGCCGACAGCGGCGATGCCGCCCTGCGCCAGCCCGCGGTACCAGAACAGGAAGCCGATTAGCATGCTGAACACCGCCACGTAGCCCAGCGCCCACCACGCCGAGGCACCGACCGCAGTGAACGAGGCCGGGCGCATCAGCACCGTCAACGGCAGCATCACCGGCAACGCCAGCAGCAGTGCCCAGCTGATCACCTGCCAGCCGCCCAGATGACGGGCGAGCCGGCCGCCTTCGGCATAGCCCAGCCCGCACACCACGATGGCCGCCAGCATCAGCAGGTCGGCCTGCAGCGAGGCCTCGATGCCGTTGCGCACCGCATAGCCGACCACGCAGGCACTGCCCAGCAACGAAAACAACCAGAACGCCGGGCGCGGCCGATCACCACCGCGCAGCACGCCGAACAGCGCAGTGCTCAGCGGCAACAGGCCGAGGAACACGATGGTATGTGCCGATGACGCGTGGCGCAGCGCAAGCGCGGTCAGCAGTGGAAAACCGACCACAACGCCGAGGCTGACCACCACCAGCCCAGGCAGGTCACCGCGCCGCGGCCACGGCTGGCGCAGCATAAGCAGCAGGCCCAGGCCAAGCACGGCGGCGATGGTGGCGCGTGCGGCGGTGACGAACCCGGCATCCAGCTGCAGCACCGCCAGGCGGGTGGCCGGCAACGAGCCCGCGAAAATCACCACCCCGATGAAGCCATTGATCCAACCGCTCGCCGACCGTTCCACGCCTGTGATCCTGAAGTGCCAGGCGACGCCTGGCGGAGCCTGTATGGAAGCATCCATGGCGGAACCGCCCCAGCTACAATCCAGTACAGTCGCAAAGAACTGTATTGCCCACACTTCCACTACAGTGCTGACATGCCACGTCCGCTTACCCGCATCGAATCGGTCATCCAGGCGGTCCGCAACCGCATCACCGCGCGGGTCGATGGCCCCGGCTCCCGCCTGCCTTCGGTGCGCGCGCAGGCGGCAGCGATGGGGGTGTCGGTCTCCACCGTGGTCGAAGCCTACGAGCGCCTGGCGGCCGAAGGGCTGATCAGCGCGCGTGCCGGTTCCGGCTTCTACGTCAGCGGACCGGCCGCACCGCTCGCCCTGGCCGAAATGGAACCGCGGCTGGACCGCGCGGTGGATCCGTTGTGGGTGTCGCGGCAATCGCTGGAAACCCCGCCGGGCCACCTCAAGCCGGGGTGCGGGTGGATGCCCAGTAACTGGCTGTATCACGATGGCATGCGCCGCGGCCTGCGTCGGCTGGCGCGTGCCGATGCAGTGCATCTGGTCGACTACGCCGGACCACTCGGGCTGCCCGCGTTGAGCCAGCTGCTGCAGAGGCGCAGCGCCACGCTCGGCATCGATGCACCGATGGAGCAGATCCTGCTGACCGACTCCGGGACGCACGCGGTCGACCTGATCTGCCGTTTCCTGCTCAAGCCCGGCGACTGCGTGCTGGTCGATGACCCGAGCTACTTCAACTACCACGCGCTGCTGAAGGCGCACCAGGTACAGGCAGTGGGTGTGCCGTACACACCCACCGGCCCGGACCTTGAAGCGTTCGATCGTGCATTGCAGGACCATTCGCCACGGCTGTACATCACCAACTCGGGCCTGCACAACCCGACCGGTGCGGTGCTCTCGGCCAGCACCGCGCATCGGCTGCTGGGGCTGGCCGAACGCAGCGAACTGATCATCGTCGAGGACGACATCTTCGCCGACTTCGAACTGCAGCCGGCACCGCGCCTCGCTGCGCTGGATGGGCTGTCGCGGGTGATCCACGTCGGCAGTTTCTCCAAGACCCTGTCGGCCGCCTCGCGCTGTGGCTACATCGCTGCACGCCACGACTGGATCGAAGCACTGACCGACCTGAAGCTGGCCACCAGCTTCGGCGGCGGCCATCTGGCGATGCAGTTGATGCACATCGCGCTGACCGACAGTGGCTACCGACGCCACATGCAGTCGATACGCTCGCGGCTGGCCGATGCGCGCCGGCACACACTGCGGAAACTGCACACGCTGGGCATCACCCCGTGGCTGCAACCGGAAGCCGGCCTGTTCCTCTGGTGCCAGCTTCCCGATGGCCGCGATGCTGCTGCGCTGGCACGGCAGTGCCTGCGCGAAGGCATCGTGCTGGCCCCGGGCAACGCGTTTAGCCAGTCGCAGCGCGCGGCCGACTATCTGCGTTTCAACGTCTCGCAGTGCCAGGACCCGAGGATCTGGCAGGTACTGGCACGCGCGCTGCGATGAGCTGGTAATGCGCGACCAGCGCATCCACCACCACGCGCACGCCCGGCAGCTGGCCGCGACGATGCGGCAGCAGCACGCTGGTGGTGACTTCGCCGGCATGCCACGCCGGCAGGACCTGCTGCAGGCGGCCAGCAGCGATGGCCGCCGCACACAGGCTGTAGGGCAGCACGGTGATGCCAAGACCCGCTTCTGCCGCCGCGATCAGCAGCTGCGATTCATTGCCGACCAGCGCCACCTGCGGCTCCACCTGCACGGTGCCGGCGTCGGCGCTGTGCAGCGTCCAGCGCGTTGCATGGCGCGCGGTCAGCAGGCCGGCATGCGCGCGTAGCTGCTCGGGCGTGTCCACTGCCGGCGCGGCTGCCAGATAACCAGGGGCCGCCACCAGCACGATGCGTTCGCTACCGAGCATTCGCTGCACCAACCCGGAATCCGGCAGCGGACCGAAGTGGCTGCGCAGGGCGATGTCGATGCCCTCCTGCGCCAGATCGATGAAACGATCACTCACTTCAACTTCGATGCGCAGCCGCGGATAGCGGCGGGCCAATGCGGGCAGGCACGCGGCGAGCTCGCCCTGCACCACCGGAATCGAAGCGCTGATGCGCACGGTGCCGCTGGGTTCGGCCTGGCGGTCGCGGACAATGGCCTCCGCAGCCTCTACCTCCGACAACGCCGCGCGTGCGCGTTCGAAGAACTCTTGGCCGACCTCGGTCAGCGCGAAGCGGCGCGAACTGCGTTGCAGCAGCCGCACCTCGAGGTGTTCTTCCAGCAGCGCCACGCGCTTGCTAAGGGTCGAGCGCGGCAGGCCCAGATGGCGCCCACCTGCGGCGAAACCACCCTGCTCCACTGCGGTCACGAACAGGGCCAGATCATTGAGGTTGAGCATGCGCAACGTCCACACGTGTGGACTTCAGGATGCCATTCGGACGGCTTCAGCGGTAATGTCCATGCTGGCACGCTTTCCTCACCCGCCGCATCGCGGCTCGAACCGGAAATCTGCCATGACCCCGATCCTCTTCTACGGCGTGCCCTCGGGCTGCTCGTTCGGCTCCATCGTTGCACTGGAGTGGCTGCGCCAGCCTTACCAGCTGTGCCGCATCGACATGCCCGGCCAGGTGCAGGGCGAAGACTACCGCCGCCTCAATCCACTGGGCGAAACCCCGACCCTGCGAACCCCGCAGGGCGAGCTGCTCAGCGAGAGCCTGGCAATCCTCAACCACCTGGCTGCGAAGGGCATCGCGCAGGGGCTGGGCTTCGCACAGGGCACGGCTGGCTTCGATCGCCTCAACCACCGGCTGGCCTATCTCAACACCAGCTTCTTCGGTGCCTACGCGCCGCTCTGGCACGCACTGGAGCATGCGGAAGGTGATGAAGCCGAGGTGCTGGGTGCCTATGGCACGACCAAGGTGCGCCACGCCCACCAGGCGCTGGAGCAGATGATCGGTACGGGCCCGTGGCTGCTGGGCGAACAGCGCAGCTTCGCCGATGCCTACTTCGCCGGCATCGCGCGCTGGAACGACTTTCACCAGGTCGTCGACCGCCGCGAGTTCCCCAGGGTGCAGCAGCTGTTCGAACGCCTGCAGGACGACGCGGGCGTGCAGTTCGCCCACGCCATCGAAGCGCAGCAGCCGGCAACCAGCAGTGGTGGCTTCCTCGGCGAGGTGAGGCTGGAAGACGTGCTTGAGGCCACAGCGGCCTGAGCCCTGTGCTGTCTCTGCGGCAGCGGCGCGCAATGCCTCTTGCGCGCCGCGCTACAGTGGTCTGTCCCCGTCGAAGGAATCCGCGCATGTCCACGTTCTCCGACCCACAGGCGGTGGCCCGCTATGCCGAAGCGCCACTGCGCCAGGTGCCTGGGTTCCTCGCGTTGCAGCAGATGAGCCGCCTGCTGCTGGCCGAACGTGTTCCTGCGCAGGGCCGCGTACTGGTACTCGGTGCCGGGGGCGGGCTGGAGCTGAAAGCCTTCGCCGAGGCGCAGCCGGGCTGGCAGTTGCTGGGTGTGGATCCGGCCGCGCCGATGCTCGCGCTGGCCGAGCAGACACTGGGCCCGTTGAACGCACGCGTCGAACTGCTGGAAGGCTACATCGACGATGCCCCGGACGCGCGCTTCGATGGTGCCAGCTGCCTGCTCACCCTGCACTTCCTCGATGCCGCGCAGCGCCTGCACACGCTGCGCGAGCTGCACAGGCGCCTGCAGCCCGGCGCGCCGCTGGTGGTGGCGCACCACAGCGTGCCGCAGGATCCGGCCGGCAAGCTCCGCTGGTTGCAGCGCTACGCCGCGTTCGCCGAAGCCTCGGGTGTTGCCCACGCCGATGCGCAGCGCGCGATCGACGCCATTGCCGAGCGGCTGCCGCTGCTGGCGCCCGAACAGGAGGTCGCCCTGCTGCAGGAGGCCGGCTTCGACGGCGTGGAGCTGTTCTATGCAGGCTTCAGCTTCAGGGGCTGGGTGGCGTACGCCGGGTGATGCCTACGGCACCACGGTGATGCCGATGCGCTGCATCAACAGCGCCACCTGCTGCACATCCAGCGTGGCGCCGCGCAGGTTGGTGCTGCGCAGGTCCAGCTCACCCAGCTCCGAGTGGGTCAGGTCACAGCCGGTGAAGTTGGCGCTGCTCCAGTCGATGCCCTCGAACTGGCCGCCCGACAGGTCCGAGCCGGCGAAGCTGGCGCCGCTGACGTTCGCACCATCCCAGCGGTTTTCCCACAGCTCGCACTTTTCCAGCGTCACCCGCGAGAAATTGGCATAGCGCAGGTTCGACTTCTTGATGAAGGCACTGCAGAACCCGCTGCGCGGGGTGATCTGGTTCATGAAGCTGGCGTTGCTGAAATCCGCGCCCTGCGCGCGGCACTCGCTGATTTCCAGGCCCAATGCCTTGACGAAATTGAAGTGGCACATGCTGATGTCGCAGCTGCGGAAGCTGGCTTCCTTCAGCGTGGCGCCGTTGAAGCGGCAGCCACTGCGGCTTTCGGCGTCATAGAAGCTGCAGTTGATGAACTCGGTGGCAGTCAGGTCCACGCTGGAAAAATCGCATTCGTGGAACTGCTGGTCGACCACTTTCTGGCCGGTGTACTGGTCCGCGCCGATGCGCAGCTTGCGGTGAACGGTGGGGGACATCGTGGATTCCATGCCAGGTGCCCCGCCATGATGCCGGGCCGCGAGGGCGATCCATAGACGTGGGCGCGGGAGGATTCACCGGCAGTCCAGCCGCGCTGTGTCCCCGATGCCAATTGCACGTTGTTGCACATTTATGCACGAATGTGCAGACTTATGGCATGAGCTCAGACCCCAGCCCCCTCCCCGCCCAACGCACTCGGCAGATCCTCGAAGAACTGCGCCAGCAGGGCCGCGTGGTCGCTGCCGAACTGGCGCGCCGCTATGCCGTCTCCGAAGATTCGATCCGCCGCGACCTGCGCGAGCTGGCCGCACAGGGCCTGTGCCAGCGTGTCTACGGCGGCGCCGTGCTGCCACCGCCCAAGGAACGCCCGCTGCGCGAGCGCCTGACCCGCGACCGCGGCGACAAGGCCGAGCTGGCCGCCCGCGTCTGCGCGTTGCTGCAACCCAATCAGGTTGTACTGCTCGATGCCGGTTCAACCAACCTGGCGATCGCCCAGCAGTTGCCGCCCGCCCTCGGCTTGACGGTGATCACCAATGCGCCACAGATCGCCACGGCCGCCAGCATGCTTGATGGCACCTCGGTGCAGCTGATCGGCGGCCGCCTGGCCAGCGGTGGCGGTGCGGTCGGCGCAGAAGCACTGGCCCAGGTGCAGCGCCTGCGCGCCGACGTGTACCTGCCCGGCCCCTGCGCGGTGGACGGCGATACTGGTGTATGGGCAATGGATGCAGAAGAGGCCACGCTGAAGCGCGCGATGGTCGCGTGCAGCAGCCGCGTCATCGTCGCCGCCACTACTGAAAAGCTCGGTGCCCGCGGCCACTGGCAGATCGCCAGCCTCGACGAGATCGACGACCTGGTGCTGACCACCACCGCGCCGCCCGCATTGGCGGCGCGCTTCCGCGCCGCCGGCATCGCGGTACACCCCACTCCCCCCTGACCGTATCGCTCATGTCCCTTGCCAACCGCGCGCGTGCCGAACAGCACGCAACCCGCGCTGCGTTCTTCATTCCCGGCTTCGCCACCGCGCTGTGGGCCACCCTGGTGCCGTTCGCCAAGGCACGCACCGGGATCAACGACGCCACGCTGGGGCTGGTACTGCTCTGCCTCGGTGCCGGTTCGCTGCTGGCAATGCCGTTGTCCGGCGTGCTGGCCGCGCGCCTCGGTTGCCGGCGGGTGATGGTGGCCAGCAGCCTGCTGATCTGCCTGACCGTGCCCGGCCTGGCCCTGGCCGGCTCGGCCTGGAAACTGGGGCTGGTGCTGTTCGTGTTCGGCGCCGCCGTGGGCGCGATGGACTGCACGATGAACGTACAGGCCGTCATCGTCGAGCGCGAAGCACGGCGCGTAATGATGTCCGGCTTCCATGCCTTCTTCAGCATCGGCGGCTTCCTCGGCGCGGCCACCATGACCGTGCTGCTGTCCGCACAGCTGCCGCCCTTGGCATCGGTGCTGATCGCCGTTGGCGCCATGCTGCTGGTGATGCTGTTGTCGGCAGCGCACTGGCACAGCGAACGCATGCCGCACGACACACCGATGCTGGCCCTGCCGCACGGCATCGTGTTGTTCATCGGCGTGCTGGCGTTCGTCGCCTTCCTCGGTGAAGGCGTGATGCTGGATTGGAGCGCGGTCTTCCTCAGTGACGTTCGTCGCGCCGACGCCAGCCTCGCCGGCATCGGCTATGTGACCTTCACCCTGACCATGACGGTCGCGCGCCTGTTCGGCGATGCATTGGTGGCGCGCGTGGGCCGCCAGCGCGCGATCGTCTTCGGTGCTCTGCTTGCCGCTGCGGGCGTGCTGGTGCTGACCCTGGTCACGCCGTGGCAGGCGTCGCTGGTCGGCTACGTGTTGGTCGGCCTCGGTTGCGCCAACATCGCGCCCGCGCTGTTCTCGCTGGCCGGTCACCAGACCCGCATGCCCGGCGCGCTGGCGATCACTGCCGTGTCCACGCTCGGCTTTGCCGGCATCCTTGCCGGACCGGCACTGATCGGCTTCGCCGCAGACCATTTCGGCCTGATCGCCGCGTTCGTCGGCGTGGCCACGGCCTTGTTGCTGGTGGCGGTGTCCACGCGCTGGCTGCGGGTGTAGCCCAGGGCATCAACGCCGCCTGCGCCGCAGCTTCATCCGCACGCGCCGGTAGCCGATCACCGTCGCCGTGGCACACAGCGCGGTGCCAGCAGCGCTCAGCAGCAGCAACACCGCCAACCGGACACCTTCCTGGCGCAGCATCGCCGGCAGGTCCCAGCTGTGCAGGAAGTAGAACAACCAGCGCCCCACCCGCTCGCGATGCCCCATCGTCAGCAACGGATCGCCGGTCGCCAGGTCGAGATAGACGCGCGTCGCCTCGGCATCACCGAAGTCCACCACGGCCACCGGGAAGCGGCGTACCGCTGCACCATTCATGGCCTCGGGCGCACGCGGATAGAAGTACGCATCCGCTGCATGCTGCACCACGAAGCCCTGCATCGGTGCATCGGACAACGCACGCACCTTCTGCTGCAGCCAAGCTGCCGGCAGCAACCGCGTAACCTGCAGATGCCCATTGCTGCCGGACACGATGCGAGTATGACCCTGCCCGTCCAGCAGCACCGCAAACAGTTCACCACTGATCCGTCGCCACTGAATCTCCACCGGCTGAAAGCGCGCGGCTTCGGCCACTGCCAGAAGCGTGTCAGGATCACCCAGTGCACCGTCCACCGCCACCGCGCCGCCACGGTAGTGCTCAACATCGATCGCCTCTCGCGTGCTGCTGAAGACGCCCAATGGATTCATCGACAACAGGCCGCTGAAGATCCAGGTGAACACGAAGGCCGCAGCACACAATCCGATCAGATGGTGCCAGCGCATCCACGGTTCGACATACGGCGTCTTCGCACCGGAACGATAGTGGCCACGGAAACGCCAGCGCCACACACCCACCACGACGCCGCTGACCGCCGCCAGCGTGCACAGTGCGGACAGCACGATCACCCCCCACGTCCACACTGGATCCACCGACTGCATGCGCAGGAAATACAACCAGTGCAGCCAGGCACCCACGTAGTTCCAGCGCTGCTGCACATGCGGGGCGTCCAGCACCACTTCGCCGGTACGCGAAGACACATACAGGTCGCCCGGTTGCTCACCGCCCACCTCGACGCGATACAGCGGCCGATGCGCATCCAGAGCGCGCGAATGCGTCCAGCGGTCCTCGTCCACGCGCATCGCACCCACGAAGGCCGGGCCGCCCGCGAACTGTGCAGCGGACGCTTCGGCACGCTGTGCCGACACCGGCAGCAGCGCCTGGCCGGTCACGGCAGACCAGGCGCCCACGTTGCTGCCACTTCGCACCACATACGCCGGCTCGCCACGCAGTGTGGTCAATGCCACAGCCTCCGGCTCGGCCTGCACGGCAGCCGGCAGTACCGACAGCCCCTGCAGGTCGCGGGCCTCACCCAGCACCGGCAACGCCGCCAGCCGCTCACCGGGTGTCAGCTTCGGGTAACCAATGAACAGCATCACCATGCCGCTGACGAACCACAGCAGCATCAGCAGGCATCCGCCGATGCCCAGCCAGCGGTGCACCAGGTAGGTCCAGCGCTTGGCGGTGGATCGCAACGTCATCGCCAGCGTCCTCAGAAGCGATGGTCAACAGTGAATTCGACGCGCCGGTCTGCACCCAGCAACCACTGCGTACTGGTGTAGTACGCGGTGGCGTAGTACGCCTTGTCGAACACGTTGAACAGGCGCGCGCTCACCCGCGTGCGCGGTGCCGCCTGCCAGGTCAGCGCCAGGTCGGTGGTGCTGTAGCCGGGCAGCTCCAATGTGTTGGCGTTGTCGGCGTAGCGCTTGCCGACGTAACGCACGCCCCCCGCCGCACTCCAGTCCGGTGCGAACTGCCAGCTGAGCCACGCACTGGCCAGGCGCTCGGCCACGTTAGGCGGCACGTTGTCATCACGCGATACCAGCACCGCCGGCGAACCCGTGGTTTCCAGGAAGTCCTCGAATTCGGCCTTCAGCACCGTCGCGTTGGCATCCAGCGTCCAGTGCGGCGCGACATTCCAGGTCAACGACGCTTCAATACCGCGCGAGGTCTGCGCGCCCACCTGCACGCGGCGATCAGGCACCAGCGGATCGCGGCTGAGCAGCCCGGTCTTGCGGATGCGGTACGCCGCCAGCGTCCACTCGCCACCGTCGAACGCCTGCTTCAGGCCCACCTCGATCTGCCGCCCCTTGGCTAGATCGAACGCTCCATTCGCGGGGCTGATCATCAGCAGTCCACTGACCGGATCTGCCGCCTGCGAGTACTGCGCATACAGGCTCAGCGTCGGCTGCAGCGCAAATACCGTGCCGGCGCGCCAGCCGGTGCTGCTGTAGGTTTTCGAGAACGCGTTCTGGCCACTGATCAGATCGGTGCGATCGATGCGCGCGCGATCGTGGCGCAGGCCAGCCAGCACCGACCAGCGCTCGCTCAGCGCCAACCGGTCTTCCACGAACAGCGCGTACTGCTCGGCGGCGTTGCGGTAGCGCGGCAGGTTCGGCGCGTCGCTGGCGAACTGGCCCGGCACCGGATGGAACGGATCGACCGGGCCGGAGCTGCCCGTATAGGTGTTGTTGGTGTGCTTGAAGTGCGCGCGGTTGGCGTCCAGGCCCACCGCGAAGCTGTTCGCCCTACCGCCCACATTGCCCTGCACGCGCAGCGTCGAGGTCAGCCCGGTCTGGTCCTGGTTGTGGGTGATCTGGGTGTTGCCCGAGCGATCGATCAGGCCGGTGCGCGGGTTGTAGACATAGGCCTCGGCGTTGCGCCAATCGCGCTGGCTGTCGATCTGGTAGAGGCGCGTGCGCCATTCCACGTTCGCGTTCGGTGTCCACAGCGCATCAAGCTGGGTCCAGCGGTCGCGATAACGGATCTCGCTGTCGTCCACGTTGTAGTTGCGATGGCGCAGCGCGTCCAACTGGCGTCCCTCCACCAGCGGCGTGCCGAAGTAGCGCATCGGCTTCTGATGGCCCTGCGCGTGGGTCAAGGTCAGCTGCAGGTCGGTGCGCGGCTGCCACAGCAGCGCGCCGGAGAAGGTGGCATCGCCGTTGCGTCCCCGATCGACCCAGCCACCGCTGTAGTTGCCGCTCACATCCAGCCGGTAGGCCAGCTCGGGCGTCAGCGCGCCACCACTGCCGAAGCCCAGCCGCGCGGTGTCCTCGCTGCCCACGGTCACACTGATCTCGTTTTCGATGGCACCGCGCGAGGGCTTCTTCGGCACGATGTTGATCACCCCGCCGATCGCACCGTCGCCGTGGATGACCGAGGCCGGCCCGCGCAGTACTTCGATGCGCTCGATCGACCAGGTATCGAACGGGAAGGTGATGCCCACGCCGCCGTACTGGCGCAGCCCGTCGTACAGCCGCATCACCGAGGCGCCATCGGTGAAGCCGCGGCTGGACAGCGCACTCAGGCCATTGCCCGGATGCGGCATCGCACTGATCGCACCCGCCCGGCTGATCGCATCGTTGAGGTTGCTGTCGCCGCGCTGCTCCAGTTGTTCGCGCGAAATCACCGTCAGGCTGGCCGGCGTCTGCAGCACGCTCAAGCCCAACGCAGAGCCTGCGCTGGCGGTGGATGACAGCTCACCGCTGCGAGCATCGACCACGCGCACGGTCTCCAGCGTGGTCGGGGGTGCCGCGTCGGCGGCAAGCAGGGGCGCAGCATGCAGGAGCAACGCGCACAGGACAGGCAGCGTCGCCCGTCGCAGGCGCGCGGAGTTGGGGTTCGTTTTCATTTTTTCACGGCATGCAAGGCCACCCCGCGATGGCAGGGCAGCAATCAGAAAGGGACAGACACGCGCGTGCGGGCACCGGCCGTGGCCGGCAACCTCATGGAAAAACGATCAGTGCAACGCGCGTGCGGCTCAGGCAGCCATCAGTGCCGGTGGCCCACGCGCTCCCAACGTGCCGCCGATTCGTTGCGGCAACGCCTGCACCGCGCCGCGCAGTGCGCGGCACACCGGTACCATCGGCGCCAACAGCAGCACGGCCGCCACCAGCAGGGTGATCAGCCGTGCAGCGATCAGGCAGTAATCGCAGTCCACACCCATCTCGTGATCGGCATGCGGATCGGCGGGCGGCTTCTTTGCGGTCTCGCCGTGCGGCATCGCCATCGCGTGATGGTCGTGGTGCCCTTCCATCGCGTGCTGCGCATGCTCTGCGTGCATTGCGTGGTCCATGGCGGCCACCGGCGCAGCGGCAGCCACGTGACCCTGCGCCAGCCAGCGGCTCACCAGCGGGGCGAGCAGCACCAGCAGCATGGCAAGCCAAGCCAGGGCCTGGAACCGGCGGTGGAGGACAGAATGACGCACCCGGCCATTCTACGGGCCTGTGCCCAACCTTGGACCCCGTTCAGGGTTTGCCCCCTGCGACACGGTGACGCAGGAGCTCGCGTCGCGCGGCGACATGTGAACGCACCACACCGCGGTCCCTGCGCTTGCGGGCTCTGCCTCGCCAACGTTAGGGTTCAATTGGCCACGGCAAGGAGCCAGAGGAATCTGCATGACCACCCGCATCACACACCGGCAGCGCATCAGCCTGCTCGGCCTGACCGCGCTGCTTGCTGCCTGCGCCGACAAGGGGCCGCCCCCACCGCCAGAGCCGCTGGAACTCTCACAGCCCATCGCCGTGGACGCGCCCGGCCAGCAGGTGCAGTTCGAGTTCGAAACCACGGCGCGCAATTTTGCCAGCTACCGCACTTATGCGGTGGAACTGGAACTGCAGCGGCGAAGTCCAGCCACAACGGGCACGCCCGATATAGCAAGTATCAACATCCCATTCGAAGTATCCCTGCAGCGTCGGGAAGGCACTACCTGGCAGGAGATTGCAACACGGGACAGCTATCAGGCACGCGCGCGCAACGGTGTTGAGCCGCTCCCCTCGTGGCACCACTCTGAGAGCTGGCGCTATGCCTCGCTCGCATCAGGCAGCGACGGCAACTACCTCCTGAACGTGACAGCGCTGCCGCTGGAGCTCGACAGCAGATACCGGCTGCAGATTCAAACGGTCCATGCCATATCAGGACTGCAAGACTATTCGGCAAGGCTAGTCGTGCACGCCTCGCGTCCTGCAGGGAAGTGACACCATTCATTCGAAGGAACGAAGGAGTTTCCATGAACAAGCCCCGCTACAGCCTGGACATTGTCATTGCCGCACCCGGCACCCCACTGCTCGATCCCGATTCGGGAAAGCAGCAGCTGACGCCCGATGGCACTCCTGATACTTCCGGGCCTGGCCACATGTTCTATGTTCTGCATGCTACAGGTAAAGCGGCGCAGAGTTTCGGCTTCGCACCCGTCGAGCATGGCAGCATGAATGGTCCCGGGCGCATCGTCAGAGACGACGTGAAAGTCTATAAGGACCCCGCCCATGTCCGCACCATCGAAATCACCGAAGCCCAGTACAACAAGCTCAAGGCGTTCGGCGACGATCCAGTGAAGTACGGCTTCAGCAAGCACTATGCCGACGTGCGCCACAACTGCGTGGACTTCACCTGGGGCGCATTGAATCACGCCGGCATCCAGCGCAAGCACAGCCTGGACGTGAACAGCATCGGCGGCCCCGTTGGCCAGTTGCTGCCCGATGTCCGCATTCCGCTGGGCGTCCAGTCACAGGGCAAGGACGGCTATCGTCCGCTGCGCAACATCCATGGCGTGGACAGCATTGAGCCCCCTTTCCCCAACAGCGAACTCAACCGCACCACCACTCATCCCCTGCCCGAGCGCAGCTTGAAGCAGCGTCTGCTCAGCGAAACCGATGGCATTGATGGCCCCTTGGGCGAGCGTCTGGCTGCGGACGCGCGCGCACCGGGGCACAGCCTTCATGCCTTGGACCAGAAAGTGCGTACCGCACTCGCCCAGGCCAGCGAACAGCAGGGACTGCCCCCCGGCCAGGAGCACGAACGACTGGCAGGCCATCTGACCCACGCGGCGGTGCAGGCCGGCTTCAGCGAAAAGGACACGCTGCAGGTGGCATTCAGTTCAAACAGCACCGCCGAGGCACCCGGCTACGTATTCCTGCATCGCAGCGGCGACACCGCCTCGCCGGACCCTGCCGCCAATCGCCAGCGCCTGTCCCTGCTCGATACGCAGCAGGGCGATGTGGATATGCTGTATCAGAAGGCCAACGTGCAGCAGCAATCCCGCGACGCAAGCCGGCTGGCGCAGGACGAGCAACAGGCACAACAGCAGGCGTCGCCGCCCATGGCCTGACCCAGCCGCATCAGGCGCTGACACCGTTCCCGCATCAACTCACGTACTGCGCCTGACCGTTCCCGAACGACCAGTTCTCCTTCTTCACTTCCACCAGATTGATGAACACATCCTCGCGGCGGATGCCCACCGCCGCATGCAGTCCATCGGCGATGCCGGCGTACAACGCCTTTTTCTGCTCGAGCGTGCGCCCTTCGTTCCAGGTGATCTGGATGCAGATGAAGTCGTCGGTGCGATCCACGCCCAGGTAGCCGGGATCGTAGATCAGCGTGCCGGGCGCGTGTTCCTGGAAGATCTGGAAGCGATCGTTTTCCGGCACCCCCACCGCGCGCATGGCCTGGTAGATGGTTTCGCCGACGCGTTGCAGGTAGTCGGCGGATTTGCCTTTGCGAAGATCGATGCGGGCGAGCGGCATGGTGGCACTCCAGAGTGGATGGGTACGACGACAGGCTGAGACTACGCCTGCCCGGAGCGGCGGGACAGCGCAGGGATGGAACCCTCTGGCTCCATGCGTGGCATGGTCCCGCCTCCGCCGCGCGGGGTGACGCGATTGCCGTGGTGGCATCCCTCCGGAGTCGTCATGTGCACGGTCGGCAGGGGCGGCGATGTGCGCCATCAGTGATGGGCCGCACTACTCGCAGGTGTCGGACGACACACATCGGGAAACGTCTGGCCTGCCTAGGGACAGTTGAGAATTTTCCTTACAGACCGATGTGATTGCCCGGCTTGAAGATCGCCGCGCCGAGGCAAGACGCCTTGGCCGGGATTGGCGTCTCGAATAAACGAATGAACACCCATCGCTGCGGTTTACGTCGCAGCAGAGAGAATGCACCGATTGCCTTCAATGGCGGCCGGTGCGTGGGGATCGACAGATCCGCCAGGCCTTCTTCTCGATGGGAGTTCGTTTGCCTTGGTACGCCAACCCGCACCGTCCGCCACCTTCACTCCGGAAGGTGGCCCTACGCCAGTGAGGGTTTCGCCATGACCAACCGCACCGCCGTCCATCCCCGCCTGTACACCCTTATCGGCGACGTCGCCGCCGATGTGCCCGAAGACCTCGCACGCGAGATCGAGTGCGCCCTGAACGCGCAGAATTTGCCCGCGCAGCTGCCCCCGTTCTTCGCCCGTCTCAATGCGATCAACCATGCTGACGGCGATGACGGACAGCCGTGCATCAGCCTCACCCTCGGCGCCAGCAATCACGCTTCGTTGCGCCGCTCGCTATCTGGGCTCGGCGCGTTGCTCGATCTGCTGCAGGCCGCCGACCATGCGCGCAACGAAGGCGGTCCTAACGAGCAGTTGGGCGCCTTCCATATCGACGGACTGATCGTGGCCGCCCGACAACTGGTGCGCGAGGCACATCATTGCCTCTCCGGCGGCGACGCCTGACCGGCCCGGATACGCTCCCGCTACAATCGCGCAGGGAGCGCAGGAGACCGCAATGGACGCCGAACACCTGGAATACTTCAAGGCCGCACTGGAAGGCCGCGCAACCGTGGGCTGGAACGTCTGGTTCGCCGCCAACCAGCACGCGCTGGCACAACAGCTGAGCCGCCCTGCACTGCTGCGCTTGAAGTTCAGCACACTGGATGAAGCCGAACGCCTGCTGGCCGAGGCCGGCATCGTGCCCCGCAGCACAGCGGGCAAGCGCTACGAAATGTACTGCGCGCAGTTCTCGCCGGACGTGGTGGACGCGAACGGTCGCCCGCTACCGGCCCTCTGGCGCGCGGCGCACGGCGGTGCCATCGGCCTGCTGGCCGACGGTGAGCAGGAGGCCGGCCAGGCGAAGCTGCTCGCGGAGTTCCGCCGCGTCCGCAAGCGCGGGCTGCAGCAGGCCCATGAATGGTTGGCCGATCTGTGCTTTGAGGGCGAGATGGAACTGACCAGCGGCAATGCCGAGGTGGGCCGCAGCCTATTGGCGGTGGTGGTGCAGGCGGGTAGCGGCCATGACCTGCTGGATGCCACGGCGATGATCGCGCGCGAGCTGCTGGAGCGGCACGGCTGAAAGGGCGTGTGCTTCCAGCTGATCTTGCTGGATCGCTGGTAACAAAAAAGCCCCCATTTCTGGAGGCTTCTTTCGTTCTGCAACATGGTGGGCGGTACAGGGATCGAACCTGTGACCCTTGCCGTGTGAAGGCAATGCTCTACCGCTGAGCTAACCGCCCGGTGTGTTGCTGAGCCGCTCATTATAGGGGCTTTTCAGAGGCCGTCAACAGTTTTTCACATTCGTGTTCACGGGCGTTTCGAGGGCCGCCGCCGGGCATGACCCGACGCTACCGGAATCACATCGTATGGGTCGGCTTGTCCGAGCCGGTCAGGCCGGCCAGCAGGGTCTCGATCTTGTGGCGTACGCCCTCGCCTTCGGCACCATCGGCCAGCTGCACGCCGATGCCGGCGGTGCGGTTGCCCTGCGCGCCGGCCGGGGTCACCCAGATCACCTTGCCGGCCACCGGCAGGCGCTCGCTGGAATCGGGCAGGGTCAGCAGCAGGAACACCTCGTCGCCCAGGAAGTAGCGCTTGGGCGTGGGCACGAAGATGCCGCCATTCTTCACGAACGGCATGTACGCGCTGTACAGCGCGGCTTTGTCCTTTACGGCCAGGGACAGGATGCCCTGGCGGGCGTTGCTGGCACTCATCGATTTCCCCTTGCGGCAGGCCGCTCGTTTACCTTGTTCCAGGCCAGCAGCAACTCGACCACCGCAAGGTCTGCACGCACCGTGGTGCGCAGCAGGTCGCGGGTGCGGTTGGCCGCATCGAACCAGGCTGCAAGCTTGTGCAATCGCTCCGGCGTGGTCAAGGCATCGGTGCTGGCTTGGGCCAGCGCCAGGTCGGCGGCAAAGCGCAGGCGCAGCGCCGCGTTGTCGTCACCGCACCACTTCTGCGCCAGCTCCACCGCGCCGGTCTTGCCGGCAGCCAGCTGTTCCAGCTCGCGGCCCACTTCGCGGCGCAGGCTCAGGCCGTCTTCGCGCAGCCAGTTGTCGGCCTGGCCGGGATGGCCGCGCGCCGCGTCCAGCGCTTCGCGCGCCGATGCCTCGCTATGGCCCTGCTGCTGCAGCCAGGCCAGTGCTTCGTGCTGCGGCGGCAACTTGAATTCCAGGCGCTGGCAGCGGCTGCGGATGGTCTGCGGCAAGCGTGCCGGGTCGCTGCTGATCAACCACAGGTAGCGGCCGGGCTGCGGCTCTTCCAGGGTTTTCAGCAGCGCGTTGGCCGCCGAGCGGTTGATCGCATCGGCCGGGTCGACGATCACCACCTGCGCCACGCCGTACTGCGGGGTCAGCGCCAGCTTGTCGGTGATCTCGCGCATCTGCTCGATGACGATCTCGGTACGCAGCTTGTCGCCGCTCTTGTTCGGAATGAAGCTGACCAGCTGCAGGTCCGGGTGCGTGCCCGCCGCGATCAGCTGGCGCGTGCGCGTGGCGTGGGCTGCATCGCCCTGCGCCAGCACGTAGTCGGCCAGCGCCAGCGCCACCTCATGCTTGCCCAGCCCGGCCGGACCGCAGATCAGCAGGCCATGACCGAGGCGACCGGCGTCGAGCGCGGCCACCGTCTGTTCGAACGCGCGCTGCTGCCAGGGCGAAAACGTGCTCATGCGCCCTCCCCGTCCCGCAGCCAGCGCTCGACACGCGCGACCACATCGGCGGCCACGCGCGCCTGCTCCTGGCCCGCATCAATCAATGCGAAGCGCTGCGGATCCTGCTGTGCGCGGCTGCGGAACACTTCGCGCACGCGCTGGAAGAAATCGTCCTGCTCGCTCTCGATGCGGTCCGGCCACAGGTCACGGCCATTCGCGCGGGCGCGGCCCACCGCCACGTCCACATCCAGCAGCAGGGTCAGGCCCGGCAGCAGGCCGACCGCGCGGCGCTCCAGGTCGGCAATCCACTGCGGGTCGAGGCCACGGCCACCGCCCTGATAGGCGTAGCTGGAATCGGTGAAGCGATCGCTCAGCACATAGGCGCCGCGCTGCAGCGCCGGCCGGATCACCTGGCGCACATGCTGCGCGCGTGCGGCGAACACCAGCAGCAACTCGGCTTCGGCGCTGAGTGGCTCGGCAGCGATCTCGGCATCGGGCTTCAGCACCAGGCCGCGGATACGCTCGGCCAGGGGCGTACCGCCCGGCTCGCGGGTCAGCACCACCTCGTGGCCGTGGCTGCGCAGGCAGTCACGAATGGCATTGATGGCGGTGGTCTTGCCCGCGCCTTCACCGCCTTCCAGGCTGACGAAACGCGGGTGGCGAAGCAGCGCGGGACTCATTGCGCCGGGGTCTCCTTGGTACGTTGCTGGCGCAGCTGCTGCAGGTAGCGGGCTACGGCCGCGTTGTGCTGGTCCAGGCTGGGCGAGAACACGTGCGCGCCGCTGCCATCGCCCACGGCGACGAAGTACAGCGCGTCGCCCGCCGCGGGTTGCGCGGCCGCCATCAGCGCATCGCGGCTAGGCATCGCGATCGGGGTCGGCGTCAGGCCGGCACGGGTGTAGGTGTTGTAGGGCGTATCGGTAGTCAGGTCGCGACGGCGGATGTTGCCGTCATACGCAGCACCGAGGCCATAGATCACGGTCGGGTCGGTCTGCAGGCGCATGCCGATCTTCAGGCGGCGCATGAACACGCCGGCAATCTGCGGGCGCTCGCTGGCCAGCGCGGTTTCCTTTTCGATGATCGAGGCCAGCGTCAGCAGTTCGTAAGGCGTGTTGATCGGCAGGTCCGGTGCGCGGCTTTCCCAGGCTTCGTCCAGCGCCTTTTCCATTGCGGCGTGGGCGCGCTTGAGCACGTCCAGATCACTGTCGCCGCGCTGGTAGACGTAGGTCTCCGGCAGGAAGCGGCCTTCCGGATGCTGGCCACCGAATCCGAGGCGCTGCATCAACGCGGCGTCATCCAGGGTATCGGTGGTGTGCAGCAGCGGCTCGGCGCGCTTGAGCGCGGCACGCAGCTGGCGGATGTTCCAGCCCTCGACAATCGTGACCCGGTGCTGCAGCACCTTGCCGGCGCGCATGCGCAGCAGCAGCTCGCGCGGGGTCAGCTCGTCACTGAGCGCGTACTCGCCCACCTTCAGCTTGCCGGCCGCATCGAGCTGGCGCGCCAGCAACTGCCACTGGGTGTCCTGGCCCTCGTCCACGCCGGCATCGCGCAGCTTGCGCAGCACGCTGTTCATGCCATCGCCGCTGGCGATGACCACGCTCTCGGCGGTCGGGGTGATCGGGGCATCGGCGAACCGGGTCTGCTGGTAGAAGAACCACGCGCCCGCGCCGGCCACGACGGCGCCCAGCACCACCACCAGCGTTACCACGAACAGACATCCGCGCTTGGCTCCCGCCATGGACTACCTCTGAACTCGATTCCGTCGTGCAGGATACCGTGCCGGTGGATTGGGGTCATGACCGGGGTGGCGTCGCCGTGCCGACCAACGGTCGGCACCCACCACAATCCATGCCTGGCGCGGCGATCAGTAGATCCACGCCATGCGTGGATGAATGGCCATGGAGGACTCCGTGCCGACCAACGGTCGGCACCCACCGTGGGGGAATGGCGTTGCCGGCCAGCGCCCCGGCACTACCCCTGCTGGCCGAGCGCGCGCAGCAGGCCGCGGGCCTTGGCGCGGGTCTCGTCCAGTTCCTTGTCCGGGTCCGAATCGACCACGATGCCGGCGCCGGTGCGGAAGCTCACCTCGTGGCCATCCACTTCGGCGGTACGGATCAGGATGTTCAGGTCCAGGTCGCCATCGCGGTTCAGCCAGCCGAACGCGCCGGTGTAGGCACCGCGCGGCACCTGCTCCAGTTCGCTGATGATCTGCATGCATCGCACCTTGGGGCAGCCGGTGATGGTGCCACCCGGGAACGTGGCGGCGATCACCTCGCCGGGCGTGACCTCCGGGCGCAGGTGGCCGCTGACATTGCTGACGATGTGGTGCACATGGGCGTAGCTCTCCACCGTCATCAACTCATCGACCACCACGGTGCCGGGCAGGCAGATGCGGCCCAGGTCGTTGCGTTCCAGGTCGATCAACATCACGTGCTCAGCACGCTCCTTGGGGTGGCCGACCAGCTCCCGGATGCGCGCGGCATCATCGTCCCCCTCGAAGCGCGGACGCGTGCCGGCAATCGGACGCGTCTGCGCGTGGCCGGCATGCACCGACACCAGCCGCTCCGGCGAGGAACTGACCACATGGCGACCGTGCGCGCTGAACAGGCCGGCGAACGGTGCCGGGTTGGCACGACGCAGCTGCGCGTACAGCGCCTGCGGCTGGACCGGCGCAGCGAACTGCGCGCTCCAGCGCCGCGACAGGTTCACCTGGAACACATCGCCGGCACGCAGGTAGTCGATCACCCGGCGCACGCCGTCGGTGAAGCGCTGTGGCGCATCCTCGCCCACCGACTGCGGCGGCTGCCAGCCCTGCCCGGCCTCCGGCAGTGCCTGCGACGCCATGGTCACCAGCGCCTCCAGCAGGGCCTGCTCACCGGCTTCGGCGATGACGAAGCTGGCGTCGTTCTGGTGGTCGTGCAGCACCGCAGCCGGGCAGCGCAGCGCCAGCGCGGTCGGGCGGCCGTCCTCGCGCGCGCGCGCCGGCAGCACCGGTTCAATCTGGCTGGCCACTTCGTAATCGAGCATCAACGCCCAGCCGCCACGGAACGGCAGGCTGTGGCTGCCGTCGTGCGGCAGGCGTTCGTGCTGCCAGGCACGGTCCAGCACCTGCAGGAAGCTGCCGGCGTGTACCGCGTCGTGCTGGTCGCGCACCTGGCCATCGGCATCCAGCCGCAGGCAGTCGCCCTGCGCGGCCAGCAGCAGGCTCCAGCGGCCCTGGGCGGTGCCCGAGGCGGTGGATTCCATCAGCAGCGGGAAGCGTGCCGGGTCGTGCTGCTGCAGGGCCAGCAGATCGATCGGGTGCGGCAGCGGGTGGATCAGCGGTGCGTGGGTCATGATGGCCAGTTCAGGGATTCAGATGCACGGAAGCCGCCTTGCGGCGGCCTCCTCGTGCGTAATGCACGTTCAGTCGAGCATGGCCCGACGCTACAACCCGGTCAGACGCGCTTGAAGATCAGCGTGCCGTTGGTGCCGCCGAAGCCGAAGCCATTGGACATCACCACGTCAACCTTGGCCTGGCGTGCTTCGTTGGGCACGTAGTCCAGGTCGCAGCCTTCGCCCGGCTGCTGCAGGTTGATGGTCGGCGGAATGACGTTGTCCTGCAGCGCCATCACCGAGAAGATCGCTTCCACGCCGCCGGCCGCGCCCAGCAGGTGGCCGGTCATCGACTTGGTGGAGCTGACCATCATCTTGTAGGCGTGGTCGCCGAAGGCGGTCTTCATCGCCATGGTCTCGCCCAGGTCGCCCAGCGGCGTGGAGGTGCCGTGCGCGTTGAGGTAGCCGACCTGTTCCGGGGTCACACCAGCGTCCTTCATGGCCATGACCATGCAGCGGGCGGCGCCTTCGCCGTTCTCGCTCGGGGCGGTCATGTGGTACGCATCGGAGCTGGCGCCGAAGCCGGCCAGTTCGCAGTAGATCTTCGCGCCACGCGCCTTGGCGTGTTCGTACTCTTCCAGGATCAGGATGCCGGCGCCGTCGCCCAGCACGAAGCCGTCACGGTCCTTGTCCCACGGGCGCGAGGCCTGTTCCGGAGCATCGTTGCGGGTGCTCATCGCCTTCATCGCGCAGAAACCGCCCAGTGCGGTCGGCGAGGAGCCGCGCTCGGCACCACCGACCACCATCACGTCGGCATCGCCGTACTGGATCATGCGCATCGCGGTACCGATCGAATGGTTCGAGGTCGCGCACGCCGACACCGCCGAGAACGACGGGCCCTTCAGGCCGGTGATGATGCTCAGCTGGCCCGGCAGCATGTTGATGATGGTCTTGGGCACGTAGAAGGGCGAGATCTTCTTGCCCTCGTGGAACTCGATGGTCTGCTCTTCGATACCGAGCAGGCCGCCGATGCCGGCGCCGACAATGGCGCCGATGCGCTCGGCATTGGCGTCGGTGATCTCCAGGCCCGAGTCGTGCAGGGCCATGAACGAGGCACCGAGGCCGTAATGGATGAACGGATCCATCTTCTTGGCATCCTTGCCGCTGACCCGGTACTTGCCGAACAGTTCGTTGTCGGCGGTGATGTCAAAGCCCTTGACCTCACCTGCAATCTTGGTGGTGAACCGGTCCAGGTAGGCATCGGCAACGTTGGTCAGCGGACCGATGCCCGAACGACCGTGGGTGATGCCTTCCCAGCTGCTGGCCAGATCATTGCCCAACGGCGAGACGATACCCAGGCCGGTTACGACGACGCGACGCTTCATTGCTGATTCTCCTGACCCGAAGGTTCAATCGGGTAACACGGTTTGCTTCGGTGTGATGCTCAAACACACGGGGCCGCAACTGCGGCCCCATGGGGTGCGGTGCGCGGCGAGCGGAGACCCGCGCGCGCACTGCCGTCT
Source organism: Stenotrophomonas maltophilia group sp. P373 (assembly GCF_053295075.1). NCBI lineage: Bacteria > Pseudomonadati > Pseudomonadota > Gammaproteobacteria > Lysobacterales > Lysobacteraceae > Stenotrophomonas > Stenotrophomonas maltophilia group sp. P373. The sequence goes on along the minus strand of NZ_CM129994.1, from coordinate 1,013,194 downwards.
GACATCAGGCCTTGACGTGGGCCTTGATGTAGTCGATGGCGGCCTGCACGGTGCTGATCTTCTCGGCTTCTTCGTCCGGGATCTCGCACTCGAATTCTTCTTCCAGGGCCATCACCAGCTCGACGGTGTCCAGCGAGTCAGCGCCCAGGTCATCGACGAACGATGCGCTGTTGGTGACTTCTTCTTCCTTGACGCCAAGCTGTTCGACGACGATTTTCTTGACGCGTTCTTCGATGGTGCTCATGGGATCTCGCTCCAGATGGAGTTGTGGTTCAAAAGTGGTCGCCATCAAGGGCGATGGCCGTGGGATAGTGTAGTGGAAACCGGCGCGGCCTTGCATTGCAGCAAAAACCTCCGCAGATCAACCACTTGCGGCGCAATCCCTGCGCCCCTTGCTTACGGCATGTACATGCCGCCGTTCACATGGAGGGTTTCGCCGGTGATGTAACCGGCAGCCGGGCTGGCCAGGAACGCCACCGCATGGGCGATGTCCTCCGGCGAACCCAGGCGTTCGAGGGCGATGTCGTTGATCAGCGCGGTACGCGCTTCTTCCGGCAACGCCTTGGTCATGTCGGTGTCGATGAAGCCGGGTGCGACAACATTGACGGTGACGCCGCGCGAGCCGATTTCCTTGGCCAGCGACTTGCTGAAGCCGATGATGCCGGCCTTGGCGGCCGCGTAGTTGGCCTGGCCGGCGTTGCCGGTCACGCCCACCACCGATGCGATGTTGATGATGCGGCCCTTGCGCGCCTTCATCATGCCGCGCATCACCGCCTTGCTGGTGCGGAACACGCTGGTCAGGTTGGTGTCGATGATCGACGCCCAGTCCTCGTCCTTCATGCGCATCAGCAGGTTGTCGCGGGTGATGCCGGCATTGTTGACCAGGATCGAGATCGGGCCGAATTCCTTGGCGATGCCATCGAGCACGCTGTCCAGCGCAGCGGCGTCGGTGACGTTCAGCGCGCGGCCGTGACCGCCGTGGGCGGCCAGGCGCTCACCGATCGCGGCGGCGCCGGATTCGGTGGTGGCGGTGCCGATGACGGTGGCGCCCTGGGCGGCCAGCAGATCGGCGATGGCGGCACCAATGCCACGGCTGGCACCGGTGACCAGTGCGATTTCACCCTGCAGGGGCTTGCTCATGTTGTTTTCCTCAGACGGGAGCGGCCGCCGCACCGTGCCGCTTGCAGCGGCCACCGGTACGGTCGGCAGGAAACAGGGAAGGTCAGGCCGACCATGCCTCGCGGGCGGCTTCAAAGTCGCCCGGCGTGGCCAGAGGACGGCCGTCGATGGCCTTGTCGATGCGCTTGACCAGGCCGGTCAGCACCTTGCCTGGGCCGCACTCGGCGATCTGGGTGATGCCACGGGCGGCCAGCGCCTGCACGCAACCGGTCCACTGCACCGGCTGGTAAAGCTGCTGGACCAGCGCGGTGCGGATGGCGTCCACGCCGTCGTGCACCTGGGCATCGACGTTCTGCACCACCGGCAGCTGCGGCGCCTGCCAGGACAGGCCAGCCATCACTTCGGCCAGGCGGTTGGCGGCTTCGCGCATCAACGGGGTGTGCGAGGGTACGCTGACGGCCAGCTTGACCGCCTTGCGCACGCCCTTCTCGGCCAGCAGCGCCAGCGCACGGTCGACCGCGTCAGCGTCGCCACCGATCACGATCTGGCCCGGTGAATTGAAGTTGGCCGGCACCACCACCTGGCTGCCTGCGGCTTCGGCGCAGACATCCAGCACCAGCTGGTCTTCGGCACCGAGCACGGCGGCCATGGCACCGACACCGGCCGGTGCCGCTTCCTGCATCAGCTGGCCACGCAGGCGCACCAGGTGCGCGCCGTCATGCAGGCTCAGCGCGCCGGCGGCAACCAGGGCGGTGTACTCGCCCAGACTGTGGCCGGACAGCACCGACGGGCGCGGACCGCCCACGGCGTTCCAGGCGCGCCACACACCAATGCTTGCGGCCAACAGGGCCGGCTGGGTGTATTCGGTACGGTTGAGCATTTCCTCCGGGCCACCCTGGGACAGCGCCCACAGGTCGACGCCGGCACCATCGGATGCCTCAGTGAAGGCTTCACGCACCTGCGGGTGCAGTTCGGCCAGCTCGGCCACCATGCCCACAGACTGCGAGCCCTGGCCGGGGAAGACAAAAGCGAGGGTGGATACGGTCACGCGGTCATCCGCTTGCTGCAATCGAAGCGGGCCATGATAAGGGGGAATCCGCTGTGTCGTCTGTACGTGCGCGTATGCAGGCGTATGGAGGGCGGCCGGGCAAGCGCAATGGGGTCAGATCCCTTTTCCGCAGGAAAAGGAATCTGACCCCGATCAGCCATCAGCAGAACAGCTGCAGCACGTCCAGATCGCCGTCGGCGAGGAAATCCACGCACAGGCCCACCAGCATCAGCACGCCAGCAGTGCTGGCACCGTGGGTGATGAAGATCGAATGGGCCAGCGCGCGCGCTGAGCGGCCAAGCTTCATGCAGACCCTGGCCAGGCTGCGCAGGCGGCCACTGACCGCATGCACGTGCTCGCGCACCGGCGCCTGGACCTCGCCCATCGCCTCGGCCATCATCGCCTGCAGATGTTCAGGGCGATCAGCGTAGTACTTGGCCACGCCATAACCGAACATCAGCCAGTCGCGGGCCTGCGCTTCGGACAGGTCCATCACTTCCAGCGGATCTTCCTCGAAATCGATGAAGCCGACCTGCTGCCCATCCCAGGTGAGATTGCGCGGCAACGGCTGGCCGAAATAGGCGCCGCGCGCATGCGCTTGGGCAATGGCCTGCATCGCCGCCATCACCAGCCGATCACGACCGGCCTCATCCGCTTCACGCAGGCAGGTATTGAACGAGCTGCCGTTGTCGCCGATCACCAGCGCGGCATGGCCGGTGCCCAGCACGTCCGGCACGTTCACGCCTTGTGCCTGCAGCTCTGCAAGGCGGCGGGCCTCGGTTTCGCGCGCGGCGTCACCACCACGGTGCGGCGGCGGGCGCAGGGCATCGAGATGGAAACGGCGCGCAACAAAATTGAGCAGGCCCAGGGCCAGTGCTCGGCTTCCCTTGCCGTACTGCTTCAGCCAGGCACGTTGCCCTTCGATGACGATGGGCTCAACCATGACAGGTCCTCCTTAAACGCGTTACGGCCCCGGAGGGCCGTAACGACAAGACTTCACATTGTCGTAACTTGCACTATCAATAGCGCAGCAGGGCCGAACCCCACGTGAAGCCACCGCCGAAGGCTTCCAGCAGCAGCAGCTGGCCGCGCTCGACCCTGCCCGACCGCACGGCGGCATCGAGCGCCAGCGGCACTGAACCGGACGAGGTGTTGCCGTGCTTGTCGACGGTCACCACGACCTGGTCCATCGACATGTCCAGGCGCTTGGCGGTGGCTTCGATGATGCGCAGGTTGGCCTGGTGCGGAATCAGCCAATCCAGGTCGGACTTGTCCAGGCCGTTGGCGGCCAGGGTCTCGTCCACGACCGAGTCCAGCGCCTTGACGGCGTACTTGAACACGTCGTTGCCCTTCATGTTGATGGTGCCACCACCGTTGGCGCCGTCCTTGAAACCGCTCGAGACGCCAACCGGGTTCCACAGCAGTTCCTTCTTGCTGCCATCGGCATGCAGGTGGGTGCTGAGGATGCCGGTTTCTTCGTCGGCCTTGAGCACGACGGCGCCGGCGCCATCACCGAACAGCACGCAGGTGGTGCGATCGTTCCAGTCGACCATGCGGGTCAACGTTTCGGTGCCGATCACCAGCACGTGCTTGCAGTCGCCGGAGCGGATGAATTTGTCGGCCACGCCCAGCGCGAACACGAAGCCGGAACAGGCTGCGTTGACGTCGAAGGCGGGGCACCCGGCCACACCGAGCTTGGCCTGGATCAGGCACGCGGTGGACGGGAAAATAAGGTCAGGGGTGGTCGTGCCGACCACGATCATGTCGAGCTGCGAGGCATCGATGCCTGCGGCTTCAAGCGCGCGCAGGGCGGCGTTGTAGCCAAGGTCGCTGGTGGTTTCGCCTTCGGCCGCGATGTGCCGTTCACGAATTCCGGTGCGCGACTGGATCCACTCATCCGAGGTTTCGACCATTTTTTCCAGGTCGGCATTGGTCAGGACTTTCTCCGGCAAATAGCTACCGGTGCCCGCGATCCTCGAATAGATCCGCTTGCTCATCATGTTTCCTGTTGCGCGGGCCGCCGATCACCGGCACGCCCGGGAAAGAAGGCAAAGGCCGCTGCCCGGAGGCAGCGGCCTTCCCGGCACATCAATCTTCTTCGACGGCCGAGGTCTTGGTCTGGATGACCTTCTTGCCGCGGTAGAAACCATCGGCAGTGATGTGGTGACGCAGATGCACTTCGCCGGTGGTCGGGTCGGTCGACAGCTGCTTGGCGCTCAGGGCGTCATGCGAACGGCGCTGGCCGCGGCGGGACGGGGTAACACGGGATTTCTGGACAGCCATGGGATTGCTCCAAACTCGGTTCGTTTTGCTTCGTCGTTTCGTCGCACAGGACGCCAGCGCCCAGCACACTTTTCGCTTTCGCCGCAGCCGCCGACGACAACCGGCTGCTATTGTTTCTTCAATGCCGCCAACGCCGCAAACGGGTTGGCCTTCTTTGTTTCTTCTTCGCTCGGTGCCCAGTCCTGATCGACTGCCTCACCGTCGGGCGACAGCGGCACCACAGGCACCGCCAGCACCAACTCGTCCTCGACCAGGTCCAGCGGACGCAGCTGGCCGTCTTCCGGCACCAGCAACGCCTCGTACTCCTCCGGCAGGGACGATTCCTCGTCCTCGTCGCGGATCAGGCCAAGCCTCTGGGTCACCTTCACCGGCAACAGGAATCGCTGCATGCTGCGCTGACACGTCAGCGGCAACGCGGTGTCGATGGTCAGTTCCACATAGGATACCCGCAAGACGTCGTCGCGACCGAATTCAAGCGAGTAGACACACTCGCCGTCGGTATCTGCGACCAACCCCTGCAGGCGGGTCAATTCAGCCAGGGAGACCTGACCGTCGAAGCGCCTTCGCGCTACAACCATCCGCCAGGCATCCAGCGTTTCGGGCACGTTCGCGGACATAAGCCGCTGAATACTAAGGATCGCACCGCCCGCTGTCAAATGCCCGCCATACAGGACTTGCTGCTGGCGTTGCCGGCGGGCCAGACTGCCGCGCCCTGCCTCGGTATTCTCGCATGTCACTGGTCCTGGCCTCCACCTCCCGCTACCGTCGCGAACTGCTGCAACGGCTGGGCCTGCCCTTCGACTGCGCACGCCCGGAGGTGGATGAAACACCGTTGAACGGCGAGGGCCCGATGGCCCTGGCCACGCGCCTGGCCGCCGCCAAGGCGGCCGATGTCGCCGCGCGCCATCCGGGTGCCTGGGTGATCGGCTCGGACCAGGTGGCCGACCTGAACGGCCAGCCGCTGGGCAAGCCTGGCACGGTCGAGGCGGCCTGTGCGCAGCTGGTGGCGATGTCCGGGCAGACGGTACGCTTTCACACGGCAATCAGTCTCAGACGGGATGGAGAATCCCTCGCCGCCCTGGATCTGACCGAAGTGCACTTCCGCGCGCTGGACTCGCAGGAGATCGCCCGCTATATCGCCACCGAGCAGCCACTGGACTGCGCCGGCAGCTTCAAGTGCGAGGGCCTGGGCATCAGCCTGTTCGAGACGATCGACAACCGCGACCCGACCGCGCTGGTCGGCCTGCCACTGATCGCGCTGTGCGGCCTGCTGCGCAGGGCCGGATTCGCGGTGCCGTGAACGGTAGAGCCGAGCCCATGCTCGGCTGCTTTTTTCGAGGCTGCCTGCCATCTGAATCGGACGCAGCCGGGCATCGGCTCGGCTCTTGTGTCTCGGATGGTGCCCTGATCAGGCACAATTCCCCGGTGACCCGGGAGGCTCCGATGACGCTGCCTCGGCTCTTAAGCCTTTGAGCTTGCAAAGTAGATTCAGCGCGTCGGCGGCCTGACACCGCCTTGGAACTTGAACGGTATCTTAGGCCCACCCTTGGGTGAGAGCCTGTACTCACAAGGGCAAGTCTGGCGGCTTCCGATCACGATCGTAAGTTCAAGCTGGAGCGAAATCATGCAATTTATCGGCATCGACGCTGCCAAGGCGACCTTTGATATCGCCTTGCCGCTGCCTGATGGCAAATATCGAACCAAGGCCAAACTCCCCAATTCAGCCAAGGGCTTTAATGAGCTTCTTGCTTGGCGCGCCAAGCATGCGCCGAACGCGGCGGTAGGCATGGAGGCCACCGGTATCTACCACGAAGCTTTGGCGCGAACCTTGGTGGAAGCAGGGGTGGTGGTTCATGTGGCCAATCCCGCCCGGGTAAAGGCGTTTGGACAGGCGGAGGGCATCCGGACCAAGACGGACCGCAGCGATGCCAAGCTGATTGCCCGGTTCTTTGAGGCGCAGCGCTCGGAGAAGTTGCATCCCTACGTTCCGCCGACCCCCTCGGAGGTGAAACTGCGTGCCTTGGTACGGCGTCGAGATGACCTCCAGGAAATGCTGCAGATGGAGCGCAATCGCCTGGACGTTGCCGACATCTCGGTCCAGCAAGGGATCAAGGATGTGATCCAGACGCTGGAGGAGCAGATCAAGCAGGTCCAGAAGGCGATTGAGGACCATATCGATAACGATCCGGACCTGCGCCAGCGTCATCACCTGCTTACCAGCATTCCCGGTGTAGGCAACACCAGCAGTGCCCAGCTGCTGGCCATGCTGGGGGATCTAAGCAAATACAGCGACGTGCGCCAGGTGGTTGCCCACGCAGGCCTGAATCCGGCCCAGCGTCAATCAGGAAACTACGAAGGCAAATCCCACATATCACGCGTGGGCGACGCCAATTTCCGCAAAAAGCTGTACATGCCGGCGTTGACCGGGAAGACCTACAACCCCAGGCTGAAGTCCTTTGCAGACCGGCTCAGCGCGAAAGGGAAGCCCTTCAAGGTCGTCATGTGTGCGGTGATGCGCAAGCTCATCCATCTGGTTTGGGGCGTACTGAAAAGCGGCCGCCCATTTGAGCCTGACGGCGCCCTTGCCTAGGCAAGGGCAACACGGTATCTACAGGACCAGAGACCTCAACGAACCTCGAACGGTTGCTCCTGCCACGCCTCCACGCTGCCATCGCGCCCGTGCAGGCGCAGGCCGAGCCAGTGCCGGCCCGGCGCCAGCGTGGTGGTGTCCAGCGACGCGTCGAAGCCCACCGCCGGATGCTGCGGATCGGTACTGTCCGGCCAGGCGGGGCGAATGTCGAACACGCGCCCGTAACGCGCGTCACCGATCGAGCGGCCATCAACCAGCACTTCAACCCGCGCCAGCCCGACCCCATCCTTGAATGCCCAGCCCTTGATGGCGAGCGTTCCGGAGACCTTTTCACCGTTGGACGGCGCATCCAGCCAAGCCATTGAGGGCGTTACGCAGGCCCCCTGTGCACGCTTGGCCGGCAGCCGGAACAGCAGGAACCGCTGGAAGCCATGATCGCTGCTGACCACGCGTGGCGCCGGCAACGGCCCCACCTGCTCGCAGATGGTGTGATAGCGCGCCAGCAGGTCGCGGTAGCGCTGGTCACTGGGTGACAGCACCAGCAGCATCGGCACACTGCGCGGGCCTTCGTGCAGCAGGTCCCACTGCGCCAGCTGTGCGGTGCGCCCATGCTTGTCGTTGAGCGGATGTGGCAACACCTCGATATCGCCATTGCCCAGCTGGAAGCCCAGTTCGGCACCGACCTTGAAGTTGCCCGCCAGGACACGCGTACCCGGTGGCATCTGCCGCAGTTCGTCACGCACCGCCACGGCCAGTGGCTGCCAGCCGGCAAAGTTGCGCGGGTAGTACTTGCTGCCGGCCATCTGCTCGCGAAGTGCCGGCGTGGACGCCATCAGGTAGTAGCCGAACGCCAGCACGGTACCTGCAGCGGCCAGCCACCAGCCGGTACGGCGCAGCCAGCGCGGCCAACCGTTGAGGACCACCGGCACGGCCACCAGCAGCGCCAGGTAGCCTGGCAGCGGCCAGTGGAAACTGATCCGCTCGACATCGGTGAAGAAGCCCAGCAGGAAGATGCCCAGCGTCGACACCCCGCCCACCAGGCCGAAATAGCGCCACTGCACCCGCGCCCCACCGCCACTGCGGGTACCCGCCAGGGCGACCTTCCACATCGCGATGCACAGGATCGGCGTCACCAGCATCGGCTGGATCACCAGGAACCACAGCCCCTCCCACTCGAACGTCCACGGGTGGCGCTCGACCACCTGGAACTTCAGGCCGGCGTCGTGGTTGTCGGCATTCCACGCCAGCAACGGCAGCCAGGCCAGCACGCCCACCGCCAGCGCCACCCATACGCGCGGGTCGGCCAGCATGCGACGGCCCTGCGGCAACGCCAGCAACGCAATGAAGCCGACACCGATGACACCAATGAAACGGTAGTGGCTGAGCGCACCGATCAGCAGGCCCAGCGCCAGCTTCATCGCCGAGGACGCGTCCACGCTGTGCAGCAGGCGTGCACCTGCGTGCAGGCAGATCACCGCCGCCAGCGCCATCGGTACGTCCGGCACGGCCAGCAGGCCCAGCGTGGCCGACAACGGCATCAGCAGCGTCAGGCTGCCCGCCTGCCAACCGGCCACGTTGCCGAACCAGCGCGTAGCGATGCGCACCACCAGCAACGGCAGCAGCGCACCGATGGCCAGGAACGGCAGGCGCAGTGCGAGTACGTGATGGCCACCGATCTCCACGCCCAGGCGTGCAAGCCAGGCGGTCAGCCCCGGCAGGTCGGAATAGGCAGCGGCCAGGTGCTGGCCTTCCTGCCAATAGAACGCCTCATCGACGAACAGCGGCAGGCGCGCAGCCACCACCAGCTTGGCCGCTGTGATCAGCGTCCATAACCAGAGAAATATTGTCCGCGCGCGCTGTTCGCCTTGCATTGCTCTATGGATAATCGAGTGGATTCCAGACCTGAGACGATCATGCCAGCCTCGTCCCCCAATCCCAGCATGCTAACCGATCAACTGCGCCAGGCCCTGCGGGAGGCACAGGATCAGGTGAACGCACTGGTGCTGGGCAAGGTGCCGGAAGTCAGGCTGGCCTTTGTCGCCCTGCTTTCTGGCGGCCACCTGCTCATCGAGGATCTGCCCGGGCTGGGCAAGACCACGTTGGCGCATGCATTGGCCAGCAGCCTCGGCCTCAGCTTCCAGCGCGTGCAGTTCACCTCTGACCTGCTGCCGGCCGATGTACTTGGCGTTTCGGTGTACGAGGCCGGCAGCCGCCAGTTCCAGTTCCATCCCGGCCCGGTGTTCACCCACGTGCTGCTGGCCGATGAGATCAATCGTGCACCGCCGCGGACACAGAGTGCGCTGCTGGAAGCGATGGCCGAGCAACAGGTCACACTGGATGGACAGACACATCCACTGCCCGACCCGTTCTTCGTGATCGCCACGCAGAACCCGGTCGACCTGTCCGGTACCTTCCCGTTGCCGGATTCGCAGCTGGATCGTTTCCTGCTGCGCCTGGCGATGGGCTACCCCAGCGCGCAGGCCGAGCGCGAGCTGCTGCGCGGCACTGATCGCCGCGACCTGATCGCACGCGCGCTGCCAAAGCTGGACGACACCCAGGTGCGTGCATTGCGTGAAGCGGTTGACCAGGTGCATGCCAGCGACGCGTTGATCGACTATGTGCAGGCGCTGCTGACCCGCAGCCGACACCATGCCGGCGTGCGCGTAGGCCTGTCACCGCGCGCGGGACTGGCCCTGCTGCGTGCCGCCAGGGCACATGCGCTGCTGCTCGGCCGCGGGCATGTGGTGCCCGAAGACGTGCAGACCCTGTTCGTGGCGGTGGCCGGCCATCGTCTGGTGGCCGAAGCCGAATCCAGCTCCGGGCCGGCGCTGGCGCGGGCGATCCTGCAGACCGTCGCGGTGGACTGAAGGTGGCCACACGCTGGGCACGCATGCAGCTGCTGGCACGCCCCCGCAGGCCCGAAGCCCTGCCGCAGCGACTGGACCGCCATCGCATCTATGTACTACCAACCCGCTTTGGCCTGTTCGTCGCCACCCTGCTGTCGGCGATGCTGCTGGGCGCATTGAACTACAACAACAACCCGGCCCTGCTGCTGGCGCTGCTGCTGGCCGCGGCAGCGATCGCCAGCGCCATCGCCGCGCACCTGCAGCTGTCCGGCATACAGATCGATGCAATCTCCGCCGAACCGGTACCGGCCGGGCATCCCCTGCGCCTGCGCGTGGACCTTTCGTTGCGCGACCCGCGCGCGCGCCACGGGCTGCACCTGCAGCTGGGCGCAAGCGAGGCCTGGGTTGCACTGCCTGCACACGGTCGCGGCGAAGTGGAGCTGGATGTTCCCAGCGAGCGGCGCGGCTGGCTGGAACTGCCCCGCATCCGCCTGTCGAGCACGCAGCCGCTGGGACTGGTGCGGGCATGGTCGTGGGTGTGGCCGGAGCAGCCGCTGCTGGTCTATCCACTTGCCGAGGCACTGGCACCGCCGCTTCCGGAACGTGGCAACGACCCACTGCACACCCGCGCCCATGCCAGTGGCGATGAGCTGCACCAGTTGCGCCCCTATCGTGCCGGCGATGCCCCGCGCAGCATTGCCTGGAAACACTCGGCGCGCCGCGACAGCCTGCTGGTACGCGAATACGAGAAGCCGATCGGCATCGAAGTGGTGCTGGACTGGCGCACGCTGGCGGCGCTGGGCCATGAAGCGCGCATCGCGCGACTGGCACGCTGGGTCGACATGGCCGAGCGCGAAGGCCGTCGCTATACGCTGCTGCTTCCGGCCCATCCGCCGTTGGGACCCGGCCAGGGCGCCAGCCACCACCACCTGTGCCTGCGCGCACTGGCATTGATGCCCCATGACTGAGCCTGCCGTCCTGCTCGACCGCAACGCCCGCAGCTGGACCCTGGCCAGCGCAGCGCTGGCGCTGCTGCCACTGCTGCTGCAGCTGCCACCGGTGCTGGCCGGCGTGATCGCGATCACTGCGGTGCTGACCGCTGCGCTTTCGTGGCGGCGGGTGCTGCCGATGCCGGTTCGCCTGGTGCTGGTGCTGGCCATGCTTGCCACCATCGTCTGGCAGATGGGCATGGTGCGCCCGGGCCGCGATACCGGCTGCGCATTGCTGGCGGCGATGCTGGCGATCAAGTCCAGCGAACTGCGCAACCTGCGCGATGCGCGCAGCCTGCTGGGCTTCGCGTTGTTCTCGCCGTTCGCCGCCTTCCTGCTCGACCAGGGGCCGTTGACCACCGGGCTGGCAGCGCTGGCCGCAGTTGCCGCACTGCTGGCCCTGCAACGCCTGGCCCTGGACGAGGGCCACAGCCCTCGACTGCCGCTGCGCGGACAACTGCGCGGTGTCGGCCGCCTGCTGGGGATCGGCCTGCCACTCGCGCTGGCCTGCTTCTGGCTGTTCCCGCGCTTGTCCACGCCGCTGTGGGGCGTACCCGAGCGAGCGGTGGGCACACCGGGCCTGGCTGACAGCATGGCGCCGGACCAGTGGCTGGACCTGATGGCCGACGACACCCCGGCGTTGCGCGTGCAGTTTTTCGGCGCGGTGCCCGAGCCTGCGCAGCGCTATTGGCGCGGCCCGGTGCTGACGTCGTTCGACGGCCACCGCTGGAGCCGCGATCGCGCGACGGCCGGACGCCCCGCACCGGTGGTCGAAACCGCCGCACAGGGTTGGGACTACCAGATCGACTACGAGCCCACCGACCGTCGCCTGCTGGTGGCACTGGACCTGCCCAGCCGCGCACCGGAGGGCAGCAGCTTCGATGCCGACATGAGCCTGCGCAGCGACCGCACGCTGTCCGCGCTCAGCCGCTGGCGGTTGCATTCGGCGCCGCCGCAACGGTTCGACACCGATCTGTCGCCCTACCTGCGCCGCGCGGCGCTGCAGCTTCCGCCCGGCTTCAATCCGCGCACCGCCCAGCTCGCGCGGCAATGGCGGCAGGAGGCAGGCAGCGATGACGAGGCCATCGTCCGCCGTGCGCTGCAATGGATCACCCGCGACTTCTCCTACACGCTGGATACACCGGTGGCGGGGCGCGATCCGGTCGACGATTTCCTGTTCAACTACAAGGCCGGCTTCTGCCAGCACTTCAGCTCGGCCTTCGTAGTGCTGATGCGCAACGCCGGCATTCCGGCCCGGGTGGTGACCGGCTTCGCAGGCGGTACCCGCAACCGCATCGGCGACTACTGGGTGGTGCGTCGCATGGATGCCCACGCCTGGGCCGAAGTCTGGCTGCCGCAACGCGGCTGGGTGCGGGTCGACCCGACCGCGGCCGTGGCACCGGAACGCATCCTGGACACCCTGGACGACCGCCTGCGGGCCGGCACCGATACCCCGCTGCAACAGCGCTGGCTGCAGCTGGGGCAGATGGGTGACTGGCTGCGGCGCGGCTGGAACGACCTGGTGCTGTCCTTCGATGCACGCCGCCAGCAGCAACTGCTCAAGCCGTTCGGGCTGGATGACCTCGGGCCGGCGCAGCTGGTGACCGGATTCGTGGTCGCCGCCCTGCTGGCACTGGCGTGGATGGCCTGGCTGCTGGCCCGCGGCGAGCGCGAGCGCGACCCGCTGCTGCGCGCCTGGCACCGGCTCGGGCGGCGGTATGCGCGCCTTGGCCTGGCCCGCGAACCGCACGAGACCGCACAGGACTGGGCACAGCGGGTTCACCGGCAGCGACCCGACCCGACCCTGCTCGCGCTCAGCCAGCGTTTCGCCGACGCGCGCTACGCTGGAACTTGCACCGACCTCGCTTCATTATTGCGGGACCTGCGCAGGCATCGCCCGACTTCCGGAGCCTCCCCATGAACACCAAGTTCCTCCTCACCGCTGTGGCCACGCTGGCCCTGTCGGCCTGCGCCACGGCCCCCAAGCCGCTGCAGGGACAGTTCAGCCTGGTTTCCCCGCGCGACTCGGTCGCCACCCAGCAGGTCGGTACGCCGGTCCGATGGGGCGGCCGCATCATCGAGACCAAGCCCGGCCAGGGCGAGACCTGCTTCCAGATGATCTCGCGCCCGCTCAACGCCAGTGGCCGCCCGAACACCACCTCGTCCGACGCCAGCGACGGCCGCTTCATTGCCTGCCGCGCCGGTTTCTACGACCCGGCCGTGTTTGAAGCCGGGCGTGACGTGACCTTCATCGGCAAGATCGACGGCTACCAGAACACCCGCATCGGGGACTACGACTACCGCCTGCCGAAGCTGTCGGCCGATGTGATCTACCTGTGGCCGGAACAGCGCCAGGTCGATGTGGTGCCCTACCCCTATGGCCCGTGGGGCCCGGGTCCGTGGGGCCCGTACTGGGGTGGCTACGGCCGTTGGGGCTGGTGGTGATCGCCACCCAGCCCGCATGATCGGAAAAGGCCGCCTTCGGGCGGCCTTTTTCATCCACGCATGCGTGGACAGGGCTTCAACGCCCCGGCGTACCGAAATGCCCCAGCGGCGCGCCGGCCAGCAGGTGCATGTGGATGTGGAACACGGTCTGCCCGGCGTGCTCGCGGCAGTTCATCACGATGCGGTAGCCGTCCTGCGCGAAACCCTCGCGGCGCGCGTATTCGGCAGCGGCCAGGGCCAGCTTGCCGACCAGGTGCGCCTGCGACGGCTGCAGGTCGTCCAGGGTCGGGATGATCTCGTTCTTCGGAATGAACAGTACGTGCACCGGCGCCTGCGGTGCGATGTCCTTGAAGCCCAGCACCTCGTCGTCCTCATAGACGATGGTGGCCGGGATCTCGCGACGGATGATCTTGCTGAAGAGGGTTTCGTTGCTCATGGTCGGCCTCGGCGGGAGTGTCTTCCGCATTGTAGGCCGGCCGCGCCGGGCGATGCCCGGGTGGTGCTCAATCACGGAATTCGCTGCGCGTCCCGAACGCGTGCGACAGCGTGCCGCGGTCAACGTATTCAAGCTCGCCGCCAAGCGGCAGGCCCTGTGCCAGCCGGCTGGGCCGCACCTTGCGCGCGCGCGCCAGCTGCGCAAGGTAATGCGCGGTGGCTTCGCCTTCGACGGTGGCACTGGTGGCGATGATCAGCTCCTGTACCTCACCTTCGGCCAGCCGCTGCTCCAGCTGCTCCAGGCCCAGCTCGCGCGGGCCGACACCATCGAGCGGCGACAGCCGGCCCTGCAGCACGAAGTAGACACCGCGAAAACCCGTCGCGTTCTCGATCGCGAGACGATCGGCCGGCGATTCGACCACGCACAGCTGGCTGCGCTCGCGGCTGCTGTTGGCACAGGTCGGGCACAGCTCGGTTTCGCTGAAGTCGCGGCACTGCGCGCAGTGGCCGATACGCTCCACCGCCAAGGCCAGCGTTTCGGCCAGGCGCTGGCCGCCTTCGCGCTCGCGCTCGAGCAGGTGGTAGGCCATGCGCTGCGCCGTCTTCTGGCCTACGCCAGGCAGCACCCGCAGTGCGTCGATCAATTGTTCAAGCAGGGGTGCGGACACGGCGGCGTGCTTTGATGGCGCCGAGCGAGCTCGACGGCTACAGATTCTGTGGCACCCGCTTGCACGGATGCCACGCTGGCAATCAGAACGGCAGCTTCATGCCCGGCGGCAGCTGCATGCCGGCGGTGGCCGAACCCATCTTCGACTTCGACTCGGCATCGATCTTGTTCGAGGCATCGTTGAAGGCGGCGGCGATCAGGTCTTCCAGCATCTCCGGGTCGCTGGTCAGCGACGGGTCGATGCGCACCTTGCGGCATTCCTTGGCGCCGGTCAGGGTCACGCTGACCATGCCGCCGCCGGCACTGCCGGTCACTTCGATCCTGGCGATTTCTTCCTGGGCCTTCTGCAGGTTTTCCTGCATCTTCTGGGCCTGCTGCATCAGTTGGGCGATGTTGCCGCGCATAGTCTCTTACTCGTCAAAAGAACGGATGGAATCGGAAACAACCCGGGCACCGTGCTGTTGGATCAGCACCTGCACTTCCGGGTCATCCATGAAAACGGCCTCTGCCACCTGCTGCCGCTCGCCACGCTGGCGGTCGGCACGCTGATGCAGGGTCTCGGCCGGAACGTGTTCGGTTTCCACGGTCTCGACCACGATCTTCGGCGCCTGGCCCAGGGCCTTTTCCAGCATCTCGCCCAGGGCGGCCAGCGCGCGCTCCGAGCGCAGGTATTCAAATCCGGGCGAAAGGCCCAGTTTCAAGGTCCCGTGCTGGCAGCTGATGAAGGCGGCATTGGCGGCCAGCTGGCGCGACGGGCCGCTGAGGCCGCTGTTGGCGACCAGATCCAGCCAGTCTTCGGCAGTGGCCAGCTCGCTGACACCTTCCTGCGGCGTGGCGGCATGCGCCGGGGCCGGTTCGGCCGGCGCAATGGCAATACCTTCGGCGCGGAACGAACGCTCCGGCGGCGCAGGCTCGCCTGGATCCGCGGCGGGAGCCGGCGGTTCATGCCAGGGCGCGACCATGGCGGCATCCGGGCCGGCCATCTCGGCCGCCAGAGCCCCATCCCGCGCCTCGGCTTCGTCGGTGGCCCACGGCGGCAGGTCATCGCTTGCCTCTGCAGCGATGGCAGGCGCCAGCGCCTCGGCCTTCACCGGCGGCGGTGACACGGGCTCTTCCACCGGAACCGGCTCGGGTTCAGGCGTCGGATCCGGCTCCGGTTGCGGGGCCGGCTCGGGTTCGGGTTCAGGTTCGCGCGGTGCAGCCGCCGGAGCGGCCACCTGCGCCGCCACGGCCGGGCTGGCCGAAGCGACGGCAGCAGCCGGCGTCGCTTCATGGCTTCCGGCATGGGCGCCACCACCGGCAGCGTTGCCACCCGGCGTGCCTCCCACCGCACCGTCGACGGCCTTCGGCACCGGCGGTACCGCTGCGGCCGGGCGGAACGCCAGCATGCGCAGCACCGCCATTTCAAAGCCGGCGCGCGGGCTCGGCGCCAACGGCAGGTCGCGTCGACCATTCAGGGCCATCTGGTACCAGAGCTGCACCACTTCCGGGCGCAGGCGCTCGGCGAATGATGCGACATCCAGGCCTTCCGCGACGGCGGCACCCGGCACCAGCTGCTGCACCTGGATGCGGTGCAGGCCTTCGGCGAGCGCTTCCAGCACGCCACTCCAGTCCGGCGAGAATTCGGCCAACGCGGCCACCACCTGCAGCAGGCGCGGGCCATCGCCCTCGGCCAGCGCATCGAGCATCGCCGCCACCTGGGTGCGATCCACAGTGCCCAGCATGGTGCGCACCACATCCTCGCGCAGCGCGCCGCCGGCATAGGCGATCGCCTGGTCCAGCAGTGACAGGCCGTCACGCAGGCTGCCGTCAGCGGCCTTGGCCAACTGCACGATGGCGCTGCCGTCGGCCTCGATCTCTTCCGCCGCCAGGATGCGGGTCATCTGGCCCTGGATCTGGTCTTCGTCCAGGCGCTTGAGATTGAACTGCAGGCAGCGGCTGAGCACGGTGACCGGCAGCTTCTGCGGGTCGGTGGTGGCCAGCAGGAACTTCACGTGCTCCGGCGGCTCTTCCAGCGTCTTCAGCAGTGCGTTGAACGCCGCCTTGGACAGCATGTGCACTTCGTCGATCAGGTAGACCTTGTACTTGCCGCGGGAGGGCATGTACTGCGCGTTCTCGATCACCTCGCGCACGTCATCCACGCCGGTGTTGGACGCGGCGTCGATTTCCAGCAGGTCGATGTAGCGACCGGCGTCGATGTCCAGGCAGGCGGCACACTGGCCGCACGGGTCGGCGCTGGTGCCCTGCTCGCAGTTCAGCGACTTGGCGAAGATGCGCGCGATGGTGGTCTTGCCCACGCCACGGGTACCGGTGAACAGGAACGCGTGGTGGACCCGGCCGCTGTCCAGCGCATTGCTGAGCGCACGGACCACATGCTCCTGGCCCACCAGCTCGGCAAAACGCTTCGGACGCCACTTGCGGGCAAGGACGAGATAGGACATCAGGCCACCGTTTTCCATCGGATGTTCCATTGTGCCATGCCTGTCCAGCCCCCTCGCCAACAATGCCCGTGGATGCGCCTCTGATCAGAGGTGCTTGTGTCCGGCCGCGCCGCCCGCTAGAATCTGCGCCCCTGCTGAGGCGTTTGCCGATGGCAGGGATCCGGAGAGGTGTCCGAGTGGTTGAAGGAGCACGCCTGGAAAGTGTGTAAGCGTCTAAACCGCGCTTCGGGGGTTCGAATCCCCCTCTCTCCGCCAGACAAACGCAAAGGGCCGCCCACAGGGTGGCCCTTTTGCGTTTGTCTGGCGGATGGGATGGGTGGTGAGAAGCCCCGCCGGGGTTCGACGGTTCTGCAGGAGCAGAACCGGACAGCCGCAGGCTGGTCCCGGGGCGCAACGCGCATCGGGATCGGGTGCAGGGATGCACCCGACAATCCCCTTCTCTCCGCCAGATAAATGAAGAAGCCGCCCAGTGGGCGGCTTTTTTGTATGGCTGGCGGGAATCGTCGCAGGTACTACCGGACTGAACAGGGCCTGCCATCGTGGCCGGTCCAACGGCCCGCCCGCCGACGGCGCGCGATCCGCCGCAGGTCATCTGCGCCGGAGCAGTCCCCGCACGCAGGCGCCGACGAACGCCAGCCCCAGCAGCACCCACACGACCGTCATTCCCCACAGCGCACCGAATGTGTCCAGGACCGGATCCAGCCGCGGTTGCGCCGGGTCGTACAGCACGCGTACCGGCTGCCCAGGCTCATAGCCGAAGATCATGCCGCCCTGCGGATACGAGACGCGTTGGCCGGTCGCGGTGGTGAACGCGACCTGCGGATGCGATCCGCCGGCGTTCAGGCGCTCGACCTGGCCATCAACGGCCTGCGCGACCGCCAGGAACTCAAGACGATGTGTCACCTCGAAGGCGGCCACAGCAAGGATCAACAGACCCACCACGCCAAACAGCAGGCCGCGCATGAGCTGGGCAGTCCGGAAAAAAGAAGGGGCGGGCATCGCTGGGCAGCTCCGTTGCAGGCGGGAAGACGAATGGGGCCGGCGGATCCTGCCGCGCGGTCAGTCCCACGTGTGGAAAGCATAGCCCAGAAGCCACTGCGCCCCACTGCACGCCATCGCCACCGGATGCGCCTCGCCATTGCCCGCCACCGACGCACCCGCCTGGTTCAGGCGCCTGCATTCCGCACGATCATTCGAGTGGGGAGACGTTACCTGTAAAGGGATTGGCATCGCTCCATGTACCCTTGAACTTTCGCCCCCTCCCAACGTCTGGACGGTTGAAATGCAGCCGGGCAACTCCACGCATTTCCCATGAATCTCCGCCTCTACCGCCCCGCCGATGCCAGCGCCTGCCTGTCGATTTTCGACAGCAACGTACCCACCTACTTCGCGCCCGAAGAGCGCAGCGACTTTGAATGCTTCCTGCGCGAACAGGCCACGGACTGTGCATTCCAGGTGATCGAGCGCGATGGAAACGTCGTCGCCTGTGGTGGCCTCTCGCGCCGTAGCGACGGCAGCGCCGGCTTCTGCTGGGGCATGGTGCAGCGCGCGCTGCACCGCCAGGGACTGGGCCGCGAACTGGCACTCGCGCGCCTGCACCAGGCTGAAAGCGATCCGTCGATCGACCGCATCGCGCTCAGCACCAGCCAGCACACCCAGGGCTTCTATGCCTGCCTGGGTTTCCAGGTGACGCGCATCGTGCCCGATGGGCATGGCGCCGGGATCGACGCCGTTGAAATGGAGCGGGAGCTCTAGCGCTCCCGCCCCGGTGCCATCCACGAAGGGCGTGGATCTACCGCAGGCATCCCCTGCTCAGAACCCGACGCGCAGGTTGATCTGCCCACCCACATCGCGGCGGCCATCGCCATGCTGGCCCTGTACGAACATCGACAGCTGGCTGTTGCGGCCGAGGCCGACCGCCACGCCCACCTGGCTGACCAGGGCATTGCGTGCCATCACCGCGCTGTAGACATCGAAGGCATCACCACCGACCGCAAAGCGGTTGCGGCTGACCACATCGGTATCCCCCGACGCATGCTGCCAACCCAGGCCGACCGTCAGCTGCGCCGGGAAGCGCTCGCCGCTGCCCACGTCCCAGCGCCCACGCACGCCCACGGTGCTGACATTGAGCGTGTCCTTGCCGCCTTCCAGCACCAGTGCCGCGCTGCCGCCCTGCTCCACCGCACGATCGCTGTCGACCCAGTGCTTGGTGAACTGCACATAGGGCTGCAGCTGGGTCCTGCCGTGGGTCCATGTCCAGCTGCCTTCCACCTGGGCGATGGTCACATCGGAATCCTGGCGGCTGTACAGGGTCTGGCCCAACAACGGCACTTCACGCGTGGCGCGCGTGCGGTAGTCACCGCGCGACACGCTGCCACCAACCGCAAAGCCGTTGTTCCACTGTCCCTGTGCATACAGGCCGAACGTGTTGCCACGCAGGCGGGCCCGCGAGCTGCGATCATACAGCCGCGTATCCAGCCGTTCGTTGCCGGCCGCTGCACCCAGCACCACATGCTCGCCCAGCTGCCAGTCGACACCGGCCATCAGCGCATTGCGATTGGCGCGGATCTCATCGCCATTGCCGTCGCCATCCTGCCTGAACACCTTGCCACTGCCGGCCAGCCAGGCCGAAGCGCGCTCGCCACGCACGGTCGGCAACTCGCTGCCGAGTCGCTGGCGGATGCCTTCTTCCAGGTAGTTGTCGTACAGCAGCACCGCGCGGCTGGCCGCGTGCACTTCACCGGAGAGCTGTTCGAATGCGCTGCGCGCAGTGCCGGCGTCATACATCAGCACCGTGTTGTACAGGCCCAGGGCCGCGCCACTCTGCGGCAGGCTGTCCAGCGCCGCGGCGGTGTTGTACTGGTTGCGCGTGTTGGCCACGGTGGTGAACGCTGCGGTCTGTGCCACGTCGATCTGCAGGTTGGCCGTGTTGGCGGTGTAGACCGGGGTGATGGTCAGGAAGGCCGACGGCGAGGTTGCCGAGGCGAACTGCCCACTCACGCCACCGCCCGCATTGACCACCGTGTACTGCTGGCCCTGCTGGTAGCTGGTGCTCGGCGAAATGGTATTCACCCGCACGGTGCTGCCGCCCACATTCGCGCTGCCGCCCACCTGCACCGTGTCGCTGCCGGTGGCGCCCAGGTCGATGCCCAGCGTGCTGCCCGGTGACAGGTTCAGATTGCCGCCCACCGTGATCGTGCCGGTGCCATTGCCTGCACCACTGCCATTGCCCGCGCCATTGCCCGGCGACAGCACGCCGCCGCTGGACACCGTCACGCCACCGCCGGTACCACCGATGGTGCCGGTGCCGGACAGGGTCGTACCACTGCCGATGGTCCACTGGCCGCCGATCGTGCCGGTGACATTCAAACCGCCGCCGGTGACCTGGCCGGTGCCGCTGAAGCCACCACTGTTGCCGCCCAGATTCAGCGTGCCCGGGCCGGCCTGCACGATGCTGCCGCCGCCGGTGATGCTGCCGCCAAGCGTGGTGGTGCCACCGGTGTTGATGACCAGGCCGCCGTTGTTGGTGATGTTGCCGGTGATCGAGCCACTGGCCCCACCATTGCCGACCTGCACGGTGCCGCCAGCGTTGATGGTGGTGCCGCCGGTATAGGTGTTGTTGCCGGTCAGGGTCACGGTGCCGGTACCGGCCTGGGTCAGGCCGCCACTGCCGCTGATGGTGCCGCCCACCGTGGTGTTGCCGCCGACGTTGAACACGAGGCTGCCGTTGTTGGCAACGTTGCCGGTGATCGCACCGCTGGCGCCACCATCGCCGACCTGCAGCGTGCCGCCGGTGTTGATGGTGGTGCCGCCGGTGTAGGTGTTGTTGCCGGCCAGGATCACGGTACCGGTGCCCGCCTGGGTCAGGCCACCGCTGCCGCTGATGGCGCCGCCGACGGTGGTGTTGCCGCCCACGTTGAACACCAGGCTGCCGTTATTGGTGACGCTGCCGCCGATCGCACCGGTGGCGCCGCCATTACCCACCTGCAGCGTGCCACCCGTGTTGATGGTGGTCGGGCCGGTATAGGTGTTGTTGCCGGTCAAGGTCAGCGTACCGCTGCCGGCCTGGGTCAGGCCGCCACTGCCGCTGATGGTGCCGCCCAGCGTGGTATCGCCCGCCAGGTTGGACACCAGCGTGCCGTTGTTGGTGACATCACCGACGATTGAGCCCGTTGCCCCGCCATTGCCCAGCTGCAGCGTACTGCCGGCGTTGATGGTCGTGCCGCCGGTATAGGTGTTGGTCCCGGTCAGCAGCAGCGTACCGCTGCCCGCCTGGGTCAGGCCGCCGCTGCCACTGATGGTGCCGCCCAGCGCGGTGTTGCCGGCCACGTTGGAAATCAACGCGCCATTGTTGGTGATGTCGCCAGCGATGGCGCCGGTCGCGCCGCCGTTGCCCACCTGCAGCGTGCCGCCGGTATTGATGGTGGTCCCGCCGGTGTAGGTATTGTTGCCCACCAGGGTCAGCACACCGCTACCGGCCTGGGTCAGGCCACCACTGCCGCTGATCGCACCGCCGATCGTGGTGTTGCCCGCAACGTCGAACACCAAGCTGCCGTTGTTGGCAACGTTGCCGGTGATCGCGCCGGTCGCACCGCCATTGCCCACCTGCAACGTGCCACCGGCATTGATGGTGGTGCCGCCGGTATAGGTGTTGTTGCCGGTCAGGGTCAGCGTGCCGCTGCCGGCCTGGGTCAGGCCGCCACTGCCGCTGATGGTGCCACCGAGCGTGGTGTTGCCGGCCACGTTGGATACCAGCGCGCCGTTGTTGGTGATATCGCCGACGATCGCGCCGGCCGCACCGCCGTTGCCGATCTGCAATGTGCCACCGGCATTGATGGTGGTACCGCCGGTGTAGGTGTTGTTGCCGGTCAGCACCAGCGTGCCGCTGCCGGCCTGGGTCAGGCTGCCACTGCCGCCGACTACACCGCCCACGGTTGCCGTGGTGCCGAGGTTGTAGACCAGGCTGCCGTTGTTGGTGATGTCGCCCAGCACCGAACCGGTGCTGCCGCCGTTGCCGATCTGCAGCGTACTGCCACCGTTGATGGTGGTGCCTCCGGTATAGGTGTTGTCGCCGCTCAGGGTCAGCGTGCCGGTACCGCTCTGCACCAGGCCGCCGGTGCCACTGAGCACGCCGGCGAACGTGGTGCTGGCGTTGTTGCCGCCGGTAGTCAGGGTTGCACCGCCCAGCACCACGCTGGAACCGGTCACGCCAGCGAGGCCTCCGATGCTCTGGCTGCCACCGGCACTGATATCCAGCGTACCGGCACCGGCCAGGTTGACCGTGCTGGCACCGGACAGGCTGCCACCGGCCGCCACCGCCAGCGTGCCACTGTTGATGGTGGTGGCACCGGTATAGGTACTCGCACCGCCGAGGGTGACCGTCGCCGCGCCATCCTTCAGCAGGCCGCCAGCGCCGCTGATCGGGCCGTTCAAGGTCAGTGCGTTGCTGCCGCCCAGAGTCAGCGTGCCGCTGGCCAGCTGCACGGTGTTGGCCAGCGTCAGCGCGCTGGTGCCATCCAGGCTGGCGTTGCCGCCTACGGTCAGCGCACCGGTTCCCAGCGAACCGTCGTTGCCCAGTAGCAGGCCACCGGCATTGAGGGTCACGCCGCCCGTGAAGACGTTGACGCCAGTCAAGCCCTGGATGCCTGCGCCGTTCTTTACCAGCCCCCCTGCACCTCCGATGGTGCCGGCGAAAGTGGTATTGCCCACGCCATTGAGGGTCAGCGTGCTGCCACCCAACGCCACTGAAGAGCCTGCCACGCCTGCCAGCGAACCGATCGCCTGCGCGCCCCCCGCACTGATGTCGAAGGTGGTACCGGCGTTGGCCAGATTCACCGCACCCGTCGCAGCGAGGCTGCCACCGGCGCCGATCGCCAGCGTGCCGGCGTTGATGGTGGTGCCACCGGTGAAGGTGTTGGTGCCGGTCAACGTCTGGGTACCGGAGCCTTCCTTGATCAGCCCACCGGAGCCGGCCACCGAGCCACTGAACGTGCCATTGGTGGCGTCTCCGATCGTCAGCGTGTTGGCGCCCAGATTCACCGTGCCGTTGCCGATCAGGGTACCGAACTGCTGCGTGCCGCTGCCTGCCGACAGATCGAAAGTCGCCCCCAAGGCCAGGTTGACGATGCCACTGGCGTGCAGGCTCGCGCCCGCACCCAGTGCCAGCGTACCGGCGTTGATGTTGGTGCCGCCGGTGTAGGTGTTGGTGCCGTTCAAGGTCAGCGTCGCGGCCCCCTCCTTGGTCAGGCTGCCGGTACCACTCAGGTTGCCGTTGAGGGTGAGGTTGTTGCTGCCCAGGACGGTCAACGCGTTGTTGAGGATGAAGTTGTTGCCGAGGATGACCGCAGTGTTCGAATCGAGCGTCGCAGCGCCTCCGACCGTCACCGTACCGGTGCCCAGCGCAGCATTGTTGCCGACCACCAGGCCACCGGCGTTGAGCGCCACGCCACCGCTGAAGGTGTTGGCACCATTGAGCGTCTGCACGCCCGCACCGTTCTTGATCAGGCCGCCACTGCCGCCGATCACACCGCTGAAGGTGCTGTCCACGGTGCCGCCCAGAGTCAGCGTGCTGCCACCCAGCGCCACCGTGCTGCCCGCCACGCCGGCCAGCGAACCGATGGCCTGGTTACCCGCGGAGATGTCGAGCGTGCCCGCACCGGCCAGGTTCACCGCGCCGGTTGCGGCGAGGCTGCCACCGGCACCGATTACCAGTGTGCCGCTGTTGATGGTGGTCCCCCCGGTGTAGGTGTTGGCACCGCTCAGGGTTACGGTGGACGCACCGTCCTTGATCAGCCCGCCCGTGCCGGAAATCACGCCCCCCAGTGTCAGCGCCTGGCTGCCGAGCAGATCGAGGCTGGCACCCGCTGCCAGCCCGATGTTGTTGGCAAGGCTGACGCCGGTCGTTGCATCCAGCGTCGCGTTGCTTCCGACCGTTAACGCACCGCTGCCGAGCGCAGCGTTGTTGCCGACCACCAGGCCACCGCCGTTCAGTGCAACGCCACCACTGAACAGATTGGCGCCACCCAGCGTGAGCATGCCGGCGCCATTCTTGACCAGGCCACCGGTGCCGGAAATCGCGCCATCGAAGAGGCTGTTGCCCACGCCACCGAGTGTCAGCGTCTGTGCCCCCAGGCTCACCGTCGAGCCGGCCACGCCGTTCAACGACCCGATGGTCTGGCCGGCCCCTGCGGTGGAGATGTCGAAGCCGGTGCCCGCAGCGCTCAGCGTCACCGCGCCGGTCGCGGCCAGGCTGCCGCCCGGACCAATCGCCAGCGTGCCAGCGTTGATGAAGGTGCCGCCGGTGTAGGTGTTGGCACCGGTCAGCGTTTCGATGCCCGCGCCCACCTTGGTCAGGCCACCGGTGCCTGCGATCGAGCCACTGAAGGTGCCATCGGTGGCGCCGCCCACTTCGATCGAGTTGGCGCCGAGGTTCACCGTACCATTGCCGACCAGGGTGCCGAACTGCTGCGTGCCGCTGCCGGCAGACAGGTCCAGCGTGGCACCGGTGGCGAGGTTCACGGTACCGCTCGCCGCCAGGCTGGCACCGGCCCCCAGCGCCAGCGTGCCGGCGTTGATGTTGGTGCCACCGGTATAGGTGTTGGCGCCGTTCAAGGTCAGCGTCGCGCTGCCATTCTTGGTGAGGCTGCCGGCCCCGGACAGGACGCCGTTGAGCGTCAGTGCATTGGTCCCGAGCACGGTCAGCCCGGCGTTGAGCGCGATGTTGTTGACCAACGTTGCCAGGCCGGTGGTATCCAGCGTGGCGGCACCACCAACAGTCAATGCGCCGGCGCCCAACGCCGCATCATTGCCAAGCACCAGTCCGCCCGCGTTGAGCGTTACGCCGCCGCCAAACGTGTTGGCTCCGGACAGCATCTGTACGCCCGCGCCTGCCTTGATCAGACCGCCGCCGCCACTGATCACGCCATCGAACGCGGCGTTGCCGGCCGTACCGAAGGTGAGCGAATTGCCGCCCAGCGCCAAGGTGCTGCCACCCGCACCGTTGAGCGCGCCGATGGTCTGGCTGCTGCCGGCACCGGAAATATCAAAGCCAGCGCCTGCACCCAACGTGACATCACCCGCTGTAGCAAGGCTGCCGCCCGTGCCCAGCGCCAGCGTGCCGGCATTGATGGTGGTACCGCCGGTGTAGGTGTTGGCACCGGACAGCGTCAGCGTGGTGGCACCATTCTTGACCAGGCTGCCATTGCCGCCGACCACGCCCGACAGCGTCAGCGCATTGCTGCCCGGCAACGTCAGTACGACGCCCGAGCCCAGCGTGACCGCATTGCCGAGCGTCACTGCTGCGCCCGCGTCCAGCGTGGTACTGGCATTCACCGCCAGCGCGCCGGTACCGAGCGCACCATTCGCACCGACCACCAGGCCACCGCCGTTCAAGGTCAGGCCGCCACCGAAGGTATTGGTGTTGTTGAGGGTCAGCAGGCCCGCACCGTTCTTGATCAGGCTGCCATTGCCGGCCACCATGCCACCGAGGGTGAGATCGTTGCTGCCACCCAGGGTCAGCTGCGTACCGGCACCGAAGTTCACTGCGTTGGCCAGGTTCAGCGCCACGGTGCTGTCCAGCGTGGTCGTGCCACCAATGCCCAGTGCACCGGTACCGAGTGCGCTGGCGTTGCCGAGAATCAGGCCACCGTCGTTGAGTGCAAGGCCACCACTGAAAGTATTGGCACCGGACAGCGTCTGCACGCCGGCACCGGTCTTGATCAGGCCGCCGGTACCATCGATCACGCCGGCAAAGCTGCCACTGCTGGCGCCGCCAAAGGTCAGCGACTGCGCGCCCAGCACCACCTGGCTGCCTGCCACGCCGTTCAGCGCGCCGATGGCCTGCGCCGTACCGGCTGCGGAGATGTCCAGCGTCGCACCGGCACCGGCAAGATCCACCGCGCCGGCCGCGGCAAGACTGCCGCCCGCCCCCAGCGCCAGCGTGCCGGCGTTGATGGTGGTGCCACCGGTGTAGAGGTTGGCGCCGGACAGAGTGAGGCGGGCCGCGCCGTCCTTGATCAGCCCACCGGCACCGAATACCGGACCGGTGAGCGTCAGGTCATTGCCGCCCAGCACGGAGAGATTCGCACCGGCGGCCAGGCCGATGAGGTTGCCTACGGTGAGTGCAGACGTTGCATCCAGCGAAGCGTTACCGCCCACGTCCAGCTGGCCGGTACCCAGTGCCTGCGCATTGCCCAGCTGCAGCAGGCCCGCGTTGAGGCCGACACCCCCGCTGAAGGTGTTGGCTCCATTCAACGCCAGCGTGGCCGTACCATTCTTGACCAGGCTGCCAGTGCCACTGATGAGACCGCCCAGTGACACGTCCTGGCTGCCCAGCAGATCCAGCGCCGCGCCTGCCCCGAGGTTGACGTTGTTGGCGAGGTTCAGCGCTGCTGAACTGTCCAGCGTGGCAGTGGCGCCCACCGACAGTGCACCGGTGCCCAGTGCGCCGGCGTTCCCCAGGAACACGCCGCCGCCGTTGACGGTGAGCCCACCACCGAAGCTGTTGGCGCCGTTGAGGGTCAACGTGCTGGCACCGTTCTTCACCAGCCTGCCGGTACCGGACACCACGCCACCCAGCGTGATCGCCTGCGAGCCCGGCAACGACAGCGCCGCACCCGCGCCCAGGTCAACATTGTTGGTCAGGCTCAACGGGGCGCTGCCATCGAGCGTGACGTTGCCGCCGATGCCCAGTACTCCGGTACCGAGCGCGCCGCTGTTGCCCAGCAGCAGGCTGCCGGCGTTTGCGTTCAGTCCACCGCTGAAAGTGTTGGTGCCGTTCAAGGTCAGTGTCGACGCGCCATTCTTGACCAGGCTGCCGGTGCCAGTGATGTTGCCGCCCAGGGTCAGGTCCTGGCTGCCCGGCAGGGTCAGGGCCGCGCCGAGGTTGATCGCATTGCCCAGGTTCAGCGCCGCAGTGGCGTCCAGCGAGCCGTTGCCACTGACCGTCAGCGCACCGCTTCCCAGCGCACCGGCGTTGCCCAGCACCAGGCCACCGGCCGCAAGATTCACCCCACCGCTGAAGGTATTGGCACCGGTCAGCGTCTGCACGCCGGTACCTTGCTTGATCAGCCCACCGGTGCCGCCGATCACGCCGGCGAAGGTCTGGTTGGTGGCATCACCGAAGGTGAGCGTGCTGCTGCCCAGCGCCAGGGTGCTGCCCGCCACACCGGACAATGCACCGATGGTCTGGTTGCCACCCAGCGAGATATCCAGTGCACTGCCAGCGCCGGCGAGGCTGACCGCGCCGGTCGCCGCCAGGCTGCCACCACTGGCCAATGCCACCGTTCCGGCATTTACCGCCAGTCCACCCGTGAACGTGTTCGCGCCGCCCAACGTCAGCGTGGCAGCGCCGTTCTTGACCAGGCTGCCGCTCCCACCAATGACACCCCCCAGCGTCAGCGCATTCGAGCCCAGCACATTGAGCGAACCACCGGCGCCAAGCGTGATGCCATTGCCCACGGCGAGCCCGGCGCTGGCGTCGAGCGATACCGCGCCGCCGACGTTCAGTGCCCCGGTTCCCAGTGCACCGCCGTTGCCCAGCACCAGGCTGCCCGCGTTGAGTGCCAGACCACCGCCGAACGTATTGGCGCCGTTGAGGGTCAGCGACGATGCACCATCCTTGATCAGGCCGCCAGCGCCGCTGATCACCCCGTTGAAAGTGAGCGCCTGCCCGCCAAGCAGATTCAGGCTGGCACCCGATCCGAGGCTGACAGCATTGGTCAGCGCCAGCGCCGTGGTGCCGTCGAAGGTGGTGTTGCCGCCGACAGAGAGCGTACCGCTGCCCAGCGCGGCGGCATTGCCCAGCAACAAGCCACCGGCGTTGAGCGCAACACCGCCCGCGAGGCTGTTGACGCCCGACAGGGTCTGCACACCGGTGCCGAGCTTGATCAGGCCGCCGGTGCCTGCGGCGAACGTGCCGCTGTAGCTGGTATTGCCCAGCCCGCCCAGGGTCAGGGTGTGACTGCCGAGGTTGACCGAACCGCCAAGCCCGGCCAGCGAGCCGATGGTCTGGTCGGCCGCCGCCGAAAGATCCAGGCTGGTGCCGACGCCCAGCGTGATCGCACCGGTGGGCGACAGGCTGCCGCCCGCGCCCAGCGCCAACGCGCCCCCGGCCAGGTTGAAGCTGCCGCTCAGCGAATTGGCACCGTTCAAGGTCAGCGTGCCGGCACCGTTCTTGGTCACGTTGCCGGCACCGGATATCGAGCCACTCAATGTCAGCGCATTGCTGCCCAGCAGGTTCAGCGAGCCCCCGCCATTGACCACCAGGTTGTTGCCCAGGGCGAAGCCTGCCGTCGTATCCAGCGAGGCGCTGCCACCGACGGTCAGGTTGCCGCTGCCGAGTGCACCGGCATTGCCCAGCAGCAGGCCGCCGGCATTGAGGTTGACGCCCCCGGAGAACAGGTTTGCGCCGCCGAGAGTAACAATGCCGGTGTTGTTCACCGTCAGCCCACCAGCGCCTGAAAGCACGCCATTCAAGCCGAACGCATTGGTCCCGGCCAGGGATAGATTGCCGCCGAGGTTGAACGCATTGGCCAGATTCAGACCGGCCGTGGAGGATGCGATGGCACCGCCGTTGGCCGTGAACAGCCCTGTGCCGAATGAACCGGCATTGTTGAAATTGACCAGGCCATCATTGAGCGTCGTCGGGCCGGATGCGCCCCATGCGCCCTGCAGGTTCCAGGTACCGCTGTTGACGGTGAGCTTCTGGAAGTTGAGGTACTGGTTCCAGCCCAGTGTGGTCACCGCTCCGCCGGTGCCGGAGCCCGGACCGCTGACGACGTTCTGCAACACCAGCGTGTTGTTGGCCGCGCCACTGCCGGTACCGGCGTCGACCGTTCCCGCTGCCGCAACCTTCACCCCGGTAACACCCGTAATCACGCCGGCAAGGGCGGTGCCACCGCCGGCCACAACGCTGGAACCCGACACTGCGGTGAAGGTATTGCCGCCGGTTGAATCACCCAGGTGAACGCTGCCACTGACCGCCCCTGCATTGAGGAACGTATTACCGCCAGAAGCGCCCAGGCCGACACGCCCGTCGATGGTGCCGGTGTTGGTCACATTGGCTGCCGCGCCACCATAGGTCACGACCGTGGTCGCGTCGGAAACGCTGCCCACACCGATCAACGACGTGCTGATCAGGCCGGCATTGTTGATGGTGGTGGTGCCGTTGACGTTCTGTGCCACCAGCGCCTGTCCACCGAAGCCCAGCAGCGTTGCGATGTTGACGACACCCTTGATCTGTCCACTGGCGTTGTTGTTGACGACGATCGCGCTGTTGTTGGCGGAACCATTGCCGATGACCAGGCCGGGCGAGGCGAGGACGATCGAGCTCGGATCGATCGTGCCATTGTTGTTGACCGTCACGTTGTCGCCAGTCAGCGTTGCTGCGTTGCCTCCACCTACGATCGGCGGCGTACGCAGCAACGCACCCGCGGCAATGTTCAGCGTGAGGCCGCTGGTCGCGTTGGAGTAGTTGTTGATGTTGGTGGTGCTGTCGCAGTTTACGGTCGTGGTGCCCGTACACGCCGCGAATGCCGATCCGCTGGCCAGTGTGGCGGCCAGTGCCGCCGCCAGCTGGTGCGCCCGCAATCGCGGCACCCGCCCTGCGCCGACCGCGCTTCCGCCGGGATTCCGGGTGACCTCCGAAGCAACCTGCATTACCCCAAGGGCGCGATTGAAAACCAGACGGTAAATGCGGTTCATCGGCAAATCTCCATGAAAAGACCGGATGGCACAGCTGGCAGGTTTTTCGAGACAATGCGGTCCACCCCTGCTCCCGATACGGGAACAAGGCCTGAAGGCATTAACTCCTGAAAATCTTCACATCTTCACGTAATCGCACCCCGGGACAGGTACGTCAGCGTGTCCACCAGGACGAAAACTCCCCGATTTCGCCCGACGAATGGCGGCACTGTGCGACCGGCCGTGCCAGCGGCATGTGAATCGCGCGCGTTATTTTCATGACGCACGTCAAATAAAAGAGGCAGACAGAATGGTTTTGCCGAAAATGCATATCGCTGCATGTGGCGGAGAATCCATTCCCCGCCATGAGTAAATAAATTCAGCTGCTGGAGAGTTTCATCAGCACCAGGCCGGAAACAATCAGCACCGCTGCACCGATCCGCATCGGGCTGACCTGCTCCCCCAGGAACACGATGCCGACCACGAACGCGCCGACCGCGCCGATGCCGGTCCAGATCGTATAGGCGGTGCCCAGCGGCAGGCTGCGCATGGCCACCGCCAACAGCCAGAAGCTGGCGATCATGCCGATGATGGTGACCACGGTGGGGGTGAGACGGGTGAAGCCTTCGGACTGCTTCATGGACACGGCCCAGACGATTTCCAGCAGGCCGGCAAACAATAGATAGATCCAGGCCATGACGGCCCTCCTCTTGGTAGGGCCAGGCCGTCCTGGTCTTTGATTCCCGATGTGGGGGAGGTCGTTCCTCCTGGCCGGCATTCTAGCAACGGGAGCCACGCCCGGCCGCCGTGGCCGGGAACGGGTTACAGCCGATTCAGTGCGTGAAGCTGGCATCGACGCACCCGCCTGCGCTAGAATGAGCGCCTGCCATCGGCTAGCCGATGTGCGGTCCGGCTGTGGTCTCCGGCGCATCGCGCGCTGCTTCCCCTGATCCGTGAACTGGCCGCCCTCGGGGCGGCCAACGTCTCTATGGTGGCCCCGTCGGCCCCTCGCGACGCTAGGTCGAAAACCCCGCCAGGGCCGGAAGGCAGCAACGGTATCGATCGACGCGGGCGCCGAGGTCAGCCGGCGGGGCCATCGCCTTTTCTGGCGACACCCGGCCCTGGCAGCTGCCAACCCTGGTTGGCGCCCCTCGCCGGGCATGGCCCATCGCTACTGCAGCGCTCGCTCCAGCGCCTCCAGTTCGGCAGCCCGCGCCGTATCAGCGGGCTGGCCGGTCCTGCTCACGGCGGATCCTGCACCAGTACGTGCGGCGCGGTCGGGTCGGCCAGCGGCACGCACTGCCCCGGCTGCGCCACGCGGTGCCCGCGCACGGCCAGCGCTTGGCCATCGGCCACGCTGGCGTAGTGGTAGAGCATCATCCGCGCCTGCAGTTCGATGCTGTACTCACGCTCCAGGTCGTCCACGCCCGTGTGTGACGGGTTGCCATGCAGGCCGCAGTCGTGGGCGATCAGCTCGTTGTCGTTGGCGTAGCGCGCCAGCATCTCCGGAATCGGCCGGGTATCGCCGCTCCAGGTCAGCGCGCCCTGCAAGCGCAGGCCATAGGCCGTCTCCGGCCAGTGATGGCGCACCGGAAACACCTCCAGGCGCATCCCCTCATGCCAGAACGCCTCGCCCACCACGATCAGGTGGAAGGCATCCCAGAAGTTCGCACCGCCCTCGGCCAGCACGTTCGGATAGTCAGCAATGCGCTTGTGCAGCAGCGGCACCACCGTGGCAGGCACGTACAGGCGCACCTTGCCGCGCCGGTGCGCATTGAAGAAAGTGTCCACGAACAGGCGCTCGAAGCCGGCCACATGGTCCAGGTGCACATGGGTGACGAACAGCGCCTGCGGCATGTGCCCGTAGTGCGCCTTGAACGCGGTGAGGCCTTCACCGCCGCAATCGATGGTCAGCCACGGGCGACCACCGCGCTCGATCACCGACATCGGCGATCCCAGCTCGACCGCCGACGCATTGCCGACGCCGAGGAAACGCAACGACCAGTCCATCAGGTGCCCCGGTTCCACGCCATGTCATAGGCACGGCGCAGCCGTGCGTAGTCCTTCTGCACATCTTCCACGCTGCGCTCGCCGCGCAGCTTGACCAGCGAGCGCAGCAACCGCTTGAGGTTGCGTTCGCGCCAGCCGGTGGCCGGGATGCGGATCACCCCACGGTCGAAATCGATCAGCCAGCCATGGCCACTGCCATCGAACAGGATGTTGTGCGCGTTGAGGTCGGCATGGTCCAGGCCGGCACGGTGGAAACGGGCGATCAGCCGCCCGGTCTCTTCCCAGGGCGCGCCCCGGCCCGCAACCAGTGCGCGGTCGGCCAGCGAGCGCACGTCCTCGATCCGTTCCATCAGGATCGCCGCCCGGTAGCGCAGGCCTTCACGCATGTAGAACGCGGCGATCGGCCGTGGCACCGGCAGCTTCTTCTCGCGCAGCGCGCGCATCAGGCGGAATTCGGCGAAGCTGCGGGTCCGGTCCGAGCCGCGCCAGAGGTACTGGTCGTGGCTGATCCGGGCCGCCATGCCGCCGCGCAGGTAGTGGCGCAGCACGCTGGCCCCGAACGGCGCATCGACGAACCAGGCGCTGCCGCGGCCGCCCTCGCCCACCGGGCGGGCCTTGCTGCCCCAGTGCTGGGGCGAGAACAGGCCAATATCGGCTTGCCGCAGCCGCTCGCGGTCGAACAGAATGGCCCCGATGCCGCGACCCTCGCGGCATGGCGTCAGCGCTTCATTGGCGTCGAATGCGACCATTTCATTGAGTCTAACAACACATGGCATCAGCGTCCTCCTCCTTGTGCCTCCTGCGCTTGTCCGCACTTGGCGATGTCACCCACGTGGTGCCCCTGGTGCGCACCCTGCAGGCCGCACGCCCGGACACGCCGATCCACTGGATCATCGACAAAGCCGGCCACAAGCTGCTCGACGGGCTGCCCGGCGTCACCTTCCATGCCTACGACAAGAAGAGCGGCATGGCCGGGGTCAAGGAACTGCGCAGGCACCTGCCACCGGGGCGCTTTGAAGCGCTGTTGCAGATGCAGGTCGCGTTCCGCGCCAACCTGCTGTCGGCCTTCATTCCGGCCGAGCGCCGCATCGGATACGACCGCAGCCGCTCCAAGGACCTGCACGGGCTCTTCATCAACGAGCGTATTCCCGATCGCCCCGGCATCCACGTGCTGGATGCCATCGGCAGCTTCTGCGAGCCGCTGGGCCTGCGCCAGACCGAAGTCAGCTGGGATCTGGCCGTGCCGCCGTCCGCCTTCGAGTGGGCCGCCGCGCAGTGGCAGGACGATGGCCGCCCGGTGCTGATGATCTCGCCCTGTTCCAGCCACGTGCGCCGCAACTGGTACGCCGACCGCTACGCCGCGGTGGCCAACCATGCCGTCCAGCGCGGCTGGCGGGTGGTGCTGTGCGGTGGCCGCAGCGAACTGGAGCGCCACATGGCCGATGCGATCCAGGCGCAGCTGCAGACGCCTGCATTGGACCTGGTTGGCAAGGACACGTTGAAGCAGCTGCCTGCCCTGCTGGCCCGCGCCAATCTGGTGATGACCCCGGACTCGGGCCCGATGCACATCGCCAACGCAATGGGCACCAAAGTACTGGGGCTGCATGCGGCCAGCAATCCGGACCGCAGCGGCCCGTACTCGGACCGCCGCTACTGCGTGGACCGCTACGACGACGCAGCGCGCAAGTACCTGGCCAAGCAGGCCACCGATCTGAAGTGGGGCACCAAGATCGAGTTCGACGATGTAATGGAACTGATTACCGTCGAAGACGGTATCGCCGCCTTCGAACGCTACGTCGCCGACCACCTGGGGTGAGCGGCGGACTGCCCGGGATCACGTGCGCTGCGCGTAATCCTGATAGGACTTCTCTTCCACGTACGCCGAACCCAGCGCCAGGTTGATCGCCTTCTTGATGCGCGCGCGCTCGTCGTTGCGCAGGTAGACACTGCGCGCCAGGTCGATGAAGCCCTGGTCGAACGCCTGCGCCTTCTCCTTCAGGCGGATGTCGTCCTCGATGTCCCACAGCTGCTCGTTGACCGCCTTCAGCTCGGCACGCAGCTTGGCGATGTCCTTCACCGCAGCCGGGTGTGCCATCCAGGTCTGCTCCAGCGCCGACAGCTCCCTGCGCACATTGGCCAGCTTGCCCTCGTCGCTGATGCGCTCGGACTTGATCTGCAGGATCGAGATCTTGTCCAGCAGCTCGCCGAAGGACACGGGGACGAGGATTTCAGCGGTCATCGGGGAAAGCTCCAGCAAGTGATGTGTGCAGTTTAACCCGCGACTGGCGATGGGACAGTTCAGGTAGAGCCACGCCGCGCGTGGATGGTCCAGCCCTGCAGCAAGTGCATCCACCCATGGCGTGGATTTACTGATGCATCTGCTGGAACAAGCCCCTCTGTTGAGGGGCTGCCCCGACAGGGGCGGGGAGAGGCCGGCAAAGGGAGGGGCCCGAACGTTGCACGGCAACGTTTGGGGCGACGCGCAAAGCGCGTCGCGTCCCGCGCCAGATCAGGACATGGTCACTACAGCGCAACTCGCGCTGTCCATCCACGCATGACGTGGATCTACGGATGCATCTGGAGAAACAAGCCCCTCTGTTGAGGGGCTGCCCCGACAGGGGCGGGGAGAGGCCGGCAAAGGGAGGGGCCCACGCGTTGCACAGCAACGTGTGGGGCGACGCGCGCAAAGCGCGTCGTGTCCCGCGCCGGATCAGGACATGGTCACTGCGCCGCAAATCCCGATGTGCATCCACGCATGGCGTGGATTCACGGAGGCAATCTGGTGGAACAAGCCCCTCTGTTGAGGGGCTGCCCCGACAGGGGCGGGGAGAGGCCGGCGAAGGGAGGGGCCCACGCGTTGCACAGCAACGTGTGGGGCGACGCGCGCAAAGCGCGTCGTGTCCCGCGCCGGATCAGGACATGGTCACTACGCCGCAAATCCCGATGCGCATCCACGCATGGCGTGGATTCACGGAGGCAATCTGGTGGAACAAGCCCCTCTGTTGAGGGGCTGCCCCGACAGGGGCGGGGAGAGGCCGGCGAAGGGAGGGGCCCACGCGTTGCACAGCAACGTGTGGGGCGACGCGCGCAAAGCGCGTCGTGTCCCGCGCCAGATAAAGAAAAAGGGCTGCCGTTCGGCAGCCCTTTTTCTTTATCTGGCGGAGAGGGGGGGATTCGAACCCCCGAGGCGCTATAAACGCCTGCCTGATTTCGAGTCAGGTACATTCAACCACTCTGCCACCTCTCCGGGTGGTCCCCGGCGGACCGGGGACGCGCATCATACGAGGAAGTGAGGCCGGCGACAAGTCATTCCGGTCAACGAAGTGAAAATTTCCTGAGTGCATGCCTTGCCGGATGCCTGCAGCCCCCCGATGATGCCTGTCTCCCCAGCAATACCCCGCCCCCGCACCCCATGATCGAATTCGGACACCTCACTCACCCCGGCCTGCGCCGCGAGCTCAACGAAGACACCTACTACGGTGACAGCGAGCTGGCCCTGTGGCTGGTGGCCGATGGCATGGGTGGCCACGCCTGCGGCGAGGTGGCCAGCGCGCTGGCGCGCGAAACCATCGTACGCGAGATCCGCCGTGGCGCGCCGCTGGCCCAGGCCATCCGCACCGCTGACGAAGAGATCATCCGCGCCTCGCGCCGGCGCAACGACACCCTGCCGATGGGCACCACCGTGGTCGCCGCACGCGTGCAGGGCAATCGCTATGAAGTGGCATGGGTCGGTGACAGCCGCGCCTATCTGTGGCGTGACGGCCAGCTGGCCCAGCTCAGCCAGGACCACAGCGTGGTGCAGGAACTGGTCGCGCAGGGCAACCTGACGGCCGAACAGGCGCGTGCGCATCCACATCGCAACGTGGTCACCCAGGCGCTGGGCGTGACCGACCCGGCACATCTGAACGTGGCCACCACCAGCGGTGAGCTGCGCCCGGGCATGCAGCTGCTGCTGTGCAGTGACGGCCTGACCGAGGAAGTGGACGACCGCAGCATCGCCCGCACCCTCGCCTTCGACGATGCCAGCGCGCAGGAATGCGTGGACACGCTGGTCGCGGCCGCGCTCGACGGCGGTGGCCGCGACAACATCAGCGTGATCCTGGTGCGCTGCCACTGAACCTGGTGCATGAGCCGAGCATGGGCTCGGCTCTACAGTAGATCCACGCCATGCGTGGATGTTTATGCGCTGGCGGGCTCTTCCACCTTCGGGCCATCCCACAAGGCGTAGCCGGCCTTCTTGCGCAGTCGTTCCAGACGCGCGCTGTGCGCTTCCAGTTCAGACGGGGTGGCCACCACGCGTGGGCGCGGCAGCAGTTTGCTGGTATCGAAGGCCTGCAGCGCGGCACCGGCGCCACCACCGTCATCGTCGCCCATGCCGAAGCCGATCTCTTCCTGGCCCGAGGTCAGCGCGATATAGACATCGCCCAGGATCTGCGCGTCGAGCAGGCCGCCATGCAGCGCACGGTGCGAATTGTCCACGCCCAGGCGCTTGCACAGCGCATCCAGCGAATTGCGCTGGCCCGGGAAGCGCTCGCGCGCCATCACCAGGGTATCGATCACCGTGCAGCGATCGGTGATCTTTCCATACTGCGGGCCCAGCAACGACAGCTCGTTGTCGAGGAAGCCCAGGTCGAACGCCGCGTTGTGGATGATCAGCTCGGCGCCATCGATGAAAGCCAGGAAC
Organism: Stenotrophomonas maltophilia group sp. P373; assembly: GCF_053295075.1. Classification (NCBI taxonomy): domain Bacteria; kingdom Pseudomonadati; phylum Pseudomonadota; class Gammaproteobacteria; order Lysobacterales; family Lysobacteraceae; genus Stenotrophomonas; species Stenotrophomonas maltophilia group sp. P373. The sequence goes on along the minus strand of NZ_CM129994.1, from coordinate 976,956 downwards.
TCATCGGCGATCTGCGCGAAGTCCGGCTTGTCAGCCAGGAACTCCAGGGTCAGGCCGGTGACTTCCTGCGCGCCCTGTTCGAATTCGCAGTCCGGCTTGATGTACTGGTGGTAGTTGTTGCCGGTCGGGCGGCGCTTGAACAGCTCCACGCAGCCGATTTCAACGATGCGGTTGCCCTTCTTCCATTCCAGGCCGGTGGTTTCGGTATCGAGGATGATCTGGCGCATGGACTCAGTTTACCGGGCTGGCGTCACGGATCTGGATGGCCGCGTTGCGCGCCAGGGTATCCACCCGCTCGTTGTCCGGGTCACCGGAGTGGCCCTTCACCCAGCGCCAATCGATCTGGTGCCGCAGCGTCGCCGCATGCAGGCGCTCCCACAGCTCGCGGTTCTTCACCGGGTCGCCGCCGGCGGTCTTCCAGTTCTTGCGGATCCAGCCGGGCATCCATTGGGTCAGGCCCTGCCGCACGTACTGCGAATCGGTATAGAGCACGATGTTGCACGGCTCGGTCAGCGTTTCCAGGCCGGAAATGGCCGCCATCAGCTCCATCCGGTTGTTGGTGGTGTGCGCTTCGCCGCCGCTCAGTTCACGCTCGTGGCCCTTGTAGCGCAGCAGTGCAGCCCAGCCGCCGGGGCCAGGATTGCCAAGGCAGGAGCCGTCGGTGTGGATTTCAATGGTTTTCAATACAACTCCAGATCAGGTAGCAACGGTGCCGTGCCAACGCACCGGCAACGGTTTCGGCCCGGGCAGGGCCAGCGTTCGCTTTTCAGCATGGAACAGGCAGGCCGCGCGCAGTGGCGACCAACCGCCCGGGCGACGGCTGCCGGCGCCGCGCCAGAGCGGGCCGAGGAAACGCATATCGTCGCACTCCAGCCCGTGGCGGCCGAGCAGCAGGCGGATCCGCTGCGGCGTGCGCACCACCAGCCCGTGCTGGCGCCAGTGCGTGCGGTAAGGGCTGAACGGGTTGAGGCTGCTCAGCCACAGATGGCCGCCCGGCATCAGCACGCGCTCGCACTCATCGAGCAACCGATCAGCGTCAGCTGCGGTGACATGCTGCAACACGACCGCATTGACGCTTTCATTGGCCAGCGGCAGCGGCAACGCACAGCGGGTGTCGCCGGCATAGCCGTGCCCCTGCCGGTACAGGCGCAGGCCGCGCCCGCCAAGCTGCGCATCGTCCAGCCATGCGGCACTCGGCGCGATCCACAGCCAGGGCTGCACCGGCAGCAACGACAGCTGCGGCAGCAGCAGTTGCCGCTCCAGAACGCGCAGGGCTTCCGCTGGTTCGCTGTCGAACCACGGGGTCTGGCTCGCTTGACGGGTGCTCTGCAGCGCGGGCATGGTCCAATTCTATGCGACTGACTGCCCTGCCCGCATTTGCGGACAACTACATCTGGACCTTGATCGACGACGACGGTAACGCCGTGGTCGTCGATCCCGGCGATGCCGCGCCGGTGCTTGCGCTCGCCGATCAGGGCCTGCGCGTGGACACGATCCTGCTCACCCATCATCACGATGACCACATCGGTGGCGTGCCGGTGCTGCAGGCACGTTTTCCTGGAGTCCGGGTGATCGCACCCGTCGAGGAGCGCATCCCCACGGCAACCGAACGGGTCGGCGAAGGTGAACGCGTTCAGGCACTGGGCCAGGCGTTCCACGTACTATCCGTGCCCGGGCATACCCGCAGCCACATCGCGTTTCACACTGCTGAACATCTTTTCAGCGGAGATTCGTTGTTCAGCCTGGGCTGTGGACGCCTGTTCGAAGGTACGCCGTCCCAGCTGCTGGCATCGATGCGCAAGCTGGGTACCTTGCCCGCGCAACTGCTGCTTTGTTGCGCTCATGAGTACACCGTGTCAAATGCCGTCTTCGCGCGGCATGTCGACCCCGCCAACGCTGCCTTGCGGCAGCGCCAAGAGGAGGCTTTGGCCATGCGCCGCGATGACCGTTCCACCCTGCCGGTAACCCTGGCCAGCGAATTCGACTGCAATCCGTTCCTGCGTGTGCACACTGCGCCGATCCGCGCGTCGGTGTCGGCGCACCTGGGCCGTGACGTCGTTGACGACGTCGACGTGATGGCCGGTCTCCGGCACTGGAAAGACGGCTTCCGCGCATGATGCGCCGAAGTCTGCCGCTGGCCCTGGGCCTGGTCCTGGGGCTGGCCGGAACCGCCGGCGCCCAGTCGCTGGGCGCTGGCATCGGCCAGAACCTGACCGCCGCCGCGGCCCTGCCGCTGGATCCGGCCGCGTTGCCGGCCGCGTCGGTCCGCAACGGCCAGGAGATCTTCTCCAGCTTCCGCGACGGCCTGGCCGAGCCCACCTGCAATGCCGAGGCCACCAGCCCGCGCTGGCAGAAGCAGTTCGCCCACGCCCCGTCGCGCCTGGCCAACCAGGATGACGATGCACTGGTGCTGTTCGGCTATGTGGTCGAAGAGCTGCGCAAGGCCAACCTGCCTACCGAGTTCGCGCTGATTCCGTTCGTGGAAAGCGGTTACCGGCCCAATGCACGCAATGGCAGCGGCCCGACCGGCCTGTGGCAGTTCATCGCCACCACTGCGCGCAATCACCGCGTGCCCATGGCCAACGGCTACGACGGGCGCCTGTCGGCGGTCGATTCCACCCAGGCCGCAGTGCGCTACCTGAAGACCCTGCACGGCATGTTCGGCGGCGACTGGCGCCTGGCCACCATGGCCTACAACGCCGGCGAGTACCGCGTGCTGCAATCGATGCGCAAGGCCGGCATGAACGCGCAGAACGCCAAGCCCTCGGCGCTGCCCGGCCTGTCGCCGGTCACCCATGCCTACGTCGAGAAGCTGCATGCCCTGGCCTGCGTGCTGGAAGATGTGGAAGACCAGCCAGGTGTCATGGCCTCGCTGGACCGCACCGTGCCCGTACTGAAGGACCACACCCTGCCCGCCGGCACCAGCGTCCAGCAGTGGGCCGCACAGCGTGCCCTGGACCCGGCCAGGATCGTCCGCCTCAACCCCGCCCTGGCGGGCGGTGGGCGCGTCTCGTCCGGCACCACCCGCGTGCTGGCGCCGGTCTCGGCCGCCAGCGCGACCGTGGCGGACACCGCCACCGCACTGGTGGCCAGTAGCGTACCTGTTGCCGCCGCCTCGCCAACGCCACAGGTCGCCAAGACCGTGGCCGCGATCGCCGATCGTCCGCGCAGTCGTCGCCACACCGTGCGGGATGGTGAATCGGCCTGGACCATCGCCCGCCGCTATGGCATGCCGGTCAAGGCGCTACTGTCGCTGAACGGCCTGAGCGGCAGCAGCGTGCTGAAGCCGGGCGCCGTGCTGCGCGTGGAGGACTGAGTCCGGCGCGGCACCGCCGCGCCCTGCCCGCCCCTTTGTTCTGGAGAGCCGAGCCCACGCTCGGCTTTTTTCATGCCTGCGCCCAGCAGGCGCAGTCGAGCATGGCTCGACGCTACGCATCGGCAGGCACAAAAAAGGCCCGGCATTGCCGGGCCTCTCTCATGGGTGCCGCCGCGAGGCTTACAGGTTCGCTTCGGTGGTCTGGATCATGAACTTCTTGCGCATCGCTTCGATGTAGGCCTTGGCTGCGGCCATGCCGTCGATCTGGCTCAGCTGTTCCTTCAGCTGCTTCTGCTGCTCTGCAGTCACTTCCTTGATGTCGCCCGGATTGACCTTGTTCACCGCGAACAGCAGCGCGTGGCCATTGACGTCGACCTTGCCATAGCTCGGCTTGCCTTCAGCCGGCACCGGCGCACTGAAGATCGCGCGGTTGATTTCCGGGGTCGGCACCGGCTGGCTGCGCGGCAGGCCCGGCATCGGGCTCAGCTGCAGCTTCTCGCTGGCGGCCAGCGACTGCAGGGTGGCGCCCGCCTTCAGCTTGGCCAGGATGGCATCGGCCGCCTTGTCGCTGGCCTGGCGCTGGCGATCAGCACGGATCGCAGCGATCACCTGGTCACGGGCCTTGTCCAGCGGCAGGGCCTGTTCCGGGGTGTGTGCAGCCACACGGATGACCACGCTGTGGTTGGTCGCGCCGCCCAGGGCGATCGGGTCACTGGCGGTACCGTCCTGCACCAGCACGTCGGAGAAGGCGGCACGCAGCACGGCCGGGTCAGCGGCGATGCCGCTGGCGGTCGCGCGGGTGATCGGGCCCAGGGTCTGCAGCGGCAGGTTCACTTCCTTGGCGGCGGCCGCCAGGTCGCTCGGGCTCTTGTTGATGGCATCGACCAGGCGACCGGCCAGTTCGTTGAAGCCGCGCTCGCCGTCGGCCTTCAGCTGCTCGGCAGCCAGGGTGTCACGCACTTCCTCGAACGACTTGCCCTGGCCACCGCGCACAGCGGCCACCTTGATGATGTGGTAACCGAACTCGGTCTTGACCGGGCCGATCACGTCACCGGCCTTGGCCGCAAACAGCGCGTCCTCGAACGGCTTGACCATCGCACCGCGCTCGACCCAGCCCAGGTCACCGCCCTGGTCCTTGGAGCCCGGATCTTCCGAATTGGCCTTGGCCAGCGCAGCGAAGTCGGCACCGGCCGTCTTGGCTTCGGCAGCGATCCTGTTCGCCTTGGCTTCGGCGCCGTCACCGGTGATCAGGATGTGCGAGGCCTGGCGCTGCTCCGGCGAGGTGAACTTTGCCTTTTCCTCTTCATAGCGCTTGCGCAGGGTCGCTTCATCGGCCGGGACCGGTGCCGGCAGGTTCGCACCGTTGATCTCGACGTACTCCAGCGACACGCTCTCGGCCTGGCGGAAATCCTTGCCGTGGCTGTCGTACCACTGCTTGATCTGATCATCGGTGACCGGCGCGGTATCGGCCGGTACGGGCGGCAACGCGGCCAGCTCGACGTCGCGGGTTTCGCCCAGCAGCTTCAACAGGCGCTCGGTCTCGGCCTGGGTGACGAAGCCGGAGCTCTGCAGGCCCGATGGGATCACCGACTGCTGCAGGCTCTCACGCACCAGTTCCTGGAACTGGGTCGGGGTACGCGGCGGATTGCCACCGGCCAATGCCAGCCGGTAGTTGTTCTCGTTGAACTTGCCGTTCGAATCGAGGAACGCCGGCATGGTCGCGATGTATTCGCGCACAGCGCCGTCGCCGATCACCACGCCCGCCTGTTCACCGACCAGACGCACGACCTGTTCGTCGATCAGCTGATCGAGCACGGCCATCTTGTTCTCGGTGCTCTCGAACGCGCGCGGGTCGAAGTTGTCGCCCTGCTGCTGGCGCTCACGCATGCGCTCCTGCTCGAAACGCGTGCGGAAATCCTGCGAGCTGATCTCATGGTGCTGCCACAGCATGCGCACCGGCCACCACGACGGCGCCGAACGCCACCAGGTGGGCGGCGCGGAAACCTTGGCCACGTTCTGTGCGCCAACGCCACCGAGGTAGCTGTTGTCGATCACGAACAGGAACGGAATCATCAGCAGCCCCAGGATCACGGTGACGATCCAGCCTGAGGTCTTGTCGCGGAGTTTCTGCAGCATGGTGAGGAATCACAAGGCCTGATTGGCGAGCCCGGCAGTGTAACCCGCTTCGCCGCAGGGACCAAAAGCAGCACCGACGCGGCCTGCGCCCACTTGCGCAGGCACGCACCATCAGTGCATCGGCCAACTCCATCCTGGCGCAAAGAAAAAGCCCCCGGCTTGCGCCGAGGGCTTTTAGAGTTGGCGGAGCGGACGGGACTCGAACCCGCGACCTCCGGCGTGACAGGCCAGCATTCTAACCAGCTGAACTACCGCTCCGCGCTTGAACTTTGCAGGTGCCCAGTATATCCGAAGACTCGCTGGAAACCCAGCCCGATGAACACTTTTTTCAAAGTTTTTTCACAGGGACTTAAGAAGTCTGCAATGGCGGAGCGGACGGGACTCGAACCCGCGACCTCCGGCGTGACAGGCCAGCATTCTAACCAGCTGAACTACCGCTCCGTTCTTGCAAAGACTTTTCGCCTTCCTCCCGAACCTCTCGGTGAGAAGACAAGGCCCCCAGCCTTGAACCGGGGGCCTCGATGTACTGGCGGAGCGGACGGGACTCGAACCCGCGACCTCCGGCGTGACAGGCCAGCATTCTAACCAGCTGAACTACCGCTCCGCGTTGTTACTTTTTTGCTTTCAGCCGGCCTGGACCGGGGAGAAAACAAAGCCTCCAGCTTTTGGCCGGAGGCCTCGTTGAATGGCGGAGCGGACGGGACTCGAACCCGCGACCTCCGGCGTGACAGGCCAGCATTCTAACCAGCTGAACTACCGCTCCACACTCAAACTTTTACCGCGGTGCTGTGGTGGGTGCTGAGGGTTTCGAACCCCCGACCCTCTCCGTGTAAAGGAGACGCTCTACCGCTGAGCTAAGCACCCCAGCGAGCCGCTTAGTTTACAGCATCCTTCAGGGCCTTGCCAGCCTTGAACGACGGATTCTTCGAAGCAGCGATCTTGATGGTGTCGCCGGTCTTCGGGTTGCGGCCGGTGCGGGCAGCACGGTCGCGGACCTGGAAGGTACCGAAGCCAACCAGGGTGACCGCATCGCCGTCCTTCAGCGCCTTGGTGATGGCAGCAACGACGGCATCGACAGCGCGGCTGGACTCTGCCTTGGTCAGGTCGGCAGCTTCAGCAACGGCATCGATCAATTCGGTCTTGTTCATTCTCTACAACTCCTTTGGCGGTGGGTTCCGCTTATTCGACAGGGAAGCAACCGCACGCCATCTGCATGCGGCCGCCATGTGGAAACGGTTCGCCGAATTCCAGCGATCACCAGACTGCGACCACTCATTCGCGAGTGCTGCTTTTATACCAGTGGCCCTACCCCCACGCAAGCTGGAAAGCCAGCAACGACGCGGGTTTCGGGCCATTGGACAGCGCGCGTCAATGCTTGACGCGCGCGTTTCCACTCGGTTTGGCCTTGCTGCGCACCGTGACACGCTGCGCACTCTTGCGCGCCTTCTTCGGTGCCAACGGACGCTCCAGCGCCAGGTCCAGGACTTCTTCGATGTACTTCACCGGCACGATCTTCAGATCGCGGGTGACGTTGGCCGGGATGTCGGCCAGGTCCTTGCGGTTCTCTTCCGGGATGATGACCGTGCGGATGCCGCCACGCAGTGCAGCCAGCAGCTTCTCCTTCAGGCCACCGATGGCAGTGACGCGACCACGCAGGGTGATCTCGCCGGTCATCGCCACATCGGCGCGCACCGGCACCCTGGTCAGCATCGACACCAGCGAGGTGACCATCGCCGCGCCGGCACTCGGGCCATCCTTCGGCGTGGCGCCATCGGGCACGTGCAGGTGTACGTCGTGCTTCTGCAGGAAGTCGCTGTCGATGCCGAAGCCCACGGCGCGCGAACGCACCACCGACAGTGCCGCCGAAGCCGACTCCTTCATCACGTTGCCGAGCTGGCCGGTCAGGATCAGCTGGCCCTTGCCCGGCACCAGGGTCGATTCGATCTGCAGCAGGTCGCCGCCGACCTCGGTCCAGGCCAGGCCGGTGACCAGGCCGATCTCGTTCTCTTCCTCGGCACGTCCGAAGTCGAAGCGACGCACGCCCAGGTACTTGTCCAGGTTCTTGCTGGACACGCTGACCAGCGCCTTGGACTTCTTCGCACCCTTCTTCGCCTTCACCGGCTGCGGGCCAGCCAGCGCGATCTCCTTCACCACCTTGCGGCAGATCTTGGCGATCTCGCGTTCCAGGTTGCGCACGCCCGATTCACGCGTGTAGTAGCGCACGATGTCCTGGATGGCATCACTGCCGATCTCCAGCTCTTCCGGCTGCAGGCCGTTGGCCTTGACCTGCTTCGGCACCAGGTAGCGGGTCGCGATGTTGAGCTTCTCGTCCTCGGTGTAGCCGGGGATGCGGATCACTTCCATGCGGTCCAGCAGCGGGCCGGGAATGTTGAGCGAGTTCGAGGTCGCCACGAACATCACTTCGGACAGGTCCAGGTCCACTTCCAGGTAGTGGTCGTTGAATGCGTTGTTCTGCTCCGGATCGAGCACTTCCAGCAGCGCCGAAGACGGATCGCCACGGAAGTCCATCGACATCTTGTCGATCTCGTCGAGCACGAACAGCGGGTTCTTGCTGCCGACCTTGTTGAGGTTCTGCACGATGCGGCCCGGCATGGAACCGACGTAGGTACGGCGGTGGCCACGGATTTCGGCCTCGTCGCGCACGCCGCCCAGCGACATGCGCACGAACTTGCGGTTGGTGGCCTTGGCAATGGACTGGCCCAGCGAGGTCTTGCCCACGCCCGGCGGCCCGACCAGGCACAGGATCGGGCCCTTCATCTGCTTCACGCGCGACTGCACCGCCAGGTATTCAAGGATGCGCTCCTTGACCTTCTCCAGGCCGTAGTGGTCGGCATCGAGCGTATCCTGCGCGACCTTCAGGTCCTTGCGCACCTTGCTGCGCTTCTTCCACGGCACGCCCAGCAGCCACTCCAGGTAGTTGCGCACGACGGCGGCTTCGGCCGACATCGGCGACATCTGCTTGAGCTTGTTCAGTTCGTTGCGCGCCTTGGCTTCAACCGCCTTCGGCATGCCGGCCTCGGCAATCTTGCGGGCCAGTTCTTCCAGCTCGCCCGGCGCGTCGTCCAGGTCACCCAGTTCCTTCTGGATGGCCTTCATCTGTTCGTTGAGGTAGTACTCGCGCTGGCTCTTCTCCATCTGCGACTTCACGCGGCCGCGGATGCGCTTCTCCATCTGCTGCACGTCGATCTCGCCGTCGACCAGGCCGACCAGCATCTCCAGGCGGTCACCGACGGCCAGCGTTTCCAGCAGGCGCTGCTTGTCGGCCAGGCGCACGCTGATGTGCGCAGCGATGGTGTCGGCCAGGCGCGCCGGCTCATCGATGCCCGACAGCGTCTGCAGCAGCTCCGGCGGCAGCTTGCGGTTGGTCTTCACGTACTGCTCGAACAGCGACATCAGCGAGCGGGCAATCGCCTCGACCTCGCGCGCTTCGCGCTCGTCAGTGGCGTCGATTTCCACCGCCTGCCCATGCAGCGAGCCGTTGCGCTCGTCGACGTGGGTGACCTGCACGCGCGACAGGCCTTCGACCAGCACCTTGATGGTGCCGTCGGGCAGCTTCAGCAGCTGCAGCACCTGCGCCAGCGTACCGACCTGGTAGAGGTCGGCCGCATGCGGGTCATCGGTCTCGGCCGACTTCTGCGCCAGCAGCAGGATGCGCTTGTCCGCCTCCATTGCCTGTTCGAGCGCGTGCATGGACTTGTCACGGCCGACGAACAGCGGGATGACCATGTGCGGGAACACCACTACGTCGCGCAGCGGCAGGACCGGCAGGTCGAGGGTTTCACTTGGGGAACGGGCCATGGGGGCTCCAGGGAAGGGGGAAAACCGCCTCCGGGAGGGCATCTTCCGGAGACAAAAAAAGCCGATGGCCCCGTTATGGGGCCATCGGCTTTCAGATGCAAGGCATTCCTTGAAAATCCTTTCCAATCAACAACCTGGAAGGATCACTCGGCGCCTGCGGCCTTCTGTTCAGGGGCCGCCGGGGTCTGGTAGATCAGGTACGGCTCGGACTTGTGCTCGATCACCGACTCGTCCACCACCACCTTGCTGACGTTTTCCTGCGACGGCAGGTCGTACATGGTGTCCAGCAGGACCGATTCGACGATGGTGCGCAGGCCGCGGGCACCGGTCTTGCGCTTGAGCGCCTTGCGGGCAATGGCCGACAACGCGTCCGGGCGGAACTCCAGCTCGACGTTCTCCATCTCGAACAGCTTCTTGAACTGCTTGGTGATGGCGTTCTTCGGCTCGGTCAGGATCTTGATCAGGGCCGGTTCGTCCAGCTCCTCCAGGGTCGCCACCACCGGCAGGCGGCCGACGAACTCGGGAATCAGGCCGAACTTGATCAGGTCTTCCGGCTCGACTTCGGCCAGCACCTTGCCCACTTCCTGCTTGCGCTCGCTGCTCTTCACCTTGGCGCCGAAGCCGATGCTGCCGACGTCGGTGGAACGGGCCTGGATCACCTTGTCCAGCCCGGCAAACGCGCCGCCGCAGATGAACAGGATGTTCTTGGTGTCCACCTGCAGGAATTCCTGCTGCGGGTGCTTGCGGCCGCCCTGCGGCGGAACGCTGGCCACGGTGCCTTCGATCAGCTTCAGCAGCGCCTGCTGCACGCCTTCGCCGGACACATCGCGGGTGATCGACGGGTTCTCGCTCTTGCGCGAGATCTTGTCGATTTCATCGATGTAGACGATGCCCTGCTGCGCCTTCTCGACGTCGTAGTCGCACTTCTGCAGCAGCTTCTGGATGATGTTCTCCACGTCCTCACCCACGTAACCGGCTTCGGTCAGCGTGGTGGCGTCGGCCATGGTGAACGGCACGTTGAGCAGGCGGGCCAGGGTCTCGGCCAGCAGCGTCTTGCCCGAACCGGTCGGGCCGACCAGCAGGATGTTCGACTTCGCCAGTTCGACGTCGTCGTTCTTCTGCCGGCTCTCGATGCGCTTGTAGTGGTTGTACACGGCCACTGCCAGCGTGCGCTTGGCACGGTTCTGGCCGATCACGTACTGGTCGAGGACCTCGAGGATCTCGCGCGGCTTGGGCAGCGAACTGCGCGCCGACTGCGCCTTTTCCTCAAGTTCCTCACGGATGATGTCGTTGCACAGCTCCACGCACTCATCGCAGATGAACACGCTCGGACCCGCAATCAGCTTGCGCACTTCATGCTGGCTCTTGCCGCAGAAAGAGCAGTAGAGGATCTTGCCGGTGTCCGTGGAACGACCTTGGCGGTCTTCGCTCATGCTTCGCTTACCCAGTTACCCCACCCGCTGAACGGGGGTTCGATTCGAGAATAGCACAGGGCCGAGGGGACACCAGTCCCACCCGACCCTGCAGGAACGAGGCCTCCCTGGCCCCGTGAAGGCCGGTCAGCCGGCCTGGATCGACTCATCCGGACGACGCTCCAGGACCTGGTCGACCAGACCGTAGGCCTGCGCCTCGAAGGCGCTCTTGAAGTTGTCGCGCTCGGTATCACGGGCGATCGTCTCCAGCGACTGGCCGGTGTGCTTGGCCAGCACCTCGTTCAGGCGCGAACGCAGGGTCAGGATCTCGCGCGCGTGGATGTCGATGTCGGTGGCCTGGCCCTGGTAGCCACCCAGCGGCTGATGGATCATCACGCGCGAGTTCGGCAGCGCATAGCGCTTGCCGGCTTCGCCCGCGGCCAGCAGCAGGGCGCCCATCGAGGCGGCCTGGCCGATGCAGGTGGTGCTCACATTCGGCTTGATGTACTGCATGGTGTCGTAGATCGCCATGCCGGCGGTGACCACGCCACCCGGCGAGTTGATGTAGATGTTGATGTCCTTTTCCGGGTTTTCCGATTCCAGGAACAGCAACTGCGCCACCACCACGTTGGCCATGTGATCGTCGATCGGGCCCACGAGGAAGATCAGGCGCTCCTTCAACAGGCGCGAATAGATGTCGTAGGCACGCTCGCCGCGGCTGGTCTGCTCGACCACCATCGGAACCAGGTTCAGGGCTTTGGTTCGGTTGTCCATTACGTGAGGTACCTATCTTGGGGGGCAACAACCCCGCGCCGGCAAAGGCGCGGGGCATCCGGTGATCCGCCCGGGCTTACTGGCGGATCGCGTCCTGGAACGACAGCTTCTCTTCGGTGTGCTGGGCACGCTCGGCGATCCAGTCGATCACCTGCTCTTCCATCACACGGTTCTGCAGGCCAGACATCAACTGGGGGTCGTTGCGGTACATCTCAATGACCTGCTCCGGCTCTTCGTAGGTCGAAGCGATCAGACGCATCGTTTCATTCAGGCGCTTGGCTTCCAGGCGCAGGTCGTTGATGCGGGCCACTTCACCGACCAGCAGGCCGACCAGCACGCGCTTGGCGGCAGCGTCCTTGAAGCCTTCGTGGGCATCGGCCGGGATCTCGCCGACGTTCTGGCCGTTGCGGCGCAGCTGCTCGACCTGCTGGGCCAGCATGGCGCGGGCTTCGTTCTCGACCAGGCGCGGCGGCATTTCGACCGAGGAGTAGGCCGCGATCAGCTGCTCGCCCACTTCGCGGCGCAGGCGGTTCATCAACGCACCCTTCAGCTCGCGCTCCAGGTTGGCGCGGATGTCGCTGCGGAACTGCTCCACATCGCCGCCCTTCACGCCGAAGCTCTTGATGAAGGCTTCGTCGACCGCCGGCACGACCGGCTCGGAGACCTCGGTGACCTTGACGGTGACCTGCACGGTCTTGCCGGCCAGCACCGGCACGCGCCAGTCAGCCGGGAACTCGACGTCCAGGGTCTTCTCTTCGCCCTTGGCCAGGCCGACCAGGCCCTTCTCGATGGTGTCGAACATCATGCCCTGGCCGAGCACGATCGAACCCTTCTCGGTGCCCTCGGCCGGCAGGCGCTCTTCGCCGGCCTGCGACCAGGTTTCCACCGCGACCAGGTCACCGTCCTGCGCGCCACGGCTGACCGGGGCCCAGGTACGGCGCTGGTTCTGCAGGTTCTCGATCATCTGGTCGATGTCGGCGTCGGTGATCTCGGCGGTATGGCGCACGACGGTCAGCTTGCTGACGTCGATGTCGCCGAAGTCCGGCACCACTTCCACGGTGGCGACGAAGGAGAACTCACCCTCGTCGCCCTTGTCGATGCGCGGGCTGCCGACGATGCGCAGGTCGTGCTCGCGCACGGCTGCATCGAAGGTTTCGCGCAGCAGGCCGTCCAGCGCCTCGCCACGGACCTGCGCGCCGAAGCGCTGCTCGATCACCTTGGCCGGCACCTTGCCCGGGCGGAAACCCTTGATGCGGGTGGTACGGGCGATTTCGCCGAGGCGGCCGACGATGTGGCTCTGCAGACGCTCTTCCGGCAGCGAGAAGCTCAGGCGGCGTTCCAGGTTGCCGGTGGATTCGATCGAAGCTTGCATGTTGACTCCTGCCACCGGTGGCCCAGGCCCCCGGCTCGATGATTGGGATGAAACGGTTGTAAGGACGCGACGTCTGGGACGCGCCTGCTTGCCGCAGCCCTTTAGTTTCGCCCAATTCGGCTTGCACTGCCAGCGCGTGCCGGTCAAGGGGGCGCAGATGGCCCGATCAGGGCGGGGACAGGCCGGCACTGGTGCGAAAGGGGGGACTCGAACCCCCACGCCTTGCGGCACTGGAACCTAAATCCAGGGCGTCTACCAATTCCGCCACTTTCGCGTGGCCGGCGCAGGTGTTCATTGTCGCAGGCGATGACGGGAAGCGGAAGGCCTGCACAAAACTGAACATGGCAATTGTGCGCAGCCCGCGCGTTGAACCACCCCGGCGAGCGCAAGCTCATCCGGGGTGGCGGGGTTCACTGCTGCGGCCTGGCCTTGGCCGACGCCGTATCGGCACCCTGCCCGGCTGCAGGATCCACCTTGCGGATCTCCACGCCCCCGTCGCCGGTGCGCCGCAGGGCCGCCGACTCCGGCGTGGCCTTGCGCACATCCACCGAACCATCCGCATTGCGCTGCACGTCCACCGCATCGGGCAGGGCCTCCCGCTCTGCCGGCTGAGCCGGCTGCATCTGCATGGCCTCACCGACCGAGCGTGCAGGAGCGCTCTCCGTGCCAGCATCGCGTTCGACGGTCTGCGCGGGATCGTCGGCGGGCGCGCAGGCCGCCAGTGCCAGCAACGCGAAGGAAACCCACAGCGTGCGGTGCAATCGATTGATATGAGCCATCAACATCGTCCTTCGTGCATGCGCCGTCGGCGCGGAAGATCCATTGGGTGCGATGCAGGACGCGATGCGGTGAGATGCAGCGCACAGCATTGAAAACACTGATGACGTGTATGCCGCTGATTTCAGCATTGCTTCAGTCGATCCACGCCAGGCGTGGATGAAATCCCCCAGCGAACAGGCAAGAAAAAAGCCACTTGGCGGACCAAGTGGGAAGCTGCCGCGCATTCGCGCCGCAGCCCCACGCTTTGCGCGGCAAAGCGCGGGCCCCACTTCATCAGCCGCCACATCCCCGCGGCTTCGCCGTGCCCCCTTGACTCAAGGGGGCTCCACTCCAGCCAGCACCGCTGGCATCTGCAGATGCCCCTCAGCGAACAGGCAAGAAAAAAGCCACTTGGCGGACCAAGTGGCTTTTGTCTGGTGGGCTGTCAAGGATTCGAACCTTGGACCTATTGATTAAGAGTCAACTGCTCTACCAACTGAGCTAACAGCCCGAAATCGGGGCGCGAATTATGACCCGATCCGCTCGGTGGGTGCAAGCACTTTTTTCAACGTGGTTGAAACCAGCACTGCGGGGCCCGCTCCTGCTGCAGATCCACGCCAAACGGGTTCCGCAACGCGTGATCCATCGGAACGATGGGAGTCACACCTATAAGAAAAAAGCCACCTGGCGTACCAGGTGGCTTCTGTCTTGGTGGGCCGTCAAGGATTCGAACCTTGGACCTATTGATTAAGAGTCAACTGCTCTACCAACTGAGCTAACGGCCCGTGAAACTCAGACGCACATTGTAGCGTGCCTTCTGTTTATTGCAATACCGTTTCGGCTGCGCCGATGCGGTTGAATCAGTGGGGTGGCTGAGGGGATTCGAACCCCCGACCACCGGAATCACAATCCGGTACTCTAACCAACTGAGCTACAGCCACCACTGAAACTTTCGCTCCATCGCCGATATCACTGACGCTGGAACCTTGAACATTGCCTGGGGACTGTCACCGAAGCTGCGGTCCGCCGAAGCGAGTCCGATATTCTGGTGGAGTCCTTGCGCTTTTGCAAGCACTTCTTCACATCCGTCGATGCGATCCCGGTGCTCGCCAATGGCGCGCCCGACAGGAATCGAACCTGTAACCGCCGGCTTAGAAGGCCGGTGCTCTATCCAGTTGAGCTACGGGCGCCCGAACCGGAACGGTGTCCAATCCGACGTGGCGTGGGATTGGTCGGGGTAGAGGGATTCGAACCCCCGACATCCTGCTCCCAAAGCAGGCGCGCTACCAGACTGCGCTATACCCCGGTCTTGCAATCCCCTCGGGTTGGGCCCGGGGAGTTGGTCATTGTCGCCAAGCGCGTTGGGAACTGTCAACGAAGGATGCACAGATCCCGGGCCTGCCACAACGCCGAAAGCAGTCATCGGCTATGCTGACGCCCATCGGCCGGATGGCCGTCCCGACCTTCATTCGCACGGAGAACACGCATGCGCAGCGGCAACCCGGCTCTTTCCGAGTCGACTTTCCTCGACCTCGCCAGTGGCTCGGTAGTGACCAGCCCCGACCAGGCCATGACCCTCAACGGCACCGCCAACAAGACCGGCATCCTGCTGCTGTTGACCGTGCTGACCGCGGCGTTCGCCTGGAGCCAGGCGGTCGACGAGTACGGCCAGATTTCCGGCAGCGCGAGCCTGTACGCCATCGGTGGCGCGATCGGCGGCCTGGTGCTGGCATTGATCACCATCTTCAAGAAGGAATGGTCGCCGGTCACCGCGCCGATGTACGCACTGGTCGAAGGCCTGTTCCTGGGCGCCGTGTCGGCCCTGTTCAACATGAAGTACCCGGGCATCGTGTTCCAGGCGGTGCTGCTGACCTTCGGCACCCTGGCCGCCCTGCTGTTCGCATACCGCAGCGGCCTGATCAAGGCCACCGAGAACTTCAAGATGGGCGTGGTGGCCGCCACCGGCGGCATCGCCCTGCTCTACCTGGCCTCGTTCGTGCTGGGCTTCTTCAACATCAACGTGCCGGTGATCCACGACTCCAGCTGGCTGGGCATTGCCTTCAGCCTCTTCGTGGTGGTCGTGGCCGCGCTGAACCTGGTGCTGGACTTCGATTTCATCGAGACCGGCGTGGCCCAGCGCGCGCCCAAGTACATGGAGTGGTATGGCGCATTCGGCCTGATGGTGACCCTGGTCTGGCTGTATGTGGAGTTCCTGCGCCTGCTGTCGAAGATCCAGCAGCGCTGAACCAGGCAGAGCCATGAACGACAAAGGGCGCCTTCGGGGCGCCCTTTTCTCTTTGTAACGCGTGGCTGCATTTCCCGGCTAGCCAGCCACGCCAGCCTGTGCAGCGTAGTGCGCCGCAAGGTGTTCGACCAGCGCTCGCACCTTGGGCGCGAGCGCACGTGCATGCGGGTACAACGCGAAGTAGCGCCGCTGGCCGGCATGCCAGGCCGGCAGCACGCGGATCAGACGACCGGCGCGCAGATCCTCCTGCACGGTCAGCGCGGTGAACAGGCTGATGCCCATTCCGGCCAGCGCGGCGGCGTACAGCGCGGGCGTGGCATCCACGCGCAGGCGCTGCCCGGCTTCAACGCTCACGCTGGCGCCGCGCGGTCCCAGCAACCGCCAGGGCGGCATTGACGGCGTGGGACTGAAACCCAGCAGCGTGTGCTGCTCCAGATCCACAGCGTGCCGTGGCAGGCCATGGCGCGCCAGGTAGACCGGTGCGGCGACCAGGATGCGCGGGCAGCTGGCCAGCTCGCGCGCAACCAGTTGGCTGTCCGGCAATGAAGCTGCAATGCGCAGCGCCAGGTCGAATCCACCACCGACCACATCCACCACCTGATCATCCGCCGACAGGTCCAGCGTGACCTGCGGGTAACGCTGCAGGAACGAGGGCAGCCAGTGGGGCAGCTCCTGGCTGGCCACCACCTGCGGCACGCTGATCCGCACGCTGCCGCTGGGCTGCGCCTGCCCGGCGCGAGCACGATCATCCGCCTCCTGCAGGCGGTCCAGCAGCGTTGCCGCCTCGCGGTAGTAATCGCGCCCGGCCTCGGTCAATGACAGCCGACGGCTGTTGCGATCGAGCAGGCGTACCTGCAGGTGCTCTTCCAGCTGCCGCAGTTGCCGCGACATCGCCGAGTGGGTGGTCCCCAGGCGCTCGGCGGCCGCAGTGAAACTGCCCGCGTCAACGATGGCGCGCAGCGCACGCAGGGCGGCGAAGTGATCCATCGGCGGGCAGCTCCACGTGGCGGGGCCCACGGCATGCGGGCCCCGCCAGCTTATCAAGCGCCGTCACCGGCCTTGCGTAACGGCAGCGCGAGGATCGCGTCGGTGCTCATGACATCGCCGAAGGCGTCTTCGATCTGCGCCAGCGAGGCCTCATGCAGCGCGCGATGGCCGATGCGACGGCCGCCGGCCAGATCCAGATCGCGGCTGGCGCTGGCATCGGACGAGACGATCACCCGGTAGCCGCGCGGAGCCGCTGCCGCGTCGCGCGCAGCACCGGCCACGCAGGCGTGGGTCTGCAGGCCGGTGACGATCAGGGTGTCGATGCCGGCGTTCTTCAGCATCGGGTCGAGCACCGCGGCGGACGCGCCGGCGAATACGCTGACATTGTCCTTCTTCACCACGGTCTCGCCCTGGCGCGGCTGCAGGTCGCGATGGAAGGCGGCATTGACGCTGCCCTGCGCGAACAGGGGTGCGCCGGCCGGCAGCACGTGCTGGACATGGATCACGCGGATGCCGTGGGCATCGGCGAATTCGACTACCCGCCTGGCCTGGCGCAGTGCGGCCTCGCCATCGGGAATGACCATGCGGCCACCCGCAAAGCCCGGTACAGCCTTGGCATCGAAGTACTCGTTCTGGAAGTCGATCACCAGCACGGCAGTCTTCGCCGCATCCAGCGAGGTCGCGACCGGCGCACCCGCCATATGGCGGATGGTGGGATGGGCCGGCTCGGCAGCAGCAAGCGGGAGGGTGGGGGTCATGCCGATCAGGCTGGCCAGGCCGAAGGCGGTGAGGTTCATGTTCAAGCTCCGGTGCATTGGGAAGTGGGCACAGGATGCCGATCACATTACGCACGAACCAGCCGCCCAGCGGCACATGATCTGTGCGATATACGCACAGAAAATCCCCTGTAGAGCCACCCCATGGGTGGCTGCGGACCGTAGGGGCCCCGTCATCCACGCATGGCGTGGATCTACCGAGCCAGCCCACAACGCAACGGGGCGCCCGAAGGCGCCCCGCTGTGGATCCAACCGAGGTCGGGCCGCTTACAGGCGGCTGGCGATGGCCTGGGCAAAGCTCATGGTGGTACCGGTGCCACCCAGGTCGCCGGTCAGCGAGTCCTTGGCTTCCATGGTCGCCACGATGGCCTTGCGCAGGCGCTCGGCATTCTCCGGCTGGCCGATGTGGTCCAGCATCTGCGCGGCCGCCAGCAGCAGCGCACACGGATTGGCCTTGCCCTGGCCGGCGATGTCCGGCGCGGTGCCGTGCACGGCTTCGAAGATCGCCGCGTCCTTGCCGATGTTGGCACCCGGAGCCAGGCCCAGGCCGCCGACCAGGCCGGCGCACAGGTCGGAGATGATGTCGCCGAACAGGTTGGTGGTGACGATCACATCGAACTGTTCCGGACGCATCACCAGCTGCATGCAGCAGTTGTCGACGATCATTTCCTGGAACTCGATGTCCGGGTACTGCGCGGCGACTTCACGGGCGACATTCAGGAACAGGCCCGAGGTCGACTTGATGATGTTGGCCTTGTGCACGGCGGTGACCTTCTTGCGGCCGGTGCTCTTGGCCAGCTCGAAGGCGTAGCGCACGATGCGCTCGGAGCCCTTGCGGGTGATGCGGGTGCCGGAGAAGGCGGTCTCGCCATCGGCCGACACTTCCTGGCCTTCGGCCAGGTAGGCACCTTCGGTGTTCTCACGGACGGTGATCAGGTCGACGTTGTCGAAACGCGACTTGGTGTTCGGGAAGGTGTGGGCCGGACGCACGTTGGCGTACAGGTCGAAGTGACGGCGCAGGCTGACGTTGATCGAGGTGAAGCCACCGCCGACCGGGGTGGTCAGCGGGCTCTTCAGCGCGACCTTGTTGCGCGCGATCGATTCCAGGGTCACCGCCGGCATCAGGTCGCCGTGCTTTTCCAGGGCCACCAGGCCGGCGTCGGCGTCTTCGTACTCCAGGCCAGTCTTGAGCTGGTCGAGCACGAACAGGGTGGCGTCCATGATTTCCGGGCCAATGCCGTCGCCGCGGATGACCGTAATTTTCTGCGTCATTGATCGATGTTCCGAACAGGGGGAAAAACGCCGTCCGGACGTGCCCGGAAACGCCGGCGCAAAGGAAGTTTCACCGGCAATTATGCCTGAGCCGGGGCCGAGGTCCCAAATAGACCATGGTCCCAGTCCCCGGCTCAGGCAGAATTGCCCGCGCATCCCGCCTTAACCCTGCGCCTGTCGGCCCGCCCCCTTGAACAACAAGGGGGCTCCTGGACTGTTGGATTGCGGGGAAGGCCCCCTCGCAGGTCCGGTAGTGCCGGCCGCTGGCCGGCAACCTCGGCCATGTGGGGTTCAGGAAATGCCGGCCAGCGGCCGGCACTTCCGGAGCACTCAGTGCTCGTGCGCGGCTGGCGCGGCGGCGCCGCTTTCCAGCTGGTCGAGGAAGTCGACCGCGCGGCGCAGGTGCGGGATCACGATGGAGCCGCCCACCACCAGGCCGACCGAGAAGGTCTCGAAGAACTCCTCGCGGGTCACCCCGGCGTCCTTGCACTGGGCCACGTGGTAGCTGATGCAGTCGTCGCAGCGCAGCACCATCGAGGCCACCAGGCCCAGCAGCTCCTTGGTCTTCACGTCCAGCGCGCCGGCCTGGTAGGTCTGCGTATCCAGCGCGAAGAAGCGGCGCACCACCTGGTTCGGTTCGCCCAGGATGCGCTCGTTCATGCGCTTGCGGAACTCGGTGAACTCGGCGATGCGGTCCTTGCTGCCGTCGTCGGCCGCGCTCATGCCTGGCCCTGCCCGGCCAGCAGCGGCTCGAGCTTGCCTTCACGGTGCAGGGCCATCATGTCGTCGTAGCCGCCGACATGGACGTCGCCGACAAAGATCTGCGGCACGCTGGTGCGGCGGGTCAGCGCCATCATCTTCTCGCGCTCGGCCGGGTCCAGGTCGATGCGGACCTCGGTCCACTGCTGGCCCTTGCTCTTCAGGAAGTTCTTGGCGGCCACGCAATACGGGCAGACGGCAGTGGAATAGATGGTGATGGCGGGGGCACCGCCGGCGGTCTGGGCTGTCACGGGAAACTCCACGATGGATCGACGGTCTACATATGGTACCGGTGCGCTGGAATTTCCACGCCACGGCCGCAACACTGTGGATTAACGAATGGTTGCCCCCCGCCCTGCCACGCTTGGCGCGCCCCGCCCGAGGACCTTCTGCTTGCGAGCCCTGCTGCTGACTACCGCCGTCACCCTGGCCCTGGCCATGCCGCTGGCCCAGGCCCAGGAGAAGCTGCCCGACATCGGCTCTTCGGCCGGCGAGCTGCTGACCCCGGCCCGCCAGGCCGAGTACGGCGCGATGATGCTGCGCGAGCTGCGCAACTACGGCTACCTGCTGGAAGACCCGCTGGTCAACGACTGGCTGCAGACCATGGGTACCCGGCTCGGCTCCAACAGTGACCAGCCGCGGCAGCCGTACACCTTCTTCGTGATGAACGACCGCCAGATCAACGCGTTCGCCACGCTGGGCGGCTACATCGGGGTCAATGCCGGACTGGTGCTGACCGCCGAGCGCGAGGACGAGGTCGCTG
Source organism: Stenotrophomonas maltophilia group sp. P373 (assembly GCF_053295075.1). Lineage (NCBI taxonomy): Bacteria > Pseudomonadati > Pseudomonadota > Gammaproteobacteria > Lysobacterales > Lysobacteraceae > Stenotrophomonas > Stenotrophomonas maltophilia group sp. P373. The sequence goes on along the minus strand of NZ_CM129994.1, from coordinate 956,566 downwards.
CGGTGCTGTCCCACGAAATCGCCCACGTCACCCAGCAGCACGTGCTGCGCGGTGTCGAGCGCGCCCAGCGCGACCAGATCCCGATCCTGCTGGGCATGCTGGCGGCGGTAGTGGCCGCCCAGGCCAGCAACAGCACGTCGTCCGGCAACGCAACGATGGCCGCGATCAGCTCGGGCATGGGCCTGATGCAGCAGCGGCAGATCAACTACACCCGCTCCAACGAGTCCGAGGCCGACCGCCTGGGCATCCGCACCCTGTCGCGCAGCGGCTACGACGTGGATGCCATGGCCGGCTTTTTCGAGCGGATGTCGGCAGCCATGCGCGGCAACGAAGGCGGCTACAGCGTGCCCGAGTTCCTGCGCACCCACCCGGTCAACATCACCCGCATCAGCGAGGCCAAAGCCCGCGCCGAGCAGATGAAGAAGGATACGGTGCTGCTCACCACCAGCACCCCCACCGGCGAGCGCAAGGAGCGGGTGGACCCGGCAGATCCCAGCCTGGGCGAGCCGCTGTTGCGCGGCAACAACCCGCTGCTGCCCGGCAGTGTGCTGCGCCTGCCGATCGGCCAGCTCAACCGTGGCGCCAGCGGTGACTTCGAGTGGGCGCGTGAGCGCCTGCGCGTGCTCAGCGCGGACTCCACCCCCGAGCTGGAGCGCGAGTACGCCGACCTGGCCAAGCGGCAGAAGGACGGCCTCAACGATGCGCAGCGCTACGGCCAGGCGCTGGCGGTGATGCGCGGTGGCCGTGCCGGTGCCGGCCAGGCCCGGCAGACCCTGGCCGGCCTGCTGCAGACCCATCCCGGCAACCTGTGGCTGGCGCTGGGACTGGGCGAGGCGGAGTCGCGCGCAGGCCAGGCGGCCCAGGCCAACAGCCGCTTCGAGCAGCTGCTGCGCGAACACCCCAACAGCCGCCCGGTGGCACTGACCTATGCCGAGATCCTGAACGAACAAGGCAGCCGCGAAGCCGGCCAGCGTGCGCAGGCAATGTTGCGCCCCCTGCTGTCGCAAAGCGGTAACGATCCGGTCTTCCAGCAGCGTTTCGCCCGCGCCAGCGAGCTGGCCGGCGACAGCGTGCGCGCCAGCGAGGCCTATGCCGAGGCCGCCTTCCTCAGCGGGCGGCCAGAACAGGCGCTGATGCAGCTGCAGGCGCTCAAGCGCAACCCGGCGCTGGATTACATCGGCCGCGCGCGGGTTGACGCCCGCATCGAATCGATCACCCCGACAGTGCTGGAGCTGCGCCGGCAGGGCGTGCAGGACCCGGACCTGGACCGCCGCTGAGCACCGCATGACCGGCCGATGGCAATCCAGGCCGGTTCCGGCCGGGTAGTCACAAACATGTCATCAAACCGTAGTCTACTGGCACCACTCCAGTAACCGAGCCCTACGGTGTCCTCGTGCAGAAACGCATCCTGATCGTCGATGACGAGCCCGCGATCCGTGAAATGGTCGCCTTCGCCCTTCGCAAGGGCGATTACGAACCGGTCCACGCCGGCGATGCCCGGGAGGCCCAGACCGCGATCGCCGATCGCGTTCCCGACCTGATCCTGCTGGACTGGATGCTGCCCGGCACCAGCGGCCTGGACCTGGCCCGCCGCTGGCGCAAGGAAACGCTGACCCGCGAAGTACCGATCATCATGCTGACCGCCCGCGGCGAAGAGAATGATCGCGTCGGTGGCCTCGAGGCCGGTGTCGATGACTATGTGGTCAAGCCGTTCTCGGCACGCGAACTGCTGGCCCGCATCCGAGCGGTCATGCGCCGCGCCCGCGAAGATGACGAGGACGGCAGCGTAGCCGTCGGCCCGATCCGTATCGACGGCGCCGCCCATCGCGTGTTCGCCAACGACCAACCGGTGCCGATCGGCCCGACCGAATACCGTCTGCTGCATTTCTTCATGACCCATCCCGAGCGCGTCTACACCCGCGCGCAGCTGCTGGACCATGTATGGGGCGGCAGCGTGTACGTGGAGGAGCGCACCATCGACGTGCATATCCGCCGCCTGCGCAAGACGCTGGAGCCGTTCAACGCCGAGAACATGGTGCAGACCGTGCGCGGCGCCGGCTACCGCTTCTCCACTGCTACCTGAGTCTCGTCGTGCCGGCACCGCGCACCTGCGGGTGCCGGTGCCGGCAACTCTGCTATAACCCTCGGTTCACCCCAGTGAACCGCCGCACCTCAACGACGAGATCGCAATGCCCCGCCACATCCGCTCTGCCTGGTTGAAGACCCTGGCCACCGTTGCCGCGGTGCTGCTGTTCGCCGGACTGGTGGGGTGGTTCACGGGCCATCTGTGGTTGTGCATCGCACTGGGCGCGCTGGCGACCCTGGCCTGGCATTACTGGCGCCTGCGCAGCGTTCTGCGCCGGCTGACCGCTCGCCAGCGCTGGGACACCGCCGAAGAAGGCACCGGCGTCTGGAACGAACTGGACCGCCTGCTGTACCGCAACCAGGTGGAAATGCGCGTGCGCAAGCGCCGCCTGCTGGACATGCTGCGCAGCTACCGCGCTGCCGCCGCCGCGCTGCCTGATGCCGTCGTCGTGCTGGATCGCAACAGCCAGCGCGTGCAGTGGTTCAACGAAGCGGCTACCGCTCTGCTCGGCCTGCACCATCCCGGCGACCTTGGCGAGGCCCTGGTCGAGCGCCTGCAGCCAATGCCGCTGGCGCACTGGCTGGCTGGTGGCCGCAATGCCGAGCCGATCCTGGACGTACCCTCGCCGGTCGATCCGGCGATCCGCCTCAACCTGCGGCTGATTCCCTATTCCTCCGATTACTGGCTGCTGATCGCGCGCGATGTCAGCAAGCTGCTGCGCCTGGAACAGGTGCGCCGTGACTTCGTGGCCAACGTTTCACATGAGCTGCGCACGCCGCTCACCGTGGTGCACGGTTACCTGGACATGATGGACCCGGAGGATTTCCCGGGAACCGGACCGATGCTGGAAGAAATGCGCAAGCAGAGCCAGCGCATGGCCCAGCTGGTGGAAGACCTGCTGACCCTGTCGCGCCTCGAATCGCAGGAACACAGCGAGGACGAGACCGTGGCCATGCAGCCGATGCTGGCCACCCTGCGCCGCGAAGCCGAAGCGCACAGCCAGGGCCGCCACCAGATCAGCATCGACGACCTCGCCGGCGTTGACCTTCAGGGCTCGACCAAGGAACTGCACAGCGCATTCTCCAACCTGGTCACCAATGCGGTGCGCTATACGCCGGCCGGTGGCCGCATCGCGGTGGAGTTCCGCCGCGAGGGCGACGGCGCGGTGCTGGCGGTGCGCGATTCCGGCTACGGCATCCCGGCCACCCACCTGCCGCGCCTGACCGAACGCTTCTACCGTGTCTCCAGCAGCCGCTCGCGCGAAAGCGGTGGTACCGGCCTGGGCCTGTCCATCGTCAAGCACATCCTCGGCCTGCACCACGCGCGGCTGGAGATTGAAAGCGAAGTCGGCAAGGGCTCGGTGTTCTCCTGCCATTTCGATGCCGACCACGTGCGCCCGCGCGAGTCCGCCCCCCTGACCTCCATCGAAGAATGACGCCATGAGCAGCCTCGGATCCCTCCCCCTCCCCGTGAGCCCGGACAACGATCCGTTGCGTGACCCGGCGCTGTACATCAACCGCGAGCTGTCGCAGCTGGATTTCAACTTCCGCGTGCTGGCCCAGGCGATGGACCCGCAGGTACCGCTGCTGGAACGCCTGCGCTTCATGTGCATTTCCTGCACCAACCTCGACGAGTTCTTCGAGATCCGCGCCGCCGCCGTGCGCCACGCGCAGGAGTTCGGCCTGCCACCCGCACCGGACGGGATGAGCCCGCAGGCCATCCTGAGCGCCATCCATGACCGCGCCGCCGAACTGGTGGACCAGCAGTACCGCTGCTGGAACGAGACGCTGCGGCCGGCGCTGATGGAGGCCGGCATCGGCGTGCTCGGCCGCCACTCCTGGACCGACCGCCAGAAGCGCTGGCTGCGCGCCTACTTCCGCAACGAGATCATGCCGGTGCTGTCGCCACTGGGCCTGGACCCGGTGCACCCGTTCCCGAAGATCCTCAACAAGTCGCTGAACATCGTGGTGGTGCTCAAGGGCACCGATGCGTTCGGCCGCGCCGGCCACCTGGCCATCGTGCGCGCGCCGCGCTCGCTGCCGCGCATCATCCAGCTGCCGGAAAAGCTCGGCGGGCCCCAGAACTTCGTGTTCCTCTCGTCGGTGCTGTCGACCTTCGTCGATGAGCTGTTCCCGGGCATGGAAGTCCAGGGCGCCTACCAGTTCCGCGTCACCCGCAATTCCGAGCTGGTGGTGGACGAGGAGGAAGTGGAAAACCTGGCGCTGGCGCTGCGTGACGAGCTGGTCGACCGCGGCTACCGGCCAGCGGTGCGGCTGGAGATCGCGCACGACATGCCACGCGAGATCGTGCGGACCCTGCTGCAGAATTTCGGCCTGACCGAGAACGCGGTGTACCGCATCGATGGCCCGGTCAACCTCAACCGCATCATCCAGCTGTACGATCTGATCGCGCAACCGGACCTGAAATACCCGCCGATGACCCCGCGCACGCTGCGCGACAGTGACGGCATCTTCGAGACGGTGGCGCGCCAGGACCTGCTGCTGCACCATCCGTTCGACGCCTTCACCGCAGTGCTGGACCTGATCCGGCAGGCGGCAATCGATCCGAACGTGCTGGCGATCAAGCAGACCCTGTACCGCACCGGCAAGGACTCACTGATCGTCGATGCGCTGATCCAGGCCGCGCGCAACGGCAAGGACGTGACCGTGGTGGTCGAACTGCGCGCCCGCTTCGACGAAGAAGCCAACCTCGGCCTGGCCGATCGCCTGCAGGAAGCCGGCGTGCAGGTGGTGTACGGCGTGGTCGGCTACAAGACCCACGCCAAGATGCTGCTGATCGTGCGCCGCGAGGGCCGCAAGCTGCGCCGCTACGTGCACCTGGGTACCGGCAACTACCACAGCGGCACCGCCCGCGCGTATACCGACATCAGCCTGATCACCGCCGATGCGGACATCGGCAATGACGTGCACCTGCTGTTCCAGCAGCTGTCCGGGCTGGCGTCGAAGATGAAGCTCAAGCGCCTGCTGCAGTCGCCCTTCACCCTGCACACCGGCATCCTCGGCCGCATCGAGCGCGAGACGCGCATCGCCGCCGCCGGCCGCCCGGCGCGGATCATCGCCAAGATGAACGCACTGAACGAACCGCAGGTGGTGCGCGCGCTGTACGCCGCGTCGCAGGCCGGCGTGCAGATCGACCTGATCATCCGCGGCGCCTGCACGCTGCGACCGGGCGTACCGGGCATCTCGGACAACATCCGCGTGCGCTCGATCGTCGGCCGCTTCCTGGAACACAGCCGCGTCTACTGGTTCGGCAACGACGGCGCACCGGAAATGTACTGCGCCAGCGCCGACTGGCTGGAACGCAACCTGCTGCGCCGGGTCGAGACCTGCTTCCCGATCCTCGATCCAACACTGGCCAAGCGGGTCTACCGCGAAGTCCTGCAGAACTACCTTGACGACAACCTCAACGCCTGGGAACTGGACGCGCACGGCATCTACCACAAGCGTGCCCCAGCCCACGACGAAGCCCCGCATTCGGCGCAGATGGCGTTGATGCAGGGGCTCTGACCCTGCCCCGGTAGATCCCGACCGCTGGTCGGGATTCGATCGCCACGGGGTCAGATCCCTTTCCTGCGGGAAAGGGATCTGACCCCTTGCAGTCCTGCGGCACGCCCTCTTCCAAAATGTGAAGGCCGCGCGGTGACGAGCACACCGCCCCTTCGGCTAACATTCGTCCATGCCGCATACCACCACGACTCCGCCCGCATTGCAGGATGGCGACCTGCTGGCCGCCATCGACCTTGGCTCCAACAGTTTCCACATGGTCATCGCGCGCTATACGCTCGGCCAGCTGCGGGTGATCGACCGCCTGCGCGAGACGGTGCGCATGGCCGATGGCCTGGATGGCAAGGGTGGTCTCTCTTCCGCTGCACGCCAACGTGCACTGGAATGCCTGGCCCGCTTCGGCCAGCGCATCCGCAATGTGCCGCCGCACCGGGTGCGCGCGCTGGCCACCAACACCGTGCGCCAGCTGCGCTCGCCGCAGTCGTTCCTGGTACCGGCCGAGACCGCACTGGGGCATGCCATCGAAGTGGTCAGCGGGCGCGAAGAAGCGCGCCTGATCTACCTGGGCGTGGCCCACGCGCAACCGCCCAAGCCCGGGCAGCGCCGGCTGGTGATCGACATCGGCGGTGGCTCCACCGAGTTCATCATCGGCATGGGCATGCAGACCCTGGAGCGCGAAAGCCTGCAGGCCGGCTGCATCGCCAGCACCCGGCGCTTTTTCCCCGGCGGCAAGCTGAGCAAGAAGCGCTGGAAGGACGCGCTGGCCGAGATTGGCCGCGAGTTCCAGCCTTTCGCCAGCAAGTACCGCGCGCTGGGCTGGCAGGAAGCGTTGGGCTCTTCCGGCACGCACAAGGCGATCAGCGAGATCTGCGCGACGATGAAGCTGAGCAAGGGCGCCATCACCGCCGAGGCCCTGCCGCAGCTGCGCGATGAACTGCTGAAGGCCAAGAAGATCGACGACATCCAGCTGCCGGGGCTGTCCAGCGACCGCCGCCCGATCATCGCCGGCGGCATCCTGGTGCTGGAAGCGGCCTTCCAGGCGCTGGGCCTGCAGAAGCTGCTGGTCAGCAAGGCGGCGATGCGCGAAGGCATCCTGTATGACATCGTCGGCCGCGCCGGCGAGAACGACCTGCGTGACGAATCGGTGGCTGCTCTCAGCCAGCGCTACGGTATCGATACCGTCCAGGCCGAGCGCGTGCAGGACACCGCGCTGTCCCTGCTGGAACAGGTGCAGGAGCGCTGGAGGCTCGATGCCGACGATGCGCGCATGCTCGGCTGGGCCGCGCGCCTGCACGAGCTGGGCCTGATGATCGCGCACAGCGGCTACCACGTGCATGGCAGCTATGTGCTGGAACACTCGGATATCGCCGGCTTCTCGCGCCAGGAGCAGCAGATGCTGGCGGCCCTGGTGCGTAGCCACCGCCGCAGCGTGACCAAGACCGCCTTCGACGCCCTGCCCGAGCGACTGCTGCTGACCGCACGCCGGCTGGCGGCCCTGCTGCGGCTGGCGGTGCTGCTCAATCGCGCCCACGAAGACGATCCGCTGCCGGCACTGGAACTGACCGCCGACGACAACCGGCTGTCGCTGATCGTGCCGCAGGCCTTCATCGATGCCCGCCCGCTGCTGCGCGCGGACCTGATCGGCGAGACCGATGGCATCGCCGGGCTGGGCATCCAGTTCCGTCCGTTCGTGGCCTGAATACGCTGTCCGCTGTTGTCCACAGGACAACCGGGGTGACGCATTTCCCACTCCCACTTTGCGCAGTCTGGCGGTTTTTTGTGCTGCTCCGCACCACAAACGGCCCGCTGTGGGCAATCGCTGCCATCACGTAAGCGCCTGCTTTTGTTCACGTTTTGTGAAGGATGGCGCGGCCGCGTGACATAAATGGATACGAACCCTTTACAGAGCATTAACTAACGAGACTACTATCGGGTCACCGGCTCGGTCATCGACCCTGCTGGCTCCTTCGACGCCCACTTTGGCGTCCTGTGCACGACCTGAGAGAGAGAGCTCGCCATGACTTCACGCACCACCGCACTGGGGCAGGCCATCCGCTACGCCCTGGCTACCACTGCAGCGCTGGCAGCGCTGCCCGCGTTTGCCCAGGAAGGCAGCAACGCCAACCCGACCAACCTCGACCGCATCGAGATCACCGGCTCGCGCATCCGCCAGGTGGACGTGGAGACCGCCCAGCCGGTGTTCGCGATCAGCCGCAACGACATCGAAAAGCAGGGGTTCAGCTCGGTTGCCGACATTCTGCAGAACGTCACCGCCATGGGCAGCCCGACCATCAGCCGCGCCAATGCGCTGACCGCAGGCGAAAACGCGGGCGGCACCTACATCGACATGCGCAACCTGGGCACCCAGCGCACCCTGGTGCTGGTCAACGGCAAGCGCCTGGGCATCAGCACGTCCGGCTACCAGGACATCTCCACGCTGCCGGTGTCCGCCGTGGAACGCATCGAGGTGCTGAAGGACGGCGCCTCTGCGATCTATGGCTCCGACGCCATGGCCGGTGTGGTGAACATCATCACCCGTTCCAATGTCACCGGTGTGACTGCCAACGTCTACCACGGCCAGTACAGCCAGGGCGACGGTGCACGCGACCGCTTCGACGTTGTCGCCGGCTGGAGCAATGAGCGCGTGTCGTTGACCCTCTCGGCCGAGCATGCCGAAGAGAAGGGCGTGTGGGCGCGCGATCGCGGCTTCAGCAAGTACGGCATGACCGATCGCCATCCGTACGACAGCAGCAACTGGACCACGATCAGCCAGTACGGCCAGTTCACGGGTCTGCGCGGCCCGGGCTGTACCGCCACTGCGGGTTGCGGCTATTCCCTCAACCGCGGCGCGGATCCCACCAACCCGGCCAATTACCACCTCACCGATACCACGCCTTTCACCGGTGACGTGAGCAACGCCAACGACCAGATGCATGTGATGTATCCGATCAAGCGCGACTCGGTCTATTTCGACGGCCGCTTCAAGATCACCGACAACGTCAACTTCCGCACCGAGCTGGGCTACAACAAGCGTGAGTCCACCCGCCAGATCGCGGGCTATCCGCTGCAGTCGAGCACCGCCGGTGTCGGCTCGATGTCGATCAACAGCTACTTCAACCCGTTCGGCCGCCAGCACGGTTACGCCAACCCGACCGCCGTGGCCTGGAACCGCCGTACCTGGGAAGTGCCGCGCGTGACCACCAGCGAGCTGAAGACCTACCGCGCGGTGGCGTCGTTCGACGGTTCGTTCGAGATCGGCAGCCGCTACTTCGACTGGGAAGTGGGCTACCAGTACAACCGCAATGAACTGGAATCGGTGGCCACCGGCAACCTGCACAAGGGTCGCGTCGCCGGCGGCGTCGGCCCGTCGTTCTACAACGCCGCCACTGGCAAGGTGCAGTGCGGTACCGCAGCTGCACCGATCTCCTACGACGTGTGCAAGCCGTGGAACCCGTTGGTTCCGTACGGCACGACGGCTGCCGATGGCCTGTACGGCAACGAAGAACTGCAGGCGTGGCTGTTCCCGGAAGAGATCACCAAGGGCCGCACCACCTCCAAGAACTTCTTTGCCAACATCGCTGGCAGCATCGTGACCCTGCCGGCTGGCGATCTCGGCTTCGCCTTCGGCGTGGAAAGCCGCAAGGAAGAAGGCAAGTACACCCCGGATGCCCTGGCCCAGACCGGCGCTACCACCAACCTGGCCGCAGGCCCGACCGGCGGTGACTACACCGTCAACGAGGCCTACCTGGAAGTGAACGTTCCGGTGCTGGCCGACCTGCCGGGCGCGAAGGAACTGACCTTCAATGGCGCAACCCGCTTCTCGGACTACAACACCTTCGGCAACACGCTCAACAGCAAGTTCGGCTTCAAGTGGAAGCCGATCGACTCGCTGATGGTGCGTGGCACCTGGGCCGAGGGCTTCCGTGCACCGACCATCAGCGACCTGTTCGGTGGTGGTTCGGAGACCTTCGCGCAGTTCAGCGATCCGTGCGACACCCGTTTCGGTTCCTCGGCCTCCAGCGCCGAAGTCCGTGCACGTTGCGCACGCGACATCGCCAATGCGAATACCTTCCGCCAGCTGCGCCAGGGCGGCACCCCGGTGAACACGTCGACGGACGCGACGCCGGTGCCGTTCACCTCCGGGTCCAACCCGCTGCTGACGCCGGAAACCTCGACCAGCAAGACCCTGGGCCTGGTCTGGAGTCCGAGCTTCATCCAGGGCTTCAACGCCTCGCTGGACTGGTGGAAGATCCGCATCGACAACACGATCATCGCCGACACGCCGACCCAGATCCTGCAGGACTGCTACGAGTCGGGCATCGAAGCGCGCTGCTCGCGCTTCCAGCGTGACCCGGTGACCGGCATCGTGACCAACCTGAAGTTCGGCAACCGCAACGCGGGCTTCATGGAAACCGAAGGCTACGACCTGGACGTGAGCTACCGTCTGGACACCCGGTTCGGCAAGTTCAACGTGAACTCGGCCACCACCTACGTGTCCAGTGCGACCTACCGCACCTCCAACGACAACTCGATCGTTCCGATCGTCACCAACGGCATCGGCAGCGCCTTCCGCGTCCGTTCCAACCTGGTGCTGGGCTACGAGCGGGGCAACTTCGGCGCGAGCTGGACCGCGCGTTACTACTCGGGCGTGAAGGAAACCTGCTCGAACATCGCGCTGTACCCGGACGAATGCTCGGATCCGGGTGTGTATGCACCGTGGTACAAGGGCGCCCGCAACTACAACGAGCGTGGTGCGGTCACCTTCCACGACGTGCAGGTGCGTTACTCGCTGCCGTGGGATGCCACCGTGTCGGTCGGTGCCAACAACGTGTTCGAAAAGACCGGCCCGATCATGTACAGCAAGCCGAACTCGGCCTTCTCGTACTACGGTGGCTACGACATCGGCCGCTTCGTCTACATGAAGTACCAGCAGCGCTTCTGATCCATCGCGCTGTGACATGAAGCACCAGGACCACGGCCCTTCGGGGCCGTGGTTTTTTGTTGGCCGCAGCGCCCCTGCGGTGGCCGGCGCCCCCGTCATCTGACGGTCGCAAAGCGGTCATGTCGGCTACATCGCCAGGGCCGAGCATGCCGGAAACCGGGAGGCCCGCCATGCGCTATGCCATCGTCACCGAGACCTATCCGCCGGAAGTCAACGGCGTCGCCCTCACCGTACAGGGCCTGGAGCAGGGTCTGCGTGCAGCCGGACACGAGATCGACCTCGTCCGCCCCCGCCAGTCCACCGAAGCGCTGGATTCGGCACCCGGCACCTTGCTGGTTCCCGGCGCTGCCCTGCCCCGCTACCCCGGCCTGCGCTTCGGCCTGCCAGCCCCGATCCGGCTGGGCCGCCATTGGCAGAATCAGCGTCCGGATGCGGTCTACATCGCCACAGAAGGTCCACTCGGCTGGTCGGCACTGCGTACCGCACGTCGCCTCGGCATTCCGGTCGCCAGCGGCTTCCACACCCGCTTCGACGAGTACCTGCCCGACTATGGCGTGGCATGGCTGCAGGCCGCGGCCATGCGCTGGATGCGCCGCTTCCACAACCAAGCGGACGCTACCCTGGTGCCGACCCGCGAACTACAGCAGTTCCTCGGCGAACAGGGCTTCGAACGCGTGCGCCTGCTGGCCCGTGCGGTGGACAGCCAGCAGTTCGATCCAGGCCGGCGCGACCCTGCACTGCGCGAGGAATGGGGCGTGGATGGCAACGGCCTGGTGGCGATCTATGTCGGCCGCATTGCTGCCGAAAAGAACCTCGGCCTGGCGGTGAAGGCATTCCGCCGCCTGCAGCAGATCCGGCCCAAGGCACGCTTTGTATGGGTGGGTGACGGCCCGGCCCGCGAGAAGCTGGCACATGAAAATCCCGATTTCATCTTCTGTGGCATCCAGCGCGGCGATGCGCTGGCCCGCCACTTCGCCAGCGGCGATCTGTTCCTGTTCCCCAGCCGCAGTGAGACGTTCGGCAACGTGACTCTGGAAAGCATGGCCAGCGGTGTGGCCACCGTGGCCTTCGACTACGGCGCCGCGCGTGAGTACCTGCGCAACGGCGAGAACGGCGCAGCGGTGGACAGCGACGAGCAGTTCATCGAGGCCGCCGTGCAACTGGCCGCCGATGACGCGAAACGCCACGAACTGGGCGGCAATGCCGCACGCGCGATGAAGCGATTGCATCCACAGCAGGTGGTGGCCGAGTTCGATGCGTTGCTGGCCGAGCTTGCGCAGTCGCGGAGGAGCGGCCATGCGCACCACGCCGCTTGAACTGCTGGCAGGGCGCGAGGCACGCTTGTGCCGGCGGGCGAACCACTACTGCCGGCGCCGCCGCGTGCGCCGCCTGTTCGCGGCCATCAGCCGTCTCGGCGATGGCGTGTTCTGGTATGTGCTGATGGCTGCGCTGGTGGTGCTGGATGGCTTCGATGGCCTGCGCGCCTCGGTGCACATGGCCGCCACCGGCCTGGCCGCATTGCTGCTGTACAAGGGCCTCAAGCGCTGGACGCGGCGCCCGCGGCCTTACGCGGCCGATCTTCGCATCCGCGCCTGGGTGGCACCGCTGGACGAATTCAGCTTCCCCTCCGGGCACACCCTGCACGCAGTGTCGTTCACCATCGTCGCACTGGCCTACTACCCCTGGCTGGCACCCTTGCTGGTGCCGTTCACCCTCGGCGTCGCACTGTCGCGGGTGGTGCTGGGCCTGCACTATCCTTCCGACGTGCTCGCCGCCACGGGCATCGCCGTCCTGCTGGCTTCGGCCAGCCTGACCTGGCTGCCGCTGCCGGTGTAGCCCCGGGGTCAGATCCTTTTCCTTCGGAAAAGAGATCTGACCCCCACAATACCGGCGGCGCTACCATCATCATTGATGGCCTAGAATGCAGGCATGACCACGTTGTTCATATCCGACCTGCACCTGGACCCCAGCCGTCCGGAGATCACCGACCTGTTCCTGCGCTTCCTGCGCGAGCAGGCGCCCGGCGCCGATGCGCTGTACATCCTCGGCGACCTGTTCGAGGCCTGGATCGGCGACGACACGCCCTCTCCGGCCGCCGATGCGGTGGCCGATGCGTTGAAGGTGCTGTCCGACAGCGGCGTGCCCGTGTACTTCATCCGCGGCAACCGCGACTTCCTGCTTGGCGAGGACTATGCGCGCCGTGCCGGCCTGCGCATCCTGCCCGACCCGTGCATGATCGAGCTGTACGGCCGCCCGGTGCTGCTGCAGCATGGTGACCTGCTGTGCACCGATGACATCCCCTACCAGCAGTTCCGTGCGCAGACCCGCGACCCGGTGTTCCAGGCGCAGTTCCTGTCGCAGCCGCTGGCCGCACGCATCGCCTTCGCGCAGAAGGCGCGCGAGGCGAGCCAGGCCCGCCAGTCGGAAATGAAGCAGGGCGATCGTGCGCAGTTTGAGACCGTCACCGACGTGGCCCCGTCCGAAGTCGATGCAACCTTCGTCCGCCACGGCGTGGACACCATGATCCACGGTCACACGCACCGTCCGGCGATCCACGCACTGCAGGCCGGTGGACGCGATTGCATCCGTATCGTGCTGGGTGACTGGTACGAACAGGGTTCGGTGCTGCGTGTGGATGCCAACGGTTGGTCGCTGGATACGCTCGCCCGCGATTGATGGATCGCAGGATGCCAACCAGGGTTGGCATCTACCCGAGCCGGTGAACGCGCCCGGGTAGACGCCGCCGCTTGGTCGGCGCTTGGCCTCAGCGGAAGGCCGCGATGGTGGCCTTGGTGTTGACCAGCACGCGCTGGTTGTCAGCGGTACTGGCATTGCCCATCGGGATGCCGTTGTAGCTGATGTTCGGGTTGGACCAGTAGTTCAGGCGCGGGCAGCTGCGGGTGCAGTTATAGGCCATGATCGTGCGCCAGCCGGTGCCGCTGGACGGCTCATAGCGGTAGCCGTGGCCATAGGCGTAGGGCGATGTGCTCGGGTCGGTGGCGATGTCATGCCGCGCGCTCTGCAGGTGGCCGATCTCATGCGCGAATGAGTAGTAGCCGGTCGCGCAATCCCAGTACACCGCCGCAAACGCCGTCGACGCGGTCGAGCCAATCCCCGAGGCCAGGCCGCAGTAGGCACTGTTGTTGATCAGCAGCACGCCGACATCGGCCGCGGTGGTGTTGCGGCTGGTGTGGATGCTGTCCATGTAGCCGTCGCTGGTGCCACGGAAACGCGACAGGTCGGTGGTGAAGTTGCCAGACTCGCTGTAGCTGGTGGTCTCGTAACCGGCCAGTTGCAGCGTCAGGCCGACGTTGCTGTTGCCGTAGCCCTGGTTGGACTCGGCCACCGCCAGCTGCACCAGCGACTGCATGTTGCCGCCATAGGCGGCGACGGCGGCATTGGTCGCCACCACCAGCACACGGATGGTCGCCGGCGTACCGGACGATGCCTGCGCGATGCCGATGCGATCGTTGTTGCCCATCGGGATCTTCGGCAGCTGGTTGTAGTCGGCCGGATGGTCGGCCGGCATCCGCGATTCATCCACTTCCACCAGCACGTGGCGGTTGCCCAACGGGCGCAGGCGATACAGCTTTCCATCCTTGCGGATCGAGCCGGTGACGGTGTCGCCCGAGCGCACCAGGATCAGCGAATTGCCGGGGTCGTCCTGGCCGTTGGAGGTGGCCGCGGTCAGTTTGTCCGAGGGCGAACGGAACTGGCCGTACCAGATGCTGCCGCCATCGGGCAGTGCTTCGACCTTGCTGCGCACCGCCTGCACCCGCCGGCCGAGCAGTTCGAATTCCAGCTGCGGTTGTGCAGTGGCTGCTGCATCGACACGCACTTCCTGTACCGTCGCCGTGGACGGGGTGGCCAGCAGCTTGCCCAGTGCGGGCTCGCTGTTTGCCGATGCGCGGCTGATGACCGTCACCGGCTCGAACAACGGTGCCGCATGCGCGGCCGCTGCCACCGACAAACCCAACACCAGGCCACCTGCCGCTTTGCCAATCGATCTGGACAACATTGCGTCGCTCCTTGAATGATGTGAACAGCGTTGATGCAGCACGACCCGGTTTGCCGGGTCTGGTCATATGGCCTGCGCGGGTCGTGTGAATTCAATAGGCGAGAGAAGTGAAAATCAGGATTTGTGATCGGCCGCATCTGGGTTAAGTAAGGTCAAAAGCGTTACTACACGTCGCTAACACACCGCTTTCGCGCTACCGTGACGCAGCCACGACGGGGAATGCACATGGCACCATCGCAGGACACGGACGAAGATGTCGGCTTGCTGCGGATCGGGCTGTTCTTCGATGGCACCCGCAACAACGCACACAACCTGGCCCGTGGCAGGCCCCAGCTGCCGCAGCCGCGCCCGGCGCAGCTGCGTGCGGATGACGATTCGACCTACCAGAGCCGGTTGACCAGCAGCTACGACAATGGCCTGACCAACATCGCCCGCCTGCAGCAGCTGTACCCGGACAGCCGCAGCGGGACATCGGCGCCCCCGTCCCTGTCGATCTACGTGGAAGGTGTCGGTACCCGCGATGACGCCGACGACGACCTGATCGGACTGGCGTTCGGCATTGGCGCCAGCGGTGTGCGCGCCAAAGTGCAGCGTGCGCTGCAGGTGCTGCTGCCGGCGGCACTGGGTGCACTCGCTGCACGCTGGCAGCGACCAGTGCGTGGCGTGCAGCTGGATCTGTTCGGCTTTTCACGGGGTGCGGCCGCCGCGCGCGATGTGGCCAACCAGTTGCAGGCTTGGGATCGCACCCGCTGGCGGCAGCTGTTGCAGGCCGCTGGCCTGTCCTGCACAACGGACTTCGCCCCGGCCGCTCCGCCGCTGCGCTTCATCGGCCTGTTCGACACGGTGGTTGCGGTCAGCGGTGGCCGCACCGACGAACAACCTCATCTCGCGCTGCATGCAGGCGTTGCCAGGCAGGTGCTGCAACTGAGCGCGCGTGACGAGCATCGCCAGCACTATCCATTGACCAGCGTGGCGCCAACGTTCACCGAGATCGCCCTGCCCGGCGTACACGCCAACATCGGCGGCGGCTACAACCAGCTCGAAGAAGGGCCCAAGCTGCTCAGTCGCCCGCGCCGGCAGCTGCTGCGCCGCCCGAGCGTGGCCGAGTACCAGACGCCACCGCTGGCGATCCTGCAGGCGACCACGGCCTACGCCGAGGCACAGGCCGACGCCGAGCGCTGGCGGCAGCAGTTGGGCCTGGACGAAAAGGAAGTCTGGGTGGATGTCTGGCACCAGTGGCAGCAACAGCGTCGCGCCGGCAGCCGCAGCGTAGTGCTGTCACCGGTGCTGTACGTGACGGCGGCCGTGGTGTTGCGCCGGCGCATCGACTGGCGCTACCAGCTGATCGCGCTTCAGGTGATGCAGCAGCATGCCATTGATGCCGGCGTGCGATGGACGGCCAATGCCAACGCAGTCCCCGGCTGGGAGCTGCCGTCCGCCCTGCAACCCATCGCACGACGACTGGTGGCCGGACAGCCACTGACGCAAACCCAGGAGGCGCTGTTGCGGCGGCGTTACCTGATGCAGTCGGCGCACTGGAACTTCGACGCGCTGGGCGACACCGCACTGACCTACGCCGCCGATGCCGGCGTCAGCGAGCTGCCGTACCGGCCGGGCCCCGGCCTGTTCTACATCAACCGTCCAACGGTGGATGGCAAGCGCGTGGTACTGCCGAACGCATGAAAAAAAGGGACGGAGGGAATTAAGTCGTTTGTGCCAAAACGACTTAATTCCCTCCGTCCCTTTTTTTCAAACGGCCTGCTCGACCAGGTTGGCGAGTTCGTCCGCATCGAATCCAGCCAGCAGGCGCGCTTCCATGTTGAACGGCCCATGCAGGTAGCCGCCGGCGTACTCCACCAGCAGCTCCTTGAAACGCGCGCGCGGCTCGACACCGGCGCGGTCGCAGTACCAGCGATACCAGCGCGAACCGGCGGCAACATGCGCCACTTCCTCGCGCAGGATCACCTCCAGCACATCGGCGGTTTCGCCATCACCGACATTGCGCAGCTTCTCGATCATGCCCGGGGTGACGTCCAGGCCACGCGCTTCCAGCACGCGCGGCACCAGCGCCATGCGCGCCAGGCCGTCATGCGCGGTCTTTTCGCACATTTCCCACAGACCGTTGTGTGCGGGGAAATCAGCATAGTCGTGGCCATGCACCTGCAGGCGCTCGTGCAGCAGCATGAAATGCCGCGATTCGTCATCGGCACAGCTGACCCAATCAGCATGGAACGCCGACGGCAGGCCCCGGAACCGGTACACCGCGTCCCAGGCCAGGTCGATCGCGTTGAGCTCGATATGGGCGATGGCGTGGATGAAGGCAGCCCGCCCTTCCACGCCGCCCAGTCCACGCCGTGGTACCTCGCGCGGATGCACCAGCACCAGTCGTCCCGGACGACCCGGCATGCAGATCGGATCCGGCGGCGGCGCATCCGCGGCCACCTTCAGGCGACCGGCACGGAACGCGGCCGCATACGCCTGGGTCAATGCAACCTTGCGCAGCGGATCGGCTTCAGCCAGGCACTGCTGCGCAGCGCGCAGCAGGTCGCCACCAACGTCGGGCACATCCACCACGCCTGATCCTCAGGCGCGGCGCTTGTGCTTGGCATCGTCCGAACGCAACTGCTGGATGCGCTCGAAGTAGCCCGGCTCGATACCGGTCGGGTAGTGGCCGTTGAAGCAGGACGAATCGAAGCTGCGCAGCGCCGGGTTGCCTTCGCTCACCGCCGCTTCCATGTCTTCCAGGTCCTGGTAGATCAGCCAGTCGCAGCCCAGGTGGGCCTCGATCTCTTCCACCGTGCGGTTGTGCGCGACCAGCTCTTCGGCCGCCGGCATGTCGATGCCGTAGATGTTCGGGTAGCGCACCGGCGGCGCGGCGCTGGCCAGGTAGACCTTGCGCGCGCCGGCATCACGGGCCATCTGCACGATCTGCTGGCTGGTGGTGCCACGCACGATCGAATCGTCCACCAGCAGCACCACGCGGTTGCGGAACTCCAGGTGGATCGGGTTGAGCTTGCGGCGCACCGACTTCACGCGTTCCCCCTGCCCCGGCATGATGAAGGTGCGGCCGATGTAGCGGTTCTTGATGAAGCCTTCGCGGTACTTCACCCCGAGGACATTGGAGATCTCCAGCGCGGCATCGCGCGAGGTATCCGGGATCGGGATGATGGTGTCGATGTCGTGGTCCGGGCGCAGGCGCAGGATCTTCTCGCCCAGCTTGATGCCCATGCGCATGCGTGCCTTGTGCACCGAGACGTTGTCGATCATCGAATCCGGTCGCGCGAAGTACACGTATTCGAAGATGCACGGGGTGTGCTCGGCCGGCTCGGCGCAGATTTCCGAGAACAGCTCGCCGCGCGCGGTGATCACCAGCGCTTCGCCCGGCTGCACGTCACGCACGCGCTGGAAACCCAGCACGTCCAGCGCGGCCGACTCGGACGCCACGATGTACTCGTCGCCTTCTGCGTGGCTGCGCTTGCCCAGCACCAGCGGGCGGATGCCATGCGGGTCGCGGAAGGCCACCAGGCCCAGGCCCAGCACCACGCTGACCACTGCATAGCCGCCCTTGCAGCGGCGATGCACGCCGGCCACCGCGCGGATCGCGGCTTCCGGGCTGAGCTGGCGCTGCTGCTCCAGTTCGTAGGCAAACACGTTCAACAGCACTTCGCTGTCCGAATCGGTGTTGACGTTGCGCCGGTCCTGTTCGAACACCTGCTGGCGCAGCGCCTCGGTGTTGATCAGGTTGCCGTTGTGGGCCAGCGCGATGCCGTAAGGCGAATTCACGTAGAACGGCTGTGCCTCGTCCATGCCTTCCGAACCTGCCGTCGGATAGCGCACGTGCGCGATGCCGACGCTGCCTTCCAGCGTGGACATGGTGCGGGCGTCGAACACATCGCGGACCAGGCCGGTGGCCTTCTGCACCCGCAGGCGGCTGCCATTGGCGGTGGCGATACCTGCCGCGTCCTGGCCGCGATGCTGGAGAACGGTCAAGCCGTCATACAACTGCCCGGCGACGTTCTGGTTGCCGACGATTCCGACGATGCCACACATGGTGCGAGGTCTCCGCTGGGCTGTGCCCAGTTACAAGGAAGGTGGCCGTACCTGGCCGCGGTGGTCGCCGCGCCTGCGGTCGACATTGGCCGGATCGTCCGGCTCGATACTGTCCGGCAGTGCTGGGGCGTCCGGGCGCACTTCGGCCGGATCGTATGCATCGCCCTGTTCCGCTTTCGCGGGCCGCAGCCATCCGCCGCCCGCCACTACCTGGTTGAGGATGCCATTATCGCCTGCCGCGCCCGGCTTTCCCAACCCGGCGCCTGCGTTCTTCCCCAATTCCATCAATGCAGATGGGGACAGCATGTCGGTCGGCAAGGCCTTGGGCAGCATATCGGCGCCGGGTACCTGCCAGCGCGGCAGCTTCCCGTTCATCCATGCCACGGCCGGATTCAGCACCGGGCGAACCGCCGAGCGCTTCCAGGAGGGCTCGGCGGTCAGCGGGGTGAAGCCGGCCAGCAGCACCAGGATCGCCGCGATCAGGCCACCACGCACGGCCCCCAGTACACCGCCCAGCAACCGGTCCAGGCTGGTCAGCATGCTGCGGTGGATCATCGCCTTGATGACCATGCCGATCACCGCGACCACGATCATCACGCCAATACCCACGCCCAGGTAGCCGCCGACGAAATGTTCGCCGCCAGGTGCCGCGGGTGCCGCCCACCAGCGCGCGGCATCGTTGCCGAAGGCGAAGGCCGCCCACGCGGCCAGCAGCCACGACAACGTGCCGATGACGATTCCCACGAAGCCACGCAGCATCCCGAGCAGGGTCGAGGCAGCGATCACGATCAGCAGCACCACGTCGATCATGGCGCCCCGCTCCTTCGGCGGCGCTGGCAACGGGCCTGCACGTCGGTCATGGGTGCGGTCGGACCATGCCGGCGACGCCAACCTTGGCGGCGACCTGCGCCTTCAGCTGTTCGGCGTCAGCCCGGTTAGCCACCGGTCCGACACGGACGCGATGCAGGGTGCCCTTTTCGGTACGCACCTGCTCGACGAAGGCGCTGAAGCCGGCAGCACGGACCTTGTCACGCAGCGCATTGGCATCGCTGGCCTGGCCGAACGCGCCCAGCTGCACGGCGAAGCCGACGCCGCTGGCCGCCGGTGCAGCCGGCGTGGCCGGTGCCGTCGCCGGCTTGCTGGCGGTGGCCTCCGGCTTCGGCTCGGGCTTCGGGGTTTCGGGCTTCGGCGCCGGCTTCGGCGGCTCGGGCTTGGCCGCCGGAGTGGCCGTCGCAGTCGGCGTACTCGGCGGCAGGCTTTCGCTGCGCACCGGGTTGCTGCTGGCGGACGGCGAGGTGGCTGCGGACGGGGTACTGGCGCTTGGCGTAGCCGGTGCCGGGGTAGCTGCCACCGGGGCGCTGCTGCCCGTTGCGGCATCCAGAGTGATCACTTCGGCCTTCACATCGGCGCGGATCTTCACCGCCTGCAGCCGGGCCGCCTCGGCCTGTGCACGGTCGGCATACGGCCCCACGCGCACACGCCATGCCTGACGGCCGTTGATGGTAGTCGCTTCTGCGAAGCCCGGCAGCTGCGAGCGCTGCAGGTAGGCGATCACGGCATCGGCGTCGGCCTTGCTGCCGTATGCGCCGAAAGTGACGGCGTAGTTGCCAGCGGCAACCGCCGGGGACGTGTCCACGGTCGGCGGCGTGGCCGGCGTGGCGGCCTCCTGCAGCGGCTTGGCCTGCCCGGTCTGCAGGCCGGTAGCCCCACCGGCCGGGGCCACCAGCGGCAGTTCACGGGTTTCGAACTGGCCATCGGCCGGTGCATCCGGCGCGGCGATCGGCACCGAGGCCACGCCGCTGTCCGGTGCAGGCCCCTTGACCAGCATCGGCAGGAAAATCACGGCCAGTGCAACCAGCACGATGGCACCAATCAGACGCTGTTTCAGAGGCGTATCCACGTGAGGCGGCAACTGTCCGGAGGTTGCGGTCGATTATACGGGTGCCGGACCGGACGGCGTCGGGATTGGCTGAACGTGGCTCAGGCGCTGCCCTGCAACCACTGCAACGCGGCGGCAGCGGTATGGAAGGAGCCAAACACCAGTACGCGGTCACCGCGCTCGGCCCGGGCCAGTACCTGCGCCAGCGCCTGTTCGACCGAAGCGGCCAGCTGCGCGCTGCCAGCAGCGGTCTCGGCCAGGCGCGCCTGCAACTGGGCGGCACTCTGGCCGCGCGGGCCGTCCAGGCCGGCAAGGGTCCACTCGCCAACCACGCCCTGCAATGCCTGCACCACGCCCGCCGCGTCCTTGTCCTGCAATGCGGCATACACCGCCAAGGTGCGCCCGGCCGACGCCTCGGCCTTCAGCGCGCGCGCCAGCTGGCCCGCCGCCTGCGGGTTGTGCCCGACGTCGACGCGGATCTGCACACCGCCACGCTCGAACGCCTGCAGGCGGCCCGGAATGCGCGCCGCCGCGATACCGGCGGCCCACGCCGCGCGCGGCACCGGCTTGTCCAGCGCGCGCAGCGCAGCAATGGCGGCACCCGCATTGGCCAGCTGGATCGGCCCGGCCAGCGCCGGGGTTGGCAGTTCCATGCGCAGGCCAACGTCCCGCCAGCGCCAGCGCTGGGCATCGATCGGCTCGTAGAAATAGTCGCTGCCGCCGCGGATCGCGTTGGCACCGACCAGGTAGGCACGCGCGAGCACGCTCGAGGGCGGGTCGGTCTCGCCCAGGATCACCGGCTTCCAGCCGCGGATGATGCCGGCCTTCTCGGTGCCGATCGCCTCGCGGTCCTCGCCCAGCCATTCGGCGTGGTCGATGTCCACGGTGGTGATCACCGCCACGTCGGCATCGACGATGTTGACCGCATCCAGGCGGCCGCCCAGGCCCACTTCCAGCACCGCCAGGTCCAGCCCGGCGTCGGCGAACAGCTGCAGCGCAGCCAGCGTGCCGTACTCGAAATAGGTCAGCGTGGTCTCGCCACGCGCGGCCTCGACCGCACTGAACGCAGCGACCAGCGCGGCATCGTCCACGTCCTGGCCGTCGATGCGCACGCGCTCGTTGTAGCGCAGCAGGTGCGGCGAGGTGTACGCGCCGACCTTCCAGCCGGCGGCACGTGCAATGGCTTCGATGAAGGCCACGGTGGAGCCCTTGCCGTTGGTGCCACCGACCACGATGGTGCGCTTGGCCGGCGCCCCCAGGCCCATCGCCGTGGCCACGGCGCGCACGCGCTCCAGGCCCATGTCGATGCTCGCCGGATGCTGGCGTTCAATGTAGTCCAGCCAGTCGGCCAGGGTGGTCGGGGTGTTCGTCACGGCAGCGGTTCCAGCAGAAGCAGTTGGTGCGAGGGGATCGATCAGAGTGCGCGGTGCTTGGCTTCGCCGAAGAACGGCGTGTGGTGGGCGCAGTCGTTCAGGCGCACCACTTCCAGGCTGTCAAGGTCGGCGCCTTCGAGCAGGTTGAGCGTGGTCGGTGCCTGGCGGAAGGTCCACAGGCGGGAGATCGGCAGGCCCAGCACCTTGCACAGGATCACGCGGTTCACCGCGTCATGGGCAACCACCAGCAGGGTGTCGTGCTCGCCGAGGCCGTCGGTGGCGCGGGCCAGGCCGCGCCAGCTGCGCTCCAGCACCAGGCGCAGCGATTCGCCGCCGGGCATCAGCACGGTATCCGGCTCCTCGCGCCAGGCCTGCAGGCGCGACGGATCCTTCTCGTGGATCTCGCTGGCCAGCAGCCCTTCCCATTCGCCGTGGGCGATTTCCTGCAGTTCCGGCTCGGTCAGCAGCATGTCGGCACGGGCGGCGCCAAGCGCCAGCTGCGCGGTGCGCTGCGCGCGCGACAGCGGCGAGGCGACGGCACGGGTGATGTCGACCGAGGCCAGGCGGGCACCCAGTGCCTGGGCCTGGGCTTCGCCGATCGGCGACAGCGGGATGTCGATCTGGCCCTGATAGCGGCCTTCGGCGTTCCACGGCGTTTCACCGTGGCGGGCAAGCAGGATGCGCATGCGTGCAAGGGGTCCTGGGGGGAGGAGGTTCCCGCGTTTCGTTCACATCCTGTGAAGTGCGCGGAACACGGATGATACCTGTTCGGCGCGCCGGGTCGGGGCGGGCATGAAAAAACCCCGCGACGTGGGTCGCGGGGTTTCGGAATTCCCGGCCATCGGGTCGGGTTTGCCGGCCAGCGGCCGGCACTACCGCAACCGGTTTATTTCGCCAGGTTCAGTTCCTTCAGCAGCTGCGGCGCCGGCGCCACTTCCTGCATGATCCACTGCATGTAGCGGCTGTCGACGGCGATCATGCGGGTCATCACCGGGTCGAACACCCAGTTGGAGCTGACCGATTCCCAGTTGCCATCGAATGCCAGGCCGACCAGCCTGCCGTTGGCGTCCAGCACCGGCGAACCCGAGTTGCCGCCGGTGATGTCCAGGTTGGACAGGAAGTTCACCGGCACCGAACCGATGCGCTTGTCTTCCAGGCCGCCATAACGCTTGGCCTTGACCGCATCGAGCAGCGCCTTCGGCGAATCGAACGGATCTTCACCGGTTTCCTTCGCCGCCACGCCTTCCAGGGTGGTGAACGGGGTGTACTTCACGCCGTCCTTGCCGTAGCCCATGACGTTGCCGAAGGTGATGCGCAGCGACAGGTTGGCGTCCGGGTAGACGAACTCGCCCTGGCTCTTCTTGTAGTCGGCCACGGCCTGCAGGTACAGCGGACGTGCGGTCAGCGATTCACCTTCGCGGATCTTCTTCTGCTCTTCCTGCTTCAGCAGTGCCGGCATGACAGCCACGGCGTACTGGATGGCCGGATCGCTGCTGGCTTCGAATGCGGCACGGTCGGCCTTGAACCATTTCAGGCGTGCGTCCAGGCTGCCGAGCTCGGTGCCCGACAGCTTGCCCACCAGCGCCTTGACTGCGTTGGCATCGCTACCGGCCAGCCACTTGTTCAGCACTTCATTGTCGCGCTGCGCGGCCGGCAGGGCCACGTACTGCTCCAGCCAGTAGGCCTGCAGCTGCTGGTCCATCTTCGCCACATAGCGGCGGTCCATCTGCTTGAGGCCACCTTCGATGGTGGTCAGGTCGCGTTCCTGGTAACCGGCTTCGCGCTCGGCATCCGGCTTGCTGCGCTCGATCGACAGGCGGTACAGGGTGATTGCCGCACCAACGGCCGAGGTGTTGTTGAACTGCCCGACGAACAGGTCGCGCTCGCGGGTCGCCTTGCTGGTATCCAGGTGCTTGACCAGCTGCGCGTGCGCCGCCAGGGCCGGCTTGCCGGCGGCACCCTGCTTCTTCAGCCAGGCCAGCACGGCAGCTTCTTCAGCCTGCTTCTGGCCGGCGGCGTCGATGCGCTTGAAGCCTTCCAGCTGGCCCAGGTAGTTCTTGGCCACGTTGTTCATGCTGGCGGCGGTGGCAGCGTACTTCACCTTGACGTCGGCGTCGGCCTTGCCGGCGTCGGCGATCATCTTCAGCACGGCGTTGTAGTGCTTGGCGATGGTCGGGTAGGTGAAGCTGGCGGTTTCGTTGAACTCACCGGCCAGCGCGTAGCGGTTGGTGCGGCCCGGGTAGCCGGCCACCATCACGAAGTCGTCGGCGCCCAGCGGCTGGTCGGCGAACTTCAGGAAGTGCTTGGGCTGGTACGGCACGTTATCGGCGGCGAAGGCGGCCGGCTTGCCGTCCTTGCCGACGTAGGCGCGGTAGAACGAGAAATCGCCGGTGTGGCGCGGCCACATCCAGTTGTCGACGTCGCCGCCGAACTTGCCGACGCTGCCCGGGGGCGCGTAGACCAGGCGCACGTCCTTGATTTCCATGTTGCGGAACAGGCGATAGGTGTTGCCGCCGGAGAAGCTGTACAGGCGGCAGCGGAAGCCGGCATCGGCTTCACAGGCGGCAACCTGGGCCTTGTCGAAGGCGTCCAGCGCGCGACTGCGGGCCAGCGGGTCGTTGCCGGCGGCGGCGATGGCGGCCTTGGCCTGGGCGGTGACGTCGGTGATCTGGTCGAGCACGAACACGCGGGCGTTCGGGCCGGCGCTCAGTTCGTCCTTCAGGGTCGGCGCGTTGAAGCCGTCCTTGATCAGGTTCTTCTGCGCGGTCGAATTCAGCTGGATGGCGCCATACGCGCAGTGGTGGTTGGTGACCACCAGGCCCTGCGGCGAGACGAAGCTGGCGGTGCAGCCCCCCAGCGCAACCACCGCACCCATCGGGTCACCGGTCAGGTCGGCCAGCTGCTCCGGGGACAGCTTCAGGCCGGCCTTCTGCAGCGGCCCGGCAATTTCCGGCAGCTGCTGCGGCACCCACATGCCTTCTGCGGCGTGGGCGACCTGGACCAGCCCAAGGCTGGCGACGATGGAGAATGCAAGCAGGTTCGAGCGCATGGAGCGGCCCCTGGTAGTGGAACCCTCGATTGTAGCCCGCCGCCCTGCCCCGGCCCGAACCCCGGAAGTCATGGGCCTGCTTCTTGCTCTGCGCACATCGGCCGCGCACACGGAATCGTCCAGAGGGGGCGTGGTCACCCTGCCCCGGAATCAGGGAGGCGCCGCTGTTCGCAGTACGTTCGAAACGCCCGCCGGCGCACGCCTTTCGTTCCGCCACTGCACCCGCAGCGCAACATGGGAAATCCGCGCGGCACCCTATAATCCGCGCTTTCCCCCTGATGAGTTCCACCCCGATGGCGCAGCAAACGATGAAGGCCCTGGTCAAGCGCGAAGCAGCCAAGGGCATCTGGATGGAAGAGGTTCCGGTGCCGACTCCGGGCCCCAACCAGGTGTTGATCAAGCTCGAGAAGACCGCGATCTGCGGTACCGACCTGCACATCTACCTGTGGGACGAGTGGAGCCAGCGCACGATCAAGCCGGGCCTGACCATCGGCCATGAATTTGTCGGCCGCATTGCCGAAATCGGCCCGGGCGTGACCGGCTACGAGATCGGCCAGCGCGTCTCGGCCGAAGGCCACATCGTCTGCGGCCACTGCCGCAACTGCCGCGGCGGCCGCCCGCACCTGTGCCCGAACACCGTCGGCATCGGCGTCAACGTCAATGGTGCCTTTGCCGAATACATGGTGATGCCGGCCAGCAACCTGTGGCCGATCCCGGACCAGATCCCGTCGGAGCTGGCCGCGTTCTTCGACCCGTACGGCAACGCAGCGCACTGCGCACTGGAATTCGACGTGATCGGTGAGGACGTGCTGATCACCGGCGCGGGCCCGATCGGCATCATCGCTGCCGGCATCTGCAAGCACATCGGTGCGCGCAACGTGGTGGTGACCGACGTCAACGACTTCCGCCTGAAGCTGGCCGCCGACATGGGCGCCACCCGGGTGGTCAACGTCGCCAACCAGTCGCTGAAGGACGTGATGAAGGAACTGCACATGGAGGGCTTCGATGTGGGCCTGGAAATGAGCGGCAACCCTCGTGCGTTCAACGACATGCTCGACTGCATGTACCACGGTGGCAAGATCGCCATGCTGGGCATCATGCCCAAGGGTGCCGGCTGCGACTGGGACAAGATCATCTTCAAGGGCCTGACCGTGCAGGGCATCTACGGCCGCAAGATGTATGAGACCTGGTACAAGATGACCCAGCTGGTGCTGTCCGGCTTCCCGCTCGGCAAGGTGATGACCCACCAGCTGCCGATCGACGACTTCCAGAAGGGCTTCGACCTGATGGAAGAAGGCAAGGCCGGCAAGGTCGTGCTCAGCTGGAACTGATTCACCGTGCCCTCGGCACGTTGAATCAGTCCGCGCATGTTTCCTTATCCCCGCGCCATTGGCGCGCCCCCTTGAACAACAAGGGGGCTCTCCCCCGGATGGGATCAAGAACACTGCGGAATTGAAAAAGGCGCCCGATGGGCGCCTTTTTCGTAAAGCATGCCAGGCAAGCCTGGCACCTACCGAAGCAAGGGTTACTTGCCGATGGCCACGGTCAGCAGCACGCGGCTGTGTGCCAGCTTGCCCGAGTTGTCACGGCCATTGCCGTCGGTACCGTAGTAGCCCAGGCCGACGTTGAACAGGCCGAACTGGCGGCTGACGCCGACGTTCCAGTCGGTGTAGTCCTTGGCCAGGCCCTTCTCGAAGCTGCTGCGGCCGACATTGGCGTTGAGGGTGAAGTCACGCGGCAGGCCCCACTGGCCGCCGACACCGTAGTACCAACCGTCGGTGCCGCTGTTCCACTGGTCATTGGTGTAGGCCACGGTCAGCTTGTAGGTCTCATCCAGCGTGGTGGTGGTCACCAGCTCGTTGTAGTTCTGGTTGCTGGCACCGATGTAGGTATAGCGGTTCAGCAGCACATCGAAGTTGACGCGCGGGGTGACGTCCACGCCGTAACCGATCTGGTAGTCGACCTCGGTGTTCGGGTCGCCCGGACCAAAGTCTACGCCCGACCCCCAGACACCGGCATACAGGCCTACCGGCGAGGTGTAGGTGAAACCGGCCTGCAGGGTCGGCTTTTCGTCGGTCTGCGAGACACCACGGAACAGGTAGTCCGACACGGCGGTGACGTTCCAGCTGTACGGCGATTCGTTTTCCTGGGCACTGGCGGCGAACGGGGCAGCCAGGGTCAAGGCAGCGGCAATGGCGAGGCAGGCACGGGCGTGCTTCATGAGCGTCTCCGGTGGGGGCGGTGGCGTGGAAGGCCGAGGGCGGGCGTATCGGCCGGAACGGGACAGCTCCGGTTCACGAATTTTTAACCACTTTGCTATTGCGATGCAACATGTGCCGGCCGTGGCGATGCCCCGCCCGGGCCGGTCGGCGAGCGGCGATGCCCGTTAGAATCAGCGGTTTCCCGTTCAGAGCCGTGCCCACGCCATGACCGACGCCTCCTCCGCCCTGACCCGCCACTACGCCGAGGAACTGGACGCCATCCGCGCCCAGGGCCTGTTCAAGTCCGAGCGGATCATCACCAGCCCGCAGTCGGCCGAGATCACCCTCGACGACGGCCGCAAGGTGCTGAATTTCTGTGCCAACAACTACCTGGGACTGGCCGACCATCCGGACCTGATCCAGGCCGCCAAGGACGCACTCGATACCCACGGCTTCGGCATGGCCTCGGTGCGCTTCATCTGCGGCACGCAGGACCTGCACAAGCAGCTGGAAAAGCAGATCGCCGACTTCTTCGGCAAGCAGGACACCATCCTGTACGCGGCCTGCTTCGACGCCAACGGCGGCCTGTTCGAGCCGCTGCTTGGCGAGAACGACGCGATCATTTCCGATGCACTGAACCATGCTTCGATCATCGACGGCGTGCGCCTGTGCAAGGCCAAGCGCTTCCGCTACGCCAACTGTGACATGGCCGATCTGGAAGCCCAGCTGCAGGCCGCCGATGCCGCCGGCTGCAAGACCAAGCTGATCACCACCGACGGCGTTTTCTCGATGGATGGCTTCATCGCGCCGCTGGACGAGATCACCGCGCTGGCAAAGAAGTACAACGCCCTGGTGCACATCGACGAATGCCACGCCACCGGCTTCCTTGGCGCCACCGGCCGCGGCTCGGCCGAAGTGAAGGGGGTGCTGGAGAAGATCGACATCATCACCGGCACTCTGGGCAAGGCCATGGGCGGCGCACTGGGCGGCTTCACCTGCGCCAGCGCCGAGGTGATCGAACTGCTGCGCCAGCGCTCGCGCCCGTACCTGTTCTCCAACTCGCTGCCGCCGCACGTGGTGGCCGCCGGCATCAAGGCGTTCGAAATGCTGGCTGCCGCTGACGACCTGCGCAGCACCCTGGCCGAGAACACCGCCTACTTCCGCGAGAAGATGACCGCCGCCGGTTTCGACGTGAAGCCGGGCGTGCATCCGATCAGCCCGGTGATGCTGTATGACGCACCGTTGGCGCAGAAGTTCGCCGAGCGCCTGCTGGAAGAAGGCATCTACGCGATCGGCTTCTTCTTCCCGGTGGTGCCCAAGGGCCAGGCCCGCATCCGTACCCAGATCAGCGCCGCGCACAGCCGCGAGCACCTGGACCGGGCGATTGATGCGTTCACCCGCATCGGTGTCGAACTGGGCGTGGTCAAGGGCTGATCACGGCCGGGGTCGGATCCCTTTCCGCAGGAAAGGGCTCTGACCCCGCACGGTCAAAGCGTGCCGACCGAGGTCGGCACCCACTGGCGTCACTTCTTTTTCTTCTTGCCCTTCGGCTCTTCCTTGCTGGCCACCACTACCGGCTTGGCGGCAGCGTCCTGGCCATTGCCCTTGGCAACGCGGATGCCGTTGGCCTTCATCCAGGCATCGAACTCATCGGCGGTCATCTTCTTGTCGCCGTTGCTCATCAGGAAGCGGTAACTGCCGCGACCATCCAGCTCCGGGGTCTTCACTTCCACCACCGGGGTCTCGGCAGGCGTTTCCGCCTTGGCCACCTTCTTGTGGCCGCCGCAGGCGGCCAGCAGCACCATCGGCAGCAGCAGGCCTGCACAGCGCAGGGTTTGATTGAGGGTCGGGTGGTACATGGCAGGCTCCGTTCGGGAATGTCGACAGCCAGGCGCCCCCTACGCCTGGAACGGCGGCCGGCAACTGCCGGCCACGGGCGATGATCAGCCCAGTGCAGCGGCCCCCAGCCGCTGCTGGTCGCTGACCTGCAGAACCCGCCACTGGCCCTTGCCGAGATCGCCGAGCACCAGCCCACCGATCGCGACCCGGACCAGGCGCAGCACCTGCAGGTCGAAGGCCGCCAACAGGCGGCGGATATGGCGGTTGCGGCCCTCGTCGAGGACCACCTCCAGCCATGCGGTCTTGTCGCCACTGCGCAGTACGCGCACGGCACGGGCGGCGAGGAGCTCGCCCGCGTCTTCGACACCGGCGCGCAGCGCGGCCAGGGTGTCCTCATCGGGCAGACGATCCACCTGCACGTGATAGGTTTTCTGCGGGCCGGTCTCCGGATCGGTCAGGTGCGCCGCCCACTGCGGATCATTGCTGAACAACAGCAAGCCTTCGCTGGCCTTGTCCAGGCGCCCGACCGGCGCGATCCACGGCAGGCCGGCACCATCGAAGCAGCGATACACGGTGTCGCGACCACGCTCGTCCTGCGCCGTGGTGACCACCCCGCGCGGCTTGTTGAGCATCAGGTACAGGCGCTGCGGCGCCCCCATCGGCTGGCCGTCGACCTCGATCGGCGGGGGCGGACTGGCAATCGGGAACTCGGGATCACGAACGATGCGGCCGGACACGCGTACGCGGCCCTCGGCAATCCAGCGCGCGGCCTCGCTGCGCGAGCACACACCCGCCTTGGACAGCACGCGCGCCAGGCCATGGCGCACGCCACTGGAGACATCCGGAGTCGCACGCCCACGCGGTGCGCGGGAGCGGGCGGCGGGGGCGGCAGGTGGGCGGCGCGTGCGCAAGCCTCTGCTCCCCGCGGCGCTTACTTCTTGTCGACCGGCTTGGTCTCAGCCGGTGCTTCGGCCGGGGCCGGAGTGGCGGCCGGAGCCGGACGCGCCTTGACCACGCGAACGCCGCGCGCCTTCATCCAGGCGTCGAACTCTTCGGCGGTCATGCGCTTGCCGTTCTGGCTCATGTCGAAGCGCCAGGGCGTGTTGTCGAATTCGGTCTGCGGCTTGTAGGCCGCCGGATCGTTCGGCTTCACCGCCGGTGCGCTCGGAATGGCCTTGGCGATGTTCTGGCAGCCGTCGATGCGCAGGCGCTGCAGCACCTGGTCCAGCGACTGCGACGGATCGTAGTTGCTGCTCAGCACACCGGCCGGCATGCCCAGCTGGTTGCCACGGATGTACAGCTCGTCGGCCACTGGCGCGATGGTCGTGGCCGGCAACGGCAGCGGCGAGGCGCTGGTGTTGACCGAGCAATCGACCGCAGCGTGGGCGGCGGGAACCAGGGCCAGCGCCAGGACGGCGGCCGATGCAGAGCGCAGCATGAGGGGCATCCACGGAAGGAAGTGACGCGGCGAGTTTAGCAATGCCGCGTCAGCTTTCAAGCGCCACTTTCAATGAATACGACAACTTATTGGTTTTACGGACAAAAGACCGACGAACGGTTGCCTTGCCCCGTCACAGGCGAGCGTCCTGCCCGCAGAAACAACAAGACCCGGCCGAAGCCGGGTCCTGCTGTGTCCTACGGGCAGAGCGTCAGAACTTAGTTCTGGACGTTCAGCTCGGTACGACGGTTCTTGGCGCGACCTTCCGGGTTGTCCGAACCATCCGGGTTGGTGTTCGGAGCAATCGGACGGCTCTCGCCGTAGCCGATCGGGCCGACCAGGCGACCGGCGTCAACGCCGTTCTTGGTCAGGTAGTTGTACACGGCGGTAGCACGACGCTCCGACAGCTTCTGGTTGTAAGCGTCGGTACCCTTCGAGTCGGTGTGACCGGCAACTTCAACGCGCAGATCCGGGTAACGCTTCAGGATCTCGGTGGCTTCGCTCAGGATCGCCACGGCGTCCGGACGCAGGTTCGACTTGTCGAAGTCGAAGTTGACGCCCTTCAGGTCGATGGAGACCGGAACCGGGCAACCGTCCGGACCGATGGTCTGACCCGGCTGCGAGTTCGGGCACTTGTCGTCGCAGTTGTTGACGCCGTCACCGTCGTCGTCCAGGTCGGCGCAGCTCGGGGCAACCGGAGCCGGAGCCGGAGCAGCCGCGACCGGAGCCGGGCCCAGCGGGATCACGACGCCGACCGAAGCCAGCACGTCGCCGAACCAGCTTTCGTCACGTGCGGCGATGCTCTGGTCGTCGAAGTCAGCGCGGTAGGCCACTTCGGCGCGGACAGCAACGCGCTTGTCGAAGGTGGTCTGCAGGCCGACGCCCAGCTTGGCAGCAACATTGCCGTCCTTACGCTGGCGCGGGCCGTTGTTGTCGAGCGCAGCGTACTCTTCTTCCGACTTCTGGTAGCCCAGGCCACCGACGATGTACGGGTTCCAGCCGCGGCCTTCCTTGATGAAGTGGCGACGCAGGTCCAGCGAGATGCCGTACTGCGACCAGTTCAGGTCCTGGTTGCTGTCGAAGTTCGGGTTCTGGTAGTTCAGCTCACCGTCCAGCGACCAGTTCGGGCTGATGAACTTACCCAGGCCCAGGGTCACGAACGGAGCGTCATTGGTCAGACGGTCGCTGTCCTGGAAGTTGAAGCCGGCCGAACCGGTCAGGTACCAGCGGTCATCGAACTCCTGCGCAGAAGCTGCCTGGGCGAAAGCCAGGCCGCCCAGCAGCGCGGCAGTAAGGATCTTCTTGTTCATTGAATACAGCTCCTATTTCGGGGGTATGAAACCGGTAGAGGCATGGGCCAGCACTAGTGCGTCGATGTTCGACAGCCGATTCAGCACGCCACCGCCGCGAACATTATGCTCAGGCGGGTGAAGGCCATGTTAACAGTCCCGTAACATGTGAAGTGTTGCGCCCGACCGTCCACCGGTCCGACGTTGAAACCCTATACAGGATGATGAAAATCCGCAAGACCCACACGCTGCAAGGGTTTGACGGGGTTTAGGTGCGAGAAGCGACATATTGCGCAACGTGCTGCATCACACGGTTCAGCGCGTCTGAGGAAACGTGAGGAACCTTATGATGGGATCACGAACCCAGCCGGAGCCGTGATGAAAGCCGTCGCCCTGAGTCGTGAATACGCGCCCGCCCTGCGTGATGTCCTCCTGCCACCGCCGCTGCCTCCTCGCGGCCGCGATCTGCTGGTGCGGATCGAAGCGGTTTCGGTCAACCCCGTCGATGGCAAGCAGCGGGCCGCCACCGATCCAGCCACCCTTGAGGTTCCCCGGGTGCTCGGCTGGGACGCAGCCGGCGTGGTCGAAGCCATCGGTGACGAGGCCAGCCTGTTCGCCTCCGGTGACGAGGTCTACTTCGCCGGTGACGTGACCCGACCGGGCTGCAACGCCCAGTACCAGTGGGTTGATGAGCGCCTGGTCGCGCGCAAGCCGACCACGCTCGATTTCGCTGAAGCGGCCGCGCTGCCGCTGACCACTCTCACAGCCTGGGAACTGCTGTTCCAGCGCATGCCGCTGCAGCTCGATGGCCGCCGCCACGTGGGCCAGCACCTGCTGGTGATCGGCGGCGCCGGCGGCGTCGGCTCGATGGCGATCCAGCTGGCACGCCATGCCGGTTTCGAGGTGATCGCCACCGCCTCGCGCGAGGCCTCGATCGACTGGTGCCGACAGATGGGGGCCGCGCATATGATCGACCATCGGCAGCCACTGCAGCCCCAGTTGCAGGCGCTGGGCATCGATGCGGTGCAGGTCGCGCTCAATCTGGCCGACACCGACCACTACTGGGATGAACTGGGCCAGCTGCTGGCACCGCAGGGCCACGTCGGCCTGATCGTCGAGCCGCGGGGTGCACTGCGCATCGGCGATCCCTACAAGGCCAAATGCATCGGCATCCACTGGGAATTCATGTTCGCGCGTTCGCGCTTCGCCACCGCCGACTGCATCGAACAGCACCGCATCCTCAGCCGTGCGGCCAGCATGATCGATGCCGGCCAGCTGCGCGGTACGCTCAATGAGACGCTGGGCACGATCAATGCGGCCAACCTGGACATCGCGCATCAGCGCCTGGCCAGCGGGCGCACGGTGGGCAAGCTGGCGCTGGTCGGCTGGGACGACTGACGCCGCAGTGCGGAGCCGATCAGGGGCTCGGCTCTACACCACAGCCTCTACGCGGGATCGACGCTACCTGTAGCGGCGGATTGGCCGGCATCTGTATCTATGGATGACGCAGAAACGGCGATACGGTGGAAACAGATTCCCGCCCCCCCCCGGACCGCCATGCCCACCGCCCTGCCCTTGCGCCTGCTGCAATTGATCACCGGCCTGTTCCTGTACGGCTTCGGCGC
This sequence comes from Stenotrophomonas maltophilia group sp. P373, assembly GCF_053295075.1. Lineage (NCBI taxonomy): Bacteria > Pseudomonadati > Pseudomonadota > Gammaproteobacteria > Lysobacterales > Lysobacteraceae > Stenotrophomonas > Stenotrophomonas maltophilia group sp. P373. The sequence continues at coordinate 923,253 of NZ_CM129994.1, read as the reverse complement.
CTCGCTGATGATCCGCGCCGCCATCGGCGTGGCACCCTGGGATGTTCTGTCGCAGGGCATCGCCGCGCAGACGCCGCTGTCATTCGGCCTGGCAACCAATGCCATCGGTGCATTGGTGCTCCTGCTGTGGTGGCCCCTGCGGCAGAAGCCGGGCCTCGGCACCGTGCTCAACGTGATGCTGATCGGCCCCTCCGCACAGTTCGGGCTGTGGCTGCTGCCGCCGGCCGTCGGCCTTGGCTGGCAGGTGGCGATGTTCTGTGCCGGCATGCTGCTGGTGGCGCTGGCCACCGGCCTGTACATCGGTGCCCGCCTTGGCCCGGGGCCACGCGATGGCCTGATGACCGGTCTGCATGCCCGTGCCGGCTGGCCGATCTGGAAGGTGCGCAGCCTGATCGAAGGCAGCGTACTGCTGCTGGGCTGGTGCCTGGGCGGCAATGTCGGCCTCGGCACCCTCGCCTTCGCCCTGCTGATCGGGCCGCTGTGCGGAGTGACGCTGGGCTGGTTCGGGATCGGTCGGCCTGCTCCGGTAGTGCCGGCCGCTGGCCGGCAACCGCAATCGCCCTGAGTTGACCGGAATGCCGGCCAGCGGCCGGCACTACCGCCCCCGGAGTTCGGGGGCAGCGCCGCAGGCGCGGGGGGGTTGGAGGCCGGTGAGTGGGGCCCGCGATTCGCGCAGCGAAACGCGGGAGCGACAGCACGCATGTGCCGAGCGCACCCGGCCAGCGGCCGACACTACCAAACCGTCAGACAGCGGCCAGCCCTCCCAAAGAAGCGGCCCTTGCCCCGGCCGCCGTTTCGCGGCACGCTTCGCGCTTCCGTACGCAAGCGTATCGACCATGTCGCCAGCCAACGAAAGCGCCTATCCCCACCTGTTCGCCCCGCTGGATCTGGGCTTCACCCAGCTGCGCAACCGCGTCCTGATGGGTTCGATGCACACCGGCCTGGAAGATCGCGCCCGCGACTTCCCACGGCTGGCGGCCTACTTCGCCGAGCGCGCCGAGGGCGGCGTCGGCCTGATCGTCACCGGCGGCTTCGCGCCCAATGTGGTCGGTTGGCTGAAGCCATTCGGTGGCAAGCTGTCCTGGCCCTGGGAAGTGCGGCCGCACCGCCAGCTCACCGCCGCCGCGCACCAGCACGGCGCGAAGATCTGCCTGCAGTTGCTGCATGCCGGCCGCTATGCCTACCACCCGTTGTCGGTGGCACCGTCGAAGCTGAAGGCACCGATCAACCCGTTCACCCCGCGCGCATTGTCGGCCAGCGGCGTAGAGCGCCATATCGCCGACTACGCTCGCAGCGCGAAGCTGGCCCGCGAGGCCGGCTACGACGGCGTGGAAGTGATGGGCTCGGAGGGCTACCTCATCAACGAGTTCATCGCCCCGCGCACCAACAAGCGCGCCGATGCCTGGGGCGGTGACGCGCGCCAGCGCATGCGCTTCGCGGTCGAGATCGTGCGCCGCATCCGCGAGGCCTGTGGCCCGGACTTCATCATCATCTACCGCCTGTCACTGGTGGATCTGGTCGACGACGGCAGCGACTGGGACGAGATCGTTCAACAGGCGCAGGCGATCGAGGCGGCTGGCGCAACGATCATCAATTCCGGCATCGGCTGGCACGAAGCGCGCATTCCGACCATCGCCACCTCGGTGCCGCGCGCGGCCTTTGCCGGCGTCACCGCCAAGCTCAAGCCGCATGTGAAGGTACCGCTGGTGGCGACCAACCGCATCAACATGCCCGACGTTGCCGAACGCATCCTGGCCGGTGGCGGCGCCGACATGGTGTCGCTGGCACGCCCGCTGCTGGCCGACCCGCAGTGGCCGAACAAGGCCCGTGCCGGCCGCGCGGAGGCGATCAACACCTGCATCGCCTGCAACCAGGCCTGCCTGGACCACGTGTTCGAGAACAAGCTGGCCAGCTGCCTGGTCAATCCGCGCGCCGCCCACGAGACCGAGCTGGTCTATCGTCCCACTGCTACGCCGAAGACGGTTGCGGTGGTCGGCGCCGGCCCCGCCGGCCTGGCCTGCGCCACTGTCGCTGCCCAGCGTGGCCACCAGGTCACCCTGTTCGATGCCAATGATGAGATCGGCGGCCAGTTCAACGTGGCCAAGCGCATCCCCGGCAAGGAAGAGTTCCACGAGACCCTGCGCTACTTCCGCCACGCGCTGCAGGAGACCGGCGTACAGCTGCGCCTGGGCACCCGCGTCGACGCTTCCCAACTGGCTGGCTTCGACGAGGTGGTGCTGGCCACCGGCATCACCCCGCGCAAGGTCGATTTCCCCGGTGCCGATCACGCCAAGGTGGTGAGCTACCTGGACGTGCTGCTGGCACGGGTCGAAGTGGGCGCCAATGCGGCGATCATCGGCGCCGGCGGCATCGGCTTCGATGTCGGCGAATTCCTCAGCCACGCCGGTGAATCCCCCTCGCTGGATCCGCAGCGCTGGATGGCCGAATGGGGCGTGGACCCCAGCTTCGAGGCACGCGGCTCGCTGGGTCGGCCCGAGGTCGAGCCGTCACCGCGACGCTTGTGGCTGCTGCAGCGCAGCCCGGGCAAGCCGGGCGCGCGGCTGGGCAAGACCACCGGCTGGATCCATCGCGCCACGCTGAAGGCCAAGGGCGTGCGCATGCTCGGTGGCGTCGAGTACCTAGGGGTGGACGACGAGGGCCTGCGCATCCGCGTGGACGGCAGCGAACAGCTGCTGCCGGTCGACCATGTGGTGATCTGCGCCGGGCAGGAACCGAACCGCACGCTGCAGGCCGAACTGCAGGCGGCCGGCATCAACGCGCAGCTGATCGGCGGTGCCGACGTGGCCGCCGAACTCGATGCGAAACGCGCCATCGACCAGGGCAGCCGGGTCGCCGCCGCGCTCTGATGAGCGCCTGAATGGGGGACGGAATGTGATTTCCGTCACCCCGGTTGAACCTGAATGTCAAGCCGAGCGGTTCACGATGCGTTCGGCTATGCCCCCCTACCTTGCGCCATCTTTCCGCTCACCAGCCAGTTTCCGGTGAGCCGGCGCAGTCCCCACGATCGGTACTGATCGTTTCTTTTGGGGCTGCCCACGGGGCGGCCCCGATGGCCGCCTCCCCATGACGCCAAGTCGTCCCCCACCTCCTGTCGCCCCGCGGCCGGAACCGGAGGGTGCGGCCCATACGGAGCAAGGAGTTATATGAAACTGGCCTGGATTCTCTGGCTGTCGCAGTTGTTGCCTCAGCCGGCCGCTGATTCACTGTGTTTGAGCACCACCGTCTACCTGGAAGCCCGCGACCAGACCCTGCGCGGCCAGCAGGCTGTTGCCGAGGTCGCCCTGCGCCGTCTCGACAGTGGCCTGTGGGGCGACTCGATGTGCCAGGTGGTCACCGCGCGCAAGCAGTTCGCACCGACCATCGTCTCCCCCGGCACCCAGCTGGGCAATGACGCGGCGTGGAGCGAAGCGATGAACGTGGCTTTCGACGCCGAGCGCAACTGGGCGCTGCCGGCCGGCGAACGCCGCGAGATCGTGCCCGGTGCCAGCCACTTCGCCGCGCTGTCCATCGCCAGCCCGAACTGGCGCAACGCCTACCAGGTGGCGACCATCGGCGATCACACCTTCTACAAGGTGCAGAACCTCAAGCCGCGGCAATCGTAACGATCCGTGCTGGCGGCAGCGTTGCCGGCCGCCGCCGGGCTCTGGGATAGTGGGCGTTTCCCGCCCGCATCACCTGGAGTTCCCATGAAGCTGTACAGCAAGCCCGGTGCCTGTTCCACCGCCGACCACATCGCCCTGCAGTGGACCGGCCAGCCGTTCGAGGTTGAACTGCTGAACAAGGACACCCTGAAGGGTCCGGAATTCCTGAAGATCAATCCGGCCGGTGCCGTTCCCGCACTGGTCGACGGCGACTTCGTGCTGCTGCAGAACGCCGCGATCATGGGCTACATCGCCGACAGCTTCCCGCAGGCCGGCCTCGGCGGTGATGGCAGCCCGCGCCAGCGCGCCGAAGCCACCCGCTGGCTGGCCTTCGTCAATTCCGACGTGCACCCGGCCTTCTCGCCGCTGTTCGCGCCGGGCAAGTTCATCGCCGACGAGAGCCAGTACGACGCGATCCGCGCCGCCGCGCACAAGCGCCTGCGTGGCCTGTTCGAGACCGCTGACAGGCAGCTGGCCGACAAGCCCTGGCTGGCCGGCTTCCGCAGCTTCGCCGACCCGTACTTCTACATCACCCTGCGCTGGGCCGCCGGTACCAAGGTTGATCTGTCCGGCCTGGACAACCTGGCCGCCTACAAGGCACGCATGGACGCCGATGCCGGCGTGCAGGCCGCGCTGAAGGCCGAAGGCCTGGCCTGACCTTGGTCAGGGGTCAGAGCCGTTCGCGTGGCGAACGGATCTGACCCCATCGGCTACCAGGCGGCTCCGCCCCCCTCGATTTCATTGGCGCGATCAGCCGATCTGGCGGATCACTTCCCCCTTGGCATCGCGCAGGTAGGTCGGCACCACCTCGATACGCAACCTTCCTGCCAGCGGGTAGACCCCGCGCTCGGAGTGCACCCCTGCCAGGGCCTGCAGGCCCGCCTCGTCCAGTGACCAGCGCGCGCTGTCGGCGGATACGTCCGCCACTTCACCGCCCCCGTCCGCGATGAACTCCCACTGCCGCTCGCGGCTGACCAGTTCCAGCGATCTGCCGTGGCGCAGGCGCAGCGGCAGCAGTTCGCACACGCTCGCCACCTGGCCGGCGCCAAGCACCAGCGTGGTCATGCCCGCCTCCTGGCGCCAGTCCAGTGTCTCGATGAACAGCATGCCGGTGCTGGAGCCTTCGCGCTCGCTGCCGGCCCGCACCTCTGCCGCCAGCGCAGGGTCCTCCAGCAGGTTGCCGCGGTGCAGGTCGCTGACCCACAGCGGCATTGCCGGCTGCAGCGCCTGCAGCACGCCGCGCGTAGACCAGCGCTTGACCGCCTCCATTTCCTCATCGGTCAATCCGACCAGCTGCAGGAACTGCAGGTGGCCATTGGCGGTGTCGCGTGCCGGCAACTGCGGGTCGGCAATGAAGGCCAGGTGGCACAACCGCGTGTCGGTCTCCAGTGCGATCGGGCCGTTGGCATTCAGATGGTGGCCATCCTCGAACACGTTGCCGCTGCCGAACACATAGCGCGCCAGGTTCTGCAGCAGGTTCATCGGCCACACCGGCGGCGTGCTGTCGGCGTTCTCAGCGGCTTCGGCAGCGAGACGGAACGTCAGCTCGAAACCATAGCCGCTGGCGGCAGCATCACTGCTCTCCTTGGCATACAGCTCGGAGAAACCGTAGGTGATGTAGTGCCAATGCGGAACCGGCGCATCCGCCCAGTACACGCTGATGCCATCCAGCGGATCCTGGCCGCCGAGCGTGTAGGGAAGCGCGGTGCCGTAGTGTCGCGGCTCCTGCCCGGCATACAGCGGCGAAAGCGCCGCATTGATCGCGTCCCAGCCGGGGGTGTCGGTGTCATCGTGGTCGTCCTGCACGCGGAACTCCTTGTGGGGAAGTGAACCGATCACTTTACGCGGTGGCTCAGGCCTGCACGACCTCTTTGCCAGCGTTTACTACGGCGGACTGGGTTTCCTGCCACCAGCGCTGGGCCAGCGCCGGGCTGCGCGCCTTGCCCACCGCCGCCAGCAGTTCCGGGCAAAGGCGTTCCAACGCCAGCGCATCGGTGCAGCGTTCGATCTTCAACTGCATGAAGTAGCCCTTCAGCCCCAGATGGCGCCGCACCGCCTCGCTCATCGCGTCGTACAACTGCTGGTACAGCGCCGGGTCCTGTTCGCGGCCGGTGCTGATGCCACGCGCCGGAGCGGCCTCTACGCTCCCGCCGATCACCTCGATCAGTCCCTGTGCGGCCAGCTGCTCCAGTGCATCCGGAGGTGCGCGCAGGCCATCGAACAAGCCGCGCAGTTCGGTGTCATCGCGATGGCCATCGACCATCAGCAGGATTGAACGCAGTGCCGCCGGCAGGCGCCGGCCACGGTCTTCGATTTCCTGACGGCCAGCAGCCGTCTTGGCGTGCAGCAATGCCATTGCATCCCCCTCCCTTGATGCGCCATGCCGGCGCACCCTCACGGGCACGCCCCCCTGTGTGCCACCCCTGGGCGGCGCGCGCATTCCCCGGCGCGCACCGCGTGTTGCAGGTCGATGACAGGGCGAGCTTAGCGCAAGTGCAGCGGGTAGTGCCGGCCGCTGGCCGGCAACCTCGGGATTGAGGGGGGGCCGGCCAGCGGCCGGCACCACCGGATCAACGGCCCAGCGCGCGGCGGATCTCCTCCAGCGCGCTGGGGTCGTCCAGCGTCGACAGGTCGCCCGGGTCACGCTGCTCAGCCAACGCCTGCAATGAGCGCCGCAGCAGCTTGCCCGAACGGGTCTTGGGCAGCGCGTTGACCACGTGCACATGCGCCGGGCGCGCGACCGCACCAAGCGAAGTCGTCACCGTCGCCATCATCTCGGCCACCACCGGCGCCGGATCCTCGCCTTCAAGCCCCTGCTTGAGGGTGACGAACACCAGCGGCACCTGCCCCTTCAGCTCGTCCTTGACCCCGATCACGGCAGCCTCGGCCACGCGCGGATGGCTGGAGATGGCCTCCTCGATCTCGCGCGTGCCCAGACGATGCCCGGCCACGTTGATCACATCGTCGGTACGGCCGAGGATGAAGGTATAGCCATCGTCATCGCGGATCGCCCAGTCCAGCGAGCTGTACAGCAGTTCCTTGAAGTGGCTGAAGTAGCTCTGCAGGAAACGGCTGTCGTCGTTCCACACCGTGCTCATGCAACCCGGCGGCAAGGGCGGCGACACCACCAGCACGCCCTTCTGCCCCGGTGCCACTTCCTCGCCGGTGTTCTCGTCGATCACCTTCATCCGGTAGCCGAGATTGGGGAAGCCCGGTGAACCGAAGCGCACCGGCTTCATCTCCAGGCCCGGCAGCAGGGTCAGTGCCGGCCAGCCGGTTTCGGTCTGCCAGTAGTTGTCGATGATCGGCTTGCCCAGCGCTTCGCTGATCCAGTGCGCGGTGGGCTCGTCCAGCGGCTCTCCGGCCAGGAACAGATACTTCAGGGCGCGCAGGTCGTGGCGATGGATGAAGTCCGCGTCATGCTTCTTCAGCACGCGGATGGCGGTGGGTGAGGAGAACATGGTGCGCACGTTGTACTGTTCGCACAGCGCCCACCAGATACCCGGGTCCGGATTCGTCGGCAGCCCCTCGTACAGCAACGAGGTGCAGCCACCGATCAGCGGGCCGTACACGTTGTACGAGTGGCCTACCGCCCAGCCGACGTCGGAAGTGGAGAACATCACCTGGCCCGGCTTGCAGTCGAACACGGTCTCCATCGACTGCGCCATCGCCACCGCGTAACCACCGACATCGCGCTGCACGCCCTTCGGCTTGCCGGTAGTACCGGAGGTGTACAGCAGGTAGCTCGGCTCGCTCGCTTCCAGCCACTGTACCGGCACATCGACTTCACCAACCTGTGCACGCAGCGCGGCGTAGTCCACGTCGCGACCCGGCACGCGGGGTTCGGCGGCATCCAGCCCACGCGAGACGATCAGCACGTGTGGCGGAGGCGACGCCGCTTCGGCGCAGGCCGCGTCGACCATCGGCTTGTACGGAATCAGCTTGCCACCGCGCATGCCGGCATCCGCTGCGATCAGCAACTTCGGCTTCGCATCGTCGATGCGCAGCGCCAGGTTGTGCGCGGCGAAGCCACCGAACACCACCGAGTGCACCGCACCGATGCGCGCGCAGGCCAGCATCGCGAACACGGCTTCGGCCATGTTCGGCATGTAGATCACCACGCGGTCACCGTGGCCGACGCCGAGATGCTTGAGCACGGCGGCGAAGTCGTTCACTTCGCGATACAGCTGGCGATAGGTGATCTCGCGGGTGCTGTTGGTTTCGGTGGAAATCGCAACCAGCGCGAGCTGGTCGGCGCGCGTTGCCAGGTGGCGGTCGACGGCGTTGTAGCAGAGATTGGTTTCGCCGCCGACGAACCAGCGCCGGAACGGCGGGTTGCTGTAGTCGAGCACCTGCTGCGGCGGTTTGTGCCAATGGATGCGCTTGGCTTCCTCGCCCCAGAAGGCCTCCGGCTCGTCGATCGAGCGACGGTAGGTTTCCTCGTAGTTCATGACGCAGCCCTCCCAGACAAAGTCATGGGTTCGAGGATAGTCCGGCGCTGGCGCGCGGGCCGCCCTACCTTGGTAGGGGGTGGGTTTTTCATGCAGGGCTGCGCCCTGCACCTGCCGAAGCCGAAGCCGAAGCCGAAGCCGAAGCCGAAGCAACAGCAGAAGCTGGCTAACTTGGGGATGGCGGGGTGGGTCCGGTGGCGGGAGACGCCGTAAACCCGTCCATGGGGGCTTGGCCGCGGCATCCATGCCGCGGACACTCCCGCCACCGGACCCACCCCGCCTTCGACAGATTCCGCGATCTGCCGGAACGGCATATTGTTCTGGTAGGTGTCGACCTTGGTCGACACGGTAGATCCACGCCATGCGTGAATGATTCATTCGATATCTGACAGAAAAAGCGTGTCGACCAAGGTCGACACCTACCAACAGCTGCGCGGAACAACGGCCACCGTTACCAACAGCCGACTGAACCTGTCGAAGGTGGGGCGGTGTCGGAGTGCGGGGTGTCAGCCGCATGGATGCGGCTGCCAAGCCTACACGGACGTACTTGCGGCGGCCCCGCACTCCGACACCGTCCCGCCAACCCACGTATAGCCCGCTTTTGACATTGACGTTGATTCTGCGGGTGCAGGGCTGCAAGCCCTGCCGACCCCCTAGAACGGAGCCGCGGACTCGAACGCGAGCGCCTCGCCCGTCAGCGGATGCGTGAACCGCAGGCTGCGCGCATGCAGGTGCACGCGCTGCGCCGGTGCCGCGTCATACAGCACGTCGCCAACAATCGGATGGCCAATACTGGCCATGTGCAACCGCAGCTGATGGCTGCGGCCGGTGATCGGTTCCAACGCCACGCGCGTGCGCCGCGCTTCAACATCGCGCACCAGCACGCGCCAACGCGTCAGCGCCGGCTTGCCACGCTCATGGTCGACCATCTGCTTCGGCCGGTTCGGCCAGTCCACGATCAGCGGCAGGTCCACTTCACCGGCATCGCTTTCGATCACACCCTGCACGACGGCTTCATACCGCTTGCCAACCCGGCGCTGCTCGAACTGCATCGACAACGCCGCCTGCATGTCCTTGCCACGCGCATGCAGCAGCAGTCCGGAAGTCACCTGGTCCAGGCGGTGCACGGTCAACGCATCCGGGTACAGCGACTGCAGGCGCGCGACGACGCAGTCCTGGTTCTCGGCGCTGCGGCCGGGCACGGACAGCAGGCCGGCGGGCTTTTCAGCCACCAGCAGCGCGTCGTCGATGTAGTGCAGGTGGATCATGCGGTTCCAGGAATTCCAAATGAAAACGGGGAAGCCGAAGCCTCCCCGTTTTCTGCGTACCGACCAGCGGTCGGTACCTACCTTGATGCAAGACGTACCGACCGGAGCCGGTACCGCCTGCATCAGCCCAGCAGGTGGGCGACGCCGGCGCGCTCTTCTTCCAGCTCGGCCAGGGTCTTGTCGATGTACTTCTGGCTGAAGTCGTCGATCGGCAGATCCTTGACCAGGGTGTACTTGCCGTTCTCGGTGGTCACCGCGAAACCGAAGATCACGCCTTCCGGAATGCCGTAGGAACCGTCGGACGGCACGCCCATCGTGACCCACTTGCCGTTGCTGCCCAGCACCCAGTCACGCACGTGGTCGATGGCGGCATTGGCGGCCGAAGCGGCCGAGGACGAGCCACGGGCTTCGATGATCGCCGCGCCGCGCTTGCCGACGGTCGGGATGAACGTGTTGGCGTTCCACTCCTGGTCGTTGATCGCATCGGCGATCGAGGCGCCGTCGGCGGTGGCGAAACGGTAGTCCGGGTACATGGTCGGGCTGTGGTTGCCCCACACGACCAGCTTCTCCATGCCACCGACCGGCTTGCCGAGCTTGGCCGACAGCTGGCTCAGCGCGCGGTTGTGGTCCAGGCGCAGCATGGCGGTGAAGTTTTCCGGCTTCAGGTCCGGGGCCGACTTCATCGCGATGTAGGCGTTGGTGTTGGCCGGGTTGCCGACCACCAGCACCTTCACGTCGCGGCTGGCGACCTTGTTCAGCGCCGCGCCCTGGGCGGTGAAGATCTTGGCGTTTTCCAGCAGCAGGTCCTTGCGCTCCATGCCCGGGCCACGCGGACGTGCGCCGACCAGCAGAGCGATTTCGGCGTCCTTGAACGCGACTTCGGCGTCATCGGTGCCAACCATGCCGGCCAGCAGCGGGAACGCGCAGTCTTCCAGCTCCATCATCACGCCCTTCAGGGCGGCCTGGGCCTTGTCGACCGGCAGTTCCAGCAGCTGCAGGATGACCGGCTGGTCCTTGCCCAGCATTTCGCCGGAGGCGATGCGGAACAGCAGGGCATAACCGATCTGGCCGGCGGCGCCGGTCACGGCAACACGAACGGGTGCTTTCATGGGGGTTTCCTCTTGCTTGCAAGCGTTTGATGGGACGCCGCGGGCATGGCCACGCAGGCCGGGCGGGCGGCGGGGAACAGGGAAACGGCCACCCGTGGGTGGCCGTTTCGAAGGGGGTCAGGCGGCGAGGTGCTTGTTCCACTCCGCGACGCGGTCGGCCTGGGCGGCCAGCACGGCGTCGACGTCGCCTTCCAGGGTGATCGAATGGATCACGTCGCCCTGCTTGACCGAATCGACGATGGCCTGGCCTTCCAGGACCTTGCCGAAGACGGTGTGGCGGCCGTCCAGCCAATCGGTCTTGATGTGGGTGATGAAGAACTGGCTGCCGTTGGTGTTCGGGCCGGCGTTGGCCATCGACAGCGAGCCGACCTCGTGCTTCACGCCATTCTTCTCGTCTTCGAACTTGTAGCCCGGCCCGCCGGTGCCACGACCCTGCGGGCAGCCGCCCTGGATCATGAAGTCGGCGATCACGCGGTGGAAGATCAGGCCGTCATAGAAGCCGTGCTTGACCAGGTTCACGAAGTTGGCCACGGTCAGCGGCGCCTTGTCGGCGAAAAGCTCGACCTTGATCGGGCCCTGGGTGGTGTCGAAAGTGGCGATGAGGGACATGAAGATCCTTGGTGCAAAGGGGAATGCGTCTAGCCACCTAGTTTACACCTGCCTCGTGGCGGCGGTGCCTTCGACCATCGGTGGAGCCCCCGCCTTCAGCCAGCGGAAGGTGAGCCGGGGGGCCCGTCCTGGCGACCTCGGCCGAAGCGGCGGACAGCCAGCTGAATGGGCCGTTTGGCCGGCGTGAAATCCACCTTTTCGCGAATCGTCAAGTTCGACGTATAATGTTGGACTTCTTTTTCCAAATCCGGCGCCGACTGGCCCCCTTTCGTATGTCCATCGAAAATCTTCGCAACATCGCCATCGTCGCCCACGTCGACCATGGCAAGACCACCCTGGTCGACCAGCTGCTGAAGCAGTCCGGCACCCTGTCCGAGCGCACCGTCCTCGCCGAGCGCGTGATGGACAGCAACGACCAGGAAAAGGAACGCGGCATCACCATCCTGGCCAAGAACACCGCCATCACCTGGGAAGACAAGAAGACCGGCATCAAGAACCGGATCAACATCGTCGACACCCCCGGCCACGCCGACTTCGGCGGTGAGGTCGAGCGCGTGCTGTCGATGGTCGACACCGTGCTGATCCTGGTCGATGCGATGGACGGCCCGATGCCGCAGACCCGCTTCGTGACCCAGAAGGCCTTCGCGATGGGCTTCAAGCCGATCGTCGTGGTCAACAAGGTCGACCGTCCGGGCGCCCGTCCGGAGTGGGTGATCGACCAGGTCTTCGACCTGTTCGACAAGCTCGGTGCCACCAACGAGCAGCTGGATTTCCCGATCGTCTACGCCTCGGGCCTGAACGGCTACGCGGGCCTGGAAGACACCGTGCGCGACGGCGACATGACCCCGCTGTACGAAGCGATCATGCAGCACGCGCCGAAGCCGGAAGTGGACCCGGAAGGCCCGTTCCAGATGCGCATCAGCCAGCTGGACTACAACAACTTCGTGGGCGTGATCGGCATCGGCCGCATCCAGCGCGGCACCCTGAAGAAGAACATGCAGGTCGCGGTCATTGACCGTGAAGGCAAGAAGCGCAACGGCAAGGTGCTGCAGGTGCTGGGCTTCATGGGCCTGGAGCGCATCGAGCAGGATTCGGCCGAGGCCGGCGACATCGTGGCCATCTCCGGCATCCAGGAGCTGACCATCTCCGATACCATCTGCGCACCGGACTTCCCGGAAGCCCTGCCTGCGCTGACCGTCGACGAGCCGACCATCTCGATGACCTTCCAGGTGAACAATTCGCCGTTCGCCGGCAACAAGGACCTGTCCGGTGGCAAGTTCCTGACCAGCCGCCAGATCAAGGACCGCCTGGACCGTGAAAAGGTCCACAACGTGGCCCTGAAGGTCGAGCAGCTGGAAGACGCCGACAAGTTCCTGGTCTCCGGCCGTGGCGAACTGCACCTGTCGGTGCTGATCGAGAACATGCGCCGCGAAGGCTACGAGCTGGCTGTGTCGCGCCCGGAAGTGATCATCAAGGAAATCGACGGCCAGCTGATGGAGCCGATCGAGCAGCTGGTGGTGGACATCGAAGAAATCCACCAGGGCGGCGTGATGGAAAAGCTGGGCACCCGCAAGGGCCAGTTGAAGAACATGGAATCGGACGGCAAGGGCCGCGTGCGCCTGGAGTACCAGATCCCGGCCCGTGGCCTGATCGGCTTCCAGAACGAGTTCAAGACCCTGACCCAGGGTTCGGGCCTGCTGTTCCACGTGTTCGACCACTACGGCCCGAAGGAACAGGGCGCCATCGCCAAGCGCATCAACGGCGTGATGATCGCCAATGCGCCGGGCGTCACCCCGGCCTACTCGCTGGGTCCGCTGCAGGAACGCGGCAAGCTCTTCGCTGCCGAAGGCGACAACGTGTATGAAGGTCAGCTGGTCGGCATCCACTCCAAGGACAACGACCTGACCGTCAACGCGATCAAGACCAAGCCGCTGACCAACATGCGCGCTTCGGGCAAGGACGATGCGATCCAGCTGACCCCGGCGATCAAGTACTCGCTGGAACAGGCCCTGGACTTCATCGAAGACGACGAGCTGGTCGAGATCACCCCGAAGGAGATCCGCCTGCGCAAGAAGTTCCTGACCGAGAGCGACCGCAAGAAGGCTTCGCGCGGCGGCTGAGCCAGCACCCCGTGAACCAGAGCGGCTACAACCCGGATCCACACCGGCATCCAGGTCTGCACGTCATCGCCCTGCTCGAAGCGAGCAAGGCGATGCTGGCGCTGTTGGCCGCCACCGGGCTGGAAGTGCTCGGACCGCAGCCGCTTCGGCACGGCATCATGGTCCTGATCCGGCGTTTCAGCCTGGATCCGGACCATGGCACCCTGCCCTCGCTGCTGCATATGATCAGCCCCGACGCGGTCCACCTGGCCGCGGCGGGGATGATCGGCTACGGCCTGCTGCACCTGGTCGAAGCCTGGGGCTTGTGGCGGGCCAAGGCCTGGGCCTCCTGGCTGGGCTGCCTGACTGCCTCGCTGTACCTGCCCTTCGACATCTTCGCGATCATCCGCCACCCCGGCTGGCCGTCGTGGACGATCCTGGCGATCAACCTGATCGTGGTCTACGTTCTCGCCCGCGACCTGCGCAAGCGCCACCGCTGAGCACCGGCTACACTGGGGATTGGAGCCGACCAAGCCGCCCCATGCGCCCGTCCTTGCCGCCTCTGCTGACCTGCCTGCTCGCCGCGCTGCCTGCGCTGCTTTCGGCTGGCTGCAGCCCGGCCACGCCCAGCGCGCATGCGGCCGAACCTGCGAGCCGCAACGTGCCGTTCCCGTACGCTGAAACCGATGTTACCGACCTGCAGGCGCGGATGACCGCCGGTGAACTGGACAGCACCACCCTGACCCAGGCCTACCTGCAGCGCATCGCCGCCCTGGATCGGGCCGGCCCCCGCCTGCGCGCGGTGATCGAGCTCAACCCCGATGCCCTGAAGGAAGCCGCCGAACGCGACCGCGAGCGCCGCGATGGGCACCTGCGCGGACCGCTCCATGGCATCCCGGTACTGCTGAAGGACAACATCAACGCCGCACCGATGGCCACCAGTGCCGGCTCGCTGGCCCTGCAGGGGTTCCGCCCTGACGATGCGTATCTGGTGCGGCGCCTGCGCGAGGCCGGGGCCGTGGTGCTGGGCAAGACCAATCTCAGCGAATGGGCCAATTTCCGCGGCAACGATTCGGTGTCCGGCTGGAGCGCGCGCGGTGGCCAGACCCGCAATCCCTATCGCCTCAGCCACTCGCCTTGCGGCTCCAGCAGCGGCAGCGCGGTAGCGGTGGCCGCCAACCTGGCCAGCGTGGCGATCGGCACCGAAACCGACGGCAGCATCGTCTGCCCTGCGGCGATCAATGGCATCGTCGGCCTCAAGCCGACCGTCGGCCTGGTCAGCCGCGATGGCATCATCCCGATTTCCTTCAGCCAGGATACTGCGGGGCCGATGACACGCAGCGTCGCCGACGCTGCGGCCGTACTGACCGCAATTGCCGGCCGCGATGATGCCGACCCGGCCACCGCAACCATGCCCGGCCGTGCGGTGTACGACTACACCGCGCGGCTGGATCCGCAGGGACTGCGTGGCAAGCGCATCGGCCTGCTGCAGACGCCGCTGCTGAAATACCGCGGCATGCCGCCACTGATCGAACACGCCGCCACCGAGCTGCGTCGGGCCGGCGCCGTCGTGGTGCCGGTGGAGCTGCCCAACCAGGGCGCCTGGGCCGACGCCGAACGCAAGGTACTGCTGTACGAGTTCAAGGCCGGGCTGGAGCGTTACTTCAGCGCCCACCGCGCTCCCCTGCACAGCCTGGCCGAATTGATCGCCTTCAACCGGGCGCACAGCAAGCAGGAACTGGGCCTGTTCGGCCAGGAACTGCTGGTGGAAGCTGACGCTACCGCTGGCTTGGCCGACCCCGCCTATATCCGCGCACGCAGCGATGCGCGCCGGTTGGCGGGCCCGGAAGGCATCGATGCGGCCCTCGCCGCCCACCAGCTCGACGCCCTGGTCGCGCCGACCACCGGCGTTGCGTGGCCGATCCGCAGCGAAGGCGACGACTTCCCCGGCGAGAGCTACAGTGCCGCCGCCGTCGCCGGCTATCCCAGCCTCAGCGTGCCGATGGGCCAGATCGATGGCCTGCCGGTCGGCCTGCTGTTCATGGGCACCGCCTGGAGCGAACCGAAGCTGATCGAAATGGCGTACGCCTACGAACAGCGCACCCGCGCGCGGCGGCCACCGCACTTCGGCACCGACACGCTGATCGACGCCGGCGAGCCTTGATCCGGTAGTGCCGGCCGCTGGCCGGCGCTACCGTTCGGGTTCCGGCTCCATCGGCACGATTGCCGCCTCACCGTCTTCAGCCCCCGGCGAACGCACATCTGCAGTGCGTGCACGAGGACCTCGCGGCATGTCCAGCTCGTCTGCATGCTGCAGCCGCGCACGCAGCTGCGGCAGCGAGTGCGGATGCTCACGCGCGAGGAAATCGAGCATGCGCTCGCGTACCAGGCAACGCAGGTCGAACGCGTCGCCGGAGCTGCGCGCACTCACCAGCAGGCGCACCTGGATCGCACGCTCGCTGGTTTCGGTCACCTGGGTCACGCAGACCCGGCCATCCCACAACGCTTCGCCCCGGCAGATGCGCTCCAGTTCAGCACGGATCGCCGCAATCGGGGCACGATAATCCAGCCACAGGAAGGCTGTGCCGAGCAGGTCAGCGCTACGCCGCGTCCAGTTCTGGAAGGGGTTCTCGATGAACCAGGTCAACGGCACCACCATCCTCCGCTCGTCCCAGATGCGTACCACCACGTAGCTGCTGCCGATCTCCTCGATGCGTCCCCACTCGCCCTCGACGATCACCACATCGTCCAGCCGGATCGGCTGGGTCACTGCAATCTGCAGGCCAGCGATCAGGTTGCCGAACACTGGCTTTGCGGCGATACCGGCCACCAGGCCGATGAGGCCCGCCGAGGCCAGCAGCGCGGTGCCGATCTTCTGCACCATGGGAAAGGTCAACAGCACCAGCGAAGCACCCAGCACGATGATGCCGCCCATCAGCACTCGGCTGAGCACCCGCGTCTGGGTCTGGATGCGGCGCGCTTCCAGATTATCGGAGACATCGATGGGATGGCTGCGCAGGATGGCCCGCTCACCCGCTGCCACTGCGCGTACCAGCAACCAGATGAAGCAGGCGGTCAGTGCGATATGCAGCACCCGTTGCAGGTTGCCCAGAAGGGGATCCTGCAGCGGCGTGGCCTGCAACGCAGGAATCAACAGCAGCAGCGGCCATGCGGTGGCCATTGGCAGCCCGAGCACACGCCCGATGCGCGCGCGCCGCCGATCACGCCCTTTCAGCCGATGATAGATCCACAGGATCAGCCACGCGCCGATACCGCCCACCACCACGGCCAATCCCAACGGCCATGCGTAGGCCTGTGCGCTCTGCCAGTGCACCCTTGTCACCTCCAGTCGAACCGCCAAGTGGACAGCCTCGCGCATGGCACATGAGCGTCACGTCAGTCGTTTGTAAGGAGGGTGTTGGTCGGCAGGGCTTGCAGCCCTGCACCTGCGGTAGTGCCGGCCGCTGGCCGGCAACCTCAACAGCATCAGCCGAAGCAGAAGCGGGTTTGCTGTGGGATGGCGGGGTGGGTCCGGTTGCGGGGGGCGCTGCAAGTACGTCCATGTAAGCTCGGTCGCCGCATCCATGCGGCTCACGCCCCCGCAACCGGACCCACCCCGCCTACGACAGATCTCCGCGATCTGCAGTAGATCCACGCCATGCGTGGATGAATCTCCATCGGAATCGAATATTTCGAATTGGATTCCAAAAGCATCCACGCATGGCGTGGATCTACCGTGTCGACCAAGGTCGACACTTACCCGCAGCCGCCGGAATTCGTAAGAGGCGGGGCGGTGTCGGAGTGCGGGGTGTCAGCCGCATGGATGCGGCTGCCAAGCCTACAAGGACGTACTTGCGGCGTCCCCGCACTCCGATACCGCCCCGCCTTCCCACGGAATGCCCGCGTTTGACGTTGAAGTTGACGTTGATTCGGCAGGTGCAGGGCTGCAAGCCCTGCCGCAACGCACTTACCGCACTTGCTCCTGCTTGCGCACGATCGCCATCGCGATCTCCAGCGACTGCTCGTAGTTCAACCGCGGGTCCACCGTCGAACGATACGCACGCTCCAGGTCGCGCTCGGTCAGTTCGCGCGCGCCGCCGATGCACTCGGTCACGTCCTCGCCGGTCAGTTCCAGATGCACACCGCCCAGGCGCGTACCGGCGGCCGCATGCAGATCGAACGACATCTCCACCTCGCCACGCACGTTGTCGAAGCGGCGTGTCTTGAAACCGTTGGCGGTGCTTTCGGTATTGCCATGCATCGCATCGCACACCCACAGCACGCGGCGACCATCACGCTTGACCGCGTCCAGCAGCGGCGGCAGTTTCTCTGCGATCTGCGTTGCGCCCATCCGGTGGATGAAGCTCAGGCGGCCCGGCTCGTCATGTGGGTTGAGCACATCGATCAGGCGCAGCAGCTGGTCCGGCGTCACCGACGGGCCCACCTTGATCGCAATCGGATTGCGCACGCCACGCAGGTACTCCACGTGCGCGCCATCGAGCGCGGCCGTGCGCATGCCGATCCACGGGTAATGCGTGCTCAGGTTCAACCAGCCCTGCTGGCGCGGCACCTGGCGGGTCAACGCCTGCTCGTAGGGCAGCAGCAGCGCTTCGTGCGACGTGTAGAAGTCGATGCGGTTGAGGTTGTGCACGCGGGCCCCGGCCAGGGTCTCCATGAAGTGCACCGCATCGCCGATCGAGGCCACCATCTTCTGGTACTCGGCCGCCAGCGGCGAGTGGCTTACCCACTCCAGGTTCCAGTATTCGGGGTGGTGCAGGTCGGCGAAACCGCCGTCGATCAGCGCACGCACGAAGTTCATCGTCATCGCCGAATGCGCGTGGGCCTGCAGCATCCGCTTCGGGTCCGGCAGGCGTGCTGCCTCGGTGAAGGCCGGCGCGTTGATCACATCGCCGCGGTAGCTGGGCAGGGTCACACCATCGCGGGTCTCGGTGTCGGCCGAGCGCGGCTTGGCGTACTGGCCGGCGAAGCGGCCCACGCGGATCACCGGCTGGCGCAGGCCGTGCACCAGCACCAGGCTCATCTGCAGCAACACCTTCAATCGGTTGGAAATGGTGCCCGATTCGCAGTCGCTGAAATTCTCGGCACAGTCGCCGCCCTGCAGCAGGAAGCGCTTGCCTTCCTGGGCCTCGGCCAGCTGCTGCTTCAACGCCAGGATCTCCCACGAGGTGACCAGCGGCGGCAGCCGCTTCAGCTCGTGCAGAGCGGCGTCCAACGCCACCGGGTCCGGGTAGGTCGGCATCTGCAGCGCGGTCTTGCCACGCCAGCTCTCCGGCGACCAGGCAGCGCCAGCGGTGGTCGCGTCGGAATCGGAGGCGGGCGGAACGGCGGACAGGCTCATTGCAGACTTCCGGGGTGGGGGGCGGCCATGGTCGCAGAGCCAGCCGCTGACGCAAAGGCCCACCCCCACCGCCCCGGCCACCTGAACGGCAGGGAAAGGCCAAAGCCAGCAGCCAGATCCAGCATGGCCAGCCGCAGGGGACAGGCGCATGATTTGTTACGGAGTAACACTTACACGTCATGGACCGGCCCCTTCCACGCCCAGCCGCCCCCTCTCTCACCATGAAGCCCTCGCCCCTCGCTACCGGTATTACCTTCGCCCTGGCCTTGGCCAGCCTGCCCGCCTTCGCCGCAACGGCCGACGACACCTCTTCCTCCGTCAAGGACCTGGACGCGGTCACCGTCCACGCCCAGCTCGACCAGGCCCGCAACGCGCTGTCGCCGGACATCGGCAGCAGCCAGTACCAGATCACCGCCGAGGACATCCAGAAGCAGCCGCTGGGTGCCTCCGCGCCGCTCAGCCAGGTACTGCTGCAGGCCCCGGGCGTGGTCCAGGATTCCTATGGCGGCGTGCACGTGCGCGGCGACCACGCCAACCTGCAGTACCGCATCAATGGCGTGCTGCTGCCCGAATCGATCTCCGGCTTCGGCCAGACACTGGATGCACGCACCATCAAGAGCATCCGCCTGATGGATGGCGCGCTGCCGGCGCAGTTCGGCGAGCGCACCGCTGCAGTGGTCGACATCACCACCCGCAATGGTGCCGAGCTCGGCAATGGCGGCAGCGCCGGTCTGACCGCAGGCTCGTTCGGCAAGATCAATCCGAATGCCTCGTGGTGGGGCAACCAGGGGCGATGGAGCTGGTTCCTGACTGGCAACTACGACCAGAACGAGGTTGGCCTGGAAAACCCGACCCGCTCGCGCAAGCCGCTGCACGACGACACCCACCAGGGCAAAGCGTTCGCTGACCTCACCTACCTGGTCAACGAGAACACCCGCCTGAGCGTGTTCGCCGGCTTCGCCAACAACCGCTTCCAGATCCCGGTCAACCCCGGGCAGACCCCGCAGTTCGGTTACCTGGACACCACCACCTTCGACTCCAGCCAGCTGGATGAAACCCAGCGCGAAACCACCCGCTTCGGCATGCTGGTGCTGCAGGGCGCGCTGGGCAGCACCGCCTACCAGCTGTCCGCCGGGCAGCGCTACAGCGATGTGGCGTTCAACCCGGATGTCATCGGCGACCTGGTATTCAGTGGCGTCGCCTCGCAGGTGCAGCGCAGCAACCGCGCCAACACGCTGCAGGCCGATTTCTCCACCCCGCTGGGCAACGACCACACGCTGCGCTATGGCCTGTACGGCAACTACGAGAACGCGCGGGCCAGCAACAGCAGCTGGGTGTTCCCGGTCGATGACGCCGGCCAGCAGTCCAGCACCACGCCGCTGCTGATACCTGACCGCAGTGCCTTCCATGCCAGCACGCTGGCGTTGTACGTGCAGGATGAATGGAAGATCGGCGACGACTGGACCGTCAACTACGGCCTGCGCGGCGATCGCTACAAGGCCTTTGGCCACACCGAGGGCCAGCTCAGCCCCCGCGTGGGCGTGGCCTGGAATGCCAGCGACAGCACCACCGTGCATGCCGGCTATTCGCGTTACTTCACGCCGCCGGCCAGTGAGCTGATCGCCAGCAGCGATATCGCGCTGTACGACGGCACCACCAACCAGCAGCCGAGCGGCGGCAACAACACGCCACTGGCCGAGCGCAGTGACTACTACGACATCGGCGTATCGCATCAGCTGGGCGAACACCTGACCCTGGGCTTGGACGCGTACGACCGCCGTGTTGCGCGCCTGCAGGACGAAGGCCAGTTTGGTGCCGCCTACATCTATTCGACGTTCAACTACCGCCGCGGCCATATCCGTGGCCTGGAGTTCAGTGCCGACTACAGCAACGGTCCGTTCAGCGCTTACGTCAACGCGGCGTACAACAAGGCCATCGGCACCCAGGTCATCACCAGCCAGTACAACCTCGATCCAGAGGCGCTGGCCTATGTGGCCAACCACTGGATCCACCTCGACCACGACCAGAAGCTGACCTCATCGGGCGGCTTCAGCTACGCCTTCGCCGGCCACAACCGGGTCGGCGCCAACTACGTGTTCGGTAGCGGCCTGCGTTCGGACATCGAGGGCGTGCCCAACGGCGGCGAGCTGCCATCCTACCTGCAGGTGAACCTCAGCGCCGGGCACGATTTCAATGCCGACAGCGGGCATCCGCTGCACGTGCAACTGGCCGTGATCAACGCATTGGATCGCAGCTACCAGCTGCGCGATGGCGGCGGTGTTGGCGTGTTCGCGCCGCAGTGGGGGCCGCGCCGTGGCGCCTACCTGAGCCTGCAGCAGGATTTCTGAGGACGCCAGGGTGCCTGGGGTCGGACCCCTTTCCGCAGGAGAGGGCTCCGACCCCGCCTTAGTTCAGCGCTTGACCTTGCGCAGCGACACCACCAGCGACCACAGCGCCAGCAGCACGAACCACACGCCCGACCACATCGGCATGGTCAGGCCCAGGAACGTCCAGTCGATATTGCCGCAGTTGCCGGTACCGGTCAGCACCGTGCGGAACACTTCCAGCGGCCCCATGGTCTCGCGCAGGAAGCTCAGCGGCGGGCCGCAGGTCGCCCCCATCTCCGGTGGCAGCATCTGCACGTAGACGTGGCGCGCAGCGATGCCTACGCCGACCGCGGCGGCAATGAAGGCGAGCACGCCGTAGGTTGCCCGGCCAGGACGGTTGGAGGGCCCGTGCAGTGCACCGATCAGGAACAGCAGGCCCAGCGCGGCGAACGCCAGCCGCTGGAAGATGCACAGCGGGCACGGCTCCAGGCCCATCTTCAGCTGCAGGAAGATCGCGTAGCCCAGCAGGCCGGCGCAGATCAGGAAGCCCAGGAAGAACTGGGCGCGGAAGGGCCAGCGCAGTGGATTCATCGTCAACGCTCGAATGGATCAGGCGCCAAGCGTAACCGAGAGTGCATGCCATTCGAACCGCCACAGGTGACGCCTGTCGGAACGGTGCGGGTCAGATCCCGCAGAAACGCAAAAGCCCGGCAGAGGCCGGGCTTTCGCTGTGTCGCATTGGAGCGGTCCGATTACTCGGCCACTTCCTCGGCCACGACCGGACGGTCAACCAGCTCGACGTAGGCCATCGGCGCGTTGTCGCCAGCGCGGAAGCCGCACTTCAGCAGGCGCAGGTAGCCGCCCGGACGGTTCGCGTAGCGCGGGCCCAGGATGGTGAACAGGTTGCCCACGGCTTCGTTGTCGCGCAGGCGGGCGAAAGCCAGACGGCGGTTGGCGACGGAGTCGACCTTGGCCAGGGTGATCAGCGGCTCGGCAACGCGGCGCAGTTCCTTGGCCTTCGGCAGGGTGGTCTTGATCAGCTCGTGCTTGAACAGCGAGGCGGCCATGTTCTTGAACATCGCTTCGCGGTGGGCGCTGGTACGGCTGAACTTACGGCCAGACTTCTGGTGACGCATGGTGATATTCCTTGGTTAATGATGAGGCTGTGCGGATCGTTGTCGCCATCCTGGCGTTGCTGCGCGGACTGCGGATGGTCCTGGCCGCCCGTCCTGGACGACCTGCCCGCGAACCTGCGGTTCGTCGTGGCATGGTGTGGTGCGTTGAAGGCCCCACCGCGAACGGTGGAGCCTTCAGGTATTACCGATATCAGCCCAGCATGCCGTGGCTGGCGACGCCGGCCGGCGGCCAGTTCTCCAGCTTCATGCCGAGCGACAGGCCGCGCTGAGCCAGCACTTCCTTGATCTCGGTGAGCGACTTCTTGCCCAGGTTCGGGGTCTTCAGCAGCTCCACTTCGGTCTTCTGGATCAGATCGCCGATGTAGTAGATGCTTTCAGCCTTCAGGCAGTTGGCCGAACGCACGGTCAGCTCCAGATCGTCGATCGGGCGCAGCAGCACCGGATCCACGCCGTTGTTGGCCGGCTTGGCCGCACCGCGGTCGCGGTGGGTGAAGTCACCGAACACCGACAGCTGGTCGCTGAGGATGTCGGCGGCGGTGCGCACGGCTTCCTCGGCATCGATGGTGCCGTTGGTCTCGATATCGATGACCAGCTTGTCCAGGTCGGTGCGCTGTTCGACACGCGCCGCTTCCACGGCATAGGCGACACGGCGAACCGGCGAGAACGAGGCATCCAGGACCAGGCGGCCGATGGCACGGGTTTCTTCGTCCGGACGACGACGCGCGGCAGCCGGCTGGTAGCCGAAACCACGTTCGATCTTCAGACGCATGTTGATCGCCGTATCCTTGGTCAGGTGGCAGATCACATGGTCGCCGTTCAGGATCTCCACATTGTGGTCGACCTTGATGTCGGCAGCGGTGACAACGCCCGGGCCCTGCTTGGACAGGGACAGAGTGGCGCTGTCGCCGGAGTGCATACGGATGGCCACATCCTTCAGGTTGAGCAGGACTTCGAGCACGTCCTCCTGCAGACCTTCGACCGTGGTGTACTCATGCAACACGCCGTCGATTTCGACTTCCGTGATGGCGAAGCCCGGGATGGACGACAGCAGCACGCGACGCAGGGCGTTGCCCAGCGTATGCCCGTAACCCCGCTCCAAAGGTTCGATAACGACCTTTGCACGGGTGTCGGTAAGGCGTTCGATCTGCGGACCGCGAGGACGCAGAACCTGGTTGGCGGTAACCGTCATGTTGCGGGTTCTCCTAGTGAACCCCCGGCCGTCGCCGGGGGCTCTCCAATGTGAATTACTTCGAATACAGCTCGACGATCAGCGCTTCGTTGATGTCCGCAGGCAGATCCGAACGATCCGGAACAGCCTTGAAGATGCCGGTGAACTTGCCGGAATCCACTTCAACCCACGACGGGCTCAGGTCATGCTGGGCGGCGACGGTCAGGGCTTCCTGGACGCGCAGCTGCTTGGCAGCCTTTTCGGACAGAGCGATGGCGTCGCCAGCCTTGACCTGGTACGAAGCCAGGTTGACCGACTTGCCATTCACGGTGACGCCGCGGTGCGACACCAGCTGACGGGCAGCCGGACGGGTCACGGCGAAGCCCATGCGGTAGACGACGTTGTCCAGGCGGGTTTCCAGCAGCTGCAGCAGGTTCTCGCCGGTGTTGCCCTTCTTGGTCGAGGCCTTCTTGTAGTAGTTGCGGAACTGACGCTCCAGCAGGCCGTAGATACGCTTGACCTTCTGCTTTTCACGCAGCTGGGTGGCGTAGTCGGACAGCTTGCCCTTGCGGGCAGTGGCGCCGTGCTGGCCGGGCTTCTGCTCCAGCTTGCACTTGGAGTCCAGCGCACGCGCCGGGCTCTTCAGGGACAGGTCGGCGCCTTCGCGGCGGGCGAGCTTACAGGTAGGACCGATATAACGAGCCATTTCTTATCGCTCCCTTTAGACGCGACGCTTCTTCGGCGGACGGCACCCGTTGTGCGGGATGGGCGTCACGTCGATGATGTTGGTGATCTTGTAGCCGACGTTGTTCAGCGAACGCACGGCCGACTCACGGCCCGGACCCGGGCCCTTGATGCGGACTTCCAGCGACTTCACGCCGTAGTCCAGCGCAGCACGACCGGCCTTTTCAGCAGCCACCTGGGCAGCGAACGGGGTCGACTTGCGCGAACCGCGGAAGCCAGCGCCACCGGAGGTCGCCCACGACAGAGCGTTGCCCTGGCGGTCGGTGATGGTGACGATGGTGTTGTTGAACGAAGCGTGGACGTGGGCAACGCCGTCGGTGACGACGCGCTTGATCTTCTTCTTGGTCTTAGCAGCGGGCTTAGCCATTTCTCAGTCCCTTACTTCTTGATCGCCTTGCGCGGACCCTTGCGGGTGCGGGCGTTGGTACGGGTGCGCTGGCCACGCAGCGGGAGGCCACGACGGTGACGCAGGCCGCGGTAGCAGCCCAGGTCCATCAGGCGCTTGATCGCGATGCCGATCTCACGGCGCAGATCGCCTTCCACGATGTACTTGCCGACTTCGGCGCGCAGGCGCTCGATTTCCGGCTCCGACAGATCGCGGATCTTGGTGGTCGAAGCAACGCCTGCGACTTCGCAGACCTTCTTCGAACGGGTACGGCCGATGCCGTAAATGCTTTGCAACCCGACCCAGACGTGCTTCTGGGCTGGCAGGTTGACGCCTGCAATACGCGCCATGACGCGGTTCTCCAGCTGAGTGATGGCCGACAGCGCGCCTCGGGCACGCCAATCCGGCAGGATGGATCAAAAAAGTGAACTAGCGATACTAACAAGGTTCCGGTTTACATGGAAGCCCGTGAAACCATTGGTTTCATGAACCCGGCCTGGGGAGTGTGCCCAGGCTCCGGCGCCGGATGGGGTTGGACCTGGGGTTTCCCCCGGGGCCGCCCGCGCTACTCCAGCGCGGGACCACCTCATCACACCCCCACCCGGAACCGCTGCGGGGGCCGCCCTTCGTTTGTGTGGCCGGAGTCCGCGAAGCGGAGGGACCATCACGTCAGGAAGACGAAAGTATAACAGGCCTATCAGCCGCGGGCAAAACCGCCGCGGTTGCCGCCCTTCAGGTTGGCCTTCTTCAGCAGGCTCTCGTACTGGTGGGACATCAGGTGTGCCTGCACCTGGGCGATGAAGTCCATCACCACCACCACCACGATCAGCAGCGACGTGCCACCGAAGTAGAACGAGGCATTCAGCTGCGTGCGCATCAGTTCCGGCAGCAGGCAGACGATCACCAGGTAGGCCGAGCCGGCCGCGGTCAGGCGGGTCAGCACGCCGTCGATGTAGTCGGCGGTGGCCTTGCCCGGACGGATGCCCGGAATCAAAGCGCCCGACTTCTTCAGGTTGTCGGCGGTTTCCTGCGAATTGAACACCAGCGCGGTATAGAAGAACGCAAAACCGGTGATCAGCGCAGCGAACACGATCATGTGCAGCGGCTCGCCCGGGCCCAGGGCATTGGCGACCTTCTGCAGGACCTGGCCGAAGCTGCTCTGGTTGGCGGCCTGGCCGGACCACATGGCCAGGGTGGCCGGGAAGGCCAGCAGGCTCGAGGCAAAGATCGCCGGGATGACGCCGGCCATGTTGAGCTTCAGCGGCAGGAACGAGGTCTGGTTCATGTACGCGTTGCGACCGCCCTGGCGGCGCGCGTAATTGACCGTGATCCGGCGCTGGCCGCGCTCCACGAACACCACGAAGAAGGTGAAAGCGAGCACG
The DNA here is from genome assembly GCF_053295075.1 of Stenotrophomonas maltophilia group sp. P373. Classification (NCBI taxonomy): domain Bacteria; kingdom Pseudomonadati; phylum Pseudomonadota; class Gammaproteobacteria; order Lysobacterales; family Lysobacteraceae; genus Stenotrophomonas; species Stenotrophomonas maltophilia group sp. P373. The sequence goes on along the minus strand of NZ_CM129994.1, from coordinate 897,554 downwards.
ACGATAGCGATCAGCAGCAGCTGGATGAACTGGATGTTGCCGTCGCGGTAGGCGTCGAAGGTGTGGATGACCGCACCCGGCAGGCCGGCGACGATACCGGCGAAGATGATCAGCGACACGCCGTTGCCGATACCGCGTTCGGTGACCTGCTCACCGACCCACATCAGGAACATGGTGCCGGCAGTCAGTGCGACCACCGCGGTGAGCACGAAGCCCATGCCGGGGGCGTACACGACCGGAGCGCCCGACGGCGAAACCTGCCCCTGCAGGGCCAGCGCGATCGAACCGCCCTGCACCACTGCCAGCAGCACGGCGCCGATGCGCGAATACTGGGTGATCTTGCGGCGGCCGGACTCACCTTCCTTCTGCATCGCCTTCAGGGCGGGGAAGATGTGCACGGCCAGCTGCATCACGATCGATGCCGAGATGTACGGCATCACGTTCAGCGCAAAGATGCTGAAACGGTGCAGGGCGCCGCCCGAGAACATGTTGAACATGTCCACGATGCCGCCGCCCTGCTGTTGCATCATGGCAAGCATGGCATCGGGATTGACGCCCGGCACCGGCACGTAGCAGCCGATGCGATAGACGATCAAAGCCCCGACGACGAACAGCAAACGTTGGCGAAGTTCAGTGAACTTGCCCATTCCGCCCGCGAGGTTACCGATGCCAGCTTGCGCCATGATTTTCTTACTCCGTTACGCTGCCGCCGGCAGCTTCGATCGCAGCCTTGGCACCAGCCGTGGCAGCAATACCCTTCAGGGTGAACGCCTTGGTCACTTCGCCCTTGACGACGACCTTGGCCTTCTTGGCAGTGCTCGGGACCAGCTTGGCAGCACGCAGGGCGGCGAAGTCGATCTCACCGGCCGGCAGCTTGTCCAGCGCGTACAGCAGCACTTCAGCGGTGTCCTTGGCGATCGGCGAACGGAAGCCGATCTTCGGCAGACGACGCTGCATGGGGGTCTGGCCGCCTTCGAAGCCAGCCTTGATCTTGCCGCCACCCTTGCGGGCGAACGAACCCTTGTGGCCGCGGCCGGCAGTCTTGCCCAGGCCCGAGCCGATACCGCGGCCGACGCGGGTGCGCTCGGTGCGGGCGCCCGGTGCCGGGCTCAGTTCATTGAGACGCAGAGTCATGGTCGATTACTCCTCAACCTGGACGAGGTACTGAACCTTGTTGATCAGGCCGCGCACCTGCGGGCTGTCCTTCAGTTCACGCACATCGTTGAGCTTGTTCAGGCCCAGGGCACGCACCGACAGGCGGTGACGCGACTGGGTGCCACGCAGGCCACGCACCAGGCGGACCTTCACAGTCTTGTTGGACTCATTAGCCATGGTTGAGTTCCTCCACCTTCTTGCCACGCTTGGCCGCGATGCGGGCCGGCGACTGCGCAGCAGTCAGGCCCTTCACGGTGGCGCGCACCAGATTGATCGGGTTGCGCGAACCGGTGGCCTTGGCCAGCACGTTCTTCACGCCAACGGCTTCCAGCACGGCGCGCATCGCACCGCCGGCGATGACGCCAGTACCTTCCGAAGCCGGCTGCATGAACACGCGGGCTGCGCCGTGACCATCCTTGATGGTGTGCCACAGGGTGCCGTTGTTCAGGTCAACGCTGACCAGGTTCTTGCGGGCCTGTTCCATCGACTTCTGGATGGCGACCGGCACTTCGCGGGCCTTGCCATAACCGAAACCGACCTTGCCTTCGCCGTCGCCGACCACGGTCAGGGCGGTGAAGGTGAACTGGCGGCCACCCTTGACGGTCTTGCTGACGCGGTTGACCGCGACCAGCTTTTCGATCATGCCGTCGTCGATCTTCTCTTCGCGGTTACGGTCGCGATCGCGACCCCGCTGCTGACGCTCTTCTGCCATGTTGATTCCTTGGTTGTTTGGGTATGTACGGCTCGAGGCCGCTTATGGTTGTGGAGTGACGCGTTGTTCCGGTGGACCGCTGCAGAAGAGCGGCGCCGTCCAGCCTCACTCAGGCTGGCGAGCAGGCAGGCAGGAGGCCATCGGCCCCCTGCCCTTGTCCCTTAGAACTGCAGGCCGGCTTCGCGGGCGGCTTCTGCCAGGGCCTTGATGCGGCCGTGGTAGCGGTAGCCCGAACGATCGAAGGCAACCTTCTCGATGCCGGCGGCCTTGGCGCGCTCGGCAACGATGCGGCCGACCTTGGCAGCGGCATCGGCGTTCTTGCCGTTCTTCAGGCCTTCCTTGACGTCGGTCTGGGTGGTGTTGGCGGCAGCCAGCACCTTCGAACCGTCAGCGGTGAAGACCTGGGCGTACAGGTGCTGGCCGGTGCGCAGCACCGACAGGCGGGCGACGCCGAGCTCACGGATGTGGGCGCGGGTCGACTTGGCGCGACGCAGGCGGGCGATGTTCTTGTTCATGATGTGTTTTCCTTGAAAGCGGAAGCGCCTAATTAGGCCTTCTTGGCTTCCTTACGGATGATGACTTCGTCGGAGTACTTCACGCCCTTGCCCTTGTACGGCTCCGGCTTGCGGAACGCACGGATCTTGGCGGCGACTTCACCGACGACCTGCTTGTCAGCGCCCTGGACCAGGATCTCGGTCTGGGTCGGGGTGGAAATGGTGATGCCTTCCGGCGCCACGAACACGACCGGATGCGAGAAACCGAGCGACAGGCTCAGATCCTTGCCCTGCATGGCAGCACGGTAACCCACGCCGACCAGCTCCAGCTTGCGCTCGAAGCCTTCGGACACGCCCTTGACCATGTTGGCCAGGATCGCGCGCACGGTACCGGTCAGCGCGACCAGGTCGGCGCTCTCGGTGCTCAGGGTGGCAACGCCGCTGTCGACGTTGATGGCAATACCGGCCGGCTTGACCAGCGACAGGGTGCCCTTCGGGCCCTTGACGGTGACGCTTTCCGACTGGACGTTCAGTTCGACCTTACCCAGGGTGACGGGCTTCTTGGCTACGCGGGACATAGTTCTACTCCTTTCGCCTTAGGCCACGAAGCACAGGACTTCGCCGCCGACGCCCAGCTGGCGCGCCTGCGCATCAGTCATGATGCCCTTGGAGGTGGAAATGATGGAGATGCCCAGGCCATTCATGACCTTCGGCAGCTCGCTCTTGCCGCGGTACTGGCGCAGGCCCGAACGCGAGAAGCGCTTCAGGGTCGCGATGACCGGCTTGCCTTCGAAATACTTCAGCACGATTTCCAGCTCGGCCTTGTTGTTTTCCAGCTGGGTCACGCGCAGGTCGGTGATGTAACCCTCGTCCTTCAGGACCTGGGCGATCGCAACCTTGATCTTGGACGACGGGGCTTTCACCGTCTGCTTGCCAACCGCAGCCGCATTCTTGATGCGGACCAGCAGGTCGGCGATGGGATCAGTCATGCTCATATGAGTACCTTTGAGTGCACCGATATCCGCTTTCGCGAAAATCTGTTGTCTCCTGGAAACGGGCCAGGTCCCTTGATGCAGCGGGCCGGGGCCCACTCCTACAACCCCGTTTGCGCAGGGCAAGACGCGGGAGTATACGCCAAAAGAGCCCGACTTGCGCCGGGCTCTTCGGGTTTTTTCGCAGAAAGGAAGCTGAACGCCTCCCTCCCCGGTTCAGAAGCCCCCGAGGGGGCTCCTGATCGCAGGGCCGGCTGGAATTACCAGCTGGCCTTGCGCAGGCCCGGGACGTCGCCACGCATGGTGGCTTCGCGCAGCTTGTTGCGGCCGAGGCCGAACTTGCTGTACACGCCACGCGGACGACCCGACAGCTCGCAACGGTTGCGCTGGCGGCTCGGCGACGAATCGCGCGGCAGCTTGGCCAGCTTGGTTGCGGCGTCGATCTTCTCTTCGTAGGTCGCGTCCACGGAGGACACGATCTTCTTCAGAGCCGCACGCTTCTCAGCGTACTTCTTGGCCAGCTTTTCCCGCTTGATGTCGCGGTTGACCATGGAGGTCTTTGCCATTTCGGTTTCCTCGACAGATCAGTTACGGAACGGGAACTTGAACGCTGCCAGCAGCGCCTTCGCTTCCGCGTCGGTCTTCGCAGTGGTGGTGATGGCGATATCCATACCGCGGATCGCGTCGACGGCGTCGAAGTCGATTTCCGGGAAGATGATCTGTTCCTTCACACCCATGTTGAAGTTGCCGCGGCCGTCGAAGGAACGACCGGAAACACCACGGAAGTCGCGCACGCGCGGCAGCGAGATGTTGATCAGGCGGTCCAGGAACTCGTACATCTTGTGGCGACGCAGCGTGGTCTTGCAGCCGATCGGCCAACCATCACGGATCTTGAACGACGCAACCGAGATACGCGACTTGGTGACAACCGGCTTCTGGCCGGAAATCTTGGTCATGTCCGCGACGGCGTTTTCCAGGATCTTCTTGTTGGTGGCAGCCTCGCCGACACCCATGTTCAGGGTGACCTTGACGAGCTTCGGTACTTCCATCGGATTGGTGTAGCCGAACTGCTTCATCAGCGCCGGCACCACTTCTTCCTTGTAGATCTTTTCGAGACGGGAAGTCATCTTCACATTCCTCAGGCGTCGAGCGCCTCACCGCTGGAGCGGAACACACGCAGTTTGCGTCCATCCTCCAGCACCTTGAAGCCAACGCGTTCGCCCTTGCCCGAAGCCGGGTTCAGCACGTTCACGTTGGAGATATGGATCGAAGCTTCGCGCTCGACCACGCCGCCGGCAACACCTGCCTGCGGATTCGGCTTGGTGTGGCGCTTGACGATGTTCACGTTGGCGACGACCACGCGGTCGCCGTCGACGCGGACGACTTCGCCCTGCTTGCCCTTGTCCTTGCCAGCGTTGACGACAACCTGGTCGCCCTTCTTGATACGGTTAGCCATGATTATCTCCTGTCGCTCACAGCACTTCGGGAGCGAGCGAGACGATCTTCATGAACTTCTCCGAACGAAGTTCACGGGTCACCGGCCCGAAGATACGGGTACCGATCGGCTCCTGCTTGTTGTTCAGCAGGACGGCAGCGTTGCCGTCGAAGCGGATCAGCGAACCGTCGGCGCGACGCACACCCTTGCGGGTACGCACCACGACGGCGTCATACACTTCACCCTTCTTGACCTTGCCGCGCGGAATCGCATCCTTCACGGTGACCTTGATGATGTCGCCGATACCGGCGTAACGGCGCTTGGAACCACCCAGCACCTTGAAGCACATCACCTGCTTGGCACCCGAATTGTCCGCGACGTCAAGGTAGCTCTGCATCTGGATCATGATTCAGACTCCTTATTCAGCCGCACGCGTGATGACTTCCACCACGCGCCAGTTCTTGGTCTTGGACATCGGAGCAATCTCGGTCACGCGGACGACGTCGCCTTCCTTGCAGGCGTTGTCGGCATCGTGGGCGTGCAGCTTGGTCGAGCGCTTGATGTACTTGCCGTACAGCGCGTGCTTGACCTGACGCTCAACCAGGACGGTAACCGTCTTGTCCATCTTGTTGCTGACGACACGGCCTTCGACCGTGCGCAGCGTCTTCTTTTCAGTATTGTCGCTCATAGCGGCCATCCTTACTTCGTGCTGCCGAGCAGGGTCTTGACGCGAGCAATCTCGCGACGGACCCGGCGAATGTCGTGGGTCTTCGGCAGCTGGCCGGTGACCTGCTGCATACGGACAGAGAACTGTTCCTTACGCAGGTCGATCAGGTGGGCCTTGAGTTCGTCAGCCGACTTTTCACGGAGAGTTTTGATATCCATCAGCGCACCGTACGGGTCACGAAAGTGGTGGTGACCGAGAGCTTGGCGGCGGCCAGGCGGAACGCCTCGCGAGCCACTTCCTCGGAAACACCCTCGATTTCATAGATCATGCGGCCGGGCTGGATCTGGGCCACCCAGTATTCCACGTTACCCTTACCCGAACCCATTCGGACTTCGATGGGCTTCTTGGTGATGGGCTTGTCGGGGAACACGCGGATCCACATCTTGCCGCCGCGCTTGACGTAGCGGCTGATCGAGCGGCGGGCCGCTTCGATCTGGCGCGCGGTCAGCTGACCGTGTGCGGTTGCCTTCAGACCGTATTCGCCGAAGCTGACAGCGTTGGCGCTCCAGCTCAGGCCATCGTTACGGCCCTTGTGTACCTTGCGGTACTTGGTTCGCTTGGGTTGCAACATTGTCGTTACCTCGCTTCACGGGCCGGGCGCTGACGGTCACCGCGGTCGCCGCGATCGTGACGATCGTTGCGCGACGGGGTGTCGTCCTGCTTTTCCTGGCCAACCTGGGAGAAATCGAAGACCTCGCCCTTGTAGATCCAGACCTTGATGCCGATGATGCCGTAGGTCGTCTTGGCTTCAGCGAAGCCATAGTCGATGTCGGCACGCAGGGTGTGCAGCGGCACGCGGCCTTCGCGGTACCACTCCGAACGGGCGATTTCTGCACCGTTGAGGCGGCCACCGACGTTGACCTTGATGCCCAGGGCACCCAGACGCATCGCGTTGCCGACCGAGCGCTTCATTGCACGGCGGAACATGATGCGACGCTCCAGCTGCTGGGCGATCGACTCGGCAACGAGCTGCGCGTCCAGTTCCGGCTTGCGCACTTCGGTGACGTTGATGTGCGCCGGGACGCCCATCATCTCGCTCACTTCCTTGCGCAGCTTCTCGATGTCCTCACCGCGCTTGCCGATCACCACGCCCGGACGGGCGGTGTGGATCGTCACGCGAGCGGTCTTGGCCGGACGCTCGATCAGGATCTTGCTGATGCCGGCCTGAGCCAGCTTCTTGCGCAGCATGTCGCGCACTTTCAGGTCGGCTGCCAGGTAACCGGCGAACTCGGCCTTGTTGGCGTACCACTTGGAGTTCCAGTCCTTGGAAATGCCGAGGCGGATACCAATCGGATGAACTTTATGACCCATGGTCTTTTCCTTATCCGCTTACTTGGCGGCGCCCACAACCACAGTGATGTGGCTGGTGCGCTTGAGGATGCGGGTACCGCGGCCTTTCGCCCGCGCCATGAAACGCTTCAGGGTCGGACCTTCATCAACCATGATGGTCTGAACCTTCAGCTCGTCGACGTCGGCGCCCTGGTTGTTCTCGGCGTTGGCAATTGCCGACTCCACCACCTTCTTGATCAGGTGGGCAGCCTTCTTGTCCGAGAACTTCAGCAGGTTGACCGCACGTTCGGCCGGCAGACCGCGCACCTGGTCAGCGACCAGACGAGCCTTCTGCGGGGAGATGCGCGCAGTGCGCAGGATGGCTTTCGCTTCCATTGTCATCTCTCCTTACTTGCCCGACTTCTTGTCACCACCGTGACCCTTGAAGGTCCGGGTGATGGCAAATTCGCCGAGCTTGTGGCCGACCATGTTCTCGTTGACGAGAACCGGGATGTGGTTCTTGCCGTTATGCACGGCAATGGTGATGCCTACCATGTCAGGCAGGATCATCGAACGGCGCGACCAGGTCTTGATCGGCTTCTTGCTGCCCGCAGCGGCCTCCACCTTCTTGACGAGGTGGTGATCGACGAACGGGCCCTTCTTGAGTGAACGTGCCATGGTCGATTAGCCCCTACGATCGCGGACGATGAACTGCTGAGTGCGCTTGTTATGGCGCGTCTTGTAACCCTTGGTCGGGACACCCCACGGGGTGACCGGATGCGGGTTACCCTGGCCGGCCTTGGCCTCACCACCACCGTGCGGGTGGTCAACCGGGTTCATGGCAGCACCACGAACGGTCGGGCGAACGCCGCGCCAACGCTTGGCACCGGCCTTGCCCAGCTTTTCCAGGCTGTGCTCGTCGTTGCCGACTTCGCCGATGGTGGCGCAGCACTCGACCGGAACCTTGCGCATTTCACCCGAGCGCAGGCGCAGGGTGGCGTAGATGCCTTCACGAGCCACCAGCTGCACGGCCGCACCAGCGGCGCGAGCGATCTGAGCGCCCTTGCCCGGCTTCAGTTCGATGCAGTGGATGGTGGTACCGACCGGGATGTTGCGCAGCGGCAGGGTGTTGCCGGCCTTGATCGGGGCGTCCGAACCAGCGATCACCTGATCACCAGCCTTCAGGCCCTTCGGGGCGATGATGTAGCGACGCTCACCGTCGACGTAGCACAGCAGAGCGATGTGGGCGGTGCGGTTCGGATCGTATTCGATGCGTTCCACGCGCGCCGGGATGCCCAGCTTGTTGCGCTTGAAGTCGATGATGCGGTAGTGCTGCTTGGCACCACCACCAACGTGACGCACGGTGATGCGACCGTGGTGGTTACGACCACCCGAGCGGCTCTGCGACTCGACCAGCGCGGCGTGCGGAGCACCCTTGTGCAGGTCGGGGGTGACCACGCGCACGGCCGAACGGCGGCCGGGGGAGGTGGGCTTGAATTTCATCAATGGCATGGGATGTACCTCAGGCCTTGGCCGTTACATCGATCGACTGGCCGTCGGCCAGGCGAACGTACGCCTTGCGCCAATCGCCGCGGCGGCCAGCACGGTTACGGAAGGACTTGTTCTTGCCCTTGACGTTGACCACGTTGACGGCTTCGACCTTGACGTCGAACAGCTGCTCAACCGCGGCCTTTACATCGGCCTTGGTGGCTTCGTTCGAAACTTCGAAGACATACTGATTGGAGAGTTCCTGCAGGCGCGCGGTCTTTTCCGAGACACGCGGGGCACGCAGCACGCTGAAGATTTTTTCGTTGCTGTTCATGCCAGCCACTCCTCGACCTTCTTGACCGCGTCAGCGGTGATGACGACCGTGTCGGCACCCACCAGCGAGACCGGGTCCAGACCCTGCACGTCACGCACCTGCACGTACGGCAGATTGCGGGCGGACAGGTACAGGTGCTCGGACGCTTCCTCGGTGACGATCAGCGGGCGCTTGCCCACTTCCAGGCCGGCCAGCTTGGCGATCAGACCCTTCGTGCTGGTGGCTTCGACGTCGAAGGCCTCCACGATGGTCAGACGGCCCTGACGGTTCAGCTCGGACAGGATCGCGCACATGGCGGCACGGTACTGCTTGCGATTGACCTTCTGCTCGAAGCTGCGCGGCTTGGCCGCGAAGGTGACACCGCCGCCGACGAAGATCGGAGCCGTCAGTGCGCCATGACGCGCGCCGCCGCCCTTCTGCTTCTTCGACTTCTTGGTGGTACCAGCCACTTCGGAGCGAGTCTTCTGTGCCTTGGTGCCGGCGCGACCGGCGTTGCGGTAAGCAACGACGACCTGGTGGACCAGATCTTCGCTGAAATCGCGACCGAACACGGCTTCGGAGACCGAGACCTTGTTGTTGCTACCCGTGATAACGAGTTCCATCGTCATCTCTCCTTATGCCTTGCTCGCCGGACGGACGATCACATCGCCACCCGCCGCGCCCGGAACGGCGCCGCGAACCGCGATCAGACCGCGCTCGACGTCGACCTTGACCACTTCCAGGTTCTGGGTGCTCTGCTGCACCGCGCCCATGTGGCCCGACATCTTCTTGCCCGGGAAAACGCGACCCGGGGTCTGGCGCTGACCCAGCGAACCCGGCGCGCGATGCGACAGCGAGTTACCGTGGGTTGCATCGCCCATACGGAAGTTGTGGCGCTTGATGGTGCCCTGGAAGCCCTTACCCTTGGTGACACCCTGGACGTCGACGATCTGGCCGACTTCGAAGATGTCCGCCTTGACTTCGCCGCCAACGGCGAAATCGCCGAGCTGCGCGTCTTCAACGCGGAATTCCCACAGGCCACGACCCGCTTCCACCTTCGCCTTGGCGAAGTGGCCGGCTTCCGGCTTGTTGACCAGGGCAGCGCGACGCGCGCCGACGGTCACCTGCACGGCGCTGTAGCCGTCGGTTTCGACGGTCTTGATCTGCGCGATGCGGTTCGGGGTTGCTTCGATCAGGGTCACCGGGATGGAGCGGCCATCTTCAGTGAACACGCGGCTCATGCCGGCCTTGCGGCCCACGAAGCCCAACGAATACTTCTTCGTCATGGTCGTAGTCCTCAGGTCAGCTTGATCTGAACGTCGACGCCGGCAGCCAGTTCGAGCTTCATCAGCGCGTCCACGGTCTTGTCATTCGGGTCAACGATATCGAGCACGCGCTTGTGCGTGCGGGTCTCGTACTGGTCACGCGCGTCCTTGTCGACGTGCGGGGAAACGAGAACGGTGTAACGCTCGATCTTGGTCGGCAGCGGGATCGGGCCACGCACTTGCGCGCCGGTCCGCTTTGCCGTTTCAACGATCTCGCTGGCCGAACGGTCGATCAGACGATGATCGAACGCTTTCAGCCGGATCCGGATCTTTTGGTCCGCCATGGCGGTAGGTTCCTTCGTTAAAAGAGCGACAGACAAAGCCTCTGGGTTGCTTTGTCCCATGAAATTCCTGAATACGGACGGCCCGCAGTCCTGCAGGCCGCCAAGGTCAATCCATGGACCTCAAAAACGTAGGCAGACCAGTTACCCGGCCTGCCCAGACGTAGAAGCATAATGGCACACAAGGCAGCTGTCAACAGTCGCCTGTTGACGCCGCCTGAATGGCATTGACCCTTCCTGGTCCGGGGAACACAAGGCACATCCTGTGCCTGCTTTCCCATTTGATACGCCCCGATGCCCTACCCAGGCAACATCGGGGCGCTGATACTACCAGATTACTCGATGATCTTCGAGACCACGCCGGCGCCGACGGTACGGCCGCCTTCGCGGATGGCGAAGCGCAGACCTTCGTCCATGGCCACCGGGTTGATCAGGGTGACTTCCATCTTGACGTTGTCACCCGGCATCACCATTTCGACGCCTTCCGGCAGCTTGGCGGCGCCGGTGATGTCGGTGGTGCGGAAGTAGAACTGCGGACGGTAGCCGTTGAAGAACGGGGTGTGGCGGCCGCCCTCGTCCTTCGACAGAACGTACACTTCGCCTTCGAACTTGGTGTGCGGCTTGATCGTGCCCGGCTTGGCCAGCACCTGGCCACGCTCGACGTCGTCACGCTTGGTGCCGCGCAGCAGCAGGCCAGCGTTGTCGCCTGCCTGACCCTGGTCCAGCAGCTTGCGGAACATTTCAACGCCGGTCACGGTGGTCTTCTGCACCGGACGGATGCCGACGATTTCGATTTCGTCGCCAACCTTGATCACGCCGCGCTCGATACGACCGGTCACCACGGTGCCGCGGCCCGAGATCGAGAACACGTCTTCCACCGGCATCAGGAACGGCTTGTCGATCGCACGCTCCGGCTCCGGAATCCAGCTGTCCAGCGCGTCGACCAGCTTCAGGATGGCCGGCACGCCGATGTCGCTCTGGTCGCCTTCCAGCGCCAGACGGGCCGAACCGGCGATGATCGGGGTGTCGTCGCCCGGGAACTCGTACTTGCTCAGCAGCTCGCGCACTTCCATCTCGACCAGCTCGAGCAGCTCGGCGTCGTCCACCATGTCGGCCTTGTTCAGGAACACGACGATGTACGGCACGCCGACCTGGCGCGACAGCAGGATGTGCTCACGGGTCTGCGGCATCGGGCCGTCAGCGGCCGAGCACACCAGGATCGCGCCGTCCATCTGGGCGGCACCGGTGATCATGTTCTTGACGTAGTCAGCGTGGCCCGGGCAGTCAACGTGGGCGTAGTGACGGGTCGGGGATTCGTATTCGACGTGCGCGGTCGAGATCGTGATGCCACGCGCCTTTTCTTCCGGCGCGGCGTCGATCGAGGAGTAGTCCTTGAACTCGCCACCGAAGCGCTCGGCACCGATCTTGGTCAGTGCGGCGGTCAGCGTGGTCTTGCCGTGGTCGACGTGACCGATGGTGCCGACGTTGACGTGCGGCTTGGTGCGTTCGAACTTACCCTTTGCCATTGTTCTATACCTTGATTGTTCGTAAGTGGTTTCAAGAGAGGCTGAGCGAGGCTCAGCCCTTCTTCATGACGGCTTCGGCGATGTTGGTCGGAGCCGGCTCGTAGTGATCGAATTCCATGGTGAAGGTGGCGCGGCCCTGGGTCTGCGAACGCAGTGCAGTGGCGTAGCCGAACATTTCACCCAGCGGGATCATCGCGTTGATGATGCTGGCCGAACCGTCACCGGTGGTGTCGGAGCCCTGCAGCACGCCGCGACGACGGCTGACGTCGCCCATCACGTCACCCTGGTAATCCTCCGGGGTCACGATCTCGACCTTCATGATCGGCTCCAGCAGCACCGGCTTGGCCTTGGCGAAGCCCTGCTTGAAGGCCATCGACGAAGCCAGCTTGAACGCCATTTCCGAGGAGTCGACGTCGTGGTACGAACCGAACACCAGCTTCACCTTGACGTCCACGACCGGGAAGCCAGCCAGCGGGCCGCTGGTGATGGTTTCGCGCAGGCCCTTCTCGACCGACGGGATGAATTCCTTCGGGATCACGCCGCCGGTGATGTCGTTGATGAACAGGAAGTCGTCCTTGATCATCGGAGCGATCTTCGGATCGGCACGGTCGGCAGCGGTGATCGGCGACAGCTCGATCACGACGTGACCGTACTGACCCTTACCACCGGACTGCTTGGCGTGCTTGTAGTCCGACTTGACGTCGGCCAGGGTGATGGTTTCGCGGTAGGCCACCTGCGGCGCGCCGACGTTGGCTTCAACATTGAACTCGCGCTTCAGGCGGTCAACGATGATGTCCAGGTGCAGCTCGCCCATGCCCGAGATGATGGTCTGGCCGGATTCTTCGTCGGTCTTGACGCGGAACGACGGATCTTCCTGCGCCAGGCGGCCCAGGGCCAGGCCCATCTTTTCCTGGTCCGACTTGGTCTTCGGCTCGACGGCCATCGAGATCACCGGCTCCGGGAACGTCATGCGCTCCAGGATGATCGGGGCGTCCACGGCGCACAGGGTGTCACCGGTGGTGGTGTCCTTCAGGCCCACGGCAGCGGCGATGTCACCGGCCAGAACTTCCTTGATTTCCTCGCGGTTGTTCGAGTGCATCTGCAGGATGCGGCCGATGCGCTCCTTCTTGCCCTTCACCGAGTTCAGCACGGTGTCGCCACCGTTCAGGGTGCCCGAGTAGACACGGAAGAAGGTCAGCGCGCCGACGAACGGGTCGGTGATGATCTTGAAGGCCAGCGACGAGAACGGAGCCTTGTCGTCCGACTTGCGGGTCATTTCGACGGTGTCGTCGTCAACGTCCACGCCCTTCACGTCCGGCACGTCGACCGGCGACGGCAGCAGCTGGATCACGCCGTCCAGCATGGCCTGCACGCCCTTGTTCTTGAAGGCCGAGCCGCAGTACATCGGCACGATCTCGGTGGCCAGGGTGCGGGTACGCAGGGCGTTGATGATTTCAGCCTCGGCCAGCTCTTCGCCGCCCAGGTACTTTTCCATCAGCTCTTCACTGGCTTCGGCAGCGGTCTCGACCATGAACTGGCGAGCCTCTTCAGCCGGGCCCTGCAGTTCGGCCGGGATGTCGCTGTATTCGAACTTCATGCCCTGCGAAGCTTCATCCCAGTGGATGGCCTTCATCTTCAGCAGGTCGACGACGCCCTTGAAGTTGTCTTCAGCGCCGATCGGCAGCTGCATCGGCACGGCAACCGCACCCAGCTTGGCCTTCAGCTGGCCGACGACCTTCTGGAAGTTGGCACCGGTACGGTCCATCTTGTTGACGAACGCGATGCGCGGCACGTGGTACTTGTTGGCCTGGCGCCACACGGTTTCCGACTGCGGCTGCACGCCACCGACGGCACACAGGACGAAGACGGCACCGTCGAGCACGCGCAGCGAACGCTCCACTTCGATGGTGAAGTCGACGTGCCCGGGGGTGTCGATGATGTTGAAGCGGTGCTCCGGCAGGGACTTGTCCATGCCCTTCCAGAACGCGGTGGTGGCAGCGGACTGGATCGTGATGCCACGCTCCTGCTCCTGCTCCATCCAGTCCATGGTGGCGGCGCCGTCGTGCACTTCACCGATCTTGTGGCTCTTGCCGGTGTAGAACAGGATGCGCTCGGACGTGGTGGTCTTGCCGGCATCGATGTGAGCCATGATGCCGAAGTTACGGTAACGCTCGATGGGAGTGGAACGGGCCACGGGAGCCTCTCAGATTTCTTGGATTTCGGATGGCCGAACGCCGCCTTTCGGCGGCCTTCGGATTGGCGCAGTCCTTCTGGGACCGCGAGGCAGCACGCACCGAAGTGGTGCTGCCCTGCCTGTTTTACAAGGCCGTCAAACTCACCAGCGGTAGTGGGCGAATGCCTTGTTGGCTTCGGCCATGCGGTGGGTTTCTTCGCGCTTCTTGATGGCGCCGCCGCGGTTTTCCGAGGCGTCGATCAGTTCAGCAGCCAGCTTCTTCGGCATGGTGTTCTCACCACGCTTGCGCGCGGAGTCGATCAACCAGCGCATGGCCAGGGCCATCTTGCGCGACGAACGCACTTCGACCGGCACCTGGTAGGTGGCACCACCGACGCGGCGCGACTTGACTTCGACCGCCGGAGCGACGTTGTCCAGAGCCTTCTGCACCAGTTCAATGGCGTTGGCGCTGCTGTTCTTCTCGGTGATCACGTCCATGGCGCCGTACACGATCTTTTCGGCGACGGACTTCTTGCCGCTCTGCATGACCATGTTGATGAAGCGGGCGATGGTTTCGCTTCCGTGCTTCGGATCGGGCAGGACGGAACGCTGCGGAGTATTACCCTTACGCGACATAGTGCTCTCTCCTTATGCCTTCGGACGCTTGGCGCCGTACTTGGAACGGGCCTGGCGACGCTTGGCAACGCCGGCGGCGTCGAGCGAGCCACGAACGGTGTGGTAACGCACACCCGGCAGGTCCTTGACGCGACCGCCGCGGATCAGGACCACGGAGTGCTCCTGCAGGTTGTGGCCTTCACCACCGATGTAGGAAATCACTTCTTCCTGGTTGGTCAGGCGGACCTTGGCAACCTTGCGCAGAGCCGAGTTCGGCTTCTTCGGAGTGGTGGTGTAGACACGGGTGCAGACGCCACGGCGCTGCGGGCACTTGTCGAGCGCCGGCGAGGCACTCTTGTAGGTGGTCGCTTGCCGCGGCTTGCGGACCAGCTGGTTGATCGTCGCCATCAGTAGGTTCTTCTGATTGGTGGCCGGAAAATCCGGCCAGAGATGCGGAAATGTTAAAGCAGGCCGAAATTTTGGCCTGCTGAGACAGACGATTGTAGCAACCTGCAAGGAAAGCAGTCAAACGCCTCCTGTCAAGCCCGTCCCTGATCCCGGGACGTTACTGGGGGGCCTCCATGTACCCCGTTCAGATTGGCCGGGTCGATCACGGACGACCTCCCCTGCCCTTTCCCAATCCCATCGATGGACCGATGGGGTGGTCCGGCCTTGCGGCCGGACCGGATACCTCATTCTTCGCCCGAGGCCTGTTCAGCTTCGGCTTCAACCACCGGGGACTCGACCGCAGCCGGGGTGCCGGCCAGGGTCTGCATTTCCGAGTCGGTGAGACCGGAAGCGCCGCGACGGCGGCTGCTGTGGTAGGACAGGCCGGTACCGGCCGGAATCAGGCGGCCGACGATGACGTTTTCCTTCAGGCCACGCAGGTTGTCCTTGGTACCGCGGACGGCAGCCTCGGTCAGCACTCGGGTGGTCTCCTGGAAGGAGGCCGCCGAGATGAACGATTCGGTCGCCAGCGAGGCCTTGGTGATACCCAGCAGGACCGGATCGAAGCGCGCCGGCAGTTCGTTGCGGGTCGACAGGCGCGCATTCTCCTCGATAACGCGCTGGCGCTCCACCTGTTCGCCGTTCAGGAACTTGCTGCTGCCCTGGTCGGTGATCTCGACCTTGCGCAGCATCTGGCGGGTGATCACCTCGATGTGCTTGTCGTTGATCTTCACGCCCTGCAGGCGGTACACGTCCTGGATTTCCTTGACCAGGTAGGCAGCCAGCGGCTCGACACCCAGCAGGCGCAGGATGTCCTGCGGGCTCGGCTCGCCGTCCACGATGGTTTCACCCTTGGTGACATGCTCGCCTTCGAACACGATGACCTGGCGGTACTTCGGGATCAGCTCTTCGTGCTCCGAACCATCAGTGTCCTTGATGATCAGGCGCTGCTTGCCCTTGGTGTCCTTGCCGAAGCTGATGATGCCCGAACGCTCGGCCAGCACCGCCGGATCCTTCGGCTTGCGCGCTTCGAACAGGTCGGCCACGCGCGGCAGACCACCGGTGATGTCGCGGGTCTTCGACGCTTCCTGCGGGATCTTGGCGACAACGTCGCCCACGCCCACCGGGGCGCCGTCCTGCAGGTTGACGATCGAACGCGGCGGCAGCAGGTACTGCGCCGGCAGGTCGGTGCCCGGGATCGACAGGTCGTTGCCCTTGGCGTCGACGATGCGCACGATCGGGCGCAGGTCCTTGGCCTGGGTACCACGACGCTTCGGATCGGTGATTTCGCGCGAGGCCAGGCCGGTCAGCTCGTCGGTCTTCTCGATGACGGTGACGCCGTCGACGAAGTCGATGAAGCGGATGAAGCCGGCCACTTCCGACACGATCGGGTGGTTATGCGGATCCCAGTTGGCCACGGTCTGGCCCGCCTTGATCGCATCACCGTCCTTGGACGTGATGGTCGCACCGTACGGCAGCTTGTAACGCTCACGCTCACGGCCGTGCGCATCGAGCACCGAGATTTCGCCCGAGCGCGACACCGCCACCAGCGAGCCGTTGGCGTGCTCGACCGACTTGAGGTTGCTGAACTTGACCGAGCCGGTGGTCTTGACGGTGATGTTGTCGACCGCAGCAGCTCGCGACGCCGCACCACCGATGTGGAACGTACGCATGGTCAGCTGGGTACCCGGCTCACCGATGGACTGGGCGGCGATGACGCCGACCGCTTCACCGATGTTGACCAGGTGGCCACGGGCCAGGTCGCGGCCGTAGCAGCGCGAGCAGACACCGAAGGCCGATTCACAGGAGATGGTCGAGCGGACCTTGATGGTCTGCACGCCGGCATCTTCCAGCTTGGCAACCCAGGCTTCGTCCAGCAGGGTGTTGCGGGTGACGATCGGATCTTCGTCGTTGCCCGGCAGGAACACGTCCTCGGCAACCACGCGGCCCAGCACGCGATCCTTCAGCGGCTCGACCACGTCGCCGCCTTCCACGATCGGGGTCATGATCAGGCCTTCGGTGGTACCGCAATCCACTTCGGTGATCACCACGTCCTGCGCCACGTCGACCAGGCGACGGGTCAGGTAACCCGAGTTCGCGGTCTTCAGCGCGGTATCGGCCAGACCCTTACGGGCACCGTGGGTGGAGTTGAAGTACTCCTGCACGTTCAGGCCTTCGCGGAAGTTCGCCTTGATGGGCGTCTCGATGATCGAGCCGTCCGGGCGGGCCATCAGGCCACGCATGCCGGCCAGCTGACGGATCTGCGCCTGCGAACCACGCGCACCGGAGTCGGCCATGATGTACAGCGAGTTCATCGACTTCTGGTCGATGGTCTCGCCCTTGGCATTGACGACCTTCTCGGTACCGATGGTGTCCATCATCGCCTTGGCGATGCGCTCGTTGGTGCGCGACCAGATGTCGACCACCTTGTTGTAGCGCTCGCCGGCGGTGACCAGGCCCGACTGGTACTGCTCCTGGATTTCCAGCACTTCGGCTTCGGCCTCGGTGAGGATGCCCTTCTTCTCGTCCGGGATCAGCATGTCGTCGATGCCGATCGAGACGCCGGCGCGGGTCGCATACGCGAAACCGGTGTACATCAACTTGTCGGCGAACACGACCGTGTCCTTCAGGCCGAGCTGACGGTAGCTGGAGTTGATCAGGCGGCTGATGTTCTTCTTGGTCAGCTCGACATTGGCCAGCGCGAACGGCAGGCCTTCCGGCAGGATTTCAGCCAGCAGGGCGCGACCGATCGTGGTGTCCACGATCGAGGTCTTGTTCTGCTTGTTGCCGTCTTCGTCGGTCACCACCTCGGTGATGCGGACCTTGACCTTGGCGTGCAGTTCCACCACGCGGTTGTCGTAGGCGCGCTTGACTTCGGCGATGTTGGCGAAGGCCATGCCCTCGCCCTTCTTGTTCTCCAGCGAGCGGGTCATGTAGTACAGACCCAGCACGACGTCCTGCGACGGCACGATGATCGGCTCGCCGTTGGCCGGCGACAGGATGTTGTTGGTCGACATCATCAGCGCACGCGCTTCCAGCTGGGCTTCCAGCGAGAGCGGCACGTGGACGGCCATCTGGTCACCGTCGAAGTCGGCGTTGAACGCGGTGCAGACCAGCGGGTGCAGCTGGATGGCCTTGCCCTCGATCAGTACCGGCTCGAACGCCTGGATGCCCAGGCGGTGCAGGGTCGGCGCACGGTTCAGCATCACCGGATGCTCGCGGATGACCTCTTCCAGGATGTCCCAGACTTCGGCTTCTTCGCGCTCGACCAGCTTCTTGGCAGCCTTGATGGTGGTGGCCAGGCCACGACGCTGCAGCTTGGCGAAGACGAACGGCTTGAACAGCTCAAGCGCCATCTTCTTCGGCAGGCCGCACTGGTGCAGGCGCAGGTACGGGCCGACCACGATGACCGAACGGCCCGAGTAGTCGACGCGCTTGCCGAGCAGGTTCTGGCGGAAGCGGCCCTGCTTGCCCTTGATCATGTCGGCCAGCGACTTCAGCGGGCGCTTGTTGGTGCCGGTGATGGCACGACCGCGGCGGCCGTTGTCCAGCAGTGCATCGACCGATTCCTGCAGCATGCGCTTTTCATTGCGCACGATGATGTCCGGCGCGCTCAGTTCGAGCAGGCGGCGCAGGCGGTTGTTGCGGTTGATGACGCGGCGGTACAGGTCGTTCAGGTCGGAGGTCGCGAAGCGGCCGCCATCCAGCGGGACCAGCGGACGCAGGTCCGGCGGCAGCACCGGCAGCACGGTCATGACCATCCATTCCGGACGGTTGCCCGATTCCAGGAAGGCTTCGATCAGCTTGATGCGCTTGGTGAGGCGCTTGAGCTTGGTTTCCGAACCGGTAGCGGCGATTTCCTCGCGCAGGCGGGTCATCTCCGACTGCAGGTCGATCGTGCGCAGCAGTTCGTAGACGGCCTCGGCGCCCATGGCGGCGTCGAAGTCGTCACCGTGTTCCTGGCGCGCCTGCAGGTACTGTTCCTCGGTCAGCAGCTGGCGGCGCTCCAGGGCGGTCAGGCCCGGCTCGGTCACCACGTACGCTTCGAAGTACAGCACGCGCTCGATGTCGCGCAGGGTCATGTCCAGCATCAGGCCGATGCGCGACGGCAGCGACTTGAGGAACCAGATGTGCGCGACCGGCGAGGCCAGGTCGATGTGGCCCATGCGCTCGCGGCGCACCTTGGCCAGGGTCACTTCGGTACCGCACTTTTCGCAGACCACGCCGCGGTGCTTCATGCGCTTGTACTTGCCGCACAGGCACTCGTAGTCCTTCACCGGGCCGAAGATGGCGGCGCAGAACAGGCCGTCGCGTTCCGGCTTGAAGGTACGGTAGTTGATGGTTTCCGGCTTCTTCACTTCGCCGAAGGACCACGAACGGATCAGGTCCGGCGAGGCCAGCGCGATCTTGATCGCGTCGAAGTCCAGCGTCTGGCGCTGCTGGTTGAAGAGGTTGAGCAGGTCTTTCATGGTGTTCTCCAGAAGGAGGAATGCTGTGTCGATGGGCTTTCAGTTCACTGCCAGCGGCGCGGCGGCGGACCGCCGCGCCGGCATGGATCAGTTGTCTTCCAGTTCCATGTTGATGGCCAGCGAGCGGATTTCCTTCACGAGCACGTTGAAGGATTCCGGCATGCCCGCGACCATCTCGTGCTCGCCGTCGACGATGTTCTTGTACATCTGGTTGCGGCCCTGCACGTCATCGGACTTCACCGTCAGCATTTCCTGCAGGGTGTAGGCCGCGCCGTAGGCTTCCAGCGCCCAGACTTCCATTTCACCGAAGCGCTGGCCGCCGAACTGCGCCTTGCCGCCCAGCGGCTGCTGGGTGACGAGCGAGTACGGACCGGTCGAACGGGCGTGCATCTTGTCGTCGACCAGGTGGTTCAGCTTCAGGTAGTGCATGTAACCGACGGTGGTATGGCGGTCGAAGGCTTCACCGGTGCGGCCGTCGTACAGCTGGGTCTGGCCACTGCTCGGCAGGTCGGCCAGTTCCAGCATGCGCTTGATTTCCGCTTCGGTGGCGCCGTCGAACACCGGGGTGGCCATCGGCACGCCGTCGGTCAGGTTGCGGGCCAGGCGCAGCAGCTCCTCGTCGCTGAACTGCGACAGGTCGACACGGTTGGCCACGTTGGTGTCGTCGTGGTTGTAGATGTCGTCCAGGAACTTGCGCAGGTCGGCGACCGCCGCCTGGGCTTCCAGCATCGCCTGGATCTTGCGACCCAGACCCTTGGCGGCCCAGCCCAGGTGCACTTCCAGGATCTGGCCGATGTTCATACGCGACGGCACGCCCAGCGGGTTCAGCACGATGTCCACGGTCTCGCCCGAGGCCATGTACGGCATGTCCTCGACCGGCACCACGTTGGACACCACACCCTTGTTGCCGTGGCGGCCTGCCATCTTGTCACCCGGCTGGATGCGGCGCTTCACCGCCAGGAACACCTTGACCATCTTCAGCACGCCCGGGGCGAGGTCGTCGCCCGCGGTGATCTTGCCGCGCTTGTCGGCGAAGCGACGCTCGAATTCCTTCTCGTGCGCCTGGATCTGCTTCTGGGCGCGCTCGATGGCTTCCGAGGCGTCCTCGTCCTTCATGCGCAGGGCGAACCAGTCAGACTTCTTCAGGCCGTCGAGGAAGGCGTCGGTGATCACGTCACCCTTCTTCAGGCCAGCACCACCATTGACCACCTTGCCCACGATCTGCGAACGCAGACGCATGTAGATGGCCGCTTCCAGGATGCGGAACTGGTCATCGAAGTCCTTCTTGACGCGCTTGATTTCGGACTCTTCGATCTGGCGCGCGCGCTTGTCCTTCTCGATGCCGTCGCGGGTGAAGACCTGCACGTCGATGACGGTGCCGTCCATGCCCGGCGGAACGCGCAGCGAGCTGTCCTTAACGTCCGAAGCCTTCTCGCCGAAGATCGCGCGCAGCAGCTTCTCTTCCGGGGTCAGCTGGCTTTCGCCCTTCGGGGTGACCTTGCCGACCAGGATGTCGCCAGCGCGCACTTCTGCACCGATGTACACCACGCCGCTCTCGTCCAGGCGGTTCAGCGCCTGCTCGGAGACGTTCGGGATGTCGGCGGAGATTTCCTCCGGCCCCAGCTTGGTGTCACGCGCGACGCAGGTCAGCTCTTCGATGTGGATCGTGGTGTAGCGATCCTCTTCCACCACGCGCTCGGAGAGCAGGATGGAGTCTTCGAAGTTGTAGCCGTTCCACGGCATGAACGCGATCAGCATGTTCTGGCCCAGGGCCAGCTCGCCGATGTCGGTGGACGGACCGTCGGCCAGCACGTCGCCGCGGGCGATGACGTCACCCACCTGGACCAGCGGACGCTGGTTGATGCAGGTGTTCTGGTTCGACCGGGTGTACTTGACCAGGTTGTAGATGTCCACGCCGGCGTCGGTGGCGCCAACGATCTCTTCCTCGTTGACCTTGACCACGATGCGGGCGGCGTCGATCTGCACGATCTCACCACCACGACGGGCGTTCACGGTCACACCCGAGTCACGCGCCACGGCGCGCTCGATGCCGGTGCCGACCAGCGGCTTCTGCGAACGCAGGGTCGGCACGGCCTGACGCTGCATGTTGGCGCCCATCAGTGCGCGGTTCGCGTCATCGTGCTCCAGGAACGGAACCAGCGCGGCCGCGATCGAGACGGTCTGCATCGGCGAAACGTCCATGAAGTGGACTTCCGCCGGCGGCTTCAGCAGCGATTCGCCCTGGAAGCGGCACGGAACGAACTGCTCGGTCAGGGTGCCCTTGGCGTCGGTCAGCGCGTTGGCCTGCGCAATGACGTACTCGTTCTCTTCAATGGCCGACAGGAACTCGACTTCGTCATAGACCTTGCCGTCCACGACCTTGCGGTACGGGGTCTCGAGGAAACCGTACTTGTTGGTGCGGGCGTACACGGCCAGCGAGTTGATCAGGCCGATGTTCGGGCCTTCCGGGGTTTCGATGGTGCAGACGCGGCCGTAATGGGTCGGGTGCACGTCGCGCACTTCGAAGCCGGCGCGCTCACGGGTCAGGCCGCCCGGGCCCAGGGCCGAGACGCGACGCTTGTGCGTCACTTCCGACAGCGGGTTGTTCTGGTCCATGAACTGCGACAGCTGCGAGGAGCCGAAGAACTCCTTGATGGCAGCGGCGACCGGCTTGGCGTTGATCAGTTCCTGCGGGGTCAGGCCTTCCGACTCGGCCATCGACAGGCGCTCCTTGACCGCACGCTCGACGCGGACCAGGCCGACGCGGAACACGTTCTCGGCCATTTCGCCGACCGAACGCACGCGACGGTTGCCCAGGTGATCGATGTCGTCGACCACGCCGCGACCGTTGCGGATCTCGGTCAGGACCTTGATCACGTCCAGGATGTCGGAGCTTTCGCCGTGGGCAGCGACCAGGCGCTTGGACTCTTCGTCGTTGCGCTCGCCGAAGTACTTGCTGTCGTACAGCACGGCTTCGCCGGTGGTTTCCTTGCGGCCCACGCGACGGTTGAACTTCATGCGGCCGACCGCGGACAGGTCGTAGCGCTCGAAGGTGAAGAACAGGTTGTGGAACAGGTTCTGCGCGGCATCCTTGGTCGGCGGCTCGCCCGGACGCATCATGCGGTAGATCTCGACCAGGGCTTCCAGCTGGGTCTTGGTCGGGTCGATACGCAGGGTGTTGGACAGGTACGGGCCACGATCCAGGTCGTTCACCCACAGGGTGCCCACGGCATCCACACCGGCCTTGCGGAAGGCCTGCAGCTGCTCGTCCGTGATCTCGTCGTTGGCCTGGGCCAGCAGTTCGCCGGTCGAGGCATCGACCACGTCGTGCGACAGGATGCGGCCGACGATGTAGTCGTCCGGCACGGCCAGGGCGGCAATGCCCGAGGCTTCCAGCTGCTTGATGTGACGCGCGGTGATGCGCTTGCCGGCTTCCACGATGACCTTGTCGCCGTCGGCGAGGTCGAAGCCCAGGGTCTCGCCACGCAGGCGCTCCGGCACCAGCTCCAGCTGGACGCCTTCATCCGGGTTGATGTGGAAGGTGTTGATCTCGAAGAACTCGGCCAGCATCTCTTCGTTGCTGTAGCCGAGCGCGCGCAGCAGGATCGACACCGGCAGCTTGCGGCGGCGGTCGATACGGGTGAACAGCGCGTCCTTCGGGTCGAACTCGAAGTCCAGCCAGGAGCCGCGGTAGGGAATGATGCGGGCGCTGTACAGCAGCTTGCCCGAGCTGTGGGTCTTGCCACGGTCGTGGTCGAAGAACACGCCCGGCGAGCGGTGCAGCTGGGAGACGATGACGCGCTCGGTGCCGTTGACGATGAAGGTGCCGTTCTCGGTCATCAGCGGGATTTCGCCCAGATAGACCTCCTGCTCCTTCACGTACTTGATGGCCTTGGTCGACGACTCACGGTCGTAGATCACCAGGCGCACGGTCACGCGCAGCGGGGCGCCGTAGCTCATGCCGCGCTGGCGGCACTCACGCTCGTCGAAGACCGGTTCGCCCAGCTTGTAGCCGACGTATTCCAGGGCAGCGTTGCCGCTGTAGCTGGCGATCGGGAAGACCGACTTCAGCGCAGCGTGCAGGCCGTGGTCCGTGCGCTTGGCCGGATCGACGTTTTCCTGCAGGAATTCACGATAGGAATCCACCTGGATGGCGAGCAGGAACGGCACTTCGAGAATCGAGCGCTGCTTGCCGAAATCCTTGCGGATACGCTTTTTTTCGGTGAACGAATAGGACGTCATGAGGTCTTCCACCTTGTTGTGCGGATCGTGCGCCCACGATCCGAAGGGAACTTGAAATTGTCAGTTGGAAGTCGCTGGTATTGCCGGCACCAGCACGCCTTCTCCCGCTACTTCCAACTGCCAACTCGTCTGCTACCACTCCCCCGCTGCCGCGCTCGGCGCTGGCCTGCCGGGGTTTGACTGCAGCCCGTGTTGGGCTTTTTCCTGCTTTTGAAACAGTAGAGCCGACTGTTGGTCGACTTCCTTCACAGCAGTCGACTAACAGCCGACCCTACACCACCGCTACAACGACCAAAGGCCGGGGGCTTACGCCCCCAGCCTTGGCTGCATCGCCGCGAATCGGTGACGATGCAAGGTAACTGCTTACTTGACTTCGACAGTCGCGCCAGCAGCTTCCAGGTCCTTCTTCATCTTCTCGGCTTCTTCCTTCGAAGCGTTGTCCTTCAGGACGCCGCCGGCTTCGGCCAGGTCCTTCGCTTCCTTCAGGCCCAGGCCGGTGATGGCGCGGACGGCCTTGATGACTTCGACCTTCTTCTCGCCGGCAGTCTTCAGGGTGACGACGAATTCGGTCTGCTCTTCAACAGCAGCAGCCGGGCCAGCGGCAGCAGCCACGGCAACCGGAGCAGCGGCGGAGACGCCGAACTTCTCTTCGATGGCCTTGACCAGCTCCATCACTTCCATCAGGGACTTCTCGGCGATGGCGTCGACGATCTGTTCGTTGGTAAGGGACATGATTAATACCTTTGGATGATTTTCTGGATTGAGGTCCCGTCAGGAACCACGGTAAGTCGAAACTCAGGCGGTCTCGGCGGCCGGCTCGGCAGCGTCAGCGGCGACATCGCCACCCCCCTGCTTCTCGCCAACGGCCTTGATGGCGCGGGCAAACATCGTGACCGGCTCGGTCAGGACGCGGGCCAGCATGGCCAGGGCCTGGTCGCGGGTCGGCAGCGATGCCAGCACGTCGACGTGGCTCGCCGGGAACACTTCACCACCGATGGCGACGACCTTAGCCTTCAGCTTGTCGTTGCCCTTGGCGGCTTCCTTGATCAGGCGACCGGCAGCGCCGGGCTCCTCGAGCGAGAACGCGTACAGCAGCGGACCAACCATCTGGTCCTGGGCGACTGCGAACTCGGTGCCTTCAACGGCGCGCGAAGCCAGGGTGTTCTTGACAACCTTCAAGAAAACACCGGTTTCACGAGCCTGCTTGCGCATCGCGGTCATCTGGGCGACCGTGGTGCCAGCGTATTCGGCTGCGATCAAGGAGTGGGCCTTGGCGGCGACGTCTGCCAGCTCGGCGACTACTTCTTGCTTCTGGGACAGATTGAGAGCCATTGCACTCCTCCTATTGAACTCCGCTTACGGCTCCTGCCGTGTGCGGTCCTGTGCGGCATCCGTCCTGGACGCCGGGAACATCGGGATGATGTTCCGGGGGTGGGCCGTTCTAGACCTGGAGTGGGCCAACCTGGGAAACCCAGACGTGCGTGAACCAGAAAAACTCCAGAAGGGCACCATCTACGCAGGGTGATTCCGGGGAATCGATTAAGCGCTCCTGACTGCTCCGGCGGCGACTCCTTGCCAGATCGAGCCTCCATGCCCGTCGCCGGTATTGCCACGACCGCGCCTGCGGTCTTTGACGGCTACCGCGGGCGATGCACTGCCAGCGATGCCTTCAAATGTCACGGTCACGGCACCCGGGGCACCGTGACCGCTTGAAACAATTACTTCAGGGTCAGCGACGACTGGTCGACGGTGACGCCCGGGCCCATCGTCGAGCTGACCGAAACCTTCTGCAGGTAGGTGCCCTTCGAGGTGGCCGGCTTGGCCTTGATCAGGTCCAGCAGCAGCGCGGTCAGGTTCGACTTCAGCGCGTCTTCGGCGAAGTCGGCCTTGCCGATGGTGCAGTGGATGATGCCGGCCTTGTCGGTGCGGTAACGGACCTGACCCGACTTGGCGTTCTTCACGGCTTCACCCGGGTTCGGGGAAACGGTGCCGACCTTCGGGTTCGGCATCAGGCCGCGCGGGCCCAGCACGGTGCCCAGCTTACCGACGACGCGCATGGCGTCCGGGGTCGCGATGACGACATCGTAGTTCAGATCGCCGGCCTGCATCTTCTCGGCCAGGTCATCCATACCGACGGCGTCGGCGCCAGCAGCCAGGGCTTCGTCAGCCTTGGCACCGGCCGGAGCGAACACGGCGACGCGGACCGACTTGCCGGTACCGGCCGGCAGCACGGTGGAGCCACGGACCTGCTGGTCGGACTTCTTCGCATCGACGCCCAGGCGCACGGCGACGTCGATCGACTCGACGAACTTGGCCTTGGTGGCGGTCTTCAGGATGTTGATCGCGTCCTCGAAGGCGTATGCCTTGCCCGGAACGACGGCGGCCTTGATGGCCTTCTCACGCTTGGTCTGTGCCATCTTATTAACCCTCCACCACGAGGCCCATGGAACGGGCAGAGCCAGCGATGGTACGCACGGCGGCGTCCAGGTCGGCGGCAGTCAGATCCGGTTCCTTCGCCTTGGCGATCTCTTCCAGCTGCTTACGGGTGACCTTGCCGACCTTCTCGGTGTTCGGGCGCTTGGAGCCCGACGAGATGCCAGCGGCCTTCTTCAGCAGGGTGGTAGCCGGGGTGCTCTTGGTGATGAAGGTGAACGTACGGTCCGAGTAGGCCGTGATGATCACCGGAACCGGCAGACCCGGCTCGAGCTTCTGCGTGGCAGCGTTGAACGCCTTGCAGAATTCCATGATGTTCAGGCCACGCTGACCCAGCGCAGGACCGACCGGCGGCGAGGGGTTGGCCTGACCGGCCTTCACCTGCAGCTTGATGTAACCGACAACTTTCTTTGCCATGTGAGTGCTCTCCGGGTGCTAGCGCCTTTCGACAACAGGCTCCCCATCGGACCGGGAATCACGCGTCCCGGCATCGCGTTTTGAAATCATGCTGAAGGCCACCTTGCGGCGGCCTCGTCCTGCTGGCTTCCCCAGCGGGGAGCCGCGCACTATAACAGGTTTTTTCTTCACATGCCTGAAGCGGCAGGTAAACGAACGGAACCGGGCCAGGCCCGGTTCCCTTTGGAGAGTCGAGCCATGCCCGACTACCGCACCATCCAGACCCCGGAGTCGAGCATGGCTCGACTCGACAGGACAGGTCAGACGGCCTTTTCGACCTGGCCGAACTCGAGCTCGACCGGAGTGGCACGACCGAAGATCAGCACCGAGACGCGCAGACGGCTCTTCTCGTAGTTGACTTCTTCGACGACGCCATTGAAATCGTTGAACGGACCGTCGGTGACGCGGACCATCTGGCCCGGCTCGAACAGCACCTTCGGACGCGGCTTCTCGACACCCTCCTGAACGCGGTTCAGGATGGCCTCGGCCTCGGAATCGGCGATCGGCAGCGGGCGATCAGCGGTGCCGCCGATGAAGCCCATGACCCGCGGGGTTTCCTTGACCAGATGCCAGCTTTCGTTGTCGATGCGCGGAATGCCGGCTTCCTCGTGGGTCTCGATCTGGACCAGCACGTAACCCGGGAAGAACTTGCGCTCGGAACGGCGCTTCTGGCCGGCGCGCATCTCGACCACTTCCTCGGTCGGGACCAGGACGTCGCCGAAGCGCTCTTCCATGCCATCACGGACGATGCGATCGCGCAGAGCCTGCGCCACCGACTTCTCGAAGCCCGAATAGGCGTGAACGACGTACCAACGCTTCATGCAATTCTCCTTAGCGGCTCAGGAACCACTGAGTCAGTTTCTGGATCAGGAAGTCGAAGCCACCCAGCAGCAGGCTGAGGATGAGCACCACGACGATCACGACCCAGGTCATGCGGACGGCTTCCTGGCGCGTCGGCCAGACCACCTTGCGCAGTTCGAAGCGCGACTCGGAGAGGAATTCGCGGGTGTCGCGCCCCTTGCCGGTCAGCATGAACACGCCGATACCGCCAACCAGACCGACCACGACCGCCAATGCACGCAACTGACCCGCCCACGCACCCAGCTGGGCGGCGCGACCGGAGTCCGCGGAGAACCAGAACCAGACGAACAGACCGGCCAGCACCAGCAGCGATGCGGCGACATACTTGACGATATCTCCACCGTTGGCGGAGTTGTCCTTGGAGTGTTCGATCTTGCTATTCATCCGGCTGTGTCTGCTTTAGCGGCCCAGGCCGCTGGATAAGGTGGGCAGATGGCACGCCAGGAGGGACTCGAACCCCCAACCTGCGGTTTTGGAGACCGCTGCTCTGCCAATTGAGCTACTGGCGTACGTTGAAAACTTGCCTTCCCTTAGACGGCGAAGGCGGACCGAGGTTCCCGGCCCGCCATTCGCGTAACCGGCGGCGCTATGCAACCACCGGTACTGCAGGCTTACTCGATGATCTTCGAGACCACGCCGGCGCCGACGGTACGGCCGCCTTCGCGGATGGCGAAGCGCAGACCTTCGTCCATGGCCACCGGGTTGATCAGGGTGACTTCCATCTTGACGTTGTCACCCGGCATCACCATTTCGACGCCTTCCGGCAGCTTGGCGGCGCCGGTGATGTCGGTGGTGCGGAAGTAGAACTGCGGACGGTAGCCGTTGAAGAACGGGGTGTGGCGGCCGCCCTCGTCCTTCGACAGGACGTACACTTCGCCTTCGAACTTGGTGTGCGGCTTGATCGTGCCCGGCTTGGCCAGCACCTGGCCACGCTCGACGTCGTCACGCTTGGTGCCGCGCAGCAGCAGGCCAGCGTTGTCGCCTGCCTGACCCTGGTCCAGCAGCTTGCGGAACATTTCAACGCCGGTCACGGTGGTCTTCTGCACCGGACGGATGCCGACGATTTCGATTTCGTCGCCAACCTTGATCACGCCGCGCTCGATACGACCGGTCACCACGGTGCCGCGGCCCGAGATCGAGAACACGTCTTCCACCGGCATCAGGAACGGCTTGTCGATCGCACGCTCCGGCTCCGGAATCCAGCTGTCCAGCGCGTCGACCAGCTTCAGGATGGCCGGCACGCCGATGTCGCTCTGGTCGCCTTCCAGCGCCAGACGGGCCGAACCGGCGATGATCGGGGTGTCGTCGCCCGGGAACTCGTACTTGCTCAGCAGCTCGCGCACTTCCATCTCGACCAGCTCGAGCAGCTCGGCGTCGTCCACCATGTCGGCCTTGTTCAGGAACACGACGATGTACGGCACGCCGACCTGGCGCGACAGCAGGATGTGCTCACGGGTCTGCGGCATCGGGCCGTCAGCGGCCGAGCACACCAGGATCGCGCCGTCCATCTGGGCGGCACCGGTGATCATGTTCTTGACGTAGTCAGCGTGGCCCGGGCAGTCAACGTGGGCGTAGTGACGGGTCGGGGATTCGTATTCGACGTGCGCGGTCGAGATCGTGATGCCACGCGCCTTTTCTTCCGGCGCGGCGTCGATCGAGGAGTAGTCCTTGAACTCGCCACCGAAGCGCTCGGCACCGATCTTGGTCAGTGCGGCGGTCAGCGTGGTCTTGCCGTGGTCGACGTGACCGATGGTGCCGACGTTGACGTGCGGCTTGGTGCGCTCGAACTTACCCTTGGCCATGGCTGCTTATCTCGAATTCGTCTGAGAGGTGATGCTTAAGATGGTGCTCACGAAAGGAATCGAACCTTCGACCTCTTCCTTACCAAGGAAGTGCTCTACCGACTGAGCTACGTGAGCCGAGTTTTGCATTATGACATGAACTCGATAATATTCAAAGTTCATTCAATGGAGCGGGAGACGGGAATCGAACCCGCACCATCAGCTTGGAAGGCTGAGGTTCTACCATTGAACTACTCCCGCGCCGGGAATGTCACAACGTGAAACTGGTGGAGGGAGGTGGATTCGAACCACCGAAGGCGTAAGCCAGCAGATTTACAGTCTGCCCCCGTTGGCCGCTTGGGTATCCCTCCTTACCACCCCAACCCGTTGCCGCCGAAGCGTTGCGGTGTGTGGTGGTGAGCCGCTTATTCTGCTGATCAGGCGGGGGGCTGTCAACGCTTTTTTCCATCTTTTTCACACGTTGTCGCAAACCCATTGATACGCAAGGTTATTGCCCAGGAACCGGCAGGGTCTCGCTGGCGAAAATTGCGACATGGGGGACGCCGTCGGCGCCGATCCAGCCCCGATACATGCCCCGGGTGTTGAACGGCATGGCCATTTTTCCGTCTGCGGCAAGCACGATCGCGCCGCCGTCGCCGCCCATCTTCGGAATCATCTCGTTGATCACGCCCCTGCCGGCCTGCTCCGGCGTCTGCCGCTGGTAGCGCATGCGCGCACAGATCTCGTGCGCGGCCGCAGTCCGGATGTAGTACTCGCCCCAGCCGGTGCCCGATACCGCGCAGCCCGCGTCGGCCCAGGTACCGGCGCCGATGATCGGCGAATCACCCACACGGCCATAGCGCTTGTTGGTCATGCCACCGGTGGAGGTGCCGGCGGCAAGCTGCCCCTGCGCATCCAGGGCAACCGCGCCCACCGTGCCGAAGTGCCTTGCGGTCTCCAGGTCGGCGTGCGCCTGGCCACTGGCCTCTTCCTTCAATGCGCGCTGCAGTTGCTGCCAGCGCTTGTCGGTACGGAAGTAGGATGGATCGACAAGGCCGATGCCCTGCTCCACCGCGAATGCCTCGGCACCCTGCCCGACCATCATCACGTGCCTGGACTTCTGCATCACGGCCTGGGCCAGCAGGATCGGGTTGCGCACCCGCTGCACGCCGGCCACCGCACCTGCAGCCAGGGTGGCGCCATCCATCACTGCGGCATCCAGTTCGTTGTGGCCGTCATGGGTGAACACTGCGCCCTTGCCGGCGTTGAAGGTCGGATCGTCCTCCAGCACGGTGATTGCCGCAGTGACGGCTGCAAGCGCCGGGCGACCGGCCGCCAGTTCGGCGTGGCCCTTCAGCAGCGCCGCGCGCAACGCGTCGCGCGCAGCCTTCTCTTCAGCCGGCGACAGGTCCTTGCGCTCGACACCGGCGCCGCCGTGGATGACCAGCAACGGCGAGGCGGCCGGGGCGGCCTGGGCAAGCAACGGCAGGGACAGCAGCGCGGACAGCACCAGGCGCAGTTTCATCGGGTACATCTCCAGCAGGTGTAGTGAAAGGATTGCACCGGTAGTGCCGGCCGCTGGCCGGCATCGGTCGCATCAGGAAGGTGGGTTGCCGGCCAGCGGCCGGTACTACCGAAGCGTGAACTCGATCTCGCCGTCGCTGACGTCGGCCACGGCCTGGTAATCGGCCTCGGCCTGGAAATCATCCAGCCGCATGCGGCTGCCGCTGGCGACCACCGTCACCGGCACCGCATGGAAGCGCAGCGGCTCGCCCTCCACCAGGCGGTCGGCGTCGCGGCCGGGGCTGACCACCCAGACCTTGCCTTCGCCATCTGCGCTGTAGACCTGGGCCCGGCCATCGGGCTCAACGCACAGGGCGGTGTCCTCATCGACGCCGATGCCGACGATGTCAGGGTCGCCGCTGTCCTGGGCGGCACGTGCCACGAACACGATCAGGCGACCGAGCCGGTCACGCTTGTCGAAATGGGTGTCGGTGACCACGCGCTGCAGGTAGGGCATCTGCAGGAAGCCGCTGTCCAGGGTCACGGCACTGCCCATCGGGTCGGCCAGCGCACCGGCCGAGGTGATGCTGCCGCCATCCATGGCGCCATAGGCATAGCCGCCGAGGATGGCCAGGCCAGCGCTGGTACCGGCAATCGGCTTGCCGGCGCGCACATGGGCGTTGAGTGCACGGTTGAGTGCGGTGCCCTTCCAGAAGCGGATATAGCGGGACTGGTCGCCGCCGGCAATGAAGATGGCATCGGCCGCCGCGACCACGCGCAGCACCGCCGGATCATCGGCACCGCGGCGGCTGTCGAAGACCAGGGTCTGCACTGCGGTAGTGCCGCCGATCTCGCGGTACAGGCGGTCCTGCAGTTCGTCGCCACCGGAGGCGCGCAGAATCAGCACACGGCCATTGCCGGCCTGCTTCAGCCACCACTGGAAGGCCTCCGGCACCCACTCGCCACCGCCCATCAGCATCATGGCGGGCGCGCGCGGACCGGGACGCGGGGATTCCAGATCGCCGATTTCGTAATAGGCGAAGCCGGGGCCCTGCAGGTCCTGCGCGGGCGTGGCCAATGGCCAGGCCAGCACCAGCAGCGCCAGCCAGGCGAAGGGGCCAGGCAGGGTCCGGTCGAGGCGTCGCATCTTGATCTCCCTGAACAAAATCGACTTGCAAGCGTTTTCACTCTTTGCCAGATAGGGGTCCAGTAGTCAAGGACATGAAAAAGGCGTTAAATGCGCGCGCCCATTCCGGAAGTCTGAATGGGGGACAGGGCCCCTCCTCTGCGGGCCGGCTTCATTTCCGAGAATTCCTCATGCGTAGACAGGCGATGGCGTGGTCGATCCAGCTGGCGTTGATGGGCGTGGCTGCTTCCGCGGCGGCCCAGGCACCGGCTTCCTCTTCGGTGCAACAACTGGACGCGGTGCAGGTCACCGGCTCGCGCATTCCGCGCGCCCAGGTGGAAGGCCCCGCTCCGATCACGGTGATCAATGCCGAGCAGATCCGCTCCAGTGGCTTCACCAGCGTGCCGGACGTGCTGCGTGCAATGACCCAGAACGGCGGTGAGACGCAGAGCCAGCAGTCTTCCAGTGGCGCCGACTTCTCGCCGGGCGCCCAGCAGGTGGACCTGCGCGGCCTGGGCCCGAACCACACGCTGGTGCTGGTCAATGGTCGGCGTATTGCCGATTTCCCGATGCCGTTCAAGGGCCGCAGCAACTTCACCGATGTCTCCAACATCCCGCTGGGCATGATCGAGCGCATCGAAGTACTGACCGGCAGCGCCTCGGCCATCTACGGCTCGGACGCGATCGCCGGCGTGGTCAACTTCATCCTGAAGAAGAAGGCCGACGGCACCACGATCGACATGCGCATGGGCACCACCAGCGAAGGCGGCGGCGAGTCGTTCGACATGAGCCTGGCCAGCGGTTTCAGCCGTGGCAACTTCAACGCCGTGTACAGCGTCGAGCTGCAGTCGCAGACCCCGCTGTGGGCCTATGACCGTGACATCCAGGACTCGACCCGGGATGGCCCCACCGAGGGTTCGCGCATCGCGCGCCGTGCCTATCTGCGCACCGACTACAACGATGACTACCTGGACCCGGGCGCCGCCACCTGCGAAGCGCTGTCCGGCCAGAACCAGGGCAGCACCTATCGTGCCTACCGCCCGAAGTACGGCTACTACTGCGGCAGCGACAGCTCGATCGGCTACGGCACCATCCTCAGCAAGCGCCGCGGCGCCAACGGCTACGCGTCGCTGAGCTACGACTTCGACAATGGCCAGCAGTGGTTCGCCGACGTGCAGCTCGGCTACCACACGATGTCGCTGATGCGCGACGTCACCCAGTGGGGCCGCATGGATGCCAACGGTGATGAGTCGGGCTACTTCAACAATGAAGCCACTGGCGAGATCGAGTTCTGGCAGCGCCAGTTCTCGCCCGAGGAAATGGGCGGCCTGCGCAACGCCATGGTGCGCAGCACTCAGAAGACCTTCAGCGTGACCACCGGCTTCAAGGGCAACCTGATTGGCAACTGGGATTACGAAGCGGCGTTGAGCCATTCGCAGTACCAGTCGCACATCAGCTGGGCACAGATCATTGCCGCCAAGGCCAATGACCTGTTCCTCGGCCCGCAGCTGGGCGTGGATGACGACGGTTTCCCGGTCTACAACGCCGATCCGTCACGCCTGTACCGTCCACTGACCCGCGCCGAGTACGACTCGATCGCCGCGCGTACCACCTACACTCCGAAGTCGCGCACGGAAACCGCCGCCTTCACCCTGACCAACGCAGCACTGTTCGCACTGCCCGGTGGCGATGCCGGGTTTGCCGCGACCGTGGAAGTGGGCCAGCAGGCCTATTCTCTGAACCCCGATCCGCTGGCGACCGGGTACTACTACTACAGCTGGAAGGATTCGGACGGCAAGGGTTCGCGCAACCGCTGGGCGACGGCTGCGGAGCTGCGCATGCCGCTGCACGACACGGTCAACCTGAGCGTGGCGG
The DNA here is from genome assembly GCF_053295075.1 of Stenotrophomonas maltophilia group sp. P373. NCBI lineage: Bacteria > Pseudomonadati > Pseudomonadota > Gammaproteobacteria > Lysobacterales > Lysobacteraceae > Stenotrophomonas > Stenotrophomonas maltophilia group sp. P373. The sequence goes on along the minus strand of NZ_CM129994.1, from coordinate 863,856 downwards.
GCCGCTACGACCAGTACCGCTATTCCGGACACAGCATCGGCAAGGCGACCTGGAGCGGCGGCCTGGAATGGCGCCCGATCGATACCCTGCTGGTGCGCGGCTCCTACGGCACCGCATTCCGTGCACCGGACCTGCACTATGTGTTTGCCGGACCGGGCAACGACGAGACCAGCGCCGAGGATCTGTACACCTGCCGCCTCGAGGAGGCCAGCGACTGTTCCGATTACGAGCGCAACCTGATCCGCAGCCGCACCGGCAACCGCCAGCTCGACCCGGAAACCAGCACCTCGTGGAGCGCCGGCTTTGTCTGGTCACCGGCGATCGGCCTGGACCTGTCGGTGGACTGGTTTGACATCGATATGCGCAACCAGGTGCAGGACATGGACGTGCGCACGCTCCTGGCCAACGAAGCAAACTGCCGCCTGGGCAGCGCCGACATCAATTCGCCGACCTGCGTGGACGCGCTCGCCCGCATCACCCGCAGCAACGACGGACGCCTGTATGGCGTGCGCGTGGAGCCGATCAACGTCGCCCGCGAATCCACCTCCGGCATCGACGCCGGCCTGCGTTATCGCCTGCAGACGGGCATCGGCGATTTCATCTTCAACGGCACGCACACCTGGGTGAAGAAGCATGATTTCCAGCGCTACCCCGGCGACCGCACCGAAGACCAGTTCGCGGTCAACAGTGGCTTCGACATTCCGCGCACCAAGACCAGCCTGAGCGTGACCTGGGAGAAGGATGCGTGGTCGGCAACGGTGTACGGCTCGCGCCTGGGCAAGCTGCCGACCTCGGACAGCTACGACCAGGTGTTCGACTGGGACAGCGGCGACAGCCCGTACGTGAAGGCGACCTATCGCTACAACGCCTCGCTGCAGTACCGCGTCGACGACCACTCGCGCCTGTCGCTGTCGGTGGTCAACGTGTTCAACAAGATGCCGCCGAAGGACCGTACCTACACCGCTTACCCGTACTACGACGTGTCCTGGTTCGACAGCGTCGGCCGCACGATCAACCTGCAGTACACCCACAAGTTCGGTGGCAGCGCACTGTAAGTGCCTGGCAGCGCCGATACAGGAGACCCCCGCTTCGGCGGGGGTTCTCTTTTCCGCCGCCTGAACGGTACCCACGCGCAGGCTCCGGCCTGACCGGCCAGCGGGGGATTTTAGGAAACAGCTGATTCCGCGCCATCAGCGCCGCTCCCTAGCATCGTTGCATGTTCCGCTTTCCCCGCCCTTCGCTGCAGCAGGCCGTGCCATCGACCACCGCGTCGGTGTTGCTGCGCTGCCTGACCGTCTGCGTCTTCATCTGCCTGGCCGCCGCGGCCGGGTTTTACCTGCTCACGGCATTCACCGAAGACATCTCGACCCATCGCCGCGAGATGAATGCAGCGGCCTACAAGGCACAGATCTATTTCGACCAGCGCGAAGCCCTGCTGCGCTACCTGGGTGATTCGGTGCTGGCCGGCAACCCGGATGCACCGGCCGCAGACAGCGAGGGCGTGCGCCAGCTGCCGCTGGATGGTCCCGGTGGCCAGCCGGGCCAGCGGCTGCTGCTGTCAGCGCGCGCCGAGCACACGCTGCAGGCACTGCAGACGCACCTGCTGCTGATCGATGCACGCGGCGCGCACTGGCTGGCCGGCGGCGAGGTCGACGTCGACCTGGTGCACCTGCCATCGCTGCGTGCGCTGCAGGCACGCAGCGGCAGCCTCGAGGGTGCAGACCCGGTGTACTGGCTGCGGCCGGGTGACAGTGGCGTTGCGCTGGCGCAGCCGGTACAGGCGGGCCCCCAACCGGCGCAGTGGCTGGTGCTGCTGCTCGATGGCGCGGCGGCGGCGAGCATGATCGATGGCCAGGGCATTGGCGGTTACGCGCTGCTCGACCGTGCGGGGCAGCCTGCATTGTCCAGCCAGGCACCGCGGCTGGATGGTGCGGGCTGGAAGACCCTGCGGGAGCGCCAGGACGACAGCTTCGGCACGTTGTGGAGCGGCGGCCTGCCGCGCGGCGTAGCGCTGGTGAAAAGTGTCGGCAATGACGGCTGGCGGTTGGTCTACCACCTGCCGCCGCCGCTGCTGCTGGGCGACCTGGCCGTGCCCCTGCTGGTCTGCGTGCTGTTGCTGCTGCTGGCCGGTGTTGCGCTGCGCCTGCTACGGCATCGCGTTGACCTCCAGCTGATCCAGCCGGCCCTGCAGCAGCACCGCCGCCTGCTGGAGAACCTGGACTTCAGTTCGACGGTGATCGACATGGCGCCGGTCGGCATCTGCGTCCTGCGCCGCAGCGACCGCGCGCTGCTGCTCTCCAACCAGCTGCTGCGCGACTGGCTCGGCGAAGAAGGCGAACACAGCGACTGGCAGGCACCATGGCGCGGACATGCCGGCGAACGCGGGCGTGGACTTGAATTCACCGCCCGCGATGGGCGCCAGCTGCAAGTGCTGCACGCGGCCTGCCGCTACCAGGGCGATGACGTGCTGCTATGCGTCTTCCATGATATTTCCCGGCACCGCCAGGCACAGGCCGCACTGTCGTCGGCACGCCAGGCCGCCGATGCGGCCAACCAGGCCAAGAGCGCGTTCCTGGCCACCATGAGCCATGAGATCCGCACCCCGCTGTATGGCGTGCTGGGCACGCTGGAGCTGCTGGGGCACACCTCGCTGGACGCCCGGCAGTCGCAGTACCTGCGCACCATCGAGAGTTCCTCGTCGGTCCTGCTGCAGTTGATCAGCGATGTGCTGGATGTTTCCAAGATCGAGTCAGGACAGCTCAGCCTGGAGCCGACGGCGTTCTCGCCGCGCGAGCTGACCGAGAGCGTGCTGCGCAGCTTCGCCGCGTCGGCCACCTGCAAGGGCCTGCAGATCCTGGTCTGTACCGATCCGCGCCTGCCGACACGGGTGCTCGGTGATGCCGACCGCATCCGCCAGGTGCTGGGCAACCTGCTCAGCAACGCGATCAAGTTCACCGAGCATGGTCGGGTGGTATTGCGCGTGCGCCAGGTGCAGCGCGAAGGTGAATCGAGCGTGCTGGCATGGCAGGTGACCGATACCGGCGTGGGCATCGCTGCGGAGGAACAGGCGCGGTTGTTCGAACCGTTCCGCCAGGTCCGCGGCGCAGCCAGCGCGCAGGGCACCGGCCTGGGCCTGTCCATCAGCGACCGCCTGGTACGCCTGATGAGCGGCGAGCTGCAGGTGGTGAGCGAACCCGGGCTGGGCAGCAGCTTCAGCGTCCGCCTGCCGTTGCCGGTGCTGGCCGCTGCCGAGGATGGCCCCACACTGCTGCCGGAACCACCGATCCTGGTGCGCGGCCGCGACCGCGAGCTGGTCGACAGTGCCTGTGGCTGGCTGTGTCGCTGGGGCGCCAACGCGCAGCCCCTGCTTGGTGACCCGGCGTTGCTGGACCATGACGGTGCGATCCTGATGGATGGCGAAGCCGGGATGCCGCTGGCCTGGTCGGGCCCGCGCGTGGTGGCATCGATCGAGGGCGGTGACCAGCCGATCACTGCCGGTGATGGCAGCCTGGTGGTGACCCAGCACAGCATGACCGCGATCGGCAAAGCGCTGGCCAGCGTGCAGCAGCAGCGTGCAGCGCAGCCGGTGGCCACGCGTACGGCACCACCGATGCCTCTGGGCCTGCGTGTGCTGGCCGTCGAGGACAACCCGATCAACCGGGTGATCCTGGCCGAGCAGCTGCGCACCCTCGGCTGCGACGTGGAGCTGGCACAGGATGGCATGGAAGCGTTGCAGCGGTGCCGTGAGCAGTGCTTCGATCTGGTGGTGACCGACATCAACATGCCGCGCATGGACGGCCACGCGCTGGCCCGCCAGCTGCGCGATGACGGCAACCCGGTACCGGTGATCGGCGCCACCGCCAATGCCACCGCCGAAGAGCGCGAGCGCTGCCTGGCCAGTGGCATGCAGGGCTACCTCAGCAAACCCGTCGACATCGCCCGCCTGCGCAAGGCGCTCACCACCCTGCGCCAAGGAGACCCCGCATGACCCAGCGCGTCCTGATCCTGGAAGACCAGCCCTTCCAACGTGGTTTCCTGGCCAATCTGTTCGGCAGCCGCGCCGGTGTCCAGGTCGATGCCTGCGAAGACGTGGATGCCGCCATCGCACTGTGTGCCTGCCAGCCCTACGACCTGGTGGTCAGTGACCTGCTGATGCCCGGGCAGGACGGCATCCAGTTCATCCAGGCACTGGCGGCGCAACCACGCCCGCCGCGCCTTGCCGTGGTCAGCGCGGCCCCGCGGCGGATGATGACCTCGGCACGGCTGATGGCCGAATCGCTGGGGCTGGATGTGATCGGCCTGCTGCCCAAGCCGGTGGCGGCCGCCGACGTGGACGCGCTGTTCGAGGCGCTGGCGCAGGCGCGCCCGGCCACCGACAAGGCCCCCTCACTCGCGGCAGCGGCAGTCCCCGAACCGGATGCGTCGCAGCTGCGCCAGGCGATGGCCGATGGCAGCCTGACGGCGTGGTTCCAACCCAAGAAGTCACTGCAGTCCGGACGGGTGGTGGCGGCCGAAGCACTGGTGCGCTGGCGCCACCCGCAGCTGGGCACGCTGGCCGCCGGCAGCTTCCTGCCGGCGATCTGCCGCTACGGGCTGGAGGGCGACCTGCTGCGGATGATGCTCAAGGCCAGCATCAGCGCACAGGCGCGTTGGCGCAAGCAGGGCTTCCGGGTACCGGTGTCGATCAACCTGCCGCCTCATCTGCTGGAGCAGTCGGACCTGCCCGATGAGCTGCTGGCGCTGACCCTGGCCCACGGCGGGACGCCCGGCGAGTTGTGCTTCGAACTGATGGAGAACAGCACCACGCGGCACGTCAGCGACTTCTATGCCGGTGCCTGCCGGCTGCGCATGAAGGGCTTCGGCTTGGCCCAGGATGATTTCGGGCAGGGCCTGAGCTCGGTCCACAACCTGGTCAATACCCCCTTCACCGAGGTCAAGATCGACCGCGCGCTGGTCAGTGGCTGCGCCCGTGACCCGGCCCTGCACCTGACCCTGTCGACGGTGATCGCACTGGCCAACCAGCTGGGCCTGACCATCGTGGCCGAAGGCGTGGAAAGTGATGCCGACCTGGCCGCCCTGCGGCAGCTGGGGTGCAGCCAGGTGCAGGGGTTCCTGATCTCGCAGGCGCTGCCGTCCGACGCGTTCACCCGCTTGCTGGACGAAGAAGCACCGCAACTGGACGCAAGACCGCAGGCTGCCCTGCGCTGACGCGGACTCCACGACGGCTTCACAAAATCATCAAGCGGCATTGACGATCCTGTCTGTGCAGTAGCGGCGGACGTTGCGCCGCCACCGGTGCCGATGTCCGCCCCCTGCCCTGAGACCTGCCATGCCGGCCGAGGCCGCTCCTGTACGCCGACTCGCTCGCCGCTCGCTCCGCGTCCATGCCCTGTTGATCGGCGTGGTGGTGCTGGCGACCCTGCAGGCCGGACTGTTGCTGTCGGCCGGCTCGCAGCTGTTGAACGAAGAGCGCAGCAAGATCGAGTACCACTTCCGCCGCCTGGACGGCACGTTGCGCGAGCAGGAGCGCTTCCTGCGCCAGTGGCGGCTGCATGATGTCGGCGTACGAGGGCAGCCGGTTGCCGATGCCAGCGTGGAACTGCAACGCGGTCCGTTGTACACCAACTTCGCGGTGATCGGGAACGAGGGGACCGGTCGTTCGCCACCGACCGAGCTGGGCGACCGGTTCCTGCGCTTCTACGGTACGTTCTGGTCCGCTTCGCGCTACCCACCACCGCAATGCCTGCTGGTCGATGGCCAGGGCACACGCGGGCTGCTGGCACCGGTACAGATCGTCGGTACCGATGCGAGCCAGAACAGCCCGCATCACCTGCGCCCGGCGATCACCGACATCCACCGCGCACTGGGTACGCGGCCCACGCTGCAGCGCGGCGGCATCGCCTGGGTAAGCGTGCCGTGGCGCGACCGGCAGACCTGGCTGCTCGCCATCGCCCACGCCCCGCAGGATGCGCGCCTGTGGGGGGAGGACGGCAAGGATTCGCAGGCCGCGCTGGCGTGCCTGCTCGATCCGGCACGCGTCGATGACTACCGGCAGGTGCTGGGTGTTCCGGTGTTCCAACGGCTGTCGCTGTTCGATGCCGATGGCCAGCGCCTGCTGGGCGATGCTGCAGATGCCAGCAACGCTGGCACCTCCTGGCAGGCAGGCCTGGGAGGCCTGCAGTTCCGCATGCGCAGCGAGCGCGGCTGGCTGGCGGTCTACCACGTCAGCTGGCGGCAGGTATTCCAGCACCCGCAGGGGCCGCTGCTCGGTGCGACGGTGGTGGCCCTGCTGCTGGCACTGGGTGGCACGCTGGTGCTGCGCGCGTATCGGCGTTCGGTCATCGAGCCGCTGCGCAGCAACCACGCGCGGCTGCTGGAAAGCGAAGCCTTCAGCCGCACGATCCTGGACAACGCGCCGATCGGGCTGTGCCTGCTGCGCCGTACCGATGGCAATGTGCTGCTGGACAACACCCTCGCCCGCCGCTGGCTGGGTGAAGACCATCATACTGGAGGCTGGCACGGCCCCTGGCGGCGCAGCGTGCTCGCCGCTGGGGGCACCACGCTCGGCGATGGGCTGGCCTACACCACGCCCGAAGGCCGCCACCTGCTGGTGACGGCGACGCCGGCGCGCTACCGCGGCGAGCCGGCGGTGCTGTGCCTGTTCATCGATCTCAGCAGCCAGCACGAAGCCGAGCAGGTACTGCAGCAGGCGCGCCGTGCCGCCGACCAGGCCAACCGGGCCAAGAGCCAGTTCCTGGCCACCATGAGCCATGAGATCCGCACGCCGCTATACGGCGTGCTCGGCACCCTCGAACTGCTCGGGCTCACGCCACTGGATGCGCGTCAGCGGGACTACCTGGGGACGATCCAGCGTTCGTCCTCGACGCTGATGCAACTGATCAGCGACATCCTCGATGTCAGCAAGGCCGAGGCCGGGCAACTGAGCCTGGAACCCAGCCCGTTCGATCCAGTGCATCTGACCGAGGATGCGCTCGACTCGTATGCTGCCGCGGCCGCCAGCAAGGAGCTGCAGTTCTACGCCTGCATCGATGCCGACGTGCCGCCCGTGGTGTGCGGTGATGCGGCACGGATCCGCCAGATACTCAACAACCTGATCAGCAACGCGCTGAAGTTCACCGACAGCGGACGCGTGGTGGTGCGCGTCTCGGCACGCTGGCAAGAGCAGCGCTGCTGGCTGCAGTGGCAGGTCGCCGATACCGGCATCGGCATTGCCAGCGAGCACCAGGCACACCTGTTCGAGCCGTTCTTCCAGGCCAACCCGGGCACCGATGCGATGCGCGGCACCGGCCTGGGCCTTTCCATCTGCGCGCATCTTGTGGCGTTGATGGAAGGCCAGCTGCGCGTGGTCAGCGAGAGCGGCCTGGGCAGCAGCTTCAGCGTCGAACTGCCGCTGCCCACGGCGCCGTCCGATCCGCAGCAATCTCCTGCGCCGCAGTTGCCTGCGGGCCTGCAGGTACAGGTGCGCGGCGGTGTGCGCGAGCTGGTCCAATCGCTGTGCGAGCGCCTGCAGCAGCGCGGTGCACTGGCCAGCGTGTACCGCGATGAAGGCGCGGCGGGCTTGCCGTCGTCCACCGTGCTGCTCGACCTCGTCCTGGACGACGCGTTGCCCGAGTGGGTGGATGGACCGCGTGTGGTTGCCTGCCGCGAAGGCGGCGTCCGGCCACGGCAGATCGATGGCGCCTGGCAGGTTGGCCTGCACCGGTTTGACGCGATCGTGCTCGCATTGGCTGCCGCCAGTGGCCAGCCACTGGCGGCCAGCACCGAAGGGCGCCTGCCGGCGACGCGCCGTTTCGGCCTGCAGGTGCTGGTGGCCGAGGACAACCCGATCAACCAGGCGATCCTGCGCGACCAGCTGGAACAGCTCGGCTGCCGCGCCGTGGTCGCCAGCGACGGCAATGAAGCGCTGGGCTACTGGCAGCAGGACGAGTTCGCGCTGGTGCTGACCGACCTGAACATGCCGGGGCTGGATGGCTATGGCCTGGCCCGTGCCTTGCGGGTGCGTGGTGCCCGCGTGCCGATCCACGGTGCCACTGCCAACGCCGACCCGGCCGAACGCCAGCGCTGCCAGGAATCGGGCATGCAGGGCGTGCTGGTCAAGCCGATCACGCTGGAAGCGCTGCAACGCCTGCTGATCCAGATCACCCGGGGCGATGCAACGGTTGCCGCGCCACCGCAAGGACCGGAATCCACCGATACGCGCGATGATGATCTCCCGCTGCAGGTTCCCGCGAAGATGCAGGCGTTGTTCGTGCAGACCATGCAGGCTGACCTGCACAGCCTGCGCCAGTCGATTGCCAGCGCCGATCCCGCGCGCGTGGTGCAGGTACTGCATCGCATCCGTGGCGCACTGGTCATCGTGGGCGCACCCACGCTGGTGCACAGCGGCCTGCAGATCGAGCACAGCCTTGCTGGCGGCGATGACCTGGCCACCCAGGCGGCGTCGCTTGCCCGCTTCCAGCGACGCCTCGAACAGCTGTTGCAGCCGCTGCTTGATGCGGCCTCCCCTCCCCCACCTGACGACCCGACCCCGCCATGACCACACGGATCCTCATCGCTGACGACCACCCGATCGTGCTTGCCGGCATCCGCGACGTATTGGCCGGGGAACTTGACCTGGACGTGGTGGGCGAAGCGGCCGACCCGGCGACGCTGATCGAATTGATGACCCGGACCCGGCCACAGGTCGTGATCACCGACTACAGCATGCCGGGGGGCGACCGCTTCGGTGACGGCATCAAGCTGATCTCGTTCCTGCGCCGCAGCTTCCCGGAGACGCGCCTGCTGGTGCTGACGATGGTGTCCAATCCGTCGTTGGTTGCAGCGATGTATGCCGCCGGTGCGGGCGGCGTCGTGCTCAAGAGCCATGGATTGGGCAGCCTGGTACAGGCCCTGCGCGTGGTGCTGGCCGACCGCGTCTACCGGCCGCCGGGCCTGCTGCCGGTCGCGGCGAGCGAACCAGCCGACGCCGATGCGGTCCGTGCGCGCCTGTCGCCGCGCGAGCTGGAAGTGATCCGGCTGTTTACCGGCGGCATGAGCGTGGGCGACATCGCACGCCAGCTGCAGCGCAGCGCCAAGACGGTCAGCACGCAGAAGATCAGTGCGATGCGCAAGCTCGGCGTGGACAGTGACCAGGCACTGATCGAGTACTGCCTGCAGGCCTCGTTGTTCGCCTGAGGCCCACTCCAGGCTGAATCCTGCAGGCCCCGTACGAGGGCCTGCGACGGCTTTAGGAAACGCCTGATTCCATAGGACAGTGCCGATTTCTAGGCTGGACGCATCCCGCCATGGTGCGCCTGCCGGCAGCAACCGCGTCGCCGTGGGGGACGGAAGCCCGGTGGCGCCTGCAGCTGCCATCGCGTGTGGCTTCCGCAGCGACGCGGCCCTGCCGCGCCAGTCCGCGCAGCCCTGCTGCGCCCTGCCACAGGAAGTCCAACAGCATGTATGCCTCCCCCCCTCGGCGCCGCCGTGCGTCCGGGCGCGCGCGCCTCGCGCCTGCTTCCCTCCTTCCCAGCCTGCTGGCAACCGCCCTGTGGGCGGCACTGCCGGTCCACGCCGCCGATCTGACCGGGCCCCTGCAGGTCAGCGATGGCAACAGCCTGCAGCTCGGTGCCGATGATGTCCTCACCCATGGCTCGGGCAGCTTCGCACTGACCGTCACCGGCGCTGGCAGCAGCGCACTGATCGACGGCAGCCGCATCAACGTGACTGGTAATGGCAGCGCCGTGTCTGCCGCCAATGGCGGCCAGGTACAACTGCGCGGGGCGACGCTGTCGATCGCACCGGCCACCGGTGTTGGCTTCTACGCACTGTATGCCAATGGTGCCGGCAGTGTGATCGATGCGCGCGATGTCGACATCGATGCCACGCGCAACGGCAGCGGATTCGGCGTCGTACAGGCCTACAACGGTGGCGTTGTCCACTACACCGGCGGCCGCATCGCGATGACCGGCGGCGTCGGCACCCTGATTGGTGCCTCCGGCAAGGGCAGTGAAGCGCACCTGGACAATCTGCAGATGAGTGCCGACAGTGGTGCCCGCCTGCGCGCCGACAGCGCCGGCCTGCTGACGATCCGCAACAGCCGCATCACTCTCGCCCCCGGCGGCATCCTCGCGGGCGTTGCCGTTGATGGCGCGGGCAGCCGTGCCGAGCTGTACGACACCTACATGGACGGCGGCTGGTTCGATATCGACAGTGGCGGCAGCGTGCTGCTGGAGAACGTGGAAGCGCACTCGGTGGGCGGCAGCATGCGCCTGCTCGGCAGCCGCATCAGCAAGACCTATTCCAGCGCGGTGATCAACGGCGGCAGCTTCTACACAGTCGGTGGCTATGGCGTGAACATCAACAGCTGGGGCCAGCTGACCGCCCGCGATGCCGCGTTCGATGTCCGCGACGGCTACTCCGGATTCTGGCTGGCCAGCGATGAGTCGCGCCTGCAGCTGACCGACAGCACCATCGACACCTGGACCGACACCTACGGCTACGGCGTTGAGATCGCTGGCGGGGTCGCCACCGTGCAGGGCGGCCGGATCACCACGCACGGCGATGCGACCTATGGCGTACGCGTGACCGGTTCCACCGGCAGCACCGCCAGTCGCATTGAAGCCACCGGAAGCGTGATCGACGTGCGCGGCAACGGGGGTGGCGGCGTGTTCATCGGTGGCTCCACCGCCACCGCGCTGCTCGACACCGTTGCGATCCGCGGCGACGGCGAGAACGTGTTCGGCATCGTGCACATGAACACCGCGCGGTTGACCCAGGCCGACCGCCTGGACATCCGCATGACCGGCAGCAACAGCGGCGGCTACCGCTCCTACCTGACTGCGTTCGGCCCGTACTGGAACCGCGCCACCTTCAATGACAGCCACATCGAGACCGCCAGCGGCGCCGCGTTCTGGCTGCAGGGCAGCAACCATGCGTTGACCGTCAATGGCAGCGATGTGACCGCAGGCGACGGCAGCGGGCGCCTGCTGCGCGTCAGCGACACGGTGTTCACCGATGGCAGCAGCGTGGCGACCAGCCGCATCGACTTCAGCGCCGACGCCAGCACGCTGCGCGGTGACGTGGTGGTCGACAGCGCAACGGCTGACGTACGCATGGTGCTGGGCAACGGCACCACGTTCAGCGGTGCTCTGCGCAACGACTCCGGCTACCAAGTCGCACAGCTTGCGCTGGATGGCAGCAGCCAGTGGAACGTGCGTGCCAGTTCCAGCGTCGGCGCGCTCGAACACGCCGGCACCATCGCCTTCGATACCCCGGGGGCAAGCGGCTTCAAGACCGTCACTGTCAGCGGCGACTATGTGGGCAACGGGGGCCAGTGGATCTTCAACCGTGCACTGGGTGACGACACTTCGCTGGGCGACCAGCTGGTCATCAATGGCAACAGCAGCGGCACTGCCAGCGTGAGCGTGCGCAATGCCGGCGGTGCCGGTGCACTGACGCAGGAGGGTATCCGCCTGATCACCGTTGGCGGCCAGTCCGATGCACAGTTCAGCCTGCAGGGACGCGCGGTCGCCGGTGCCTACGACTACTTCCTGTTCAAGGGCGGCGTGTCGACCCCGGATGATGGCAACTGGTACCTGCGTTCGGAATACGTGCCACCCGTCGATCCGCCGGAGCCGCCGGAACCGCCGATTGATCCGCCGCAGCCACCGGAACCGCCGGTCGACCCGCCGTCACCGCCGGAACCACCGGTCGACCCGCCGTTGCCGCCGGAACCGCCGATCGACCCGCCGCGCCCGCAGGTGGAACGCCCGGAACCGGCGGCTTACCTGGCCAACCGCAACGCCGCGCTGGGCATGTTCCGGCACAGCCTGCACGACCGCGCCGGTGACCCCGCCGCCGAGGCCGGCGCCAGCAGCGATGCCGTGGCCTGGATGCACCTTCGCAGCGCGCAGCCCGACAGCCACGACCGCAATCGCCAGGTCCAGGTCGATGGGCAGATCAGCAGCGTGCTGGTCGGCGTCGGCCGTCGCTTCGAGGTGGGCGGCGCGGGCGAACTGCAGGCAGGTGCGATGCTCGGCCACGGCCGCGCGCGCAGTGACAGCCGCTCGCAGGTGACCGGCTACACCGCGCGTGGCGTGGTCACCGGCACCAGTGTGGGTGCCTATGCCACCTGGCTGCAGGATGCACGCATGCAAGGCGGCGCCTATGTGGATGGTTGGCTGCAGTACGGCCGCTTCCGCAACAGCGTGCAGGGCGATGGACTGCAGAAGGAACGTTATGACGCCCGCAACTGGAGTGCATCGGCCGAAGCTGGCTATGTGCTGCCCCTGCGGCGCACCGCGCAGCGCGGCATCTACCTGCAACCGCAACTGCAGGTGGTGCACAGCCGCTATGACAGCGACCGCGTGGTCGAGGCCAACGGCACGGTGGTCGAGGACCGCGGTGGTGACGAGACCAGCACTCGCCTCGGCCTGCGCCTGTACAGCCGTGGGTTGAGCGCGGCGCAGGGCCAGGTGCATCCGTACGTGGCAGTGAACTGGTGGTCCGGCGGCAATGGCGCGGGCCTGGCGATGGACGGTGAACGGCTGCAGCGGCAGTTGCCGCGCGACATCTACGAGGCCAAGGCCGGTGTACAGGTGGATCTGTCCGGCGGCTGGCGCGGCTGGGGCGAACTGAGCCGGCAGAGCGGCGGCATGGGCTTCCGCGACGTCGGTGCCCAGCTGGGCGTGTCGTACACCTGGTGATGCGGGAAGTGCCCGGCAAGGGAGTGCCGGGCGCTTTTTCCACATGCCGCGTGGAAAGCGGTGGGAGTTTGGTGTGGACAAGTGGCGGTGAGCTCCACGCACCAAGCGTTTCAGGGAGTGGCGTTCTTTTGTCCACGCCCATGCGCGGTTTTCCACATCCGCCGTGGAGAGTGGTTGGGATTTGGTGTGGACAAGTGGGTGCGAGCATTGCACCGCAGGCGTTTCGAAGCGTGGTGAAAATTTGTCCATATTGCACAGGCAACCTGGCAGAGCCGAGCCCACGCTCTGCTGATACCCCCCTGAGCCGAGCGTAGGCTCGGCTCTACAGGGGAGCTGTGCGGTTTTCCACATGTGGCGTGGAAAGCGATGGGAGTTTGCTGTGGACAAGTGCCGGCGAAGGTCACGCCGCAAGCGTTTCGCAGTGTGGTGATTTTTTGTCCATCGCCGGAAACGCGAACGCCCCGCACAGGGCGGGGCGTCCGGGGTCGATCCGTTGCCGCCGGATCAGACGTTGAAGCGGAAGTGCAGGATATCGCCTTCCTGCACGCGGTATTCCTTGCCTTCCAGGCGCAGGCGACCTGCTTCCTTGGCGCCGGCTTCGCCCTTGTACTTGATGAAGTCGTCATACGCGATGGTTTCGGCGCGGATGAAGCCCTTCTCGAAGTCGGTGTGGATGACCGCGGCGGCCTGCGGGGCAGTGGCGCCCTTGCGCACGGTCCACGCACGGACTTCCTTCACGCCAGCGGTGAAGTAGGTCTGCAGGCCGAGCAGGCTGTAGGCCGCGTTGATCACGCGGTTCAAGCCCGGCTCGCTCAGGCCCAGGTCGGCCAGGAAGGTATCGCGGTCTTCGTCGTCGAGCTGGGACAGCTCTTCTTCGATCGCGGCCGACACCGGTACCACCTGCGCGCCTTCTGCGGCGGCATGCGCGCGCACGGCTTCCAGGTGCGGGTTGTTCTCGAAACCGTCTTCCAGCACGTTGGCGATGTACATCACCGGCTTCAGGGTGAGCAGGAACAGGTCGCGCACCAGCGCCTTCTCTTCCTCGTCCAGGCCGGCCGAGCGGCCGGCCTTGCCCTCCGACAGCGCCGCCTGCAGCTTGGCCAGCACCGGCTTGCGCGCCGCTGCATCCTTGTCGCCGCCCTTGGCCGCACGCTCGGCACGGTTCAGTGCCTTCTCGACGCTGTCCAGGTCGGCCAGCGCCAGTTCGGTATCGATGGTTTCGATGTCCGAGATCGGATCGACCTTGCCGGCCACGTGCACGATGTCGCCGTGCTCGAAGCAGCGCACCACGTGAGTGATCGCATCGACTTCGCGGATGTGTGCCAGGAACTTGTTGCCCAGGCCTTCACCGCTGGCGGCGCCGGCTACCAGGCCGGCGATGTCGACGAACTCGACCGCGGTCGGGATGACCTTCTGCGGGTTGATGATGCCCGCCAGCTCGTTCAGGCGCGGATCCGGTACCGGCACGATGCCGACGTTCGGCTCGATGGTGCAGAACGGGAAGTTCGCCGCGGCGATACCCGCCTTGGTCAGCGCATTGAACAGGGTCGACTTGCCGACGTTGGGCAGGCCGACGATGCCGCATTTGATACCCATGGGTGACAGCTCTCTGGGGTGAAAGTGATTGGGGAAACAGCGACCTGGGCGCTGCTTTTCCAATCATTCTCCGTACCGACCAACGGTCGGTACCTACCGGATTGGTTGGTTCCGTACCGACCAACGGTCGGTACCTACCGGCTACTTCGGGGTGTGCAGCCGCTTCATCGCTTCGTTGAAATCGCCCTGCACCGCCAGCGGCATCACGTCGATCGCATCATCGATGGCGCGTGCAATCAGCACGTCGTCGTCCTTCGACGGGCGCCCCAGCACCCAACCCACCACGCGGTCCTTGTGGCCGGGATGGCCGATGCCCACGCGCAGGCGATGGAACTTGCCGTGGCCGAGCAGGCGGATGGTGTCGCGCAGGCCGTTCTGGCCGCCGTGGCCACCGTCGAACTTCAGCCGTGCCGCGCCGGGCGGCAGGTCCAGTTCGTCGTGGGCCAGCAGGGTTTCCTCCGGCTCGATCTTCCAGAACCGCTGGGCGGCGGTGACCGACTTGCCGCTGAGGTTCATGAAGGTGGCGGGCTTGAGCAGCCACACCGTCTGCCCGGCGATCTCGACCTTGGCGGTCTCGCCGAACAGCTTGCTGTCCACATTCCATCGCGCACCAGCTTTTTCCGCCAGGGCCTCAACGAAATGAAACCCGGCATTGTGCCGGGTCCGGGCGTGTTCCGATCCTGGGTTGCCCAGACCGACGATCAGTCGCAGTCCTGCCATGGTTCCTTCCAGTACGGTGCCTGCCCGGAGGCAGGCACCGTAACGGTATTACTCGGCGGCAGCCGCTTCTTCGTCAGCCGCGTCGGCCTTGCCGGCCTTGGCGGTGACGATGGCGTCGTCGTGGTCCTTGCCCAGCGCCAGCGCCGGGATTTCCACGCCCTTCGGCAGCTTGATGTCGGACAGGTACACCACGTCACCGGCCTTCAGCTCGCCCAGGTCGACTTCGATCGACTCCGGCAGGTCCTTCGGCAGGCAGGTGATGGTCACTTCCTTCAGTTCGTGGGTGACCACGACGTCGGCAGCCTTGCCGGCCGGCGAGGTGTCTTCGTTGACGAAGTGCAGCGGGACCGAAGCGGTCAGGGCTTCGTTCTCGTTCACGCGCTGGAAGTCCAGGTGCATGATCAGCTGCTTGTACGGGTGGCGCTGCATGTCACGCAGCAGGACCTTCTGCACCTGGCCATCCAGGTTCAGGTCCAGGATCGAGGCATAGAACCACTCGTTCTGCTGGGCCAGCCAGATTTCGTTGTGGTCCAGGCTGATGGCGACCGGCTCGGCGTTGCCGCCGTACACGATGGCCGGGATCACACCGGCG
Source organism: Stenotrophomonas maltophilia group sp. P373 (assembly GCF_053295075.1). Taxonomy (NCBI): domain Bacteria; kingdom Pseudomonadati; phylum Pseudomonadota; class Gammaproteobacteria; order Lysobacterales; family Lysobacteraceae; genus Stenotrophomonas; species Stenotrophomonas maltophilia group sp. P373. The sequence continues at coordinate 848,241 of NZ_CM129994.1, read as the reverse complement.
TGACGCAGGCGGCGGCTCGCACCCTTACGCTGCAGTTCACGCTTGGTGACCTTGATTTCATGGGTCTTCGACATTTTCGACTACTCAGGTTGTTGCCTCGCCTTTTGGCGTGGCGGTTGAAGATGCTTCCGCGACCAGAAGCACCCGGGGTATGTCCCCGCCGTTGCCGGCAGGGACGAAAAACTCAGTCGACGTACAGCGAGCTGACCGACTCGCCGAAGGCGATGCGGCGCATCGTTTCGGCCAGCATTTCCGCCACGCTCAGCTGGCGGATCTTGCTGCACACCCGCGCGGCGTCCTTCAGCGGGATGGTGTCGGTCACCACCAGTTCGTCGAGCTGGGAATTGGTGATGTTGTCCACCGCCGGGCCCGACAGCACCGCGTGGGTGCAGTAGGCGGCGACCTTGAGCGCACCGCGCGCCTTCAGGGCAGCGGCAGCGGCGCACAGGGTGCCGGCGGTATCGACGATGTCATCGACCATGACGCAGGTCTTGCCTTCGACGTCGCCGATGATGTTCATCACGGTGGAGACGTTGGCGCGCGGGCGGCGCTTGTCGATGATCGCCAGGTCGGCGTCATCCAGGCGCTTGGCCACCGCACGGGCGCGGACCACGCCGCCCACGTCCGGCGAGACGACGATCAGGTTCTCGGTGCCGTAGGCGCGCCAGATGTCGGCCAGCAGCAGCGGGGACGCATACACGTTGTCCACCGGAATATCGAAGAAGCCCTGGATCTGGTCGGCGTGCAGGTCGACGGTCAGCACGCGATCAGCGCCCGCGGTGCTGAACATCTTGGCCGCCAGCTTGGCGGTGATCGGCACGCGCGAGGAGCGCATGCGGCGATCCTGGCGCGAGTAGCCGAAGTACGGCACCACGGCGGTCACGCTGGCCACCGATGCGCGCTTGAGCGCGTCGATCAGCACCAGCAGCTCCATCAGGTTTTCCGCGCTCGGCGCGCAGGTCGGCTGGATCACGAACACGTCCTGCTTGCGGACGTTCTCTTCGATCTCCACCTGCACTTCACCATCGGAGAAGTGCGAGACCAGCGCCTTGCCCGGGCGAACCCCCAGTTCCTTGCAGATGTTCTGCGCCAGACGTTTGTTGGCGTTGCCGGAAAAGACCAGCAGGTTCGGGGACTCTTGCATCATGATTGTCTCGGGCGGGGACGAGTGGCGGGGATCCGGGGGCGGCAAGGACCCGGATGGACCCTTGCTGCTGACAACACCGCGGTTGTTTCCACGTCCCGCGCGGGCGATGCGCTGGAAGGCGCGGACACAGCCGCTATTGGCAGGGGCGGTAGGATTCGAACCTACGAATGCCAGGATCAAAACCTGGTGCCTTGGGCCTCTTGGCGACGCCCCTGCATTGATAAATCAGTGTTGCTCGAGTGCATCCAGCAGTGGCGAACGCGCAACGCCCGCTGCCACCCTTGCCCGCAACTCCTTCGGCAATTTCGACCGTCCCTGCTCTGCAGCAGACTGCGACGCGAATTCGACGAAACAACCACTTCCCGAACCGGTCAGCCGCGCCGTGCCGATGTCGCTCAACGCGGCAAGCGCTGCCTCGACGGCAGGCTCACGGCGGCGCAGCACCGGCTCGAACGCGTTCCCGACCAGGGTCCCGGAAGCGAAGTCCTCTATTTTCGCCACTGGGCTGTCGCGCGTCAAATCCGGGTCTGCAAACAGGGCCGGCGTGGGAACATGAACGCCCGGTTCAACCACCACATACCAGGCCGGCGCCAGCGTGATCGGCTGCAGGCGCTCGCCCACCCCTTCGGCCCAGGCGTTGCGGCCGCGCACGAACACCGGCACGTCGGCGCCCAGGCGCAGGCCCAGCGCGGCCAGGGCATCTTCATCCAGGCCGGCATGCCAGAGCCGGTTCAGTACCACCAGTACGGTGGCCGCGTCGGACGAACCGCCGCCAAATCCACCACCGGCAGGAACGTGCTTTTCGACGATGATGTCAGCACCTTGCGCAACCTTCGCCGCTTCCTGAAGCAGACGCGCGGCGCGCACCGCCAGATCATCGGCCTCGGCCACGCCGGCCAGGCCCTCGCCCTGCCGGCGCACCTGGCCGTCTTCACGCAGGCGCAGGCCGATGCGGTCCCCCCAGTCCAGCAGGCGGAACACGGTCTGCAGTTCGTGGTAGCCGTCGGCCCGGCGGCCGGTAATGTGCAGGAACAGGTTCAGCTTGGCCGGGGCCGGCCACCAGGACCAGCCCGCGTCGTCGACTGCCCCGCTCATGGCGTGCCCTGCCCCCACTCGTCCACCAGCAGGCGCACCTTGGCGTCACCGTTGCTGGCCTCGATCCGGCGCGGCAGCGCCGGCCGTCCGGCGTCGGCCGGGTACCAGTCCAGGTACTGTACCTGCCAGCCCATCTGCTGCATGCGGCGGGGCCGGCCTTCGCCGTCGCGTTCGACCGTCTCGGGGCCGGCGGCGTCGCCGGCCACCAGGCCACGGATCCACTCCGGCAACTGGTTGACCGGAATGTCCCAGCCGGTCGCTTCCAGCAACAGCTGCTGGGCGTCCTCGCCGTCGCGCGGACCGCCTGCCAGTCCTTCCAGGCGGCCAGCTTCGGAATGGGTGTCACCGGTCAGCTTCCAGCTCTGCCGGGTCACCGGCGCGCTCAACTCCACCACGTAGCGGCGGCCTTGCTGCTTCCAGTCGATGCGACCGCTGCCGCCGTCCTTGCCCTTGCTGACCGCGACCCGGCCCTGGAAGGCCCAGTCCGGCTGTGCATGCAGGGCGGCCACGCGCGCCGCTTCGGCCTGCGCCGCTTCGGCCGAGACCGTCTCGACCACCGCCGGTGGCGGGGTCTTCTGCGTGCCCACGCTGGTACAGGCGGTCACCGCCAGGGTCGCAGCCGCCAACAGCAGCGGCCGGATCAGGGAAACACTCATGGATTGAATTTCTCGCGGGCGCGCAGCAGCGCGCGGTTTTCAGGGTCGAGCTTGGCCGCTTCGTCGAAGAAGTGGCGGGCCTCGTCATGCTTGCCCAGCACCCACAGCACCTCGCCGACATGGGCGGCGATCTCCGGGTCCTTGGCCAGGGTCCAGGCCCGGCGCAGCTGCACCAGCGCTTCGTCCTTGCGGCCCAGGCGATACAGCACCCAGCCATAGCTGTCGACGATGGCGGCGTTGTCCGGCTCGGCGACGCGGGCGCGGTCGATCAGCTCCAGCGCCTCCTGCAGGCGCCCGGTACGGTCAGCCAGGGTGTAGCCCAAGGCATTCAGGGCCGGCACGTTTTCCGGGTCGGTCACCAGGATCTTGCGCAGGTCGGCCTCGGCGCGCGGAATATCGTCACGACGCTCCCAGGTGAGCGCGCGGGCGTACAGCAGGCCATTGTCATCCGGGTAGGCGGCCAGGCCGCGGGCCAGCGCATCCAGCTCGCCAGCACTGTCATCGCCGCGCTGGCGTAGCTCGGCCTCCAGCAGATACGCGTCACGGCGCACATCATCATCGACCACCGCGTCGGACTGGATCGCGTGCACCTCATCCAGTGCCTGCGGCAGCCGTCCGGCCAGGGCCTGGGCGTTGGCCGCACGCAGGCGCGCCTCGCTCAGCTCATCACCGCCGGGCACACTGTGGTACCACTGCACCGCCTCGGGATAGCGCTTCAGGTATTCGGCGATCTTGCCCAGCAACAGGCGCTGCGCGGGGTCCGGCTTGGCCGCCTGCCGCGACAGTTCGTTGTAGAGGTTGGACAGCGCCGCCTTGTCGCCCTGCTTGGCCAACAGTGAAGCGCGCATGCCCCAGGTCTGCACATCCTGCGGGCCGAATGCCAGTACGCGCTCGGCCGCAGCCGGTTGCCCCAGGCTGTCGTAGGCGATGGCCACCGCATTGCGCAGCTCGGGGTCCTGCCGTGTCTTCGGCTCGACGTCGTGCAGCAGCGACAAGGCCTTGTCGGTCTCGCCGGCCTGCTGCAGCTGGCTGGCACGCAGCAACGCTACGCGCGGTTCTTCGGGGAAGCGCCTGACCACTTCATCGATCATGCGCCGCGCCAGGTCGGGCTTGTCCATGCGCAGGGCGAGGCGGCCGAACTCCTGCCAGGCCTCGATCTTCGGCGGAATCGCATTGGCATCGACCAGCTCGCCGAGCACCTGCGCCGGCACCGCCGGGTCGCGGCCACCGCCGATCAGCGCGGCCAGGGCGAACTTCCAGCCGCGCTCGTCGGGGTCGGCCAGCAGCGCCTGCAGTTCAGTGCGGGCGGCCTTCACATCGCCCTGGCGCATGGCCAGCGCACCGGCGGCGCTGCGCATGGTCAACGAACGCGGGGCGCGCTGCTGCCACAGGGCCAGGCCCTTGGCGGCGCTGGCGTCATCATTGGCAAGCATGGAGATACGGGTCGCGCGCTCGGCCAGGCCAGCGTCGCCGTCGGTCTGCTGCGCGGCCTGCAGGTACCAGCGCGCGGCCTCGGCCAGCTTGCCGGCCTGCAGGGCGAACTCACCGGCCATCACCGGCTCCAGCGCCAGTTCCCCGGTGGCCGCGGCCCGCACGGGGGCCCTGGCCGGCACCGCCGCCAGGGCCTGGGCGCAGGCCAGGGACAGCAGCAGAACACTGGGGATGCGAATCAATGCGGGCATCGTCGGCATCGGGGCCTTAAAATGTCGTCCAATGGCCAGCAGCTTATCGCAAGCAACTGAACAATGACCCTGTGGGTGCTCGGACTGAATCACCAGACCGCACCGGTAGAGCTGCGCGAGCGCGCGGCCTTCGCCGGTGAGGCGTTGCCGCGTGCGCTGGGCTCGCTGCGCGATACCCCGCAGATCGCCGAGGCGGTCCTGCTGTCGACCTGCAACCGCACCGAGCTGTACGCCGTGGCCGAGTCGGCACAGGCGCTGGACCAGTGGCTGCGCAGCCAGGCCGGCGACCTGCAGGGCTATCTGTACCAGCATGCCGATGCCGAGGCCGTGCGCCACCTGTTCCGGGTCGCCACCGGGCTGGACTCGATGGTGCTGGGCGAACCGCAGATCCTCGGCCAGGTGAAGGACGCCTGGTCGACCGCGCGCGACCATGGCCTGCTCGGCCAGCGCCTGGACCGCCTGTTCCAGCAGACCTTCTCGGTGGCCAAGCGGGCGCGCACCGATACCCAGGTCGGTGCCAACCCGGTATCGGTGGCGTCGGCCGCGGTGCGCCTGGCGCAGAACGCGTTCGCCCGGCTGGACGACTCCACCGTGCTGCTGGTCGGGGCCGGCGAGACCATCGAGCTGGCTGCACGGCACCTGAGCGAAGGCAAGGTGCGGCGGCTGCTGATCGCCAACCGCACCCTGGCCCACGCGCAGGAACTGGCCAGCCGCCATGGCGGCGTGGCCCTGCCGCTGACCGAACTGGACCGCCACCTGGGCGAGGCCGACGTGGTGTTCTCGGCCACCGCCGCGCGCGAGCCGGTGATCCATCGCGAGATGGTGGCCAAGGCCCTGCGTGCACGCCGGCACAAGCCGATGCTGCTGTTCGACCTGGCCGTTCCGCGCGACATCGAAGCCGAGGTCGGCACGCTCAACGATGCCTTCCTCTACACCGTCGATGATCTGGAACGCGCGGTGGAAGACAACCGTCGTGGCCGCCGCGAGGCCGCCGCCGAAGCCGAGGCGATCATCGACCTGCAGGTATCGCGTTACGTCGAGACCCAGCAGGCCAGTGCCCATCAGGCGCCTTTGCGGCAGCTGCGTGCGTTCGGCGAGGCCACCCGCGCCGAGTTGCTGGAGCGCGCACGCCAGCAGCTGGCCAACGGCAAGCCCGCCGACGAAGTGCTGGAACTGCTGGCCCACGGCCTGACCAACCGCCTGCTGCACCCGCCGACCGCCGCACTGCGCGCCGCCGCGCTGAGTGGCGATGCCGACCTGACCCGCGCCGCCGAGCGCCTGTTCCCGGCCACGCCGGGCTACCGCCACCCACCCGTGAGACCCGATGACGCCGACCCTGCGCCGTAAGCTGGAAGCGCTGGCCGAGCGCCGCGAAGAACTGGAACGCCTGCTCGCCGAACCCGATGTGGTCGCCGACAACACCCGTTTCCGCGACCTTTCGCGCGAATTCGCCCAACTGGAGCCGGTCGCTGCCGCGCTCGCCGATGAAGCCCGTGCCAAGGCCGACCTGGCCGCCGCCGAAGGCATGCGCACCGACCCCGACCTGCGCGAGCTGGCCGACGAGGAAATCGCCGCCGCCCAGGCGCGCCTGCAGGAGCTGGAACAGGAACTGGCCCTGTTGCTGGTGCCGCGCGATCCGCGCGACGAAGGCAACCTGTTCCTTGAAGTACGCGCCGGCACCGGCGGCGACGAAGCCGCGATCTTCGCCGGCGACCTGTTCCGCATGTACGCCCGCTATGCCGAGCGCCAGGGCTGGAAGGTCGAGATCGAATCGGACAACCCCGGCGAGCATGGCGGCTACAAGGAAGTGGTGGCACGTGTGGTCGGCCGGGGAGCGTTCTCGCGCCTGAAGTTCGAATCGGGCACGCACCGCGTGCAGCGCGTGCCGGCCACCGAATCGCAGGGCCGCATCCATACCTCGGCCGCCACCGTGGCGATCATTCCCGAGGCCGACGAAGTCGATGACATCGTCATCAATCCGGCCGACCTGAAGGTGGATACGTTCCGCTCGTCCGGCGCCGGTGGCCAGCACGTCAACAAGACCGAGTCCGCGATCCGCATCACTCATGTGCCAACCGGCGTGGTGGTGGAGTGCCAGACCGAGCGCAGCCAGCACGCCAACCGCGACAAGGCGATGAAGCGCCTGAAGGCGCAGCTGCTCGATGCCGAGCGCCAGCGCCAGGACGCGGCACAGGCCGAGTCGCGGCGCCTGCAGGTCGGCAGCGGCGATCGCAGCCAGCGCATCCGCACCTACAACTTCCCGCAGGGCCGGATCACCGACCACCGCGTGGAAGGCCTGACGTTGTACGACCTGCCCAACATCCTGGCCGGTGACCTCGACCCACTGCTGCAGCGGCTCAGCCACGAACACCAGGTCGACGCCCTGGCCCAGCTGTCGGCGGGCTGAGCACGATGACGGCCTGGCAGCAGCGGCAGCACCTGCAGCAGGCGATCGCACGCCAGCCCGGCGACTTCGTCGCCTGGGTGATGCTGGCCGACCTGGAACTGGAAGCCGGCGACATCGCTGCCGGCGAGCAGGCCGCACGACACGCCCTGCAACTGCGCCCGAACCACCCCGAAGCGCTGGCGCGGCTGGGCCGCGTGGCGTGGATGGCCGGCGCGCACACCGACGCGGCGAAGCTGCTCGGCCAGGCCTCGGCATTGGCCCCGCAGCACCCGGGCATCGCGCTGTGGCTGGGGCATGCGCTGGAAGATGCCGATGATGCCGAAGGCGCAGCAGCGGCCTATCGCCGCGCGCACGCGCTGATGCCGGGCGAACCCTACATCGCGGCCCAGCGCCTGGCCTGGCAGCGCCGCCTGTGTGACTGGCAGGACGTGGACACGCTGGCTGCGCAGGTACGTGCCGCGCTCGCTTCCGGGCAGGGTGCAGTGGAACCTTTCGCCTTCCTCAGTGAAGACGTAAGCGCTGCGGAGCAGTTGGCCTGTGCGCGCGCACGCGCGGCGGTCGTTGCGTCGGCGGTGCGCCCCCTTCCTGCAGTGAAGGTTCGCGAGCACGGCGCGTTGCGCGTCGGCTTCCTCTCCAATGGCTTCGGCGCGCATCCCACCGGGCTGCTGACCGTGGCCCTGCTCGAACACCTGCGCCATGACCCGGCGCTGCAGCTGCACCTGTTCGCGCTGAACCGCGCCGATGGCAGCCGCATCCGCGAACGCCTGCAGGCCGCCACCCGGCTGCATGAGGTGGCCGCACTGCGGCATGCCGATATCGCGGCCCGCATACGTGCACAGGGCATCGACCTGCTGTTCGACCTGCGCGGCTGGGGGGGCGGCGGCACGCCCGAAGTGCTGGCCATGCGCCCGGCCCCGTTGCAGCTGAACTGGCTGGCCTACCCCGGCACATCGGGTGCGCGCTGGCTGGATGCCGTGGTCGCCGACGAATTCGTGCTGCCGGCATCGCTGGAACGTCACTTCAGCGAACGCGTCCTGCGCCTGCCACGTGCCTTCCAGCCCTCGGACAACACCCGCGTACTGGAACCGGCACCGTCCCGCGCCGAGTGCGGGCTGCCCGAACACGGCGTGGTGTTCTGCTGCTTCAACAACAGCTACAAGCTCAACCCGCGCAGCATGGGCCGCGCCTTCGCAGTGCTGCAGGCCGTGCCCGGCAGCGTGCTGTGGCTGCTGTCCGGGCCCGGCAAGGCCGATGCGCGCCTGCGTGCGGCCGCGCAGGCCGCCGGCCTGGATCCGGCGCGCCTGGTGTTCATGGCCAAGCTGCCGCATCCGCAGTACCTGGCCCGCTATCACCTGGCCGACCTGTTCCTCGACACCCATCCGTACAACGCGCACACCACCGCCTCCGATGCGCTGTGGGCCGGCTGCCCGGTGCTGACCTGCCCGGGCGATACCTTCGCCGCGCGCGTGGCCGGCAGCCTCAACCATCATCTGGGTCTTTCGCGGATGAACGTTGCCGACGATGCGGCGTTCATCGCCACCGCCAGCGCGCTGGGCAACGACCCGGTGGCGCTGGCAGCGTTGCGTGCCGAACTGGCGCAGGCACGCGAAGACAGTGGTGTGTTCGACATGGCCGGTTTTGCCCATGACCTTTCCGCCCTGCTGCAGACGCTGGCGGGCGAGCAGGGCTGGCAGGGCGTCGACACCCCCTGAGCAACCCCTGCGTTACGCTCCGGCTTCCTCCCCGCGTGGTGTGACGATGGCCAAGCTCAAGCGCAAGGACTACGACGAACTGCTGCTGCCGCTGCAGCTGGAACTGACCGCAATGGCGCGCTGGGTGCAGTACAGCGGGCAACGCCTGCTGGTGCTGTTCGAAGGCCGCGATACAGCTGGCAAGGGCGGCGCGATCCAGGCCATCAGCCAGCATCTCAACCCGCGCCAATGCCGGGTGGTGGCGCTGCCCAAGCCCACCGACCGTGAAGCCACGCAGTGGTACTTCCAGCGTTACGCCGCGCATCTTCCCGCCGCCGGCGAGATCGTGCTGATGGACCGCAGCTGGTACAACCGTGCCGGTGTTGAACGGGTGATGGGTTATTGCAGCGAAACCGAATACCAGCAGTTCCTGCGCCAGGCGCCGGTGTTCGAACAGCTGCTGGTGGACGACGGCATCCTGCTGTTCAAGTACTGGTTGTGCGTGGACCAGGAGCAACAGGAAAAACGCTTCGCCGAACGCCATCTCGATCCGCTGAAGGGCTGGAAGCTCTCACCGGTCGACCTGAAATCGCGCAGCAAGTACAGCGCGTACACCGAGGCACGCGAGGCGATGCTGCGCGCGACGCATCGCGAGGCGGCGCCGTGGACGCTGGTGGACTTCAACGACCAGCGACTGGGGCGGCTGACGCTGGTGCGCAACCTGCTGGACCGGTTGCCGGACACGCGGGTGGACGCACCGTTGCCGGAGCTGCCGAAGCTGAAGGGCAAGCTGCATCGCGAGCACTACGATGTGCTGAAGCCGATCGAGGATTTCCCGGTCGAGGGATAGGGTTGGTCGGCAGGGCTTGCGGCCCTGCACCTGCCGAAGCCAGAGCAACGGCAACAGCCGGCTCTGGGAGTTTTGCTTGTTGGCTGGGGTGGTGTGGGTTGGCAGGACACGCCGTAAACCCATCCATGGGGGCTCGATGGCGCCATCCATGGCGCCAACGGTCCTGCCAACCCACACCACCCCATCCCCGACGGATTTCCGGTGACGGAGGTAGATCCACGCCATGCGTGGATGAATCTCCATTGAAATCGAATATTTCGACAATTGAACGAAGAGCATCCACGCATGGCGTGGATCTACGTGTCGACCAGGGTCGACACCCACCGAGAGCAGGCCATGCATTCCGACAGATCGCGGCGAACTGTCGAAGGCGGGGTGGGTCCGGTTGCGGGGGCGTGAGCCGCATGGATGCGGCGACCGAGCTTACATGGACGTACTTGCAGCGGCCCCCGCAACCGGACCCACCCCGCCATCCCTCAGGAGACCCGCCGTTGCTTCGGCTGTTGCTCTTGCTGTTGCCTTGGCTCGTAGCGGGTGCAGGGCCGCAGGCCCTGCCGACAAACCCACTACTTGGCAGCCGCGATCTGCTTTTCGATGTCGGCTGCGGTCACCGGGCCAAGGAACGTGTGCGCCAGCTTGCCCTGCGGGTCCAGCAGATGCGTCAGCGGCAGGCCACGCGGCGTGGCGAAGTCGGCCGGCGGATCGAACGGGTCCACGATCACGATCGGATAGGTCACCGGATGCTTGGCCAGGAACGACTGCATCTCCGGCACTTCGATGTCCTCGTAAGCCAAGCCGACCACTTCGATGTTGCTACGCATCGCATGCAGGGCCGACAGCTCGGGCATTTCCTTGCGGCACGGCGCGCACCAAGTGGCCCAGAAGTTCACCACCACCCACTTGCCGCGATGCGCGGCCAGGTCGTAGTCGCTGCCATCCACCGCCTTCATCTTCAGCGTCGGGAACTCGGCGGTGGTGCGCTCGGCCGGGGTTTCCTCGACCGGTGCCGGCGTGCTCGGCGTCGGTGCCTGCGCCGGTGGCTGGCTGCTGGCCGGTGCCGGCTCCTGGGCCGGTTTGCAGGCCGCCAGGGCCAGCAGCAGGGTCAACGGGAGCAGCAGCGGCAACGACGTCTTGCGGGTCATGGGGTGTCTCCAGAGTCGGTATAGATATCACTGACCTTGCGCTTCAGGCGTTCGCGCAGGGGCAGTCGCAGGTCATCCAGCGCCGCCAAGGCGGCACGGCCCAGGCTGTCGTCGCGGTACGGGAGGTGCTGCTCGGCTACCGGGATGCGCAGCTGGGTGCATTCGTAAAGATCGGCCAGGCTGACCTGGTCCAGGTCGCGCGACAGCAGCCACTCGCCGCGCTCATCGCGGCGCAGCAGGTCGATCTCCTGCAGGTTGCAGATCAGGTCCTGCAGCAGTGAATCGGTCAGCATCGGCTCCAGCCGCAGGATCTCGTCATCGGCCAGGCCTTTGCCCTTGGCCCGTGCATGCTGGAAGCGGCCAAGCAGGCGCAGCAGCCCATAGAACTCGTACCCCTGCGGCAGGCGCAGCTCGACCGGCTGGTAGCGGAAGGCGGCCATCGAGGAGGCCAGCGACGCACCCAGCAGCACCGCCACCCAGCACAGGTAGATCCACAGCAGCAGGATCGGCACGAAGGCGACCGTGCCATACAGCTTCTGATAGGACTGGAAGCTGCCCAGATACGCGCCGATGCCCCACTTCACCAGTTCAAGGATGACCGCCGCCAGGATCGCGCCGGGCACGGCATGCCGCCATTTCACCGTGTGGTGCGGTACCACGCGGAACATCAGCGTGATGCAGACGAACTCGATCAGGATCGGTGCCAGCCGCAGCGCCAGTTCGGCCAACCAACGGCCCTCCTGGGTACCGAACAACGGCATCGCGAACACCCTCGCCGATACTGCCAGCGATGCGGCGGCAAGCATCGCGCCCAGGGTCAGCACGGTCCAGTAGACCAGGAAGCGGGTCAGCTTGGGCCGGCTCGAGCCGACCCGCCAGATCTGGTTGAAGGTCTCTTCCACGCTGTTGAGCGTGATCAGCAGTGAGGCGACCAGTGCGATGAAGCCGGCGGCGGTCAGCTGGCCGGCACTGGCCGAAAACTGCCGCAGGTAACCCTCGGCCGCGCGCGCCGCGGAGGGCACGAAGTTGGAGAACACGTAGTCGCTGAGCTGATCGCTCCAGCGGTCGAAAACGGGAAAGGCCGAGAGCACGCCGAATACCACGATGGCCAGCGGCACCAGCGCGAACACCGTGGTGTACGCCAGCGCCGCCGCTGCCTGGAACAGGCGGTCGTCGAGGAAGCGATGCCACAGGAAGCGGCCGAAACTGATGGCCCGTGCGCGATCCCGCGCGCGCTCCATCCACAGGTTGAGCGTATCCAAAGGTTCCATCGGTGGAAGGGTACCCGATGCGGAATGCTCGCAGGATAGCCATACTGGTGGCCACACGACGAGGAGAAGCGGGCACGATGGGCGAGATTCTGGTGCTGTATTACAGCCGGGGCGGTTCGGTGGCACGGCTGGCGCGCCAGATCGCGCGGGGCATCGGCGAAGTGCCGGGCATGACCGCGCGCCTGCGCACGGTGCCGCCGGTGGCCGCAGTGACCCAGACCGCGCAGCCGCCGGTACCCGAAGATGGCGCCCCCTATGTAAGCGTGCAGGACCTGGTCGAATGCCAGGGCCTGCTGCTCGGCAGCCCGACCCGCTTCGGCAACATGGCCGCGCCGGTGAAGCATTTCCTGGATGGGCTGGGCGCCGAATGGGTCAATGGCACCCTGTCCGGCAAGCCGGCTGGCGTGTTCACGTCCACCGCATCCATGCATGGCGGCCAGGAATCGACCCTGCTGTCGATGCAGGTGCCGCTGCTGCACCATGGCTGCGTGATCGTCGGCATCCCGTTCACCGAACCGGCGCTGAGCCATACCACCAGTGGCGGCACACCCTATGGCGCCAGCCACGTCGCCGGTGCCGCCGACGACCCGCAGCCGACCGACGACGAAGCCGTGCTGGCGCGCGCGCTGGGGCGCCGGGTGGCCGGCATCGCGCAGCGGTTGGCCCGATGAGCGCCGCGCCGCGCACGGTCCTGCTGCTGGCCCTGATGGGGCTGGCCGCGCTGTTCGCGGGCTGGTTCATCAATGACAAGCACTGGCTGGCGACCCAGCTGGTGTTCACCGCGCCGCCGCTGGCGCTGGCCATCGCCGTGCGCCTGGGCTGGCGCAAGGCCGGATTCTGGGCCTCGGTACTGGCGCTGGGCTGGTTCAGCCACGGCGTGATGAGCGCCTGGAGCCACCCGGAAACGCGCTGGCTGGCGCTGATCGAGATCGCGCTGGCCCTCCTGGTGATCTTCAGCGCCAGCCTGCCCGGCCTGCGCGCCCGCTTCGGCAAGCAACGCTGACGCTGCGCCCGCTGGGTCGTATCATCTGCATTCCTGGCCCCGCGCCGCAGTACCTGTCCTGGTTTCGCGCATGCACATGATGGAAGAGCTCCTGGTCGTCACCACCGGTGGCACGATCGACAAGATCTACTTCGACGACAAGTCGGACTACCAGATCGGCGATCCGCAGATCGGCATGATCCTGCGCGAGCTGGGCGTGACGTTCCGCTTCAACGTGATTCCGATCCTGCGCAAGGATTCGCTGCACATCAACGATGAGGACCGCGAACTGATCCGCGCCACCATCGCCGCGCAGCCGACCCGGCACGTCCTGGTGACCCACGGCACCGACTCGATGGTGCACACCGGCAAGGTGCTGGCGACAATCCCCGACAAGACCATCGTGATGACCGGCGCACTGAGCCCGGCACGCTTCCGCGGCTCGGATGCCGAGTTCAACATCGGCTGTGCGATCGGTGCGGTGCAGTCGCTGCCGAGCGGCGTGTACATCGCGATGAACGGGCGGATCTTCGACCCGCAGCACGTGCGCAAGAACGTGGCTGCGAACCGCTTCGAGTCGGTCTGAGGAACCGCGTGCCGACCAAGGTCGGCACCTGCCAGAGCACTGTCCTTGTAGTGCCGGGCCATGCTCGGCAACCGCGTGCCAGCGTGGCACAACGGTCGGCAGCCGGAGCAGCCGAGCATGGACTCGGCTCTGCAGAAGCGAAAACGCCCCGGCCGAAGCCAGGGCGTGCCCTTGGAGAGGGACTTGGGCTCAGTACTGGGCGTTGAGGGTCACGCCCGAGAAGGTGCTGTAGGCCTTCACCCGCACATACCATGTGCCGGCGGCAGGGCTGTTGATGGTGCAGGTCTCGCTGTTGCCACTCAGGTACGGACGGCAGGTGTAGCTGGTATCGGTCGGGGCACTGCCCTGGCGCACGTACAGGTCGGCATCGCCGCTGCCGCCACTGATCGTCACGCGCAGCTGGCTGCTACCGGCCGGAACGGCGACGGTGTAGTTCAGCTCGGCACCGGTTGCGGCGCCCAGGCCGGTCACCGGCACGTTGTTCTGCAGCACGTTGCCACCCGGGTTCGGGTTGCCACCGCCGTTGATCGCCGCAGCCACGGCCGCGTTGGCGTCGACGATGCCGGCGCCGCAGCCACCCGAGCAGGCGCCCGGCAGCGGGCGTGCAGTGCTCTTGATGATGCTTTCGACCTGCGCCGGGCTCAGCGGGCTTGGCGCGACCGACTGCATCAGCGCAACCACGCCGGCCACGTGCGGCGCCGCCATCGAGGTGCCGTTGTACGACGCGTAGCTGGCGCTGCCAGGCGTGGTGGTGCCGGTGTTGAGGGTGGACAGGATGCTCTGGCCCGGTGCTGAGATGTCGATGCCGGTGCCGTAGTTGGAGAAGCTGGCACGCGCACCGGCCGAGGTTGTGGCCGCCACGGCAATCACGTTCGGGCAGTTGGCCGGCACCGACGAGGACACGTTGGTGTTGCTGTTGCCGGCGGCGACCACCACGGTGGTGCCACGGCTGACCGCGCCGTTGATGGCGTTCTGGTAGGTGGTGGAGCAGCTGCCGCCACCACCCAGCGACATGTTGATGACTTCGGCCGGATTGGCGTTGGCCGGCACGCCACTGACGGTGCCGCCAGAGGCCCACACGATCGCGTCGGCGATGTCGGAGGTGTAACCGCCGCACTTGCCCAGCACGCGCACCGGGACGACCTTGGCATTGAACGCAGTACCGGCCACGCCGGTGCTGTTGTTGGTCACCGCCGCCACAGTGCCGGCGACGTGGGTACCGTGCCAGCTGGAGTTGGAGGCCGGGATGCCCGAGCCGCACTCGTTGGCGCCGTACCAGTCGCCCTCGTCATTCGGGTTGTTGTCGCGGCCACCGCCATCGCGCGCCATCGCGGCATCGCTGATGAAGTCATAGCCAGGCAGGATGTTGGCGTTGAGATCGGGATGGTTGGTGATGCCGGTATCGATCACGGCCACCACCACGCCGGTGCCGGTAGCCTTGTCCCAGGCCGGCTGCACGTTGATCGACGCGTTGGAGGTACCGAAGCCCCACTGCTCGCTGAAGCGGGTGTCATTCGGGGTCAGCGTCGCACGCATGATCTGGTCGACTTCGACGTATTCCACGTTCGGGTCGGCGGCGAGCTTGCGCATCAGCAGCTCGGATTCGGCCTGGTCAAGCGGCCGATCGGTCCTGACCAGGGTCGGGCCAACGGCCAGCTTGCGGACCTCCTGCAGGCCCAGCGCGCGGCCCTGGCTGCTGGCCAGGCCGGCGGCGGCACTCTTCAGCGAAGAGGCCAGTGCGGTGGTGTTGGCCACTGGCGCACTACCGTCGCGGTACTTCACGATGAAGCGCTGGTGCGTCGGCGCGGACTGCAGGCCGCTGAGCTGGACGTCACCGGCCAGCGCAGGCGTGGCCAGCAGCAGCGATGACAGAACGGACGCACCAAGGACCACCCACACTCGACGCACACGCGGTTGCGTTACCTGGGACATCGTATTTCCCTTTCTTGTGGTGTGAATGCCGGAATCGGCAGAAGCACCGGCCCGAACCCTGGGCTGGCTTGCGTTGGCGAGGTTCGAAGTCCGGCGAGTCAGCGGATCCCCCTAACGATCCGCCGTGCAGATGACGCTAATGGCCGAAACCGGACACCACAAGATTTTCAGCGTCTTTTCAGCAAGATGAAATGTTCGTTCTGAGACTTTTCGGGTCGAGGGTTTGTGAAGGTGAAGGAACTTTCTCGTGTTCTGCACAGACCTGACTGGGTCGTCACGTGTCCTGGAATGACTTTGCCGACATCGGCGTCCACCGATCCGGGGTCAGATGCCTTTTCACGCGGAAAGGGATCTGACCCCTTGGCCCGAAACGCAGAAAGCCCGTCGCGGGGACGGGCTTTCCAGAAGCGCAGCCGGGCGCGGGCTCGGCTCTACGATTCGATGTGGGCGATCAGCCCAGCTTGACCAGCCAGTTGTGGCGGTCCGGCAGGCGGCCATACTGGATATCGGTCAGTTCCTTGCGCAGCGACATGGTGACTTCGCCGGCCGGCGCGTTGATGTCGCCCACCGAGAAGCCCTCGCCCTTCAGCTGGCCGATCGGGGTGACCACCGCGGCGGTGCCACAGGCAAACACTTCGCTGATCGCACCGGAGGCGACGCCGTCCTTCCACTCGTCGATGCTGACCTTGCGCTCTTCGACCTTCATGCCACGGTCGCGGGCCAGCTGCAGGATGCTCTCGCGGGTGATGCCCTCGAGGATGCTGCCCGACAGTTCCGGGGTGACCAGCGTGCCGTCCTTGTAGACCAGGAACACGTTCATGCCGCCCAGTTCTTCCAGGTACTTGCCTTCGACCGGGTCGAGGAACAGTACCTGCGAGCAGCCCTGCGCCTGCGCCTTCTGCTGCGGGAGCAGCGAGGCGGCGTAGTTGCCACCGCACTTGGCAGCACCGGTGCCGCCCTTGGCCGCACGCGCGTACTCGGTGGACAGCCAGATCGACACCGGGGCAACGCCCTTGGCGAAGTACGGGCCGGCCGGGCTGGCGATGACGTAGTAGCCGGCCTTGTGCGCGCCGCGCACGCCGAGGAAGGCCTCGTCGCCGATCATGAACGGACGGAAATACAGGCTCGACTCATCGGCCGAAGGCACCCAGTCACTGTCGACGGCGATCAGCTGCTTCAGCGATTCGACGAAGATCTCCACCGGCAGTTCCGGCAACGCCAGGCGCTGCGCCGAACGCTGCAGGCGACGGCCGTTGGCATCCGGGCGGAAGGTCCAGATCGAACCGTCGGCGTGGCGGTAGGCCTTGATGCCTTCGAAGATTTCCTGGCCGTAATGCAGCACGGCGGCGGCCGGGTCCAGCTGCAGCGGGCCGTAGGCGCGCACATTGGCATTGTGCCAGCCGGCATCCTTGTCCCAGCGCACTTCCACCATGTGATCGGTGAAGTGCAGGCCGAAGCCCGGCTTCTCCAGGATCTTGGCGCGCTCTTCAGCGCTGCGCGGGTGGTCCGAACGGGTGACGGCGAAGCTGGGGATGGACTGGGACACCGGAGGATTCCTGTTCTGGTTGCGGGTAGTGCCGGGCCCGCGTCACTGCGGGCCCTGGGTCAAAGCATGCCGGTCTCTAGCCGGGCCGCCTCGGACATCATGTGCTGGTTCCACGGCGGGTCGAACACCAGGTCGACGTCGGCCTCGGCCACCGTCGGGATCATTTCAAGCTTGCTGCGCACGTCGTCGACCAGGATCTCGCCCATGCCGCAGCCCGGGGCGGTCAGGGTCATCTTCACGTCGATCTCGCGCTTGCCCTCATCCAGGTGCTTGATCTCGACTTCATAGACCAGGCCCAGTTCCACGATGTTGACCGGAATTTCCGGATCGAAGCAGGTGCGCAGCTGCTGCCACACCAGCTGCTCCACCTGTTCATCGGTGGCGTCGGCCGGCAGCTCGAGCGGCGCCGGTGCCTCCTTGCCGATGGCATCGCCGTCCTTGCCGGCGATGCGGAACAGGTTGCCCTCGACGAACACCGAATAACTGCCGCCCAGCGCCTGGGTGATGTACCCATAGCTGCCGGCAGGCAGGGTCACGGTATCGCCCTGCGGGACCATCACGGCCTCGCAATCGCGTTCGAAGTGGACAGGTTCGCTGCTACGGGAATACATGGGGACCGATATGGGGCCGTGGCCGAGGCCACGCAAGACGGCATTCTAGCCCAGCCGCCCCCGCACCGCCGGTGCACTGCGGCAAACCACAGTATCCTGTGGGTGATCTTCTGGGAGCTTCGATGTCCTCCAATGCCGCGCGTGCCAGGACCGTGACCTGGCTCTGGCCCCTCATGCTGCTGCTGGGCCTGTTTGTCGCTCCCCTCGCCTGGATGGTCCTGGCGCTGATGACCGGCCGGCAGGTCGGCTGGATGGCGGTGCTGGCCGCCCTGGAACTGGTGTTCATGCTGCGCCTGGGCACGCTGGGCCCAGGCCGGCTGCGCGTCGCCCTGGTCGTGCTCGGCACCCTGCTGGTGGCCGCCGTGGCCAACTGGGCCATCGCCAGCGCCTGGATGGGCGGCTCGATCGGCCTGGACCTGTGGGATGCCACCACGCGGATGGGCCCGCACCTGGCCTGGACCCTGATCAGCCTGGCCAATGGCGCGGTGGAATGGCTGTGGCTGGCCGTGGCCGTGGCCGTAGGTGCCTGGCTGGCGCGCTGAGCGCGTAGAGATCCGTGGATTCGGTAGTGCCGGCCGCTGGCCGGCAAAGGGGTCAGAGCCCTTTCCTTCGGAAAGGGATCCGCCCCCCGTCCTCAATGCCCGCCGTCGAGCGCCTTCAGTTCGCTCACCAGCGAGGCCGCCGCTTCGGCGCCGTCGCCATAGAGCATGCGGGTGTTGTCGGCGTAGAACAGCGCATTCTCGATGCCCGCAAAACCGGTGCCCTTGCCACGCTTGATCACCACCACGTTGCGCGCGTTGACCACGTCCAGCACCGGCATGCCGTAGATCGGGCTGGCCGGGTCGGTCCGCGCCACCGGATTGACCACGTCGTTGGCACCGATCACCAGCACCACGTCGGTATTGGCGAACTCGGGGTTGATGTCGTCCATGTCGGCGATCAGATCGTAGGGCACGCCGGCCTCGGCCAGCAGCACGTTCATGTGCCCGGGCATGCGCCCGGCCACCGGGTGGATCGCGAACTTCACTTTCACGCCACGCTGGCCCAGCCGCTGCGCCAGTTCCCAGATCTTGTGCTGGGCCTGTGCCACCGCCATGCCGTAGCCGGGCACGATCACCACGCGCTCGGCAAAGGCCATCATCGCCGCGACGTCCGACGCTTCGATGGGCTTCTGCGCGCCGGTGATCGCCTGTGCCTCGCCTCCGGCACCGCCGCCGAAGTTGGAGAACAGCACGTTACGGATCGGCCGGTTCATCGCCTTGGCCATCAACCGGGTCAGCAGGATGCCCGCCGCGCCGACCATCATGCCGGCGATGATCAGCGCCTCATTGCCGAGCACATAACCTTCGAAGGACACCGCCAGGCCGGTGAATGCGTTGTACAGCGAGATCACCACCGGCATGTCGGCGCCACCGATCGGCAACGTCATCAGCACGCCCAGTGCCAGCGCCAGCACGAAGAAGGCGACGATTGCCGAGGTGTTGAGCGTGCTGGCCGCGATGATCGCCAGCACCGCCACTGCCAGTGCCACCATCAGGTTCATCACCTGCTGGCCGGGCCAGGTCACGCGCTTGTCCAGTCGTCCGTCCAGTTTGGCCCAGGCGATCACCGAACCGGAAAGCGAGACCGCACCGATCGCCGCGCCGACCACCGCCAGCAGCAGCACCATGCCCGACGGCTGGCGCGCGGCCAGATCGGCCAGCGCCTGCTCGCTCCAATGGCGGGTATCGCGGTTGGCAAGGAAGGCATAGCGCAGCAGCTCCACCGCACCGATCGCCGCGGCCGAACCACCGCCCATGCCGTTGTACAACGCCACCATCTGCGGCATGTCGGTGATGGCCACCTTGCCGGCCGACCACCAGGCCAGGCCCGCGCCCAGCAGCAGTGCCACCAGGATCAGCGGCACGTTGTGCAGTTCAGGCAGGAAGAAGGTCGCCACCGTGGCCAGCAGCATGCCCAGCCCGGCCCAGCGGATGCCGCTGCGCGCGGTCAGCGGCGAAGCCATGCGCTGCAGGCCCAGCAGGAACAGCGTGGCGGCGACGAGGTAGCTGGCCTTGACCAGCCAGTCGAGCAGTTCGACGGTGCTGATGTTCAAGCCTGTGGCTCCTTCGGTTCGTCCCTGCCGCCCTTGGGCGCGCTCGGCTTGAACATCTCCAGCATGCGCGCGGTGACCACGTAGCCACCGGCGGCATTGCCGGCACCGAGCACCACGGCAAGGAAGCCCAGCGCCTTTTCCAGCGGCGTCTGCGCGTGCCCCAGCACCACCATCGCGCCGATCAGCACGATGCCGTGGATGAAGTTGGAACCCGACATCAGCGGGGTATGCAGGATCACCGGCACCCGCGAAATGATCACGTGGCCGGCGATGGCCGCCAGCATGAAGATGTACAGCGCTACGAACCCGTCACTCACTGGCAACGCTCCCGCTCTGTCTTCGTCGGCCCATCATAACCACGGGCTGAACCCGGCGCGCACCCGGCGTCAACCGCGGTGACGCTCACGCGTTGTCGATGGTGACCCCGAGCGAGGAACCGTACCCTGTGCTGGTGAGCAGCCCCGTCCCCCCGAGCGCCGACACCGATGCCCTGCCAGCATCGCTGGAGGCGTTCCTGGCCAGCGTCGGCCCGCGCGCGTTCCGTTTCGCCGAGGCCGGCCTGCGCCAGCGCGAAGACGCCATGGACGCGGTTCAGGACGCGCTGATGCGCATGCTGGACTACGCCGACAAGCCGGCGGCCGAATGGGCGCCCCTGTTCTGGAGCATCCTGCGCCGCCGCGTGATCGACCTGCAGCGCCGGCGCCGTTTCCGCCTGCCGTTCTGGCGCGACAACCAGGACGCCGACGGAGGCGGGATCGACTGGGCCGACCCCGGCCCGGACCCGGCGCAGGCGCACGAACAGCGCCAGCAGTACCAGCAACTGGTGCAGGCCCTGCGTACCCTGCCCGCACGCCAGCGCGAGGCCTTCACCCTGCGGGTGCTGCAGGACCTGGACGGAGCCACCACTGCCCGCGCCATGGGCTGCAGCGAAGGCGCGGTAAAAACCCATCTGGCACGCGCCCGCCAGGCGCTGCAGGACTACCTGGAGACCCACCCGTGAACCGCTCCCTGCCCTCCGATGACATGCTGCGCAACCTGCACGCGCAGTCGCTGCAGGCGCTGTCGCCGGCCACGCTGGCACAGTTGCGCCAGGCCCGCCACGGCGCCAGCGCAGCCCGTCACGGGCGCTGGCGCTGGTGGCTGGCCAGCGCCTGTTCTCTGGTGGTGGCGCTGGGGATCGGCCTGCAGTTCAGCGGCCACAGCCCCCTGTCGCCCGCCGTGCCGGCACCGGTGCTGGCCTCGATGGAAGACAACAGCGTGCTGTACGACGAAAATCCCGATCTGTACCTGTGGCTGGGCGATACCGACCTGGCGATGGAGTGAACCATGTCCCGACTGCATACCCTGCCGCTGCTGCTGACCCTGTTGCTGCTGCCGGCCTTCCCGGTATTGGCGCAGAACGCCGCGCCCGCCCCTGCCGCACGCCCCGCGCCAGCCCCACCGCTGCCGGCCTGGGAACAGTTGAGTGAAGCGCAGCGGGAATCCTTGCTGGCGCCGCTGCGCGACCGCTGGAACAGCGCCGATGCCGGCCAGCGCCAGCGGATGCTCTCGCATGGCCAGCGCTGGCAATCGATGAGCCCGGAGGAACGCGACAAGGCCCGCCGCGGCCTGCGCCGCTTCGAGCACATGAGCCCGGAACAGCGTGAGCAGGCCCGGGCCCTGTTCGGTCAGATGCGGGATCTGCCGCCCGCGCAGCGCGACGCACTGCGCGAGCGCTGGTCGCAGATGACGCCGGAGCAACGCAAGGACTGGGTGCGGGAGAACCCGCCGCCGGCGAAGCCACGGTAAGCCTTCGGGATACCAGGGTCAGATCCCTTTGCCAGAGGCAAAGGGATCTGACCCCGTATCACTCACGCCTGCCAGCGCGTCTTCGCCAGCAGTTCGTCGTCCCAATCGAAACCGAGCTGCCCGTCGCGCACGAACAGCGCAACGAAGTTGAGCAGGTTCCGTGCATACATCTCGCTGGCCTGGGTCGCGCCGCGGCTGGCCAGGCCCAGCGGACCGTCGATGGTCACGCCCTGGTGTTCGATGCACTGCCCCGGCAGGGTCAGTGCGCAGTTGCCGCCACTTTCCGCCGCCAGATCAACAATGACGCTGCCGGTGGCCATGCCTTCCACCATCGCGGCGGTCACGATGGTCGGTGCCGGGCGGCCCGGTACCGCAGCCGTGCAGATCACCACGTCCACACTGCGCAGGTGGTCGGCCAGCCGACGCTGCTGCTCGGCGCGCTCGTCATCGGTCAGCGCCCGCGCATAGCCTCCCTCGCCCGCCGCGCTGACCCCGAGGTCGAGGAAGCGTGCGCCCAGTGACTGGATCTGCTCGCGGGTTTCCGGGCGCACGTCGAAGCCTTCCACCTGTGCACCGAGGCGGCGCGCGGTGGCGATGGCCTGCAGGCCCGCCACGCCGGCACCGATCACCAGCACCTTGGCCGGCCGCACGGTGCCGGCAGCAGTGGTCAGCATCGGGAAGAAGCGCGGCGCGCGTTCGGCGGCGATCAGCGCCGCCTTGTAGCCGGCCATGCCGGCCTGCGAACTGAGTACATCCATCGCCTGCGCACGGGTGGTGCGCGGCAGCTGCTGCAGCGGGAACAGCTGCAGGCGACCATCGGCCGCCAGCGCGGCCAGCGCCGGATCGCTGGCCGGGGCCAGCAGGCCGACCACGCTGGCGCCGGGCTTGAGCTGTTCCAGCACCGCCGCAGGGGGGGCCTGCACGCACAGCAGGATATCGATCTCGGCCCAGCGGCCCGCGTCGAAGACGCGTGCACCGGCATCGTCATAGGCGGCGTCGGTGAAACCAGCCGCCAAACCCGCGCCCGCCTCATACCAGACGGCAATGCCCAAGGCCCCGAGCCTGCGCGCGGTCTCCGGCGTCAGTGCCACGCGCCGTTCGCCCGGCGCGGTCTCCTTGATCCCCAGCAACGCCACGGCCATGCAGGTCCCCGCTGATCGGTGAGTTTCCCGATCCTAGCAGGCGGCACCCGCTCAGTGCAGCGTGGCGCTGCCCGGGTCGAGGCGATCGATCACGCCCTGCATGGCGCTGTCGAAGGCGCCATCATCAACGTGGGCACGCAGGCGGCCCAGCCGCATCATCACCGCCAGTTCTTCCGGCGAGGCCACGCAGAAGCGCACGCCGCGACGGTTGACGAACAGCAGGCGCGAGGAAATCGGGCTGACCCAGGACAGCTTGCCCGCCTGCACCTTGCCATCCTTGTCGACGAAGTCCAGCCAGTTGCCGATTTCCATGCGGCGGAAGCGGTCGGCATCGGCGTTGTCGAAATCGTCGGCGTCGATCTGCCCGCCAAGCTCAACCGCCGGCGATTCAGCCACTGGCGGGGCCGGCAAGGCAACCTGCGGCAGCTCCGGCAGCGCACGCTGCAGTTCCGGCCGCGACTCGGCGATGCCCTGCAGGGTGTCATGCAGGGCATCGATGGCGGCGGTTGCCGCATCGCCGTGCACGCCGACGCTGGCAAACACCTTGGCCAGCACCGGCTGCCAGGCCTGCAGCCACGGCTTGCCGACGATCTGGCGGCGGGCCTCGGCCACTTCCTCCAGCAGGCCGTCGCCCAGGCTCAATGCCTCGGCCACCGAGGCGCCTTCTTCTCCCTCGCGCAGCAGCGCCAAGGTGAGATGATGCTGCCACGGCTGGCGCAGGAACTCGGCAATGGCCGGCGGCAGCGTGGCGTCACCGATGCGGCGGTCCAGTTCCGCACCGGCCCGGCTGCGGGCCATTTCCAGCTTTTCCTGGCCGCGCTGCGTTTCTGCGGCACGGCGCTCGGCGATTTCCACGCGGCGGCGATGCTGCACCAGGAACTCGCGGAATTCCTCTTCAAGGGTCAGGAAGATCGCCAGGTTCTCGTTGAACTCGGCCACCAGGCGCTCGATGATCTCTTCGACCTTGGCCATCAGCATGCGCTCGGCCTGGCTCTCGCCGGTGTTGCCCTCGCAGGCCTCGGCCAGCGAGTTGAGCAGCTTGCGCGCCGGGTGGGTCTTCTGCACGAACATGCGGCGGTCGAGCATGGCGACCTTGACGAAAGGCACCACCAGGCGGCCGATCAGTTCGCGCGAGCGGCCTTCCAGTTCACGCTCGTCCAGCATCACGTCGAACAGCATGCCGACCAGGTCGATGGCATCCTCATCCTGCGGGTCCAGCCGGGTCTGGCCCGGATCGACGCCAAGCTGGGTGGCGCTGGACAGCACTTCGCTCTTCAGGCGCTGCGCCAGCGATTCGCCGTCCTCGCCGATGGCCGCGCGCAGGGTGGCGCTGGGCGTGGCCTGCAGCAGCGACAGCACCGACATCATTTCGCGCTGGCTGAGCGGGCGCTGCTGGCCAACTGCCACCTGTGCCGCAGACGTGGCGTCCTCACGCACGTGGCGGGTCTGCTGCAGCAGTTCGTGCAGCGCTTCCAGCAGCATGCCCTGCTGGCCAGCGTAGGCCTCGCCGGTGGCGCCGTCATCGCCGCCGAGGTGCTGCTGCATATGCCCGCGGCGCTCGGACCAGCGGGCGGCGAAGCGCTGCGCCCAGGCCGGTGCGGCCTGCTCGTCATCGCTGAACCCCGGATCGACGCCCGCGCCGTGGCGATGCTCGACCAGGTCATCCAGCATCCCGGCCATGCGCGGATCCGGTGCCGGCGGTTGTGGGCGCTGCGGAGCCCCCATCTGCGACATCACGCCGGCTGCGGCCAGCTGCTCGTCCAGCTTCTCGTAGATGCGACCGACCGGTGCACGCAGGTCGCGCTCGCACAGCTTGATCAGCACCAGATGCACTTCCGGGGCCAGTTCACAGCCGGCAAAGGCTTCGTGGATGGCCACGCCCAGGTGTTCGGGGCTGATCGGATTGTGGTCGGCGTCCAGTTCCGCGCCGCCGATCAACCGGCCCAGGCGGCGATCCAGCCGCGCCAGCACCGGCTTGAAGTCACGCAGCAAGACAGTGGCGAAATTGCGCACCGCCAACCGTGATTCCAGCACATGCTCGGCCAGCAGGCTGAGCCCATCCTCGGCCGGCCCGGACAGGGTCGCCTCGGCTGACAGCGGCTCACCAGCCGCCAATGCGGCCCAGGCCTGCTGCAGGTGGCCTGCGAAAGCGGCCGCGATGTCCTCACGGCGGCGGCGCAGTTCGCGCATTGCGTCCAGGAACAGCAGCTGTGACGAGCCGGCATTGCCGGCGCGGTCGAACAGGGCATCGTCGAAACGCGCCAGTGCCGCCCCGAAGGCCTGGCACAACGCGGGCAGGACCATGTCCCGGGCACGCTGGAGCTGGGCCGGGTCACGGCCCGGCGATCCCATCGGTGTGGGCACGCTCATCATTCGGGAAGGCTCCCCACCTTCTCTGGTACGACAGACAGCATGGACATCGCGGCTTCCGGCACACCCCATGTACCGGAACGTCGATGGTAGGCCGGCCAGCCCGTCACGGACAGTGAAACAGTCCTCACTTCAAACCTCATGACCGGCGGCCCGGCAAGACAGATATCGTAAGCCGTGCAAGGCCCACGAGGCGAGGGGAAGCGGCTGTCCGTTTCCCGCCAGTGGCATGATGTTCATCACAGTTTGGTATTCAGGGGCCGGACGCGACACAGACGGCGTCATTGACCACCCCGACTATAATCAAACGCCCGTGATGACCGGTTCAGCCTCCATGCCCGATCCTGCCGCCCTGCTCGCCCTGGATGCCCGCCGCTCGGTGCCCTCGCGGCAACTGGGCGAGCCCGGGCCGGACCCGGCCACCCTGCAGCGGATGCTGGCCTCAGCGGTGCGCGTGCCCGACCACGGCAAGCGCGTGCCGTTCCGCTTCCTGAAAATCGCAGGCGATGCACGTCACACTCTGGGCGACTTCCTGGCTGAACGCAGCCGCCAGCGCGACCCACATGCGGGCGAGGCCGTGTTCGAGAAGGACCGCCAGCGTTTCAGCCACGCACCGCTGGTGATCGTGGTGGTGGCCAGCCCGCGGCCGGACCCGAAGGTGCCCGAGCAGGAACAGCTGATGACCGCCGGCTGCGTCTGTTTCGCCCTGCTGCAGGCCGCGCAGGCGCTGGGTTTCGGCGCGCAGTGGCTGACCGCCTGGATGGCCTTCGATCCGGCTGTTCAGGCCCACCTGGGCCTGGTCGACGGCGAACGCATCGCCGGCTTCATCCACATCGGTACGCCCAAGGCCGACGTACCCGAGCGCGAGCGCCCCGACCCGGCGGCCCTGCTGCGCGACTGGACGCCCCCGGCATGACCCTGCCGGCTGCCCCGCCGTCGCTGTACCTGGTTGATGCCAGCATCTACGTGTTCCGTGCCTGGCATTCACTGCCAGACCAGTTCCAGGACGCACAGGGCTGGCCCACCAATGCGGTGCACGGCTTCGCCCGCTTCCTGCTGGACCTGCTCGAGCGCGAGCGCCCGCGGCACATCGCCATCGCCTTCGATGAAGCGCTTGACAGTGGTTTCCGCCACCGGCTGTATCCGGCCTACAAGGCCAACCGCGAGCCAGCACCGGAAGCGCTCAAGCGCCAGTTCGTGCACTGCAAGGCGCTATGCGCGGCGCTGGGCCTTGCCGTCCTGGCCCACCACGAATACGAGGCCGACGACCTGATCGGCAGCGCCCTGCACGTACACCGGAGCAGCCATCGCGGGGTGATCATCTCCGCCGACAAGGACCTGTCGCAGCTGCTGGTCGACCATGACGAGCAGTGGGACTACGCCCGCAACCAGCGCTGGAACGTGGCCGGGGTGAAGGCGCGGCACGGCGTGCACGCGCACCAGATCGCCGACTACCTGGCGCTGTGTGGCGATGCGGTGGACAACATTCCCGGTGTCAGTGGCGTCGGCAGCAAATCGGCCGCCGTGCTGCTGGCCCATTTCGGCAGCATGGATGCGCTGTTCGAACGACTGGACGAAGTGCCGTTCCTGCGCCTGCGTGGCGCTGCACAGATGGCAGTGCGGCTGCGCGAGCAGCGCGAGCACGCCCAGCTCTGGCGCCAGCTGACCACCATCGCGCTGGATGCGCCGTTGGAGGGCAGCCAGCCCGGACTGCTGCGCCAATCGGCCGATCCAGAGCTGCTCGGTGGCCTGTGCCAGACCCTGCGCTTCGGCCCGATGACCCGCCGCCGGCTGTTCGACGCCGCCGGCGTGGCCGATCCTCTTCCCTCCCACAGCGAGCCCGCATGAGCAAGCGCAATACCGAAGCCCCGCGCGTCGTCTACGAAGGCAAGTACCAGCGCATGCTGGTGCGCGGCACCTGGGAATACAGCGAACGTACCCATGCCGGTGGCCTGGCGGCGATCATCATCGCCGTCACCCCGGAGGACAAGGTGCTGTTCGTCGAGCAGTTCCGCGTGCCGCTGCAGGCACCCACCATCGAAATGCCGGCCGGCCTGGTCGGCGACATCCACGCCGGCGAATCGATCGAAGTCTCGGCCGTGCGCGAACTGGAAGAAGAAACAGGTTGGACCGCTGATCACGCCGAAGTGCTGATGATCGGCCCGACGTCTTCCGGCGCCAGCAGCGAGAAGATCGCCTTCGTGCGCGCCACCGGCCTGCGCCGCATCGGCGAAGGGGGCGGTGATGACAGCGAGGACATCACCGTGCACGAGATTCCACGCAGCGAGGCTGCGGCCTGGCTGGTGCAGAAGATGGGCGAAGGCTACGAGCTGGACGCCAAGCTCTGGGCCGGGCTGTGGATGATCGAGCACCACCTGGACGGACGCCCACGTGGCTGACGCGGACCTGCACAGGCTGCCTGCGTTGCTCGGCGCCGACGACCCGGCGATCTACACGATCCACCGGGCGCAGGGCGTCTCGCCCTACCTCCTGCTGGCCGACCACGCCGGCCAGCAGGTGCCGCGTGCGTTGACCGGGCTCGGCCTGCCCCAGGCCGAGCTGGACCGCCACATCGGCTGGGACATCGGCATCGCCGGCACCACCCGTGCACTGGCCGAACGGCTCGATGCCTGGGCGATCGAACAGACGTACTCGCGGCTGCTGATCGACTGCAACCGCCCACTGGCCTCACCGACGCTGATTCCGGAGGTGAGCGACCACACCGTGGTGCCGGGCAATGCCGGGCTGTCGGCGGCGCAGCGACAGCAGCGCATCGATGCGATCCACGCGCCGTACCATACACGCATCGAGACCGAGCTTGATGCGCGCCGTGATGCCGGCCAGCCCACCCTGCTGGTGATGATGCACAGCTTCACCCCCGTGATGAACGGCACGCAGCGGCCCTGGCACGCCGGCGTGCTGTACCACCAGGACATGCGTTTTGCCCATGCCCTGCTGCAGGCATTGCGCGACGAAGGCGACCTGGTGGTGGGGGACAACGAACCGTATTCGGTCAGCAGCACCAGCGACTACGCGGTGCCGGTGCATGGCGAAGGCCGTGGGCTGGTGCACGTGGAACTGGAGATCCGCCAGGACCTCATTGCCGATATGGCAGGGCAGCAGGCGTGGGCCGAGCGGTTGGCGCGGATCTTCAGCGCGCTGCAACCGGAGTTGCTGGCGCTGGGTTGAACGCGCGCGCATCCATGCCGAACCGGTAGTGCCGGCCGCTGGTCGGCACATCCACCCACGGCAGCGCCTTCAATCATGCCTCGTTGGCCGGGCAGACGGTGGCGGCCGATTCGGCCGGCGCCGGGCGCAGGCCCAGCGCGATCACCACGCCGAACAGTGAAAACAAGGCGGCACCGTATTCGGCGCGCACCAGCCCGGCCAGTGCACTCAGCGACCCGGCTGCACCCGCATCGGCATTGGCCACCATCACCAGCACCGCCAGGCCCAGCGCACCACCGATCTGCTGCGCGGTCGCCGCCATGCCAGATGCAACACCCTGCTGTGCGGACGGCACGCCCTGCCCGGCCACGATCCACATCGAGGTCCAGGTCATGCCCTGGCCGATGCTCAGCACTACCACGCCGGGCAGCAGCGGCCAGAAGTTCGCGCCGTGCGGCAGCGTCGCGGCCACCCAGGCGATACCGATGGCGCCGGCCAGCTGCCCGACCACCAGCACCTTGCGCGCGCTCCAGCGCTGCAGCATCCACTCGGCCAGCTGGATGCCGACCGTGCACACCGCGGTGGCGGGCAGGAATGCCAGGCCGGCCTGCAGCGGGCTCCAGCCGTAGCCGTCCTGGAAGTACAGCGCCATGAAGTAGTACTGCACCCCATAGCTGCTCATGAAGGCGAAGGTCAGGCCCAGTGCCGCGCGCAGTCCGGGCAGCCGCAGCAACGCGAACTGCATCAGCGGATCGCGGCTGCGCTGTTCGATCTGCACGAACGCCACCAGCAGCAGCACCGACAGCAGCAGGCAGCCCAGCGTGGCCGGCGCAGTCCAGCCCCACTCCGGCCCTTGCACGAGGGTAGTGACCAGCAGGCTGCCGCCGGCAGTGACGGTGATGCAGCCGGCCAGATCGAACGAGCGGCCCTGCGCACGCGGGCCATCGGCCGGCAACCACGCACCCGCAGCCACCGCGCAGGTGGTGGCCAGTGGCACGATCACCGCCAGCACCGCCGGCCAGCCGAACGCCTGGGTCAGCACGCCGCCGAGCAGCGTGCCCAGCGCCAGGCCCACCGCGCTGGCCATGCTCCAGATCGCCAGTGCACGGTTGCGCACCGGACCTTCCGCATACAACGTGTTGATCAGCGCCAGCGTGGCCGGGAACAGCAATGCCGCGCCGATGCCCTGCGCCGCACGCGCGATGATCAGCAGGGTGGCGTTCGGCGCCAGCGCGCCGAGCAGCGACGCCAGTGCGAACAGCAGCATGCCCAGCCGGTAGAAGCGGCGGCGGCCGATCAGGTCGGCGGCACGGCCCCCCAGCAGCAGGCTGCCGCCAAAGGCCACGGTGTAGGCACTGACCACCCATTGCAGCTGCTGTGCGTTGATCTCCAGCGCGCGCCCCATGTCATGCAGGGCGACGAAGATGATGGTGGCGTCCAGGGCGATGATCAGCTGGGCGGTGGCCAGCAGGGCCAGCGCCCAGCGCGGGTACTTGAGGGGAGGCATCGACGCTCCGGTGCTGTGGGGGAGCGCAGTCTCATTGATGCAGAGCTATCAATAAACCCCTTTCCGTCCATATCTGTCATGATTTTCAGCATGAATGGAACCTCGATGGACCTCAATGCCGTGCGCATGCTGGTGCAGGTGGCCGAAGCGCGCAGTTTCACCGTCGCCGCCGGGCAACTGGGCCTGAGCCAGTCAGGCCTGTCGCGCGCGATCAGTCGGCTGGAGGCCACGCTGGGGGTGAAGCTGCTGCAGCGAAACACCCGCAACGTGGCACTGACCCCGGATGGTCGCCAGTTCGTCGATCAGGTCGCGCCCCTGCTGTGCGGTCTCGAGGATGCCGAACGCCAGTTGGCCGACCGTCCGTGCACGCCCTCGGGCACCCTGAAGATCAGTGCGCCCTCGATGTTCGGGCGCAAGGTGCTGGTACCGCTGCTGGGGCCGATGCTGCAGCAGCACCCGCAACTGCAGGTGGAAGCCGTGCTCAACGACCGCCTGGTCGATCTGGTCGAGGAAGGTTTCGATGCCGCGCTGCGCACCGGCGTCATCGCCGACCAGCGCATCGTCGCGCGGCCACTGCGGCCGCTGCGCTGGGTGACGGTGGCCAGCCCGGACTACCTCGACCGCTGTGGCGCGCCCGACGATGTGGCCGCCTTGCGGGATCACGCCTGCCTGGCGGTGCGCAACCTGCGCAGTGGCCGGCTGGTGGACTGGCAGTTCCTGCAGGACGGCCAGCTTCATGATTTCACGCCACCGGCGCGGATGGTGTTCGACAGCGGCGATCCGCTGGTGGAAGCGGCGATCGCCGGCATCGGCATCGTGCAGGTGATGGATTTCGCGGTGGCCGACGCCTTGGCCGATGGCCGCCTGCAGCGCGTGCTGCAGCCGTTTGAGGGCCGCAGCCGCGCGCTGTCACTGATCTACCCGCCGTCGCGCCAGCATTCGCCGAAACTGCAGGTACTGGCCGACGCGTTGCTGGCTGGGGACTGGTAGATCCACGCCATGCGTGGATGGAGTTCGGCTTCGCGGTAGCGCCGGGCCATGCCCGGCGAGCCGCATCGCGGCGACGGAACGGAATGCCGCCGGGCACGGCCCGGCGCTACCGGTAGGGCGTTGCCGGCCAGCGGCCGGCACTACCGGGTGCAGTAGATCCACGCCGCGCGTGGATGTGGACTTCGGTGCAGAGCCAGCGCGCGACGCAGCAAAAACTGATTCAGCCCAATTGGAGAAAGAACGCCCCGGTGCGTCCTACCGGAGAAAAATCAGGCTTATCCCGGAGGAACAGATACGCCATGCCGTCGGACAGTACGCCTTTTTGCGAAGGCAGAATGCCGTCGATGTCCGCGCCGTAGAGCATCAAGCGACGGCGACCGCCATTCCACGTCAAAGGTGATTGCAGCCATGCATCGACTCCATCCAGCTTGGAATCCAGGTTCTCATCATCGTCAGGTTCCAAACACTCCACACGCTCGATACGGCCGCGCTCAAGCGAGTCGCTCATGCATCGGCTTCTGGATGCGCCGCCACGCCTGTATGCGAGCACAACTGCGTCGCTAGTTCCCTGCACCGCGCGCAGCCGACGGAAGTGGGAATGATCCCGCGTATCGGTGGGGATGAAGACTGAGAACCAGAAATCCTCAGCAACGCCCTGCGGATAGAACCAATGTGCAGGGAGTGCCATCAGGTGAAAGAGCGCACGGCCTTCAACACAGGCTGGCCAAGGTATGTTCTCTGGAAGAAACGCACCGCCGCCAACGTATGCATCGGTTGGAGAGGCCTTTTCCTTGGTCAACAGCAGGCGGGTGTACATGGTGGGGTCGCCGAAAACTGCACGGACGTCCACGGTGCCAGCGCGCCTCGCCCCGGTTCAAGGCCAATAGCGACAGCCTTGAACAAGGGAGAGAATCGCCGCCGGGCATGGCCCGGCGCTACCGGTGAGGCGTTGCCGGCCAGCGGCCGGCACTACCGGGTGCAGTAGATCCACGCCATGCGTGGATGGATTCCTGGCTGGGGTCAGAGCCCTTTCCGTGGGAAAGGGATCTGACCCCGGGGCATTACGCGAAGCTATCGGTGGCGCGCACCAGCGCGTCCACGTTCTCGGCCTCGAACGCCGAATGGCCCGAGGCCGGGGTGATTTCCAGCTTCGCCTTCGGCCACACCTTGGTCAGGTCCCAGGCGTTGGCCAGCGGGCAGACCACGTCGTAGCGGCCGTGCACGATCACGCCCGGAATGTCGGTGATGCGGTGTGCGTCGCGCAGCAGCTGATCTTCCACCTCGAAGAAGCCGCCGTTGACGAAGTAGTGGTTCTCGATGCGGGCAAACGCCAGCGCGAAATGCGGGTCTTCGTGGCTGTTGATGAAGTCATCATCGACGTGCAGGAAGCTGGTCGCGCCTTCCCAAACCGCCCACGCCTTGGCCGCTTCCAGGCGGGTGGTCTCGTCTTCGCTGGTCAGGCGGCGGTGGAAGGCCGAGATAAGGTCATGACGCTCCACCAGCGGAATCGGCTTGAGGTAGTGCTCCCACGCATCCGGGAACAGGCGGTTGGCGCCTTCCTGGTAGAACCATTCCAGCTCCCAGCGACGCAGCATGAAGATGCCGCGCAGGACCAGTTCGGTCACGCGCTGCGGATGGGTCTCGGCATAGGCCAGCGCCAGGGTCGAGCCCCAGCTGCCACCGAACACCTGCCAGCGATCGACCTTCAGGTGCTCGCGCAGCTTCTCGATATCGGCGACGAGGTCCCAGGTGGTGTTGTCCACCAGGTCCGCGTGCGGGGTGGAACGGCCGGCACCGCGCTGATCGAACAGGATGATGCGGTACTTGGACGGATCGTGGAACTGGCGCATCTTGTCGCTGCAGCCGCCACCCGGGCCACCATGCAGCATCACCACCGGCTTGCCTTCCGGGTTGCCGCACTGTTCGAAGTACAGCGTGTGGCGGTCGTCGACCTTCAGGGTGCCGACGTCGTAGGGGGTGATGGCGGGGTACAGCGTACGCATGCTTGCAGCTCCAGGGTGATGCCCTGCCGGGGCAGGAGAACCTCCATTCTAGGCCGGACGCCGGCCCAGGGTGATGCGGTCGCGCTGCTCCAGGTCCTGCACGGTCTGCACCTCGGCAAATCCCGTCGCCTCGAACAGTGCCCGGATCGCCGCGCCCTGGTCCCAACCGTGCTCGATCAGCAACCAACCGCCGGGCCGCAGGTGGGCTTGGCCACCATCGACGATGCGGCGGATGTCATCCAGGCCGTCCATGCCCGAGGCCAGCGCGGTAGACGGTTCGAAGCGCAGGTCGCCCTGTTCCAGGTGCGGGTCGTTGCTGGCGATGTACGGCGGATTGCTGGCGATCAGGTCGAAGCGCACGCCCTGCAGCGGCGCATACCAGTCGTGCCCGCCCTCGGCGAAACGGACGTTGTCCAGTTCATGGCGGGCCGCATTGCGCGCGGCCACGGCCAGCGCGCCCGGGCTGGCATCGGTGGCCAGCACCTGTGCCCGGGGCCGTTCGCTGGCCAGTGCCAGTGCGATCGCACCGCTGCCGGTACCGAGGTCGGCCAGCTGCAACGCCTGGTCCGGCGGCAGTCGCTCCAGCGCCAACTCGACCAGCAGCTCGGTTTCCGGGCGCGGGA
Source organism: Stenotrophomonas maltophilia group sp. P373 (assembly GCF_053295075.1). NCBI lineage: Bacteria > Pseudomonadati > Pseudomonadota > Gammaproteobacteria > Lysobacterales > Lysobacteraceae > Stenotrophomonas > Stenotrophomonas maltophilia group sp. P373. The sequence continues at coordinate 814,957 of NZ_CM129994.1, read as the reverse complement.
TCAGCGTGGCCGGGTCGACCTCCAGGTCCAGCGTCCAGAAACCGCGGCGCCCGGTCAGGTAGGCAACCGGCTCACCGGCCACACGGCGGGCCAGCAAAGCTTCGAAGGCGGCCTGGTCATTGGCGGCCAGCGGATCGGTGGCATGGGCGAACAGCCAGCTGCGCGGGCGCTCCAGTACATGCAGCAGCAGCAGTTCGGCTTCGTGGCGGGCATCGACACCGCCCAAGCGGGCACTGGCGTCAGCTACGACCTGACGCAGGGTGGGTTCGGGTTGGAAAGACATGCCTCAATTGTAGGGCCGAGCCGATGCTCGGCTGCTGCTGGAACAGCCGAGCATCGGCTCGGCTCTACAGATCCACCGTCGAGCATGGCTCGACGCTACAAAAAGCTGGAATCCGTTCAGGTTTCGCCAGAGGGTATAAGGAGGGGCTATCAGCCCTCTTCACACGTCCCGATCGATTTTCCTTGTCACACAAGCAGTTGCAGGATGGGAGCGGCAGGGTTCAGTGCCTGCTCATGGCCATTTGATAGACTTCATCTATCAAATAGATGCAATCAATGGATTGTTCTTATCGCGAGCGAATGGGTAACCTAGCTCCTGTCGATTCACCCACTCCCCTTCACCAAGAGGAAAAATGATGTCCCTCATCAATACCCAGATCCAGCCGTTCGAAGCCAACGCCTACCACAACGGCGAGTTCATCAAGGTTTCCGACGCCAGCCTGAAGGGCCAGTGGTCCGTCCTGATCTTCATGCCGGCCGCCTTCACCTTCAACTGCCCGACCGAGATCGAAGACGCCGCTGACCACTACGCCGAGTTCAAGAAGGCCGGCGCCGAGGTCTACATCGTCACCACCGACACCCACTTCTCGCACAAGGTGTGGCACGAGACCTCGCCGGCCGTCGGCAAGGCCCAGTTCCCGCTGGTCGGCGACCCGACCCACCAGCTGACCCGCGCCTTCGGCGTGCACATTGAAGAAGAAGGCCTGGCCCTGCGCGGCACCTTCATCATCAACCCGGAAGGCGTGATCAAGACCCTGGAGATCCACTCCAACGAGATCGCCCGTGACGTGTCCGAGACCCTGCGCAAGCTGAAGGCTGCCCAGTTCACCGCCGCCAACCCGAACCAGGTCTGCCCGGCCAAGTGGAAGGAAGGCGAGAAGACCCTGACCCCGTCGCTGGACCTGGTCGGCAAGATCTAAAGCAGTACCGGCCTGCCGTGGCCCCACGCCACGGCGCGCCCTTCATCCCCGTGCCGGTCCCCCCGCCGGCGTGGGGGTGAACCCAAGACAGCCAACGCTCGCCCGCCTTGGCCAGCCAGCCCCTTCCACGGTCGCTGTCTTGGGTTCACCCCTACCCCCTGCTGGTCCGCTACCTTCTACAGCGGTGCCACGCCCCCTGTTTGCCTGAAGCCAGGAGATGACCCGATGTTGGACGCCAACCTGCAGTCGCAGCTGAAGACCTATCTGGAGCGCGTGACCCGCCCGATCCAGATCACCGCGCACGCCGACGACGGCGCCAAGTCGCAGGAAATGCTGGAACTGCTGCAGACCCTGGAAAACCTGTCGGACAAGATCACGCTGCAGGTCCTGCGCGATGGCCAGGGCCGCGTGCCGTCCTTCGACCTGGGCACGCCGGGCCAGGACATCCACCTGACCTTCGCCGGCCTGCCGATGGGTCACGAGTTCACCTCGCTGGTGCTGGCCCTGCTGCAGGTCGGCGGCCACCCGTCCAAGGCCACCGCCGAGCTGATCGAGCAGGTGCAGAACCTGGAAGGTGAATACAAGTTCGAAACCTACTTCTCGCTGTCCTGCCAGAACTGCCCGGACGTGGTGCAGGCGCTGAACCTGGCCGCGGTACTCAACCCACGCATCCAGCACGTGGCCATCGATGGTGCGCTGTTCCAGGACGAAGTCGAGAAGCGCGAGATCATGTCGGTGCCGACCGTGTACCTCAACGGTAAAGTGTTCGACCAGGGCCGCATGACCCTGGAGCAGATCGTGGCCAAGCTGGACACCAATGCCAGCAAGCGCGATGCCGAGAAGATCGCCGCCAAGGATGCTTTCGACGTACTGGTGGTCGGTGGTGGCCCGGCTGGCGCCGCAGCGGCGATCTATGCCGCGCGCAAGGGCATCCGTACCGGCATCGCTGCCGAGCGCTTCGGTGGCCAGGTGCTGGACACCATGGCGATCGAGAACTTCATCTCGGTGAAGGAAACCGAAGGCCCGAAGCTGGCCACGGCGCTGGAGCAGCATGTGCGCGAGTACGACGTGGACATCATGAACCTGCAGCGCGCCAGTGCGCTGGTGCCGGCCGGCGAAGACGGCCTGGTGCAGGTGCAGCTGGAGAACGGCGCGGTGCTGAAGTCGCGTTCGGTGATCCTGTCCACCGGCGCGCGCTGGCGGCAGATGAACGTGCCGGGCGAGGACCAGTACCGCAACAAGGGCGTGGCCTACTGCCCGCACTGCGATGGTCCGCTGTTCAAGGGCAAGCGCGTGGCGGTGATCGGCGGCGGCAACTCCGGTGTGGAAGCGGCCATCGACCTGGCCGGCATCGTGTCGCATGTAACCCTGCTGGAGTTCGATTCCAGCCTGCGTGCCGACGAAGTGCTGCAGAAGAAGCTGCGCAGCCTGGGCAACGTCACCGTGCTGACCAGCGCACAGACCACCGAAGTGCTCGGCGACGGCAGCAAGGTCACCGGCCTGGTCTACAAGGACCGCATCGGCGGCGATGCCCACCGCGTCGAGCTGGAAGGCATCTTCGTGCAGATCGGCCTGCTGCCCAACACCGAGTGGCTGAAGGATGTGGTGGCGCTGTCGCCGCGTGGCGAGATCGTCATCGACGATCGCGGCCAGACCAACCTGCCGGGTGTGTTTGCTGCTGGCGATTGCACGACGGTGCCCTACAAGCAGATCATCATCGCCATGGGCGCCGGTTCCACCGCCGCACTGAGCGCGTTCGACCACCTGATCCGCTCGTCGGTGAGCAACAGCAGCGGTGCCGTTGCTGAAGCGGCCTGATCCACCGTTCCCAGATCACCGGGAACATTGTCTGCCTGTCGGGTAACCACGCCGTCAGCCGGTCCGTTACCCCTGGGGTGTAAGGATGAACCTACGTGATCTGAAGTACCTGGTAGCCCTGGCCGACCACAAGCATTTCGGCCGGGCGGCCGCTTCCTGCTTTGTCAGCCAGCCGACGTTGTCCACGCAGATCCGCAAGCTGGAGGAAGAGCTCGGCCTGCCGCTGGTGGAACGCGCACCGCGCAAGGTGATGCTGACCCCGGCCGGCCAGGAAGCGGCCGCACGGGCGCGGGTGATCGTGTCCGAAGTGGAACAGCTGAAGGAAGCGGCGCGACGCAGCCGCGATCCGGAAGCCGGTACGGTGCGCCTGGGGATCTTCCCGACCCTCGGCCCGTACCTGCTGCCGCATGTGATCCCGCGCATCCGCGAGCGCTTCCCGGAGCTGGAACTGCTGCTGGTCGAGGAAAAGAGCGATGTGCTGCTGGACCGCCTGCGCGAAGGCAAGCTCGACGCTGCATTGCTGGCGCTGCCGGTGATCGACGACCAGCTGCATGCCGAGTTCCTGTTCGAGGAACCGTTCCTGCTGGCCGTCTCCGGTCGCCACCCGCTGGCACGTCGCGAGCACCTGGACGTGCAGGAACTGGCCACGCAGAAGCTGCTGCTGCTGGAGGACGGCCATTGCCTGCGCGACCAGGCGCTGGAAGTCTGCCGCCTGTTCGGCGCCAACGAGAAGTCCGAGTTCCGCGCCACCAGCCTGGAAACGCTGCGGCAGATGGTCGCCGCCGACGTCGGCATCACCCTGCTGCCGAGCCTGTCGGTGCAGCCGCCAGTGCCGCGCTCGAACAACATCCGCCTGCTCGACTTCACCGGCGAAGGCCGTCCCAGCCGCCGCATCGCCATGATCTGGCGCCGCAGCTCGGCCATGAACGACTTCCTGATGGACCTGGCCGACCAGTTCAAGCGTCTGCCGCAGGCGCTGTTCACGCTGGAGGCGCTCGATGCCGGCAGCGATGCACCGGCCCTGCCCGGCCCCGCGCTGAACGGCTGAGCCCCCCGCAGTACCGGCCTGGAATCGGCAGGAGTCGATTCCGGCCGCATTTGTCCCCACAATACAGACAGGCGGCGCCAGCAGGTGCCGCCTTTTGCATGGCTTTCAACCAAGGAGCTTCACCATGAGTACCGCCAGCGGCCTGCCGCCGTCGATCACCGTTTCCACCTTCGACATGGACCGCCTGGACGCCATGCTCGAATCCCCTGCGCTGAGCCAGACGCCTGCCGCGCTCGCGCTTGCTGAAGAACTCAACCGGGCCACCGTGCTGGCACCGGACCAGATTCCCGAAGGCATCGTCATGATGCATTCGCGCGTGGAGTGCGAAGATGAAGTGTCGGGCGAGAAGCACGTCCTGACCCTGGTCTTCCCCCGCGAAGCCAACGTCGATGAAGGCAAGGTTTCCGTGCTGGCCCCGGTCGGCAGTGCCCTGCTCGGCCTTTCGATCGGCCAGAGCATCGACTGGAACGCGCCCGGTGGCCGCAAGCTGCGCCTGCGCGTGACCGCGGTCCACAACGACCGCCCCTGATTACCGCTGCGCACCGCGCGCGATTCGATCCCCCTGCCCCAGGAGCCGTAATGAGTACCCCGTCCAAACTGTCCCAGCTGCGCGAACTGTCCGTGGTCGTTGCCGATACCGGTGACTACGAGGCGATCAAGCGCCTGCAGCCGGTGGACTGCACCACCAATCCGACCCTGGTGAAGAAGGCGCTGGACCTGCCGGTCTACGCCGAGCTGATCGAACGCGAACTGGCCTGGGGCCGCCAGCAGAGTGGCGACCGCGAAGCCGTGGTGCACGCCGTGGCCGACCGCCTGACCATCGGCGTCGGCGCGCTGCTGAGCACGCTGGTGCCGGGCCGGGTGTCCACCGAGGTGGATGCCGACCTGGCTCACGACACCGCTGCCACCGTGGCCAAGGCCCGCCAGTTCATCCAGATGTACGCCGATGCCGGCGTGCCGCGCGAGAAGATCCTGATCAAGATCGCCGCGACCTGGGAAGGCGTGGAAGCCGCGCGCATCCTGCAGGCCGAGGGTATCGACTGCAACCTGACCCTGATCTTCAACCCGACCCAGGCGCTGGCCTGCAGCGAAGCCGGGGCGTTCCTGATCTCGCCGTTCGTCGGCCGCATCCTGGACTGGTACGTGGCCAACGGCCAGGCCCCGGCCACCATCGATGAAGACCCGGGCGTGAAGTTCGTGCGCGGCGTGTATGCCGAATTCAAGCGTCGCGGTTCGCCGACAGTGGTGATGGGCGCCTCGTTCCGTTCGACCGCGCAGATCGAAGCACTGGCCGGCTGCGACCGCCTGACGATCTCGCCGGACCTGCTGGAGAAGCTGGACGCCGACCACGGCGAGCTGCCGCGCAAGCTGGTAGCCGGTGCAGCCGATGGCACGGCGGTGACGCCGATCGATGCGGCGAAGTTCGCGGCGGATCTGGCGGCCGATCCGATGGCCACCGAGAAGCTGGCGACCGGCATCGAGGCGTTTGCCAAGGATCTGGAAGCACTGCGCGAGCGGATCCGCGCGGCACTGTGAGGATTCCGGCCAACGGCTGAGCCCCTCGTGGCGGGTCGGTTGGTCGCGAAGAGCAAAAAGCCGCGCTGGGTCGGGCGGGTTGGGTTCGCGGGAGACGCCGTGAATCCATCCCCGGAGGCTTGGCCGCCGCTTGCTCGTGTGCGCTGTCCTGCGCACACGGCAAGACCGGGGTTGGGCGTCCTGCCCAACCCGCCCGAGGCATGCCTCGGGCCCATGCGGCGGACACTCCCGCGAACCCAACCCGCCCGCCCTCTGACAGTTTCCTGCGGCGGCCCGCCACGGAAGAAAGAAAGAAGAGCAACAGCGGGTCGCGCGCTTCGCTTGCTTGGAGCGGAGCATGGCTCCGCTCTACAGAAAGCACTGCAGGATCAAACAAAAAGGACGCGGCAAACGCCGCGTCCTTTTTGTTTTTCTTCAGTTCGTCAGTAACCCATGCTCTTGCCCACCGTCACCGGGAAACTGTCGAAGGTGGGACGGGGGCGGCTGGCAGGACCGTTGGCGCCATGGATGGCGCCATCGAGCCCCCATGGACGGGTTCACGGCGTGTCCTGCCAGCCGCCCCCGTCCCGCCCAACCATCAGCAACCCAGAGCCGCTTTGGCTTTGGCTCTGGCTTTGGCTTCAGCCCGCCGCAGGCGGACCACCGCGCGTCAGCGCGGCGCCTCCACATCCAACCCGATCGGGCAGCTCACGCCGGTGCCGCCGATGCCGCAGTAGCCGTTCGGATTCTTCGCCAGGTACTGCTGGTGGTAGTCCTCGGCGTAGTAGTACGCCGGTGCCGGGTACACGATCTCGGTGGTGATCGGGCCGTAGCCGGCCGCAGCCAGCTGCGCCTGGTAGGCCTCGCGGCTGGCCAGCGCGGCCTTGTACTGGGCCTCGTCGGTGGCATGGATCGCCGAGCGGTACTGGGTGCCGGTGTCGTTGCCCTGACGCATGCCCTGGGTCGGGTCGTGGCTTTCCCAGAACAGCTGCAGCAGCCGCTCCAGGCTCACCACCGCCGGGTCGAACACCACCTGTACCACTTCGGTGTGGCCGGTCAGGCCCGAGCAGACCTCTTCATAGGTCGGGTTCGGCGTGATGCCACCTGCATAGCCGACCGACGTGCTGTACACGCCCGGCTCGGTCCAGAACTTGCGCTCGGCGCCCCAGAAACAGCCCAGCGCAAAGCGTATCTGCTGCAGGCCGGCGAAACGGTCCTTCAGCGGATGGCTGTTCACGAAGTGCTGGTTGCTGTGCAGCGGCAGTGGTTGGTCACGCCCCGGTAGCGCCTCTTCCGGGCGCGGCAGGCGCTGCTTGAAGGCGCCGATGCCGAGGATGCCCTGGCCAATTCCCAACATGATGCGCTCCTACGCCGGAAGGCCGGCAATGTCGTCTGCATCGGAAATGGGGTCGGACGGGGCCTGGCCCAAGTCCAGCGCCGCTACGATGTCCTCGGCCTGCGGCCGCGCCGCATCGGGGATGCCGACCCGCAGCACGCCAAACAGCGGCAGCTCGCCCATCCCGCCCAGCAGCTGCTCTCCGAACACGAACGCGGGGATACCGGCGTCTTCCAGCGCGTGCTTGACCAGATGGGCGTCGAACAGATTGTCGGCCTTGTACACGATGTGCATGCGGCGGCTCCTCGGGACAAGGGTCCAGCATACGCCTGGGGGCTGAATGGTGGAGAGGCCGGCAACCCCGGCAGCCCTGCCCCGTACGCGCTAGACTGTTGGTCTTTCTGCCCTTTTTCGCCCCAGACTCATGTCCGAGCACACCCCCGCCAGCCCCGAGACCCCCGCCGACAGCCACGAGAAGCGCGATTTCATCCGCCAGATCGTGCGCGAGGACCTGGCCAGCGGAAAGCACCAGGCGATCAAGACCCGCTTCCCGCCGGAGCCGAACGGCTACCTGCACATCGGTCACGCCAAGTCGATCTGCCTGAACTTCGGCATCGCCGGTGAATTCAGCGGCGTCTGCAACCTGCGCTTCGATGACACCAACCCGGCCAAGGAAGATCCGGAATACGTGGCCGCGATCCAGGACGACGTGCGCTGGCTGGGCTTCAGCTGGAACGAGCTGCGCCACGCCTCGGACTACTTCCAGGCCTACTACCTGGCCGCCGAGAAGCTGATCGAACAGGGCAAGGCCTATGTCTGCGACCTGTCAGCCGAAGAAGTGCGTGCCTACCGCGGCACCCTGACCGAGCCGGGTCGCCCGTCGCCGTGGCGCGACCGCAGCGTCGAGGAAAACCTCGACCTGTTCCGCCGCATGCGCGCCGGTGAGTTCCCCGATGGCGCGCGCACCCTGCGCGCGAAGATCGACATGGCCAGCGGCAACATCAACCTGCGCGATCCGGCGCTGTACCGCATCAAGCACGTCGAGCACCAGAACACCGGCAACGCGTGGCCGATCTACCCGATGTACGACTTCGCCCATGCGCTGGGTGATTCGATCGAAGGCATCACGCACTCGCTGTGCACGCTGGAATTCGAAGACCACCGCCCGCTGTACGACTGGTGCGTGGACAACGTCGATTTCGCCCATGACGACGCGCTGACCCAGCCCCTGGTCGATGCCGGGCTGCCACGCGAAGCGGCCAAGCCGCGCCAGATCGAGTTCTCGCGCCTGAACATCAACTACACGGTGATGAGCAAGCGCAAGCTGATGGCGCTGGTCACTGAACAGCTGGTGGACGGCTGGGAAGACCCGCGCATGCCGACCCTGCAGGGCCTGCGACGCCGTGGCTACACCCCGGCCGCGATGCGCCTGTTCGCCGAGCGCGTGGGCATCAGCAAGCAGAATTCGCTGATCGACTTCAGCGTGCTCGAAGGCGCACTGCGCGAGGACCTCGACAGCGCCGCGCCGCGCCGCATGGCCGTGGTCGACCCGCTCAAGCTGGTGCTGACCAACCTTCCGGAAGGCCACGAAGAACTGCTGACCTTCAGCAACCACCCGAAGGACGAAAGCTTCGGCAGCCGCGAAGTTCCGTTCGCCCGCGAAGTGTGGATCGATCGCGAGGACTTCGCCGAAGTGCCGCCGAAGGGCTGGAAGCGCCTGGTGCCGGGCGGCGAAGTGCGCCTGCGTGGCGCCGGCATCATCCGCTGCGACGAAGTGATCAAGGATGCCGACGGCACCATCACCGAGCTGCGCGGCTGGCTGGATCCGGAATCGCGCCCGGGCATGGAAGGCGCCAACCGCAAGGTCAAGGGCACCATCCACTGGGTGAGCGCCGTGCACGGCGTGCCGGCCGAGATCCGCCTGTACGACCGCCTGTTCTCGGTGCCGAACCCTGACGACGAATCGGAAGGCAAGACCTACCGCGACTACCTGAACCCGGAATCGCGCCGTACCGTCACCGGCTATGTCGAGCCGGCCGCAGCCAGCGCCGCACCGGAGCAGTCGTTCCAGTTCGAGCGCACCGGCTATTTCGTCGCCGACCGCCGCGATCACACCGAAGCCAAGCCGGTGTTCAACCGCAGCGTGACCCTGCGCGACACCTGGTCGGCCTGAGCACCTGCGCGGGCGCCCACACGGCGCCCGCACGCCCCCGACGATGATCACCGCCCTGTCCGTCCTGCTCTGGTTCATCTCGCAGCATCCGCTGCTGACGTTCTTTGCGGCGATGGTGCTGGCCGGGCTGGTCTCGTGGTGGCGACGCTTTCCAGGCTACGCCATCGTGGTATTCCCGCTGGCGATGCTCAACATGTTCCTCGGCCACTTCCTCAACGCCACCTTCCTCAACCTGGTGGGCGAGCGCGGCGAAGCGGTGATCGTCAAGGCCGAGCGAACCAGCTCGACGCTCAACGAACAGTACATCTGGCGCTACGAAGCGGTGCTGCGCACTGCCGAAGGGCGCGATGTGGAGGCGGTGTTCCACACCAACACCGCCTCGCTGTGGCCGCTGGAAAACGCCATCCGCATCCCGGCGCGCGACCAGCCGTTCGTGGTCAAGTACACGCCGGGTTTCCCGCGCAACTTCGTCATCCTCACCAACGAATCACCCCACGGCATCGCCCAGGCCCGGTCCAGCGCGCGCGAGCGCGTGGAGGTGGCAGCACGCAAGCTGCATTTCAGCCCGGGCAATGCCGATTTCCGCGCGGAGTATCGCCGCGAACTGGAAAGCTGGCTGCGCGACCACGGCAACGACCCGCAGCAGCAGCCCGACGCGCAGCGATATCGCGCCGAACTTGACGCGCTGTGAAGCTGGGGTTGCTTCTTACGGTACGAGAATCCGATTGACAGATCGGTTGAGAGGAATCACGCATGAAGATTGATCGCGATTTCATGATTTTCTGCGCCGCGTTCTCAGGGATCGCTGAAGGAAAGAAGTGTGTCGGCATACAAGGAAGCGAGTCGGAGCCCTTCATGCTGAAGGTGTACAGCGAGTATCTCTCGACTTCACATCCAAAACCCGACATCAAGTGGATCGACTCTGTCCCTGGCGCAATCCAAGCATGGATGATCGAAACGATCGACAGGTACTTCCTCTCGATGGACAAAGCACCTCGTTGGGTACGTGAACCCAGCTGGCGCTTCATTGATGACAACCCCATGGTCTTTGTCAGCCAGATAGATCTTGAAGACAACGCGACAATGAGGAACAACGCTTCGGCAGGTGAGGTTCTTTATCTGTTCAGCGGCAGACAAGCGTGCGACGGGGGCTGGGAGCTGAAGGTGAAGCTTGTCAAGCAAGACAAAGCGACTCCCGGAACAAGCTACCTTGGTTAGTTCGGGCTGGACCGACACCTCATGCATTTTTGAGACACCAGGCCATGCCCATTGACGGCATTCCTCTTACCGACCTGCCTTTATGACCGACAGTGCTTCTCCACTCCTCCCACTGCTGCAGCAGGCCCTGCAGGACGCCAGCGTCGCCAGCCGCATCGACGGCAACGCGCTGCTGCTGGACAGCGGACTGCGCCTGACCCCGCATGCGATGGCCGCACACGCGCGCGACAACGGGGGCTGGCAGACCTCCACCGTCATCGAAAGCCAGCATCCGCTGCTGTTCGCTGATGGCCTGTTCGAGTACCAGCACGCCAACGGTACCGATGAACAGACATCGCTGCTGGCCGGCTTCCAGGCCTGGGCACGGGTGGACCTGGTGACCCTGCAGACCGCGATCGGCGCCGAAGACGCACAGGCCCTGCCAATGATGGGCCTGACCTATCCGGCCGGCGATGAGGGCCGGGAACACGAACGCACCGTGGTGCTGGGTCCGCTGGCGCATTACCGCGAGCACGAGGTGGACGCCAGCACCTGCAGCGAGGACGACCATGGGTCCTGTCCGTGCTGCCTGTTCACCAGGAGCATGGACGCCTTCGACGAGCTGCTGAAGGCGCGCCCGTTCCTGGCCATCCGCCTGTTCGCCTCGCGCGATGCCGATGGCCTGTGCGAGGCCGATTGCCGGGTCAACGGCCACGATTTCGCCGCCGCCCTGCCCCTGCTGCGTGCCTATGCGGCCAGCTGGCCGCAGGCCGGGCTGGAGTTCCGCAAGCAATACGTGGTGATCCGCACCGGCTCGCCCGGCTGACCCACCGCCACACCCGATACAGGCCGGTGCGGCTACACTGCGCGCCGGTTTCCCAAGCAACCGCACTTTCTTCCATCCCTACGAGGCACCCCCGCGATGCTGTACGCGCAAGTCCACCTGACCCTTCCCGCCTGGATCCACGACCAGATCGACCTGGATCGTCGATATCCGGGCGATGAGGCCAAGGTCGCGCTGGCGATCGAGCTGTCGCGGCTGAACGTCGAGCACGCCAGTGGCGGCCCGTTCGGCGCCGTGGTGTTCGGCCCGGACGACAAGGTGATCGCTGCCGGCGTGAACCGGGTGATGCCACACGCGACCTCGCTGGCGCACGCCGAGAACATGGCCTACATGCTGGCCCAGCAACGCCTGCAGACCCCGCGCCTGAACGCGGTGCTGTCGCCGGTCACCCTGGCCACCAGCTCGCAGCCGTGCTGCCAGTGCTACGGCGCCACCGTGTGGGCCGGCATCGACCGCCTGCTGATCGGTGCCAGTGCAGCCGACGTCGAAGAACTGACTCCGTTTGACGAAGGCCCGCTGCCGGCCGACTGGGTCGGCGAGCTCAACAAGCGTGGCATCGAAGTGGTGCAGGGCCTGAACCGCGACGCCGCGCGCAGCGTGCTGCGTGCCTATGGGGAAAGCGATGGCGCCCGTTACTGAAACCGGCATCGGCCTGCTGTGCCTGTGCCGGCAGGGTTTCGAGCCCGAGCTGGCCGGCGAACTGCAGTTCCGTGCCGGCGAAGCCGGTTTCGCCGGTTATGCACGCACCCAGCGCAATGACGGCTACGTGCTTTTCATGTGCGACGAGGCCGCGGCGCTGGCACCGCGCCTGCGCTGGCGCGAACTGATCTTCGCGCGGCAGAAGCTGGTTGTGCTGGCCGAGCTGCCACAGCTGGATCCGGCCGACCGCATTACGCCGATGCTGGAGGTGCTGGCTGATGCGCCGCGCTTCGGCGACCTGTGGGTGGAGCATCCCGATTCCGACGCTGGCAAGCCGTTGTCCGGCCTGGCGCGATCCTTTGGCAATGCACTGCGCCCGGCGCTGCGCAAGGCCGGCAAGCTCAGCGACAAGCCGAACACCCGCCTGCCGCGCCTGCATGTGGTGTTCGTCGACGGTACCCATGCCTTCGTCTGCGTGGCCGACCCGGGCGACAGCGCGCCGTGGGCATTGGGCATTCCGCGCCTGAAGCTGCTGCCCGAAGCGCCTTCGCGTTCGGCGCTGAAGCTGGACGAGGCGCTGTTGACCCTACTGACGCCTGAAGAACGCGAGGCGCTGGCCAAGCCCGGCATGCGCGCGGCCGACCTTGGCGCCGCCCCCGGTGGCTGGACCTGGGTGCTCACCCGGCAGCACATGCACGTGCTGAGCATCGACAATGGCCCGCTGCGCCAGCACGTGCTGGACACCGGCCTGGTCGAGCACCTGCGCGCCGATGGCTTCCACTGGCACCCGGAACAACCGCTGGACTGGATGGTCTGCGACATGGTCGAGCAGCCGCGCCGCGTCGCCGAACGCATGGCCACCTGGTTCCGCGAAGGCTGGTGCAGGCATGCGATCTTCAATCTGAAGCTGCCGATGAAGAAGCGCTGGGACGAGACCCGGCTGTGCCTGGACCTGTTCCAGGACCAGGCCGGGAAGCCGCTGGTGGTGCGCGCCAAGCAGCTCTATCACGATCGTGAAGAGATCACCGTGCTGGCCTCGCCGCTGCGCTGATCCCATTGCATCCGCCGGGCATGGCCCGGCGCTACCGGGGAACGGAACCATGCGCTACCACTCGCTCACCCTGCTGATCACTTTGCTGTCAGTCGCACCGGCCATGGCCCAGCAACTGCCGCACACCCCTGCGCAGAGCCAGCCGCTGGGCCCCACCGGCGGCGCGATCCGCCAGCAGCCACTGGATGCCGGTCGGGTCAGCGGCAGCGTCGAGATTGCACAGCCGGCCGGCGAGGCACAGGTGACGGTGCGTTCGCTGGAGCCCAGCAGCGTGGTTGGCCAGTACCGCATCCACTTCGCCGCGCTGGATGTGAACGGCGACGGTTTCATCAGCCGCGAGGAAGCGCAGGCCAACCCGGCGCTGGCCGACGAATTCAATTCGCTGGACCGCAGGCATCGCGGCAAGCTGGACCGCACCGACCTGGCCGGCTGGCTGATCGACTGATCCGCCGTCGCGATCTTCATCCACGCATGGCGTGGATCTACTGACTCGATTCCAGTAGATCCACGCCATGCGTGGATGAGCCGTTGGTCAGACCCCAGCGGCGCGCTTCCAGAACGCCTGCACCAGCGGCGGCCATCGGCCGACGCAGCCCAGCGCACGGCCCCGGGCCAGGGTCAGGTGCATTTCGTCGTTGGAGAACAGGCGGTTGATCGCATCGAAGCTGTAGGCGGCGATGTGGTTGTCGCTCCGCCGTTCGCGTGCCCAGCGCTGCAGGCGCTGCGGCGACAGCCGCGGTTGGCCGCGGCGCTCTGCCGAGGGTGCCAGCCACTGCTGCAGGGCGGCGACATCACGCAGCCCCAGGTTCACGCCCTGCCCGGCCAGCGGATGCACCACATGCGCCGCGTCACCCAACGCCAGTACACGACCGGCCACGTAGTGACGGGCCAGCTGGCGGCGCAGCGGGAATGCCGCTCGCGGGGAGGCCAACCGCAGCTCACCCAGGCGTGCCGCGAAGGCGCGGGTCAGTTCGCGGTTGAAGCTGTCCTCGTCCAGCGCCAGAACACGCGCCGCCTCGTCCTCGGGCAGGGTCCAGACGATCGAGCTGCGGCGCTCGGCCACCGGCAGCAACGCCAGCGGCCCGCTTGGCAGGAAGCGCTGCCAGGCCGTGGCCTGGTTGGGAAGATCGCTGTCCACGTAGGCCACCACGCCACGCTGGTGGTAGTCATGGCGTTCCACCTCGATCCCGGCCAGCTGGCGGAGGGTCGATTCGGCGCCGTCGGCGGCCACCGCCAACGCCGCTTCCAGGCGACGCCCGTCATCCAGGCGCAGGCGCACGCCATCCTCGTCCTGCTCCAGCGCGTCCACCCGTGCCGGGCAGTGCAGCTGCACACCCGCCGCCGGCAGCGCCGACCACAGGCGGTCCTGCAGCAGCCCGTTCTCGACGATGTAGCCCAGTTCGCGACGGCCGAAGCGATCGGCGTCGAACAGCAGATCCTCGCCACCGGCCGCGTCCCACACCTGCATGCGCCGGTAGGGCCATGCACGGGCCTGCGCGATCGCCGGCCACACACCAAGACGATTCAGCAGCTGTACGTTGTCGGCAGCGAAGGCGAACACGCGCAGGTCCGGCTGTGCGGCCTGCCACGGCGCCGGTTCGCGACCTTCCACCAGCGCCACCGACAGGCCAGCATCAGCCAGCGCCAGCGCACACGCGGCACCGACCACGCCACCGCCGATGATGGCCACATCAAGACGCGCGCGCCGGCTCATGCCGCTTCTCCACGGCACAGCCGCGGCACCTCGCCGCGGAAGCCCATCGCACCACCGACCAGCATCGATTGCACCGAGGCGCGCTGCGCGGCCACCAGGCCGAGGCTGCGCAGCGGCCGCATCAACGGCGCCGGATTGCTGGTCAGGCGCGCAAGCCCGCCGGAGAACGCCACCGTCTGCCGGCGGTCCTCTTCGCGGCGCGCGACATAGGCCTGCAGCAGTGCATCGCTGCCGGCATCCTCATGCGCATCCTCCAGCAGTTCAGCCAGGGTCAGCGCATCGCGCAGGCCCAGGTTGAAGCCCTGTGCACCCAGCGGATGGATGGTCTGCGCGGCATTGCCGAGCAGCACCGCGCGCTCTCCGGCCAGCGCGCGCGCCAGCACCTGGATGAGCGGATACGCACTGCGCGGGCCGGATTCGAGCAGCCGGCCTGCGCGCCAGCCGATCGCGTTCTGCAGGCGTTGCAGCCAAGCCGCATCGTCCAGCGCCATCACCGCATCGGCCTGGTCGCGCGCCACACCGTGCACGGTGCCGAAGTGGCGATCACCACGCGGCAGCAGGGCGGTCGGGCCGGTATCGGTGAAGCGCTCCCAGGCGGTGCCGTCTGGCGTGCGCTGGCTGCGCACGCGGGCCACGAACAGGGTCTGCTGGAAATCATGGCGGTCGACCTCGATGCCGAGCGCGCCGCGCACGCCACTGGTCGTGCCATCGGCCCCTACTACCAGCCGGGCCAGCAGCACGCGCTCGCCGGTCTCGTCGGCCACCCGCACCTGGCGGTAGCCGTCGACCACCTCGCTCAAGCCCAGGAAACGCATCGGCCGGTAGCGCCGCAGCCGCGGCAGCTCCTGCAGGCGCGCTTCCAGCGCCTGGCCGAAGTCCCGCGCCACCACCACCTGGCCGAACCACGGCCGGTCGTAGTCGGAAGCCTCCAGCTGCACCCGGCCGAAATCGCCGGCGCGGCTGACGTGGATGCGGCGGATCGGGCCCGGCGCCATCGCCAGCTTCTGCATGACCCCCAGCGCGGTCAGCGCATTGACCGTGGCAGCGGCAAAACTGAGGTTGCGCTGGTCGAACACCGCCGGCAGCTCGCCGGCCGGGCTGGCCTCGAGCAGGCCCACATCGCGGCCCAGGCGGTCCAGGGCGATGGCCAGGCTGGCACCGACCAGGCCACCACCGACGATCAGCACGTCATGTCGTTCACTCATGATGTTCATGATACGCGCTCGCCCTGCCCAAACGCCCAACACCACCCGACCTGCGCCAACCGGCGCGGCGGGCTAGAATGAAACCTGAATCCGCTCCGGGCCCGCTGCCATGTCCGCCACCGCCAACCGCGCCTTCGTCCTGTCCGTCCTCGTGCTGTTGCTGGCGGCGACCCGGGTCAACCACTTCGCGGCGATCCCCGATGCCTCCTGGGCGGTGTTCTTCATCGGTGGCTTCTACCTGGCCACGTGGACACGCTGGGCGTTTCCGCTGCTGATGGTGTTCGCCGTGCTGGTGGACTGGATCGTGATCCGCAGCAGCGGCCTGGATTTCTGGCAGCACTACTGCGTGTCGCCGGGTTACTGGCTGCTGCTGCCGGCGTATTTCTCGCTGTGGGCCGGCGGCATGCTGCTGGGCCGCAACTACCAGGGCGCACGCTGGCCGGTGCTGGCCAAGGGTGCACTGCTGCTGGTGGCCTCGGTGGCGGTCTGCCACCTGCTGGCGCAGGGCGGTTTCTACTGGACCACCCGCAACGTGGCCGAGCCGACGCTGGCCGGTTGGGCGCAGAACTACGCACAATGGTTCGGCCCCTACCTGCGCACCACCGCGATCTACGTGGCGCTGGCGGCGGCATTGCAGCTGGCGGTGGAGCAGGTACTGAAGCTTCAGCAGGCCCGCCGCGACATCCGGCACTGAGCCGCGCCATGGGTCATCGCCTCTCGCGCATCTATACCCGCACCGGCGACGACGGCAGTACCGGCCTCGGCGACGGCCAGCGCGTGGCCAAGGACGACGCCCGGGTGGCGTCCTACGGCACCGTCGATGAAGCCAACGCTGCGCTCGGCCTGCTGCTTGCCACCGCGCTGCCCGGGGATGTCCGCGCGCTGGTGGTGCATCTGCAGCACCAGCTGTTCGACCTGGGTGCCGAGCTGTGCATCCCGGGCCACGCCGCCATCCACGCCGCCGATGTCTCGGCACTGGAACAGCAGCTGGACCACTACAACGCCAACCTGCCGATGTTGAAGGAGTTCATCCTGCCGGCTGGTGGCGAGGCCGCCGCACGCTGCCACCTGGCCCGCACCATCGTCCGCCGCGCCGAGCGCGAGACCGTCACCCTGGCCCGCCTTGAGCCCGTGCGCAGCGAGGCGCTGCAGTACCTCAACCGGCTGTCGGACCTGTTGTTCGTGCTGGCGCGCGTACTGGCCCGCGCCGACGGCCATGGCGAAGCGCTGTGGCAGCCACAGCAGCGCCAGCGCTGAGTCGGCACGATGCTGGTCTTCACCCATCCGTCCTGCCTGCTGCATGACCCCGGCCCCGGCCATCCGGAGTGCCCGCAACGCCTGCAGCAAGTACTCGATGCCCTGCACGCCGCGTTCCCCGGCCAGCTGGACTGGCGCGAGGCGCCGCCGGCCAAGTTCGGCGAACTGACCCGGGTCCACGACAGTGCCCTGCTCGACTTCGTGCTGCAGCCGCAGACCGCGCCGCTGCGCCAGCTGGACATGGACACCTGGACCTCGCCGGGCTCGGCCAGTGCCGCCGTGCACGCCGCCGGCGCCGGGGTGGCCGCGGTCGATGCAGTGATGCTGGGCGAGGATCCGCTGGCGTTCTGCGCGGTGCGGCCCCCGGGCCACCACGCCACCAGCAGCACCGCGATGGGCTTCTGCCTGCTCAACAACATTGCCATTGCCGCGGCCCATGCCCGCGACCGCCATGGGCTGGAGCGGATCGCGGTGGTCGATTTCGATGTCCACCATGGCAACGGCACCCAGGACATCTTCCAGCACGACGCCCGGGTCTCGTACTACAGCACCCACCAGGCCGGCCTGTTCCCCAATTCCGGCCTGCGCCGCGACCGCGGTGCCGGCAACCTGATGAACATCCTGCTGCCCCCGGGCAGTGGCGGTTTCCGCTTCCGCAACGTGTGGGCCGACGAAATGCTGCCGGCCATCGACGACTTCCGTCCGCAGCTGCTGCTGATCTCGGCCGGCTTCGATGCCCACCTGCGCGACCCGCAGGCCGACCTCATGCTGGAAACCGACGATTTCGCCTGGATCACCCGGGAACTGCATGCGCTGGCGCGCCGCCATGCGGCCGGCCGGGTGGTCTCGATGCTGGAAGGCGGCTATGACCTGCAGGCCCTTGCCGAGTGCAGCGTGGCCCATGTCCGGGCCCTGCTGCTGCCCCCTCCCGGCAGCGTCTCCGGATGAACCCGAGCCGGCAGGCTCCCGCGTCCTTCATTGCCCCTATGCAAGGGATGGGGCAAGCTACCGTCCGTTTTCGCCCGAATCCGAACCGCGTGCGCCGAGCCCTCCGCCTGCTTCCCCTGCCTCTGAGCATCGCCATCTGCCTGCCGGCAATGGCCGATGAAAAGCCGCTCAACTGGGGCCTGTGCCCGGCTACCGACGTGATTCCCGCGTTCACCGATGCGCCCACCCCGGTCCCGGGGCAGGACAAGGCCGCCGCCAGCGCTGCGCGCGAGCAGCAGCCGACCGACATCGAGGGTGACCAGCTGCTGGGCACGACCACCGTGCCGCAGTACGAAGGCAACGTGGCCCTGCGCCGCGGCGACCAGTTCGTCGGCACCGACAAGCTCAGCTTCGATACCGAGAGCGGCAACTACATCGCCGACGGCAATGTCCGCTACCAGGACTCCTCGATCCGCATGGTCGCCAAGCGCGCCGAGGGCAACCAGGAAAGCGACACCCACAAGATCACCGACATCAAGTACCAGCTGGTGTCGCGCCGCGGCAACGGCGATGCCGAGTCGGTCGACCTGCAGGGCGCGGTCGGCCAGATGCACCGCTCCACCTACACCACCTGCGACCCGTCACAGCCGGTGTGGAAGCTGTCGGCGCCGCAGATCGAAGTGGACAACGACGAGGGTTTCGGCACCGCCCGCAACGCCGTGCTGCGGATCGGCAAGGTGCCGGTGCTGTGGGCGCCGTACTTCAAGTTCCCGATCGATGACCGCCGCAAGACCGGCCTGCTGTTCCCGCAGCTGGGCATGTCCGGGCGCAACGGATTCGACTACGCACAGCCGATCTACTTCAACCTGGCGCCGAACTACGACGACACGTTGACCCCGCGCTACATGAGCCGGCGCGGCCTGATGCTCGACAACGAGTTCCGCTATCTCTACAACGGCGGCCGCGGCGAACTGCTGACCGCGTTCATGCCCAACGACAAGCTGCGCGACCGCGACCGCGGCCGGGTGATGTTCAGCGGTTACCACAACGTGGACAGCCACTGGCAGGCCCGTGCGAACCTGGCCTGGGTCAGCGACGAGCGCTATGTCGAGGACTTCGCCAACCGCCTGGTCGGGGTGACTGCCTCGAACCTGCAGAGCACCGTGGGCCTGTACGGCACCGGCAGGAACTGGACGGCCGGCATCATGGCCGACCGCTGGCAGCTGACCGACTACACGCTCAATGAAAGCGCGCTGCCGTACAACCGCCAGCCGCGCCTGTACTTCAACTGGGACAAGCCGGTCCTGCCGTGGCTAGAAACCGGCATCTATGCCGAAGCCGTGCGCTTCACCCACGACGACATCAACTTCAAGTACGGCGCCGATGCGGGACCCGACCTGCAGTACACGCGCAACGGCCAGACCCAACGCATGTATGGCGGCTCGCGCCTGGACGTGAAGCCGTACGTGTCGTTCCCGATCAGTGGCGCGGCGTGGTACGTCACCCCGACCCTGGCCTACCGCTACACCGGCTACGACCTGGACCAGGGCCTGGCTGACAGCGTCCGCCGCAACGTGCTGGCCTCGCAGGGCATCGACCCGAACACCGCCACGCCGGAGCAGCTGCGCGGCAACAAATCGCCCAGCCGCAGCCTGCCGATCGGCAGCATCGACGCCGGCCTGTTCTTCGATCGCGAGACCACGATCGGCGGCAAGTCATTCCTGCACACGCTGGAACCGCGCCTGTTCTACCTGCGCACGCCGTACCGCAACCAGGACGACCTTCCGATCTTCGACACCCGTGACTTCACGTTCAGCTGGGGCCAGCTGTTCCGCGACTCGCGCTACACCGGCGCCGACCGCCAGAACGATGCCAACCAGCTGACCCTGGCATTGGGCACCCGCTTCATCGACCAGACCACCGGCAAGGAACGCTTCTCGGCGGCCATCGGCCAGATCCAGTATTTCGACGAGTCGCGGGTGACCGTCACCCCGGGCGGCGCGCCGGTGGAAAAGGGCAAGTCGGCGTGGATCGCCGACGGCAACTACATGATCAACGACCGCTGGACCCTGGGTGCCACCTACCAGTGGGACCCGAAGTACAAGCGTGAGGATCTGGCCAGCGTCCGTGCCCGCTATCTGATGCCCAACGATGGCGTGATCAACCTCAGCTACCGCTACCGCATCAACTCGGGCGCCCCGGCCAACGCCAACAAGCACGACCGTACCCTGCTGGAACAGGCCGACCTGTCGTTCCTGTACCCGCTGAATGCGCGCTGGAGCCTGGTCGGTCGCTACTACTACTCGCTGCAGGACAAGGAGCCGCTGGAAATCATCGGCGGTGTCCAGTGGGACAGCTGCTGCCTGGCCGTGCGTGTGGTCGGCCGCCGCTATGTACGCAACCGCGAAGGCGAGATGAACAACTCCATCCAGGTGGAGTTCGTGCTCAAGGGCCTGAGCTCCCTGGGGCAGGACACGGACCGTACCCTGCGCCGTGCTATCCTCGGCTACAACCGCGACGACCTCTATCTCGTGCCGCCGAGCAACACCGGGGCGACCCGGGATGACTACGATCCGAACCTGATCCCATGACCAAGCGCTTCCCCGTTCTTCTCGCCTCGCTGCTGGCGGTGTCCAGCGTGTCCGCCCCCCTGCAGGTACTTGCCCAGGAGGCGCAGCCGCTTGACCGCATCGCTGCCGTCGTCGATGAGGACGTGATCCTGCAGAGCGAGCTCCAGCGTGCGATCGCCAACATCAAGGCGCAGTATGCCGGCCGCGAAAACCAGCTGCCGCCGGAAGACGTGCTCAGCCGCCAGGTGCTCGAACGCCTGGTGCTGGTCAAGCTGCAGGTGGCCCGCGCCCAGGGCAGCGGCATCCGTGTCAGCGACCAGGAGCTGAACCAGGCGATGAACGCCATCGCCCAGCAGAACGGTTCGAACCTGGATGCCCTTCGCCAGCGCCTGGCCCATGACGGTATCGATTTCAACGATTTCCGTGCGTCGGTGCGTGACGAGATCACCGTGCAGCGCCTGCGCCAGAGCTTCGCGCAGAGCCGCATCAGCGTCAGCGAGGGTGAAGTCGACGCCGCGCTGAAGCAGCAGGCCACGGTAGGCAACCAGTACCACCTGGCGCACATCCTGATCGCCCTGCCCGACGGTGCCAACGCCGACCAGATCGCCACCGGCCAGAAGAAGGCCGATGGCGTGAAGGCCCTGCTGGACAAGGGCGAGCTGGACTTCAACGCGGCGGCCGTGCGCTATTCGGACAGCCCGAACGCACTGGAAGGCGGCGATCTGGGCTGGCGCAGCCTGGATGAAATCCCGCAGGCCTTTGCCCAGTTGATGGAAAAGATGAAGCCGGGCGAGGTGGTCGGCCCGATCCGCGGCCCGAGCGGCTTCCAGCTGCTGAAGCTGGTGGAAGTGCGTGACAGCAGTTCCGCCGCCGGTGAGCAGACGGTCACCGAGTACCACGGCCGCCACATCCTGGTCCGCGTGGACGACAACCAGACCGATGCCGCTGCCAAGGCCAAGATCGATACCCTGCGCGCCCGCATTGCTGGCGGCGCCGACTTCCAGACCGTTGCCAGGGAGTCCTCCGAGGACAACAACAGCAAGGGCCAGGGCGGTGATCTCGGCTGGTTCCCGGCTGACGCGTTCGGTCCGGCCTTCGGCCAGCAGGTGAGTGGCCTGCAGGATGGTGGCGTCAGCCAGCCGTTCCGCACCGACGCCGGTTGGCACATCGTGCAGCGCGTGGCGACCCGCCAGACCGACGTGACCACCGACAACCAGCGTGCCCAGGTCCGCGAGACCATCGGCCGTCGCAAGCTGGAAGACGAGTACAACCGCTTCCTGCAGGAACTGCGTGGCGAAGCCTACGTCAGTTTCCGCAGCGGCGACCGCGCGGAAAACACCGCCACGCCGCCGCAGTCCTGACCGATGCGCCCCGAGCTCGCTCTGGTACCGGGCGAGCCCGCCGGGATCGGCCCGGAGCTGTGTGTCCGCCTCGTCCAGCAGCCGCGTGAAGATTGCCGGCTGCTGGCCTTCGCCGACCCGGACACCCTGCGCGCGGCTGCGGCCGCCCTGAACCTGCCCCTGCAACTGCTGCCCGAGCACGCCGAAGCACGCGTCCCCGGCGATCTGCGCCTGCGCGCCGTCCGCAACGCGGCGCCCAGCCACTTCGGCCAGGCCGATCCGGCCAATGCCAGCGCGGTCATCGGCGCCCTGCTCGGCGCCGGCCAGGCCTGCCTGTCCGGTGAGCTGCACGGTGTGGTGACCGGCCCGGTGCACAAGGCGGTCATCAACGAGGGCGGCATCG
The DNA here is from genome assembly GCF_053295075.1 of Stenotrophomonas maltophilia group sp. P373. Lineage (NCBI taxonomy): Bacteria > Pseudomonadati > Pseudomonadota > Gammaproteobacteria > Lysobacterales > Lysobacteraceae > Stenotrophomonas > Stenotrophomonas maltophilia group sp. P373. The sequence continues at coordinate 792,718 of NZ_CM129994.1, read as the reverse complement.
CCTACAGCGGCACCACTGAACTGCTGGCCGACCAGGCCGGAGTGAAGGTGGTGATGATGCTGGCCAATCACATTGTCCGCGTGGCCCTGGCCACCACCCACCTGCCGCTGCGCGAGGTGGCCGATGCGATCACCGCGCCCAGCCTGGAACACACCCTGCGCACGGTGCATGCCGCGCTGCGCCGCGAGTTCGGCCTGCCTGCGCCGCGCATCGCGGTGCTCGGGCTGAACCCGCATGCCGGCGAAGACGGTCATCTGGGACGCGAGGAACTGGATCTGGTCATCCCCCTGCTGCAGCGCCTGCGCGCGGAGGGCATGGACCTGGTCGGCCCGCTGCCGGCCGACACCGCCTTCCTGCCGGCCAAGCTGGCCGGTTTCGACACCGTGCTGGCGATGTACCACGACCAGGGCCTGCCGGTGCTGAAGTATTCCGGCTTCGAACAGGCGGTGAACCTGACCCTCGGCCTGCCCTACCCGCGCGTGGCGGTCGACCATGGCACCGCGCTGGACCTGGCCGGCCGCGGCATCGCCGATCCTTCCAGCCTGCAGGCGGCAACGACGCTGTGTGCGCAGCTGGCGCGGCAACGTACACTGAGCGCATGAATTCCCCGCATTCCCCCTCCGGCCCGGTGTTCACCGCACCGGCCAAGAAGCAGCTTGGCCAGCATTTCCTGGCCGATCGCCACTACATCGACAAGATCGTGATGGCGGTCAATCCGAAAGATGGTGACCGCCTGGTTGAAATTGGTCCAGGCCAGGGCGCCATCACCCTGCCGCTGCTGCGCGTGCACCCGAAGCTGACGGTGATCGAGTTCGACCGCGACCTGATCGCGCCGCTGACCGCCGCCGCCGAGCCGCTGGGCGAGCTGACCATCGTCCACCGCGACGTGCTGCGCGTGGACTTCACCGAACTGGCTGATGGCCAGCCGATCCGCCTGGTCGGCAACCTGCCCTACAACATCTCCTCGCCGATCCTGTTCCATGCGCTGGAGCATGCCGCAGTGATCCGCGACATGCACTTCATGCTGCAGAAGGAGGTGGTCGACCGCATGGCCGCCGGCCCCGGCAGCAAGGTGTATGGCCGCCTCAGCGTGATGCTGCAGGCCTACTGCCAGGTGACCTCCCTGTTCGTGGTGCCGCCGGGCGCGTTCCGGCCGCCGCCGAAGGTCGATTCGGCCGTGGTGCGGCTGGTGCCGCGTGACCCGGCCTCGATCAGCATCAACGACCACACGCGCTTCGCCGAGGTGGTCAAGGCCGCCTTCGGGCAGCGCCGCAAGACCCTGCGCAACGCCCTGAACAACGTGGTGTCCGCCGAACAGTTCGTTGCCGCCGGCGTGCGTCCCGATGCCCGCGCCGAACAGCTGGACGTGGCCGAATTCATCGCTTTGGCCAATGCCTCCTGATTACACTGCCGGTATGGAAGACGCTGACGTTTACGCCATCTCCGTCGAAGTCGCACCGCGCTTCCTCGACGATCAATCCGCGCCGGAAGACGGGCGCTATGCGTTCGCCTACACGATCCGCATCCACAACCAGGGGCGGGTCGCCGCACGCCTGGTCGCACGCCACTGGCGCATCACCGATGCCAATGGCCGTGTCGAGCATGTCGATGGCGACGGGGTGATCGGCGAGCAGCCGCGGCTGCGCCCCGGTGAAGACTTCCGTTACACGTCCGGTGTCATGCTGGGGACCGATCACGGGACCATGCAGGGGCACTACGACATGGTCGCCGACGATGGCACCGAATTTGCCGCGCCGGTCGCACCGTTCGTGCTGGCCGTCCCGCGTACCCTGCACTGACACGGAGGCCGAACGATGAGTGTGTGGGCGATCGGCGACCTGCAGGGCTGCTACGACGTTACCCAGCGGTTGCTGGAGAAGATCCGCTTCGACCCGGCTCAGGACACCCTGTGGTTCTGCGGCGACCTGGTCAACCGTGGCGGCCAGTCGCTGGAAACGCTGCGGCTGGTGCATTCGCTGCGCGAGCACAGCGTGGTGGTGCTGGGCAACCATGATCTTTCGCTGCTGGCCGTCGGTGCACGCACCGAAGAGGAGCAGCGCAAGGTCAACCCGGACCTGCTGCGCATCGTGCAGGCCGAGGACCGCGACGAACTGCTGGACTGGCTGCGCCTGCAGAAGCTGGTGCATGTGGATCGCGAGCTGGGCTGGATGATGGTGCACGCCGGCCTGGCGCCGAAGTGGACCACGCAGATGGCAGAGAAGCACGCCGCCGAAGTCGAGGTGCAGCTGCACGGCGCCGGCTACCGCAAGCTGTTCCGCAACATGTACGGCGACAAGCCAAGCTGGGCGCCGAACCTGTCCGGCTACGACCGTTCGCGTGCGATCATCAACGTGCTCACCCGCATGCGCTACTGCACCCCGCGCGGGCGCATCGGCATCGAGGACAAGGGCACCCCTGGCACGCAGGAACAGGGACTCTACCCCTGGTTCGAAGTACCTGGACGGGTCGAGCGCGACCTCAAGATCGTCTGCGGCCACTGGTCGGCGCTGGGCCTGACCATCACCCAGGGCGTGCACGCCATCGACACCGGCGCAGTCTGGGGCGGCAAGCTGACCGCGATCCAGCTCGATACCGACGAGCTGCGCGTGGTGCAGGTGCCGGGCCGTGATGTACCGGCACCCGTACCCCACGCCCGCCCGCCGGCGCGACCGGCGCACGAGCGCCCCGCCGCTGCGGTGCAGGGCAAGGAACAGGGCGGCGGCAACGCCGCTGCTGCCAACCCGGGCAACCGTGGTCCGCGCCGTCGTCGCCGTCGAGGTGGTGGCGGTGGAGGCTCCGGTGGACCCCACAACAACGGCGCCGCGCCGCAGGCATGACGCGACGCGGCTGGGCACCATGGAGGGTGCTGCTGCTGACGCTGGCCCTGGCCAGCGGCTGCCAGCCTGCTTCGCCGCCGGCTCCCACCGGCGGCGGAAACGCCGCCCCCACGCCATCGCAGCCGCAGGCCCCTTCACCGCCACTGGTGGCCGCAGCGCGCGCACAGATCGGCGTCACCACCCGTTACGATCCCGCCTACCAGGTCCTGTCCTATCCCGGCGGCGACGTCCCGCTTGATCGCGGCGTGTGCACCGACGTGGTGGTGCGCGCCCTGCGCAGCCAGGGACTGGACCTGCAGGCGCGCGTGCATGAAGACATGCGCGGCAACTTCAGCGCGTATCCCGCGATCTGGGGCCTGTCACGGCCGGACCGCAACATTGATCATCGGCGTGTGCCGAACCTGATGCGCTGGTTCGAACGGCAGGGCTGGCAGCAACCGATCACCGCCCTCGCCACCGACTATGCGGCCGGTGACATCGTGGCCTGGAAGCTCAACGGCAACGGTCTGCTGCATGTCGGCATCGTCTCCGACCGGAGGCTGGCCAATGGCACACCGCTGGTGCTGCACAACATCGCGCGCGGCACGCGTGAAGAGAACCTGCTGTTCCAGCACGCGATCATCGGGCATTACCGGATGCCGTAGGCACCTGCAGAGCCGGGCCATGCTCGGCTACGGGAGGTATCAGGCAACAGCAGCCGAGCATGGCTCGGCTCTACAGAAAACCATCCTCAGCGGCGCACGTAATGCACGAAGCGGAACGCATAGGCGTGGCGGTCATCGGCCGGATGCGGCTCGCTGCTCACTTCCCGCCAGTCCTGCACGGCCACATCGGGGAAATGGGTGTCGGCGGGGACTTCGGCATCGACCCAGGTCAGGTACAGGTCGCTGGCCTGGTCCAGCAGTTGGTGGAAGATCTCGCCGCCGCCGATGATGCACAGCTCGCTGGCGCCCTCGCCTTCGGCAATCGCCTTCGCCTCGTCCAGCGACGCCACCGCGCGCATGCCCGCGAACGGCACCTGGCCGCTGCGGGTCAGCACCAGGTTGGTGCGCCCCGGCAGTACGCGGCCGATCGACTCGGCCGTCTTGCGCCCCATCAGGATCGGCTTGCCCAGGGTGAGCGCCTTGAAGTGCTTGAAATCATCCGGCAGGTGCCAGGGCATGGCATTGCCCTGGCCGATGCCACGGTTGCGGTCCAGCGCCACGATCATCGAGAGCTTCATGGCACTCACACCGCCACCGGCGCCTTGATCGCCGGGTGCGGGTCATAGCCGTCGATGCGGATGTCGTCGAACCGGAAGCCGAACAGGTCGCTCACCTCCGGGTTCAACCACAGCTTCGGCAGCGCGCGCGGTTCACGCGAAAGCTGCTCGCGCGCCTGCTCGAAGTGGTTCGAATACAGGTGCGCGTCGCCCAGCGTATGCACGAAGTCGCCCACGCCCAGGCCCGTGGCCTGCGCCACCATGTGGGTCAGCAGCGCATAGCTGGCGATGTTGAACGGCACGCCGAGGAAGATGTCGCCGCTGCGCTGGTACAGCTGGCAGCTGAGCTTGCCGTCCACCACGTAGAACTGGAACAGGTTGTGGCACGGCATCAGCGCCATCTGCGAAAGCTCGCCCACGTTCCAGGCGCTGACCACCAGCCGGCGCGAATCGGGGTTGCGCTTGATCTCGTCCACCAGCCACTGCATCTGGTCGATCTCGCGGCCATCGGCGGTGGCCCAGCTGCGCCACTGCTTGCCGTAGACCGGGCCGAGATCGCCGTTCTCGTCGGCCCACTCGTCCCAGATGCGTACCTGGTTGTCCTTCAGGTAGCCGATGTTGGTATCGCCCTTCAGGAACCACAGCAGCTCGTGGATGATCGAGCGCAGGTGCAGCTTCTTGGTGGTGACCAGCGGGAAACCTTCATTGAGGTCGAAGCGCATCTGCCAGCCGAACACGCTGCGGGTGCCGGTGCCGGTGCGGTCGCTCTTCTCCGCGCCATGTTCCAGCACATGCGCGAGCAGATCCAGGTAGGCCTTCATGCCTTGCCCTCCGCAGCCATCACCGGTTGCGGCTGCAGCACCGGCGCGCGGCGCGACATCGCCAGCAGCACCAGGCCGAAGGCGATGAGCGGCAGGCTGAGGATCTGGCCACGGGTCAGCCAGTCGAAGGCCACATAGACGCCGTTGTCGGGCATGCGTACGAATTCGACGGCGAAGCGGAACAGGCCGTACATCAGCGCGAACAGGCCGCCGACCAGGTAACGGTGGCGCGGCTTGGCCGACACCGTCCACAGCACCACGAACATCACCAGGCCTTCCAGGAACGCTTCATACAGCTGCGAGGGATGGCGGGCGAACTGGTTCAGCGCGCCGGTGGCGAACTGCGCCTGCAGGGTCGCATGGTCCAACTGGTTCAGCGGCGCCGGCAGGCCCGACGGGAACACCACGCCCCACGTGCCGTCGGTGTACTTGCCCCACAGCTCGGCGCCGATGAAGTTGCCGATGCGACCAAAGCCCAGGCCCAGCGGTACCAGCGGCGCCATGAAATCCATGGTGTCGAAGAAGTGCAGCGCGTGCTTGCGCGACCACCACCAGCAGGCACCCAGCACGCCCAGCAGGCCGCCATGGAAACTCATGCCGCCGTCCCACACCTTGAACAGCAGCAGCGGGTTGTGCAGGAAATCGCCCAGCGCGTAGAACAGCATGTAGCCGATGCGGCCGCCCAGCACCACGCCGAGCATGGCGTAGAACAACAGGTCGGAGAAGCCGTTGGCATCGACGCCCGGCAGGCGCCCGGCGGCGATGCGCGTGCGGCCCAGCAGCCAGGCCGCAGTGAAGCCGAGCAGGTACATGATGCCGTACCAGTGCACCTTGATCGGCCCCAGCGAGAGGGCGATGGGGTCGATGTCGTGGAAATAGATCATGGAAGGTGCCTTGCGGTTGAACGCCTATTCTCGGGCCAGTGCCGCCCCGGCTCAACCAAGGAGCTGGGGCGAGTTCGGCAACGCGTCATCGTTCGACCGGGTCGAGGCCGGAAAGTGCCCTTCGATCAGGCTGGAGACCTCGTCGATGGCATCCTGCAGCGCTTCCACCGGATTGGAACCGCGCAGGCCCTCGCGCAGATGGGTGCAGACCCGCTGCCACTGCGCCGGGCTGACCCGGCCATGCAGGCCGCGGTCGGCGACGATCTCGATGGCATGGTCGGCCAGCAGCAGGTAGATCAGCACGCCGTTGTTGTGGGCGGTGTCCCAGGTGCGCAGGCGTGCGAAGGCATGCTCGGCGGCCTGCCTCGGGGTGACCTTGTGCCACAACGCGGCCAGCGGCAGATCGGCCTCCACCGCGAACATCACCTGACCGCCGTGGCGCTGCTCACCGGCCGCGATGGCCTCGGTGATCGCCTGCAGCGTGGCTGGCGGGAACGCGCGCCGTACCGACGGCGAACATACATGGCGGAACAGACGTTGGATCATCACCAGCCTCCCGAAGCGCCACCGCCACCGGAACGGCCACCGCCGCCGCCCCAGCCGCCTCCGCCGCCGAATCCACCACCACCGCCGAAGCCGCCTCCCCCGCCCCAGCTGCCACCGCCCCAGCCACCACCGCCGGCAAAGCGCCCCGGATGGCCGGACAGCATCGCCACGATCAGGCCAACCACGCCGGCCAGGCCACTGGCCAGCAGGGTGGAGGTGAACAGGAACGCCGCCACGGCTGCGCCAGCGCCGCCGAGCAGGCCACGCAGCGGGCGCGGCACGCGCGCGAACACGCCGCGCAGGATGCTGCCGGCGAACACACCGATGAACAGCGCCAGAAACCAGGCATCGCCGCCGCCACCCGGCTCGCGCCCACGATGGCCACTGACCGGTGCCGGCAGCGTTTCGCCATCGATCAGCTTGACCAGCACGGCGGTGGCATCGGTGATGCCCCCGGCGTAGTCGCCGGCGCGGAAACGCGGCACCAGGTATTCCTGGATGACCCGGTTGGCGATGGCATCGGGAATCGCGCCTTCCAGGCCGTAACCCGGCTCGATCCGCACGCGCCGGTCGTCCTTGGCCACCACCAGCAGCACGCCGTCATCGACGCCCTTGCGGCCGATCTGCCACTGGTCGAAGACCCGCGTGGTGTACTGCGCGATGTCCTCCGGCTGGGTGGTGGGTACCACCAGCACCTGCAGCTGGCTGCCCTTGCGCTGTTGCAGGTCCAGCGCCTGCTGCACCAGTGCCTGCTTCTGCGCAGCCTCCAGCGTGCCGGTGGTGTCGACCACCGGCGAATCCAGCGCCGGAATCGGCGCCAGCTGCTGGGCCTGCGCCGCCAGCGGCAGCCACAGCAGCAGGGCCAGCAGCGCAGTGGCCAGGCGCATCGGTCAGTGGCCCGGCTGCGGTGCCGGCTGCTGCTGCGGCGCGTTGCCGAAATCCACCGCCGGTGCGTTGGAGATCTGCGCTTCGTTGTCAACGGTGAAGTTCGGCTTGGTCTTGTAGCCGAAGATCTTGGCGGTGATCACCTGCGGGAACGAGCGGATGTAGGTGTTGTAGTCCTGCACCTGCTGGATGTAGCGGCCGCGGGCAACGGTGATGCGGTTCTCGGTGCCTTCCAGCTGGGCCTGCAGGTCGCGGAAGTTCTGGTCGGACTTCAGCACCGGATAGTTCTCGGTCACCACCAGCAGCCGCGACAGCGCGCTGCCGAGTTCACCCTGGGCCTGCTGGAACTGCTTGAGCGAGGCTTCGTCATCGGCGTTGACGTTGATCTGGCCGACACGCGAGCGGGCGTTGGTGACTTCGGTCAGCACGCGCTCTTCCTGGCTGGCGAAACCTTTGACGGTCTGCACCAGGTTGGGCACCAGGTCGGCGCGGCGCTTGTACTGGTTGAGCACTTCGGACCAGCTGGCCTTGACCGCCTCATCCTTCTGCTGGATGGCGTTGTAGCCGCAGCCGGACAACAGGGAGGCCAGCAGCATCAGGGGCAGGACACGGGTGAACAGGCGCATGGCGGGGGTTCCGGGTGGGCTTGGCGCCGAGCATGCCATGGTTCGGGTGAAAGACCGGCCATCGGGCGCCGCCCCCTCCGCGGTGTGGTCCAGCCAGCTCGGGGATGGGCCGGGAGGGTGGGTCGGCTGGGGGCCGCTGCAAGTACGTCCATGTAAGCTCGGTCGCCGCATCCATGCGGCTCACGCCCCCAGCCGACCCACCCTCCCGGCCATGGACAGTTTTCTGCGCACCGCGGGAAGATCAAAAGAAAAATCAAAGGCAAAAGCCGACCCTTCAGACATTCCTGGTGTCTGCCATCCACGCATGGCGTGGATCTACCGTGTCGATCAAGATCGACACCTACCAACAGCAGCGCAGAACGCGTTCCGACAGATCGCGGAAGACTGTCGAAGGCGGGGTGGGTCCGGTGGCGGGGGGCCAGATCAGTCCGCGGCATGGATGCCGCGGCCAAGCCCCCAGGGAAGGGTTTACGGCGTCCCCCGCCACCGGACCCGCCCCGCCATCCCTCAGTAGCCCAGCTTTTGACGTTGCCTCTGCGGGTGCAGGGCTGCAAGCCCTGCCGGAATCCAACACCCCTCAGCAGGCCTCAGCCACCGCAGTGCGCGGACGCCCCAGCCATGCCAGCAGCAGGCCCGACGCGGCCAGCAGGCCACCGGCCACCGGAATCGCGGCGTAGCCCAGTCCCGAGCTGATCACCGCCCCCCCCAGCGCAGCACCTACCGCATTGCCCAGGTTGAATGCACCCACGTTGATCGACGACGCCAGGCCCGGCGCCTCGCTGGCCACCTGCATCACCCGGATCTGCAGCGGCGGCACGAGGGCGAAGGTCGCCGCACCGAACAGCAGTACACCCAGCGCCGCGGTGGCGTGGCTCATGAAGGCCAGCGGCAGCACGAACATCAGCACCGCCAGGACGGCCAGCAGGATCCGTGTGGCGCCATCGAGCGACCAGTCAGCCATGCGTCCACCGATGCCGTTGCCGAAGGTGAAGCCGATGCCGATCAGGGCCAGCGACATTGCGATGAAGGCATTGGAGGCGCCGGTCAATTCGGTCAGCACCGGTGCGACGTAGGTATAGAGGGTGAACATCGCACCCGCACCAAGCACGGTGGTGGCCATCGCCAGCAGCACCTGCGGCTGCAGGATCGCCTTCAGTTCGCGGCGCACGTCCGGGCGCGGCCCCGGTGCAGATGCCGGCAGCGCGAAACCCAGCGCAGTGATCGCAACCAGGCCCAGCACTGCGGTACCGGCGAAGGACAGGCGCCAGCCCAGCTGCTGCCCCACCCAGGTCGCCAGCGGCACGCCGCCGATGTTGGCGATGGTCAGGCCCATGAACATGGTGGCCACGGCAGCGGCCTGCTTTTCCTTCGGCACCAGGCTCGCAGCGACCACCGCACCGATGCCGAAGAAGGCACCGTGGTTGAGGCTGGTGACCAGGCGCGACAGCAGCAGCATCCCGTAGTTCGGCGCCAGCGCAGACAACAGATTGCCGGCGACGAAGATCGACATCAGCAGCATCAGCGCGGTGCGCTTGCCAAAACGCCCCATCAGCAGGGTCATCACCGGCGCGCCCAGCATCACGCCCACGGCATAGGCGGTGATCAGCATGCCCGCAGTGGGGATGCCAACGCCGACGCCGTCGGCGATGACCGGCAACAGGCCCATCGGGGCAAACTCGGTGGTTCCGATGGCGAAGGCGCCAACGGCAAGCGCCAGCAAGGCGGCTCTGGAATTCATGGGGGGGTCCTGGGGGCGGGAATCGGGAGTGCGTAGCCTGCGCGCTTTGCTGCGCCGGATTAAGCCTCGCCCCGGGAAAACACTGTTGATCCTGGTTCACAAGTGGAAGCCGGAACGCAGCCACAAGTGCAAAAACCACAATGCCGTTGCAGAACCGACCTCGCCCCCACAACGCAGAACCCCCGGAATGCCGGGGGTTCTGAGGGACTCACACGCCAGTGGCGCGCTTACCAGTTGCCGGCGCCCGGCACGTTGTGCTCGCGGGCGCGGCGGCGCATCAGCAGGTTCAGCCACTCCACCAGCACCGAGAAGCCCATCGCGGCGTAGATGTAGGGCTTGGGCACGTGCACGTCCAGGCCGTCCAGGATCAGCACCGCGCCGATCATCAGGATGAAGGCGAGCGCCAGCATCTTCACGGTCGGGTTGGCATCGATGAAGCGGCCCAGCGGGTTGGCGGCCAGCAGCATCACCATCACCGACAGCAGGATCGCGGCGACCATCACCGGAATGTGGTCGGCGATGCCGACGGCGGTGATCACCGAGTCCAGCGAAAACACGATGTCGATCACCGCGATCTGCGCGATCACGTAGCCGAACACGGCCGAGGCCTTGGTGGTGCTGGGATCTTCATCCTCGCCACCGCTGATCAGTTCCTTGATCTCCATGCAGCCCTTGATGATCAGGAACAGGCCGCCAACGATCAGCACCAGGTCGCGGATGGAGATGCCCATGCCGGCCACGGTGAACAGGTTTGCCGCCATGTGCGCCAGGTAGGCCAGCGATACCAGCAGGCCGATGCGGGTAATGCAGGCCACCGCGATGCCGAGCTTGCGGGCGAACGGGCGGCGCTCTTCCGGCAGCTTGCTGACAGCAATGGAAATGAACACCAGGTTGTCGATGCCGAGCACGATTTCCAGCGCGCTGAGCGTGAACAGGGTCACCCAGGCATTGGGGTCGGCGAGGAACTCAAAGGACATGGAAACTCTTCAAGGCAGTGGGGGAATGGGGTTTCAGCCGTAGTTGCCGGCCAGCGCGTGCGGAACCACGACCAGCGCCCAGCACAGCAACACGTTCATCATCAGCACGAACACCGCCGCCGAGCCCATGTCCTTGGCGCGGCCGGCCAGCTCGTGAATCTCACTGCCGTAGCGTTCGATCACCGCTTCGATGGCCGAGTTGGCCAGCTCCATCGCCAGCACCAGCAGCATCGAGCCGATCAGCAGCGCGCGTTCGACCGGCGTCTGGCCCAGCCAGATCGCAATCGGCGTCAGCAGGATCAGCAGGTAGACCTCAAGCCGGAACGAGGACTCGTGCAGCCAGGCAGCGCGCAGGCCCTGCCAGGACCAGCGGGCGGCCTGGAAGATGCGGCGCGGGCCGCGCGGCAGGTGGCCGAACTGATCAGCCACGGGTGGAACATCCAGCAACGGGGGCGCGGCGCAGCGACCGCTCAGACGCACGGCAGGGAATCATGGGTGCACAGGAATAGGCAGATGGCGGCCATTTTGCCACAAGGCCGCCAACCGCAGCCCGCGCCGGCCCGCTGAACGGCCTGCCAGGGGCAAGCAACGGCCCGGGCATGCTCCTATGATGGATGCCCCTTGCCTGCTGGAGCGCCTGATGTCCCGTCGCCGTACCTGCCTGTTGATGCTGGGCCTGCTGACTGCCGCACCGCTGGCCCAGGCGCTGAGCCCGGCCGAGTCGCCCCGTGTGCCAGAACAGGTCTCCAACGTAGCCTGGGCCGGCGACATGGCCCGCTTCGCCAGCGCCGACCAGTCCACCCCGCCGCCGCGCGGTGGCATCGAGTTCATTGGCAGCTCCTCGATCCGCTTCTGGGAGAGCCTGGCCACCGACTTCCCTGGCCAGCCAGTGTTCAACCGCGGCTTCGGCGGCTCGGAAGTGCGCGACAGCACCTGGTACGCCGACCGCATCGTGGTGCCGTATGCGCCATGCAAAGTGTTCTTCTACGCGGGCGACAACGACCTCAACAGTGGCCGCAGCGCCGTGCAGGTGCGCGACGACGTGGTTGCCTTCGTGCAGCGCGTGCACCGCGACCTGCCGAAGACCAAGGTGGAGTACCTGTCGATCAAGCCGAGCCCGTCGCGCGCGCACCTGCTGCCGGCGATCAACGAGGCCAACACGCTGATCAAGGCCGCGCTGGCCAAGCTGCCCAACACCGGTTTCACCGACATCTACACGCCGATGCTCGGCGCCGACGGCCAGCCGGATGCGACGCTGTTCCGCGAGGACATGCTGCACATGACCCCGGCCGGCTATGCGATCTGGACCAGGGCGCTGGCGCCGAAGGTCAACTGCAACTGAGCAACCCCATCCACGCATGGCGTGGATCTACTGCGGATCGCGGGAAACTGTCGAAGGCGGGGCGGTGTGGGTTTGCAGGACCGTTGGCGCCATGGATGGCGCCATCGAGCCCCCATGGACGGGTTTACGGCGTGTCCTGCAAACCCACACCGCCCCGCCATTCCACGGAATGCCCGCTTCTGATGTTGATGTTGCCTCGGCGGGTGCCGGGCGCAGCCCGGCAAAATCCCTCTACCGGAAGATCACCGTAGCCTCGGTGCCCTTGCCCGGCTCGCTGGCCAGGCTGACCTTCCAGCCGAAGCGGTCGCACAGCCGGCGCACGATCGACAGGCCCAGGCCGGTGCCCTGCGGACGGCTCGGCTCGGCGCGGTAGAACGGTTCAAACGCGCGCGACAGCGCCTCGGCGGACATGCCGATGCCGGTATCGCGCACCACCACCCGGTCATTGAGCACGTGCACGTCGATACGCCCTTCGTCGGTGTAGCTGCAGGCATTGCGCACCAGGTTGCTGACCACCACCTGCAGCACCCGCGGCGGTGCGTGCAGCTGTACCGGGCCTTCGCCGTGCAGGTGCACCGATACGGGCCGGTTGCCCAGCAGCTCGTTGGCGTTGTCCACCTCGTAGCGGACGATGTCGTTGACGTCGAACAGCTCGATCTGCGGTTCGACATCGGCCTCGCGGGCCAGGATCAGGAACGCATCGATCACCGCCTCCATGTCACGGCCTGCACGCTGGATGCGCTGCAGGCTGCGGCGCAGGCGCGGCTGCAGGGTTTCATCGCCAAGGGCCATGTCGCTGGCCACGCGGATGACGGTCAACGGCGTGCGCAGCTCATGGCTGGCATCACGGGTGAAGTTGCGCTCGCGCGCCACGTGCGCGCTGACCCGGTTGGCCAGCGAATGCAGTGCGGCCGCCAGCTGGCGGGTCTCGCCCTGCATGTCCGCCGGCAGCTTGTTCGGCTCCAGATCGGCCGCTTCGGGGTGGCCCGGGTCCCAGCGCGAGACGCGCCGCGCCAGCCAGTTCACCGGCGACACCAGTCGCTTGGAGGCACGGTAGGTGACCCAGCTGGCGCCATACACCGCCAACAGGGTCAGCAGCACCGGCACGATGCCGAACCAGAACGCCAGCATCTCCGCGCGCGAGCGCAGGAACACCAGGTACAGGCGACCGGCAGGGCGCACGTCGACCAGCACCAGCTGGTCGTCCTGGGGCAGCTCGTGGAAGCCAGGCTCCAGGGTGCGCAGGTTGGCCGGCAATGACAGTGCCGACTGCCCGCTTTCCAGCAGGTAGCCGCGGATGTTGTGGGTGTTGGGCGGCGGCTGCACCGGCGACGCCTCGTGCAGCGTCCAGTAATAGGCCGCTTCCTCGCGCAGGGCGGCGCCGACCAGGCTGTGCTTGATCACCAGCGAGACCAGCCAGGCACCGAGCAGGATGCCCAGGCTGGCCAGGACTGCCTGCAGGATGAAGGCGATACGGATCTTGCGCGGCAGGCCGTGCGGCATTGCGGGGTCCCGGTCAGAGCGCTGCGATTATAGGCAGCGCGCTGCGCCGTAGTCGTGCACGGACGCTGACCGGCGGCAGCGCCGGCCGGTCATCCGTGCCCGGTGCGGGGTCGTTGCCCGGCCGGGCCTGATGCTGCACAGGCCGGGCCCCGATCAGGCCATCGGCTGGGCAATATCGGCAATGCGATAGCCGGCGCTCTGCACGGTGTGCAGCAGCGGACGGTCGAACGGCTTGTCGATGATCTTGCGCAGGTTGTACAGATGGCTGCGCAGGGTGTCCGAATCCGGCAGGCCATTGCCCCAGATCTCGCGTTCGATCTCCTGGCGGGTGACCACGCGCGGCGATTCGCGCATCAGGATCGTCAGCAGGCGCAGGCCGATCGGCGACAGCTGCAGCTCGGTACCGGCACGGGTAGCCCGCATGCTGACCGGATCGAGCACCAGGTCGGCGACCTTCAGCACCTCCGAACCGACCTGGCGGCGTTCGCGACGGATCAGCGCGCGCAGGCGGGCTTCCAGCTCCTGGATCGCGAACGGCTTGGTCAGGTAGTCATCGGCACCAAACCCGAGGCCGGTGAGCTTGTCGTCCAGCGTGTCGCGTGCCGTGAGCATCAGCACCGGCGTGGACTTGCGCGCATCGTTGCGCAGGCGACGGCACACTTCGATGCCATCCAGGCGCGGCAACATGAGATCGAGCACCACGACGTCATAGCTGTTCTCCGCCGCGAGGCGGTAGCCATCCAGGCCGTCCTGTGCATAGTCGACTTCGAAGCCGCGACCTTCCAGGTATTCCCCGATCATCTCGGAGATGTTGCGGTTGTCTTCGACCACCAGCACCAAGCCGGAGGTCTCCTTCGTCTGACGCATGTGATTCCCTCTAACTTCAGCTTTGTGAAACATGCCGGATCGACGGTGGACGCGATGTGAAGTTCCGTCAAGAGGTACACAAACGGTTCAGAGCAGCGGCCTGAGCAGCGGCCAGACGTTGTCCAGCACCTTCGGCTGCGCCTGCGCCGTGGGGTGCAGGCCGTCGCCCTGCATCATGCCCGGCTGCAGGGCCACGCCCTCCAGCAGGAACGGCAGCAGCGGCACCTTGTACTGCGTGGCCAGCGCCTTGTAGGCCGCGGCCAGGCGCTGGCGGTAGGCCGGTCCGTAGTTGGGCGGCACGTCGATGCCCAGCAGCAGCACCTTGGCACCGGCCTTCTGGCTGGCCTGCACCATTTTTTCCAGGTTGCCCTGCACCTGCGCCGGGGTCAACCCACGCAGCGCGTCATTGCCGCCCAGCGCGATCACCACCACGGTCGGCTTCTCCTTGGCCAGCAGGCCCGGCAGGCGGGTCAGCGCGCCGGCGGTGGTTTCCCCGCTCATGCTGGCGTTGACGATGCGCGCCGGGGTTTTCGACTGCTGCCTGACCCGCTGTTGCAGCAAGCTGACCCAGCCGGCGTCGGCAGGGATATTGTGGGCGGCACTGAGGCTGTCGCCGAGCACCAGCACGGTGCCAGCCGGACCTTTGGCACAGGCCAGCCCCGGCAACAGCAGGAACCCTAGCAACAGCACCATCATCGCGCCGGCTCGCCGGCTCCATCCCGTCTTGCGCATTGGAGTCTCCTCATCGACAGCCTGTCCCCCCGCAGCGCGCCCGTCGCCATCGCCGTCGACCAGGTCGGCAAATCCGTGCAGGGCCCGGAGGGTGAAGTCCACATACTGGACAACATCACCCTGACCGTCCATGAAGGCACCAGCGCGGCCATCGTCGGCGCCTCCGGTTCGGGCAAGACCACCCTGCTCGGCCTGCTGGCCGGGCTGGACCTGCCCAGTCGGGGCCGCATTGCGCTGTCGGGCCAGGACCTGGGCGACCTCGATGAAGAAGCGCGGGCCCAGCTGCGCGCGCGCGAGGTTGGCTTCGTGTTCCAGAGCTTCCACCTACTGCCGGCGCTGACCGCCGCCGAGAACGTCGCGTTGCCACTGGAACTCGCCGGGCGCGAGGATCGCACGCGGGTCGATGAAGTGCTGGCGCAGGTCGGCCTCTCCCATCGCGCCCGCCACTACCCGCGCCAGCTGTCCGGTGGCGAGCAGCAGCGCGTGGCACTGTCGCGTGCCTTCGTCACCCGGCCGCGCATCCTGTTCGCCGACGAACCGACGGGATCGCTGGACCATGCCACCGGCCAGCACGTCAGCGACCTGCTGTTCGAACTCAACGCCGGCAGCGGCACTACCCTGGTACTGGTCACCCACGACATGCGCCTTGCGCAGCGTTGCCAGTACATCCATCGTATCGACGACGGTCGCCTGCTGCCGGTTGAGCGCGGAGCCCAGGCATGAACCTGCTGCGGCACGCGTGGCGCGCGCTGCGTCGCGAGGCGCTGGCCGGCGACCTGCTCACCGTGTTCGCCGCACTGGTGCTGGGCGTGGCGGTGATGACCGCGGTGGGCACGCTGGTGAACCGGGTCAACCTGGCGCTGACCGGCAGCGCGGCGGAAATGCTCGGTGGCGATCTCGGCATCGCCGGGCGTGATGACCCGCCGCAGGCATTCGCCGACGAGGCACAACGGCGTGGACTGGCCTACACCCGCATCGCCAGCTTCGGCAGCGTGCTGTTCCATGGCGAGGCCAGCCAGATGGCGAGCATCAAGGCGGTGCAGGCGGGCTATCCACTGCGCGGCACGCTGCGGGTACGGGCCACGCCCGGCGGGGCGCTGATCACCGATGCCGGCATGCCACCCAAGGGCCAGGCCTATGCCGACCCACGCCTGCTGCAGGGGCTCGGGCTGAAGGCCGGCGATGATCTCGAGTTCGGCGCCGGCACGCTGCGCATCGCCGGCATCATCGAGGCCGAGCCGGACACCGGTGGCGACCTGCTGACGCTGTCCCCCACCCTGCTGGTCAACCGCGCCGATGTGGAAGGCACGGGACTGCTTGGCCCCGGCAGCCGCATCAACTACCGGCTGATGTTTGCAGGACCGCCCGGGCTGGTCGCGTCCCTGCGTGAGTGGCTGCTGCCACAGGTGAAGGGCCTGCGCCTGCTGAGCGTGGATGACACCCAGCGCGGCGTGCGCCAGGCCTTCGATCTGGCCGGGCGCTTCCTCGGCCTGAGCGCGCTGCTGGCGGTGCTGCTGGCGGGCGTGGCCACCGCATTGGCGGCCAACCGCTTCGCGCTGCGCCGCATCGACCAGGTGGCGATCCTGCGCTGCCTGGGTGCGCGCCAGCGCGACATCCTGCTTGGCCTGGCACTGCAGCTGCTGATGCTGGCGGTGCCGGCCTGTGCGCTCGGCATCGGCCTGGGCATGGCCGCGCAGGAAGGCCTGGTGCAGGTACTGGGCAGCCTGGTGCCGCAGCGCCTGCCGTTGCCCGAGGCGATGCCTGCGCTGACCGGCGCCGGCATCGGCCTGTTGCTGCTGTTCGGCTTCGGCCTGCCACCGCTGCTGCGCCTGCGCGGGGTGCCGCCGATGCGGGTGCTCAACCGTTCCTTCGCTGCCCTGCCGCCGGCGTCACTGCTGGCCTATGTGGCAGCGCTGGCGGCCAGCCTGCTGCTGGCGGTACAAGTCACCGGCGACCTGAAGCTGGCGTTGTGGGTGCTGGGCGGCCTGGCCACGCTGGCACTGGCCGCCGGGGTGGTCGGCTTCGTGCTGCTGCAACTGCTGCGCGGCCTGCAGCACCGCCTGCACGGCCACTGGCGGCTGGGCCTGGCCGCGCTGACCCGGCGCCGGATGCTGGCGGTAATGCAGCTGGTCGGGCTGTCGCTGTCGCTGTGCGCGCTGCTGTTGCTGGCCGTGACCGGCCCCGGCCTGCTGCAGCAATGGCGCGAGCGCCTGCCGGCGGACACGCCCAACTACTTCCTGATCAACATCCAGCCCGAACAGCGCGACAGCGTGCTGGCCACGCTGCGTGGACTGGGCGCCGGTGACGCCAGCATCGAACCGATGGCCACCGGCCGCCTGATCGCGATCAATGGCAAGCCACCGCTGCGCGTGGACCGCGAGCCCGGTCAGGACGGACAAGCGGCACAAGGCGAAGGTCAGCGCGATGACGACGACGAGAACCGGCCGTTGAACTTCAGCTGGCGCAGCACCTTCCCCCCCGCCAACACGCTGGTCAACGGCACCTTCTGGAAGAACGACAGCACGGCGCCGGAGGCATCAGTGGAGATCGGCTGGGCCAAGCGTTACGGCCTGTACCCGGGCGACCGCATCACCATTGCAGTGGGCGAGCAGGAACGCGAGTTCACCGTCACCAGCGTGCGCAAGGCGGACTGGAACACCTTCCGGCCGAACTTCTTCGTGTTGCTGAACCCGAATGCGGTGGGCGAAACCCCGCACAACCTGCTGTCGGCCTTCCATCTGCCGGCCGGCAAGGCGGCGGGCCTGGGCGAACTGGTGCGCGCGCAGCCGAACCTGTCGCTGCTGGACGTGGATGCGGTGATTTCGCAGGTGCGCGATGTGATGGAGCGCGTGGCGCAGGCGGTGCAGCTGGTGATGGTGTTCAGCCTGCTGGCCGGCGTGCTGGTGCTGCTGGCCGCGCTGCAGGCCACAGCCGGCGAGCGCCGCTACGACAGCGCGGTACTACGCACCCTGGGTGCGACCCGGCGCCAGTTGCGTGGCGCGGTACTGGTGGAGTTCGGCGCGCTGGGCACGCTGGCGGCGATGCTGGCGGTGGGCGCGGCCGCTGCGATCGGCGTGGCGGTCTCGCAGAAGGTGTTCGAGCTGCCATTGCTGCCGCCGTGGCCGGGGCTGCTGATTGGCGGCGTAGTCGGCATCGGCTTGAGCCTGCTGGCGGGCTGGTGGGGCACGCGGGCGATCCTGCATACGCCGCCGGCATTGGCGCTGCGCGAGGCCTGAGGCGACCGTGACACGCTGCGGGTGGGGCCGGCTGTACGCTGCGCGCCCCACCTAAGCGCATCCACACATGGCGTGGGTCTACTGACGAGTGGCCGGGATGACGGACGCCTGTTGCTGCGCCCAGGCCACGGTCGCGCTCATCGCGCGCTGCACGCCCAGAAGCGTTATGAACAGGCAGAGCTCGTCCTTCTCCTCATTATCCCCTACCCGCTTACGGACTTCGCTGTATTCAGGCGGGCTGTCGAAAATGACGACCCGGATGATGTTGCCGCTGGGCAGGTGCTTGGCGGAGAAGATCGGGTTGGCACCGCGATCCTTAGTGCCATCGACGAAGAACGTGTTGTAGTGCGGGCTGCGGAAGTCTTCAATGCGCAGGCTTGCCGCGTTGATTCCCGTCATGAAGTGGTCGTGGATATGCTGTTCAAGACGATCGTAGACCTGCGGATCGGACAGATAGGTATCGAACATCTGGCGTTCTGGAACGACCATCAGCAAGCCTCATTTCCATGCATTGGAATCGCAAAGACACGAACAACTTCGTAACCGGGAGGGCCATCAGTGCGGCTTTCGCAGAAGCGAAAACCCGCGAGCAGGCCAGCATCTTCGACAACGGAGCGCACGGCGTCGATTTCCGTCGAGGTGTTGCTGCCACTTTCGTGCCAGCGCCGGGCTCCAAATGCGCCCCCCTCCGAACCTGGATAGTAGAAAACATTGGGGAGCAGCACGCCCTCTTCCGCATACAGCTCGAAATCCGTGAAGCTCAATGCCAGAAACATCTTCGCTCCGGCTGGATCGCGTGCGCTGCCGGCAATACGAACGGTCGCCAGAACATGCATGCAGAGACTGAACAGATAAGCCGATGTCCATCGAGGCCCAAGACGCGCGAGCAGCCCGTCTATCCGCTGGGTTCGCGAAACAAGTGCGGCTTCCCCGAAGTCATCGATTTCGAGAAAGAAGCTGTCGATATCATCGCAGGCTTCGCCGGACAACATTTGACTGCACAAGGCGGAAAGCTTCATCTGCGGCGACGTTCAATGACTGCGTGGGCGGCCACCCTACCCCATGCGCAGAAGCCGGAAAGCGGACTCGGACAAAATCCAGCGAAATGCGTCATGTTTATGCGCACAAGGCACCAATCCGTTCGGCGACGCGCGCAGACACCGAATCGCATCACCACCGAAAGCGTGCCGAGCAAGCTCGGCACCTACCAAGAGCACATGGACGGCCCGACAGAGCCACGCCGTGAGTGGATGCGGTTGTGGAGTCGAGCACAGCTCGACTCCACACGTGGCCTCAGTTCGGCGCCTTTTCCACGTACTTGGCGAACACCTCGTCGATCTGCGCGTCCTTCACCTTCTTGCCGGACTGGATCTCTTCGGCCTGGGTGAACAGCGGGATGATCATCGCCATGCCATCGAGCTTGGTCTTCAGGTGCACGCCCGGGGCCTGGCCGAGGAAGCCGTCCCAGCGCTGGCGCACTTTGGCCCAGTAGCCGGCGGTGGCCTTCCAGTAGGCGCGGGCCGGGGTGAAGTCGACCTCGGTTGTCTTGACGTAGTCGTTGAAGCCGAACTCGCGGGCGATCTCCACCTGGCTGCCGTCGGCGTTGCGCTGCACCTTGGTATTGAACTGCTCGTGGGTCCAGCCATTGGGCGTGAGCGTGTGGCGGTTGACCACGGCCAGCGCGTTGTAGTCGCTGCGCTTTGTGTATTCACGACGCGGCAGCGGGCGCCAGCTCAGGTCGCTGGTCCAGCTCGGCACGTTGTTGGTGTACGTCCATTTGCCGGTGCCACAGTAGCGCGGTGCATCGCTCACTTCATACACGCACTGGGTCCAGGCGCCCTGGTTCACCGCTGCGGGAATGCGGCGTACCTGCCAGGTCTGGTCGGCGCTGAACTCGAAACGGCTGGGCGCTTCGTAGACCCAGTCCTGGCGCCAGTGCTTGGTGATGTGGCCGCTCTTCTCATCGAGCAACAGGTGCTGCAGCACGATGCGCTGCGGGGTGTCCTCGACCACGATGACCACTTCGCTGCCGCCGCTGCGCATCGCCGGCGCACGCTCGTAGCCGGGCTTGAGCAGCACGGTCTCGTCGAACGCGAAGTCGACGGTGTACTCGCCCTGCATGGCGAGGATGCTGTCGTGGTCGCGGGCGATGTCGGAGGGCTGCGCGCTGGCCACGCCGCTGGCAGCGAGCAACAGCATGACGCTGGCTGTCTGGAACTTCATCGGGTCTTCCTTCGGGGTTGCAGGTTCGTTGAGAGGCCTTCCAGGGCCGGCGGGCGTTCCATCAGGAAAGGATCACAGGCGGATCAGCGGCAGGTCGCCGGGAATACGGGGTGTCGGCCGGCGCGCGGCGTCGGCGCAGCAGCAATCGTCGATCGCCAGCTCGCCTTCGGCACCTTCCAACCGAGCGATGCGACGCGCGGTGGCCGCGCCCAGCGAGGACAGGGTCGACAGGCTGGCTGCCAGCGTGCGGCCCTCGTCCGCGGCATGCAAGCGCAGCGTGCACAGGCGCCAGCGCTGGCCGCCGAGGTGCCCGGCCAGGCGACGCCACAGGCGTTCGCCGACACTGCCATCTCTGTCGTGCTCCGGGCCCGGCGGCAGCGCCGCGACCAGCCGGTCCCAGGCCAGGAAATCGCTGTCGGGCAGCAGGTACAGGCGCCACACGCAGCGGCCGCGGGTATCAAGGAAACACAGGCTTTCGCGTATGCCCTCGCTGTCCACGCCCTGGCAGGCGTGCACGCGCACCGCCTGGCGCCAGCCACCCAGCTCGTTGCCGTCGGCGTGGTACAGGCACAACACGGTGCCGAGCGTGGCCAGCTGTGCCGGAGTCGGCCAGGCCGCGCTGCCCTGCACGGCGATGGCTTCATTCCTGCGTGCGGACAAGGCGCGGCTCATGAGGTCACCAGGAAACGGCAAGGCTGGCGGAAAGGGTGCGGCCCGGGCTGGTGTAGCGATCCAGCACGCGGCTGGTCGCAGACAGCGTCGAACCCACGTTGGACCAATCGATGTAGCGCTTGTCGCCCAGGTTGAACACGCCGACGTTGAAGGTCGCGCCCGGGGCGAAGTTCCAGTGCGCCATCAGGTCGGCCACGCCGTAGCCGGCCGGGCGGTACACCGTCGCTGCAGTGACGCGGTCCTTGCGCTTGACGAAGGTACCGGCCAGTTCGACGCCCCAGGCGTCGGTGTCGTACATCAGGCCGACGGTGCCGCGCAGCGGGTCGACCGAATCCAGCGGAGTGTCCTCGGTCTTGTTGTCGCCGCGCGACCAGGCCACCGAGCTGCGTAGCGCCCAGCCCTGCAGCGCCGGGTTGATCTGGCCGAAGTCAACGCCAGCCTTCAGTTCGGCACCGTAAATGCGCGCATCGGCGATGTTGCGCGACTGGAACACCATCAGGCCCTGGGCGTTGGTGCCGACCAGCGACTGCGACTCGATGAAATCCTTGTATTCGTTGTAGTAGCCGCTGACGCTGACGTAGGCGGCCGGTGACAGGAAGCGCAGGCCCAGCTCCATGCCATCACTGGTTTCCGGCTTCAGGTCCGGATTGGGGATGGCGGTGTAACCGAAGGCGAAGTTGGTGAAGCCCAGGTTGACGTCGTTGTACGGCGGCGAGCGGAAACCATGCGAGTAGCCGGCGAACAGCGACCATTCGTCGGTGAAGCGATAGACCACGCCCAGCTTCGGCGAGACGCTGGTCTTGGTCAGCCTGGCCACCGCAACGCCGGGATTGTCGTCGGCGAAGATGCTGTCCACTTCCGGCTTCAGCTCGTAGCGATCCACGCGCACGCCCGGCACCAGCGACAGCTTGCCGCCGGCCATGCGCATTTCGTCCTGCGCGTACAGGCCCAGCTCGGTGGTCTTGCTGATCGGGAAATCGCGTACCGGGAAGGCGTCGGGCAGGATGGTGGTGCTGGTCTGGCCATTGGCCAGAACCTGATAGCCGTCGCGCTTCTGGCGGATCTCGGTACGCGCACCTTCGAAGCCGTAGGTCAGCGCGTGTTCGACACTGCCGGTGCTGAACGCCTTGTTGAATTGTGCCTGCAGGCCGTACACGCGCTGGTCGAAGTTGAACTCGCGGTGGCGGCGGCTGCGGTTGGCGCGGTCTTCGTCGGTGATCTGGTTGGTCTCGCTGTGCTGGGTATACAGCTGCCAATGCAGGTTGTCGGCGAAGCCCTTGTCCAGCGCATCCATTTCATGGGCGAACGACACGCGGGTGCGGTTCTGCGTGTCGCGCGCCTTCATGCCGGTGGTGGTGGTGCGGTCGATCGAGGACAGCACGCTGGTATCGGTGTTGTCTTCGTTGCCTTCCACGGTCAGGCGGAAGCGCTGGTCCTCGCTCGGTGCATAGACCAGCTTGGCCAGGCCGCTGCGACCGTCGCGGTCCTGCGGGTTGGGCGCGGTACGGGTGTTGTCGAGGCTGCGAACATCGCCCTTGTTACCGGTTTCCTGGCCCTGGCGATGGTTGATGTTGACCATGCCGCTCCAGTGTTGGCCGCCGAACGCGCTGGTCACGCCGCCGAGCAGGCCCTTCCACTCACCGTCGTAGCCGAACTTCAGGCCGACGTAGCTGTCCTTGCCATCCTTCAGGTAATCGGCCGGATCCTTGGTGACGAAGGCCACCACGCCCCCGAGCGCGTCGGAACCGTACAGCGAGCTGGCCGGGCCACGCACGATCTCCACGCGCTTGAGCGTGTCCAGATCGGTGAAGTTGCGGTTGGCGTTGGAGAACGAGCCGATGTTGAAGCTGGTGGGCATGGCGATGCCATCGGTCTGCACGCGCACGCGGTTGCCGTCCAGGCCACGGATGCGGATGCTGCCAAAGCCGAAGCGCGCGGCGCTGCGGCTGACCGACAGGCCCGGCTCGTAGCGCAGCAGATCCTTGATGTCCTGCACCAGGTGCCGGTCCATCTGCTCGCGGTCGATGACATCCACGGTGGCCGCCACGTCACTCACTGCCCGCTCGGTGCGGGTGGCGGTGACCTGCACGCGGTCGAAGTCGCGCGCATCAGGCGCGGCGGTGGCCGCGGCAGCAGCATGGGCGGACAGCGGCAGGGCCATCCAGACGGCGAGGCAAAGGGCGGTAGGGCGGGTCATCGGGTTCGTTCGGTCAGGCAGGGGAACCCCCGGTTACCGGCACACCCGGGAGGTGCACGCGGTAGACCGAGGGGGAGAGAGCGGGCGCGGACGGGTCGCCCACCCTGCCGGCGCTGCCGGCAGGAGGGAGGGAGGCGGGCGACCAGGCCGCGATTACTTGGTCAGGATCAGCTTGTCGTTGCTGGTGTGCCGCAGGCGGTAGAAGCGGTCGCCGTGCTGGATCAGGATTTCACGACGGCCCTTGAGCAGGGCTTCGCTGTCGATGACCTCTTCCGGCGGAACGACACGGACCGGACGATCGCGGAGGGTCAGCGTTTCGGGGCGCAGCAGTACAGGTTGAGCATTCATGAGCATCTGGACTCGTGCGAGGGACGAGTCAAATGATAATGATTCTCAGTTGACAATCAACAACCATTCTCAATTTGATTGATGGGATTAATGATCGAATTCTTCAATTCGATAGATCCCGTCAATCAAATGGCGGCGCAGCCGTGTAGCGTCGACTGTTGGTCGACTGCTGTTGCTCGAAGCAGTCGGTTATTCGAAGCAGTCGACCAACAGTCGACTCTACCGTTCCCGTTCCCTCGGCCGGGCCGGCCCGACCGAGGCCCAGGCCCGGTCGGCCCCGGGTTTCAGGCGAAGGCGGCTTCGACCTGCGCCCAGCCAGCCGCATCGACCTGCTCCAGCACCTCCAGCGCCTGCAGGTTCTGCAGCAGCTGGCTGACCCGGCTGGCGCCGAGAATCACGCTGGAGACGTTCGGGTTGCGCAGGCACCAGGCAATCGCCAGCGCGGCCGGGGCGTGGCCCAGCTCACGCGCTGCTTCGCTGAAGCGGCGCACCTGGGCCAGGCGGGCCTCGGCGTCGTCACCCAGCACCAGCGCCTGCAGCCATTCCATGCCCTCGCGGCCCAGCCGCGCATCGGCCGGAATGCCCTGGTCGTACTTGCCGGTCAGCAGGCCCGAGGCCAGCGGCGAGAAGATGGTGGTGCCCAGGCCGGCACCGGCATACAGCGGCGCATACTCGACCTCGACGCGTTCGCGGTGCAGCAGGTTGTACTGCGGCTGCTCCATCGACGGGCCCTGCAGGTTGCGTGCTTCGGCGATGTCCAGCGCCTGCTGGATCTGCACCGCCGACCACTCCGAGGTGCCCCAGTAGAGGATCTTGCCCTGCCGCACCAGGGTATCCATGGCATGCACGGTCTCGGCGATCGGCGCGTCCGGATCCGGGCGATGGCAGTAATAAAGGTCCAGGTAGTCCACCCGCAGGCGCTTGAGCGCGGCATGGCAGGCGTCGGTCACATGCTTGCGCGACAGGCCGCGCTGGGTCGGCCGTGGGTCCTTGGCGCTGCCGAAGAACACCTTGCTGGAGACGCAGATGCCATCGCGCGGCAGGCGCAGGTCGGCGATCACATCGCCCATCACCTGTTCGGCGCGGCCGTTGGCATAGCCCTCGGCGTTGTCGAAGAAGTTGACGCCGTGGTCCCAGGCGGCAGCCACCAGGTTGCGGGCCTCGTCGCGCGGGATCTGGTCACCGAAGGTCACCCAGGCGCCGAAGGACAGGGCGGAAATCGGCAGGCCGGTGGAGCCCAGGCGGCGGTATTGCATGCGAATCTCCTGCTGCGGGCCCGCATCCGGGCCGGGATCGAGCCCCATTCTACCTGCCGCCGCCGGCCGCAAGCCCTTGCCGTTGCTGGCCTGATCGGTACCGATGGGCGCGCGCACGCTGCTTTTTCTTGCCCCGGCCCCTGCCCTGCACTAGGCTTCCCGTTTTTCGCGACGCCCCAGGGGAGTCACTCACATGGTCGAAGGTTTGGGCAGGATCGGCTTCGGCCTGTTCGGGTTGGCGGTGCTGATCGGCATCACCTGGTTGTTTTCCAACAACAAGCGTGCGGTTGACTGGAAGCTGGTTGCCACCGGTATCACCCTGCAGATCGCCTTCGCGGCGCTGGTGATCCTGGTGCCGGGCGGGCGCGACGTGTTCGATGCGCTGGGCAAGGGCTTCGTCAAGGTCCTGAGCTTCGTCAACGAGGGCTCGGGCTTCATCTTCGGCTCGTTGATGGACACCAAGAACTACGGCTTCATCTTCGCCTTCCAGGTGCTGCCGACCATCATCTTCTTCTCGGCGCTGATGGGGGTCATGTACCACCTCAACGTCATGCAGGCGATCGTGCGCGTGATGGCCTGGTCGATCACCAAGGTGATGCGCGTGTCCGGCGCGGAAACCACCAGCGTCTGCGCCAGCGTCTTCATCGGCCAGACCGAGGCGCCGCTGACCGTGCGCCCGTACATCGCCAGGATGACCCAGTCCGAGCTGCTGACCATGATGATCGGCGGCATGGCGCACATCGCCGGCGGCGTGCTGGCGGCCTACGTGGGCATGCTCGGCGGTGGCGACCCGGCGCAGCAGGCCTTCTACGCCAAGCACCTGCTGGCAGCGAGCATCATGGCCGCACCGGCCACCCTGGTCGTGGCCAAGCTGCTGATTCCGGAAACCGGCACCCCGCTGACCCGCGGCACGGTGAAGATGGAAGTGGAGAAGACCTCCAGCAACATCATCGACGCGGCCGCTGCCGGTGCCGGTGACGGCCTGAAGCTGGCGCTGAACATCGGCGCGATGCTGCTGGCCTTCATCGCCCTGATCGCGCTGCTGAATGCACCGCTCACCTGGTTCGGCGAAGTGACCGGCCTGGCCGCTGCCATCGGCAAGCCGACCAACCTGTCGACCATCTTCGGTTACGTGCTGGCCCCGATCGCCTGGGTGATCGGTACCCCGTGGGCTGATGCCACCACCGTCGGTTCGCTGATCGGCCAGAAGGTCGTGATCAACGAGTTCGTGGCCTACACCGAGCTGTCGCAGATCGTGAACGGCCAGGTGGCGGGCGTGAGCCTGTCCGACGAAGGCCGCCTGATCGCCACCTACGCGCTGTGCGGCTTTGCCAACTTCAGCTCGATCGCGATCCAGATCGGCGGCATCGGCGGCCTGGCGCCGGAACGTCGCCACGATCTGGCCAAGTTCGGCCTGCGCGCGGTGTTGGGCGGTACCATTGCCACCTTCATGACGGCGACCATCGCCGGCGTGCTGACGCACTTCAGTTGAACCCCTGGTTGAGAAAAGATTTCCTATGAGCAGCAGTGTCGTTGTCGTCGGTTCCTTCAATGTCGATCACGTGTGGCGGTGCGAGTCGCTGCCGGCACCGGGTGCGACCATTGCCGGCCGCTACAGCACCGGCCCGGGAGGCAAGGGCTTCAACCAGGCCGTGGCCGCCTGCCGCGCCGGCGCCGAGACGCACTTCGTGTGCGCGCTGGGCGATGACGCCGGCGGCGCCACCGCACGTGAACTGGCCGCGCAGGATGGCTTCGGCCTGATTGCCGAAGCCAGCAGCGAGCCGACCGGCACTGCGGGCATCTACGTGGACGCGCGTGGCCGCAACACCATCGTGATCGGCCCGGGCGCCAACGCCGCGCTCAGCACCGACTTCCTGCAACAGCAGCAGGCATTGCTCACCAGCGCCAAGGTGGTGCTGGTGCAGCTGGAATCGCCGGTGCAGACCATCGAAGCGGCGCTGGCCACGGCCCGCGAGGCCGGTGTCACCACCGTGCTCAACACCGCACCTGCCGACGCGCCCTCGACCATCGGCCTGCTCAAGCTGGCCGATGTGATCACCCCGAACGAGACCGAGTTCGCCGCGCTGCTCGGCCGCCATGTCGGTGAGCGCGTGGATGCCAACGATGTCGCCGCGCTGGATGGCGCCAGCCTGCATGCGCTCTGCCGCAAGCTGGTCGGCAACGGTACCGTGGTGGTGACCCTGGGTTCGGTGGGCGTGTTCGTCTCGCATGCCGACGAGAACCTGCGCGGCGATACCCAGCCGTACTACCGCGTCGGCGCCGAGCAGGTGCAGGCCATCGACACCACCGGTGCCGGTGATGCCTTCAACGGTGCGCTGGCCGCGTCGCTGGCGCAGGTGGCCGACGCTCCGTTCGCCCGCCACGTGCGCTTTGCCAACCAGTTCGCCGGTCGCTCGACCGAGAAGGAAGGCGCTGCAGCGGCGATGCCGCGCTTCACCCCGGCCGACGCCGAAGCCAAGTAATTCCACGCCAGGCGTGGATGACAAGGCCCGGGTGCACAGGCACCTGGGCCTTTCTTTTGCCCATTGCCCAGCCCCTGCGACCGCCTGTCGCATTGCCCACATCCTGCCCCTCGCTCACGATCCGCGCAGCTTCCTTGCACGGGCAGGACATGGACGGATTCCCCTGGTTGCTGGTCGCGGCCGCAGGCAGTGCCGCTGCGGCGCTGCTGCATATCGGCTGCATCGCCTTCGGCGCCGCGTGGTACAGATACTTCGGTGCCGGACAGCGCGTGGTCCGGCTCGCGCATGCGGGGCACTGGTGGCCACCGCTGATGACCGCCGGCATCACTGCCTTGCTGGTGGCCTGGACCCTGTACGCACTGGCCGCCGCGGGCTGGCATTCGCCACTGCCGGCCAGCCGCCTGGTCCTGCCCGCCATCGCTGCCTTGCTGCTGCTGCGCGCCGCGATGGGCTTCGGCCTGGCGCTGTTCCGGCCGGGGTACAACGGCCGGCGCTTCTGGGTGGTCAGTTCGCTGGCCTGCCTGGGCCTGGGGCTGGCCTTCGCCCTGGGTACCCGCCAGGCCTGGCAGAGCCTGGGTTAGCCACCTACCATCGCCCGCCCTTGGGGGCGACGGAAGCAACCGTCAAGCATCTGCTGATGCCGGTACGGCATGAGGTCGGTGCCGATCGGCCTGAACCCGGGGCCCGCCGACACCGCCCAGGCTGCGCCCGCGCTCTACAATGGGCGCATGCAGATCGGCCCGTACACCATTGCCCCCAACGTCGTGCTGGCGCCCATGGCCGGCGTCACCGACAAGCCCTTCCGCCTGCTGTGCAAACGGCTGGGCGCGGGACTGGCCGCCTCGGAAATGACCATCAGCGACCCGCGCTTCTGGAACACGCGCAAGTCGATCCACCGCATGGACCATGACGGCGAACCGGCACCGATCAGCGTACAGATCGCCGGCACCGAGCCGCAGCAGCTGGCCGAAGCCGCGCGCTACAACGTCGACCACGGCGCGCAGATCATCGACATCAACATGGGCTGCCCGGCCAAGAAGGTGTGCAACGCCTGGGCCGGCTCGGCGCTGATGCGCGACGAGCAGCTGGTGGCGCGCATCCTCGAAGCCGTGGTCAACGCGGTGGACGTGCCGGTCACCCTGAAGATCCGCACCGGTTGGGACTGTGACCACCGCAATGGGCCCGTCATTGCCCGGATTGCCGAAAACAGCGGCATCGCCGCGCTGGCCGTGCACGGCCGCACCCGCGACCAGCATTACACCGGCCAGGCCGAGTACGCCACCATCGGCGAGATCAAGGCCGCGCTGCGCATTCCGGTGATCGCCAATGGCGATATCGATTCGCCGCAGAAGGCCGCCTACGTGCTGCAGCAGACCGGCGTGGATGCGGTGATGATCGGCCGCTCGGCGCAGGGCCGGCCGTGGATCTTCCGCGAAGTGGCGCATTACCTGGCCACCGGGCAGGAACTGCCGCCGCCATCGCTGGCCGAAGTGCGCGACATCCTGCTCGGCCACCTGCATGCGCTGCACGCGTTCTACGGTGAACCGCAGGGCGTGCGCATCGCGCGCAAGCACCTGGGCTGGTATGCCAGGGACCGGCCGGAGAACGCCGCCTTCCGTGCGGTGGTCAACCCTGCCGAAGACCCGCAGAGCCAGATCGCGCTGACCACCGAGTACTTCGACCGCCTGATTGCCGGGGAACCGGCGCTGCCTTCGGCGGCCTGACCGCACTGCCGCGTCACAACGTCGAGCCTGCTCGACCGAATTGAACTCCCAGAGCCCGCCTCCATGACCCCGCCGATCTCCTCTCCGACCTACCTGCACGGGTTTTCCGGCACCGAACAGCAGCGCCTGATGACCCAGGCGCGCCTGCTGGAATCGAGCATCTTCGGCCAGATCGACTACAGCGGTGCACGGCGCCTGCTGGAAGTCGGCAGCGGCGTCGGTGCGCAGACCGAGATCCTGCTGCGCCGCTTCCCCGAGCTGCACGTGACCGGCGTGGACCTGAGCGAAACGCAGCTGGCCACGGCGCGCGAGAACCTGGCGCGCACGCCGTGGTGCAGCGACCGCTACACCCTGCAGCAGGCCGATGCCGGCGAACTGCCGTTCGAGGCCCGCAGCTTCGATGCGGCGTTCCTGTGCTGGGTGCTGGAACACGTCCCCTCCCCTGCCCGCGTGCTGAGCGAAGTGCGCCGCGTGCTGGCACCGGGTTCGCCGGTCTACATCACCGAAGTGATGAATGCCTCGTTCCTGCTCGACCCGTACTCGCCGCACATCTGGCGCTACTGGATGGCCTTCAACGACTTCCAGTACGACCACGGCGGCGACCCGTTCGTCGGCGCCAAGCTGGGCAACCTGCTGCTGGCCGGCGGCTTCCGCGACGTGCATACCGAGATCAAGACCATCCACCTGGACAACCGCGAACCGGCGCGTCGCAAGACCATGATCGCGTTCTGGGAGCAGCTGCTGCTGTCGGCGGCCGACCAGCTGCTGCAGGCCGGCTCGGTGGACGAGGACACCGTGGAAGGCATGCGCCGCGAGTTCCGCCTGGTGCAGAACGACCCGAATGCGGTGTTCTTCTACTCGTTCGTGCAGGGCCGTGCGACGGTGTATTGAGCCGACGCGGCACTAATGCTCCCGCATCCACGCATGGCGTGGATCTACTCAACGGCGCCGGCTGCGGGCGCTGATCGACGCAGTGGAGCCACGCCATGCGTGGCTGCCACCGCCGATGTCCCGCCATCCACGCAGGGCGTGGATCTACTCAACGGCACCGGCTGCGGGCGCTGATCGACGCAGTAGAGCCACGCCATGCGTGGCTGCCACCGCCGATGTCCCGCCATCCACGCAGGGCGTGGATCTACTCAACGGCACCGGCTGCGGGCGCTGATCGACGCAGTAGAGCCACGCCATGCGTGGCTGCCACCGCCGATGTCCCTTCATCCGCGCATGGCGTGGATCTACTCAACGGCACCGGCTGCGGGCGCTGATCGACGCAGTAGAGCCACGCCATGCGTGGCTGCCACCGCCGATGTCCCTTCATCCGCGTATGGCGTGGATCTACTCAACGGCACCGGCTGCGGGCGCTGATCGACGCAGTGGAGCCACGCCATGCGTGGCTGCCACCGCCGATGTCCCTTCATCCACGCATGGCGTGGATCTACTCAACGGCACCGGCTGCGGGCGCTGATCGACGCAGTGGAGCCACGCCATGCGTGGCTGCCAGCGCCGATGTCCCTTCATCCACGCATGGCGTGGATCTACTCAACGGCACCGGCTGCGGGCGCTGATCGACGCAGTAGAGCCACGCCATGCGTGGCTGCCACCGCCGATGTCCCTTCATCCACGCATGGCGTGGATCTACTCAACGGCACCGGCTGCGGGCGCTGATCGACGCAGTAGAGCCACGCCATGCGTGGCTGCCACCGCCGATGTCCCTTCATCCACGCATGACGTGGATCTACTCAACGGCACCGGCTGCGGGCGCTGATCGACGCAGTTGAGCCACGCCACGCGTGGCTGCCACCGCCGATGTCCCTTCATCCACGCAGGGCGTGGATCTACTCGGGCGCATGCCAGATCCGCTGCCACATGGCCGCCAGCCGGCGACTTGCGTCGGCGCGCGCGGCCGGGCTGCTGTAGTCCGCCCGCACCTGCTCGGGCGTTATCGGCCGCCACTGCCCGTCGGCCTGCTCGGCGACGACGAAGTTGAAGGTGTAGTCCGGTTCCAGCCCCATGCGCAGATCGCTCAGCACAAGCCTTCCGTCCACGACCTGCGCACGCATGAAGCCACGGTTGAACCATTGCAGCTGCTGCACCGCCGGGATGGCCCGCGCTTCGCGCAAGGCCTGCACGTTGGACGCATGGCCTTCGAACCGCATCGGCCCATGGTCGGCCACCAGTGAGCGATCACCCACCACGTAGCCATTGGGCGTCATCGCTACCACCCGCCACAGCAGCGTATTGAACGGCATCGGCACCGAGAAGCGCGGCGCGTCACCCAGGCCCATCGCCGCCAGGCTCTGCTGGGCGGCCCGATCGACCTGCGCCTTGGCGATCAGCCCCCAGCCCAGGTAGCCACTGCTGAACAGCAACGCCGCGCCCAGCACCTTGCCCGCCCAAGGCCGCGCACGACCAAACCAGGCCAGCACGCAGCCCAGCAGCAGCCACACCGTGTAGCCAGGGTCGATGATGAAGACGCTGGAGCCCATGGTTGGGTGTGGCCGCAGCGGCCACCACAACTGGGTACCGTAGACGGTGAACGCATCCAGCACGGGATGGGTAACCAGCGCCAGCTGGATCGCCCAGAACCAGCGCAGCGGTGACTGCGCGACGCGACCATTGCCGAAGCGCTTGAGCAACCACCAGATCAGTGCGGCCACCCAGGGCAGCACCAGCAGCGAATGGCTGAAGCTGCGGTGTTCGGTCATGTTCGCCAACGGGTCGGCCGCAGTGAAGCCAAGCCACAGGGCGTCGAGGTCCGGCAGGGTGCCGAGCGCGGCACCGGCCAGCAGGGCCGCGCGGCGATGGCCGGGCGGAGCGATGGCAGCAGCGACGGCGCCACCGAGCACGATCTGGGTCAATGAATCC
The DNA here is from genome assembly GCF_053295075.1 of Stenotrophomonas maltophilia group sp. P373. Taxonomy (NCBI): domain Bacteria; kingdom Pseudomonadati; phylum Pseudomonadota; class Gammaproteobacteria; order Lysobacterales; family Lysobacteraceae; genus Stenotrophomonas; species Stenotrophomonas maltophilia group sp. P373. Next base: position 760,755 of record NZ_CM129994.1, on the reverse strand, counting down.
ATGGGCCGATGCTAGCGGCTTGCGCGCGGTGTATGTAGAGCCGAGCCCATGCTCGGCTGCCGTTACACGCAATGAAGAGCAGCCGAGCATGGGCTCGGCTCTACAAGGGGACACACGCGGGCTATGCCGCCTGCGACAACCGCGCGCCCGGCAGCTCCACCAGCGTCTGGCCGTTGTGGTCCAGCAGGCGCAGCGCGCCGTCGTGGTCTTCGACCAGCGCGGTCAGGCTTTCCACCCAATCCCCATCGTTGGCATAGACCAGGCCATCGCGTTCGACCAGCGCGGCGCGGTGGATATGCCCGCAGACGATACCGTCCAGGCCGCGCCGGCGCACGTCGTCCAGGCCGGCCTGCACGAAGCGCTCGATGTAGCGTTCAGCCGCACCACTGCGCTTCTTCAGGAACTCCGATAGCGACCAGTAGCGCATGCCAAGCTGGCGGCGCACCGCGTTCAATGCCTGGTTGCCGGTGAGGATGCGGTAATACAGCCAGTCACCGAACTTTTCCTGCAGGCCGCCGAAGTGGGTCACGCCGTCGTAGTCGTCGCCGTGCGCGACCAGCAGCCGGCGGCCATCGGCGGTCACGTGGATGGCGCGGCGGCGCACCTGCATCGCCGGCAGCATCAGCCCGCACACCTGGCGCAGCGATGCATCGTGGTTGCCGGGGATGTAGATGATCTCGGTGCCAGCGCGACGCAATGCGTGCAGCGCCTGGATGACCTCGCTGTGCGACTGCCGCCAGTTGGCACGGCGGTGCGCCATCCACCACAGGTCGATGATGTCGCCGACCAGGTACAGCCGTTCACAGCGCAGTTGCGAGAGAAAGCGCGCCAGCTCGGTGGCATGGCAGTGACGTGATCCCAGGTGCACGTCGGAGACGAACACTGCGCGCCGGTGCGGCGACAGGTTCGCCAGCGTGCTCATGCCGGCGTCCCCGCGTCGCGCAGGTAACGTTTGCGCTTGTTCGGCCGGATCGCACACAGGTCCACCTCGATCAGGCCGTCGATCGAGTCGCTGAAGTCCGGATCCACCCCGAAGGCGAGGAAGCGCGCGCCGCCCGGTTCGCACAGATCGGTGTACTGGCGATACAGCGTGGGTACGCCGGTACCGAGTGCAGCCAGGTTGGCCTTGAGCACGTCGAACGCGGCGCCTGCATCCAGCTCACCGAAACTGGGCGGTGCGGCAAAGTACTGGAACGGCCGGTTCGATTCGGCCATGCCGGCGGTGCCGCTGTAATAGCGCTGGTAGTACGCCACCAGCTGCTCGCGCGCCTCGCGCGGCAGCGCCGCACTGATCGACACCGCGCCGAACAGGTAGCGGATCCCCGGCCGGCACTGCAGGTAGGCACCGATGCCCTGCCACAGGTAATCCAGGCTGCGGCTGCCCCAGTAGTCGGGCACCACGAAGCTGCGGCCCAGTTCCAGGCCTTCGGCGATGTGGCTGATGGCGTCGTCGGAATAGCGGAACAACGACGCACTGTAGAGGCCGGACAGGCCGTGCCGGGCCAACGCGTGGGCACCACGCATGATCCGGTACGCGCCAGCGATGCGCTGCGTGGCGGCGTCCCAGATCACGATGTGCTCGTACTGCGGGTCGTAGTTGTCGAGGTCACGGCTGCGGCCGGTGCCCTCACCCACCTGGCGGAAGGTCAGTTCGCGCAGGCGGCCCAGTTCCAGCAGCAGTGGCGAATCGGCAGTGCAGGTGGCCAGCAGGATCTGCTTGCCGTCGGCGGTCTGGCCCAGCTGGGTGGCGGCTGCGATGCCAGCGGCGACCTGCGAAGGTGGCAGCGGGGCGGCCAGCGGCTCAGGGCCTGCGCAGGCAGCGGCATTGCCGGCCGCGCCATTGCGGCCCAGCGCATAGAGTGCGCGGCGTACCGCCAGCAGTTGGGCACCCGGATCGCCGCCGTCGCCCAGCCGCATCGGCTCGCCGATGCTCAGCCGCAGTGGGCGGCCACGACGGGTGAACATCTCGCGCGCCAGCAGCGCGGTACCGGCCGGCTTGAACAGGGTCGAGGCGCCATAGAACAGTGCCGAGTTGCGCGCTTCCACCCGCACCGGCAGCACCGGCGCACCGGCGGCGCGGGCAAAGCGGACAAATCCCCGCTGCCAGCGGCCATCGCGGATGCCGCGCAGCGACAGGCGCGAGACCTCGCCAGCCGGGAACACGATCACGCACTGCTCGGCGGCCAATGCCTGCTCCACCGCATGCAGGCTGCCGCGCTGCGCCTTGCCGCCCAGGATGCGCACCGGCAACAGCAGATCCTGCAGCGGCGCGATCGCCCCCAGCAGGTCGTTGGCCACGATCCGCACATCGCGGCGGATACGGCCGACCGCGTCCAGCAGGGCCAGTGCGTCCAGAGCCCCGGAAGGGTGGTTGGCGACGATCAGCAGGCGGCCGGTGGCCGGAATCTTCGCCAGCGCGGCCGGATCCACCTGGTACTGGCCGCCGATGAACTCCAGGCCGGCGGCGACGAAACCGAAGCCGCGCAGGCCTGAGCTGCGCTGCAGGAAGGCTTCGATCTGGTCCAGGCGCGACCAGCGGCCGACGCTGCGCAGCAACGGCCGCGCCAATTGGCCGCGACGGCCATGGAACCAATCGGGGAAACGTTGCTGGAGACGCTGTTCGAGTTCCTGCATGGCGGATCCACTGATGCCCGGCGGCCGGATTGGCCGACAGCCTGCGCCCGGCAGGCGGCAGCCAGATGGCGGTTTCGGGGCAGAACGATGACGGCCGGCCCCCTTGACGGCCGGGTCGCGGCCTGCGCGGTCGGGGGTTGGGCAGCCCCGTCTGTTGTTGTCACGCTGGTGGAACACTGGGCCTCGAGGCTGGCCCCCAATCCCGTCGTGACGGCCCCTGCCGGGCCTACGCGGGCTTAACCACCGGCAACCGGTACCGGTTCACAATGCACAGGCGGCGCACCCCGTGTATCATGCGCGCCCATCTTTCCATCCGAATCAAGGGATATTACGCCTGATGTCCAGCTATCTCTTCACCTCCGAGTCGGTCTCCGAAGGCCATCCGGACAAGGTTGCCGACCAGATCTCCGATGCGGTGCTGGACGCGATCCTGACCCAGGACCAGCGCGCCCGCGTGGCCTGCGAGACCATGGTCAAGACCGGCGTTGCCATCGTGGCCGGTGAAATCACCACCAGCGCCTGGATCGACCTGGAAGCGCTGACCCGCAAGGTCATCACGGACATCGGCTACGACAGCTCCGACGTCGGCTTCGACGGCGCCACCTGCGGCGTGCTGAACCTGATCGGCAAGCAGTCGCCGCACATCGCCCAGGGCGTGGACCGCAAGAAGCCGGAAGAAATGGGCGCTGGCGACCAGGGCCTGATGTTCGGCTATGCCACCAACGAGACCGACAGCTACATGCCGGCCGCGATCCACCTGTCGCACCGCCTGGTCGAGCAGCAGGCAAAGATCCGCAAGAAGAAGAACTCGCCGCTGTCGTGGCTGCGCCCGGACGCCAAGAGCCAGGTCACCCTGCGCTATGAAAACGGCGTGGTCTCGGCCATCGACGCCGTGGTCCTGTCGACCCAGCACGCCCCGGGCATCAAGCAGAAGGACCTCATCGAGGCCGTCCGCGAAGAGATCATCAAGCCGGTGCTGCCGGCCAAGTGGCTGCACAAGGGCACCAAGTTCCACATCAACCCGACCGGCAAGTTCGAGATCGGCGGCCCGGTGGGCGACTGCGGCCTGACCGGCCGCAAGATCATCGTCGACACCTACGGCGGCTGGGCCCGTCACGGTGGTGGCGCGTTCTCCGGCAAGGACCCGTCCAAGGTCGACCGTTCGGCCGCCTACGCGGCCCGCTACGTCGCCAAGAACGTGGTTGCCGCCGGCCTGGCCGACCGTTGCGAAGTGCAGGTCTCCTACGCCATCGGCGTGGCTGAGCCGACCTCGATCTCGGTCACCACCTTCGGCACCGGCAAGATCAGCGACGACAAGATCGAGAAGCTGATCCGCAAGCACTTCGACCTGCGCCCGTACGGCATCATCAAGATGCTGGACCTGATCCACCCGATGTACCAGCAGACCGCGGCCTATGGCCACTTCGGCCGCAAGCCGAAGGAGTTCAGCTACCTCAACGGCGAAGGCGAGACCGTCAACGCCACGGCCTTCTCCTGGGAGAAGACCGACCGCGCCGCCGCCCTGCGCGCCGATGCGAAGCTGAAGTAAGCAACACGAAGGGCCGCGCAAGCGACCCTTCTGCTTCTGGTAGAGCCGGCCGCTGGCCGGCTTTTTCATGGCCTCCGGAAACAACCGCGTGGTTGCCGGCCAGCGGCCGGCACTACCGGTTGCCGATACAATCGCCGCATGTCGACCGAACTGAAAACCCACCAGCTGTCCATGACCGTGCTGATGTCGCCGGAAATGGCCAATTTCTCCGGCAAGGTCCATGGTGGAGCCATCCTGCGCCTGCTTGACCAGGTGGCCTACGCCTGCGCCAGCCGCTATGCCGGCAGCTACGTGGTCACCCTGTCGGTGGACCAGGTGATGTTCCGCCAGCCCATCGCGGTGGGCGAGCTGGTCACCTTCCTGGCCTCGGTGAACTACACCGGCACCTCATCGATGGAGATCGGCATCAAGGTGGTGGCCGAGGACATCCTCAAGCGCAGCGTGCGCCACGCCAACAGCTGCTTCTTCACGATGGTCGCAGTGGATGAAGAAGGCCGGCCGACGCCTGTCCCGCCCTTGCAGCCGGCAACGTCCGACGAAAAGCGCCGCCAGGCCGCAGCACAGATCCGCCGCCAGTTGCGCCAGGAAATGGAGCAGCGCCACCTGGAACTGCTCGCGTCGAACCCGCCGTCGCCGGAGGAATGAGGTAGTGCCGGCCGCTGGCCGGCAACCTCGCGCGTGCTGCCAAACATCATGAGGTTGCCGGCCAGCGGCCGGCACTACCCTTTCGAATTCGCCGGGCCATGCCCGGTGGGTGCGGATCAACCGGTGTTCTGCACACCCTGCGAAACGCCGTTCACGCACGCCACCAGCGCGCGCAGCAGATCGTCATCCTCGCGCCCGCTGGCCCGCCAGCGCTGCAGCAGTTCCACCTGCAGCACGCTGATCGGATCGACGTAGGGATTGCGCAGGCGGATCGACAGCGCCAGCCGCGCGTCGTGGTCCAGCAGCGTCTTCTGGTCCATCAACGCCAGCAGCCAGCGCCGGGTGAGCTCCAGTTCGCGCTGCACCTGCGGGAAGAAGCGCTCATGCAGTTCACCCGACAACAGCGAGAACTGCTCGGCGATGGTGATATCGCCCTTGGACAGCACCATCGCGATGTCATCCAGGAAGGTACGGAAGAACGGCCAGTCCCGCGCCATATCGCGCAGGGTCTGTTCGTGGCCGGCATCGACCGCGGCCTGCAGGCCACTGCCCACGCCGTACCAGCCGGGAATCACCGCACGCGCCTGGCTCCAGGCGAACACCCAGGGAATCGCACGCAGGTTGCCCAGCGCTGCGTCCTGGCCGAGCCGGCGCGACGGCCGCGAGCCCAGCGTCATCCGCTCGATCACGTCGATCGGCGTGGCGGTACGGAAATAATCCATGAAACCGGCCTGGCCAACGAACCCGCGATACACCTCGCTGCTGGCCGCAGCCACCGCATCCATCACCGGCCGCCACGCATCCTCGCGCGGTTCGGCGGCACGCGGGCGCAGGCTGGCGCGCAGCACTGCACCGGTAGCCTGCTCCAGCGAGCGCAGGGCCAGCGCGCGGATGCCGTACTTGCGATGGATCACCTCGCCCTGCTCGGTCACCCGCAGGCGGCCATCGATGCTGCCGCGTGGCGACGCATCCACGGCGTGGGTGGTCTTGCCACCACCACGGCTGATCGAGCCGCCCCGGCCATGGAAGAAGGTCAGGCGGATGCCGGCCTCGGCCGCCACCTCCAGCAGTTCCACCTGCGCGCGCTGAAGGCCCCAACGCGAAGCAGCAATGCCACCATCCTTGCTGCTGTCCGAATAGCCCAGCATCACCATCTGAACATCATCGCGTGCACGCAGGTGCGCGCGGTACACCGGATCCTCCAGCAGGTCGCGCAGCGTGGCGGTGCCGCGCTTGAGGTCGTCCACAGTTTCAAACAGCGGCGCGATATCGAGCGGCACGCCGCCATCGGTATCGACCAGGCCACCACGCCGCGCCAGCGCCAGCACCGCCAGCACGTCGCTGCGGTCGTGCGCCATCGAAATGATGTAACTGCCCAGTGCATCGCCGCCATGCCGCGCACGGGCATCGGCCAATGCAGCGAACACGGCGTCCAGCCGCCGGTTGCCTTCGTCGTCGCCTTTCGGCAACGGCACCTCGCCACTGGCATGCGGTGCCAGCAGGCGCGCGCGGCCCAAGGCATCCAGGCCCTCCCACGCCGGGTCGCCGCCCAGCACCGCCGCCAGCGCGCGCGCATGCACGCTCGATTCCTGACGCACGTCCAACCGCGCCAGATGGAAGCCGAACGTCTTCACCCGCCACAACAGCCGCTGCACGGCAAAGCCGCCAGCGTGTTCGCCGCGATTGGCGCGCAAACTGTCGAGGATCAGCTGCAGGTCGTCGATCAGTTCATCCGGACCGGCGTAAGCGCCCTCGCCGTCTTCCAGCGTGGCCTGCAGGCGCGCGCGCATGCGATCGTTGAGCAGGCGGTAGGGCATGTCGGCATGGCGCGGGCGCGACTGTACCTGCGGCAGCAGCTGCTGGTAGTGCGCCACGCGCGCCTGCAGCGCATCGCTCACGCCCACCCGCTCGGTGGACTGGCTGAGCAGGCTGGCCAGCTGCAGCAGTTCCTTCTGATAGCGCGCCAGTACCGCCTGCCGCTGCGCATCCAGCGTAGTGCGGATGGTGTGGGCATCCACGTTCGGGTTGCCGTCCATGTCCCCGCCCACCCACGTACCGAAGCGCAGCAGGCGCGGCAGTGGCAGCTCTTCACCATAGGTATCGCGCAGCGCCTGCTGCAGCGATTCGTACAGCACCGGAATCACGCGGTACAGCACCTGCACCAGATAGAAGCCGACGTGCTCGCGCTCGTCATCGACGGTGGGCCGCACCGGCGAGGAATCAGTGGTCTGCCACGACGCGGTCAGCGCCATGCGGAAGCGCGCAGCATCGGCGGCCGCTTCCCCCGGCGTGCGCTGGCCGTCGAGGTTGTCGACCAGGCTGGCCACCATCAGCTGCTCTTTCTCCAGCAGCGCACGGCGCACCGCTTCGGTCGGGTGCGCGGTAAACACCGGTTCGATGTCGATGCGCGGCAGCCACTGCGCCAGCTCGTCCAGGCCCACGCCCTGCGCCTTCAGGTGCTGCAGCGCATCCTGCAGGCCGTCGGGCTGCGGCGCGGCGGTGCCGGCGCGCTGGTAATCGCGGCGGCGGCGGATGCGATGCACACGCTCGGCGATGTTGACCACCTGGAAGTAGGTGCTGAACGCCCGCACCATGGTTTCGGCCTGCTGCGGCGTGCGCCCGGCCAGGCCTTCGGCCAGCTCCGACAGCGGCGCCTGGTTCTCACGGCGGGCGATGGCGCGGGTGCGCACGTCCTCGACCTCGTCGAGGAAGGCCGCCGATACCTGCTCGACCAGCAGGTCACCGACCAGTGCGCCGAGCCGGCGCACGTCATCGCGAAGCGGAAGATCGGGGGAAGCAAACTCGATGCTGCTGCGGTACTCGTTCATCGGCGACGCACAGGCCTCGGTCAACGGATCCAGACCCCAAGCCTAAACCAGAACGGGCAGCGTGCTGCGATGCAAAAATGGTTTCATCTGCACGCATCCCTGGCGGACGCAGCCGAGCATGGGCTCGGCTCTACAAGCGTCGTGGCGCGTGACACCGTGTAGCGCCCGAGCCCACGCTCGGGCGGCGGCGCAGCCGCACAGGCGGCCGCTGTTGCAGCGGCCGCCCTCATGCAGGTATCAGCGCTTCTTCTTCGCCTTGCCCTGCTCGGCCGGGCCGATGGTCTGCTCCAGCCAGCGCTCGCTTTCGGCCAGCATGGTCATGATCGATTCGCGTGCCCGGTAGGCATGCGATTCGTTGGGCAGCATCACCAGCCGCGCGGTGCCACCCAGGCCCTTCACCGCGGCGAACATGCGCTCGCTCTGGATCGGGAACGTGCCGGAGTTGTTGTCGTCCACGCCGTGGATGAACAGGATCGGATCCTTGATCCTGTCGGCGTAATTGAACGGCGCCATCTTCTGGTAGACGTCCTGCGCCTGCCAGTAGTTGCGCTCCTCGGCCTGGAAACCGAACGGAGTAAGCGTGCGGTTGTAGGCACCGCTGCGCGCGATGCCGGCCTTGAACAGGCGGGTGTGTGCCAGCAGGTTGGCCGTCATGAACGCACCATAGGAGTGGCCACCGATGGCGATGTGATCGCGATCGGTCACGCCTCGGCGCACCACTTCATCCACCGCCGCCTGCGCATTGGCCACCAGCTGTTCGATGTAGGTGTCGTTCGGCTCCTTGTCACCCTCGCCGATGATCGGCATCGACGGGCTGGCCAGCACTACGTACCCCTTGGCCAGGAACGCCTGCGGGCCCCAGTAGCTGACCGCATTGAAGCGGTACGGCGAATCGGTCACCTGGCTGGCCGCGGCCGCGCTCTTGAACTCGCCCGGGTAGGCCCACATCAGCAGCGGGCGCGGGCCGTCGCGCTTGGGATCGTAGCCCGGCGGCAGCAGCAGTGTCGCGGTCAGGTCGACGCCATCCTTGCGCTGGTAACGGATCTGCTCCTTCTGCACGCCCTTCAGCTGCGGCAGCGGATGGGCGAAACGGGTCAGCGCGCGCGGTGCGGCACCGGCATCGGCCAGCGACTGCACGTAGAAGTTGGCCGGTTCGTCCGGGCTCTCGCGGCTCAGCAGCAGCGAATTGCCCTGGTTGTCCAGCAATGCCACCGGCAGCGAATAGCTCGGCGCCTGCGAATGGAACAGGCGCGTCGCCTTGCCCGTGGCGATGTCGAAGCGGTCCACGAACGGGCGGTCGCCTTCCGGCGAAGCGCCGGCACCGGCCAGGTACAGGCTGCTGCCTTCCGGGCTGGTCTGCAGCAGCGAGCGACCACGTTCATCGCTGGCCAGCAGCGGCCGCCCCGGATCGGCATAACGGTCCTGCGCGTCACGATCCCACAGCAGGCGCGGCTCGGCACCGGCGTTGTCCGGGGCGATCAGCCAGGTCCTGGTCCTGCGGGTCTTCCACCACGACTCGGTCAGCAGGGCCAGGTCGCCACGGCCCCAGTTGATGCCGCTCAGGCGGCTGCCAAGCTGGGCCAGGGTCACCGGCGGCTTGTCGAACGGCGCAGCCTGCATCAGCACCGCATCGCGCACCTTGGCTTCCCGGTTCGGATCACCACCGTCCTGCGCTTCGGCCCAGACCAGGGTGGCATCGGCATCACCGCGCCAGCTGATGTCGCGCACGCCGGTCACTTCGGCATCGTTGCCGGTCGGCAGGCCTTCCACCAGCGGGCGCACCGCCACGGTATGCACCAGCTTGCCGGTGGCACGCTCGATCACTTCAATGCGGCGCGGAAAACTGCTTACCGGCACCACGTAGGAGTACGGACGCTGCACCGGCTGGCGCAGCACGAAGCGGCCGTCAGGCGACACCGAGAAGCCCATGAAGATGCCGGCCGCACCGATCGCGCGGGTACTGCCATCCAGGCCGACTTCCATCGGCTGGGTAGTCGCGTAGTAATCGAACTGGCGGGCGTCGGCTTCGTTCTTCAGCAGGTCCTGGTAGGTACGGATCGACACCACGCCGCCACCCTGGCTGGTCTGCTGCACGGCAGGGCCGGTCGGGACGCCGTCGGCGGCCGGGGCCGGCCCCAGGTTGGCCGGGCGGGTGAACACCACCAGCCCGCGGCTGTCCGGCAGCCACTGGTAGCCGCTGCCGATCACCGTGTTCAAGCCGGCAACCAGGCGGCGGGCGCTGCCACCGGCCACATCCACCAGCCACAGTTCATTGGCGCCGCTGGCGGCGTCGACCTGGTTGAAGGCCAGCCACTTCTGGTCCGGCGACCACATCACACTGGCGATCGACAGCGTGGCCGGCAGGCCACTGATCTGCCGCTCCTTGCCATCGGCCACGTTCATCAGCCACAGCTTCTCACCGAAGCTGAAGCGGCTGTCGGAGAACGTGCGCGGGTTGATGCGCAGGCCGGCCAGCTTCAGTTCCGGCTGCGCCACCACCTGGATCGACGGCAGCGACGGCATCTGCATCATCGCGGCCACGTCGCGGCGCGGCGACAGGAACAGCGACGGCGCGCGCGGGGCGTCGACCACTGCCTGCAGTGCGGCCGATGGCAGTTCGTAGCCGTTGACACCCTGCGCCTGCGCCGGAGCTGGCTGCGAGGCGGCCGCCCAGGCCAGCGGGGCCACCGCCAGCAGCCCCATCGACAGGACCAGGCCGGTCCAGCGCCGTGTGCGGCGCGCGTGCATGCTCATCGTTCCACCTGTGTGATGCGTGAAAACTCCGACCTTAACAGGCCGTGCACGTGGCCCCATCTGCCGATGGTTGGGTCATGCCGATGTCACGCTGGGGCCGCGATATAATGGGGGTTCTCCCCTGCCGAGGGGCGCTGCGACCGGATCCCACGAGGCCCGGCCAGGCTCGGTAAGGTGGCTTTGTAACAACGGCGCCCGGCTAGATGCGAGCATCCGCTCGCCCACAACCGGAGCACACGAATGAACGCTGTTGCCAAGACCTTCTCCACCGAAGGTGATTACAAGATCCGCGATATCACGCTGGCCGACTGGGGCCGCAAGGAACTGGACATCGCCGAGCACGAAATGCCGGGCCTGATGTCGATCCGCCGCAAGTACCAGGCCGAGCTGCCGCTGAAGGGCGTGCGCGTGACCGGCTCGCTGCACATGACCATCCAGACCGCAGTGCTGATCGAGACCCTGAAGGACATCGGCGCCGATGTGCGCTGGGCCTCGTGCAACATCTTCTCGACCCAGGACCACGCGGCTGCCGCCATCGCCGCCACCGGCACCCCGGTGTTCGCCTGGAAGGGCGAGACCCTGGAAGAGTACTGGGACTGCACCCTGGACGCGCTGACCTTCACCCTGGCCGACGGCACCCTGACCGGCCCGGAACTGGTGGTCGACGACGGCGGTGACGTGACCCTGCTGATCCACAAGGGCTACGAGCTGGAAAACGGCAGCGACTGGGTCAACACCGCGTCCGCCTCGCACGAAGAACAGGTCATCAAGAACCTGCTCAAGCGCGTGGCCAAGGAGCGCCCGGGTTACTGGGGCCGCGTGGTCAAGGACTGGAAGGGCGTCTCCGAAGAGACCACCACTGGCGTGCACCGCCTGTACCAGCTGGCCCAGGCCGGCACCCTGCTGATCCCGGCGATCAACGTCAACGACTCGGTCACCAAGAGCAAGTTCGACAACCTGTACGGCTGCCGCGAGTCGCTGGCCGACGGCCTGAAGCGCGCGATGGACGTGATGCTGGCCGGCAAGGTGGCCGTGGTCTGCGGCTACGGCGACGTCGGCAAGGGCTGCGCGGCCTCGCTGCGTGCCTACGGCGCGCGCGTGATCGTCACCGAGATCGACCCGATCTGCGCCCTGCAGGCGGCGATGGAAGGCTATGAAGTCAACACCATCGAATCGACCCTGGGCCGTGCCGACCTGTACGTCACCACCACCGGCAACCGCGACATCATCCGCATCGAGCACCTGAGCGCGATGAAGGACCAGGCCATCGTCTGCAACATCGGCCACTTCGACAACGAGATCCAGGTCGACGCACTGGTGTCCTACCCGGGCATCAAGCACGTCAACATCAAGCCGCAGGTGGACAAGTACATCTTCCCGAACGGCAACGCGATCTTCCTGCTGGCCGAAGGCCGCCTGGTGAACCTGGGCTGCGCCACCGGCCACCCGAGCTTCGTGATGTCCAACAGCTTCGCCAACCAGACCCTGGCACAGATCGACCTGTGGGCGAACAAGGACAGCTACGAGAAGAAGGTCTACCTGCTGCCGAAGAAGCTGGACGAAGAAGTGGCCCGCCTGCACCTGGAGAAGATCGGCGTGAAGCTGACCACCCTGAGCCAGGAACAGGCCGACTACATCGGCGTGCCGGTGGAAGGCCCGTTCAAGCCGGACCACTACCGCTACTGATGCCTGTGGGGTGCCGGCCAGCGGCCGGCACTACCGGCGTACGCGGGGTCGGATCCCTTTCCGCATGAAAGGGCTCTGACCCCGGCAACGGATGCAGACAGGACGGGCGCCTTCGGGCGCCCGTTCTGCGTTGCGGCACCCGGCAACCGATCCGCGCACCCTGTCACGGAGCACTAAGAAGCTGCTTGCTAGGCTTTACGCCCGCGTGGGCTGCCAACGGCAGGCCATGCGCCGGGACGCAGACACCAAAGGACAGGACATGCCGCGCAACCGTGAACGACTGAACCGGGCCATGAAGCCCCTGATGACCCTGTGCTGGGTGGCCCTGCTGGCCGCCTGCACCCCACCTGCCGCCGACGCCGGCGCTACGGCTCCGGCTGCGGCCAGCGGACAGGCCAGCCCCGCAGGCAGGGCCGCCGACGCGCCCGCCACGGTTGCCGACACGAGCGCTGGTTGCGCCGATGCAGCGTCGCCGGCACAGACCCTGGTCTGCAAGGACCCGACCCTGACCGGCCTGGATGCGGACATGGGCAAGGCGGTCACTGCCGCACAGGCCACGCTCGATGCAGCAGGGCAGAGCAAGCTGCACGCCGAACAGCAGCGCTGGCAGGCGCACACCCGCGACCTGTGCACCGATGCACAGTGCCTGCGGCAGGTGTACGCCGATCGCCTCAAGGTGCTGTCCGCTACGCGTGACGGCCTGGTCGATCAGGATGCATGCGAAGCCCCTGACGGCCAGCAGCAGTGCGTGGACCTGCTGGTGTTGCGCGATCCCAACAGCCAGCTGGCTAACTTCAACACGCTGCTGGGTGAGAACGGCCAGGAAGGCCGCCTGCTGGGCTGCACGGCCGCCACGAACATGGGCGGCGGTGCCAACGCCCTGCTCGCAGCCAACTGCACCCAGGAAACCTCCGCCGGCAGGCGCACCGTACAGCTGTGCAGCAACCAGATGGTTGGCCAGTTCGCCCTCGAACCGGCGCCGGCTGCTTACGGCACCCAGGCTATCCGCCAGCTGCTCGGCTTCACCCAGCAGCACTGCGCCGGCTGACAATCGCCGGGCACGCCCGGCGCTTTTCTCTCATTGAAGGACGATGACCATGGCAACGGATTCCACCCTTACGCGCGAACAGCTGTCCACGCTGTTCCTCAACACCGAGCTGGGCGGCGACACCCGCCACCTGGACCACTTCTCATACGCACAGAAAGGCGCAAGCACCTATTCGTTCGGGCTGGTGCAGTTCGATGTCGGCGGCAATCCGCAGGCCAGGCGCTTCCTGCGCGACAACGGCTTCACCGATGGTGACATCGCACTGTTGTCCCAGCAGGGCGGATTGAGCACCCAGCAGCTGGCGGCGCTCGACGCCAAGTTGCAGGCCATTCCGCAGGCCAGGATGGACGAGCTCACCAACGCCAAGCTGGACAGCGCCATCGAGCGTGTCGATCAGGCCATCGCCAAGGTGCGTGCAACCAATCCGGCCGCGGCCGATGCCATCGCCGCCAACCCGGAGTTGCAGTTGGCCATGGCGGACTATGACAACCAGTTCGGCAGCATGGGCCCGCAGTTCATCAGCTATCTGGCCGGCAATGCGGAAAAGCTGCAGGGCGGCACGGTCCAGGCCGGCAATCCGCCGACGCGCGGCGACGTGCAGAACTTCGTCGATGCCACCAAATACGGCATCCAGTCGCAGGCCGCCGTAGCCAGCCGCGATGAGCGCTTCGACCGGGCCATGGTCCAGATCGGCATCACCCCAACCCATGCTCCCTCGCACGGGTCACCGGGCACGCCTGCGGGCAACGGCGTGCTGGTCAACGGCAGCAAGGGCGATGAGGTGCAGGCCATGCAGCAGAAGCTGTCCGACCTGGGCTATCTGGGCAAGGACGGCAAGCCGCTGGTGGCCGATGGCGATTTCGGCCCCGGCACCCTGGAAGCGGTCAAGCAGTTCCAGCGGGATCACCACCTCACCGTAGACGGCAAGGCTGGCGGCACTACCCTGGCCGCACTGGATGCGGCCACGCAGCAGCGCGCACCGGCTGCCGAACCGACCATGGCCACCCCGGGCCACGCCGACAACCCGCGTTACCAGCAGGTCGTGGAAAAGCTGGAAGCACTGGAAGAACAGCGGCGCCAGGGCGGCCTGTCGCCGCTGTTCAATGACCGCAGCCAGCTCGAGAACGCCGCAGGCCAGGTGGCTTACGAGTCAAAGTTGGCCGGCATGAGCCAGGTCGATACCGTGCTGGCGCGGCCGGACAACCAGGGCGTGTTCGCGGTGCAGGGCCAGCTCGGCGATCCCGCCATGCATCGCACCTACGTGGACCTGTCGCAGGCGGTGAACCACAATCTGCAGGACAGCACGCGGCAGAGCCAGGCCCTGGACAACGAACTATCGCAGCGGCAGACCCAGGAACAGATGCAGACGCAGCAGTCGATGTCGCGCTGATGCTGGATGCAGCCGATCGCAGCCGGGACGGGCGCCTTCGGGCGCCCGTTCTGCGTTGACGCGCGAGTCTCGGTCAAGGCAACGCCCCAGCCCCGCGCTAGGATGCGTCCATGACCCCGGCCATCAACCTGCTCAAGCGCGAGAAGATCGCCCACACCGTGCGCAGCTATGTGCACGACGCCCACGCCGAATCGTATGGCGGCGAAGCCGTCGACAAGCTCGGCCTCGACCCGGCCCAGGTCTTCAAGACCCTGCTGGCCAGCACTGAAGCACATGAACTGCTGGTGGCGATCGTGCCGGTGGCCGGCCACCTGGACCTGAAGGCGCTGGCCGAAGCGGCCGGCTGCAAGAAGTGCGAGATGGCCGCCGCCGACGCCGCGCAGCGTGCGACCGGCTACCTGGTCGGCGGCATCAGCCCGCTGGGGCAGAAGAAGCGCCTGCGCACGTTCCTGGATGCCAGCGCGCAGGTGTTGCCCACGCTGCACGTCAGCGCCGGCCGCCGTGGCCTGGAAGTGGAACTGGCGCCGGCCGACCTGCTGCGCCTGACCGCCGGCCACTACGCTGCCGTCGGCAAGGCACGCTGATGCGCTGGCCGTGGTCTGCAGCACCGCCGCCCAGGCTGGAAGACGCGCAGGCCGATGTGCTGCTGCAGGACCTGCTGTCGCGCGACGCGACGCGCATCACCGACGCCGCCCGCATCGTCGCACGACTGTTCAGTGCACCGTCGCTGGACGCATTGGCCGCGCATGTGGACCTGATTGAACGCAGCTGCCACGGCATCACCCTCGGCGGCATGCTGATCAGCAACCAGGCGCATCTGGAGGCGGCCCTGAAACGGCTGCGTCACTGGCAGGCGCACGCAGGCTGCCTGTGCGCGCTCAATCCCGGCTACCCGTTCTTCGATCCGCGCCGCCTGATCGAACAAGGGCAGATGCAGCTGCTCGCGTTGCAGGAGGCCGAGGATGGTTGGGGCGATTGCCACAACGTTGCCTGCATGCACTGCGGCCAGCATTGGCAGGCCATCGACCGCGAGTACCACTACCCGTGGTGGGAATGGAAAGCTGCCTGAAGGCCAGGCAGCCAAGCATGGCGTGGCTCTACTGCGGTCCGTACACTCACGCGATGCGTGGATGACCAATATCGCTCACGGCCGCCAGTTCGCGTTGCTCTCCCAGAACTCGACAGAACGCCGGTAGGCCTCGCGGTCCAACGGCACGCCGGAACCGCCCTCTTCCACGCCCAGCGCATTGCGCATCATCGTGATCGGCGCCATCGGCACCTCTTCCGGCTCGGCGGTATAGATACAGCCGACGATGCCCCAGTCGGCCTCGATCGGCGAGCCTTCCTTCGCCAGCTGCTCGGCGCTGTACAGGATCACCACCAGATAGTTCGCACGCGGCGACTCCACGCCCTCGAACCAGCGCACCAGCACCGGCAGTTCGTCGCGATTGCGTGCCTCGTAACCACTGCGCAGCAGATGGCGGTTGGCCTCGGTGATCGGCACGGTCAGGCAGCGCGTGCTGGTCCAGTTCTCGTAGACGAACAGTTTGCAGAACGGCGCATAGCCGTCCAGTACCTTCATCGGCGCGTGCGCGTTGAGGTGCGCTTCGAACTGTTCGGCAGTGCAGTCCTGGATCGTGTTGCCACGCGGTACGCGCGGGAACAGGCGGGGACGGGCGAAATCGGTGAGAACGATGGACATGGCGCGGCGTGATCAGGGAATCCGCTGCACAGGGTACCTGCCCACGCGGCATGGAGGGCGGGATGCCGATGGTCACTGGCATCGGCACCCATGTTGGCGCACCCTGCAGGCGACCCCATGCAAGGATTGCCGGTTCATGGATGCACTACCCCGCTCCGTCCGTCGTCGCCGCTGGCCGCGCGTGCTGGCCGTGCTCCTGCTGGTCCCCCCCCTGTTGTTCACCGCCGCCCTGCTCTGGCCGCTGTCTGCACCACCGCTGCCCCACCCCGGCAACAGTCACGTGATCGTCAACGCACGCGTGGTGGACATCGCCCGCGGCCAGGCCAGCGAACCCACCACGGTGACCGTGCGCAACGGCACCATCACCGCCATCGGTGAAGACCCGCCGGAGACCACGTTGCCGGTTCTCGATGCGGGCGGACGCTGGCTGCTGCCCGGTTTCTGGGACATGCACACCCATGCACTGCAGCTGTCACCGCAACTGCAGTTTCCGTTGATGCTGGCCAACGGCATCACCGGTACCCGCGACATGATGGACTGCCCACAGGCCACCGATCCGCTGATCGCCTGCGTGGCCGACAAGCGCCGCTGGACCGCACAGGCCATTGCCGGGCAGCAGGTTGCACCGCGCTTCGTACAGATCGCCAGCTTCTATTTTGAAGACCCGGCGCTGACGCCGGATGCAGCGGGCGAACGTGCACACGCGTACCGCGCACGCGGCGTCGATGCGTTCAAGGTCTACAACCGCCTTCGCGCGGAGACCTACCAGCGGCTGGCCAGCGAAGCGCGGCAGCTGCATCTGCCCCTGGTCGGACACCTGCCCAGGGCGGTCCCGCTGGAAGCCGCATTGCACGCGGGCCAGCGCAGCTTCGAGCACGGCCATCTGTTCGTGCGCCATTGCGTGGACAGTGCCGCCGCCTGGCGCGAAGGCTCGCTCGATGACGGGAACCCGACCGCGCTCGCCGAAGCCATGGTGGGTGACTACCAGCCCGCCCTCTGCGCCCAGGCGTTCGACCTGATGCAGGCCAGCGGTGCGGCGTTCGTACCGACCCATGTCACCCGCGAAGAGGATGCACGCGCGCGCGATCCGGCGTTCGTCGACGACCCGCGCCTGGCCTACCTGGATCCGCTCTCGCGCTGGGCATGGCGCGACGATCTGAAGGCCACCGTGGCGCGCTATCCCGGCGCGCGCGGCGAACAGGCGCTGAAGGCCTACTTCACCCATGGCCTGGCGCTCACCGGCGCCGCCCATCGGGCTGGCGTGACCGTACTGGTCGGCACCGATACCGGACTGGGTGGACTGCGTTACCACGACGAACTGCAGTGGCTGCGGCAGGCGGGGCTGAGCCAGGCCGACGTGCTGCGTGCGGCCACGCTGCAGGCCGCGCGTCATCTGCAGCTGCAGGCATCGCATGGCAGCGTCGAGGTCGGCCGGGCCGCCGACCTGGTGTTGCTCGATGGCGATCCGCTGCTGGACACCGGCAACACGCGCCGCATCCACGCCGTGCTGCTGGCCGGGCACTTGTACGACCGCCCGCGCCTGGACGCACTGTGGGCGTACGCCCGTGCACAGGCACGCTCGCCGGCGGTGATGGCGCGCCTGCTGTGGGGCTTCATCACCAGCCCGGTCAGCGCTGAGCTGTAGCAGCCTGTCCCGCGCGAGCGCCCGGCAGCGGCCACGCTTCCACATATTCGCGCACATCCATCTTGATGAAGCGATATACTGATCCGCACCCGCCGCCGCCGCCCGTGCCATGACTGCCATCAGCTTCGAGTTCTATCCGCCCAAGACCGACGAACAGCGCAGCCAGCTGGATCGCGCCGCAGCCAAGCTGAAGGACTACAGCCCCGAGTACGTGTCCTGTACCTTCGGCGCTGGTGGCTCGACGCTGAGCTATACCTCCGAGACCGTGCGCCATCTCAACCAGCACCATGGCTTCGAGGCCGCACCGCATCTGTCGTGTGTCGGCGGCACCCGCCAGGAAATCCGCGAACTGCTCAAGCTGTACCGCGCCATCGGCTGCCATCGCCTGGTCGCGCTGCGCGGCGACTTGCCCTCCGGCATGGGCTTCCCCGGCGACATGCGCTATGCCGCCGAGCTGATCGAGTTCATCCGCGCCGAACACGGCGATGCGTTCCGCATCGAGGTAGGTGCCTACCCGGAGACCCATCCACAGGCCTCCGATGCATTGGCCGACCTGAAGCACTTCAAGGCCAAGATCGATGCCGGCGCCGACGCGGCGATCACCCAGTATTTCTACAACCCGGATGCGTACTTCCACTTCGTCGATGCCGTGCGCCGGCTCGGCGTACAGGTACCGATCACGCCCGGCATCATGCCGATCGCCAACTTCAGCCAGCTGCGCCGTTTCTCCGAGCAGTGCGGTGCGGAGATCCCGCGCTGGATCAGCCGCAAGATGCAGGCCTATGGCGATGACGCCGAATCGGTGCGGGCGTTCGGTACCGAAGTGGTCGCCAGGCTGTGCCAGCGCCTGGTCGAGGGCGGCGCGCCGGGCCTGCACTTCTACACCCTGAACCTGGCCAAGCCGACCACGTCGGTGCTGAAGCTGCTGCACGGCTGAAAGCACGCCATGCCACCGCGATCGGCGCTACCCTGCGTCGATGAACCGGCTTTCCTTCCTGCTGTTGCTGCTGTCATTGTGCTCGGCATCGAGCGTTGTCCATGCGCAGTCCACGCGCTTGAACCGCTGCACCGATGCGCAGGGCCAGAGCGTGTATACCGACCGGCCCTGCGACAGCGTCGGAGCCCGATCACGATTGCCACCGCCCGCGCCCACCGGCAGCACCCTGCGGCGCGACACCCTGGGGGCGCGCTGCCCACGGCGCCTTAGCGAGCTGGTGGACGCGCTGCGCATCGGCATCCTCAGCAACGATGTGAACCGGTTGTCGTCGCTGTACCTGTGGGGCGCGGTCTCCGATGCCGGTGCGCAGCGCATCCTCGGTCAACTGGAATCGCTGGCGCGGCGGCCGCTGGTAGACGTGGTACCGGTGTATCCCTCGCAGGCGCTGCCGCAATCGCAGGATGAGGATCAGAGCCCTGCGGCGCAGGTATCCGACCCGGAGCCGTCGGCCGTGCGGCATCCGGTCGGCCTGCGCCTGGAACAGACCCTGCCCGGCAGCGTGTCGCGCGCTTCGACGGTGCTGGGGTTGCGGCGTCAATACGGGTGTTTCTGGATCACGTTGTGACCGGACGGGTCGGATCCCTTTCCAGCGGAAAGGGCTCCGACCCCGGATTGCCGCGATGGGGTCAGAGCCCCGCTGCGCAGGGATCGGGCCCCGCATGCCGGCTCACGCCGGCCACAACCCGCCAATCGCAGCGATACCCTGCCCACCGTGGCGACGGGCTTCGGCGATATGGCCGGCGACCATCCCACCCAACGCGTAGATCGGCAGCGACACCTGCGCGCGCAGCGCGGCGAAGGCCTCCCAGCCCAGCGGCACTGCCCCGGGGTGGCTGGCCGTGGCCTGCACCGGGCCGAGCACCACGAAGTCGCAGCCCAGCCGCTGCGCCGCCTGCAGCTGCTCCAGGTCGTGGCAGGACGCGGCGACAAGCTGCCCTTCCGGCAAGGGCCGTTCCTGCAGGTCCTGCAGCTGCTCGCTGCCCAGGTGCACACCCACGCCCAGTGCGCGTGCCAGCGCGACATCGCGGTTGACCAGCCATTGCACGCCGCGACGATGCGCGCGCACGGCCTGTTCGATCATTGCCTGCCGTTGCGGGTGTTCCGGTGGCAGGCGCAGCTGGATGCGCTGCTGGCCCGCCGCGACCGCGCGCTGCAGGCAGTCATGCCAGTGCTGCACGCCGCTGGCATCGTCAGCTGGCGCCGGCGTGATCAGGTAGCGGTCCGGTTGGCGCAGTGCGGCCACCACCGGCAGGTCGGCCGGCGGCATCGAATAGCGGCCCAGCTTGTCCTGCGCCACCCAGGTGATCGCCTGGCCTTCGCGGCCGCGCGGGGTGCCCTTCCAGCTGCGCACATGGCGGACTTCCAGGGTCAGGTGCTTGTCCGGATAGCGCTGCGGCACGTCCATCAGCCAGGGCCCGACATCGGCCTCGATGCCCAGCTCTTCGCGCAGTTCACGCGCCAGCGCCTGTTCGGAGGTCTCGCCGGTTTCGCGCTTGCCGCCGGGGAACTCCCACAGGCCGGCCATGTCGCGGTTCTCGGTACGGCGGTTGAGCAGCACGCGGCCACGGGCGTCGGTGATGACGGCGGCCACGACGTGGATCGATCGGGTGGGGGAAGGCATGGGGGAAGCATGCCCAGAACAGTGCGGCCGGCGCAATCACGGAACCGGTGCAACTCCCCCGCAACAAACGAAAAGCCCCGCTTTCGCGGGGCTCTTCGGGATCAGCTCAGCTGGCCGTGGCAGTGCTTGTACTTCTTGCCACTGCCGCACGGGCACGGATCGTTGCGGCCGATCTTCGGCTCGTCGCGCTGCATCTGCGCGACGCCCTGCTGCGCAGCCTGCACCTGCGCGGCTTCCTCGTCGGCACTGTAGCCGCCCGCATCCTGGTGCTGGAACTGCGACTGGCTCAGGCGAGCCTGCGCCTGCTGCCGCTCGGCGGCCTCCAGGGCCTGCACTTCCTCGTCGCTGCGGATACGCACGCGGGCCAGCAGGGTCACCACTTCGCGCTTGACGTTCTCCAGCATGTCCGAGAACAGCTCGAAGGCTTCCTTCTTGTATTCCTGCTTGGGCTGCTTCTGCGCGTAACCACGCAGGTAGATGCCCTGGCGCAGGTAATCCATGCGCGCCAGGTGCTCCTTCCAGCTCTGGTCCAGCACGGTCAGCATCACGTGCTTCTCCAGCGCGCGCATGGTCTCTTCGCCCAGGCTGGCTTCCTTCTCGGCGAAGTGCTGGTTGACGCGCTCCTGGACCTTGCTGGCGATGGCCTCGGCGTCCAGTTCCTCATGCTGCTTGACCAGGTCGGTCAGCGACATCTGCAGGCCGAAGTCCGACTCCAGGGTCGCTTCCAGGCCACGCAGGTCCCACTGCTCGTCGATCGAGTTCGGCGGCACGAAGCGCGCAACGATGTCGAAGATCACGTCGTCACGGATGCCGTCGACGTTGTCCTTCACCGATTCGGCGTCCAGCAGCTCGTCGCGCTGGGCGTAGATCACCTTGCGCTGATCGTTGTTGACGTCGTCGAAGTCCAGCAGGTTCTTGCGGATGTCGAAGTTGTGGGCCTCGACCTTGCGCTGCGCCTTTTCGATCTGGCGGCTGACCAGGCGGTCCTCGATGACGTCGTCTTCCTTCATGCCCATCATGCGCATGGCCTTCTGCACCCAGTCGGAGGCGAAGATGCGCATCAGGTTGTCTTCCAGCGACAGGTAGAAACGGGACGAACCCGGGTCACCCTGGCGGCCCGAACGGCCGCGCAGCTGGTTGTCGATACGACGCGACTCGTGGCGCTCGGTGCCGACGATATGCAGGCCGCCAGCGGCCTTCACTGCGTCGTGGCGCTTCTGCCATTCGGCCTTGACCGCCGCCTTCTGCTCGTCGGTTGCGTCCTCGCCCAGAGCGTGGATCTCGGCTTCCAGCGAGCCGCCCAGCACGATGTCGGTACCACGACCGGCCATGTTGGTGGCGATGGTCACCGCCGCCGGGCGGCCCGCGTTGGCGACGATGGTCGCTTCGCGGTCATGCTGCTTGGCGTTGAGCACTTCGTGCTTCACGCCGGCCTTGCTCAGGTGCTCGGACAGCATTTCCGAGGTTTCGATCGAGGTGGTACCCACCAGCACCGGCTGGCCGCGCTTGGCGCACTCTTCGATGTCGGCCAGCACCGCATTGAACTTGCCCTTGCGGTTGAGGAACACCTGGTCCGGGCTGTCCTTGCGGATGGTCGGGCGGTTGGTCGGGATCACCACCACTTCCAGGCCATAGATGCTCTGGAACTCGAACGCTTCGGTATCGGCCGTACCGGTCATGCCGGACAGCTTCTTGTACATGCGGAACAGGTTCTGGAAGGTGATGCTCGCCAGCGTCTGGTTCTCGCGCTGCACCGGCACGCCTTCCTTCGCTTCCACCGCCTGGTGCAGGCCATCGGACCAGCGGCGGCCGGCCAGGGTACGGCCGGTGAATTCGTCGACGATGACCACTTCGCCATCGCGCACGATGTAGTCCACGTCACGCTGGTAGATCGCGTGCGCGCGCAGGGCGGCGTTGAGGTGGTGCACCACGGTCAGGTTCTGCGCCGCGTACAGGCCTTCGGTCTCGCCATCGAGGATGCCGGCCTCGACCAGCAGCTGCTCGGCGTGCTCCATGCCCGCTTCGGACAGGTGCACCTGCTTGCCCTTCTCGTCGACCCAGAAATCGCCTTCGCCGTCTTCCGCTTCCTGCTTGACCAGGTGCGGCACGACACGGTTGACGCGGATGTACAGCTCCGGGGAATCATCGGCCGGACCGGAGATGATCAGCGGGGTGCGCGCTTCGTCGATCAGGATGGAGTCGACTTCGTCGACGATGGCGTAGTGCAGGCCGCGCTGGTAGCGGTCGGCCTTGGACAGCGCCATGTTGTCGCGCAGGTAGTCGAAACCGAATTCGTTGTTGGTGCCGTAGGTGATGTCCGCAGCGTAGGCTTCGCGCTTGTCGCTGTGCGGCATGCCCGGGTACACCACGCCCACGCTCAGGCCCAGCCAGTTGTACAGCTTGCCCATCTGCGCGGCGTCGCGGCGGGCCAGGTAGTCGTTCACGGTGACCACGTGCACGCCCTTGCCTTCCAGCGCGTTGAGGTACACCGGCAGGGTCGCCACCAGGGTCTTGCCTTCACCGGTGCGCATTTCTGCGATCTTGCCCAGGTGAAGCACCATGCCGCCGATCAGCTGCACGTCGTAGTGGCGCATGCCCAGCACGCGGCGACCGGCTTCGCGGCAGACCGCGAAGGCTTCCGGCAGCACCTTGTCCAGGGCTTCACCGCCAGCAATGCGCTGCTTGAACTCCGGCGTCTTGGCCTGAAGCTGCTCGTCGGACAGCTTCTCGATCTCCGGCTCCAGCGCATTGATCTTGGCGACGATGCGGTTGAGCTGGCGCAGCTGTCGTTCGTTACGACTGCCAAATACGCGGGTAAGCAGGCTGTTGATCATTGAAGGAACCGGGTTGGATGGACACGACGCCCGGCCTCCCCCTGGGGATCCGTCCGCCGCAAACGAAACAGGGCGCCTGGCGCCCTGTCGATGGCAACACCCATTGTAGCTTGGGACGGCCCCAAGGGGTTTCAACCCTTTGGCGGCAATGGCATCCGAACATTCCCGGTAGTGCCGGCCGCTGGCCGGCAATCCGCGATGCTGCCGAAATCCATGAGGTTGCCGGCCAGCGGCCGGCACTACCAGATCAACCGAGTCGGGTCAGAGCCCTTGCGCGGCGCGGAAGGGATCCGACCGGGGGATCAACCGCGGCTGACCCGCCCGACCGGCGTGTTGCCGCCGTCGCCGAGGAACTTGCGCGGGTTGACCACGTTGCCGTTCTCCCACACCTCGAAGTGCACGTGGGCACCGGTCGAACGGCCGGTGGAACCGGCCTTGGCCACTTCCTGGCCGGCACGGACCAGGTCGCCGGCCTTCACCACCAGGCGCGAATTGTGCGCGTAGCGGGTGACATAGCCATTGCCATGGTCGACATCGACGACATTTCCGTAGCCGCCCTTCACGCCGGCGAAGCTGACCACGCCCTCGGCCACGGCCATCACCGGGTCACCGACCTTTGCGTGGAAGTCCATGCCCTTGTGGGTGGCGGCGCCGCGGCCGAACGGGTCGGCACGGGTGCCGAAGCCGGAGGTCACGTAGCTGTTGCGGATCGGCATGCGCGACGGCACGGCGTTCTGCTGCAGCTGGTGGTCGAACATCAGCGATTCCATCACCGACAGCTGGCGGCCTGAAGCAGCGAAGCGCTGCTCCAGCACCTGTAAGTCGGCGTTGACGTCCTTGACCGGGATGTCGCTGGTCGGGCCGCCTGCGTCACCGTCACCGAGGCCGGGGGTCTCGGTGAAGTCGAACTCGCCGTCCTCCAGCTTGCCCATCTGGGTCAGCCGTTCGCCGAGGGCGTTGAGGCGGGTCGCCTGGGCCTGCAGCTCGCCGAGGCGAGCCGCCAGCGCATTGACCTGGGTCTGCGCATCGCGCTTGACCTTGGCCAGCTCCGCATCCTGGCGCTCGACCTTGGCCTGTAGCCGGGAATCATTCAGCGCGCTGGCGCCAATGCCGCCAGCAAGGCCGATAATGCAGCCTACCCCGAGCACGCTGCCCAGCAGGGCGCGGGGGCGGTCCTCGAAATAGAACCGCAAACGCGTGATCGGCGACGATTTGGCCTGTCCTTCACGCGTTTTGATTACGATCTTTTTGAATGCCATCAGTGAGTTTTCATGTCTGAGCCGAAATCCAGCGTTCGCCCCGCGTCGGCACCGAAACCGGCGCTGGATGCGGTAATGGCGGACAAAAGCGGGAACCCGCTGCGGCGTGCCCTGTGGCTCGACGCGCTGGACCGTCAGTTGCGCCCCCAGTTGCCGCCACCTCTGCGCAGCCGTTGCCGGCTGGCCAATGTGGACGGGGAACACCTCGTTTTTCTCGTCGAGTCCCCGGTCTGGCATGCCAAGTTGCGGCTTGCCGAAGCCCAGCTGCTCGACGCGGCCCGTTCCATCGGGCTGAAGGCCACCAGGGTGACCATCAAGACTGCGTCTCCCACTCCCACGCGCTCCCCAGCGCTCGACAACCGGAATGGACCCCACGCAGTTTCAGCCGCCACGCACAAAGGGCTACGCGACGCCTTGGCTTGCCTGCAGGACGTTCCCTCGAAGCCGAAGAAACGGTCCTGATGGCAACGGAGCATCCGGCTCCGCTCCCCGTCGCGCGTGTCACCACGGCGTGAAACATTTCGGGGGCCGGGTCGCATCCTAGCGGCCATCCGGGGGCCTGTCGTTAGATTGTTGTTAAAACTGCGTTAAATTCAGGCTTCTGATCCAACAGGTTCACAAAACCGTGACCTTGAACCAGCCTTGACGTCTTTCAAGCACGCTGAATGCGTCGGCGACGGCGGAAACAAGAACGCCGCCCAGGAAGGCGGCGTTTTTATCTTTAAATTCAACAGCCTATGGAATCAGGCATACGCCGGGGTGGCGTATTCCACCGGATCCGGTGTGGCCGGCGAGTCGAAGCTGACCCATTCCCAGGCACTGGCATCGGCCATCAGGGCCCGCACCAGCTTGTTGTTGAGCGCGTGGCCGGACTTGAAGCCTTCGTAGGCACCCAACACCTGGCCACCGGCCAGATAGAGGTCGCCGATGGCGTCAAGGATCTTGTGGCGCACGAATTCGTCGGCGTAGCGCAAGCCGTCTTCGTTGAGCACGCGGAACTCGTCCAGCACGATGGCGTTGTCCATCGAACCGCCCAGACCCAGGTTGCGCTCGCGCATGTACTCCAGGTCGCGCATGAAACCAAAGGTGCGCGCGCGGGAGATTTCCTTGGTGTAGGCCAGCGTCGAGAACTCGATTTCCTGGCGCGACTGCTTGGCCGGAATCATCGGGTGGTTGAACTGGATGGTGAAACCCAGCTTGTAACCCTCGTACGGGGTGAAGCGGGCCACCTTGTCGCCCTCGGTCACTTCCACGGTCTTCAGCACGCGGATGAAGCGCTTGGGCGCATCCTGTTCCACGATGCCTGCCGACTGCAGCAGGAACACGAACGGGCCGGCCGAACCGTCCATGATCGGCAGCTCGGCCGAGGACAGCTCGACGATGATGTTGTCCACACCCAGGCCGGCCAGCGCCGACATCAGGTGTTCGACGGTCTGGATCTTGGCGTCGTTGCAAGTCAGGCCGGTGCACAGGGTCACTTCGGTGACCAGTTCGGCCTTGGCCGGCACTTCCACCACCGGGTCCAGGTCCACGCGGCGGAACACGATGCCATGGTTGACCGGTGCCGGGCGCAGGGTCATGTAGACCTTGTCACCACTATGCAGGCCAACGCCGGTGGCGCGGATCGTGTTCTTGAGGGTGCGTTGCTGGATCATGGGGATGGACCGGAAGTGACACATTAGATTAACACGCGCACTCCCCTACCCTGGCTGAAACGCCAGTGACAGCCACCGGCAGGACACACCGGCACGCCGCTGGGAAAGCGCGTGAAGCAGGGCGGCCGGGCCCATCCTGGCCCGGCGCCCGCATTTTCAGGACATGGTGGCGCAACCCGGGGAGGACAACCCCGGGCCGCCCCGCTTAGTCCGCCTGGCGGCGCAGGAAGGCCGGGATGTCCAGGTAGTCGTTCGGCAGTTCCGCCGCTGCCGGGGCCGAAGCCGACGGGGCCGACGGGGCGGAAGCCGCCGCGGTATCGCTGCTGGCGCGACGCAGGCCCAGGCCCATGCCGCCCACGGCCTTGGACACGGCGTCGCCGCCGTTGTCGAACTCGCCGAACTCCGGCTGGCCGGTGGTGGCGTTGCGGACCAGCTTGATCGGTGCACGCTCGCCCGGGCGCTGGGTCTTGCTGGCCGAGACGCGGTTCAGGCCAGTGGCCACCACGGTCACGCGCACTTCGTCCTGCATGTCCGGGTCCAGCACGGTGCCGACCACGACGGTGGCGTCTTCCGAAGCGAAGCCGTCGATGGTGCGGCCGATCTCGTCGAACTCGGCCATGGTGAAGTCGGCGCCGGCGGTGATGTTGACCAGGATGCCGTTGGCACCGGCCAGGTTCACATCGTCCAGCAGCGGGTTCTGGATCGCCGATTCGGCAGCGGCCTGGGCGCGGTCATCGCCCCGTGCGGTGCCGGTACCCATCATCGCCAGGCCCATTTCGGACATGACGGTGCGCACGTCGGCGAAGTCGACGTTGATCAGGCCCGGACGCACGATCAGGTCGGCGATGCCCTGCACGGCGCCCTGCAGCACGTCGTTGGCGGCGCGGAAGGCCTGGATCATGGTCGCGTTGCGACCCAGCACGGTGATCAGCTTCTCGTTCGGGATCGTGATCAGCGAGTCGCAGTGCTGGCTCAGTTCCTCGATGCCCTTCAGCGCCACCTGCATGCGGCGACGGCCTTCGAACGGGAACGGCTTGGTGACCACGGCCACGGTCAGGATGCCCATTTCCTTGGCCAGCTGCGCCACCACCGGCGCAGCGCCGGTGCCGGTGCCGCCGCCCATGCCGGCGGTGATGAACACCATGTCCGCGCCCTGCAGCGCGTCCATGATGCGCTCACGGTCTTCCAGCGCGGCCTGGCGGCCGACTTCCGGATTCGCGCCTGCGCCCAGGCCCTTGGTCACGTTGGTACCCAGCTGCAGCTGCAGCTTGGCACCACAATTCTTGATGGCCTGCGAGTCGGTGTTGGCGGTGATGAACTCCACGCCGTCCACCGCCGAGTTGACCATGTGCGCCACGGCATTGCCGCCGCCGCCGCCCACGCCAACCACCTTGATCACCGCATTGGGTGCCATCTTTTCGATCAGTTCAAAATGCGCCATGTCCGTGTCCTCGTTGTATCCGCTTGTCGGTGGCATGGACGGTCGGGCCTCCTGCCTTCGCGTGTCATGTTGCCGTTGCGGCTGTGTGGGTTGTGTAGTGCGTTGTTGCGTTGTGATGCGGGTACTGCGGGTGTTGCGCCGGGCCGGGCCCGGAGTTACGGGTTCCGCGTCAGAACTCGCCGCGGAACCAGGTCTTGAGTTTCTTGAACATGCTTCCAGCGCGCCCGGTCGGCAGCGACGGCCGCCGCGGGTGCTCGATCTGGCTGCCCATCAGCAGCAGGCCCACGCCGGTGGCGTGCACCGGGTTGCCGACCACTTCGCCCAGGCCGGTGACGTGCTGCGGGATGCCCACGCGCACCGGCATCTGCAGCATTTCCTCGGCCAGTTCGACCACGCCTTCCATCTTCGATGCGCCCCCGGTCAGCACCATGCCGGCGCGCACCAGTTCCTCGAAGCCGGAGCGGCGCAGTTCGGCCTGCACCATCTCGAAGATCTCCTCGTAGCGACCCTGCACGGCCTGCGCCAGCGAATGGCGCGGCATGCGGCGCGGCGGGCGGTCGCCGACCGACGGCACCTGGATGCTCTCCTCGGCCGTGGCCAGCTGGGCCAGAGCGCAGGCATAGCGCACCTTGATCTGCTCGGCTTCCGGGGTCGGCGTGCGCAGCATGTGCGCGATATCGTTGGTCACGTGGTCGCCGGCGATCGGCAGCGAGGCGGTGTGGCAGATCGCGCCCTGCACGAACACCGCGATGTCGGTGGTACCGGCGCCCATGTCGACCAGCACCACGCCCAGCTCGCGCTCGTCGGCGGTCAGCACCGCCACGCTGGAGGCCAGCGAGGACAGCACCAGGTCGTCCACCTGCAGGCCGCAGCGCTGCACGCACTTGCTGATGTTGGCCGCCGCCGACTGCGCGCACACCACCAGGTGCGCATGTACCTCCAGGCGCACGCCGGTCATGCCGACCGGGTTGCGGATGCCTTCCTGCGAATCGTCCAGCACGTACTCGCGCGGAATCGCGTGCAGGATCTTCTGATCGGCCGGGATCGCCACCGCCTTGGCTGCGTCGAGCACGCGATCCAGGTCGCCCCAGGTCACTTCACCGTCGCGGATCGGCACGATGCCCGGCGAGTTCTTGCACTGCACGTGGTTGCCGGAGATCGAGGCGTACACCGAACGGATCTCGCAGCCGGCCATCAGCTCGGCTTCTTCCACCGCACGCTGGATCGACTGCACGGTCGATTCAATGTCCACCACCACGCCACGCTTCAGCCCGCGCGATTCGTGCGAGCCGATGCCGATCACTTCGATCGGGTTGCCCGGCGAATACTCGCCCACCAGCGCCACCACCTTGGAGGTGCCGATGTCCAGGCCAACGATCAGCGATTTGTCACCCTTGCGATTCATGTCCTTTCCTGCGTGCTTCTGGCCGGGGTCGCCGGCGTTTTCGCCGGCGTGGCCGGGGTACCCCAGCTCAGCGTGAAACCATTGGTGTAACGGAGGTCGGCGCGCTCGATCGGCGCGTCCTGGCGGTTGAGCTGCGGCAGCACCTTGACGAAGCGCTGCATGCGCGAGCGCGCGTCGTCACGGCCGACCACCACTTCGGTGCCGTTGCTCAGCACCAGCGACCAGCTGCCGCGTGCATCCATCGTCACCCGGCGCACGTCGACGCCGGCCGGTGCGAACAAGGCACGCGAGTCGCTGTACAGCTTCATCACTTCCTGGGTCTGGCTGTCCGGGCCATCCAGCTCCGGCAGTTCCAGGTCGGACAGCTTCTTCGGCGTGGGGAACAGCTTGCCCTGCTCGGAGACCAGGCGGTCGTTGCCCCAGCGTGCGAACGGCTTGTGCTCGACCAGGGTCACTTCCAGCACGTCCGGCCACTGCTTGCGTACCTGCGCGCTTTCCACCCACGGCAGCTTTTCCAGCGCGTCCTGCGCATCCTGCAGCTTGACCGCGAAGAACCCGGCGCGCGCGTACGGCAGCAGCACCTGCTGCAGCTGCTCGGCCGGTACCCGCTTGAACTCGCCATGCACGCGCAGCTTCGCCAGCGGCCAGCGCTCGGCGCCGACCCAGCCATTGACCACGGCCACCACCGGCAGTGCAACCACCGACAGTGCCAACAGCCAGACGAAGATGCGCAGCAGCGCGTTCATGCGTGCGTGGCCTCCAGGGTCTGTTCCAGCACGCGCCACACCAGTTCCTCGAAACCGATGCCGGCCTGGCGGGCCGCCTTGGGTACCAGCGAATGGCTGGTCATGCCCGGCGCGGTGTTCACTTCCAGCAGGAAGAAACGGCCGCTGGCGCGGTCACGCATCACGTCCACGCGGCCCCAGCCACGGCAGCCGGCGGCGCGGAATGCGGCCAGCGCGATGCGGCGGATCTCGTCTTCGTCGCTACCGTCCAGGCCCGGGCACAGGTACTGGGTGTCCTCGGCGATGTACTTGGCGTTGTAGTCGTACCACTGGCCCTTGGGCACGATGCGGATCGACGGCAGGGCAACGTCGCCAAGGATGGCCACGGTCAGCTCATCTCCCACCACCATCTGTTCCATCAGCAACTGGCCGTCGTAGCGCGCGGCCAGGGCCACGGCCTCGTCCAGGCCGGCCTCGTCGGTGACCCGGCTGATGCCCACGCTGGAGCCTTCGTTGGCCGGCTTCACCACCACCGGCAGGCCCAGCTCTGCCGCCAGTGCATGCACCGTGGACGCGTCGACCTTCCGGTACTGCGGCGTTGGCAGGCCCAGCGACAGCCACACCTGCTTGGTGCGGATCTTGTCCATGCTCAGCGCCGAACCCAGCACGTCCGAGCCGGTGTACGGCACGCCGAAGGCGTCCATCAGGCCCTGCACGATGCCGTCCTCACCGCCACCGTTGTGGCCATGCAGGATGTTGAACACGCGGTCGATGCCACCGGCGGCGAGCGCGCTGGCCAGCGCCGGAATGCCATCGACGGCGAACGCATCGACGCCGCGCGACTGCAGGGCTTCGAGCACGTTGCGGCCCGAATCCAGCGACACCTCGCGTTCGCTGGAACTGCCGCCGAGCAGCACGGCGACGCGGCCGAACACGGCCGGGTCGGTCACGCGCAGCGGCGGGAAAGTCAGCGCGCTCACGCCTGGCCCTCCCCCTGGAAGCCTTCCACCGCGATATGGGCGGCCACGGCACCGATATCGCCGGCCCCCATCATCAGCAGCAGGTCACCGTCCTGCAGCACGTCCGGCAGCACGCTTGCCAGCTCGGCGGCCTTGCCCACCACCACCGGCTCGCTGCGGCCACGCGCGCGGATGGCGCGGGCCAGCGCATGCGAGTCGGCACCGGCAATGGGTTCCTCACCGGCCGGATAGACCTCGCTCAGCACCAGCGCGTCGACGCTGGACAGCACCGCGGCAAACTTGTCGAACTGGTCACGGGTGCGGCTGTAGCGGTGCGGCTGGAAGGCCACCACCAGGCGCTTGTCAGCCCAGCCGCCGCGGGCGGCGGCGAACACCGCCTCCAGCTCGCTCGGGTGATGGCCGTAGTCGTCGATGATGCGCACCTTGGCACCGCTGGCGGTGGTCACTTCGCCCAGGTCATTGAAGCGGCGGCCGACACCGGCGAAGCCTTCCAGCGCGCGCGCGATGGCGTCCGGTGCCACGCCCAGCTGCCAGCCCACCGCGGCGGCGGCCAGCGCGTTGAGTACGTTGTGCCTGCCCGGCAGCGCCAGCACCACTTCCTGGCTGGTGCCCTGCGGCAGGCGCAGCGTGAAGCGCATGCGCGATCCTTCCTGCACCACGTTCTCGGCGCGCACGTCGGCCTGCGGGCTCATGCCGTAGCTCATCACGTGGCGCGGGGTCCTGGCAGCCAGCGCGGCCACTTCCGGATCGTCGATGCACAGCACCGCCAGGCCGTAGAACGGCAGGCGCTGCAGGAATTCGGCGAACGCCGCCTGCACGCGGGCAAAGTCGTTGCCGTAGTTCTCCAGGTGGTCCGCATCGATGTTGGTGATGATCGACATCAGCGGGTTCAGGCGCAGGAAGCTGCCATCGCTTTCGTCGGCCTCGGCCACCAGCCACTGCCCACCGCCCAGCTTGGCGTTGGCACCGGCAGCCAGCAGCTGGCCACCGATCACGAACGTCGGGTCCAGGCCACCTTCGCTCAGCACCGCCGCGGTCAGGCTGGTGGTGGTGGTCTTGCCATGGGTACCGGCCACGGCGATGCCGCGGCGGAAGCGCATCAGCTCGGCCAGCATCGCCGCGCGCGGCATGATCGGAATGCGCTGGCTGCGCGCTTCCATCAGCTCCGGGTTGTCCTCGCGGATGGCGCTGGAGACCACCACGCAATCGGTGCCCAGCACATTGGCTGCCGAGTGGCCGCGCATGATGCGCGCACCCAGGCTGGCCAGGCGGCGGGTCGCTACGTTGTCGGCGTTGTCCGAGCCGGACACTTCGTAGCCCAGCGTCAGCATCACTTCGGCGATGCCACTCATGCCGGTGCCACCGATGCCGACGAAATGCACGCGCGGGAACGCGCGCACCAGGTCGTTGGTGTCGTGCAGGCGACGGATCATGCGCGGCCTCGCGCAGGGCAGGCGCGGTGGCATGCCTTCTTCATACAGCTTCCTCGAGAATGATATCGGCGATGCGCTCGGCGGCATCGACCTTGGCCAGGGCACGCGCGGCTTGCGCCATCTGCATGCGGCGGGCGGGATTTTCGGACAGATCGCGCAGCAGTGCGGCAATGCCGTCGGCCAGCGTTCCGTCCTGCTTCAGCAACACCGCCGCGCCGCGCTCGACCAGGTACTCCGCATTGCGGGTCTGGTGATCGTCGACGGCAGCAGGGAATGGCACCAGCACGCTGCCGACGCCGGCCGCGCACAGCTCGGCCAGGGTCGACGCACCGGAGCGGCACACGACCAGATCGGCCCAGGCGAAGGCCTCGGCCATGTCCGCGATGAACGGGGTGATTTCAGCCTGCACGCCGGCCTTGGCATACGCCTCGACCGCCTCGGCATGCATTTTCTCGCCGCTCTGGTGGCGCACCTGGACCGGCACGCCGGCACCCAGCGCGGCAATCGCCTGCGGCACGCCGGCATTGAGTGCGCGCGCACCCTGGCTGCCGCCCACCACCAGCACGCGCAGCGGGCCGTTGCGGTCGGCGAAGCGCTGTTCCGGCGGAGCGATGGCGGCGATCTCCGCACGCACCGGGTTGCCGACGAACTCCTCGCGCTGGGCGAAGGTGCCCGGGAAGCCGGTCAGCAGCCGGCGCGCATAGCGCGACAGGATGCGGTTGGTCAGGCCCGGTGCACGGTTCTGCTCATGCACGATCAGCGGCAGGCCATGCAGGCGCGTGGCCATGCCACCCGGGCCGGAGGCGAAGCCACCGAAGGCCACCACCGCACACGGCTGGCGCTTGCGGATGATCATGCCGGCCGCGCGCAGCGCGCGCATCAGCCGCCATGGCGCCGCCAGCAGCGCCAGCTTGCCCTTGCCGCGCAGGCCGGTTATCGCCAGCGTGTCGATGGCGATGTCGTGCTGCGGCACCAGGCGGGTTTCCATCGCGCCTTCGGCGCCCATCCAGGTGACCGGCACGCCACGCTCGCGCAGCACGCGGGCCACGGCCAGGCCGGGGAAGATGTGACCGCCGGTACCACCGGCCAGGATCATCACCGGGCGCACCTTCTCGTTGGCTGCACTCATGACAGCCTCCCGAAGGTCGGTTCGATGCGCGACTGCAGGCGGCTGGTGCCGCGCGCTGCGTTCGCCGCAGCGGCAGCCGTCGGCTCGGCGCTCGCCGGCACGCTGGCGGCCACCGGCGTGGCGGCGGCGTCCATCGGCTCGGCAGCCGTTTCTTCGGCGCCACCGATGCGCACGGCCTGGCGACGCTCGGCGCGCTTGAGCTCATAGGACACGCGCAGCAGCAGGCCCATCGCCACGCAGGTCATCAGCACCGACGAGCCGCCGGAGGAGATCAGCGGCAGAGTCAGGCCCTTGGTCGGCAGGATACCCAGGTTCACGCCGATCGAAACGAAGGTCTGCATGCTGATCCACAGGCCGATGCCGAAGGCGATGTAGCCGGAGAAGTGGCGCTTCATTTCCACGCAGCGCATGCCCAGCCAGAAGGTACGGCCGACCAGCAGCGCGTACAGCGCCACGATCACGCAGGTACCCAGGAAACCGAATTCCTCAGCGGTGACCGAGAAGATGAAGTCGGTATGCGCTTCCGGCAGGTAGTAGAGCTTCTGCACCGAATTGCCCAGGCCGACGCCGGTCCATTCGCCACGGCCCACCGCCATCAGCGCGTTGGACAGCTGGTAGCCGTCGCCCTGCTGGTCGGCCCACGGGTCCAGGAACGAGGTGATGCGGCGCATGCGGTACGGCTCGATGATCGCCAGCGCGCTCATGCCGACCAGGCCGATGACCACCGGCATCGACATGCGCGGCATGTTCACCCCGCCCAGCACCAGCATGCCGGCGGTGATCGCCAGCAGCAGGGTCGAAGAACCAAAGTCCGGCTGCAGCAGCAGCAGCACCACCAGCGCACCGGCCACGCCCAGCGGCTTGAGCATCGCCGGCCAGGTCGCATTGACCTCGTCGCGGAAGCGCACCAGGTAGCTGGACAGCCAGACGATGTACAGCACCTTCACCGCCTCGACCGTCTGGAACTTGGAGATGCCCAGGTTGATCCAGCGGCGTGCGCCGTTGACCGTGCTGCCCAGGCCCGGCGCGAACACCGCCAGCAGCAGCACGAAGCAGCCCAGCAGCAGCATCTGGTTGTACTGCTCGATGGACTTCAGCTCGGTGCGGGCGGCGATGACCGCCAGCACGATACCCACCGCCAGGAAGATCAGGTGGCGGTTGAGGTAGTAGAACGGGCTGCTCATCAAGGCGATCGAGCTGGACGCCACCATCACCACGCCCACGCCGGTGAGCGCGATGATCGCGCCCAGCAGCCACTTGTCGTAGCTGCCTTCGATGGCTTCAAGGCGTGTTGCCTGGCGGGACAGGTCGTTCATCTCAGCGCACCTTCAACGTGGCCAGGCCGATCAGCACGAGCACGACGGAGATGATCCAGAAGCGCACGATCACGCGCGGCTCCGGCCAGCCCTTCAGTTCGAAATGGTGGTGGATCGGCGCCATGCGGAACACGCGCTTGCCGGTCAGCTTGAACGAGGCGACCTGGATCATCACCGACAGGGTTTCGATGACGAACACGCCGCCCATGATCACCAGCACCAGTTCCTGGCGGGTGATCACCGCGATGGTGCCCAGCACCGCACCCAGCGCCAGCGCGCCGATGTCGCCCATGAAGACCATGGCCGGATAGGTGTTGAACCACAGGAAGCCCAGGCCGGCTCCGGCGATGGCCGCGCAGATGATGACCAGCTCGCCGGCGCCCGGGATCTGCGGGATCTGCAGGTAGTTGGCGAACACCACGTTGCCCGAGGCATAGGCGAACACGCCCAGCGCGCAGGCCACCAGCACGGTCGGCATGATTGCCAGGCCGTCCAGGCCGTCGGTCAGGTTCACCGCGTTGGAGAAGCCGACGATCCAGAAGTAGGCGATGGCCACGAAGCCGATGCCGGCCAGCGGCAGCGCGACCGACTTGAACATCGGGATGTAGAAGGTCAGCGCTGCCGGCACGTCGGCCGTGTAGAACAGGAACAGGCCCGCGGCCAGGCCGAAGATCGACTGCAGCAGGTACTTCCAGCGCGACTTCAGGCCGTTCGGGTCACGGCGGACGATCTTGATCCAATCGTCATACCAGCCGATGGCGCCGAAGCACAGCATCACCGCCAGCACCAGCCACACGTAGCGGTTGCGCAGGTCGGCCCACATCAGCACCGACAGGGTGATGGTGAGCAGGATCAGCGAACCGCCCATGGTCGGCGTGCCGGCCTTGGAGAAATGGGTCTGCGGGCCGTCCTGGCGGATCGGCTGGCCGCCCTTGAACTGGGCGAGCTTGCGGATCATCGCCGGGCCAAGCCACAGCGACAGGAACAGGGCCGTCAGCGCGGCAAGGATGGCGCGGAACGTCTGGTAGTTGAACAGCCCGAACAGGCTCTCCAACTGCTGCAACCATCGAGCCAGTTCATACAACATGCGGGGATTCCTCTCCTTGCGCCAGCAGCGCTTTGACAATCGTGTCCATGGCGCTGCCACGGGAACCCTTGACCAGGCAGCGCACGCCGGCGTGCAGCTCGTCCTTCAGCGCCTGCGACAGCGCGTCGTGGGTGGCGAAATGACGGCCGCCGTCGCCGAAGGCGGTGGCGGCGGCGGCACTGAGCGGGCCCAGCGCGTACAGGCGCTTCAGGCCGGCGGCGCGTGCGCGGATGCCGGCCTGCGCATGCAGCGCCTCGGCGTCCGGGCCCAGCTCGCGCATGTCACCCAGCACCAGCCAGCCCTCTTCCGGGGCAGCGGCCAGGGCATCGATGGCCGCAGCCAGCGAGCCGGGATTGGCGTTGTAGCTGTCGTCCACCAGCACCGCGCCGTTGCGCAGCTGATGGGCAATCTGGCGTCCCGGTACCGGCTGCGCCTCGGCCAGACCGGCCGCAATCAGCGCCAGATCGACACCGGCCGCCAGCGCCAGGCTGGCGGCGGCCAGCGCATTGCTGACGTTGTGGCGACCCGGCAGGCCCAGCACCACGCGGGCTTCGCCGGTCGGGGCGACCAGAGTGAACTGGCTGCCCTGTGCACCGGCGCGGATGTCGCGCGCGGTCACGTCCGCCGAGTGTTCCAGCCCATAGCGCAGCACGCGGCAACGCTGCGGGCGACCGACAAAGTGCTGCTCGAACCAGCGGCCGTAGGCATCGTCGGCGTTGATCACCGCCACGCCATCGGCCGGCAGCGCGGCATAGATCGCGCCCTTGGTCACCGCCACGCCGAGCAGGCTGCCCATGCGTTCCAGGTGTGCCGGGGCAATGTTGTTGACCAGCGCATAGCGCGGGCGGGCGATGTCGGTCAGGTAGGCGATATCGCCAGGCTTGCCAGCGCCCATCTCGTAGACGGCGTAGTCGGCATCTTCCGGCGCGTCGATCACCGCCAGCGGCAGGCCGATCTCGTTGTTGCGGTTACCCGGGTTGGCGTAGACCACCTTGTGTGCGTGCTGGGCCACCTGCTGCAGGATCGACAGCAGCAGGCTCTTCACGCTGGTCTTGCCATTGCTGCCGGTGATCGCGAACACCTCGGTGCCACGGTCACGCTGCATGCCGGTGGCGATCTTCGCCAGTGCCAGCTCGCTGTCGGCCACCAGTACCTGCGGCAGCTCGATCGGCAGCAGCCGCTCGACCAGCAGCGCACTGGCACCGCGCGCCTGCGCGTCGGCAGCGAAGTCATGGCCGTCGAAACGCTCGCCGCGCAGCGCCACATACAGGCTGCCCGGGCCCAGGCTGCGTGTGTCATTGCTGACTGCATCGATGGCCACGTCGTCGCCATGGATCTCGCCGCCGGCCCAGTGCGCGATCAGCGAAAGCAGGGTGCGCTTCATGCGGCGCCCTCCCCGGCCTTTGCCTGCAGAACACCGGCCTTGGCCGCCAGTGCAGCCGCAGCCACTTCGGTGTCGTCGAAGTCATGGCGCACGCCATTCACTTCCTGGTACGGCTCATGGCCCTTGCCGGCAATCAGGATGATGTCGCCGGCACCGGCACGCTTCACCGCCAGGCCGATCGCACGCGCGCGGTTGCGCTGCACGGTCACGGCATCGGCGTGCTGGAAGCCGGCCAGGATGTCGGCCACGATCACGTCGCCATCCTCGCCGCGCGGGTTGTCGTCGGTGACGATGACCTGGTTGGCCAGGCGCTCGGCAATCGCCGCCATCTGCGGACGCTTGCCGGTATCGCGCTCGCCACCGCAGCCGAACACGCAGAACAGCGTGCCCTGCAGATGGCCGTGCAGGCTGTCCAGCGCCTGCTCCAGCGCGTCCGGGGTATGGGCGTAATCGACCACCACGGTCGGCAGACCGTCTTCACCACCCAGGCGGTTCATGCGGCCACGGATCGGCTGCAGCGCCGACAGCACTTCGGCGATGCGCGGCAGCGGCTGGCCCTGCGCATGCAGAGTACCGGCCACGGCCAGCAGGTTGTCCACGTTGAAGCGGCCCAGCAGCGGCGACTGCACCGCAGCACGCTGGCCGTCGATGACCAGCTCGAAGGCAATGCCGCGTCCATCCAGTTGCAGCGCCTCGGCGCGCACGCTGGCGTCAGCGGCAGCGCGCGAGCTCAGGCCGATCGGTTGCACGCCAGCAGGCAGGCCAGCGTACAGCTGGCGACCGAAGGCGTCGTCCAGGTTGACCACCGCCGCCTTCAGGCCCGGGCGATGGAACAGCCGCGCCTTGGCCGCGCCGTAGCTGGCCATGTCACCGTGGTAGTCCAGATGATCGCGGGTGAGGTTGGTGAACACCGCCACGTCGTAGTGCACGGCATCCACGCGGCCCTGGTCCAGCGCGTGCGAGCTGACTTCCATCGCCACGGCGCGCGCACCGGCGTCGCGCAGCTGTGCCAGCAGCGCATGCATCTGCAGCACCAGCGGCGTGGTGAAACCAGTCGGCTCGACCGCACCATAAAGTCCGGCGCCCAACGTGCCGATACTGCCACTGGGCGTTCCGAGCAGGTGCCAGGCCTGGGCCAGCAGCTGCACGGTGGAGGTTTTGCCGTTGGTACCGGTCACGCCGACCATCGCCATCGCCCGCGACGGCGCGCCATGGAACTGGTCGGCCATCGCCCCCATGCGCGCCCGCAGGCCCGGCACGGCGATCGCATCGGCCGGCGCCGGCAGCTCGGCCGGTGCCGGTGGCTCGAACAGGATGACGCTGGCACCGGCCGCACGGGCCTGCTCGACAAAGCCCAGCCCATGCGCGCCGAAGCCGGCGATCGCGACGAAGGCATTGCCGGGGCGCACGGCACGGCTGTCCAGCACCAGGCCGGTCAGAACGGGATCATGGCCCGCCAGGGCCACGTCCGGAAGCAACTGCGAAAGCAACATCGAAGGACTCATTGCGTGCCTCCCGTAACGGGCGGCGTCTGGGCTTGCGCGCTCGGCAGCGCAGCATCGAATTCAGCGGCGGCATCGACCGGCAGCGCGGTCTCGGCCGGCGGTGCGGGCAGGATCGAGGCCGAATGGCCGACCTTGCCCGACTGCTGTGCGGCCAGCCACGACTGCAGGTCATCCAGCGGCACGTCCATCAGGCGCAGGGTGCCTTCCATCACGTTGTGATAGACCGGCGCCGACACCAGGCCGCCGTAGAACTTGCCGGCCTGCGGATCGTTGATGACGATGACGGTGGCGAAGCGCGGGTTGGTGGCCGGCACCACGCCGGCGAACAGCGCGTTGTAATGCCCGCGCTCGTAACCGCCCGGGCCAGCCTTGCGTGCAGTGCCGGTCTTGCCGGCCACGCGGTAGCCCAGCACCGCCGCCTGCTTGGCGCCGCCCTGGGTGACCACCGTTTCCATCATCGCCACCACCTGCCTGGCGACGTTTTCATCGATGATCTGCTGGCCTTCGTTGCGCTGGCCCTTGACGAAGGTCGGCGCGATCAGGCGCCCGCCATTGGCCAGCGCCGAGTAGGCGGTGGCAATCTGCAGTGGCGTGACCGACAGGCCGTAGCCGTAGGACATGGTGGTCTTGGTGGTCCCCGACCAGCGCGCCGGACGCATCACCACACCAGCCGATTCACCCGGGAAGCCGCTGTGCGGCGCCGAGCCATAGCCGAAGCGGCGCACGCCGTCATAGAAGGTCTGGTCCGGCATCTTCGCCGCAACCTTGGCTGCACCCACGTTCGAACTGCGGGTGATCACGCCGGTCACGTTCAGCACGCCGTTGTTGCGTGGCACGTCGCGGATGGTGAAGCGACCCAGCGTCATGTAGCCCGGGTTGGTGTCGATGATGGTGTCCTTGGTCACCGCACCGGCCTGCAGCGCGGTGGCGATGGTCAGCGGCTTCATCGTCGAACCCGGCTCGACCAGGTCGGTCACCGCACGGTTGCGGCGCGTATCAGGGATCGCGCCGGTCAACGAATTCGGGTTGTAGGTCGGCAGGTTGACCATGGCCAGGATCTCGCCGGTGGTCACGTCCATGATCACCATCGAACCACCGGCCGCCTTGTTGGCCACCAGCGCGTTGCGCAGCTCCTTGAAAGCCAGGTACTGGATGCGGCGGTCGATGCTGAGGGTCAGGTCCTTGCCCGGCTCAGCGGCACGCAGCAGATCGCTTTCGACGGTTTCCCCCTTGCGGTTGCGGATCACCCGCTTCGCACCGGGCTTGCCGCGCAGCCATTCGTCGAAGGCCAGTTCCAAGCCTTCCTGGCCGCGATCATCGATGTTGGTGAAGCCCAGCACGTGCGCCATCGCCTCACCCTGCGGGTAGAAGCGGCGGAACTCGCGCTGCGCGGCCACGCCCGGAATCTTCAGCGCGACCACCTTCTCTGCCTCGTCCGGATTGATCCGGCGACGCAGGTACATGAATTCCTTGTCCGACTTCTGCGACAGGCGGCTGCTCAGCTCATCCACCGACATGCCGACCGCCTGGGCCAGCTCGGGGATGCGTTCGGGCGAACGCAGCAGGTCCTGCGGGTTGACCCAGATCGAGGCAACCGGCGTGGACACCGCCAGCGGCTCGCCGTTGCGGTCGGTGATCATGCCGCGCGAAGTCTTGATCGGCAGCTCGCGCAGATAGCGGGCCTCGCCCTGGCGCTGGTAGAAGTCGCTGTTGATGATCTGCACGTAGGCCGCGCGGCCGACCAGCGACACCGAGCACAGGCCGAGCGCCAGCGCGACCCAGCGCAGGCGCTGGCGCAGGTTGAAGGCATTGCGTGGACGATTGCGACCGGCCTTGCTCATGGGCGCACCACCACGATGTCGGCGGCCTCGGGGAACTTCATGCCGAGCTTTTCGCGGGCGATGCGATCGACACGGTTGGCTTCGGCCAACGTGGCCTGCTCCAGCTGCAGGCGGCCGAATTCCAGGTTGATGTCATCGCGCTTGCGCTCGGCGCGCGACAGCTCGATGAACGTCTGCCGATGACGGTGACGCACGAACACGACGCCGATCGCCGAGGCCACGGTGCAGGCCAACAGGATGATCAGCAGCAACCGGCTCATGCGTCGGCCTCCCGCTTCTGGGCCACGCGCAGCACCGCGCTGCGGGCGCGCGGGTTGGCGGCCAGCTCTTCGTCGGTGGCCTTGATGGCCCCACCGATCAGGTCCAGCGTCGGCACGAACGCAACGGCCTCGGGCAGGCGGCGGTTGGCCGGTGGCGCCTTGGCCAGGCGGTTCATGTACTGCTTGACGATGCGGTCTTCCAGCGAATGGAAGCTGATCACCGCCAGACGGCCACCGGGCTTGAGCCTTTCCACCGCCGCATCGAGCCCCGCTTCCAGGTCTGCCAGCTCGCGGTTGATGTGGATGCGGATGGCCTGGAAGCTGCGCGTGGCCGGGTGGATCTTGTCCTTGCCACGCGGCATCACCGAGGCGATAAGCTCGGCCAGTTCGGCGGTGCGGGAGAACGGCTGCTTCTCGCGGCGGGCCACGATGGCGCGGGCGATGCGCCGGCTCTGCCGCTCTTCGCCGT
This sequence comes from Stenotrophomonas maltophilia group sp. P373, assembly GCF_053295075.1. NCBI lineage: Bacteria > Pseudomonadati > Pseudomonadota > Gammaproteobacteria > Lysobacterales > Lysobacteraceae > Stenotrophomonas > Stenotrophomonas maltophilia group sp. P373. The sequence continues at coordinate 719,533 of NZ_CM129994.1, read as the reverse complement.
AGGTCCACAGCACATCGGCGATCTCGCGCTCTTCCACGCGGTTGATCCACTGCGCGGCGCTTTCACCGCTGTCCGGGTCCATGCGCATGTCCAGCGGGCCGTCCTTGCCGAAGCTGAAGCCACGTTCGGCCACATCCAGCTGCGGCGACGACACGCCCAGGTCGAACAGCACGCCGTCCAGGCCTTCGGCCGTGGCATCCCACTGCAGCAGCTGGGCGAAGCTGCCACGGAAGATGGACACGCGCGGATCCGGCGCGAAATCGCGCTCGGCAACGGCGATGGCTTCCGGATCCTTGTCCATGACCAGCAGGCGCCCCTCGGGACCGAGCTGGGTAAGCACGCCACGTGCATGACCGCCACGACCGAACGTGCCATCCAGATAACGTCCGTTTTCGATCACCCTCAGGCCTTCAAGGACCTGGGTGTACAGGACCGGCAGGTGCACCGCCGGCGACTGCGACACCGGAAGGTGACCGGTCTGCGCTTCTGGGCGCATCCGGGCACCCCGGCTCACAACTTCAGGTCGAGCAACCCATCACCCAGATCCTCGTCAGACAACGTCTGCTGGATCAGGGCCCGATGTGCCTGCTCGCTCCACAATTCGAACTTGTCGCCCATGCCGAGCAATACCGCCTTCTTCTCAATGCCCACCGCACCGCGGTGGCTGGCGGGGATGCTGATGCGACCGTTGCCGTCCAGTTCCAGATGGGCGGCCGAGCCGACCAGCTTCTGCTGCAACAGGCGCACGACGCGCTGGGTGTTGGGCTTGGACATCACATCGTCGCGGACCCGTTCCCATTCCGACTCTGCGTACAGCCACAGGCAGCCGGCTTCGAACGGGTTGTAGGTCAGCACGAGACGGTTGTTACTGGCGCGCGCGACGAGGTCGCGGTAAGCGGTGGGAACCGCCATGCGCCCCTTGTCGTCAACTGTGATGGCCGTCTCGCCCTGGAACACGACGCCTGCACCTTGTCCTTCGCCCGGTGAAACATTGAACCACGAAAACCCACAAAACACCCGGATTTCCCTCTGATGCCCACCTTAGCAGCGGGCCGAGGGTTGTCAACAACTTTTCAGCAGGGAAATCGCCAGCCGCATCAATGGCTTGCAACAACCTTTAGAGAATTGTTCAAGGCTTATCCACAAGTTGCTGATCCGTCTCAATTTTTGAGATTGAACGGAAGTTCAGGGGCGTGGACGGGGCGTGAAACATCGACCGCGCATTCATCCCGGCCTGGCCGGAAACGGCGCCGTAATGCGCAAACGGTGCACAATGAGGCCATGTGCCTGCTCGCTCTTGGCTGGATGCACCACCCGCGCTGGCGGCTGGTAATGACCGGCAACCGTGATGAGTTCCACGCCCGCCCCACCGCGGCGCTGGCCCCCTGGCAGGATGAGACCTCCGTCATCGGGGGACGCGACCTGCGCTCCGGCGGTGGCTGGGCCGGGGTCGGCGCCTCGGGCCGGATGGCGGTGGTCACCAACGTCCGCGACCCGCTGGCGGCCCAGACCGGACCGTCGCGGGGCGCGCTGGTGGCCGACTTCCTGCGCGGCCGCGACCCGGCCGCCGTGCATATCGAGCGGCTGGCAACCGTGGCGGGTGCCTACGCCCCATTCAATCTGTTGCTGGCCGATGGCGACAGCCTGGAGTACCTGGGCAACCATCCCGCCGAACGGCAGACGCTTGGCCCGGGCGTCCACGGCATGTCCAACGGCGCGCTGGACGCGCCCTGGCCGAAGACCCGACGGCTGATGGCCGCGCTGTCGGCATGGCTGGAAGCAGACGGGGTCAGATCCCTTTCGCAGCGCGAAAGGGATCTGACCCCGGACCTGACCCCGCTCTGGAATGCCTTGGCCGATGAACACCGCCCCGCCGACAGCGACCTGCCCGACACCGGCATTGGCCTGGAACGCGAGCGCTGGTTGAGCCCGGCCTTCATCCGCGGCGACGACTACGGCACCCGCGCCAGCACCGTACTGCTGATCGACGCCGACGGCCACGGCGAGATCCACGAACGCCGTTTCGGCCCGCAGGGTGCACCGAGCGGACAAAGCCACGTCATTTTCTGACCCGGTCATGACGGCCCCTGGCCGGATGCTCTTGGCGAGGGTAGTGCCGGCCGCTGGCCGGCAGCCTTTGGATGCTCGGATTCGCCATGAAGCTGCCGGCCAGCGGCCGGCACTACCCGCAGCTTGCTGTCGCGATCCACGTGACGGCCGTCGCCATCGCAGCGGGCCTGAAACGTCATTCAGCTTCCAGCCGCGACCACGATCCGTCCGCACCCCAGGGGTTTCAGCATCGCCGCCACCCGACTGTGCCCTTTTCGCAATCGGCACTGTGTCTATAAATGTCGGCCCTGACCTCCCAGGGTGGTCGCGCCCGGCAGCACGCCGCGCGATCGACCGCAACCACAAGGAGGCCCCATGCGCCGCATCCTCATCCTGCTCGCCACCCATCTGCTCACCCTCGGCCTGGGCTTCGGCCTGGGCGTCTATCTGCTGCCGATCCTGATCGCCCCCGATGACCCGCCGGTCGCCCAGGTACAGGCCGCAATGAAAGACGCCACCTACCGCACCACCTTCCGCCGCGACCTCAAAGGCAGCGATGCGGTGCACTGGGCCGAAGGCAAGGTCAGCGTCAGCGCCACCCAGGTCGCCTTCGACGGGAAGATGGGACCGGGCCCGGATTACAAGGTCTATCTGGTTCGCGATTTCGTCGACAACAAGGCCGACTTCCTGAAGATCAAGGCGCAGGCCCAGCGCATCGGCGAGGTAAAGACCTTCAACCGCTTCCTGGTCGAGGTGCCCGCGAACGTGGACGTGGACGACTACACCACGGTGGTGGTGTGGTGCGAGCGCTTCTCGCAGTTCATTTCCGCCGGGCAGTACCGCACGCCGGGCTGAACAACATCCCGAGCGTCTGGACGGAAAGCAGCCGAGCATGGCTCGGCTGTACTGTAGAGCCGAGCCGTGCTCGGCTTACCGGAAAAAGAGGCGGAGCCGGCCGATAAGCCGGGTTCTGTCGTGGACAGTCATTCCTCTAGGCGTTACGTCACCGCAACGCTCAAGCAACCTACCCGGATCCAACGCGGGCCGCGCCAAAGGATCCCTATTTGGTCTTGCTCCAGGTGGGGTTTGCCGTGCCGGTCTGTTGCCAGACTCGCGGTGCGCTCTTACCGCACCATTTCACCCTTACCGGCCTTCCGAAGAAGACGTAGGCGGTATCTTTCTGTTGCACTTTCCGTCGGCTTGCGCCGCCCAGGCGTTACCTGGCACCTTGCCCTATGGAGCCCGGACTTTCCTCGGCACCCCCGAAGGGATGACGCGACTGTCTGGCCGGCTCCGCCAGCGCGTATTCTAGCGTACGCACGCCCTTCCTGCCGTGCCGATCGCGGCGGCCGGTTCATCCACGCGTGGCGTGGCTCTAGCGGCCCTTCGCCCTCGCCATCACCACCGCCCGCGACTCCAGCACCACACCTACGATCAATTCCCGCACCTGCGGTTGCGAACCGTCCCATTCAATGCGGCGGACGCGCACGTCCACGCGATCGCCCGGCGCGTAGGCTTTCAACGCTTGGCCGACACCGAAGACGGTCTTCACTCGGGTACCCGCCACGGCCAGCACCTCATCCCCCTTGCGCAGGCCGGCGCGATGGGCCGGACCCTCGTCAGGCTCGGATTCGATCACGGTCGCGCCCCCCATCTGAACGCCGAGGACCGGGCGCAGCGCGTCGCTACGCGAATCCCCTTCCCCGGCCTGCTCGCGCGCCAATTCGGTGGCGCCCAGCAGTGCATCGTCCAACCCCGCATCGAAATAGGGCGCGTTGTCCACGAATGCGGCGCATTGCCACGACGCGCGCTCGGGCACCGGCTCGCGCCTCGCACGCAGGGCCTGCCGCAGGTCGCGCCATTGCGCCGCGCTGACGTACCGCTGCTGGCTGTTCACCAACTGCTGGTAGGCCGCCTCGATCTGTGCGTGGTTGTCGGCCCCCACCTGCAGACATGCCTCGTAGCTCTCCAACGCGTCACGTGCCGCGCGGTAGGTCAGGTAATTGCCGTAATCGCGAACCGACTGCAGCCGATTGAACTCGACCAACCCCGGATCGAACAGCAGGTAGCCGACATAGTCCGGGCCCAGATCGGCTTCGGTAATGGCTGCGGGTGGCGGCGCTTCAGCTGCAGGAGCTGGCACATCGGCCAGTGCGAACAGCAGGAACAGTCCCTTTTCAAACATCTGTCTTTCCTCCCTGAAGGAAATTTGAGAGCTTCGCCCCTTAGCCCCCCCGGAATTCGGCCGCTGCCGTGTTCCAGCGTCCCAGTCTGTGAACGAGCCATGCAGGTCTGCACGCCTTTCAGGACTTTTCGCCCAGCTCCCGGCGAGGATCGTCGACCAACCGCTTTCTACTGCTACGGTCATACTCGGTCGGCGAGAACGGCATCGACGCACGCGCATAGATGGTGCCTTCCTCGCAGGTGCAGGTGGGCTCCGGCACCGCGCGCACTGCAATCAGGCGACTTAGCCATTCTTCTGACACATTGCAGAATGCGGCGAACACATCCTTTGGCAGGAAATGAGCCTGAAGGTAGGCTGTCAATGCCATCTCGAACAATTGCTCCCAAGTGGGGAATGAAGAGGCGTGTGCCGGAGCGTCTTCGCCCAGGACAGGCATTTGAAGACATCCCGAGCACCGGTCCTCACGCGTCAGAGGCCTCGGAAATGGGGTCACACTACGGACACCCTTCCGCATCGGGAGTATCCGCGCGGGCTCGACTGATCTCAATGTCGCCCTGCAGGACGTCCCGCAATACCCAAAGCTGCTGGGTTCGTACGATCATCAGTGGGTCGGTCATTGATGCTCATCACGACATTCCCTAGCCCCGGATTCGTCCCTCAGCCGCGCACGTGAGCACATTCACGCGCCAGAGATCGGCGACCCTCCGGCGGATCCGAACCGTTTTGCATTTCGCGCCGCGCGCTGCCCGGGCATGGCCCGGAGCGAGCGATCAACTGCCGTACAACGCCTTGCGCGGCGCACCGGTCAGTTCCGCGGCCAGCTTGGCGGCGGTCGACGGCGGCAGGTGCTCGCTCAGCTTCGCGTAAACGCGGCGGCCGTGTGCCAGCTGCGCTTCCTCGTCATCGCCGGCGCCCTGCACCATCACCACGAACTCGCCCTTGCGCTGGTTCTCGTCGGCCTCGACCCTGGCCAGCAGGCCGGCCAGGTCACCATCAAGGACGGTCTCGAACAGCTTGGTCAGCTCGCGGGCCAGTACCGCCGGGCGCTCGCCGCCGAAGATCGCCGCCATGTCGGCCAGCGACTCGGCGATACGGTGCGAGGATTCGTAGAACACCATCGTGCGCACTTCGCCGGCCAGCGCCTGCAGGCGGTCGCGGCGGCCGCTGGCCTTGGCCGGCAGGAAACCCTCGAAGCTGAAACGGTCGCTGGGCAGGCCGGCCACGCTCAGCGCGGCGATGGCGGCGCAGGCACCGGGCACCGGGCTGACCTTGATGCCCGCCGCGCGCGCAGCACGCACCAGGCGGAAACCGGGGTCACTGACCAGCGGGGTACCGGCATCGCTGACCAGCGCCAGCGACTCGCCGGCCTGCAATCGCGAAACCAGGCGCTGCGCCAGGGCCTCTTCATTGTGTTCGTGCAGGGCCACCAGCGGTTGCTGGATGCCGAAATGGGACAGCAGCTGGCCGCTGCGGCGGGTGTCCTCGGCACAGATGGCCGCCACCGAACGCAGCACCTCCTGCGCGCGCGGGCTCAGATCGGCCAGGTTGCCGATCGGCGTGGCGACGACGTACAGGGTTGGCACACTCATTTCAGCGGTACTCACGGGGCAAGGGTAGAATCGTAGCGTGTACCCGGCCAAGGCCGCTGCCCCCATCGCATGGACCCGATCATGAACAAGCCCGCCGCACGGATCTCCGCCCTGTCGTTGTCGCTGATGCTGCTGGCCGGTTGTGCCACCACCAGCCTGACCAGCACGCCCGATTCGCCGGCCCAGAGCCAGGCGCTGGCGCTGATCGAACAGGGCAAGCCGCGCGATGCCGCGCTGCAGCTGGAAGGCCTGGCCTCCACCCTGCGCGGCGGCGCCCGCAGCAACGCACTGGCCGATGCGGCCTGGGCCTGGCACCTCGCCGGCGACAGTGCCCGCGCGCGCAGCCTGCTCGGCCAGCTCACCGCGCGCCAGCTGTCCGGCGCCAGCCTGCAGCGCTACCAGCTGACCGGTGCCGAGCTCGCCTTGGCCGACAAGCAGCCGGCGCAGGCACTGGCCCTGCTGAAGGACCACGGCGATAACGTGCTGCCGGCGCTGCGTACGCGCTGGTACCTGGCCCGCGCCAGTGCCCTGCAGGGCACCGGCGATGCCTTCGGTGCCGCCACCGAACGGGCCCGCGCCCATTCCAGCCTGACCGGCAGCGCGCGCAGCGAGAACCAGGCCGCCATTGCCGGCCTGCTCGGCACCCTCGACGACGCCACCCTCCGCAGCCGTGCCGCTGCCCTGCCGGCCAACGACCCGCTCTACAACTTCGCCGGCCGTGCACTGATCGCGCGCGGCCTGCCGCTGCCGCGCCCGTTCGACCGCGATGGCGCGGCCCAGTTCGACACCAGCAAGCGCCCGCCGGCGATGAGCGACGGTTACCGCCCGCCGGCCAAGCTGGCCGTGCTGCTGCCGCTCAGCGGCCGCCTGGCCACTGCCGCACAGCCGGTGCGCGATGGCCTGTTGAGCGCCTACTACGGTGAAAGCCGGCGCCGCCCGGACATCAACTTCTTCGACACCGCCGGCACCCCGGCCGGTGCCCTGGCCGCCTATGACAAGGCCGTCGCCTCCGGCGCCGACTTCGTGGTCGGCCCGCTGGGCCGCGACGAAGTGGACGCGGTGTACGGCCGCCAGCAGCTGCAGGTGCCGGTGCTGGCCCTGAACCGCGGCAAGGACGCACCGCCGGCCGGCAGTGCCGGCTTCTCGCTGGCGCCGGAAGACGATGGCATCGTCGCCGCCGAGTACCTGCGTGGCCGCGAGCGCGGCAAGGCGCTGGTGATCAACAGCGCTGACGACACCGGCCGCCGTGCCGCCGCCGCCTTTGCCCAGCGCTTCGCGCAGCGCGGTGGCCAGGTGGTGGCCACGATCGGCGTCACCGATGCCGTCGGCGATGTCGGCGCGCAGGTGCGCAACGCCGGCCAGGTCGATGCCGTGTTCCTCGCCGTGCGTGCGCCGCAGGCGCGCCTGCTGGCGCCGCAGCTGGCGCTGGCCGGTGCAGGCGGCGCGACCCGCGTTGGCACCTCGCAGCTGACCGTTGGCAGCGGCAAGGTGGAAGAAGACGTCGCGCTGGACGGCATCGTCTATCCGAACGAAGCCTGGAACGTGCGCAGTGTGTCCGGCCTGCCGTCGGCCAGCCAGGTGGCCAGCACCCTGCCGAGCGCACGCGGTGCGGCCGGCCGCCTGTTCGCCTTCGGTGCCGACGCCTGGAAGATCACCGCCTACCTGGACAAACTGTCCAACGAAGGCGGCCTGGACGGTGCCACCGGCACCCTGTTCCTGGACAGCAACGGCAACATCCTGCGCCAGCCGGCCTGGTCCACCTTCAATGGCGGCCGGCCGATGCCGATCGTCGGTGGTCGCTGAGCGCAGCCAACGGGGCTCGGCGGTGGAAGCCGCCGCCGAGAAGCACCTGCAACGGGCCGGACTGCAGCCGCGTGCGCGCAATGTGCGCTATCGCGGCGGTGAACTGGACCTGGTGATGGACGATGCCGGCACCGTGGTGTTCGTGGAAGTGCGCTACCGCGCGCGATCCGATTTCGGTGGCGGCGCCGCGTCAGTGGATGCGCGCAAGTGCCGGCGCCTGGCCCATGCCGCGCAACTGTACCTGCAGGACAACCCGGCGCTGGCCAATGCACCCTGCCGCTTCGATGTGGTGGAAGCCAGTGGCGAACCGCCGCAGCTGCACTGGCTGCGGGATGCGTTCCGATTGGATGACTGTTGATGGCTACTCTTTGCCGGCCAGCGGCCGGCACTACCCGTCGGACCTGCAGCCGGCCCGCGGCCGGCACGACCACGGTGCGTGACTGATGCCTTCGATCATCACCCATGCCGCTGTGCCGCTGGCGCTGTGGTGCGCCGCGGATCGTGGCCGCATCCCGCCGCGCCTGCTGGCCGCCGGCGTGATCGCCGCCATGCTGCCCGATGCCGATGTACTGGCCTTTGCGCTGCATATTCCCTACGCCGATGCGTTCGGCCATCGTGGCGCCAGTCATTCACTGCTGTTTGCCGGCGTGCTGGCAGCATTGGCTGCGGTCTTGGCGTTCTTTGGTAGTCGCCGACCTTGGTCGGCGGGTGTGTGCCAACCAAGGTTGGCATCTACCGTGCAAGCGGCGGTATTTGTCTTCGTCTGCGCCGCCAGCCATCCGCTGCTGGATGCAATGACCTCCGGTGGCCTGGGCGTTGCGCTGGCCTGGCCGTGGAGCGAACACCGCTTCTTCGCGCCGTGGCGCCCCATCCGCGTGTCACCGTTCGCGCCACAGTTCTTCAGCGCACGCGGCGTGGCTACCCTGCTCTCCGAACTGCGCTGGGTGTGGCTGCCACTGGCCGGCGCCGTTGTCGCCTGGAAACTGATCCAACCCGCTCCTGCTGCCCCACGAGATCCGTCATGAGTCCTGCCCTGCCCACCGCATTGGTTACTGAACTGTCCACCCTGCTGGGCGCGGAGGGCTGGCGCATGGATGACGGCGCGCTGGAGGCCAACGCACAGGACAACTCATGGCGCCATCAGCGGCCGGCTGCAGTGGCGTTTCCGGCGGACATCGAGCAGGTGCAGGCGCTAGTGCGTGCATGCCGCGCGCATGGCGTGGCGCTGGTCGCGCGCGGTGCCGGCACCGGTACCACCGGTGCCGCGGTCCCGCAGCCGGGCAGCATCGTACTCTCGTTCACCCGCATGGACCGCATCGTCGAGATCCGCGCCGGTGATCGCTGCGCGGTCGTGCAGCCGGGCGTGTTGAACGGCACGCTGCAGCAGGCGCTGGCGTCGCACGGCCTGTTCTGGGCGCCGGACCCGTCCAGCGCCGAAATCTGCAGCATCGGCGGCAACCTGGCCTGCAATGCGGGCGGCCCGCGCGCGGTGAAGTACGGCACCAGCCGCGACAACGTGCTGGGCCTGGTGGCGGTGACCGGAACCGGCGACGTGATCCGTTGCGGTGGCGCCTACACCAAGGATGCCACCGGCTACGACCTCACCCACCTGCTGGTAGGCAGCGAAGGCACGCTGGCACTGATCGTGGAAGCCACGCTGAAACTGACCCCGCTGCCGGTCAGCCAGGCCGGCCTGCGCGTGCTGTACCGCGATGCCGATGCTGCTGCGGCCGCCGTGTCGCGGTTGATGTCGCAGCCGGTGGTACCCACCCGCCTGGAATTCATGGATGCGCGCAGCCTGGAACTGCTGCGGCTGAATGGTGCCGATGTGCCGGAAGCAGGGGCGATGCTGCTGGTCGAGGCCGATGGTGACCACGACACCCTGCCCTATCTGTTGCAGGCATTGGCCAGCGCCGCCGAAGGCGACGGCATGATCGAGCTGGACGTGGCGATGGAAGGCCGCGCGCGCGACCAGCTGTGGGCGGCGCGCAAGGCGCTGTCGCCTGCGCTGCGCAGCGTCGCGCCGGGCAAGATCAACGAAGATGTGGTGGTGCCGGTGTCGCGCATTCCGGAACTGGTGGCCGGCGTGCAGGCCCTGGCACGGGACTACGCGCTCACCATCGTCACCTTCGGCCACGCCGGCAACGGCAACCTGCACGTCAACATCCTCTATCACCCGGAGGATGCAGATGAAAACACGCGCGCGCATGCCGCGCTGCCGAAGATCTTCGAGCTGACGCTGGCACTGGGTGGCACGTTGTCGGGCGAACACGGCATCGGCCTGGCCAAGCGCGATTTCATGGCGCGGGCGTTCACACCGGCTACGCTGGCGACGATGCGCGCGATCAAAGCCGCGCTTGACCCGGACGGTATCCTCAACCCGGGCAAGGTACTGCCGCCGGCATAGACCGCGCACACTCCTTCGCACTCCTGTAGAGCCGAGCCCATGCTCGGCTGCGCTTCGACCAGATCGCGATGAAGCCCGCACCGCGTGGCAAGCCGAGCGTGAGCTCGGTTCTACACCGGCGTGTCGCCTGCAATATCGATCAGGGTCTGCCGGAAACTGGGCAACAGCACGCGGTTGCCATGCCCGCTCAGGTGGTCGTTGTCGAAGAACAGCGGCTCCCCGTCTTCCACCGCCGAACAGGTTGTTGGCCCGCACAGCAGCGGCAGCGGATCCCACACCGTGAGCGATGGATAGCGCGCTGCCAACTCGGCCAGCAACGCCATCTGCGGCGCACGCAGCCTCTCCAGATCATCGCGCGGCATGCTCAGGCCACCGGCACACGCCGGGTTGCGGCGGTTGAACCAGTCCGAACAGCGGTACGCACCGGCCTTGAACAACGGCAGCGGTGCATCCAGTACCACATGCACGCCCAGCTTCTGCAGACGTCCAAGAACATGATCAGCCTCATCACGCGCGGCCTGCGCATCGGTCGGGGTGCGCTCGGCGAGCAGTTGACGGTAGATTTCCTGCGCATCCTGACGCTGCCAGTCGAATCCACGCAGCTCCGGCATGCGCAAGGCCGCCAACAGCACGATGTCACCGGGGCGTGCCTGGCGCTCGATGGTCGACAACGCGTCCTCAATGAAGCTCTGGCAGTCGGACGGGCTGGCGCGCAGCAGGTTGACGAAGCTGCAGCCGCCGCGATCCTGCTGGCGCACCTCCATGCCGGTCTGGCGCGCGACCATGCTGGTCATGGTGCGATACGCCGCCGCGTGCGAATCGCCGGACACGAACAGGCGCCGCCCTTCAAGCGCCGGCGCACTCACCGGCTCCAATGGGCGCCACGCGGGGTAGCGACGCGCCTGCCATGCATAGCCGTCGCGGGTCACGCTCAGCGAGACCTGCTCATGGTACTCCACCGTGGCCCAGGCACCCGCGCCACACAGCGCCACCAGCGGTACCGCCATCGCCAGCACCTTGGCCGGTGCCAGGCGCAGCAGCGGCAACGCACTGCGCAGCGGACGCTCGATGAAGTGATACGACACAGCCGATAGCGCCAGCAGCAGTACCGGATACAGCCACAGCGCGGCGCCGTGCAGGCCGTAGGTCCAGCGCAGCAGCACCAGCAGCGGCCAATGCCACAGGTACAGCGAATAGGACAGGCGCCCCAGGTAGGCGAGCGGTGCGCAGCCCAGCGCGCGGGCGAGGCGTGATGTCCCCGGCATCGACACGCTTGCCAACAGCAGCAGGGTACCGGCCACGGTGGCCAGCACGCCTGGAACCGGCATCGCCAGCTGCGGTGCGATCACCACGCCTGCACCCAGCAGTGCCAGACCGACCACTGCAACCGCATCACCGTTCTGGCCCGGCGTGCGCGTGCGCATCCACTGGTACAGCAGCGCGCCCGCAGCCAGCTCCCAGAATCGCGCCGGCAGCAGGTAGAACGCTGCCGCCGGTGCCGTCTGCGCCTGCCAGCCTGCCCACGCCAGCGACAGCAGGGTGAGCACCGGCAACAACCAGCGCGACCACGGCCAGCGCTCACGCCCGCGCAGCCAGACGAAGAACAGCAGCGGGAAGACCAGGTAGAACTGTTCCTCCACGCCCAGCGTCCACGTGTGCAGGAAAGGGTTCAGTTCCGCGCCGGGTGAGAAGTAGTCGTCCTGCTGGCCAGCCAGCACGATGTTGCTGAAGCCGACCAGCGCGGCCCAGCCGGTCTGGTCGAACTGCTCATTGCGCCACGCGCGGGGAATGAACAGCGCAGACAGTATGAAAGTGGTCACCAGCATCACCAGCAGCGCCGGCAACAGGCGCAGCACGCGGCGCCGGTAGAAATCGAGCAGCATCGCGCCCAGCGACGCATGGGCGCGCGAAGCCAACGACTGGCTGATCACGAAGCCGGACACCACGAAGAACAGGTCCACACCGGTGAAGCCACCCGGTAACCAGGCTGCGTTGGTGTGAAACAGGATGACGGCCAGCACCGCCAATGCACGCAGGCCGTCAATGGCAGCGTTGTGGGAACGTTCGGGAGCAGACATGCGGGTGACCGGCAGCGAGCGATCCGGCAGCATCGCCACCGTTTGCGTAGTCATTCAATGGACGATCGCGACAGACATGGACATCGTTCAGGTCCCGCCCCCGCTCGACGCGGTTGTAGAGCCGAGCCATGCTCGGCTGCTCTTCGTTCAGATCGCGGTGAGCCGAGCATAGGCTCGGCTCTACGGCAGCAGCCAGGGGTCAGAGCCCACTGCCATGGCAATGGGATCCGACCCCGCTGCACGCCCGCTTACCAGGCCATGCGCAAGCCCACCTGGGCACCCACGTTGCGATAGCCGCCTTCGCCGCGCTGCACGCTCACGCCACCCCACGCCCCCCAGCGCTGGCCCAGCTTCAGCTCGGCACCAGCCTGCACCTCGTAACGGTTGCGTGGCACGTCCGCGCCCAGCGTCTCACCGTTGAACTGCAACGTGCTGCTGCCGCTGCCACGCAACCAGTTCACGCCCAGGTACGGCTGCACCGTGTTGCCGGCTGCAGTGCCGTGACCGAACACGCGCACGCCCAGGCGCCCGCTCAGGCCACCGGCATCGGCTTGGTCGACCACCGTGCCATTGCTCTCCACGTGCCGATCGGCGCGGAAGTCGACATGGCTCAGCTGCAGCTGCGGCTGCACGTACAGCGCGCTGGTGGGGCCCTGCCACACGGTGAAGGTGTAGCCGGTCTCCAGCGACGCACTGGCCATGCCTGAGTCATAGCGCTCCGGTTCCAGGCCGATGCCCTGCACCCGGTTGTCGAAGCGGCCGTACTGCAGCGCTGCGTCCACGTAGGCACCTTGCGCGCCTCCAGCATCCTGCAGCCAGGTGCCGTATACACCCACTGCGTTGCCACGCACCCGGCCGGTGGCGCTGTAGCCGGTCAGCCGCGAGACGGCACGATTGTCGGCGCGGCCGCTGCCGAGCATGACGCCGAACGCGGCATTGCCACGCTGCAGCAGATCGCTGCCGATCTGCAGCACCGAGGCGGCGCCGTCCACCGACAGCTGACTGCCGACCGCGCTGGAATCGGCCTGCTGCCGGCCCACCCGTGCCCAGGCCTGGCGCTCAGTGCCCCACGAACGGGTGCCGATGCGCTCATGCATGCGGTGTGCAAACAGGTTGATCGCTGCAGACTGGTTGGCCAGGTAGGCACCGGCCTCCGGGCGCAGTACCGGCGGCGGCAGGATCGGATCGACTGGATCCACCGGGTCCACAGGGTCGGTCGGATCGATCGGATCCGGGCCAGGATCGACCACGCATCCTGGCCCGGCCGGGTTGTCCTTGCAGGCATCAAACCACTGCGAACGCAGGTACCAGTTGCCATCGGAAGGATCGGTCACACCGCCCTTGAACAGGAAGTACTCGTACGACCCACCGACCGCACGCCCGGCCAGCGTGTAGCTCGCCAGGGACGCACCGTCGATTTCGATCAACCGGATGCCATCCACCGTGGGCGCCCCCACACCGCCCATGTTCTTCACCAGGATGCTTGCATCGCCCGAGCTGTCGCCGCGCACATGCAGGCGGTCGATCGCGCTGTCATCGCCTGCCAGCGCGCCCTGGAACAGGAAGATGGCGTTCTCGCTGTGCAGGTCGCCGTCCACGGTGAGCGTGTTGAAGCGACCGGTGCCATCGGACAACGCCAGCCCGCTGCCAAGCACCTGCAGTCCACCAACCGTGGCATCGCCCGTGAGCGTCCACTGGCTGCCACCCTCGATCGCCAGCGTCTGCACCAGATCGGATGAACCCTGCCACAGCGAACCGTCGGCCAGGCGCGCATGCACTTCGGATTGCGGCACCAGCCCGGCGTCTTCATCTTCGGGAGTGATGACGATGTCACCCACCAGCTGCGAGCGACCGTCCAGCACCAGATCGAAGCGCCCGGCCACAGCGGCGTCCAACGCCAACCCGATGCCGTTGCCACCCGACACCAAGGCACCATTGGACAACGTCAGGCCCGGGTCGCGGCTGCTGCGCAGCCACACGCCGCCGTGCTGCGCACTCACCAGCGAGCCGCCGTCGATGCGCATCCGACCGTTGTCGTTGATCACCGCCGCCCACGCGCCCTCGCCTTCGGTGCGCACATGGGTATTGGTCAGGGTCATTTCGCCTGTACCGCCCGACAACACACCGTGCGAGTTGATGCCGGTGGTGCGCACCACACTGTCGGACAAGTGCACGGTACCGCCCAAGCGCGCGATCGCGCCGATGGCGCCGTGTCCTTCGGTCAGGATGTCGGTCATGCCTGCGCTCACCTGCGGATTTTTCCCGCCGGAACCCTCCGCATACAGGCCGTGGCCGTTCTGGCCGAGCGTGCGCAATCGGCTGGACGCCACCCGGGCGGTTCCATCCAGCACCGAGATGGCCTGCCAGAACTCACCGTCCGCGGTGATCTCCGAGCCGTCCACATCCAGCTCACCCTTGCCCATCATCAGGATGCCAACACCATCGCGCGTGGTGATGGATGAGCCGAGCACGCTGGCCACGCCGTCGCGTTGGTTGATGTTGATGCCCACCGAATTGGTTTCGAGGCGGCTGTTGCGCATCGTCACCTCGGTGCCTGCAGTCATGTGAATGCCGTGATGCCCGGACATCTCAACACCCTCCAACAGCAACGTTCCGCTGCTGCCAGTGGCAAAACTGATCACACTGGCATTGGTTCCGCCGGCATGGATGCTGCCCCCGCGCATTTCGACGTCACCACCAATCATCAAACCGGCGCCGGAGCGCTCATGGCTGAGGTTGATGTCCACATCCTCCAGTATCGTTCTTCCCAATGCGGCCAATACCCCCGTAGCACCCGCGCCACGCCCATTGATCTGGACCGAGCGCAGGTGCACGTCCCCGCCGTTCTTGACCGACACACCGTAGCCACTCCCACCAATCTCGATGCGGGTCCGCTCTGCGACCACGTTGCCGGCATCCGCATCCAGTCCATTGGATTGGCTGGCATTGACCTCGATCACGCTATCCACCACATGCGCATTGCCACCCTTCACCGAGACACCGTGTGACAGCGCCGCGTGCGTGGTGATATGAACCTGATCCAGTACCAGCTGGCCACCCATTGCCTCGGCGCCATTGGATGCCGTGCCAAAGGTCTGTATACGCGTACCGGTGGCCTGCACCAGCCCGTCATTGGCGGCGGAGAGACCTGCAGCACCATAGCCGGTAGTGGTCGCACTCCCTTGCTGGAGCTCGACACGGCTCCCCGTGCCTTCGGCACGCGCGGCGGCAGCATACATACCCTCGGTGCGAAGATTGACCTCACCTGCGGGAACGATGCTGCCGCCATTGATGGCATGGAACGCGTAGCCCGCAGGGTTGCCCGGCTCGACGGGTTCTGTGGTGGCGTAGTCACCCGCCGCTGGAGTCTGCTCGTCGCCGTCGGCAATGATCTGCTGCGCCAGCGCGGGTGCAGTTGAGGCCAGTGCGGCGGCCAACGACAGCGCCAGAGCGGATGGTTGGGAAATGGGGAAGTGCATGGCATGCCTCCGGAAAAGTGGGAGGCATGGTTGAAGATTGCTGCAGCCACAGACATCGAATCTCTTGCAATTCCGGGTGGCCGCAGCCGGCTACCACATGTAACTGAACACAATCTGGGGCGCGACAGCGGGTAAGCGTCCTTTGCAACTAGTTGCATGGTCGCGGTGCGGCGCCACGGAGAAACTGGGCCCCTCGCAGCACAGACTGACGCTAGTGCCACGAAATGACGTCACCTTCACGAAGTATTGACTTATAAGCCTACTGCCTGAATCGCCCCTAAGCCGGATTGCAGTCAGTGCCGAGCTGAACGTTTTTCTCGCCTATGGAGATGATCATGCAAGATCGTTGCCGACTGGTACCCCTGCCGATGCAGTCGCTGGCGCATTGCCTGCCGGCAGCGCTGGCCCTGCTGCCGGCATCCAATGCCTTTGCCGGTACGCTGGACGGCACAGAAGCCACGATCGAAGCGGGCACCCCCATTGAAGAGTGGACGATTCGCAATGGCGCCTGGCTTGACCTGCAGGGTGCAGAAGCCATCAACGCTACTTCGGCCAGCATCGACAGCGACAGCACCTGGCTGATGACCGGCGACAGCAACGTCGGCCACCTGGCACTGGGCAATGGCAGCACGTTCAACACGCTCAGCGTGGATACCTTCGATGGCGCCGGTGGCACCCTGCTGTTCAACACCCAGCTGGGTGACGACAGCTCGGCCACCGACAAGTTGATCGTCAAGGGCGACGCCAACGGGCAGGCCAACGTGCGCGTGCTCAATGCCGGTGGCGCAGGCGCCAAGACCGAAAAGGGTATCGAGCTGATCCGCGTGGGCGGTGCATCGAATGCACAGTTCGACCTGCAGGACCGCGCGGTAGGGCTGCGTAGCCTGGGCGACAGCGGCCTGTCCGGCCGCGTGGGCCTGCGCCTGCAGGGCGAGGGCCGCAGTGCCGCCGGTGCGTCGGTCAGGCCGCACGTGGTGGCCAATCGCTGGTAGTCGTCTTGCCCGCCCTATCGCAGAGCGACGGGGTGGGCCTCTCCTTTCTCCAGCCTCTCGATAACGCCATGCTCAATCCGAACGCCCTCGTCCTTCCGACGAATCTCCGCTTGCACCCACTAGGTTCTGGCCTGTTGCTGGCGTTACTTGCCATGCATAGCAACGCGGCATTCTCCCGTGAACTGGTCGGTGAGTCCGCACTTGTCTCCGCCGGAGACCCCGTAGAGACCTGGACGCTGTACGCAGGCTCAAGCCTGCACGTACAGAACGCGGAAGCGCTCGGCATCGAGGCATTCGATGACAGCGTGGTCGAACTTGATGGTGCCACGATCAGCGATCCTTCCTCCTGGGAACCAGGCTCCGTGCTGCTGGGCGACACCTCGTCATTGACCGCACGCGACTCAACCTTCCGCGGCAAGGGCCTGATCGTGGCGGGCTCCGCCTCTGTGCACCTGACCGGCAGCCGCATCCTGGTGACACGCAGCGAAGGCCTGGACCCTTCCGCGATACAGTCCATCGGTGTGGATCTGAGTTCGGCAGTCCTCCAGGCTGTCGATGGCGTCGCGGTCATTGATTCAACCCTCATCCAGGTCGATGACGGAGGATCTACACCTTGGGACAATCAGGACGGTCTCGGGTTGCGCTTGGGTCATGGCCGGACTTCGATCCGGAATGGTTCCCGCATCGAGGCGGCCAACGTCGGCGCGCTGCTCTACGGTGACGATTACGCTACAGCTCCGGTGCGACTGACAGTCGACGCCTCGACGCTGAGCTCCGGCCGGGGGCCTGCCATACGGGTTGCCACGATGGGCGCACAGGATCGCTTCGAGATCACCCTCGCAAACGGCACACGTGTTCACGCAGGAAACGGGACGCTGCTACAGGTGGCTGCATATCGTCCTGGCAACCCTGGTCCTGCATCGATCAGGTTTGCCGTGGATGATTCGCGCGTGGCCGGCGACATTGTTCTGGACACGGCAGGTGTCAGCCATGGCGGACTGGATGTTCGCTTGCGCAACAAGGCACAGATCGATGGCCGCTTTATCAACGTCACCTCGGCCAGCATCGAAAGCGGCAGCACCTGGCTGATGACCGGCGGCAGCAACGTCGGCCACCTCGCCCTGGGCAGCACCGGCACCGTGGCGCTGGGCAACGGCAGCACGTTCAACACGCTCAGCATGGATACCTTCGATGGCGCTGGCGGCACCCTGCTGTTCAACACCCAACTGGGCGACGATGCCTCGGCCACCGACAAGCTGATCATCAAGGGCGATGCCAACGGCCAGGCCAACGTGCGCGTGCTCAATGCCGGCGGCGCAGGCGCCAAGACCGACAAGGGCATCGAGCTGATCCGCGTCGGCGGTGCGTCCAACGCGCAGTTCGACCTGCAGGGCCGCGCGGTGGGCGGGCAGTACGAGTACTTCCTGTTCAAGGACGCCACCAACGGCGACTGGTACCTGCGCTCGGATCCGTGTGATGCCGACCCCGCACTACCGCAGTGCCAACCGGTTGATCCTGTTGATCCTGTTGAACCGGTAGACCCGGTCGATCCCATTGACCCAGTCGACCCCACACCGGTGCTGCGCCCGGAAGCCGGCGCCTACCTGGCCAACCAGTTCGCGATGGGCCAACTGCTGCGCCATGGCTGGCGCGACCGCCAGGGCGGCAACACCTCCGCCGTTGAGGGCGTGCGTGGCTGGGCTCGCGTGGATGCCACGCAGAGCAAGCTGTCGGCGGTGGAAGACCAGCTGGACCTGCGCGTGGACCGCTCGCGCCTGCAGCTGGGCGCGGACATCGGCGTATTCGACAACGGCCAGGGCCGCGTCGGCCTGATGGGCACGCTGGCCAAGTCCGACGCCACCTCGCGTTCGCAGCCGACCGGCTACAGCGCACGCGGCAAGGTCAACGGTGGCGCGCTGGGCGTGTATGGCAACTGGAGCAACGACGCCCTGTATGTGGATGCCAGCGTTCAGCGCGGCCAGTTCCGCAACCGCGTGCAGGGCGAAGGCCTGGCCGAGGAACGCTACGACTCGGACATCTGGCAGAGCTCGCTGGAAGCCGGCTACCGCTTTGGCGTCGGCCAGATCGGCAGTACCGCGCTGAGCCTGCAGCCGGAACTGCAGCTGGTCTACACCGACGCCAACACCGACCGCCACGAAGAAGCCAACGGCACCGTGGTGCGCAGCCTGGGCGACAGCGGTCTGTCCGGTCGCGTGGGCCTGCGTCTGCAGGGCGAATCCCACTCGGCAGCGGGTGCCTCGGTCAGCCCGTATGTGGTGACCAATTGGTACCGCGATGGCGCCAGCAACGGCATGGCGTTCGATGATGAAGCGCTGAAGGCCAGCGTGCCGCGCAACCGCTACGAGCTCAATGCCGGTGCACGTGTGGATTTCCGTTCCGGGCTGAGTGCCTGGGGTGGATTTGGCGTGATGCGCGGTGACCACGGCTACCGCGAAGCGACGGCAAATCTGAGCATGTCGTACAACTGGTGATGTAATTGAAAGGACGGCGCCGGATGTTTCCGGCGCCGTGCTGCTTTCTGTAGAGCCGAGCCATGCTCGGCTGCGCTGCATCCCGGCTTATCCAATCGTCCCCATTTAACGAGATGGCCCGGCATGTAGCCAACGCACAGGTCCGTGCCGGGAATCTCAAACTGCGTGCAGGCTGCCACAGACCCAATAGCGACTGACAGACACTGAACACACGAGGCCAAGTGGTCTGGCGAGAGCTGGCTTTGCAACTATTTGCATGGTCGTTGGGGGGCGGTTTCGCGAGACTGACTTCATTCCAGACAAGTACTGACGCAAACGACACTGAACCACGCCCTCTTCACGTCGCGTCAACATAATACGCGCATGCGTGAATAGGGATCTTCTGACGTCATGCGGAGTCTCGCGACTTCCAACCATGAAGGACAAGACCATGACCGTTCACTTCCAACCACGCCCTCTGACGCGGCGCACGCTTGTGCAGGGCCTATTGCCTATCCTCATTACCCTTTCCATGTCACCCGTGGCGGCGTTGGCCGGCACGGTTGCGCCGGGCACCTCGCACACCGTCAAAGAAGGTGATGCCACTGAGAACTGGAGTGTGGAAACAGGTGCCACGCTCACTCTGGCACGGGGGGCAACAAGTGGAAGTGTGACCGCAAGAGGCGCGACACTGATTGCCGATGGTGCAAGCATCGCCGATGGTCTCTGGCTCCAGGATTCCTCCCAGGCCACGCTGGCAAACAGCAGCATCATCGCGACAGGGGGGTTCGATCCGTATGCGGGCGTCATTCGGTCAGGCAGTAGCCTTTCGATGCAGAACATGACGGTTGAGTCGGACTACACAGGCTTCCGCCAGTACGACACGCACGTGGATATGGCCGACAGTACTATCACTGTGGCAACCCGAGCGTTCAGCAAGGAGGGCGGCACGCTCGAACTGCGCAACGTGGATGTGATCGCCCAAGGGCGGGGCGGCACGGCCGGCGGCGTGCAGGGAATCCTGCAGATCGGCGGCAACCTCTCCGCCGAGGATCTACGCGTGACGTCTGCCGACATCGGCGTCGACATCCGTGCGGGTGATGCACAAATGCGTCGATCGACGATCAACAGTGATGGGACAGGACTTCGCATAGGAACCGGACCTGGAAGTGCCCCCGGCGGCGTCATCCAGCTATCCGACAGTACGATCTCCGCCGGGCGTCTGGCGGCAGCGGTGTACGGTGCGACGCTGGAGATATCCAACTCGACCCTTGTTGGAGGCACGTCCTCCAAAAGCAGCGCCCTGCAGATCAACGACGCCGCCGCAGCGGTTCGTGGATCATCACTGTCCGGCGCTGAGGAAGGCGTCGCTGTTATCGCAGCATCATCGGACAGCACCCTGCAGTTACAAGGTTCTTCCGTCAGCGCGGGGACAGGGCCGGGCCTCTTTGCGGGCGGCAATCCTGGAACAACCGCATTCATCGACCTGGCCGATGGTTCACTCGTCACCGGTGCGGTTGCGCTGAACGCGCTTGGCGGCGGCACCGTTGCGCTGACGGCCTCCGAGTCCCATCTCATCGGCAACCTCGTTGCTGAGCAGAGGACGAACGTTTCCGTGCTGCTCGAGAACAACAGTGCATTGGTTGGAGCAGCCAGCAACATCGACGATATCAGGATCAACGATTCCCGCTGGAGAATGACCGGAGACAGCGCGACGGGACGCCTGTCAATGCGCGGCTCGACCATTCTCGAACTGGGCGATGGCAGCACCTTCAACACCTTGACCGTCGATGAGTTCAACGCCGATGGCACATTGGTGGTCTTCAACACGGCGTTGGGCGACGACACTTCGGCGACCGACAAGTTGGTGATTAACGGCGATGCCAACGGTCAAGCCAATGTACGTGTGCTCAATGCCGGTGGTGTTGGTGCGAAGACCAACCGCGGCATCGAGCTGATCGACATCGGTGGTACATCCAACGCGCAGTTCGACCTGATTGGTCGCGCGGTAGGCGGGCAGTACGAGTATTTCCTGGTGAAGGATGCCAATGGCAACTGGTACCTGCGTTCGCAGGCCGGCGCCGACCCAGACCCATGCGCGGTAGACCCGACACTCCCTGAGTGCACACCCATCGATCCGATTGACCCGATCGATCCCGTCGACCCCACCCCGGTGCTGCGCCCGGAAGCGGGTGCGTACCTGGCCAACCAGTTCGCAATGGACCAACTGCTGCGCCACGGCTGGCGCGACCGCCAGGGCGGCAGCACCTCCGCCGTTGAGGGCGTGCGTGGCTGGGCTCGCGTGGATGCCACGCAGAGCAAGCTGTCGGCGGTGGAAGACCAGCTGGACCTGCGCGTGGACCGCTCGCGCCTGCAGCTGGGTGCAGACATCGGCGTGTTCGACAACGGCCAGGGCCGCGTGGGCGTGATGGGTACGCTGGCCAAGTCCGATGCCACCTCGCGTTCGCAGCTGACCGGCTACAGCGCACGCGGCAAGGTCAACGGCGGCGCGCTGGGCGTGTACGGCAACTGGAGCAACGATGCACTGTATGTGGATGCCAGCGTTCAGCGCGGCCAGTTCCGCAACCGCGTGCAGGGCGAAGGCCTGGCCGAGGAACGCTACGACTCGGACATCTGGCAGTCGTCGCTGGAAGCAGGCTACCGTTTCGGCATCGGCCAGATCGGCCGCACCGCGCTGAGCCTGCAGCCGGAACTGCAGTTGGTCTACACCGACGCCAGCACCGATCGCCACGAGGAAACCAACGGCACCGTGGTGCGCAGCCTGGGCGACAGCGGCCTGTCCGGTCGCGTGGGCCTGCGCCTGCAGGGCGAATCCCGCTCGGCAGCGGGTGCCTCGGTCAGCCCGTATGTGGTGGCCAATTGGTACCGCGATGGCGCCAGCAACGGCATGGCGTTCGATGATGAAGCGCTGAAGGCCAGCGTGCCGCGCAACCGCTACGAGCTCAATGCCGGTGCACGTGTGGACTTCCGTTCTGGACTGAGTGCCTGGGGTGGATTTGGTGTGATGCGCGGTGACCATGGGTACCGCGAAGCCACCGCCAATCTGAGCATGTCGTACCGCTGGTAATGTAGAAACACGCACGGCGCCGGATGATTCCGGCGCCGTACTGCGTTCTGTAGAGCCGGGCCATGCTCGGCCGCTCGTCCGCAGCGCCGAAGGCGTCCATTCTACCGGCGACTGCGGCGAGCAGGTCGCCTCTGGCGGACGACATCGCAGGTCATACGAACCAGTCCATCGTCTATCGCATCGCTACCCCGCGCCATGAGCCTCAGTTGTTGTTCCAGTCCACCTGACAAAGAGCGACCCGCTCCGAGCACGATGGGTGCAATCGACTCGCACACGCGGATCATCGATATGCCCACGCGTCGTCAGAAAGGCGTCATGACGGTTGGATCACTCACCGGGAGTACCTACGACTCAACCACGACGACACCCCCTTGTCGCCTTTGACCTTGAGCGCCTCACATCTGCGCTCCTAGACTCACCATCCACTGGATGCCCGAGCACCGAGTCGAGCGTCGCAGCTGCTTCTGGTCCATCTGACCACGCCAGCTTAGGCCCTTCCTCCCAGCCGTTGATAACTCATATGAAATGCGCGACCCGTCTTCTGCTGCTCCTGGCTATTGG
The DNA here is from genome assembly GCF_053295075.1 of Stenotrophomonas maltophilia group sp. P373. Classification (NCBI taxonomy): domain Bacteria; kingdom Pseudomonadati; phylum Pseudomonadota; class Gammaproteobacteria; order Lysobacterales; family Lysobacteraceae; genus Stenotrophomonas; species Stenotrophomonas maltophilia group sp. P373. The sequence goes on along the minus strand of NZ_CM129994.1, from coordinate 696,831 downwards.
CCTTCTTGCGGCATGTGATGCTCTCCCACATGCGCGGGGCTACACATATCCGAATGACCGCTACCTGGAGGAGAACGTAGCGAAGTGGAACAGCATGGTCGAAACGATCAATACGTGGAACGACGGCCCATGGGCAGATGAATTCTATGGTGCGATCAATAATGGGGATGACCTCTCAAAGTTTCAGTATCGACTACAGGTGGCGCACAAGAATGCCGTCGAGCGGCGAGCAGCTGCAGAACGCATGACACATCGCTCTGAGGCAGCGGATCTGCACCGGCATCTCCTCATATCACTGCAAAGCGTCGAAGACATGTTCTCCATCATGGTGGCCCTGGCAGAGCTTCCAGATGGCTACACCCCTGAGCAATCCGCATCGCTTCTGGCTCGCTTGGAACCCGCCATCGAGCGCATGGATACAGACCTCCAGAGGCTGAGTGACGCCCAAGACGCCTTTGCGAAATCAGAGCAGATCCAGCTCACGACGCGAGATCCCACCCATCACTAGGGCCGATTCATCAATCGACGGGGCGGCGTTGAAAACCGATCAATCTGCAACTTGTTGTATCGCATGCTCCGGACAAGGCCGGTACGCTCGGCGACCAGCCCATCATCCATCTTCAACATGATCAGTCTTGCACTACGCCCCTTTCGTCTTTTCGCCTGTTTCAAAGGGCGATCATCAAGACGCGAGTTCTGGCTGTTCTCCCTCCTGCAGGTCGTGGTGAGCCTATTGATCGTCGGTATCGCCGCATACACCTCCCGCCGATTTCCGCCTGATGTCCTTGGGGAGGGCATGCGATTGAGCGATCTGTTTGCGTACATCTGGTTTGGCTACATCATGCTCAGCCTCGTCCCGTTCTACGCGCTCGTCGCTCGTAGATTTCGAGATCTGGGGCAGTCTGGCTGGATGTGCCTTACGTTCATGGTCCCTGCAGTTGGACCCGCCTTTGTACTGCTGCAGATGCTTCGCCCTGGCCAGGAGGGCGATAACCTCTATGGACCTGCGCCACGCTAGATCCAATTTCGCATTTTGTAGATACCGAGCGCGCGGCTGCACGTGATAAGCCGAGCATCGGCTCGGCACTACAAATGATGTCGCGATCTGCATGCATTGACGGCTTTCGCCAGATCGCTGCAAACATTCGTATTTTTTCTACTTTCCAATTTTTCTCATTGGCAGCATTGGCGCTGCGTGCAAATGATGGACCGCCACCGACAACGGGTGGCACGGGCTTGCAATCCCGTTTGGTTAATGTCGTTTACGCTTGCCTGCCGGCGTCGCCCTTTCCTTGTTGGGTGGCGTCGGCAGGCATTCTGTCCGCGCACCTATGGCGGGCGGTGCGTGGGGGCCTCGTGCCCGCCGGCGTTTGACGACATTAGCCACCGGTATTGCAACCACGCACCGTCCGCCACCCTCGCTGTTAAGCAGGGTGGTCCCTTGCCGCTTGCACAAGGACGCCGCCATGACCGCTTCCCCCTACCCGCACCTGTTCGCCACCCTGGGCGAGGCCGCCACGCGCCTGCCCGATGACCTGGCCCGCACGCTGGAAGATACCTTCGTTGCGCTGCAGACCGGCAACAGTGCCGGGGCCATTACCCTGCAGGCCTGCCTGCAGCACATCCGCCAGGGCGATGCCGCCGATGGGCAGCCGTGGCCCGGCACCAACCGCACACCCGGGCAGCGCCTGGCCATGGCGCGCATCGACCGCGCCAATGCGGGGCTGAGTTTCCTGCTGGAACTGCTGCACGCCACCGAACGCGTACGCGTGGACGGTGATATCGATCAGCAGATGGGTGATGGCGCGCGCGAGGGCCTGCTGCTGGCGTGTCGCGGGCTGGCCGAGTATGTGGATGTGCAGTTGCGGGCAGCGTGAGCAGCTCGCGTCCTGAACTGCGGAGGAGCGCTCAGTTCAGTCGCCTGCCACTGGCGATTGCAATGATTCCGATGGCTCATCGTCACGGCAGCACCAATAGTGCGCACTTCTTTCCAGGGAGTGTATCGATGCACAAGATGATGGTTCCGCTCACCCGCTATGCGCAGTTCACTGGCCGCGCAGGCCGCAGCGAATTCTGGTGGTTCCAGTTGTTCATCATGATCATTTCGATCCCGCTGTATCTGCTGAGCTTCTACGCCGGCTACAGCGGTTCGCAGGGCTTGGCGCTGGTCGCCACCGGCCTGGGCGTAGTGATGTGGCTGGCATTCGTGTTGCCGTCCATCGCGGCCACCATCCGCCGCCTGCACGATACCGATCGTTCGGGCTGGTGGTTGTTGCTGGGGTTCGTGCCGTTCGTCAGCCTGGTGCTGCTGGTGTTCCTGCTGCTGCCCGGCACGCCGGGGGGCAACCGCTTCGGTGCGCCGGTTCCGCACGTGTAACCAGCCCGCGTTGGTAGGTGTCGACCTTGGTCGGCACGGATGTGCCACCGGATGCTGACACATCCGTGCCAACCAAGGTTGGCACCTACCAGAGCAACATCGATGTGCTTCACTTGGGGTCAGATCCCTTTGCGGCGCAAAGGGATCTGACCCCACCCCGAAGGTTGACCCAGCAGGGCAGTACCGTTGCTGCTACGCGAAGTGCTGGTAACCGCCGCCGGCGGCTTCGCCGTCCACGTGCACGCCCTGCCCTTCGGCAATACGGCCGATGCGGGTGAGCGGCACGTCCAGCGATTCGGCCAGGTAGTGCAGTGCGTCGCGCTGGTCGGCGGCGGCGGTAAAGCACAGCTCGTAGTCGTCGCCCCCGCGCAGTGCGCAGTCGCGTGCGGCCTCACGACCGAGCAGTTCCCGCAGTGCGTGCGAGATCGGCAGCAAATCGGCATCCACGTGCGCGGCCAGGTTGCTGCGCGTGGCGATATGACCGAGGTCGGCCAGCAGGCCGTCAGACACATCCACCGCCGCGTGCGCGAAGGCCCGCAGGCGCAGGCCGAGGGTCACGCGCGGCGTCGGCCGCAGCAGGCGCAGGCGCAGGCTTTCGTAGTCGGCCAGCAGCGTGGCGGTGGCGATGCTCAACGCACCTTGTTGCCACAGGCGCAGCGCACCGGCGGCATCGCCGAGCGTGCCACTGACCCAAATGTCATCGCCTGCCTGTGCGCGGTCGCGCCGCAGGGCCTGGCCGCGCCCGACCTGGCCCATCGCGGTCACCGACAGCGACAGCGGACCGCGCGTGGTGTCGCCACCGATCAGCGCGATGTCGTGCTGGTCGGCCAGGGCGAAAAAGCCATCGGCAAAGGCCTCGATCCAATCTTCAGATGCTTCCGGCAGCGACAGTGCCAGCGTGCACCACGCCGGGCGCGCGCCCATCGCGGCCAAGTCCGACAGGTTGACCGCCAGGGTCTTCCAGCCGATGTCGAAGGCAGGCGTCTCAACCGGGAAGTGCACGCCGCTGTTGAGCGTATCGGCGGTGACCACCAGCTGTTCGTTGGCACGCGGCTGCAGCAACGCGGCGTCGTCACCGATGCCGAGCAGGATGTCGTCGCGCTCGAGGGTGCGGGCGCGGATGCGGTCGATGAGGGCGAATTCGGCCAGGGACATGGGGCGTTCCCGCTGTTGTACGTGCCGCGCAAGGCGCGGTGGGCGGTAGTGCCGGCCGCTGGCCGGCAACCTCAGGATCCCTGCAGCTGCCGGCCAGCGGCCGGCACTACCACAGGCGGGTCAGTGACCCGATTCGACCTTGCGCCATTCCACGGCGGCACGATCCAGCACGCCGTTGACGTAGGTATGGCCATGTTCGGAACCGAAGCGCTTGGCCGATTCGATGGCCTCGTTGATCACCACGCGGTACGGCACGTCCAGGCGGTAGCGAAGCTCGTAGGCGGCCAGGCGCAGCACCGCGCGTTCGATCGCATCCACTTCCTCGATGCCACGGTCCAGGTACGGGCCGAGCGCTTCGTCGATGTCGCGACGGTTGTCGAGCACGCCGTGCACCAGCGCCTCGAAGTACGCCAGGTCGGCGATTTCGCGGGCCTGCTCGTGGGCGAACTGGGCGATCAGCGACTGCGCGTTGCCGCCGGAGATCTGCCAGGCGTAGATGGCCTGCACGGCACGACGACGGGCGCGCGAGCGCAGCACCGGATCGACGCCATCGCGGCGGACGGGTTTACCGGAGGGCTTGCCCTGGGTGTTCTTGTTCATGGCAGTTGCTCCAGCAGATTGACCATTTCCAGTGCGGCGAGTGCGACTTCCTCGCCCTTGTTGCCGTGGCTGCCGCCTGCGCGGGCCTCGGCGTCTTCAACGCGTTCCACCGCCAGCACGCCGTTCAGCACCGGCACGCCGAAATCCAGCTGCACGCGCATCAGGCCTTCGGCGCAGCGGTCGGCCACGTGTTCGTAGTGGCGGGTGTCGCCACGGATCACGCAGCCCAGGGTGAGGATGGCGGCGTGTTCATGCGCGGCGGCCAGGCGTGCAGCCACCAGCGGCAGTTCCCAGGCACCCGGCACGCGGATCACGTCGATGTTGGCTTCGGTGATGCCGTTGCCGGCCAGGCTCAGGCGGGCGCCTGCGACCAGCGCGTCGGTGATGCGGGCGTTCCAGCGGCTGGCCAGGATGGCGAAGCGCGCCGACTCGGGAGTGCGAAGATCGCCTTCGTAGTGGCTCATATGCGGCTTGGGGGACTCGATAAGGGGGTAATTCTAGCGTGGATGGGCCCCGGCCGTGGCTGGCGGGGGCCTTCAGGGTGTGCCGACCAACGGTCGGCACCCACCGGTAGTGCCGGCCGCTGGCCGGCAATCCCGGGGATGCGGTTGCCGGCCAGCGGCCGGCACTACTCATTACAGGGTGACCGTCTCCACCACTTCCAGGCCGTACCCGGCCAGGCCGATCTGGCGGCGCGGGGTGCCCAGCACGCGCAGCTTGCCCAGGCCCAGGTCGGACAGGATCTGTGCGCCGGCACCGTTGCGGCGCCACTGGCCCACGTCCTTGTCCTTGCCCGGCACCACCGGCGCCGGCTGCTGGCGCAGGCGGGCCAGCAGGGCTTCGCCATCGCGCGGGGCCGACAGCACCACCATCACGCCTGCGCCCTCGGCATCGATTGCACGCAGGGCGTCGGTGGCCGCCACGCCGAAGTCGTCACGGCGCCAGTGCAGCAGGTCGGCCAGCGGGTTTTCCACCTGCACGCGCACCAGGGTCGGTGTTTCCGCATCCGGCGTGCCGCGGACCAGGGCGAAATGCAGGTCGTGGGCGATGCGGTCGCGGTAGGTCACCAGCTTGAACGGGCCGAATTCGGTGTCGATGTCGCGCTCGTCCACACGTTCAACAGTCTTTTCGGTGGCCAGGCGGTAGGCGATCAGGTCGGCGATGGAGCCCATCTTCAGGCCGTGCTCGCGGGCGAACACTTCCAGTTCCGGGCGGCGCGCCATGCTGCCATCCGGGTTCAGGATCTCCACCAGCACGCCGGCCGGTTCCAGCCCGGCCAGCATGGCCAGGTCGACGCCGGCTTCGGTATGGCCGGCGCGGGTCAGCACGCCGCCCGGCTGGGCGATCAGCGGGAAGATGTGGCCCGGCTGGTGCAGGTCCGACGGCTTGGCGTTGGGCTTCACTGCGGTGCGGATGGTGTGGGCGCGGTCGTGAGCCGAGATGCCGGTGGTAACGCCCTCGGCGGCCTCGATGCTGACCGTGAAGTTGGTCTGGAACTGCGCGGTATTGGCCTGCACCATCGGCGCCAGGCCGAGGTCGGCGGCGCGGGTGCGGGTCAGCGGCAGGCACACCAGGCCACGGCCATGGGTGACCATGAAGTTGATGTCCGACGGCTTGACCAGCTCGGCGGCCATGATCAGGTCGCCTTCGTTCTCTCGGTCTTCGTCATCGACGATGACCACCATGCGGCCCAGGCGGATGTCTTCCAGGATTTCCGGAATCGGGGCGAAATTCATGCGGCATCTCCGTGTGGGTGCTGACCGTTGGTCGGCACACTGATCAACCGCTCCACATAACGGGCGACCAGATCGATTTCCAGATTGACCGGACTGCCCACGCCCGTGGCGGAGAAGGCGGTGTTGGCCACGGTGTGCGGAATGAGGGCGACTTCAAAGCCTTCATCGTCCACTTCGTTGACGGTGAGGCTGACGCCGTCCACGCAGATCGAACCCTTCCTGGCGATGTAGCGGCGCAGCGAGGCCGGCGCGGCGAAGCGCCAGCGCTGGGCACGTGCATCTTCATGGATGGACAGCACCTGGCCGAGGCCGTCGACGTGGCCGCTGACCAGATGGCCGCCGAGGCGGTCGGTCGGGCGCATGGCGCGCTCCAGGTTGATGACCGCACCCTCGCCCAGCTGGCCCAGCGTGGTCAGGCCCAGAGTCTCGGTGGACGCGTCGGCCTGGAAGCTGCGGGCGTCGAACGCGATGACGGTGAGGCAGACGCCGTTGATGGCAATGCTCTCGCCCATCTGCACGTTGTCGAACGGCAGATTCCCGACATTGAAGGTGAAGCGGACATCGCCGCCGATGGATTCGCGTGCGGCCAGACGGCCGACGCCTTCGATGATTCCAGTAAACAAGTAACGTTCTCCGCGAAAAGTGAGCGAAAAACGCCGCAAGGCAAACAGGTGCACGCAGGGCAAGAGCCCTGTGGCACCGTCTTCTTTCATCCGGACTATGACCGTCGGCTCCGGCATTGGACCGGATCTGCTGACCCCCGGCCGTGGGCCGGGGCGCTCGCGGGCTCGTGCTTGCGCACCTACCGCCGGTGGGGAATTGCACCCCGCCCTGAAGACGTTTGTGTACCGGCGAACCGGCCCGCGCAGTGTACCAGCCCGTGCTGAACGGGGTCGGATCCCTTTCCGCAGGAAAGGGCTCTGACCCCATGGACCGGTGGCGCAGCAGCACTGGGGTCAGGGCCGTTTCCCGATGGGAAACGGATCCGACCCCCAACCCCGGTCCGCCCCAGCCTGTGACGGCCGTCTCTCGCATTTTGTAAAACTTTCATTAAAATCCGCAGCGGACGACATGAGGTCGCCACGGGCAGCCGCGAGGGCAGGCCCGCCAATGGACTGAAACTCACAGGAATTCCCATGCGCAAGATCCTGATCGTGGCCGCCCTGCTGGCCGCCGCCCCGTTCTCGGCTTCGGCCGAGGCCCTGAGCTACACCTACGTTGAAGGCGGCTGGACCCAGGTCCAGGTTGACGACAACCTGCTGGACGACCCGAAGGTCGACGGTGGCTATCTGCGCGGTTCGGTCGCGCTGGCCGAGCAGGTCTACGTGTTCGGTGGCTGGTCGCGCACCAGCAAGACCCGCCACTACGGCGAAGATTCGCTGAAGCTGGAACTGAACCAGCCGGAGCTGGGTATCGGCTACCACATGCCGTGGACCGACCGCCTGGACTTCACCGCCGATGCCGCCTGGGTGCGCCAGAACGCCGAATCGACCCTGCGTTATGACGGTGTGCGTTACCACGGCAAGGACCACACCAACCTGGGCCGCGTCACCATGGGCATCCGCGGCAAGCCGTCGCGCATGACCGAAGCCTGGGCCAAGGCCGGCTACATGGATGGCGGCAACAACTACAAGGGCACCTGGGTCGGCACTGTTGGCGGCCAGATCAACTTCACCAAGACCTGGGGTCTGGTGGGCGAGATCTCCGGCTACCGCGACGTCACCCAGTACTCGGCCGGCGTCCGCGCCAGCTTCTGATCCAACGGTCGCTCCTCGTCGTGCGATCGAACGGGCCCCGCAAGGGGCCCGTTTTTTTGCCCCGCGCGTCGGCACGTGATCACAGGGCGCCGTCGGGCCTGCGCAAAGATGCGCTAGGCTTGCGCGCCTCTGGAACAGGAAACACCGTCATGAAGACCCCCTTGCGTACCCTGCTGGCCAGCGCCCTGCTGGCTGCCCCGCTGCTGGCCAGCGCCGCCCCGGCCACGCTGACGCCCGAACAGGCCTTCGATCTGTATGCCCGCGTGCTGCTGGAAGACGATGCCGCCGCGACCCGCACCCTCAACGATGCACTGAAGCCTGCCTTCGACGGCCAGGATGCGGTAACCCCGAACCCGGGCGCATTGGCCAAGGCGCTGGCCGAACCGTGGCAGGTCGTGCTTGCCAGCACCGGTGCCAAGGCCGATGCGGCCGCCAGCGAGGCGATGTATGTCAAGGCCCTGCGTGACTCGAAGTGCCGTGCCAGCAAGAGCGTGATTGAAGACAACGAGTACGTGGACGACCAGAAGCTGGCGCGCATCACCTTCAGCTGCCAGGTGCCCGACCTGGGCAAGGTACGTCCGCTGTTCGCCGCCAGCCTTGCCGCCGACGCCCGCCCGGCCTCGCGCAAGCAGTTCACCGACGCCTACACCCAGGCGCTGCAGAGCGGCGCGCGCGTGCCGGTCAGCGGCACCTTCACCCTGTACCCGGCCAAGGACAACGGCTACTGGTACAGCGGCAACTTCGATGATCTGGTGGGCACCGTGACCGGGGCGCTGGCACCGTTCGAGGAATGGATGCAGGACGTGCAGGCGGCCAGCGCACCGAAGGTGACCGGCGTACCCGGCTGCGACCTGCTGCTGCAGCAGCACCGCAGCTGCGTGGCGAAGATCGCACCCGACCAGATCAGCGGCGTGGATGCGATGGCCGAGGAACTGAAGGCCAAGGCACAGGTGAAGTCGGCCGATGAGATGACGCAGGAGTGCAAGGCGCTGCGCCCGATCGCCGAGATGATGTGGACCGACGAGTGCACATGAGCACGATGTAGCGCCGGGGCGTGCCCAGCGATTCCCTGCGGCCCTCAGCCGTCGTCATCATCGTCCGGATGTTCACCGAACTCCGGACGGTTCTGCTGGTATTCGCAGCCGTGCAGGGTCTTGCCGGGCGCCCACGCGCGTACGATGCGCGCGCGATCTTCCAGCCAGCCATCGGCCGCCGTGTCGGTGTCGTGGAAGCCGACGTAGGCGACGTCGTCCCAGCCGTCGTAGGGAGGAAGATCCCAGTCTTCAGCCAGGGCCTGCGCGATGTCTCCATCGAGCTCGGCATAGAGGGTCTGACCGAGCTTCACGAAACGCGAAACGGGCTTGCCGGCGATCATCAGCGGCGACGGCGGCGCCCACCAGGAATAGCCCTCTTCGTCCTCCCCAGTCTTCCAATCCCTGAAGCGCGGGTCAGCCGTGTGGGCTGACATGCCCACCGCCCAACCCGCCGTATAGGCGCGGAGCGCATCGGCCCTGCAGCTCAGCACATCGTCCAGCTCTGCAGCGACATCAATGCCTGGCGCGAACATGGTATCTGGCTCTTTGCCACGCCTGCGCAGCTGCGACATCCGGTCGCCATAGCGATCCTCGCAACCTATCAGCACGGCACCGGTATGGCTGGAGATACGCGATGCAGTCAGCGAGCGCACCTGGAAACCGAAGGCTCCCCTGTTTCGAAGTGAAAGCTCCCGAACGTGGATATGAGGGGCGACCGTTTCACTCAATGGCCGCATATGCAACTGACTCGAAATCTCGTCCAGCGATACACCGTCGATGATCGCCATCACCGTTTCGGAAAGCACTGCAATGCGCTGCGTCGGATGGCCGAACACCGTGATTGACGACGGTAGAACGACTTCGCGCAGGGACGCGTTGGGCTGCTCGGCGACGACCCACGAATCGAACGGATGCGCAACCTCGTCGCCCAGCGCGACCGCCCACAGGTGGCGCGACAACGGTTTCTGCACCGAAGCAGGAGCCCGGCACTCAATGACGGCGGTCAGATCCTGCAGCGCCTGTTCGCTTGTGATGGTACGCACGGCACCGGGCTCATCGCCATCTGCGAATGCGGCAGGTGAAACAACCATCCCAAGCGCAACGAGCGCAGGAAGCATACGGATCCGGAAGGATTGCGCCACGATGGTCACCGCTGTGGGAAACCCAGCACTCTGCATTCGCGTCACGAAGGCAGCTATGAAGAAAGTTTCAAATTCTCCCGAGGTTGCTGCCACAGACAGCAATCCGTAGATTTTCAGAGAAGTTGCATGGACCGATGCATGGAACGCCGCTGATCCTCAGCGACTCTTCCCGCTTCCGCCCACGCCATGTTGAGAGCTCTTTTCGCCCTGCTGCTGTGCGCGCCGCTGGCCGCAGATGCTGCAGCGCTGTCACTGGAAGACACCTTCGATGCCTATGCGCGCGTCATCACCCAGAATGACGAGGACGCCAAGGCCGCCTTGCGCAACAGCCTACGCACGGCAGGCACGGACGACTACCCGGACATCGGAGACATCGTTGATGCGCTGTATGCCTTCGGAAATCTTGCCGCTGGGTTCGAAGAACCCACGGCCAGTGCCATCACCGCGCGCCGGAAAACCATCCACTGCCGTGCAGTCACGATCGAAGAGGACAGTTCCTCCCGTCGCGGCGTTGTGGACTATCAGTGCACGCTCCCCGATGTTTCTGGCGCCTTTGACGCCTATCGGGAGAATCTGGCTCGCTCACGCGCCGGGGACCCGGATGGCGATGCGTTCAGGGATTTTCTTGGGACCTATGCGAGAACCCTGCGCGACGCGCCTGACACCACGTACATGGCGAGGGCGGAGTTCTCGCGTATTGGCGACAAGGGTCCATGGAGCAGTGCGGACATGCTGTTCCTTGGCGTGAATCTACTGAAGGAGCTGATGCCGTTCTCCGCTTGGAACGAGCGTATTGAAGCTGAGGAAGACACTGATCAGGTCCGGGCAGAATAGAGGGCTTTCGAGATGCTCACCCACTTCCACAGTATCGCGCGCTCGGCCCTGCTTTTCCTGCAGGCCGTGCTGCTCGCGGGCTGCTCACAGGCCTCACAACCGCCAATGGCCGTACCCGGCTCGGTCGTCAGCCTGTCGCCACCTCCCGGGTTCACCCTCGCCCCCAACTTCTCCGGCTTTGTCAGTGAAGATGGACGAGCCAGTATCCTGATCGCCGAACTGCCCGCCGAGGCCAGCAGCGCAGTCGGAGCACTCTTCGTGGATGAGCCCGCTGCGCGAAACCGCTTTGCCAGCCAGGGCGTCCACGTCGATCGACTGGAATCGCTCAGCATCGAAGGGCGAACGGTTCCCGTAGTCATTGGCAGCCAGGTGGCGCACGGTTACAGCTTCGAGAAGTGGATGGCGCTTTTCCGCGGCTCCCCCACTGTCATGATCACGGTGCAAGCTCCACGCGACCATGCACTGACGCACAGCCAAGCGATGCAGGCCCTTTCCTCGGTAACGATCGGCGCACAGGCCACACGCGAACAGAAGATTGCGGCTTTGCCTTTCACCCTCACGCCGGAGCCGCCGTTCCGGCTGATCGATACGCTCTCAAGCTCGGCAATGCTGCTCACGGCTGGCGAACTGGATACGGATCCCGAAGGCCGCCAACCCTCGGTGATTGTCGCATCCCAGCTTTCTCTCCCGTTTGCCTCGAACGATCTACAGAAGGTGTCCGATCAGCTGATTGCAGGAACTGTCAGGATTCAGGGCGGAACGATTACCTCAAGAAAGGACATGCCGTTCGGTGGTATCACCGGGCATCGGGTTGATGGGATAACACCGGACGGACGCCGCTACCGCCACTATCTCGCCCTCTGGCCGGGTGAGCGATTCGTGCGGTTGGTCGCCATCCTGCCGGCAGACAGTTCCAAGGCAGTGGAAGACGCGGTTGATGCCATGGCCGCTTCGGTCCGATTCCGCGAGCCATGACAACACTGGTGCCGACCGCCAGGCTCGCGCGATTCTGTAGCGCCGGGTCAAGCGCGGCACCTTTCCCAACGCCGCACATTTTCAGACACGTTGCATGGACCCTGCATGAAGTTCCCCTGATCCTCATGGCCGTCCCGGATCGCCCGTGTGCCCCATGCTGAAACCCATCCTCCTGCTGGGAGCGCCGCTCACCGCTGCCGCCGCGCCCCCTGCTGTGCTCTCACTGGAAGAGACCTTCGAGACCTATGTGCAGGTCATCGTTCGCGGCGACACGCCGTCGAAAGAGAAGCTGCGGCACCATCTGCTCGCATTCGCGAACAGCGACAGCATTGATGTGACCGTCAACGCCATCGATGCGCTTCAGCTGCCCAAGGCCGCCTTCAACGGTACGGCAATGGAACCGGTTGCCAGCGCTCTGGAGATGCGGCAGAAGGCCCTGTCCTGCACCATCACTGACATCACCCGGGAGACGGTGCATTTAACGCCACAGGCAACCGTGGCGTATCGCTGCGCTTTCCCCGACCTCTCGGGCTTCTTTCCGACCTACCGCGACGCGCAGAAGCGACGTGCCGACGTCGGCCGTGATGATCCCGAACACGCCAAGGCCCTCTTCGTGGCATTCGCCAACGCCCTGCGCGACGCGCCGGATCGCTCACATGAGGGCAGCGCCGTGTTCCTGCAGGCCCGAGGCAAAGGTCACTGGATGGCCCTCGACCTGCCGTCGCTGGGTAACACGCTGCTGCAGCAGGTACTGCCCTTCGACGCATGGAACACGCGGGTCGCAGCGGAATCCGTACCTGTGGTTACCAGCATTCCCACCTGCGACCTGATGATGGCCGACCAGCTGAGGTTCTTTGCCCGGCATCACCCGCAGAGTCCCTTTCTGAGCAACGGCGTACTGCAACGCAATCTGCTCAAGCGCGTGGAGGGAATGAGCGATGCGGAGGCGACGCGCGACTGCCAGATCGTCCATGAGCGCAACCGGGAGCTGTGGAACAGCGAGAAGACCGACTGAGGTCGGGGCGTCATGATCCGGCATCTGGTGATCCCGCTGCTGGGCCTGCCGCTCTGGGATGCGCCGCGCCGGGCATCGAGCGTCAAGCGCGTATCGAAACACTGTTCCAGCACTGGGCCATCGAGCTGTGCGATCTCACATAGCATCCTCCTGGTGTGACGTGCTGGCCGGATAGGGCGGCGAAACGTGCAGCTCATCCGTGCCCGGCGCATCGTCACCGACGACCAGGGCGACTGCATTTTCAGAACCGTTGCATGGCCGTGCGCACACTGCGTGATCAATGCTGTTGTCCTCTTCCACGAGGGCAACAGCATGAAACACCGCACAACCTCGACCACGGCCCTGCTTGTCGCGCTGATGGCGTGCTGGCACGCCGAAGCGTCCAGACCCAGGACCTTCTTCGTGCAACCTTCGGTTGCGTTCGAGTCGACCCAGCTGCGCGACCGCGACATCGACGCGCAACTGAGCGAGAACGACGATTGCCGGGCGTTCCTGCAGTACCACGATCAGTGCGCACCGTCGGTACTGCCGGACGAGTACGACCAGGGCATCAGCCGGCGCAGGCTGCGGTGGAAGTCAACGCAACTGACGGGAGAAGCACTCGGTGCCTACTGCCGTGACCTGCATCTGCTGTGGAAGCAGCAATGGAAAGAGCAGTGCCCCGCCCACGAGGACGAGGGCACCTGACAGCGCCGGAACGGGGCCAGTGCCCCGCGATTGACTCACGGGCGCAACAGCAGCCGGATGTCCTCGCCGACCTGGCGCTGGTCAACCACGCGCAGGCGGCGCTGCTGGCCCATTGCCTCGATGCCCAGGCCCGCCAGCAACGGACGACCGTTGTCGCCCAGCAGCGTGGGCGCCTGGTACAGCAGCAGTTCGTCCACCCAGCCAGCGCGCAGCAGCGCACCGGCCAGTGTCGCGCCGGCTTCGGTATGCACTTCGTTGATGCCGCGCTCGGCCAGCAGCGCCAGCACCGCGCCCAGGTCCAGCCGCCCTTCAACGCAGGGCACGCTGGCAAATTCGGCGTCGGCCGCATCCGGTGCGCTCACCGCCGCATCGTGCAGGTACAGCGTCGGCGCACCGCCCTCGCGCACACGGCTGCATTCGAGCGAACGCAGGCGCGAATCGAGCACCACGCGCAGTGGCGGCATCACTTCGGCACCGGCCAGGCGCACGGTCAACATCGGGTCGTCGGCCAGCACGGTATCGGCGCCAGTCAGGATCGCACCGGCGCGAGCGCGCCAGTGCTGCACGTCCTCGCGCGCAGCCGGCCCGGTGATCCACTTGGAGCTGCCGTCGGCCATCGCGGTGCGGCCATCGAGGCTGGCGGCCAGCTTCACCCGCAGCCACGGGCGGTTGCGCTCCACGCGTGACAGGAAGCCCTTGTTGAGCTCGCGCGCCGGCGCCGCCATCAGTCCTTCGGCAACCTCGATACCTGCATTGCGCAGCAGATCGAAGCCACCGCCATCAACCTTCGGGAAGGGATCGCGCATCGCCGCCACCACGCGCGTCACGCCCGCTTCGATCAGCGCCAGTGCGCACGGCGGCGTGCGCCCGTAATGGGCGCAGGGCTCCAGGGTGACATAAGCGGTGGCACCGCGGGCCTCGCTGCCGGCTTCGCGCAGTGCGAATACTTCAGCGTGCGGCCCCCCTGCGCGCTGGTGCCAGCCCTGCCCGACCACGCGTTCGCCGTGGGCGATCACGCAGCCGACCATCGGGTTGGGCCGGGTGGTATAGGCAGCGCGCTCGGCCAGGCGCAGCGCGTTGGCCATGTGCAGGTGGTCGAGGACGGAGAACGAGGGTGTCATGCGACCATGGTAACGCTGCCGGTGTTGATCCATGCCATCGGTGCCAATCCAGGTTGGCACCCACCCAGGCAGAGGCGGTCAGCCCTTCTTCTTCTTGGTCAGGGCGATCACATCGCCCAGCAGCTGCAGCTGTTCGGTGCTGGACGGCAGGTCGCGCTCGAGCTTCTCGATCTCCTCGCGGAAATCGGCCACGTCCTCGAAGCTGCGGTACACCGAAGCGAAGCGCACGTAGCCCACGTGGTCGAGCTTGCGCAGTTCGTTCATGACGAACTCGCCAACCTTGATCGAGGGCACTTCGCGCTCGCCGCTGATGCGCAGCTGGTGCACCACCGCGCGTACCGCCGCTTCGATCTTGTCTTCGGGCACCGCGCGCTTCTGCAGCGCGCGGTCGAACCCCGCGCGGACCTTGCGCTGGTCGAACGCTTCGCGGGTGCCATCGCTCTTGACGATGGCCGGCAGCTTCAGCTCGACCGTTTCCAGAGTGCTGAAGCGCTCGCCGCAGGCTTCGCATTCCCGCCGACGGCGAATCGTCGCGCCGTCTTCAGAGACGCGCGAGTCGATGACCCGGGTATCGGCATGTTGGCAGAAGGGGCAATGCATGGAACGCCTGGCTCAGGGAGCAATTGCCACGATCATGGCAGCGTCGCAAAGGTACCTGAGAAAGGGCGCCGCAGCAAATGCTGCCTGCGCGGAAGCGCCTGCATTCTGGCCACCCAAGGTGTGCGGCGAGTTCGTGATGTCCGGCTCAACCCGGTGCGGGCGGCGGCGATGCCACGCGTGACCAGCGCAGCCACGCCAGGTGCCCGGCCATCACCAACAGCGGTGGGCCAAAGCCGAGGAAGGCCAATGTCGAGATCTCCCCGTACTTGAAGGTGAAGTACAACGCGGCGGCGATCACGCCCAACGCAGCCAGCACGCCCAGCGCCAGGCCGGCCCAGGCGGCAACCGGTGATTGGCGCAGGCCGGCAACACCGCGCCACAGGAACAGCCCGCTCAGCCACAACCACGACAGCAGGCCGATGATCCCGGCCGACGACCACAGCAGCAACAGCGTGTGCTCGTCGCCCGTCAGGTACTTGCCGTCCCATACGACCATCAGCCCCAGCACGGCACCCGTACCGCCTGCTGCCACGGTGGGCAGGCCCACCAGCAGGCCGGCAATGGCCATCCCGCGCTTGTGCAGGCGCTCATCCATGCGTTCGATGTCCTTCCATGGGCCACGTCATGCGCGGCGCTTGATCCACACCAGCATCGCCGCCGGCACCAGCATCGATGGGCCCAACAGCAACAGGGCGATGCCTTCGGCGTGGACCGTGATGCTCCACCACAGCGCCAGCCCCAGCGGGGGCACAGCGGCAAGACCGCCGGCCAGCAGCATCCACCACCAGAGGCGATGCACCTGCAGCCCGGCACGCCCCTGCAGCAGATACCCGGCGCTGAGCCACAACCAGGCCAGGCAGCCGGCAATGCCGGCCAGGCCCCACAGCGGCATCACCGTCACCGCGGCCAGCGTGCCATGGCCGAACTGGCCCAGCCCCGTCAGCAGCAGCATCGTCGCCGCGACACCGCCCACTGCCAGGCTGGGCAGGCCAAATGCCACCGCCAGGACGGCATACAGGTACTTGAGGCGGCGATCAGCCGTAAACCGGGTACTTGCGGCACTGCGCGCTGACGGCATCACGCACGCGGGCGATGACGGCATCATCGTTCGGCGCGTCCAGCACGTCGGCGATCCAGTTGGCCAGGTCCACGCAGTCCTGCTCGACGTAGCCACGGGTGGTCACGGCCGGGGTGCCCAGGCGCAGGCCCGAGGTCACGAACGGAGAACGCGGATCGTTCGGCACCGAGTTCTTGTTGACGGTGATGTGAGCCTTGCCCAGCGCAGCTTCCGCATCCTTGCCGGACACGTCCTTGCCGATCATGTCGACCAGCATCAAGTGGTTCTGGGTGCCACCGGAAACGATCTTGTAGCCGCGCGAGATCAGCGTGTTGGCCATCGCCTGGGCGTTCTTCACCACCTGCTGCTGGTAGGCCTTGAAGCCCGGTTCCAGCGCTTCCTTGAAGGCCACGGCCTTGCCGGCGATGACGTGCATCAGCGGACCGCCCTGGATGCCCGGGAACACGATCGACTGCAGCTTCTTGACCAGGTCTTCGTCGGCGCCCTTGGCGATGATGATGCCGCCACGCGGGCCGCGCAGGGTCTTGTGGGTGGTGGAGGTAACGACGTGGGCATGCTCCAGCGGGCTCGGGTAGACGCCAGCGGCGACCAGGCCGGCCACGTGGGCCATGTCCACGAACAGGTAGGCACCGACCTTGTCGGCGATGGCGCGGAAGCGCGCCCAGTCGATCACCTGCGAGTACGCCGAGAAGCCGGCGACGACCATCTTCGGCTTGTGCTCCAGGGCCAGGCGCTCGACTTCGTCGTAATCGATCAGGCCCTGGTCGTTGACGCCGTACTGCACGGCGTTGAACAGCTTGCCCGAGGCATTGACCTTGGCACCGTGGGTGAGGTGGCCGCCGTGGGCCAGGCTCATGCCGAGGATGGTGTCACCCGGCTGCAGCAGGGCGAAGTACACGGCCTGGTTGGCCTGCGAGCCGCTGTGCGGCTGCACGTTGGCGTAGTCCGCGCCGAACAGCTGCTTGAGGCGGTCGATCGCCAGCTGCTCGGCGATGTCCACGTATTCGCAGCCACCGTAGTAGCGCTTGCCCGGGTAGCCTTCGGCGTACTTGTTGGTCAGCTGGCTGCCCTGGGCTTCCATCACCGCCGGGCTGGTGTAGTTCTCGCTGGCGATCAGCTCGACGTGGTCTTCCTGGCGCTGGGTCTCAGCGGCAATGGCCTTGGCCAGTTCGGGATCGTAGGTTTCGATGCGGACGTCACGCGGGAACATCGGGTACTCCAGCAGGCAGGGAAAGGGGTACGGCTCAGCCCCTGATTGTAGCCCCGCACCGGCCTGCCGGGGCCGAAAAGGCCGGGGCCGGCACTCCCGAAGGAATCCGGCCCCGTATGGTTTCCAGGGATGTTGTGGGATCAGGGCCCTTTCCGTTGGAAAGGGATCCGACCCCGGCCGCGATCCTCAGCGACTGTTGATGATGTAGTCGGCGATGATGCCGGTCGCCACCGCCACCAGCAGCATGTTGCCGCGGTCGTCGCGGATCCAGTGGTGCCCATACGGCGGGCGGCGCAGGTGGTAGCGCGGGTAGTCGTTCACCACATAGATCGGGCCGCGGTAGTAATCGCGGTAGCGGTGGCCGACCTTCCAGCCGTAGCCCGGGCCGTAGGCCGGGCGGTAGACCACGCGCGGCGGCGGCGGGGCCGGGCGGTAGTAGCGGTCGTGGTCGCGGTGCCAGTCGCGGCGGTCGCGCTCCCAGTCGCGGCGTGCCTCGCGGCGGTCGCGTTCCCAGTCACGGCGGTCCTGTCGCCATTCGCGGCGGTCCTCGCGCCACTCGCGGCGGTCATGGCCGCGACGGTGGTCGTTGTCGGCAAAGGCCGGGGCCACCGCGCCGAACGCCAGCACAGAGGCCACGGCGCCGGCCATTACTCGATTGATGCGCATGTCAGACCTCTGCTTGGGTGGTGGTGAGCCCATATTGCGCAACCGATCTGAACCGTTTCCGGCTGGAAACGCTTCCCGCTGCAGGACTGTGACGCAGTATTCAGCCCACGGCCAGCCCGACGGCGCCTGCCCGGCGCGGCCCGGAACCGGTTCCGGCTATAATTGGCGGTATTCCTTTCCAGTCTGTGCCCGCTGCCACAACGGGATGTTCCCGTGATGGGCCGGGCGCAGGGCCGCGCCTACGGAGACCTCATGTCCTCGCAATACATCTACACCATGAACCGCGTGTCCAAGGTGGTCCCGCCCAAGCGGCAGATCATCAAGGACATCTCGCTGTCCTTCTTCCCGGGCGCCAAGATCGGCCTGCTGGGCCTGAACGGCGCCGGCAAGTCCACCGTGCTGAAGATCATGGCCGGCGTGGACACCGATTTCGAGGGTGAAGCCCGCCCGCAGCCGGGCATCAAGGTCGGCTACCTGGCCCAGGAACCGGAACTGGACCCGAACAAGACCGTGCGCGAGTCGGTCGAGGAAGGCGTGGGTGAAGTGCTGCAGGCCCAGGCCGCGCTGGAGGCGGTGTACGCCGCCTACGCCGAAGAAGGTGCCGACTTCGACGCATTGGCCAAGGAGCAGGAGCGCCTGGAGGCGATCCTGGCCGCCGGTGATGCGCACACCCTGGAAAACCAGCTGGACGTGGCTGCCGATGCGCTGCGCCTGCCGCCCTGGGATGCCAAGATCGCCAACCTGTCCGGCGGTGAAAAGCGCCGCGTGGCACTGTGTCGCCTGCTGCTGCAGAAGCCGGACATGCTGCTGCTGGACGAACCGACCAACCACCTCGACGCCGAGTCGGTGGAATGGCTGGAACAGTTCCTGGCGCGCTACACCGGCACCGTGGTGGCCGTCACCCACGATCGCTACTTCCTGGACAACGCCGCCGAGTGGATCCTGGAACTGGACCGCGGCCGCGGCATTCCGTGGAAGGGCAACTACACTGAATGGCTGGTGCAGAAGGATGAGCGCCTGAAGCAGGAAGAGAACCAGGAAAAGGCCCGCCAGAAGGCGATCCAGAAGGAACTGGAGTGGTCGCGCCAGAACGCCAAGGGCGGCCGTTCCAAGGGCAAGGCCCGTCTGGCCCGCCTGGAAGAGCTGCAGTCGCAGGATTACCAGAAGCGCAACGAGACCAACGAAATCTTCATCCCGCCGGGCGAGCGCTTGGGCAACATGGTGATGGAGTTCAAGAACGTCTCCAAGAAGTTCGGCGACCGCCTGCTGATCGACAACCTGTCGATGCTGATTCCGCCGGGCGCGATCGTCGGCATCATCGGCCCGAACGGCGCCGGCAAGTCGACCCTGTTCAAGATGATCACCGGCCAGGAAAAGCCGGATTCGGGCGAGATCGTGATCGGTCCGACCGTGCAGCTGTCCTACGTGGACCAGAGCCGCGACAAGCTGGAAGGCAACCACAACGTCTTCCAGGAAATCGCCGGCGGCCTGGACATCCTCAACATCAACGGCATCGAGATCCAGTCGCGCGCCTACATCGGCCGCTTCAACTTCAAGGGCCAGGACCAGCAGAAGATGGTCGGTTCGCTGTCCGGTGGTGAGCGTGGCCGCCTGCACATGGCCAAGACCCTGCTGCAGGGTGGCAACGTGCTGCTGCTCGACGAACCGTCCAACGACCTGGACATCGAAACCCTGCGTGCACTGGAAGACGCGCTGCTGGAGTTCCCGGGCAACACCTTCGTGATCTCGCACGACCGCTGGTTCCTGGACCGCATCGCCACGCACATCATCGCTTTCGAAGGCGACTCGCACGTGGAGTTCTTCCAGGGCAACTACCGCGAGTACGAGGAAGACAAGAAGCGCCGGATGGGCGATGACGCTGCGCCGAAGCGCCTGCGCTTCAAGGCGCTGAAGTAAGGCAACCGGAAAGGCCGCGCTCGCGCGGCCTTTCTCCTTTCGGCAGGTCACCACCGTTGGTGGTGACGCTTTGAAGCGTACCGACCAACGGTCGGTACCCACCACCAACGGTCGGTACCCACGTTCTGCATTCGGGTAGGTCACGACCGTTGGTCGTGACACCTTATCGTCGCGAGAATCTCCATGTCCCTGTTCGAGCGCATGTTCCAGCTGCAGCAGCACGGCACCACCGTGCGTACCGAGCTGCTGGCCGGCATCACCACCTTCCTGACGATGTCCTACATCGTCTTCGTCAACCCGGAGATCCTCGGCACCACCGGCATGGACGCGGGTGCGGTGTTCGTGGCCACCTGCCTGGCCGCCGCGCTGGGTTCGGCGGTAATGGCGCTGGCGGCCAACTTCCCGGTCGGCATGGCACCGGGGATGGGCCTGAACGCGTTCTTCGCGTTCACCGTGGTCGGCGCTGCCGGCCTGCCGTGGCAGCAGGCGCTAGGGGCGGTGTTCATTTCCGGCCTGGTGTTCCTGGTGCTGTCGCTGACCGGTGTGCGGGCATGGCTGGTGTCGGGCATTCCTTCGTCGCTGCGCTCGGCGATCGTGGCCGGCATCGGCCTGTTCCTGGCGATCATCGCATTGCAGAAATCCGGCGTGATCGTCGGCAACGAAGACACGCTGGTGGCGCTGGGCCCGTTGAACACGGCGCCGCCACTGCTGGCGCTGGCCGGTTTCCTGTTGATCGCAGTGCTGGAAGCACGCCGGATCCGCGGCGCGATCCTGATCGGCATCCTGGCGGTGACCGGTGCGGGCTGGGCATTGGGCGACGTGCAGTACCAGGGCCTGGTCTCGCTGCCGCCGAGCCTGGCCCCCACCTTCCTGCAGCTGGACCTGCCGGGCCTGCTGCACCATGACGGCGGTGCGCCGATCGCGGTGTTGCTGCAGGTAGTGCTGGTGTTCGTGCTGGTGGAAGTGTTCGATGCCACCGGCACCCTGTATGGCGTGGTCGGTCGCGCCGGACTGCTGAAGCTGCCGGGCGCGCAGAAGCGCTTCGGCCGCGCGTTGCTGGCCGACAGCACCGCCATCGTGGCCGGTTCGGTGCTCGGCACCAGCAGCACCACCGCTTTCGCGGAAAGCGCCTCGGGCGTGCAGGTGGGTGGCCGTACGGGCCTGACTGCGCTGGTCGTATCGGCGCTGTTCGTGGCCGCGCTGCTGTTCTCGCCGCTGGCGGCGATGGTGCCCAGCTATGCCACCGCACCGGCGCTGCTGTTCGTGGCCGGCCTGATGCTGCGCGAACTGGTGGAAGTGGACTGGAGCGACCTGACCGAATCGGTGCCGGCCGCACTGTGCGCGCTGGCGATGCCGTTCACCTACTCCATCGCGAATGGCCTGGCGTTTGGCTTCATCGCGTATGCGGCACTGAAGGCCGGCACCGGCCGCTGGCGCGAAGTGCATCCGGCGGTATGGCTGGTGGCGGTGCTGTTCACCCTGCGCTACGCGTTGGAGTAAGCACACGGTGGTGCCGGCCAGCGGCCAGCACCACCGGTCGCTGGGTTCACCTGCTGCGCACGGTGCTCTGGGATGATGCGGGCATGGTTGCGCCCGTCCTTCCCGCAGATCCGTCTTCGCCGTTGCGCCGCCGCCTGCTGCGCGCGGCCGTGCTGGCGCCGTTGGCCGGTACGCTCGCCACCCTGCCCGGCTGCTCGCTGCCGGTGCAGGTCGACGGCACCTTCCTGCAGCCCTGGCGCAGCCACCTGCAGTGGGGACTGGCCGACTGGCAGCGCTCGTTGAAGCTTGCACATACGCTGGGCTGCCGTCAGCTGGTGCTGCAATGGACCGGCATCGTCGGCGGCAGTGACGGCGACTGGTCACTGCCCGACGGCAGCCTGCAGCAGCTGTTCACCGCCGCCAGCGAGAACGACATCCGCATCCGCGTCGGACTGCCCTTCCAGCAACGCTGGTGGCAGGCGATCGGGGCCGACGATGCCACGCTGCAGGCGTTCCTCGCCGACAGCCTGGCGCATGCACGCCGCTGGTTGGCACAGGCGCCCTGGGCGCAGGTACCCGCCTTCGAGGGCTGGTACCTGCCCTACGAGCTGGAGCAGTACCACTGGGCCGATCCGGCCCGCCAGCAGTGGCTGGCGCAATGGCTGCACGGGCTGGCAGACGCCGCCCGCGCGCGCGGCGGTGACTGCGCGATCTCCTGCTACTTCAGCCGCCTGCAGACCGACGGCAACCTGGTCACGCTGTGGCAGGCGGTGCTGGCACAGGCCACGCTGCGGCCGATGGTGCAGGACGGCGTGGGCGTTGCCGGCGCCGGCAACGTGCAGCAGCTTCAGCCGTTGCTCGATCACTTCCACGCGCACGACATCGGCTTCGATGCGATCGTCGAGCTGTTCCGCGAACTGCCCGGCAGCGCCGCTGATGGCAGCGGGTTCAAGGGCGAGACTGCCGATGCCGCGCGGATCCGACGGCAGCTGGCGTGGGCACGCGACAGCGGCGCACAGCACGTGCTGGTCTATGCGCTGGAGCCGTGGCTGACCCAGGACACGCCGCAGGCGGCGGCGCTGCGGCGGCGGTGGGGGGTTGCCTCAGTAATAGAGGATGGCGGTGGCGAACAGGCCCTTGGCGCGCTGCGTATCACCGCCACCGATCGCAAAGCGGTACTGCACGGTCAGGTCGAGGTAGGAACGCGGCGTGTTGTAGCGGTCCTCGCGGAACCAGTAGCGCACGCCCAGGCCCGGCCCCGCGCCAAGTGACCAGCTGCGCTGCGTATCGTTGAGCGCGAACGACTGCGACGGGAACAGCGGGTAACGGATGTCGCGCACGCGCGAGCGCTGGTCCAGCCAGTCCGCCCCCACCACCAGATACGGCGTGACCACCCAGTGGGTCTGCCCGGCGCCAAAGCGGAAGCTGCGTCCGGCGCGCAGTTCACCGGCTGCGAACCACTGTTCGCGATGCAGGCGCCCGCTGGCATCGCCGATCCGCCGCACCGGTATGCCGTTGGCATCGAGTGCATCCAGCGTGAAATGCGCGCTGTTGTCATCCCATGTGTAACCGCCCTGCGCGTAGCCGCTGACCATCCACCACTGGTTCACGTCGGTGCGCAGGTCGGTACCGTGGTAATAGCCGTAGGTCAGGTAGGACATCCAGCCACCGGAACCGCTGGCCAGGCGGTAGCGGGCCAGCGTGCTGGCTTCCAGTGGCGGGTTCAGGGCCAGCTGCAGGCTACACTGCACGGCCGCGGACGCGGGATAGACATCGCCCGTGCGGGTGGCGCTACCGAGAAACTGGCGGCGCTCGATGCCGGCGCTCAGGCCGGTCTGGCCGAAGGCGTAGCGCATGCCGAACGAGGCGATGGTGGACGGCCAGCCGGTGGTGGAACGCGAGCGGCTGAGACGGTCGGCGCGAGCACGTGCGTCGGGTGTCGATTCGCCGGTGCACGGGTCCACTGCGCGAATCGATTCGTAGGTGCCGCCCTCGTCGTACAGCGTGTTGAGCAGCCGGGTGTACAGCTCCAGCGTGCCATGCTGGTCATTGAACGCCGGGGGCCGCCAGAACGCTTCCAGCGTGCTGAACACCGAATCGCCCGGCGTACTGATCGCCGCGCCGCCGACATTGGTCGCGGCCTGGCGCGCGCCGCGGAAGCCGGCCGAGGCGATCACGCCCCACTCGCGCGAATAGTTGGCGATGGCATTGCGCACGTTGTAGCGCTGATGCGCATCCAGAGGCAGCTCACCGGCGTCGGCGCGATCAATGGCACTGCGCAGCAGCGACACCGCCTGCGGATGATCGCCGTTGGCCGCACTCGCGTACGCCTGGTCGATCACCACGCTCTTGGGTGCCTTGCCGGTGGCCTCAGCGGCACGGAAGTCGGCCAGTGCGCGCGCCGGTTCACGGGCCTTCTGGTTGAGGTAGCCGCGTTGCATCAGCGCCACCGCGTCATCAGGGTGTTGTGCCAGCGTCGCATCCAGGCGCAGCCGCGCTTCGTCCTGCTGGCTGCGGTTGCCTGCCGCCAGCGTGGTGGTCAGCAGGCCTTGCAGGTCTGCATCGTCCGGTGCGAGTTGCACGGCCTGCCTTGCCTCACCGATGGCCTCGGCAAAGTCCTGCCGCGCGTAGGCTGCATATGCGCGCTGTGCGGCACCACCGTCGCCCTGCAGGTCAGCCGGCATCAGCTCGCAGACATTGCCGGTGCCATCCGACTGGCAATGCTGGAACGGCGCCGGATAGGCCTGCGCACTCATGCGCGGACGCTCGCGACTGGATCCGGTCGCCCTGGCGCGCTGCTCGATGCCCTGCTGCAGCAACTGCTGCGCGCGAGCATCGCCCACATCCGTGGGCAACGCCGCCTGCAGCGGCGCCAGCAGTGCAGCCGCACGTATGCGGTCCCCAGCGGCCAATGCCGCATCCACGGCCAGCAGGCGCACGTTGCGCTGTTGCGTTGTGGACCCCGGCATGGCAAGCGCGGTGTCGAAGTCCTCATTGGCAAGCACGGTCTTGCCCTGGCGCTGGCGCAGATAACCGCGCATCACCCGGGCATTGAGATCGCCGCCGTCGGCCTGCAGTGCCTGGTCGGCGCTGCGCTCGGCGTCGGCCAGCTGCCCCTGCTGCAGCTGCGCGGTGATCAACAGCAACCGGTACGAAGCAACATCCGGCGCAAGCTCAACGGCGGCCCGCGCCTGCGCGACGGCCGCCGCATCGTTCTGCGTGGACAGCGACTGGTAGGCCTGCTGGGCCTGCAGCAGCGCGCGCTGGCGGGCCAGCGCCACGCGCCGCGCGTGCAGTTCCTCGACGTTCGGTGCGCCCAGCTGCAGCGCCGTGCTGATGGCCGCGTCGGCCAGTTCGGCCTGTTGCTGTGCCTCCAGCGCCGCCACCCACAGCATCGCCCAGGCGCCCTGCTTCGGCTGCTGGCGGAAGGCCTGCTCGGCCTTGCTGGCTGCTTCCCGCATGCGCCCGGCGTCATAGGCAGCATAGGCCTCGGTGGCCAGCGTGTAGGCCTGCTGCCTGGCGCGGTCTGCGCCGCTGCCGGCCGCGCGCGGTGGGGAGGGCGCGCGCCCGCCCCTGGCATCCGGGGGCGTGCTGCGCGCAGCGGTGGCAGCGGCCAGTGCCGGCAAGGCCGGATCCTTCAACCCGGCATCCAGTGCACGGCGCGCCTGCTGCTGCGCCTCCGCCGACCGGCCCAGTTTCTGCAACGCATAGATCTGCAGCAGGCGCAGCCGCACCACGTCCGGGCGCAACCGGACAGCTTCGCTGGACTGCTGGTAAGCCGCTTGATAGTCGCCGCGCTCGTAAGCGGCGAAGGCCTGCTCGGCGATGCGGTATGCAGCGCCGGACAACGGCAGCGGCGCATCGGCCTGCGCCAGCACCGGCGCGGCGGCCGTGGCCAGTGCCATGGCAATGACGGTGGACAGCAGCGTGGTCTTCATGCGGGCAAGGCTCCGGGAGGCGGCGACTGCAGCGCGGCCGCACGCCGGCGCTGCTCCTGCATGGCCTGGGCCACGGCCTCTTCGGTAGTGATGCCCTGCTTGACCAGGTAATCGCCAATGCGGCCATCGCGCTGCGGCTTGTACGCATCCAGTGCGATCTCGAAGCGCGCGTGGTCGATCAGGCGCATCTCCACCAGCAGGTCGCCCAGCAAGGGCACGTTGTCCAGCTGCCAGTGCTGGTCGCCGCCGATCAGGCGCAGGCCTGCGTTGATTTCGCTTTCGCGGGCGATGCTCTGTTCGATGTGCGCGCTGCGGGTTTCCTGCTTCAGCAACGCCAGCGCGTCTTCGGGCAATGGGCTGGCCACGGCCAGCCGCAGTGTCTGCTGCTGCCGCGGCGGTAGCGGCAGCATGCGCCACTGCACGCAGGCATCGGCGCTGACCGGGAATGAGCCCGCGCGCAGGTAGTCGACGTCGATGACCGCACGCGGCAGGTCGCCCTGGAAGGCGATGGCTTCGGCCAGGGTTTCATCATCCAGCCAGCCCTGGGTTAGCAGGATGCGGCCCAGCGGCTGCCGCCGGCCGGCATGCTGCTGCGCCAGCGCCTGCTGCAGCCGCTCCGGTTCCACCGCCTGCCAGGTGGTCAACAGCTCACCGAGCTGCTTGCGGGTCTGCACCAGCTGTGCCGCATCGGGGAAGTCGTGCATGGTCTTGTCCCAGACCATGCGCTTGCCGAACAGCAGGTAGGCCAGGAACACCTTCCATGCGCGGGCGGTGGCCATGAAGTTGATCATGTTGCCGACCACCATGCGCGGGATCGACATCAGCGCATGCTCCCAGCCGTACAAGCGGTTGACGAAGTAGAAGCGCTGCACGACGCGGGTCGCCAGCGCTGCTGTGGTCAGCAGCGCGACATTCATCTGCCAGGTACCGGCCTGGAACACGCTGGGGAACTGCATCGTCCACACCCCGGTCGCCTTCAACAGCCAGAACAGCAGCAACTGCAGGAAGATGAGGTAGGCGATGATGCTGACGAACGAGGTGATGATGCCCTTGCGATCGCGCGCCAACAGGTACTTGGTAGCCAGCGAACCGCGCCAGCCCAGCGACTCCCAGCTCTGCAGGCCGATGCCCAGCACCCAGCGCGCCTTCTGCCGGTACGAGGCGCGGAAGTTGTCGGGGAAGTACTCACGCACGCACAGTGCCATCTGCTGGGTGCGCTCGCGCACCGGCCCCCAGCCGAACCAAGACGGCCGGCGCACGCGGAACTGCACCGGGAAGCGGGCGAAGATCGACTGCATGCCCATGGCTGCCAGCCGCGCACCGACGTCGTAATCTTCGGTGAGGCTGTCGGTGTTGAAAGGCTGGTTGTCGGTCTGCGCGCTCAACGCCAGCAGCGCACGCCGCGAAAAGCAGGTGCCGACGCCGGCCGACGGCACCATGCCGGACACGCTCTCGCGCACCACCAGGTCCTTGGCGTGCCATTCGGCGAACTCGTCCATGTAGACACCGGCCACCAGTTCGTACCATTCGCGGTCCAGCGAGGTGACCGGCAGCTGGATCATGTCCTTGCGCGGCAGCAGGTAGTTGTAGAAGCGCAGTTCCATCGGGTGCAGCACGTCTTCGCTGTCGTGCAGGATCACCCCGGCGAACTCGATGTCGTGGCGCTTCTCGTAGTCGAAGATCGCCAGGATCAGCCAGTTCAGGCAGTCGGCCTTGCTGGTCGGTCCGTCATGCGGCACCTCCACGCGGCGCAGGCGCTTGTAGCGACGGCGCATGCGCTCGACTTCGTCGATGGTCTGCTGGTCGTTGGGATAGGTGCCGACGAACACGACGTACTCGCGGTAGTCGAGCACGTTGATCATGTTCTCGACCATCTGCGCGATGACGTCGTACTCCATCCACGCCGGCACCATGATCGCCAGCGGCTGTTCCGGCCGCTGCAGCAGGTCTTCCTGGGTCAGCGGCCGGTACGCGTCGCGGCGCTTGACGGTCAGCGCGCGCCAGCTCTCGCGCACCCAGTACCAGACATCGATGAACAGATCATCGAGGCTGGAGATCAGGATCAGCACGGCCACCGCCGCCGCCGTGGTTTCGAGGGCGGCGTAGTAGTTGGCCAGCTGGATGTTCCAGAACAGACCGTCCACGGTGGATCAATGTCCTGCGTTGGCGGACTTGCGGCGGCGCACCTGGGTGACGCGGGCGGCCAGCAGCGCGAATACGATCACGCCGACCAGCAGCAGCAACCAGACCATGTGCCGTTCCCACTTCGATTGCGGATTGCCATCGTGCGCGAGGCGCGTGCCATAGGGATCCTGGCGGTCGAATTCGCGCACGACGTCAGTGCCGTCAAGCACGGCAAGATCGCCGCGCAGCAACCGGAACGGTGCGCTGAACGACGGTGCCTGTGCACCGAGGTCGCTGTAGAGAACGCCCAACTGGCCGCCGGACGATCCCACCTGCACCACCGCGGCGTGATCCAGGCCGCTGACATCCAGCAGCGGTTGCGACGTGCCACCGACCCGCAGGTGGCCGTCCTTCTGGCCGGCCACATCGACACCGGCCGGTGCAACGCCGAAGGCCAGCCATGGCGCGCCCGGGCTGACCGCGGCACCGGCATCGACCACCTTCAGTTCCGACGCCTCCGGCGAGGCGCCCACTGCACTGGCCACCGCGATGACCTTGCCCAGCGAGGCCGGTGCATCCTGCAGCCAGGCGCCGGGCACGAACACCTGGTTGCCGCGTGACAGCTGGCTGCTGGCACCGACGAAATCACTGCCCAGCGAGCGCCTGGCCAGGGTCAGGTGGCTGCTGGGCAGGATCGAGACTGGATAGCCGGTCGCCGGATCGTGGCAGTAGGGGCGTGCCGGTTGGCGCAGGAAGCTGACACGGATCTCGTTGCGCGCCGACAGCGCGTAGGCCGGTACCTTGGCCACCAGCCGTTGCGGTTGGCCGTTGGCCGACAGCACCTTGCCGCCCAGCAGGTAGTCGTTGAGGTAGATCGTGGCCACCGCGCCCTGACCCGCCGCATTGGGGGCCGCCGAGACATCGATCACCACTTGCTCGGGCAGGCGGCCATCGGCCGACAGCGTGCCCAGATCGAAGCTGGCGCTGCGGTCGGCGCGGGTCACCACATCCATGGTTCCGGCGATGTTTCCGAGCCGGCTCAGCAGTACCTGGTCACCGTCCAGTTTGGGCGTTCCTGCTGCGCTGACCTGCAGGCTGCGGCCCAGCGCATAGCTGCGCCACTGTTCGGCGAACAGTCCGGCCACCTTGCCCGCTGCCGCCGGGTCGACCACCAGCGTCGGACGACCCGCAACGGCCACCACGCTGACCGAAGCGTTGGCGGCGGGCTTCTCCAGGCCGCTCATGTCAGTACCGCGCCACGCAGCAAACGCTGCGCCCGCATCGGTGCCAGCCGCGCCGACCTGTGCGGCCAGCGCATCCAGCGCCGCGCGTACGCCGGCGCGCAATGCCTCGCTGCCGATCATCACATCGGCGGCAAGCGGCCCGCTGTCACGCAACGACAGCAGCGCCCCCACTTCGGCCAGATCCTTGATCGCGTGCACGCGTTCGCCCGTAGCCAGCGCTGCATAGGCCGGCACGCCCTGCAGGCTGGCCGGGACGCTGATGCCGGCCAGGTCGACGCTGTCGCCGACCTTGGGCAGCGCCACCACCTGCACCTGCTTGCCGCCGGCCTGCAACGCGGTACCAATGCGCCAGGCGGCATCATAGGTTGGCGCCTGCAGCGCCTTGCCCTCCACCAGCAGGCGCACCCGCGGTGGCAGCGCGCCCCAGGCCTTGGCGACGGTATCCACGGCACGCCCATCGAAGCGGTAGCTGAAGCGCGAATCCGGCGACAACCGCAGCACATTGGCCGGCGCGCTCTGGTCGGCACATTGATAGTCGGACACGATCGACCACCAGCCGACACCGACCCGCACGAAGCCGTTCTGGCGGGGTTCGCCATCGATGGCCAGCAGCTGGCTGGCATCGCCCTGGGCATCGGTGATCGAACGCGCGGCGACCGGATCGCCATCCACCGACCACAGGCCTGAAGTGCGCCCGGCGTGGCCACGCACATAGCGCCCATCGAGCTGCAGCTGCGCATCGCGGGTGGCAACGCCGGCCGGCACCGGCAGGTAGACCTCGCGCTGGCTCTCCTGCCCACTGAGTACCAGCGGTTGGCGGAAGCCGAGTTCGCGCAGGGTCATCTGCCGGCTCACCGTGCTGTCGCCGCTCCATTCTGCGAACTGGCCGGCGACGCTGTCGGCGGCGTGGGCACTGCCAACCGCGCACGACAGGACGAACGCGGCGGCGGAAACAAACAGGGGACAGCGGCCGGTGTGGCTCATGGCGTCACTTCATGGAGAGGGTGGTAGGCGGCACCGTCGCTGCGGAGACCGGGCGAGAATTCGGGAAGCGGGGCGCCACGCAAGGCGGCGACGATGCGGGCGCTGGCGCGGCCGTCGCCATAGGGACTGCCATCGGGGTCGAAACGGGTCGGCTGCGGTGGCTGTGCCAGGGCCGCATTGACCCCCTCGACGATGCGCGAGGGCGTGGTCCCGACCAGCGTCACCACACCGGCCTCGACCGCCTCCGGGCGCTCGGTGACGTCGCGCATCACCAGCACCGGCTTGGCCAATGCCGGCGCTTCTTCCTGCACGCCACCGGAGTCAGTGAGGATGACGTCGGCGCGCTGCATCAGGCGCACGAAGCGCAGGTAGTCCTGCGGCGGCACCAGGTGCACGTTGTCGAGGTTGCCCAGGTGTGCGTTGACCGGTGCCTGCACGTTCGGATTGAGGTGCACCGGGTACAGCACCTGCAGGTCCGGCCGCTGGGCCAGTTCGGCCAGCGCACGGCAGATGTCCTCGAAGCCCTGGCCGAAGCTCTCGCGGCGATGGCCGGTGACCAGCAGCAGGCGGCGCCCGGGGTCGAGCATGTGGAAGGGTTCGTCAGCCTGGGCACGCAGTGCCGGATCGGCATCCAGGCGCTGCACGGTCTGCTGCAGGGCATCGATGACGGTGTTGCCGGTGACCAGGATCTGACCGCCCAGATGCTCACGGGCCAGGTTGGCGCGCGAGCCGGGAGTGGGTGCATACAGCTGATGACCGACCACGTCGATCACCCGCCGGTTCATCTCCTCCGGCCATGGCCGGTTGATGTCGCCGGTGCGCAGGCCGGCCTCGACATGGCCGATCGGAATGCGGTGGTGGAACGCGGCCAGGGCGGCGGTCATCGCCGTGGTGGTATCGCCGTGCACCAGCACGCGATCCGGGCGGACCTGCGTGTAGAGCGCGTCAAGCCGCTCGAACAGCCTGGAGCACAGGCCATTGAGGGTCTGGTTGGGCACCATGACATCCAGGTCATGGTCGGCGGTGATCTCGAACAGCGACATCACCTGGTCGAGCATCGCCCGGTGCTGGCCGGTGATGCAGACCACCGATTCGATGTCCGCAGCCTCGGCCAGGGCGCGCACCAGCGGCCCCATCTTGATCGCTTCCGGTCGGGTGCCGAACACCGACAGGACCTTCACCGGGGTGCTCCGGAAGGACCGTGCTGGAGAATGCCAGTAGCTGTAGCCACGTCTGGATCCTTTCGGCGTTCCCGCCCAATGCCCGCAGGCAGGAGACGGTCACCTCATGAGGAAACTCCAAATTCGCGACGCCCATCACATTAGATTGATGGTACGTGCGTCGTGGCACTGATCTTCATCGTTGGAAGATCAAGACGCAGTCAACGCCGCCCGTGGGACGGGCGACGTTGCGGCGGAACGCAGCAGGGACAGCCGCCCGGGCGGCCTACTCGTACTGGATGGTGAAGGTGGCCTGGCCGTTCGCGACACCCGCACCCACCGTACCGGCCTGGGTCTGCACATAGCGCGCGCGCAGCGGCAGCGCCATGACGCTGGTCCCCGGCGCGGTGGTGCCGACGTTGATGGTCTGGCCGAAGCGCACTTCGCGCTCGGTGGTGCCAACGCGCTGGACCATCTGGATGCCGATGCGGGTGGCGCTGTTGCTGGCTGCGCTGAGCTTCAGCACACCCGGCATGTTCGAGCTGTCCTGGTCGGCATCGAGGCGGATGCCGATCTTGCTCTGGTAGGCGGCAACATTGCTGCCCTGGCAGTTCAGGCGGATCTCGAAATCACGATCGACCGCGCGCGAACCGACACCGGTGAAGGTGGTGTTGGGCACGCTGCCGAAGTCGACGGCGATGTTGCGGCTGCCGGCCTGCACTTCGCAAGTCGGGCTGACCACGGTGGTGCCCGAGCCCTTGAAGGTGGAGGTCAGCACCGGTCGGCCGGCGCCATCACCGTCGAAGTAGTACGTGGTGAAGCGGCCGTTCGGCGCGATCACGCCCGAGCCGGTCTGCGCAGCGGTCTTGATCAGCTGGATGCGGAAGGTGCCGCCGACCAGCGAGATGGTGCTGTTGCTGGCGAAGTTGATGGTGTGCGGATAGTAGGTCTGGATCGCGCCGGAGTCGCGGTACAGGCGGATGCCCACGCCCGCCACATCGGTTTCATAGACGTTCGAGAAGCCGGCCACCGGACGCTTCTGCGCGGCGTTGACGTACTCGCCGATGGAACGGCCACCGGACCAGTCGCAGCGTGCCACGCTGTTCTGCTGGTTGATCGGTTCGCTGATCTCCTTGATCACGCCACCGACCGGCGTGCTGGGCAGGATCACGATCTGGCCCATGTCCATGGTCACGTCCTGCGCGGTGAACCAGCTGGACTGGATGCGGCACGACGCGCTGGCCTGCTGTGCCAGCAGTGCGCCACCCAGCAGTACAAGGGCCGTCAGCGCCTTGCGGCCACGGGAAGAAATCATCGGCATGCTGCCTCCAGCGGAATGAAGCCGGTCTTGGACGCATCGGCGCCCGCCGGAACCTGGTAATCGATGGTGCAGCGCTGGTCGGCACCGGCGCCCCACTCCACCAGCAGGCGGCCCTGGTTCTTTTCACTGCGCACGTACAGGCGGCCGCCCTGGCTGACCATGCCGACCGGCTGGCCCTGCTCATCCTTGACCTGTGCACCGAACGGCATGCTGCGGCCATCCGGGTTGCGTACCTGGATCAGCAACGCGTTGCCCTTGCGGGTATCGAAGCGCAGGTAGCTGATGGCACCGGCGAACGGTGCGATCGACTGGCTGGTGCTTTCCAGCTCGACGTCGTGGGCCATGCCCTGCGGATCGAGGGTGACGGTGTTGAGGCGGTACGGCGACACGTACGGCACCACGGCGTAGCCGCGGCCATCGACGCGCAGGCCCGGGGCGTTGCTGACGATCGCATCGCGCGCGCCCGGTGCCTCGACCAGCACCATGGTGTCGCCACGCTGCGGGGTGAAAGTGAAGCCGCCCGGATGCACCACCACGCTGCCGTTGGCACCGACGGAAGCCTGGCGGAAATCACGCGAGTGGCTGTAGGTGGCATTCAACGCGGAGTAGCGGCTGCGGTATTCGGCATTGCCGACCGCCGTGGTGCCACCCTCGCGGGAATCGGACAGGGCCACGCCGTAGCTGAAGTTGTTGTCGACGCCGGCCGAACCGGTGATGCCGACGCGGCTGTTGTCGTAGCCACCGCGGTCGCGCACGCCCAGATCGGCACTGAATGACACCGGGTGGGTACCACGGCCCAGCGGCACGCTCATCGACAGCAGGTACTGGGTGTCGGAACGGCCGAGCACGCCTTCTTCGGTGCGCAGCGCCGAGAAGCCGTAGTTCACCGAACGCCAGGCGTTGTTGTAGCCCACCTGGTACTGCTTGGAGGTGCCGGAGCGGTCATAGAAGTCACGCACCGAACCGGTCACGTACAGCGCACCGCCACGACGGCCCAGCGGCTGGTTCAAGGTCACCTGGAACTGGCTGCGCTGGCGACCACGGGTGGTCGGATCGATGCCGCGCTTGTCCGAGTCACGGCCATACAGCGCGTCCTGCAGGCTGTAGAAACCTTCGGTCGAGTAACGGTAGGCGGCCAGGGTCAGGTTGGTGCCGGTCTCACCGATCATGTTGCTGTAGCTCAAGCGCACGCTGGCGCCGGTGTGGCTGCCGTAGTGGTCGAACGAGGTGCGTGCATGGGTGACGTCTGCCGCGAAGGCACCGACCCGCGTGGACAGGCCGACACCGTACAGCAGCGACAGGTAGCCATCGCTCAGCGCGCTGCCGCCGTACAGGGTCAGCTGGTTGCCGATGCCGCGCTGGTAGGTGCCCTGCACCAGCCAGGGTTCGTCGGCCAGCAGCTTGTTGCGCACCTGGCCGGCGGTCAGCGAGTAACGCGACACGCCTTCGCGCAGCATCTGCGGCACCGAGCCGAACGGCACCTTGAATTCGCGGCGGCGGCCATCGGCCTCGATCACGCTCACTTCCAGGTCGCCGCCGTAGCCGGTCGGGTACAGGTCATCGATGACGAAGTTGCCCGGCGAAACGGTGGAGGAGTAGATCAGCTGCTGGTTCTGGCGCACTTCGATGCGCGCATTGGTCTCGGCGATGCCGCGCACCACCGGCGCGTAGCCGCGCAGCGAATCGGGCAGCATGCGGTCGTCGCTGGCCAGGCTGGCACCGCGGTAGCCGATCGAGTCGAACAGCTCGCCGGTGGTATAGGCCTCACCGATGGTGAGCATGCCGCGCACCTGCGGGATGCCGCGCTGTGCGTAGGTGGCGATGCTCTGCCAATGGCGGCCGTCACCCTCGGACCAGGTCAGGTTGGAGTCGTGGCGGAACTGCCAGCCACCCAGGTTCAGGCCGGCATTGAGGCCGAGATAGGCACTGCGGTTGCGCTGGCCACCTTCGACACGGCTGTTGCTGTCGATGGCATTGAAGCTGTAGCCGACGAAACCGGCATTGATGCCGCGGTCCCACAGCGCCGGGTTGACGTAGCCGCGTGCCTCACGGCGCAGGAACACCTGCGGGATGCTGAGGTCGTAGCGCAGGTTGCCGCTGTCGTAGACACCGTAGGCGTTGGCCATGCGCTGCTGCACCGGCACGCAGCTGGTCGTGTCGGTCGGCAGCGTCGGGTCCTGCTGCAGCAGCACGGCCTCGCTGTCCACGCCCATTTCTTCCAGTATCGGCAGCGGCAGGCAGGCGTCGACACGGCCCTGTGCATCGGCCTTGAACTGCAGGTCACGACGGCCCTGCCAGGCACCGTTGACGTAGACGTCGACACGGTAGTTGCCGGCAACCATCGGGTTGCCATTGCTGAAGGCCGCCAGGTCGACCTGCTTGGCCTGGCCGGACAGGAAGCTGGAATTGAACTGGGCCGATTCCGGTGCACGCGCATTGGCCGCACCACTCTGCGCCATCAGCGCCTGTTCGCCGAGATTGGCCGGTGCAGCCAGCGCCCATCCTGGGCAGGCCGCGCCAACAACCAGCAGGCAAAGCGCCTGATGGATCGACAATGTCAATCTGTTTCCGATCACACTGACATTCCTTCAATTCGCCGCACGGCGGCGGTGGCGGGATGCGCAGGCCCATGGCCGGCGCGGCGCGTTCAGCTCCCGGTGCTGTCGAGGCGGACGGTGTGCTCGACCCGGCCGCCGTAATCGTTGATGGTGATGAAGCGCACCTGGTTGGTGCCCGCCGGCGCGGCGAACTCCAGGCTCTGCTTCGGCGCGACCATCGCGCCCTTGTCCTCGACGGCCTTTTCGCTGCTGCCGGTCACGGCATGCACTTCGGCCAGAGTGACGTGGAAGGGGCTCGGGTTTTCCACCCGCAGGCGGTCGCCATTGCGGGTCCAGCGCAGCGCTGCCGGTGCGTCGTTGGCGACGCCCTTCAGGCCCTGCGGCCGGTAGAAAAGCTTCAGGCGCGAACGGAACGCCACCTGCAGGTAATTCTGGTCACCGCTGTCGGCGTTGTCCGGCGACGGCGGTACATCCAGCACGTTGAGCCAGAACACCGTCTCGCGATCGGTCGGCAGCTGTGCGCCGGAGAAGATCAGGCGCAGCGCCTGGCTGCGGCCCGGCTCGACGCGCGCGATCGGCGGCGTCAGCACGAACGGAGCATCGCTGGTATCGGCGGTCTGGTTGGCGTCGCCACTGTCGATCCAGGCCTGGACCAGTGCGGGCGAGTCGCCCACGTTGTCGACCTGCACGGTGACTTCGCGCGCCTGTGCCGGGTAGATCACCCGCGTGCCATTGACCACCACGCCGGCCAGTGCGTTCTGGCAGAGGGGCAGCGTGAACGCTGCCAGCAGCAGCGCCCGGGGAAAGAGTGCTTTCATCGGAAGTACTACGCTCGAGGGGTGTGGCCAGGGGCCGCGGAGCACTGGCCGGCGCGTACGCCGGCCAATGCGGGTACAGCTACGATCAGTTGTAGATGATCGTGTACTTGACGCTGCTGGTGACGTCGCCCGGGGTGGCGGCGGCAGTGGCGTAGTACTCAGCGTAGTAGTTCAGGTCGGCCGAGCCGTCGGTGCCGACGGTGACCCACTGCGAGTTGGTCTGGGCCAGGCCAGCGCCAGCCGCCTTGATCGGCAGGAACTGGTTGTTCGAGCCCAGCAGCTGCAGCTGCACGTTGGTGGCAGCGTTGGCCGAGGCCTGGTTGACCAGGCGGCCGCTGTTGAAGTCGACGGTCGAACCCGGCTCGAAGTAGGTGGCGACGTTGCCGGCGCTGCACTTGGTCAGGTTGATGGCGAACGGGGTACGGCCCGCAACGGCACCGGCGGTAGCCAGAGTGTTCTTCGACACGGTCGGCAGGGTCACGGCGAAGTCCTTGCCGCCCGGGGTCGAGATGGTGCAGGTCTTGTCGGTCACCTTGCCATTGAAGGTGATGGTGCCGTCGGCGGCGTTGGCGGCCAGCGGAGCGGCGGCCAGCATCAGAGCGGCAATGAGGTTGATCTTGTGCATTCGCTTTTACCTAACCCTACTGAAGAGATGAGAAGTAGAGGAGGAAGCAAGGAGCACTGCCGGGCTAACAAGACCCATCCTTGCGTCTCACCTGTGGCCGGACTCGGACATACCTTCCCCTGAATCCGTGACGCAAGTATATGCACAAATGTGATGAAAGTCTCATTATTTTTCTGAACGCCAATTCATTGACGCTCTAAATGTGACGTGATAGGCGAAATCTGCGCCTGGGAGGCGTGAAAGATTTGACGACGGGGCCGCCAGGTCGCGGCCGACCGTGGATGACGCATTGAGAGGCGCGTTCGGCAGGCGCGGAAACAGGCCTTTTTCAGCCGGAAATCGCCTTATTTGATGCGCATCACTCTTTCTTGGTGATGGCCCTAGCAGATTCGGATTTGTCCTATTAAAGGCGGATCGAACCTGTCGCTAACTAGGACACACCGAACCAGAGAACGTGTCATGAGGAATTCCATTCTGCTGTGTGTGGCCCTGATGTCCGTCAGTGCGCTGGCCCAGGCCAGCAGCGGCAGCATCCGTTTCAGCGGCCGCATCGCCGAGCCGGGCTGCACGACGAACCTGTCCCAGGGTGAGCTGAGCCTGGCGGCCTGCCCGCCGTCGGCCAAGGGCTCGACGGTGGAAGTGACGGCACTGGCCGATGGCCAGGCGGCGACGCTGCGCGATGGCAAGCGCCAGGGCCAGAAGCTGTCGGTGTCGGCCAGCGCGATGCGCGCCGGCGATATCGCCTTCTCCGAGCGTTACAGCGTGCAGGCTTCGAAGCAGCAGCCGCTGCAGGGCGCCTACCTGGTGGTGGTCGACTACCTGTAAGCCGACGTATTTACGCCGGCGGCAGCTCGAAGACCTGGCGCAGGTAGGCCAGGTAACCCGGGTCGTCGCACATGCTCTTGCCCGGCGAATCGCTGAGCTTGGCCACCGGCTGGCCGTTGCAGCGGACCATCTTGATGACGATGTTGAGCGGTGTCGGGCCCAGGTCATTGGTCAGGTGGGTGCCGACACCGAACGCGACCTGGCAGCGACCGCGGAAGTAGTCGTACAGGCGCATGACCTTGGCGATGTCGAGCCCATCGCTGAACACCAGCACCTTGCTGCGCGGATCGACCCGGCGCTGCTGGAAGTGCGCCAGCATGCGGTCACCCCAGTCGAACGGATCGCCTGAGTCATGGCGCACACCGTCGAACAGCTTGCAGAAATACATGTCGAAGTCGCGCAGGAACGCGTCCAGGCCGACCACATCGGACAACGCGATGCCGAGGTCGCCGCGGTACTCGCGCGCCCAGGATTCCAGTGCCGCCACCTGCGAATCACGCAGGCGCGGGCCGAGCGCCTGGAACGCCTGCAGGTACTCGTGGGCCATGGTGCCGTGCGGGGTCATGCCGTACAGGCGCGCGAAGTGGACGTTGCTGGTGCCGACCAGCTGCGGGCCGAGCGCGTCACGCAGCAGCGGCAGCAGCCGGGCATGCCAGTCACGCGAGTAGCGGCGACGGCTGCCATAGTCGGCGATGCGGCATTGTTCGAAGCCGGGGGTATCGCGCAGCAGCGCGGCCTTGGCCTGCAGCCGGCGCTCGCCTTCGGCGAAGTCGGCCGTGGTGGTGTTGCGGAACCAGACTTCGTTGATGATCGCCAGCAGCGGCACTTCAAACAGGATGGTGTGCAGCCACGGGCCGGTGATGTCCAGTTCGATCTCGCCGGGCACGGCCGTCGACGCACGCAGTTGGATGTACTTGCGGTCGAGGTGGAACAGGCCGAGGAAATCGGCGAAATCCGGCTTCACGAAGCGCAGGCCACGCATGTAGTCCAGCTCCGCGTCGCTGAAGCGCAGGCTGCACAGGTGGTCGATTTCTTCGTCGATCTGGTCGATGTAGCGGGCCAGGTCAATGCCGGGCGTACGGCACTTGAACCGGTACTGCACCTGGGCGCCGGGGTGCTGGTGCAGCACCGCCTGCATCATGGTGAACTTGTACAGGTCGGTGTCGAGCAGGGACTGGATGATAGGCATGGAGCGGATTATGCGCCCGGCAGGGTGAACCGGGGTGCCTGCGGCCACGCTCGGCTCACGGGGAACAGCATTGGTAGATCCACGCCATACGTGGATGCTCCTGCGGCGCTACAGCGACCTGCGCAGCAGCCTCGGCACCAGCATCGCCGCATGCGCCCAGATCGCGGCCCACACCGCAACGCGTACCGGCAGCGACCGCTGCTTCGCCTCGAACTTCTGGAAGTAGCGCCACAGCCCCCTGTGCTTGTGCCATTCCACGAAGAATGGCCGCGAGCGGCTGGAGACGCCGCGCACATGGGTAACCTGCAGGTCGTTGGCGATCGCCACCACCGCGCCGGCCTCGCGTGCGCGGCGGCACAGATCCAGGTCCTCGGCATGCAGGCGGTAACCCGCATCCCAACCACCGATGCGCTCGAACAGGGTACGCGGCATCATCAGCAGCGCACCGGACAACGCCGGCACGGACTGCACGGCCTGGTGTGGATCGCGCGGAACCGCCAGCTTCGAGCCCTTGCCCGGCGAGCGCAGCATCAGCAGGAAATCCGGATCGCGACGGCGCACCGCTTCATCGGCGTGGCCGTGCTCGTCCACCTGCTCCACGCCCAGCAGGCAATCGCCCAGCACCTCGCCACGGCTGCGCAATTCGGTCAGGGTGTCCGGCTCAATCATCAGGTCCGGGTTGATGAAGGCCAGCCACGGGCTGTGCGAGTCGGCCACGCCCTGGTTGTTGGCGGCGGCAAAGCCGGGATTGTCCGGATTGCCGACGAAGCGCACGCGCGGGTCATGGCTGGCATGCCGCTGCACGATGTCCAGCGTGCCATCCAGCGAACCATTGTCGATCACCCGGATCTCGGCGATGTCCTGCGCCTGGCGCAGGCGCGACAGGCAGGCATCGATGGTGCTGCCACTCTGGTAGGTGACGACGATGGCGGCAATGGTTGCATTCAAACGGGAGGCTCCGGCGCGGGCGGGACAAACAGGTCGCCCTGTTCCTTCGGCATTATCGCCTGCCGCATGCGCTGCTGCAGGTCGTCACGCAGACCGTGCAGTGGATCGTGCATCAGGAAATCGGCCAGCCGCGGCACCCAGGCCGGCCAGCGTGCCGCCAGGGCCTCCAGGTCGCCATCGCGGCTGACCGCCTCCCCTGCCCGGCTGACGAACGCGGTCTCGCACAACACATTGCGCCACCCCAGGCCCGCCATGCGCAGGCTCAGGTCGACCAGCGCGGCATTCCAGCCGGCATAGCTGTCCACGTCCAGGCCACCGGCACGGCGGCGCGCGTTGCCACGTACCAGCACCGCGTGGGTGACCGCCGATGGCAGCTCCGGGTGCAGCGTCGGCAATGTAGCGCAGGTATGCGCCAGCAAGGCCGGGTCATGGGGTTCGGGATTGATCTCGCCCAGCCGTGGCCACGCCGCGGTCTCGCCGGCATTGCACCAGGGGGTCGCGGTGGCAATGGCGGCATCGCGGGCGAATGCATCCTGCAACTGCTGCAACCAACCGGGCGACGGCACGCTGTCCGGCGCCAGCACGGCCACGTCCAGGCCATCGCAGGCGCGCAGCATCTCGTCCAGATGGGCAACCTCGCCCAGTGGGCGCGCGCGCCGGGTGTACTCGGCCTGCAGCGGCGTATGCGCCAACCAGTGCTCGACCACGGCCTGCGCACGCGGCCCTGCCTGCGCGTCATCGGCCAGCCAGACCGCGGTGCCCGGCGCGGTGCCGGCATCCAGTGCGGCCAGGCAGCGGTCGAGCGCGGCATCGTCCACGCACAGCGGCAACAACACGATCGCCCCCATCCCGCCTCCGTGGTTGTCGGTGGCCACAGCGTAGCACCGGGAGGGTATCGGCCGGGTTGCACCCGGCACCCGCGGTAGTGCCGGCCGCTGGCCGGCAGCAGCCGAAGCAGAAGCTGGGTTCCTGCGGGATGGCGGGGTGGGTCCGGTTGCGGGGGACGCCGTAAACCCGTCCTTGGGGGCTTGGCCGCGGCATCCATGCCGCGGACTGATCTGGCCCCCCGCAACCGGACCCACCCCGCCTTCGACAGATTTCTTCGCCCTGCCAGCAAAGCCTGGGGTCAGATCCGTTTTCCACAGGAAAACGGATCTGACCCCATTTCCTGATTTCGAAATCTGACAGACAGTCATCCACGCACGGCGTGGATCTACCGTGTCGACCAAGGTCGACACCTACCAACAGCAGCACACTGTCGAAGGCGGGCACTGTGGGTTTGCGGGGTGTGAGCCGCATGGATGCGGCGACCAAGCCCCCATGGATGGGTTTACGGCGTCCCCGCAAACCCACAGTGCCCCGCCATCCCTCAGTAAACCCGCTGTTGCTTCGGCTGTTGCCGTTGCTCTGGCCTCTGCGGGTGCCGGGCGCCGCCCGGCCGTAAACCCCTTACTTCTTCGCGCGCGGCTGGTTCAGCGGCTCCATCGCGCGGAAGCGCTTGCTGTACTCATCGGTCAGGTTGCGCGATTCCTGGTTGTTGCGGACGATGGTCGGGGTCAGCAGCACGATCACCTCCGAACGACGGCTGGTGCGGGTCTTCTGCCCGAACAACGCACCGACCACCGGGATCCTGCTCAGGCCCGGAATGCCGCTGCTGCCATCGGTGGCCGAGTCGGTGATCAGGCCCGCCAGCATGATGGTGTCGCCGCTCTGTACCGCCGCTTCGGTGGACAGCTTCTTGGTCGAGATGCGCGGGTTGCAGTTGCGCTCGTTCGGGTTGCAGGCGTCCGGCACGTCGGAGGCGCTGCTGACCTCCTGCACGATATCCAGGAACACAGTGCCATCGCGGGTCACGCGCGGGCGTACCTTGAGGATCACGCCCGTGTCGATGTACTGCACCGAGCTGTAGGTGCTGGTGCCCACGCCGGTATTCACCGTGGTGGTGTTGATCGGCACCTTGTCGCCAACGTTGAGCGTGGCCTCGGCGTTGTTGCGCACGAACACCGACGGTGTCTGCAGCAGGCGCAGGTCGGTGACCTTGTCCAGCGCGCTGACCACGGCGGCCGCGTTGTGGCCGGTGAACGCCCAGCCCACGCCGTCGTTGCCGGTGACACCGCCGGCGAAGGTATTCCACGAACCGCCCGCTGCCGGCGGCAGGGTCAGGCCTGCCAGTGCGCCGGTCAGCGCGCGACCAGCCACGGCGTTGTCGAAGAACCAGTTCACGCCATACTTCAGGTCACCGGTCAGCGCGACTTCGGCCACCTGTGCCTCGATGTGCACCTGCAGCGGCATCACGTCCAGCTTCTCGATCACCTCGCGGATCGAGCGCCAGGCCTGCGGGGTCGAGCGCACCAGCAGGGTGTTGGTCTCCTCCACCGCCGACACGCCGACGCGGTCGCCCTCCACTTCCAGGCTGACGCTGACGTTGCCGGGCT
Source organism: Stenotrophomonas maltophilia group sp. P373 (assembly GCF_053295075.1). Classification (NCBI taxonomy): domain Bacteria; kingdom Pseudomonadati; phylum Pseudomonadota; class Gammaproteobacteria; order Lysobacterales; family Lysobacteraceae; genus Stenotrophomonas; species Stenotrophomonas maltophilia group sp. P373. The sequence continues at coordinate 655,279 of NZ_CM129994.1, read as the reverse complement.
GGCGCTGCGGCAGGTTCAGGCTGCCGTTGCTGCTGCCACTGCCACTGCTCCCGCCCAGCGTCGAGCCGAGGGTGCTGCTGTTGTTGTCCATGCCACGATCGCCGTCACCGCCCAGCTGCGACGGGATGGCGCCTGGCGCCAGCGAGGCCGGGCTGGAGGCGCCGCGGTTGCCACTGCTGGCGAAGGCCTCGCTGAGGCGCTCGGCCAGATCGCGTGCCTTGATGTAGCGCAGCTCGTAGGAGAACAGGCGGGCGCTGCCACCTGCGGTGTCGATGCGATCCAGCCACTGCTGGATCTGGTCCAGGTAGCGTACCTGCGGCGTGATCACGAGCACGGCGTTGGCGTTCTCCAGCGGCAGGAAACGGAACATGCCAGCACTGGGCGTCTTGCTCTCTTCGCCAAACACCTTTTCCAGGTCGGCCGCGACCTGCTCAGCCTTGCCCGACTGGATCGGGAACACGCCCACCGACATGCCCGACAACCAGTCGACGTCGAAGATCTCGACGGTGCGCAGGTAGTTTTCCAGTTCTGCGCGGGTACCACCGAGGGTGATCACGTTGCGGCCGCTGTCCACATTGACGATGGCGTTGGGACGCGCATACGGCTCCAGCACCTTCTTCATCTCGGTGGCCGAGATGAACTGCAGGGGGACCACGCGGACCTCGAAGCCGCGTGCGCTGGCCGCCGGCGCGGTGCTCGGCGCGACCGTGCCGGCCAGCGCCTGGTCGGCGGCGACGATGTTGTAGCGCCCACCGCTGTAGACCATGCGTGCGTTGTTCCAGCCCAGCACCATCTCCAGCAGGTTCAGCGCCTGCGCCGGCGAGACCGGCTTGGGCGTGGCCAGGGTGACCGTGCCCTGCACGCCCGGTGCGATCACGTAGTTCTGGCCAAGCATGTCACCAAGGATGGCCTTGACCACCGCATGCAGCGATTCGCCTTCGAAGTTGAAGGTGGCCTCGCCGGTGCTGGCGCCATGCAGCGCCGGTGCCGGTGCGCGCGCGGCCTCACGGTTGATCATGGTGCCGGTGCCGCGGCGGATCACCGCCTGCGGTGCGCCCTGGCTCTCGCGGGCGGCATCGGCGGCGACGTCGGCTGCCTGGCCGGCATCGGCACTGGGCGACAGGTTGCCGTTGCGCTGCACGTGCGGCGCGGACACCGTACTGCAGCCGACCAGCAGCGCGAGGGCAAAGGACCAGGGAAGAAAACGCAGGTTCATGCATTCACTCTATCGGTTGGTGCCATCGCCCGGGGGCGGCGACGGTTGTTGCTGCTGTTGTTGCAGCTGGCGGCGACGGGCCTGGATGCGTTCGCGGATGGCCTGCATCTGCGCTTCGCTGGGACCGTTGTTGTTGGCCGGTGGTGTTTTTGCAGCTGACGCCGCAGGCGTGGGGGCATTGCCGGCGGGCGGCGTCGATGGGGTTGCCGCGACCGGTGGCGGCGCCGGCGGAGCACCCGCCGAAGGCGGCACGACGATCGCGCCTGCAGGCGGTACACCGTTGGCACCGCGCAGCACCGTCGGCGGCTCACCGCCCTGGCCGTTGAACACCGCCAGTTCCAGGACCTGGTTGCCACCGGGGCCGATCACCGTCGCCTGGCGCGGCTGCAGCGCGACCAGCTGCCAGCCATCCACGGCTTCGCCGTTCAGGCGCAGGCGCAGCGAGCGGTTCTGTTCGGTGGTGAAGGTGGCCATGCCGAAATCGCCGGTCAGCAGCACGCCGGTCAGGCGCAACGCGGCACTGGCCGCCGGTTCGCTGCCCCCCAGCAGATAGGGCCGCGGCCTGCGGTCTTCGGCGAACAGCGGGCGCTCACCGATCGCGCTGTAGCTGCCGGCGCTGGCCATGCGCTCTGCAGCCAGCGGCGGCAGCGATGGCAGCGATGGCGCGGCGTCGGCATCACCGTCGGCGCCCGGCAGCTGGCTGCCCAGCCCGAACACGGTTGACAGCCAGACCGCCGCCGCCCAGCCGGCCAGTGCCAGCAGCAAGCCGGTACGCAGGCTGATCTGCTCAAGCTTCATCGGCCACCTCCGGCCCTTCGGACGGGGGCGCCGGCTGGGGCGCAGGCGTGGCCTCGGCCGGCGACGTGGACGGTGCCGCAGCGGGTGCCGGTACCGTGCCGTCGGCGGCGGCGCCTGGCAGCAGATAGCCGGCCAGCTCGAAGGACACATCCAGGCCCAGCCCGGATTCGTTCGGCGATTGCTGGAAGCGCTGCGCGATCAGATTGAGGTTGTCGACGAACAGGCGGGGGCTGCCGGTTTCGAGGCTGTGCAGCACGGTGGCCAGTTCGGCCACGCCGCAGCGCAGGCGCACCTGCATGGCGACGCGCACGAACTCGGCATCGCGCCGGTTGTCGGTCAGCGGCGTGCGGTTGCTGATGGTGCAGCTGCGGTTGCCCGGGCTGGCCATCGCCACCGCATCCTGCAGCCGGGCGCCCAATGCAGCGGCGGCAGCTTCGGCAGTGGCTTCGCGCAGGAAGCCTGGCTGCTGCTGCAGTGCCTCGCGGGTAGCGCGAAGGCGCTGTTCGATCTGCGGCTGCTGCTGCAGCTGCGCCTGCACGCGCGACTCGCGTTCGCGCAGGGCGGCGACATCGGCATCGATCGCACGCAGCGGCTGGGTGAACCAGGGGTGCACCAGCAGCAGATAAGCCAGGCCCAGCACTGCCAGCAGCAGTGCCAGCGCCAGCCAGCGATCACGGCGTGCGCTTGGCATCGGCATCGGCCGCCTCCGGGGTCGGTGCTGCGGCCGGCAACGGCTGCAGTTCGGCGGTCATGGTGAAGCGGTCGCGGCCACTGGCCGCGCCATCGGCCTGCAGCACCCCGGTCAGGTTGACCTTGCGCCACTGCGGTGCGTCCTGCAGCAGCTGCACCAGCTGCGATGCTTCGCGGCTCAGGCCGATCAGCTGCAGGTTGTTGTTCTCGATCGCCAGCTTTTCCAGGTAAGTGCCTTCCGGCAGGCGCCGGGTCAGTTCGTTCCAGATCTCCACCGTACCGGCGCGCTGGCTGCGCTGCTTCTCCAGGAATGCGGCGCCATCGATCAGCGCCTGCAGCTGCGCGCGTTCGCTGGCCACGCCCCGTGCACTGCGCGCGCTGCGCTCGACCTGCGCACGCAGTTCGTCGGCAGCGGCCTGGCGGTTGTCCAACAGCTGCGCCGCGGCCAATACCAGCATCACGACGGCCGCCACTGCCAACAGCAGGTTCCAGCGCCGCATCGGGTCTGGCCGCAATTGGCGCTGCGCGGGCGGCAGCAGGTTCACCTGCAACACGTTGCCCTGCGCATCGATGGCATCGACGCCGGCCAGCGCATCGGCCCATTGGCCCACCCGCGTGCGCCATGCTTCCAGCTGCCGCAGTGGCCACGCCACCAGTTCGACCTGCAACTGCCCTTCGCCGCCCGCGCCGAGTTCACGCACGTCATAGCTGACCTGGGACGCTTCGAACGGGGTCTGCCGGTCGATTTCGAAACCGACCACGGCACGCAGGCGGTCGGCCGCCGCGGCGGGCAGGCGCAGCGTGCGCCGCAGCACATCCGCCGCGGGCAGCAGCCACACCCGGGGCAGGCTGCGCAGGCGCGGCTCGAGTACCCGGTCCAGTTCCACCGGCGACAGCGGCCACGGCAGGCGCGCCACCACTTCGCGGCGTTCACCGGCCTCACGCCAGACCTGCAGCTGGTCGCTCTCAGGCTGCAGCAACAGGCGGGCCTGGCCCCAGCCCAACGCCCATTGCCAGCGCACCGGTACCCAGGCCAGCAGCGACTGCCGCCACCAGCGCAGGAAACGGCCAGCGCCCGGGCCGATCCGGCCCTGCACCTGCCGCAGACTGTCCTGCCACGCCGTCATCTTGCTGTCATTCCCTGCTCCCAGCGAAGCACTGTGTAGGTCCGCCCGGGAACCCCGCCCGAGCCACTGCGTACCACTGCCTGCAACACCGACCTGCGTCCACTGCTGTCGATGGCAGCGGACTCGATACTATAGGTGCCGCTGCTGCTGGCAAGCGTTGTCGTACCACCAGCGGAATCTGCATCACGCTCCTGCTGTGCGCGCTGCGCCATCACCCTGTCCGCATCCAGCCCCAGCGCGCTCAGCACCGGCGCACTGGCGAACTGCGGATCCGGCCGGGCCTGGCGGCTGTACAGGGTCAGGTGCGGCAACATCGCCCGGTACAGCGTGCCGCGCATGCCCAGCACGCGCTGCAGCTCGCCCAGGGTCTCGAAGCGCTTGTTGCGTGGGCCATAGGTCAACCCGGCTGCGGCGTAGTCCTGCGCTTCAGCACCACCGCCCGGCTGCAGCAGGCTGTCCTCGTCACGCCAGTCGATGATGGCCCCGGCCAGCTGCCGGGCCTGGGCATCGTCTTCACCCAGCGCCTTGAGGAAGGCGGCCAGCAGCGCGGCATCGGCCAGGTTCAGGTTGATCTTGCCGTTCTCGTCCAGCACCTTGATCTCGATGCTGGCGTCGTCGAACTGCCAGCGATAGGTCCGACCGTCGGCACGCCAGGGCGCGCGCTGCGGATCGGCCGACAGGCGCAGCAGTGCATACTCGAGGCCGGCACGCGCACGTTCCTGCCCGCGTGCATCGTCATCCAGCACGCGCTGCTGCAGGTGTTCGACCCGTGCGCTCAACGCGAATGCGCCGACCAGCGCGGTCATCAACGCGATCAGCCACAGCACCAGCACCAGTGCCGCCCCACCCTGACGCCTCATCGCGCGCCTCCGCTGCCACCGGCGCGCAGCGCCACCACCAGCGGTGGCCACGGCGCTCCACGGGCCGGCACGATCTGGATCTCCACCAGCATCGGCAGGCGGCGGGTGTCGTCCCAGCGCGGCATCCAGTCGGTCACCTGCCCCGTGCTGGCATCGATACCCCGATAGCGCAGCTGCACCGACTTCAGGTTCTCCACCAGCACCTCGGGCGGGCGCGGTGGATTCTCGGCGATGCGCTCGCCTTCCTGCAGCAGCACCAGGTCCAGCAGCAGGCGCTGTTGGCCATCGCGTCCGTCGACCTGCAGCGCGTGCAGGTAGGGGCCGCCACGGCCGAGGTATCCGGGCAGGTCGGCGGCGAACAACATGCGTTGCTCCTCCCCCTGGAAGAAGATCGGTTCGCGGGTGGGGTCCGGAACCTCAAGCGGGGTGCGCAACGCGCCCGCCAGCTGCCTGCGAAGCAAGGACTCGACCGCGCGCATGCGTTCGCTCTCGGCGGCGATCTGCTCGCCACGCTGGCTGACCGCCATCGCCGAGCGCACGCTGGCAAAGGCCAACGCCAGGCCGCCGGCCAGCAGCACGGTGGCCAGCATCACTTCGACCAGGGTGAAACCTGCGGCGCGGCGCCTCACCGCGCATTCTCCAGGTCGGGCGGCAACAGGCGCAGGCTGCGCCAGCGCAGCTGCTCGCGCTCGCTGTCACCCCAACGCACCTGCAATTGCAGCTCTGCCAGCCATGGGGTCCCCGGTGACGTGGCCTGCACGACATTGCCAGCGCGTGGTTCCACCCACGGCTGAACCTGCAGTTCCCAGTGATAGCGCCCCTGTTCCCAGTCACCCTGCTGGCTGCCCACCTGCAGCGGTGCGTCAACGCCGGCCTCGGCCAGCAACGACTGTGCATGCAGCACCGCGCGCGTGCGCAGCTCGGCATCGCGCACCTGTTTTGCGCCGCCGGACAGGCTGCCCAGCAGCAGGGTCAACGCCAGGCCCAGCAGGGCGAAGGCGATGATCACTTCCAGCAGGGTGAAGCCACGCGCGCGCCGCTTCATTGCGCCCGCCAGGGGCCGGAGCGGACCTCACCGGTGAGCCAGCCGACGTCGACGCGCCATTCGGCGCCGTCGCGCTGCAACCGGATGCGGCCGCCGCTGGAGCCACCATCGGGATGAAATTCGATCACGCCCTGCCCCGGCGCGGTGGCCAGCTGCGCGGCGCCTTCGAACTGCACCTGCAGCTGTGCGGGCACCTCACCGTGGCGCTGGTTGGCGCCCTCCCAGCGCCGCCGCGCCGGCTCGATGACGAAGCGCTGCGGTTCGCCGCGGGCGATTGCCTGCGCGCGCACCATGCGCAGCTGGTTGGCGATGTCCTTGCCGGCGCTGCGCAGCTGCATGCCGGCGAAACCGCGCGACAGGCCAGCGGAGGTGATCAGGCCGATCGCCGCGATCAGTGCGATCACCAGCAGCATTTCCAGCAGCGACAGTCCCGCCGCGCGCCTGCCGTGCAGGCGCGGGTGGGGCAACCGGCGCGGCAGGAAATACGTCATGCGCGGTTACGGCTGGTAGCGGATGTCAGCGTCGACGCTGCTACCGCCGGCCTTGCCATCCTTGCCCAGGCTGACCAGCTCATACGGCTGGCCTTCGCCCGGTGCGCGGTATTCCAGGGCGTGGCCCCACGGGTCGTTCAGGTCGGCCGGCTTGGCGTACGGGCCGAGCCAGCCGCCAACACCGGCCGGTGCGGTCACCAGGTCATTGAGCGAGCCGGGCAGCTTGCCGGTGTCGATCTGGTAGTTGTCGATCTTGGACGCCACGGTCTGCACCTGCGCCTTGGCGATGTTGGCCTTGCCACGGTCGGCACCGCCCAGTACGCGGCTGGCGACCAGGGTCAGCACCGCGCCGATCAGCACGATGACGATGATGATTTCCAGCAGGCTCATGCCCGACTGGTTGCGCGCGGCGGTGAAGGAAAGGCGGATCGGTCGGCGACGGGCAATCATGGACGGTCCTTTCAGTTGCGGAGTGTCGGGGTTGCAGGGAGTGCCATCGTCAACCGATGGCATTGGTCAGGTCGTACAGCGGCACCAGCACGGCCACGATCACCGCGCCCACCACCGAGGCCAGCACCAGGGTGATCGCCGGCACCATCGCCGCCAGCAGGCGGTCGATGCGCCGGGCACTATCCTGTTCGAAGGTGTCGGCGGCCTTCAGCAGCATGGTATCGAGGGCGCCGGATTCCTCGCCGACCTGGATCATCTGCAGGGCCAGGCGCGGGAAGCGCTTGCCGCGCGACAGTGCCAGCGACAGGCCGGCACCATTTTTCACTTCATCGGCGGCCGCTTCCACATCGGCGGCCAGCGCGCGGTTGCCCAGTACGTTGCGCGCGATGCCCAGTGCGCCCAGCAGGGGTACGCCGTTGCGCAGCAGGGTGCCCAGCGTGCGCGCCAGGCGCGCGGTCTCCAGTTCACCGACGAGACGGCCGATGCCACGGCGCTGCAGCAGCCAGCCATCCAGCGCCAGCCGGAACGCCGGTTGCCGCGCCTTGCGCTCGAAGAACAGCGCCAGCAGCGCCGGCACCACCAGCAGCAGCACCCACCAGTCGCGCACGAACAGGCCCAGCTGCAGCACCGCATTGGTGAACCACGGCAGCGCCACGTCCAGGCTCTCGTACATCTGCGCGAACTGCGGCACCACGTAGCCAAGCAGGAACAGCAGCGCACCGCCCACCACCACCAGCAGGATCGCCGGGTAGACCAGCGCGTTGATGACCTTGCCCTGCAGCGCGCGGCTGCGCTCCAGGTAGTCGGCCAGGCGTTGCAGGGTTTCATGCAGGCTGCCGCCGGCTTCGCCGGCGCGCACCATGTTCACGTAAAGGCGCGAGAACAGCCCATGCTGGCGTTCCAGCGCGGTGGACAGCGGTGCACCGCCGCGCACCACGTCGCGGATGTCGGTGATCGCGCGGCGCGATCGTTCGTCCTCGGGCAACCCCAGCAGGATCGACAGCGCGCGATCCAGCGGCTGGCCGGCACCGAGCAGGGTCGCCAGCTGCTGGGTGAACTGCAGCAGGGCGGCGCCCTGCAGGGGGCGCTGCTGCAGCAGGTTGCGCCAGCTGCGGCCGCCGATCGCGCCGGCGTCGGCCAGCTGCGTCTCCATCGGCAGGTGGCCCTGGTCCTGCAGGCGCGCGATCAGCTCGGCCTCGCTGGCCGCTTCCATCTGCCCGTCGAAGACCTCACCGTGCGGATTGAGCGCCTTGTAGCGGTAGTTCGGCATGTCAGCCCCTGCGTCCTGCGCGCATCAGCTTTCCTCGGTCACGCGCAGCACTTCCTCGATGGTGGTCTGTCCGCTCAGCGCCTTGGACAGGCCATCCTCGTACATGGTGCGCATGCCGGCTTCGCGGGCGATGCGCTCGATCTCGCCCATGCCATCGCGACGCATCACCGCACGCCGCAGCGCATCGTTCATCACCAGGAATTCCATGATGGTGGTACGCCCCAGGTAGCCCGTCGGCGCCAGCGCCGAGGGCTTCGGGCGGTAAAGGTGGATCGGTCCCTCCGGCTGCAGGCGGCGCAGCTCGAAGCGTTCGATCTCCTCTGGCGAGGCTGCGTAGCGTTCGGCATGGGTGGGCTCCAGCCGGCGCACCAGGCGCTGGGCCAGGATGCCGTTGATGGTCGAGGTGAGCAGGTAATCCTCCACGCCCATGTCGAGCAGGCGGGTGATGCCACCGGCCGCATTGTTGGTGTGCAGGGTGGACAGCACCAGGTGGCCGGTCAGTGCCGACTGGATGGCGATGCGCGCGGTTTCCAGGTCGCGCATTTCACCGATCATGATGATGTCCGGATCCTGGCGGACGATGCTGCGCAGCGCGTTGGCGAAATCCAGGCCGATCTGCGGCTTGGCCTGGATCTGGTTGATGCCCTCGATCTGGTACTCGACCGGATCTTCCACCGTGATGATCTTGACGTCGGCGGTGTTGAGCTGGCTCAGCGCGGTGTACAGCGTGGTGGTCTTGCCCGAGCCGGTCGGCCCGGTCACCAGCAGGATGCCGTGCGGCTGTTCCAGCACCTTGCGGAACTGCGGCAGGAAGGCGTCGGTGAAGCCGAGCCGGTGGAAATCGAAGACCACCGTTTCGCGGTCCAGCAGGCGCATCACCACGCTTTCGCCATGCGCGGTAGGCACGGTACTCACGCGCAGGTCCAGCTCCTTGCCCTGCACGCGCAGCATGATGCGGCCGTCCTGCGGCAGGCGGCGCTCGGCGATGTTGAGCCGGGCCATGATCTTGATGCGGCTGATCACCGCGGCGGTGAGATTGGCCGGCGGGCTCTCGCCCTCCACCAGCACGCCATCAACCCGGTAGCGGACTTTCAACCGGCTCTCGAACGGTTCGACATGGATATCCGAAGCGCGCAGTTCCACCGCACGCTGGATCACCAGGTTGACCAGACGGATCACCGGCGCTTCCGAAGCGAGGTCGCGCAGGTGCTCGATATCGTCGACCGCGCCGCCTTCGCCATCGGCGGTTTCCACGATCGCGCCCATCGCGCTGCGGCCCTGGCCGAACCAGCGCTCGACCAGGTCATCGATCTCCGCGCGCATGCCCAGCACCGGTGTCACCGGAACCCCCAGCGCCAACTGCACGGCCTGCTGCGGATAGGCATCGTGGGCATCGGCCAGCCACAGACGCACCCCGTGTTCATTCAACTCCAGCGGGCACACATGGAACTGCTTCAGGAAACGCAGCGACAGCGGTAGCCCTTCGGCCAGCGCCTGCGGCGGGGCCTCCGGCACCTGCTTGCCCTCCAGCAGCGGCAGGCCCAGCACCTCGGCGCTGGCCTGTGCCTGGTCGCGTTCAGACACCAGGCCCAGGCGCACCAGCAGGCCCAGCAGGCTGCCGCCGGCCTCGGCGTGCAGCGGCCGCGCGCGCGCCAGGTCTCCTTCCTTGAGCCGGCCGCGTGCCAGCAGCGCATCCAGGATGCGGCCTTCGGCATCGTCGGTAACGGTTGCAGCGAGCGCGTTCACGTGACTCTCCTGTCAATCGGACCGACTTTAGCAGTTAAGCCATGATTTCCGCCGCCCTGCCGCCAGCTTTCGTAAAAAGACGAAGCCCGTCACACAGGATGACGGGCCTCGGCCGTTCAACTACGACACGACAGGTTTACTGCGTGGCGAGGATGCTGACGCCGTTGTAGGCCGCTTCGCCCACCACCTTGATGTAGTAGGTGCCTGCCACCGGCTTGTTCACCCGTACCGTTTCGGACGTGCCGGGACGGGTCGACTTGCCATCGTTGTCGCTGGCGCTCGGCTCGCGTCCCTGGGCGATGTAGACCGACACGTTGCCGGTGCCACCGTAGGTGATCACGCTGAACTGCTTGCCAGCGGCTGCCTCGAAGCTGTACAGGCGGCTGCTGCCGGCCGTACCGTTCAGGCCCCCCACCGCGGCCTTGTTGGTCAGCGGCGTCGCCACCGGCCCGCAGTTCTCGGTGCACGGCTCTTCCAGTGCCTTGGCCAGCGCCGCCTTGGCATCGACGATGCCGGTGCCGATCGGGGTGGCGGCCGGAATGCTGACCGGGAACGGGCGCGCGGTTTCCTTCAGCAGCGTGCGCATCGCGGCGGGGGCCAGCGGATCCTTGCCCTTGGCGATCAGCGCGCTCTGCACCAGTGCAGCGACGGCAGCCACGTGAGGCGAGGCCATCGACGTGCCGCCCATGCCCATGTAGCTGTAGCTGCCCGACTCCGGCGTGGTGGCCGCATCGGAACCGGACTGCCAGACGTAGCCGCCGGGATTGCCATCGACGCTGCCACCACCACCCGGACCGGACAGGTCCACGCGGGTGCCGTAGTTGGAGTAGTAGGTGATGCCGCCGGTGATGCGGGTGGCACCGACGGTCACCACGCCGTCGCAACTGGCCGGACGGTACTTGGAAGCGTTGTCGGTCTCGTTGCCGGCCGCCACGACCACGGTGGTGCCACGCGAGATCGCGCCATTGATCGCATCCTGGTAGGTTCCGTCACAGCTGCCGCTTCCACCCAGGCTCATGTTGATGATCTCGGCCGGGTTGGCATTGGCGGGCACGCCCGCCACGGTGCCGCCGGAGGCCCAGGTGATGGCGTCGGCGATATCGGAGAGGTAGCCACCGCACTTGCCGAGCACGCGGACCGGCAGCACCTTCGCCTTGTGCGCGACACCGGCCATGCCGACGCCGTTGTTGGTCTGCTCGGCCACGGTGCCGGCCACATGGGTACCGTGCCAGGAGCTGTCCTCCGCGACGGAGCCGGTGTAGCACTCATTGTCGTTCTCGACCCAGTCGCCATAGTCCTGCGCGCCCGGCACGCGATCGTTGGTGGCACGGCGCGACGTCTCGGCATCGCTGATGAAGTCGTAGCCTTCCAGCAGGTTGCCGACCAGGTCCGGGTGCTGCGGCAGGATGCCGGTGTCGAGCACGGCCACCACCACGCCCTCGCCCTGCGATACATCCCACGCCGACGGTGCGTTGATGCCACCGGTGGCGTTGTGCAGGTGCCACTGGTACTGCTGGTAGTACGGATCGTTCGGCGCCAGCGCCGGCTGCACGTCACCGGCGCGCAGCTCGGTGCGGCGCAGCTTCACGTCGGCTTCGGCGTACTGCACGGCCGGGTCGGCCTTCAGTTCCTTCAGCACGCGCTGCAGTTCCGCAGGCGCCAGGCGCCCCTGCAGGCGGATCAGGTCGGCACCGACGCCGAGCCTGCGCACGACCTGCGGGCCCAGCGTGCTGGCGCGGGCGGTGCCACCGGACAGGCTGGCGCGGGTCAGCGCGGACTGCACGGTGGACAGCTTGGCCGAACGGTCGCCCGCCGCAGCGGTGCCGGCACGATACTTGACGATGATGCGCTCGGCGCCCGGCTCGGCGGTGCTGGCCTGGCGCACCGGTTCACGGGTCGGCAACCCGGCGGCGTGGACGGCACCCACCGCGGTCATCGACAGCACGGCGGCGGCAAGCACATTGATGCGAAGGTTCTGCTTCTTGATCACGTCGAAATTCCTCTTCTGGGTCATGGATCGAACCAACACTGCGGCCATCATTCCTTGACGACTCCCGGCCGGCCCAGCCGGGATTGCCGTGACCTCCCCCCAGGCCCTGATTGCAGGTTTGGCGCCGGCGTGGGTGGCCGCCGGCGCAGTGGTTTGGCTTACCAGCCGAAGCCGGCACCAACGCCGACCGAGCTGTCGTCACTGCTGAAGGCACCGCCGAAGGTGACCGTGGCGCGATCGCTGATCGCACGCTGGTAGCCCAGCGACAACGCCGACTCGCCGCCCTGGAAACCGATGCCGACGCCGACCCGGTTCTGGGTGCGGATACCGGCGGCACTGGTGGCCATGTTGAGCATCGCCGCACTCATCGCGCCCTGGCGGTCGATGCGACGATCCATGTGGCGCAGGCGCCCGTCGATCTCGCCCTTGAACACATCGAAGCTGTCGGCGACGGCCTGCACGCGGCTGTCGGTGTAGCTGTTGGCGGTGGCCATGCCACGATCCAGCTGGCCCTTGTTGACAGCGTCGGTGGCGGTGGTGCCGGCGGCGACGTTGGTGACCTGGCGTTCGTTGCCTTCGCTGCCCACCGACACCGTATTGGCACGATCGGCGACCGAGCCCTGGCCCAAAGCCACCGCGTTGGCAGCCGTGGCACTGGCACCCTGGCCGATGGCGGTGGACGAGGCGCCACTGGCCACTGCGCCCTCACCCATGGCGACGGCATTGAAGCCCGTGGCCGGGGTGCCAACCGGAATCCCGGCACCGGCGGCGGCGGCAGTCGGCGTGCCCTGCACGCGTGCGGTGCTGGCCGGTGCTGCATCGGCGGTGGCCGGTGCGTCGGCGACGCTGGCCAGCAGGCTTTCATCCAGCGAGGCACTCATCGAACGCAGGCTTGCCGTTCCCGAACGCGTGCCTCCGGCGGTGCGGCGATCGATCTCGCTGACCTTGCGGTCCAGCGCACCGAGCGCATCGCCGACGTTGCTGTAGGTGGCGCCCTGGATCACGTAGTTCGGCGCCACGAACACACCCTGCATGCCGACGCTGGCGCCACCGCCGAGGAAGCTGGCGGCATCACTGAGCGACTGGAACAACTGCCCGCCATTGATCGCCTGGCGGCTGCCGGCGGCGATGCTGCCGGCACCGACGTTGTCGATGGTGGTGCCCTGGAAGCCGGACAGGGTCAGGCGATCACGGCTGGCGTCGTCATAGCCGACTGCGCTGGCCGCCGTGGTCTCGACCGTCGCGATACGCGAATCGAAATCACCCACGCGGGTTTCCACTGCGCCCACGCGCTGGTTGGTGACGTTGAGCTGGGAGCCGGTGACCGCATCGGTGCTGCCGGCGGCGATGCGGCCGTCGGCCACATTGACGATCCGCCGCGTGGCCGGGCCGGCGGTGCCGTTGCCACCGCCGACCGAGACCACGTTGGCCTCCAGCGCACGCGAACCGGCACCCAATGCCACTGAGTTGTTGCCGCTGGCGCCGCTGTTGGCGCCCAGTGCCAGCGCCGCGTTGCCGATGGCCGTGGCACCACTGCCCAGCGCATTGCTGCGGCTTCCACTGGCGTTGGCGTTGCCGCCGATGGCCACGGCATCCGTGCCGGTGGCACTGGCGGTACCCGAACCGTTGGCCTTGAAGCGTTGGCCGACCGCATCGGCGGTGGCGGCCACTGCATCCAGCTGGCCCTTGTTCACCGCATCGGTGGCCTGCGTACCGGCCGCGACATTGGTGAGCTGGCGGTTGATCGCGCTGTGGGTGACTCCGGCAGCATCGACCCACTCCTGTGCGGCACCCACCGACACTGTGTTGGCACGGTCGGCCAGCGAGCCCGCACCCAACGCGACGCTGTTGCCGGCGTCCTTGGTGGTCCAGGTATTGCTGCCGAGCACCGTCGCGTTGCTGGCCTGCGCGTAGCTGTTGTAACCGACCACGGTGGCGCCGTCTTCGGTAGCCCACGCCTCACTGCCGATGGCGGTGGTGAACCGGCCAGCACTGACGCTGGCGGCATCCTGTCCGGCCAGTGCATTGAAGCCGACCGCCACGCCGTTCAATCCGGTCGCGGCGTTGTTGCCCAGAGCGGTGCCGTACTCGCCAGCCTTGGCCTGCACGCCGAAGCCGGCGCCGGCGATCTGCGCAATGGTGCCCTGGCCCACCGCCGTGGACACGTCGGCGGCCTGCGCGGCACTGCCTATCGCGGTGCCGAAGAAGCCGGCGCTGGCGCCTGCACCAAACGCCGTGGCACGCCAGCCATTGGCCTGTGCGAAGTTGCCGACTGCAGTAGTTTCGCGACCATCGGCGATCGCGCCGTAGCCCACTGCGGTGGCCGCCAGGCCGGCGGCCTCGGCCATGCCGCCGACAGCGGTCGCCCCGATGCCCTGCGACTGCGACTGCGCGCCGATCGCAATGCTGGCGGCGCCGCCGCTGCTGCTCTGTGCACCCAGCGCTACGGCACCGCCTGCGGTGCTGCTGGCACCGCTGCCGATCGCCACACCCTGCTCGGCCGTGGCCAGTGCGTCAACGCCGACCGCCGTGGCATTGGCCGCGACCACCGTTGCGCCGCTGCCCAATGCGGTGGTGCCGTTGCCAATCGCATTGGCCGCATTGCCAGCGGCGAGCGCGTCGTCGCCCTCCACCCGTGCACCGGCTTCGCCATCGGCGTTGCCGCTGGCCTGGAACTGCCGGCCAGTCCTATCGGCAACGCTGGCAACCGCGTCCAGCTGGCCCTTGTTCACCGCGTCGGTGGCCTCGGTGCCGGCTGCCACATGCGTCACCTGGCGCTCACCGCCCGCGGTGCCCACGGCCACGGTATTGTCGCGCTCGGCCTTGGAGCCGGCGCCCAGCGCCACGCTGTTCAACCCACTGGCGGTGGCACTGGCGCCCAGTGCCGTGCCATCTGCGGCATCCGCCCACGAATTCCAGCCGATCGCGGTGGCGTAATCTTCGGTCGCCCAGGCGCCGGCACCGAAGGCCGCCGCGCCGGTGCCGCTGGCACGCGACGGGATCAAGCCGAAGAAGGTGCTGCCACCAATGGCCACGCTCTCCTCGCCACTGGCCTCGCTGGACTGGCCCACGGCCACGGCACCGGTACCGGCTGCGGCGGCACCGAAGCCGACCGCGGTGGTGTTGGCCCCGCTGGCGGCCGAGCCGTAGCCCAACGCGGTGCCGAGGCGTCCGCTCGCTTCGGCATAGCCACCGACGGCGGTGGTGCCATCGGCAGAGGCGGCACTGCGGAAGCCACTGGCCAGTGCCTGCGTGCCACTGGCGTTGGATTCGGTGCCGGTCGCGGTGCTGTACGCACCACTGGCCTGCGCACGCGCCCCTACCGCGCTGGCGCCGAGCTCGCTGGCGCTGGCGCCGGTACCGAGCGCAAGGCTGTCTTCGCCGGTGGCCTGTGCGGTACTGCCCAGTGCTGCGGCGTTGTTGCCGGTGGCCAGCGCATCGATGCCGACCGCCGTGGCGTTGGCGGCCAGTGCATTGGCGCCGCTGCCGAGTGCGGTGGCACCGTTGCCGATGGCGTTGGCCGCATCACCGGCCGCCAGCGCGTTGTTACCCTCGACCAGGGCGCCGGTTTCACCCTCGGCGTTGCCACTGGCCTGGAACTGCCTGCTGGTTTTCTCCGCTGCTGCGGCTACGGCGTCAAGCTGGTTCTTGTTGACCGCATCATTGCCCTGCGTGCCATCGGCCACGTTGGTGATCTGGCGGGTGTTGCCAGCACCGCCTACCGACACGGTGTTGTCACGGTCCGCGATCGAATCGGCACCCAGCGCCACGCTGTTGGCAGCGCGCGATTCGGCGGCGTTGCCCAGTGCGGTGCTGTTGATGCCGCCGGACCAGGCGCCGCCACCGACGGCGGTGGAGTAATTGCCCGATGCTTCGGTGGCCAGCACGCCAAACAGCGAACCACCGACGGCGACGCTGTTGGTGCCGGTGGCCAGGCTACCCTGGCCGGTGGCGGTGCTGTAGGCACCCGACGCCTCGGAGTCGCCGCCCAGCGCCACGCTGTTGGAACCGGTGGCACTGGCGAAGTTGCCGAAGGCGGTGGCGTTGAACGCCGATGCCTGGGAATAGCCACCGATGGCGGTGCTGTAGCCACCGGTCGCTTCGGCGCCGATGCCGAACGCTGCCGACGCGGTGCCGCTGGCGACGCTCTCGCTGCCGACCGCGGTGGCGCCGCTGCCGCTGGCATTGCTGAAGTAGCCCACCGCCACGGCTTCCTCGCCGGAGGCTTCGGACAACACACCGTTGGCGGTACTGCCGGCACCACTGGCGATGCTGGCGGCACCGAACGCCGCGCTCTGCTCGCCGCTGGCTTCGCTTTCCGCACCCTGCGCGGTGGCGTACTCACCGGTCGCCTGTGCGTTGGCACCGACGGCGCTGGCGTTGGCGGCGCTGGCCAGCGCGTTGAGACCGATCGCCTGCGCGTTGTTGGCCAGCGCATTGGCACCACTGCCGAGTGCGGTGGCGCCGTTGCCGATGGCGTTGGCCGCATCACCGGCGGCCAGCGCGTTGTCACCGTCCACCAGCGCACCGGCCACGTCACCGCCGCTGCCACTGGCCTGGAAGAAGCGGCTGGTGGTGGTGGCGGTACTCGCCACCGCATCCAGCTGCGCCTTGTTCACCGCATCGGTGGCCTGGGTGCCAGCGGCGACGTTGGTGATCTGGCGCTCGTTGCCGGTGCTGCCGACCGACACGCTGCGGGCGCGGTTGGCAACCGAGCCGGCGCCGAGCGCGACAGCGTTGCTGGCGCTGGCGTTGCTGCCGGCCCCGAGCGCGATCGCGCTTTCACCACCGGCCACCGTGTTGGTGCCGATGGCAATGCTGTTGAGGCTGTTACCCAGCGCCTGGAAGCCCAGCGCCACGCTGTTGTCGCCATAGCCGAAGGCACCACGGCCGACTGCGGTTGAGCTGGCACCATTGGCCCAGCTGTTGTAGCCGATGGAGGTTGCGCCACTGCCGCTGGCCCATGCCGCGTTGCCGAACGCCGAGGCGTTGGTGGCGGTGGCCCATGCACCGGAACCGAAGGCGCTCGCACCACTGGCCGTGGCCCAGCTGTAGCCACCGACAGCGGTGCTGTCATCGCTGCTGGCGAAGGCGCTGTCACCGACCGCAACGGCATAGCTGCCGGTCGCACGCGACTTGCCGCCGGCCGCGAAGCTGTTGTCGCCGCTGGCCTTGGCGGCATTGCCGAACGCGCTGCTCACGGCACCGGTGGCCTGCGCACCGCTGCCGACCGCCGTGGCATCGGCAACCGCCGTGGTGCCCACCTGCTGCGCCTTTCCGTCGGCGCCGATGATCGGCTGGTTGTACTCGTCGTAGGCCTGTCCGAGGCCACCGATGGCAACACCACCGTTGCCGGTGGCGCTGCTGTTGCGACCCACCGCCACGCTGTCATCACCGATCGCTGACGCGGCAGCGCCATGTGCAACTGCACCAGCACCGATCGCGTTGCTCGAGGAGCCGGCCGCGACCGCACCTTCGCCCTCGGCGAACGCACCGGCATCACTGCCCGCTTCGGGCTGTGCCTGGAAGAAGCGCGCGGTGCCGTCGGCGGTGCTGGCCACCGCGTCGAGTTGGGCTTTGTTGACCGCATCGGTGGCTTCACTGCCCGCGGCAACGCTGGTGATCTGCCGCTCGTTGCCGGCACTGCCCACGGCCACGCTGTTGGCGCGCACCGCTTCGGAATTCGCGCCGAGCGCGACGCTGTTGGCACCACGTGCAGTGGCGTAGTAGCCCACCGCGGTGCTCTGCGCACCGCTGGCCCAGGTCTGCGCACCGAGCGCGCTGGCATTCTCACCCGGGGCATAGGCGAAGTAGCCCACGGCGGTGGATTCCACGCCGGATGCTTCGGTCAGGCTGCCGTTGGCCACCGCACGATCACCGCTGGCGATAGCGCCGGCGCCGACCGCGGTGGCGGCTTCGCCGCTGGCCTGGGTCTGCACGAAGAAGCCCAGGCCCGGAATCAGGTCGGCCGGGCCGCCGATGGCGACGCTGCTGCTACCAGTGGCGGTACTCTGCGTACCCATTGCGGTGGAGTAGTCGCCGATGGCATTGGCGACCGCACCGAATGCGGACGACTGCGCACCGGCGGCATACGCGCCAACGCCGTAGGACGACGCCGCAAATCCACTGGCTTCGGCACTGGCGCCCACTGCGGTGCCACCGACACCTGCGCTGGTCGCGCCGGTTTCCACCGGCACGCCGCCACTGGTGATCAGCGGATTGCCATCGGCATCCACCGCAGCACCACCGACGGCGACACTGCCCGGGCCGTTGGCCTGTGCGTTGTTGCCGAACGCGGCGCTGTTCTGGCCCGACGCCAGCGCGTTGTTGCCGACGGCGGTGGCGTTCTGCGCAACGGCCGTGGCGCCGGCACCCACGGCGGTGGTGCCGTTGCCGATGGCGTTGGCCGCCTCGCCGGCCGCCAGCGCCTCGTCACCTTCGGCCAGCGCGCCGGCGTCGCTGTTGCTGCTGCCAGTGGCCTGGAAACGCTTGGCCGTGGCATCGGCCACGGCGGCCACGTTCTTCAACTGGCCGACATTGACCGCGTCGGTATCTTCAGTGCCCGCAGCGACGCTGGTGATCTGCCGGGTCAGGCCATATTCGGCGGCGCCGACAGAGACGGTATCGACGCGGTCGGCCAGCGAGCCGGCGCCCAGCGCCACGCTGCCGGTGGCAACCGCCGCCGAGTTGGACCCCAGCGCGGTGCTGTACTCACCGACGGCGGTGCTGAACGCACCCACCGCGATTGATGCTTCATTGGCGGCAGTGGCGCCGCGGCCCAGTGCGGTACTGCCCGGGCCCATCGCCACGGCACCGCCACCCACGGCAGTGGCGCCATCGGCGGTGGCTTCGGACAGCGCACCCAGGGCGGTGGCCGCGCCATTCTCGCTTGCAGCGTAGGCACTGGCGCCGACGGCGGTGTCACCAAGACCGAACGCGGCAGCACTCTGCCCGACCACCACGCTGGCGTCACCGATTGCCAATGCGCCCTGGCCGAACGCGCTGGCGCCCAGGCCGGCGGCAATCGCCTGGGTACCGATGGCGGTGGTGGCATTGGCCAACGACTGCGCACCGGCGCCCGCTGCAACCGCGCCCTGCCCGTCGATCTTCGCCGCGTCGCTGTCATCACCTGCGCCATCGGCCTTGAAATAGCGGTTTCCATCTGCGGCGACATCCGCCAGCGCGGCCTGCGTGGCGCGCGCCTGCGCATCCAGCTGTGACTTGTTCACCGCATCGGTGGCCTGGGTACCAGCGGCCACGTTGGTGATCTGCCGTTCCTTGCCGGCGTCGCCGACGGACACGGTATTGGCCCGCGCTGCTTTGGAGCCAGCGCCCAGCGCCACGCTGTTGGCGGCGCTGGCATTGCTGTTGCTGCCGATCGCCACCGCGTTGCTGCCCTTGGCCGTGGCCGAGCCTTCGATCAGGCACTTTTCCAGCAGCTTGCCGCTGAATGCGACGCAGGTAGCGCTGCCGCCGATCTGCACTGACTGTGCAATGGCGGAACCGCTCATGCCCAATCCCAATACCAGGCCCAGTGCCACCGCCAACAGCGCGGGCGTGGCCTGTGTCGTATCACGGCGCTGGTCGACAACACCACCGCTGCTGTCGGAGGAGGCCAGTTCCGAGGCCACCACCAACTGACCCAATGCTTTGTTCCAGACCTTGCGATAAATCCGATTCATCGGTACGGCTCCTGATTGGACTGGTTTTGGGCAAAGCAACGCCACCGCCGGGCCTTGTGGCCCAACGTCCCCTGGGGGCGTTTATTCGCGTGATTTACTGCGGGGTATTGCCGAACGGCGCGCAGCGACAGAAAACCGAGCGCGTGCGCCGAGCGGTTACTGCGGAATGAATGGTTCTGAAACGGGGTTCAAGTGTTAACGGCAACTTTGCAGATCGTCAAGACTTTGACACGGCAAATGCTATTGCCGTGAAGCAGTTCACCATTTCACGTGTTTATAAAAGTATTTTGTTAGGTACACGTGACGGACCGCTGGCGCATGAAAACCGATGTAACTAGCGGGCGCGACAAGGGTTTCACGCGTGCAAAGAAAAACCCGCCGACGAAGCGGCGGGTTTTTCCATACGCGGTGGCATTGCGGCCTGCGCGGAACGATGCGATCAGCCGCACCACACCCGCGCGTTGCGGAACATGCGCATCCACGGCGAATCACCCTGCCATTCCGCCGGTGCCCAGCTCAGGTTGAGCGCGCGCGGGGTACGTTCCGGGTGCGGCATCATGATGGTGACGCGGCCGTCGCTGCTGGTCAGGCCGGTGATGCCGTCCGGCGAACCGTTCGGGTTCAGCGGGTACTGGCTGGCCACCTTGCCATTGCCATCGATGTAGCGCAGCGAGACACGTGCAGCAGCCTGGTCGACGGCATTGTCGAACACGGCCTGGCCTTCACCATGCGCCACCGCCACCTGCAGGCGCGAGCCGGCCATGCCACGCAGCAGGATCGACGGCGATTCCACCACTTCCAGCAGCGCGGTGCGGGCTTCGAACTGCTCGCTGGCGTTGCGACGGAACTGCGGCCAGTGCTCGGCACCCGGAATGATGTTCTTCAGCTGGCTCATCATCTGGCAGCCGTTGCATACGCCCAGCGCGAAGCTGTCTTCGCGCGCGAAGAACGCGGCGAAGGCATCACGCAGTGCGCTGCGCTCCAGGATCGAGGTGGCCCAGCCACGGCCGGCACCGAGCACGTCGCCATAGCTGAAGCCACCACAGGCCACCAGGCCGGTGAAATCCTGCAGGGCCACGCGGCCTTCAATCAGGTCGCTCATGTGCACGTCGAAGGCACGGAAGCCGGCACGCTCGAAGGCGTTGGCCATTTCGATCTGGCCGTTGACGCCCTGCTCGCGCAGCACCGCCACGCGCGGACGCGCACCACTGCTGATGAACGGTGCCGCCACATCCTCGTTGAGGTCGAAGCTGAGCTTCGGCTTCAGGCCCGGTGCGTTGAAGGCACGCGCGATCTCGCGCTCGGCATCGGCATTGGCCGGGTTGTCGCGGCGCTTCTGCATCGCGTGGGTGACCGACCACCAGGCATCGAACAAGGCCTCCCAGCGCCACTCGGCCAGGTTCTCGCCGCCCAGCGACACGCGCACCACCGGTGCGGTGGTTGGCTTGGCGATGCGCTGCGCGCATTCGGTCAATGCATGGCGTTCAACCAGGTCGGCAAACGCTGCACGGTCTTCGCGCGCGATCTGCACCACCGCGCCCAGTTCTTCGTTGAACAGGCTGCGGAACGGATCGTCACCCCAGGCATCGAGGGCGATGTCCAGGCCCAGGCGCGAGGTGAAGGCCATTTCGCACAGCGCGGCGAAAGCACCGCCGTCGCTGCGATCGTGATAGGCCAGCAGCAGGCCGGACTGGCGTGCATCGCGGATCAGCTCGAAGAAACCCCGCAGGCGCTGCGGATCGTCCAGGTCCGGGGCGGCACCGGCGAAGGCCGGCAGGTCGCCGTGGTCGGCATGCACCTGGGCCAGGATCGAACCCCCCAGGCGCTGCTTGCCGGCACCGAGGCCGATCAGCCACAGCTCGCTGTCCACCTCCCGGTCGAGCAGCGGGGTCAACTGCTGGCGCACGTCGGCGACCGGCGCGAACGCCGAGATCACCAGCGACACCGGCGACACGCTCTTGTGCGCTTCGCCCTGGTCGTGCCACTGCGCCTGCATCGACAGCGAGTCCTTGCCCACCGGGATGCTGATGTCCAGCTGCGGGCAGAGTTCCATGCCCACCGCCTTCACCGCGTCGTACAGCAGCGCGTCTTCGCCCGGGTGACCGGCCGCGGCCATCCAGTTCGCCGACAGCTTGATCTCATCCAGCGCATCGACCGGGGCCGCGCACAGGTTGGTCAGCGCTTCGCCCACCGCCATGCGTGCCGAAGCAGCGGCATCGAGCAGGGCCAGCGGGGTGCGCTCGCCGATCGACATCGCCTCACCGGCTACGCCGTCGAAGTCGGCCAGGGTGATTGCCACGTCGGCCACCGGCAGCTGCCACGGGCCGACCATCTGCTCGCGCGCGGTCAGGCCGCCGACGCTGCGATCACCGATGGTGACCAGGAAGTTCTTCGAGGCCACGGTCGGGTGCGCGAGCACGCGCAGGCCGGCTTCCTGCAGGTCCAGGCCACCGGTCTTCAGCGCCGGCCAGCGCGGTGCCGGCGGGTGCGCGGTATCGCGGTGCATCTTCGGCGGCTTGCCGAACAGCACGTCCATCGGCAGGTCGATCGGTGCATCGGCCGGGGTGTGGCCCGGCACGGCACCGTAGGCCACCACCAGATGTTCCTCGGCGGTGGCCACACCGACCGCAGCGAACGGGCAGCGCTCGCGGGCGCACAGCGCGGCGAACTCGGCCAGGCGTTCCTGGGCCACGCCCAGCACGTAGCGTTCCTGCGACTCGTTGCACCACAGCTGCATCGGCGACAGCGACGGATCATCGGTGGGCACCTTGCCCAGGTCGATGACACCACCGACGTTCGAGTCGTGCAGCAGTTCGGGGATGGCGTTGGACAGGCCACCGGCGCCGACGTCGTGGAAGAACTTGATCGGGTTGTTGGCGCCCATCGCCACGCAGCGGTCGATGACCTCCTGGCAGCGGCGCTCCATTTCCGGGTTGTCGCGCTGCACGCTGGCGAAGTCCAGGTCCTCGGCGCTTTCACCGGAGGCCACCGAACTGGCCGCACCGCCGCCCAGGCCGATCAGCATCGCCGGGCCACCCAGCACGATCACCGCATCACCGGCCTGCAGCGGGATCTTGTCGACCTGGACGCGGTCGATCGCGCCGAGGCCACCGGCCAGCATGATCGGCTTGTCGTACGCGCGCACCAGGTCGGCGCCTTCCGGCAGCTCGAAGCTGCGGAAGTAGCCGAGCAGGTTCGGGCGGCCGAACTCGTTGTTGAACGCGGCGCCGCCGAGCGGGCCGTCGGTCATGATTTCCAGCGCCGGTGCCATGCGCGGGTTCAGCGCGCGCGGCGCCTCCCACGGCTGCGGTAATTCCGGAATGCGCAGGTGCGAGACCGAGAAGCCGGTCAGGCCTGCCTTGGGCTTGCCGCCACGGCCGGTCGCGCCTTCGTCGCGGATCTCGCCACCCGCGCCGGTCGAAGCGCCCGGGAACGGTGCGATCGCGGTCGGGTGGTTGTGGGTTTCCACCTTGATCTGGAAGGCACTGGGCACCTGCGCTTCGCGGCGGTATTCGCCACTGGCCGGATCGGGACGGTAGCGCGACGCCGGATGGCCTTCGATCACTGCAGCGTTGTCGCTGTACGCGCTGAGCGTGTGCTGCGGGGTCTGCTGGTGGGTGTTCTTGATCATCCGGAACAGCGAGCGGTCCTGCTCCTGGCCGTCGATGGTCCAGCTGGCGTTGAAGATCTTGTGGCGGCAGTGCTCGGAATTGGCCTGCGCGAACATCATCAGTTCCACGTCCGACGGCGAGCGGCCCAGCGCGGTGAAGCGTTCACGCAGGTAGTCGATCTCGTCCTGGGCCATGGCCAGGCCGAGGCGCTGGTTGGCGGCCTCCAGCTGGTCCACCGGCACGCGTTCCAGCTCGCCACGCGCTGGCGCCGAGAACAGCGCCTGGCCCTGCTCCACGGTCTCCAGCACCGACTGCGTCATCGGGTCGTGCAGCGCCTTGACCAGCGCCTGCTGAGCGTCGGCATCGGCCGGCCAGCCCTGCACGTCGATGCGCAGGCCACGTTCGACCCGGCTGACCGGCTGGCCGGCACCGCGGACCAGTTCGGTGGCCTTGCTCGACCACGGCGACAGCGTGCCCAGGCGCGGCACCACGATGCGGCTGACTGCGCCTTCGGCCACGGCTTCGGCCTGCGGCGCCGCTTCGAGGATGCGGCACAGCGTGGTCAGGTCGGGGGCGGCGCTGCCTTCGGGCTGCACGAAGTAGACGTGCCAGGCGCCGCTGATGCGCAGGGAGGGAGCGATGGACTGCAGGCGGGATTCAAGACGTTCGCGGCGGAACGGCGACAGGGCGGGCGCGCCCTCGAGGACCATCATGTCCGGGGAACCGTAGTTGGGAAACGGGCCCGACATTGTACCGGAAGCGGGGGGTGGGCTTTGGCCGGGCGGCGCCCGGCACCCGCCGAGGCCACGGCCGAAGCAACGGCAACGGCCAAAGCAACAGCAAGAGCTGGCTTCTGTGAGCTTGCGGGGCGGTGGGAGCCAGCAGGACACGCCGTAAACCCATCCATGGGGGCTCGATGGCGCCATCCATGGCGCCAACGGTCCTGCTGGCTCCCACCACCCCGCCCCGACAGTTTCCCGCGATCTGCGGCCATGCGTGGACGCTTCCCGGTAGTGCCGGCCGCTGGCCGGCAACCAGGAAATGTCAGAAATCAGGCATTGAAGAGCGCAGCGACCGGCTTTTGCCCTTGTTTTTTTCTTCTGTCTTTCGTGGCTGGCCGCGCAGGAACCTGTCCGTGGCCGGGCGGGTGGGCTGCGCAGGGGCGTGAGCCGCATGGATGCGGCGACCGAGCTTACATGGACGTACTTGCAGCGCCCCCTGCGCAGCCCACCCGCCCGGCCAACCCCCAGAAATCCGCTGTTCGCGGCAAGCCCCAGCCACGAGGGGGCTCCGCCGATGGCCGCCGACTGCGCGCCAGCGCCGCTTTCCGCCCAAATCGCCGAACCATGCGCTTGCTCACGGATTGACCACGCAATTGATGACAACGTTGTCCCCACCTGGTGCCGGACTCTCTCCCCGGCCTCCCAGGTGCCTCCGTCCGGCCCCTCCGTCGCCTTCCCGGGCGATGCCCGGACCTGCGTCACGCGCGGCGCCATCGGGGCCCGCGCGCCCTTTGATCGGAGACTCACCCATGTACGACCCGATTGTGCGCAGTGCCGAACGTTCGACCCGAAGCTGTCGTCCCCGCCGCCTGGCCTGGCTGCTTGCCTTGGCCGCCGGTGCCGCCGTCCTGCCCGGCCTGGCGCAGGCCGCCAGCTGTGCCGGGGTGGCCGAATGGGACCAGGCCAAGATCTACCGGGCCGGCGATACCCTGCAGAAAGGAGGCGTCCTCTATCGGGCGAACCAGGACATCTGGAACGCGCCGCCGGACCATCCGGCCGGCGCGCCCTACTACACCAACCTCGGTGCCTGCGATGGCAGCGGCACCAACCAGCCGCCGGTGGTCAGCCTGACCTCGCCGGCCAACGGCGCCACCTTCAGCGCCGGCAGCACGGTCAACGTGACCGCCACCGCCAGCGATCCGGACGGCAGCGTCGCCAAGGTCGAATTCTTCCGCGACGGCAGCACGCTCGGCGTGGCCACCAGTGCGCCGTATGCAGCCAGCTGGACCAACGCCAGCGCCGGCAGCCATACCGTGCGCGCGGTGGCCACTGACAACAACAATGCCACCGCCAGCACGGCGACGGTCACCATCACCGTCAACGCCGCCAGCGGCGACACCACCGCGCCGAGCGTGCCCGGCGGGCTGGCGGCCGGAACGCGCACTGCCAACAGCATCGCGCTCAGCTGGAGCCCATCCACCGACAACACCGGTGGCAGTGGCCTGGCCGGCTATGACGTGTACCGTAACGGAAGCCTGGTCGGTTCGCCGTCCAGTGCCAGCTATGTGGATGGGGGGCTGACCGCATCGACCACCTACCGTTACCGCGTGCGGGCGCGCGACAACGCCGGCAACGCGTCGGCGCAGGGCACCGAGATCAGCGCCACCACGCTGGCCGGTGACGGTGGCACCACCGGCAAGCGGGTCATCGGTTACTTCACCCAGTGGGGCATCTACGGCCGCAACTACCGGGTCAAGAACATCGACAGCAGCGGCTCGGCCGCGCGCCTGACCCACATCAATTACGCGTTCGGCAACGTGCGCAACAACCGCTGCGAAGTCGGCATCACCCAGCCGTCGGATCCGAACAGCGGTGCCGGTGGCGATGCCTTCGCCGACTACACCAAGGCCTTCAGTGCCGCCGAGAGTGTCAGCGGCAGCGCCGATACCTGGGACCAGCCGCTGCGCGGCAACTGGAACCAGCTCAAGCAGCTCAAGGCCAAGTACCCGAACCTGAAGGTACTGATCTCGCTGGGTGGCTGGACCTGGTCGCGCGGCTTCTCCAGCGCGGCGCGCCCGGAAAACCGTCAGGCCTTCGTTGCCTCGTGCATCGACGCCTACATCAAGGGCAACCTGCCGGTGACCGACGGTGCCGGCGGCGCCGGTGCGGCGCTGGGCGTGTTCGACGGCATCGACATCGACTGGGAATACCCGGTGGCCTGCGGCATCGAATGCGGCAAGCCGGAAGACAACGCCAACTTCACCGCGCTGATGGCCGAGTTCCGCCGCCAGCTCGATGCGGTGCGTCCGGGCCTGTTGCTGACGGTGGCGGTGGGTGCCGGCATCGACAAGATCCGCGTCACAGATCCGGCGGCGTACCACCCTTACCTGGACTACATCAACGTGATGACCTATGACTTCCACGGCGCGTGGGATGCGAAGACCAATCACCAGTCGGCGCTGTTCGATTCGCCGAATGATCCGTCCACCGGCGACCAGAAGCTGTACAACAGCAACGACGCCATCGAGGCCTTCATCAGCCGTGGCGTGCCCGCCGCCAAGCTCAACCTGGGCATCGGCTACTACGGGCGTGGCTGGACCGGCGTGGCCAATGCCAACAACGGCCTGTACCAGACCGCCAGCGGTGCTGCCCCGGGCACGTATGAAGCCGGCATCGAGGACTGGAAGGTGCTGAAGAACCTGGCGTGGCCGGGCTACACCGACAACACCGCCGGTGCCACCTGGATCTACAACGGCAGCACGCTGTGGAGCTTCGACACCCCGGCCAACATCACCCGCAAGATGGGTTACGTGAAGACCCAGGGCCTGGGCGGCGCGTTCGTCTGGGAGTTCAGCGGTGACGATGCGCAGGGCACGCTGACCAAGGCAGTCAGTGATGGCCTGAAATAAGGGAAAAGCCGGGGGCGCATTTTGCGCCCCCGGCCTCTGATCTGTAGAGCCGAGCCCATGCTCGGCTGATGTTTCCGCAGTCGAGCATGGCTCGACTCCACAATTCTGCGTCAGCGCTTGGCCGACAGCTTCTCCAACGCCGCACGCAGCTGTGCCGGCGGCAGGTAGCCGCCCAGCTGGGTGCCGTCCGGCGCGAAGATCGCCGGCGTACCATTCACGCCCAGCTGCTGGCCCAGCGCGTACTGCATCGCCACCGGATTGGTGCAGTTCCTGGCGGGAACGTTGCCGCCGCGCTTGGCGTTGGTCAGCGCCTGGCGACGATCCGCTGCACACCAGACCGAAATCATGTCGGTGTAGTCCTTGCTGCCCAGGCCCATGCGCGGGAACGCCAGGTACTCGACGGTGATGCCGTTGCGGTTGAGCTCGGCGATGTCCTGGTGCAGCTTGCGGCAGTAACCACACTCGATGTCGGTGAACACGCTGATGGTGTACTTGGCGTTCGGCGCGGCGAACACGATGCGATCGCCGTGGTTGGCCTTGGCCAGCAGGCCGCGGCGATAGCCGAGCAGGCCTTCGCTGTTGGCCGGGCCCTTGGCGCGGGTGTCGTAGGGCTGAGACTGGAACAGATAGCGGCCGTCATCGGACACATACAGAAGCTGGCCTGAAACGACGACCTCGCGGAAGCCAGGGAAAGGCGCGGCGCCAATGTAGTCCACCTGGAAACCGGGGTTCAACGCGGTCAGTGCGGCGCGTACCGCCTGGTCGGCTGGCGCATTCGCGGCCGGACTGGCCTTGGCCGCAGCGGCGGCGGGTGCCTTGGCGGCCGGCGGAGCCGGCTGGGCGCAGGCGGTCAGGCTGAGCGCACCGAACACGGCGGCGATGGCAAATCGGAGCATGGAGCGGTCCGCGACAGAAGAAGACCCCGGATTCTGACACAGCCGCCGGTACCGGGCGGCGACGCCCGGCAGCGCCCCGGGCAGCGATTCAGCCCGGCACTCAGCCACGCGGATGGTGGCGGGCGTGCAACTTCTGCAGGTGCTCGCGCGCTACCAGGGTGTAGATCTGGGTGGTCGACAATGAACTGTGGCCGAGCAGCATCTGCAGCGCGCGCAGGTCGGCACCGCGGTTGAGCAGATGGGTGGCGAAGCTGTGCCGCAGCCCATGCGGGCTGATCCGCGCCGGGTCGATGCCGGCCACCTGTGCGTGGCGCTTGACCAGATGCCAGAACGCCTGCCGGGTCAGCGCATGCAGCGTCGGTTCAATGAACAACGGGGCCTGCCCATCCGCCAGGGCATGCACCTTGCCCTTGCCGACCAGCTGCGGGCGCGACTGCTGCAGGTAACGCTCCAGCCAGTGCTGGGATTCCTCGCCCAGCGGCACCAGCCGTTCCTTGCTGCCCTTGCCGGTGACCCGCAGCACGCCCTGGCGAAGGTTGACCGCCGTGGCCGGCAGCAACACCAGCTCGCTCACGCGCAGGCCGGCGGCATACATCAGTTCCAGCATGGCGCGATCGCGCAGGCCCAGTGGGCTGTCGACATCCGGTGCTGCCAACAGCGCGTCGATCTGGCTCTCGGCCAGCGCCTTGGGCAGCAATCGTGGCAGCTTCGGCGGATCCAGCAGCGCACTCGGGTCCTCGCTGCGTTCGCCGCGGCGCACGCCATCGGCGAAGAACGCCCGCAACGCCGACAGCAGGCGCGCGTTGCTGCGCGGTGACCAGCCATGCCGGGTGCGCCAGGCCAGATAATCGAACAGCCCAGGACGCTCGATGCCGGCCAGGCCACCGTCGCGCCCATCCATCCAGCGCGCCAGCCCTTCCAGGTCACGCCGGTAACTGTCGAGGGTGGCACGGGCCAGGCCGTTCTCGGCCCAGATCGCATCGAGGAAGCGCTGGATGCGCACGCCGTCGTCGGCGCGAAGCTCGGGTAGTTGCTGGACCAGCTGGCGGCGTTCTGCGGGGGTGGAGACAAGGGCCATGCGTGCAGGATACGAGGGCCACTGCGGGCACGGCCAGCTTTGCGTATGCTCGGCGCATGTCCCGCCCTGCCACCGACACGGCCCCTGCGGCCGCTACCGAAATGCCCCGCCCACGTGCCTTGTTGGCCTGGCGCGTGCTGGCGATGGTCTACGACGCACTGCCGGTGCTGGCGCTGTGGATGCTGGCCGGCACGCTGTTCACCCTCGCCTACACCTTCAGCGGCCACGCGCAACGCGAGAACATCGCGCCGTTCAGTGCCTGGCAGTGGCTGCTGTGGGCGGTGTGCTGGGCGATCACGGGCTGGTACGCGACGGCCAGCTGGCGCCGCGGTGGACAGACCCTGGGCATGCGCCCGTGGCGGCTGACAGTGCGATCAATCGATGGCACGCCGTTGCGGCGCGGCCAGTTGTGGCTGCGCTTTGCGGTGGGCACGCTGTCCCTGCTGCTGGGCGGACTGGGATTCTGGTGGGCGTGGGTCGACCGCCAACGCCTGACCTGGCACGACCGCGCCAGCGGTACCCGCCTGGTGCGGATGCCGAAACGGTAAGGCGCTGTCTGTAGCGCCGAGCCCGTGCTCGGCTGCTTTCCGCACTGTACGTGACAGCCGAGCACAGGCTCGGCTCTACAACAACAACGAGGATCAGCCCGACTTGCGCCGGAACAGCAGTCCGGACACCGCCAGCATCACGATCGGCGGCAACGCGTAGGCAATGCGGTAATCGAACTTCAGCGCGCCGGCCATGCGGCCGAAGAACAGCTGCAGCAGCCAGAAGCCCAATGCGAACAGGATGCCCAGGAACAGGCGCTTGCCCATGCCGCCGCTGCGCAGCGACCCGAACGCGAACGGCACCGCCGCCAGGCACAGGGCCAGCACATTCACCGGGTAGAACCAGCGGCTCCAGTACACATCCTCGAAGTCGCGCGCATCCAGCCCGTTGCGCTGGCGGTAGGCAATGCTGGTGCTCAGCTCGGACACGCTGAGGTTACGCGGCTTGGCGATGCCGGTCGCCAGCGCGGCCGGGTCCAACTTCGAGTTCCAGGGTTCACGTGCCACTTCCTGACGGGTTGCCGAGCGCTCGCCAAAGGTGTCGCGGCGCACGCCGGTCAGCACCCAGCCGTCCTTGTCGTGCTCGGCGGTGGCGGCATGGGTCAACGAGGCGATCTGGCCATCCTCGGCGACCCGGTACAGGCGCACGTCGCGCAGGATCAACCGAGTTCCCTTGTCACCGACCAGCTGCTCCTCGCCGCTCTGCGCATTGAGGAAGGTATCGCCTTCGCGTGCCCACAGCCCGGAATAGCGGGTGGTCGAGATATCCAGCCCCCACTTGGCGCTGGTCTTCAGCGCATCGGCGCGGTCCTGGCCCCACGGCCCCAGCGTCTCGGCGCTGAGCACCATCACGGCGGTCAACAGCGACAGGGCGATCGCCACCGAGACGCTCAGGCGCTTGCGCGACAGGCCCAGGGCACGCAGCGCGGTCAGCTCCGAGGTCGCCGCCAGCTGCCCCAGGCCCATCAGTGCGCCGATCACCGCAGCGGTCGGGAAGAAGGTGTAGGCACGGCGCGGCACCGTGTACAGCACCCACGCGGCGGCATGGCCCAGGGTGTAGCCGTTCTTGCCGATGTCCTTGAATTCGCCGGAGAAGGCCATCACCACGTCCAGGCCCACCAGCACCGCCCAGGTCAGCAGCACGGTGGTGAACACCGACCGGCCCAGGTACAGGTCGAAACGCATCGGGCGCAGCCTCATGCGCGGGCTCCCTTCGGGCGGGCCAGGCGGCCATCACGTACATACATCCAGATCGCCAGCGCCAGCAGCGGCAGGGTCAGCCACCACAGGCCGAGCGCGGCCGGGATCTTGCCGTTGGCGATCCAGCCGCTGCCGATGAACATCAGGTTGGTGCCCACCATGTAGGCCAGCAGGGCCAGCATCATGCGGCCGTAGCGCTGCTGGCGCGGCGAGCTGCGGCCCAACGGCACGGTCAGCAGGGCGAATGCCAGCGCGATCAGCGGCGGTGCCAGCCGGCGATGCAGCTGCGCCTGCGCCTGCGGCCGCGCATCTCCGATCAACTGCAGGGTCGGCATCAGTTCGGGATCATCCTCGGTGCGGGTCTGTGCGCCATCGGGCAGGGCCACGTCGTTGCGGGCGAAGGTCGCCAGCCGGTAATCCAGCCCAGCGGCCACCGGGCCTTCCACCTGGTGGCCATCATCCAGCTCCAGGAAACGCTGGCGGGTGCCCTCGAAGTACATGCGGCCACTGTTGGCCGACACCACTTCCAGGCGATCGTCCTTCTGCCGCTGCATGAACACCTTGCCCAGCTCGGTGCCGTCAGGCGAGATCGAGGACAGGTAGACCACGCCGCCATTGGGCAGCGGCGTGAACCGGCCCGGCTCCAGGCCGGCCATCAGCACGCTGCGGTTGGCCTCGATGATCATCTGCTCGGCCACCCGGCCTGCCCACGGGCCCAGCCACAGCGAGCAGGCGCCGACCAGCAGCACCACCGGCACCACCAGCATCAGCAGCGGCCGCAGCAGTCGCTTGGGGCCGACACCAATGGCGGTGATGACCGCCATTTCCGAGTCGCGGTACAGCCGCGCCACGGCCAGCAGCAGGCCCAGCGTCAGTGCCAGCGGCAGGATCAGCGGCAGGTAGGCGATGAACTGCAGGCCCAGCTGGGAGAACAGCAGCTTGGCCGGCAGGCGTCCGTCGGCGATGTTGCCGAGGATGTCCACCAGCACGCCGCCCACGCTGACCACCAGCAGGACGATCAGGGTAGCCAGGAAACTCTGGACGAAATCGCCCAGCAGGTATCGGTCGAGCTTCAGCATGGGGCGGTGGTTTAAACTCTGGGGTTCGTTCGCGGTGCCGCCCAGTCTACTGTCTGGGCGTAAACGGCCTGCGATTGTACGGACTCGCCAATGGAATCTGCTCAATGGCCCTCGAATTCACCCTGAACCACGTTGCTCCGGCCGCCGCCACCGTTGATTGCCTGGTGGTCGGCGCGTATGCCGACCATACCCTGACCCCGGCCGCGCAGGCCCTGGATGCCGCCAGCGGTGGCCGCCTGGCGGCCCTGGCCGAGCGTGGCGACCTGTCCGGCAAGACCGGCGCAACCACCCTGCTGCACGACCTGCCGGGCGTAACCGCCCCGCGCGTGCTGGTGGTCGGCCTCGGTGAAGCCGCCCGTTTCGGCGTGCCGCAGTACCTGAAGGCCGTGGGCGACGCCGTGCGCGCGCTGAAGGCCGGTGCTGCCCGCAGCGCACTGTTCACCCTGTCCGAGGTGGCGGTGAAGGACCGCGACGCGGCCTGGGCGATCCGTCAGGCGGTGATCGCCGCCGATCACGCCGCCTACCGCTACACCGCCACCCTGGGCAAGAAGAAGGCCGACGACGCCGGCCTGACCCAGCTGGCCATCGCCGGTGACGACAGCCAGGCCCTGACACAGGGCCAGGCCATCGCCGCCGGTGTCGAGTTCGCCCGTGAGCTGGGCAACCTGCCGCCGAACTACTGCACCCCGGCCTATCTGGCCGACGTGGGCGTGAAGTTCGCCGGCGAGCACGACGGTGCCGAAGCCGAGATCCTCGACGAGCACCAGATGGAAGCGCTGGGCATGGGTTCGCTGCTGGCCGTGGCCCGTGGCTCGGCCAACCGCCCGCGCCTGGTCGTGCTGAAGTGGAACAATGGCGGTGACGCCAAGCCGTACGTGCTGGTCGGCAAGGGCATCACCTTCGATACCGGTGGCGTCAACCTGAAGACCCAGGGCGGCATCGAGGAAATGAAGTACGACATGTGCGGTGGCGCCAACGTCATCGGCACCTTCGTCGCTGCGGTCAGGGCCAAGCTGCCGCTGAACCTCGTCGTGGTGGTCCCGGCGGTGGAAAACGCCATTGATGGCAACGCCTATCGTCCGTCGGACGTGATCACCTCGATGTCGGGCAAGACCATCGAAGTGGGCAACACTGACGCCGAAGGCCGCCTGATCCTGTGCGACGCGCTGACCTACGCGCAGCGCTTCGAGCCGGCCGCGCTGGTCGACGTCGCCACCCTGACCGGTGCCTGCATGGTCGCCCTGGGCCACCAGACCGCCGGCCTGATGAGCAAGCACGACGACCTGGCCAACGAGCTGCTGGCCGCCGGCGAGCACGTGTTCGACCGCGCCTGGCGCCTGCCGCTGTGGGACGAGTATCAGCCGATGCTGGATTCGAGCTTCGCCGACGTCTACAACATCGGTGGCCGCTGGGCCGGCGCGATCACCGCCGGCTGCTTCCTGTCGCGCTTCGCCGAAGGCCAGCGCTGGGCCCATCTGGACATCGCCGGCGTGGCCAGCGATGAAGGCAAGCGTGGCATGGCCACCGGCCGCCCGGTCGGCCTGCTGAGCCAGTGGCTGCTGGACCAGGCCGCCCGCGCCTGATGCCGTACCCGACCCTGGCCGGCAGACGCCGGCCGGGGCCTCGCCCGGCACTGCCGGGCCCCTGCCTGACCCGGACCCTGCCATGCCCCGCGCCGACTTCTACCTGATCGCCAAGCCCCGCTTCCTGACCGAGCCGCTGCGCCTGGTCTGTGAGCTGGCGCGCAAGGCCAACGACGCCGGGTTGTTCACCCTGGTGCTGGCCCGTGACCAGGCCCAGGCCGAGGAGCTGGACGAGCTGCTGTGGGCGTTCGACAACGACGCCTACATCCCGCACCAGATCGCCGGCGAAGACATGGACGAGGAAGAGGCCCTGGTACTGATCGCGGTACCCGGCACCGAGGCACCGGCGCGTCCGCTGGTGATCAACCTGCGCGACGAGCCCTGGCTGGGCCAGTGCGAGCGCGTGCTGGAAGTGGTGCCGGCCGATCCGGAAGCGCGCGAACCGCTGCGCGAGCGCTGGCGCCAGTACAAGGCCGCCGGTTACGACCTGAACAAGCACGACATGTGAGCGCGCGCCGGCCCCCTTGATGGGCCGCCGCCGCGCCCTGATCCTTCAACGATTACCTCCTGGTTCCCCCGCATGACCCAACTCGCCTCCAGCTACGACCCGAAGTCCTTCGAGACCGACCTCTACGAGGCCTGGGAGAAGGCCGGCCACTTCAAGCCGTCCGGCACGGGCGAGCCGTACACCATCCTGCTGCCGCCGCCGAACGTGACCGGCACCCTGCACATGGGCCACGCCTTCCAGCAGACCCTGATGGACGCGCTGGTGCGCTACCACCGCATGCGCGGCTACGACACGCTGTGGCAGGTCGGTACCGACCACGCCGGCATCGCCACCGAAATGGTGGTCAGCCGCAACCTGGCGCTGGAAGGCAAGGGCGAGACCCGCGATTCGCTGGGCCGCGAGGGCTTCATCGGCAAGGTCTGGGAGTGGAAGCAGCAGTCCGGCGACACCATCGAACGCCAGATGCGTCGCCTTGGCACCTCCGCCGACTGGTCGCGCAGCACCTTCACCATGGACCCGCAGCCGTCGGCGGCAGTCAATGAAGCCTTCGTGCGCTGGTACGAGCAGGGCCTGATCTACCGCGGCCAGCGCCTGGTGAACTGGGACCCGGTGCTGAAGACCGCCATTTCCGACCTGGAAGTGGAGAGCGCCGAGGAAGACGGCTTCCTGTGGTCGATCGCCTACACGCTGGACGAAGGCCTGAGCTACGAGCACGTCGAGCGCGATGCCGACGGCGTGGAAACCCTGCGCGAAACCCGCGACTATCTGGTCGTCGCCACCACCCGCCCGGAAACCCTGCTGGGCGATACCGCGGTAATGGTGCATCCGGAGGACGAGCGCTATGCGCACCTGATCGGCAAGAGCGTGGTGCTGCCGCTGACTGGCCGCCGCGTGCCGGTGATCGCCGACGACTACGTGGACCGCGCGTTCGGCACCGGCGTGGTCAAGGTCACCCCGGCGCATGATTTCAACGACTACGAAGTGGGCGTGCGCCACAGCCTGCCGATGATCAACCTGTTCACCCCGGTGGCGGCGCTGAACGAAAACGCGCCGGAACGCTTCCAGGGCCTGGACCGCTATGAAGCGCGCAAGGCCGTGCTGGCCGAACTGGAAGACCTGGGCATCCTGGTCGAGACCAAGGCGCACAAGCTGCAGGTGCCGCGCGGCGACCGTACCGGCCAGGTGATCGAGCCGTACCTGACCGACCAGTGGTTCGTGAAGATGGACGACCTGGCCAAGCGTGGCCTGGAACTGGTCGAGGACGGAAGCATTTCCTTCGTGCCGCCGAACTGGATCAACACCTACCGCCACTGGATGAACAACATCCAGGACTGGTGCATCAGCCGCCAGCTGTGGTGGGGCCACCGTATCCCGGCGTGGTTCGATGCCGCCACCGGCAACTGCTACGTCGGTCGCAGCGAAGAGGACGTGCGCGCGAAGCACAACCTGGGCAGCGACGTGGTGCTGAACCAGGAAAGCGACGTGCTGGAGACCTGGTTCTCCTCGCAGCTGTGGCCGTTCTCCACCCTGGGCTGGCCGAATGAGCAGGCCATGGCCGAGCGCGGCTTCGACCGCTACCTGCCATCGTCGGTGCTGATCACCGGCTTTGACATCATCTTCTTCTGGGTGGCGCGCATGATCATGGCCACCGACAACCTGGTCGGGAAGATCCCGTTCAAGGACGTCTACTTCACCGGCCTGATCCGCGACGGCCAGGGCCAGAAGATGTCCAAGAGCAAGGGCAACGTGCTCGACCCGCTGGACATCATCGACGGCATCACCATCGACGACCTGGTCGCCAAGCGCACCGGCGGCCTGATGCAGCCGAAGATGGTCGAGAAGATCGAGAAGGCCACCCGCAAGGAATTCCCGGACGGCATCGCCGCCCACGGTGCCGACGCGCTGCGCTTCACCATCGCCGCGCTGGCCACCCACGGCCGCGACATCAAGTTCGACATGAACCGCGCCGAGGGCTACAAGAACTTCTGCAACAAGCTGTGGAACGCCAGCCGCTTCGCCCTGATGAACACCGAAGGCGCTGCGTTCACCGGCGTGCCCAAGCCGCGCACCGATGCCGAGCGCTGGATCCTCGCGCGCCTGGCCGCCACCACCGCCGAAGCTCAGGGCCATTTCGCCGCGTATCGCTTCGACCTGCTGGCGCAGTGCCTGTACGAGTTCGCCTGGAACGCGTTCTGCGACTGGTTCCTGGAGCTGAGCAAGCCGGCCTTGAACGGTGCCGACGCGGCTGATGCCGAAAGCACCCGCCACACCTTGCTGTACGTGCTGGAAGCACTGCTGCGCCTGCTGCACCCGCTCACGCCGTTCATCACCGAACAGCTGTGGCAGCAGCTGGCCCCGCGCCTGGGCCTGGTCGAAACCACGCTGTCGCTGCGCCCTTACCCGACCGCCGCCGAATTCGCCGGTGATTTCGCCCAGGCCGAGGCCGACGTGGAATGGCTGAAGGCGGTGATCAGTGCCGTGCGCCGCGTGCGCAGTGAGCTGAACGTCGCACCGTCCAAGCTGGTGCCGCTGCGCCTGCAGGCCGGCCTGGCACAGGACCGCGTGCGTATTGAACGCTTCAGCGCTTCGCTGTCGTTCCTGCTGAAGCTGGACAGCATCCAGTGGCTGGCCGAAGGCGAAAGCGCACCGCCGGCGGCCGCCGCGATCGTAGGCGAGCTGAAGCTGCTGGTGCCGCTGGAAGGCCTGGTCGATCTCGATGCCGAGCGCGTGCGCCTGGACAAGGAAATCGCTCGCGTCGAAGCCGAAAAGGAGAAGAGCGAGACCAAGCTGGCCAAGTTCACCGACAAGGTGCCGCCGGCCGTGGTCGAGCAGGAACGCGTGCGCCTGGCCGACTGGAACACCCAGCTGGCCGGCCTGCGCGAACAGCGCGCGAAGCTGTAACGCCGCGCTCTGGTGCGTGCCAACCAAGGTTGGCACCTACCACGCCGGGAGAGGTTGGCACCCACCCAAGCGGAATCGGAAACGCCGGGCGATGCCCGGCGTTTCCATTTCCGCCGCATGGCATCATCGCCGGATGCCTCTTTCGATCTTCCTGCTGGTTCTCGCCGCTGCGGCACTGCATGCCAGCTGGAATGCGATCGTCAAGCGCGGGCCGGACAAGTTCCTCGGCACCGTGCTGGTCACCGGCAGCGCCGCGCTGCTGTCGGCCGCCGCCCTGCCCTTCCTGCCTTTTCCCGCCGCGCACAGCTGGCCCTGGCTGGGCGCATCGGTGCTGTTGCAGGTGATCTATTACGGGCTGGTCGCACGCTGTTACCAGCAGGTCGACATGAGCCTGGCCTACCCGCTGATGCGTGGCAGCGCGCCGATCCTGGTCGCACTGGCGGGCACCCTGCTCGGTGAACCATTGCCCGCCGCAGCGTGGCTGGGTGTGGTGCTGGTGAGCACCGGCATCCTGTGCATGGCAGTGGGTGCGCGTGGCGGCCAACTGCGCCTGCCGCTGCTGACCGCAGCGATGATCGCCACCTACACGCTGGTCGATGCGCAGGGTGCGCGCCAGTCCGGCAGCGCGCTCAGCTACACGCTGTGGTTGTTCCTGCTGTCGGGCGTTCCGCTGCCGCTGTGGGCGTTGTACACGCGCGGCGGCGCGGTACTGGACTATGCGCGGCAGCATTGGCCGCTGGGACTGGCCGGTGGCGTCGGCACCACCGCCTCCTATGCGATGGCGTTGTGGGCCATGACCCAGGCGCCGGTGGCGATGATCTCGGCGCTGCGCGAATCCTCGATCCTGTTCGCGCTGCTGATCTCGGTGTTCCTGCTGCGCGAACGGATACCACGCGCGCGCTGGCTGGCAGCGTCGCTCATCGTCGGTGGCGTGCTGGCGTTGCGCCTGGCGTGATGGGCGCGTTGGTAGTGCCGGCCGCTGGCCGGCAACCCGTCTGCGTCACAGCGGCGGCATCACCTGCAGGTCGCCGTCGACCAGCTCGATGGCCATCACCACCGCGTCCTCGCGGCCCTGTGCGGCCGGATAGTAACGCGGGCGGCGGCCGATCTCGTTGAAGCCTTCGCTGTGGTACAGCGCCAGCGCCGGCGTGTTGGACGGACGCACCTCCAGGAAGACGCGCTGGGCACCACGGTCGGCGGCCAGTTGCACCATCGCGCGCAGCAGCTGGCGGCCCAGCCCGCGCGACTGTGCCAGCGGGTCGATGCAGATGTTGAGCACGTGCGCTTCATCCGCGGCGATGCTGAGCACGCCATAGCCGACCAGCAGGCCATCGCGCTCCATCGCCAGGCCGGGATAGCCGGCGCGCAGGCAGTCGATGAAGATGCCGCGGGTCCAGGGAAAAGGATAGCCCCGCAGCTCGATCGCCATCACAGCATTGAGGTCGCTCTCGCGCAGCGCACGCAGGCTGACCGGGCCGGGCCGGGTCACCGCGCTCACCGCGCACCCCGCTTGCGCAGGGCACGCAGCTGCGGCCACAGCGCACGCTTGGCGGCCGGGTCACGGCGCAGCTGGTCCAGCGGCCAGCTGTCCATCAGCACCTGCGTCGCCGGGTCGTTCGGGTTGCAGCCGGACGCGCGCAGCAGCGCGATCTGCAGGCGATCGGGCAGGCGTACCACCGGCTGTCGTGCGTTGCCGCTGGGCAGCGGGCGCTCAGCCGCCGGCACGGTATCCGGGGCACTGACCGGCGTTTCGCGGCGCGGCGGAGCCGGGCGTTCCGCGCGTACTGCGGTCGCGGTCGCGGCGCGGGCGTCGCGCGGCGGCACAGCGGCCCGCACCGGCTCCGGTTCCGGCGGGGCAACACTGGCCTCGGCTTCGGCCACGCTCAACTGCAATGCGGCATCCAGCTCGGCAGCCAGCTGGCCGTCGTGATAGACGGTATAGCCCATGGCCTGCAGCCAGGCCTGCTGGGCCGGCGACCACAGCACGGGCAGGTCCTGGCTCACGCGGCCTCGGGCTTCTTGCGCAGGCGCTGCACGGCCCACATCACCGGGCCGGACAGGGCGTACAGGATGCCGACCGCGAACAGCACGCGCGGCAGGTCG
This sequence comes from Stenotrophomonas maltophilia group sp. P373, assembly GCF_053295075.1. NCBI lineage: Bacteria > Pseudomonadati > Pseudomonadota > Gammaproteobacteria > Lysobacterales > Lysobacteraceae > Stenotrophomonas > Stenotrophomonas maltophilia group sp. P373. Next base: position 616,776 of record NZ_CM129994.1, on the reverse strand, counting down.
ATCACCGCGATGGCAATGGCGACCGGCACCAGCGCCAGCACCAGGAACGGCACGCGATCCGAACGGGTGCCCTTGGCCGCGCCGCCCTTGAAGCTCCAGAAACGGATACGGCTGACCATCAGCAGCGCAGCGATGATCGTCACCGCCAGCGCCACGTAGCGCAGCTGGTTGCCATCCCAGCCCAGGTTGCCGTCGGCGAACGCCCAGACGAAGGACATCATCAGGCCCGCTGCGGCCGGGCTGGCCAGGCCAACGAACCAGCGCTTGTCGACCACCGCCACCTGCGTGTTGAAGCGGGCCAGGCGCAGTGCCGCGCAGGCCGCATACAGGAAGGCCACGGCCCAGCCGACGCGGCCGAGCAGCGGATCATCGAACTTCAGCCACGACAGCGACCAGTGGTACATCACCAGCGCCGGGGCCATGCCGAAGCTGACCAGGTCGGCCAGCGAGTCGTACTGCACGCCGAATTCGCTGCTGGTACCGGTCAGGCGCGCCACGCGCCCGTCCAGGCCATCCATCACCGCCGCCACGAACACGGCGATGCTGGCATTGACGAAATCCCCGTTGGCCGCGGCGATGATCGCGTAGAAACCGGCGAACAGGCCGGCGGTGGTGAACAGGTTGGGCAGCAGGTAAATCGTGCGCGAGCGCGGCGGCGGTGTGATCGGGTCCATGGAATCCAGTTTAATCGACTTGCCAGTGCTCGGCGCCAATGCTGCAATCGGCGTTCTACGCCCATTCCGTGGAGTTTGCCATGCGTGCCCTGTCCTGCCTTGGATGCCTGCTGCTGTTGGCCAGTGCCAACGCCGTGGCCGGTCCCGTCTACAAATGGAAGGACGCCCATGGCGTGACCCAGTACTCGGAGACCCCACCGGCGGGCAAGAAGTACGAGACCCGCGAGCAGGCCCGCACCCCGCAGGCCGCGGCCAGCACCGAGACCCCGGCCGCGCCGGTTCCCGAGCAGTGCAGCACGGCCCGGGCCAACCTGGCCCTGCTGGACGGCGGTGGCCAGGTGATGCAGGACACCGATGGTGATGGCAAGGCCGATACCCCGTTGACCCCGGAGCAGCACACCGCGCAGAAGGGATTGGCGGAGGCGGCCATCAAGGCTTACTGCCCACCGGCCGGTTAAGGGTATCGGCAGGGCTGCGCCCTGCACCTGCCGAGGCTGCAAGCAACGGCAACGTCAAAAGCGGGCATTCCGTGGAATGGCGGGGCGGTGTCGGATTGCGGGGACGCCGCAAGTACGTCCATGTAGCAACTGTGTTGACGGAGGGGCCTGGCCCCTCCATGAGACGGGCACGGTAGTGCCGGCCGCTGGCCGGCAGCCTTTTGGGGCACGCGCAGGCTGGCTTCAGGCGGGGATCGATCCGCCTTGAGCGTCACGCACGCGGGCGTTGAGAATCACCAGCATCTTCCGCATCACCGCCACGATGGCCACTTTCCCTTCCTTGCCGCGGGCCCGCAGCGACCGGTAAAAGTCCCGCAATCGTGGCTCATGTCGCATGGCCGACATGGCCGACATGTAGAGCACCTGGCGGATCTCGGCCCTGCCACCGTGGATGCTTCGCCTCCCTCGCATGGCCCCGCTGTCGTGGGAGATCGGCGCCACGCCGACCAGGCTGGCAATGGCTTTTCCGCTGATCTGACCCAGCTCAGGCAGGTAGCTGGCCAGCACCGCCTGCAATGCCGGGCCAACCCCTTTCATCGACTTCAGCACTGCCAGTTGGGGCTGCTGCGCGACCTGTTCAGAGATCTGCTTCCCCAGTCGCTCGACCAGTGTCTGCAGGCGAATGATGTTGCCTTGCATCTGCCGGCGTAGCTCGCGGTCAGTCACCATTTCCTGCTGTTGGCGGGCTACGGTCAGTGCCTGCATCGTTTGTCGACGCGCCCGCACAAACTCGCGCAGTTTCCGCTGCCAGGGCTCCAGTGGCTGATAGGAAGGCAGTTCCACCAGTGCGGCCATCTGCGCCAATACAAGAGCATCCAAGCGGTCCGTCTTGGCCACTTTACCCAGCCCCTGAGCCAGTCTACGCGCCCGCAGGGCGTTGGCGCGGATCACCGGATGGCCGGCCTTGTGAAGAAAGTCCAGGACAGTCTGCTCATAGCCGCCAGTGGCTTCCAGAACGATCTGAATGGCCGGCCGCGTGCTCAACCAAGTGCTCAATTCAGCATAGCCAGAGGGGCTATTGCTGACCTGCACAGTCTCGCCGTCTGTCGTGCCGATATCCAGTCGGCGCTTGCTCACATCGATCCCGATCCCGTTCATTGCCCGACTCCGTATAGTCTGGAAGGGTCGAGAGCTCCCCCGCTTGCCCAGTCTTATCGCTTCGAGTGTCAGCTCCAGCAACTGTTCGGGCGGATCAAGGGAGAATCCGGTGTGGGCGCCAAGCTACATGGCGATCGTCGAGATCCAGGCTCGTACGGCGGCCCACGCCGGCTCTCGACACCTACGCTGACAGATTTCCATCAGATAAGGCTTGGCAGCCGCATCCATGCGGCTGACACCCCGCAATCCGACACCGCCCCCCCCCCCCGACAGATTTCCGGTGGCCAGTAGATCCACGCCATGCGTGGATGAAATCTGTCGGATCTCGAATTGAATCCGGGGTCAGATCCGTTTTCCTGCGGAAAACGGATCTGACCCCGGGAGCCATTCCGACAGCTCGCAGGAAACTGTCGAAGGCGGGGTGGGTCCGGTTGCGGGAGTGTCCGCGGCATGGATGCCGCGGCCAAGCCCCCATGGATGGGTTTACGGCGTCTCCCGCAACCGGACCCACCCCGCCATCCCACGGGAAACCCGCTGTTGCTTCGGCTGTTGCTTCTGAGGTTGCCGGCCAGCGGCCGGCACTACTGCGGGTGCAAGGCGCAGCCCTGCCGATACCCCTCCCCCCGGCCGGGCTGGCAGAATAGACGTCTCTGCCGTTATCCGAAGCCGACGATGCGCCTCTCCCAGTTCCACCTGCACACCACCAAGGAAACCCCCAGCGACGCCGAGCTGACCAGCCACCGGCTGATGCTGCGCGCGGGCATGATCCGCAAGCTGGCATCGGGCCTGTACACCTGGTCGCCGCTGGGCCTGCGCGTGCTGCGCAAGGTCGAGCGCATCGTGCGCGAGGAAATGGACCGGGCCGGTGCCGTGGAATTCCAGATCCCGACCATCCAGCCGAAGGAACTGTGGGAGCAGACCGGCCGCTGGCAGAAGTTCGGCCCGCAGCTGCTGAAGATCAAGGACCGCAAGGACCAGGTGTTCTGCTACAGCCCGACCGCCGAAGAAGCCGCCTGCGACTTCGCGCGCAGCGAGCTTTCCAGCTACAAGCAGCTGCCGGTGAACTTCTATCAGGTGCAGACCAAGTTCCGCGACGAGATCCGCCCGCGCTTCGGCGTGATGCGCGCGCGCGAGTTCCTGATGAAGGACGCCTATTCGTTCCACCTGCACGATGAGTGCCTGGTGCGCGAATACGAGAACATGAAGTCGGCCTACAGCCGCATCTTCACCCGCCTCGGCCTGGACTTCCGCATGGTGCAGGCGGACTCCGGCGCGATCGGCGGCGATGCCTCGCAGGAATTCCACGTGATCGCCGATTCCGGCGAAGACGCGCTGGTGTTCTCCACCGGTTCGGACTACGCGGCGAACATGGAGGCGGCGATCGCCGCCGATCCGGCACCGCGTGCGGCCGCCACCGAAACAATGCGCAAGGTGGATACCCCCACCCAGAAGACCTGCGAGGACGTCGCGGCCCTGCTCGGCATCGACCTGCAGCGCACGGTGAAGTCGGTGGCACTGATCGCCGGCGAAGGCGAGGCACAGCAGTTCGTGCTGGTGCTGGTGCGTGGCGACCATGAGGTCAATGAGATCAAGCTGGCCAAGGTGGCCGGGCTGGACGAGCAACGCTTCGCCAGCGAGGCGGAAATCGCCGAGTACCTGGGCAGCGTGCCAGGCTTCCTCGGCCCGGTCGCGCCGGCCAAGGCCATCCGCGTGGTCGCCGATCGCGAAGTGGCGGCAATGGCCGACTTCGTCGTCGGCGCCAACGAGGCCGGTTTCCACCTGGCCGGCGTCAACTGGGGCCGCGACCTGCCGGAACCGGAAGTGGCCGACATCCGCAACGTGCGTGCCGGTGATCGTGCTGTGGACGGCGGTGAACTGAAGATCGCCCGTGGCATCGAAGTCGGCCACGTGTTCCAGCTCGGCCGCAAGTACGCCGAAGCGCTGGATGCCACCGTGCTGGATGAAAACGGCAAGGCGGCGGTGATGGCGATGGGCTGCTACGGTATCGGTATCTCGCGCGTGGTGGCTGCCGCGATCGAACAGAACCATGACGATGCCGGCATCATCTGGCCGGACGCGATGGCGCCGTGGCAGGTCGTGGTGTGCGTGATCAACCCGAAGGGCGATGCCGCCGTGGCCGACGCTGCAGCCAACCTGCTGCAGGAGCTGCGCGACGCCGGCCTGGACGCCGCGCTCGACGATCGCGGCCTGCGCCCGGGCGCGATGTTCGCCGACATGGAACTGATCGGCATCCCGCACCGCGTGGTGGTCAGCGAACGCGGCCTGGCCGCCGGCACCTACGAGTACCGCGCGCGCCGCGCCAGCGAGGCGGAGAGCCTGGACAAGGCCACCCTGCTGCAGCGACTGCAGGGCTGACGTGGAAAGACCGGGCCTGCCCCGGTCTTTTTTTTCTGCCCGCGGCCTTCGCCGATATTGCAGCGGACATAATCCGGTCAAAATCGCCGCCACGGCGCTGGTATGCCGCCACGGCATGTCCTGCCTGCATTTGTGCTGTGATTAATTCATCTCTATTCTGTCCGCCGACGCCATGGACTGGCTTGTCCCGTCCACACATTAGTTTCCGGAGTAACCGTAAATGAGCATTGACCTGACCGGCCTGTCAGCACGCGAGCTGGGCGCCCTGATCCGTACCGCCAAGAAGCAGCAGACCATCGTCGCCAAGCGCCGGCCGATCACCAAGGTGCGCGCCCAGCTGACCAAGCTGGCCAAGACCGAGGGCTACACCATCGAGGAACTGTTCGGCGACGCCCCGGCCCCGCGCGCGCGCAAGGTGGCCAAGGTCGCCAAGGCACCGTCGAAGACCGCCGGCCGCAAGCTGGGCAAGGTTGCCCCGAAGTACCGCAACCCGGCCAACCCCAAGGAAACCTGGACCGGCCGTGGCAAGCAGCCGCGCTGGATGGCTGAACTGACCGCCAAGGGCAACAAGAAGCCGGAAGATTTCCTGATCAAGAAGGCCTGAGGCCGGATCGGGGAGCAATGAAAAACGCCGGCGAAAGCCGGCGTTTCCTGTATGTTGAGCCGAGCCCACGCTCGGCTATCCATATGCAAAGCCGAACATGGGCTCGGCTCTACAGTGTCTTGCGCGCCGGCATCAGCAGGTTGCCGAACAGCAGGCCCGCCACCAGCGCCATCACCACGTTCAGAACGGTGAGGAACACGCTTTGGCCGGCGCCCACGTCCTGCTGCTGGACCAGGGTCAGCACGCCACGCAGGCTGGTGCTGCCGGGCACCATCATGATGATGCCCGGCAGGCGGATGATCGCGCCCGGACGCCCGACCAGGCGTCCGAACAGGTTGCCACCGGCGGTCAGCAGCATTGCCGACAGGAAGATACCGGCCGGTGCGCCCCAGGCGTGGCCGCCGAACTTGGAGATCGCATAACCGGCCACCGAGGCGGCAATCACCCACGGATAATCGCGGCGATTGGCCTTGAACAGCATCGCGAAGGCAAATGCGGCGGTCAGCAGCGAGCCCCATTCCACCCACGGCCCCTGCGGCCGCGCGGCCCGGATCACCGGATCCAGGCCGAGCACATCGGCCAGGGTCACCGCGATCATCGCGCCGACGCTGAGCTTCATGATGGTGGTCAGCGCGCCGGCAAAGCGCGCGGTACCCGATACCCAGTGCTGGCTGGCCAGCTCATTGACCGCATTGGTCAGCGACATGCCGGGCAGCAGCACCACCAGCGAGGCGATGATCACCGTATTGAGGTTGAGCGCACCAATGAACGACGCGACCAGGGTGGCGACCATGCCGGCCAGCAGCGCGGCCAGTGCCTCGGCGGCTTCGCGGGTGGCCGGGCGGCGATCGGTGACCATGCCGAGCAGGCCGATCATCAGGCCGATGACACCGGCGGTGGCGATGTCCAGCCACGGCAGCTTCCACATGCCCGCCACGCCCGCCGCGCCGAGGGTGAACGACAGGATGGTGCGCAGCTTGCCGCGCCGGCCCGGATCCTTGTCCAGCTGGCGCAGCGCAGTGTGGCCCTGGGCGATGCTCATCCGCCCGTTGGACACTTCTTCGGCGATGTGGTCGGCAACGCTGAGCTTGTGCAGGTCGTTCTCACCCGGTGCCAGGCGGATCACGCGGGTGATGTCGCTGGAGCCGATCGCCTGGGCCGGATCGCTGAAGCTGAGGATGATGCCGGTGGGATTCGACCACGGTTCACAATCCAGATCGAGCTGGCGGGCCAGTGCAACCACCGCCGTTTCCAGGCGCTGGGCCGTGGTGCCATAGCTGTGCAGGCGTCCGGCGATCTCGGAAACGAAGGCCACGCGCTGTGCGTAGGTGGCCTGGGGCGTGGGGATCGTGTGAGCATCTGCGGACATGCGCCGTAGTATTACCTACGCTGGGGCCCACCGGAGAAATTCATCCAAGTTCGACGCGAAGCCCGATACAGAACGGTTATGCTGCGACCCGAATGGCCCACGTCACCCCGAACCTCGCCCCCCAGCTCGAACAGGATGCCCACGACCCGGGCCTGATCCGCCTGTCCGGCACCTGGACCTTGAAGACCGCGCTGGCCGCGGCCGAGGTCCTGCACGGCGTTCCCGACAAGCTGACCGGCATCGATGCCACCGGCATCGAGCAGCTCGATTCGGCCGGCGTGCTGCAGGTGCTGCGCGTGGCCCATCGCGCCGATCTCCACGAAGACGCGCTGCAGTTCCGGCCGGACCACCAGGCGCTGGTGTGCACCATCGAGGAAGTGGCCGATGACCGGCCCAAGGCCAAGCGCGATTTCGGCGTGCTGGCCGCGCTTGAGCGGCTGGGTGTCAGCGTCCACGCCACCGGCCACAACATCAAGGCCCTGTGCAGTTTCCTCGGCGAGAACCTGGTCAAGGCGGCGCGGCTGGTCAAGGAACCCCGCCGCTTCCGGCTGACCGCCACCGTGCATCAGATGGAGCAGGTCGGGCTGGATGCGGTGCCGCTGGTGGCGCTGTTGTCCTACCTGGTGGGTGCGGTGATCGCGTTCCTCGGCTCGACCATCCTGCGCGACTTCGGCGCCGAGATCTACGTGGTCGAGCTGGTCAACATCGCTTTCCTGCGCGAGTTCGCCGTGCTGCTGACCGCGATCGTGCTGGCCGGCCGTACCGCCAGCGCCTTCACCGCGCAGATCGGTGCGATGAAGGCACGCGAGGAGATCGATGCGATGCGTACGCTGGGCCTGGACCCGGTCGACCTGCTGGTGCTGCCACGCTTGCTGGCGCTGCTGGTCACCCTGCCCTTGCTGACCTTCATCGCGATGATCGCCGGCCTGGCCGGCGGCATCACCGTCGGTGCGTTCGACCTCGACATCCCGCCGCAGATGTACATCGCGCGCATGCACGAGACGATGGAAGTGCGGCACCTGCTGGTGGGCCTGTCGAAGGCGCCGGTATTCGCCCTGGTGATCGGCCTGATCGGCTGCCTGGAGGGCCTGAAGGTCGAGGGCACCGCGCAGTCGGTCGGCGAGCGCACCACCTCCAGCGTGGTGCAGACGATCTCGCTGGTGATCATCATCGACGCCTTCGCGGCGTTGTGGTTCATGCACATGGACTGGTGACATGAGCACATCCGCCCCCCTTGAAACCCTCGACATGCGCGACGACGACGGCCACGAACTGGCCATCCGCGTGCGTGGCCTGGTCAACCGGTTCGGCAGCCAGACCGTGCACGAAGACCTGGATCTGGACGTACGCCGCGGCGAAATCCTGGGCGTGGTCGGCGGCTCCGGCACCGGCAAGTCGGTGCTGATGCGCTCGATCCTCGGCCTGCGTGTGCCGGATGCTGGGCAGATCGAAGTCCTCGGCCGCGATGCGCGTGCCGACGACGCCGAGAGCCGCCTGCACATCGAACGCAATACCGGCGTGCTGTTCCAGGACGGTGCCCTGTTCTCGTCGCTGACCGTGGGTGAGAACGTCCAGGTTCCATTGAAGGAACACCACCGCGAACTGCCCGAGCGCTGGCACTACGAACTGGCGCTGCTGAAAGTGAAACTGGCCGGCCTGCCCGCCGACGCGATCAACAAGCTGCCTTCGCAGCTGTCCGGCGGCATGCGCAAGCGCGCCGGCCTGGCCCGGGCGCTGGCGCTGGATCCGCCGTTGCTGTTCCTGGACGAACCCACCGCCGGCCTCGACCCGATCGGCGCGGCGGCGTTCGACCGCCTGATCAAGACGCTGCAGGAAGCGCTGGGGCTGACCGTGTTCCTGATCACCCACGACCTGGACACGCTGTATGCGATCTGCGACCGGGTAGCGGTGATCGCCGACCGCAAGGTGGTGGCCAACGCCGCCTTGCCCGACATCGAGAAACTGGATCATCCGTGGATCCAGGAATACTTCCACGGACCCCGCGCGCGCGCCGCGCGTGGCGAACAGATCGAGAGTGCCTGAGCCATGGAAACCAAAGCCAACTACGTGCTGATCGGCGCGTTCACCCTGATCACCGGCCTGGCCCTGCTGGCCTTCGGCCTGTGGGCGGCCAAGTACTCCTCCGACCGCACCTGGCAGGAGTACCGCGTGGTGTTCCGCGAAGCGGTGACCGGCCTGTCGGTGGGCAGCCCGGTGCAGTACAACGGCATCGCGGTGGGCTCGATCACCGAACTGAACCTGGTGCCGGACGACCCGCGCCAGGTGGTCGCGCGCATCCGCCTGAACTCCAACACGCCGGTCAAGACCGATACCCGCGCCAAGCTGGCGATCACCAGCCTGACCGGCCCGTCGATCATCCAGCTCAGCGGCGGCACGCCGCAGTCGCCGGCGCTGACCACGGTCAACAAGGATCCGGCACCGATCATCCCGACCACGCCCTCGGCGCTGCAGAACATCACCGACGTGGCCAACCGCATCGTCGAGCGCATGGACCAGATCCTCAGCGACCGCAACGTGGCCTCGATCAACGCGACGCTGGCCAACCTGGAGACGATCAGTGGTGGCCTGGCCGACCGTGACCAGGGTACGCAGGCGCTGCTGCTCAGCGCGCGCGATGCCGCCCGCAGCCTGGACACCACGCTGAAGACCACCAACGGCACCATCGAGCGCCTGGACAGGAACCTGGTGCAGCAGCTGCCCGGCATCATCGACAAGCTCGACACGACCCTGGCCAAGCTCGATTCGGCCGCCGGCAACGCCGATTCGATCCTTGGCGAGAACCGCGCCGCGATCAACAGCTTTGCCAACGATGGCCTTGGCCAGCTGGGCCCGACGCTGACCGAACTGCGCGGCCTGATCCGCGACCTGCGCCGGGTCAGCGACCGCCTCGAGAACAACCCCGCGCGCTACCTGCTGGGCCGCGACGCACCGAAGGAGTTCGAACCCAAATGAGCCCGACCACCCTTCCGCGCCTGCTGCTGGCCGCTTCGATGGTCACCCTGCTGGGCGGCTGCTCCATCCTCGGCAGCAGCGAGAAAACCGCGGTGACGCTGTACTCGCCGTCCGTGCAGGTCAAGGCGGACCCGGCGTGGCCGCAGGCCAGCTGGCAGCTGGTGCTGGCCAAGCCCAGCGCCGCGCGCATGGTCGACAGCCCGCGCATCAATGTGCGGCCGACACCCTCCCAGCTTGAGATCTACAAGGGGGCCAGCTGGGCGCAGCCGGCCACCGACATGATCGAGGACACCCTGCTGCGTGGCTTCGAGGATTCCGGCCGCATCCGCGGCGTGGCCCGCAGCACTGCCGGCATCCGCGCCGACTACAAGCTTTCCACCGACGTGCGCCGCTTCGAATCGGATTACCAGGGCCAGGCCACGCCGACCGTGGTGATCGAGGTCAACGCCAAGCTGATCCATGTCGCCGACCAGCGCGTGGTGGCCGACCGCACCTTCCGCCAGGCGCAGCCGGTCGGCAGTACCGACGTACCGGCGGTGACCGCGGCGTTCGAGCGTGGCCTGCAGCAGCTGGCACAGGATGTGGTTGGCTGGACGCTGGTGAGCGGGCAGGCCGATCAGCCAACTGTTGCGCGCTGATGGCAGCCTCGCCAGGCACGCCCGGCGAGGCCGCAGTGGGTACGTGCGATAATGACGAATCACGGTCTCTTGCCACACTGATGCCCGCATCCGTCTCCATCGCCGTCTGCACGTACAACGGTGAGCGCTTCCTGCAGGAGCAGCTCGACAGTCTGCTGGCACAGACACGCCGCCCCAACCAGATCGTGATCCGGGACGATCTATCAACTGATGGCACCTTGGCGTTGCTGCAGGCCTTCGTGCCACGTGCCGAAGCTGCGGGCATTACCGTGGACCTGCAGGTGAACCCACAGAACGTCGGCTATCGACGGAACTTCGATGGGGCGCTGCGTGCCTGCACTGGCGAGATCATCTTCCTGTGCGACCAGGATGATGTATGGCATGCCAACAAGATAGCGCGCTTCTGCACCGAGTTCGGTGCGCGGCCTGGCTTGCTTGCCCTGCACTGCAATGCTCAGTTGATCGATGAGGCCGGGCAGCCGCTGCAGCAGACATTGTTCGATGCGCTGCGTTACCTGCCCGAGGATCTGGCGCGCATGCATGCCGGCGGCGGCTTCCATCTGATGCTCAAGCGAAACCTGATGACGGGCGCGGCGATGGCGTTCCGTCATTCGGTGCTGGCCGATGCTCTGCCACTACCGGACAAGGACTGGGTGCACGATGCCTGGATCGGCACGCTGGCAGCCATGCGTGGGGACATCGACAGCCTTCCCGAGGCACTCATCGGCTATCGCCTGCACAGCGGCAACCAGTTGGGCCTGGGCGGCAATGACACGGCGCCACGCGCGGTGCGACGCAAGCGGCAACTGGAGACCGAGTGTGCGCAATCGGGCTTGTTGCTGGCGCGCGGACGCGAACTGAGCCTGCCCCAGCCATTGCTGGCGTGGGTGGAGCGCAAGCAGCATCACGTTTCGGTACGAGCGACACTGCCCACCTCCCGCATACGGCGTTTGCCGGTCGTGATGGGGCAATTGCTCTCCGGAAACTACAGCAATTTCGGTCGCGGCCTGCTGTCAGCCTGCGTCGATCTGGTACGCGCGTGATTTCTTTCAGCCGGGCTGGATCCACCGGAACGTAAGGTTGATCCGCTCTCCCTGCACCCGCGCCATCTTCGGCAGCGCGTGCTGGTAGAAGCGCTGGGTCTGTCCGGCCATCAGCAGCAGGTCACCGTGGCCAAGCACGAATTCAGCCTTGCGCGCCGGATCGTCGCGTCGGCGCAGCAGGAAACGGCGCGCGGCACCCAGGCTCAGCGACGCGATCACCGGGGCCGGTCCCAGCTCCGGCTCGTCATCGCTGTGCCAGCCCATGGAGTCACCCCCGCTGCGATAGCGATTCAGCAGCACGCTGTTGAAGCGGCCGTGGCCTTCGGCCTGCAGGCGCTCGCGCACGGCCTGCAACACGGGCGGCCACGGATGCGGCACGAACTCGGCACCGGAGTAGCGGTAGCGCGCCTGCGGGTCGCCGATCCAGCAGCTCAGCCGTGGCGAGTCCACCCAGTTGCCGAACATGCGGATGCGGTGGACGTCCCACCGCACGTCGGCCTGCAGCGCCCCCATGAGCCGGTCGGCGTCGGCAGCAGCCAGCCATCCCGGCAGGTGCAGGACATCGGCATCGGGCAGGTCGTGGGGGAACAGCATGGCGGCACCTCAAGAAACAGGGCGGCACGCTTGGCCGCCCTTGCAGCCTCAGCCGCGCTGGAACGCGACGCCGGTCTTTTCCTCCAGTTCTTGATCGCTGACACCCGGCGCGGCCTCCACCAGCAGCAGGCCCTTGTCAGTCACGTCGAACACGGCCAGATCGGTGATGATGCGGTCGACCACACCAACACCCGTCAACGGCAGCGTGCATTCGGCCAGGATCTTGTGCTCGCCGTTCTTGGCCGTGTGCTCCATCAGCACCACCACACGCTGCACGCCAGCCACCAGGTCCATGGCGCCGCCCATGCCCTTGACCATCTTGCCGGGCACCATCCAGTTGGCCAGGTCGCCCTTGTCGGTCACCTGCATGGCACCAAGGATGGCCAGGTTCACATGGCCACCGCGGATCATCGCGAAGCTGTCGTGGCTGCCGAAGTAGCTGGCACCGGCACGCGCGGTGACGGTCTGCTTGCCGGCATTGATCAGGTCGGCGTCAACTTCAGCGTCGGTCGGGAACGGGCCGATGCCGAGCAGGCCGTTCTCCGATTGCAGCCATACGTCCACGCCTTCGGGAATGTGGTTGGCAACCAGCGTCGGCAGGCCGATGCCCAGGTTCACGTAGGCGCCGTCGGTCAGCTCCTGGGCAGCGCGTGCCGCCATCTCGTCACGGGTCCACGCCATGTCAGTTGCCCTCCGCGCGGATGGTGCGCTGTTCGATTCGCTTTTCAGGATGCGCGTTGTGCACGATGCGGTGCACATAGATGCCCGGCAGGTGCACCTGGTCCGGGTCGATGGCGCCGACCGGCACCACCTCTTCCACTTCCACGATGCAGACCTTGCCGGCCATCGCGCAGGCCGGGTTGAAGTTGCGCGCGGTCTTGCGGAACACCAGGTTGCCAGCCTCGTCGGCCTTCCAGGCCTTGACCAGCGCCACGTCGGCGCGCAACGCGGTCTCCATCACGTAGTGCTTGCCGTCGAATTCGCGGGTTTCCTTGCCCTCGGCCACCACCGTGCCGTAGCCGGTGGCAGTGAAGAACGCGGGGATGCCCGCGCCGCCGGCACGCAGGCGCTCGGCCAGGGTGCCCTGCGGGTTGAATTCCAGCTCCAGCTCGCCGGCCAGGAACTGCCGCTCGAATTCCTTGTTCTCGCCCACGTAGGACGAAATCATCTTCTTGATCTGCCGCGTTTCCAGCAGCTGGCCGAGGCCGAAGCCATCGACGCCGGCATTGTTGGAGATCACGGTCAGGCCCTTGACGCCGCTGTCGCGCAGCGCAGCGATCAGCGCCTCGGGAATGCCACACAGGCCAAAGCCGCCCACGGCCAGGGTCTGCCCATCGGCGACCACCCCCTGCAGGGCCTCCGCCGCACTGGCGAAGCGCTTGCCGCGCTTTCCGCCGGAAGTCGATTGCTGCATTGCTGTAGTACCTGCGAATGGATAAGCGCATTCTAGCCGCAGGCCTGCACCCGACGGGTTTGCGGCGCAGCAAACCGCGCGGATGCAGCGGCCCGGGGCCGGGATGCCGCTTTCTGGCCCATGCCCCAACGCGGATACAATGGACGATCCCGCCGCGTCAGCCCGCGAACGATGCCCCCAGCGCCTCCTGCCCCCTCTCCTGCAGCCCACGACCGCGCCCTGTGCGTGGACCTGGATGGCACGCTGCTGGACACGGACCTTCTGTATGAATCGCTGCTGGTGCTGTTGGCGCGCAATCCGCTGTACCTGTTCCTGCTGCCGTTCTGGCTGCTGCAGGGCAAGGCCGCACTGAAGCGGCAGATCGCTGCACGCGCCACCGTCGATCCATGCCACCTGCCGTACAACCCAAAGGTACTGCAACTGTTGCGCGACACACCGCAGCGCCCTCGGGTGCTGTGCACCGCCTCCGACCAGTTGCTGGTTGCGCCGATCACCGCATATCTGGGCCTGTTTGAACAGGTCATTGCCAGCGACGGCCAGCGCAACCTGTCCGGCCCGCACAAGGCGCAGGCCTTGGTGGATGCGTTTGGCGAGCGCGGTTTCGACTACGCCGGCAATGGCACGGTCGACCTGGCGGTCTGGGCCCGCGCCGCAGGCGCCTGGGTGGTCAACAACGGCAGTGCACTGGCGGGCGCCGCAGCGCAATGCACGCGGGTACTGGGGCACTGGCCTGCACCGTCCAGGCCGCAGGCGTGGTTGAAGGCGCTGCGTCCGCACCAGTGGCTGAAGAACCTGCTGGTGTTCGTTCCCCTGTTGACCGCCCACCGCTTCCTGGAAGCACCGGCAGTGGCCGATGCGCTGCTGGCCTTTGCGGCCTTCAGCCTGTGCGCCTCCGGCGTCTATGTACTCAACGACCTGCTCGACCTTGATGCAGATCGCCGCCATCCGCGCAAGCGCCATCGCCCTTTTGCTGCCGGCCGCTTGCCGCTGCTGCACGGCCTGGTTGCGGGCCCGCTGCTGACGCTGTGCGGGCTGGCCGTAGCACTTGCCTGCGGCCCGGCATTCGCCGCAGTGCTGGCAGGCTACTACGTGCTGACCGTCGCCTATTCGCTGCGCCTGAAGCGCATCGTCATGCTCGACGTGGTGCTGCTGGCCAGCCTCTACACCCTGCGCATCATCGGCGGCACGGTGGCCATCGGGGCAGAACTGTCGTTCTGGCTGCTGGCCTTCAGCATGTTCATTTTCCTCTCGCTGGCCCTGCTCAAGCGCTATACCGAACTGCACGCGGTGCTGGCACGTGGCAAGACCCGCGCCAACGGCCGTGGCTACGGCGTGGAAGACCTGCCGCTGCTGCAGTCGCTGGGCGCTGCCGCCGGCTACTGCGCCGTCCTGGTGATGGCGCTGTACATCAACAGCCCCGATAGCGTGGAGCTGTACCGCAACCCGAAGCTGCTGTGGTTCATCTGCCCGGTCCTGCTGTACTGGGTAAGCCGCGCCTGGGTGATCGCCCATCGCGGCAACATGCACGATGACCCGATCGTGTTTGCCGCCACGGATCGGCCCAGCCAGGTGGTGGCCGTGCTGTGCGCCGGGTTTGCCCTGGTGGCGATCTGATGCGGGCCGACGCGCATTCCTGGGGGCGGTATCCGCGCGCGCCACAGTCGCTGATCAGGGTGCACGATCGGCTCGCCACGCTGCCAACCTTCGAGGGCACTGCGTTGCCGCATGGTAACGGACGCAGCTATGGCGACAGCTGCCAGAATCCGGGAGCCACCCTGCTGGAATGTCGCGATCTGGACCGCTTCATCGCCTTTGACCCGGCCAGCGGACGGCTGCAGTGCGAAGCTGGCGTCACCCTGGGTGAGATCATCGCGCTCGTTCTGCCGCAAGGCTGGTTCCTTCCGGTTACCCCAGGCACGCGTCACGTCACCGTGGGCGGTGCGATCAGCAATGATGTGCATGGCAAGAATCATCATCTGGCCGGCAGCTTCGGTCACCACGTGCTGTCCTTCGAGCTGCTGCGCAGCGACGGCGAACGCCACGTGTGCCGTCCTGGCAATGGCGACGGCTGGTTCGAAGCCACCCTCGGTGGGCTCGGCCTGACCGGGCTGATCACGCATGCCGAGCTGCAGCTGCGCCGCGTGCCGGGCAGCAGCCTGGAGGTGGAGAACATCCGGTTCTCCGGCCTGGCCGACTTCTTCGCGCTGTCACAGGACAGCAGCGAAAGCCACGAGTACAGCGTGGCCTGGATCGACTGCCTGGCACGTGCCCGCGCCCTCGGCCGCGGGCATTTCACCCGTGCCAACCATGCCGCGCAGCCGGCCGACGAACGTCCAGCCACGCCCCGGCGGCAGTGGTCGATGCCGCTGATACCACCGATATCACTGGTCAACCGGCTCACTCTGCGCCCGTTCAATACGCTCTATTACTGGCGCCAGCCGGCGCAACGCCGGCGCCACGTCTCACACCTGTTGCCCTTTTTCTATCCGCTTGATGGCATCAGCCAGTGGAACCGGATGTATGGTCCGGCTGGCTTCGTGCAGTACCAGTGCGTGCTGCCACCGCACGCGGCCGCGGATGGAGTTCCCGCCCTGCTGCAGGAAATCGCCCGCAGTGGCCAGGGTTCGTTCCTGGCGGTGCTCAAGCAGTTCGGCACGCGGCCGTCCCTTGGCATGTTGTCCTTTCCGCGGCCGGGTACCACCCTGGCCCTGGACTTCCCCAATACCGGCGAGGCACTGTGGGCCCTGCTGCGGCGCCTGGACCAGATCGTCGATGCCGCCGGCGGTGCCCAGTACCCGGCCAAGGATGCGCGGATGACTGCCGCCTCGTTCCAGCAGGCGTACCCGCGCTGGCAGGACTTCAGCCGATTCATCGATCCACGTTTCTCGTCCGGCTTCTGGCGCCGGGTCACGGAGTAAGCATGCAGAACGTCCTCATCGTCGGCGCCACGTCCGCGATTGCCGAAGCCGTTGCCCGGCGCTATGCCGCACGCGGCGCGGGGCTGTTCCTGGCTGGGCGCCGCGCCGACAGGCTGGCCGCCATCGCCGACGACCTGCGCGTGCGTGGTGCACGCGCCACGCACACTTATTCGATGGACATCAACGATCTGGCCGCTCACGCCGAGCTGCTGGCGCAGGCTTGGCAGGCGCTGGGACGGGTGGATGTGGTGCTGATTGCACATGGTACGCTGCCCGACCAGGCAGCCTGCGAAGCCTCGGTGGAGACCTGCATGACCGAGTTCGCCACCAATGGCACCTCCACCCTGGCCCTGCTGGGGCCTGTTGCCAATCGCCTGGCTGACGCTGGCAGCGGTGCGCTGGCGGTGATCACTTCGGTGGCCGGTGACCGCGGCCGCCAGAGCAACTACGTCTACGGCGCCGCCAAGGCCGCGGTCAGCACCTACCTTAGTGGCCTGCGCCAGCGCCTGGCGAAGCAGGGCGTGGCGGTGGTCGACATCCGTCCGGGGTTCGTCGACACGCCGATGACGGCCCACCTGCGCAAGGGCCCATTGTGGGCAACGCCGGACCAGATCGCGCGCCGCATCGTCGCCGGCATCGGCCGCGGCACCCCGGTGCTGTATGCCCCGGGCTTCTGGCGATTGATCATGACGGTGATCCGCCTGCTACCGCAGACCCTCTTCAACAGGATCTCGCTGTGAGCGCTGCAATGGGCTCCGAGCTGGAGCAGAAGATCATCATTCCCGGTGGTGCCGGCCTGGTCGGCCAGAACCTGGTCGCCATCCTCAGGCGCCAGGGCTACCGCCGGCTGGTGGTGATCGACAAGCACGCCGCCAATCTCGAGGTGCTGGCACGCATGCATCCAGACGTGGTGACCGAACACGCCGACCTGGCAGAGCCGGGCGCCTGGGAGCGCCATTTCGCCGGTGCCGACGCCGTGGTGATGCTGCAGGCGCAGATCGGCGGCACCGATCCTCTGCCATTCGTGCGCAACAACATCACGGCCACCGACCTCATCCTGGATGCCATCGAGCGCCACGCCGTCCCCTACACGGTGCACGTCAGCTCCTCGGTGGTCTGTTCGGTGGCCGATGACGACTACACCCGCACCAAGCGTGAGCAGGAGCAACGGGTCGCCGCGCGCGGCATTCCATCGGTCATCCTGCGCCCGACCCTGATGTTCGGCTGGTTCGACCGCAAGCACCTGGGATGGCTGTCGCGCTTCATGCGCAGGGTTCCGGTATTCCCGATTCCCGGCGATGGTCGCTACATGCGCCAGCCACTGTATGCCGGCGATTTCGCCACCATCATCGCCAGCTGCCTGCGCTCGCGCATTGCGGGTCAGCGCTACAACATCACCGGCCTGGAGAAGGTCGATTACATCGATATCATCCGCCAGATCAAGCGCAGCACGCGTGCCCGCACCCTGCTGCTGCACATCCCCTATTGCCTGTTCCACCTGCTGCTGAGGACCTGGGCGCTGTTCGACCGCGACCCACCGTTCACCGCGGCGCAGCTGCAGGCGCTGGTGGCCCATGATGAGTTCGAAGTCATCGACTGGCCTTCGATCTTCAACGTACGGCCGACGCCCTTCGCGCAGGCCATCGACGCCACCTTCAACGACCCCGAGTACGGCGACATCGCCCTGGAGTTCTGATCATGAACGAGCGCATCGCCGTTCTCGGCGCCGGCCCGATGGGCCTTGCCGTGGCCTACCAGCTGGCCCGCGACGGCCATCAGCCCGTGGTGTTCGAAGCCGATGACCGCGTTGGCGGAATGACCGCGAGCTTCGACTTCGACGGCATTCCGATCGAACGCTACTACCACTTCCATTGCACCTCCGATCACGATTTCCTGGCCGTACTCGACGAGTTGGGGCTGAGTGAACGCATGCGCTGGACCGAGACCCGCATGGGCTACTGGTTCGGCAAGCGCCTGCAGGCCTGGGGCAACCCGATCGCCCTGCTGCGCTTCAGAGGCCTGGGGCTGATGGCCAAGATCCGTTACGGACTACACGCTTTCCTGTGCACGCGTCGCAACGACTGGCGCCCGCTGGACCACGTTGAAGCTTCTTCCTGGATCCGCCGCTGGGTCGGCGCCGAAGCCTATGAAACGCTATGGCGCCGGTTGTTCGACTACAAGTTCTACGACTATGCCGGCAACCTGTCCGCGGCCTGGATCTGGAGCCGGATCCGACGCATCGGGCGCTCCCGTTACAGCCTGATGCGCGAAAAGCTCGGGTATCTGGAAGGCGGTTCATCCACTCTGCTCGATGCCCTGCATGCAGACATCCAGCGCCATGGTGGTGAGGTACGGCTGTCCTGCCCGGTGCAACGCATCGTGATCGAGGAAGGCCGCGCGCGCGGCGTCCAGGTCGGCGGCGAGCACCTGGCCTTCGACAAGGTCATTTCCACGGTGCCGCTGCCGTTCGTGCCACGCCTGGCACCGGACCTGCCCGAAGCCATCCTGGCGAAGTTCCGCGCACTGAACAACATCGCCGTGGTCTGCGTGATCGCCAAGCTGCGCAGGCCGGTTTCGGCCAATTTCTGGGTCAACACCAACGACCCGGACATGGACATCCCCGGCATCGTCGAATACACCAACCTGCGCCCGATGGATGCGCATATCGTCTACGTGCCGTTCTACATGCCCGGCGAGCACGAGCGCTATGGCGACAGCGACGAGGTGTTCGCCGACAAGGTGCGCCGCTACCTGTGCATGATCAATCCCCAGCTGGGCTCAGATGACTTCATCGACGTGCGAGTCAGCCGCTACCGCCACGCGCAGCCAATCTGCGAACCGGGCTTCCTGGACCGGCTGCCGCCGCGCCGGCTGCCGGTGGAAGGACTGTGGGTGGCCGATACCTCGCACTACTACCCCGAAGACCGCGGCATCTCCGAGAGCATCGGCTTCGGACGCGCCATGGCCCGCGAGGCGGTGGCGTGACCCTGTCCCGCCCGTTCCTGCTGTTCCTGCTGGCCGGCGGCATCGCTGCGCTGGCCAACATCCTGTCGCGCATGCTGTACAGCCACTGGATGCCGTTCACCCCGGCGATCATCGCCGCCTACCTCACCGGCATGGTTACCGCCTTCGTGCTGACCCGCTGGTTGGTGTTTTCCGGCAGCACACGCCCCCTGCACCACTCGGCGTTCTACTTCGTGCTGGTCAACCTGTTCGCGGTGGCCCAGACCTGGCTGGTTTCCATCGTCCTGGCCTACCACCTGCTGCCATGGCTGGGCGTGGACCTGCTGCGCCTGGAAATCGCCCACGTGGTAGGTGTGGCGGTGCCGGTGGTGTCCAGCTACTTCGGCCACAAGTACCTGTCGTTCCGATGACTGCTCCCGGGGCGTCGTTTCCGGAAAACGGTTCCCACACATCCGTGGCCGTAAACTACGGCGCTGACCTCATCCAGGATCCGATCAATGCCCCTGCCCGCCTTCAAGGCCTATGACATCCGCGGCCGCGTGCCGGAAGAACTGAACGAAGATCTGGCCCGCCGCATCGGCGTGGCGCTGGCGGCGCAGCTTGCGCCGGGCCCGGTGGTACTGGGCCACGACGTGCGCCTGACCAGCCCCGCGCTGCAGGATGCATTGGCCGCAGGCCTGCGCGGTACCGGGCGCGAGGTGATCGACATCGGCCTGTGCGGCACGGAAGAAGTCTATTTCCAGACCGACCATCTGGGCGCGGCCGGCGGCGTGATGGTCACCGCCAGCCACAACCCGATGGACTACAACGGCATGAAGCTGGTCAAGGAGAACGCGCGGCCGATCAGCTCCGATACCGGCCTGTTCGCGATTTCCGATGCGGTCGCCGCCGACACGTCCGAGGCGCAACCGCCGCGTGCCGCGCAGAGCGCCCGGCACGACAAGAGCGCGTATATCCAGCATCTGCTGAGCTATGTCGATGCTGGCAAGCTGCGCCCACTGAAGCTGGTGGTCAACGCCGGCAACGGCGGCGCCGGTGCCATCGTCGACCTGCTGGCACCGCACCTGCCGTTCGAATTCATCCGCATCTGCCACGAACCGGACGGCAGCTTCCCCAACGGCATTCCCAACCCGCTGCTGCCGGAGAACCGCGCCGCCACTGCCGACGCGGTGCGCGAACACGGCGCCGATTTCGGCATTGCCTGGGATGGTGACTTCGACCGTTGCTTCTTCTTCGACCACACCGGCCGCTTCATCGAGGGCTACTACCTGGTCGGCCTGCTGGCCAAGGCAATCCTGGCGCGCAACCCCGGCGGCAAGGTCGTGCACGACCCGCGCCTGGTCTGGAACACCGTGGACATGGTCGAACAGGCCGGCGGCGTACCGGTGCAGTGCAAGAGCGGCCACGCCTTCATCAAGGAAAAGATGCGCGCCGAAGACGCAGTGTACGGCGGCGAGATGAGCGCCCACCACTATTTCCGCGAGTTCGCCTATGCCGACTCGGGCATGATCCCGTGGCTGCTGATCGCCCAGCTGGTTTCCGAAAGCGGGCGCTCGCTGGCCGATTGGGTCGAAGACCGCATGGCTGCCTACCCCTGCAGCGGCGAAATCAATTTCAAGGTCAGCGATGCAAAGGCCGCCGTCGCGCGCGTGATGGAGCACTTCGCGGCGCAGTCGCCCACGCTGGACCACACCGATGGCATCAGCGCCGACTTCGGCGACTGGCGCTTCAACCTGCGCAGCTCCAACACCGAGCCGCTGCTGCGCCTGAATGTTGAAGCCCGGGGCGATGCCGCGCTGATGCAGGCGCGCACCGACGACATCTCCCGCCTCATCCAGCAGTAACCGAGGAACGCATGAGCAGCATCCAGCCCGTCATCCTGTCCGGTGGATCCGGTACCCGCCTGTGGCCGCTTTCGCGCGAGGCGTATCCGAAGCAGTTCCTGCCCTTGGCGGGCGAACTGACGATGCTGCAGGCCACCTGGAAGCGCGTGGCGCCGATCGCCGCGCGCGGACCGCTGGTGATCGCCAACGAAGAGCATCGCTTCGTCGCCGCCGAGCAGCTGCAGCAGGTTGGGGCCGAGCCGGCCGCGATCATCCTCGAGCCGATCGGTCGCAACACGGCCCCTGCGATCGCAGTGGCCGCGCTGGAAGCCACCCGCGACGGTGCCGACGCCCTGCTGCTGGTGCTGCCGTCCGACCACGTGATCACCAACGAGACCGCATTTCGCAGCGCCGTGCAGGCGGCAGCCGGCGCTGCCGAGGCCGGCAAGCTGGTCACCTTCGGCATCGTGCCGACCGGACCGGAAACCGGCTACGGCTACATCAAGGCCGCCGATGGCCAGGGCCTGCGTGCGGTCGAGCGCTTCGTCGAGAAGCCCGACCTGGATACCGCGACCGGCTATGTCAGCAGCGGCCAGTATTACTGGAACAGTGGCATGTTCCTGTTCAAGGCCTCGCGCTACCTGCAGGAGCTGGAACGCTTCCAGCCCGCGATGCTGGCTGGCAGCCGCCAGGCCTGGCAGCAGGCCCGCCGCGACGCCGACTTCACCCGCCTGGACAAGGACGCCTTCACTGCCGTTCCGTCCGATTCGATCGACTACGCGGTGATGGAGAAGACCGCCGATGCGGTGGTGATTCCACTGGATGCGGGCTGGAACGATGTCGGTTCGTGGACTGCGCTGCGCGATGTCTCGCAGCAGGACGGCGATGGCAATGCCCACCAGGGCGACGTGATCGCCATCGACTGCCGCAATACCTATGCCTACGGCCAGCGCCTGGTGGCCATGGTCGGCCTCGATGACGTGATCGTGGTCGAGACCGACGATGCGGTGCTGGTGGGCAAGGCCGACCGCATGCAGGAGGTCAAGACCGTGGTTGCGCAGCTGAAGGCCGAAGGCCGCAGCGAGGCCACCTGGCACCGCAAGGTCTATCGCCCGTGGGGCGCCTACGATTCGATCGACAACGGCGAGCGCTTCCAGGTAAAGCGCATCACGGTCAAGCCCGGTGGCACGCTCAGCCTGCAGATGCACCACCATCGCGCCGAGCACTGGATCGTGGTCAGCGGCACCGCCGAGGTGACCCGTGGCGATGAAGTGATCCTGCTCAGCGAGAACCAGAGCACCTACATTCCGCTGGGCGTGACCCACCGCCTGCGCAACCCGGGCAAGCTGCCGCTGCAACTGATCGAAGTGCAGTCCGGCAGCTACCTCGGCGAGGATGACATCGTGCGCTTCGAGGATACCTACGGGCGCAGTTGAGGTTTGCCCGGGGTCGGATCCGGTTGCTGCACAGCGGGCTCTGACCCGTTCCTGATCGGCCCGGCCGCGCTGCGTCGCCGGGCATGGCCCGGCGCTACGGCCATAAGGCCAGCTCCGCCATCACCCGCTTCAGGCCGTCCTGCCAGGTTGGCAGCACGATGCCGAAATCCTGCTGCAGCTTGCGGTTGTCCAGCACCGACCAGGCCGGACGCTTGGCCGGGGTCGGATACTCGGAGCTGGGAATCGCCTCGACCGTCGGCACCTTGGCCAACACGCCAGTGGCCAACGCTTCGGCGAAGATCGCCTCGGCAAACCCATGCCAGCTGGTCTGGCCGCTGGCGGTCAGGTGCCAGGTCCCGGACAGCTGCCCTGGATGCTGCAACGCCTGCAAGGTGACATCGGCGATCAGCGCGGCCGGCGTCGGCGTACCGACCTGGTCGGCCACCACCCGCAACGCATCGCGCTCGGCGCCCACGCGCAGCATGGTGCGCAGGAAGTTCGCGCCATGCGATGCATACACCCATGCCGTGCGGAAGATCAGGTGGCGCCCGCCTGCGGCACGCACGGCATCCTCGCCGTCGCGCTTGCTGGTGCCATACACGCCCAACGGTGCAGTCGGCTCGTCCTCGCGGTAGGGCGCGCTGCCCTGGCCATCGAACACGTAGTCGGTCGAATAGTGCACGAACGGCACGCCGTGGGCCGCGCACCAGCGCGCGATCATGCCCGGCGCCTGCGCGTTGGCGGCGAAGGCCGCATCAGCGTCCTGCTCTGCGCGGTCAACGGCGGTGTAAGCGGCCGCATTGACCACCAGCGAGGGCTGCACGCGGTCCAGCAGTGCCGGCAGGTTGTCGGGCTGGCCGAAATCGGCGGTTTCGCAGGCGCTGCCGTCGGGCAGCTGGCCGCTACGGGTGGTGGCAACCACTGCCCCCAGCGGGGCCAGCGCGCGCAGCAGCTCCTGGCCGACCTGGCCGTTGCCACCGAACACCAGCACGGTCATGGCACGTAGACCGGCAGGCGGTCTTCAGCAACGTCCTTCAGGAATGGCGCGTTCTCGTCCTTGGCCGACAAGGTCGGTGCACTGACCGGCCAGTCCACGGCGATGTCAGCGTCGTTCCAGCGGATACCCGCATCGGCTTCCTTGACGTAGACATCCGTGCACAGATAGCTGAACAGAGCGCGCTCGGACAGCACGGCGAATCCGTGGGCGAAGCCTTCCGGAATCCAGAACTGCCGCCTGTTCTCAGCGCTCAGTACCACCGCTTCCCAACGCCCGAAGGTCGGCGAGCCGCGGCGGATATCCACGGCGACGTCGTAGACCTCGCCCTCCAGCACGGTCACCAGCTTGCCCTGCGGATGCGGCCACTGGTAATGCAGCCCTCGTAATACGCCGCGCGCGGAGGATGAGACATTGCTCTGTACGAAATTGCCTGGCAATCCCTGTTCCTGGAAGCGCTCCGCATTCCAGGTTTCAAAGAAAAAACCGCGTTCATCGCCGAACACCGCCGGCTCGATGACCCGGCACCCCGGCAGTGACGTCTCGATCACTCTCACGGAACCACTCCGCGCTGGGCCAGCGTGTGCAAATACTGGCCGTAGCCATTCTTGATCAGCGGCGCAGCCAGTGCTTCCAGCTGCTCGGCACTGATCCAGCCCTTGCCGAACGCGATTTCTTCCGGGCAGCAGACCTGCAGGCCCTGGCGGGTCTGGATGGTCTCGATGAAGTTGGACGCCTCCAGCAGCGACTGATGGGTACCGGTGTCCAGCCAGGCGTAGCCACGGCCCAGCGCTTCCAGATGCAGGTTGCCTTCGGCCAGGTAGCGCTTGTTGAGATCGGTGATTTCCAGCTCACCACGCGGCGACGGCTTGAGCTCGGCCGCATGCGCGCTGGCATTGCCGTCGTAGAAGTACAGGCCGGTCACTGCGTAGTTCGAGCGCGGTTTCTCCGGCTTCTCGACCAGGTCGATGACCTTGCCACTCTTGTCGAACTCGGCCACGCCATAGCGCTCCGGGTCATTGACCCAGTAACCGAACACCGTGGAGCCTTCCACGCGCTCATCGGCGCGCTTGAGCACTTCGCGCAGGCCGTGGCCGTGGAAGATGTTGTCGCCCAGCACCAGGCAGCTCGGCTTGCCGGCGACGAAGTCGCGGCCGATCAGGTAGGCCTGGGCCAGGCCGTCCGGACTCGGCTGCACCGCGTACTGGATGTCCATACCCCACTGCGAGCCGTCGCCCAGCAGCTGCTGGAACAGCGCCTGCTCGTGCGGGGTGTTGATGATCAGAACTTCGCGGATGCCCGCCAGCATCAGCACGCTGAGCGGGTAGTAGATCATCGGCTTGTCGTACACCGGCAGCAGCTGCTTGCTGACGCCCTTGGTGATCGGATACAGCCGGGTGCCGGAGCCGCCGGCGAGGATGATGCCTTTACGCTGCGTCATGTCGTCTCCAGGGTTCAGGCCGCAGTGCCGATGCGCTGCAGACGGTAGCTGCCGTCCAGCACGCCGTTGACCCAGTCCTGGTTGTCCAGGTACCAGTCGACGGTAAAGGCGATGCCCTGCTCGAAGGTGTAGGCCGGTTCCCAGCCCAGATCGTTCTTCAGCTTGGACGCATCGATCGCATAGCGGCGATCATGGCCGGGGCGGTCGGTGACATAGGTGATCTGGCTGCTGCGCGGCTGGCCATCCGCGCGCGGGCGGCGCTGGTCCAGCAGGGCGCAGATCGCCTGCACCACTTCGATGTTCTGCTTTTCCGAATTGCCGCCGACGTTGTAGGTCTCGCCGACCTTGCCCTTGGCCAGCACGGTGCGGATCGCCTCACAGTGGTCGGAAACGAACAGCCAGTCGCGCACCTGCTTGCCATCGCCGTACACCGGCAGCGGCTCGCCGGCCAGCGCCTTGGCGATCACCAGCGGGATCAGCTTCTCCGGGAAGTGATACGGGCCGTAGTTGTTGGAGCAGTTGGTGGTCAGCACCGGCAGCCCGTAGGTGTGGTGGAAGGCACGCACCAGGTGGTCCGAAGCGGCCTTCGACGCCGAATACGGGGAATTCGGGGCGTACGGCGTGGTTTCGCTGAACTTGCCGGTCTCGCCCAGGGTGCCGTACACCTCGTCGGTGGACACGTGCAGGAAGCGGAAGGCCGCGCCCTGCTCGGCCGGCAACGCCTTCCAGTAATCACGCACGGCTTCCAGCAGGCCCAAGGTCCCCACTACATTGGTCTGGATGAACGCACCCGGGCCATCGATGGAACGGTCGACGTGGCTCTCGGCGGCGAAATTGAGCACCGCGTCCGGCTGGTGTTCGGCCAGCAGGCGGGTGACCAGGGCGCTGTCGCCGATGTCACCCTGCACGAACACATGGTTCGGGTTGCCGTCCAGGCTGGACAGGGTCTTCAGGTTGCCGGCATAGGTCAGGGCGTCGAGATTGATGACCTTGACGCCACGTGCGACAGCCTCGAGAACGAAGTTACCGCCAATGAATCCGGCACCGCCGGTGACAAGCCATGTGGGCACTACCTGTTCTCCTGATCGAAATTCATCCAAGGGGCGCCATGAAGCACCCCAGCACAGCAGCACAGGATACATGTGGTTCGTCTTCACGACTGCCTGCGTGACGTGAACGACGCACTGGATTCACGCGAGCCATGCCGCAGCGCAGCATAACCATACGCATTCGCATGGTCCCCTCAAGCCAGCTAGAATCGGGATCCCACCCCCGAACCGGTTGCTGTGCGAGGACCGGACGTTCTCCCCGTTATTGAAGGACCCCGTACCAGATGAAAATCCTCGTCGCGTACAAGCGCGTGGTGGACTACAACGTCCGCATTCAGGTCAAGCCGGACGGTTCCGGCGTGGTCACCGACGGCGTCAAGCTGTCCCCCAACCCCTTCGATGAAATCGCCCTGGAAGAAGCGCTGCGCCTGCGCGACAAGGGCATCGCCAGCGAAGTCGTGGTCGCCACCATTGCTCCGGCCGATGCCCAGGCGCACCTGCGCAACGGCCTGGCCATGGGCGCCAACCGCGCCATCCATGTGGTCACCGACCAGGCCATCCAGCCGCTGACCGCCGCACGGACCCTGCTCAAGCTGATCGAGAAGGAACAGCCGGACCTGGTGATCCTCGGCAAGCAGGCCATCGACGACGACGCCAACCAGACCGGCCAGATGCTGGCCACGCTGTGGGGCCGCCCGCAGGCGACCTTCGCCAGCAAGCTGGACATTGCCGACGGCAAGGCCACGGTGACCCGCGAAGTCGACGCCGGCCTGGAAACGCTGGAAGTCGATCTGCCGGCGGTGGTCACCACCGACCTGCGCCTGAACGAGCCGCGCTTCATCAAGCTGCCGGACATCATGAAGGCCAAGGCCAAGCCGCTGGAGACCCTGCAGCTGGCCGACCTCGGCGTTGAAGCCGCCGACACCTTCAAGACCACCCAGTACGCCGCACCGTCCAAGCGCAGCAAGGGTGTGATGGTCAAGGACGCGGCCGAACTGGTGGCCGCACTCAAGCAGAAGGGGCTGCTGTAATGAGCAAGATTCTCGTCATCGCCGAACACCACGACGGCAAGCTCAACGCCGCCACCGCCAAGACCGTCAGCGCTGCTGCCGCCATCGGCGGTGCCAGCATCGACGTGCTGGTGCTGGCCGCCGACCCGGCCGCCGTTGCCGCCGAGGCCGCGAAGATCACCGGCGTCGCCAAGGTCCTGACCGTGGCCAACGCTGCCAACGCGCAGCCCATCGCGCAGGTGCTGGCGCCGCAGATCGCGCAGCTGGCCAAGGGCTACACCCACGTGTTCGGCCCGTCGACCACCTTCGGCAAGGACCTGATGCCGTGCGTGGCCGCCCTGCTCGGCGTCAACCAGGTCTCCGACCTGATGAGCGTTGAAGGCAGCCACACCTTCAAGCGCCCGATCTACGCCGGCAACGCGATCATCACCGTGGAAGTTCCGGCCGACCAGATCGTGGTCGCCACCGTGCGTGCCGCCTCGTGGCCGGAAGCCGCCCAGGGCGGTAGCGCCGCCATCGAAGCAGCCAACGTCGATGCTGCCCTGCCGACCCACACCCGCTTCGTCGGCCTCGCCGCGGGTGCCAGCGACCGCCCGGACCTGCAGAGCGCCAAGCGCGTGGTCTCCGGTGGCCGCGGCGTCGGTTCGGAAGAGAACTTCAAGGTGATCTTCCAGCTGGCCGACAAGCTCGGTGCCGCCGTCGGTGCCTCGCGTGCCGCGGTCGATGCCGGCTACGTGCCCAGCGACCTGCAGGTGGGCCAGACCGGCAAGATCATCGCCCCGGAGCTGTATGTGGCGGTGGGCATCAGCGGTGCGATCCAGCACCTGACCGGCATCAAGGACGCCGGCACGATCGTGGCGATCAACAAGGATCCGGATTCGCCGATCTTTGAGATTGCCGATATTGGGTTGGTGGGGGATCTGTTTGCGATCCTGCCGGAGCTGGAAGCGGCGCTTTAACCCTTATCGCATCATTTTCAAACTCTCTTGGACAAAAGTGCACATGGAATCCGGCAGGGATCTCGTCAGCGACACTATTCTCGACGTTTCTGTCGTCGTTCCCGTATATGGCTGCAAGGGATGCCTTGAAGAACTCGTGGACCGAGTAGGTGCGACCCTCGACCGGGAGGGTCGCACCTATGAAATCATCCTTGTTGATGACCAGAGTCCCGATCAAGCCTGGCCTAGAATCGAGGAACTTGCCAATCTTCGCTCGGAAGTGCGCGGATTGCGCCTGTCCAGAAACTTCGGACAACACGCAGCAATCAGCGCAGGCCTGGCCAACGCCGTCGGCCACCACGTCGTAGTAATGGACTGTGACCTTCAGGATATCCCGGAGGAGATTGCCCCGTTGCTGGCCGCGTTGCAGGGTGACGTGGAGGTCGTACTGGGGCAGCGCGCTGAGCGACAGGACGGCTGGCTGAAACGCAAGGGTTCCTTGGCCTTTTATCGCACGCTGGGCTGGTTGACGGATACAGAATACGACCCTAGCACCGCTAACTTTGGAGTTTATAGCCGCAAGGTTGTTGATGCCTTGAACCGCATGCCAGAAGCGGACCGCTTCCTTCCATTGCTGGTTCGCTGGACGGGATTCAACACACGGAAAATCGTCGTTTCCCACGGTCGGAGAACCGAAGGCAAGAGTGGTTATACGTTCGGGGCACTGCTCAAAATGGCGGCCAGGATTGCGTTGTCTTTTTCGGACAAGCCACTCAGGCTTGTCATGACCGCAGCGCTGATCATCGCCGCAGGGGCAGCTGCGATTGCCGCATTCAGCGTTTATAGGTACACCGCAGGTGACATCCGGGTCGCTGGCTTTACCAGTGTCGTTGCATCGATCTGGCTGGTAGGGGGCTTGATCATGGCCAGCATTGGCGTGCTTGGCCTTTACCTGGGGAAGGTCCATAGTGAGTCCAAGGGACGTCCTCAATATCTCGTGTGGGAAGACACTCGGAAGCAGAAGAAATGACTCCATCCTCAACATTGACCGAGTCTGCCTTTGACTCGAAGCGCTTCGGCGTGAAAGTGGCGCGAGGATTGTTCGACGCAACCGACGCTGCCGAAGATGTCATCTTTGAGATTGCGCGAAGCGACGCTGACCTCATCATCTTCAGAGTCCCTGCTGGCCAGTCTCTCATCCCCACTTCACTGACGCGCCAAGGGCATGCAGTCATTCACGCCGACACATTGGTCTATTACGGCATCGACGTGCCTGCGCTGACACAGCCGGCGACGACGGCTAACGTCCGGCGAGCACGCGAGGACGATAGCGAGGCGGTTGCCCTGATCGCCAGAAATGGCTTCAACGGCTATCGGTCCCACTATGCCGCAAATCCCCTTCTGCCGGCCGAACTGGTCCATTCCGGATATGTCGAGTGGGCGATGAACCTTCTGGACGGATCGCGCGAAGGCAGCGCTACGTGGGTCGCAGAATCTGAAGGCGTCGTCGCTGGTTTCGCCAGCTGCGATTCGAAGGTGGATGAGATGGAAATCATCCTAAATGCGGTTCGACCGGATTTCGAGCGGCGGGGGCTGTACGGGAATTTGCTGCAGGCCATCATTCGTCATTGTTCTGAAGCCAGTGTCCCGAGGTTGACGGTGTCCACTCAGATCTGGAATTACACCGTGCAACGCCAGTGGATCAAGGCTGGCCTTCAGTTGTTCAAGGCCTACGATACCTACCATGTGGATCGACGCCTCACAGTTTCAGGAATTCAGAAGTGAGCCAGGTCTTTCCATGGCTGATGGTAGCGATGACGGTCATACTGACCAGCTACGGCCAGCTGATCATCAAGTGGCAAGCCGCCCTGTTCCAACCTGCTTCGAACGGACTACTCGCCAAGCTTCCATCGGTTATCCAGTTGCTGCTGAAGCCTTGGGTTCTATCTGCATTCGTGGCGGCGTTTGGGGCCTCGCTTTGCTGGATGCTGGCAGTGTCCCGACTTGAGCTGAGCAAAGCTTACCCATTCATGGCGCTGAACTTCATACTTGTATGTGTCATGGCCGTCCCTCTTTTTGGCGAATCCTTTGGAATTGCCAAGGCACTGGGCTTGGCTACAGTTGTCGTCGGCCTGCTGATTCTCAGCCAAGGCTAGAAAGCCCATCCACCCAGCTACAAGGTGTTTCCATGATTCGTTTCAATCGACCCTTCATGACGGGCAAGGAGCTTGGTGCCATTGAGCAGGCCCATACCAATGGGCACCTGTCCGGCGACGGCCCGTTCACGAAAATCTGTCATGCATGGCTGCGCGAGAAGACTGGAGCGCAGTCGGCGCTTCTGACTCATTCCTGCACTGCAGCCCTCGAAATGGCGGCCCTTCTTCTGCGACTGCGTCCGGGCGACGAAGTCATTCTACCTTCCTTCACTTTCGTTTCGACTGCAAGCGCATTTGCGCTGAGGGGTGCCGTTCCCGTATTCGTGGATATCCGCGCCGACACTTTGAACATTGACGAAAGCCTGATCGAGGCTGCCATCACCCCTCGTACGAAAGCGATCTGCGTCGTCCATTACGCGGGTGTTTCATGCGAGATGGATGAAATCCTGGATATTGCCCAGCGGCACGGACTGGCGGTTGTTGAGGACGCTGCGCAGGCCATCATGTCGATGTACAAGGGCCGCCCGCTTGGCACCATCGGTGACCTCGGCGCATTCAGCTTCCACGAGACAAAGAACATCATTTCGGGCGAAGGCGGCGCGCTGCTTTGTCGCGATGATCGATTCGCTGAAGAGGCAGAGATCATTCGCGAAAAAGGGACAAACCGAAGCCGCTTTTTCCGCGGACAGGTAGACAAATACACATGGGTGGAGGTGGGATCCTCATACCTGCCTGGCGAGATCACTGCGGCATTCCTGGCATGCCAGATGGAGGACGCAACGGAGATCACCCAACGTCGGCTGGCGATCTGGGACACCTACGATCAATGGGCAAAGAAACACGAAGCCTCTGGCCGAGTAAGACGCCCGGTCGTTCCTGAGCACTGCACTCACAACGCACATATGTATTACATGCTGCTGCCCAGTCTCCATCACCGCACTCGCTTTATTGATGGATTGCGATCGCGTGGCGTGCAGGCTGTCTTCCACTATATTCCGCTGCACTCCTCTCCAGCCGGCATGGAATGTGGCCGAACCCATGGCACCCTTACGGTAACCGACGAAACTTCAGAGCGGCTTGTACGCATGCCGTTGTGGCTGGGCCTGGAAGACGAGATGGATGATGTACTTGCAGCTGCCAACGGGGCGCTGGATGAGGCATTCTCGTGAGCAGTCAGGTTCCATGGGGGCATTTCGAAGAAGGCACTCGATTTCGCTTGGATCGACGCGCGCTGTTCGTAATTTCGTACGTCGTGGCTTTTGTAGTATCAAAGTACCTGGGGTTTTCACCCGGCTATGCTCTTGACGATTACCACATCATCAGTGCACAGCAAGACGGCGAGAACATTTCATTCTTCATTTCCCAGGGACGCTATGGCTCTGCTTTGATAGAAGCAGCGCTACGTGGAAGTGGCCTCAACATGGCGAGCTTCTCAGTTGTGTCCTTGATCGCGTCCATGGTATTCAGCGGATTGTTTTTCGCCTCCGTTCTGTCACCAGACGCCAGAACCAGCGCCTTCACTACCGCAGCTGCGGCTGCGGTGCTTGGCGCCCACTCGTACTACAGCGAGTACGTGACGTTCCGGCAATCCGCACTGCCGATGGGGATGATGTTTGGATTGATGTGGCTTTCATCAGTCGCTTATCGTCAGTTCAGATGTAGCAATCAGCTCAAGCACGCGGCTATTGCACTTCTCGCTGCCACCGGCGCTATGGGCTTCAACCAGCTGGCAGTGTGCTACTGCGCGTCCGCCATTCTTTACATGCATCTGAAGGAGACAGCAAGCTCTCAGATAGAAGCAGGCGCCTGCCTCAAGGCAGCAGCCTGGGGAACGGTTGCCGCAGCTGGAACTGGAGCACTCCTCATTGTTGCGAATACTGCATTATCAGCCTTGCTGCGGGAAGCACTGAGCCTCTCGACTGATGCCCGCGCGTCACTACTTGGCATTGCTCAAGTGCCTGAGCGCGGCGCTCAGATCCTTTCGCTGATTCCGCAGATGCTCTATCGTTCGGAGACAGTTGCGTCTCCATTGGCAAAGCTCACGCTGCTTGCAGGAATTGCAGCGCTCGTCATTCCACTCGGGCGCAAGGAACTCCGCAACTCTTTTCTCGCGATTTACTTTTTCTCAATTGGCACTGCAATCACGCTCGTTCCTGTGAGTCTCTCCAGCACGTGGTGGCCCGTTCCCCGTACATTGGTTTCGCTTGCTTTTGTTCTCGTAGGCACTGCCTCGATCATCAGCGCGGACGGCAGAAGGAGGCGTTCAATCCTGGCGGGAGCGCTTTTTACTGTAAGTGCACTTCTTTTCGCCGCACACAGCAATACTGTTTTACTCAATCAACAACGCTTGAACCGATGGGATATGGCGCAGGCCCAGGCCATCGCCCTCCGGTCAACCGCACAGTTCCCGGAGGCATCTGGAAGAATCGCCCTCTCAGGTGCCAATTGGTATCACCCGCTCGCACCTGGTATCGCTCAAGGGGACATGAATACATCCGCCTTGGCCGTAGGATGGGCAGTTGACGCTCTGTTTGATGAAGCGACCGGCCTAGATCTTCATGTCCGAAACGCTCCAGACCGCGCTGCGATCTGCGAGAATCGCCAACCGTTCCCGGCAAGGGACTCCATGATTGATATTGACGGTGAGGTTGTCGTATGCCTTTGACCGCTCGAGCAGCCACCTCCATGCAAAAGCGCCAGAATCCATGATCGTCGGAAGCGGACTTCTCGCCAAAGCATTCTCGTCATCTTTTGCCCTTGACGATAGCATCCTTGTATTCGCGTCTGGCGTTTCGAACTCCTCGGAGCATCGGGGGTTCGAGTTTGCAAGGGAGCGCGACATGCTGCGCGCCGCGCTCAATGGCAGCCATCAAACTGTGTACTTCAGCAGTTGCGCAGTTGCCAACCCAAACCAACCAGCTACGCCCTACTTTTCCCACAAGCGAGAGATGGAACGGCTCGTCATCAAGAGCAACGGCATTGTCTTCAGACTTCCCCAAGTGGTGGGAAAATCGACCAATCCCAACACACTGACAAACTTTCTGTTTGATCGCATTCGCACCGGAGAGCCGTTTGACCTTTGGATCGGGGTGGAAAGGAATCTCATCGACATCGACGATGTGGCAATCATTGCCACTACCCTCATTCGTCGTGGCTTGGTAACTCCTGGAGCGACCGAATCAATTGCCGCACCGCGCTCTGTGACAATGCAGGAAATCGTGAACGTGTTTGAGGACGTGCTAGGCAAGAAGGCATCTTACGCCCCAATGGAAAAGCACCTCGCGTTCCCGATCGAAAGCGAACTGTGCCAAGCAGTTGCACGTGAATTGGGCATTCAGTTCAATGACTCCTATCTGCGAAACCTCATCGCAAAATACTATCCATCCGCAGATGCGTAGGGCAACCCGCCCTACGCAACACCCATGTAATTCTTGATTCCATGAAGGCTGGAGGTGAACGCAATCCAGCTTCTGTCCCGCGCAAGACTCATATACTGACTACGCCTCAGCTGAGCTCGCAGCTCTGTCGAAGTTGCCAGTTCCGTCAACTTGCGTGAGAAGGTAGCGACGTCCTCGAAATCCTCGACCAGCCAGGATCGATCGACGAAATCGCGTATCCCCCCGACGTCCGGGGCCACGATTGGCAACCCCGCAGCCGCCACATCGAAGAGGATCGTGGGCACCCCCTCCCATGCCGACGTGTGTAGATATGCCACGTGATCTGGACGAACAACATCTTCCAGTCTTTTGAATGGTCCATGCATGGTGACGTTTGGGAGCTTTCTGAGCTGCTCCTCAGCTGGGTCTCCCGCAGATATGACCGCAACGCCATGCACATCGAAATGGAAACTGGGCAACCTCAATGCAATCGCGGCGAGCACGTCAGGCCTCTTCTGTCGATCCAAACGACCTGCCCATAGAACACGTGGGCGGTCTACCGACTGAAGAGTGGCGCTCGACTCACTCCACTCACGATCATAAGGGAAGGGTAAAACCGTGAAGGAGTTGATTGGCACACCGAGCTCACGCGACCAAATGGACGGATATACGCTGTTGTCACAGAAGACAGTCTCGATGTGCTTGTAGCACTCGCGAAGATACGCTCTCGCGTATCCAACAGGCACCATGCTTGAGTTGTAGTCGTCGCAGAAGAGCGACGCAAACAGCATTGATCGCTGGCGCAACGCCAATCCAGCCAACTTGATCGACTGCCAAGCAACGCGTGAATTGATGTTATGAATAACAGCCGGCTTAAGCTGAATCAGCAATCGAATCATCAACTGGACTTGAACGTCGAAGTTCAACTCTCCCACAAGGCGGCCGAACTCAACCAATCGGACACCGGACGGGAGCTTATCTGCCCAAGGAGAGGGATTTGGCTCGGTGGTGATTACCAGAATCTGCGCGGGAGAAACCGATTCGCTCCACGCCTTGAGATGGTAGAGCGCGCCACGATCCGCCCCTCCCGGCACCAACCAAGGAATTATCATCACATGAGAGTAGGCCTTTCGACCGATCTCCTGCATTACTTCCTTGTAGACCTCGCCCGGCCGGGGGATCACAGGAATGCCGTAGTGCTGATAGTGAAGGGTGTCTCCATGCGGACTCAGCAACTCAGGCTCGATCTGCGCCAACGCCACGGCTTCCTCAACCAACCAGGATGGCATCTGAGGATTTCCATGCGTCGCCACATCGGCCACACGTCCCATGCGCCGCGCAAACCAACCGAGAATGCGCCCCAGCTCATAGCGAGGATTGCTCAACAGCTGGCGAAAGCTGACTTTGCCTATCAGCTGGATAAGACGGCGGATCACGACAGCCCCTCGAAATCAAAGAGCTTGCTAGGCGGCATTACGACCTGCAGGGCTTTGCTCGTCTCGTTGACGGAACCGGAGAATTTCCGACGGTAGAAATACGCAGTTCCAGGAACAACCAGATGCTCATAGCCAGCCGCCGTCGTTTCGCAGTTCCAGTACCAATCTTCATAGCCGAAACCGGTGGTACCCGGGTAGCAGGCAAGATAAGGGATCTCACTAAACACATTGCGCCGTGCAAAAACAGCACTAATCCATGGATTGATCAGCAGCAAAGATTCACGCGAGTAATACTGACCACGCTGATCGATCTGCCAATTAAACGCGTTGTACATCCCGAAACTGACAACCATCTCCGGATGCAGGACAGCGTTCTCTGCCATACCAGCGGAGTATTCCACGTGCCGCTGGAAGTAGTCTCGACTAATCAGGTCATCTCCATCCAGAGTGCACACAAAAGCACCGCTGCACCGGTCGACTCCCACGTTGCGCGCCAGTGCAGAGTCTCCGACAGTCGTTTCAATTATCAGTTCATTTCCCGCCAAAGCAGGATGTCCACAGACGATACGCGTCGTTTCGGCGTCCGCATTGTCTAGCACCAGCACAAGCTCCATGTTCACACCAGCCTCGCGCGCCCGCTCTTTGGAGAGCAGGTAGCTGCGCAGCGTGGCGTGAGCCAGGATGCCCTCTCGATGAAACGTAATGATCGCCGACAACTGGCAGCTCACTTGACCGATCTCCTACCGAATACGTACGACAACATACGCAGAGACATCCTCACAATTCTTCTGAACGGAACTTGGTCCAGCGCTGTTGCCAGACGGTTCATTTCCTCTGCAGCGACATCACCAGGAAGGGGCGCCTGATGATTAATGCTCACAAAGAACTGGCCAGCGTTGGTGAGCCGGCGTGCAGCGTCCACAACACGACCGTAAGCAAGATCCAATTGTCTGACCTCGTCCTCAAGCCTCTCGATCCTGTTCAGAAGCTCCATCTTCTCAACTGTGGCACGCCGCGATGCCAACCTGAAGGCCGCTTTTGCTCCTGCAAGATCCTGGCTGTACCTATTGTTCTCTTCGGTAACTCGATCCAGCTCAGAGGTTAGATTGTGATACTGCCCGTCCAGCCAGTCCTTCGCGTCCTGTAGACGCTCTTGCCATTTCTGCCTGCGCTGCTGCTCGGTTCGTAGTTCGACCAACTGCGCACGCCATGACCGATTCGCCCATTGCCAGGCCAGACCAGGTCGAAGCGGTGTCTCCGCGGTCAACCGCAAGGCCGCGGCAAGACAGGCGGCCTCGTCCATGACAGCGGCAAACTCAGGCATGGCGAATGTTTCCGGTGCCTGCGGATCACCGACGACCGCACTCCAGTCTGGCTGCGCAGACAACCTGCGAACTTCGTTCAGCCCATGTGCCCAGGCATTTTTGGCACCGACGAGATCGCCGTGGCCGAAACGAATCCACCCCAGCCTCGTAGCGGCCGCGGTTGTTTTGGTTCCCAGCAAAGGACTGAAAGCCAGCACATCGAAACCGAGCACTCGCTGATAAAGCGCGGCAGCCTGCTCAAGCTCCCCCGCAGCGTGATGCACGGAGGCTGCCGCATATGTGAGCGAAACCTGCCAGCGGAGTACGGTTGGGTTATCCGCCGGGACTTCGATGTAGCGCGCAGCAGCGTCAAGCAAGGGTCTGCGGTCATCGCTCTGAACTGCCACCGGATCGTACAGAAGAACGCACAGCGCGGCTCCATGGTCCGCCGACCCGCTTGGGGCGTCGGCCAGGATCTGTCGGGCCAACTGTCTGCGCAGGGGAGCCGAATGAATGCGTAGACCATCAGCCACGATCAGCCTGACCACACTAGCATCCACGTAGTCACGCTGAAACGCGATGATATTTGGCAACTGGCAGTCCGACCTGCGAGTTACGCCGGGCCCTTTGGTCTTCACCGCCAGCAGCACCAGCGCATCGGCGACCGCCTTGCAGTCGGGATCGATCAGGAGCTGTCCACTGTCATCACGCAGCACCTCCAGAAACTGATTGACGCCTACCGGGCGAGACAGGCTCTGCCACCAAGCACGGTCAATCTGGAGCCCATGCTGGGTCAGCGCCTGCATCAAGGCACGCTCACCAATATGACGTCCGTCTTCCAGCGGCACGGCGATTACGAGACGGCCACTGCGCACGAGTGCTGTCTGCACGTCGTGGAGCTCCTGCGCCCAGTCCGATCCGTCGTGTCCAAGACAAGTGACGACCACGTCCGCTTCTGCAGCTTGAGGCTGCCATGTCGCACGCGGCAGCCAGGCAACGTCTGGCCCGAGGTCCGACGGCTCAGGTTGGTCAGTGACAACGCCAAGCCAGCCGCAGCGCGCCTGCTGATGCAGGATTCGCCAGAGATTGTGGTCTGCCGCGTCTGCGGCAAGCACCCTGTCGCCAGGGCGGACCAAGGCGGAGGCCAGCCCGTGGTAACACGCGCGCAACAGCGTTTGGTCTGATTCTTGATCGACACCGACGCGGGCGAGCAACAGCACGCAGAGCTCTTGGCTGACACTTCGTAACGCAAACTGAGCGGTATGCCGCTGCCAGCCGGAAGCCGCTGCCTCACCCACCCATAACGCGGCTTCATTGAGAAGCTCTCCAGGTGCGACTAGCATCAAAACAGCCGCGTCCAGTGCCAGTGCTTGCTGGCGCTGTTCCAGTGTCTCGCCCCAGGCGATGACGCCGCGTTCTGGACGCTCGAATGCAAGGGCCATGTCCCGGTGCGCGACCGCGCAGCCCGCCGCACGCAGTGGCGGCAGCAGATGCTGTAAGGCTGAGCCGACCAGTGCGCAGTCCGACGGCCCTACTGCCTGCAGGTAGTACTCGGCAAGCTCGCCTGCCAGCAGGGACGGAAGTGCTGGACGCATGACCTCTTGCAAGTCAGTCGTGGTCATCAAGGCCTCACGTAATGCCGTCGACGTCCGGCCCGCGGGCCTGATTCAACCGTTGGATCTCTGCGTTCAGCGCGTGATACTGCCCGTCCAGCCAATGGCGGGCCAGTTCCAACTCTGCCGTATGACTCTCCAACTCGCTGATGCGTTGCATGTGCTCGTGGTACTTGCCGTCCAGCCATGCCTTCGCATCGATCAGCTGACGTACCTCGCGCGCGCCCATGTTGATCTGCTCGGCACCATCAGCAGGTCCAGACACGACCGCGCGATCCTCGCCGTCGCCCAGCATCGTATCGCCTGCGCCCAGCAGGTCGGATAGCACGCTGGCATGTTGGCGCAGCACCAGGTAGGCATGACCAGGCCGGTCACCTCGGCTTCCATCACACTGAGTAGCGGCCAGATGAAGCAATCCGGCAGCCGCCGCCTCCGACCCGGCACACGATAGCGCCTGACGGGCGGCAGCCTGCACGCGTTGCCAGCGCTGCTGGGCACCGTCGCGCTGGCCCTGCAGCATCAGGATGACAGCAGCAAGCGCCTGCTTTCGCGCATCGCGCAGGGAGTCCGATCCATCCAAGTCGGCATCGAGCAGTGCCAGGGCCGCTTCGGGGTGGCCGTCGGCCAGCAATGTCCTGGCCTGCGCAAGCGGATCCGTTGAGGGCTGGTCGGCGGCGCTGGCCTTTCGCGCCAGCACCAGCAGCCACTCGCCGTCGCCGGTCGGCCCCACTGCCGGATCAATCTCCAGCATGGAGCGCGCCGAAAGATGCCGCTTCTGGCCACCGCCTGCATCCTGCAGCCAGGCTTTCTCGATTACAAATCCGTTGCGTTGAAACTGGGCGATCAGACGCGGCCAATCGTAGACATGGAAATGGAACGGATTGGGGTCTTCGCCGGTTTCGTCCGACCAGTCGTTGGGAACGCTTGCGTAGACTCGTCCGTGTGGCGACAGCACGCGGTGCAGTTCGGCCAGCAGGCGGTCGGGTTCGGGAAGATGTTCCAACGTCTCAACAGACACGGCGAAATCAGCTGATGCGTCGGCCATGCCCGACAGGTTCTGCGCATCACCGACGACGAACGTCATCGGCGTCGGTGACACCGGCGCAAAATTCAGATTGGCATACTCCACCGCGTAGTCGCTGGCATCGAGACCCGTAAACGAGGCAGCGTCGCTGTTGTGGGCCAACTGATAGGAACCGTAGCCAAGGCCGCAGGCCACGTCGATGACACGATCACCCGGTCTGATGAACTGGGCCGCCTGTGCGTAGCGGGTCATGTGGGCATCCGATCGCCGGCCCGGCTCGCGCGTCATATCGGTGTGCAGGTCGCGTTCTTCCTCAAGCGCTTTCAGCGGATACACAGCCAGTGCCGGTGCCGGAACACGCTCGAACGACACCATCAACAGTCCGGTAACGCGGTCGAGTTCGCCGTAAGGCGCGACGCGCTCGTTGAGCGGGTGCTTGCGCCACTCCGCCTTGATGAGCGCGTGCTCCCAGGTCGCGCGATCAATCTGGGCAGCTGCGTCACCCAGCACTACCAGACAAACCGGTCCAGCAACGCCTGTGAGCAACCGTTGCACCTCCGCAGCCGGGGAAGCGCTTGCGTGCGCCATCACAAGCACAGTGGCGGCTGCGGCGCTGCCGTCGCCGTCCGTAGTGACGTTGACTCCCGCCCGCCGCAGTGCGCGTGCGAGAGCCGGCACTTCATCTCCCAGCAGCGACACGGGCCGTAACGGCAGCCAGTTGAGCAGACGGGCGACTGTCACGCGCAGGATTGCGGGCGTCATCGCCGCTTGACGCAGGGGGGGGGTCGTTTCCATCACAGGCGCCTCGATCATTGTGCACCCACAACTTCCGCATGCATGCGGAGGTCGCAGACGCCGCCAAAGGTGTATTCCTTCTGACGCATTCCAACTTGGAAGAAAGCAGCTTCGTCGCGCCAATGCAGCATGCGTTGTGCTCCACCAAAGCGCTCAAGCTCTTCCGACACTGAGACCTGCACTTCGTAGAAGTTCACGCCCAGCGAGCAATCGAACTCAAAGCGCACGGTAAACGGCGTATCGGCCCGGAAGATGGTGCCCCACACCCCCGGATCCTGCCGACCTTCCTCCGTCCACAGGCGCACGTCTTGGTTGAGTGTTCCCCACGAGTAGAGCTTGACGCCCTCCTTGTTGCGCAAGCGGACATTCACATTCAGCTTGTCCATGTCACGCACCGGGCGTGCGGTCACCTCGATGACCAGCCTCTCGCGCGGCAGGAAGTAGGCGCATTCTTCGCCCTGACCATCCAGCACCCGAACCCGCTCGACCACGCAATCGTAGTCACCGAAAGAAAGCTTGTCGCTGCGCGCCCCCAGAACGGGGGATCCTTCATGCGGACCTCCCTCGACAGGCGCATCAGCAGCGGCCTGCGCCTCCACGATCTTCTGCGCGTGCTGCAGATGCTGCGCACTGATGGACGCATAGTAATCACGCTCGTCCTCATGCAACTGCTTGCGATACTCCAGCACGACGTCGGAAGACGGACCAGCGGCGCGCGCGACGCCGTCTCGCAAAAGAATCGCATGATCGGTCAGAGTACGAATGGACTCCTGGTCGTGCGACACCAGCAGTAGCGTGCAGCCATTGGCTCGCAGGGCTTCCATCTGCTGGAAGCAGCGCTTCTGGAACAGTGCGTCACCGACCGCCAGAGCCTCATCGACGATGAGAATGTCCGGCTCGACCTGCGTCTGCACGGCAAAGGCCAGACGCAACATCATGCCGCTGGAGTAGGTCCGCACGGGCTGGTCGATGAAGTCTCCGATGTCGGCAAACGCCGCAATGGCATCGAAACGCTGTAGCACCTCGCGCTCGGTCAGGCCCAGGATCATGCCGTTCAGCAGCACATTTTCGCGCCCGGTGAAATCTGGATTGAAACCGCTACCGAGCTCCAGAAGGGCAGCAATGCGTCCGTTGACCTGTGCCCGGCCGGTCGTCGGCGCGAGTGTTCCGGCAATGATCTGCAGCAGGGTCGACTTGCCGGAACCGTTACGCCCGATGATGCCCACGGCGTCACCCCGCTTCACCCTCAGGCTGACATCGCGCAGGGCCCAGAATTCACGTCCGCGCTGCCGCGACGACCATTCGCCCGCGCCAGGCACGATCCGCCCCAACCTGGGCAGCAACATCTGCAGCAACCGATCAGATGGCTTCTCGAAAATGTTGAAGACTTTGCTGACATTTTCGATATCAATGACGAGATCATCAGACGACATCGGCGAAGGCCCTCCGAGTACGCTGGAACCACCAGTATCCAAAGAACAGGATGGCCAGCGACCAGCCCAGGGCCCATGCGTAGCGCCCCCAGTCCGGCAAGGTACCGCTGACGATGAGCGCGCGGATCTGCTCAACGTACACCGCAAGAGGGCTCAGCCGCATCCAGGTGCCGATCTTCTCCGGGAAAATGATCGACGGGTACAGCACTGGCGTAAGGTACTGGAGCACACGAGCCAGCAGGCCTGCAATCTGGTCCACGTCGCGGAAGAACACTCCCAGCGAAGCAAACAGATAGGACACTCCGAGGGTCAGAGCCAGCAGCGGCAGCACGAGCAGCGGCAACAGCACAATCTGCCAGTGCAGGCCAAAACTGCTGAAGATCAGGAACCCGACCAATGCAACACTGGCGACGCCCGCATTGTAAAGCGAGGACAGCACGACCACGGGAGGCAGGACTTCCAGTGGGAATACCACCTTCTTTACCAGATTCGGATTGCTGAGCACCGCACTAGGTGCACGCGTCAACGACTCGGCGAAGAAGTTGTAGACGATCAGTCCGATGAACAGCAGAACGGCATAGTCCACCCTGCTGTGCGTTTCGATGCCTTTCCATTTCGCACTGAAGATGGTGGCAAAGATGACCGTGTAAATGGCCAGCATGATCAGGGGCACAAGCACGCCCCACAGCGCACCCAGCAGTGAATCCTTGTACTTCTTCTTGATGTCGCGCCCGGTCAGGCTGAGCATCAACTCGACGCGCTGCCCCATCATGCCCCGGCGGCCTCCAGCGCCCTTTCCAGATCCACCTGCAGATCCCCCAGTTCCTCCACCCCCACGCTCAGCCGCACCAGTGCATCACTGATCCCCAGCTGCTCCCGACGCGCCACCGGGATCGAGGCATGCGTCATCACCGCCGGATGGTTGACCAGGCTTTCCACACCGCCCAGCGACTCGGCCAGGGTGAACAGTTCGGTCTTCTCGCAGAAGCGCTTGGCCGCCTCGAACCCGCCCTTGAGCACGATCGAGACGATGCCGCCGTAGCCGGCCATCTGCTTGCCGGCCAGCTCATGCTGCGGGTGAGACGGCAGGCCCGGGTAGATCACCTTCTCCACCGCCGGGTGCTTTTCCAGCCACTGCGCCAGCGCCAGCGCGTTGGCACAATGCGCCTTCATGCGCAGCGGCAGGGTCTTCAGGCCGCGCAGGGCCAGGAAGCTGTCGAACGGGCCCTGCACGCCACCCACCGAGTTCTGCAGGAACGCCATCTGCTCGGCCAGCGGCGCGTTGTCGCCGACCACGACCATGCCACCGACCATGTCCGAGTGGCCATTGAGGTATTTGGTGGCCGAGTGCAGCACAAGATCGGCGCCCAGCAGCAGCGGGCGCTGCAGCATCGGCGAGGCGAAGGTGTTGTCCACCACCACGATCAGGCCATGGCGCTTGGCGATGGCAGCGACCGCGGCGATGTCCACGATCTTCAGCATCGGGTTGGTCGGGGTTTCAATCCAGACCATCTTCGTCTTCGGCGTGATCGAGGCTTCAAAGGCCGCCAGATCGGTCAGGTCGACGAAGCTGAAATCCAGCCCGGCGGTGCGGCGGCGCACGCGCTCGAACAGGCGGAAGCTGCCACCGTAGATGTCGTCCATCGCCACCACGTGGCTGCCGGCGTCCAGCAGCTCGATCACCGTCGAGCTGGCCGCCATGCCCGAGGCGAAGGCGAAGCCACGGGTGCCGCCTTCCAGCGAGGCCACGCAGCGCTCATAGGCAAAGCGCGTCGGGTTGTGGGTACGCGAGTACTCAAAGCCCTGATGCTCGCCCGGGCTGGACTGGGCATAGGTCGAGGTGGCGTAGATCGGCGGCATCACCGCGCCGGTGCTGGGATCGGGCGACTGGCCGCCATGGATGGCCAGCGTGGCCAGGGCCAGCGCGCGGTCGGGCGAAGAGGAGTTGGACATGTCGTTTCCTGAATGGCGCCGACGTGCGGCGCCGTCAAAGGATCGGGAGTCTATCAGCGCAGCCTTAACGAGCTTTGACGCGAATAAACCGGAATTCAGCGGTGAACGGCAGCGATCAGCGGTCTACTGCACGCGACGGCGCAGATAGTTCAGCAGGTCGATGCGGGTGATCAGGCCGAGGAAGGCGTCACCGTCCATCACGATCGCCACCTGCCCGCGGTCGAACACCGGCAGCAGGGCCTCGATCGGCGACTTCACGTCCAGCCGGTCCAGCTTGCTGACCATCGCGGTGGACACGGTGTCGCGGAAGCGCGCTTCGTCACCATAGACATGCAGCAGCACGTCGCTTTCATCGACGATGCCGACCAGCTGCTCACCGTCCATCACCGGCAGCTGCGACACGTCATACAGCTTCATGCGCTGGTAGGCGGTGGTCAACAGGTCGTTCGGACCGATCACCACCGTGTCGCGCTGGCCGTACGGACGCAGGATCAGGTCGCGCAGGTCACCGTGCTGCGGGCGCTCCAGGAAGCCGTTGTCCAGCATCCAGTAGTCGTTGTACATCTTCGACAGGTACTTGTTGCCGGTATCGCAGACCAGCACCAGCACCTTCTTCGGCGTGGTCTGCTCCTTGCAGTACTTCAGTGCCGCGGCCAGCAGGGTGCCGGTGGACGAACCGCCGAGGATGCCTTCCTTGCCCAGCAGCTCGCGCGCGGTGTGGAAGCTCTCGGCGTCGCTGATGGCATAGGCCTTCTTGACGCGGCTGAAGTCGGAGATCGACGGCAGGAAGTCCTCGCCGATGCCCTCCACCAGCCAGCTGCCCGACTTGTCGTTGAGCACGCCGTCGTTGATGTACTCGGCCAGGATCGAGCCGACCGGATCGGCCAGCACCAGCTCGGTCTTGGGCGACAGCCTGGCGAACGCACGCGACAGGCCGGTCATGGTGCCGGAGCTGCCGCAGCCGAACACGATGGCGTCGAGGTCACCGCCCATCTGCTCGAGGATCTCCGGGCCGGTGCCGAACTCATGCGCGGCCGGGTTGTCCGGGTTGCCGAACTGGTTGATGAAGTAGGCGCCCGGGGTCTGCTCGGCGATGGTCTTGGCCAGATCCTGGTAGTACTCCGGGTGGCCCTTGGCGACGTCCGAACGGGTCAGGCGCACTTCGGCGCCCATCGCCTTCAGGTTGAAGATCTTCTCGCGGCTCATCTTGTCGGGAACGACAAGGATCAGCTTGTAGCCCTTCTGCTGGGCCACCAGTGCCAGGCCCAGGCCGGTATTGCCAGCGGTACCCTCGACCAGGGTCGCGCCCGGCTTCAGGTCACCCCGCTGCTCCGCCGCCTCGATCATCGACAGGCCGATGCGATCCTTGATCGAACCGCCCGGGTTGGCGCTCTCGAGCTTCAGGTAAAGCTCGCAGACGCCGGTGTCCAGGCGCTGGGCCTTGACGATCGGGGTCTGGCCGATGAGTTCGAGGACGGAAGAATGGATGGGCATTCGGAGGACTTTCGATTCGCGCCACGCAGGGCCGGACCGATGATTATCCGACGGATGGCGCTGAATGTCAGGTCGGCGCGGGCATGCCGCCCGCCGTCCCGTAGAGGGATGCGGACGGCCCCGGGTCGACGAGGAGACCGGTACCGCCCGCATCGGTGAGTTGTGCCTGCAGGCCAAGGCACCACCGCCTGTGGTGCCTTGGCGCGGCCGCCTCATCGGCGGTGCCGCGAT
The DNA here is from genome assembly GCF_053295075.1 of Stenotrophomonas maltophilia group sp. P373. Taxonomy (NCBI): domain Bacteria; kingdom Pseudomonadati; phylum Pseudomonadota; class Gammaproteobacteria; order Lysobacterales; family Lysobacteraceae; genus Stenotrophomonas; species Stenotrophomonas maltophilia group sp. P373. The sequence goes on along the minus strand of NZ_CM129994.1, from coordinate 572,107 downwards.
GCCGGGGCAGGAGCGCCCGGCCGGGCCATCGATGGCCGGGTCACGCCGTTCCGGGCGTGACGGGGTGCGTCAAAGCGTGGGGGACGTCGTTGGGAGCGGTGTTTCGTACATTCGCAGAAGTCGTTGCTTGGCCAGCAGCTTCTCGCGCTTCATGCGACCCAGGGTGACATCATCGATCGGGAGTACACCCAACTCCGCGTCCATGCACTTCTTGTTCAACTTGCGGTGCTGGTCATGGAGTGCCCTGAACTCCGGATCACGCGCGCGACGTGCGTCGATCTCGCTCTGGGGCTGATCTTCAAACATGATGGACCTCCTTCGACAGATACACGAACGCCCCGGCCGCAAGGCACGGGGCGTTGTTCATGGAGGAGTGCCGGCCGATGGCCACCTGGACGCCTGCAACGACCTGCGGCACTGGCCTGCGCACGTCGATCTGCTGCGGTTCGCGCCCTGCTTGCATCGGCCCGGCCCTCCCATCGTCCGGTCCGCGGCATTGCGTCCCGGACGATTGACCCTACGCCTGCTCAAGGCGGGGTACAAGACCCCTGCGTCAAAAAGACCGAACCCCGCCGGGGCGGGGTTCAGGCTGAATGCTCATCGCAACGAAAAACAAACAATATCAATGCATTACGGCGCGATGATGACCTCGGCCGAGCGCACCCGGGTGGACGCTGCCTTCTTGCCGCTGACCTGGATCCGGTTGCTGGCGACACCACCCGCGACCAGGGCGTCGCGCAGCGCTTCGGCACGCTTCTGGCCCACGCCGTTGGCGCTGTCGTAGGCCTCGATGCGCAGGCGCCCCTTCTTGCCGATGTTCAGGTACTCGGCCAGGGCCTTGGCCTGGTTGCGGGCGCCACCCGACAGGCTGGAGGCGCCTGCGGCGAACGCGTCACCACCGAAGGTGAAGACCTCACCGCGAGCGTCGAACTTCGAACCGGGCAGCTTCTGCCCGGACACCAGCTCGGCTTCCTCCCGGGCCAGCCTGGCAGCGTTCTGCTGGGCAGCGCTCAGACGCTGCTGCTGCTTGCCGGCCACGCTGGTCAGGGCATTCTCGGCGTCCTGGCGGGCCAGGGTCTCGGCCTCGGCCGCCTGGCGCAGGCGTTCGGCCTCCTCGGCCTGCATCTGCGCCTGCATGCGCAGCTGCTCGGCTTCCTGGCGGGCACGGGCGGCATCGCGGCGGCTGGCCTCAATCAGCAGGTCGCTGCGGGTACGCTCCAGGCGGTCGACCTCGCGCGCGGCCAGCGCGGTGCGCACGGCGGTCTCGGCAATCTCCACCCGGCGCTCGGCCAGGTACGTGGCCAGCTCCTGGTCGCGGCGCTTGGCCTTGTCCAGGGTGGCGATGGCCTGCTGCGCCTGCATGCGCTCGAAGGCGCCCAGCTCAGCGGTATCGGGGTTGGCCTGGATGGCCATCAGGCGCTGGCTCAGCTGCGCCACCATCGGGTTGTCGGCGGCCGTGGCCAGGGTCGGCAGCGCCAGCAGCGCGGCCAGGGTTGCGGCGGTAATCGGCTTCACCGGCGGTCCTCCCCGGTCGACAGCTGGCGCTGCAGCTGGTTGACCTCGTTGCGGCGCAGCTGCAGCTGCGCGGTGACGGTGGCTTCCTCACTGCGGACGCGGGCCAGGTCGGCATCGGCGGCGGCGCGCAGGGCCATCGCCGGGGCGTTCTTGCGCTCGCGGCGGTCGCCGGCGGCGCGCTGGGCCTGCTCCAGCCCCTGCCGGGCCAGCCCGATCAGGTCCGGGGCGTACTGGTCGGCATCGGCCTGGGTGGCCTTGTCGACCGCCTGCCGGGCCTGCGCCAGTTCCAGGGCAGCGTCCTGCGCCCAGGCGGGGGCAGACAGTGCGAATGCAAACGCCATCACATACAGGCCATGGCGCATTCGTGCGAAGCTAAGTCGTTTCATTGGGGAGGCCGTACCGGTTGTCGGTTCACGGCCATTGTCGTCAAGCCGACACCGTGCTGGCAACGGGCGTCGGCCGTTTCGTTGGGGAAAATTCGCAATGGATATCGGCTACTTCCTGAAGCTGATGACCGAAAAGAACGCTTCGGACATGTTTCTGACCACCGGGGCACCGGTCTACATCAAGATCGAAGGGAAGCTCTATCCGCTGGGCAACACCGGCCTGCCGCCGGGCATGGTCAAGAAGATCGCTTACTCGCTGATGGACGAAGGCCAGGTGCCGCAGTTCGAGCGCGAGCTGGAGCTCAACATGGCCATCGCGCTGCCCGATGCCGGGCGCTTCCGCGTCAACGTGTTCAAGCAGCGGGGCGAGGTCGGCATGGTCATCCGCGCCATCCGCAGCCGGATTCCGAGCATCGAGGAGCTGAACCTGCCGCAGGTGCTGAAGGACGTCATCATGACCCCGCGCGGGCTGGTGCTGGTGGTGGGGTCCACCGGTTCCGGCAAGTCCACCTCGCTGGCGTCGATGATCGACCACCGCAACAGCACCACCACCGGTCACATCCTCACCATCGAGGATCCGATCGAGTACCTGCACAAGCACAAGATGTCGATCGTCAACCAGCGCGAGGTCGGCCTGGACACCCACGCCTTCCACAACGCGCTGAAGAACGCGATGCGTGAAGCGCCGGACGTGATCCTGATCGGCGAGATCCTGGATGCGGAAACGATGGAGGCGGCGATCGCCTTCGCCGAGACCGGCCACCTGTGCCTGGCCACCCTGCACTCCAACAACGCCGACCAGACCATCGAGCGCATCCTCAACTTCTTCCCGGAAAGCGCGCACAAGAACGTGCTGATGAACCTGGCGCTGAACCTGCGTGCGGTGATCAGCCAGCGCCTGGTGAAGAACAAGGAGGGCCGTCGCCTGCCGGCCACCGAGGTACTGATCAACACGCCGATGATCCGCGACCTGCTGCGCCGCGGCCAGGTGCACGAGATCAAGGCGGCGATGGAAGCCTCGCTGGAAGAAGGCATGGAGAGCTTCGACCAGTGCCTGTTCCGGCTGGCCAAGGCCGGCACCATCGAGCAGGAGGAAGCGCTGCGCGCGGCCGACTCGCGCGATGGCCTGGCCCTGAAGTTCCGCCTGTCCGAAGGCAGTAGCGGCGAGCACGACCCGTACGCCGATTTCTCGGCAGGCGCACCCAGCATCACTCACGGCTTCTGATCCCACGAAAAAGGGGACGGAGGGGATTAAGTCGTTTGTGCACTTGCGACTTGATCCCCCGTCCCCTTTTTCTGAAGAATTCAGGGGCGGTCTCATCCAATGAGACCCCTCATCCGTAGGTTTCCTCAATGGAAACTATCCGCAAGCTGGCCATTCTGGCTGATGCCGCCAAGTACGATGCCTCCTGCGCCTCCAGCGGCTCGGGCAAGCGCGATTCGCGCGCCAGCGGCGGTATCGGCAGCACCGAGGGCATGGGCATCTGCCACAGCTACACGCCCGATGGCCGCTGTGTTTCGTTGCTGAAGATCCTGCTGACCAACTTCTGCGTCTACGACTGCGCCTATTGCGTGAACCGGGTTTCCAGCAACGTGCCCCGTGCACGTTTCAGCGTGGATGAGGTGGTCACGCTCACCCTGGACTTCTACAAGCGCAACTACATCGAGGGCCTGTTCCTGTCCAGCGGCATCATCCGCAATGCGGACTACACCATGGAACAGATGGTGGAAGTCGCCCGGCAACTGCGCGAAGAACACCGCTACGCCGGCTACATCCACCTCAAGACCATTCCCGAGGCCTCGCCGGAACTGCTGGCCAGTGCCGGGCGCTATGCCGACCGCCTGTCCATCAACGTGGAACTGCCCACCGAAGCCGGCCTGAGCGCCTTGGCGCCGGAGAAGACGGTTCATTCCATCCGTGGCGCGATGGGGGAACTGCGCTGGCGCATCGAGGAAGCCAAGGAAGCTCGCAAGGCCCCTGCAGCGGTGGCACCGACGGCCAGCCGCAGCACTCGCCCGAGCCCTCCCCGTTTCGCACCGGCCGGGCAGAGCACCCAGATGATCGTCGGCGCGGACGGGGCAAACGACCAGCAGATCCTGGCCAGCGCCGACAGCCTGTACGGCAACTACCGCATGCGCCGGGTCTACTACTCCGCGTTCAGCCCGATTCCGGACGCCAGCCGGCAGCTGCCACTGCAGCCGCCACCGCTGCAGCGCGAACATCGCCTTTACCAGGCTGACTGGCTGCTGCGCTTCTACGGGTACGGCGTGGATGAGATTACCGATACCACCCAGGACGGCATGCTCGACCTGGATATCGACCCGAAGATGGCCTGGGCAATCCGCCATCCCGAGCGCTTTCCGGTCGATCTGAACCGGGCACCGAAGGAGATGCTGCTGCGCGTACCCGGCCTTGGCGTGCGCAACGTCAAGCGCGTGCTGATGGCACGCCGTCACGGGCGGCTGCGCGTGGCCGACATCGCACGCCTGAAGGCACCGATGAGCAAGCTGCTGCCGTTCGTGCTGCTGGCCGACCATCACCCGCGCAAAGCACTGGACGATCCGGCGGCGCTGCGCGCGCAGCTGGCCCCGCCGCCGCGACAGGGTTCGCTGTTCGATGCCCCGTCCGCGGCCTGACGCGCAGCGCTGGTCGCTGCGGGTGGATCCGCCATGGTCGCTGGAGGCCTGGCGCAGCGGTGCGCGCGAAGCCCTGCTGCGCGGCGTCGCGCCGGAGCAGCTGGACTGGCTCGAGGGCAGCGACGCATCACTGCTGGACGCGCCAGCGGTCACCTCGGCGCCCGCACAGGCCGACGCTGGCGCACCGACGGTACCTCGCGACTTCCTGGAGCTGGCGGACACCTGCCTGTGCCATCGCGACGGACAACGCATGGCCCTCCTGTACCGGTTGCTGTGGCGCATCGCCCATGGCGAACGCTGGGTACTGTCAAACCCTGCCGATGCCGACGTACTGAGGGCGATGGCCATGGCCCAGGCGGTCCGCCGCGACACGCACAAGATGAAGGCATTCGTGCGCTTCCGCGAAGTGCCTGGCCAGCCTGATGCGTTCATCGCCTGGTTCGAGCCACAGCACCACATCGTCGACCGGGTCGCGCCGTTCTTCGCGCGCCGCTTCACCGGCATGCGCTGGGCCATCCTCACGCCTTCGCGCAGTGCCTCCTGGGATGGGCAGGCGCTTGCTTTCGGCCCCGGTGCACGACGCGAGGATGCCCCGGCCGAGGATGCACGCGAGTCGCTGTGGCAGACCTATTACGCCAGCATTTTCAATCCGGCCCGGCTCAACACGCGGATGATGATGCAGGAGATGCCGGCCAAGTACTGGCGCCACCTGCCTGAAGCCCGATTGCTGCCTCGCCTGGTACGCGACGCCGCCGACCGCGTGCAGGAAATGCATGACCGTCCCGCGCAGGCACCGCAACGCAGGATTCCGCTGCGAGCGAACCCTCCGGCATCGGCAGCCGAAGCCAGCAGCCTGGACAATCTGCGCGGGCAGGCCAGCGCCTGCCGCCAGTGCCCGTTGTGGGAGCAGGCCACGCAGACCGTATTCGGACAGGGGCCGGCAGGGGCCGGGGTGATGCTGGTCGGAGAGCAACCCGGTGACACCGAAGATCTGCGTGGGCAGCCATTTGCAGGACCTGCCGGCCAGGTGCTGGACCGCGCATTGGCGGAACTGGGGATCGATCGCGCCACGCTGTACCTCACCAACGCGATGAAGCACTTCCACCATGAACGGCGCGGCAAGGTGCGGCTGCACAAGCGGCCGGAGAGCCGTCACATCCAGGCCTGCCGGCCCTGGCTGATGGGTGAGATCGCGCGCGTGCGGCCCCAGGTGATCGTGTGCCTCGGCGCGACAGCGGCAGCCTCGGTGTTCGGCCATGATTTCGACCTCTCGCGTGACCGCGGGCGCTGGCACACCCTCGAGGACGGCACGCGCGGCTACGCCACGGTGCACCCGGCATGGGTGCTGCGACAGACCGACGATGCCCGCCGCGAGGAGGCCTACCGGTTGTTCCGCGATGACCTGGCCCGATTGCAACAGAAAGGGGACGGAGGGGATTAAGTCGTAAGTGCATATACGACTTAATCCCCTCCGTCCCCTTTTTTCAGGCGGCGTCGAGCTGGTGTTCCGGGCGGGCGCGGTCGAAGGCATCCAGTGCCTGGCAGGCCGCTTCGATGCGGCGCAGGGTCGGGTACGGTGCCAGGTCCAGGCCGAAGCGGTGGGCGTTGTACAGCTGCGGCAACAGGCAGATGTCGGCCAGGCCAGGGCGGTCGCCGTGGCAGAAGGTGCCGGTGTCGCGGCTGTTGGCCAGCATCGCTTCCATCGCGTCAAAGCCTTCGGCGATCCAGTGCAGGGTCCACTGCGTGCGGGTTTCGGCAGGCAGCTGCAGGTCGCGTTCCAGGTACTGCATCACCCGCAGGTTGTTGATCGGATGGATATCGCAGGCCACAAGCTGCGCCAGCGCCCGCACCCGTGCGCGGCCCGCAGCGTCGGCCGGCAGCAGCGGCACCTGTGGGAAGCGCTCTTCCAGGTACTCGATGATCGCCAGCGACTGGGTCAGCGTGTGCCCATCATGCAGCAGGGTCGGCACCAGCTGCTGCGGATTGAGCGCGCGATAAGCCTCATGGTGCTGCTCGCCACCGTCGCGCACGAGATGCACCGGCCGCGCCTCCCAGGCCAGGCCCTTCAGCTCCAGGCCGATGCGCACGCGGTAGGCGGCGCTGGATCGCCAGTAGGTGTACAGCACGATGCCGTCGTCGACCGGGATCCCCATCGCCGCCTCCATGCTCAGGGCTTGGCCGCCTGTTCGATGCGCTGCTCGATCGCACCGAAGATGCTGTTGCCGGCAGCATCGAGCATCTCGATGCGGACCACGTCGCCGAAGGACATGAACGGCGTGCTCGGCTTGCCGTCACGCAGGGTCTCGACCACGCGCTGCTCGGCGAAGCACGAGGCACCCTTGCTGGTGTCTTCGTTGGCGATGGTGCCCGAGCCGACAATGGTGCCGGCACCCAGCGGGCGGGTCTTGGCCGCATGCGCGACCAGCTGGGCGAAGTTGAACTGCATGTCCACGCCCGCCTCCGGCGCACCGAACCATTGGCCGTTGATGTGGGTCAGCAACGGCAGGTGCACCTTGCTGTCCTGCCACGCAGCGCCCAGCTCATCGGGGGTGACGAACACCGGCGACAGCGCCGAACGCGGCTTGGACTGCAGGAAGCCGAAGCCCTTGGCCAGCTCGCCCGGGATCAGGTTGCGCAGCGAGACATCGTTGACCAGGCCGACCAGCTGGATGTGGCTGGCGGCCTGTTCCGGGGTGGCCGCCATCGGCACGTCGTCGGTGATCACCACGATCTCCGCTTCCAGGTCGATGCCGTAGTCCTCGCTGACCACCTTGACCGCATCGCGCGGGCCGTAGAAGCCTGCGCTGGTGGCCTGGTACATCAGCGGGTCGGTATAGAAGCTCTCCGGCACCTCGGCACCGCGGGCGCGGCGCACGCGCTCGACGTGCGGCAGGTAGGCGCTGCCATCGACGAACTCATAGGCACGCGGCATCGGTGCGGCCAGCGCCTGCGCATCGAGGTCGAACACGCCATCGGCGTCGCCAGCGTTGAGCGATTCGTACAGGGCGTTCAGGCGCGGTGCGATGTGGCTCCAGTCCTCCAGGGCCTGCTGCAGGGTGGCGGCGATGCCGGTGGCGCGCACGCCGTGGCGCAGGTCACGCGAGACGACGATCAGGGTGCCGTCGCGGCCGCCTTCCTTCAAAGAACCAAGCTTCATGGGTGGGTGTCCGGAGTCGTGGGCAAACAAGTTTCAAGTGTAATCAAATCTGCGGCGGCGCCAAGCTGCAGCGCGGCATCGGCCCACCCTACCGCAGTGAGGGTTCGGCAGGGTTGCACCCTGCACCCGCTTCAAGCCAAGGCAACAGCCGATGCAACAGCAACAGCGGACATTCCGTGGGATGGCGAGGCACTGTGGGTTTGCGGGGACGCGGTAAACCCATCCATGGGGGCTTGGTCGCGGCATCCATGCCGCTCACACCCCGCAAACCCACAGTACCCCGCCTTCGACAGTAGACCGGTGGCCAATAGATCCACGCTATGCGTGGATGAAATCTGTCAGATATCGAATGAAATTCCGGGGTCAGATCCGTTTTCCTGCGGAAAACGGATCTGACCCCATGCCATTCCGACAGATCGCGGGAAACTGTCGAAGGCGGGGTGGGTCCGGTGGCGGGAGTGTCCGCGGCATGGATGCCGCGGCCAAGCCCCCATGGACGGGTTTACGGCGTCTCCCACCACCGGACCCACCCCGCCATCCCTCAAGAAACCCGCTTTTGACGTTGGCGTCGCTTTGGCCTCTGCGGGTGCAGGACGCAGCCCTGCAGAGAGCCCCCCTTACCTGAACGGGGCTTTTTGCGCGAGGTCTCAGCCATCGGTTAGACTAGGCAGGTCTGCAGCGGCCGTCCGTTTCCCTCCGGGATCGCCGGCGACCAGGGTCCGCCCTCTTCGCCCGCCCCCACTCCGACGCCGTTCGTCACGCATTCCAGCCTGCGCTTCGTGCCGGCTGCACCCAACTTCTCGCAGCGCGGTTCACGGGAACGCTCCGAGTCAGCCGATCACTTTGATCTGCCCCCGTCTGTCCGCTCGGACAGGCGTTTCTTGTACCTGGAGCAATCTCAATGTCTTTTGAATCGCTGGGCCTGGCGCCCTTCCTGCTGCGTGCGCTTGCCGAGCAGGGCTACGAAACCCCGACCCCAATCCAGCAGCAGGCGATCCCGCTGGCGCTGGCCGGTCGCGACCTGCTGGCCGGCGCACAGACCGGTACCGGCAAGACTGCTGCGTTCGGCCTGCCGTTGCTGCAGCACCTGGGCACCGCCTCGCAGGAAGTGCGTGCCGGCCCGCGCAAGCCGCGTGCGCTGATCCTGGCCCCGACCCGCGAACTGGCCACCCAGGTGCATGACAGCCTGCGCGGCTACAGCAAGTACCTGCGCATTCCCAGCGCCTGCATCTACGGCGGTGTCGGCATGGGCAACCAGCTGGACATCCTGCGCCGTGGCGTGGACCTGCTGGTGGCCTGCCCGGGCCGCCTGATCGACCATCTGGAGCGTCGCAGTGTCGACCTGTCCGGCATTGAACTGCTGGTGCTGGACGAAGCCGACCGCATGCTCGACATGGGCTTCCTGCCGTCGATCAAGCGCATCCTGGCCAAGCTGCCGAAGCAGAACCGCCAGACCCTGCTGTTCTCGGCCACCTTCGAGGACAACATCCGCCAGCTGGCGCTGGAGTTCATGCGCAACCCGGAACAGATCCAGGTGACGCCGAAGAACACCGTGGCCGAAACCATCACCCATCGCGTGCATCCGGTCGATGCCGGCCGCAAGCGCGACCTGCTGCTGCACCTGCTGGCGCAGGACAGCCGCGAGCAGACCCTGGTGTTCGCACGCACCAAGCACGGCAGCGACAAGCTGGCCACGTTCCTGGAAAAGTCAGGCATCAAGACCGCGGCGATCCATGGCAACAAGAGCCAGGGCCAGCGCCTGCGTGCGCTGGGCGACTTCAAGGCCGGCCGCGTGACCGTGCTGGTGGCCACCGACATCGCTGCGCGCGGCATCGACATCAACGAGCTGCCGAAGGTGATCAACTTCGACCTGCCGATGGTGGCCGAGGACTACGTGCACCGCATCGGTCGTACCGGCCGCAACGGCGCGACCGGCCAGGCGATTTCGCTGGTGGCGCAGGATGAAGTGAAGCTGCTGCGCGCGATCGTGCGCCTGCTGGGCCGCGACATGGACATCCGCGATGTGCCGGGCTTCGAACTGCAGGTTCCGATCCGCTGGGGCAACAGTGCGCCGGGCAAGGCCGAGCACGATACCGGCGAGCGCGCACCGCGCAAGAGCCACGCACGCCGTCCGCACGGTGATGCACCGCGCCATGCGCATGCCGGCCCGAAGAAGGCCGGCGGTGGCCGTCGCGAGGGCGGTGGCAACGGCCAGCAGCGTGCGGGTGCAGGCGCCGGTCAGGGCCAGCGTCGTGGCGGTGGCGGTAATGGTGGCGGCCGTGGCCGCGGCCAGGGCGGCGGCGGCGGTCGCGCCGGCTGATCCCAGCTGCCAGGGAGGGTGCTTCCCGCTGCGCGGGGGCTATCGAGGGACGGCGCTGACGCGCCGTCCTTTTTTTTGCTGGCTACCGGGTGACAAAGCACGCGGTGGCAGTACCGAGGGCGGATGGGCATGGGGGCAGCGCAGAACACGCTGTAAATACGTCCATGTAAGCTCGATGGCGCCATCCATGGCGCCAACGGTTCTGCGCTGCCCCCATGCCCATCCGCTTCAAGCATTGCCTGCGCCTTCTTCTCCCGCCGGGTAGCCGGGAGAAGAAAGATCAAATTCAAATTCAAATTCAAAGTCAAAAGCCGAAGCCGCAATTCCTGGCTTTGCCTTTGCCTTTGCCTTTGCCCTTGCTCCCGCCTTGGGGTCTGATGCGTCCGCGCCCGCAGGAAACCGTCGAGGGGCGGCCGGGCGTAGTTGTTAGGCGAGTGGTAGCCCAGCGCCGAGTGTAGCCGGGCTGGATTGTAGAAGCCGTGGATGTAAGCAGCGATGGACTGGCTGGCTTGTTCCCTACTGGCGTAAGGCTCGGCAGCCTCTTCTGTCTTGAGCGTCGCAAAGAAGCTCTCGGCCACCGCGTTGTCCCAGCAATTGCCAGGCCGGCTCATGCTTTGGACCACGTCATGGGACTGCAGCAGCTGGCGAAACTCGTTCCCCCAGTACTGCCCACCACGATCTGAATGGAAGATCAGGCCGGGTCGTTGTGGATGCAGAGCCCAGGCATTGGCAAATGCTTTCACCACCAGCTCTTCAGTCAGACGCTTGGAAACGCTGTAGCCCAGCACCTGCCGGGTTTGGACGCTGATGACCACGGCCAGATGCAGCCATCCCTGGCGGGTGGGGACATACGTGATATCCCCGACCCACGCCGTCGGTCCGGTTCCGGGGGCAAATTGCCGATCCAGCAGGTTGGGGGCGAGCTGAGATGAGCCGCCGGAGGACTTGGGTCGGAATCGGCCTTTGGTCTTGCCCTGGATTCGCTCCTCGGCCATTAACCGTGCCACGCGCTTGTGGCCGACTGGATGATTCCTGGCTCGTAAGGCCCTGACCAGCCGACGTCGCCCATAACTGCGCTTGCTGGTCACATGAATGGCCCGAAGCTCGGTACGCAGGGCCGAATCGGCATCGCACGCTTGGGCACATTGCCGACGCAGGTAATCATGGAATCCAGAGACAGAAACCCCAAGAACCCGACACAACAACCTGGTCGGGTAGTGAGTCCTTTGACTGGCGACGAAGGCGTACCTCACTTGGACTCTCTGGCAAAGAACGCCGCCGCTTTTTTTAGGATTTCCCGCTCCATCTTCAGACTGGCGTTCTCGGCCCGAAGGCGGCTGATCTCGCTTTCCAGGTCGGTGGTTGGCCTGCGAGCCTCAGAGGTCAACGACCGGCCAGCACGGACCGCGTCAAGCCAATTTGCCAGCGTCTTGACCGACATCTCCAGCTGACGGGCTGCTGCGGCAGGCCCGAGCGACTCGGCCAACTCCACGGCTTGGTGCTTGAACTCATCGGTATAGCTACGACGGGTGATACGGGACATAAGGGACCTCCAAGTGCGATCAAAGTATCGCTTCTTGGCGTCCGCTGACGGGGGGCCAGATCACAAAGCCTCAACCCCGCGCTTTACTCGGATTCACCAGATTCCCGAAGAAGATCGCGTTGATCAGCAGCCGATCCGTCCCGTGCCAGTACTTGCGGTGCGCCGGGTCATCGGCAAACAGCACCACGTTGCCCTGCCCCTGCGCCGACACCAGCAGCCACGCGCTGCCCGCCACCCGCGCACGGTTGCGCTCGGAAAGATAGCCATTCACCCGCGGCGGCGTGTCGATGCGTACCACCGTCGAGAATGGGTTCGCACTCGGCTGCAGCGTCACCGTGTTCTCCTTGTTGATCGCCAGTTGCCGGCGCGGCACGCCGAACGCCAGCGGATGACTGGTGTCCACATCGGCGCTGAGGATGTTGCCGCTGACCCGCTCGATCGCGGCGATGTCGCGCTGGTCGCCGAATGCACGGCGGCTCTCGTCGGCAGTCTCTTCGTCCTTGCCGAGCTTCTCGCCGTCGGCGAGCTTCTGTTCGATCGCCCACTTCGAGGCACTGCCATAGGTCACCAATGAACCACCGGCCTGCACCCAGCGCTTCAGTGCAGCCACCGCCGCGGCATCGACGCCGGTATAGGTGCCACCGGACAGCACGATCGTGGTGTAGCGGTCCAGGGACACTTTGCCCAGCTGCTGCGGGTCCAACTTGCTGGCAGGCAAGTGCAACTGCTGGTTGAGCAGGAACCAGGCCGAGCCGATCTCGGTGGCGGCCACGCCCTCCCCCATCACCAGCGCAACCTCGGGTTTGCGCAGCGCCTTGACGCCGTCACTGCCCAGATCGATGCCTCCGCGGCTGCGGCCAGTGGACAGCGCGTGCACCTGCACACCTGCCTCGCGCGCGGCCGATGTCACTGCCTCAAGCAGCGCCGCGCCCTGCAGCGTTTGCCCGGCAACCGGAATCACCAGGCTGCCGGCGGCGAAGCTGACGTCGCCCTGCGCGGTCGCGGTGGTGAACGGCTGGAATGCCGCACGTGCGCTCACGCCCTTGCCCTGCAGCGCGGCCAGCGCGCGCCCGGCGTTGTAGTCGCGCCAGTCGATGACATAGGCGAAGCCGGCCTGGCCACCCAAGACCGCGCCCTGCTCCTCCGGCAGCGCGGCCACGCGGGCGCCACCTTCGATACGACTGCGGCTGCCGGCGAAGGCCACACCGTAGGCCGGTGCGATCGCATAGCTGGTGCTGCCGTAGAACACATCCCCCTTGATCGGCGGTGTCTCGGCAAAGATCGAATGCACCAGGCGGAACTGCGCCTGCTGCACCGGCACCACGTAGGCGCTGCCGGCATCGAAGCGCTGCCCATCGACAGTAACTGCACGATCCAGCGCGCGCACCTCGATGCGATGCAACAGCAACAGCTCCAGCAGGCGACGGGTCAGTGCCGGGTCATGCGCGTCGCCGAACACGAAGCTCTTCACCGGCTGCTGCGCAGCCTGCTTCAACGCGCTCTGGAAGAACTGCTTCTGCAGGTCGAACAGGCCGTTGCGTTCGGTCACCGCGCCGCGCACCGTGCCCAGACCGGTGGCGACCTGGTTGCGGATGGTGAACGGGAAGGTCAGCAGGCCGTTCACCGATTCCTGCACGCGGCCACGCGAACTGGCCTGCTCGACGGTAACGCCGACGGCACCATGGAAGTCCGGGTAGGTGGAACCGTACACCGGCGAGAAGTTGTCGAAGTTCTCGCCGGTGTAGTACAGCGAACCCAAGGCATCCAGCGCCTGCGCGTGGTACTTGGCCAGGGTCTTGTTGAATTCATACGACGCCGCCGGAATCAGCGGGCTGTGCATGCTCTTCGGCGAGGGCTCGAAGTAGTAGGTGCTGTCCTTGCCCATTTCGTGGAAGTCGATCTGCACGTTCGGGTACCACTGGTGGAACACCTCCACCTTCGGCCGCGAGTCCTGCTGGGTGAGGGCAAGCCAGTCGCGGTTGAGATCGGTGAAGTAGTGGTTGGTGCGGCCCTGCGGGAACGGTTCGACGTGTTCCTTGTCGGCCGGGTCGGCCGAGGCCGGATCGGAGGCCCAGGCGTTGTGCCAGTTGGCCGCACGATCGCGGCCATCCGGGTTCTGTGCCGGATCGAACAGCACCACCGCGTGCTGCAGCCACTGCTGGGTTTCGGCACTGCGGTTGGCCACCAGGTAGTAAGCAGTCAGCATCGCCGCCTCGGCACTGGACGTCTCGTTGCCATGCACGCTGTAACCCAGCCACACCACCACCGGGCTGTCACCGGCCGCGCTGCGCGGTTGCGCCGGATCGGCCAGGGTCGCGTGCTGTTGGCGCAGCTGTTCCAGCCGCGCGTGATTGCCGGCGGCGGTGACGGTGGCGATCAGCAGCGGGCGGCCCTCGTAGCTTCGTCCGATCTCGCGCACGCTGATCTTGTCCGAGCGTCTGGCCAGCTCCTGGAAATACGCCACCAGTTGGTCGTGCCGGGTGTAGCGGCTACCGATCGGGTAGCCGAGGAACTGCTCCGGCGTCGGCACCGCTGCATCGAAGGCTGCCGCATCCGTGGCCTGCGGGAAGAAATAGGCACTCTGTGCCTGCGCCGGCTGCGGGCAGGACAGTACAGTGGCGGCGGCAAGCAGCAACGGAAGAACGGCACGGCGATGCAAGGACACGGTGACTCCCCAGGAACACAACGGCAGACAGTTGCGCGGCCGGTCCCTTCAGGTGGCCGGCCGCGGCGGATGGATCAGAAGCGGTAATCGAAGCCCAGCGTGAAGTAGCGGCCGCGCAGGTCGTACTGGCTGAAGTCGTATGGCGCGCGGATGCCCGGGAACGAGGCGTCGTACGGCGGCGTCTTGTCGGCCAGGTTCTGCACCTTGGCATACAGCGTCAGCTTGTCGATGCCGGTGTAGGCCAGGTACAGGTCGTACTGGCTGTAGCTGCCGACGCGCTGCTGCACGGCCTTGGCGGCGGTGCTGGCTTCCTGGCGGTAGCTGCTGGTGTAGTACCAGGTCACGGCTGCGTTGAAATCTCCGTACTTCCAGTCCAGCGTGGTGGTGGCCTTGTCCTTGGGCAGGGTCGCGCCCAGGTTGCTGCCGGCGTAGTCGACCAGCGGGCCACCGACCACGGTCGGGCGACGGTAGTCGCGCACGTGGGTGTAAGCCGAGGACACGGTGAAGTCACCCAGCGCCGCGGTCGGGATGCGCTGGCGCAGTTCGACGTCGATGCCCGAGGTCTTCAGCTCGCTCAGGTTCTGGTAGCGGTTGTAGACCGCCTGCAGCTTGCCGCGCTCATCGCGCTGCACCGCGCCAGCCACGTTGTCGTTGACCAGGGTCTGGGTGTTGTTGGTGCCGACCAGGTTGTCCAGCTGGATGCGGTAGTAGTCCACGCTCAGGTTGGTGTTGGCCCACGGTGACAGCACCACACCGAAGTTCACGCTCCTGGTGCGCTCGGGCTTCAGTTCGTTGTTGCCGACGGTGAAGAAGGTCGGGTTCTGCCGCGAACCCGGCACGTCCGGATCACGCGGATCGACCACGCTGCCATAGGCGATGCTGGTGCTGTTGGAGTTTTCCGACAGCGACGGCGCACGGAAGCCCTTCGACGCCGACGCACGCACCAGCAGGAAATCCAGCGGCTGCCAGCGCAGGCCGATCTTCGGCGAGAACGCATCGCCGAAATCATCATAGTGATCGGCACGCGCGGCGGCGGACAGTTCCAGGGTCGAGGCCAGCGGCACGTTCACTTCGGCGTAGGCGGCACTGACCTGGCGCTGGCCGTGCACTTCGGCAATGGCCGGGCGCACCTGCAGGCCGGCATCGATCTGCCACGGGTTGTTGGAATCGAGCTTCTCGCGGCGCCACTCGGCACCGGCGGCGAAGCCGATCTCGCCGGCCCAGGTGTGGCCCAGACTGCCGGAGATCTTCGCGTCGACGCCCTGCAGCTTGGACTCGGCCGGACGCAGCGTGGCGATGTTGATCGAATCACGCACCGACTGCGGCGTGGCTGCCGGGTCAAGCAGGTTGTAGCTGCCCGTGGACAGTGCGTTGGCCAGCGCCCAGCGGTTGGCGAAGCCGCCGGACACGCTCTCGCGCTCGCTGCTGCGCGCACCGAATGCGGCCACTTCCCAATCCCAGTTGGCGGTGGTGCCACGCAGGCCGAACACGCCGCGATAGGCGGTGGAGCGGTTGGTCTTGATCGTGCCGCCGAGGTCGAAGAAGGTGTACTCGATCGGGATCGCACGCCCGTACGGGTTGTACGGATTGCTGGCCGGCAGCAGCGACGACACCGGCTCGGCCAGGCCGCTGTCCGCGTTCAGTGCGAAGCGGCCGCTCTCCAGGGTGAAGAAGGGGCTGCTGCCAAACCAGGCAGCGCTCTTGATCTGGCTGTACAGCACTTCGCCGAAGGCTTCGACATTGTCGTTCAGGCGGAAGGTGCCGTTGGCATAGGCCTGGTAACGCTTGGTCGAAGGGATCAGCGTGGTGAACGGTGCCTGGTTGAAGCCGCAGGTATCACCGGACAGGCCATCGATCGGCGCGCTGGCAACGCGGGTGGTGCCGGCCGGGCAGTTGCCGTTGGCATCGAGCATCGGCACCGACACGCCGTTGACCAGGTAGCGTGCGCCCTTGGCCGACCAGCCGTTCCAGCGGCCACCGGGCTTGTCGGTGTAGATGCCACTGCGGGTCAGGTTGCGCTCGTCCTGGTCCAGGCGCTCGCGGTTGTAACCCTGCAGGCTGAAGAGGATGTTGTAGCCATCGGTGTCCAGATCACCGAGGCCGCCGACGAACTTCAGGTTCTGCTCGTGCAGGCCGCCCTGGTCGGCACCGCCGAAGCTGCCGCCGATCTCGGCGCCTTCGAAGTTCTGCCGGGTGATGATGTTGACCACGCCGGCCACGGCGTCGGAGCCGTACACCGCCGAGGCGCCGTCCTTGAGCACTTCGATGCGCTCGACTGCGACCAGCGGCAGCGCGTTGAGATCAACGAACGTATCGGACAGGCCGCCGGCCGGGAAGCCGTAGTTGGCCAGACGGCGGCCGTTGAGCAGCACCAGCGTGTTCTTCTGCGACAGGCCGCGCAGGCCGATGCCGGCCGAGCCGGAGGCCCAGCCGTTGTTGGTGGTTTCGTTGGCGGCGTTGCCGGTGTTGGCCGAGATCGAACGCAGCACGTCGGCCACGGTGGCCTTGCCGGTCTGTTCCAGCTGCTGGCGACCGATCACCTGCACCGGGTTGGAGGCCTCGGTATCGGTGCGCTTGATGTTGGAACCGGTGACACGCACGGCGGCGAGGGTATTGGCGTCACCAACGGCGTCGGCGGAGGTTTCGGCGGCGGCGGACAAAGGCGCGGCCAGAGCGACGGCCAGGGCCGCCACGAGCAGGGTGTGCTTGGGCATGACGATGTGGGGAGGTGGTAAGGACGACGAAGTTCCGCAGTAGTCCATGCCTGGCCGGCGCCCGGCCAATAACATCTCTTCATACGGATATAAGAGAAACTATCATCTCTTCATCCGGATGGAAAGAGTCACTTCACGAAAGCCCGGCGTCCGCTCAGGCTGCCGGGCCGCCTGCGGCGTACAATTGCGCCATGGAAATCTTCAAAGTCTTCATGCTCGAGGCGGCGCACCGCCTTCCCAACGTGCCGCCGGGGCACAAGTGCGCGCGCCTGCACGGCCACTCGTTCCGGGTGGAACTGAAGGTCGAGGGCGAGCCCGGCGCGCAGACTGGCTGGATCATGGACTTCGGCGACGTGAAGGCGGCTTTCCAGCCGATCTATGACCGCCTGGACCATCACTACCTCAACGACATCCCCGGCCTGGAGAACCCGACCAGCGAGAATCTGGCGGTGTGGATCTGGAACGAACTCAAGCCCAGCCTGCCGGCGCTGAGCGAGATCACCGTGCACGAAACCTGCACCTCCGGCTGCCGCTACCGCGGTCCGACGGCTTGATCAACCCATTGATCTGAAAGGTGTTTCAAAGGCGCCCTAGGCGCCTTTGTTATTTTTGTTGCATTGCCACATCAAGAGCGTATGCTGCACTGCATCAAGCCACTCCCTGATGCCCCATGGCCGCCGCCTTCAGCGATCGCTTCAGTGATGCCACCCGCCAGCTCGCCGCCGCAGCCACGCGTGCGAACCGGCTGGCGTTGGAGAACGCGGAGAGCATGTTCGGCGTGCAGTTGAAGGTGATGGAGCGCAACCTGACCGCGACCGGCGGCTGGCTGGGTGAACTGGCCCGCAGCGACGACACGGCCGGGATGCTCAACAAGGGTGCACAGCTGTGGCAGGACAACCTGCAGCGGCTGGGCCAGGCCCAGCAGGATGTGGTCGGTCTCGGCCTGCAGGCCAGCAAGGCGTGGTCCGAACTGGTGCAGGGCTGCAACGAATCAACGGCGGACGCGAGCAACCACTGACGCGACGCAACGCTCATTGCATGGGTCCCTCCCCCCATGCAATCCGGACCCGGCAGATCCCTCCCTCTGCCGGGTCTTTTTTTGCCTGGTGTTCGGATTCCGAAGTGCGTCTTCGTCCGATGTCTCTGCGAGCTGAGGGGCCCCGCCGGGACAGGCAGGGGCCTGGGCAAATGTCCCCCGGCGCCGGCCGTTGGCCGTCACCTCCTCCTTTACTTTGCCCAGACCCCTGCCCGCCCCGACGAGGCTCGGCGTGCGGTGGGTAGAGCGCAGTGCTCGCGGCAACCTTTCAATGACGCGCCGGAGGACATTCGTACGCGAGGGCCTCCGCCCTGCTCCACGCAGAATGAGCCCGCCACAAGCGTGTCTTCGTCTCGATTCCCCGCGAACTGATGGGCCCCGCCGGGGCAGGCAGGGGTCTGGGCAAATGTCCCCCGGCGTCGGCCGTTGGCCGTCACCTCCTCCTTTACTTTGCCCAGACCCCTGCCCGCCCCGACGAGGCTCGGCTTGCGGCGGCCAAGGCATCGAGCAGGCTGTCTCCAATAAAGCGCCGATAGATTTCGAACGCAGGGCGGAGGCCCTTGCGTACGAAGTAAAGGGGGAGGTGACGGCCAACGGCCGGCGCCGGAGGACATTCGTACGCAAGGGTCTCCGCCCTGCGCCACGCAGAATGAACCCACCGCACGCGTGCCTTCGTTTCGATTCGCCGCGAATTGTGCCTTCGTTTCGATTCGCCGCGAATTGAAGGGCCCCGCCGGGGCAGGCAGGGGTCTGGGCAAATGTCCCCCGGCGTCGGCCGTTGGCCGTCACCTCCTCCTTTACTTTGCCCAGACCCCTGCCCGTCCCGACGAGGTTCGGCTTACGGCGGCCAAAGCACCGAGCAGGCTGCCTTCAATAAAGCGCCGATAGATTTCGAACGCAGGGCGGAGACCCTTGCGTACGAAGTAAAGGGGGAGGTGACGGCCAACGGCCGGCGCCGGAGGACATTCGTACGCAAGGGCCTCCGCCCTGCGCCGCGCAGAACGAATCCGCCACGCGCCACGCAGAACACACCGCGAAGGAACCTCAGCGCCCGCGACCACCGTGCCAGTGCTGGTGCCACGCCTGGAACATCAGCACGTTCCACAGGTGCGTGTGCCACTTGCGCTCGCCGCGCAGGAACGCTTCCCAGATGCCGCGCACGCGTGCCGGATCGAAACAGCCCTGATTGCGAAGCAGCTGCGGGTCCAGCAGCGCCTCCGCCCAATCGCGCAACGGACCGGCCAGCCAGCGCGCCATCGGCGGGCCAAAGCCGCGCTTGGGACGGTACACCAGCGGCTCGGGCAGGTAGCGTGCCAACAGGTGCTTCAGGATCAGTTTGTGTTCGCCGTCGTGGTACTTCAGGTGCTGCGGCAGGCGCCAGGCCAGTCGCACCACCTCCATGTCCAGCAGTGGCGCACGGGTTTCAACGCCCGCCGCCATGCCCGCGCGGTCGACCTTGGCCAGGATGCCCTCGGCCAGATCCATGCGGAAATCCAGCAGCTGGATGCGCGCTTCGGCCGGCAGCGCCGAGTCCTGCTGCTGGAAGATCGTCACCGGTTCACGCGCGCCCAGCACCACCTGCGCCGGCTGCCGCCAGCGGGTCACCCGCTGCAGGTAGTGGCCTTCCACATCGTTGGCAGCAACTTCGGCCACCAAGGCACGCCATCCACCGAGACGACCACGCTCGGCGTTCATGCGGTTGCCGCTGCGCCGCGCCAGGTCGCGTACCCAGTCCGGCAAGCCACCGCACAGGCGCGCATTGCGCAGCGCGCGGCCATAGCTGGGGTGGCCGAAGAACAGTTCATCGCCACCGTCACCGGTCAGCGCCACCGGCTTGCGTGCCCCCAGCAGTTCACTGGCCAGCAGCGTCGGCAGCTGCGAGGCGTCGGCGAACGGTTCGCACCAGACCTGCGGCAGGCGCTGCAGCAGATCCAGGCCCTGGCGCGCGTCCATGCGGTGCAGGTGGTGCTGCACACCCAGATGGCGCGCGACCTGCGACGCCCAGTCGCTCTCGTCATGTCCCGGATCGTCGAAGCCGACCGTCCATGCTTCGATCGGCAGCGTGGATTGGGCCTGCATCATCGCCGTCACCAGCGAGGAGTCGGTGCCTCCGGACAGGAACGCGCCACAGGCCAGCGGCGAGTGCATGCGTGAAGCGATGGCTTTCTGAAGTACCGCCTCAAGCTGGTCGGTGGCCTGTTCCAGGCTCGGCGCCGGTTGCAGCGGCTCCTGCAGTGCACGCTGCATTGCTTCGCGTGCGCACCAGTAACGCGCGCCCCCCTGCTCGGCCTGGCTGGAGCAACCCGCGGCATGGTCGCTGAGATCGATGCGCAGCATCGCGCCCGCCACCAGCTTGTGGATGCCGCGGTAGATGGTGTGCGGCGCCGGCACATAGTCGTGACGCAGCAGAAGGCTCAGCGCATCCTGGTCGATGCTCGGTGCGAACCCGGCGAAGGCCTGCAGCGCCTTCAACTCCGAGGCGAACAGGAACTGGCCCTGGTACCAGCCGTAGTACAGCGGCCTCTCGCCCACCGGATCACGGGCCAGCCACAGCACGCGCGACTCGCGGTCCCAGACGCTGAAACCGAAGGCGCCCTCGATACGCGACAGCGCCCGCTGCACGCCCCATTCGACGATCGCCTGCAGCAGCAGCCGTGCATCGCTGCAGCTGCGTGGCAGATCGCGCAACTGCGCCTGCAGGTCAGCGCGGTTGTACAGGCGGCCGTCCAGGCACAGCACGTAGCGACCGCAGTCCGAGCTCAGCGGCTGCAACGGCGTATCGGTCGGCGCCCGGCAGTGGCCCAGCGCGAGGCCGGCCTCGGCGTCGGTCCAGTAGCCGATGCGGCCACGCCCGCGCTGCTGCAGCGCCCGCAGCATCGGCGCCAGCTGCTGCAGCAACTGCTCGTCCTCGGCGGGCGGCAACCAGGCCCCGACCACGCCGCTCATCGGGAGCCTCCGCACTGGCGGCGGCGGGACGGGTTCAGCAGGCAGAGGGCGGCGGGCGACATGGGGGACGGCACGCGGAGCGGAGGAGACTCCATGCTCGGCGCCGGGCCGCGCGGCGTCAGTCGCTTTGCTGTCAGCGATCGTCACCCGTCGTATCACAAAGGTAACGTTTTGTAACAGCCTCGGGCTATGCTGAACGCCAAGTTGTTGCCGGGACTGAGACCCGGCCCGTGCGCCAGCAACCCCGGCTGAATGGCGCCCGCCCCCGGGACCCGGGCGGCACGATGGCTGGGATAGCATCGCCGCGCTCGTGCCGTGGCGGTACGTTTGCGCCTACGGAGGCCTTGGAAATGCTGGATATCGTACTGGTCGAAGACGATGCCCGCCTGGGAACGATGGTCAGCGACTACCTGCAACGGCATGGCTACCAGGTGGCCCACGAGCGCAGCGGCGAGCGCGCAGTGGCCCGCATCCTGGCCGAGAAACCAGCCCTGGTGCTGCTCGATGTCGGCCTGCCCGACCAGGATGGTTTCGAAGTGTGTCGGCAGATCCGGCCCCTCTATGACGGCATCATCTGCGTGCTGACCGCCCGCACCGACAACATCGACCAGGTTCTGGGGCTGGAGCTGGGGGCCGACGACTACATCGGCAAACCGATCGAACCGCGGGTGCTGCTGGCGCGGCTGCGCGCCCACCTGCGCCGCCACCGCCGGGTCGAACCGCGTGACGGCAGCCTGCGCTTCGGCGAGCTGAGCATCGACCCGTCCACCCGCAACGTGCACCTGCAGGGCAGCCTGCTGGAGCTGACCACCGCCGAGTTCGACCTGCTGTTCCTGCTGGCCAGCAATGCCGGCCAGATCCTGGACCGCGACGCGCTGCTGCGCGGCCTGCGTGGCATCGCCTTCGACGGCCTGGACCGTTCGATCGATGCCCGCATCTCGCGCCTGCGCCGCAAACTGGGCGACAACCCCGAGCAGCCGGAACGGATCAAGACCGTCCGTGGCCGCGGCTACCTGTTCAGCCGCTCGGCATGGGGATGAAGCGCACGCCCTCGGCGATGCGCGGCCACGCCTTCCACTTCCTGCGCTACGGCATCGGCTTCCTGGTTGCCCACCTGTTGCTGATCGTGCTTGGCCTGTGGGCCTGGGATGCCCTGCTGGAGGACCGCACCGAAGCCGGGCTGCAGGCCGAAATGCGCGGCACCCATGCCCTGCTGCAGCACCGCTTCGCCGAAACCCCGCGCGACCAGTGGCCCGTGCTGGCACGCGAACTCGACGCCGATTTCGCCTACGCGCTGCGCATGGTGCCGCTGGCTGAGGCAGTGAAGGCGTTGCCGGCCAGCCAACGTCCGCCGTTCAACAACGGCCGCGTGCAGATCGACCTGGAGCACATGCGCAGCCTGCAGCGCATCGGTGACAGCGACTACGCGGTGATGCTGGGGCCGCTGGATGAAGCGCTGCCGGACGAGGGCTGGCAGGACAGCGAAGTGTCCGGCGTGGCGATCCTGCTGCTGATCCTGATGGTGGCGGTGGCATTGCCGATGTACGTGATGGTCTATCGGTTGTGGCGCGACGTCTCGCAGCTGGCGCAGGCGGCCAGGCAGATGCGCGATGGCCAGTTGGACACGCGTGCGCCGCGTGCGGGCACCGCGCTGGTGCGGCCACTGGCCAATGCCTTCAACCACATGGCCGAGCAGCTGCAGCAGCTGCTGGAAAGCCAGCGTGTGCTGGCGCAGGCGGTGGCGCACGAAGTGCGCACGCCATTGGCGCGGATGCGTTTCGGCCTGGCCGACCTGGAGGACACCGCGCTCGATGATGGGCAGCGCGATGCACTGGGCGGATTGCGCACCGATGTGGATCGGCTGCAGCACCTGACCGATGCAGGCGTCGAGTACGCCGCACTGGGCCGCTGCCATCAGCTGACCCGCCAGCGCCTGCAGCTGGCGGCGCTGGTGCGCGGCGTGGTCGCCCAGTTCGCGCCGCTGCCGATGCCGGTGCAGCAGGCGCTGTCGCCGGTGGGCCTGGTCAACGTCAACCGGCATATGCTGGAGCTGGCACTGCGCAACCTGCTCGGCAATGCACTGCGCTACGCGCGCCGGCAGATCCGTATTGCCAGCAGCGTCACTGACGGCTGGCTATGCCTGCAGGTGGAGGACGACGGCCCCGGCATTGCACCCGAACTGCGCGGCCAGGTACTGCAGCCCTACGTCCGGCTGGACCCGGGCAGTCCCGGCTTCGGCCTCGGCCTGGCACTGGTGCAGGTGGTGGCCGACAAGCATGGCGGCCACGTCGAAGTGACCGATTCGGCGCTGGGCGGTGCCTGCATCCGCCTGCACCTGCCGCTGGAAAACGGCGGCGGCATCGTCGAATGCGAAGCGGCCTGCTAGGCCGCCGGTTCCGCACGCGGCAAGGCAAACACGAACAGCGCGCCACGCTCGCTGTTGCGCAGTTCGATGCGGCGGCCGTGCAGCTGCACGATGCGCTGCACGATCAACAGCCCCAATCCGCCGTTCTCGCCGCGCCGCGCGCCCAGCGCGGCCGGTGCCTGGAACAGCTGGGTGCGCAGCGCCGGCGCCACCCCTGGGCCGTCATCAGCCACGCTGACCTCCACGCTGTCGGGAGTCGCGCAAAGGCGCACCTCGATCTGTCCACCGTCGGGTGCATGGCGCAGCGCGTTGTCGAGCAGGTTGGTCAACACCCGTTCGACCAGGCCCAGGTCGGCGCGCACCAGCGGCAGGCCGGGGGGGAACGCTGCGTGCAGCTGCTGGCCGCGCGCCTGTGCCGCCAGTTCGAACTTCTGCAGCACGTCCTGCAGCAGCTCCGGCAGCGCGAACACCTCCCACTCCAACCGCACTTCGCCATGCTCCAGCCGCGCCAGCTCGAACAGCGCGCGCGCCAGCCGGCCGACCTTGGCGCTCTGCGCCAGCGCGATACCGAGATAGCGGCGGCGCTCGTCCGCTGACAGCGTGGCGTCCTTCAATGCCAGCGTTTCCAGGTAGCCATGCAGCGACGACAGCGGCGTGCGCAGGTCGTGCGAGATATTGGCAACCAGTTCGCGGCGCTGCAGGTCCTGATGGCGCAGCTGCTGCCACTGCTCGCCCAGCCGCTGCGCCATCTGCGCGTGCGCATGTTCGAGGATCACCAGCTCGTCGCGCTCACCGGGGCGCAGCGGCTCCGGCGGTGGCAACGGCGTGGGTGCGTCGATGTCGAAGGCCTGGATGCGTCGGGTCAGCCGCCGCAGCGGACGGGTCACCCAGTAGAACGCCACCAGCCCGGCCAGCAGGCCGAGGCCACCGACCAGCACCACCGACCACAGCGTGGTGTTCCACTGGCTGCCGGCGGCAAGATCGTCGGCCAGCATCTGCCGGTGCTCGCCGACCAGCACCACGTACACGTAGCCCGCCGGCCGGCCCTGCACGATCAGAGGTGCCGCGCTGAACACCTTGCGGCCATTCGCGCTGCGCGGGTCATCGCCGAGGATCGGCAACGGCGCACCGGCCAGCAAGCGGCGCAGCGGCGCCACGTCCACCCGGTTTCGCACCAGGTGCCCACTGGGTGCATCGTGGCCGAGGATGCGGCCCTGGTCATCCAGCAGGTAGACCTCGACGCTGGGATTGACCGCCATCAACTGGCCGAACAACGCCCGCACCGCCGCATCACGCATGCCGCTGGTATCCATCAGCTCGCTGCGCTGGGCGATGTGCTCGGCCAGACCCAGCGACAACCGCTGTACCACCTCCTGCTCGTGGCGGGTATTGGCACGCATCTGCAGTGCCAGCAGCGCCATGCAGCACGTCAGCATCAGCGCAGCGGTCACCACTGCCAGCTTCTGCCACAGGTTCGGCTTGATCATGCCGCTGCTCCGGCCGGGTCGACCAGCTTGTAGCCACGGCCCCACACCGTCAGCAGCCGCCGCGGATTGGCCGGATCGGGCTCGATCTTGCTGCGCAGGCGGTTGATATGGGTGTTGACCGTATGCTCGTAGCCATCGTGCTGGTAGCCCCAGACCTGGTTGAGCAGTTCCATGCGCGCGAACACCTGGTCCGGGTGACGGGCGAAGAACAACAGCAGGTCGAACTCGCGCGGGGTCAGCTCCAATGGATTGCCATCCACCGAGGCGGTACGCGCGACCGGGTCCAGCTGCAGTCCCCCCAGCTCGATCGCGCCGGCATCGATGCGTGCGCTCTGCGCCATCGCCTCGGCGCGGCGCAGCAGCGCGCGCACGCGTGCCACCAGTTCCGGCATCGAGAAGGGTTTTGCCAGGTAATCGTCCGCGCCCAGTTCCAGGCCGACGATGCGCTGGGTTTCGCTGCCGCGCGCACTGATGATGATGATCGGCACATACCGCGCCATCGCGCGTGCGCGCTGGCACACCTGCAGGCCGTCCACGCCGGGCAGCATCACGTCCAGCACCAGCGCATCCCAGGGACCTTCCTGCTCGAGCAGGCGCAGGCCGGCATCGCCGCTGGCAGCATGGGCGACATCGTAGCCCTCATCGCCCAGGTGCATGCGCAGCAGGTCGGCGATGTGGGCATCGTCTTCAACGATCAGCACGCGTTTGGTCGACATCGTCAGCTCAAGGCCAGTGGGGAGGCGGGTTGCATTGTGGCGCGGGACGGCCGCCGATACCTCACGAAAAATTGA
Organism: Stenotrophomonas maltophilia group sp. P373; assembly: GCF_053295075.1. Taxonomy (NCBI): domain Bacteria; kingdom Pseudomonadati; phylum Pseudomonadota; class Gammaproteobacteria; order Lysobacterales; family Lysobacteraceae; genus Stenotrophomonas; species Stenotrophomonas maltophilia group sp. P373. Next base: position 546,545 of record NZ_CM129994.1, on the reverse strand, counting down.
ATCCTGCGTGAGGATTCGTTGACCCGGGCGGGCGCAGCATGGCCCCGTCACCCCCTTCCCGGAGTCCGCCATGTCCTTGTCCCGCCGCCATCTGCTGGGCCTCGGAGGTGTTGCCACCGCCGCCGGCCTGCTCGGCCTGGGGGCCTGCAGCCGCGCCGCCCCAGCCGCCGCCGAAGCGCGCCCGTCGCGACAGTTCGAGGTCATGCACAGCGATGCCGACTGGCGCCAGCGCCTGACCCCGGCGCAGTACGCGGTGCTGCGCCAGCAGGCCACCGAACGGCCGTGGAGCAGCCCGCTCAACAAGGAACACCGCCAGGGCACCTTCGCGTGTGCCGGCTGTGCGCTGCCGCTGTTTTCCTCCTCCACCAAGTTCGAGAGCGGCACCGGCTGGCCCAGCTTCTGGGCGCCGCTGCACAACGCCATCGGCGAAGACCGCGACGTTACCTTCGGGATGCTGCGGGTGGAGGTGCACTGCCGTCGCTGTGGCGGCCACCTCGGCCATGTGTTCAACGATGGCCCACGCCCGACCGGGCTGCGCTACTGCATGAACGGTGCAGCGATGGTGTTCGTTCCCGGCGCCACGGATGGCACTGCCGACGGCTGGCGGGTGCCGGTCGGTTCTTCCCCTGTTTCCGGAGCCTGACGATGCTGCTGTTGCTGCTTGCCTATCTGGGGGGCGCGCTGACCCTGCTCAGTCCCTGCATCCTGCCGGTGCTTCCGTTCGTGTTCGCGCGTGCCGATCGTCCGTTCCTGCGCAGCACGCTGCCATTGCTGCTGGGCATGGCGCTCACCTTCACCGTGGTTGCCAGCCTGGCCGCAGTGGGCAGCCAATGGGTGGCACAGGCCAACCAGGTCGGGCGCTGGATCGCCCTGCTGCTGATGGCACTGTTCGCGGTCGCCCTGCTGTGGCCACGACTGGCCGACCATTTGCTGGCGCCGTTCCAGCGCGTGGGTGCCCGTCTGAGCGCGCGCGCCGATGCCGCGGATGCCGCTGGGCGCGGCGGCGCGTGGACCTCGCTGCTGATCGGCATCGCCACCGGCCTGCTGTGGGCGCCATGCGCCGGTCCGATCCTCGGCCTGGTGCTGACCGGTGCCGCCCTGCATGGTGCCAGCGTGGGTACCAGTGCACTGCTGCTGGCGTATGCGCTGGGCGCGATCACCGCGCTGGCATTGGCGGTGTGGGTGGGCGGCCGGGTGTTCCGTGCGCTGCAGGCGCGGCTTGGACTCGGCGATGCACTGCGCAAGGTGCTGGGCGTGGCCGCCCTGCTGGCGGTGGTAGCGATCGGCCTGGGCTGGGATACCGGCCTGCTGACCCGTCTTTCCACGCTCAGCACCGCGCGTATCGAGCAGGGCCTGCTGGACGCGGTACCCGGCGCGCAGCCGGCGGTACCACCGATGATGATGATGGCCGGTGCCGACGCCGCTGGCGATGCACCGCTGCCGGTCGAAGGCACCCTGCCCACGCTGGACGGGGCCACCGGCTGGCTCAACAGCCCACCGCTGACGGTCCAGCAGCTGCGCGGCAAGGTGGTACTGGTCGATTTCTGGACCTACTCCTGCATCAACTGCCTGCGTGCGATGCCGTTCGTTCACGAATGGGAGCGCCGCTACCGCGACCACGGCCTGGTGGTGATCGGCGTGCACACGCCGGAGTTCGCCTTCGAGCGTGACCCGCGCAACGTGATGAAGGCGGTGCAGCAGCTGAAGGTCGAGTACCCGGTGGCGCTCGACAACCAGTACACGATCTGGCGCGCGTTCAACAACCGCTACTGGCCGGCGCAGTACTTCGTTGATGCGCAGGGCAACATCCGCGGCCACCAGTTCGGCGAAGGCAGCTACGCGCGTTCGGAACAGATGATCCGTCGCCTGCTGACCGAAGCCGGGCAGGCCAACCTGCCGCCGCCTGCCGATCCTGCGGCCGCCGACCTGAAAGGCGTGGCCGTGCAGGCCGACATGGGCAACCTGCGCTCGCCGGAAACGTATCTGGGCCACGCCCGCGCCGAACAGTTCGCCTCGCCCGGCGGGCAGCGCAGTGATGCCGCGTCCGACTACTCCTTGCCGACGACCCTGGCGCTGAACCAGTGGGGACTGTCGGGGCGCTGGACCGTCACCGATGAAGCCGCACAGCTGCAGCAGGCCGGTGGCCGCATTGCCTTCCAGTTCCATGCGCGCGACCTGCACCTGGTGCTGGCGCCCAGCCGCGACGGCAGGCCGGTGCGCTTCCGCGTCTGGCTGGATGGCAAGGCGCTGCCCGCCGCCGATGCCGGTAGTGATGTCGGCGCCGATGGCAGTGGCGTGGTCGACGAGCATCGCCTGTACCAGCTGGTACGCCAGCGCGGCACGGTCGGTCCGCATCGCTTCGAGATCGAATTCCTCGATGCGGGCGTGCAGGCCTATGCCTTCACCTTCGGTTGAACCGGGAGCACATGATGAAACTCTCCTTTGAACAGGGCATCGCCGCCGGTGTGGCCGGCCTGGTGGCCATGGCATTGATTGCCGGGGTGCTGCTGGTCGATCACGGTGCGGCTGCGGCGCCGGTCGAAGCCAGCGCGCAGATCCAGGCACTACCGGCCCCCACCGGCGATGCGGCGTTCCGCGATGACGCCACCCACGCCAGCGTGGTGTTTGCCGGCGGTTGCTTCTGGGGCGTGCAGGGCGTGTTCCAGCACGTCAAGGGCGTGAGCAATGCGGTGTCCGGCTATATCGGTGGCAGTGCAGCCAATGCGCGCTATGAGCGCGTCAGCGGTGGACAGAGCGGCCATGCCGAAGCTGTAAAGATTGACTACGACCCGCGCCAGGTCAGCTATGGACAGCTGATGCAGGTGTTCTTCTCGGTCGCGCACGACCCGACCCAGCTCAACCGCCAGGGTCCGGACCACGGCAGCCAGTATCGCTCGGCGATCTTCAGTGATGACGCCCGCCAGCAGGCGGCCAGCCGTGCCTACATCGCCCAGCTCGGCCAGGCCGGCAGCTACCGCGCACCGATCGTCACCCAGCTGGTCAGCGGCCAGCGCTTCTATCCGGCCGAGAGCTACCACCAGAACTACATGACCAACTACCCGCAGGCCGCCTACATCCGCTACTACGACGCACCGAAGCTGGCGGCCCTGGCCAGGCAGTTCCCGGCGCTGTACCGGCGCGAGGCGGTGCTGGTGCCGATGCGCTGACGGCATTTGCCCTGGGGCTGATCGGTGCTCGGCGCTGCGCTTCTGTAGAGCCGAGCCCTCGCTCGGCTGCTGTTGGCGGAAAAGCAGCCGAGCGTGGGCTCGGCTCTACACACAAAAAAAGACGCACGGCGGTCCCGCCGTGCGCTTGGAATGCGCCGGCCACGCCCCGATCAGGCCCGGCCGACGACGACATGCTAGGCTCGCCATCATCATGGGTACAGAACCAGATGGCGGGATGTTCGATGGATACAGATGACCAGGCCACGATGATCCCTCCACGCTACCAGCGGCTCTCCGACGAACTGGCCGAGGCCATCCACGGCGGTCGCCTTCCGGTCGGCAGCCGCCTGCCCTCGCTGCGGCAGATGGCGTCGCAGCGCAGGCTCAGCCTCAACACGGTGATCGCCGCCTATCGCCAGCTGGAAGATGCCGGCCTGGTCATTCCGCGGCCCAAGGCCGGCTTCGAGGTGGCGCCGCGGCTGTCGGTGCCGGAACGATCATTGCGCGATGCGCCCTCGGCACCCACCGCACCGCTGCAGCAGGTGCTGATGGCGCGCGTGCTGGAAGCGCAGCGCCGGCCGGGTGTGGTCGACCTGGCCTTCGCCGGCCCGCGTGGTCGCCAGTTCTACCCCGGCGCGCAGTTGGCCAAGCACACCGCGCAGGTACTGCGCCATGGCCAACAGACGGTGGAGACCTACGCGCGCCCGAATGGTTCACCGCGGCTGCTGGCGCAGATCGTGCGCCGCAGTCCGCGCATGGGCCTGCACACCCACGCCGAGCGACTCCTGCTGACCCATGGTGCGATGGAAGCCCTGCAGCTGGCATTGCGCGCGGTCACCCAGCCCGGTGATGCGGTGGGCATCGAGGCGCCGTCCTACTTCAACCTGTATCCGTTGCTGGCCAACCTCGGCCTGCAGGCCATCGAGTTGCCCACCCACCCGCAGCACGGACTGGATGTGGATGCACTGGATGCGCTGCTGGAGCACACGCCGCTGGCCGCACTGGTGGTGATGCCGACCGTGCACAACCCACTCGGCTGCACCATGCCGACCGCCGCCAAACAACGCTTGGCCGAGCTGGTCAACGCACGGCAGCTGCCCCTGATCGAGGATGCGGTGTACGCCGAGCTGCAGTTCTGCGAGCCGCCGGCACCCTTGCTGAAAGCCTTCGATCGCGATGGCTGGGTGATGGTGGTCGGTGGCTTCTCAAAGACACTGGCGCCGGATTACCGCATCGGCTGGCTGGATGGCGGTCGCTTCGCAGAGCGCATCGCGCTGCTGAAGTTCCAGTCCACCGGCGGCGAGCCGCAGCTGCTCGGCGATGCGGTGGCCGCGTATCTGGAAGCAGGCAGCTACGAGCACCATCTGCATCGCATGCGCCGCCTGTACCGCGAACAGGTGGGACGGCTGCGCCAGCTGGTAGCCGAGCATTTCCCGGCAGGCACCCGCGCCACCGAACCACAGGGCGGATTCCTGCTGTGGCTGGAACTGCCGGGCGTGGACACGCGCGAGCTGTTCGAGCGAGCGTTGCAGGAGGACATCGTGTTCATGCCCGGCCAGGTCTATTCGCGTGGTGCGCGCTATCGCCACTGCCTGCGGCTGTCGTGCTGCCAGAGCCTGGATGCGCGCTTCATCGGTGCGATGGAACGGCTGGGTGCGATCGCGCGGGAGCTGGCAGCTGCAGCACGGTAGTGCCGGCCGCTGGCCGGCAACTGCACGGACGTAATTCATCGAGGTTGCCGGCCAGCGGCCGGCACTACCCCAGGTCGTCGAGCAGGTGCGCCGCCAGCACTTCACCACTGGCATTCGGCAGATGCGGCAGCCGTCCCCAGCACGGCATCGGCAGGCGCTGCTGCAGCGTGGCGATGTTCTCGTCCTGGCGCTGCATCGCCGGGTCGATGTGGTTGCCGATCCAGCCCAGGCAGTCCACGCCGCTGGCCTGCAGTGATTGCGCAGTCAACCGCGCGTGATTGACGCAGCCCAGCCGCATGCCCACCACCAGCAGCACCGGCAGCTGCAGCGCACGCACCAGGTCGAGCTGGTCCAGCGTGGCCGAGACCGGCGCCAGCCAACCGCCCACGCCCTCCACCACGACGATATCGGCCTTCGCGCGCAGGCGTTCGAACGCGGCCACGATCGGCGCCAGCTCCACCTGCACGCCGTCCTCGGCAGCGGCCAGCTCCGGTGCCAGTGGCTGCCGCAGCGCATAGGGATTCAGGTCGGCATAGTCAGGCACCGGCCAGCTGGCCGCCTGCAGCGCCAGCGCGTCCTCGTTGCGCAGGCCCTGCCCCAGGTCCTCGCTGCCGCTGGCCACCGGCTTCATGCCCACCGCGCGCAGGCCACGCTGGCGCAGTGCATGCAGCAGCGCGGTGCTGGCCGCGGTCTTGCCGATTTCGGTGTCGGTGCCGGTAACGAACAGGGCGGGCGGCAGCGTAGCGGGCAACGGCATCGATGGGCTCCAACAGGGCAACAGTGTGTGCATTATCGCCGGCCCGGTGCACTTGCTAGACTGCAGGCATGTTCGCCAATGCCTCGCTCACCGGCAGCAAGCCGGAACAATACGCCCAGCTGCTGGAACAGGCCCGTGGCCTGGTCTACGCCGAGTCCGACCGCATCGCCAACGCGGCCAACCTCTCCGCACTGGTCTATCACGCCCTGCCCGACCTGAACTGGGTGGGCTTCTACCTGTATGACGGCAAGGAACTGGTGGTCGGCCCGTTCCAGGGCCTGCCGGCCTGCGTGCGCATCCCGCTGGACAAGGGTGTGTGCGGTGCCGCCGCCAGCCAGCGCGTAACCCAGCGCGTGGACGACGTCGATGCCTTCCCCGGCCACATCGCCTGCGATTCGGCCTCGCGTTCGGAGCTGGTGGTGCCGCTGCTGCGCGGCGATGAACTGATCGGCGTGTTCGATATCGACAGCCCGAAGGTCGGCCGCTTCGACGCCGACGATCAGGCCGGCCTGGAAGCCATCGCCCGCGTGTTCGTCGAGGCACTGGGATGAGCGCACCGAAGCTGCGCAACATCGGCCCGAAGAGTGCAGCGTGGCTGCGCCAGGTCGGGCTGCGCAGCCGCGAGGACCTGGTTGCGATCGGCGCAGTTGGCGCCTTCGTCAAGGTCAAGCGGGCCGGCTTCAAGCCCAGCCTGAACCTGCTGTACTCGCTGGAAGGCGCATTGCTGGACTGCCACTGGCAGGAGCTGAGCGAGCCGCAGCGTGAAGCGCTGGTGCAGGACTACGAAGCGCGCATCGCCGCGCATCCGCTGAAGGCGGCCGGCCCGGCGTCGGGCCCGGTGCATGAGCAGCGCTTCGATGCCGACGATGAGGCCGAGGACAACGTGGCCGAGCGCGCGGACGAGGATTGACTGCACCGGTAGTGCCGGCCGCTGGCCGGCAACTGCGTGATCCTTGCAACGTTCCTGAGGCTGCCGGCCAGCGGCCGGCACTACCGATGGACTACGGCTGCTGCAGTTCCAGCAGCTCGCCCACCAGCCCGACCTCGCCCCGCTCCAGCCACACCCGCAGGCGCGTGCCGTGGTCGATGCGCAGGGCCCAGCACAGCGACATCGGCAGGCCGCAGACCTGCGACAACACCATGCGCAGCGGGCCACCATGGCTGACCACCAGCGTCGGCACCGGATCATCATCATCGAGCAGGCGATCCAGCGCGCGCGCGATACGCCGCTCGAAATGCCCCCAGCTCTCGCCGTTCGGCGGCGGGAACGCATGCGGATCGGCGTGGAAGGCGGCCAGCGCATCTTCCGGCAGGTCGAACAGCGACTGCCCGTCCCAATCGCCGAAATCCAGTTCTTCCCATTCCTCGTCCGCTTCGACGTCCAGCCCGCGTGGGGTGGCCAGCGCCATCGCCGTGTGCAGGGCGCGCAACCGCGGTGAACTGATCACCCGCTCCCAGCGTTGCTCGGCATAGGCCTCGACCAGCTCCTGCGGCAGGCCGGCCAGCTGCGGTGGATCGCTGCGGCCATCAAGGAACTCATCGCGACCGTTGCCGGCATGGCGGACGAGGTCGAGGATCATGCGTGCGTCCCGGACGGGCGACGCAGGTACAACGGAGAACGGGCAGACATCGGTAACGGCACCACGGGATCGAGCAACCATTCTAAAGGCACAGCAAAGGCAGCCGCGCAGGCGCGACGCAACGGGACGGCCTGCGATGCCGTAGACTGCGCGCACTTCCAGGTGACCTGCGGCCGTGGCCGGCAGGTTGAAACGGGAAGCCGGTGACGCGTGATTCCACGCCAGGCCGGCGCTGCCCCCGCAACGGTAAGCACGTCAGTTCCAGGCAACACCGCCACTGTGCCGCAGGCATGGGAAGGCGCCTGGACGGTGGCCTCGCGCCACCCGGCGGCAAGCCCGGAGACCGGCCCGGAAGCCTCAGGTCGCGATGCGGTGGGCATGGCGCTGGATGACCGTGGCGTGCGCTGCGGCATCGGCGCGTGCCTGCCTTCGCGGCTCCTCCCCTTCGCCACGCGGGCGTGCGTGGCACCTGGAGTCCCCCCATGAAGCTGCAGTCCCGAATGCTGTCCCTGGCCGTACTGGCCGCCCTGCCCGCGCTGGCACAGGCCGCCGATGACACCACCGCGCTCGACCAGATCCTGGTCACCGCCACGCGCACCCCGATCGCCCTGCAGGACAGCATCGCGCCGGCTCAGGTGATCGACCGCGCGCAGATCGAATCCAGCCAGGCCACCTCGCTGCAGGAACTGCTGCGCGGCCGCGCCGGCATCAACCTGACCAATGCCGGCGGGCTCGGCAAGCAGAGCTCGCTGTTCCTGCGCGGCACCAACTCGGGCCACACCGTGGTGCTGGTCGACGGCGTGCGCATCAACAGTGCCGACCTCGGCCTGGCGATGTACCAGGACCTGCCGCTGGCGCAGATCGAGCGCGTGGAAATCGTGCGTGGCCCGCAGTCGAGCCTGTACGGCGCCGATGCCATTGGCGGCGTGATCCAGATCTTCACCCGCCGCAACCAGGGTGATTTCGCCCCGCACTTCCAGCTCGGTGGCGGCAGCAACGGCCTGCGCGAAGCCAGCGGCGGGATCGGCGGCGGGACCGAACGCGGCTGGTTCGGCGCCGACATCGCCTACCAGCATTCCGATGGCATCGATACCTGCCGCGGCTCGGCAACGCTGTTCACCGGCTGCTTTGCCGACGAACATGACCGCGATGGCTACCGCAACCTGTCCAAGAGCCTGCGCGGTGGCTACACCTTCAACGACCAATGGAACGTAGAAGGCAGTGCATTGCGTGCCGACGGAAAGAACCATTACGACGGCTACTACAACTATTCGGAAACCCGCCAGCAGGTGCTGGCCGGCAAGGTGCGCTACACCCCGTCCGAACGCCTGGCGTTCACCGCCAATGTCGGGCGCAGTGACAACGAGTCGGACAACTTTGGTGACTTCGGTGCCCGTGGCAGCGCTCAGACCCACCGCGACAGTGCCTCGCTGCAGGGTGACTTCGCCTTGGCCGAAGGCCAGCTGCTGAGCACCGGCGTGGACTGGAGCGAAGACAACCTGGATGGCAGCAGTGCCGGATATCGGGTCGACAGCCGCCGCAACACCGGCGTGTTCGTGCAGTACCAGGGACGCTTCGGCCGCCACCAGCTGCAGGCCAGCGCGCGCAACGACGACAACCAGCAGTTCGGCAACCACGCCACCGGCAGCCTCGGCTGGGCGATGGAGCTCGGCCACGGCCTGCGTGTCAATGCCAGTTACGGCACTGCGTTCAAGGCGCCGACCTTCAGCGACCTGTACGACCCGTGGAGCGGTGTGCCGACGTTGAACCCGGAGAAGTCCAAGAGCACCAACCTGGGCGTTTCGCAGCAGGGACAGGGCTGGCACTGGGGCCTGGACGTCTATGAAACCCGCATCGATGATCTGATCACCTACGATGCGGCGACCTTCAGGATGCAGCAGGTGGAGAAGGCGCGCATCCGCGGTGCCGAACTGACCGGTGGCGTGCTGCTGGCCGGCTTCGACATCAACGCCCAGCTGAGCTACACCGACCCACGCAACCGCACCGGCGGCAGCACCCAGTTCGACAACTGGCTGCCGCGTCGTGCACAGCAGACCGCGCGCCTGGACCTCGATCGACGTTTCGGGGCCTTCCGCGCAGGCCTGACGGTTCAGGGAGCGGGCAAGCGCTATGACGATGCCGCCAACGCGGTGAAGGTGGCGGGTTACGGCACGCTGGATCTGCGCGCCGAGTACGCGCTGACGCCGTCGTGGTCGCTGCTGGCGCGTGCCGCCAACGTGTTCGACCGACGATACGAGACCGTGGCGTGGTTCAACCAGCCCGGTCGTGAGTACCAGGTGAGCGTGCGTTACCAGCCGAAATGATCGCGACGGTCATGGTAGTGCCGGCCGCTGGCCGGCAACATCATGACCTTCGGCAACGCATTCCGGGTTGCCGGCCGGCGGCCGGCACTACCCCTGCGTCAGCCCTGCAACCCCGGCAGTTCACGCAGGTCATCGATCACCGCCACCGCATGCGCGGTGGCCAGGTCCAGACCGCGCGGGTAGCCGTAGCGGACCAGCGCGATCGGCATGCCCGCATCTTCGGCGGCGCGGTAGTCGGTCAGCGAATCACCCACCATCAGGCAGGCATCGACCGGCAGCCCGAAGTGCGCAGCGATATGCCGCAGCGGCTCACCGCTGGGCTTGCGCTGCGGCAGTGAATCGCCGCCCAGTACCAGCGCGAACGCATCACCGATGCCCAGGTGCTGCAGCAGCGGCGGCACCAGTGCTTCGGGCTTGTTGGTGCAGATCGCCAGTGGCACGGCGCGCGCGCGCAGCTGCGCCAGTGCGTCGGCCACGCCATCGAACAGGCGCGGGCTGCGCAGCAGGCATTCACGGTAGTGCACCATGAACACCGGCATGACCTCGGCCAGGTCGACCTCACGACCGGCGGCGTGCACGGCCTGTTCGACCAGGCGGCGCACACCGTCGCCGATCCAGCCGAGCACGGTGGCTTCCGGCACCCGTGCCATGCCGATGGCTTCCAGCGTGCGGTTCAGCGCTTCGGCGATGTCAGATGCGCTGTCGACCAGCGTGCCATCGAGATCGAATACGACCAGCGGATAGGGATACGACAAGGGACGACGCCTGTACAACGTGGGGCCGTCCATTGTACGCCGCGCTTTTCCCCCGGGATCCGCCTCAGCCGATCCTGCGTGCGCGGGTGGCCAGAAAGGTGGGCAGGTAACGGTCGATCAGGAAGCGTGGCTTCGGCTGCCAGTCTTCCATGAACCGATCAATCACGAAGCCTGCATCCAGCTGCCCGCCGATCAGTTCGGTCAGGCTGTGGCCAAAGGTCAGCGCATCACCGCGCGCGAGTTTCGCCTCACGCTCTGCGGCGGGCAGGTCTTCCAGGTCCGAATAGGGAATGGCGTACTGCGGCCGGATCAAACCCTGTGCATCCAGCTGCGGATCACGTGCACCGACGAACAGCACCGGGTTGTAGAAGCTGGCCATCAACATGCCATCGCGCGCCAGCACGCGGCGGCATTCGGTCCACACCGGGCGCACGTCGGGTACGTACAGGTTGGAGATCGGATGGAACACCACGTCGAAGCTGTCATTGGCGAATACGTGCAGGTCGCGCATGTCGCCCTGCACCGTGCGCAGCTGCAGGCCGTCGCGCGCAGCGACCCTGCGGTCCTGTTCCAGCTGCCCGTCGGACAGGTCGAACACGGTGACGTCGGCGCCCGCAGCGGCCAGCACGGGTGCCTGCTGGCCGCCGCCCGAAGCCAGGCACAGGATGCGACGGCCGCGCACGTCGCCCAGCCAGTCCAGTGGCAGCGCGCGTGGGGTCAGGTGCACCTGCCAGCGGCCTTCGCGCGCGGCGGCAATGGTTGAACTCTCCACCGGGCGCGACCATTCGCGCACTTCGCTGGCCTGGCGGTCCCAGGCAGCACGGTTGTGGTCGATCAAGGCCTGTCCATGGTTCATGTGTTCTCCTTGCCCGGTGGGCGCCAATCCAGATCCTGGAAGGCCGGGCTGGCGAAACACTCGGCCAGGTAATCCAGGAATCGCCGCATGATAGCGGGCTGCTGGCGCCGTGACGCGTACACGGCATGAATGCCGAGCTCGTCCAGACTGAATCCGGGCAGCAGTTCGATCAGCTCGCCGCTGCGCAGCAGTGGCGCCACCTGGTAGGTCGGCAGCATGGCGATCCCGGCACCGGCGCGTACCGCCTCCAGCAGCAGCGAGGCCTCGTTGGCGCTGATGTTGCCGCCCACCGCCACCGACAGCGAACGGCCATCGCGGTGCAGCTGCCACAGGCTCTTGCCGACGTAGTGGTGGGTCAGGCAGTTGTGCGCGGCCAGGTGCTCCGGCGCGGTCGGCGTGCCACGCGCCTGCAGGTACGACGGCGTCGCGCACAGTACCGAGCGGCAGGTGGCCAGCCGCCGCGCGATCAGGCTGGGGTCGATCTGGCGCGCGATGCGCACGGCCAGGTCCACGCGCTCCTCGACCAGGTTCACCGTACGGTCGACCAGCAGCAGCTCGATGCGCGCCGCTGGATGGCGCGCGACGAAACCGGCCACCGCCCGTGCCAGGTGGCTCTGCCCGAACGACACGCTGGCGGTCACCCGCAGCGTGCCGTGCGGCTCGGGATCATCACTGGCCAGCTCGCCCTGCAGTTCTTCGCCGATCGCCAGCATCTGCCGGAAGCGCGCCAGCGCCGCCTCACCCGGGCCGGTCAGGCTGACCCGGCGTGTGGTCCGGTGCAGCAGGCGTGCGCCCAGCCAGCCCTCGACCTCGGCCAGGTAGCGGCTGACCATCGCCCGCGACATGTCCAGCACTTCCGCGGCGGCGGTGAGGCTGCCGCGCTCGGCCACCTCGACAAACACGGTCATGGCGGTCAATCGGTCCATATGCTCGATCCACGCAACAAACAAGCGCGTTATACGCTGTTTTTCGAGCGACTGCAGCAGCCTAGAGTGGCCCCATTCCCAGCCCACATCGCCCCACGGAGTCCTGCCATGAAGATTGCCCTCGTTGGTTCCACCGGCAACATCGGCCGCCAGATCGCCCGCCACGCGCTGGCCCACGGCCACGAACTCACCGTCATCGTGCGCAGCGCGCAGGACCTCCCGGCCGAACTGGCCGGCGCCCATCCGGTGATCGCCTCGCTGGATGACCAGGACGCGCTGGTCGCCGCCATCGCGGGCCACGACGTACTGGCCAGCGCCTACGGCCCGCGCCCGGGCGACGACATCGGCCGCGTGGGCGAGATCGCCGCGCAGCTGGCGGCCGCCGCGCGCAAAGCCGGCGTACCGCGCCTGGTGGTGGTGGGTGGCGCTGGCAGCCTGGAAGTCGCGCCGGGCGTGCAGCTGGTCGATACCCCCAACTTCCCGGAAGCCTACAAGCCGTACGCGCTGGCCCACCGCGAGGCGTTCAACCGCCTGCAGGCAGTGGACGACCTGGACTGGACCTTCTTCTCGCCGGCCGCCGAAATCGGCCCGGGCGATGAGCGTGGCCGGTATCGCGTGCAGCCCAAGGCCTTCCTGGCCGACGCCAGTGGCCACAGCCGCATCAGCTATGCCGACTACGGCGCCGCGTTCGTCGCCGAGCTGGAAGCGCACGCTTACCCGAAGCAGATCATCACCGCCGCGTACTGATCCAGCTACGCCCCTTGTAGAGCCAAGCCCGCGCTCGGCTCTACGCGAACATGCAGCCGGGCATTGGCCCGGCTCTACACAAGGAATTCCCCATGCGCGCCGCTGCCCTGCTGCTTCCCCTCGCCCTGGCCGCCACGTTCACCAGTGCGCCGCTGCTGGCCGCACCGGCCACCGCGGCGCCGGCCACCGCGACGAAATCACAACTGCACCTGCAGACCTTCCATCCCGGCCCGCAGGCGATGTTCTCGGTATCCTCGGTACTGATCGAAGGCCGCCATGACGCGATCCTGGTCAACGCGCAGTTCGGCGCCAGCGACGCACGCAAGCTGGTCGAACTGATCCGCGCCAGTGGCAAGCAGCTAACCACGATCTACATCAGCCACGGCGATCCGGACTACTACTTCGGCCTGGCCACCCTGCAGGATGCCTTCCCGCAGGCACGCATCGTCGCCACTGCGCAGACCGTCGCCCACATCCAGCAGACCCGGGCCGGCAAGCTGGCCTACTGGGGACCGAAGATGGGTGCCGACGTGCCCGCGCGCATCGTGGTGCCGCAGGTGCTGGACGGTGATGCCCTGCAGCTGGAAGGTCAGCGCCTGCTGCTGATCGGCCTGGACGGCCCGACCCCGGACCGCACGGTGCTGTGGGTGCCGTCGCTGCGTGCGATCGTCGGTGGCATTCCGGTGGTGGCCGGTGAGCACGTGTGGATGGCCGACACACAGACGCCGAAGTCGCACACTGACTGGCTGCAGACCCTGCAGCGATTGCAGGCACTGAAGCCGAAGGTGGTGGTGCCGGGGCATTACGCGCCGGGTGCGGCGCTGGATGCCAGTGCGTTGCGCTTCACCGCGGACTACATCCGCGCGTTCGACGCCGAGGCGGCAAAGGCGAAGGACAGTGCGGCGCTGGTGCAGGCGATGCAGGCGCGCTATCCGAAGCTGGACGGCGTGGCGTCGCTGGAGCTGAGTGCGAAGGTGGCCAAGGGCGAGATGCAGTGGCCATGAGGTAGGGGTTCTTCTGCAGGGCTGCGCCCTGCACCTGCCCAATGCAACGGCAACAGCCGAAGCAACAGCAACAGCTGGCTATCCGTGGGATGGCGAGGTGGGTCCGGTTGACCCGCCCCGCCTTCGACAGATCTCGGCAATCTGCCGGGGTCGGATCCCGTTGCTGCGCAACGGGCTCTGACCCCGCCTTTGCCGATCAGAGGGATGTGGACTCGTTTGGTCCGTGCTCGAACAACTCCCCCTGCACCACCGGTTCCTTTTCGCGGAAGCCACCCAGCCCGACGCCGACCAGGCGGTAGCGCGTCTCGGCCGGCAGGTCGACGCGGGCGCGCAGGGCCAGTGCGATGTCGCGCAGTTCTTCCATCGATTCCGGCGGGCGCTCCGGGGTGAAGCTGCGGGTGAGGATGCGGAACTGCGCGGTCTTCAGCTTCAACACCACGGTATGACCGACACGCTCGGTCTTGCGGGTCGCCTTCCAGGTCTTCTCCGCCAGCTGCACGATGGCCTCGGTCAGGTCTTCCAGCAGCAGGTCTTCGGCGAACGTGTCCTCTGAGGAAATCGACTGCACCTGCTGGTCCGGCTCCACCGGCCGCTCGTCGATGCCGCGTGCGCGGTTGTACAGGCTGCGGCCGAAACTGCCGAACGCTTCTTCCAGATCGATCAGTGCCCACTGCCGCAGGTCGCCGCAGGTGGCGATGCCGCGCGCGGCCAGCTTGCCTTCCATCACCTTGCCGACGCCAGGCACCCGGCTCACCGGCAACGGCAGCAGGAAGGCGTCCACCCGCTGCGGCGGAATCACGAACTGGCCATCGGGCTTGCGCCAGTCCGAGGCGATCTTGGCCAGGAACTTGTTCGGCGCGATCCCAGCTGAAGCAGTCAGGTTGGTCTCCTCACGGATCTGCATGCGGATGGTACGGGCGATGTCGGTCGCCAGTTCGATGCCGCTCTTCGGCTCGGTCACGTCCAGGTAGGCTTCATCCAGCGACAACGGCTCAACCAGGTCGGTGTGGCGCAGGAAGATCTCGCGCACCTGGCGTGACACCGCCTTGTAACGTGCGAAGTCGGGCGGCACGAAGATCGCATCCGGGCACAGGCGTTCGGCCCGCACTGCCGGCATGGCCGAACGCACGCCGAACACGCGTGCTTCGTACGATGCCGCGCACACCACCGAGCGTGCGCCGCGCCATGCCACAACCACCGGCTTGCCGCGCAGTGACGGATCGTCGCGCTGCTCCACCGACGCGTAGAACGCGTCCATGTCAACGTGGATGATCTTGCGCAGTCGGGTCATGTCAGGTGGAAAAGGCGGGGCCGGGCCGGGTGGGCCACACGCCGAAGTATGGTCGTTGCACATCAACAGGATGCGCGTATTCCCTTGAAAACACTACGGTTGCGTACGGTTGAAATGTTTGATCGGGACAGTTTCCACGGGCATTCTCGGGCGCTTGTTTCCCTGTTCTCCGCTTCCAGGATTGTGCTTCATGACCCGTCTCCACGCGTTCAACCGCGAACAGCTGCTGGCCAGCGCACGCGGTGAACTGTTCGGCACCGCCGCCGGCCGTTTGCCCAACGACCCGATGCTGATGTTCGACCGCATCACCGACATCCGCGAGGACGGCGGACCGCATGGCAAGGGCATGGTACGCGCCGAACTGGATATCCGCCCGGACCTGTGGTTCTTCGGCTGCCACTTCATCGGCGACCCGGTGATGCCAGGCTGCCTGGGCCTGGATGCCATGTGGCAGCTGACCGGCTTCTTCCTGACCTGGCTGGGTGCACCCGGCAAGGGCCGCGCGCTGGGCTGTGGCGAGGTGAAGTTCACCGGCCAGGTATTGCCGGACGCCAAGCTCGTACGCTACGAGATCGACATCAGCCGGGTCATCAACCGCAAGCTGGTGATGGCCCAGTCGGACGCCCGCATGTACGTGGACGACCGCGAAATCTACAGCGCGCGCGACCTGCGCGTCGGCCTGTTCACCGAAACCGGGAGCTTCTGATGCGTCGCGTCGTCATCACCGGCATGGGCATCACGTCCTGCCTCGGCAATGATCTGGATACCGTTTCGGCCGCGCTGCGTGAAGGACGCTCGGGCATCACCGCCCTGGCCGACCACGCCGAAGCAGGCCTGCGCAGCCAGGTCGGAGGCCGCGTCGACCTCGACCTGGACGCCTTGATCGACCGCAAGCAGAAGCGCTTCATGAGCGACGCGGCGGCCTTCGCCTACCTGGCCATGCGCGATGCCATCGCCGATGCCGGGCTCAGCCCCGAGCAGGTCAGCAGCCTGCGCACCGGCCTGATCGCCGGTTCCGGTGGCGGCTCCAGCGAATGGCAGATCGGTGCCGTCGACCTGCTGCGCGAACGTGGCGTGCGCAAGGTCGGCCCATACATGGTGCCGCGCACGATGTGCTCGACGGTCTCGGCCTGCCTGGCCACGGCCTACCAGATCAAGGGCGTCAGCTACTCGCTGTCGGCTGCCTGCGCGACCTCGGCGCATTGCATCGGCGCCGCTGCGGACATGATCCGGCACGGTGCGCAGGACATCATGTTCGCCGGCGGTGGCGAAGACCTGCACTGGTCGATGAGTGTGATGTTCGATGCGATGGGTGCCCTGTCGACCAGCTTCAACGAAACCCCGGCCAGCGCCTCGCGCCCGTACGACAAGGACCGCGACGGCTTCGTCATTGCCGGTGGTGGCGGCATGCTGGTGCTGGAGGATTACGACCACGCCGTCGCACGCGGTGCCCACATCCATGCCGAGCTGATCGGCTATGGCGTCACCTCCGACGGTGCCGACATGGTGGCGCCCTCCGGCGAAGGTGCGGTGCGCTGCATGAAGATGGCGCTGCAGGGTGTCGATCGCCCACTGGACTACCTGAACACCCACGGCACCTCGACCCCGCTGGGCGATGTCACCGAGCTCAACGCGATCCGCGAAGTGTTCGGCGATGCAGTGCCGCCGCTGTCTTCGACCAAGGCGTTGTCCGGGCACTCGCTCGGTGCAGCCAGCGTGCACGAGGCGATCTACTGCCTGCTGATGATGCGCGATGGCTTCGTTGCCGGTTCGGCCAACATCGGCGAGCTGGACCCGAAGGTGGAGAGCTTCCCGATCCTGCGCGAGAGCCGCGAGCAGAAACTGGATACGGTGATGTCCAACAGCTTCGGCTTCGGTGGCACAAACGCCGCGTTGGTGTTCGGACGGGTGTGATGGGGGCAGGTGTGCCGACCAACGGTCGGCACCCACCAATAGATGTAGAGCCGAACCATGCTCGGCTCAGTGCCGGCCAACGGTCGGCACCCACCTTACTTCGGCAGCAACGGCAGCAGCAGCGCGTGCGCGTCCACCAGGGACCCAACGATGCGGTGGCCCAGTGCGCGCAGCTCTTCATCAGGATGCACCAGGTCCGGCACCTGGATCACGGTCATGCCGGCCGCCAATGCTGCGCGCGTACCGGCCGGTGAGTCTTCCAGCGCCAGGCAGCGTTCCGGGGCCTGGCCCAGCCGCTGCGCGGCCAGCAGGTAGATATCCGGCGCCGGTTTCGGCCGCGCCACGTCGCCACTGGTGATCACCGCATCGAAGTACGGCAGCAGGCCAGCGGCCGTCAGCTTGCGGTTGGCCCGCGGCTGCCGCGTGGTGGTGGCCACCGCACGCGGTACCGCGTGCGCCTTCAACAGCTCCAGCAGTTCCAGGATGCCCGGCCGCAGCGGCAGGCCGGTCTGGGTGCGTGCTTCGTACAGCTCATGGCAGCGTGCAGCCACCGCCTCGATCATGCTGTCCTCGATCCCCTGCGCACGCAGCAGCGCGTGCGAATCGCGGTCGCCGAGGCCGACCATGCGCAGGAACACCGCCTCGTCCAGGCCCAGCCCGAATGCGTCGGCCGCCTCGCTCCAGCAGGCCAGCGAAACGCGCTCGCTGTCGATCATCAGGCCGTCCATGTCGAAGATGACGGCGTCGGGGAGGAACGGCAGCGCAGCAATGTTGGTCATGAAGCGAACAGCGTATCCAGGTCGGTGGAAGTGAGCTGCCGCCATTGCCCCTCGTCCAGCCCCTGCAGGTCCAGCCCGCCGACGCGGCTGCGATGCAGGGCCTGCACGTGGTTGCCGGTGGCGGCGAACATGCGGCGTACCTGATGGTAGCGGCCTTCGTGCAGCACCAGCCGCGCACGGCGCGCATCCAGCACCTCCAGTTCAGCCGGCAGCAGGGGCGTCTTCTCCGATTCCAGCATCAGCGTGCCGCTGGCGAACAGCGCCACCTCGTCGCCGCGCAGGTCCTCGCTCAACTCGACCTCATAGACTTTCGGCAGCTTCGACTTCGGCGAGATGATCCGGTGCAGCAGGCCACCATCGTCGGTCAGCAACAGCAGGCCACTGGTCTCGCGGTCGAGGCGGCCGACCGTGGACAGCACCGGATCGCGGTCGCGGAAGCGCGGCGGCAGCAGGTCGTAGATCAGGCGCCCGGTGTCCTTGGTCGAACAGGTGTAGCCGGCCGGCTTGTGCAGCGCGATCGACAGCCCCGGCGGTGGGTCCAGCGGCTCGCCATCGACCCGGATGGCGTCATGCGGCACCTGGTCGTCGGCATACAGCACCTCGCCATCGGCGTCGGTGACGCGGCCTTCGCGGAACATCCATTGCACCTGCTTGCGGCTGCCATAGCCCAGGTTGGCGATGTGCTTGACCAGCTTCACTTGCCCTTCCCCTTCACTGCTTCCACCAGCTTGAAACCGTCGCGTTCGGCGACCACGCGCACCGCGCCGAAGCTGTCGTTGAGGGTGTGCTCGTAAGGCAGGTGGCGGTTGGCCACCACGTACAGGCGCCCGCCCGGGCGCAATGCCTGCGCAGCCACGGCGATGAAGCGCTGGCCGATGTCCGGGCGGTCAGCGCGCGACGGCGTGTGGAACGGCGGGTTGCTGATGATGACGTCGTAGCCCGGCTCGATGCCGGCGGTGACGT
Source organism: Stenotrophomonas maltophilia group sp. P373 (assembly GCF_053295075.1). Classification (NCBI taxonomy): domain Bacteria; kingdom Pseudomonadati; phylum Pseudomonadota; class Gammaproteobacteria; order Lysobacterales; family Lysobacteraceae; genus Stenotrophomonas; species Stenotrophomonas maltophilia group sp. P373. The sequence continues at coordinate 527,791 of NZ_CM129994.1, read as the reverse complement.
CCTGCCACAGGAAGCGCAGCGGCAGCGGGCGCGGCGGCGGCGCCAGATTGAGCTCGGCCAGCGCCAGTGCGCGCTGCTCGGCCTCGTACAGGTCCAGCGCGGTGATCTTCGGGCAGCGTTCCAGGAGTTCGCGCGACAGGTAGCCGTAGCCGGCGCCGAGGTCGGCGGCGCGTCCGGCCAGGTCGGCCGGCAGGTGCTCGGCCAGCAGCGCCGACGCCGGATCGATGCGATCCCAGGCGAACACGCCCGGGCGGCTGAGGAAGCGACCGCCCACGATCGGGCGCACCGCATCCAGCGCCGACCAGCGCTTGGCCAGGTCAACGTCGTGCTGGCCCTGCAGCGGGGCGGTCCAGTACACGCGGCAGTGGTTCTTGGTCAGGCAGCCACCGAGGCCGGCCAACTGCTTGAGGTCGCCCTCGCCCGAACGCGCACCTTCGTTGTTGGACTGGCAGGCAACGATGCGGCCGCCGTCGGCGACCAGCGCCAGCGCACGGGCGAACAGCGCACGGGCTTCTTCGCGCTGGCGCGGCGGCAGCACCAGCACCAACGGGTAGCGGCCCTTGCCGGCCGCGTCATCCAGCTGCCCGCTGACGGTCCAGCCGGCAGCCTGCTGCAGCGGTTGCGCGAACGGGGCGAAGCTCTGTTCGCAATGCACCTCGCGATCGCCGGCCACTTCGCGCAATGGCCAGCCATCGCGGGCACGCAGGAAGGCCACCGGGCCCTCCGGCCAGCGCAGGGCGCCTTGGGAGAACGGCAGGAGCAGGGTCTGCAGGGGGGCGTCGTCGCTGGAGGCCATCGGCGCGGGTACTTCAAGCGTGAGGGCCGTCCATTGTACCGGCTTGGCCGGGCCGGCCCCGGCGGCCCGCTTTGCGAAACCCGAACGGGGCCTTGATCCGCCAGAAACATTGAAACGTTCAGGGTAGAGGCTCCCCCCGGAAACCCAGGAGAACCTGCATGCGAGCCTTGTTCGTCGGTGGCGTGGTCGACAACAGTGAAATGGACCTGGAAGGCAGCCATCCGCCCGTGCACTACCCCGAGGACACCGGCGGCGGCCACTCGCGCTACCGGCTGCATCAGATCGGTCATGGTGCCGACGGCAGCGTTGCCTACGCCGTCTATGGGGCACCGGACCTGGCCGATGACGAGGTGGCGAGGGTTGCAGAGGAGCGGGCGTACGCACGCCGATTCGAGGCGACGCCGACGTTGTTCGAGCACTGACACATCTGTAGCGCCCGAGCCCACGCTCGGGTGGCGGCAGAGCCGAGCGTGGGCTCGGCTCTACCTCGGATCAAGGCGCCTTGGGTGGCAGGCGGTTGATACTGGCGATTTCATCCAGCCACACATGGTGCTGCTGCACCGGCGTGTCGTAGTCATCCAGGCGCAACTGGCCGTTGCTGCCTTCATCACCAGCGGCGTTGCGGTATTGCTGCACAGTTGGCCTCACCGCCACCGTGCCGAGCAGGCGGCGGCCATCGTGCAGAATCAGTTCCACCTGCGTTTCGCCATCCAGCTGCGGCAGCAGGGCTTCCAGGCGCGCGATCTGCGCCGGATCGGTGTGGATACGTGGAGCTATACGGGACATCGGCGACCTCCTGACTGCAGGGTCGCCGATCGGCCGTGAATGTTCAGTGCAGCGCACTGTCCGCGCGCGGCACCTGCACCTTGCGCACGGCAGCCACCAGCTGCGCTACCGAGTACGGCTTGGCCACATGCTCTTGGAAGCCCGAGGCCAGCGCGCGGCGACGGTCGTCGGCACGCGCGAGTGCAGTCACCGCCACCGCAGGCAAGGTCGCCGCATCCACGCCCATGTCCTCGCGCAAGGTGCGCACCAGCCCATAGCCATCCATGCCCGGCATGCCGATGTCGGTCAGCAGCACGTGGTATTGCAGGTGGCCGGTGTCGGCCAGCAATGCCAGCGCTTCGCCGGCCGAGCTGGCCGCAGACACGCTGGCGCCCTGCTCTTCCAGCATGCGCCGCAGGTACTCCAGCACTTCCGGCTGGTCTTCCACCGCCAGCACATGCATGCCGCGCAGCGGATACGGCTCGACGATCACCGGCTCCAGGATCGGCCCGCTGATCACTTCGCGCAGCGGCCGCCGTTCGGCATCGGGAACATGCTGGGGCAGGCGCACGGTGAAGGTCGCGCCGTGGCCGTGGCCCTCGCTGGCCGCAGTGACCGTGCCACCATGCAATTCGACCAGCTGCTGCACGATCGCAAGGCCCAGGCCCAGGCCGCCATGGCGGCGGGTGGTGGTGCCGTCGGCCTGGCGGAAGCGGCTGAACAGATGATTGAGGAATTCGGGTGCGATGCCATCACCGCTGTCACGCACGGTGATCTCCCAGTAGTTGCCGTCGGCCCGCAGCTGCAGGTCGATGCGGCCTTCAGCCGGGGTGAACTTGATCGCGTTCGAGAGCAGGTTCCAGAACACCTGCTGCAGGCGCGTGGCGTCGCCCAGCACCAGGCTGGGTTGCGTGGGCAGCTGCAGGTGCACGTCCAGCGCCTTGCCTTCGGCCACCAGTTCCTGCGCGCCGATCGCCTCACCCAGCACCGCGCACAGGTCCAGCACTTCCACCTCCAGCTGCACCTTGCCCAGCAGCATGCTGCTGAGGTCGAGCATGTCCGAGATCAGCCGCTTCTGAGCACCGGCGCTGTTGGCGATCACGTTCAGGCCCTTGTACAGCGGACTGGTGTTGTCCACGCGCTGCAGCAGCAGTTCGCTCCAGCCGAGGATGGTGGTCAACGGCGTACGCAGCTCATGCGACAGCGTGGCCAGGAATTCATCCTTCAGCCGCGCCATGTTTTCCGCAGCACTGCGCGCGGCACGCTCGGACTGCAGCAGTTCCTCGCGGGCCAGCTCGATCTCGCGGCGTTCGGTCACGTCCGGGCTGCTGCCGGCCAGGCCGATGAAGCGGCCCATGCGCGAGAAGCGCGGGCGGGCGTTCATCTCCAGCCAGCGCCACTGGCCATCGGCACGGCGTGCGCGCACCAGCGCGTGCATCGAGCGCTGCGCCTTCAATGCTTCCTGCAGTTCGTACTCGAAGACCGATGCGTCGTCCGGATGCACCAGGCCGCGCCAGACGTCCTCCGGCACGCGCGTCTCGTCACCGCCGAAGAACTCGCTGAAGGCACTGTTGACGAAACGGGCATGGCCGCGCTCGTCCAGCACCCACACCGGCATCGGCAGGCCATCGGCCAGCGCGCTGAAGCGGGCTTCGCTTTCGCCCAGCTCCACTTCCATCTGCTTGCGTGCGGTGATGTCGAAGAACAGGATGCCGACCTTGTCCTCGCCCGGCCGGCCCACGCGCACCGCATCCACCGCGAACGAGCGGCCCAGCGCACGCGCCTCCATCTCGAACTGGGCCGGGCGGCCGCTGCGTGCGACCTCGCCATAGATGCGGAACCAGTCCTGCTCATGGCCGGGCTCCAGCGCCGTCATGCGCTTTCCACGCGCATCCTTCAGCCCTGTGTGGCGCTCGAAGGCATCGTTGACCTCGATGAAGCGGTAGTCGACCGCACGATCACCCTCGAACAGCACCTGGATCACGCAGAAACCGGCGTTGATGCGCTCAAGCACGCCATGATGCAGGTCGGGTTCGGGCGCCGGCACCGTCATCGGTGGGCGCTCCACGAGGGGCGGCAGTGTGGACAAGGGTGTCTGTGCAGGCCAGGTTGGAGGCACAGCATCTTCCAAAGGGCGTATTCACAGCGTCAAGCGCCGTCAGTCATGGTTGACGTCGATGAATTGGCGGCAACCGCTCTTGCAGACGACGCATGCGGCCATTGCCGATACCGGGAAGCAGGATCACACTCGATCTGTGATCAACATCGCCCCCATCGAGGGGACGCAGGAGACCGTGATGAAACGCTCACTCGCGATTGCCCTGTTGGCAGGCGCCCTGGCGGCGGGCGGCGCCAGTGCGGCACCGCGCACCGTGACCGACCCGGAAGCTCCCCGCGCATTGCAGGCCGATGGCCCGGTCAGCGTGAAGTGGGACGATCCGGCCAAATTCACCGAGATCCGCCAGAGTACCAACCGCTTCGAGGCCGAGCGTGGCGACTGGGTGCAGCAGCTGGCACGCTACCTGCAGACCGCTGCCGCCAAACCGCTGCAACCGGGACAGACGCTTGATGTGACCCTGGTCGACATCAAGCGCGCCGGTGACTACGAGCCGTGGCACGGCCCGCGCGGCCGCGACATCCGGATCATGCGCGACATCTACCCACCGCGGATCAGCCTGCAGTACACGCTGAAGGACGCCAGCGGCCGCATCGTCAGCGAGGGCGACGCGCGCCTGAGCGATACCGGCTACCTGCACAACATCGGCCTGAAGAGCGACAGCGATCCACTGCGCTACGAGAAGCGCCTGATCGACGACTGGGTGAAGCGGCAGCTGACAGCGCAGGCCACCGCAGCACGGTAGGTCCATTGGTAGGTGTCGACCTTGGTCGACACGCATTCACAGCGCCAACCAAGATAGGCTGCTACTGAAGCCGAGCGTGGGCTCGGCTCTACACGTACAGCTTCGCCACGCGCTTGACCGCGCACGGCAGCTGGTAGGCACTCACGCCACAGCGCGGCGCCAGCTCCGACAGCGTCGGCGCGGAGCCCCACAGCTCCACCACGCTGCCGATGCCGGCCTGCGGATGCGCGGTCAGGTCCACCGTCAACATGTCCATCGACACGCGCCCGATCAGGCCGCCGGGCTGCCCGTCGATCAGCACCGGGGTGCCGTTCGGGGCGAACTGCGGGTAACCGTCGGCATAGCCAAGCGCGACCACGCCTACGCGGGTGCGTGCCTTGGCCACGAAGCGTGCGCCATATCCCACCGGTTCACCGGCTTCGATCCAGCGCTCGGCGATCACCTTGGACTGCATCGTCATCACCGGGCGCAGTCGCTCGGTCAGCGCGGTGCTGTCCGGCAGCGGGTTGGCGCCGTACAGCATCAGGCCCGGGCGCGCCCAATCGCTGCGCACCTCCGGCCAGCCCAGCAGTGCGGGCGAGTTGCACACGCTGGTCTCGCCCTCCAACCCGTCAATGGCGCGCGCGAAGGTCGCCGCCTGCTCGCGGGTGCGCTCGCTGTCCAGTTCGTCGGCACGTGCCAGGTGAGTCATCAGCACGATGCGCTCGACCTGCGGCAGCGCCGACAGGCGTGCATGCGCCGCGCGGAAGCTGTCCACGTCCAGGCCGAGGCGGTGCATGCCGCTGTCCAGCTTCAGCCACACCGTCAACGGGCGCGGGCTGTCGAACGCCGCCAGTGCCTCCACTTGCCACGGCGAACCGACGGCGAACCAGAAGTCGTGCTCGGCCACCAGCGCCATGTCGCTGGGCTCGAAGATGCCTTCCAGCAGCAGGATCGGCGCACGGATGCCGGCCTGGCGCAGCTCCAGTGCCTCTTCGATGGTGGCCACGCCGAATCCATCGGCCTCGCCTTCCAGCGCCTGCGCACAGCGCACCGCGCCGTGCCCATAGGCATCGGCCTTGATGATCGCCAGGGCCTTGCCACCGCCCAGTTCACGCGCGAGCCGGTAGTTGCTGCGCAGGGCGCCCAGATCGATCAGCGCGCGGGCAGGACGCATGTGCGGTTCTCGTGTTGCGGCGCGTGACCGTACTGGCCGTAGCGGAAAATATCCAGGCCTTCGGTGCTGATCTGCGGCTGTCGCGCGCTCATCAGGTCGGCCAGGTAGCGGCCCGAGCCGCAGGCCATGGTCCAGCCCAGCGTGCCGTGGCCGGTGTTGAGGTACAGGTTGCGGAACGGCGTGGCGCCGATCACCGGCGTACCGTCCGGCGTAGCCGGGCGCAGGCCGGTCCAGAACTGCGCGCGCGACAGGTCGCCGCCCTTCGGGTAGAGGTCACGGACCACCAGTTCCAGGGTCTCGCGGCGGCGCTGCGACAGCGACAGGTCGAAGCCGGCCACCTCGGCCATGCCGCCGACACGGATGCGGTCGTCGAAGCGGGTCACCGCCACCTTGTAGCTCTCATCGAGGATGGTCGAGGTCGGCGCCATCGCCGGGTCGGTGATCGGCAGGGTCAGCGAGTAACCCTTCAGCGGGTACACCGGCAGGCGCATGCCCAGCGGTGCGACCAGCGCCGGTGAGTAGCTGCCGAGCGCAACCACGAAGCGGTCGGCGGTTTCCAGCTTGCCGTCGATGCGCACGCCGGTGATGCGGTCGCCATCGAACTCCAGGCCGGTAATGTCCTGGTCGAAGCGGAATTCAACGCCGGCATCCACGCACATCTGCGCCAGGCGGCGGGTGAACAGCTGGCAGTCGCCGGTCTGGTCACGCGGCAGGCGCAGCGCGCCGACCAGGCCATCGACGTGGGCCAGGGCCGGTTCGGCCTGGATGATGCCGGCCCGGTCCAGCACCTCGTACGGCACGCCGTACTGGGCCAGGATCTCGATGTCCTGCGCCGAGGCATCCAGCTGCTGCTGGGTGCGGAACAACTGGGTGGTGCCCAGGTCGCGGCCTTCGAATTCAATGCCGATCTGCGCGCGCAGCTCGTTCAGGCAGTCGCGGCTGTACTCGGACATGCGCACCATGCGCGCCTTGTTGATCGCATAACGCTCGTGGGTACAGTTGCGCAACATCTGCCACAGCCAGCGGTACTGGGCCAGGTCCATGCCCGGCTTGATCGCCAGCGGCGCGTGCTTCTCGAACAGCCAGCCGATCGCCTTCTTCGGCACGCCCGGCGCCGCCCACGGCGAGGTGTAGCCGAATGACAGCTGGCCGGCATTGGCGAAGCTGGTCTCCAGCGCCGGGCCGGGCTGGCGGTCGATGACCGTGACTTCAAACCCGGCCTGTCGCAGGTACCAGGCACTGGTAGTGCCGATCACGCCGCTGCCGAGAACTAGGACTCGCATGGGACTTCTCCAACCCGATCATTCCCTGCACTGGAGCGTGCCGGGGCCATAATTGGGGAAGTATAGACAGCCAATACCAGTTGATTTGCCTGAATTGAAATCAACCGGCAGGATGTTCTCCTGCAATTCATTCCCCAAGGTTGACGGCCATGGCCACCCGTACCCGCGAACTGGACAAGATCGACCGCAAGATCCTGCGCATCCTGCAGGCCGAAGGCCGCATCTCCTTCACCGAGCTGGGCGAGCGGGTCGGCCTGTCGACCACCCCGTGCACCGAGCGGGTGCGCCGCCTGGAACGCGAAGGGGTAATCACCGGCTATCACGCCCACCTCGACCCGGCCGCGGTAAAGGCCAGCCTGCTGGTGTTCGTGGAGATCAGCCTGGCCTACAAGTCCGGCGACATCTTCGAGGAGTTCCGGCGCGCCGCGCTGAAGCTGCCCAACGTGCTGGAGTGCCACCTGGTGTCGGGCGACTTCGATTACCTGCTGAAAGCACGGATCAGTGAAATGGCTTCCTACCGCAAGCTGCTCGGCAGCACGTTGCTTACACTGCCGCATGTACGTGAGTCGAAGAGCTACATCGTGATGGAAGAGGTGAAGGAGACGCTGAGCCTGCCGATTCCGGATTGAAGCTGGGAACCGGTTGGGGTCAGATCCCGCTGCGCGGGATCCGACCCCGGTCGGCATCTGGCAAGGGGTCGGATCCCGCGCAGCGGGCTCTGACCCCGGTCATGGCGACAGTCAGCGCTGCTGCGGATGCTTCTGCGTGCGCTGTTCCTGCTGCTTGCCGCCCTTGTGCGCCGGCTGCGGCTCCATCTGCTGTTGTTGCTGTTGCTGGTGCGAGTTACGGCCCTGCGGTTCCTTGCCGGGATGACGGTTCTGCTGGTTTTTCATGGTCGCGATCCAGTGGACGAAGGACATGCGGCGGCGGAATGCCGGCGCAGGGCCACGGTGGTCCCGCAACGGTTAATCGCAGGCGAAAAAGCAGTGATCGGCTGGATGCTGTTTTCGTGCGTTCAGCCCGCTCAGCGTCAGCCAGCAGCCAACCTTGGTGGCGCCAGGACTCAGCGCTTGATCTGCTGCCCATCGCCGGCCGGCACGCTGTCGTAATAGCGGCCGGTGCGCGAATCGAACACGCGGTTCGGGCCGGCCGGGCGCACGCCCGGAACGATGCGGCCATTGCGGTCATAGACCTTGTCGGCCGGCTTCGGCACCGGCGTCGGCGCGACCCGGGCCGGCCCGGTGGATCTGATCGGCTGCGCCGGCTGCGGCGACGGCAGCACCTGCGGTTGCGGGCGAGCGGCCTGTGGCGGTGGTGCCACGGGCTGCGGGGCCACGGTGGTCGCGCTGCGGGTCGCAGTCGGGTCGGCGGTCGGCACCTGCGCCAGCGCGACGATGGGCAACAGGGCCAGCAGCAGGGGAAGGATTGGTTTCATGGCACGCTCCGGCGTGGATCGCGTTCACCTTGCGCCCGCCCCTGTGTGCCGCCCATGAACGGCCATCACACTTGCAAGGTCGCGTCTTCACCCCCACGTTTTCCGCCATCCCCAGGCCATCGACCCCACGGAGCGCCGCCATGACCGCCTTCGACCTGACGCCCCCCACTGCCACCCAGACCGAGGCGCTGATCGCTGGCCTCAGCAGCGAGGAGCGCCGCGTGCTGCTGCAGCACGGCACCGAGGCGCCGTTCTGCGGCGTGTTCCTCGACAACAAGCGCGAGGGGGTCTACTGCTGCAGGCTGTGCGCGCTGCCACTGTTCCGCTCCAGCACCAAGTTCGATTCCGGCACCGGCTGGCCCAGCTTCTTTGCCCCGTTCGACCCGGCGCACGTGCGAGAGATCCGTGATACCAGCCACGGCATGGTGCGCACCGAGATCACCTGCGCGCGCTGCGGCAGCCACCTGGGCCACGTGTTCCCGGATGGTCCGCCGCCCACCTACGAGCGCCACTGCCTGAACTCCGTCTCACTTTCGTTCACCGGCAATGGCGAGCCCTGGCCCGATCCCTTGCAGCGTGGCGGCGCCGAAAGCGGCGTGGCGGGCTGAAACACCCCGCTGACCGATTTCACAGAATTCCCTCTTCAGAAAACCGGGCGACGGGCCGACAAGGAGATATCCCCTCTCCTTGCGTCGCCCCATGCTCATCATCGTTGGATTCCTGGTCGTCATCATCAGCGTGATCGGGGGCTACCTCGGTGCCCACGGCCGCCTGGGTGCCCTCTGGCAGCCCTATGAGCTGGTCATCATCGGCGGCGCCGCGCTCGGCGCCTTCCTGGTCGGTACCCCGGCCAAGACGGTCAAGCAGACCCTGCAGGCCATGGTGGGTGTGTTCAAGGGCCCGCGCTACAAGCAGCAGGACTACATCGATGTGCTCAGCCTGCTCTATGAACTGCTCAACAAGGCCCGCCGCGAAGGCTTCATGGCGTTGGAAGACCATGTCGAGCGCCCGGCCGAAAGCGCGCTGTTCGGCAACTACCCCAAGGTGCAGGCCGACCACCACCTGATCGATTTCATCACCGACTGCCTGCGCCTGATGATCGGCAGCAACATCGAGCCGCATGAGCTGGAACCGCTGCTGGAACTGGAGCTGGAAAAGCACCACGCCGAGGCCATGGCCCCCTCACAGGTGCTGACCAAGGTCGCCGACGGGCTGCCCGGTTTCGGCATCGTCGCCGCGGTGCTGGGCATCGTCATCACCATGGGCTCGATCGGTGGCGACATCGTCGAGGTCGGTGGCCACGTGGCCGGCGCGCTGGTCGGTACGTTCCTGGGCATCCTGCTGGGCTACGGCTTCGTCGGCCCGATGGCCGCCGCGATGGAGGCCCGCGCCGAGCAGGACAGCCGCATCTACGAATCGGTCAAGACCGCCCTGCTGGCCTGCCTGCGCGGTTACAACCCGAAGATCGCGCTGGAGTTCGCCCGCAAGACCCTGCCGTCGAACGTGCGCCCGGCCTTCTCCGATTTCGAGCAGCACCTGAAGACGGTCAAGTAAGCCATGGCCGAGAACAAGCCCACCGTCATCGTCCGCCGGGTCAAGAAGGCCGGCCACGCCGCCCATCATGGTGGTTCGTGGAAGGTGGCCTATGCCGACTTCGTGACCGCGATGATGGCGTTCTTCCTGGTGCTGTGGCTGATGGCCACCACCAACAAGAACGACCGTGCGGCCATTTCCGAGTACTTCCGCAACCCCAGCCCGTTGAGCGGTCAGAGCGCCACGCCGGCGCCCGGCATGGCCGGCCCGGGCGGCGCCAGCACCTCGATGATCAAGCTGGGCGGTGCCACCGACATTTCGCGTGGCAACAGCAACGACCCCTTCCAGAACCAGAAGGAAGCGGTACCGCAGCCGGTGGACCAGCAGCAGCGCGACAAGCAGCAGCTGGAAGCACTGATGAAGGAGCTGCAGGAAGCGATCAGCAGGAGCCAGGCCCTGGAGCCGTTCAAGGACCAGCTGCTGCTGGACCTGACCCCGGAGGGCCTGCGCATCCAGATCGTGGACAAGCAGAACCGGCCGATGTTCGACCTCGGCAGCGCCACGCTGAAACCGTACACGCAGCAGATCCTGCACGAGCTGGCCAACTACCTGAACCACGTGCCGAACCGGATCAGCCTGACCGGCCACACCGACATCACCGCCTATTCGGCTGCACGTGGCTACGGCAACTGGGAACTGAGCGCCGATCGTGCCAATGCCGCCCGCCGCGCGCTGGTGGACGGCGGCCTGGAGGACAACAAGATCACCCGCGTGGTCGGCCTGTCTTCATCGGTGCTGTTCGACAAGGCCGACCCGCAGAACCCGATCAACCGCCGCATCAGCATCGTGGTGATGACCCAGGCCGCCGAAGCGGCCGCTCTGGCCGGCGCCGGCCCGCAGGTCGGGCTGTCGGCACCTGCCGCTGACCCCGACGTGCAGGCCGCGCAGGGTGAGGCGCACTGAACCGGGGTCAGATCCCTTTCCCCTGGAAAGGGATCTGACCCCACCTGCGTGCGGCCGCTACAATGGCGGTCTTTCCGTTTCCAGGTGACCCCACCCCATGTCCCAGAACTCCAAGGCCAAGCGCGACAAGCGCAAGAAGCAGCAGGGCAAGCGCCCGTTCCTGCGCCTGAATGCCCAGCAGCAGGTGCAGAACCATGCCGTGCTGACCAACGAAGACGGCCAGGTGGTCGCCGCCATCGGCCTGCAGGGCCGCGAATGGCTGCTGGCCATCGGTGGTCAGACCATGGGCAACGCCGAGAACCCGGTGCCGATGCTGGCCATGCTCAAGCACCTGTCCAACGTGCAGGAAAAGGAAGGCCGCAAGGTCAACCTGGAGTATTCCGAGCTGCTGCAGAAGCTGCTGGACACCCTGGCCGCCGAATCCGGCCAGACCGCTGACGAGTACCTGGACAAGCTGGTGTCCGAGTTCGAGACCGTGGAAGCCGAAGAAGGCGAAGAAGCCACTGAGGCCGCCGAAGGCGATGTGGTTGAAGCTGCTGCCGACGCCGAGGCCAGCCCGGCCGCTGACAGCGACAGCAAGCCGCAGGCCTGAACCGGCCGCGGCGGTGACGGTCTACGTCGATGACGCGGTGCATCCCTGGCGCGGACAGCGCTGGGCGCACCTGATGGCCGACACCCTGGCCGAGCTGCACGCGATGGCGGCGCAGCTCGGCATCCCACCGCGGGCCTTCCAGAACAAGGCCAGCGGTGCCCACTACGATGTCACGGCCGAGCTGCGTACGCAGGCGATCGCGCTTGGCGCGCGAGCGATTTCCCGGCACACCGAGCGCGAACTGGTCAAGGCGGTGATCGCCAACGCCCGGGCGCAATACCGGCCATAGGCCGCGTCGCGGGTTCGCCGGACACCAACCGGCACCGACCGGGTAGAGTCGACTGTTAGTCGACTGCTCTCCCATCCGGCCGCGAGAAACCCGCGCTGCGCGCGATAGTCGACTAACTGTGTAAACCCACCACGTTGTTCAGCGGGATTCTGGAAATAGGCGGCTGGCTGCCGATCCCCATGTGGGGTCGGTGCCAGTTGTAGTGATGCAGCCATTCAGGTAGCACGGCATCGCGTTGCTCTGACGAAGCGTACTCGCAGGCGTAGGCCCATTCGCGCAAGCTGGTCTGGATGAAGCGCTCGGCCTTGCCGTTGGTTCGCGGGGTGTAGGGCTTGGTCCGATAGTGCTTCATGCCCAACGAGGCGACGAGTCGAGCGAAGACGCCGGAGCGATAGCAGGCGCCGTTGTCAGTCAGGACACGCTGGAAGGTGACCCCCAGCGTCTTGTAGTACGCCAAAGCGGCCAGCAGCGCTTGGCAGGCCGTTGGGCCCTTCTCATCGGTGTGAACGCTGCTGAAGGCGACTCGGGAGTGGTCATCAATGGCCACATGGACATAGCCCCAGCCACCGCCGCCAGCATTGCCACGCCGATTCGGATCGACCCGGTGTCCGGGCCGGTGGAAGTTGCCGAGTTTCTTGATATCCAAGTGCAGCAAGCCGCCCGGGCTGTCGTACTCATACCGGACCGCCTTCTTCGGTGGGTCCAGAAGGCACAGGCGATTGAGTCCTCGTCGGCGCATCAGTCGTGAAATGGTGCTGTGAGCCACACCCAGTGCCTTGGAAATGGTCAGGTAGGTTTGCCGTTGACGTCGACGCTGGACGATCTGCTCTACCAGTGCCTCGGGGGTGCCATGGGGGCTGCGGCTGGGCCGAGAGCTGCGGTTCTGCAGCCCAATCAGGCCCTCGGCTCGATATCGGGCCAGCCACTTGTAAGCCGTGCGTACACTCACCCCGCAAGCCTGGGCGGCCTCTTCTGGCCGAAGGCCTTGCTCAGTGATGCGGCGGACAAGAAGTTCTCGACTAAACGGCGTCAAACGGGCATTTTTATGATGGTTCATCCGGGCTCTTTGGGGACTGGATAGGTGTGGTAACCACCATTTTCCAAAGATGCCCCGGATGAACAACCTACCGAGAGATCACAACTAACAGTCGACACTACCCCGTCGGGTCGTCCTCAGCGGATCAACCCGTCAGGCCGCGACCAGCAGATCGTCCCCGCCGGGTCGTGCCCGGCGGATCGGCCCATCGCTCAGAACGGGTCGCTGCCCAGTCGGATCTCCACGTTCAGCAGCGAGCACAGCGCCAGCATCGCGTCGTCGTCACGGGTCAGCGCCATCACGCCGGTGAAGCCGTCGCTGCCGGTATCCACGCTCCACAGCGTGTAGTTGTGCTCGCGCAGGCGGTCGAAGGCGGTGGACATCAGCTGCACACCGTCTAGGTCCTCGGCGAAGTCCTCGTCATCCAGGTCGCCGCCCCAGTCCAGCTGCAGGTTGAAGCGCGCCGACAGCTCGTTGACCGCCGACTGCAGCGATTCCAGGTCGTCGCGCTCCACCTCGAAACCGGACTGCCAGGCGATGGCAGTGAACAGCGCCGGCAACCAGTCGCTGTCCGCTTCCAGCGGCTGCCCGTCCTCGGACAGGTGCTCGCGCCAGCGGTTGAACTGCTGCAGGGCCAACTCTTCGTCGCCCGGGTTGATCAGCACCAGCAGGTTCCAGACCCGCGCCTCGAATCCATCCTCGTCGAAGTCGTGGATGTCTTCCTCGAAGTCGAAATAGTCGCTGTTGTCGGGCATGGCGGAACGTCCTCTGGGGCAGGCCGGCATTCTACGGTTTATCCTGTGCCGCTGAAGCCGGCCTTGGTGGCCGTCACTGTGAATGAAGCGATGAGCGATACCCCTCCCGACCACCTGGCGATCAACCCGGCCAGCCCCTTCCATGATGCGCAGGCGCTGGAGCGCGGCGTCGGCGTGCGTTTCAACGACGTCGAGCGCGACAACGTCGAGGAATACTCGGTCAGCGAAGGCTGGATCCGCGTGCAGGCCGGCAAGGCCCGCGACCGCCGCGGCAACCCGATGACGATCAAGGTCAAGGGCAAGGTCGAGGTGTATTTCCTGGACCAGAAGCCGGAATAACCGGCTGTTCCGAGCTGGCGTCAGATCCCTTTCCTGCGGAAAGGGATCTGACCCCGCTCGACGGCGCATGGCCGCCGAGTCACTCGCGCTTGCGCGATTCCAGCAGGTCCAGGTTGCGGATCAGGCGCCGCGAGATCTCATCGGAGATCACCCCGCGCCGGGTCAACCGGAACAGCTCCTCACGCTCGGCATTGAGGCCGGCGCTGCGCAGCTGGCGGTAACCCAGCTCCATGCGCCGGACTTTCTCCGGGTCCACGTCGGGCCCGTCGTTGTCCTTCTCCAGGTGCCGCTGATACAGCAGGCTCACCCGCGAGGCAGCGTCGTTGTACAGCTGCACGTTCTCGGTGTTCTGGTTCATCACCAGCTGCTGGCGCATGCGCTCGACCCCGGCCAGCGCAGCCTTGGACGACAGCCGGCGTGCCAGGTCCTCTTCCTTGCGCTCGCCCGAATCGGCCGGCAGCTGCAGGCCCTTCAGCAGCTGCGGCAGCGCCACGCTGGCGCCGACCAGCGAGAACAGGATCACCGCCGCGGCCAGGAAGATCACCAGGTCGCGCGCCGGGAACGCGCTGCCATCAGGCAGGAACAACGGCAGGGTCAGCACGCCGGCCAGGGTGATCGCGCCGCGCACGCCGGCCACCGAGGTCGCCACCACGATGCGCCAGTTCGGTGCCTCGCCGCGTTCCAGGCCTCGGCGGCGTGCACGCAGCAGGTTCCAGCGCAGCGACAACCATACCCACAGCAGGCGCAACAGGATCAGCGCCAGGTTGATCACCACCACGTACACCAGCAGCCACCATGCACTCTGGTGGCCGGACTCGTTCATGGTGGTGGTGGCACGCTCGACGATGCCGGGCAGCTGCTCGCCCAGCAGCACGAACATGATGCCGTTGAAGCTGAACTGCAGCATGTTCCAGACGCCCGCACGCTGTACGCGCATGCTGCCGGAGACACGGCCGGTCAGCTCGACGTAGCTCATCGCGATACCGGCCGCTACGGCAGCGAGGATACCCGAGGCATGGATTTCTTCGGCCAGCAGGTAGGCCGCGAACGGAATCAGCAGGTTGACCAGCATCGCCGCACCCGGTTCCTCGCCGAAGCGGCGCCACAACCAGCGCTGGAAGGTGGAGACACCGAGGGTGACCGCCACGCCCACCGCAAGGCCGGCCACCGCCACCCACAGGAAGGTCAGCGAGGCCGTGGCCAGCGAGAAGGAGCCGGTCATCACCGCCGCCACCGCGAAACGGAAGCAGACCAGGCCGGACGCATCGTTGAGCAGCGATTCGCCTTCCAGGATGTGCATCAGTCGCTTGGGAATCGGTGCCTTGGAGGCGATCGCGCCGACCGCCACCGGGTCGGTCGGCGAGACGATGGCCGCCAGCGCAAAGCACACCGCCAGCGGCATCACCGGAATCATCCAGTGGATCAGCAGGCCGGCACCGATGACGGTGAACACCACCAGGCCGAACGCCAGTTCGAGGATCGCGCCCTTGTCGCGGAACAGACCCTGCTTGGGGATGCGCCAGCCATCAAGGAACAGCAGCGGCGGCAGGAACAGCAGGAAGAACACCTCCGGCTCCAGCGCGTGGCCGCGGTTGAACACCCCGGCGATGACCGCGCCCAGGCCGATCTGCACCAGCGGCAGCGGCAACGAGAACGGGAGGACGCGAACCAGGTAGCCGCTGGCGACAACGGCCACCAGCATCGCCAGGACGACTTCAATGGTATGCATGCTTCTTCCAGGAAGCGGCGCGCGGGGAGGCTCGAAGGCCAGCGCCGGAAACCCGGAAAAAACTACCACATGCGGCCATGAGCGCGACGGCCGGGGCGGTCGCGCGTCAGCCCCGGCTCATGCCCCGTCGAAGCGGTACAGGTCCATGGCGAGGAAGCCGGCATCGATGCCGGCATCGATGCGGCGTGCACCGAAGCCGTCCTCGCCGGCTGCGCCCATCGCGAAGAACAGCGGCAGCAGGTGCTCGTCGGTCGGGTGCGCGCGTTCGGCGAACGGTGCCTGCCGGCGGTAGTCGAACAGGGCCTGGCGATCATCGGCGGCCAGGCGCTGCTCGACCCACTCGATGAAGGGCCGCACGTACGGCGCTTCCTTGCCGTCCTGGTAGTCGCCCCAGTCGTGCAGGTTGTGGGTGATGCTGCCCGAGCCGACCAGCAGCACGCCCTGCTCACGCAGTGGCGCCAGCGCGCGGCCCAGCGCGAACTGGTGCCCGGGGCCGAGCAGCGGCTGGATCGACAGCGGCACCACGGGGATGTCGGCTTGCGGGCGCAGCAGCCGCAGCGGCACCCACGCGCCATGGTCGAGGCCACGCTGAGGGTCGAGCGCCACCGGCAGGCCGGCAGCGGCGATGCGGCGGGCCACTTCTTCGGCCAGCGCCGGATCGCCGGGCGCCGGGTACTGCAGTTCGAACAGCGCGCGCGGGAAGCCGCCGAAGTCATGGATCGTCGGCGGCTGCGGATGCGCGCCGACCCGCGGCTGCCGACCCAGCCAGTGCGCCGAGGCCATCACGATGGCGCGCGGCGTCGGCAGGTCGCGCGCCAGCTCGGCCAGGCGCACGCCGACCTGGCCCGGATGCAGGGCGGTCATCGGCGAGCCGTGGGAGATGTACAACGAAGGCAGGCGGGACATGGAATGCTCCAGTTGCAGGATCAGGCGGCGATCAGCGCGAACGCAGGGTCCACTTGCCGTCGCCGACCAGGAACAGCACCACCAGCGCCAGTGCCCAGAACGCCGGGTATTCCCAGCCGCCGCCGGCATTGGCGAAACCGAAGCCGTTGGCGCCGTGCACGGTGACGATGGTGCCCAGCAGCAGCGGCACGCCGGCCAGGCCGACCCAGCGCGCGTAGATGCCCAGCAGCAGCGCAGTGGTGATCACCAGCTCGGCGCCGATGGTGAGGTAAGCCAGCACGCCGGGCAGGCCCAACGATTCGAAGAATGCCGCCGTGCCCGCCGGGGTGAACACCAGCAGCTTGATCAGCGCATGGACCAGGAACAGCACGCCCAGGGCCAGGCGCAGCAGGGTGGCGCCGTAAGGGGCCAGCGGCGAAACGGGAGGGGGGGCGGTGTGCATGGGAAGCACCTTGAAGGGAGTGGATACAGGTTATTGCTACTTCACGAGCCGATAAATACGATCGTCTGACGGTATTTATTTCATAAGGCGCAACAATGGACACCCTCGAGGCGATGCGCGTGTTCGTAGCGGTGGTCGAGCGCAACGGCTTCAGTGCCGCGGCACAGGCCCTGGGCATGTCGACCGCCGGCGTCACCCGCCAGGTCGCGGCACTGGAAAAGCGCCTGTCCACCCGCCTGCTCCACCGCACCACGCGGCGGGTCAGCCCCACCAGCACCGGCGCCGCCTATTACGCCCAGTGCGTGCGCCTGCTGGCCGAGTTCGACGCGCTGGAGGCCAGCATCGGCGCGCAGGCGCTGGAACCCTCGGGCACGCTGCGCATCAACGCACCGGTCAGCTGGGGCATCGCCCGCCTTGGCCCGTTGCTGGCCAGCTACCGCGAGCGCTTCCCGCAGGTGGAACTGGACCTGGCCCTGTCCGACCGCCTGGTGGACATGGTCGAGGAAGGCTACGACGTGGCCATCCGCATCACCCGCGAGCCGAGCCCGGCGCTGATCGCGCGCCGGCTGGGCGAATCGCGGGTGAGCCCGTGCGCGGCGCCGGCCTACCTGGCTGCACGCGGTACCCCACAGACGCCGCAGGACCTGCAGGATCACGCATGCCTGAGCTACAGCTACTGGGCCGCTGGCGACCACTGGCCGCTGCAGGGACCCCGCGGTGAAGTGAAGGTGGCGGTGAACAGCCTGCTGCACGCCAACAACGGCGACGTGCTGCGCGAAGCGGCGATCGCCGGCATGGGTGTGATCCTGCAACCCGACTTCCTGCTGGAAGACGCGCTGGCCGATGGCCGCCTGGTACGCGTGCTACCGGAATGGGAGGCCTCGCCGATCGGCATCTTCGCGGTGTATGCCAGCCGTAGCCACCTGGCGCCGAAGGTGCGCAGTTTCATCGACCACCTGGTGGAGGCCGGGGTGTAGCCGAGTCTCGCGCTTGCCGGCCAGCGACCGGCACTACCGTCATGCTTCAGTCGGGTAGTGCCGGCCGCTGGCCGGCAAATACGAAGCCCCGATCAGGCAGGGACTTCATCCAGCGCGTCGATGATCCGCTCCAGCGGCGCCGGCCGCCCCAGCAGGTAGCCCTGCACCTGGTCGCAGCCGTGCGCGGCCAGCCAGTCCAGCTGCCCCGGCGTTTCAACGCCCTCGGCGATGATGGTCAGGCCCATGCTGTGGCCGAGCGACAGCAATGCGCGGCAGATCGAGGCGTTGCGCGGATTGGTTTCCACGTCGGCGACGAAACTGCGATCGATCTTCAGGATGTCCAGCGGCAGGTGCTGCAGGTAGGACATGCTGGAATAGCCGGTGCCGAAATCGTCCAGCGACACGCTGATGCCCTGCTCGTGCAGGCGTTGCATGGTCTGCATCGCCTGCGCCGGCTTGCGCATCAGGCTGCTCTCGGTCAGCTCCACGTGCAGTGCGCCGCGGGCCAGTCCGAACTCCTGCTGGACGCGGGTGAACTCGGCCACCAGGTCGCTGTTGAAGAACTGCACTGCCGACACGTTGACTGCAATCGGCAGCTCGCCCCAACCGGCCTCGACCAGCCGCCGCTGTGCCTTCGCCGCGGCGCGGATCACCCAGCGGCCCAGTGCCAGGATCAACCCGGTGTCCTCGCACAGCTGGATGAACTCGTTGGGCGGGATGAAGCTGCCATCGGCCTGCGGCCAGCGCAGCAGGGCCTCCAGCGCGGCCGGGCTGCCATCGCTGGCGTGCCGGATCGGCTGGAAGTACAGCTGGAACTCGTTGTCGATGGCGGCATGGATGCGCCCGGCCAGGCGCAGGCGGTCGGCCAGCCGCGTGGTCACTGCCGCATCGAACCAGACCACCACGTTGCCCTCGGCACGCGCCGCGTGCGCGGCCTGCGCGGCCATGCCGATCACCTGCTCGGCGCTGTGGCCGTCACCGGCAGTGTGCACGGCCACACCGATGCGCGGTTCGAACTGGTGCAGTGAATCCTTGCCACGCATCGGCGCTGACACGATCTGCAGCAGGTCATCCAGCACGCGCTGGGTATCGTGCTCGGCCCCGATCGCGAACACGAAGTCTTCCGCCGGCTGGAATGCCAGCGTGCCGCAACGCGCCCCCAGTCCACCGAGCCGGGTCGCCATCGACTGCAGCACCGCATCGCCGATCTCACGGCCCAGCGTATCGGCCACAAGCTGCAGGCCACGCAACTGCACGAAGGCGATGGTGTAGCCCTGCTGCTGCTCGTCCAGCTGTTCGGTCAGGGCGCGCACGTTGAGCAGGCCAGTGGCCGGGTTGTGCCGTGCCCGATAGGCCAGGTCGCGCTCGTAGGCCAGCCGTTCGCTGACATCCTCGGCCAGCACGAGGCACGCGGGTTGTCCGTCGAAATCGAGCCTGGACAGGTGTGCGCGCACCTCGAACACACTACCGTCCTTGCGCCGGTGCAGGCGTACGGTCGCGTCCGGAGGATCGCCCACCTGTGCGCGCTGGATGGCACCACGCACTTCGTCCCAGCCTTCGCGCGGGCGGATGTCGAGGATGCTCATCGACAGAAACTCGTCGCGGCTGTAGCCGTACTGGCGCACCGCAGCGTCGTTGACCTCGATGAAGCGCAGCGTATCCGGGTCGAACACCCAGAACGGTGCAGGATTGCGGTCGAACAGCAGCCGGAAGCGGCGCTCGACCTCGCTCACCTGCTCGCGCGCCTGGTAACGCTCACTCAGGTCGGTCAGCGCCCCGATCATGCGCCGCTCGCTGTCGGCCACTTCCACCCGCTGCCCACGTGCGCCCACCCAGCGCACCTCGCCCCCGGGCAATACCAGGCGGAACACCTGGTCGAGCACGGCGCTGCCGGCGAATGCCTGGTCAAAGGCATGCTGCAGGCGCGCGGCATCGTCGCGGTGCACGCGTGCGAAGAAATCGGCAACCGGCAGCGCATCGGTCTGCACGCCAAAGATCTCGCGCGCCAGCGGCGACCAGCGCAGCAGTGCGGCGTCCTCATCCACGTACCAGGTACAGACACGACCGACCTGGTGCGCAAGACGCAGCTCGGCGTGGCCTGTTTTCAGCTCCTCGGCCATGGCCTGCTGGCTGCGGGTGCTGCGCCGCACGGCGTACAGCAGCACCAGCAACACCGCGATGTAAGCCAGTACGATCGCCACCGACGCCTGCAGGTACGGCCACCACGGCGCCAGTACGTCTTCGTCGGCCAGGCCGACCTGCACCGCCAGCGGGCTGTGTTCCAGCGTGCTGATGGTGATGATGCGCGGTACGCCGTCGACCACACCCGGCACGCTTCCCAGCTCGACCACCGCCTGCGTGCCGAGCAGGTCACGGCGCGGCAGGTCGTAGCGGCGGCCCACCGTGCCGTGCGGATCAGGCACGCGGGCCAGCATGTAACCCTCGGCATCGCTGATCGAGACCAGTCCGTTGGGGCCGACATCGAGGCCGCCGACGATGCGTTGCAGTTCGCCACAGCGCAGCCGCGCCAGCAGCCAGCGCCCGTCGGCCATCGCCAGCGCCAGCGGCACCACCCAGCCGCCATCGCTGGCCCGCTGCGGCGGGCCGATGTACAGCGCGCTGCCCAGGCCACGGCGCTGCGGATCGGTCCACAGCGGCAGCTGCAGGTCGCCCGTGCCGGCCGTCAGCGGTCGGCCATGGCTGTCGAGCACGACGATGCTGTGCAGCTCGGCATGCCGGCGCAGCACGCCGCCGATGGAGGCATCCATCAAGGCCGGCGCCTGCGCCGGCACGCTGCGGAACAGCTCGGCGGCGTCGGCGGCGATGCCGGACATGGCGCGCTCCAGGTTGCGCAGTTCCAGCGCCAGCAGGCGCTCGCTGCCCACCGCCAGCGCCCGGCTCTGCCGCTGTGCCGCTTCCAGGCGGCGGTGGTAGTCATTGACCAGCATGAGGGTCAGGCCGGTTACCAGCAGCACGCCCAGCAGCACTCCGCCCCAGGTAATGGCGCGCAGCGGGCGGGCCAACGCGCGTTTCAGCGCGGGCATCGGCGGGTGTTCCTTGTGCAGTCGGCTGGCTTCATGCGCGAACGAATCCTCCACGTCCCCGACCTCAACGGCCGGTGGACGCCATTCTTGACGCCTGACCCGCCCCCGCATGGCCACCTCCCCGTGTCCGCGCAGGGCTCCAGGGTCCAGCATGCACCACCCCGGTGACGGCGTGAAGATCGCGTCTGCGCGTTCAGCCAGATCCTGCACAGGACGGGCGGCGCAAGGACGCGGCCAGTGGCGCCGGAGCGGATTAGACTTGGGGTTTTCCGCTGCAAGAGAAGTCCATGTCCAAGCTGCGCCGTCCCACCCTGGCGCTGGCCATCGTTGCCAGCCTGTCCCTGGCCGCCTGTGACCGCCCGGCCGAACCGGCCGCCGGTGCCACCGCGCCGGCCGATGCCGCCCCCGCTGCGGCCAAGCCGATGCTGGGCAGTTTCGGCTTCGATGCCAGCGGCATGGATCGCAGCATCGCCGCCGGCGACGACTTCTTCGGCTTCGCCAATGGCACCTGGGTGAAGAACACCGAGATTCCGGCCGACCGCTCGCGCTTCGGCAGCTTCAACGTCATTGCCGAGAAGACCCTGGCCGATACCCGCGCCATCCTTGAAGGGGCGGCCGGCAACACCAAGGCCAGCGGTGACGACAAGCTGATCGGCGATTACTACGCCGCCTACATGGATGAGGCTGGCATCGAGCAGCGCGGTCTGGCGCCGGTGCAGCCGCAGCTGAAGGCGATCGATGCGATCGCCGACAAGGCCGGGCTGGCCCGTGCCCTGGGCGGCGACCTGCGCGCCGACGTCGACCTGCTCAATGCCACCAACTTCTACACCGACCGCCTGTTCGGCCTGTGGGTGTCGGTGGACCTGCTGCAGCCGGACCGCACCGCGCCGTACCTGGTGCAGGGCGGGCTGGGCATGCCCGACCGCGATTTCTACCTGGGCGGCGGCCGCATGGCCGAGCTGCGCAAGCAGTACCAGGCCTACATCGCGCAGATGCTGCAGCTGGCCGGTGTGGCCGACCCGGCCGGCAAGGCGCAGCGCATCCTGGCACTGGAAACGAAGATCGCGCAGGCGCATGCCACCCAGGAAGAAACCAATGATGTGACCAAGGGTGCCAATCCGTGGACCCAGGCCGACTTCAATGCCAAGGCGCCCGGCATGGACTGGAACGCCTTCCTCGACGCGGCCGCGCTGGGCAAGCAGCAGGACTTCATCGTGTGGCAGCCCAAGGCCGTGGCCGGCCTGTCCAGGCTGGTCGCCACCGAGCCGCTGGACGCCTGGAAGGACTACCTGGCCTTCCACGCGCTGGACCGTGCCGCCGCCTACCTGCCGAAGAAGTTCGCCGATGCCCGCTTCGCCTTCCATGGCACCGCGCTGAGCGGCACGCCGCAGCAGAGCGACCGCTGGAAGCGCGCCGTGGATGATGCCAACCACGCAGTGGGCGAAGCGATCGGCAAGCGTTACGTCGAAAAGCACTTCGACGCCAAGACCAAGGAACGCGCGGACGAGATGGCCAAGAACATCATTGCCGCCTTCGCCAAGCGCATCGACGCGCTGGCGTGGATGTCGCCGCAGACCAAGGCGAGCGCCAAGGCGAAGGTGGCCGGCCTGACCGTGGGCATGGGCTATCCGGAAAAGTGGCGCGACTACACCGGCCTTGAGATTCGCCGTGATGACCCGCTGGGCAATGCGCAGCGCGCCGAGCTGTTCGAGTACCAGCGCAACATCGCCAAGCTGGGCAAGCCGGTCGACCACAGCGAGTGGGCGATGCTGCCGCAGACCATCAATGCGATGAACGTACCGCTGGAAAACCGCCTGGTGTTCCCGGCGGCGATCCTGCAGCCGCCGTTCTTCGACGGCGCCGCCGACGACGCGGTGAACTACGGTGCGATCGGCGCGGTGATCGGCCACGAGATCAGCCATGGCTTCGACAACGCCGGTGCGCTGTTCGATGAAACCGGCAAGCTGCACAACTGGTGGACCGCCGAGGACCTGAAGCAGTTCAACGCCGCCGGTGATGCGCTGGCCGCGCAGTTCAGCAGCTACGAGCCGTTCCCGGGCGTGCATGTGAACGGCAAGCTGACCCTGGGCGAGAACATCGCCGACGTGGCCGGCCTGGGCACCGCCTACGATGCCTACCAGCTGTCGCTGCAGGGCAAGCCGGGCCAGACCCTGGAAGGCTTCACCCCGGACCAGCGCTTCTTCCTCGGCTTCGCCCAGGCGTGGCGCAGCAAGAGCCGCGAGCAGGCGCTGCGCAACTCGCTGCTGACCGATGTGCATGCACCGGGCCAGTTCCGCGCACTGACCGTGCGCAACATCGACGCTTGGTACCCGGCGTTCGAGGTGAAGGAAGGCCAGAAGCTGTACCTGGCCCCGGACAAGCGGGTCAAGGTGTGGTGATGTAACCGGAACGGGCGCCGCAAGGCGCCCGTTTCACTTGCGGGTAGCTGCCAACCTTGGTTGGCGCTTCCGCGGCACCGCGTGAAAGGCGTGCCAACCAAGTTTGGCACCTACCAGGCAACCGCGGGCCACTCGCGCAGGATCTCCACCGGCGCGCCCATGCGTGCAGAGGCGCGACTGGCCAGGCCATCGGGCAGTGCGCGGCGGAACAGCGGCGCCATGCCCTGCATCAGCTTCGCAGACGCCGCCGCCTGCGCGCGCTGGCGGCCACTGCGTTCAAGCATGCCTTCGGCCCAGTCCGGCAGCAGCGCCGCGCCCGCACCGAGGAACACCTCGCGCGACAGCCCCGGCACCGGTACCGGCAGGCGCACGCCGGACAGCACCTCCAGCACCTCGCGCGAGCGCTCATCCACACGCAGCTCCGGCTGACGTGCACAGAAGTACGCCGCCACTTCCGCTTCGCTGCGCGGCACATCCACCGCGCCCAGTGCCTCGGCCACGCAACGGTACTCGTCGTAATAGCGATCGGCGATGTGCGCCGGCACCTCGCGCCCGTAGCGTCGGAAACCCTGCAGGAAACCGAAGGCTTCGGTCACGTGCACCCAGGTCAGCAGTTGCGGATCGTCGGCGGCGTAGGGCTCGCCCTGCGCGGTCTGCCCGCGGATCTGCGCATGGATGCGGCGCACCTTGGCCACCAGCGCCTCCACCTCGCCGCTGGGCGCATAGCTGGTGCCGGCAACGAAGGCCGTGGTGCGGCGCAGCCGACCCACCAGGTCCTGGCGGAAATTGGAGTGGTCATAGACCCCGGCCAGCGCGCGTGGGTGCAGTGTCTGCAGCATCAGCGCGCACAGGCCACCGGCGAGCATCGAGGGAAATTCGGCGTGCAGCCGCCAGGTGACGCTGTCCGGCCCGAACCAGCCCGGGTCGCCCTGCGGATGGTCGTAGTCGATACCACTCTGGCCGCGCGGGAAGGCGTCCAGTACCCAGCGTCGGATCGGCGCCGTGACGGGGCGGGAGAGTCGCTGCAGCAAAGCCGGCATCACAGGTCCAGGAAAGGCGGAAGAACAGTCGCGTCTTGCGCGGTTGGCTCCGATTCTCGGCGATCACGCCTCCTGCGGCGAGCCTCCCCGCTCAGCGACGGTTTCATGTGCGGCCGCAGCACGTTTCACCCTGCGACATCCTGTCGCAGGCCGCGACTGCGATGCTGCATCGCGCCAATTTTCACTCCCGCCGGTCAAAGCCTTGCGCCGCTTGGCATTGCCCCCATTGCACGGCTCGCTGGAAGTGCTAGAACTGGATCCGCCACACCGTCCAATGCTGATCGACGCACGTTCCACAAGGAGCCAGCCATGATTGCCTTGTTCAAGGGTTTGGGAATTCTGCTTCGCGACAACGAGCTCTACAGCAGCCCGTTCGACAAACAGGTGGCGCACTGGCGCAACCTGAGCGAGCAGCAGATCCGCGATGAAGTGGCGGTGCTGGCCCAGGCCAAGTGCCAGTGGCTGATCGCGTCGATCGTTGGCTGGCAGGCGGCCTCGCTGCTGATCCTGGGCCTGATTGCCAACTACCTGTGGCGCGACGATTTCCATATCACCTTCACCCGCGTGGTGATCGTGTTCGGCTCCTGGGTCTCGATCCTGTTCGTGATCTGGTTCATGGCCAACATGTTCGATCAGCAGGCCGGCTTCGAGCGCTGGATGAAGGCCTTCAACAGCCGCGCCCGCATCAGTTCCAAGGCCGACAGCGTCGAGCACGTGGCCGAGGCGCTGGACCTGGCCGAGCACTACCCGGAAGTGCTGGACTACAAGCAGGCGGTCACCGCCAAGCGCGAACTGCGCCACGAGGACATCCGCATCATGACCGAGATCGGCCGGATGAAGCAGCACTCCGAACTGGTCGGCCGCCTCAACCATGTGGGCGAGACCGAGCACCATCACGACCTGACACTGCAACCTGCCTACTGAGCCTTCAGGGAAGCGGGGGGACCCACACTGCCACCGTGATCACTCACGGTGGCAGTGTTCTATCGGGTCCTGGCTGACGCACTGGCGGAAGCCGTCGGGCAGGCCACGCATGGCCTCGGTCTTGCCTGCTGCAACTGCGAACCGGCGCAGCGGCGGTGTGGTACACGCCGCATCGGGGCTGCAGCCCGGATCGAGCACCAGGTAGTGGCAGGCACCACTGCTGCTGGCCATGCACTGGAAACGAGCCTCGCCATCGACGACGGTAGCCTTGCTGTACAGCGTGTCCACGCCGTTGGCGTGGGTGCGCGTGATCGAGGTGTTGCGGGATTTTTCGCAGCCGGCCAACGCCAGCACGACAATGCACGCAATCAGCAGACGGGACATGTTCATTCCTCGGTGCAGGGGGATGCGGCTGCGGCTACATGCCGCGGAACAGGCTCATGAACGGCTGGCTGACCACCAGCGTCTCCGTGCGCCCGCGCAGGCGCAGCACGCCGCGCCCGGTATCGTCGCGGCTGACCGCCGCCACTGCCTTCATGTTGACGATGGTCGAACGATGGATCTGGCGGAAGTGCTGCGCATCGAGCACTTCCAGCAGCTCGCGCAATGGCGTGCGCAGCAGGCTTTCGCCGCTGGCGGTGACCACGGTCGTGTACTTGTTGTCCGCGCGGAAGTAGGCCACGTCTTCCAGCATGATCAGCTGCGTCTCGCGCCCGTTGCTGGCGGTGATCCAGGCCAGTGGCGGGCGCTCGGCAGCGCCCTGCGATGGGCCCAGCCGCTGCAGCAGGCGCTCCAGCACGGCATCGTCCTGGCGCGTCGATGGCAGCCGCGACAGGATGCGCTCGCGGGTGGCCAGCAGGCGCTCGTCGCTGACCGGCTTCAACAGGTAATCCATCGCGCCCTGCTCGAACGCATCGATGGCGTACTGGTCGTAGGCGGTGACGAACACTACCTGGGTGCGCGGGCTCAGCTCGGACAGCGAGCGTGCCACCTCGATGCCGCTGATGCCAGGCATGCGGATATCGAGAAAGGCGATGTCCGGCTGCTTCTCGGCCAGCTGCTCCAGTGCGCTGGCACTATCCTCGCACTCGGCCACTAGCGCGAGGTCCGGCCACAGCCGGCCCAGCTGCTCCACCAGTGACTGCCGCAGCAGGTCCTCGTCTTCGGCGATCAGGGCTTCAAGCGGCATGGCTGCGCTCCTTGTGCGACTGCGGCAGGGTCATGGTCGCTGCCACGCCGCTGGGGAAGTTGGCGACGATCGCCACGCCGGCCTGCTCGCCACAGGTCAGGCGCAGGCGCTCGCGCAGGTTCTTCAGGCCGATGCCGGTACCACTGGTGCCCTGGCCGAAGCCGAGCCCATCGTCGGCCACGGTCACCGTCACGTGGTCGTCGAAGCCGCGCGCCAGGATCCAGATCGTGCCGCCGCCGGGCTTGGGTTCAAGGCCATGCTTGATCGCGTTTTCCACCAGCGTCTGCAGCGCCATCGCCGGCAGGTGCACGCCATGCAGTTCGTTGGGCACCTGCACTTCCACCGCCAGCCGTGCGCCCATACGGATGCGCAGTATCTCCAGGTAGGCGCGGGTGCGTTCCAGCTCCACGCCCAGCGTGGACACCGATTCGTCCACCTGTGGCAACGAGCTGCGCAGGTACTGGATCAGGTGGCCGAGCATCTGCTCGGCCCGTGCCGGGTCGGTGCGGGTCAGCACCTGCGCATTGGCCAGCGTGTTGTAGAGGAAGTGCGGTTCCACCTGCGCATGCAACAGGTTCAAGCGCGCCACCGACAGTTCCTTTTCCACCTGGGTCTGTTCGGCCGCAGCCTGTTCGTCGCGGCGCTGGTCGGCGACGCGGCGACTGATCGCACGGGTGACTGCTTCGGCGTTCTCGAAGTTGCTGCCCTCGTCCAGCGCCAGCAGGTCGGCCCACCAGCCAGCATCGGGTTCGAACAGCAGGGTAACGGTGCTGGTGCCCTGCCCCGGCGTGACCGTTGCCAGCACGCTGTTGCGCTTGATCGCCAGCCGCGCCGGCAGGTTCCAGCGCGAGGGCTGACGCCCATTCCAGAGATCCACGCGGCGAACATAGGCGCGCACCTGCAGGCTGCCGGCCGAGCTTTCCACGTCTTCCACGCGGGGTAGTTCGGAGATTGCCGCCTCCACCACCGAGAAGGCGTGGCCGGCGTCCATCGGCAGTTCGATCTGGCGGCGCTGGCGACCGGACAGGGTGGTGGCATCCAGGCGACCGGCCACCAGCCAGACCCGGCGGATGTGGGTGATGGCACTGCCCAGCGCGGAAATGATCAGGAACATCGCCAGCAGGCCGAAAATCCAGCCCGGGCCATCGTTCATGCCACTGAAGATGCCGCTCCAGACCATGCCAGCGACGAACAGCGCCGCAGCCCAGGCCAGCAGGTGACGGAACAGGAGTGAAAGGCTGGCGAACACGGCGGCGCCTTGGAGGAAGGGGGTGAGCCGAGCATAGGGCGGCCGGCCGGGCAAGCAAGCGCCCTGCGACGAAGGGCCGGAAAGTGCGGATGGAAGCCGCTATGGAAATGCCGGGAACGCGCCTGCGCATTCGCGCTGGCGCTCCCACGGCTCGCCTGCGCAAGCCGTGGGCCCCATCTCACCAGCACCCACACCCCCGCGCCTATGGCGCCGCCCCCTGACTCAGGGGACGGTTGCCCGGACCGAGTGCGGTTGCCGGCCAGCGGCCGGCACTACCGAACGCCCTTACTTGCGCTGGCCGGCGCTGGCGTCACGCACGGCGCGGAACGACTCGTCCTTGCTCCAGTTCGGCCAGGCACGGGAGTTGGCCAGCTGGTTGCCCAGCGTGTACAGCACTTCCAGGTCGCGGGCGGCACCGGCGAACACCCAGTCCGGCTGCCATTCGTCGCCCTGCTGGTGGTAACGCTTGGCGGTGTAGTCCTCGGAGGCCTTCTTGCCCGCAGCCACGCCACCGTCCACCCAGTCCTGGCCGGCCGACCAGGACAGCGCCGGCACGCCACGCTTGGCGAACGGGAAGTGGTCGGAGCGGAAGAACAGGCCCGCTTCCGGCTTCGGGTCCGGCGTGTAGCGGATGTCCCAGCCCTTGGCCACGTCCTTCAGCTGGTCCAGCAGCTCGAAACGCGCGGCACCGTAGATGCCGAAGTCACGCGACGGGCCGAACGGCGCCATGCCGTCCATGTTGATCACCGCCACGGTCTTTTCCAGCGGGTACAGCGGATGGGTGGCGTAGTACTCCGAACCCAGCAGGCCCTTTTCCTCGGCGGTGACTGCCAGGAACAGCACTGACCTCTCCGGGCGCTTGGCCTTGGCGAAACCACGGGCCAGCTCGATCAGCGAGGCAGTACCGCTGGCATTGTCCAGCGCACCGTTGAAGATGCGGTCACCGCGCGCGTCCGGCTCGCCCACGCCGATGTGGTCCCAGTGCGCGCTGTAGATGATCGTCTCATCCGGATGGCGGCTGCCTTCCAGGCGTGCGGCCACGTTGTGCGAGGTGATCACTTCGGTCTTCACCGCGTACTTCGCGTCCAGGCTGGCGCCGGTCAGCGGCACCGGGGTGAAGTCGCGCTGCTGCGCCTTCTTCTTCAGCGCCTCGAAGTCCTGCCCGGCGGAGCGGAACAGCTCCACCGCCAGGTCGCGCTGGATCCAGCCTTCCAGCAGCGGGTGGCTTTCGGCCGGGTTGTCGCGCACCACGTCGAACATGGTGTTGGTGTTGGAACCGGCCACGGTGGCCCAGCCATAGGAGGCCGGTGCGGTCTCGTGCACGATCAGCACACCCAGTGCACCCTGGCGCGCGCCTTCCTCGTACTTGTAGGTCCAGCGGCCGTAATAGGTCATGCCCTTGCCGTCGAAATCACCCTGGCCGGTTTCGAAGTCCGGATCGTTGATCAGTACGACGGCAATCTTGCCCTTCAGGTCCACGCCCTTGAAGTCGTCCCAGTTGCGCTCCGGCGCTTTCACGCCATAGCCGAGGAACACCAGCGGGGCCTTGCTGATGTCAACGTTGCTGGCGCCGTTCATGGCGGCGCGCACGGCAATCTGCTTGCCCTGCTCCAGCGCAACGGTCTTGCCGCCCTGGTGCAGCGCCAGCTGCGGTGTGCCGACGATGTCGCCCTTGCGCAGCGGCACGGCCTGGGTCCAAAGGCGCTTGCCGTCCTTGAGGTCGCCGCCCGGCTGCAGACCGGCGTCGGCAAATTGCTTGCTGAGGTAGGCGATGGTCTTCTCTTCGCCGGCGGTGGCCGGCGAGCGGCCTTCGTAGGCGTCGGAGGCCAGTTCCTTGACGTCGGCGGAGATCCGCGCGCCATCGAATTTCGGGGTGGCCGCCATCAGTGCGCTCGACACTGACAAGGCCAGCAGGCCCAGTGCTACTCGCTTCATTGCTCTCTCCAGCAGGGAAATCTCTCTGGAGTGTAATGGGATTCGGCAGGGCTGCGCCCTGCACCCGCCGAAGCCAGGGCAGCAGCAACAGCTGGAGCAACAGCAACAGCAGAAGCAGGCATTCGGTGGGATGGCGGGGTGGGTCCGGTTGCGGGGGACGCCGTAAACCCGTCCTTGGGGGCTTGGCCGCGGCATTCATGCCGCGGACACCCCCGCAACCGGACCCACCCCGCCTTCGACAGATCTCTGCTGCTGTTGGTGGGTGTCGACCTTGGTCGACACGGACGGAAACACGAAGGGGTCAGAGCCCTTTCCCGGCGGGAAAGGGCTCTGACCCCATCTGTGTGTTGCTTGGGCGTGTTACCAGTTCGGGTCTTCGGCCGGGGCGGCAGCAGGCTTGGGCTTCGGCTTGGCGGCCGGGCGGGCGGCGGCTGCAGCCGGGGCGGTCGCGCCCGCAGCAGCGGCGGCAGCCGGCTTGCTGCCCAGCTTCTGGCGCAGTTCGATCTGGCCCGGACGGAAGCCGCCGCGCATCGCGTCAACGCCGTCTTCGATGGTGCCGTACGAGGTCTGTGCAGCCACGCGGTCGATGCGGATGGTGCAGCATGGGTGTTCGCTGCGGCCCAGCGAACGGCCGGTCTGCGGGTCCTTCAGTTCCTCGCCCAGGCGCACAGCCTGCCAGCGCTGGCCGGCCTGCACGGTGTCACCGCCCTGGCTCAGCACCACCTGGTCACCGTCCACCGACACCACCGACACCGGGAACAGCGTGGTGACGATGCTGGTGCCGATCTGGCCGGACAGCGATTCCATCATCGCCGCAGCCATGTTGCGGCCGTTGACCACACGCGGCAGGGTGCTCGGGCCGGTCGAGGCCAACTGGTGATCGAAGCTGTCGGACATCACCACCTGGCCGGTGGTGGCGTTGACCAGGCGCAGGGTGATGCGGCCGCCACCGGAGTATGAGGTCACCTGACGGTCGGACATGCGCAGGTTGCGCACGCTGCGCGGGTACTCGAAGCGTTCGATGGTCGGGATCAGGATCAGGTCGGTCGCCAGCTGCTGGCCGACGCGGGCAGTGTCCTGCAAACGCACGTTGCCGCTGTTGATGTGGTCGATCTCGGCCTGCAGTTCGTCGCCGAACTCGCGATCCAGCACGATGAAGCGCTGGGTCTGGGTCAGCGTGTCGGACAGGCGTGCGCGGATCGCGTCGGCCACTTCATCGGCGCTCACGCGGCCATCGCCCACGGCATAGCTGCCGGCCTTCGTACGCGGCAGCGCGACCACGATCTTCGGCTTGCCCTGCTCGTCCGGTGCGCGGTACTGGGCGATCTGGGCACGCACGCGTACCTTCCAGTAGCTGCGCATGCTGCGGTGGGTCACGTCGGAATCGAACGAGCTTGCGCCACGCTTGGCATCGACGCTGACCTTCTCGTCGTAGCGCTCCTTGACACTGGCCGAGGCACCGCCGCCCTTGGCCGTGGCTTCGCCAGAGGCGCTGGCAGAGGCCGAACCCTTGAAGCTCCAGCCTTCATCGCTGGCGCGCACGCGCGCGATGGTTTCCTCGTCCAGCTGCCGCACTTCGTCCTGCGACAGGATTTCATAGCCCAGCACCGCGCCCTGCGAGCCGGCGATCATCTGCTGGGTGAACGCGTCGGCGCGGATATCGCCGACGTGTTCGTCATCCACATCCACATGCAGGCCTGCACGCAGGCCCTGCATCTGGCTGGCCACGCGTACACCGTTGACCTGCGCCACCGCCGACTGCAGCGCCGCCAGCACCGCCAGTTCCGGGGTGCTGCCGATGCCGTCGGCCTCGCGCGCGACCTGGGTGGTGCCGCCGAAATCCGGCGTGCCACGCAGGGGCGCTGCTTCCACTGGCGCATTGCTGGCCAGTGCACTGGTTGCCTTGTCCTTGGCGGGTGTGGGCGCATCGGCGGCCGGGGTGTCCTGCTTGCCGCAGGCTGCAAGCAGCACGGCGGCCAGGCCCAGGCCGATCAAACGGGAGGTCGTACGCATGGGGTTGATCCTCGGATCAGATCGAGTCGAGCATCGAATCGGCGTTCGACGGCACCTTCACCTTGCTCTTCTTGGCGAAGGTCACGGCCGACTTGGTCGAGCCGTACAGGCCCTGGATGAAGCCCGGCGATTCCTTGGCCACCCATGCACCGGCAGCCAGTTTGCGGCCGACGGTGGCCATCTGGGTGGCGCCCAGGTTCTTCATGCCGGCGGTGAAGTTGCTGGCTTCGCCGCCCAGCTTCTGCGCTTCGGCAGCCGACGCCAGCAGCGAGACCAGGCCTTCGGCATAGTGCTGCTTGGATTCAGCGTTCAGCTCCGGCTGCGCGGCCTGGCGCTCGTCGATCGCGGCCTGGGCGGCTTCGCTGACCGACACCGACTTCTTCATCGCATCGACGCTGACCGAACCCGACGACAGCGCCTGGCGCTCGGCTTCCAGCAGCTGCACCTGCTCGGCCAGGCCGAAGGCACGGGCGAACGAGGTCTGGGCCTGCAGCGAGTGCGACTGCGAGCTGACGAAACGACGCACCAGTGCTTCCTGCGCGGCTTCATCCGGTGCGGCGGCGCTGGAGGCGCTGCTGCTGGAGGTACCGGTGGCGGCGCCGGCCAGGTCCTTCAGCTTGCCCAGGCCAGCGTGCGCCGGCATCGACAGGGTGGCGGCCGCGATGGCCAGGACAAGAGCGGTATTGCGGATCATGTGAGAGTCCTTTGGGAGAGACGGCCGCGGTGCGGCACGTGGGGAATCGGTGAGCCCCGGGGCGATGCCGAGCGCGCTCGGCACCCACCGGGGCGGCGGATCAGCGGACCGCCTTGACGTTCAGTTCGTTGATCATCTGCTGGGCGGCCTTTTCGGCAGCCAGCTGCAGGGCATTGGTACGGGCCACGGTTTCATTCGGGCCGGTGCCGGAGAACTGCACCGGGCCGACCGACGACACGGTGCGCGGGAAACGACCGGTCACATCCAGCACCTTGCCGGTGACGGTGACGAACACGCGGGTGTTGCCACTGGCCGGATCACGGTCGCGCATGCCGATGTCGAGGGTGCCGACGGCGATGTACGGAATGTTGGCCGCACGGATGCCGTTGGCGGTGTCACGCAGGGTGGCCGGGGCCAGGTCGTTGCCGGTGCTGAAGTCCTTGCGGATGCGCTCGATGCTGAGCAGGCCACGCGATTCGCCTTCCACGTATTCGGCTTCAACCACTTCGTAGCCCGCGGCGCTGAAGGCCCCGGTCATCGCGGTGTTGACCTCGGCGGCGTTGGCCACCTTCCAGGTGATGTTGTCGGCGCGCGCGGTGGTGCTGCCGCCGCTGGTGACCGACACCGAACCATTCTGGTTGATGCTGCCGTTGGTGCTGACCGAGTTGCCGCGGAAGCTGTCGCCCTCACGGGTGTTCTCGCTGTAGCTGCTGCTGGCGTCGACGCGGCGGTATTCCTTGTCCTGGAACGACTGCACGGTGTCCTGCGAGCGCGCCATGAACAGGAAGGTCAGCAGCGAGCGCTGCGCGGCGGTGGCACCGGCCACGGCCGAACCCGCATCCAGCTTGGTCTGCAGCAGGGTGGTGTTGATCTCGGCACGGACGGTGACGGTGTAGGTCTTGGCCTTCTTGTCTTCGGTGTCCGACAGCTGCACCGCGCTGAGCACGTAGCGGTCGATCTCGCCGATGAACTCGGCGCGGCGCGCTTCGAACAGGCGCAGCTTGGCCGCACCGGTTTCGGCGATGTATGCCTCCAGGGCGTTGACCTTGGCCTTGTTCAGGGCCTGGGCACGGGTATCGGCACTCAGGCGCAGGCCGTAGCTGGCCGAACCGGTGCCGCGCGAACTCGCGGTCTGCGCAGCGACCGGCGAGGCCACCACCAGCGCGATGAGGATGAGCAGGATGGTACGCATCAACGACATGACTTGATCAACTCCTGGAGGGCTTGGGTCTGCTGCTGCAACGGGCGGCCGCCCGGCTTCTGTTCGTCCAGCCAGGCGCGCGAATCGGCACGCTTGGCGGCGGCGCCGGCGAAGGCATCGAGCCCGGCCAGCAGGGTTTCGTAGCTGGCCGACCACTGGTCGACCTGCCACTGCGTGGCCGGAACCACCTTGGTGGCCCCCTTGCGCAGCGGCTGTTCGAAATAGACCTTCCCCGAGAACGGTTCGGTCACCTTGGCGGTGAAGAAGGCGCCGAACAGCATCGTCTTCATCGCCGGGGTTTCCTCGATCACGCCGTTCTTCAGTGCATCGACCTGCAGGTTGATGACGTAGTCGGGTTCGGGAATCTTCAGCTGGTAGACCTTGCCGTCGGCAAAGCGGGCAGCCATCGCGCCACCGATCGCCTGGCCCGAGGCCGGCGGCAGCAGCCCGACGCCGGTGTTGGACGACAGTGTCTTGGACAGTTCATGGGCCAGCGTGGCGCGCAGCGGCGCTTCCCACTTCGGGTCGGGCAGCTTGGCGCGGACCGCGTCGGACAGGGTTACACCACCGACCTGCAGACGGCGCACCGCCGCGTCGGGCAACCTGGCCTGGGCAAGGCTGGCCGCCAGCACCTGCGACAGGCTGGTATCGGCGCCGCCATACAGCAGATCGGCGACGATCGCGTCGATATCGTCGTTGTCCGGTCGGTAATCCTGCACGTCGATGCGCTGCAGCGTAAGCGGATAGGACGCGATCACCTGGCGCTCGCGGAAGTCGAAGAACAACGCCTGCAGCGCCACTTCCACCAGCACCTTGTACTGGTCACCGATCGGCTCGACCGAGACCAGTTCGCGGTCCAGCGCGGCGGCCAGCACGGTGGCGCTGGTGGTGCCGTCGAGCATCGCCACCGGCTGGTCGATCAGCTCCAGGTGGGCCGGTGCGCGGCGCTTGAGCGACTGCGCCAGCGTCTGGTTCAGCGGGACCAGGCCACGCCGTTCCAGCACCGCATGCGCATGCGGCGTGGTCGCCTGCACGGCGGCGGCGTCAGCGGTATAGGCAAAACCGGCCCAATAGGCCTGTTGCGATTTGTCCGCGGCCTGCACGGCCGTCGGCCATACGGCCAGGCACAGGGCACAGGCAAGCAGGCGCGCAAAAGCGCGCGATGCGCTCTTCGTCCTTGAATACATCCAACCGCTCCTCGGTCAATACGCACGGAATGCGGGCGCTGATGCGTCCGCTGGGCGCGAAACATAGCCGCTCAGGCGCGCGGCGACAAGTGCTGTCCTTGTCGGCTCAGTCCGTGGGGGGCAGGCCGGCCCGTTGCCGCAGCAGTCTGCGCTCGGCCTGGTTGTGGCTGAGCCGAGCCGCCTCGCCAAAAGCGTCACGCGCATCCTGCTCGCGCCCCAGTGCCTGCAACAGCTCGCCACGCACCACCTGCAGCGGCGCGTAGTCACGCAGGCGCGCGTCGACCAGCAAGGGCTGCAGCTGCGCCCAGGCGGCAAAGGGACCGTCGCTGCGCAGGATCGCCACCACCCGGTTCAATGCCACCACTGGCGAAGGCTGCACCTGCAGAAGCTGTGCATAGAGCGCAGCAATGCGCGGCCAATCAGTGGCGTCAGCGCGACGCGCAGCCGCATGGCAGGCCGCGATGCGCGCCTGCAGCACGTAGGGATCCTGCCCGCCGCCTGCGGCCAGCGCACGTGCCAGTGCCTGCTGACCACGTTCGATCTGCAGCCAATCCCAGCGCGCGCGGTTCTGCTGGTCCAGCAGCACCGGCGCGCCCTGCGCGTCCACCCGCGCCGCTGCACGCGAGGCCTGCAGCTCCATCAGCGCCAGCAGGCCCAGTACCGGCGGCACCGGCAACCGATGGGCCAGGATGCGGGCCAGGCGCAGCGCTTCCTCGCACAGTGCCGGGCGCATCCAGTCATCGCCGGCGCTGGCCGCATAGCCTTCGTTGAACACCAGGTAGATCGCCTCCAGCACCGAAGCCAGGCGCTCCGGCATCGCCTCCGCGCGCGGCACTTCATAGGGCACCTGCTTCTGCGCCAGGGTGCGCTTGGCGCGCACGATGCGCTGGGCGATGGTCGGTTCCGGCTGCAGGAACGCGCGTGCGATCTCCACGGTGGTCAGGCCACCGAGCAGGCGCAGGGTGAGTGCCACGCGCGCATCGGCCGGCAGCACGGGATGGCAGGCCACGAACATCAGCCGCAGCAGGTCATCGCCCAGGTCATCCTCCAGCGCCTGGTTGTCATCGGGTGCCGGCAGCGCCGCCGGATGCAGTTCCTCGCCCCATTGCGCGTGCTGCTGCGCCACGCGCTGGTGCTGGCGCAGCACATCGATGGCACGGTTGCGCGCGGTGGTCATCAGCCAGGCTCCGGGGTTGTCCGGGATGCCCTGCTCCGGCCAACGCTCCAGCGCGGCCAGCCAGGTGTCCTGGGCCAGTTCCTCGGCACGGCCGACATCGCCACCGAGCAGCCGCGCCAGGCGCGCGATCAGCACTGGCGACTCCATCCGCCAGAGGGTTTCCAGACGCTGCGTCAGTGCGGGCTCGAGCATGCGCCGATCACAGCACGCACGCCCGGCCCGCACAAGCGCCGCAGCTCACGCTTCAACAATCGGCTTGAAGCCACCCCAGAACATGCGCCGGGTATCGAACGGCATGTCCTTCGGGCCCAGCGACGCCAGCCGCGGGTCGGCCATCACCTTTGCGTTGATGCGGTCGCGTGCCGCGCGCGAGCGGAACACCACGAAGGCGACGATCACCGTCTCGCCCGGTTTCGCCTTGACCGCGCGCGGGAACGAGGTGCTCTTGCCCGGTTCCACATCGTCGGCCACGCATTCCATGTACTGCAGCGCGCCATGGTCCTTCCACACCACGCCGGCCTTGCGGGCAAGGCGGCGGTAGGCCGCCACCTTGTCCTGCGGGCACGGCAGCACGTACGCATCCACGTAAGCCATGAGGGTCCTCCCTTGCGGCGGCCGTCAGCCCGGCTCGCCATCCATGTGTGCGATTTCCCAGAGATGGCCATCCAGGTCCTGGAAGCCGCGCTGGTACATGAAGCCCAGGTCGCGCGCCGGCTGCGGCTCGCTGGCGCCGGCGGCCAGTGCCTTGTCCACCAGCTCGTCAACGGCCTTGCGACTGGGTGCCGAGAGCGCATTGATCACTTCGGTGTGGGTGTGCGCGTCGGCAATCGGCTTGTTGGTGAACTGCTGGAAAAAAGGTTGGGTCAGCAGCATCACATAGATGCTCTCGCTTATGACCATGCCAGCCGCATCGTCATTGGTATAGGTTGGATTGAAGCTGTAGCCCAGCGCGGTGAAGAATGCCTTGGACTTCTCCAGATCCTGCACGGGCAGGTTGACGAAGATCATCTGCGGTTGTGGTGCACTCATTGGTAACGCTCCTTGCGGATGAAGAGGAAAGAGGGAGGGATCAGGGCTGCTTCATGCAATTGACCATCCACGGCTTGCCGTAACGGTCGATCAGCATGCCCCAGCGATGTGCCCAGAACGTTTCGGCGATCGGCATCTGCACCTGGCCACCTTCGGCCAGCGCAGCGAACACGCGTTCGGCTTCTTCGATGCTGTCGACGTCGACATTGATGGTGGTCGAGCCGCCCTCGCCACCGCCGGGACCGTCGGCCGCCATCACGATGGCGCTGCCGATTTCCAGCTGGCTGTGCGCAACGTGGTCGAGGGTTTCCGGCGGCATTTCGTTGCAGCCCGGCGAGCCATCGGAGGGCGGCATGTCGCGGTACTTCATTTCCGAGGTGACCTGGCCACCGAGTGCCTTGGCATAGAACGCCATTGCCTCGTGGGCCTGGCCGCTGAAGCCGAGGAAGGGAATCAGTCTCATGGCAATACTCCGTTGTGCGGTTCAGGGCGATAGTGCCGGGGCGTGCCCGGCAGGGAGAGGAATCGGATCAGCCTTCCAGCTGTGCACGCAGACGCTGTTCCTGCTGCTGTAATTCGGGGGTGAAGGCTTCACCAAAGTCTTCTGCGGAGATCAGCGGACGCAGTTCCAGCGTGCCGCCCTCGCCGAACGGCGCACGGCTGGCCCATTCAACGGCCTCGTCCAGCGACCGCACCTCCCACAGCCAGAAGCCGGCGATCTGTTCGCTGGCAGGACCGAACGGACCGGCCTCGACCTTGGGTGCCCCGCCGCCGAAATGAATGCGACGGCCGCGCTGGGTGGCGTGCAGGCCTTCACCGGCCAGCATGATGCCGGCGGCCACCAGTTGTTCGTTGAAGGCGCCCATTTCGGACAGTTCCTGTTCGCTGGGCATGCGGCCGGCTTCGGAGTCGGCGTTGGCCTTCACGATCACCATCACTTTCATTTCGGTCTCCCGTGGGACGCGTGGTGCGTGCCCTTCACTGGGTACAACGAACCAGGGGGCTGGGAATCGACACGTCCTCTGAAAATTATTTCTTCCGTGGAAAGCGCGCCTTCGGCGAAGGTCGGCGAACGGCGGAGCCCCTCCGTGGTGGGTTTGGGTGGTCGCTGAAAGCGCGGGTTCATGGCTTTGGCCGGGTGGGTAGGCGGGTCGGGGGACGCCGTAAACCCATCCATGGGGGCTTGGCCGCGGCTTGCTCGTGTGCGCTGTCCTGCGCACACGGCAAGACCTGGGTTGGGCATCGTGCCCAACCCGCCCGAGGCATGCCTCGGGCCCATGCCGCGGACACCCCCGCCCCGCCTACCCACCCGGCCCTGAACAGTTTCCTGCCTCCGGTACCCACCACGGGAAGATCAAGAGAAAAGGCAACAGCAACAGCAAAAGCAAAGGCGGTTGGCTGGCGGGCTCGGCTTTGCGAGCGAAGCGACCCGCTTTTGCTCTTGTTGTTGATTTCCCGTGGTGGATCGGCCGCCGGAATCTGTCTGGGGCCGGGCGGGTGGGGTTGGCGGGGTATCCGCGCCATGGATGGCGCGGCTAAGCCTCCAGGGACGGATTCACGGCGTCCCCGCCAATCCCACCCGCACGGCCCACCCTCAGGAAACCCGCTTTCAGCGACCAACCCCACCCCACCACGGAGGGGCTCCGCCGTTCGCCGATCCCCGCCGAAGGCGCGCTTCTGCGCTGCAACATGCCCGTGCGCAATCCTGCGCCATCATGGGCACCCGCCCCCGCCAGGACCGCGCCATGCAGCAGTACCTGCTTCTGATCTACATCGAGCCTGCCCTGCTGCAGGCCCTGCCCACCGAAGAATTCAACGCGCTGATGCGCGACTGCCTGGCCCATGCCGACAAGCTGCAGGCCGAAGGCACGCTGCTGGCCGCCCAGAAGCTACAGCCGGTCGATACCGCACAGACCCTGCGCGTGCGCGATGGACACAGCCGCGTGCTCGATGGCCCGTTTGCCGAAACCCGCGAGCTGCTGGCCGGCTTCAACCTGATCGTGGCGCGCGACCGCGACGACGCCATGCGCATCGCCCGCGACTTCCCGTGGGCACGCTTCGGCAGCATCGAAGTGCGGCCGCTGGAAGACATGGACGCCGAGCGCGAACGCTGCGGCGCCCCGGCTGTGGCTATGGCAGCAGCCGTACTCTGATCTCGCGCGGGCCGACGCCTTCGTTGCCGCTGTAGTCGCGCACGCTGGCACGCACGATGTACTCGCCCGGCGGCAACGCCGCCGGCTGCCAGCGTCCGGTTTCCATCAGGCCATCACGCACGGTGTTGGTGGCCAGGTAGCGGAACCGGGTCACCGCGCTGCCATGCACGGTGATGCCGCTGTCCGGTGCGTAGGCCACGCGCACCGCTTCCCGCTGCGGCGGCATGCGGTTGAACACGATGTTCCAGCGCGGCTGCTCGTAGCCCTGCAGCGGTTGTCCCGTAGCATCGAGGATCTGGTAACCCACCTGGTACATGCCCAGGCGGCGTCGTGGCAGATTGTTGTCGACCTGGTCCCAGGCCTCCACCACGATCTGCACGCCACGCCCCTGCCGCGCGACCATTACCACGCCATCGCTGCCTGCGGCCATCGGCTGGTCGTTGTCGTCCAGCAGTGCGACATCAGTGATGCGCGGTGCGAAGTGATCGGCGTAGTTATGGAAGCCAAGCGCCACCGCATTGGTCTCGAAACCACCGGTACCCACCGCCAGGTGCACGTGCGCCTGGTTGTTGATGCTGCCCAGGCGGTCACCCACATGGATGCGCATGCCACGCCGCACGCGCATCCGCTGCAGCTTGCCCTGCTCGTCGTACAACGCCTGCCAGCGCGCGTCGAACGGCACATCGCGCGGGGTGCGGCCGACGCGCATGTGGATGTACTTGAGGCGGTCCACCGCCAGGCCCTCGGCCTGCTCGCCCAGGTTCCAGGCCGCCACCGGACTGCTGATCTTGCCTTCGGCAATCGCCAGCACGGTCTGGCCCACATCACCGCGCACGTCGAAGCCGCCATGCAGGTGGTGGCGGCTCTCACCGCTGAAGTTGCCGCGCACTTCACCCAGGGTGCCGACCACTTCGTGCCAGCCGTCCTGCGGTGCGAGCGGCCAACGGCCGCCCGTCTTCGGCAGCGCGGCGTCGGCGGCCGGGCCGACCCGTGCCGGCGCCGGCAGTTCGCCCACCGGCAGCGGACGCAGGCGATGCAGGCGGTAGCCTGCGGCGTCGGCCACCAGCACGCTGCCATCGGCATCCAGCGCCAACCCGCTCGGGCGGGCCAGGCGCGGCAGGCGGCCATTGCCGACCAGCGCGATCTGGTGGCCCTGCGGCGTCACCTGCACGATGCGGCCATCCAGATCACCCACGTACAGCACGCCGTCGTGGGTGGTGGCCAGCGACAGCGGCCCATTGATCACGCCACCGGCGGCGACCACGGTGCTGACCGTGCCATCGGTCCCCACCCGGCGCACGGCGTTGTTGAACAGATCGGCCACCAGCAACGCACCCTGCGCGTCGAAGGCCAGCGCCACTGGCGTATCGAAACGCGCAGCGGCGCCCACGCCATCGGCAAAGCCTGGCCGATCACCACCAGCCAGGGTGCGCACACTGCCATCGGTACCGATCACCCGGATGCGGTCATTGAACGTGTCCGCCACGTAGACCTGGCCCTGCGCGTCCACCGCAACGCCCATCGGTGCATCGAAGCGCGCCTGCGTGGCCGGGCCGTCGGCGTGGCCCTGTTCGCCACCGGCCAACGTGGTCACCTGGCCATCGGTGCCGATGCGGCGGATCGCATGGTTGCCGGTGTCGGCCACGTACAGGTTGCCCTGCGCATCGCCGGCAATGCCCGAAGGCGTATTGAAGCTGGCCTGCAGCGCAGGGCCATCGACACGGCCCTCGCCCTGCCCGGCCACGGTTTCAACGCGGCCATCGGGCAGGCGGCGGCGGATCCGGTTGTTGTCACCGGCATCGGTGAAATAGACACTGCCATCGGTGCCGCGCAGCAGTGCATACGGGTCGGCGAAGCGCGCCTGCGCGGACGCACCGTCGCGGTCGCCGGGGTGACCATCGCCGGCCAGCGGCTCGATCTGCGCGGTCCAGGCCAGCGGCGTGGGCACCGGGCCGGCAGGGCCGGCCAGCGTTTTCAGCGGGGTATCCCACCAGGTTGCAGCCAAGCCCACCGCCGTTGCCAACGCCACCCCTGCCGCCATCCATTGCCACCGTGCCATCGTGTTGCGCTGCCTCTGCCTGCTGCTTGAAGAGGCACCGACAATAGACGCTGCGCGTGCGATCCGCCACGGCCGATCATGCGGCTGAACGCCAGGATTCGCTTCGTCGTGCTTGTCCTCGCTGGCCGTAGCAGGTTCAATGCGGTTCCCACGGATGGAGATTCTCCATGCCCCGCGTTCTCCCCCTCACCGCCCTGCTGCTGGCCGCGTTGGCCAGCGCGCCCGCCTCCGCTTCGATCACGGTGGCCCCGCAGAAGCCATCGGCCACCGCCGATGCAGTACACGCGGCGTACGCCACGCGTTGGGATGAGGCCATCCAGCAGGCACGCGACGGCAACACGCTGGGTGCGCTGATCAGCATGGAGCGGCTGATGGAAGATCCGTTGCTGGACGACTTCGATGCCGAGCATCGCGGCCGCGCCTCGCAGGTCGCCGGCTGGACCGCGCTGATGCAGAAGAAGCCGGACCAGGCCCGCCGCTACCTGCAGCGGGCGCAGGAGGCCCTGCCGGAGGATGCACAGATCCTGCTCACCCAGGTGTCGGTGGAACTATCGGACAACCAGCCGGCCGCAGCCACCACTTTCCTGGTGAAGGCACTGCAGCACGCCGACGCACCGCTGCCGATCGATCACCACGCCATCAACTACCTGCAGTACCGCCTGCGTGAGCAGCCGCAGAAGCGCATGGACCTGCTGCAGGCGCTGTTTGACAACGGCTGGAAGAGTGGCGGCCTGGAACCCACCGGGCTGTGGCTGGCGCTGGCCACGCTGCAGGCCGACAACGGCCGTGGCGACAGCATTCCGGCCACGCTGGCGCGGATCGACAGCCCGGCCGAGATCATCCGCCTGCGCAGCGACAGGCGCTTTGATCGCTATGTCGATCGCGGTGACGCGCGTTTCGATCCGGTGCAGGCGGCACAGCGCCACCTCGATGAACTGCGTGTTTCCGGCCTGCTCGACCGCGCACTGGACGCGCGCATGGCCGAGTTCAGCACCACCTTGCTGATGCTGGACCGCAACGAGGAAGTGCTGTCGTTGACCGAGGGCATGGCCGGTGCCGCCAGCAACGGCGAATCGCCTGCCGCTGCGGAGGCGGAATGGGTGGCCTGGCTGCTCAACAGCCGGCTCACCGCACTGCGCCGGCTGGGCCGCACCGATGAGGCACTGGCCACGGCGAAACAGGCCGCCCGCATCGGCGCGCTCGGCCCGGATGGTGTCGAGCACCAGATGAATGTCGGCTTCGTGTTCAGTTCGCTGGGGCGCATGCAGGACGCTGCGCAGGCAGTGAATGACATGCCGGGCCTCGCCGGTTACGGCAAGGCCGCACAGGCGCTGCTGCAGTTCGCCGCCGCCCGCGAGCGCGGCGATGCCAAGGCGCGCGATGCAGCACGCGCGGTGATCCTGGCCCAGCGCGACGATG
The DNA here is from genome assembly GCF_053295075.1 of Stenotrophomonas maltophilia group sp. P373. Classification (NCBI taxonomy): domain Bacteria; kingdom Pseudomonadati; phylum Pseudomonadota; class Gammaproteobacteria; order Lysobacterales; family Lysobacteraceae; genus Stenotrophomonas; species Stenotrophomonas maltophilia group sp. P373. The sequence continues at coordinate 485,222 of NZ_CM129994.1, read as the reverse complement.
CCCGCCTGTTCCATCGCGAAATGCTGCTGGAGGAAGGCGACCTGGACGGTGCCGCTGCCGTGCTGATCGAACAGCTGCGCTCGCCGGTTGAACGCGGTGAAACCCTGGCCAGCCTGCAGGACATGCGCACCTATCCGTCATTGCCGGGCGATGTGCGCATCGATGCCGCGTGGCGTGCACTCAAGCAGCGTGCCGACGTGCAGGCGGAGGTGGCACGCGTCGGCCGCATCGAGCGCTACGACCTGGTCAGCACTTCCACCTCGCGCTGAGTCCCTGCTAGCGGGCTGGCACTTCGGTGCGGATGCCCATCGCTTCGCGGTAGCGCGCGTACAGCGCCATCACCTTGTCCACATAGGCCAGGGTTTCGGCGTAGGGCGGCACGCCCTTGTAGCGGGTGACCGCACCGATGCCCGCGTTGTAGGCAGCCGCCGCCAACGGGCGATCGCCGTTGTAACGGCGCAGCAGCGCGCGCATGTAGCGTGCGCCGCCCTCGATCGACTGCTGTGGCGAGAACGGATCGCGCACGCCATATTCCTGTGCGGTCTCCGGCATCAACTGCATCACGCCCTGTGCGCCCTTGGTCGAGACCGCCAGCGGATCGAAATTGCTTTCGGCATGGGCGATCGCGCGCAGCCAGGCATCATCGACGCCGGTGGCTTTGGCCGCGGCCTTGAACTGCCTGGCGTGCTGCGCGAGCTGCGGCTTGCCGACCTTGCCCAGGCCCTCGTGCGCCGGCTCGCCCGGCGGCGTGGCCACGGTGAACTTCAGGAATACCCGCGAGCCGGGCAGGTTGCGGGTGGAATAGACCAGCACGCCGTCCTGCTCGCGCTCGTACAGCACACCACTGAACACGCCCATGTTGCCCCACAGGTTCGGGGCCTGGATGGCGTTGTCGTCGATCTCCTTCGGCGTGCACCGCGATCCCGGCTCCGGTGCGGTGGCCAGGCTGACGGTGTTGCCCTGCACGCAGCGATAGACCGTGCGCGCGGCAGCCATCCCGGGCCACAGGATGGGCAGCAGCACCAGTGCAAGCAGGAGAGGTCGATGGGACATGGCGGCCGGATGATCCGGCCGCGCCCGCGAATGTTGGGTGAATGGGGGACGGCAGGGCTACGCCCTGCACCCGCGGTAGTGCCGGCCGCTGGCCAGCAACCTCAACGGCAACGGCAGCGGCCGATTTCCTGCGGCTGACAGTAGATCCACGCCATGCGTGGATGAAACTCTCTGGAGACGATGGATCAATCGATGGAACGGAGACGTTGGATCACTTCGCGGCCCTCCGGCGCACCCAATACCCCGCGCCCAGCAGCACGAACCACACTGGGCTGGCGATCAGCGCCTGGCGGGTGTCGCCCTGCAGGCTCAGCAGCACCAGCACGGCGGCGAAGAACACCAGGCAGGCCCAGCACATGGCAACGCCGCCGGGCATCTTGAAGATCGAGGCAGCGTGGCGCTCCGGGTAGCGGCGGCGATAGGCCATGTAGGCCACCAGGATCAGCGACCAGACGAAGATGAACAGCACCGTGGCCAGCGTCGTCACCAGGGTGAAGGCGGTCACCAGGTTCGGAATCAGGTAGATCAGCAGCGTGCCGCCCAGCAGGCACAGGCACGAGAACAGCAGGCCTCGGGCGGGCACGGCAGCGCGTGACAACTTCGACAGCCCGCGCGGGGCGTGCCCCTCTTCGGCCAGGCCGTACAGCATGCGGCTGGTGGAGAAGATGCCACTGTTGGCCGAGGACGTGGCCGAGGTCAGCACCACGAAATTGATCAGGCTGGCGGCGGCGGGAATGCCGGCCAGCACGAACAGCTGCACGAACGGGCTCTTGTCCGGCACCACCTGGCGCCACGGGGTGACCGCCATGATCGCGATCAGCGCCAGCACATAGAAGATGATGATGCGCACCGGGATCGAGTTGATTGCCTTGGGCAGGTTGCGCTCGGGATCGGCGGTTTCGGCGGCGGTGGTGCCGACCAGCTCGATGCCGACGAAGGCGAACACCGCAATCTGGAACCCGGCGAAGAAGCCGACCAGGCCCATCGGGAACATGCCACCGTCATTCCACAGGTTCGACAGCGACGCGGTGTGGCCGCTGGGTGAGGTGAAGCCCCACGCCACCAGCCCGGCGCCGGTGATGATCAGCGCACAGATCGCCACGATCTTGATCAGCGCGAACCAGAATTCCATTTCACCGAACAGCTTCACCGTCACCAGGTTCAACGCCAGCAGCAGCATCACGCAGGCCAGCGCCGGTTTCCAGGCCTCAAGCCCGGGGAACCAGAACTGTGCGTAGGCGGCAATCGCGATCACGTCGGCAATCGCGGTGACGATCCAGCAGAACCAGTAGGTCCATCCACAGAAGAACCCGGCCCACGGGCCGAGCAGGTCGGTGGAGAAGTCGATGAAGGATTTGTACTGCAGGTTGGACAGCAGCAGCTCGCCCATCGCACGCATCACGAAGAACAGCATCGCGCCGATGATCAGGTAGACGAAGACGATGGACGGGCCGGCCAGGCTGATGGTCTTGCCCGAGCCCATGAACAGGCCGGTGCCGATGGCACCGCCGATGGCGATCAGTTGCAGGTGGCGGTTGGACAGGCTGCGGCGCAGGTGCTCGGGGGGCGTGGCGGGCTCGGTCATGGGCGCGGGAAGGGGCGGGCGAAGCGTTCGACGGTAGTCCTCCGCGGCGCCGAGCGCCAGCGCCAGACGGCCCCATTGCGTCAAAGCAGGCCGCTTTCACCACAATGTGACCGAATACCGTATTGATCCCATTCCGCCCGGCCCGGTGCCATGCTCAGATAGCCGCACCTGCCCAAGGACCGGCCCGACCATGCGCCCTGCCCCGCCCGCCCTGCTGGAGCCCCGGCCATGAGCCGCCTGCGCGTCATCATCGGCGGTACCGCACTGGCCCTGCTGGCCGCTGCGGTGCCGATCGCGGTCATGGCCTACGCCACCTGGGACCGCGCGGTCAGCGTCGAACAGCAGCGCCTGCGCGACATCGCCGATCGCACCCTGCGCCGCTCCGACCTGTCCTACCAGGAGGCGCTGGCGGCGCTGAAATCCGCCGAAGCCGGTGCCTACGTGTCCTGCAGCCCCGAGCACATCCGGCGCATGCAGACCCTGGTAATGACCACCCCATCGATTGACCAGATGGGCTACTTCGAAGGAGGCAAGCTGCGCTGCACCTCCTGGGGGCCGTTCCTGTCGGATGTGGATCAGCCCAGGCCGGACCACGTCACCAGCGACGGCGCCGGCATCGCAGTGGACGTGCGCCCGGAAATCAGCGGGCGACGCCAGGTGCTGGCGATCCTGTATGGGTCCTACGACGCTCTGGTGGACCCACGCCGCTTCGTCGATGTCATCGCCGACCCGAATGTGCGGCTGGCACTGGCCAGCCCCGATGGACGCCTGCTGGCCAAACAGCCCGGCCTGGATCCGGACCTGCTGCAGGCACTGCTGCGCGACCCGGGCGAAGGCCTGGACCACACCACGCTGTTCGCTACCGCGCGCAACGAGGAATGGCTGGCCGTCGCCACTACGCCGCGCACCGCGCTTGCCGCGGCCTTCCGCCAACAGGCCTGGCTGTACGTGCCGGCGGGCCTGCTGCTGGCCGCCGCCGGGGCCGGCCTGGTGATCTGGCTGTCGCGGCGCCGCCTTTCCCTGCGCGGCGAACTGGCCACCGCCATCCGTCGCCGCGAGCTGTACCTGCATTACCAGCCGATCATCGAACTGGACACCGGCATCTGCGTCGGCGCCGAGGCGCTGGTGCGCTGGCAACGCCCGGATGGCACCCAGGTGCGCCCTGACCTGTTCATTCCACTGGCCGAAGAGGCCGGCATGATCGCCGACGTCACCGACCTGGTGATCGAGAACGTGGTGCGCGACATGCGCGAGCTGCTGGTCGCCGACCGCAGCGCGCACATCGCGATCAACCTCGCCGCCGAAGACATCAGCAGCGGTCGCGCCCTGAAGATGATCTCCCGGCACATGGCCGGCAGCGGCATCCTGCCGCAGCAGATCTGGATGGAGGCCACCGAACGTGGCTTCCTCGATCTGGACCGCGCGCGCACCATGCTCGCCGCCGCCCGCCGCGCCGGCCACAGCGTGGCCATCGATGATTTCGGGGTTGGCTTCTCCAGCCTGCAATACCTGCAGCAGCTGCCACTGGATGCGCTGAAGATCGACAAATCATTCATCGATGCGATCGGTACCGAAAGCGCCACCAGCCCGGTCACGCCGCACATCATCGACATGGCCAAGGAGCTGGGCCTGTGGGTGGTGGCCGAGGGCGTGGAAACCGAAGCGCAGCTGGCCTACCTGCACAGCCGGCATGTGGAATTCGGACAGGGCTGGCTGTTCTCGCGGCCGTTGCCGCGCGATGAGTTCGTCGCCTTCCATCAGAAGCGGCAACAGCAGTACGGCGCTGCACGCGAACACATGCAGAACCCGCGCAGCGTGCCGATCGAGCAGGTACCGCTGGATTAGCAAGGCAAAAGCAAGGCCCACGGTAGTGCCGGCCGCTCGCCGGCACCGCGTCATCACTGATCAATAGCTACGCCCACGCCCTCGGCCGTGCCAGCAACCACGCGGCGGTCACCGCCAGCAACAGCAACGGCAGCCATCCCAGCTGGCGTGGGCCGCTGGCCTGCAGCAGCACGCCGCCTGCCACGCCGCCGGCCGCAATGGCCAGGTTCCAGCCGGTCACCAGCATCGATTGCGCCAGGTCCGCAGCGGCCCCGGCGCGCCGTGCCAAGGCGGTCTGGAACAGGGTCGGCACGGCGCCGAACGCCACGCCCCACAGGATCGTCGCCAGCAGCAGTGCGCTCGCCACGCCAGGCCACACCAGCAAGGCCAGCACCGGCACGATGAAGCCGATCACCGCCGCCCACACCAGCGCATGCAGGTAGCGATCCACGCCCCAGCCGGCCATCGCGATGCCAGCAATCGCCGCCATGCCGAAAGCAAGCAGCAGCCGGTCCAGCCACGCACCGGCACCCGCGTCGACGGCCAGCGGCTCGATGTAGGTGTACAGCACGTTGTGCGCCAGCACGTACAGCGCCATCACCAGCAGTGCACTGCGTACACCGGGCAGGCGCCACACGGTCGCCAGCGAAGTGCGTTGCCCGGCCCCAGCGGCCGGCAGCGCAGGCAACGCCCAGCGCGCGTAGGCCAGCAGCAGCAGACCCAGCACGCTCATCAACGCGAACGCCCAGCGCCAGCCGATCTGCTGGCCAAGCAGCGTTCCGGCCGGCACCCCCAGCGACAGCGCCAGCGGCGAACCGACCATCGCCACTGCGATGGCCCGTCCCTGCAGCGACGGCACCACCATGCGTGCGGCGTAGCCAGCCACCAGCGACCACAGCAATCCACCGCTCACACCGGCCAGGAAGCGCGCAGCCAGGATCAGCGCGTAACTGCTGCTCAACGCGGTCAGCGTATTGACCACCACGAAGCCGGCGATGGCCGCCAGCAGCAGCGGACGCCGTGGCAGGCGCTGGGTCAGCGCGGTCATCGGCAGTGCGGCCATCACCGAACCCAGCGCATACACGCTCACCAGCTGGCCGACCGCCGCATCACTCACGCCCAGGCTTTCGCCCATCGGCCGCAGCACACCCGCCGGCAGGGTCTCGGTCAACAGGGTGATGAAGCCGCCACCGGCCAAGGCAAGCAGGCCCGCCCACGGCAGGCGCGTGGCCTCGCCGGCCGGACTGGCGGCATCGATGGCATGGCCGCTCATCGCGTAGTCTCCAGGTCGGCATAGACCGCGTCGCGCAGTGCATCGACAAAAACGCCATCCATCCCTTCGTACAGGGTGTTGGTCAGCGCCACCACGCTCAGCCCACGCGACGGGTCGACAAACCAGCTGTGCCCGTAGGCACCGCCCCAGCGCCAGCTGCCTTCGCGCTGTGGTGTGCCGCTGGCGGCGGCATCGCGCAGTACCGCAAAGCCCAGCCCGAAGCCCCAGCCGGCCGGTTCCGGCGGCCCCTGCTCGCCCACCTGCGGGCTGGCCATCTCTGCCGCCAGCGCGGGCGGCAACAGGCCAGAGCGTTGCACGTCGCGCAAAGCCTCCAGCACCGCCATCACCTCATCGGCGGTACCGACCAGGCCGGCGCCGGCCGAAGCGAACCGACTGGCGTCGGTGGCACGCGCGGGACTGAACTCGATGCCCAGCGTTCCCTCGAAAGGTGCGACCACCTCGCCTTCCTGCAGGCGATGCGGTTGCGGCGTGTCGCTCACATACGGCGTGGCCAGCCGCTCTGCATCGCGCGTAACGAACGCGGTGTCGCGCAGGCGCAACGGGGCAGCCAGCAGACGCTGGAACAGCGCCTGCAGCGTTTCACCGGTCGCGGCTTCGGCCACCGCACCGGCCACGTCCACGCCCAACGAGTAAAACCACTGGCTGCCCGGTGCGAACAGCAGTGGCACCTGCGCGATGCGGCGCACGTTCTCGGCCAGGGTCAACGGGTTGGCGTCCATGCCATCGCTGACGCCAGCGCGCGCGTAGGGTCCCTCCGCATCCGCCTCCAGGAAGCGATAGCCCAGTCCGCTGCTGTGGCTGAGCAGCTGGCGCAGGCTGATCGGCGGCGTGCTGCCATCGGCCAGCGCCGGGCGGAAGTCCGGCAGCCAGCGCTGCACCGGCGCGTCGAGGTCGAGCACGCCTTCAGCCACCAGGCGCAGGATCACCGTGGCCAGCAACGGCTTGCTGACCGATGCCAGCCGGAACAGCTGATCGCGCTGCATCGGCCTGGCCGACTCGCGATCGGCCAGCCCGCTCGCGCTGGCATGGCGCAGCACGCCGTGCTCGCGCACCAGCACCACCGCACCAACCAGGCGCAACGGATGGACCTGCTGCAGCAGCCGCTGCACCGAAGGCAGCGTCGGTGCAGGTTCAAGGGAAAGAGCGGCATTCATCATGGTGATCCGTGGGGAGAGGCCCGCCACGTTAGGCAGCGCGCGGCGCTGCAAAAAGCCGGTTGCCGCTCCGGGCATCATGGACCGTGCAGTCCGCAATCGGCATCATGCCCGGAACTGCAACGCCGCAAGGGCTGCCCGAGGCCCCGCACCACAGTGTTGCGATGGCCGCGCCGCGTGCCGCGATCACCCGCCCCTACCCTGCCGTTTTCATTGCCGGTACGCCCATGTCAGTCCTGGACAACCTCGCCAACCTGCAGACCTTCGTCCACGCCGCCGACACCCGCAGCTTCGTCGAGACCGGGCGCCTGCAGGGCATCTCCGCATCGGCCGCCGGCAAGTGCGTTGCGCGGCTGGAGCACGCACTGGGCGTGCGCCTGTTCCACCGCAGCACGCGCAGCATCACCCTCACCGCCGAGGGCCAGCTGTTCCTGGCGCGCTGCCGGCGCATCCTCGACGAACGCGACGCCGCGCGCACCGAACTGGCGCAACCGCACGCTGCGCCGAGCGGCACGCTGCGGATCAGCCTGCCACTGGTAGGCGACCTCACCCTGCCGTTGATGGCCGAATTCATGGCCGCGTATCCGGACATCCGCCTCGACCTGGATTTCAGCGACCGGCTGGTCGATGTCATTGAGGAAGGTTTCGATGCGGTGCTGCGCGTTGGCGAACCCAGCGACTCGCGGATGAACGCACGCCGGCTGGGGGTATTCCCGCGGCGTGTCGTCGCCTCGCCGGGCTACCTGCAGCGTCGCGGCGTTCCACGCACGCCGGCCGACCTGCTGCAGCACACGTTGCTGCACTACCGCTTCCCCAGCACCGGCAAGCTGGAGCCGTGGCCGATCCACTGGCCCGACCACGAAACACCGCAGGAGCTGCCGGTGCACATGGTGGCCAACACCATCGAGGCGCGGGTGGCGCTGGCGCTGCGCGATACCGGCCTGGCCTTCGTGCCGGTGCACTCGGTACGCGATGCGCTGGCCGACGGCCGCCTGGTCACCGTACTGGAGGATCATGTGCACTCCTGCGGCACCTTCCACCTGCTGTGGCCGTCGGGCCGACACGTATTGCCGAAGCTGCGGGTGTTCATCGACTTCGTCGGCGCCCGCCTGGACACCGTGCCGTAGCCGCGAGAAATCCACCCATGCCCGGCCCACAGTAGATCCACGCCATGCGTGGATGCTCTTGTAGTGCAGAGCCATCAAACCATTCAGCCAACCCCGCTATACTGGCCGCTCATTCCTCCCAGAGGCTCGCGACCAATGCGCCATTGATGCCGCCGTCTTCCCAACAGACGGCCTGACTCTTCCCGCCCCTGCGCGCAGGGGAGAACCGGCATCCATGGAGGTCGCATGACCACACATTCCCTCACGCTCGATCGCGTGTCGTATCGGCTGGCCGACGGCCGCCCGCTGTTTTCCGATCTGTCGTTTTCCTTCGATCCGGTCGCCACCGGCCTGGTCGGTGCCAATGGCACCGGCAAGAGCGTGCTCGCACGCCTGCTCGCGGGTCGGGTGCGGCCAGAGAACGGGCAGGTGCGCAGCAGCGGCCGCGTGTTCCTGTTGCCGACGCCCGGCTATCCCCCCGCCGGCACGGTCGGTGAACTGGCCGGCGTCGGCGCGGAACTGGCCGCGCTGCAACGCATCGAAGCCGGCAGCGTGGATGAGGCCGACTTCGCCTGCGTCGGCGACCATTGGGATCTGCGCGAGCGCCTGCAGCAGCAATGGCAGGCGCTCCGCCTGCCCGACGATCTCGATCCCGCCCAACCCGCCGCGCGTCTCAGTGGCGGCCAGGCCATGCAGGTGGCGCTGTCCGGCGCCTGGGCCAGCGGCGCCGATTGGCTGATCCTGGACGAACCCAGCAACCACCTCGATGGCCGCCATCGCCAACAGTTGTACGAACGGTTGCAGCAGTGGCGCGGCGGCCTGCTGGTGATCAGCCATGATCGCGAGCTGCTGGCGCAGATGCAGCAGATCGTCGAGCTCGACGCGCGCGGGCTGCATCGCTATGGCGGGCCGTGGCAGCACTACGCCGACGCGCGGGCCGCCGAACGCGAAGCGGCCGCCGCACAGCTCGACCACGCCCGCGCCCAGCACCGGCAGCAACAGCGCAGCGCGCGCGAGCAGCACGAACGCCAGCAGCAGCGCCAGGCACGTGGCAATCGCGATGCGAAGCAGGCCAACCAGGCACCGATCCTGCTTGGCCGGCAGAAACAGCGTGCCGAGGCCAGCCACGGGCGCGCGCAACAGGTACAGGCCGATCGTCTTCAGGCCAGCGCCGACCAGCTGCGCGCAGCGGCTTCGGCAGTTCACGCCGCGCCGGAGCTGGCGCTGTTCGCCGGTGACGGTGAACGCGGCAACGCACGTCTGCTGCAGGCGGAGTCGCTGGTGCTGCCGCAGGGTTGCAGTGCACCGTTGCAATTGGAGATCCGCCGCGGCCAGCGCATCGCCGTGGTCGGTGACAATGGCAGTGGCAAGTCCACGCTCCTGCGCGTGCTGGCCGGCCAGCTGCCTGCACGCAGCGGCATCGTGCAGCGCCATGCACCACTGGCGCTGCTCGACCAGCAGCTGCTGGGATTGTCCGGCGAACGCAGCATTCTCGACACCGTGCAGGCCGCCAACCCGGTGGCGGATGCGGGTGAACTGCGCACACGGCTGGCCCTGCTCGGGCTGGACGCGCAGCGCATCCAGCGGGCAGCCCATAGCCTCAGCGATGGCGAACGGGTGAAGGGCGCCCTGGCCAGCGTGCTGTATGCCGACCCCGCACCGCAGCTGTTGCTGCTGGACGAGCCCGGCAACGCACTGGACCTGAGCGCACTGCAGGCACTGGAAGAACTGCTGGCGGCATGGCCGGGTGCCCTGATGATGGTCAGCCACGACCGGCACCTGCTGCAGGCGTTGCAACCGACGCGGGTGTTACAGGTAGGCGCCGATGGCTGGCAGTGGCGCGATGCCTTGTAGATCCACGCCAAGCGTGGACCTGCTGCAGCAGCCGAGCGTCGGCTCGGCTCTACAGGATTGTCCGCAACGGATCGCACTGTAGAGTCGAGCCATGCTCGACTCCGCCATGCATCCATCCACGCGTGGCCTATCGACCACGGGTAGTGCCGGCCGTTGGCCGGCAACCCATGGATCCTCAGTGCACCGTCACCGCTTCCACACCGGGAATGCCTGCGGCAGCTGTTGCCACAGCAGCGGCCCCGCACGCAGTTCCTGATCGTTGAGCAGGCACGCGTCCAGCTCCGCACGCACCGCGCGCTCATCCATGTGCACGCCAATCACCACCAGCTCCTGGCGGCGGTCGCCCCACAGCGGGTGCCACAGCCGCTGCATCGCCGAATGCGCGGCCGCATCCGGGAAGTCTTCCAGACCCGGCAACGGTGCGCTCCAGCAGTCGGCCTGCTGCCGCGCCCAGCCCAGGTCGCTGTATGGCAGTGGCGTGGGCGGCAGCAATGGCGCGGTGTCCTCCAGCCCAGCCCGCACGCGATCACGCGCGGCGTACCAGAACCCCGCCGCCTGCGTCCGCGTCGCGGCACCCACGGTATTCAGCTCACCCACCCAGTCCATGCGATTGGCCAGCCAGAACCAGCCCTTGCTGCGGATCACACCGGGCATCCCCGACTGCAGCGCGCGGGCGAAACGCGCGGGATGGAACGGTCGCCGCGAGCGATAGACGAAGCTGGCGATGCCGTACTCCTCGGTTTCGGGCGTGTGTTCGCCACGCAGTTCCTTCACCCAACCCGGCGCACGTTGCGCACGCTCGTAGTCGAAGCGGCCGGTGTCCAGCAGCTCCGCCAGGGGAACATCACCGAAGCGGGACAGCAGCAGCTTCGCGTCGCGGTTCAGGCCGCGCAGCACGGCCAGCGTGTCCTGCAGCACGTCGTCATCCACCTGGTCGACCTTGCTGACCACGATCACATCGGCGAACTCGACCTGCTCGCACAGCAGGTCGACCACGCCGCGGTCGTCATCCGGCCCGGCCTGCTGGTCGCGCTCGGCCAGGCGCAACGTCGAGCCGAAGTCGGCAAGGAATGCGCCGCCATCCACCACCGTCACCATTGTGTCCAGGCGCGCGATGTCACTCAGGCTGAAGCCCTTCTCGTCGCGCACCGCGAACGTGGCCGCCACCGGCATCGGCTCACCGATGCCGGTCGACTCGATCAACAGGTAGTCATAGCGACCGGCGTCGGCCAGGCGCCGCACTTCCTGCAGCAGGTCATCGCGCAGGGTGCAGCAGATGCAGCCATTGCTGAATTCCACCAGCGTCTCTTCGGTTCGGCGCAGCTCGGCGCCGCCCTCGCGCACCAGCTGCGCATCGATGTTGACCTCGCTCATGTCGTTGACGATGACCGCCACGCGCAGGCCCTGGCGATTGCGCAGGATCTGGTTGAGCAGGGTGGTCTTGCCGGCTCCGAGGAAGCCGGACAGCACGGTGACCGGAAGGCGACGGTCGGCGCGGGAAACAGTGTTCATGTCGGAGCGGGTTGGCTGCGGAACGGAAATGTTACTGTATAACAATTGCTGCGCAAGGAACCTCCCCCGATGAAGTCGCCGTCTGCCGCCCTGCTTGATGCCGGCGCGGTTGCCCTGTCCAGCCTGTGCCTGCTGCACTGCCTGGCGCTGCCCCTGCTTGCCGCCGCGCTGCCGCTGTTCGGCAGCTGGGCCGAAGCGGAATGGGTCCACCTGCTGTTCGTGGCCATCGCCCTGCCGCTGACCGGGTATGCACTATGGCGGGCCGAGCGCCGCCATCCGTTGCCGGTGCTGGCCTGGGCCACCGCCGGCGCCGGGCTCGGCCTGCTGCTGGCCGGCGCGCTGGCGTTGCCCTCGCACGACTGGGAAACACCGATGACCGTCACCGGCAGCCTGCTGCTGGCTGCCACGCACATCTGGAACGCGCGGCACCGGCACGGGTAGTGCCGGCCGCTGGCCGGCAACCCCATGAACGCCGCACGCAACCTGCAGGTGCCGGCCAGCGGCCGGCACTACCCTTGCTATTTACCGTAGCGGCGCAGCAGTTCGACCAGCACTTCGGCCTCGGCCGCCCGCTGCTGCGGGTCGTCGGCGCCGACCACATGTTCCTGCAGGTGCTCGTGCAGCAGCTCCATCAGCAGGCTGTGGGCGGCGCCGCGCACCGCAGCAACCTGCACCAGCACGTCCGCACAGTCACCTGCTTCACCCTCGGGCTTGTCCAGCGCCTGCTCCAACGCTGCCACCTGGCCGCCGATACGGCGTACCCGGGTCAACAGCTGCTTTCGATTCTTGTGTACATGGGCCATGGATGGATCGTATACCCTATGGGGGTATCCTTCCACCCTCTGGTCTTCCCATGCATCTGGACGCCCTCGCCGCCGCCCGTCGCCACGAACACCGCTTCGACGACGGCAACCCGCTGGCCGAGCGCAATACCCGCCGCGCTCTGTGGCTCACCGTCAGCATGATGCTGGTGGAAATTATCGGCGGCTGGTGGTTCAACTCCATGGCCGTGCTCGCCGACGGCTGGCACATGAGTTCGCACGCACTCGCGCTGGGCCTGGCAGTGTTCGCCTACCGCTGCGCGCGCCGCTACGCGCACGACCCGCGCTTCGCCTTCGGTACCTGGAAGATCGAGATCCTGGCCGGCTATACCAGCGCCATCGCCCTGCTTGGCGTCGCCGCGCTGATGGCGGTGCAATCGCTGGAGCGGCTGTGGGTACCGGCACCGATCCACTACAACGAAGCCATCGCCATTGCTGCGGTCGGGCTGGGCGTGAACCTGCTGTGCGCCTGGTGGCTGCACGACAGCCCGGGCCACGTGCATCACCACCACGGGCATGACCATGGCCATCACCACGGCCACAACCACGATCACACCCATGCGCACGGTCACGACCTCAACCTGCGCTCGGCGTATGTGCACGTGCTGGCCGACGCCGCCACCTCGGTGCTGGCCATCATCGCCCTGCTCGGCGGCAAGCTGCTGGGCCTGACCTGGCTGGACCCGGTGATGGGCCTGGTCGGCGCCGTGCTGGTCACGGTGTGGGCGATCGGCCTGCTGCGCGACAGCGGCCGCATCCTGCTCGACGCGCAGATGGACGCGCCGGTGGTGGCCGAAGTACGCGAGGTGATCGAACAGGGCCCGTGGCCGGCGCGCCTGGCCGACCTGCACGTCTGGCAGGTGGGTCGCGGCAAGTACGCGGTCAGCGCCAGCGTGGTCACCAGTGACGCCACGCTGGATGCCGATACCGTGCGCAACGCGCTGGCGATCCATGAAGAGCTGGTGCACGTGACGGTGGAGATCCATCGCAGCGCATGACCCGCGTCCGGTAGTGCCGGCCGCTGGCCGGCACCCCATGAGCACCGCACGCAACCTGCAGGTGCCGGCCAGCGGCCGGCACTACCGCTACAGCTTCAGCATCATCCGCAGCAGGTACATCAGCAGCGGCAGCGCACTCAGCACTGCACCGCCGATGCCGATCCACGGCCAGCGCTCACCGCGCACGCGCGAGGCTACGGCCAGGCCGCCGCCCACCAGCGCCGCACCCAGCACGCCCACGCCCAGCCCTGCGGCCATGCCATTGCCACCCGCAGCGACCGCTGCCTGTGCCGCCACGGTGCCTGCCCCCCACCCCACTGCAATACCCAGCCAACTGGCCACGCCGCACCACGGTGCCTTGCCCTGCGCCATCCGAAAACCCCTGTGTCCTTGCCGAATTTCTGTACGGGCCACGCCCGCATGCCGCCTACACTAGCCGCACCTGCCCTGTAGGGACATCCCATGCGCACGCTCCGCCTGCTGCTGCCCGGTGCCCTCCTGCTGCTGACCGCCGCCTGCAGCGGTGACGCCGGGCTTCCGTTTTCCACCGACCCGCTGCAGGGCTGCTTCGCCACCAGCGCGCGCAAACCCGCCGACTTCCGCATCGACAAGGAAGGTGGCCAGTACTTCGTTTCCTTCAGCCGTGGCGAGCAGTGGCAGCGCGAACCCAATGCCCTGCACAAGGCCACGTCCAGCGAGATCAGCCGCTACTTCCGCGACGACGCCGACCAGATCGACAGTGCGCTTATCCGCATGGCCGGCGGCTTCGGCATCTTCCACTTCAACAAGGACGCGACGTTGAAGGGCAAGGCCAGCGATAGTGACTACATGGCGTTGATGCTGATCGGTGCTGGGCCGGTGTATGCGGTGAAGTGCATTTGAGCAGACGTTTGCGACAGCTTCTTTCGTGGTTAACAGTATGAAACATAAGAAAATTTTCAAAACAACGATAACTGGATAGGTATCTCGTCGGGCGACCAGAACTCAGTTCAGCATCAGCTCTCCATCCCAAAAGAGGAGCTGAGACATGAAGTTGAAGCAATTCGCCTTTTTGATAGCGGCCTTTCTGCCCGCGACCGCCATTGGCGCTAGCGAGCGCCTAAGCATAGATGTCGTAGTCGCGAATCCAGACGGAAGTGTCAGCGTAGATAGGACAAGCAGCTGGCCAGACTTCAATGGCGGCATCCTGGACGTGACACAGCGCCTGAAACAAGATGATTTTGGGAGACTTAGCTATCGCTATGAAGACCAGAGTAGAGCCACGCAGCTCTATCACCAAGCCTATTGCGAGTCGGTGGAAATGACACCCTCAAGCGGGACCATGACGTTGTCGGGTCCCTCCACCGGCTGGTCTTGCTACAGCGATGATCCCGCGCCCCTGCCGACCCTGTGAAAAGTATTGATTGGGCAACGGCGACTGCACCAAGTGGTCGGGTACCCGTTGGTCAGAATATCTTTCCCATTGGGAGCGGGAGTTGGGAGAGCTCTATTGGCGGCATGAGACGTTCAACCCTCAGCGTGGACAATGGACGCTGTATTGCACAGGAAATCGACCACTACGCTGGGCCGTTCAGAGGCAGAACCCAGTTTGGCGTCAATTGCTATTTTTCGCAGTCCAAGTTTGCAAACACCATGATGGAGACCTGCATCCCCAAGCAATGTGCCACCAATAGAGGGACGATCTTCGCTCAATAGCTCCTAGAGGGAGATGCCCATGCCCAAAGGCAGGGCATTTCTCGTCCATGCATCAACGCCATCTACTCACTGGCAAAGGACTGACGAAATGACATTCAGTCTTGGATATTGGAACATGCTGCCCCTCCTGCTGATGGCCGGTGCAATACAGTCTCAGGGGGCCTATGACGAAGTCCGGCAGCTGCCCGATGGCCAGACTCTGATCATGCGCACCCTGGACTGGGATCTCGGTGATGGTCGCCATGAGCGCGTTACCGTGCATTGGCTGCTGCAGGAGGACGGCCGCATGCGCTACGACTTCGATCGGCAGCCACCGCAAACCCAGGAGGCCCATCGTCGATCGTGCGCGCGGCAGGGCATGCAGCCGTCGCGTGGCGTCGGCATGATCGCGGGGGAAGGGACCACACACGGTTACAGCTGCACCAGCGCTAGCGTCGGGCCCACGCCCGACGCCTCCCTGCCTGCATCCACGCATGGCGTGGACCTGCTTTGACATCGGCTTGGCTCTACAACAGCTGCGGTACCATGCCCTCCCCCGAACCGCCCCGGTACCCGCCGTGCCCCATTACACCGGCCCCCTGCTGACCCGCGACAGCGCCGATACCCTGCGCCGTGCCCATGACAAGGGCGCCGCCGACTGGCAGGGATCGCTTGACCTCGGCCGCAGCCAGGACAGCGTGGCGCTGGATGCGGACGGCTTCCACTTCCGGGGCCAGCCCTACCCTTGGCCGGGCAAGCTGAAGGACCGCACGCTGTACTACTGGGATGGCGAGGAATTCGCGCCGATCTCGCGCTACAGCGGCTCGCTGATCAAGCTGGTGCCCACCGAATGGGGCGCACCGACCTTCGAGATCGACGGCATCAAGATGCTGCCGACCTCGAAGCTGTCGCCGTTCGAGGATGCACGCCGCAAGGTGGAGCTGGTCGCCCCGCCCGGCAAGGTCATCCTCGATACCTGCGGTGGCCTGGGCTACTTCGCCGCCTGCGCGCTGGAGGCCGGTGTCGGCCAGATCCGTTCATTCGAGAAGAACGCCGATGTGATGTGGCTGCGCACGCTCAACCCGTGGTCGCCGGATCCAGACTCGGCTGCCGCCGGTGGTCGCCTGCAGTTCAGCCACGGTGACGTCTCGCAGCAGATCGAACGGGTGGCCAGCAACAGTGTCGACGCAATCCTGCACGACCCACCGCGCTTCGGCATCGCCGGCGAGCTGTACTCGCAGGTGTTCTACGACCACCTCGCCCGCGTCATCCGCAAGGGCGGTCGCCTGTTCCATTACACCGGCGCGCCGAACAAGCTGACCAGCGGCCGCGACGTGCCGCGTGAAGTGGCCAAACGCCTGGAAAAGGCTGGTTTCAAGGCGGAACTGGCGCTCGACGGCGTGCTGGCCGTCAAGCGCTGAGCCTCACTCCGAATCAACCTTGGCCAGCTTCATCACCCACGCCGGCACCTCCGGTTCGCCGGCGTAGAAGTCCTTCGGCTTGTTCTCCGCCATCGCCCAGCGATGCAGCCAGCTCGGGCCATAGCGGCCGTTGTAGCCTTCCGCACCCCGCGCATACGCCGGGTCACGCATCGCTTCGTCCAGTGAAATGAAGCGATAGCCGCGGCGCTTCGTGGCCGCCACCAGTTCGGCAAAGGTGGCCGCATTGAGCTCGTTGGCGTGCATCAGCCACACCTGCGGCAGCGCGTACCCCAGCAGCGCCTGCGACTGCTTCTCGTAGTAATCCAGCTTGTTCAGCATGTACGGCACGTAGCCCTTGCGCAGCTGCGCCAGCGTCGCGTCACGCGCCGGCGAATCCGCCTGCTCGTTCATCACGTTGGCATAGGCGAACGCCCACACCCATTCCCCGTTGTCCACCGTCACCGGTGCCACGCGATAGCCATGCTGCTTGAAGAACGCCTCCATCTGCACGCGCTCATCTGCGGTGCGCCCGGCGCGCAGGTAGGGGTGGCGCATCCACTGTGGCGCCTGCCCCTTCTCGGCCAGCAGCGGCCGCAGCACCGTTTCGCCGCGCAGGAAATCCTGCTGGAACGCCGCCACGCCCTTCGCATTCAGATCCATGTGCGAGTACGTGTGGTTGCCCAGCACATAACCCGCATCGCGCCAGTCGCGCAGCATCTGCACCCGCGCCGGCTGCACCTGTCCATTCACCTCAAGCTTGTTCTCATTGACGAAGCCCACCACCGGCACGCCGGCCTCGCGCAGCTGGGCCATCAACGCTTCGTGCCACGCCTGCAGATCCGGCGGCACGATCTGGTCCAGCCGTGCCCATGGCAGATCATCGATGGTCACCGCGATACGACGGTCCACCTCGGCGGCGTGTACGGCCAGCGAACACAGCAACAACGGCAACGCACGCAGCAACAAGCGCATCGGGTCTTCCCTGGAGTGGCGAGGCGTCGACTGTAGCGCGATTGCCGCGCGCCGCCGAGCGTGTGCCCTGCATGTCTCGGATCCGGTCAGCCGCGGAGGCCCGTCAGGCCACTGCCGATCGTGCCACCCGGGCCCGCACGATCGCCCGCCACAGGGAGATGCCGCCCACCATCGTCGCCATCAACAACGCCACCAGCACCAGCGCCAGGTCGTCCGGATTGCGCATCAGCGTTGCGTTCTCACGCGTCAGGATGTGGAACACCACGGACTGCGCCTGCACCAGCGGGGTATCGCCCTCCGCCCCCAGGTCCATCAGGCATGCCGTGGGTGACAAGCGCGCCACGCTGTTCCATGCGTTCTCGTACAGGTGCAGCGTCCACCCGGCCAAGCACAGTGCGCCGCCATGCAGCAGCAGCAGCGCCACGTTCGCCGTGCGCAGCCCATCGCGCAGCCACAGCGCGCGGCTCGCGCACACCGCCATCGCACCCAGCAGCGCCAGCACGATGCCCGCCAATGGAATCCAGCTCAATGGCTGCCAGTCGTCCAATGCACCGGCGCGCGCCATCACCTGTTCGGCCATCTGCAACCGCGCCTGCTCATCCGGGCCACCGCACGCCGCGGTGATCGGCTCCAGCAGCAGGTCGACGCGGCAATGGAAGAATCCGGAAGCCAGTGCAACGGACAGCAACGCGACCAGCTGCAGCATCAGCAGGATCGGCCCCTGCCCACAGATGCGGCGGATTCGGGAGGTGGCAGCGCTCATCGGTTCATCCATGACAGCAAAGAGCCATCCTAACCAAGCAGTTCGCACGTGTCGGCTGGCGGATGCGACACACACTACGCAGCGCCGTTACGATGGCACAGTTGTTTGAATGCGAATTTTCGTTGGTGTTCCCGATGGTGATGCTGTACCTGATCGTACGAACGCTGCTGCCCCTGCTGGCATTCGTGCTCGCGTGGTACCTGCTCGCGCGCCTGATCGACGCGCGCGTCGCCCGGCTGCCACGCGTCCCGTTGAACCTGCCGGCGCACAGCAGCAGCCCGCGCAGGAAGGATCGGCGCATCTACGCGCGCAAGCTGCGGCGCAAGCCGGGGCTGCGCACGGCGACCCGCGCCGCCGCCGCGCCGCGCAGTTGGCGCTTCGCCGCAGCTGTCCTGTCGATAGGCGTGCTGGCCGCCACTGTGGTCGCCATCCCCGATGGCGCGCGCTTCCAGGTGTTGGTGGGCAATGTCATTGGCTACCCGGGAACGATCATCGAGGTGCGGGTTCCCGCAGCAGCACAGCCTGTCGTGCTGCAGGCATGGCGCCCTGTACTGGCACACCTGGGAAGGCCCGTGGCGATGCGCTATCCGATTGCTCGCACCGGCGGCGAGCATGAAGCCCATGCGGTGGTGCCCACCCAGATCCGTCAGCAGGGCGACCAGCTGCAGGTGGCCATCGCGCTGCCGGTGGACAGCGACGTACTGCGTGCCGAACTGGCGCGACAGGCAGGATTGCCGGTCGAGGCGATCAACGTGCAGAGGCGCGACGTAGCGCCATGGCGGGAGTCGGGCTGGCGGCCACTGCCCGGCCCGTAGCGCCGAGACCATGCTCGGCGGCCCTTTGCCCCTTCCCCGGAAGGCACGCGCTGCGCGCGCCAGCCGAGCATCGGCTCGGCTCTACATCAAGCCCACACCCAACCTGTGAATCACGACCCACGCGGCAGCTTCGCCGCCCACATGTTGTCCACCAGGTTCGGATAGCGCCGCCCGTTCTCCTCCGCCCGCTGCCGCGCCGCGGCCTTCTGCGCATCCGACAGCGGTTGCGACGTCTGGCCCTTGGGGTTGGGCTTCTTCCACGGGGGTGTTCTGGTCTGGCGCATGGCCGCAGCTTAGCGCTTCAGGAAGTTCAGCAGGGCCAGATTGAAGCGGTCGGCGTGGCTGGTGTTGCAGCCATGTGGCGCGCCTTCCAGGATCACCACTTCGCTGCCCTTGATGGCCTTGTGGGTACGCTGCCCAGAGCCCTCGAACGGCACGATGGCGTCACTGTCGCCGTGCAGGATCAAGGTCGGCACCGTGATCTTCTTCAGGTCATCCCGGAAATCGGTCGTGGCGAACGCCTTCATGCAGCCCAGCGCCGCCGCCTGGTCGGATTGATGGCACAGCGCGATCGCCGCCTGGCGCGTCTCCTCGGTGACCATCAACTGGCCGTTGGCGCTGAAGAAGTCGCGGGTGAAGCCATCGAAGAACGCTTCGCGGTCCTTCTCCAATCCGCTGCGCATTTCATCGGCCTTGGCCTGGGTCAGTGGCCCCTGCGGATTGTCGTCGCTGCGCAGCAGGAACGGCGGCACAGCGGCCGCGAACACCACACTGTGCAGGCGATCCTGGCCATGGTTGGCCACGTAGCGCGCCACCTCGCCGCCACCCATCGAGAAACCGACCAGGGTGGCGTCGCGCAGGTCACGTTCCTCGATCAACCCCGCCAGGTCCGCCGCCAGCGTGTCGTAGTCATAACCTTCGGCCGGCTTGTCAGAGCGGCCAAAGCCACGCCGGTCGTAGCTGATCACCCGATACTGGGCGTCGCGCAGGATCGCCACCTGCGTCTTCCAGGCATCGGCGGACAGCGGCCAGCCGTGGATCAGGATGACCGGGCGGCCATCGCCACCCGTGTCTTCAACGTGCAGGCGGATGGAAGCAGGCATGGGCGCTCCTGTGGAAGGGAAGGAGTGCAGGCTAGTGGCCGTCACCTGTGGCGGCTGTGAGGGAATCCCGGCCGCTCATGACATCCCCTGCACAGGCAACGGCCTCAAAGCTGGAACCGGGCCGCCAATATGGGCATTCATTCCGTGGCAGGGCCGTTTCGTCGGAAGCCGGCTGCAGTGGCCCAAACGCCATGCGAGCCCGCGTGAACCCTCCCTGGAGCCTCACCATGCTGCCGCTCACCCTACCCTTGCTGGCCGCCGGGCTCGTTGCCATGCCAGCGCCCGCCGACACCCTGCGCGTGCAGATCCGCCAGGCCGATACCCAGCTCTTCGCTGCGGCCTTCGAGGCCTGCGATGCCGACAAGGCCGCGGCGATGACGACCGACGACATGGAGTTCTTCCATGACAAGGACGGCAAGTCGGCCAGCAGCCGCGAGGACTTCCGCCACAGCGTGGCCAACCTGTGCAGCAGCGCGCGCGAGGGTGGCTGGCAGCTGCGCCGCGAGCTCGTGGAATCTTCGCTGCAGGTGTTTCCGCTGCACGATGAGCGGGCCCTGGAAATCGGCGACCACCGCTTTTACGAGCGCGGCAAGGACGGCGTGGAACGCTGGACCGGCCAGGCCCGCTTCATCCAGGTCTGGCGCCGCGTGGACGGGCACTGGCTGGCCGAACGGGTGATCAGCTATGACCATCGGCCGGCGGACTGACCTTTCCGGCGCCCTTCACCGGCCGGATCTATACTGGCGGGGTTCACCCCGACCCACCGCTACCGTTCGATCGCCATGGCAGAAATCACCCCCAACCACCCCGACTACGGCCTCAACCAGCAGGTCCGCCAGGGCGTGGCCGCACTGGACGCGCAGCATGGCCGTGCGTTCGACCAGACCAGCGAACGCCTGACCGCCAGCCTGACCGTGCTCGCCCGCGAACAGGGCCTGCAGCAGGTCGACCACGTGCTGGTCAGCAACGCCACGGCCCAGCACCCGGCCGGGCACAACATCTTCGTGGTGCAGGGCGACCCGGCCAATCCGGCGCACCTGCGCGCGATGATGCCGACCGCGGTAGCGGCGCAGACGCCAGTGGAGCAGTCGATGCAGAAGTTGGGGTTGGATGTGCAGCAGCAGGTTGAGGCGCAGGCGCAGGAAATGCAGAACCCCGCGCCGCGGCTGGGGTAAACGCTGCGACATGAAATAGGGGCAGCGCGTTGCGCCCTGCCCCTGCGTTTACAGCCTGTGCACCGCTGTTACAGCTGGATCCGCGCCACGCTCTCGTCAGCGCCCTTGTCATCCTTCTCGCCGTTCTTGATGCTCACGAACAACACGTTGTTCTTCGCATCCAGCGCCAGGCTGTTCGGGTGGGTCGGCACCGTGTAGGTCGCCACCTTCTGGTAGCTGTCACTGTTGTAGGCCGTCACCGTGCCCGCCTCGCGGTTGGTCACGTACAGGCGCTTGCGCGGTGCATCCAGCAGGATACCCAGCGGGCCGGCATCGGTCGGGATGCTGGCCAGTTCCTTGCCGGTGCTGCGGTCGAGCACCAGCACGCGCTGGCCCGGATGCTTGCTGACCAGGCCGCTGCTCTTGGCCTGGTAACCACGCAGGAATTCCGAGCCCTGGTCGGTCACGAACAGGCGCTTGCCGGCCGGATCCAGCGCGATGTTCATCGGCTGCTCGGCGGCGATCCTGTGCTGCGCCACCACCTTGTTCGAATCGGTACCCACCACCACCAAGTCGGCCAGCAGGTTGCTGGTGTAGACGCGCTTGTTGGCCGCATCCAGTGCCAGGCCCGGCGCCTTGGCATTGCCCAGGCCGTCGATGGTGTTGATCACCTTCAGCGTGTTCGTATCGATCACGAACAGCACGCTGCTCACCTCCGGCTGGCTGCTGTGGCCGGTCACGTACAGGCGGTTGGCCGCGCTGTCGACCACCAGCTCGCGCAGGTCATGGGTGTAGGCGGCCTTGCCGTCCTTGCCGGTCTTCTTCTCCATCAGCTGGATGGTGCCGACGGCCTTGTTCTGCGCGGTGTCGACCACGGTCACCGACAGGTCCACGGTGTTGCCCACGTACAGGCGGTTGTGGGCGTCATCCAGCACCACGCCGAAGGCTTTGCGCTCCAGCGGGATGCGGGTTTCCACCGCCAGCGTGGCCGGGTTCAGGCGCAGCACCTGGGCCGGGCCGGCGTCATCGCCGAAACCGCCAGAGGAGGCCACGAACACGGCGTTCTGCTTCAGGCTGTAGGCCAGCTCGTACAGGCCCTTGGCCACGGCCTGGCGCTGTACAGCGGCGGTGGCACTGGCGGCGGGTGCGTTGTCGGCGAACGCGGAGGGCACGCCGAGGCTGAGCGAAACGGCAACGGCCAGCGCGGCCGAGCGGAAGAGAGGAGTACGGAACATGCGAGCGTCCTTGAATGGGCACGGGAAGGTGTCCTGGCTCGCTGGGCCGTACTGCGACGGCCCGCCCCGCATCTGTCTGCGCGGGGTGGGCTGGCTGGGGTTGCGGGGGGAATGGTAGCAGGTGGGGGGCGTGGCGTGCGCCGGCGCGGGCATGGCCAACGCTCGACCTCGATGCTGCGCCCGCCGCTATCCCATCCGTGGGCCGTGGCTCTGCTGAAGCTGCTGCTCCTCCTGCAGGCGCTGCGCGTCTCCCTGCCGCTGATTCTGCTGCAACTGCGCGACCCGATCGAACGAGGCCTCCACCGGTGCCTGCGCAGCCACCTCCGCCGGCATGCTGGCGCGATGGTGTGCCGGGTCACTGCGGTCCCCCTGCACGATGAACAGCTGCGGTGCGGTATCACCGCGCTGCTCGCCCAGCACCACCTCGTCCACGCGCGAGAACTGCTGCTCCTTCGATAGCGCGAGCAGGCTGGCACTGACATTGCCGTTGCGCGCCCCGAAAGCGCCGAGGTCGGCCACCTGCTGGTGGATCTGGTTGAGGCGGGCATGATCGTCGTGCGCCGGGTCTGCGGGCGTGCCGCTTGCCGCGAGCGTACTGTTGCCGCGCCACTGCTCGCCGTTCTCGGTGAACATCCGCTCGCGGAAGGTCTGCTTCGGCATCGGGTTCCACTGCACCTTGTCCAGCTCGCTGCCCTTCACCTGCTGCGGAATGGCGTTGACCGCGCGGATGTTGTCCAGGACCCTGGTAGCGCCCTCGTAGTTGGTGATCTCCCCGGCCAGCCCGACCGGGCGCAGCCCAGCGTGGTTCAGGGCACCCCAAGCGAAATCGGTGCAGGCGTTGGAGAAGAAGTCGTACTCCATGTCGAAGCCGTGCTTCTTCGGGTCTGCCGAGAACTCGAGGATGCGGTCGTACTGCTCCTTGCTGATCTCGATCGTGCGCTCGAAGCGGGGCTTGTCGTAGACCAACACATCCATGTCATCGACTTTGCCCCTGTTCGGCTCGTCCTTGGTGCCTGCGTGGGTGAAACCCATGCTCTCCGGGAAGGGTTCACCCGAACGGCGCAGCGACAGGAACATGTGCCCCGCGAACGATGGCTCCAGCAGAAACCTGTTTCCCTCAGCATCACGGCCGTAGCGCGGCGTGCCGGGGGCCGCCAGATGAATGGTTACGCTGTAGCGTTCGGCATCGTCCTTGTGCATGTCTACTTTCCTAGTGATTGGTAGCCAACGATCAGTTCTGCTTTCAGGCCTTCCAACCGGGGCCGATCCTCCACAAGGTCCACCCGCAGAACGTAGCGCCCGGGTGCAATGCCTCCGACCTGCGCCAACTGCAACGTGCGATAGAGCACCTCTTCAGAGTACAACCCGGCCTCGGCCAAGCTGTTGATGTCCACGCTCCCCGTCGTCAGGTCTGTTACCACGCCATCCTCCCCGATTTTCTGAGAATCGCGTCCATCGCGAGTACGCTGCCAGAGCTGCACAGGACCAGGTGCACCGCCATCAATACGCTCCAGGCGCAGCCGCGTTGGCAGCCGTCCGTGAGTGATCTTCTCCGAAGCATCCAGCAGCCGTCGCGCATCGGTATCCTGCAGCCGCAACCCGATGTTCAGGATCGGAATGGCCGGCTTCTGGGGCGCCGGCAAATCAAACGTGACCTCGGCAATCCGACCGGCCTTCTGCAACTGCACGGCCCGCGTGAGCGGCACAACCGTGCGGGCCTCGGCCTGTGCGCGCGTCAGCAGGGACGGCGCAACCTCAGGCGCTGGTGACGCACGGCATGCCGCCAGCGCGCCCAGCACCGCCAGTACCACCAGCCCCCGCCGCAGTGGCCGCGTCATTGCTCCTTCAACCGCAGCGAATCGGCCACATCGGTCTTGGCAGCCACTTCGGTGGCAATGCTGGCGCGACGGTGCCCCGGGTCGTTGCGGTCCCCCTGCACGATGAAGATGCTCTCGGCGGCATGGCTGTTTTGGGTCGGCCGACTGAGCAGCACGTGGTCCACGCGCGAGAGGTTGTTCTGCTTGGCCAGCACCAGCAGGCTGGCGCTGATGCGCTGGCTGGCCGCATCGAACGGGCGGCCATGCGCGGCATCCAGTTCAGCTACCTTCTGGATCAGCTGCGAGAACAGGCGATGGTCCGGATGCGAAGGGTCCAGCAGCGTGCCGGCCACTTCAATCGGCGTCGGCGGCGGCTCATCGCTGGCGCGGTCGCTCTGGCGATGATGCTCGGCCTCGCGCTCGGGCATCGCATGATGGGTTTCGTCATTCAGGTCGCTGCCCGGGAACGGCGCGGCGATGCACTGGATCTCAGGCAGGTTGAACAGCACCGCGAACTCGCCCAGGTTGCTGCCCCCATCCAGCGGCGCCGGCAGCGGATGCAGGCCGGCGTAGTGCAGGGCCGCCCAGACGAAATCGCTGCAGCGATTGATGGTGGCCGGGCGATCCACATCGAATTCGAACTCGGCCGGTTCCTCGGCGAAATCACGCAGGCAGCCGTAGTGCTCCTCGGTGATTTCCAGGGTGCGGCTGTAGTACGGGTCCAGATGCTCGTCGGCATCATCGTGGCGCACCTGCGCGTACTGCACGCCGGTGGGGGTTTCGCCCGGCGCCTGGCGCGGCGGCGCGAAGCCGTAACTGTGGGCCTCGTCGCCCGCGGCCACCTGCAGGTACATATGGCCGCGCGGCGAGATGCCCCCACTTTTCAGCGGGGTGCCGGGCGCGGCCAGATAAACGGTTACGGTGTAGCGTGTTGCCTGCTCCATGCCTGTTCAGCCTTGATGGATGCTGCGGTCCTGGGCGGATGATGGCATAGGTGGGATAGGGGGCAGGTGGAGGAATTGAGGACGCCGATCGCGATTTGCTGAATATGTGAGCCAGCGTGCAGTACTGGACCCGGGCGTGAGCAAGGTCCCGGCAACGACTGGAGCTTGCCATTCCACCGATCTATAGTCGTTCCGGTCATGCAAGGGAATCGCCCATGAGCAGAGCACCGGCTTGCCGGCTTGCCTACTTCGCCCTGGTGGCCGTGCTCAGCACCACCGCCTGCGCGAAGGCCCCATCCAAGGAAAAGGACCCGAACGGAACCCCCATGTCCGAAACCGCAACCAGCCCACGTACGGTGGGCGGACAGACCTACACGACGCAGCCGGTAGAGGCTCGGCTTGGCCCGCACCGCTTCATGTTCCCGGCCAACCTCTACTACAACCAGACGGGCCCCCTGGCCGATGGAGGCGTCATGCTCACGGTGTTCTGGCCGGATTTCGATGCAGCGCCCCCCGGTGATCGCCCGGTGCGCAGCACGCAGGACAGCCGGCGGCAGGTGCTGGTCGAGCTTAGATACATCGATCGCGTTCCCATCCAGAACTATCTGGCGCGTCGGTCCAGTAGTGAAGCCACCAGCGCGCCGGGATCACTGGAGCGGAGGGACCCGGTAGAGAACCTCGCGCTGCGCGTTGCACAACCCGAACGCTGGGGTCTGACGCCGTATGCGATCGACCCATCGTTGATGGCAGCCTATGCAAAGGATTCGGAGGCTGCGCTGGGCAGGCCTTACGTGCACAACCCAGGGATGGAACCAGACTGGTATGTGGCCCGCTCGGCGGAGGGGCAACTGACAACGTTCATCAGCTGCGACCCGGCAGATCGCATTCCTGACGGGCTCACGATTCAGGGCAAGACACTTGAACGCGCTGGCGAAGGCCAGATCGCAATGTGCCGCCATTCCATCGTGGACGTGGGCGACAGCATCGCGATCGAGATGAACTATGCACGCGTCATGCTGAGCGACTGGCAGCGACTGGAAACCAGCGTTCGTGATCTTCTGAGCCGCTATCGCGTTCAGCCGTAAACCGCATCTCAAGGATGAATCATGAGCGGACTTACCGATAAGGACATTCGTGTCCTGTCCTCCTACGCGAAGGAGGGAAACCGCGAGCTGTATTGGAACTATCTCGCGCAGCTTCCCAACAATGATGGCTACGGCCTGCTGGCGTTGGGTGTTGTGCGCAACGACAGCCTCCCCGGACGGGTGGCCAACAGCTTCGCAACCGCCGTTGCCGAGCAGCAGGCCACGCTGTTCGGCAACGAGAAGAACGTAGCGTTCACCGAACGCAGGCAAGAAACCTTCGGCCAGGATCTGATCAGGAACGACCTGGCGGAGCGCAAAAGTTGGATGGAGGCCGGCAGGCCTGATCTGGCACTCAACCTGCCCTACACCAGCACGCTCAAATCCCACGATGTTTCGTTCGAAAAGAACGACCTCAATGTGAACTGCTGGACGCCACGCTTGCTGCTGGTGTCCACGGAGCACAAACGCGGCGAGCAGGCAGCCGAAAAGGTCTGGCAGAACATGCTGGACAACAGCGCTGCCGGCGCATTCCGTGCCGGCAAGACGGCCGTCAGCGTGCACCTGGATATGCCGCAGCCCGCTGGGCATTTCTACTTCGTTGAGCTGAGCAAGTTCGAGGGCGCGGCCCTCCTCCAGCGCGACGCCGTCGATCCGAACGTGATTGGTACCAGGTTCGACTATCACAGCTACGACCCCAAGGACGGCAGCTGGAACCGCACAGTGGGCGTTCCCCCACTCGATAGAACAACCAAAGAGACCGATCCCGCCGAGATCTCCGCGTTGAACGAGACCCGCGAGGTTCGCTTGGAACGCGAGGCCAAGGCGAAGCAGTTTCATCCTGAAGATCCCTACAGAGAGATCGCCAAGAGCCCGCGCGTGGTGTCTACGCAGGAGCCCGAGCCTCTCTTTACGGAAGGACGCCGCATCGCGGCGATAGAGCCAGGCAGCCCGGACTACGCGCTCCATCAGCAGATTCGCCAGGGCGTCGCTGCACTGGACGAGAAGCACGGCCGCCCCTTCGACGCGACCAGTGAGAACCTCGCCGCCAGCCTGACAGTGAAGGCACGCGAGCAGGGTCTGGAACAGGTGGACCATGTGGTGCTGAGCAACGCCACGGCCAATCTGCCGGCGGGTCACACGATCTTTGTTGTACAAGGCGACCTATCTGACCCCGCCCACCTGCGTGCAGGAATGCCCACTGCCGTGGCTGCACAAACGCCGGTGGCTGAATCGGTGCAGCAACTGGCTGTGGTGGGCGATCAGCGCGAGCTCGCCCGCCAGAATGAGCAGCAGGCGCTGGATGCACGTACGCAGGAACAGCAGAGCCACGCAATGCGCATGGGCTGACCGTCGAGATTGAGGCGGCCTCTCTCGAGGCCAAAGATCGCAGCCTCTGAGACCTCCCCAGGTCATCCTCACCTGCTTCGGGAGGATGACCATGACTAAGATCGATGCCACATGGCTGGAGGCCTTCGACAGGGAGCTACTCTGCCTGTTCGCCATCGACCATCGCGATGCCGGCATGGATGAGTACCTGCTGGGCTGCTATGCAGACCTTCCACCACGCGAGGCGGCGCTGGCGTTCGGCAGCGACTACGACCTGGAGCGCGACGATGCGCTGTGGCCACGGCCGGGCGTGGCGCTGCAAAGTTAAGCCGTGTCGCAATTGGCCAACTTCGGACCTCAGCCATGCGGGCGGATTGTCGCTTTTGAGACCCCGACCCTCTGCAAACCGTGCTTTTCAATGCGCATTCGGGCGGTAACTTAACACCGGCCGAAACCACCGCACCGCAAGGGTTCCGCCACGCGTGCGCCATGCAACAATGCCGTAAGCGTCAGCATTTGCGGCCTCTGCGGCCTACGGTTTCTTGGCATCTCGCAATCATGCGAGTACACCTTGGCGTGCCACCGGAAAAGGGTGGCGCGGGACTCGAAAACCCGTGTTTATGCCAGCTGTATGCGCTTGCCAGCCGACGTCACCTTTTATGTGGCGTCGGCTGGCAATCCGTTCGCGTTCCATGGCGGGCGGTGCGTGGGGGCCTTCGGGCCCGCCGGTCTGGCATTTACCGGTTTTCGAGCCCGCACCGTCCGCCACCTTTATTGGTGGCGCTGCTATCTGTCCTGTACGGAGCATTGCCATGAACACATCGGACTTCCGTTCCCTGCACGCGCAGTACGATCCGGACAACGCCGAACCCGAGCGCGAACCGTCCGTCGATCCAAACGCCTTCGTCGCCACGCTGCGCCGTATCGGCACTGGTGCGGCGGCGGACGGCCAGCCTTGGCCGGAGCGGCATCAACTACCTGGGCGGTGTCTTCAGTTGGCGGATGCGGATTGCGCGCTGGCTGGACTGCGCGTGGTGGCGGAGCTGATGCTGGCTGCGGAGCGGACTCGGCAGAACGGTGCGCCCGAGGAATACTTGGGGGACCGGGTGATGGAAGGGTTGAAGATGGCGTGTGTGGCGTTGACTGCGCAGGTGGCTGAGCGGTTGCACGTGCGGGAGTAACCGCGCTTCGCTACGTACAACGAATGCAACGCGCCGAATCATATGCAAGGTCCGAAGCATTCTCCGCTGTCTGAGCATTTAGCCTCCAACACTGGCCTCACTATGCCGAGCCGGACTTTGCTTGCCCTGACAACGGCAGCGCTATTGGGATTGATCATTGCAGGGACGTACGCGCCGGCCACCGCAATGAGTTTTGAGAACTACCCAAGACTCACCGACTCGGAGTTTGCCTTGTTCCAGGCCGACGCCGAGAACTTTGCCGAAGCGTTGGCTTGCCAAGGCGTCACCATCGGAAAACATGATTCCAGTAGACGCTTCTTTAATATCAGCGTACGCGGCGATGCCGTGCTGTTTGTGGACAACTCTGGGCCGAGTCTTCTGATAGTCACCATGCCTGCGGTCGCAAGCGATGAAATAGAGCTAGAGCGCTGGAAGGATGGTTGGGGCTCACCAGAGAGACGCAGGGGGAACTTGAGCCCACCTGAGAACAGCTGCCCTCCACTCTCGTCCAAATAGCCCCCATTTGCACCCTGCCCCGACTGCCGAATGCGTCAACCAATGACACAAGCAACGTGGTTCTGGCTAGAATCCTGGGCACTTAGCTTCTGGGACAGGGATCTAGGATGGAACTCCCATTCGAGGTGGGCGCGCTCTACAACCGTCAAAAGCAGATCCACGGTGTATTGGGCGGGCAACAGCAGGGCGGCATTTCGACACCAAAGGAGCATCCGCTAGTCATCGCGTTCACTGGCGAGGCCGGCGCGTCTCACGGCTACCATGACTTTTGGGACGACGACGAAGTCTTTCATTACTTCGGCGAGGGTCAAGTCGGAGACATGAAGTATGTGGCGGGCAACCGAGCGATTGGTGAGCACGCCAAGGATGGCAAGACGCTCGTAGTGTTTCAGATGATGGGCAAGGGGCGACCCTACCGGTACCTTGGTAGGTTCATGTGCCTGTCCTCCTACGTTCAACCTGGCACGCCAGATCGAGAAGGGCAGCCTAGATCTGCGATCGTGTTCCGCTTGAGATCACTGGAAGCTTCGCTGGGCCTCGCGGCAAGTGAGACGGATCAAGCTGAGATCGATGACGTCGGCACGACCACTACAAGACGCGAAACCGAAGTGCGGACGAAGCAACGCCTGTTTCGCGAGCGCCTGATCGGCGTTGAAAAGGGTTGCCGACTGACCGGCATTGAGGACCTTAGATTTCTCCGTGCGAGCCACATCAAGCCATGGGCAAATAGCACTCATGATGAGCGTGTTGATGGAGAGAATGGTCTTCTGCTGGCTCCGCATGCGGACCTGCTGTTTGATCGGGGTTGGATTAGCTTTTCGGCGAGCGGTCTCTTACTCGTTTCGAATCGCCTCCCCTCCCATGTACAAGCTTGCCTGGGCCTAAACCTAGACGAATCGGTTCGACGCGGCGCCTTCTCACACCGGCAGCATCGCTTCCTCGAGTTCCACCGTGATGTTGTTTTTTGTATGCATCAAGGCTCGCATACTTAAAAACTCAACCGACGCCGACACACAATGGACGTCCAGTACAGCGATCACATTTTACAAAGTAACCGGTGAACACAGGCCTTTATGCCGGCCTGAGAGAGGCCTTGCCGAACTAAGCCTGGGCCAAATCTTTCGCTCACCACTACGCCCACTCCTTCAACTAGCTTTTCACCCATTCGCCAACATAGATTAATCACGAATAATGAGATGAAAAACAAGGAATCAACTTGGTATTTCCACATATATTATTGCGCACTTCTCGACTACTTCCTAGCGTGCCTCCTAGTCACCGAAGACTTCCGCTCCTTTGAGACCTCGAAGCCAATAGGTAGTGGCTTCCAAGAGCTCTTCTTCTTACCCTTCGAGCTGTGAAATTCCCTGATCCCCTTAACATCCAGTGGCGCGATCACAAAGTAATCCTCATCTCCGCCCCTGACTTGAACCACATCTCTTAAGTAGCTCTCGCTAGCGGGTGCGCGAACTCTGCTGTCACCATATTGCCGACTATTAACCTGAACAACGTAGGCATGAAGATCCTGTGCAGCGGCCTCAACCAGAGATGAGAATGAATTTATATCCTTATTCCATTCAAGAGCAAAAATTGTATCCACATGCCCTTGGAATGACCTTCTATTATCGATATTTGTAAAATCACTGCAGATCAAAACTCCAAAGAAATGGTCGCCGTGACGATAAATTGGGCGAGCCTTTATGACATCAGCCTGCCTCAATGACCTTTTCGCCGCAGCTAATGCGCGTCGCTCCTCGTGCGCGGGAAGCATCTTAGGCTGGATGTACATTACGTGTGAGTCATACCCTGGCCATCGGGTATGCAGCGTTATAAGCGCGTCATTATAGTAGGGACCGCTACGGGCCTCATTCTCGAGCCCTGCCATGAAGGACACCCCGGACCGCGCCAATTTCGAGGAAGCGCTAAAGGCCCAGCGCCGTGGAACAGAAGACTCAGGGAAGACGACGTAGTCAACGCGCTTATCATTTAGAAGTATTTGGTTAATTATTCCATTGAATCTTTTGTAGCGTTCAACGCTTCTATTGGGCTGCCCACCTAGAGCCGATATCCAATCTTCGTTTCTAGTCAGGTAACTAACTATCGCAACACGGATCTTGCCTTTCCCCAACAATGAAGGGACGTTCAGAATTATCTGACTTTCTCGACCGTCTACCAGAGATAGTGATGGAGCGCCGTTCTCTTTCGCCCTCGCACCTCTCAAAGCAAAAATGGAGCTCCGCAGCAGCGTTGGTGAAGATAGTAGATCGGGAGCCACAGCTGTCATCTCGTAAACCGTCAATGGTCTCGTAGCAAAGGCAACTCCTGGCCAATATATCTTTCTGTAATCACGATCCGCGACTTCCGTGAAGCGCCTCAACCCTCCGAGACGCAACGCTCTTTGTACGGAGAGGTCCGAAGGTGCGCGCGGAGATCGGGGGGCTTTAAGGCCAGGCTCATTTATCCACATTTCCTTGTAGGGCCTACGCCCCATGTCGGAAAACAGCAACCTTCTTGATGCATCCTTGAGCGGAGTCAAAGATATTGATGGCGTTTGAATTTCGCTTATCTTCTTAATGCGCCTCATCAACTTCAGATAAGAAGGGGAAAACTTAAACCCCCTAACAGTTGACGATTGCAAGGAGACCTGGAAAATGTTCCTAGCATACAGCCTCAGCATTCCATTTAGCTTTTCATCGCTAAAATTAACAGTATGCCTGATGAGATCAATTACGAAACCGAACTTTCCCAGCAAACTATTCGCTTGTTCAAAATCGCGACAACTAACAGCCACGCCAAAAACACGAACGATATAGCTAAAATAATCAAATATTCCGCTTGGAGTTATAACGTACCGTTCCACCATTTCGTAGAATGTGGTCCTAGTGCGCTTCCAGCTTCCGGAATTTAGATCCCTGGCGTATGCTTCAACGTCACTAAGTAACATTGCAAAGCCCAGTCGCCGCACAGAAACTGCCTCTGCTTTTCTTAGCGCATCCGCCTCAAGACTGGCATCAGATGAAGTCAGAAGCGCTCTAGACAGCATCCCTTCTGTTGTCTCAGGAATCAACGGAAGCAATCTATACTCGCTTGATCGCTGACGTATCTGCTGTTCAATCTGACCAATCAGATCCAGACCGTACTTCCCCGAAACATCAAAAACCTTTTGCTTTTCTTGCGAGAATTCTATCTGGCTGTCACTGAGGTAGCTAGGCTCGAATCGAGTGGTCGAACTCTTACAGTCAAAAATCAGCCCATCACCAAATTTCTCCGCAATCCAGGTGAAGAATTCGCTCGATGACGAGACCCCCTCCGGCTTTTCAACCACGATGAATATGTCATCCACATATCTACCGTAGTACTCAGGAGCTATTGCAGAACTTAGCCGCTGATCGAACTCTGAAAGAGCTACGTTCGCAATAACCTTCGACGCCGATAGTCCTACTGGAAGCGCACCAGCTTTCCTTGAATAATAATCAGGGGTCTGCTCATACCATCCATTCAGGCTGTCAATAAAAAGCCTTGTGAATTTTAACTGATCATCATTCAGAGAGACGTCGACGGCTCGCAAGTAGTCATCACGAAGTAGAAACTCTGGCGATATCCTGTGATAGAACCGCTTCGCATCCATCGTAGCTGCGATCACCGACTTACCCTTCTCGACCGCTCCTCGGATTGCCTTTAGCCCATTTTCTCGCCACGCTTTATAGGCACTAAAGTACGGAGTGAACAGACCCAGCGAGTCTGTGTTCAGCCCTCCCTCTCCGACAGCATCCCTCCAAGAAAGCCTACGCCTAAGTCTATTTCCATAGCTTAGATCTTTATTCAGACTTTCTTCGAAAACATGCCCAGCCTTGAGGATCCAGAGCGCACTGACCACCTGAAATTCAACTGAGGCAGACATTACCAGACGGAAATCGGCCTCGGCGTTATCCCCTGTAGTTAATGCCTTCTGGCGCCACTCCTCACAAGGATCAAGACTCGAAAAATGCGCTGATTGGCTCTTCCAAGATTTAGGTTGCAGAATTCCCTTTGGGGCGAAGAGATAGCCGCCTACTCGAGACTTGTCGGCCCACCACGATCCTGATTTTAGCCTCTTGAGTAGGCGCGTCAGGTTCTTATGTAGATCAGCCTCATATCGAGAAAAGGCAAGTGCGTCAAAATGAATCGCCTCAAAGAAAGCATCTGATTTTGCCTTCTTATACGCAAGATAGAGATCAGAAAGCTCCAAGAATTCCATTTTCACCCCCATCATCCTGTCAGAAAAAAGGGCAGCCTAAGCTGCCCTTTTCAAATCCCTTAAGAGAAATCAAACCCCAACAGGATTAGCCTTCTCCGGATCAATCTTGTACTGCTTGATCGCCCGGGCCACATCCTTCGCGGTCATCTTCCCTTCCTTCGCCAGCGCCGCAATCGCGGCATGCGCGATGTAGTACCGGTCAACCTCAAAGAACCGGCGCAGGTTCGCACGCGTATCCGAACGGCCGAAGCCATCGGTACCCAGCACGGTGTACGACATCGGCACGAACGCACGGATCTGATCCGCATACGCACGCACGTAGTCGGTGGCGGCAATCGCCGGGCCCTGGCGGCCTTCCAGCAGCTCGGTCACGTAGGCCTTGCGCTGCTCACCTTCCGGATGCAGGCGGTTGGCACGCTCCACGTCGAAACCATCGCGACGCAGTTCGTTGAAGCTCGGGCAGCTCCAGATATCGGCGGTCACGCCGAAGTCCTTGTCCAGCAGCTCGGCCGCAGCAATGGCTTCGCGCAGGATGGTGCCCGAACCCAGCAGCTGCACGCGCAGCTCGCCCTTCTTCGGCTTGCCGGCGTCGGTCAGCAGGTACATGCCCTTGACGATGCCTTCGGCCGCGCCTTCCGGCATTTCCGGGTGGGTGTAGTTCTCGTTCATCAGGGTGACGTAGTAATACTCGTCCACCTGATCTTCCATCATGCGCTTGGTGCCGTGCTGCAGGATCACCGTCACTTCGAAGCCGAAGGTCGGGTCGTAGCTGCGCACGTTCGGAATGCCACCGGCCACCAGATGGCTGAAGCCATCTTCGTGCTGCAGGCCTTCACCGTTCAGCGTGGTGCGGCCGGCGGTGCCGCCCAGCAGGAAGCCGCGGGTACGCATGTCCGCCGCCTGCCAGGCGATGTCGCCCACGCGCTGGAAGCCGAACATCGAGTAGTAGATGTAGAACGGCAGCATCGGCACGTTGCTGACCGAGTAGCTGGTACCGGCGGCCATCCACGAGCTGATCGCACCCGGCTCGCTGATGCCCTGCTGCAGCACCTGGCCGCTCTGGTCTTCGCGGTAGAACATCAGCTGGTCGGCGTCGACCGGCTTGTACTTCTGGCCGAACGGCGCGTAGATGCCGATCTGGCGGAACAGGCCTTCCATGCCGAAGGTACGGGCTTCGTCGGCCACGATCGGCACGATGTGCGGGCCCAGTTCCTTGTCACGCAGGGTGATGTTCAGGCTCTGCACGAACGCCATGGTGGTGGAGTAGCTGCGCTCGCCGCTGCTCTTCAGCAGGCGCTCGTAGGCTTCCAGCTTCGGCGCCACGAAGGTCTTGTCGGCCTTGCGGCGGCGCTGCGGCAGGTAACCGCCCAGCGCGGCACGGCGTTCCTGCAGGTACTGCACTTCCGGCGAATCCGGGCCCGGGTGGTAGAACGGCACCTGGCCGTCGGCCAGCTGCGCGTCGGTCACCGGAATGTTGAAGCGGTCGCGGAAGTGGCGCACCGCTTCGTCGTCCAGCTTCTTGGTCTGGTGGGTCGGGTTCAGTGCTTCACCGGCGCTGCCCATGCCGTAACCCTTCACGGTCTTGGCCAGGATGACGGTCGGCATGCCCTTGGTGTTCACGGCCTGGTGGTAGGCGGCGTACACCTTGTGCGGGTCGTGGCCACCACGGTTCAGGCGCCAGATGTCGTCGTCGGAAAGGCCGGCGACCATCGCAGCGGTTTCCGGGTACTTGCCGAAGAAATGCTCGCGCGTATACGCGCCGCCGAAGGCCTTGCAGTTCTGGTATTCGCCGTCGACGGTTTCCATCATCAGCTTCTTCAGGACGCCGTTGGTGTCCTTGGCCAGCAGGGCATCCCAGTAACCGCCCCACAGCAGCTTGATCACGTTCCAGCCGCCGCCACGGAACACGCCTTCCAGTTCCTGGATGATCTTGCCGTTGCCGCGCACCGGGCCATCCAGGCGCTGCAGGTTGCAGTTCACCACGAAGATCAGGTTGTCCAGGCCTTCACGGCCGGCCAGGGCGATGGCACCCAGGGTTTCCGGCTCGTCGCTCTCGCCGTCGCCGATGAAGCACCACACCTTGCGGTCGGACTTCTCGATCAGGCCACGGTTTTCCAGGTAGCGCATGAACTGCGCCTGGTAGATGGCGGCCAGCGGGCCCAGGCCCATCGACACGGTCGGGGTCTGCCAATAGTCCGGCATCAGCCACGGGTGCGGGTACGAGGACAGGCCACCGCCGTCCACTTCCATGCGGAACTTGTCCAGCTGCTCTTCGCTGATGCGGCCTTCCAGGAAGGAACGCGCGTAGATGCCCGGGGCGCTGTGGCCCTGGATGAACAGC
Source organism: Stenotrophomonas maltophilia group sp. P373 (assembly GCF_053295075.1). Lineage (NCBI taxonomy): Bacteria > Pseudomonadati > Pseudomonadota > Gammaproteobacteria > Lysobacterales > Lysobacteraceae > Stenotrophomonas > Stenotrophomonas maltophilia group sp. P373. The sequence continues at coordinate 449,437 of NZ_CM129994.1, read as the reverse complement.
AGGTCGCCCGGGTGGTTCTCGCTGGGGGCGCGCCAGAAGTGGTTGAAGCCCACGTCGTACAGGGTGGCGCCGGAGGCGAACGAGGCGATGTGGCCGCCCAGGTCACCCGGCTTGCGGTTGGCGCGCACCACGGTGGCCATCGCGTTCCAGCGGATGATCGAACGGATGCGCCATTCCAGCTCGGCGTTGCCCGGGCTCTTGGCCTCGAACTGCGGTTCGATGGTATTGACGTATTCGGTGGTGGGAGAGAACGGCAGGTAGGCGCCCGAACGACGGGTCAGTTCCACCATGCCTTCCAGCAGCTGATGCGCGCGCTCGGAGCCCTCGACATCAATAACGGCCTTCAACGACTCGATCCACTCCTGGGTTTCCACAGGATTCGGGTCGTTGTTCAGCACCTCGTTCAACCAGTTCATTAGCGCTCCCATAACCGCACGCACGCGCGCGACTGTTGTATAGATTTCTAGACCGCAAAGTGTAGCGCACCAAGGGCTTTCGTCACTTGGCTACGCTGGCGTATGGATGCAACCGGCCAGTGTCCGCAAGGGGCTTGCCGGGCCCGCTGATGGCCCTGCGGCGGGCCTTGGCGGCGGCGCGGGCTGTCGCTTGCGGGCCGCTGCGCCCATGTGCAGGACGCAGTGTTACCGCTGCCGATGACGGTTGTAGGGCAACTCCGGCACCGCCGTAGGTGGGTGCCGGGCAGCGGTTCTGAACCGGCGACAACATGTCGCACCTGCCTCTGGATCGCTGCCAGTCGCGGGCCCAGGGTGGGTCGCGAGTGATGGGTCCGATGGCCCTGCTCCCTTCCACAGCATCGCCGGGGCGCCTCGCAGGGGGCGCCCCTTTTGCTGTGCGCACGAAGGTCCGTGGCCCAAATTGCACCTGCTTGTGGCCGGATCAGATGTTGTCGCTTTCGACATATCGATATATCGTTTGCACACTCGTTTACCGATATATCGAAATGAGCCGTGCCTCCTCTCCCAGAACCCGTTCCACCGATTCGGCGGTGCCGCGCCGCAACGGCCAGCCGCGCGTCCTCAGCCGCGGCGACCTGCGCCTGCTGGTGCTGGCCCTGATCGGCGAGCAGCCGCGCCATGGCTACGAGCTGATGCAGCTGATCAGCAACCAGTTCATGCAGGCCTACACGCCCAGCGCCGGCACCATGTACCCGCTGCTGGCCAGCTTCGAGCAGGCCGGCTGGATCGAAGCCGAGGAAGTGGATGGCAAGCGGATCTTCCGCATCACCGCCGCCGGCGAGTTCGAGCTGAAGGTGCAGCGCACCCAGGTGCGCCTGGCGCAGCGGCGTGCCTTCGACCGTGCCCGCGAGATCACCAAGGCCTCGCTGCCGCCGCCGCTGGCCGCGGCCCTGCGCGAGTTCAAGCGGGCGCTGGTGCACCACCACGGCCGCTGGGCCGAGGGTGAGGCGGATGAAGTGGCGGCACTGCTGACGCGGGCCTCGGCCCTGCTCAACGGTACGGCCGGTAGCGAGCAACCACCGATTTCAACGACCCAGCCAGACTGACGCCAGCCAGGTCTCCCCTACGCCGCGCGCCCCCGCGCGACACCTTTACAGGTAACCCCCATGACCGAACACAACAACACGCGCCTGCGCCTGGATGTGCGCTTCCGTGAACTGACCGTGCTGCGCACTGAAGAGGTCACCCCGCACATGCGCCGCATCGTGCTGGGTGGCGACGACCTGGCCGGCTTCGATTCGCCCGGCGCCGACGACCATATCAAGCTGTTCTTCCCCAACGCTGCGGGCGAGATGGTGCTGCCGGTGCTGACCGCCGAAGGCCGCAGCTACCCGGAAGGCAAGGTGCCTTCGCCCTCGCGCGACTACACCCCGCGCTGGTGGGACCACGAGACCGGCGAGCTGGCCATCGACTTCGTGCTGCACGACCAGGGCGTGGCCGGGCCGTGGGCCGAACGCGCACAGCCGGGCGACGTGCTGGTGATCGGCGGTCCGCGCGGCTCGTTCGTGGTGGCCGACACCTACGACGCCTACGTGCTGATCGGCGACGAGACCGCACTGCCGGCCATCGCCCGTTGGCTGGACGTGCTGCCGGACGGCGCCGAGGTGCAGGCCTTCATCGAAGTGCGCGACGAGGCCGAGCGCCAGGACCTGCCGCAGTACGAGAACGTGCGCATCCACTGGCTGGAGCGCAACGGCTTCCCGGCGGCCAGCAGTACGCTGCTGGAAGACATGCTGACCGACTTCGAGGCCCCGGACGGCGATGTCTTCTACTGGATCGCCACCGAATCGCGCCGCGCGCGGATGATGCGCAAGTTCATCGAAGGCCACCTGGGCGTGCCGCGCGATTGGATTCGTTCCACCGGCTACTGGAAGGCCCACCCGGACGAAACCGACGGCGATTGACCGGCTCGGGGTCAGATCCCTTTTCCTGTGGAAAAGGGATCTGACCCCATGCACCGGCAACCTCATGAACCTTCGGCAGGAACCTGCAATTGCCGGCCAACGGCCGGCACTACCCTCTGCGGCGTCCACCCGAACCGCTGCGCGGCCCAGATCTCCAGCGCCACCAGCAGCGCGATGATCAACAACGGCAACAGCAGCCCGAAGTACACGCCCGGCATCATGCCGTTGATCTGCGCCTTCACCAGCCGCAGCACGCCACGGGTGTGCAGCAGCTCATCGACGTGCATGGTCAGCGCCTCGCGCACCACCTTGGGTTCCAGGCCGAGGGTACCGGCCCTGTCCACCAGCGTGTCTTCCACCATGCTGCGCAGCAGGCCCTCACGCACCCTGCCGATCACCCAGCCGGTACCACGTGCCAACGGGCCGTTGCCAAGACGGTCCAGGCCGGGCAGCGGATGCTCGCTGAGGTAGGCCGAGGCGATGGTGTCGGCGACGTCGCCCACCGTGCCCTGGCTGCGCAATGCCTCGCGCATGCGTGGGTCGTCCAGCGAATCGGTGAAGCCTTCGCTCCAGCCTTCCACCAGGGTCTGCAGGTGCGGCTGGAAATGATCGAGCTGCTTGAACAGCGCGCGGTGCGCACCGGCGGTTAAGCCCAGCTGCAGGCCGAAGAAGGCAGTGGCCAGCGGCAGCAGCACCACGTAGCTGGCCAGCAGCCAGTGATGCCAGCGCTTGCGCCGCTGCAACCAACCACGGCGATGCAGCCAGCGCCAGCCGGCGATGCCCAGCACCAGGCCGAGCAGCGTACCGAGCACGCTGCCGCCCACCAGATCGAGCACGCTCAGGCCCGACCAGAATTCGTTCAACCAGTACTGCGCGTCCTGCATGGGTCTTCCTTCCGTGGGTGATACAGCAGCCATTGTAGAACCGAGCCCACGCTCGGCTGCGCCGCCGTCGGTGGGTGCGGACCGCCATCGACTGGTGGGTGCGGACCGTTGGTCCGCACACTCCCATGCAATTGCCGGCCAGCGGCCGGCACTACCGAGCTGGCAATGCGACAATCGCGCTCCTTTCCTGCAGCAACGAGGCCCACATGGCCAAACTGACCCTGGCCAGCGTGGACGCGCTGCGTACCCGCTTCGCTGATGACGCTGCCTGCGACGCGGCCCTGGCCGCCTTCGCCGATACCGCTGCACTGCGCGCGCCGCTGCGCGAGCTGGTGGAAGCACAGCACCGCTACGTGCAGGCCGAATTCGAAGTGGCGCAGGTGGCCGACGTGCTGCGCCGCGACCAGAAGTACGCGCCGGTGGGTCGGCCTTCGATCAACATCGTGCAGCTGCGCAAGCAGCAGGCGGCCACCAAGCAGGCGGCGCTGATCGCACGCCAGGTCGTGGCACAGGCCGCGCAGACCTTCGTGCGCGTAAGCGGGCTGGTGGTGAAGGCCAAGCAGAGCCCGAGCGAAGCGTGTGGCGTGTGGTTGGGCGCGCTGCGCTGAAGGATCGTGCGGACCAACGGTCCGCACCCACCAGATGCAGGTTGGCACCTGCCGGGTAGTGCCGGCCGCTGGCCGGCAACCCCGTCGGCATCGGGTGCCTCGCATGCAGAACCCAAAAAGAAGGCCCGCTTTTCAGCGGGCCTTCTGCCTTCTCACGACGAGTGAGCTGGGTGCATCAAGCCGCCGGCTTTTCGCCGGTGGCTTCGGTGGTGATGCGGATCTTCACTTCATCGCTGACGTTCGGGGCGTAGGCGCCGACGCCGAAATCGCTGCGCTTCAGGGTGGTGGTGGCATCGAAGCCAGCCGCCGGAACCTTGGCCATCGGGTGCTCGCCGCCGCCGTTGACGGTGACGTCCAGGGTGACCGGCTTGGTGATGCCCTTGATGGTCAGGTCGCCGGTGACGGTCAGCTTGTTGGTGCCGGCCGCTTCCACCTTGGTGCTCTTGAAGGTGGCATCGGCGAACTTGGCGGCGTCGAAGAAGTCGGCGCTCTTCAGGTGCTCGTCGAACTTGGCGGTGAAGCTGTTCAGGCCGCTCAGCGGCAGCTTCACTTCCACGGTGGACTTGGTCACGTCTTCGGCGTTGTACACCAGGGTGCCTTCGACGTTGCCGAAGTGCGCGCTGGGGTTGGAGAAGCCGAAGTGGCTCCACTGCGCCAGCACGTCGGTGTGGCTCGGGTCCAGCTTGTAGGTGCCCGAGGCGATCTTGATCGCTTCGGCAGCCGGCGCAGCAGCGGCGGCATCAGCCGCCGGGGTGGCAGCCTGCTCGGTGGTGGCCGGGGCGGCGGCATCGGCAGCCGGGGCAGCGGTGTCGGCCGGCTTGGAGCAGGCGGCGATGGCCAGGGTCAGGGCCAGCGGCAGCAGCAGTTTACGGGTGGCGCTCATCTGAGGAACTCTCCGGATCGTAGGGTGGGTACACGGTGCAGCAAGAGCCCGCCGCGGGACGGCGGGCCCGAAACCGATACAGCGACTTACGCGATGCGCGCCGCTTCGTCGAACGACAGGCGCGGCAGGCGCGGGAACAGGCCCGCCGGGTCACCGTAACCCAGGTTGACCAGGAAATTCGACTTGATGGAGGTGCCGGCGAAGAAGGCTTCGTCGACCTTGGCCGGGTCGAAACCGGACATCGGGCCGGCATCCAGGCCCAGCGCGCGCGCAGCCAGGATCAGGTAGGCGCCCTGCAGGCTGCCGTTGCGGATGGCGGCTTCGTGGCGGCCTTCCTGCGGGCCATCGAACCAGGCCTTGGCATCGGTGTGCGGGAACAGGTACGGCAGCTTCTCGTGGAAGTCCAGGTCGAAACCGATGATGACGGTGACCGGCGCAGCCATGGTCTTGGCCAGGTTGCCTTCGGACAGCGCCGGGGCCAGCTTGTCCTTGGCCTCCTTCGAGGTGACGAAGACGAATCGCGCCGGCGTGGTGTTGGCCGCGGTGGGGCCCCACTTCACCAGGTCGTACAGTTCCTTCAGCAGGCTCTCGGGGACCGGCTTGTCGAGGAAGGCGTTCTGGGTGCGGGCCGTACGGAACAGCTGGTCAAGGGCGGCGGCGTCGAGCGCGTGGGACATCGGTGGATCTCCAGGGCGGCGAAAGGAAGTCAGTGCCCGCGGGCGGCGCGGGGCGAAACGACGAGCCGCAGTGTAGAGTGTCGCGACTGTTGCAACACCCAGCAGGGCTGAAACGAATTAATGCCAATGGTGAAACGATCGAGCGCGCCATGGACGGTCACTGACGGCCGTGCGGGCAATGTCCGCCAGGCGGTCGCGCTGGCCTCGGCACTGCGCCAGGGCACCCACCGACCGCTGCTCCTGCAACCGCGCGCACCCTGGCGCTGGCTGTCGCCGCGGCGCCTGCCCGGCGATGTGAATGGCTACGGCGAGGCCTTGGCGACGCTGGCGGCCGAGGCGCCGGCACTGGCGATCGGCTGTGGTCGCCAGGCGGCCGGTGCCCTGCGCGTGCTGCGTGCACGCGGCAGCCAGGTGGTGCAGATCCTCGACCCGCGCATCGGCGCCCGCCATTGGGACGTGGTGGTGGTGCCCGAACACGACGCCCTGCGCGGCAGCAATGTGCTGACCCTGCTCGGCAGCCTCAACCCGGTGGACGACGACTGGCTGGCCTGGGGTCGCGCCGCGTTCGCCGGCTTCAGCACCCTGCCCGGTCCGCGCACGGCACTGCTGGTGGGCGGGCCGACGCCGCTGGCGCCGTGGGACGAGACGGCGATGGTCGGTGTGTTCCAGGCGCTGGCCGAGCAGATCCGCAGCGAAGGCGGCAGCCTGCTGGCCACCACCTCGCGACGCACGCCGCCGGCCCTGGCCGAGATCCTGCGCGCGAAATTCGCCGACCTGCCGCACGTGATCTGGGGCGACGGTGGCGACGGTACCAATCCCTATGGCGGCCTGCTCGGCTGGGCCAACCGGGTGGTGGTCTCGCCCGATTCGGTGAACCTGCTCTCTGAAGCCTGCGCCACGCGCATGCCGGTGATGGTGGCGCTGGCCGATACCGCGCAGGGCCGGCTGGCCCGGTTCCAGCAGCAGCTGCGCGAACGCGGGCGCTTGCAGCCGCACTGGCTGGACTGGCAGTACGACCGCATCGAGCCATTGCGCGAAACCGCGCGCGTGGCGGCGGAAGTAAAGCAGCGCCTGGCCCTGGGGTAGTGCCGGCCGCTGGCCGGCAATGCTGCACGCATTACCGAACACCCTGCCGATGCCGGCCAGCGGCCGGCACTACCGGGATGCGCAGCGATTTCTGAACATTTCAATCCGCCCATATCGTTAGAGTCCGGTGTCCCCCATCGGACCGAATGCCTTCATGCGTACCCTGCTCCTGCTGCCCCTGGCCCTGCTCGCCGCGTGTTCGACCGCGCCCACCGAGCTGGACCCGATCTCCTATCAATGCCAGCAGCAGCTGGATGCGTACCGCGAACAGCCGGCGCTGCGCGATCCGAAGACGGGCGAGCGCCCGCCGCTGCCGATCGCCCCGATCAGCGATGCCTGCGACAGGGAACTCCAGCGCAAGGGCGTGGATCGCCCGCTGCGCTGAGCAGCGTATGATCGGCGCGCGGGCCTGCCCGCCGTTGAAGGTACCGACATGGATCGTTTTTCCCGCCTGCGCCGCGCCGCGCTGCTGATCGCCAGCCTGCTGGCGACCGCACCGGCCTGGGCCGACAGCACCGCCTGCCGCGAGCGCTACCCGAGCGTGGCGTCGCAGGCGGCGATGCTGGACGTGGCCTGGACCACCGCCGAACGCCTGGACGCGCTGCCCGATGTGGACGTGGTGGTGGCCGCGCGCGGTGGCCAGGACCTGCGCCGCTACGGCCTGCGCCACAGCCACCTGGCCTTCCTGCTGCGCGAGGACGACGGCCGCTGGCGCGCGATGCACCTGCTCAACCGCTGCAAGACCGACAGCTCGCAGCTGTACCACGAGGGCCTCGGCAACTTCGTCGGCGAGAGCGGCGGCCATACCGACCTGCGCATCGGCGTGCCGTCGGCCCCCTTGCGTGCGGCGCTGCGCGCGATGCTGGTGCCGCCCTCGATCCAGCCCAAGGCGCTGCACGAAACAAGGTACAACGTGGTCGCCTACCCGTTCGCCACCGACTACCAGAACTCCAACCAGTGGGTGCTGGAAGTGCTGGCGGCGGCGATGGCGCAGACCGAAGGCGCGCCGGCCATCGTCAAGCGCGAACAGGCACAGCAGTGGCTGCGCCAGCAGAAGTACCAGCCCAGCGTGCTGCATATCGGCCTCGGCAAGCGCGTGGGTGCGCGCCTGTTCGTAGCCAACGCCACCACCACCGACCATCCAGCCGGCGAACGCATCTCCGGCAACTATTCGGTGGTGACGGTGGAATCGGTGTTCGACTTCCTGCACCAGCGCAGCCAGCTGCAGCAGGAACTGGTGATCCCCCATGTGCCGGTGGCCGGTGCCACCGCCGCCACGCCCTGAATCCCGCAAGGAGAACGACATGCGTCCGCTGCTTACCTCTGTGTTGTCGATGGTGATCGTCACCGGCCTGGCGTGGTCGACGGCCGCCCACGCCGAACGCCGCATCGTGATCATCCATGACCCGGGCCCGCAGGGACCGAGCCTGGAAATGTCCACGCAGATGGTGGCCTCGGCCCGCGCCGCAGCAGCGAAGGAAGCCCAGGATGCGGCCGATGCCGGCCAGCCGCTGGCCCGCCCGCAGCAGATCAAGCTGCCGCAGATGGAGGTGAGCGCAATCGCCACCACCGTCGATGGCCGCCGCGAAGTGCTGCTGCGTGATGCCAACGATCCGCAGAACACCGCATCGATGCAGTATCCGCGCGGCGTCGGCGACCCGGCCGTGCAGTTCACCGTGGGCCAGACCGTGAACTTCGAGCCAACCGGCGCCGACCAGGGCTGGCAGCTGAAGGACAACCAGGGCCGCCCGCTGGAATACCTGCCCGAGGCCACCGGCCCGCGCGATATCTTCGATACCCGGCGCTGAGCCGCCGTCCCCACGCTGACCAGGAGGTCTCCATGTTCCGTTGCCTGCGCGTTCCCGCTTCTGCCCTGCTGCTCTCCGCGCTGCTGGTGCCCACCGTCCATGCCGGCGCCGCGCCGCAGTTGAACAGCAGCGAAGCCAGCGTGCTGATCACCTCGCTGATCGTGGTCTCGGTGCCGCTCGCTGCGTCGGCGGGCCTGTCCGAACTGTCCAAGGCGCCGTTCAAGGCCAGCGAACGCAATGCCAGGGCTGCCCGCACCAAGGCGGTGCCGCTGCCACCGATGGACGTGAAGAAGGTGGAGACCACGGCGGCGGGCGAGCGCCAGGTGCAGCTGCAGGTACCCGGCAAGGCCGATCAGACCGCCACCCTGCGCTGGCCGGCGCGCGTGCATGAAGACCAGACGGCGGCCTTCGTGGTCGGCCAGCAGGTGCATTTCGACCCCACCGAGGCCGGTGCCGGCTGGACCGTGAAGAGCGCACAGGGCCAAGCGCTGGCTTACGTCCCCACCGCCTACGCCGCGGGCGATGTGATGAGCGAAGCGTTGTAAAGCTGAACAAGCGGTTTTGGCTTTGCCGCGGGCCGGGCGGATAATGGGCGATCCCCTTTGTCCCCCTGGCTCGCCATGTCCGTGCGTCCTGCCCCTGTGTTTGCCCCGCTGACCGCCCGCGCCCTGGTGCTGGCGGTATTGGCGATGGGCGCGGTGGTGCTGCTGTCCAACGTGCTGGTGCAGTACCCGATCAATGACTGGCTGACCTGGGGCGCCTTCAGCTATCCGGTCGCGTTCCTGGTCAGCAATCTGATCAACCGCCGCTTCGGCCCGGGCCCGGCGCGCCGCGTAGCGTGGATCGGCTTCGCGGTGGCGGTGCTGCTGTCGATCTGGGTGGCCACGCCGCGCATCGCCGTTGCCTCGTGCTCGGCCTTCATCGTGGCGCAGTTGCTGGACATCACCGTGTTCGACCGCCTGCGCCGTGGCAGCTGGTGGCGCGCGCCGATGGTGGCCACGACCTGCAGTGCGACGGTGGATACCACCATTTTCTGGTCGATCGCGTTTGCCGGTTCCACCCTGCCGTGGGTGAGCTGGGCCGCCGGCGACCTGGCAGTGAAGCTGGCGATCGGCGTCTGCCTGCTGGCCCCGTTCCGCGCGCTGCTGTGGAAGATGGCGCCGCTGCGCGCCACCAGCTGAACGCACATGCTCTGGTAGGTGCCAACCTTGGATGGCACATGAGCACGGTAGGTGCCGACCGTTGGTCGGCACGCTCCATCAGAGTTCATCACCGCTGACAGATTGTGCCGACCAACGGTCGGCACCTACCAACAGCGGATCATCCCCGGGCAATTGCTCTAATGGGTGCACCCACTCACCCGAACGGCAGCTCCGCCGCTCTGCACGCCGCCGTAATCGCCGCACACGCGTCTTCAATCGCGGGCGTGGTCGGTGCCAGTCGCGGGCGCCGGTCCAGCGTGCAGGCCAGGCCAACATCCAGCAGCGTGGCATGCGCGCCATGCAGTGCTTGCGCAGTGTCTTCCGGAAGGAAACCGGCAACCGCCAACGCATCGATCAGCGACGGCGTGTCGCGTGGCTGCAGCAACGCCGCATGCTGCGCACTACGCGCCAGCACGCCGGTCTGCAGCAGGAACTCCAGGTCCACCACGCCACCGGCACCCTGTTTCAGGTCCAGCCGCGCGGCATCGCTGCGGTCCAGTTCAGTGCGCATGCGGCCGCGCATCTTCAGCACATCGGCATACAGCGTGGCCGGATCGCGCTCACGACCCAGTGTCTGTGCACGCACCTGTTCGAAATCGGCCAGCAGGCTGGCATCACCGGCCACGCCGCGTGCGCGCACCAGGGCCTGGTGTTCCCAGGTCCATGCGCGTTCGCGCTGGTATTCGGTGTAGCTGGCCAACGAAGACACCAGCGAACCCTTGCCACCGTCCGGGCGCAGGCGCACGTCGATGTCGTACAGGCGCCCGGCGGCGGTGACCGCACCAAGCAGCGCCATCACCTTCTGTGCCAGCCGCGCATACCAGCGCCCCGGTTCCAGCGGACGTGCGCCATCGCTGGCCTCCACGCCGGCCGGATTGTCGTGCAGGAACACCAGGTCCAGGTCGGAACCGAAGCCCAGCTCAAGCCCGCCGAGGCTGCCGTAGCCGATGATCGCGAAACGTCCACCGGGAATCCCGCCGTGCGCGGCGCGCATGTCCGCCTCGGCCATCGCCAGCACGGTGGTGACCACCGCCTGCGCCAGCTCGGCCAGTTGCCGCGTGCTGTCCACCGCACCCTGGCGGCCATCCAGCGTGGCCATCGCCATGCGGAAGCTGAGCGCCAGCCGCGTCTCGTTGAGCCAGCGCAGTGCGGATTCGGGATCTTCCACCGCCAGCACCTGCTGGCACTCGGCCAGCATGCCGGCCGCATCGGGCATCGGCCCGGACACGCGCACGTCCAGCAGTTCGTCCAGCAGCAGCGGGTACGCGGCCAGCCGCTCGGCCAGCAGCGCGCTGCGCGCCAGCACATCGACCAGACGCGCCAACGCGCTCGGTTGTTCGTCCAGCAGCGCGAGATAGCTGGTCCGGCGCAGCACGGCCTGCAACAGGCCGAGCACACGCTTGAGCGCAGCGTCGGGTTGCGGCGAACGCGTAGCCGCATGCAGCAACGCGGGCAGTACGCGATCCAGCCGCGCACGCGCCGCATCGGATAATGACTTCACGCCGGTGCCCTGCGCGAAGTCACGCAATGACTGGTCGGCGCCATTGGCATCGAGGAAACCGGCTTCGGCCAGCAACGGCGCGTTGCTGGCCTCGGGCAGGCTACGCCAGTAATTGGCCAGCGCGTCGGGCGCGGCCTGGCCCTTGCGCGGTGCCAGCAGCGCGGCGAATTCGGTACTGACCCGCTGCTGCTGTTCGGCCAGCGCCGCGCGCAGCACGTCCCAGTCCGGGTAGCCGAGGCCGACGGCGATGCGCTGCCGGTCCAGTGCATCGCTGGGCAGCACGTGGGTCTGCGCATCGCGCAGCATCTGCAGGCGGTTCTCCAGGCGGCGCAGGAACAGGTAGGCCTCGCGCAGCGCACTGCCGTCCCCGGGCGCGATCTGCCCCGCAGCCACCAGCGCGTCCAGCGCCACCAGCAGGCGGCGCTCGCGCAGCGCAGGCTCGCGGCCACCGCGGATCAGCTGCAGCGCCTGGCACAGGAACTCGATCTCGCGGATGCCACCGGCGCCGCGCTTGATGTCTTCGTGCAGCTCGCGGCGCGCGACTTCGGCGGTGATCGCCGCCTTCATCTCGCGCAGGCCATCGAGCGCAGTGAAATCCAGGTAGCGGCGGTACACGAACGGGCGCAGGGTCTGCAGCCACGCTTCGCCGGCCTCGATATCACCGGCGACCGCGCGCGCCTTCAGCCACGCATAGCGCTCCCAGTCGCGGCCTTCGCGCTGGAAGTACTGGTCCATCGCCGCGAACGACAGTGCGACGCGGCCGGCGCTGCCGAACGGGCGCAGGCGCAGGTCGACGCGGTGGCTGAAGCCATCGACGGTGGTTTCGTCCAGCAGCTTGGCCAGGCGCTGGCCAAGGCGGGCGAAATACTCTTCGGCGGCCAGCGCGCGCGGGCCGTCGGATTCGCCGCCGTGCGGATAGGCGTAGACCAGGTCGATATCGGAACTGAAGTTGAGCTCGCCGCCGCCAAGCTTGCCGAGGCCGAACACCACCAGCTGCTGCGCGGCGCCTTCGCCATCGCGGACCACACCGTGGCGCTGGGCGAATTCCTGCTGCAGCGCGTCCAGCGCCAGCCGCAGGCAGTCCTCGGCCAGGGTGGTGGCGCCGGCCAGGGTCTGTGCCACGTCGTCCAGGCCGGTCAGGTCGCGCCAGATCAGCCGCGTCGACATGGCAGTACGCCAGCGCCGGATCTGCGCCGGCCAGTCGCTGGGCTGCAGCGGATCGAGCACCGGTGGCGGGATCGGCGGGCAGCCGGGGGTAGCCAGCTGCGCCAGCAGCGCCGGTTGCCGCACCAGGGTGTCCAGCGCGAAGTCGCTGGCCACCGCCAGTCGGGTCAGCAGCGGCAGCAGTTCAGCAGGAACGGGCTCGGGCAGGACCTGGGCCAGGCGCGCCAGGGCGCGGTCGACAAGGGGCTGCAGTGGGGCGGGCAGGTCAGCGGGGGCGAGGGTCATGCCCTGATTCTCGCGGGGTCGGATCCCTTTGCCAACGGCGAAGGGCTCTGCCCCCGAGATGCCGCCGCTTGATGCCGCTGGTGGGGTCAGAGCCTTTTGCCCTTGGCAAAAGGATCCGACCCTGAAGGGGAGCCGCGTATTCACACTGGGCCACAGGCAATAAAAAAGCCCGCTTGCAGCGAACTGCCAGCGGGCTCTGCTCCCTCCCCCACGTCGGGATGCAGGGCCATCGTGCGGGCTGCGAAAGCACTTTGCACGCTGCACTGCAAAACAGAACCGGTGGGTATGGGTGAGCCCCTGGGGGAAAAGCCATTCCACGAAGGTAGAACCCCCCGTACGGATGAGGATGGCCGATAATCGGGATTCCCCCCAGAAACACTGTCGTCATGTCTGTTGATCGCATCGCCAACGCGCGTCTCCGTGACCGCGTGGTCTCCGCCGAGGCCGCAGCCGCGCTGATCCAGCCCGGTGAAACCGTGGCCATGAGCGGCTTTACCGGCTCCGGGTATCCCAAGGCCGTTCCCGTCGAACTGGCCCGCCGCATCGAAGCGGTGCATGCCCAGGGCAATCCCTTCCAGATCAAGCTGATGACCGGCGCCTCGACCGCGCCGGAACTCGATGGCGCGCTGGCCAAGGCCGATGGCATCGCCATGCGCATGCCGTTCCAGAGCGACCCGGATGCGCGCAACCGCATCAACGAGGGCAAGCTGGATTACATCGACATCCACCTCAGCCACGTCGCCCAGCACGTGTGGTTCGGCTTCTATGGCGAGATCGATACCGCTGTCATCGAAGTCTCGGCCATCCGCGAAGATGGTTCGCTGGTGCCCTCCACCTCGGTCGGCAACAACAAGACCTGGCTGGACCTGGCCAGGAAGGTGATCGTCGAGGTCAACGAATGGCAGCCGGCCGGCGTCGACGGCATGCATGACATCTACTACGGCACCGCCCTGCCGCCGCACCGCAAGCCGATTCCGCTGGTGAACGCCAACGACCGCATCGGCGATACCGCGCTGCGCTGCGACCCGGACAAGATCGTGGCCGTGGTGCGTACCAACGGCCCGGACCGCAACAGCCCGTTCAGCCCGATCGATGCGACCAGCGAACAGATCGCCTCGCACCTGATCGAGTTCCTCAAGCACGAGGTGAAGAAGGGCCGCCTGCCGCCGAACCTGCTGCCGTTGCAGTCGGGCGTGGGCAACATCCCCAACGCCGTGCTGGCTGGCCTGGCAAAGAGCGGTTTCCGCGACCTGGCCGCGTTCACCGAAGTGATCCAGGACGGCATGCTCGACCTGCTGCGCGACGGCGTGCTGAGCTACGCCTCGTGCACCGGCTTCGCGCTGAGCCCGCAGGCGAATGAGACGTTCAAGGAGAACATCGATTTCTACCGCGAGCGCATCATCATGCGCACGCAGGAAATCTCCAACCACCCGGAACTGGTGCGCCGCCTGGGCTGCATCGGCATGAACGGCATGATCGAGGTGGACATCTACGGCAACGTCAATTCGACGCACGTGATGGGCACGCGGATCATGAACGGCATCGGCGGTTCCGGTGACTTTGCCCGCAACGGTTTCCTGTCGGCGTTCCTGAGCCCGTCCACCGCCAAGAACGGCACCATCTCGGCGATCGTGCCGATGGCCAGCCATGTCGACCACACCGAGCACGACGTGTCGGTGATCGTCACCGAACAGGGCCTGGCCGATCTGCGCGGCCTGACCCCGCGCAAGCGCGCGCAGGTGCTGATCGACAGCTGCGCGCACCCGGACTTCCGCCCGCAGCTGCAGGATTACTTCGACCGTGCCAGCCGTGAGAGCTACGGCAAGCACACCCCGCACCTGCTGCCGGAAGCGTTGTCGTGGCACCAGCGCTGGCTGGATACCGGCACGATGAAGGGCTGAGGCCCGCTACGGACCTCGGGTAGAGCCGGCCGCTGGCCGGCTTCCCCAACAGCCGGCCAGCGGCCGGCTCTACAAAGGGGCCGCTCCGCAGAATCCCTGTAGAGCCGAGCCCACGCTCGGCTCCACGGCAAGCGGTTTACCCGCGCAGCGCCGCCAGCGATTCGGCCTGCAGCCGCTCGTAGATCTCGAACTCGTCGTTCACCGCCACGCCCAAGGCCTGCTCGAAGGCTTCGCGGTTGGCATGCGCGGCATAGGCGCGCTGTTCTTCGCCGCCCAGGTTCGACTGGAAGATGCCCGCGGCACTGACCGGCAGGAAATCCTCGTAGACGATCGGGTCAGCCGTGGCCAGGCCGGCGGCCACCAGCACTTCAGCGGGCAGATCGGCCACGCGCTCCGGCGCGGCGCGGCCAGCGTCGGTCAGCTGGTAGCGGTAATACCCCAGGCCTTCCTGGCGCAGGGTGTCATGGTCATCCGGGAAGCTGGCGAACACCGCCTGCAGGCGCTGGCCGTAGTCGCCGCCGGTGCTGCCTTCACCACCGGCGTCGCGGGCCTGCGACAACAGCTGGTCGTACAGCGCGCGGCCCTTCGGGGTCAGCGCCAGGCCGCGTTGTTCGATCTCGCCGAAGCGCGCGGTATGGGTGCCGGCATCGCCACCTTCGGCATCCGGGAAATGCACGGCTTCTTCCAGCGCCTTGAAGCTGGTCTGGCGCAGCAGGATCGGGCAGGCACGGCGCGGCGGGCCTTCGATCACGGCCTTGGCCGCCATGCCGTGCTCGATCATTGCCGCCTGTGCAGCGTCGATGTCCAGCGTGCGCGGGGTCAGGTGGTTGATGTGTGGGCCGCGGAAACTGACCACGTCGGCCACCAGCCGGTGCGCGTTGTGCAGCGCGCGGTAGGTCGGCAGGTCGACCGTGGCGTCACCATGCCAGCGGAAGGTTTCCAGTGCTTCATCGACGAAGCGCTCGGCATCGGCCTGCGACAGGCCACCGTCGCGCTCGGCCTGGTCGATCAGTGCCAGCGCGCCGTCGGTGAAGATGCGGCGGCGCGCCAGGATCTTCGCCGACTCGGCACGCAGGGCTTCGTCTTCGATCAGCTCCAGGCGCAGCAGCGAGGTGAACACGCGGAACGGATTCTGCGCCAGCGCCGCGCCGGTCAGCGGGCGGAACGCGGTGGAGTGCACCGGCACGCCGGCCACCGACAGGTCGTAGTAGCCGACCGGGTACATGCCCATCACCGCGAACAGCCGGCGCAGCGTCGCCAGTTCCTGCACGGTACCGACGCGGATCGCGCCATGACGCTCTTCATCCAGCCGCGCACGCTCGTCGTTGCGCTGCAGCTGCGCGGCCAGCGCCGGGTCCTGGGCAAGCACCTGCGCGTTGATCCGCTCCACCAGTTCCACCAGCGTGCCGTACAGCGGCACTTCGGTGCGGTACATGCGGGACATGGCCTGCGCGAACAGGCGGCGGATCACATCAGGCGAAACGAAAGAGGCGCTCATCAGTCACTCGATTACGGGAACGGGGAACAGCTCGGACCCGTATTGTCGCCGGAGCGCCCGGCGGCGGCGATACGCAGAGCAACATGACCGGGTAGTGCCGGCCGCTGGCCGGCAACCCCGGATGCCTGGAATGGTGCAGGTGCCGGCCAGCGGCCGGCACTACCGCTTGAGCTGGCGCTTCAGGGTGGCATCCAGCGTGATCGGCCGGTCCCAGTGCTGGTAGCTGGCCACGATGGCATGGCGCACAGCCCGGTAGTGCAGATTGTCCGGCTTGGTGGGCATGCGCTTGACCACCGCCTCCCAGCCGCCCTCCGGGTCCTGGCTGAAGGCACGCACGCTGTCGCGGCAGGTCTGGCCACTGGCCTTGGCCCAGAAGCAGGCGAAATAGATGTCTCCGGCCTGCCAGCCGTGGGTGGTGAACAGCGCGCTGATGTAGCCGCGCGGCACGTCGGCATAGCGCGACACTTCGTCGAGGAAGGCGTCGGGGTAGCGTTCGGCGTAATGGTTGATGTCCTGCAGCTGGGCATCGACCCAGCTGTCGCCGGTGTCCACGTCGTAGGCGCTTGAGCGCTCGGCGGTCTGCTGGGCCAGCACGGTGGCCGGCGCCAGCAACAGGAACAACATCAGCGCGCGCAGTCGGTGGTTCATGCCCCGATTCTGCCGCAGCCGACGGGCCCTGTCAGGCCGCAGCGGCCTTTGCCTCGATCGCCGCCAGTGCGGCCGGCCAGTCGTGGGCGGTATCGGCGGTGACCATGCGCGGCTCGTCGTCGGCCACGCCATGCTGGGTCTCGTGCGCCCAGGTCACTGCGTACGGGGTATGCACGCCCCAGCCACCCAGGGTCACCACCGGCTCGATGTCCGAGCGCAGCGAGTTGCCGACCATCACGAAGCGCTGCATCGGCAGGTCGAATTCGGCCAGCACGCGGGCGTAGGTCTCCGGGTCCTTCTCGGAAACGATCTCGATGCGCGGGAAGAGCTCGGCCAGGTTGGCGACCTTGATCTTCGCTTCCTGGTGGAACAGGTCACCCTTGGTGATCAGCACCACCGGGTAGTGCTCGGCGATGGCCGCCACCGCTTCGCGTACACCATCGATCAGCTCGACCGGGTGGCGCAGGGTGTCGTGGCCGATCTCCAGGAT
This sequence comes from Stenotrophomonas maltophilia group sp. P373, assembly GCF_053295075.1. Classification (NCBI taxonomy): domain Bacteria; kingdom Pseudomonadati; phylum Pseudomonadota; class Gammaproteobacteria; order Lysobacterales; family Lysobacteraceae; genus Stenotrophomonas; species Stenotrophomonas maltophilia group sp. P373. Next base: position 432,422 of record NZ_CM129994.1, on the reverse strand, counting down.
GCGCTGGATGTCCTTGGCCTCGATGCGCTGGCCGGTGATGTCGATGGCCGCTTCGATCATCGACAGGGTCATGCTCTTGACGCCGTAGCCGAAGGTGCCCAGGTGGCGCTGCTGCACTTCCAGCAGGTGGCGGGCGGTCTGGGTGTCATGCACGTCGACATAGCGCGACAGCAGGTCAAGGTAATCCTGCTCGGCCTTGCGGTAGTAGTCCTCGCTCTTCCACAGCGTATCGTCACCGTCAAAACCGACCAGGCCGATGGCGCGCGACGGCGCAGGCGTGGGGGTGTTCATCGCGCAAGGATACAGGGGCCATGGTGACGAAAAAAACCCGGGCGGCCGAAGCCGCCCGGGTTCCCATACGCCCCGACGCAGGACTTACCTGCCCTGTGCACCCTGCGCTGCGCCACCGGCGCCGGCCTGCTGGGCGGCCACGTAGGCCTTGTACTCATCGGCGCTCAGCTCGCCGTCCTTGTTGGTATCGGCCTGGTCGAACACCTGGGCAAGGCCGGCGTTCACCTGCGCCTCGGTCTTGCTGATGGTGCCGTTGCCATCGGTATCGATGCTGGCCCAGGTCTGACCACCGCCATTGGCCTGTGCCGATGCCGCTGCGGCCGCATTGGTCGCCTGGTCGGCGGCCTGGCCGGCCTGTGCAGCCGCCTGCTGGGCCTGAGCGGCCTCGTTCTGTGCATGCGCGGCCTGCTGCTTGGCCGACTGGGCCATCGCCGGGATGGCCAGCACGCTGCCAGCGGCGACGATCAGGGCGATCAGGGGCTTGCGGTTGCGAATAGTCATCAGGGGTGTCTCCTGCCAATTGGGTGGTGTTGCGCGGCGTGTTGATTCCGCACGGCACCTACCCTGCCACCGCGTTTCTGAATCGATTTTGCGCCACGACCGGCCCGCACACATGCGATTAACCACTCGCCTCCACGCATGCTTTAGCGCGGTGGTTAGGGTGAAGTGAGTGGCTCATAAGATGCGCATTCAGCGCCTCTGCATTTAACCGGCAGGCAACGAAAAACCTGCGTCAGTCGACGGTTTTTTCCGATGACCGCGAACTGAACAATACCCATGCAAGAGCAACACCGGCGAGCGCACCGGCGGTTTCCAGCACCACACGGCTGCCAAGTTCGTTCGGATCGTGGATGGTGGCCAGGAAGATGCGCGCGTACAGCGGCGATTCCAGCCGCACGATGCCCATGTAGAACAGCTTCCACGCATCGATGCCGGCGGCGATGATCACGGCGATGACGCAGGACCAGCCGATCGCGTGCCCCATCGACCACCGCAGCAGGCGGCACAGCTGCGACCACAGGAAGTACACCAGCAGCCCGACCAGCATGGCGATGGCGCCGGCTTCGAGGGTGCCGAGCAGGCCGAAGTGCAGGGGAAGGTTCATCGGATGGGCAACGGTGGGATGGCGGCCAGTGTAAGGGATCTGCTTCGGACCCAATCGGCAGCCACAGTAGATCCACGCCATGCGTGGATGAGTCTCCATCGAGATCGAATAATTCGACGATTGAACAAAGAGCAGCCGAGCATGGGCTCGGCTCTACAACGGACCACGCGGGAAACTGTCAGAGGCGGGGCGGTGCCGGAATGCGGGGTGTCAGCCGCATGGATGCGGCTGCCAAGCCTCCATGGACGGATTTACGGCGTCCCCGCACTCCGGCACCGCCCAGCCAACCCACGGAACGCACGCTGTTGCTGTTGCGTCTGATGTTGCCGGCCAGCGGCCGGCACTACCGCGGGTGCAGGGCGCAGCCCTGCCGATACCCCTACCGTACCGGGACGTCGTACGCGGAGCCGGGATCCGGTTCCGGCTGGAACGTGTAGTGCCACCACTCCTGCGGATAGTTCACGAAACCACGCCGTGCCATTGCCTGCACCAGTTGCCGCCGGTTCGCCTGCTGCGTCTCACTCAGCCCGCTCGTCTGCGTATGCGCACGTGTCCCGAAGAAGTCGAAGTCAGTGCCCATGTCCAACGGCGCACATGCACCGCTTCGGCAATCCAGCAGGCCCAGATCCACCGTGGCACCGCGGCTGTGGCCGGAGCGTTCGGCGATGTAGCCATCGGCCAGCAGGCGCGGCTTGTCCAGGTCCGGATACTGCTGTGCCTTGCGCGAGAGCTCGCGCGGATCGTTCACCCAGGCCATGAAGGCCTGCACCGAACGCACCGGCCGGTAGCAGTCGTAGAGGCGCAGGCCGAAGCCATCGGCGCGCAGGTCCTGTTCCACCTCGGCCAGCGCCTTCGCCACCGGCGCCAGCAGGTAGCACGAAGGCGCCTCGTAGCCGGGCACGCGCGCGCCGGTGAAGTTGTTGGCGCCCGCATAGCGGATGTCCAGGTCGATGCGCGGCGACAACGTACGGATCTCCACCAGCCCGGCGCTGGCCGCGTCGGTGGCCGGTGAAACGCGCGGTGGCTCAGCGGCGCTGGTGGTCGCTGTCAGGGCAATCGCCAGTACGAGTGAAATGCAGGTCCTGGAAGTCATAGCTGAAGTCGATGTCCGGATCGATGGCGCGCAGGTCCAGTGTCGGTGCCAGGCCTTCACCCGGCTGCAGCCACGCCTGCGCGTCTTCGCCCAGCGTATCCCAGCGCAGCAGCCAGCGCCCCTGCAGCTGCAGCACAGCCCCTTCCAGCCGGGGCGACTTGTCCACGCTGAAGCGCAGGCCGTCCTTGCCCGGGCACAGCGAGGCCGGCCCCAGCCACGGATCGGTGTAGCGGCCCTGCCAACGCGGCAGATCGGCGTCCGATGTCGGCCGTGCCTCCGACGTCGCCGGCCGCTGATGGCCGCCTGCCGCTCGCATGGCCTGGTCAGCCTTCAGTTCGGCCAGGTACGCCAGCGCCGGACGCGCCTCATCGGGGGCGGTGAAGCGCTTCAGTGCGGTCTGCATCAATGCGATGCGCGCATCCTCGCCTTCACCGTTGATCAGCATTACCACACCCACCTTGCGCTCAGGCAGCAGCGCCAGCGACGAGTACATGCCCGACAGTGTGCCGGTGTGCGCCACCTTCCACTGCCCATCCATGTCCGACACCCGCCAGCCATAGCCGTAGCCGTAGAAATGCGCGTTGTCCCAACGCCGCTGGCGTTCACCCAGCGGCATCGGCATGTGCAGGGTCCACAGCGTACGGCGCTGCTCAGCATCCAACCAGCCAGGTGCCAGGGCGGGATCGAGCAGCACCTGCATCCAGCGCGTCATGTCCCGCAGCGAACAACGGATGCCGCCGGCGGCCATCGACGGCAGGTCCGGGCTGATCGCACCATCGGCGTTCACCACCGTATTGTGGTCGCCACGCCAGGCATGTGGCTGCGCCACGTTGCCGACCCGCTTCACCGACCACGTCCCCACTTGGCAGCGGGTCATGCCCAGCGGCTCGAACACCTGCTCGCGCATCAACTGGTCATACGGTTTGCCACCCGTCGCAGCGGCCAGTTCGCCGGCCACCACGTACATCAGGTTGTCGTAGGCGTAGCGGCTGCGGAAACTGCTGACCGGCTTCAGGTGCGCCAGCCCCGCGATGATGTCGGCACGGGTGAACGCGTTCGGCTCCGGCCACAGCATCAGGTCACCGGCGCCCAGGCCGAGACCGCTGTTGTGGATCAGCAGGTCGCGCACCTGCATCTGCTCGCCCACCCACGCATCGTGCATGCGGAAGCCCGGTAGATGCCGCCGCACCGGATCCTCCCAGCGCAGCTTGCCCTGCTGCACCAGCCGCGCCAGCAGCGCGGCGGTCATCGCCTTGCTGTTGGAGGCGATCTTGAACAGCGTGTCCTGGTCGATGCGGCCGCCGTCGCCGCGCGCGCCCTCGGCATGCTGGTACACCACACGCCCCTGCTCGACCACCGCCATGGCCAGCCCGGGCAGGTGCTCGTGCTGGACCACGGCGGCGACGTCGGCATCGAGGGAGGCGATGTCGGTCGCCGAAGCGGACGGTGCGGCCAGTGCCGCCGCGGCGATCAGCAGGTGGTACATGCGCGCAGCCCCTCCATTGCCGCGCCGTCACGGTGGACGGCGCGGATCGTGGCCTCAGAAGTTCCAGGTCACCACCAGCTGGGTGTAGCGCGGGGCCTGCCAGCGCGTCCCGGTGGCGAACGTCGCCTCGCGGTACTGGCCGGGCTGCGCTTCATAGCGCTGGTGCACGTTGATGGTCTTCTGGTTGTTGAACAGGTTGTACACCGACAGCCGTGCACTGAGGTCGATGCCCTCCACCGGCAAACGCCAGGTCACATTGGCGCCCATATTCCAGGTCCACGGCAGGCGACCGAACGCACCGCGTGGGCTGTACTCGAACTGCCGCTGGTTGTACGGACCGGAACAGCTGGCCACGCACAGCCAGCCGGTGCCACCACCGCTACCTTCGCTGGAGGTACTACCACCGGCGATGGAATCGTTTGGCCACATCACGCCGTAGGCCGTGATGGGACCACCGGACTGCACCTGCAGCGTAGTTCCGAACGACCATTGCTTGTTCAGCGCGTAAGCGGCACGCAGCTTGAACTGGTGGCGGAAGTCGTTGAACAGCACGCCATAGCGCTCGTTGGTGGCCGGATGGTCCCAGAACTGAACCATGCCCGTGTCGCCGTAGTTGGTATCGGAATTCACAGGGCCTTCGAAATTGCCCTCGCTTTTCGACCACAGGTAGGACGCGTTGAACATCCACTTCTCGTCCCATGCACGGTCGATCTGGAACTCCAGTGCCTTGTAGGTGCGCTTGGGCTTGGAGTAACCGATCACCTCACCGCTGCCACCCTTGCGATAACCGCTGTTGGCGGTATCGATGGTGATCCAGCCCTCGTTGGCGCAGCCGATGCTCTTATCACCCCAGATCGTCAGGCTCTCGCCCGGGTTGGCGATCGGCCACAGCGTGCTCGGGGTCGGGCCGCACGGGGTGTAATTGATACGGATGTCGTCCAGCGCACGGGTCATCCGTCGATAGGTGGCGTTGACGCCCCACGACCATGCCTGGTTGATCATGTTCTGGAAGCCCAGGATGTACTCGTCCTGGTAGACCGCCTTGAGGTCGCGATCCACACTCTGGCGCAGGTCGGCACCGCCGGTGTTCATGCGGGTGTCGGTCGGGCCGATCTGCTGGCCGACGATCGGTGCCATGTACGGTGAGCCTGTCGGCGAGGTCTTCCGCTCCCAGCCGTTGAGCACGTAGTAGCTGTATTCGTCAGTGAGGCCACCGGCGAAGTTCACGTTGATGTTGTTGGTAACCGGAAGGTAGTAGCGGCCGGCGTTGCCGAACAGCTTGGTGCTGCCATCACCACGCATGTCCCACGAGAAGCCGACGCGGGGTGCGATCAGGTCATCCATCTTGATGAACGCCTTGCCGGCGGCGGTGCGGTTTTCGAAACGGTCCCAGCGCACGCCGAGGTTGAGCATCAGGTTCGGCGTGATGTTCCAGATGTCCTCCACGTAGAAGGCATTGGCTTCAGTCTCGAACGTGCCGCCCGATTTGCGGTTTCGCGCACGCAGCATTTCGGTAACGCCAGCCGGTACGTAGGCATTGGCACCGTCCCAGACTTCATCGCCGGGGCGCGCCACGTAGGCGGTGTAGCTCAGTTCGGTCGGGCCGGGGTAGCGGGTGGACTGCTTTGTGGTCATCAGCTCACGGTCGACACCGAAGCGCAGCAGGTGGTCACCCAGCTGCCATTCGAAGTCCAGTCGCGCCACGTCACGGGTATCGTCACGCTCGGCCACTGCCGTGCCCGTGGGGTGGCAGCCTGCGCGCAGGCCCTGCAGCTTACTCAGGCGCGGGCCGTAGGTACTGTCGGTGAACACCGGGCTGCAGGCCTGATCCAGCGATGAATTGGTGAAGGCACGCTGGTTGTTCTGGCCGACCATGGCGCGCGCGGTGAAGTTCTGCCCGAAGTGGCCGGTATACGTTGCCGACCAGTTGCGTCCCCCCGTCTCGGTGACCGAATCACCGCCCCATGCACCGAGCTCGTCTGCGTTCCAGTTGTAGCCATAGGAGGCATTAGTGACGTCTCCCTCGTCGGAGAACGCCAGCAGCGCCAGGCTGTGGTTGTCGTTGATGTTCCAGTCCAGCTTGGTGCCCCAGAAGCCGTTGCCGGAATCATTCTTGAACCAAGTGCTGCCGTCGGACGAGGTGTTGTGTCCCTTGTCGTTGCGGTCTTCGTACATCGCGAACAGGAACAGCTTGTCCTTGACGATCGGCCCCGAGCCCCAGACGTTCGTCTTCAGGAACGAGTTGTTGTCGCGGCTGCCATACGAATGCGGGGTTCCATCACGATGGAAGTGGTCGCCGCCACTGGCGCGCCACGCACTGGGCTCGGCGGTGACTTCGACGCCGCCCTCGAATTCGTTGCTGCCCGAACGGGTCACGGCATTGATCACGCCACCGGTGGAGCGGCCGAACTCGACCGAGTAGCCACCCGTCTTGACCTGGAATTCCTTGAAGAAAGCGAACGGCGCGGTGCTGAAGCCGCGACGGGTGTACATGTCGGTGACATTCAGGCCGTTGATGAAGACCGCATTCTCGGCCACCGATGAACCGGCGAACGACAGGCCGCCGAATGACGAGTTGCCGCCGACCACGCCCGGCGCCATCAGCGCGACCGCAGACAGGTCCTGCGCCACCGGCAACCGCGAGATTTCCTGACGGTTGATGTTGAACGATGTCTCGGTGGAGTAGACGTCCACGCGGTTGACCACTCGGGTGCCGACCACCTGCAGGGCATCAAGATTGGTGACGCCGCCGCCACTGGCCAGGTTGACCGTGGTGGTACCACCTACCGCCACACTGACAGCAACCTGATCGCCCAGCTTCTGGCCATCGCGGCTGAGCTGCAGCTGGTAGTCACCTACCGGCAGCTGGCCGAGGCGGTAGCTGCCGTCGGCGCCGACGGTAACGGTACGAGTCAGACCCGTACTGTTGCTGACCACGGTCACCTGGTCACCAGCGGTTGCACGGCCGGCAACTGCGCCGCTCACGTTCTGTGCCATCGCGATGCCGGGCAGCACTACACCCAGACACGCCCCAAGGGCGACGCACAACGCCGCCCGCTTGATGCTGTAAGCCTTCATCCCCTGCTCTCTCCTGCAAGAATTGAATGGTGTGGAATGCGATGTGTCGCGCTAGCGTTGCCTGGCTGGCAGTACCCGCCACTGGAAGTCGTAGCTCCATTGGTCGAAGTACAGGTTGCCGCCTGCCCACTCGGCCTCGCCGCGCTGCGAGTCGACCGTTTCCGAGCGGAAGTGCTGCTTGGCCGGCACGAAGGGCTGGCCGAAATCGTCGTTGAAGGCGATGCGGTAGCCATCGAGGCCACCCAGGTAGAAGTCACGGAGGGCCGGCACATCACTGGCCAGTGCGCCGGTGGTCACGTCCATCGGCAGCCAGCCATACGGCGCCAGGTAGACCTGCCCCCAATCATGCAGGTTGTTGTAGCCGCTGCCGTCGCCGGAGAACACCATGCCCGACTGCCAGCGTGCAGGAATACCGTTCAGGCGCAGCAGCGCGATCAGCAGCAGGGTCTGCTGCCCGCAGTCGGCATGGCCGGCACGCAGTGCGTAGTCGCTGATGTTGCTGAGCGTGGAATATTCGCGCGCACCGGCCCACGGAATGCGGTCGACCGCGGCAAACAGCTTGCGCACCACTTCATACGGGCGCGTCTCGCCCTGCAGCACCTGGTCGGAGAACAGCTTCAGCGCCGGGGTGAAGCGCACATGCGGCAGCTGCTCGGCCAGGTAGGGCTTCAGGGCCGGATCGGCCGGGGTCGGTTGCACTACGGCCGGGTTGATCGCGGTATGCCGGGCGAAGGTCGTGACCGCGTAGCGGATCTCGAAGCGGGTTGGCCGCCCGGCAACCGCTTTGGCTTCGAGGTAGGCGGTGCGTTGCTGGGTATGGGCCGGAGCCACGCGCGCCTTGCCCGGGGTGCTGCCCAGCCATTGCACCTGCTCCTGCTGGCCGGGGATCTCGCGCGGGTACGGAATCCACGCGCGGATCGTTTCACCGGCGGGCACCACATCGGCTTTCACCGTGAGCGACTGGGTGAATTCATAGCGCTGCGGCAGAACCGACGCCTGGCCACTCTGTTCGGCCGCAGCAACCACGCCTGCGTGGTGGGCATTGAGCACTTCGTTGGGGCCCGGAGGCGGCATCGGTTCATCCGCGCGGCGACGCGCGCGTGCTTCGTCGCTGAGCAGGAACAGGTTCGAGGGTGCGCGCTTGAAGTACCAACGCTCGCCATCGATATCGAGATGCTCGATCAGGCCGAGTTGGTCCCAGCGCGCAAATTCCTCGTCGGTCAGATCGGGAATGCCGCGCCGTACGGCGTCCTTGGCGGCGTTTTCGTCGAGGGCGAAATCCAGGCGAATGCGGCGCATGCGCTCGCGCTGGAACGCTTCGTCAGTGGCGGCGGGTGTAGTGGCCAGCAGCGCGTCGGCGTCGCGGAAACGGCCGCTGTCGATCAGGTCGATCACCTGCGCCTGACGCTCCTGCTGCTGGCTGCTGCGCTCGCCTGCTGCGTGCGTGGCCGACACCCACAGCAGCAACACGGCACCCAGGCCGGCGGCGGCAGTCAGACGCGGTTTGCGAACGGCAGGATCCACAGCGACACTTCCCCAGCGCGGGTGGTAACGGCTGTGTAACACGGGCCGGGATGTTGGTCAATAATTTATTCTTGCTTTCGGGGCCAAAAGGAATAAATATTCCAACAGGCATTCGAGGAGGGTGTGCACCGCATGAGCCTGGCTTTCCGCGAACGGCACCGGCATTGGCCGCGCCGCTTGACCCTGGCCCTGTGCCTGCTGGCCGCCCCGGCCTTTGCACAGGCGGCCCCACCGCCCGACCCGGGTGCGCCGCTGCCCTATGTGATCGGCCTGCACGAGGCCTATCTGACCCCGCAGTACTGGGCCGCGCGCTTGGACAACGCCGACGCGCCGATTCTGGATCGCGCGCAGATCGAAGCACAGAACGCGCGCATGCGGGCGCAGGACAGCCACATCCAGGACATCGCCACACTGCCCGCCCAGCTTGATGCGGCGACGGTTCGCGCCAGCATCACCGCGCTGTCGAGCTGGCCCACCCGCGCCCTCTATAACGACAAGGGCCAGGCGATCGCACCCGCGCTGCGCAGCACTATCGAAGCCAACCTCGGCCTCGATGCGATTCCCACACAGGTGGCACCGCAGTATGGGCTGGTGGTGAAGCGTGCCGCGCTGCGCACCTTCCCCACCCGCGAGCGCGTCTTCAGCACCGTCGGTGACACCGACATCGACCGCTTCCAGGAATCGGCACTGTTCCCCGGCGACAAGGTGGCCGTGGTCCATCGCAGTACCGATGGCCGTTGGCTGTTCGTGCACAGCGAGCGCTACAGCGCGTGGATCGAAGCCGACGCCATCGCCAGCGGCGACAAGGCCACGGTGCTCGGCTACGGCGCGAAGGGACCGTACCGGATCGTCACCGGCGCCACCGCGCAGACCGCCCATACCCCGGAGGAGCCGCGCGTCTCGCGCCTGCAGCTGGACATGGGCGTGCGCCTGCCGGTGCTGGCCGACTGGCCCGCGTCAGAGCCGGTGAACGGCCAGCAGGCCCACGCCTCGTGGGTGGTGCAGTTGCCGGTACGCGAGGCCGATGGCCGATTGAAGCTGGTGCCGGCGCTGCTGCCGCGCTCGCAGGACACCGCCGCCGATTACCTGCCGCTGACCCCGCGCCTGTTGCTGCAGCAGGGCTTCAAGTTCCTCGGCGAACGCTACGGCTGGGGCCACGACTACGACACCCGCGACTGCAGCGGTTTCGTCTCCGAGATCTACCGCAGCTTTGGCGTGCTGCTGCCGCGCAATACCAGCGCGCAGGCGGTCAGTCCGGCGCTGGACCGCCTGCCGTTCACCGGCAAGGACGGCAAGGCGGTGCGCGACCGTGCCGTCGCCAGCCTGAAGGTGGGCGACCTGGTCTACATTCCCGGTCATGTGATGATGGCCATCGGCCACGTCGACGGCCGCACCTGGGTCATCCACGATACGGCGGGCGGCAGCTGGTTCGGTACCGACGGCAAACGCGTGCAGGCCCATCTCAATGGTGTTTCGGTCACGCCGCTGGAGCCGATGATGGCCAGCGACACCGTCCGCTACATCGACCGCATCACCAACATCCAGCGCCTGCGGGCCAAGACTCCTGAATGAAGATCACCGCCATCGAACTGGGCATGCTGCGCGTGCCGTTGAAGACACCGTTCAAGACCGCGCTGCGCACGGTGGAGACCGTGGAAGACGTGGTGGTGCTGATCCGCACCGACACCGGTCACACCGGTTACGGCGAGGCACCGGCTACAGCGGTGATCACCGGTGATACCCACGGCTCGATCATCGAAGCGATCCGCCACTTCATCGCCCCACGCCTGATCGGCCAGGACGTGGTCAACCTCAACCACCTGTGCACGCTGGTGCAGACCGCGATGGAGCGCAACACCAGCGCCAAGGCCGCGGTGGAGATCGCGCTGTACGACCTGTGGGCGCAGCTGCACGGTGCCCCGCTGTACCAGATGCTCGGTGGCGGCGACCCGGTGATCACCACTGACATCACCATCAGCGTGGACTACATCGACAAGATGGTGGCCGATTCGTTGTCGGCGATCGAACGCGGCTTCGAGTCGTTGAAGATCAAGGTCGGCAAGGACATCGGACTGGACATCGAACGGGTCAAGGCAATCCATGCCGCCGTGGAAGGCCGCGCCCTGCTGCGCCTGGATGCCAACCAGGGCTGGACCGCCAAGCAGGCGGTGCATGCGATGCGCACGCTGGAGGACGCCGGCGTGGTACTGGAGCTGCTGGAGCAGCCGGTGAAGGCCGCCGACATCAGCGGCCTGAAGTACGTCACCGACCGCGTCAACACGCCGGTGATGGCCGACGAAAGCGTGTTCAGCCCGAGCCAGGTGATGGACCTGATCCAGCAGCGCGCGGCCGACATCATCAACATCAAGCTGATGAAGACCGGCGGCCTGTCCAACGCGATCCGCATCGCCGACATCGCCGGCATCTACGGCGTGCCGTGCATGATCGGCTGCATGATCGAATCGAGCATCAGCGTGGCCGCGGCCGTGCACCTGGCCGTGGCCAAGAGCGATGTGATCACCAAGGTCGACCTCGACGGTCCCTCGCTGGGCCAGTTCGATCCGGTCAGCGGCGGCGTGCATTTCAACGAATCGGAGATCAGCATCAGCGACGTGCCGGGGCTGGGTATCACCGAAGTGCGTGGGCTGGAGATGCTGGGGTGATTTCTGCCTTGCGGTTGGCCTGGCGTGCCACTGACGTTGGGTCGGGCGTTACTTTTCTTTTCGCGAAAAGAAAAGTAACCCAAAGAAACACTCCGCCGACCGCGAGCCGGTGCTACGCACCGGTTCCCTGCGCTCCTCGGCCCGTCGAGGGACGGCGCGGGAACTCGCTACGCTCAGACACCCGCGCCTCTTCGCCCTCGCCGGACCTGCGGTGCTCGGCTCGCTTGAAGGCGGACTCAACGTCAAAGGCAACAACTGCATGCCGTGGGTCCACGCCATTCGTGGGTGCTCTTGCTCTTGCCCTACCCTATATCCCCCTCGCGGCTGGCACGCGCGCGATCTGTCCGGGGTCGGGCGGGTGGGGCTTGCGGGGGTGTCCGCGCCATGGGCCCGAGGCATGCCTCGGGCGGGTTGGGCAGGACGCCCAACCCCGGTCTTGCCGTTTGCGCAGGACAGCGCAAACGAGCAAGCGCGGCAAGGCCTCCATGGACGGATTCACGGCGCCCCCCGCAAACCCCACCCGCCCGACCCACCACATAATCTGCTCTACGCTGCCAACCGCAACGCGCCTACACATGCCCGGACGCCCCGCATGCCGCCCCTGCTGAAGATCCGCACCGAGCGCGGGCAGATGTCTGCCATCGAGCGCCGCATCGCCGACTTCATCCTCGACAACGCCCACCTGCTGCGCGACTACTCATCGCAGCAGCTGGCCAGTGCGCTGGGCATCAGCCAGTCCAGCGTGGTGAAGTTCAGCCAGAAGCTCGGCTTCAAGGGCTACCCGGACCTGAAGTACTCGATCGGCCAGGACGTGGCCCGCGCCGGTGCCGATCCACAACAGGTGCCCAGCGAACCCGACAGCGGCGATGACTACCTGCGCCTGGGCGAGGCCCTGCGCCGCAGCAAGGCGCAGGCCGAGGAGGAAACACGCCAGGCCAATCCACGCGAGGAGATCGAGCGCATCGTGCAGCTGCTCGACGGCGCACCCAAGCTGTTCGTCCATGGCCTGGGTGACGACGGCCTGTTCGCCCGCGAGTTCGCCATGCGGCTGTCGCTGCTCGGCCTGCTGGTCGTGCCGCACACCGACCCGATCCTGATGCTGGCCAACCTGTCGGCCGCACGCCCCGGCGATGTGCTGCTGGTGTTCTCCGAATTCGGCAACCTGCCGCAGCTTTCGCAGCTGTCGCGGCAGTTCCAGGACATGGGTGGCAAGGTGATTTCCATTACCCGCCACACTGCCAACCCGCTGCGCGCGCATGCTGATGCGGCACTGGCGGTCTGCGCGCACGACCGCACGCCGCAGGTCGCGCAGCTGCTGTACCGTAGCGCCATGCACGCCCTGCTCGATTTCCTGTTCGTGCTGCTCTGCCACACCAATCCGGACCGCCAGCAGCAGCTGGCGGTGAACCTGGAGCGGATCGACCACCTGCTGGATTCCTGACCGGAGCACCTGTTGATGAAATCGCTGGTTCGCCTCGCTACCGCTGCGCTGCTGCTTGCTGCGACGGTGTCCGTTCACGCGGCGCCGCTGGATGGCGCGCGCCAGCTGATCGTGGTCACCAGCGATGGCTGGGACAGTACCCAAGGGCAGCTGCAGGCCTATGTGCGCGATGGCAAGGGCTGGCACACGCACGGACAGGCGTTCCCGGTGGCGCTCGGCCGTACCGGCAGCGCCTGGGGCCTGGGCCTGCATCCGGCACAGGCCGATGGCCCGCAGAAGCAGGAAGGAGACGGTCGCAGCCCGGCCGGCATATTCGCGCTCGGCAGTGCGTTCGGCTATGCCGTCACACGCCCCGGCACCGCAATGCCTTACCAGCCGATGCTGGACAGCAGCTACTGCATGGACGTGCCCGGTTCGCCGTTCTACAACCGCATCGTCGATGAGAAGAAAGTCGGCAGTGCAGCGATCAAGGGCTCCACCGAGCCGATGCGGCTGGATCTGCACAACAAGGGCGACGTGCGCTACCGGGAGGGCTTCGTCATCGCCCACAACCCGGACAACCAGCCCGGCAAGGGCAGCTGCATCTTCGCCCATCTGTGGCGCACGCCCGGGGAGGCCACCGCCGGCTGTACCGCCATGCCACAAGCGCGCATGCAGGCGCTGCTGGACTGGCTGCGGCCGCAGGATACGCCGCGCTTCGTGCTGCTGCCGCGCACCGAGTACCAGCGACTGCAGGTGCAGTGGCAGCTGCCCGCGCTGAGCGGAGACGCCCGTTGAGCGCGCCGGACGAACCACAGCTGCAGCGCGCGGTCAGCCGCTGGCAGATCGTCGGCCTGTCGATCAACGATGTGATCGGTAGCGGTATCTACCTGCTGCCGGCCGCCACCGTTGCCCTGCTCGGCCCCTTCAGCCTGTGGGGCGTGGTCGCCGCTGGCATCGTCGTCGCGCTGCTGGTGCTGTGCTACGCGCAGGCCGCCAGCTACTTCGATGAACCCGGTGGCAGCTACCTCTACGCACGCGAGGCCTTCGGCCGCTTCGCAGGGTTCGAGATCGGCTGGATGATCTGGCTGACCCGCATCAGCTCGGCGGCCGCATTGAGCAACGCGCTGGCCGATGCGGTCGCGCGCTTCTGGCCGTGGGCCGGCGCCGGCATGGGTCGCATCGCGGTGATCGTGGTGTCGCTGGGCTTCCTGACCGGCGTCAACATCATCGGCGTGCGCTCGGCCGCGCGCACCGGCGTGGTGCTGGTGATCGGCAAGATGCTGCCGCTGCTGCTGTTCGTGGCCATCGGCGCGTTCTATATCGATCCACAGCTGGCCTTCTCCGGCCAGCGCCCGGACCCGCATGACCTGCAACGGATGGGCGAGGCCGCCCTGCTGCTGCTGTACGCCTACGCCGGCTTCGAGAACATCCCGGCCGCGGCCGGCGAGTACCGCAATCCACGCCGCGATATTCCGTTCGCGCTGATCACCATGATCATCACTGTCACCGTCATCTATGGCGCGGTGCAGGTGGTGGCGCAGGGTACGCTGGCCGGCCTGGCCAGCTCGGCCACGCCGCTGGCCGACGCCGCAGCCGGTTTCGGCGGCGAGGCCCTGGCGCTGATCCTCACCATCGGCGCGACCATCTCCATCCTGGGTACCAACAGCAACACGATGATGATGGGCCCGCGATTCCTGTTCGCACTGGCCCGCGATGGTTACGGCCCGAAGATCCTGGCGCAGGTGCATCCGCGCTTCCATACGCCGGCCGCATCGATCATGTGCCAGGGCCTGATCGCGCTCGGACTGGCGCTGTCCGGTTCGTTCGTGCAGCTCGCCCTGCTGTCGATGACCACGCGCCTGTTCGCCTACATCGGCACCGCTGCCGCCGTCCTGGTGCTGGCCAAGCGCTACGCGGATCGCCCAGGCGCGTTGAAGCTGCCCGGTGGCCCGCTGATTCCGATACTGGCGCTGCTGCTGTGCCTGGCCCTGTTCGCCAGTGCCAGCTGGCAGAACATCGCCGCTGCACTGGTCGCGTTCGTCATTGGCGCGGTGATCTACACGCTGCCGCGCAAGGATGCGGACGCCGGGTGAACGGAGCGCCGGGCCATGCCCGGCGGATTGATCTGGCGATCACGCTGTCGGACCGGACCGTTAACCGCCACGCAGGCACGATCAGGCTTCGTCCACAACGGAGCCTTTTCCTGACCGAGTACCAGATTCCCGGCCGCGTACCGGACGACAGCACGCCGCGCGACGCGGTCAGCGACTATTGGCGCGAGCGCTACACCGCCGAGCCGTACTACGACGACCAACTGTTCTTCGAGGACTACGAGCCGGCCTACCGGATCGGCCATGCCGCGCGCGCCCAGGACATGATCCGCGCCTACGAGGAAGTGGAGCGCGAACTGGAATCGCGCTGGGCCAGCGAACGTGGCCGCAGTCGCCTGGACTGGGCGCAGGCACGCAACGCCGTGCGCCGTGGCTGGGACGAAGCGCAGCTGGCGGATCCGCGCTTGAAGCGATAGCACCAGGCTGCTGTAGAGCCGAGCCTACGCTCGGCTCTCGCCCCACGTTTAGGTCGAGCCATGCTCGGCTGAGCCGAGCCTGGGTTCGGCGCTACCGAATCATTCCTGTTCCGGCAGCGGCGGCACGATCGCGCTGCGCTTGCTCTCGCCACCACCGGCGGCGATCAGGTCGCGGGTGTTCTTCTGCACAGCCACCGCACCGAACAACGACAACGCATACGCCATGCCGTAGAAGCCCTTCTCGCTGGGTGCCAGCGTGGCGTTCCACAGGCCGACCAGCAGCAGCATCAGCGCCGACAACAACGCGAACCAGCACAGCGCGTAATACAGGCCGCTGACCGGAATGCCTTCGACGCGGTCGCGCACGCTCTTCTGCAGCGACACCGCCGCGAACAGGCCGAACAGCAGCAGGGTCAGGTAGTAGCCCTTCTCGTTGAGCGCCATCGTGGCATTGAACAGGCCGATCAGGTACGCCGCCGCACCCAGCAGCAGGGCCACCCACGAGGCGGCGATGAAGGCGGTGGAGGGCTTGTGAGGCATGGCAGTATTCATTGCAGGTCCTTGGCAGGCAGACGGGCATGCTTTGCCCGGGCGTGCCCACCCTAGACGATCCCGCCGCTGCCGCACAGGGGGGCGCAGGACCTTCGGGCCACGACGGTAACGGCTGCGGTGGTATACAAGGGGCAGCCCGGCCATCCGCATCCCCGCCCTGGAGATACCCATGACCCGTACGCCCCTGCTGCTCGCCCTCGGCCTCGTGCCGATCCTCGCCACCTCCGCCTGCAACGCCGCCGATCCGGCTTCGGGTACCGCCCAGGCCACAGCGCCTGCAGCCACCGCCACCGACCAGCGGCCGTTCACCGCCACCGAAGTCAGCCGCTTCGACCAGCCCTGGGCGATGACCTTCCTGCCCGACGGCAGCCTGCTGGTCACCGAAAAGCGCGGCACGCTGCAGCACCTGGACCCGGCCAACGGGCAGAAGCACGAAATCACCGGCGTTCCCAAGGTCGCCTATGGTGGCCAGGGTGGCTTCGGCGACATCATCCTGCACCCGGACTTCGCCCAGAATCATGTTGTTTACGTCAGCTACGCCGAGGAAGGCACGCTCGACACCCGCGGTGCCGCGGTGGCCCGGGCCACGCTGGCACTGGATGCCGACGGGGGTGGCCAGCTGAAGAACCTGAAAGTGATCTGGCGGCAGAGCCCCAAGGTCAGCGGCGAGGGCCACTACGGGCATCGCCTCGCGTTCGGCCCGGACGGGAAGCTGTGGATCAGTTCCAGCGAGCGCCAGAAGTTCGATCCGGCCCAGGACATGGGCGGCAACCTCGGCAAGATCATCCGCCTCAACGACGATGGCAGCCTGCCCGCCGACAACCCGTTCGCCTCACAGGGCGGGGTTGCCGCACAGGTGTGGTCGCTGGGCCATCGCAACATCCTGGGCATGGCCTTCGACGCCAACGGCAAGCTGTGGGCGCATGAGATGGGACCCGCCGGTGGCGACGAGTTGAACCTGATCGTGCGTGGCGCCAACTACGGCTACCCGATCGTTTCCAACGGTGACCATTACGACGGCCGCCCGATTCCCGACCACGACACCCGCCCGGAATTCGCCGCGCCGAAGGTGACCTGGACGCCGGTGATCTCGCCGGCCGGCTTCGTGATCTACAGCGGCAGCCTGTTCCCGCAGTGGAAGGGCAGCGGCTTCATCGGCGGCCTGTCGTCTACCTCGCTGGTGCGCGTGGCCTTTGATGGCGACAGCGCGCGCGAAGCCGAACGCTTCAACATGGGCGAGCGCATCCGCGAAGTGGAACAGGGCCCGGATGGCGCCCTGTGGCTGCTGGAAGACGGCAGCAAGGCGCGCCTGCTGAAGCTCACGCCGAAGGCATGAGGTGCCGCCGGCCGCTGGCCGGCACGTTTCTCCGCAACGGCCCCGCGTGCGGGGCCGTCTGCGTTCACTGGATGGTGATGACCTTCACCTCGGTCTGCGTGCAGGCCTTGTCCAGGCACGTTCCGTTCAACCACACCTGTCCATCGCCAATCATCACGCCCTGCTGGTTGACGAAGACCTTGCCGAAGTCCTGCCCGGACACTGCCTTGACCACCGCCGGGGTGATGATCTTCTCGTAGTTCCGCTGGAACTCACCGGGGCCAGTGATCTTCTTTCCGTCGCTGATGTTCAACGGGAAGCGCACTTGCTCGACCACCGCAGCACGATCACCGCCGACCACGGCGGTCTTGAACGCGTTGAAGACCTTCTCGAACTGCGCGGCATCGCCGAGCAGCGATTCGATGCGCGCACGCGCGTCCTCGGCGGGCGCCTCCGCGGCCGGTGCGGCCGGTGCGGCCGGTGCGGCGGCGGCAGGTTCGGCAGCCGGCGCCGCCGGTTCAGCGGCAGGCGTCGCTGCCGCGTTCGCTTCCATCGGCGGCGGCGCATCCGCCGCAGGCTGCGCCGGCGGCTCAGGCTGCGAACAGGCCGCCAGCAGCAGAGCGGGAATCAGGTAGGCCATCCGGCGCATACGCGCACTCCATCGAAACAGGAAGCCCGATGGTAGCGCCGCCACAGTGACGGCAACAAAAAGGGGACGGAGGGGATTAAGTCGTTAGTGGCACAAACGACTTAATCCCCTCCGTCCCCTTTTTCTGATCAGGCCTTCAGCAGTTCGAACTGCACGGCTTCGCCGGCGGCCGACGAGGCGCAGACCCACAGGTCGAACTGGCCCGGCTCGGCACGCAGCACGCCATCGCGGCCGGTGAACGCCAACTGCTCGCGGGTCAGGGTGAACACCACGTCGGCGGACTCCCCCGGCTGCAGCGCCACCTTGCGGAAGTCCTTCAGCTCACGCACCGGACGTACACGGCTGGCCACGCGGTCGTGGATGTACAACTGCACCACTTCCTCCCCGGCCACATCACCGCTGTTGGTCAGCGTGGTGGTGATGGTCAGGGTGTCGTCCCAGCCAAGCTGCACAGCACTCAGCTGCGGCACGCCGTAGGCGAAGGTGGTGTAGCCGATGCCGTGGCCGAACGGGTACAGCGGCTCGTTCGGAATCTCGCGCCAGCGGGCCTTGAACTCCGACATGGTCGGCAGCTCCGGACGGCCGGTGCGCGGGTGGTTGTAGAAGTACGGCTGCTGGCCGGACACCTGCGGGAAGCTGACCGGCAGGCGGCCGGACGGGCTGTAGTCACCGAACAGCACATCGGCCACGGCATGGCCGGTCTGCGTACCCAGGTACCAGGTCACCGCCACGGCCTGCGCATTGCGCACCGCGCCCTGCAGCGCCAGCGCGCGGCCATTGCGCAGCAGCACCACCAGCGGCTTGCCGGTCATCGCCACGGCCTCGGCCAGTGCCTGCTGTGCCGGCGGCAGGGTGATCTCCACGCGCGATTGCGCTTCACCGCTGTAACGCTGCGGTTCGCCCAGCGCCAGCACCACCACATCGGCGCGCAGCGCGGCAGCCACCGCCGCTTCGGTACCGCCCGGAATGGCCGCTTCCAGTTCGCAGCCCGGCACGATTTCCAGCAGCGCTTCGTCGCCGATGGCGGCACGCACGCCGGTTTCCAGGTCGACGTAACGCTGCTTGTCGCCGAACAGCGTCCAGCAGCCTTCGATGTTTTCGCGGTCCTGCACGAACGGGCCGATCAGCGCGATCTTCTGCCCGGTCTTCTGCAGCGGCAGCACGTTGTCGCGGTTGTTCAGCAGCACGATCGAACGGCGCGCGGCATCGCGCGACAGTTCATCATGCGCAGCGATATGCGAGGTATCCGCTTCGCGCGCCGGGTCCAGCGAACGGTACGGGTCGTCGAACAGGCCGATGGTTTCCTTCAGCCACAGGATGCGGCGCACGCCTTCATCCAGCACCGCCATCGGCACTTCGCCGCTCTCGACCAGGCCCGGCAGGTGCTCGGCGTAGAAGCCGCTCTGCATGCTCAGGTCCAGGCCGGCGGTGAACGCCTTGGCGGTGGCATCGCGGTCGTCGGCGGCATAGCCGTGGGCGACCAGCTCCATGTCGGCGGTGTAGTCGGAGATCACCACGCCCGGGAACTTCCATTCGCCGCGCAGGATGTCGGTCAGCAGTTCAGCGTTGGCACTGGCCGGCACGCCGTTGATGTCATTGAACGAGGACATCACGGTGATCGCGCCGGCCTCGAAGGCGGCCTTGAACGGCGGCAGGTGCACATCGCGCAGGGTCTGCGGCGAGATGTCCACCATGTTGTATTCCATGCCGGCCATCACCGCGCCGTAGGCGGCGAAGTGCTTCGGCGTGGCCAGCAGCGAATCGGCGGCGCGCAGGTCGCTGCCCTGGAAGCCACGCACGCGGGCGGCGGCGAATGCACAACCCAGCACCACGTCCTCACCGGCACCTTCGGCACCCCGGCCCCAGCGCTGGTCGCGGGCGATGTCCACGGCCGGGGCATAGGTCCAGTGCAGGCCGGCAGCGGTGGCTTCGATGGCGGTGGCGCGCGCGGTGCGCTCGGCCAGGTCCGGCTCGAAGCTGGCGGCCTCGCCCAACGGAATCGGGAACACGGTACGCATGCCGTGGATGACGTCGGCGGCCAGGATCACCGGGATGCCCAGGCGGCTCTCCTCGGTGGCGACCTGCTGGATGCGGCGGCCCAGCTCGGCGCCCACGCCATTGAACAGCGAGCCGACCTTGCCCTCGCGCACCTGCTGCAGCACCTGGTCGGCATTGCGCACGTTGGCTTCCGGGTTCACGTCCGGGGCGAACGGGCGGACCATGTCCGCGAAGACACCCAGCTGGCCGACCTTTTCCTCGACGGTCATCTGGGCAATGAGGGATTCGATGCGATCGGAGGCCACCGGCAGTCCTTGATGAAAACGTTTACAAGCCCGGCATTCTAGCGATCCCGAGCCATTTGGCGAGAGGTTTCTTCGTTCAGTTTCAGCCAACAGCGGGGCCCGTATGGTCCCACCGGGAGCACCGCAGCTTACTCCGAGCCGGCCATCTGGCGCTGCCCGGCCATCAACATGGCATCGCTGGAGGCCTGGAACACCCGCAAGCCGAACGCCGGCAGAATCGCCAGCAGGTGGTCGAAGATGTCCGACTGCACGGCCTCGTACTCGCTCCAGGCGGTGCTGCGGGTGAAGCAGTACAGCTCCAGCGGCAGGCCTTCGGTGGTGGGCTGCAGCTGCCGCACCAGCAGGGTCATGTCGGTATGGATGCCCGGGTGACTGCGCAGGTAGCGCTCCACATAGGCACGGAAGGTACCCAGGTTGGTCACCCGGCGGCTGTTGACCTCGGCCACGCCCTGCTCGCGCAGGCGCCCGTTCCACTGCCCCAGTTCCTGCTCCTTTTCACGCAGGTAGTCACGCAGCAGCGCGAATTCGCCGAGGAAGGCCAGGTCGCCGTCGTCGAGGAAGCCGACGCTGTGCTGGTCCAGGTACAGCGCGCGCTTGATCCGGCGGCCACCGGCCTCCTGCATGCCGCGCCAGTTCTTGAACGACTCGGTCACCAGCTTCTTGGTCGGGATGGTGGTGATGGTCTTGTCGAAGTTCTGCACGGTGATGGTGTGCAGGGCGATGTCGATGACGTCACCGTCGGCGTTCTGGCTGGGCATCTCGATCCAGTCGCCGATGCGCACGCGGCCATCGCCACTGATCTGCACGCTGGCCACCAGCGACAGGATGGTGTCCTGGAAGATCAGCATCAGCACCGCCGTGGCCGCGCCCAGGCCGGTCACCAGCGGGCCCAGCTTCACCCCAAGCAGGGTGGCGACGATGGACAGGCCGGCGGCCACGAACACCACGATCTTGACCACCTGCAGGTAGCCCTTGATCGGCTTGTTGCGCGCATCGGGCTTGCGCTCGTACAGGCTGTTGGCCGCGTCCAGCGCATGCGAGAACGCCATCGACACCGTCAGTACGGCCCACACGATGCACAGCTTGATGATGACGTTGACCAGGCTGGGCGGCAGGTCGGGGATGAGGGTGATGCCCGAGGCGATCACCTGGCTGGGCACCACGTTGGACAGGCGCGAGATCACCCGCATCAAATGGCTGCCACGGCCGGACTCGGCACCTGGCAGGCGCTGCAACAGGCGCCGCAGGCCACGCAGCAGGATACGCTTGGTCACCCAGTTGGCCAGGCCGGCGGCGATCAGCAGCGCCGAGATCATCAACGCCAGGTAGGCGCCGGGATAGGGTTCCAGTGTGTTCTGCAGCCGTTCCAGCCACTGTACCGCCACCACCGCGTCCACCATCAGTTGTCTCCTGTCTGTTTCGTTGTTGCCAAGGTTGCCGGCCAGCGGCCGGCACTACCGGGGTTGCCGGCCGGCGGCCGGATTTACCGGATCAGTCCCGCGAGCGTTCGATGATCACGCCCACCGCGCGCGCGCCGCGCACCGCGCCCGGCTTGCTCAGCTTCAGGCGCAGCCACTTCACGTCGAATTCGTCCAGCACGATCTGCGCGCAGCGCTCGGCCAGCGTCTCGACCAGGCCGAACTCCGACTCGCGCACGAACTGCTCCAGGCGCTTGCTCACCGCCTTGTAGTTCAGGGTGTGGGCGATGTCGTCGGTGGCCGCAGGGCGACGGTTGTCGAAGCCCATTTCCAGGTCGAACACCAGGTCCTGGCGGATCCGTCGCTCCCAATCGTAGATACCGATCAGGGCGTCGATCGTCAGCCCCTCGATGAAAACCTTGTCCATTGCGGTTACCAGCGCCAATACAGGCGGCCATGGTAACGGCACGGCGGTGACCCTGCCCGGAACGGGCGGTGAGCGGCCGACAGGGAGACGGCGCCGGAAAAAACAAAGGGCCCCACTAGCAGGGCCCTTTGGTACTACCGTTTGTCCCCGGGGGGAGCTGGAATCCAGCCGCGAGTCCCGGTGGCGCAGGCACGCAGAGTAGGCAAGGACCAGATCGCCGGTCAAGGCCAATTCCGACAGGGCAGGTCAGGTATTCGTCCGAGGCAAAACGCAGAAAATCAGCCGCGCGGACAACGACGTTCCCTGATGGTCGCCGCCGCCCACTCTCGCGAACATCGATCCCTCCTTCACCACCGCACATGACGATGGCTCCATACGATGTACTGCGGCGCGCGTTGTCAGCGGAGCGTCTGTCTACTTACGAGAGAATCGCATCGACCTGCAGCCCCGACGTCACAGCCGAATCCCTGTACCTGTGGAACATGCGGATGTGCAGTGCACTGATGATGCCGGTCCATCTGTGCGAAGTGGTCACCCGTAACGCCGCTGCAGCTGTGCTCGCCAGGCAGCATGGCCCGCGTTGGCCCTGGAATGGTGCCTTCCGACGGAGGCTGCCAACCTCATCCAGTACTTCTCCGCGCACGGTACTGGAACAACTTGCCAGCCGCGTAACCGATACACCTGGGATCGTCGCCAACCTGCCGATGGTGTTCTGGCAGCAGCTCTTCACCTGTCGCTTCGACTCCACGCTTTGGATACCCGCACTCAGCAGGGTTCTGCAGCATGCTCCCTCTGCTCATCCCAGTGCCGTCAGGAAAGCCATCCATGCGGATATCGGACGCATCCGCCACCTGCGCAACCGCATCGCCCATCACGAGCCCATCCTCGAGCGCGACATCGGCGCCGATCTGGCCGCGATCGGGCGGCTGATCCATGCGCGCTGCCCGCACACCCTGGGGTGGCTGCAGCGCCATGAGCGGGCGACGACGGTATGGGCGGCGTCGCCGTTGGCCGGGCGTCCGTAAAGCGTCCGCCGGGCGTGGCCCGGCGCTACCGGCTCAGACCGCCGGCAGGGTCGCCATGTCCCAGCGCGGGGTCACATCCACCTTCGGCGGGCTGTGCTGGCCAGCCTGCAGCCGCAGTGCGCCAGCGAAGGCGATCATCGCGCCGTTGTCGGTGCACAGTGCAGGCCGCGGGAAGCAGGCGCGGCCGCCGAGGCGCTCGGCCATCTGCTGCAGGCGGGCGCGCAGGCGCTTGTTGGCACCTACACCGCCGGCAACCACGATCACGTTGGTCCCGGCCGCTTCCAGCGCGCGCTCGCACTTGATTGACAGGGTCTCGACCACCGCGTCCTCAAAGCCCCGGGCAATGTTGGCGCGGGTCTGCTCGCTCTGGTCGCTGTCGCGCCAGGCCATCAGGACCTGGGTCTTCAGGCCGGAGAAGCTGAAATCCAGCCCCGGGCGGTCGGTCATCGGCCGCGCGAAGCGGTACGCGCCCGGCGTGCCCTGCTCGGCCAGCCTGGCCAGCTGCGGGCCGCCCGGGTACGGCAGGCCCATCAGCTTGGCGGTCTTGTCGAAGGCCTCGCCAGCCGCATCGTCCAGGGTTTCGCCCAGCAGGCGGTACTGGCCGATCGCGTCCACCGCCACCAGCTGGGTATGGCCACCGGACACCAGCAGCGCCACGAACGGCGCTTCCGGCGGGTCGTCTTCCATCAGCGGAGCCAGCAGGTGGCCTTCCATATGGTGTACGCCGACGGCCGGTACCTCCAGCGCCCAGGCCAGCGATCGGGCCACGCCGGCGCCGACCAGCAACGCGCCGACCAGACCGGGACCGGCCGTATAGGCGACGCCATCGATATCGCCTACACCCAGACCGGCGTCGGCCAGGGTCTGGCGTACCAGTGGCAGCAGCTTGCGGACGTGGTCGCGGCTGGCCAGTTCGGGCACCACGCCACCGTATTCGGCGTGCAGGGCTATCTGGCTGTAGACCGCATGGGCGCGCAGGGCCGCGCTGCCGGCCAGGTCGGTGTCATACACCGCCACGCCGGTCTCATCACAGGAAGATTCGATGCCAAGGACTCGCATGCCTGCTATTATGACGCCCCTGCCGCCCCCTCGGGGGACGTGCAGATCTCACTGCTTTCGAACCGCCGGCCCGTATTCAGGGTTGGCCGCTTGCAGTTTGTCGATTCGCCGCTATAATGTGCGGCTCGCCGGGCGTGACCCGGTTCTACTGTGTCCCGGAGATTCCATGCCCAGCGTCAAAGTCCGCGAGAACGAGCCCTTCGAGTTTGCTCTTCGCCGCTTCAAGCGCACTTGCGAAAAGGCCGGTGTGCTGGCCGAAACCCGCAAGCGCGAGTTCTACGAAAAGCCGACCCAGGAGCGCAAGCGCAAGGCCGCCGCTGCTGTGAAGCGTCAGCTGCGCCGCTCGTCGCGCGACGTCACCAAGCGTCAGCGCCTGTACTGATCGGACGCATCTTCATTGCGGCGGGCCTGCCCGTCGCGATGGAGCCGAAGCCGGCACGCGCGAGCGTCGCCGGCTTTTTGCGTTTCCGGGTTCGGGCATCCGCCCCGCCCCACCTACCACCACGAGGTTCCTCATGAGCATGAAGCAGCAGCTCACCGAAGACATGAAGGCCGCCATGAAGGCGGGCGAGAAGCACAAGCTGGGCGTGATCCGCCTGATCAATGCCGCCATCAAGCAGCGCGAAGTGGACGAGCGCATCGAGCTGGATGACACCGCCGTGATCGCCGTGCTCGACAAGATGGTCAAGCAGCGCAAGGACTCGGTCAGCCAGTACGAAGCGGCCAACCGCGAAGACCTGGCCGAGATCGAGCGCGCCGAGATCGTGGTCATCGAAGCCTATCTGCCGGCCAAGATGGGCGAAGCCGAGATCGTGGCCGCCATCCAGGCCGCCATCGCCGAGACCGGCGCCTCCGGCCCGGCCGACATGGGCAAGCTGATGGGCGCACTGAAGCCCAAGCTCGCTGGCCAGGCCGACATGGGCCTGGTGTCCAAGCTGGTCAAGCAGCAGCTGGCGTAATCCGGTACACGGAGTCGGATCCCTTTCGCAACGCGAAAGGGCTCTGACCCCATTGATGCACCCGCTTCACCGCACCTTCGTCGGTCGCCTGCTACAACCACACCCATGGTTGAACCCGAGCCCAACGTTCCCGTGTCCCTGCACAAGTACCTCAAGCGCCTGCAGGACAGCTTTCCGATGGCGGTGGCCAAGCGCTTCATCGACGTCGACGTGCTGACCCAGGCCGCCTCCGTTTCCTTCTACGCCCTGCTGTCGATGGCCCCGCTGCTGGTGCTGCTGCTGTGGTTGACCGCTTCGCTGTACCCGCCGGCACAGCAGGCGCTGATCGACCAGATCAGCTCGGTGGCTGGCAGCAGCGCCGCTACGGTGGCCGAAACCGTCCTGAAGAACGCCGACAACCAGCCCGACGTCGGCTCGTTGGCGGGGCTGTGGAGCACGCTGCTGCTGTTCGTCGGCGCCACGGCCGTGTTCGCGCAGCTGCAGAACGCGCTCAACCTTATCTTCCGCACCAGTGGCGAGCGCCTGGAGGGCCTCAAGGCCTGGCTGCGCAAGCGTGTGTTCTCGTTCGGCGTGGTGCTGGCCCTGGGCTTCCTGCTGATCCTGTCGATGACTGCCACCACGGTACTGCAGGTGGCCTTCGCGCAATTGCCCTCGATCCTCCCCGCGCTGGGGTACGTCACCAGCCTGCTGCTGTACGCGGTGGGGTTCGCCTTCATGTACCACTACCTGCCCGACCGCCGCGTGGCGTGGCGCCAGGCCTTCATCGGCGGCGTCATCACCTCGGCACTGTTCGCACTGGGCCGCTACGGCATCGGCGTCTACATCGCCACCGTGGCCCCCGGCAGTGCCTACGGCTCGATGGGCGCGCTGGTGATCTCGCTGGTCTGGATCTATTACGCGACCGTGGTCTTCTTCGTTGGCGCGCTGATGACTGCGGTGATCGATGAGCGCCTGCGCGCGCGCCATCACCTGGCCGCCGCCGGCATCGATCCGGCCACCGCCAGCCAGGTGCCCGACAGGGGGTAAACTAGGCCGACCGCCCCCGGTTCCGTCGCGTGGTCCTGTACCGCGCCCTGCCCTGTTGCCCATGGCCCGTATCCCCGACGCTTTCATCGACGACCTGCTGGCCCGCACCGACATCGTCGAGGTGGTGGGCAGCCGCGTGCCGTTGAAGCGCCAAGGCAAGGAATACGCCGCACGCTGCCCGTTCCATGACGAGCGCTCGGCCTCGTTCACGGTTTCGCCCACCAAGCAGTTCTATCACTGCTTCGGCTGCGGCGCGCACGGCACCGCGATCAGCTTCCTGATGAACTACGACCGCCTCGAGTTCCTCGACGCGGTGGATGAGCTGGCCAAGCGCGCCGGCATGGAAGTGCCGCGCAACGAGAATCCGCGCAGCCCGCAGCAGCAGGACGACAGCCGCGAGCTGTATTCGGCACTGGATGCCGCCGCCCGGTTCTTCCAGAAGAACCTGGAAAGCAGCGACAAGGCACGCAGTTACCTCGATGGCCGTGGCGTGGACGAAGAGAACCGCGCGCGCTTCCAGATCGGCTACGCGCCGGACGGCTACAGCGGCCTGCGCGACGCGCTCGGCAAGGACGAGCGGCGCATGAAGCTGCTCGACCGCGCCGGCCTTTTCTCGAAGAACGACCGCGGCCACGTCTACGACAAGTTCCGCGACCGGGTGATGTTCCCGATCTTCGACCGCCGTGGCCGGGTGATCGCCTTCGGTGGCCGCGTGTTCGAGAAGGACGACGGCCCCAAGTACCTCAACTCGCCCGAAACCGCGCTGTTCCACAAGGGCCGCGAGCTGTACGGCCTGTGGCAGGTGCGCCAGGCCAACCAGAAGATCGAGCGGTTGATCGTGGTCGAAGGCTACATGGACGTGGTCTCGCTGTTCCAGTTCGGGGTCACCCAGGCGGTGGCGACGCTGGGCACGGCGACCACGCCGGACCATGCCGAGCTGCTGTTCCGCAACGCGCCGGACGTGTTCTTCTGCTTCGACGGCGATGCCGCCGGCCGCCGCGCCGGCTGGAAGGCCCTGGAGTCGGTGCTGCCGCGCATGAAGGATGGCCGCCAGGCGTTCTTCCTGTTCCTGCCCGATGGCGAGGACCCGGACAGCATCGTGCGCAAGGAAGGCGCCGAGGCCTTCAACGAGCGCCTGAAGCAGGCCACGCCGCTGTCGCAGTTCTTCTTCGATGAACTGACCCGCGAGATCAACCTGGGCACGCTGGACGGCAAGGCGCGCCTGGCCGAACGCGCAAAGCCGATGCTGGCGCAGATTCCCGACGGTGCCTTCGGCGACCTGATGAAGCAGCAGCTGGCGCAGCTGACCGGCCTCGGTGGCACTGCCCAGGCCACGCGCGCGCCGATGCCGCAACGCCAGCCACAGCGGACGATCCAGCCGGTGGCCAAGCGCAGCCTGGTGCGCGGCGCGATCGCCGTGCTGCTGCAGCAGCCGTCGCTGGCGCTGACCCTGGGCGGAAAGCATCACTTCCAGGGCCTGCGACTGCCGGGCGTGGAGCTGCTGCTGGAACTGCTGGGGCTGGTCGAACAGCGCCCGGACATCAGCACCGGCGCCCTGCTGGAACACTTCGACGGCCGCGAGGAACAGGCGTCGCTGCATACGCTGGCCGCTCAGACGCTGCCCGGCACCGAGGCCAGCTGGACCCAGGAACTGCACGACGCGGTGGCACAGCTGGAGAAACAGCTGCTGGTGCAACGTCTGGAGGAGTTGTTGGCAAAGCAGCGCCAGCAGGGCCTGGACGATACTGACAAATACGAACTGCGCGAGCTGCTGAAGGCCCGCGCCGGGCTGCGCCTGTAGCGGCAGAACGTTTTCACGGAGAGGACCATGCTGCTGCGCCTGACCTGCCTGCTGTTGTTGTCGCTCTGCCTGCCACTGGCGGCCCTGGCCGCAGATGGCCCGCTCAATGAAGTCCGCCCGGGCCTGTATGCCGGCGGCCAGCCCTCCGCCGCACAACTGCGCGAACTTGCCGCGCAGGGCGTGCGCACCGTGATCGACCTGCGCCAGCCCGGCGAGGACCGGGGTTTCGACGAAACCCGCGTTGCCGAATCATTGGGCCTGCGCTACGTGCGCATTCCGGTGGCCGGTGCCGAGGGGCTCGATGCCGCCAACGTGCGCGCCGTGCACCAGGCCCTGCGGCAGAGCCAGGGGCCGGTGCTGCTGCACTGTGCGTCCGGCAACCGCGCCGGCGCCGTGCTCGGCCTGGTCAACGCACGCTACGAACATGCCAGCCCCGAACAGGCCCTTCAGCTGGGCCAGCGTGCTGGCCTGACCTCGCTGGAAGCCGCCACCCGCCAACGCCTGGCCACGCCGGTCACCTCGCCCTGAACTCTCCGCACCAAGGACTCTGCCCACCATGACCCGCTGGTGGTCGCGCCTGCGACCGGACAACTTCACCCTCGCCCTGCTGTGCACGGTTGGCCTGGCCTCGCTGCTGCCGATGAAGGGCGCCGCCGCCATCGTCCTTGATGACGTCACCACCGTCGCCATCGCCGCGCTGTTCTTCCTGCACGGCGCGCGCCTGCCGCGCGAGTCGATCATTGGCGGCATGCTGCACTGGCGGCTGCACCTGACCATCCTGGCCTGCACCTTCCTCCTGTTCCCGCTGCTGGGGCTGATGTTCAAGCCGCTATCGGGCTGGCTGCTGACCCCGGAGCTGTACCTGGGCGTGCTGTTCCTGTGCACCCTGCCCTCCACCGTGCAGTCGTCCATCGCGTTCACCTCGATGGCGCATGGCAATGTGCCCGCAGCGGTGTGCAGTGCTTCGTTGTCGAGCATCCTCGGCGTATTCCTGACGCCGCTGCTGCTGACCGCGCTGGCGGGCACCTCCGGTGGCGTGCACGACCCGCTGCATGCGATCGCCGGCATCATGCTGCAGCTGCTGGTGCCGTTCGTGGCCGGCCACCTGCTGCGGCCGTGGATTGCCGGTTGGGTGGAAAAGCAGCGCGCGCTGCTGCGTTACACCGACCAGGGCACGATCCTGCTGGTGGTGTATTCAGCGTTCGGTGAAGCGGTGACTGAAGGCCTGTGGAGCAAAACGCCGCTGCTGTCGCTGCTGGCCGTGGCGGTCGTGGCCGCCGTGCTGCTGGGCATCGCCATGCCGCTGATCACCTTCATCGCCCGCCGCCTGCGTTTCAACCGCGAGGACGAGATCGCCATCGTGTTCTGCGGCTCGAAGAAGAGCCTGGCCACGGGCGTGCCGATCGCCAAGGTGCTGTTCGCCGGCGGCAGCCTCGGCGCCATCGTGCTGCCGGTGATGATCTACCACCAGATCCAGCTGATCGTCTGCGGCGTGATCGCGCAGCGCTACGCGCGACGCAAGCCCTGACCCGAGGGGAGAACATCCACGCATGGCGTGGATCTACTGTAGAGCCGAGCCCACGCTCGGCTGACACCTGTGATCCGGAGTAGATCCACGCCATGCGTGGATGGCTTGCCTGACGCTACGGATCCACCAGCGTCCCGACGCTCAGTTCCGGCATCCATACCCACAGGTCGTACGGCCGTTCCGCCCCTGCAGCGACCCGCGGCCCCGTGGCAACCTGCTCTCGAAGTGGCCGCGCCATGCAACCGCCCGCGCATCCCCACGTCTGACCACGTTGCGCACCCAACCGCACGCTGTAGATATCCAGGTCCCGCAGCTGGGAGGCCATCGGCCGCCTCTGCATTTCCGGCGGCATACCTTCCGGCCGCCGCAGCATGGCGTGGACATTGCCAGTCAGCACCAGCATGCGCGCACTGGCCGGTAGGCCTCGATTGAGCCGCCGCAACTCGGCTGCCATGAGGTCATCGCGTACCTGGTTGCCGCCTTTGCTGGCGTTGACGTCATAGCCAACCACGTCGATCACACGTCCCTGCGACTTCAGCACGCGTAGGCTTTCGATCATTGCCAGCATGTCGCGGCTGCGACGGCCATCATGCTGGTCATCGCGCACGGTCCAGAACGCACGCCCGCGCAGATGCTGGCGTGCCTTCTCCCCGCCATCGGAAGCCAGGTAGTCGCGCAGCGTGGAGGTTTCCCCGCGTGGCAGTTCCAGCGCCAGCAGGACCGGCCCGGCGCGGCTGTAGTCATCCACCAGCTGCCGCACCAGCAGCGGCGTCTCGCGGGTTCCATGGAATTCGCCCAGCACCAGCAGGCGGTGATCACCGGCGTGCTGGCGGATCTGCGCGGCGGTGTCGTCGGCATGCGCGGTCACGGCCATGCCCAGCGCCAGAATCAGCGCGGTGGTCCAACGGAAGATCGTATGCATCCCTGCTCGCTCCTTTCCTTGGGGTCAGGAACAGCAATGGCGACGCCGCTGGAAGACATCAAGTGCAGAGCCGAGCCCACGCTCGGCTGCTCTTCCAATCCCCCCTCAGCCGAGCATGGGCTCGTCTCTACAGGTGGTGCTTCACAACCAGGGCAGGATCCAGTGGTCGACCAGCAGGAAGGCGAACAGCGCCATCAGGTACACGATGGAGTAATAGAACATCTTCATCGAGAACAGCTCATCCGGTGGGTCGAGCATGCGCCAGGCGTACCAGAGGAACACGGCATTGAGCACGATCGCGCCGCCAAGGTAGAACGCACCACTCATGCCCACCAGGTACGGCAGCAGGCAGACCAGCGCCAGCACCACCGAATACACCATGATCTGCTTGCGGGTGTGCGCCACGCCGTGGGTCACCGGCAGCATCGGGATCTCCGCCTTGGCATAGTCCTCGCGGCGGAAGATCGCCAGCGCCCAGAAATGCGGCGGCGTCCAGATGAAGATGATCAGCACCAGCAGCGACGAGTACGCCCAGTCCGACGAGCCCTGCATGCCGGTCACCGCAGCCCAGCCCAGCATCGGCGGCATCGCGCCGGCCAGGCCACCGATGACGATGTTCTGCGAGGTCGCGCGCTTCAGGTACACGGTGTAGATCACCGCGTAGCCGATCAGCGAGGCGAAGGTCAGCACTGCAGTGATCAGGTTCACCCACAGCACCAGGATGGTCATCGACAGCACGATCAGCACGCCGGCGAACACCAGCACCTGCCATGGCTTGACCTTGCCGACCACCAGCGGGCGCCACGACGTGCGTGCCATCTGCGCATCGATGTGCGCATCCAGCAACTGGTTGATCGCAGCGGCCGCCGAAGCGGCCAGCCAGATGCCGAGGAAGCCGAGCAGGCCGGCGCGCACCTGCTCCCAGCTGGGCACGCCCGGGACAGCCAGGACCATGCCGACCAGGGCAGTGAAGACAATGAGGGCGACGACCTTGGGCTTGGTCAGGTCCCAGTACTGGCGGTAGTTGGAAAACATGGAATCAGTCCGGGGCGCGCAGGCGGGCCAGCAGGCTGACCAGCACGAACAACAGGGCAACGGCCACGCCGTTGTGGGCCACGGCCACTTCCAGTGGCAGCGCCAGCTTCACATTGAGGATGCCGAGGGTGACCTGCAGCACCAGCAGCGCGATCAGCGCGCTGGCCCAGCCGCGCATGCTCGGCAAACGGAACAGGCGCACGCCCAGCCACAGCAGGTAGACGGCCACCACCACGGCGAACAGGCGATGGGCCATCTGGATGGCGATACGCGAGGCGCCATCGAGCACGCCGCCTTCGTAATCCACGCCGATGCCACGCCACAGCGTGAAGCCTTCGACGAAGTTGTGCTGCGGCCACCACTGGTTGGCGCAGCGCGGGAAGTTGTCCAGCGAGGCGCTGCCACCGCCGCAGGCCAGCGCCGCGTAGTTGGCGCTGACCCAGCCGCCCAGGGCGATCTGGGTGACCAGCACGGCCAGGCCGATGCGCAGCAGCCACTTCAGCTTCGGCGCCTCGGCCAGGGTGATCGGCATGTGCGTGGCACGCCACGCCATCCAAGCCAGCAGCGCGAACATCAGCATGCCGCCCAGCAGGTGCCCCATCACCACGATGGGCTTGAGCAGCAGGGTCACCGTCCACATGCCCAGCAGGGCCTGGAAGATCACCACCGCCAGGGTCAGCAGTGCAGCGCGTGCCAGGTCGATGTTGCTCCAGCGCAGCGCGGCGATCAGCAGGATCGCCTCGCCGACCAGAGCCAATGCGCTGGCGGTGCCATGCCAGCCCATCATGTACAGCGGTATGCCAGCGGCCACCAGCACGCAGGCGGTCACCACTGCCGTGGTTCCAAAGCGGCGCTTGCGCGTGGCCAGCAGGGCCAGGGTCAGGATCTCGATGCCCAGCGCGCCGGCCAGGAAGCGGTGCACCTGCTCACGCCAGGCCTTGTGGGTCTCAAGCGGGCGAATCTCCGCCGCCGGGTGGCCGATGGTCTCTTCCA
Organism: Stenotrophomonas maltophilia group sp. P373; assembly: GCF_053295075.1. NCBI lineage: Bacteria > Pseudomonadati > Pseudomonadota > Gammaproteobacteria > Lysobacterales > Lysobacteraceae > Stenotrophomonas > Stenotrophomonas maltophilia group sp. P373. The sequence continues at coordinate 400,220 of NZ_CM129994.1, read as the reverse complement.
CGTGCTGCGGCCAGGTGGCCTGGCCATAGCAGGTCGGCCAGTCCGGACAGCTCAGGCCGGCATCGGACAGGCGTACGAACGCGCCGAACATGATCGTGCTCGCGGTCATGATCATGGCGAACCACGCCAGGCGGTGGAAATTGCGGTGCAGCGCCGGACGCGCGGAAAGGCTCATCAAACGGGACTCACTTCAGTTTCAGCAACGTGGCCATGTCCTTGCGCAGGCCACCCAGGTCGGAACCCGGGGCATGGCGCATGATCACGAAGCCGTTCGGATCGATCACGTAGACCGGCAGTCCCGCCGGATCATCGACGCCCGGCAACGCCGCGCGCAGGGCTGGCGACGGAGCCAGCGGCCGCAGCGCGGGCAGCGAGGCGATCGACGCCGGTGGCGTACCCAGCCACAGGATCTCGACATTATCGGCGTTATGGCCGAACAGCTGCCACACCTTGCCCAGTCCCTGCGACAAAGTGACGCACTGCGCGTCGCAGGCACCGGCCGGTGCCACCAGCAGGCGCCAGGTGCGGGCCTCGGGGTTCCAAGGATAGGGCTGGCCACTGGCCAGGGTCGGCGTCTGCTGGCGCAGATCGACCGGCGGCTTCAGCAGCTGTCCCGCATTGCGGTGGCCGGTGGGCTGCCAGCCGGAGAAGCGCAATACCGCGGCCAGCGCCATCGCCCCGAAGAACACGGCAAACAGCAGCACCAGGGTCCGGCGGCCGGAGCCGCGCGCCTGCGGGGACGTAGCAGTGTTCATGTGGGGCATTTTCTCATGGTTGGGTAAACGATGCCGGTAGTGCCGGCCGCTGGCCGGCATCCAGGAATCCGAGTGCGTGCCGGCCAGCGGCCGACACTACCCGGCGATGGGCCGTCTCCTGCGCCGCTCCAGCACCAGCGCCACCACCAGCACGGTCAGGGCCAGGCCGAACCACTGCACGGCGTAGCCCAGGTGTCGCTGCGGTGGCAGCGTATTTGGCAGCAGGTCCATGTCACGCTCGTCGCCGAAGGGCAGCGCCGGGTCCAGTCGCAGGACCCGCTCGGGCAGTGCTGGCAGGCCCAGCGCTGCGGCGAGGCCCTCGGCCGGCAAGCGGCTGGCCAGCCAGCGCCCCGCCTCACCGGTGGCGGAGAACGGCGGACCCAGTACCAGCCCCGCCGAAGGCGGTGGCGCCAGCAACCCGCGCACGGCCACCGGCGAAGGCGGCGACGGCACCTCAGGAAGCGTGCGATCCGGCGGCAGCGCGCGCCAGCCCAGATCGACCAGCAGCACGCTGCCCTCGTCACTGCGGAACGGGCGATAGATCTTCACGCCGGCGCGGCCATGCCGGATCTGGTTGTCCAGCAGCACCACGCCGGGAAGGAAGCGACCGTGGTCGGCCACGCCGTGCAACGCACCGGGCGCTGCCAGCGCCTGGGCCAGCGACAGCGTCTGAGCCACGGCTGGACCCTGTGCATCCAACATTGCCTGTTTGGCATGCATGCGCTGCAGCTGCCACAGCCCCAATGCGGTGAAACCGGCCATGGCCAGCACGGCCAGCAGCCATCCGAGCACGCGCGTGTGCTGGCGCATCATGACAAGTCCGCGCAAACGCGGTCAGATAGGCACATCCACCCTGCCCTCGAGCCGCGCATGAGTGATTCGCTGAAGACCCTGCTGGTAATCGCGTTTCTGATCGTCATCGTCTGGAATCTGGGCGCCGGCCTGTATTACCTGCTGGTCGACCGCGGCCAGACCAAGCGCACGGTCAACGCACTGACACGCCGCATCGCGGTGTCGGTCGCGTTGATCCTGCTGGTGATCGTGAGCATCTACATGGGCTGGATCAAGCCGCACGGCGTCGGCGGCTGAGGCCACCGATGCGTGCGTGGTCAAAGCACGTAGACGAACAGGAACAGCATCAGCCACACCACGTCGACGAAGTGCCAGTACCACGCAGCCGCTTCAAAACCGAAATGGTTGTCGCGGGTGAAGTGTCCCTTGGCCGAACGCAGCCACATCACGATCAACATGATCGTGCCCAGCAGCACGTGCGCACCGTGGAAGCCGGTCAGCATGAAGAACGTCGAACCGTAGATGCCCGAGCCCAGCGTCAGGTTCAGCTCCTTGTAGGCGTGGATGTACTCTTCCGCCTGCAGGGTCAGGAAACCGAGGCCGAGCACCACGGTCAGGCCCAGCCAGATCAGCAGCTGGCGGCGGTTGCCGGCCTTCAACGCGTGATGGGCGATGGTCAGGGTCACGCCTGAGGTGAGCAGGATCAGCGTATTGATCAGCGGCAGGCCCCACGCCGGGATGGTCTGGAAGGCACCACCGATCGCCGCCGGGCCATTGGTCGGCCATCCGGCGGAGTAGCCCTGCCAGAGCAGCTCGTTGGTCATCACCCCGCGGCCTTCGCCACTGAGCCACGACAGGCCCAGGTTGCGGGTGTAGAACAGCGCGCCGAAGAAGGCGCCGAAGAACATCACCTCGGAGAAGATGAACCAGATCATCCCCATCCGGAACGAGCCATCGACCTGGTGGTTGTAGCTGCCGGCCTGCGATTCGCGCACCACGTCGCTGAACCACCAGAACAGGGTCAACACCAGCATCGCGATGCCGATGTAGAACGTCCAGCGCCCCCAGCTGGCATCGTTGAGCCAGCTGGCCACGCCCACCATGGTCACCATCATCGCGATGGAGCCCACGAAGGGCCATTTGCTCTGGGCCGGGACGAAGTACACGTTGGCGTCGGTCGGTGTCTGGGCCATGTCGGTATCCGGGTCAGGGTGCGGCGTGCGCGCCGTCCGAGGTGGCGGCCGGGGCCAGCCGATCGGACAGCGCGTCGTTGCGGTAGAAGGTGTAGGACAAGGTGATCGTCTTGATCTCCGGCGGCAGGTCCGGATCGACGATGAAACGCACCGGCATGTCGCGCTTCTCGCCGGCCTGCAGCGTCTGCGCGGTGAAACAGAAACATTCGGTCTTGCTGAAGAAGCCCGAGGCACGCGCCGGCGCCACCGAAGGCACCGCACTGCCGACCACCGCCTGCTGGCTGTCGTTGCGGGCGAAGTACAGCGCCTCGTTGAGTTCGCCGGGCACCACATCCATGGTCAGCTGCTCGGGATGGAACGACCACGGCAGGCGCGAATTGACGCCGCCATCGAACTCCACCCGCACGGTGCGCTTGCCAGCTGCAGCACCCGTACTGGCTTCACCACCCGGGCCGCGTTCCAGGCGCACGCCGAATACCTTCTCGCAGGCAATGCGGTACAGCGGCACCAGCGAGAAGGTCAGCAGGAACACCGCCACTGCCACGCCGATCAGGCGCGGCAGCCCGGCACTGGGTGACCGCGTGCTGGCCGGTGCCTCGCTCATCGGCCGATCACCCCGCTGAGGATGAAGCCGACGTAGACCAGCACCGCGATGGCGCCGACCCACATCGCCGTGCGCCGGGCACGCTGGCGTTGCTGTTCGATGCCGTGGTGTTGGGCTTCGCTCTGGCTTTGGTTCTGGTAGAGCCGACTGCTAGCCGGCTGCACTTCGCGAGTCGACTGACAGTCGACTCTACCGTTGGCCAGCACGCCGTCAGCCGAGCATGGCTCGGCTCTACAGGTCTGCAGTGGGCTCTCGTTATGCATGCCCCACCTCAATGCGTGATGTCGTCATGCGCCAGATCGCCCGGGCGGATGGTCGGCGGCGTGGTGAAGGTATGCGCCGGTGCCGGCGACGGCAGCGTCCACTCCAGCCCGCGCGCGCCTTCCCAGCTACGGGCCTCGGCCTTCTCACCATTGCGCAGCGAGGACAGCAGGATCGCGGCCATCATGAACGGCGTGACGAACATGCCGAACGCACCGATCGAGCTGATCAGGTTCCAGTCGGCAAACGCTACGCTGTAGTCCGGAATGCGGCGCGGCATGCCGGCCAGGCCGAGGAAGTGCTGCGGGAAGAACAGCAGGTTGACGAACACGATCGACCACCAGAAGTGCACCTTGGCCCACTTCTCGCTGTACATCCGCCCCGTCCACTTCGGCCACCAGTAGTACACCGCTGCAATCAGCGCGAACACCGCGCCGGTCACCAGCACGTAGTGGAAGTGGGCGACCACGAAGTAGGTGTCGTGGTACTGGAAGTCGGCCGCCACGATGGCCAGCATCAGGCCGGAGAAGCCACCGATGGTGAACAGGATGACGAAGGCCACCGACCACAGCATCGGCGCCTCGAACGTCAGCGAGCCCCGCCACATGGTGCTGACCCAGTTGAACACCTTCACCCCGGTCGGGATCGAGATCAGCATGGTGGCGAACATGAAGTAGATCTCGCCGCCCAGCGGCATGCCCACGGTGAACATGTGGTGGGCCCAGACGATGAACGACAGGAACGCGATCGCGGCGGTGGCGTACACCATCGCCTGGTAGCCGAACAGCGGCTTGCGGCTGAAGGTCGGGATGATCTCGCTGACCACGCCGAAGGCGGGCAGAATCATGATGTAGACCTCGGGATGGCCGAAGAACCAGAAGATGTGCTGGTACATCACCGGGTCACCGCCACCGGCGGCATTGAAGAAGCTGGTGCCGAAGAACTTGTCGGTCAGCAGCATGGTCACCGCACCGGCCAGCACCGGCATCACCGCGATCAGCAGGAAGGCGGTGATCAGCCACGCCCAGCAGAAGATCGGCATCTTCAGCAGGTCGATGCCCGGCGCGCGCATGTTGAGCACGGTGGCGATGATGTTGATCGCACCCATGATCGAACTGATGCCGGCCACGTGGATGGCGAACACGCTGAAGGCCACGTTGTATCCGCCCTGCAGCGACAGCGGCGGATACAGCGTCCAGCCACCGGCCGGTGCACCACCGGGCAGGAACAGCGTCAGCAGCAGCAGGCTGAAGGCCACCGGCAGCAGCCAGAACGACCAGTTGTTCATGCGCGGCAGCGCCATGTCCGGCGCACCGATCTGCAGCGGGATCATCCAGTTGGCAAGCCCGACAAACGCCGGCATCACGCCGCCGAAGATCATCACCAGCGCATGCACGGTCGTCATCTGGTTGAAGAACTCGGGCTTGACGAACTGCAGGCCCGGCTGCGCCAGCTCGGCGCGGATTACCACGCTCATCGCCGCGCCGATGATGAACATGATGAAGCTGAAACCCAGGTACAGCGTGCCGATGTCCTTGTGGTTGGTCGAGAAGAACCAACGCTCGAAGAAACTCTGGTGGTGATGGTGATCGTCGTGCCCAACTGCCGAGTGCGCCATTGCAAAACACCTCTCAGAATCGGTTGTCACCACGGCCGCGAGCGGCCGCGGGCTTTACATCACGCGCCGCTGGCCGCAACCGCAGGTGCATTGCCGGCTTCGGCAGCAGCAGGTGCCGCCGGTGCTTCGCCCGCAGGGGCAGCTGGTTCTGCAGGTGCCGCAGGGGGGGCGGGCTCGGCCGGCGGTGCAGGCTTGCGCTGCGCCAGCCACTGCTTGAAGTCCTCCTTGGACACCGCCTCGACCACGATCGGCATGAAGCCGTGGTCCTTGCCGCACAGCTCGGCGCACTGGCCGCGATACACCCCGGGCTGCTCGATGCTGGTCCAGGCTTCATTGATGAAACCGGGGATCGCGTCCTGCTTCCAGCCCAGCGCCGGCACCCACCAGGCGTGGATCACATCATCGGAAGTGATGACGAAGCGGACCTTGGTATCGACCGGCAACACCAGCCGGTTGTCGACGTCCAGCAGGTAGTGCGGATGACTTTCGCGGGTCGGCACGATGCCACTTTGCCGCACGCGGTCGGATTCCCGGTCCAGGCGACTGGTGAAGGTGACGTTCTCCCCGAGGTATTCGTACTTCCACATCCACTGGTAGCCGGTGACCTTGACCGTCATCTCGGCATCGCGGGTGTCGTACATCTTGATCAGGTTGGCCGTGGCCGGCCACGCCATCACGATCAGGATGATCACCGGGATCACCGTCCAGATGATCTCGGCCTTGGTGTTATGGCTGAAGGTGGCGGCGACCGCGCCCTTGGATTTGCGGAACTTGAAGATGGCGTAGGCCATCGCGCCGAACACGATGACGCCGATCACCGTGCAGATGATCAACGAAAGGTTGTTCGATTCCCAGGCCAGGCGCGAGGTCTGGGTCACCCCCTTGCCCATGTTCAGCTGCCACGGCTTGGGATCGGCCGCCTGGGCCCAGGCCAACGCCGGCATCAGTCCCCCGGTCGCCAGCACTGCGGCAACCGCGTTCACGCACTTCGTGCCCCACCTGCTGCTTTGCTTCATTGCCTAGACCCTTAGCGTCGTCGGTTGCCGCCATCGCTGGCGGCGAGCAAGCTTTCAAGTGTCTCTGCGAGCGTCTGACGTTCGGCCGGCGCGAGGAAACTCCCCACCTCCACCTGCCGGCCGCTGGATGCCAGCCGGACCCTCTCATCGTCGGTGAGCAGGCGCACCCAATGCGGGTGGGCCCGGAACACCGGCGATCCACCGGGTACGGGAATGACCTCCACGTACGCCGGCACTACCCGGATCTCCTCCTGCCGTTCACCGCTGCGCCACAAGGCACGCAGCGCCGCCGCCAGCACCAGGCTGTACAGCAGCGCGAACAGGGGGGCGAATGCATTGCCGGCCCACCACCCGAGGGCGGACACCAGCCACATCGCACCCGACAACACGGTGAACAACAGGACGAACTGCCGGGCATCGAGCGCCCGTGGGGGACGCAGCCGCAGCTGCGTACCTGACCCATCCGGAGCTGGAAGCACCTCGATCATGTCGCAACCGCGTTCCTGCCGCGGGAAACGTCTCGATGGTAGCCCCGCCCTCTCGCCGGTAGCAAGGGTGCATTCACACTTTTTCCGATGCTGCAACACAGCATGCGGTCGGCGGCACGGATGACGAATTCAGCACAAATATCGCCGGGTTTGCTGAACACGCCGAATCCACCACCGTTAGTGGCTATCAGCCCTTCATGAAGGTGTCTGCGTGGCACTTCCGAAGGCCGCAAAAATGATTAAAATCGCCAAGTTTTCCACTGGCCGGACCGGCATGAACGCACCTTCCTCCTCCCCTGCCGCCCACGACGCCCCGCGTCCGGGCGCGCTGCTGTCGCCGGAACTGCCGGCGGCCCCCAACCCGTTCCGCCAGGCCATCACCGATGCCTGGTTGAAGGACGAGGCCAGCCACGTCCGCGAGCTGCTGGCGCAGGCGCGCCTGCCCGCCGAGGAACAGGCCAGGGTGCAGGCGCTGGCCGCCGACCTGGTCGGCCGCGTGCGCGTGCGTGCCAAGGACCAGGGCGCGATCGAAGCCTTCATGCGCCAGTACGACCTGGGCAGCGAGGAAGGCGTGCTGCTGATGTGCGTGGCCGAAGCGCTGCTGCGTATTCCGGACCAGGACACCGCCGACAAGCTGATCCGCGACAAGCTGGCCGATGCCGACTGGGAAAAGCACCTGGGCGGCAGCGACTCGGTGCTGGTCAATGCCTCCACCTGGGGCCTGATGCTGACCGGCAAGCTGGTGCAGATGAACGACGCCACGCGCGCCGATGCGCCCAGCGCATTCAAGCGCCTGGTCGGCCGCGTCGGTGAGCCGGTGGTGCGCCTGGCCGTGCGCCAGGCGATGAAGATCATGGGCCACCAGTTCGTCATGGGCCGCACCATCAGCGAAGCGCTGGCGCGCTCGCACAAGAGCGACAACGCCAGCTACCGCTACTCGTTCGACATGCTCGGCGAAGGCGCGCTGACCATGAAGGACGCGCTGCGCTACCTGGAAGACTACCGTCGTGCGATCCACGCCATCGGCGGCGATCACAAGGCCCGCGGTGGCCGTCCGGACGGCGACGTCAACAACGCGCCGGGCATCTCGATCAAGCTGTCGGCGCTGTACCCGCGCTACGAGCACGCCAAGCGCGAGCGCGTGCTGAAGGACCTGGTGCCGGGCGTGCTGGAACTGGCACAGCTGGCCAAGAGCTACGGCATCGGCTGCACCGTCGACGCCGAAGAGTCCGACCGCCTGGAACTGTCGCTGGACATCATCGAGCAGGTGTTCTCCGACGCCTCGCTGGCTGGCTGGGATGGCTTCGGCGTGGTCGTGCAGGCCTACCAGAAGCGCACGCCGTACACGATCGACCACCTGGCCGACATGGCACGCCGTGCCGGTCGCCGCCTGCAGGTGCGCCTGGTCAAGGGCGCCTACTGGGATGCCGAGATCAAGCGCGCGCAGATCGAAGGCTACCCGGGCTACCCGGTGTTCACCCGCAAGCAGAACACCGATGTGTCCTACCTGGCCTGCGCCAAGCGGCTGTTCACCCATGCGGACGCGATCTACCCGATGTTCGCCACGCACAACGCGCACACCATCGCGGCCGTGCGCAGCATCGCCAACGGCGGCGTGTACGAGCACCAGAAGCTGCACGGCATGGGCGACGACCTGTACGCCGAAGTGGTGCCGGCCGACCGCTTGAACCTGCCCTGCCGCGTGTACGCCCCGGTCGGTTCGCACGAAGACCTGCTGCCGTACCTGGTGCGCCGCCTGCTGGAAAACGGTGCCAACTCCAGCTTCGTCAACCGCATCACCGACGAGCGCGTGCCGATCGCCGACCTGATCCGCGATCCGGTCGAGATGGTCGCCTCGTTCGAATCGATTCCGCATCCCAAGATCCCGCTGCCGGTTGACCTGCTGCGCAGCCAGAACCACGACAGGAAGAACTCCATGGGCGCCAACCTCGCCAACGACAACGAACTGCGCGCCCTGGCCGAGCAGCTCAACGCCGCCGTGAAGCCGTGGCAGGCCTCGCCGCTGGTACCGGGTGCCAACCCGGCCGGCGCCGCGCTGCCGGTGACCAACCCGGCCGACACCCGCGAAGTGGTCGGCCAGTGGCTGGCCGCCGATGCCGCCACCGTGCAGAAGGCCCTGGCCAACGCCGTGGCCGCACAACCGGCCTGGAACCGCACCCCGGCCGCCAGCCGCGCCGCCATCCTCGAACACGCCGCTGACCAGCTGGAAGCGCGCATGCCGGAGTTCATGGCGCTGTGCGTGAAGGAAGCCGGCAAGAGCCTGCCCGACAGCATCGCCGAAGTGCGCGAAGCCGTGGATTTCCTGCGCTACTACGCCAAGCAGGCGCGCGAGCAGTTCAGCCACGCCGAGAAGCTGCCCAGCCCGACCGGTGAATCCAACGAGCTGCAGCTGCACGGCCGCGGCGTGTTCGTCTGCATCAGCCCGTGGAACTTCCCGCTGGCGATCTTCCTGGGCCAGGTCGCCGCCGCACTGGCCGCCGGCAACAGCGTCATCGCCAAGCCGGCCGAGCAGACCAACCTGATCGGCTACTACGCGGTGAAGCTGCTGCACGATGCCGGCGTGCCGGCCGAGGTGGTGCAGTTCCTGCCGGGCGACGGCGCCACCGTGGGTGCAGCGCTGACCGCCGACCCGCGCGTGGCCGGCGTGGCCTTCACCGGCTCCACCGAGACCGCCCGTGCGATCAACCGTGCGATGGCCGCGCGTGACGCCGCCATCGGCGTGCTGATCGCCGAGACCGGTGGCCAGAACGCCTTCATCGCCGACTCCTCGGCACTGCCGGAACAGCTGGTCAAGGACGCGATCGGTTCGGCCTTCACCTCCGCCGGCCAGCGCTGCTCGGCCGCGCGCGTGCTGTTCGTGCAGGACGACATCGCCGACAAGGTGATGACCATGCTGGCCGGCGCGATGAAGGAACTGAAGGTCGGCAACCCCGGCCTGCTGTCCACCGACGTCGGCCCGGTGATCGACGCCGATGCGCTGAAGATCCTGCAGGACCACGCTGAGCGCATGGACCGCGAAGCGCGCCTGATCGCCGCCGCCGAGCTGTCCGCCGAAACGGCGCACGGCACCTTCTTCGCGCCGCGCGCATACGAACTGAAGGATCTGGGCCAGCTGCAGAAGGAAGTGTTCGGGCCGGTCCTGCACGTGATCCGCTGGAAGGGCGACCAGCTCGACGCGGTGATCGACCAGATCAACGCTACCGGCTACGGCCTGACCCTGGGCGTGCATTCGCGCATCGACGAAACCGTTGACCGCATCAGCAACGGCGTCCACGTCGGCAACGTGTACGTCAACCGCAACCAGATCGGTGCAGTGGTCGGCGTGCAGCCGTTCGGCGGCCAGGGCCTGTCCGGCACCGGCCCGAAGGCCGGCGGCCCGCACTACCTGCTGCGCTTTGCCACCGAAAAGACGGTGACGGTGAACACCACCGCCGCCGGCGGCAACGCCTCGCTGCTGACCCTGGGCGACTGATCGCCTGCTTGGTGCGGTAAACAAGAAACCCCGCGAATGCGGGGTTTCTTGTGTTTTGCTTCCTGTAGCGCCGGGCCCATGCTCGGCTTTTCCGGCGCAGCCGAGCGTGGGCTCGGCTCTACAGGAATTCAGGTGCCGTCGTGGCCTCGGCCCGCATCAGATTGCGCCAGTGCCCGAGAGCAACAAGTGCATTGACCCAGAAACCGATGTACAGGATCGAGGTCAGGTGCAGGCCACGGCTGTAGTACAGCGGCACTGCAACGGTGTTTACCAGCAGCCAGACCCACCACGACTCCAGCTTGCGCCGCATCATCAGGATCTGCGCGATCACGCTCAGCACCAGTACCGCCGAATCGATGTACGGCGCATAGGCATTGGTCAGTCGGGTCAGCATCCAGCCGTAGCCGAAGGTGGCCACTACCGCCAGCGGCGCCAGCCAGGCCCAGGCACGCGGCCGCAATGAAGTAATCGGCAACGGCGCACCATGATCGCCGCGCAGCCACTGCCACCAGCCCAGCACGCTGATCGCGATGAAGAAGAACTGCAGCACCATGTCCGCGTACAGGTGCGAGCGTTCGAACACGGCAGCAAACAATGCACAGCCGACGATGCCCAGCCACCAGGTGTGCACGTTGTTGCGGCCGGCCAGCAGGATCGAGCCGGCGACGGCGATGTTGGCGGCCAGCTCCAGCTGGAAGTTCGGGTCGGACAGGTTCATGGCGCTATTGTCGTGGATCCACGCGCTGCGTAGACAACCCGGTAGATCCTCGCCATGCGTGGATGGAAATCAAGGCCGCACGCGCACCAGCAATCGCTGGCTTTCTCCGCTTCCCCAGCGTCCTGGCTGCAGGCCGGTTGAAGAGAGCAACGGCGCAAGCCAGTCAGGCGGAACGATGTCCCAGATCACGCCATCGAACGGATGCGGCCATGGCGTTCCCTGAGGATTCGGCGAATGCAGGAACAACGCACTCTGACCGGTATCCGGCGCCAGCGTCACCCAACACTGCACATGCTCCCGCCCGCTCGACGCAACCCGTTCAAGCAGCCGTAGGAGCCCTGCGGCAACGGCGATGCGATCACTGATATGGCGATTGCCGCGCCCCATCCAGTCAAGATGCGTGTGCCAGTAGTCGAACCATTCCGACTCCAACACGCGATCCAGAGTCGCGTTCGCCTTGGCCTCTTCCCGAGCCCAGTATCGGATCATCCGCTTCTGGTAGCGACGATCAACCATTTTGTATTCGCCTGCACTGCGTAAATCCCGGCAAGGTGGCAGGCACTCCCAATAAAGTCACGAGCCGGAAGCGTCATCCATGCATAAAAAAAAGGCCCCGCCTGCGCGGGGCCCTCCGTGTCCTGCTTCAGGCAATCGCCCGAATCAGAACTTGTACTGCATCGACGCCGCCAGCACGTCGCCGCTCACCTTGTACTTGCCGGTCACGGTGTTGGCAGTGGCCGAGGTCGAGGTGATGTTCGGATCCTTGGTGAACAGGTGGGTGTAACCCACGCTGTATTCCATCTTGTCCGAAGCGGCGTAGGTCAGGCCCAGCGACAGCCACTTGCGGGTGGTGTCCGGCACGCGCACGTCACGGTGGGCGTCGGTGGTCGGGGTCTGGTCGTAGGCCAGGCCGCCACGCAGGGTCAGCTTGTCGTTCACGCGGAAATCGGTACCGATCGACGCGAAGGTGGTGTCGCGGTAGTGGAACGGCAGCACGCTGTCCGGCTGGTTGGAGTCATAGTCGACGGTGACCTGGTCGAACTTGCTCCACGCCGTGCGCGTCACCTCGGCCATGATCTGCCACTGGTCGTTCACGCGGTGGGTGAAGCCCACGGTGGCGCTGGCCGGCAGGGTGATGGTGGCGCGGCCGTTGCTGTCGATGAAGGTACCCGGGGCGGCAGTGGCCAGGAAGGCGGCAGCGTTCTGCGGGATGGTGAAGTCGGCCTTGCCGTCGGTGATCTTGTGCTCGACCTTCGAGCGGTAGCTGAAGGCGATGTTGGTGCCTTCCACCGGGGTGACCGTCATGCCCAGGGTGTAGCCGACCGACACTTCGTCGCCCTTGATGCGCAGGTAGCCATCGGCGGTGCCCGGCGAGAAGCCGAGCTGGGCGGCCTGGCGTGCAGCGGCCTGCGACGCCGCCGCAGCCTGGGCTGCGGTGCCGCCTGCAGCCAGCACACGCGCCGCAGCGGTGCGCTGGGCCGTGGCGTTGATCGCGGTGCCGGTATCGACAGCGCTGGTCAGGTCGACGTTCAGGCGCTCGGCGAACACCGAAGCACCGAACGACAGGTACGGGTTGACGTCGTAGGAGAACGCCACGCCCAGGTCGATGGCCTGCAGCTCGGTCTTGACGCCGTTGTAGCGGCCGACCCAGTCGCGGTCGTATTCGGTCTTGAAGCCGAACGGCACGGTCAGCGAAGCACCGAAGTGCATGTTGTCGTTCTCGCCGAACGGCACGTGGAAGTACGCGGCCGGAACCGGGGCGATCATGCCGGCGTCGCCGCCGTTGCCACCGGAAATCGGCGCGCCGTTGCCGTACTGGCCCTGGCCGCGGAACTTGGCGCCGAAGCTGATGGCGCTGATGTCGCCCTGAACCAGGGTGCCGTCGAGCAGGCGCATGGAGGCCGGGTTGGTGGCGATGACCGAGGCGTCACCTTCGGTCGAGGTGGAGCCGGCGAACGCGCGGCCCAGGCCCTTGGCGCTGTTTTCCTTAAGCTGGAAGGCGGCAGCATTGGCATCGGCGGCGGCCAGCGCACCGGCAACGCCGACGGCCAGCAGGGTCAGTCGGGCAATGGTGGAAGCGGTTTGCATCGTAGTTCTCTCTCCGGTAAGCGGTGATGGTGCTCTGAGTGCGCCTGCGCCCGCCGGGTCCTGGGACCCATCGGAGCGCGCCGGATTCCCCTCCCGACATACGACGCCGTATGCGAGTATTACCCAGAGCTGTTAATGAAACAATAACAGCGCAGGCGGTTTTTTCGTCTCAAAAGCTGAACAGGACCGTCCCCACTGAAAGTGGCCGCACGCTAGGCTATTGGCATGTTCGTCTCGCTCCCGTCCCGCAAGAAGGCGGCCCTGCGCTGGGCCACGCCCGTGCTGTTCGCGTCATTGTGGCTGGCGTTCCTGTGGTCGATCTCGCGTCCGGACGATGCCCGCGGCAGCCTCTGGCTGGACTGGGGCGCCCTGTCCACCGGCCTGACCCGCCCGCTGGACTGGTGGGCGACGCTGCAGGACGGCAGCGTGCTGCGCCTGTTCACCGCCCTGTTCCTGCACGCGGACTGGTCGCACCTGCTGGGCAACCTGGTGTTCCTGTTGATCTTCGGCCTGCCCGCCGAGCGGGTGCTGGGGCCGTGGCGGCTGCTGCTGCTGTTCCTGGTCGGCGGCGCAGTGTCGAACCTGGTGGCGATCTACACCATGGGCAGCCCGGACCAGATCATCATCGGCGCCAGTGGCGCGGTGTCGGCCCTGATCGGTGCGTATCTGGCCCTGTTCCCGGGCGCGCGGCTGGGCGTGGTGATCCCGCTCGGCCTGTTCCTGGAGTTCGTGCGTGCCCCGGCCTACCTGCTGATCGGCGTCTGGGCGGCGCTGCAAGTGGTGTTCGCCTACATCGGCCCAAGCTTCGGCATGGTGGCCTGGTGGGCGCACATCGGTGGCTTCGTGTTCGGCGTCGTGTACGGGGTCTACGTGCGGGCGGCCATCGCCCGCCGACTGCGCAAGCGCCACGGCTTCTGACGCCGGGTAGTGCCGGCCGCTGGCCGGCTCCACGCTCACCGGCCGGTTCGTAGCGTCGAGCGTGCTCGACTCCTTCATCGATATGGATCTGCTCCGTCCGCGATGATGCTGAATGCGTCACTCGCGACTGACCACCAACGTGTTGTGGTGGGTATCGAACAGCAGCGTAGCGCCGTCATCCAGCACCACGAAGTACTCAAAGAACGGCAACTCGCCGAGCAAAGGAATCAGTTCACTTGCCTGCAGAGTCCAGATCGGCCACGGCAATGCGCGCTCATCTGACGCTACCAAGCAGATTTCGCCGTTCACTTCCGCCAGCAGTTTCGCCAAGCAGGAAAGGCCTTCATCGCTGCCGTCGTATAGGATCGTCTGATCAGCCGACGCTTTGCCGGTCCACCAATAGACGAGGCACGGATCAATTCCATGGCGACTCGCCAAGGATTCCAGCAAGCCAGTGGCACGGTCAATCGGCAGCGGATCGCGACCAAGCAGTTGGCTGATCGTGGTCGCGAGGTTCGAATCATCCATGGACCGATTCTATCGGGCGACACCTCGGCTGCGCCGCCTTCCGGATGAACGGGGCGTCCGCCGGGCACGGCCCGGCGCTACCGTCAGGGCTTGGCCGGGGCCGGTGCGGGCTTTGCTTCCGGCTTTGCTTCCGGCTTAGGTTCGACCTTCGCTTCCGGCTTCGCCGCAGCGGCCTTCGCGGTCTTGGCGGCATCCGCCTTCTCGGCCTCGGCCTTCAACCGTGCAGCCACCGAACCGGGGTTCTTCAGCTCGGCCAGCGCGTCGTTGATCGGGCCGTCGCCCGGCAGCACCGCACCGGCGTGGTAGCCCTCGGTGCCTTCGTCGTCGCCGCGCAGATGGCCTGGCAGGGTGGCTTCGCTGTAATCGCTCAGGCTGGCCGGCAGGGCATCCTCCGCCGACGTAGCGGCGGGCTTCAACTCAACATCCGGCACGATGCCGGTGGCCTGGATCGACTTGCCGCTGGGCGTGTAATAGCGCGCGGTGGTCAGCTTCACCGAATCGCCGTTGTCCAGCGGCAGCACGGTCTGCACCGAGCCCTTGCCGAAGGTGCGGCTGCCCACCACGCGGGCGCGCTTGTTGTCGCGCAGCGCGCCAGCCAGCACTTCCGAGGCGCTGGCCGAACCGGCATCGGCCAGCACCACCACCGGTGCGCCCTTCAGCAGGTCGCCCGGGGTCGCGTCGAATCGGGCATCGCTGATGCTGATGCGGCCACGGGTGCTGACGATGTTGCCCTTGTCGAGCAGATCGTCGGCGACCTGCACGGCGGCCGTCAGCAGGCCACCCGGGTTGCTGCGCAGATCCAGCACCAGGCCCTTGAGCTGGCCACCGGACTGCTTCTGCAGCTGCTGCACATGCTTCTGGAAGTCCGAGCCGGTATCGGCCTGGAAGGTGCTCAGGCGGATATAGCCATAGCCCGGCTCGAGCAGGCGGCTGCGCACGCTGGTCACACGGATGGTCTGGCGGGTCAGGCTGACATCGAACGGCTTCGGCTTGCCATCACGCACGATGGTCAGCACCACCTTGCTGCCGGCCGGGCCACGCAGCGGTTCGCTGGCATCGATCGCGCTGATCGGCTTGCCGTCGATGGCGATGATCAAATCGCCGGCAAGGATGCCGGCCTTGGCTGCCGGCGTGTCGTCGATCGGCGCGATCACCTTCATGCTGGCATTGTCCGGCTGCTGCTGCAGCTCCACGCCGATGCCCTCGTAGGCACCGTTGGCCTGCTCGTCGAAGGCCTGCGCGTCTTCCTTGTTGAAGTAGGTGCTGTGCGGATCAAGGTCGATCAGCAGGCCACGCACGGCTGACTGCATCAGCTTCTTGTCATCGACCGGGTCGACATAGGCGGCGCGCACCGCGTTGTACACGGCCACGAAACGGCGGATTTCCTCCAGCGGCACCTTCGAAGTCACCGCCTCCTCGCTGTTCGCTGCCTGCCCGCTGGTTTCCGGGCTGGGGGCGGGCGCGGTCTGCTGCGCCCAGGTCAGCGCTGGCAACAGGGCCAGCAAGAGGGTGGCGGTACGGGCTGCGCGCATGGATCACTCCTGTCGACGGTGGCATGGTGCCCAAGGCACATGCACCGATTATGCGCGAAGCACAGCTAAATTCCCGTTGAATCCGGCCCGCATCCGGCGGGCCAGGATTCAGCGCCGCTGCAGCCAGCTGTCCGGGTTGACCGGCTGCCCGCCACGGCGCAGCTCGAAGTACAGCGCGGTGACGCCCTGGCCGCCGGAATTGCCGACCTTGGCCACCGCATCGCCGCGGCTGACCCGCGCGCCAGCATCCTTCAGCAGGGTGTCGTTATGCGCGTAAAGGCTCATGTAGCCGTTGCCGTGGTCGACGATCAGGATCATGCCGTAGCCGGTCATCCAGTCGGAGAACACCACGGTGCCATCGGCCACGGCCGTGACCGTGCTGCCGGCTGGCGCGCCGATCAGCACACCGCTGCTGGTGCGCCCATCGGGCAGCTTGCCGCCATAGCGGGCCAGCAGGTTGCCGGACAACGGCCACCCCAGGCCGCCGACCTTCGGCGCCGGTGCCGACGCCACCGCAGGTGGAACCTTGGTGGGCGGCGGTGGACGGCCCTGCGCGGCGGCCTGGCGTGCGGCGCGCTCGGCAGCGGCTTTCTCGGCGGCGGCCCGGCGTGCAGCGGCGCGCCGCTCGGCTTCGGCCCGCGCGGCAGCGGCACGCAGGTTGGCCAGCAGCGTTTCCAGTGCCTTGGCGTCCTGGCCCAGTGCCTGTTCCTTCTCACGCTGGTCCTTGAAGCGCTCTTCCAGCGAGGCTACGGTCTTTGCGCGATCGCGGCGGTCCGCTTCCAGGGCGGCTGCCTGCTGTTTCTGGTCCTGCTGCGTCCCCTGCAGCTTCTGCTTGCGCTCGGCGATCTGCGCCTGCAGTGCTTCCAGTTCCTTCAGGTCGGCGGTCAGCGTGGTGATCCGCTGCGCACGCTCGCGCTGCAGGTAGCGATGGTAGGCCAGGGCGCGGTTGGCATCGGCCACCGTGTCTTGCGACAGCAGCAGCTTCAGCGGTGCGTGGTTGCCCAGCTGATACGCCGCACGCAACAGCCCGGCCAGTTCGCGGTGCTGCTGGGCCAGGTTGCCCTGCAGCGTGCTGCGGCGCTGCTCGGCTTCGGCAAGGGCGCGGCCCTGCTCGCGCAGCGCGGCTTCCGTCTGCGCAAGGGCACGGCCTGTGCGGGCTACCTTCTCGTCGGCCTCGCGCAGTTGTTGCGATGCCTGCCCGCGCTGGCCCTCGATCTGCCGTCGCTCCTGCGCCACGCCCTTCAGTTCGGTTCGCAGTTTCTGCAGCTTGCGCTCGGTCTCGCGGGTGGTCTGCGCACCGCTGGGCAGCGGCAGGGCCAGCGCCAACGCCAGCCCCAGCAGCAGGCAGCGACCGCCGCGGACAGCGGCGATGTGATGTCGGCGTGATGGGAAGGCGTTGTCGCGCAAGGGCTTTCCAGTGACTTCAGGCAGTTGCGGGGGCTACCGGGGAATGGTGACATCTCCGCACGCGGCCTGCCAGCCGCACATCCATCGAGGTCGCCATGAAAACTCTTTCCATTCCGCTGCTGTTGGGCGTACTGCTGGCCACCGGGCCGGTCTGTGCGCAGGAGAACATCAGCAAGGTCAACGGCAGCATCAGCGCCGAACCCGGTCAACGCTACGGCAAGCTCGACACCGTCAACGGCGGTATCCGCGTCGGCGAAGGCGTCGAGACCGGCAGCATCGACACCGTCAACGGCGGGGTGAAGGTCGCCGACCGCGCGCGCACCGGCAAGATCGAAACGGTCAACGGCGGTGTGCGCCTGGGTCGTGAAGTGATCGCCAGTGGCGGCGTCAGCACCGTCAACGGCAGCATCTTCACTGATCGCGGCAGCCAGATCGAAGGCGGCGTCGAGACCGTCAACGGCGGCATCGGCCTGGTCGAGAGCCGCGTCGGCAAGGACGTGGAGACCGTCAATGGTGACATCACCGTCGGTATCGGTTCGCAGGTCAACGGCGGTGTGCATGTGCGCAAGCCGAACTTCAGTGTCTCGCTGACCGCCAGCCGCAAGCCGCGCGTGATCATCGGCCCGAATGCGGTGGTCAACGGCCCCCTGCAGTTCGAGCGCGAAGTGGTGCTGTACGTGCATCGCTCCGCTCGCATCGGCCCGGTGACCGGCGCCGAGCCAATTCCGTTCGACACCGAAACCGCCCCGGCGGACTGAACCCGCCGGACCTGCCGGTTCGGTGATACTCACTGTTACCGGTCGCGCATCAGGCGCGGCCGCCCTTTGTTCTCCAGGAATCGACGATGCCCCGCAAACTCCTCCTGTGCCTGGCCGCCGCGGCCGCGCTCAGTGCCTGCAAAGGCGAAAACACGCCCGCCGCCGCGCCGGCCACCGACACCGCTGCGGCGAAGCCGGCCGCCCATTCGTTCTCCCCGGAGATCAATGCCGGCGACTTCGCCGAGATGGTCAAGACGCTGGCCTCGGATGAGTTCGAAGGCCGCGCCCCGGGCAGCAAGGGTGAAGAGCTGACGGTCAACTACATCCGCGACCAGATGCAGCGCATCGGCCTGCAGCCCGGCAACGGCGACAGCTGGTTCCAGGATGTGCCGATGACCGAGACCACGGCCGACGAATCGACCGTGCTGAAGATCACCCAGGGCGGCAAGACCACCGAGCTGAAGTTCGGCACCGACATGGTGGTGGGTACCCGTACCGGCCAGGCCGAGGTGAAGGTCGATGCCAGCGACCTGGTGTTCGTCGGCTACGGCGTCGATGCACCGGAGCAGAAGTGGAACGATTACGCCGGCCAGGACTGGAAGGGCAAGACGGTCGTCATGTTCGTCAACGACCCGGGCTTCCATGTCGACGACGAGAAGCTGTTCGACGGCAAGCGCATGACCTACTACGGGCGCTGGACCTACAAGTTCGAGGAGGCCGCGCGCAAGGGCGCCGCTGCTGCACTGATCGTGCACGACACGGCCGGCGCATCCTACGGCTGGGACGTGGTGAAGAACTCCTGGGCGGGCCCGCAATACGACCTACCGGCCAAGGATGACCCGGAAGCCCGCATTCCAGTGCAGGGCTGGCTGAGCGCCGAGGCGGCCAAGGCCCTGTTTGCCGGTGCCGGACTGGACCTGGCGCAGGCCTACAAGGATGCCAGCAAGCGCGGCTTCAAGCCGGTACCGCTGAAGGCCACCGCAGCGGTCGACCTGAAAAGCCAGATCGCACAGAAGCAGTCCCGCAATGTGGTCGGCGTGCTGCCGGGCAGCAAGCGTGCCGACGAAGCCGTGCTGTACATGGCGCACTGGGACCACCTGGGCAAGCATGAGGGTGAAACCGGCGACAACATCTACAACGGCGCGGTCGACAACGCGACCGGCGTGGCCGGCATTCTCGAAGTGGCCGAAGCCATGGCGCACCAGGACCCGAAGCCGGAGCGTTCGGTGGTGTTCCTGGCGGTGACCCTGGAAGAATCCGGCCTGCTGGGTTCGAAGTACTACGTCGCCCATCCGACCTTCCCGCTGGACAAGATCGCCGGTGTGATCAACATCGATGCGATGTCGGTGGCCGGCCGTGCCAAGGACGTGACCGTCACCGGCTTCGGCAGCTCGGAGCTGGAGGACATCCTCAAGCCGTTGGCCGCCGCCCAGGACCGTACGCTGCACGGTGAGACCTCGGTGCAAAGCGGCTTCTACTTCCGCTCGGATCACTTCAACTTCGCCAAGGCCGGTGTGCCGGCCCTGTACGCCGATGGCGGCGAGGACCTGCGCGAGGGTGGCGTGGAAGCGGGCCGCAAGGCCGCGGCGGACTACGGCGCCAACCGCTACCATGGCCCGAAGGACGAGTTCGACGCGGCCACCTGGAAACTGGACGGCACCGTTGAAGACCTGCAGCTGATGTACGGCGTGGGCAAGGAACTGGCCGGTGGTGATCGTTGGCCGAACTGGTATGCAGGCAACCCGTTCAAGGCGGCCCGCGACGCGATGATGAAGGACAAGGCTTCGGCCAAGTAAAGTCGGGCCATGCTCGACTGAGCACTTGAGAGCAGAGCGGCGCCCCACGGGGCGCCGCTTTTCTTTTGCGTACCGTCGGCGGCAGATCCATGACTGGTGTGGATCTGCCGGTAGTGCCGGCCGCTGGCCGGCAATCGATTGGTAGCGGCCAACCTTGGTTGGCGCAATGCTTCCTCGTGGACGGCATCCACGCATGGCGTGGATCTACCGGGCGATGTAACGCCATCGGGTTGCAGGCCAGCGGCTGGCACTACCTGTATTACTGCGCCCAAAGAAAAACCCCGCTGCGCGAGCAGCGGGGTTTGGGGTGTAAACCCTGGCGATGACCTACTCTCGCATGGCTTGAGCCACACTACCATCGGCGCAGCTGCGTTTCACTTCCGAGTTCGGGATGGGATCGGGTGGTTCCACAGCGCTAATTTCACCAGGGAGACGGTTGCAGCAGCGCTTGCAGCGCCAGCTTCGCGATCTTGCCCTTGGGCGGAAGGTATCCAGAAAAGCAATGCCTTCACTTAATAAGAAAAACCCCGCTGCGTCAGCAGCGGGGGTTTTGGGTATAAACCCTGGCGATGACCTACTCTCGCATGGCTTGAGCCACACTACCATCGGCGCAGCTGCGTTTCACTTCCGAGTTCGGGATGGGATCGGGTGGTTCCACAGCGCTAATTTCACCAGGGAGGCTTTTGGAGAGTCGCACTCGTCCCGGGGGACAAGGCGCCAGCCTCGCATAGTTCTTGTGACGTAGCGTGCACTTGGATGCTCTTACGACGCTGTCGTAAAGCCAAGGCAACTTGAGGTTATATGGTCAAGCCGCACGGATCATTAGTATCAGTTAGCTCAATACATTGCTGTACTTACACACCTGACCTATCAACCACGTAGTCTACATGGTTCCTTCAGGGGGCTTGTGCCCCGGGAGATCTCATCTTGAGGCGCGCTTCCCGCTTAGATGCTTTCAGCGGTTATCGCTTCCGAACATAGCTACCCGGCAATGCCACTGGCGTGACAACCGGAACACCAGAGGTTCGTCCACTCCGGTCCTCTCGTACTAGGAGCAGCCCCTCTCAAATCTCCAACGCCCATGGCAGATAGGGACCGAACTGTCTCACGACGTTCTGAACCCAGCTCGCGTACCACTTTAAATGGCGAACAGCCATACCCTTGGGACCGACTACAGCCCCAGGATGTGATGAGCCGACATCGAGGTGCCAAACACCGCCGTCGATATGAACTCTTGGGCGGTATCAGCCTGTTATCCCCGGAGTACCTTTTATCCGTTGAGCGATGGCCCTTCCATACAGAACCACCGGATCACTAAGTCCTAGTTTCCTACCTGCTTGATCCGTCGATCTTGCAGTCAAGCACGCTTATGCCTTTGCACACAGTGCGCGATGTCCGACCGCGCTGAGCGTACCTTCGAGCTCCTCCGTTACTCTTTAGGAGGAGACCGCCCCAGTCAAACTACCCACCATACACGGTCCCCGACCCAGATAATGGGCCCAGGTTAGAACGTCAAGCACGACAGGGTGGTATTTCAAGGATGGCTCCACCACAGCTAGCGCCATGGTTTCATAGCCTCCCACCTATCCTACACAGACGAACTCAACGTTCAGTGTAAAGCTATAGTAAAGGTTCACGGGGTCTTTCCGTCTTGCCACGGGAACGCTGCATCTTCACAGCGATTTCAATTTCACTGAGTCTCGGGTGGAGACAGCGCCGCTGTCGTTACGCCATTCGTGCAGGTCGGAACTTACCCGACAAGGAATTTCGCTACCTTAGGACCGTTATAGTTACGGCCGCCGTTTACTGGGGCTTCGATCAAGAGCTTCGCCTTGCGGCTGACCCCATCAATTAACCTTCCAGCACCGGGCAGGCGTCACACCCTATACGTCCACTTTCGTGTTTGCAGAGTGCTGTGTTTTTGATAAACAGTCGCAGCGGCCTGGTTACTGCGACCCTCTTCAGCTATAGCTCGCATGAGCCACCAAAAAGGGTGCACCTTCTCCCGAAGTTACGGTGCCATGTTGCCTAGTTCCTTCACCCGAGTTCTCTCAAGCGCCTGAGAATTCTCATCCTACCCACCTGTGTCGGTTTACGGTACGGTCTGCGTAAGCTGAAGCTTAGGAGCTTTTCCTGGAAGCGTGGTATCAGTGACTTTGCCATAAAGGCTCGTCTCGGTGCTCGGTCTTAAAGGATCCCGGATTTGCCAAAGATCCAAACCTACCGCCTTTCCCCAGGACAACCAACGCCTGGTACACCTAACCTTCTCCGTCCCTCCATCGCACTTACGCGAGGTGCAGGAATATTAACCTGCTTCCCATCGACTACGACTTTCGTCCTCGCCTTAGGGGCCGACTCACCCTGCGCCGATTAACGTTGCGCAAGGAAACCTTGGGCTTTCGGCGTGCGGGTTTTTCACCCGCATTATCGTTACTCATGTCAGCATTCGCACTTCCGATACCTCCAGCAGACTTCTCAATCCACCTTCAACGGCTTACGGAACGCTCCTCTACCGCGCATAACAAAGTTATGCACCCCAAGCTTCGGTTCTGTGCTTAGCCCCGTTAAATCTTCCCCGCAGACCGACTCGACCAGTGAGCTATTACGCTTTCTTTAAAGGGTGGCTGCTTCTAAGCCAACCTCCTGGCTGTCTGTGCCTTTCCACATGGTTTTCCACTTAGCACAAAATTTGGGACCTTAGCTGTGGGTCTGGGTTGTTTCCCTTTTCACGACGGACGTTAGCACCCGCCGTGTG